>OZ244809.1:0-2221888 GCA_965220215.1 Dehalococcoidia bacterium
CAGCATTAGGGCCGTTAGAAGAACACTGGATGACTAGCTGAGGCGTACGGAATAGGGCCGGTACGGTATGGTCTGTAGCATCAGTAGCAAATAAGACCATTCGCTCATCTGTTAAGGAGTCCACTGTACTCTTCATCCGCCACACGGAAGGCACCGCCGTCGGGAAGGGCGTGCTCGTGGGCAGAGGGGTTAGCGTTGGAGAAGGAGTTAGCGTGGGAGAAGGAGTTAGCGTGGGAGGAGCCGGAGTTTCCGTAGGAGCAGGGGTGGGCGTATTGGATGGAGTGGGTGAAGGAACGATAGGGACCGGCGTGGGAGATGACGTAGGTGGAGTAGGACTGGCAGGCTCAGAAGGCGTTGCAGTGACTACTATAACTATTGCAGTGGGGACTACAGCGTCTCTACTTGGTGACCCGCATGACAGCATCGCGCCGACTAAGAGAAGAAATACGACGTGGACGACTACCTTGCGCATAAAGGTGCTCTCTTGTGGTATAGGATAGTGACTACCTGCAGCAGCCGTCAGTAACCTACATGGGCTAGCAAGGGAGCATAGAAGATAGTCCCTATCTCTACTCCAGACCCTTATAGATCGTCCCGATCGCTGTGACAGACCGTAGTATGAGGATGGGGTTGTGGGAGCGTCAAGTTGTTACAAAATATCCTTCCTTTTGAGTATCGAGAGGTTTTTGTGCAAAGCCTCTCGATGGGGGAGAGTTAGAGAGGGGGTGAAGGCAGCACTTGCATCATGTGCAGCGATATGGCTAAACCTCCCCAGGGTCTTACTGCGATAGCCTACCCCGGGAGCGGCAACGACTCACGCGCCTCTATTTCACTACATTATCGAACGCTAGAAGACGGCGAGGCCGTTGGTGGGAGAACCGGTGCCGCGCGGTAAGAAAAGCGGCGCAGTGATGCAAAAGAACTCGTAGCGGCTGCGATCGGCGCACGCATGAGCCAGGGCCTCGAAATCGTGGTTGTCCAGCAGGTGAATGCCCATAGCAACGATGGCCACCAGGTGCCACGGCTGCGCGATGCTAGGGAAGCCTGAGGGCACTACGTCCGACGTGCCGTCGCTGCCCAGCACCGCGATGCGTCGCTCGAACATCCACGGCAGCACCGAGGCGTGGAGCCCCGCACGCGTCGCGGGATCTGGATCGTAGTCGCCCAGGGAGCGGCCCCGCTTGTGGCGACCGGTGCGCACTAGGAGGATGTCGCCTTCGCCCACCGTGACTCTCTGGCGTCGCTCCGCCTCCTCTAGGTCTTCTATGTAGATCGCCTCGCCCGGCTCAAGCCAGTCCTTGCCTTTGACCGGAGGGATGTCCAGCAGGATGCCGCGGCCCACCACCTTGGTCAGCGCGTTGTCTATGGCGTTCTTGTGAGCGCCGTCCACCCGCACCTCGGAGGAAGGGAAGCCGTTGTACATCTTGCCCTGCCAGAAGATGTGGCAGAGCGCGTCGATGTGGCTGGTGGCGTAGCCGTGATAGGCCACGCCCACAAAGTCCATGGATGCGGTGGAGGCCGGGTTATCGCCGGTGCTCAGCATCAGGTGGACCGCTGGGCGGGCGTTCATCTTGCTGGGGACATTGGAGAGGGGCAACGCCAGAGACACTACGTGGCCGTCCTGGATGAATGAGGAGGCCTGCTGGCGTTTGGCCTCCGTGAGGTAGTTGAGCGCGCCAAGTTGGTCTTCCGGACCCCACTTGCCCCAGTTGGACAGGGAGTCCATATAGCTCAGGACATCCTTGTCCGTTAGTCCCCGGTTATCGATGGTCATGATGATCGCTCCTCCGTAGTGTTGGGTTATCTTAGCGCACGGGACGGATTAAGGTCTGCTCCAATAGCCGGAGAGCGCGGGAAAGGCGCCGACAAAGAGGGCGGCGGTTACGGCCAGGAAGGCCATTAGGCTGCTGATGGCGAGACTGCGACGCCAGCCGGTTAGCTGCGCCGCGGTCTGCCAGAGCCGGTAGTAACAGTAGGCCAGTGCGATGGCGAGGAGAGGCATCCCCGGCAGCAGGTAGTAAAAGTACTTGAGGCGTGGGATCAGGAACCAGGGCAGATAGAGGGAGAGAAACGCGACGGCGAGAAAGACCTCCGGACTACGGAAAGCCGTTAAGCCGCGCTTCAGCAGCCAGAGGACAGACAGGAGTCCTGGCAACAGGATAAGAGGGTTGCTGGTTACCAACACTCCCACAGAGCGGTCTTCTCGGGCGGTGAAGATCAGGGGGCTGCCGGTGAACCAGGAAAGGGGTGCCAACAGACGCTCCGCCGTGGAGAGTCGGTCCGCACCCACCTGCAGCTGGTAGCCCAACATCTGCTGGTGCAGCCCGATGATCTCGTCGGGGCCGTAGCCCAGCGCCACCACATGGTAGAGCCACGGCGCGCCGTAGCCTAGTGTGCTCGCGGCCATAAAGAGCGCCGCCGCGGAGATGGTTTGCTCCCGCGTGAGAGGACGCTCATGCGTGGGCGCGAGGGCGAGGAGGACGGGGAGTAGCGCCCATGCGCCCGACCACTTAACTGCGGTTGCAAGGCCCAGCGCTAGCCCGCAGGCCAGCAGCGACGCGCGACCTCCCTCTGTGCGATAGCTCCACGCAGCCACCAGCGCGGCGAGCACCAGCACCGCCTGGAAGATGTCGAGCATGGCCAGGCGGGAGAAGCTAAGCCAAAGGAAGTCCAGGGAGAGCAGGCCCGCAGCCAGAAACGCGATCTCATGTGAGCGCCATAGCAGCCAGGTCAAGCGGTAGCTGAGCGCTAGCCCCACGACGCCCGCAACGGCCGAGAGCGCGCGCCAGCCCCAGGGGTTGTCCCCCAGCAGCGCGATGCCCAGCGCTATGGCCTCTTTGCCCAGGGGCGGATGCTCAAAGGTGGGGTCCGGTAGGCCCTGGAGAAAGGCGCGCGCTGCGGGTAGATAGAAGAGCCCCTCATCAAAGACGGGCACTGGAGGCGTGTCCAGGTGGGGCAAGCGCGCCAGCGCCCCAAAGGCCAGCACCAGTGCTAGCGGAAGCCAGGAGGGAATACTCATGAGTCTATTCACCCTCACCCCTTCCCATCGCTGAGGAGGGGACATCCTCGTTCCCTCCCCCTCGACGGGGGAGAGCTAGAGAAGAGGCGTAATTGTTCTCTCCCCCTCGATGGGGGAGAGTTAGAGAGGGGGTGCAGGTAGTACGCGCCGACTCTCACAGCTCAAGGCTTCCGGCAAACTAAAGCCCACTGAGCGCGCACCGCAGCAGTGGTAGGCGCCTTCACCTCCAGCTTCAGCAACTCCAACCAGCGAAACGCCCCGAACCATGCCTCCAGCTGCGTCTGGGTAGTGAGGCGCGCCCGGAAGAGGGTGGAGGCATCGCCGGAGGTTTCTGTGGAGTAGCTCTCGTCGGAGCCCTCGGCGGCCGCAGCCACAACCAGCAGGCTACCGTGGGGCCGGAGGACACGAGTGAACTCCTGGGCCGCTACAGCAACCTGGTCTGCGGTGAGGCTCTCGAAGACGCTGGTGCAGAGGGCAAGGTCGACGCTATCGGATGCCACGGGCATCGCCTCGACTGCCCCTTGCAAGAATGCGCCCTTCAGTGGCGGCACGGTAGCCCTCGCCTTCGCAAGCACTGGACGAGAGAGGTCCAGGCATAGCACCTGGTGGCCGGCGTGGGTCAGGTAGGCGGCGTTGCGCCCGCCGCCGCATCCCGCGTCCAGCACCCGGCTCCCTGGCCGCAGCTCAAGGAGCTGGGGAAGGTGCATGACAAAGAGATCGGGGTGCATGTCGGGGCCCGCTCCTTGTGGCGGCAACCCGGATGCACCCCGCATGCGATGCGTTTCCGTAAGGGACTACTGTTTGATAATCTTGATGTCGCTGATTTGGATTAGCTCGGTGGGGGTGGACACCTCACCGCTGGGACTGCGCGTGACGGGCGAGTTAGCAATTTTGTCCAGCACATCCAGCCCTGCCGTCACCTGACCAAATATGGTGTAGTTCTTGGGCAGGCGACCGGAGTAGTCGCCGTGCATGATAAAGAACTGGCTGCCGTTGGTGTTGGGGCCGGCGTTCGCCATCGCTAAAGTGCCCGGCTTGTAGTCCTTGTTTACCGGCTCGTCCTGGAACTTATAGCCGGGGCCGCCCATTCCGGTGCCCATAGGGTCGCCGGTCTGCACCATGAAATCCTTGATGATGCGGTGGAACTTCACGCCATCGTAGAAGTCGTCCTTGGCTAGGAAGACAAAGTTGTTCACGGTCATGGGTGCGTCTTCCGGCAGAAGCTGGACTGTGATATCGCCCTCTGTGGTGCAGAGGATGGCTTCATACGTCTTGCTGGCGTCGATGCTCATGGGTGGGGGTGCATTGTAGCTCTTGGGCATACTTCCTCCTGAACTGGATTCGCCTGCGCAGGCGCTGTTCGATGGTACCGCAGCGCCAGGGAGTGAGCAAGCGGTAGCCAATAGCAGGGCAGCGGCAACGGTCGCAAGATACGGGCGTATGGGCAACACGATAGACCTCCAGTAGTAGTGTAGGAGTATAAGCTTATTCTACCGCATCAGTGGGATGTTGTGAGGGCTGGATAGGCTTAGGCAGTACAGGAAGATGCGGCGAAACGCAAGGCTACTACGGCAGGTCGTCAAAGGGGGTGGAGCCGTAGCCCTCTTCTTTGAGGGTTTCCATAATGCGGGCTGCCCGAGGGTAGCCAATGCGGAGCCGCCGCTGCAGCAGGGAGGTGGAGAGGTTGTCTACCGTGTCTGCCAGTTCCCGCGCCCGGTCCAGTAGGTCTTCGTCATCATCTATGTCTTGCTTGCCGGGGGCACTTTGTGCTGCCTCCTCCATCTCTTGCTCAAACTGGCGTGGGCGGAGGTGGTTGTAGCGCTCGTTGTTCCAGAACTCCACCAAGCGCTCCACCTCGGCATCGGAGACGTAGGTTCCCTGAACGCGGCGCGGCTTGGCGGCGTCCGTCGCCATGTAGAGCATATCGCCTCGCCCTAGGAGCTTCTCAGCGCCGGAGCCGTCCAGAATGGTGCGGGAATCGACATAAGAAGTAACGGCAAAGCTGATGCGCGTAGGGAAGTTGGCCTTGATCAGGCCGGTGATGACGTCCACCGAGGGCCGCTGGGTGGCGACCACCAGATGGATGCCGGTTGCCCTGGCTAGCTGGGCCAGGCGACACAGCGCCCGCTCCACCTCAAAGGGTGCGACCATCATTAGGTCGGCTAGCTCATCAATAATGACCACCCAGTAGGGCATCCGCTCCGCGGCCTTGGGGCTGCGATTATAACCTTCAATGTTCCGCACGCCCGCCGCGGCAAAGCTGCGGTAACGGTTGTCCATCTCCTTGATGACCCAGTTGAGGGTGCCCACCACCCGGTCCGGCTCTACAATCACCGGCGCAAGGAGATGGGGGATAGAGTTATACGGCACCAGTTCCACCCGTTTGGGGTCAATCATCAGGAAGCGGACCTCGTCCGGCGTGGCCTGCATCATCACGCTGGTCACGATGGCGTTGATGCAGACGCTTTTGCCGCTGCCGGTGGCCCCAGCGATGAGCAGATGTGGCATTCTAGTCAGGTCTGCCGCCACCACGTCACCGGCCACGGCCTTCCCAAGGGCAAGGGAGAGCTTGGAGCGGGCGCGTAGGCGTTGGAAGGCAGAACTTTCGATAACAGAGTGCAGCGGCACTAGGCCGGGCGTGATGTTGGGCACTTCTATGCCCACTACTTGCTTGCCGGGCACAGGAGCCTCCATACGCACGGAGGGTGCGGCCAGTGCCAGGGCCAAGTTGTTGGAGAGGCTAGTGATGCGCTCCACCTTCACGCGTGTGCGGGAGACCTCTTCCTGACGCATGAGCGGATCGCCGTTCTTGTCCACTTTGAAGCGTCCGTCGCTATCGCGTTCACGGACTTCACGGTACTTGTGGTCCCAACCGGGCTCTACGCCGAACTGCGTGACTGCGGGGCCCACATGGATCTGGACTACCTTGCCCTCGACGCCGTAGCTGGCCAGCGCCTCTTCCAGCTGCTTGGCGCGCTGCGTTTGGTCTATCACTTCCGGCTCAGGCGGGCGGTCAAGGAGATCCAATCCAGGGAGGTCCCAATCTGATACGTTTGCCGGGAGGAGGTCATCCTCCTCTTCGGAGGTTGTGGGGGTGACAATAGGGAGGAGGGTGCTTTGGATAGGCGCCGCTACTGCTTCATCCCGTGTGTTCCCTCCGTCTTCATAGCGTTCATCGTCAAAGTCATCCGTATGCCGATAAAGAGGACCTTCTGTGCCATCGTACTGCGAGGGGTCTTCCTCGATTACAACATTGTTGGTGCGGCTCCCGGTAGTACGACGGCGTACGAGCTGCACGCTCATGACGGCAATCCAACAGATACCGTGCCAGGTGTGGCGGTGCAAGCCGAGGCCCCAGACCAGCCGCACGCCGTACCAGACCGCACGTCCCAGTAGGGGCAGCGTTGACGGATAGGCCAGCGCAACACCGGCGAGGACGAGGAGGGCGGCACGGGATACGGCAGTGACGGTAGGCGTGCCCAGGATGACCTGGCCCAGGAGGCCGCCGTAGGATACCTCAGCCCAGGAGACTCCCCAGAAGGTGAGGCCCCCAGGCCGTATTGCGGCGGCAAGACCCAGTAGGCCGATAAAGCCGACCGCTGCACCGACGAGATGATGCAGGTGGGTGCGCAGTGTCCGCTCGGTGCCTAGCTGCTGCCCCCGCACATACCAGATAGCCAGCGCCGGTGGCAGCACCAAGCCGCCGAAGCCCAGGAGGCTGAGGATGCCGCGTACAACAAGGGGCACGACAAAGAATACCAACCCCAAGGCCAGGCCAATGGAAGCCAGCGCCACAGCTATCAGAAGGATGCCGTAGGCAATCTTGCCGATAGGCAGAGAAATGCCGGGTAGCTTTCGCCCGGACCCCTTGGGCGCCGCGACGCCGCGCTGCGGCTTGTAGTTCGAGCGGTTGCCCTGAGATGATGCAGGCTTTTGTAGTGTTCTTGTCATAACGTTACGCGCTGTGTGGTCGCAATCCTGGTAACGCACGAATAGGAGCGGGTGTTACAGAGCGCGTGCGTGGAAGGGATGCGCGCGCAGCGGAAAAGAGCGGAGTGTGGTGTGTAAACGATGCTTTTCGGTCTGGCCCACCCATGCTCGCGGCTGGTAGGTTTCGGCAGGCTAGGGCTAGCGAACTAGGGGGATGCTGTGTTGGTAAGGAGAAGCTAGACTTCTACAGGAACGGGGAGAATGAGGGGACGGCGCTTTGTGCGCTCAAAGAGGTAGCTGCCAACGGCCTCTTTCACCTGCGCCGTGATAGTGCTCCACTCCATGCCGACTTCTTCCGATACGCCCCTGCGCAATGTGCGCTCCACCATGTCCTTGGCGTCTTCCAACAGCTCCTCTGATTCGCCCAGCTCAATGAAGCCGCGTTGCACTATCTCCGGACGGCTGACTAGGCGAGCGGTCGCACGGTCCATTACCAGGATGATCACGAGCATGCCATCTCGGGAGAGGTGCTGGCGGTCCCGCAATACTTCGTGGCCAATGTCTTCTAGCCCGTCGATGTAGACGTAGTCGGCGGGAACCTTGTCCACCACTTGGCCGCCACCTTCGTTCAGTTGCAACACGTCGCCGTCAGTGAGTGTCCAGCTGTTCTGGCTGAGCACACCCATAGCCTGGGAGAGCTCCCGGTGGTGGTGCAAGTGACGGTACTCGCCGTGGATGGGCACAAAATACTTGGGCTTGGTAAGGCTCATCATGAGCTTAAGCTCTTCTTGAGCTGCATGGCCTCGTACGTGGACGTGGGCGATGGCGCTGTAGAGCACCTTTGCGCCCTGTTTGTAAAGATTATCGATAGTGCGGGCCACCATCTCCTCATTGCCGGGGATAGGCGTTGCGGAGAGCACTACCGTGTCGCCGGCCTGGATGCGGATGTTACGGTGGTCTTTGTTGGCGATGCGGGCCAGTACAGCGGCGGGTTCGCCCTGGCTGCCAGTGACTATTACCACCACCTTCTCAGGCGGCAGGCGGCGCAGCTGGTCTACGTTGATGAGCAGTCCGTCCGGTGCGTAGAGGTAGCCCATGTCCAACGCCATGGTCACGTTATTCTGCATACTGCGGCCCAGGACCAGCACCTTCCGGTTTGCGGCCATAGCGGCGTCTATGACCTGCTGGATGCGGGATATGAGGGATGCAAAGCAGGCGACAATAACGCGGCCCGATGCTTGTCCTATAATGCGGTCCAGCTCTATGCCCACTACCTGCTCGGAGGGAGTGAAGCCGGGCACCTCCGCATAAGTGGAGTCGGAGAGGAGAAGGAAGACACCCTCACTGCCTAGCTGCGCTAGCTTGGCGATGTCGGTGCGGCCGCCGTCAACGGGCGTGTGATCGAACTTGAAGTCGCCGGTGTGTACAACCGTGCCCACAGGCGTATGGATCGCCATGCCTACCGCATCCGGAATGGAGTGCGCTACCCGGAAGAACTCGACGCGCAGATCACCCACGCTGGTCTGCTCACCAGGCCGCAGGGTGCGGAGGTCGCTGTTCTCTACCAGCCGGCGCTCCCGTAAGCGCACGGAGATGAGTCCTTGGCTCAGAGGAGTGGAATAGACCGGCACGTTCAGCGCGGGTAGAAGATAGGGAAGCGCGCCTATGTGGTCCTCGTGGCCGTGGGTGATGAAGATGCCCCGCAGCTTATCCTGGTTCTGCTGAAGGTAGGAGATATCGGGAATGACGAGGTCGACACCCAGCATCTCAGCTTCTGGGAACATGAGACCACTGTCAACAACAACGATGTCGTTGCCGAACTCGATAGCCATCATATTCTTCCCAATCTCGCCGAGGCCGCCGAGAGGGATGATACGTAGGGGGGTTGCTGGCATAGGTGCTAAAACAGGCTAAGTTGTTGTGCCGGATCAGACTCTATTTGGGGCGGCGCGCTTAACTTACGGGCTTCCTCCAGTAAGGCAGGGAGCTTCTTGATATCGTCTTCTAGTGCGCCGCGCAGGTTCTGCTGATGCAGCGCTGCGGCGGGATGATACATGGGAAAAATAATGCGTCCTTCCTGTTGTATGTGCCGCCCGTGGATGCGGCTAATGCTCTGTCCCGGGAACCAGCGGGACATAGAGAACCTTCCTAACGTTACGATGATCTTAGGTTGCACTATTCTGAGCTGATCGTCCAGCCAGTGCTTGCAGGAGGCTATCTCCGCGGGCAACGGGTCCCGGTTATCGGTTGGTCTGCATTTTATTACGTTGCAGATATACACTTGGTTTCTTTTTAGGCCGATAACGGCCAGGAGCTGCTCTAGAAGCTGTCCTGCCGGGCCCACAAAAGGCCGTCCCTGACGGTCTTCCTGGAAGCCTGGGGCTTCTCCAACAAACATAATCTCCGCGTCGTGGGGCCCTTCGCCTGGAACGACAAGAGTGCGGCCTTGTGCAAGGCCGCACTCTTGACACGTCAGCATTTGATGACAGAGGTTGGCTAATTCGGGTAGCGTCACGCTCCTAACCGCTCTCTGTTGTCTGTGGCCCTTTCTATGGGGCTGGCTTACTTGGCTACCTTAAGGCCACCCATGAACGGAGCAATGCCGGGAACGTCCCACTCTTCCCACATGGTGTCCAGCATGCCCTGGATATGGTCAAAGTCTTCATCAATGAAGTGGGCAAAGCGCCCCTGCTTCTCCAGGTACTCCCGAACGGGCAAGCGGCCCTTTATGCGCGGGTCGTAGGTGTAGGAGACACGTCCATCCAGAATCTCGTAGAGGGGGAAGATACCGGACTTAATGCCCAGCTCGCCCAACTCACGGGAGTATTGCGGGTGGAAGTCCCAACCCTTGGGGCAGGGATCAAAGGTGTGGATGAAGGTGGGGCCACCAATGGCCAAAGCCTTCCGCACCTTGTTGAAGAAGTCCAGCGGCGGGTAGGTGGCGCTGGCTGCCGCAAAGAAACGAGCGGTAGGATGGCCAACGGCCAGCATAGGCGCAACGTTCTTCTTCCAGCGGCGGTGCATGATGCGCTTCGCAGTGCCCGGAGGGCTGAAGGTGGTCTGCGCGCCGTAGGTGGTCATGCCGGTGGCCTGGATGTCCGTATTGGCCGCGGACTCGTTATCGTACAGGATGATCAGCAGGTCGTAGTCGGACTGGAGGGCGCCGGAGATACCGCCGATGCCCATGTCGCCGCCGCCGAGATCGCCGCTGAAATTAATCACGTTGATCTTCTCTTTGGGGATGCGGCCCTTGCGCATGAGAGCACGGAGGCCCGCAGCCATACCGACGGAAGATGCGCCGCCTGCGCCCAACTGGGTGTGCATCCACGGCACGATCCAGGGGGTGGTTAGGTAGCTGGTGTTGGCCACGTACATGCAGCCGGTAGCGCCGGTTACAACGGTGCGGGGACCAGCAGCCTTGGCAAAGTCACGCATTACGAGGGCGGATTCACAGCCCTGGCAAGTGCGGTGACCGGAGGTATAAAACTCCTCGCCGGGAGTGTCTCGTACTGTGCGAATACGGTCGAACTCGATAACTTGGGTCGTCATGATTGCATGGTTCCTTTCTTCTGTGAGCCCTATTCGCGGACGCCGATCCAGGTAACCGTGCTAGGGTTCTTGCCGTCTCGAGCTTCCATTGCAATCTCGAGCATTCTGGCGCAGTCAGAGATGGCCACGTCTCGGCCACCCAAGCCTGTAATAAAGTTAACCACTTCGGGTCGCTGAGTCAAGGGATACACCGCTGAGCGGACTTCGTGCAGAAGCACGCCGCCATCATCTGCCGAGCCCTGGGCGACGTCGCGGTCGATAACACCAACGGCCTTGAAGCGGCTAAGGGCGGCCCGCAGCTCCTCTGCAGGGAAGGGGCGGAACCAGCGCAGGTTAATGTAGCCTACTTTGTGGCCCTGCTCCCGCAACCGCCGTACCGCAGTGCGGCCCGGCTGGTTGACGGTGCCCATACCCAAGAGCACGGTGTCTGCATCTTCGGTCATGTACTCGTTGAAGAAGGGGTTCCCATAGTTGGTGCCAAAGATGGTGTTGAACTCTTTGTATGCCTCTGGGATCACCTTACGTGCTCTGCGTGCGGCTTCCCAGTTCTGTCGCCGCAGCTCCATCACCCAATCCTCGTTGACCTGAGGAGCAATGGAGACCGGATGGTCCGGATGCAGTTTGCGGTCGTCCAGGTCATAGCGAGGGAGGAAGGAGTTCACGGCTTCCTGAGTGGGAAGCTTGATCATGTGCTGCGAATGGGTGAGGAACGCGCCGTCCATAGCAATGCAGACCGGCATGCGGACCCGCTTGTCCTCTGCAATGCGGTAGGCCAGGAACACGTGCTCCAAGGCTTCCTGTGCGGTGGCAACCCAGAAGATGAGCCAGCCAAAGTCACGCACAGACATTGCATCGTTGTGCTCCACGCCGAATGCGCCGGGATCGTCCAGCGCACGGTTGCCGACGAGGAAGAGGGTGGGCAGACGGTCGGTGGCGGCAACCACGAGGGCCTCCATGCCGTACATCCAACCGGTGCCGCTGCTGCCACCGAAGGCTCGTGCGCCTACGGAGCTGGCATGCTTCACGATTTCAAACTGCGAATGCTCGCTATCGGCCACGATGTACTCGGCGTCTAGCTGGCCGTTCGCGATGATGCGAGAGAGGATGTCCATCACCTCGGTGTACGGGCGGATGGGGTAAGCTGCAATCACGTCTACGTTTGAGAGACGGATCCCCTCTGCAACTGCCTGACAGCCGTTAAGAAGGTCTTGTCGTTCCCAAACTTCTTGTTGTGTAGTTGTCACTCTTTATTCTCCTTACGGCTTAGGAATTGGCCGGAGCCTTGTGCGGTACCGTCTTGCCGTCTTGTCTGATTTCAAAGCCGGTGCCGGTCACCTGGGGGAAGTAGAAGCGGTCAACACCCTTCTTCTCCTCTGCCCACTTGAAGTAACCGTCCCGATCCTTCTTGTAATGCTCCCAAGGGCTGTCATGGTCAGTGAATTTAAGCTCGTCCACCATAACGATGCATTCAGGGACGGGGCAGACGGAGGCGCACTTGTGGCAGCCCACGCAAACCTCGTAGTTTACATCGTAGAGGCCATCGTCGGTGGGGTCGAAGCACTCGTCTGGGCAGTCCAGCCAGCAGAGGGTGCACTTAATGCAGAGGTCAAAGCGGACAACAGGCCGTTGGGACTTGGTGGTGCCGCGCTTGAACTGGTCGTTGCGCTCCTGACCGCGGGGGCCAATCTGAAAGCCGCGGGGCACACCGGGGACGACGGCGCCTTCGCCAAACTCGTTCCACTTGGGCAGGATAACTTTGGCATACGGCCAGGTGATGCCCTGTCCCGTGCTTATGACCTGGATCTTCTGCAGCGTCTCGTTGTAGGCCTCCCGTGCGGCCGCGGCGCGGTGCTCTGCATGGGTCTTGTCCAGAAGGTAGGACTCAACCGCTTCAATGCTAATGATTTCCGGGTCTACCGCGGCAATGGCGCCCAAGACGCGCTCACGGGTGAGGTCGTCCTTGTTCACCCACAGGCCGGCAAAGCTCGCATCGCCCTCAAGGACGGCCATGCGATAATCGTATGGTCGAGCCTCTGTGAATGCCACTAGTTCGTCTTGGCTCTTACGGGTTACCACCAGCATGGCCGCGTTCTCGTGGACCTTCTCGTTGACGGGGCGTATACCGTGCCAGCCCCAGGGTTCCACGCCCTTGCACATGGTGTCGTCCAGGATGACGGAGATGTCGGCCTCGTCAATGTCCATCTTTGCGCCGCACTCGGCCTCCAACTCCTCTTCCGAGAGGTCTGGGGAGACGAAGGCGAAGTATTTGCAGGGAATGCCGTTGCGCTCTGGGGAATCGCTATAGCGACCGTTAGAGAAACCGATCTTCCCCATGCGGCTGGCGATGATGGCAATATCGCTGCCGATATATTTGCCGAGGTTCTTCTGGAAGATACCCCGGTAGTTCACTTCTACCCGTTTGATCATGAAATCCTCCTTTAGCGTGGTTCAGCTATTACCACGGGCTCACTGGTAGGTAAGGCTCCAATGGCATGTTCCACTTCTGCTAAGTGGTCCCGCATGGCGCTATAGGCAGCCTCCGGATTGCGTTCTATGATAGCCGTTAAGACTCTGTAGTGTCCATCTAAAGAGGTATGGGCCCGCTGCTCTGTTTGCAGCGCACCTTCACGAGACACCGCCAGCAACTCTGCCATTGCCTCTACCAGCTTTACCAGCACGTTGTTCTTGGTGGTTACCGCCACCAACTGGTGGAAAAGGATGTCTTCTGCGACACCGGGCTTTCCTGCAGTCACGGACCGCTCTTGTTGCAGCAGGATATGCCGTAATTCAGCGGTCTGCTCATCCGTGGCGTTCTGGGCGGCCTGTTGCGCCATCAACGGCTCGATAAGCTTACGGGCTTCCAAGACGTCTGCGATAACGTTCTCTTGCGAGAGGAGTACGGAGGTGAAGGGCTCCTTCACCACACTAATGTCCGCCGCACGCACAAAGGTGCCGCCGCCTTGGCGGCTTTCTACCAGGCCGGTAAGCTCTAGCGCTCTAAGCGCCTCACGGACGGAGTTGCGGCTGACGCCGAGCTGTTCTGCCAACTCCCGTTCGCTGGGCAGCTGATCGTTGAGTCGGAGCTTACCGTCTAGGATCAACCTCTTCAGGTAGGCCGCAATGTCCGCCGGAACCCGGCTCTTCCGTTTAATAGGTTCGAGTAAAACCATGTGTTTCCCCGGTCAAGATTGGTACTACCATCCTACCAATCTAAACTCGCGAAAATCCTAGCACGGCTCTCCGAGTGTGTCAAGCGGGTTAGTGGTGGGATGATGGGCGCAGCAGGTGGTGGCTGCCTTGACGCTTAACCACTGCCTTGCTACGATCCTTCCTACGTGGGCGGTTAGCTCAGTTGGTTAGAGCGCAGCGTTGACATCGCTGAGGTCACTGGTTCGAGCCCAGTATCGCCCACCATCCTACACAAAATTGAGAACCCTCACGCTGAGGTTCCGGCTTGCGGTGAAGGTACAGGACTGGAATTATTGTTTTTACGCAGCAGCGAGTGTGCCGACATGACGACGGAAGCACTTACCCTGGCGACGACTGGACGATAGAGACCTTGACGATTGACAGCTAAGGATTCGCACTCTATGCCGCAATTGAGCACTGCCCGCATTGAAACTGTCGGTCGTGCCACCAAGAGGTGGCAGCTTGAACTCATCGACACTACTGGACGCAACCGCCTCCGTCGATACAATGATCTGAAAACCAGTACGCTCGCTCTCACGCCCGGTCGACCGTACGGTCCCGATGCACGGGTGCTGAATCAGCTGCTGGCAGACAAGCCAGTCAACCTCAGCGACTTATTCCCTAATGTCTCCGGCGACCTCGCGGCCTTCAACGACGCCCGCCGACGCCTTGCCGCCATCCACAAAATGCACCTCACGAACCGTGAGGAGAAGGGCATTGAGACGCTCTTTGCCGCCATTGGCCTCGCGACCTGGAAAGTTGATTCTGGTACCCTGCCTAACGCGCCTGTGATCCTCCTGCCGCTTGATGTCGAGGCCACTGGTGCCGCTGCGCGCGACTTCAGGATCGAAGTTGCCGGTGACGCCCACCTCAACCCAGTTTTGGCCCACATCTTGCGATCTGAATACGACATCAAGACTGACGATGACGAGGCCGATGTGGCTGAAGACCCGCCCACGAACCTCGATGGCTTCCGGGCTTTACTCGACCGGTTGCAGAAGTCGTGGAAAGCCCTTCCCAATTTGGCCATTGAGCCGCGCGCCGTCGCTGCTATCTTCTCTTACTCCACGATGCCTCTGGTCACTGATCTGGAGCAGAACGGCGAACTATTTGCTGCAAGTGACATCGTCGCCGCTATCGCTGGTGATAGGGAGGCGCGCGAGGCCCTTGCCTCCCAAATCTGCGACCCCGATCCCAACCAGCCCGACATCGACTCACCCGCGAACGAGTTCCTCGTACTTGACGCCGACTCCAGCCAGCACATGGCGATTAATCGTGTGCTTGGCGGCGAATCGCTCGTCATCCAAGGTCCGCCTGGCACAGGAAAGTCCCAAACCATCGCCAACCTCATCACGGCCCTCATCGCCCAAGGCAAACGCGTTCTGTTCGTCGCCGAGAAGCGCGCTGCTATCGAAGCCGTCACGAAACGATTGGATCACGTGGGACTCAGCGACCTTGTCATGGACATGCATGGTGGCGTCACCTCCCGGCGCGATTTCGCGCACACGCTCAACAACTCCCTCGAACACGTAGCTACGATTCCAGTGCGCGACTACTCTGGCCTCCACAGGCGTCTCAGGGAACGTCGCAATTCCCTCGTCGCGAACGATGCCGCCCTGCATGAGCAGCGCGATCCATGGAAGCTCTGTGTCTTCGATATGCGCGAGCGATTCCTTGCCATCCCAGAAGCTGCTCGCACTCAGTTGCGCCTTTCCACCAAGGCCGCACGTGCCCTTGATAGCGACGGTTTCGAGCGGCTCGCTGGCGAGATCGAAGAGTGGGTCGATCTTGGTGGCCATGCACTGGCCGAGAACCATCCAGAGTGGTCGCGCAGCACGGTAATCTCAGCAGAGGCAGCCCAACAAGCCTTCGAACTGGTCAGCGATCTCGCACGAATTCGCCTGCCTGCCGCGCGAGCGGCTCTTTTTGCTGCGCTTGATGAGATTCAACTCTCTCGGCCAGAGACGGTTGAGGATTGGGATAGGACGGCCTGGTTCCTCGTGGTGGCTAGCGGATCACAATGGACACGAATGAAGGCTCAGATTTTCTCTAGGGAATACCGGGCAGCGAAACGCGCGCTGGGTGCTCCTAGCTCGCTGTCGCTCACTCCAGGCAAGGTGAGGGAGTCTGAGAAGTGCGTAGGCGCTCTCATCGCAGAACTAGACGAGCTGTCCGAGGTGGCCGGGCTAGACGATCTGGACGAGTTGCCGCACAAGGATCTGGCCGTGGCACTGGAACGGATGGCATCTAACCGCTCCGTAGCCGCGAACCTTCCCCGTATCCGGGAGCTTGAGACGCTGTTCCGCGAGGCTGGGATTGGGAACGCCATCGAGCTTGTTGGAGAGGACATCTCACCCGAGTATGCTGCCCGCGCCGTCGAGCACGCCTGGCTGTGGCGCGTTCTTGAGGATCTTGAGTTTGACGACCGACGGATCGCCGCTTTCGATAGCCGGACACATTCCCGCCATCGAGACGAGTTCGCCGAAACCGACCGACAGCACCGCGACTCTACTGCCCAGCGCGTCCACCGCCTGACCGCCGAGGCCATCATCGCGATGATGAATAAGCATCCCGAAGAGACCACGCTGGTCCGGAGAGAGGCCGCAAAGAAGAGCCGCCACCTCAGCGTCCGCCAACTCTTCGCGCGCGCTCCCCATGTTCTCTCTACGCTCCGCCCCTGCTGGACCATGTCGCCCATCCTCGCAGCTGAAATGATCCCGGCTGACCTGCAGCTCTTCGATGCTGTCATCTTCGATGAGGCTTCCCAGATTCCCCCGTCGGAAGCGATCTGTAGCCTTGCCCGTGCCCCCCAGACCGTTATCGCGGGCGATAGCCACCAGCTTCCGCCCACTTCCTTCTTCGGCCG
Organism: Dehalococcoidia bacterium; assembly: GCA_965220215.1. Taxonomy (GTDB): domain Bacteria; phylum Chloroflexota; class Dehalococcoidia; order SHYD01; family SHYD01; genus CBDDEI01. The sequence goes on from OZ244809.1 coordinate 16,554, forward strand.
CAGCCCGGGCGATGAAGGCGACGATGACGAGGACGATGACAACGATCTGTCGTTGACCGAAGGCATCGAGTCCCTACTTGACACCGCCGCCGCACTTCTGCGCGACACGATGTTGCAGTGGCACTACCGCAGCCGAGACGATCGCCTCATCGCGTTCTCCAACAAGCATATCTATGGCGGCTCGTTGACAGCTTTCCCCGGCGCGATTGTCAGCACACCGGTTGCTCACTGCCTCGTCCCCTTCCGCCCTATCACCAGCGTAAGCGGCACCCGCTCGAACCCCGATGAGGTCGAGAAGGTCGTCGAACTCGTCTTCGAACACGCCCGTGTGAGCCCAGACGAGACCCTTGGCGTCATCGCCTTTGGCCAGTATCACGCCGACAACATCGAAAACGCGCTCCTCCGCCGTCTTAGTGAGATGAACGATCCTTCGCTCGACGAGTTCTTCTCCGAGAGGAACGAGGAGCGCTTCTTCGTTAAAAACATCGAGCGCGTCCAGGGCGATGAGCGCGACACTATCATCCTCAGCGTCGGCTACCACAAGGATGCCAACGGAAACCTACCCTATCGCTTTGGACCGATTCTCCAGGAAGGTGGAGAACGCCGCCTCAACGTTGCTGTCACGCGCGCCCGTTCACGTCTCACGATTGTCTCTTCATTCAGCCATCGCGATATGGACCCGGGCCGCTCCTCCGCGAAGGGTGCTGAATTGCTCCGGCAGTACCTCGAATATGCTGCTTCCGGCGGGGACTACCTCGGTTCGGACGTTCGCGATGTGCCGCTCAACCCATTTGAACTTTCTATCAAGGATGGACTTGACCGCCGCGGTATCCCGGTTACACCACAATACGGCGTCTCCGGTTATCGCATCGACTTCGCCTGTGCGCATCCAGACGAGCCCGGACGAATGGTACTAGCTATCGAGGCCGATGGCGCCAGCTATCACTCCACGCACACGACCCGCGACCGCGACCGCCTTCGGCAGCAAGTGCTGGAGAGTAAGGGTTGGTGCTTCCACCGTATCTGGTCGACCGCATGGTTCCGCGACCGCGAGGCGGAACTCGACAAAGCGGAGGAAGCGTGGATACGGGCTGTCGAGGCGTTAGACAAGGACGAGCCGCCCCCGCCTCCCGTAGCCCCCCAAAAGAGTAACCCATCGCCGCAACGTGGCCCGCGCCCTAATGTTCCCCGCAAGGGAACGCGTGGCTATGACAGCATCGCCGACTATCGACACTCGCAGCTAGTGAGCCTTGCCCGCTGGATTGAGTCCGATACGCTTCTGCGGACCGACGACGACCTGATCCGGGAGATGATGAGCGAGCTTGGATTCAAGCGTCCAGGGAAGCGCATCACAGATGTGCTCAGAATGGTCATCAAAGATGCCCGCCGCTGACCTCACCAGCATGACTTACTACGATCCCTCCTACACGGGCGGCTAGCTCTTGCCAGGGGCGGTCTTCAACTGGGTGAACTGGTACGGGAGACAGCATTGACGGCAGTATCTTCTCAGACCCCTCGTTACGAGGCGCACGAGAACCCGCCCCTGCCGGCTTCTCTAGGTTTCGCCGCGCAGTTCAGCGTGATCGCATCCGTCACCTTGCTGGTAACGCCGGTCGTCGTGGCCAAGGCGTCGGGGCGGGACGATTCCTACCTAGTCTGGATGGTCTTTGCCTCTCTTCTGGTCGCTGGCGTTTCCACGCTGGTGCAGGTGCGACGGGTAGGGCCGGTAGGGGCCGGCGCTGTACTCCCCATGTTCACGGCGGCCTTCTCGATTCCCTTTTGCATCTCGGCGGTGGTGGACGGCGGGCCGTCGACGCTGACCGCCTTGGTGGTCGTTTGCGCGATTGGCCAGATTATCATCTCCAAGTGGCTGTTCATCCTGCGGCGCATCATAACGCCTACCTTGGGCGGAACGGTGCTGATGATACTGTCCATCACTCTTGCTTCAGTGGTGCCTCGCCTGCTGCCGGAGGCATCGGAGACCGGGTCGGCGGATGCCCACCTGACCGCGCTAGCCACACTGGGGGTCATAGCCGCGCTCATTCTACGCGGCTCGGCGGTGTTGCGACTTTGGGGGCCAGTAATCGGTATCGTCGTGGGCTGCGCGGTTGCTGCGGTCTTCGGCCTCTACGACGCAGGTGGGATCATCGAGGCCCCCTGGATCGGGCTGCCCGGCCACTGGCCCGGGTTGGGACTGGACTTCGGCATTCCGTTCTGGACCCTGCTCCCGGCGTTTCTGTTCCTTAGCATCATTATCTCCATCCAGGCCAACGGAGAATCCATTGCCCAGCAAAGGGTAGCCTGGCGCGACGGCCGGGCTGTCAACTTTAGGCAAGTACAGGGGGCTTTGGCCGGGACCGGCGTGGCCAATCTTTTGGCTGGCGTCGCCGGAACGGTGCCTTTCATAATCAATCCGGGTACCGTTTCGTATACCCGGACCACTGGCGTCGCCTCCCTCAGGGGTGGATACTTCATCGGTGCCATATTCATTGCGGTGGCCTTTATGCCCAAGGTGTCGGGGCTGCTCAGCGCCATTCCAGGGCCGGTAATGGCGGGGTACCTTATCGTGCTAAGCGGATACCTGTTCGTCGACGGAGCGCTGACAGTTACCCAGACCGAACAGAACCGGCAGAAAATTGTGGTCGCGGGGATCTGCTTCTGGATTGGGGCGGCCTTCCAGTTCGGATTGTTCTCACTGCCGGACATCGGGCCGGTGTGGGGAACCCTGACACAGAGCGGTATAACCACCGGAGGGACGGCCGCCATAGTGATGATTTTGTATCTGGAGTTCACCAACCCGCGGCGGATGCGCTTCCGGTCAAAACTTCACATAGACGCTCTGCCGGAACTCAACGAATTCATCGCCAGGTTCGCAGACCGCCGAGGTTGGGACACCGAGATGAAGGAACGGCTGAGCGCCGTAGCGGAGGAAACTCTCCTGACTCTGGCCCCGATGGACCTGGAGGGATTGCTCCAGGATGAGGAAGAGACGGAAGACGCAAAGGACGACCGCCGGCTGGTCGTTGTCGCCTCCAGCGACGGCCCGGTGGCGGACCTCGAGTTTATCGGGGGTGGAGACGAGGGGAACATAGAAGACCGCCTACGCCAGCTCCAACAATACGATTCGGAGACCTCGGTGGAACAGGAACTTTCACTGCGGCTGCTACGGGCTTACGCCTCGTCTGTGCGGCACCAGCAGTTCCACGATATCAACATCATCACAGTCCGCGTTGGCCCCCCTGGGACGCGATAGACGGGGCTGGAACCGGCGCTCAGCCAGCGGAGGGACAACCGCCGGCCCTCCCGGATACTTCTTCACAGGCTACCCAGTGTCGGTTAGCTTGTAGTATAACTGTCGGGCACAGGTCATCCGGGAACGCCTCGCATAGGCAGGACTGGGCAAGAGCATCACTTTTGAAATCATCAAATATCAAGGCGGACACAAATGGCTAAGCTCCGCTTCATCCACGCCGCTGACCTGCACTTGGACAGCCCGTTCCACGGCATTCGGAGCGAAGCGCCTGGCCATGTCGCCGAAACGCTACGCCGCGCCACCTTCGACGCCTACAATAACATCATCGATCTGTGTCTGCAGGAGCGGGTAGACGCGCTGTTAGTGGCTGGCGACGTGTATGACGGGGCGGATCGCAGCCTGCGCGCGCAGTTGCAGTTCGTTGAGGGCCTGAAGCGGCTGGACGCGGGCGGCATCCGCTCCTTCATCTGCCACGGCAATCACGACCCGTTAGACGGATGGGAGGCACAGCTTGATTTACCGGCAGGATGCGTCCGCTTTGAGTCAGAGGTGACCAGCACACTAATGTTCCCCGATGAGCCGGATCGGGCCACCGTGTACGGGGTTAGTTACCTCCGGCGCGAGGTGCGTGAGAATCTGGCGCCACTATTTCGCGAGGTCGTATCGAGCGGCGGCTTCAACGTCGGTCTGCTTCATGCCAACGTCGGTGGCAACCCCAACCACGGCTCCTACTCCCCTTGTTCCGTCACCGACCTGGAAGAAACCAGCATCGACTACTGGGCACTAGGCCATGTCCACACCCGGCAAGTGCTGCGCCAGCAAGGGCCGGCGGTCGTCTACCCCGGTAATCCCCAGGGCCGCCATCCCAATAAACCAGGCGCGCGCGGCGTCTATCTGGTGGAAGTCGACGATGCCGGCGCGGTACGGATGAACTTTCACTCGGCGGAGCTCGGCGCTGATCGGCTCGGCTTGGCGTGCTGGGGTTCTCGCCATTGACGCCGTTCCAGCAGTTCGGCGTGGTGACAGCGATCACGATCGTGTACGCGCTGATTGCTGCCGTGCTGGTAGTGCTGCGGCGATGATCGTATGGGGAGTCGTACCAGAACCTGCGGTTGCGCCACGCCGTGGAGCGAGCGCGAACCAAGCTCGGGGAGCAGCCATAGCCGATCTTTCTCTGGCATGGCTTGCCACCCCCTATGGGCGTAGTGAGAGTGGTGAGCCATGAGCAGAGTGTTCGACTGGCTGAGTTGGCTGGTGACGGTGCGCCCGTGGGTCACGCTTGTTGTCATCGCGATCGTGACACTGGTGTTGGCTGCCGGGCTTATGCAGCGCGCGCCGGTGGCGGAGAACGAGGCCTTCCTCCCCCCGGATAGCGGCGTCGCCAAGGCGTTGGAGGAGATCGAGACCCTCTTCGGGGACTCCGATGTCGTCGTGGTGACGCTCGTCTTCCGTGGTGAAGTGTTCACGCCTGATGGACTCGCCCAGATGGACGGCTTGCTCGGCCGCATCGTTAGCGACCCGGGCGTAGGGGAACTCCTGCCGCCCGTCGACGCAGTCACCGCCCCTACGTTATTAATGAAACCCTTGCTCCAAGTGACCGACTTCGTCTCGGTCACGCAAGCGCAGATCGATACGGCGCTTGACAATGTCCGGGCCACCCCTGAGCTCCAATCGGCGCGAACGGCGCTCGACATGACGACCGGAACGGACACGGAAGGCACGCGGATCACGGTCGCCACCATCCGGCTGCGCGATACAGGCGACGAGGCCGTTGACGACGCGCAGCTGGCGATCAATGACCTCGCGGAGGCGGACGAGGGCCCGCTGAGCGTGGGCAGCGTGTCGCCCGCGGTGATTGAGGACGAGTATCAGGAGGCAACAAGCACCCGGATGCTGCCGCTGCTGGGGCTGGCGCTGCTTGCGATCGCGTTGCTAACGCTGCTCTTCATGCGCACGCTCTCCGACCTGCTGATCACGCTGACTGGGCTCGTACTAGCGCTGATCTGGACCGTCGGGGCGGAGAGTTGGCTCGGTCCGGGCGCCTTGGATCTGATCGGCCCACCGAACGCGCTCACGGCAACGGTGCCCATCATCCTGATAAGCCTCGCGGTGGACTATTCAATCCAGGCGGTGTCGCACTACCGGGAGCAACGGATAGCCGGCGAGCCGGTGGCGATAGCGGTGCGGGTGGGGCTGCGGAACGTCATCATACCGCTGGCGCTGGCCGCCATCACTACGAGCGTAAGCTTCCTGGCGAACCTGCGCTCTCCGATCTCGGGGATCGGGGACTTCGGCGTGGTGGCGGGGCTGGGCATCGGGTTGAGCCTGATCGTGATGCTGACACTGATCCCAGCCTTGCGAACGATCATAGACCGGCGACGCGAGGCCCGCGGAGCGCTTCCTCCGCCCCGTCTGATCTCAAATGCAATCCCCGGCATCGACCGGCTAGCAGAAAGGCTGGGGACATCCATCACGCGGAGGCCCGCGGCGTACCTCGTTCTCGTGGTTGCGGTGACGGTCGGATTCGGGTACGCGGCCTCGGGAATCACCACGGACTTCACTATCCGCGATGTCCTGCCCAGGGACGGGGATTTGATCGAGAACCTGAATTCGCTCGATGCGGCCGTCGGAGGTTCTACGGAGGTTGTCAGCGTCCTGGTCAGGGCAGAGGTGACGGAGACGCGCACGCTCCACAACCTGTTCTACATGACGGAGGCGTTCGAGGACGACCTAAGCCGGCCACCGGCCGCGGATGGCGCGATGGAGGCTTCGCTCCCTCTGCTCGTGCTCGACTGGACCACGGACGACGGCACGCCAGGTGACAGGTACGACCTCGAACTCGATCGGCTTTTCGCGGAGGCGACAACGGGGCTGGATCTCGATCCGGCGCTGATTCAGAAGTTCCTCGATGCGCTCGCCGCCACCGATCCCGAAGGCTTGGCATGGGTACTGGTCGAGGACCCGGAGGGCATCGACACCACACTGCTCCAGTTTCGGGCCTTCTCGGGCGATCGTGAGCGAACCCAGGGGATGATAGAGGACATTGACGGGCTGTGGTTCGGCGACGACGACGCGATAGCGATGACCTCGCAGGACATCATCGTGCTCACCTCCTCGAATGAGATAAGGGATCGCCAGACAGAGGCGATCATCACGACGATCGCGGCAGCCCTCGGCATCCTCACGATCTTCTTCTGGATAACGCTGAGCCAGCCCTCGCTGGGGTTCATCGCGGTAGGACCGATAGCGCTCGTCCTCATCTGGGTACTGGGCACGATGGCGCTGCTGGGCATTCCCTACACGATCATCACCTCGATCACTACGGCGCTCTCGATCGGGATCGGCGTGGACTACACGATCCACGTGATCCATCGCTATCGGGAAGAGTTCGCCAAGCTGCGCAACCCGGAGACGGCGGCGGTCCGGACGCTCGCCACCACCGGCTCTGCTCTGCTGGGCTCAGCGCTGACGACAGCGCTCGGGTTCGCGGTGCTGACGCTGTCGCCGCTGCAGGCGTTCGAGCAGTTCGGCATCACGGCGGCGATCACGATCGCGTACGCGCTGATCGTCTCCATCCTGGTGGTGCCGCCAGCCATGACGGTCTGGGGCGCCTACCAGAACATGCGGATGCGCTCGATGGTGGAGCGCCTGTGGAACGAACTTGACATCGCCATTGAGGACACGCACCGACGCCACGAGAAGGACCAAGGCACATCGTAGGACGGTATCCGAGGGCGGGTCGCCAGAGGTCTGCGACCCCGATGGTGTGGCCTGCGGCGGCGGCGCAGATACGCGAACAACCGATATGGGACGTAGTGTCTTACGAAACTCGCCGCGTCCTCGCAACACTACGGCTAAGAGGCCTCTTCAGAAGGGAGTAGAGCTTAGGAGTCAACCTCGGGCGGGGGGTCTCTGCTGGCGCCTGCTCAGCGTGTTGCCTAGTCAACTCTCGCCTCCTATATAGATACCTCCCACCGAAAAGTTCGTAGTACAGTCTCCCTTGGCCCACCATCCCAGGCTACCTGCCCATCACTATGTACAGCCCGCGGCGTATGCTGGGCGACTAGGCGGACAACTCCAGCTACATCTTCACCGAGCCTCGCGTCGGCTAGCAGATGCCCAAGGGCCAGCTACGGTTCCCCATGTACGTCGTGGACAACGTCAGGCGCTTCATAGACTAACATTCGCATCGACCGGTTCCCCGATGTGGCAATCATTCCACAACGACAATCGGAGACGTAGTAGCTTGCTCGGCGTCGCAAGGCCTTCCTATAATGCGGATACCTTGTCGGTATGTTCCTTGCAGCCCCGGGCCATCCCAATAAGGAAATCCTGGCTGCATAGCAAGCGGATGACGGTGTGGAGGTAACGATGACGACGAAGAAGCCCAACGCCTACTCGGATGCGGAGTGGCAGGCGCGCGTGGATCTGGCGGCCGCTTACCGGCTCACGGCGCATTTTGGCATGACCGCGCTCATCAACAACCACATCACCTCTCGGGTCCCCGGCACGTACGACCAATTTCTGATTAACGAGTTCGGCCTTGGCTACGACGAGGTCACGGCCTCGAATCTCGTCAAGATCGACCTAGACGGAAACGTCCTCGAAGGGGGTGAACACCGGATCAACACCGGCTACGCCATTCACTCCGCAGTCCACGCCGCCAGGCACGACGTGACCTGTATCATGCATACGCATACGCCCTACGGCATGGTGGTCTCGGCGCTGGAGGAGGGCCTGATGCCGCTCCAGCAGGACACCTACCGCTTCCATGAGCGGGTCTCCTACCACGAGTTCGGGGGGGTGGCGCTCGACGCGGACGAGTGCGAGAGGCTCGTAACCGACCTCGGTAGCACGAACGCGATGATCCTGCGCAACCATGGCCTGCTCACCCTTGGCCGTTCCGTCGCTGAGGCGTGGACCACTATGTGGGAGCTCGAGCGCGCCTGCCAGATCCAAGTGCTGGCCCAAGCGACCGGGCAGGCCATCCGCCAGGCGCCGCTTTCCGCTATCGAGAAGACTGCGGGCTACTACGATGGCGAGCATGGCTATAGCTCCATGGCGTGGCCCTGGCTCCTGCGCACGATCGACCGCACGGACGCTTCGTACAAGGAGTAGCCGCAGGCCAGGCGTTCTCAAGAGCGCTGACGATTGCTTCGCCTACTGCTGAGGTGAACGCCCAGCCGCCGAGGTCTCCGGGGGGACTCGCCGTCATGTAGATCGCTCTCCACGGCAGCGTCACCAACGGCAGTGCTGCTGTGGTTTTACGTGGAGGAGCGATTAGGAGAGAACCGTTTGCAACTGAATGCCCCGAGAGTCCAGATTGGGATTGAACCTCCGGTTCAAGATGACATTGTGGAGATGATTAAGGCTTTGGACTCCTATAGGGCTACTTGGTTGAATCATGGTATCCAGTGCGTGTCATGCCTTCGGAGATGAGGTGTCACCAAGTCCCCGTGAACTGCCCCCTGAAATAGGTCCACGGTGGTGACGGGTTCTAATTGTCTCGTGCTCGGTCAACTCCCTAGTAGGTTTTTGGCGAGCAGATTCTGTCTATGATGCCCTAAAATCCAAACCCACAGGAGGTTCCAGCCGAGCATGCCGACACCCGAACTTGTTAGGAAGTATGACGCCGTTATATTCGATCTGTATGGCACTTTGGTCGATAACCCTGAAGCTCCGGGACTCAAGCTGAACGCGTACAATCGGGCCCTTGAGGAAACTGCCTCCATCCTTAGGGTGCCCGTGGACGAGTTCTCACGGGTTTGGAGGAGTACAAGCGATATGCGGATGACCGGTGTCTTCCCTTCAACCGAGGGTTACCTGGCCCATCTGTGTCATGAGCTTGGTGTTCACCCGGAAGACAGTCGAGTCGCTCACGCTGCGCGTATGCGCCTGGATGTGGGCCGCGGGCAACTCGTACCGCGTCGAGATAGCCTTGGGACCCTCGCACGACTGAGAAAATCAGGCTATAGGATAGGGCTTATCAGCGATTGTTCCCGGGAAGGCGCTTTATTGTGGCCCGGGACCCCACTTGCTCCATTGGTAGACGCTGCTGTGCTTTCTTGCGAGGCCGGCATCAAGAAACCTGATCCCAGAATCTATAAGATGACGTGTGCCCATCTTGGTGTGGTCCCGGACCGTTGCCTCTACGTAGGTGACGGCGCGAGCGACGAGCTAGGGGGAGCAACACGAGTAGGCATGGTTCCTGTACGCATCCGGGTTCCCTATGAGCGGCGACCTGATGACGCGCAGAGTTGGAGCGGCCCCGAGATCTCATCAATAAGTCAGGTGTTCGAACATCTTGCCTAGCAGAGTGTTGAAAAGCTGATGCTGTGCATGCAGCTGCTGGTAGCTACTCCCCATCTGACGGGAATGGGTCATCCTTGCTAACCAATGCCTGCGTCTCCCGGATGGAGTGTCCCAGTTTGGTCTTGTCTCCCCAGAGGTCCTTGACGTAGGTGAGCACCGCAATTATCTCTTCGTGGCTGAGCCGGTCACCAAATGCCGGCATTGCGCTCTTGAAGCTCGGCAAGTCGGGGCTTTCAAACATCTTCCCTCCCTGGCTGACAACGCGGTACAGAAGTCCGTCTGCATGGTGCCAGGTGTGCCCGTCGCCATTCAGCGGTGGTGGTGGCAGGGTGCCGTCGTCCTTGGTAATATGCCAGTCCGGTTGCCCCTCGCCGCCAACTCCGTGACAGGCAGCGCAATTCGTGGCGAATATCGCACTACCTGATGGAGCAGCTTGCATAGCGGGGACGGTGCCGGGTGTCGCGCTGTCCTTGCTAGGAGAAGACAAGCACGAGCTCAGCAGGACGGACGCGAGTAGCATTGTGGCAGCGACGGCAGCCCAACCGACAACTCTGACACCGATGGGGCGGACGTATCGAACTATAGGCAAGGTCTCTTCCTGTTGACCTAAGCGCAGCATCCTCAGTCGTTGAGCGAACACGTTGGCGATATAGCTTTGTGAGTCGGGGTCAGCTCTGCCATGTAAGAGGTGTTGCTGGCGGCCTCTTGAGAGGTCGTTGGTGTCAGCGTCAGGTCGTAGCGGCCGTAGTCCATTAGTCTATTTTCGCTCTCCGCCTCCTCTGGGTGGCGTCGGCGGCTGTGACTTTCAGGCATCCGGACGAACGGCCTCTGCAATGCTGTACTTATACCGTTTCGGAGCTGAGGCATTGGAAGAAGCGGTCGAACTGCGTCTTGGCTACGCTGGTCATGAAGCGCTGGCCGACTCTCCCGAGGGCGCCGGTCACTTGCACGTCGCCGTCAAAGGTGAGCGTTGTTGCGCCGTCCTCCGCCTTGAGGGCGACTGCGCCCTCGCCTTTCAGGTTTGTCCGCCCACCAGCGCCTTGGATGAGTACACGGTAGGAGGCGGGAGCGGCCTTTTCCACGACTTCGAGCGTGCCCTTGTATGCACCGGAGAAGATGCCCACCTGCAAAGCTATCTCAATCTCGTAACGGTCGGGCGACAGGGTAGTGAAGTTTCGAATGCCGGGGATGCACTTGCCTACGACGGCGGGGTCTAAGAGGGCGTCCCAGAGGAGTTCGCGGGTGATGTCGAAACGGTAGTTCCCGTTCAGTTTCATGGAGGAACTATAGCATGGGGCGATGGGGCTATGCGAGGGGGCGCATCGCAGGCTCTCGGACCGCCTCGAAATAGCACGACTCGAGCCGGTTGGAAGGCTTGCCATGTAACAGGCGGGCGGTACCTGCCGCACCTCTTTTCTTTTGCTATGGCGGACGGTATTTGCTAAACTTCCCCCTGCTAGGGCATACGTGTGCAAATCCCAGGGAATCAGTTAAAGGAGGAGATGCATTGTGACAGTCCCTGTAGAGGTTACGATCAACGGAAAGTCTTACAGCGGGGAGGTTGAGCCGCGTCAGTTACTCGTCCACTTCATCCGCGACAACGCGGGGCTGACGGGCACGAAGGTGGGATGCGATACGAGCCAGTGCGGTTCATGCACGGTGCAGCTGGACGGGGTCGCGGCGAAGGCATGCACGGTGCTAACTGTTCAGGCGGCGGGCGCCTCTGTCAGAACGATAGAGGGTCTTTCGGACGGAGTTGCGTTGCACCCGCTTCAGGAGGCGTTCTGGAACAACCACGGCCTGCAATGCGGGTTCTGCACACCGGGGATGATCATCGCGGCAGAGGAGTTGCTACGGAGAAACCCTTCTCCGACGCGCGATGAGATACGCCACGGTCTAGAGGGAAACATCTGCCGTTGCACGGGCTACCAGAATATCGTGCGGGCGGTCGAAGACGCTGCCAGCGCACTGAGAGGTGGTTAGGCCATGACTACACGCGTATTCGGTTCCGGCATTCGCCGCCGTGAGGACCCCAGGCTCATCACAGGGCGGGCGTCCTACACGGACGACATCAAGCTGCCCGGCATGGCGCACGCGGCGATCCTTCGCAGCATGTACGCCCACGCGGTCATCAAGTCCGTAGACACGAGCGGGGCCGTGGGCCAACCGGGCGTTATCGCGGTTTACACGGGAGAGGACACGGAGGGAGCGTTGAACGGGCTCCCCTGCGCGTGGCTGATCCCAAACTCAGATTTGAAGACCCCTGTGCATCCTGCCATTGCCAAGGACAAGGTGCGCTACGTTGGCGACGCTATCGCGGTGGTGGTGGCGGAGAGCCGGTACGAAGCCGAGGATGCTCTGGAGCACATCGCGGTGGAGTACGAGCCGCTCGACGTTGTCATCAACCCAAAGGAAGCCGTGCAGAACGGCGCGCCACAGTTGCATGACGATGTTCCAAACAACATCGCGTTCACGTGGGCGGTGGCCGGTGGAGACACGGACACAGCCTTTGCGGAGGCGGGCGTTACAGTTAGCGACACGATCACGCTGCAGAGGCTGATCGCGAATCCGATGGAGCCGCGCTCGGCGATCGCGCAGTGGGTGGGGCCGACAGGGGAACTGACGCTCTGGAGCACAACGCAGAATCCACATATCGCGCGGTTCCTCACGTCGGTCGTGACCGGGGTCCCGGAGCACAAGATACGGGTGATCGCGCCGGAAGTGGGTGGCGGGTTTGGGAGCAAGATACCGTACTACCCGGACGAGGCGATCATGGCGTTCTGTTCGATGCGTCTGGGCATACCGGTGAAATGGACGGAGACGCGAAGCGAGAACTATCTGGTTACAACCCAGGGCCGTGATCATATTGAAGAGGTGGAGATGGCGGCGACGGCGGACGGGAAGATCACCGGCCTTCGTACGACGGTCTACGCGGGGATGGGGGCGTACCTCTCGACCGCTGGCCCAGGGGTCCCGACGATCCTGCACGGGCTGATGTACTCAGGTGTGTACGACATAGCGAACATTAGCGGGACGATCTACGGGGTGTTCAATAACGGGACTCCGGTGGACGCCTACCGCGGCGCGGGTCGTCCGGAGGCGACGACGCTGATAGAGCGTCTGGTGGACCTGCTTGCGGCGCGTCTGGGGATGGACCCAGTGGAGCTGCGCCGGAAGAACCTGATCCCCAAGTTCGAGAACGGGCACGACGTTGCGACAGGCATCACTTACGACAGCGGGGACTACGAGGCGACGCTGGATACCTGCCTGAACGCTGCGGGCTACTCATCGCTCCGCGCGGAGCAAGAGCAGGCGCGCCAGGAAGGCCGCTTGGTGGGAATTGGTGTTTCCACCTACGTCGAGATCTGTGGCCTTGGGCCTTCGCAGGTGGCGGGCGCGGTTGGATTCCAGGGAGGACTTTGGGAGAGCGCCATCGTTCGTTTCCATCCCACGGGAAAAGTGAACGTGATGGTGGGATCCTCGCCGCATGGCCAGGGGGAAGAGACGACGTTCGCCCAGATCCTAGCGGAGGAGGTCGGTGTGGACGTGGACGACGTTGAGGTCATCCACGGGGATACCGACCTGACGCCGATGGGGTGGGGGACGTATGGAAGCCGAACGACAGCGGTGTCGGGTGCGGCGGTGTCGCTGGCGTCGCGGAAGATCAAAGAGAAATCGAAGGCGCTGGCGGCGCACCTACTGGAGGCGGCAACGGAGGATATTGAGTACGAGGACGGCCGTTTCTTCGTGCGGGGGTCACCAGACCAACACAAGACGATACAGGACATCGCGCTCATGGCGAACCTTGCTTGGAACATGCCGGAAGGCATGGAGCCGGGTCTGGAGGCGAGCGCGTTCTACGATCCGCCTAACTTCACATTCCCGTTTGGCGCGCACTTGGCGGTGGTTGAGGTAGACCCGGCTACGGGGCAAATCGATCTGCAAAAGTACTACGCAGTCGACGATTGCGGCGTGCAGATCAATCCGATGATCGTGGAGGGCCAGGTGCATGGTGGCGTCGCTCAAGGAGTGGGGCCAGTGCTGTGGGAAGGCGCCGTCTATGACGACGATGGGCAGCTCCTGACGGGGACGATGCTGGACTACGCGTTGCCACGCGCGGACGGCCTGCCGGACATTGAAGTGCAGTCCAACACTACGCCCTCGCCGCACCATCCGCTAGGAGTGAAAGGTGTGGGGGAGGCTGGAACTATCGCGTCTACGCCAACGGTTTACAACGCGGTGATGGATGCCCTGCGGCCGTTGGGGATTACGGGTATCGACATGCCGTTGACGCCGGAGAAGGTCTGGCGGGCTATCAACGATGCGCGGAACGGGAGCTAGCCATGTATCCAGCACAAACGACTTACTATCGCGCGAATTCAGTATCCGAGGCAGTGCAGTTGCTCACTAGCAACGAGGGCGCCAAGGTGCTGGCTGGCGGTCACAGTCTGATTCCTATGATGAAGTTGCGGCTGGCGGAGCCTGCCGTGCTGGTGGACATCGGGCACATTGAAACGCTGAAGGGCATCGCTGCCAATGGCGCTGGGCTATCTATAGGGGCCCTGACAACGTTCGTGGAGATCGCGTCAAGCGACTTGGTGAAGGAGCACGCACCACTGCTGGCGGAGGCGACGGGGCTGGTGGGAGACCCAGCGGTGCGGAACCGGGGCACCATAGGAGGGAACGTATCCCACGGTGATCCGGCGTCCGACCCGCCAACGGTCCTGAAGGCACTGGGTGCGACGTTTAACGTAACCGGGCCTGGCGGTGAGCGCAGCATAGCGGCGTCCGATTTCGCGACGGGGCTGCTGGAGAACGCTCTGGAAGAGCATGAGATTCTGACGAGCGTGTCGGTCCCTTCCGTTCCGTCCGGATCGGGCTCGGCGTACATCAAGTTTCCTCACCCTGCCTCGCGCTTTGCAGTGGTTGGGGCCGCCGCAATCGTCGCGGCCCAAGGGGGAAGGTGCTCGTCGGCGAGCGTGGTGATAGGGGGCGTCGAGACGACGCCAACGAGGGCATCGTCGGTCGAGGCAGCGCTGGTGGGGTCAGACTTGAGCGAAGGGGCGCTGGACGCGGCGGCGGCAGCGTTGGCAGACGACTTCACGGGCGACCCGATGAGCGACATTTTCGCCTCAGCCGAGTACAGGAAGGCGATGGCGGTAGTGTACTTGCGCCGTGTTCTCGGAGTCGCCGTGTCACGGGCAGGCTAGGGCTTCATCCACACAATATAACCTGCGCAAAGGGCAAGCCCAGACTCAGCCCCCTGCACATTCAAAAGAGAGGGAGGACGCAAAAGTTGGAGCAAACTCCCAATGTTTCCATGCCTACTTCGGTTGACGAGTTGCAAGCGACGCTTCGCAACGAGTTGTACGTCGCTGACCGTGGCTTGGCGATGTCCATCTACTTGGCGTTGCAGTTGCGGCGTCCTCTGTTCCTAGAAGGAGAGGCAGGCGTAGGGAAGACGGAGGTCGCGAGGGCGCTGGCTTCCTCGCTGGGCGCGCGTCTAATCCGGCTGCAGTGCTACGAGGGGCTGGACGTGAGCCAGGCCGTCTACGAGTGGAACTACTCTCGCCAACTGCTGCACATCAGGCTGCTAGAGGCGTCGGGCGGCGTTGACCGGAAAGATGCAGAGAAGGAGCTGTTCAACGAGGAGTTCCTGATCAAGCGACCTCTCCTACAGGCGCTTGATGGCGTGGGTCCGACAGTGTTGCTGATAGACGAGCTCGACCGCGCCGACGAAGAGTTCGAGGGCTATCTTTTGGAGATGCTGTCCGACTTTCAGATCACTATTCCGGAGATTGGGACATACGTGGCGGATGAGCCACCGGTTGTGGTGATCACGTCTAACAGGACGCGTGAAATCCACGACGCTCTGAAGCGGCGGTGTCTGTATTACTGGATTGATTACCCTGACCTCGAAAAAGAGATGCAGATTGTGCAGAGCAAAGTCCCGGCCGCGTCACAGAAACTGGCGGGGCAGGTAACCGCTTTCGTTCAAGAGTTGCGGGGAACGGAGCTTTACAAGGTCCCAGGGGTAGCCGAGACGCTCGACTGGACGGCAGCGCTCGTAAGTCTGAACGAGCATGAGCTGAGTCCGTCGGTGATAGACGATACACTGGGCGTTATGCTGAAGTACCGAGAGGACGTGCAGGCGGTGCGTGGAGAGCAGACCCAGGCGCTGCTGAACCGGGCGTTGCAGCGTGGGACGCAACGCGGTGGCAGGCGTGGCTAACGGAGAAGCCGGCCACCTGCTCCATAATCTACTACTCTTCGGCCGCTTGCTGAGGCGTCTCGGCCTCGACGTTCACGCAGGGCGGATGCTGGACGCGGTCCACGTGCTGGAGGAGATCGGGGTGTCACGCCGCGCGGACGTGTGGTCGGCGCTGCGGACGCTGCTGGTGCATCGTAAGGACGACCTTCCCGTGTTTGACGAGGCATTCGAGGTCTTCTGGCGCCAGCGGAAGGATCGGATGTCGACGCTAGACCTGCGTTCAATGGGTGAGCAGCGCCGGTACCGGAGAGTGGAGGCAGGGCCTCCTCCGCCGGGGCAGCAGGCTGACGGCTCCGCCGCGGAGAGCCCGGACCATGATGAAGAGTACAACCGGATCGACCTGACGAAGACGTTCAGCGTGCGAGAGGTACTTCGGGAGCGGGACTTCGCGAAGTTCACGCCGGAGGAGACGTTGCAGGCTAGGCAGTTGATGGCTTCACTGCAGTGGAATCCCGGAGCGCGACGCACGCGCCGAAAGGAGCGCGGAAAGGGGCCTGGGCTGGACGTGCGGAGGACGCTGCGGGAGAGCGCGCAGTTCGGGGGCGAACTCGTGCATCTGAAGAGCCGGAGGCGGAAGGAGAAACCGTGCAGGCTGGTGGTGATCTGCGATGTGAGCGGTTCTATGGAGCGTTACACGCGGATGTTGCTCCACTTCATCCACAGCCTCTACGGAGGGTTGGAGAACCAGGTGGAGGCGTTCCTGTTTGCTACGCGGCTCACGCGCGTTACGAAGCAGTTGGGGCGGCGGGACGTAGATCAAGCTGTGGGAGAGGTCGCCAAGGCAGTTCCCGACTGGTCGGGCGGAACGCGCATCGGGGCGGCGCTCAAGGAGTTCAATTTTAAATGGGCCCGGAGGACGCTGGGTTGGGGATCTATCGTGCTCATCGTGTCAGACGGTTGGGACCGAGGCGAGCCCGAAGCGCTTAGCGGCGAGATGGCACGCCTGCAACGGAGTTGCAGACGTTTGATCTGGCTGAATCCGCTAGCGGGAAGTGAAGGATACGAGCCGTTGACGCAGGGGATGCAGGCCGCTTCGCCATATATTGATGATCTGCTGCCAGTGCACAACCTGGCAGCGTTGCTAGACTTAGCGCGCCACCTGAACGGTCTGGCGACGAGCCGGCCAGCGCGAAAGCAGCCTTTCCCGCTAGCAACGGAGACGGCGGAGGCTGTGGCAGCGCCAAGCCAGCGGTCGTGGCATGCGGACGCGAATCCGTCGTTCCGCCATCCCATGTGGGGGCGCGGCGCACAGGAGCGCGGCGCGTAGGCAAGGAAGTGTGAGCCGCTTTGCCTAAGCTTAATGCCTAAGGTTATCGCTCTCAGCCAAGAATGGCATGCAGGGAGACCAATTAGGTCCACCACGGCGCACACCCTATCAGTTCCGATTCTTCATGTAGAGTAGAACGGAAACATCGCTCACTCGCAAGAGCAGCGGGCCGTGTCAATGCGTCCGATTTGAAGCCATGAGCGACCAGCAAAATGGGAATAAACCAGCGATGAGTTCTACATCTTCTTCCGTATCCGCGCTCCCGTTGCCGCCCGGGCCTCGCGGACTGCCAGTTCTCGGCTCGCTGCTCGACATCAGCCGCGACACCCATCTCGCTATCAACCGGCTGGCTCAGCGGTACGGCGACGTCTACCGGCTGCGCATAGGCGCTCAGCCCGCGGTGGTCATCAGCCACCCGGACCTCGTGCAGGAAGCCTTCAACAGGATGGAGATGGCAGACCGCGCAGTCAGTGAAGTCTTTATGATTATGAGCGAAGCGAAAACCCTGGCGCAATCACCCTATGGCGATCACTGGCGGCAGCTCCGTCACTTTGCCTCCGAGGAACTGTTCACCCCCGATAATTTGCGAATGGTGCTCAAGAACCACATCGAACCAGGGGCTGACGAGTTGGCGGACCGGATTGGCGGGATGGCGGGCAACGGAGAGCTAGTTCCCCTACACGCGCTGATCGCCCAAAGCATGTACGACATACTGTTCCGCGCTTTTTTCGGGCAGGATCAGAAAGATGGCGCGGAATTCGAGCAATTGCGGGAAGCAATGCAGCAGCACGTGGACTGGCTGGGCTTTGCCAACACCGCTCCCAATCCGCCTGAGGTCATCCCTTTCCTGAAATTCCTGCCTGCTAGAATCGTGAAGGAAGCGCATCAACAGAAAGCAATCTGCAAAGACCTTCTCCTTGCCCTGACAGAGATCGTCCAAAGCCGCTCCAGCTTCACCCCTGGGGCTCCCAGTTGCTTTCTGGACGTTGTGCTGGCAAAAACCGGGGGAGACGATTCCGCTAGTCTCTCTCCGTCTTTGGATTGTTTGGCGCCCAGTGGGCAACTGTCGCGGCTCTTGCAGTGGACCCTGTTGATTATCGCTAATCGCCCGGAGGTTCAGGCGAAGATCCATCAGGAGATGGACAGCGCCCTCGCTCCCGGCGCCGTTCCGGGTGTGGCCGACCATGCGCGCCTCCCCTACACCTTTGCCTGCATCGCCGAGTCCATGCGTTACCGCGCTGTCGCCCCGATGGGAGTGCCGCATAAGGCGACGGCGGACATGGAATTGGGAGGCAGCCGGATTCCTGCGGGGGTCATGGTGATAGCCAACGTTTACGGCATCCACCACGATCCGCGTTTCTGGGACTTGCCCCACGAGTTCATCCCGGAGCGATTCCTGCTCCAGCCTGACGGAGCGCCCGCCCCTGGCTTGACCAACCCCGCCTACATGCCCTTTGGAACAGGCATCCGCCGCTGCGTCGGCGACCGTTACGCCGAAACCATCGCCTGGCTCTGCATCACCCGCATGCTGCACCGGTTCCGGTTCGAGACGCCGGCGGGCATCCCTCTGCCCGAAGACGAGGTGTTCGCCTTCTTCGCCGGACCCAAGCCCTATGCCTTGAGAGCGGCCCGCCGCGAGTAGGGCATGGGCGGGGCCCTGCCGCCTGCCTATATCAAGACCTCCCACCGAAGCATTGACTACACTCGCTGAGAGTTCATTCCTCGCGGACCACTGGGTTTGCTACATTATGTCCTCTGCAACGGCGACCCAGCCATGATCGAAGGTGAAGGTTCGCGCCTTGCCAGCCGGGTCTTGGATACGGAGGACCTGGGCGTGTTCAGGGTCCCCGGCGCGTTCTACGACATAGAGCCAGTATGACCATCCGTGATCCTGCGCCCACTCGAACTGAGTTCGAGTGAGACCCACAGGTCGGTCGCGGAGAGTGCCCTTCATCGCCTTGACCTCGACCCACTTGACAGGTTCCCCGTCGGAGCCTAGCTCCGTCAGATCGAAGCCGGGGTTGTTCTTAGGAGTACGCTTTAGTTCAGGCTCCTGTCCGATGATTAGTTCAATGGCCTTATCTTCAAGGTTCATGCGCTCTAGATGGGTTAGGCCGTCCAGTTCTGGTTCGTCGCCATCGGCAGGGCTCACGGCTATATAGGTGACAAATTCTCTTCCCCGGGGACGGGACGCTGCTTCCGTACCGCGAGAATTAGACACAGAGGAGGTTTCAGTTTCCCGCCTGGATGTTGTGTCGGACTGGCTCTCATCTCTCACTTCGTGCGGCGGAGACTCCAAGTGAGGGATGGGAACCTCTATCCCCAACTGGTGTGCGGCTTCAGAAACGGACGGAGGCTCAACAACCTTTGCGTCGAGTTGAGGGAAACCCAACTCATCCAAGACTGTTGCTGCCTCAGCGGTTGTGCTGGCTGCGAGTACTTCCTTCAAGCCTGCGGCAAAAATACCAGGGTCTTCCTCAGGGCACAGCGCAATAGCTAGTTCACGAGCTAGAGGTGCCAACGATACATGTCCATTGGAATGTGTTGACCACAGGGAGTGTTCGGTCGAGTGGTAGGCAGCCGAGGCAAGTTCCGGTTGGCTTCTGAGAACCCTACCGAAAGTCTCTAAGCAATACTGGATTTCTAGTGAAGTGGCCGTCATACAATGAAGGCGGCTCAATCTGCCTAGAGCATCTTGTACCTGATCCGAAGCCATTTGACCCGAAAGTACTCGAGCGATTTCTCCACAACGCTGACGCAACTGTTCCATGGTGTCTTGGTCCGCGTCCGGGTTGTCAGTGCCTAGGAGCTCTGTTGTCACAGTAGAGCCTAACTGTTGGACCCCGGCGGCTAGGAAAGCCCGTCCAGTCTCGAGTCGTCGCGGAATAACGTTGCTCGTCAAGTACATTTCAAACTTAGCCGCAAGACCCACTCGGTTCTCAAAGAACAGGCGTGTAGGGAGATACAGTACCCTATCTTCATTAGGGATACATTTGGTTTGTCTGAGCTCCTCATGCAACTTTCCGTTGTCAATCACATCGTCGTTTAGAGCCCTTTCGAGCATCCGCCAGCAGCTCATCACGACCGCATATGCTTTATCATCCAACGGTCTGTTGGCTTCGCCGAACTCCGCAGAAATCTCTTTCAGAACGTCTAGAGCGTCTTCATGATCGGGCGAATCGGTGACCCCAATTTTCGTAAGTAGGCTGCTCTGGTCTCGGATGTGGCCATCCAGACGCCATCGATACTGACCAAAGGGATGGCTTCCCCAAAAACATTGCTTTGGAGAACGATAGGCATCCCCAAGCAAGAGACATTGCGTAGACCTAAGACGTTCAATTGACGAATCACTGACGTTGTCATTGAGGAAGCGATAGACCTCCCTGTTGACCGGCACCCCACGTTCCGCGCAGTGGAGCAGATGTCGGACTACCAGACTGGGGGTGGGATTGGTATTAACCTGCAGGAAGTCCAACAAGTCTCGATTGGTGGATGGAGGAACGTTTAGGACCTCTGCCTGACTATCGAACAGGTATGATTGATACGGGGCGTACAAGGAACCGGGTTGATGCCATTGGCTCGTATCCCCGCGAGCAGGGAGCCATTCCAGGTCCCGCAGGATTTCAAGTTCAACCGCCCCTTTTAGATCCTCGAATCGCTCAACCAGATGTGCGAAGATTCTTTGCATACGAGAAACCGCTGAAGCAGAACAAGGAGCCTCTGAGATTCGGCATATTGTTTCTATGATGTCACTTAACCGAGGGACACTCACCACACCAATCCAGCCTAATAGTTGACGAACCGAGGCTCCCCGTTGTTCTGGGAGGAGGGCCACGTTGGCACCGTCTCCCAGAACCGCAGAGATAATGTCACTGGCAAAGTAACAATCACGCGCGCGGCGATACTTCCCATCCGTGCAATTAACAAACCGGACTGATGAAAGTGTCTGGCGAACCTTGTCATCATCCATCAACTCGCCAAAGTGATCGGCCAAGAGACCTACGGCATCGCGCCGGATCGCCGGATTTAACGTTTCAGTATCAAGCGCGAGGGAAAGATGCTTGAGCACATATGTGCCAAAGTTAAGCTCAGTGGCACGAAGGTCGCGCAAGAATTCTTTCCGCCCGCCAATGGCAGCCACATCGACAAGAGTAGCAAGTCCGAGTGGGTCCTCAAACGTGCCCGGTAGGTCTAGGCTAGACAGCGGATGCAGGTGGTCTGCGCCTGGGTAGATCGGGAGGGTAGCTAGCCTGCGACGTAGATCTTCACCATCCACGATCTGTCCGCGCCGGCTTTCGAACCATTGAATCAGCTTAGGGAGAGAAAAACGTCCATCCCTCCATAGCTGTTGAATGGTAGCTGGGTCGGCCTCTTCGAGCGCTTGGACGGCGTCCTCTACAGCAAACTCGGGGCAGAGGTTTGCCAGAGGTTCAAAAGCCAGCTCTTCTTGGTCAAGGAAGGGGATGTCAAGTCCTATGGATGCAAAGAGCCCAACAGTCGAGGCATCGGCGCGGAATGCACGTCGGCAAGGCCAGAGTGCTTTATTGATAACCGGGGCTAACGAAACCGCACGGAGTCGCTCCTCGTCAGCACGCTTGACATTGGGAGAACTGTCCTGCCTCCCAAGCAAGATTGCAATCTCGCTCCACAGCGCAGAACGGCCGGCTTCCGAAGTAAGACAAGGCGGGAGGTCATCGAACAGTACCGGGTTATCCAGTTCATTGGCCCTAAGCGTGGAGCACAGGGTTTCGACGTTGAACAATGGAACTCCGATAATGCGAATGGTGTTCTGATAGGGTCTCAGGTTCTCTGCGACAAGCTCTATCCCCAAACCCTCGAGCACGGAGATATTGTCTGCTTCCTGCTGTTGCGACAGGATCGCAACCCCACTGTGCGCAGTAGTCCTATTGCCAGCGGAGGTGAATACTACGGCTTCCTCCCGGAGAACGACTTCCAAGGCTGTCCAGAATTCTCGCCAGACGCCATCACGGCCGTCTCTGTTGACGTTGAGGTAGAGGGTGTACAGGGTAGAAGCAAGGTTCCAGAAGCGCTCGGCACCCAGCATCGTCGTCAGCTGTGGCACCGCTCTAGCCACTGTCCTGGCGGCTGCCAAAAGTGCCTCTCGATTCCACTGGGACTGATAGTCCTCACCGAGGATGACATGCTTCCTGTCATTACTAGGGAAAAAATCTGCGTTGACATGGAACGGCAGACCTGTGCTCTCTTCGGTCGGCAGGCATGCACACAACATGCCCGCGCTCAACTCGCCCTGGATGGGCAGTGCAACCACTACTTCCACCAAACGCTTGTCCTCAATACGAGCTGGATGCCGAACACGCAAGTCCGCGGCGGCATCTTCGAAGTTTCCACGAAGGAGATGCCATACACGATCATCAGCAGAGTCGCCCTGGCTGATAATAAGCCTATCGTCATCCACTACTCTTCCGAACGTGCGCCGTGGGCTCCCTTCGTACCTGACTTCTATCTCGCTGAGGTTCTTCAGGAATAGCATCGCCACGGGGAGAGACCGTTCCAGCTCCTCCAACAGTCGCTCTGCCACATTCTCAGGTACGGGCTCGGCTTTCAGTGCTCGTCTGAGAGATGTCTCCGCATCGCGTGCGAAAGGGAAAACGAATCTCGTTCCGGGAAGATCGGGTTGGCTGCATTCGGTGCAGCCCTGACAGACCTCAATACGCTCCGCTTCGCTTCGTTCTTCGCGCAGCGTCCAATGATGGCCTGCGGAAATCAACTCGGGCTGGTCTGTCAATTGATAGACGGAGATAAATCCTATGCCAAAAGCGCCAGTCGTGCCATCCTGAAGACGCTTGTCACCCGAACCGATTAAGCGGAAGCGATGGAAGTCACACCTGTGAGCATCATTATCATTAGTTCTCCAAAGACATTCGGGAGCCTCGATATCTTCACAACCGGAAAAAACACCATCGTTATCAAGGACGAGAGCATCTTGCCGTATATCAAAGCTCATCCAACTCGCAGGGGCGTCGTCCGCGTTTTGAATGAGCTCATGGGCTAGCGTCCCGTAGCCTTGCAGGTCTCGAAGCTTCGCACCAAGATCGCCGAGGTAGTCTATTCTTCGCGAAAGAAACGTTGAGCTAGCCATTAGCTATATATTTACCGCCCAAAGGTCGAATTCTTGCTGTGCTGCTGAACTTACGCCAAAATGCTCAGCCTGGGAAGGAGCACTGCGGTTTCCACTCCGCGCTTGGTCACGATCTACGCCCTTCGGCGAGGGTGGTATAGAGGAGCTCGCTGAACCTCGACTTGGCGTCTTGAACCGGCCATTTCTTGCTCATGATTCGCTCCAGAGAAATAAAGACTGGGTATCAGACTAGCTCAGAAGGCTCATTGATATCAAGTTGAACTGCCTCGCCGCCGGCCATAGTTTGCAATAATACAATAATATAGATAGGTGTAGCCCCACCCAACCTAACCAGGAGAACAGAACCATGTTCCACCGTCTCTGCGCCATTATGGTGTTTGCCATCCTCATGGCAGGTGCGTTGGCGTGCAACATAGGAAGCGATGTGGTCCGGATGGGGACCGAGGGGGCCTACCCGCCGTACAACTTCATCAACGATAGCGGTGAAGTTGATGGGTTCGAGCGGGAATTGGGCGATGCGTTGTGCCAGCGCGCTCAGCTCGAGTGCGAGTGGGTTGTCAATGAGTGGGACAGCATCATTCCCAATCTCGTCGCGGGCAACTATGACACGATTCTCGCCGGCATGAGTATCACTGACGAGCGGGACGCGGTGATCGACTTCACGCAACCGTACTTCCCACCCTCTGCATCGGTCTACATCGCGCTGGCCGGAGCTAGCGAGAACGTGGTCAATGGCACAGTGGCTGCGCAGGTGGAAACCGTACAAGCCGGTTATATATCCGAATCCGGAGCTACGTTGCTGGAGGTCGCATTGGCCGAAGATGTCGTAGCGGCCGTCTTGAATGGCGAGGCAGACGCGGCGTTAAGCGACAAATTGTTCTTGGACGACTTTGTAGCCCGCAGCGAAGGGAAGTTGACCATCGTTGGGCCGGAGGTGCTCCTGGACAAAGGTACAGGCATCGGCGTTCGCGAGACCGACGGTGAATTAAAACGTAAGCTAGACGAAGCCATTGGCGCGATGAAAGAGGACGGTTCGTTAAATACGCTCATTGAGAAGTGGTTCGGTGCCGACGCCCAGACTTTTTGATAGAATGGGTAGGTTAGTACGGCCCAGCAACACATAATAGCTAAAGCGACGACCAGGACGAGTAACCCTGGCGCTGGCCTTCAGAGAGGGGAGCACGCGCAAGCAGGCTGTGAGCTTCCCAGGCCATCCGGCGGTGAATACCCCCTGGGAGCGGGACACGAACGGTTACCCAAGGCAACCTAGTAGGAGTCCACGGAGGCACCCGTTACCGGCCGAA
This sequence comes from Dehalococcoidia bacterium, assembly GCA_965220215.1. Classification (GTDB taxonomy): domain Bacteria; phylum Chloroflexota; class Dehalococcoidia; order SHYD01; family SHYD01; genus CBDDEI01. The sequence continues at coordinate 41,082 of OZ244809.1, forward strand.
TGAAGCTCGCTTTGGCGAGGAACGTGGGTGGAACCACGGGAGCAGGCCTCTCGTCCCTAATTGGACGAGGGGTTTTTTGTTTGTGCGCAGATTATTCACTAATAACACCATAAGGAGCAGCCAATGGCAGAGTCGCTAATAGAAGAAGAGCATCCGCACGATCCGCTGGACGTGATGCGCCACTCCACCGCCCACATCATGGCGGAGGCGGTGATTTCGCTATTCCCGGAGGCGAAGGTTGGCATTGGGCCCACTATCGAGCACGGTTTCTACTACGACTTCGATCTGCCGCGCCCCCTGACGACGGAGGATATGGAAGTCATTGAAGAGCGGATGCGGGCCATTATCGCCGGCGACAGGTCGTTCTCGTATCGGGACATCCCCAAGGACGAGGCGTTGGAGCTGTTCGCAGACCAGCCCTACAAGCAGGAGATCATCGAGGCGATTCAAGACGAGCAGGTACGCATCTACAACCAGGGCGGCTTCACGGACCTGTGCCGCGGCCCGCATGTAGACCGCACCGCCAAGGTGGGCGCATTCAAGCTGCTGCACGTGGCGGGCGCGTACTGGCGCGGCGATGAGCACCGCCCCATGCTCCAGCGCATCTACGGGGCCGCCTTCCTCAGCGACGAGGAGTTGCAGACCCACCTGACCCAGCTAGAAGAGGCGGAGCGCCGTGACCACCGCCGCTTGGGACGGGAGCTGGACCTGTTCTTCATCGATCCTATTGCGCCGGGGAGCCCCTTCTTCCTGCCCAAAGGCGCAGTGGTCTACAACCTGATGGTGGAGTTCATGCGCGGGCTGTACGCCCGCTATGGCTACCAGGAGGTCATCACCCCGCAGATCTTTTCCGCAGACCTCTGGAGGCGCTCCGGCCACTATCAGAACTACAAAGAGAACATGTACTTCATAGAGAGTGAGGAGCGGGAGTTTGGGGTGAAGCCTATGAACTGCCCTGGGCACTGCGTGATGTATGGCTCTGGCCTGCACTCCTATAGAGAGTTGCCCATCCGCTACGCCGACTTTGGGCGGCTGCACCGCTACGAGCGGTCTGGCACCATGCACGGCCTGACCAGAGTACGCTCCTTCTCTCAGGACGACGCGCACATCTTCTGCCGGCCCGACCAGGTGCAGGGCGAGATAGCGTCGCTGCTGCACATGATGCGGGAGACCTTCGATGCCTTCCAGCTTGGCGAACGACGCTTCGCTCTGTCCCTCCGTCCCGAGAAGCGGGTGGGCAGCGAGGAGAGCTGGGACGTGGCAGAGGAGTCGCTGCGGCAGGCGCTGCTGAGCGAGGGCATCAGCTTCACGGAGGTTCCCGGCGAGGGCGCGTTCTACGGCCCTAAGATCGATACCTTTGTGAAGGACGCGTTGGAGCGGGAGTGGCAGTTGAACACCATTCAGCTCGATCCCAATCAGCCGGAGCGGTTCGATTTGCAGTACGTAGCAGAAGATGGCTCCTATCAGCGGCCGTTAATGATCCATCGCGCGGTGTTGGGATCCATCGAGCGGTTCTACGGCGTCCTGCTGGAGCACCACGCGGGCGCGTTTCCCATCTGGCTGGCGCCGGTGCAGGCAGTGCTCATTCCTATTGCCGACCGCCACATCGAGTACTGCGAAGGTGCGGCAGAGAAGATGCGCCGCTATGGCCTGCGGGTTGAGGTGGACACCCGCGGCGAGCGGATGCAGGCGAAGATTCGGGACGCTCAGCTCAAGAAGGTGCCCTATATGCTCATCGCGGGCGATAGGGAAGCCGCGGAGGGAACCCTGACCGTGCGGCTACGCACGGGCGGCGATCAGCAGACTATTGAAGTAGACAGCTTCATCCCGATGCTGCAGCAAGAGGTGGAGGCCAAGAAGTAGGGGGTGGCAAACGCAGATTTGCGTACTGAGGAGTGCAGTTGTTGCTCTAAGGAGGTTTTGAAATGGTCAAAGGATACAAGGGCCAGACCTGTTCAGAAGCCATCAGAGCATCCATACAGTGCGGAGAAGTGGTTTCCTTTAAGGAGTTTGTTAGGAGAGTCGAGTCCCGAGGATCGTGGAAAAGTCACACTGTATGGATGCACTTCATCTTGCTCATAGTAAACCTGCCGCCGGCTCGTCTTGCATGGACACGGATGGAACCCTTCCTTTTCCTACGCCCCGATGGCCAGTATGAACTTTGGGATAGTGCAAAGCATCCATCGGTGAAGGAGTAAGTGTCTAATCTCAGATCAGCGAGCGGGACTGGCCGCCGTCCACGTTGACGGCTGCGCCGGTGAGTAGGCTGGCCTGGGCCGATGCCATGAACACCGCCACTGCCGCCACCTCCTGCGCCGTGCCGAAGCGTCCCATGGGCATGTCCCGCTTCACAAAGTCGGCCATAGCTTCCGGGTCTTGCTCCACGCGCCGGGCCCAGTTGCCGCCGGGGAAAAGGATGGAGCCGGGGCTGAGACTATTGACTGTGATGCCTTGCGGCGCCACCTGGAGGGCTAGGCTCTTGGAGTAGCTGATGACGGAGGCTTTGCTCGCATTGTAGGCTGGGCCTCCGCCGGACTCCCGCCCGTAGATGGATGCGATGTTAATGATCCGTCCGTAGCCGCCTTGCTCCATGAGGGGCAAGACGTGGCGTGTAGTGCGGATGGTGCTGAACAAGTTGATGTCCAGGCTAGCTTGCCAGTCCTCGTCGGTGGGAGTGCGGCCGCCGCGGGAGCCGCCCACGTTATTCACCAGCACCTGGATGCTGCCGAAGCGGTCGGCGGTCTGCTGGACAGCGCGCTGGATATCGGCCTCGCTGATCATGTCCGCCGAGATGCCCAGCGCCGCGCCGCCAAGCGCCTCTAGTTCCAGTACGGTTGCTTCCAGCTGCTCCGCGCCCCGGGCGGTGATAGCTACTCGACAGCCTTCCGCGGCCAGGGCGAGGGCAATTGCCCGTCCAATACCTCTGCTGCCCCCCGTGATCAACGCCGCTTTATCCTTTAGTCCTAGATCCATTTCTTCCTCCACGGAGGGTTTACCCTCTGGTATTTCTTGGTGACATGTGCGATTGGGCGAGATTTGAGCGCCCTGTTCCTTTGCATTTGCTTCTCTATACGTTAAGATCAAATCACGTAGCTTAGCTAGAACAGGAAACACTATGGACGACGTTATTCTGCGTGTAGAAGACCTTCACACTCACTTCTTTGCTAGAGACGGCCTAGTAAAGGCGGTCAATGGCGTTGATCTGGAGCTGCGCCGCGGCCGCATCCTCGGCCTAGTGGGTGAGAGCGGCTGTGGTAAGAGTGTGACCGCGCTCTCTATTCTGAAGCTCGTGCCCTATCCTGGCCAGATAGTGTCTGGCTCAGTGTACCTAGAAGGCCGCGATCTCTACCAGTTATCTGCTGAGGACCTTCGCCAGGTGCGGGGCCGCGACATCTCTATGATCTTCCAGGACCCCGTCACGGGCCTCAATCCAGTGTTGCCCATCGGCCAACAGGTTGGCGAGCTTCTCTCTGCCCATACGAATATGTCGAAGGGTGAGGTGCGTGACACAACGCTGCGGATACTCCAACAGGTTGGGTTGCCCGACCCTGTACGGGTAGCCGAGCAGTATGCTTTCCAACTGAGCGGCGGCATGTGCCAGCGCGTAATGATCGGCATTGCTACTGCCCTGAACCCCAAAGTGCTCATTGCCGACGAGCCGACTACGGCTCTGGACGTGACGGTGCAAGCCCAGATCCTCGATCAGATACTGCAGCTGAAAGAGGAGCGCGGCACCAGCGTTTTGCTCATCACCCACGATCTAGGCGTCATTGCACAGGTGGCCGATGATGTGGCAGTGTTCTATGCAGGAGCAGTGGTGGAGTACGGCAGCGTGAGGGACGTTTTCGCAGCGCCCATGCACCCGTACACCCGGGCGCTCATGAACGCGCTGCCCAGAGTAGACCAGCCCTTTCAGCACTTGCAGTCCATTCCCGGCAGTCCACCCAATCCCATGGACCTGGAAGACGAGTGCCCCTTCATACCCCGGTGCAACAAGGCGCTTACGGTTTGCCGCACCAGTCCCTGGCCTAGGCTGGAGACCAAGGCGGAGAACCACGAGGTTGCTTGCTACAACCCCGTAGCCTACACCCGGTGAGCCGTCCGGCTCCGTCCTGCTAAGTCGGCAACCAGCAGCTCCAGCGCCACCTCGCCCTGCTGCAGCCCTGTCTTCAGGGCCACATCTGCTTCCACCAGACGCTCCATAATGGCCTTGAGGGTACTTTCCGTGTAGAGGCTTGCCTGCTGCATCACCTTCTCGTAGGCAAACTCGGGCACGCCAAGCTGCGTTTGTATAGCGTTGCCGCGTACGCCCTTAGCCTGCAGGGCTTTGGCCAGGAGGATGAGCCGGTATTGCCGGGCGAGCATAAAGAGGAGATAGGGCGCAGCCGCGCCGTCCTGGGTGAGGAGATAGAGCAGCCGTTCCGCCTGGCGTAGGTTGCCTTCAGCGACCATGTCCACCAGCCGGAAGACCGTGGCTTCCCGCGCCTCCGTCACCAGGCTCTCGACATCGGCCTTGTGAACGGGGTTGCCTTGGGTGTACAGGGCCAGCTTTTCTAGCTCGTTGCTGAGGGAGCGGAGGTTGTTGCTGCCATACTGGAGCAGGGCCTGGAACGCATCCGGCGCAAAGGATACCTCCAATTGCCGTGCCCGCTCCCGGGCCCAGGATTCTAGAGCCCTTCCGCGTAGCTTAGAGAACTGGCGCACCTGGGCATGGGGGGTAAGGGACTTGAGCAATGAATTCCCACGGTCAACTTCGCCGTCTATGAGGACGAGGCAAGTGGTTTCCGGCATAGTGTCTGCCAGCGTGCCTATCTCCCCCCACTCGCGCAGCGCCTCGCCGCGTCGCGTGGATTGGTTGGCGCTTCCACCTGGCCGTCGGTTGAAACGCCCTAAGAGGCCGCTTACGACGACCAGCCGCACGGGCGCTAGAAACGGCATAGAGAAGCAGTGGCCTTGCAGCTCGTTGAAGGAGAGCGTAGCGGCATCCAACTGCACTTGGTTGAGGCTGACCATGTCCGGCGGGCCGAGGGTTTCCGTGAGCTTATGCAGCTCTTCCTGCGCCAGCAGATCCTCTTCACCATAGAACAAGTAAAGCATAGTGCGCCTTTGCTATACTGTTACCGGCGACGCTTTACAGTTTGTAAGCATCTGAGGGAGTGTGATGAGAGACTCGTTTTCTGGCATTGAGCGTCGTTTTCTAGAGCCGTACCGCTCCGCCTTTGCCTGGCTTACCTCGCCTATCGTTACCGTGCTGGCCTGGCTGCGCCTCTCGCCTAACTTCGTATCTTTCATGCAGATACCTGTGGGCGGAGTGATTGTCCTAGTAATGCCAAGCCAGCCTAAGCTAGCCTTCCTGCTGTTCTTGAGCACCTTATTCATCGATAGCCTGGATGGGGCGTTGGCCCGCCGTTACGGCGTGAGTAGCAGCTTTGGGGCGCTGGTCGATCAGATCTGCGATCACGTGCGGGAGACGTTGGTCATCCTGGCTGTTGCCCTCATCGGCGCGCTACACCTGGGCGTGGCCGTGCTCTATCCGCTTATCTATGCGCTCTTCAACTTTACGTTGTTTCTCTGCAACTACCGCGGTGTGCCCGTCCCTTGGGCTATTAAGTCCCTCTTTACCTTTTACCCGGCGCTTTTCCTCTACACGTTTTTCGGGATAAACGTGCTCACCCTTTCTGTGGGGATAGGTGTTGCGTTGATGGCATTGAGCATCCTGATTGGGCTCAACAACTTGCGACAGGCTATGGACTAGCAGTGCGTTAGGACTGGGTGGTGGCCACCCACAACGCCTTGAGGGGGCCGATTCCCGTGGTGGAGACATCCTTTATGTGGAGGTTGCCCATATCCGCAGAGGTGGTGACGTGCTTCTGCAAGAAGCGGCCGATAGGTTGACCAAGGAATACGGCGACAATGCCGCCGATGAGTACGTTTGGAAGCTGCTGCATACGGTTGCGTCGCCCCACGAGGGAGAGGGTCAGGAGGCCTGCCATGACGCCGGTCACCGCGATGTTCGTGCCGCAGAAGGGCGAGACAGCCAGGCTGCGTTCTCCATTGCGAAGACGTTCCAGCCCTTCGTTGGCAGCGCCACGGACTTCCTCCAAGGAAACATCGCCAAAGATGTGGAACCCCTCGGTATTGGAGCGTCCGGCCAGGCTGCGGCTAAACCCGAATCGTTCCAGCAGCACGGCCACCGTGGCGTGCTCAAGCGCGTGATTGCGCCGGGTGGCGGTCACGCCCAATATGCCTAAGGCGCTGTCTAACGTGTTCATTCTTGTCATTTAATCCTGCTCTTTCTGCAGTCTATAGTAGCGCCCTGTTGGTTGCAATGAGGAGGGGCAGGGTGTTTCTGGTATAACAAAGAGGTTGGGGTTATACTGTTGATTACGCCTTACGCTGTAGCTAAAATGGTGCAGCAGTAGCGGCAAGGAGCGCCTCATACTCTTTGACTTCATGAAGGGCCCAGCGTATAGTCGCCTAGAGTATGGCTTCTCCCACATTTACTGGTTAGATTGATGGAATAACAAAACTTGGATTGAGGGGATTATGGCTGAGAGGAAACGGGCAAAACCGACCACGATAGGGGAATTGCGGTCTTCCGGCTATCGAACGCTTTCCGTGAAAGCGGAGATGCGCAAGAACATGATCGAGAAGATTCGCAAGGGCGGAGAGCTTTTTAACGGCATCGTTGGGTACGATGAGTCCGTTATTCCCCAGGTAGAGAATGCCATTCTTTCCGGCCAAGATGTCATCCTCTTAGGCGAACGAGGCCAAGCGAAGAGCCGCCTCATCCGCTCTCTGGTCAATCTCTTGGACGCAGAAATTCCCATCATCGCCGGTTGCGAGATTAACGACGATCCCTTCGAACCTATCTGCAAAGCTTGCCGAGATTCGGTAGACATGCAGGGCGACATGGTCCCGCTCAGCTGGTTGCCACGAGAGCGCCGTTACGGCGAGAAGCTAGCGACCCCTGACATCACCATCGCCGACCTCATCGGCGAAGTCGACCCCATCAAGGTGGCAGAAGGCCGCTATCTCTCGGACGAGCTGACCATTCACTACGGACTTATCCCGCGGACGAATCGCGGCATTTTCTGCATCAATGAGCTCCCAGACCTGGCGGAGCGCATCCAAGTAGGCCTCCTCAACATCCTGGAGGAGCGCGACGTGCAGATCCGGGGCTACCGCATCCGGTTGCCGTTGGACATCTACCTGGCCGCCAGCGCCAACCCGGAAGACTACACCAATCGCGGCCGTATCATCACGCCATTAAAGGACCGCTGCGGCTCTGAAATCCGCACCCACTACCCGGAGACGCCTCTGCTTGAGATGGAGATCATGGATCAGGAGCAAAACACGTTCGAGGAGACGGACAGTGGTATTAAGACCATTGTGCCAGACTTCATGCGGGAGATTGTGGCAGAGATTACCCACTTGGCGCGCCGCAGCCACGACATCAACCAGCGCTCCGGCGTTAGCGTGCGCGTTTCTATCACCAATTTCGAGAACGTGGTAAGCAACTCCCTCAAGCGGGCTATCCGTGTAGGCGAGACCACCGCTGTGCCGCGCATCAGCGACCTTCCAAGCATCCTGGCCTCCACTGCCGGCAAGATTGAGCTGGAGAGCATGGATGAGGGCAAGGACGAGCAGATCATTGAGAAGCTGGTGCAGAGCAGCGTCCTGAACGTATTCAACCGCTACTATGCGCTTCCCGACCTTGAAATGGTCATCGATCAGTTTGACAGCGGCTTTGTGATGGAAGTCTCCGATCAGATGAAGGTCGCAAACTATGAAAACCTGGCGAAAGAGGTGCCTGCCCTCTGGGAAGCCGCGGCTAAGGTGGCCCAAAGCAAAGACAGCGCCGTTCTCGCCTCTGCGGCGGAGCTTGTCATGGAGGGCCTCCACTTGAACCGCAAACTCAACAAAGACAGGATACCGGGACGCGCCCAATACAGGGGTTCCCGTGCCTTCATTTAGCCTAATCTCCCGGTATTCCCGTTTTGACGGAGATCCGGTCCTCCAAGACCTTGATGTAGAGAGCTTGGTAGGAGAGCTGTCCGAGCACATGCTCTCCCAAGGTGACGTGCAGTCTGCCCTCCGCTCTATGCTCCACGACGGCCTGCAGAATCAGCCGGTTATGGGTCTCCAAGAGATGCTCCAGCGTCTAAAAGACCAGCGGCAGAAGATGCAGGACGAGAACAACGTGGACTCCGCGGTAGAAAAGCTCCACGAGCGGCTGGAAGAGATCATCCGCAAAGAGCGGGAGAGTATCGAACAGCAGCGGCAACAGGAGCCGCAGGGTGAAGGTGAAGCGCGACCGGACGATCAGTCCAGTAACACACCGCAGCCGCAAGCAAGCGATCAAGACCCGAACCAAGGAGATGCCGAGACCTCCGATACCGGCGAGGATGAGGGCGAGGAAGGCGATGGCAGCGGCCAGGGTTCGCCGCAGCAGAGCAGCCGCAGACAGGGTAGCCAGCCGGGACAGCCTATGGCGGGGCAACAAGGCCAGCCCACGGGCCAGCAGTCTCAGAGCGGTGAGCAACAACAGGGCAGCTCATCTAACAGCCAGGACGGCCAGTCCTCCGGCAGCAACAGCCCCGGCGACGGTACTCCCCAGCAGAGTGACCAGCAGGGCAGCGCGGACGATTTCAAGCAGGCATTGGCGGAGAACAAGCTCGAGTTCCTAGAGAACTTGCCCAAGGACCTGGCAGGCGCTATTCAGGAGCTATCTAACTACGAATTCAACGACAAGGAAGCTGAGCAGCTCTTTAACGATCTTGTGACAGAGCTACGAGACCAGATGTCCCAAGGGCTTCAGGATATGTCTCAGGACTTCCAGCCTTCTGGGCAGCCGCAGAGCCAGATGCAGGAGATGATGCAACAGCTCAACCAGATGATGTCCCAGCAGATGCAGGGTGGCGATACCTCTGAAGCAATGGAGTCCTTCATGCAGCAGTGGATGCCGCAGGCGGGGCAGCAACAGCAGATGTCGCTGGATCAGATGATGCAGCAGTACCAAAGCCAGAACCAGTCTATGCAGAGCTTGCTCCAGTCCCTTTCCATGCCGCAGCGTGAGGAGATGCAGGACCTGCTGAACAAGTTATTTGACGATATGGGGCTGCGGGAGCAGTTAGAAGAACTGAACAAGCAGCTCGCCCAGATGATGCCAAGAGACCCGGGCAATAGGCATAACTTCCGCGGTGATGACGAGCTGGATTTGCAGGAAGCCCTCGATCTCATGAAAGAGATGAACCAGCTGGACGAGCTGGAGCGAGCCCTCCGCAAGGCACAGTACGGCGACGGCCTGGAAGAGATGGATATCGAAAAGATCAGAGAGCTGCTGGGAGAACAAGAAGCCCACAGCATGGAGCTCATGAAGCAGCTCACCGAAGCCCTGGAGCAGGCGGGCTTTATCCGCAACAATGGCGACAAGTATGAACTGACGCCTAAGGCCATGCGTATGATTGGCCACAAGGCCATGCGTGACATCTTTGACCAGTTGAAGCAAGGACGGTTCGGCAGCCACCAGAGCCGCAACTATGGCGTAGGCGTAGAGATGTTAGAGGAAGCTAAACGCTATGAGTTTGGCGACCCCTTCTTCTTAGACTTGCAGCAGACGGTGTTGAATGCCGTGGGCCGTGAGGGACCCGGCACGCCGGTGCGCTTGCAATCCGCAGACTTTGAGGTCTACCGCTCAGAGCGGCAAACCCAAAGCTCCACCGTACTTATGCTAGACCTGAGCTGGTCTATGGCCCGGCGAGGCAGCTTCTTTGCCGCCAAAAAGGTCATCCTTGCTTTGCACAGTCTCATTAAGACGCAGTTCCCTCGCGACAGCCTTTATGTGGTGGGATTTTCCACTTACGCTAGGGAGCTGAAGGCGGAGGAATTGCCGTATATCACCTGGGACCAGTCCGAGCCGTACACTAACATGCAGCAGGGGCTGATGGTTTCCCAGAAGTTGCTCTCCAAGCACAAGCAGGGAAGCAAGCAGATCCTAATGATTTCAGACGGTGAGCCGACTGCACACATGGAGCGAGGCCAGGTCTACTTAGGCTATCCGCCCAGCCCGCGCACTATCACCGAGACGCTGAAAGAGGTGCAACGCTGCACCCATGACGGCATTGTTATCAATGTGTTCATGCTGGACCGCAGCTACTACCTTAAGGAGTTCGTGGATCAGATCACCAAGATCAATCGCGGCCGGGCGTTCTATACCTCGCCGGATACGCTGGGCCAGTATGTGATGGTGGACTACCTCACGGGCAAACGACGGAAGATCGCCTGAGCTAACCAGTCTTCGGTTACGAGTTGTTCAGGCGTCATAAGCGAGGATCGTCCTGACTACACCAGCCCTCGGTATCGAACAGCCCTCCGTCGCCGGCGCGGCGTCGCTCCCTTTTGACGACGCCTGGCTGCAGGAGTTGGAGGCAAACGCAACCCGTTTCGCACGGGAGGCGGGCAATACCCTCCGGAAACACTTCCAGACGACGCTGGCGGTGGAGTACAAAGCCCAGGGCCAGCGTGACCCCGTTACCAAGGCAGACAAAGAGTCCGAGCAGTTTTTACGCGCCGCTATCATGGAGGCCTATCCCACTCACAGCATTCTGGGTGAGGAAGGCAGCGAGGACGTAGGTAGGGAGCCGGACTTTCTCTGGGCGCTGGACCCCGTAGACGGCACGGTCAATTTCATAAACGGCCTCCCCTTCTATGCCGTGTCAGTAGGCGTCATGTACCGGGGTGAGCCCATCGTAGGGGCGATATTCGTGCCTACCAGCGGCTACCTGCAGGAGGGGGTGTTCCACGCTCGTCGCGGCGGTGGCGCATTCTTTGACGAGACGCCCGTTGCTGTAGCTAGCCATCCACAGCCGGAGTCCTCTCGCCTAAGCGGCCTGCCCGCCAACTACTTTCGTATGATGCGCTTTACTGGGCCCATGAGCCGCAACGTCGGGGACATCCGGTCGCTTGGGAGCATTGCCGTGGAGCTTGTCCTGGTTGCTAACGGGACTATGCAGTACGCCGTGTTCAACCGGGCCAAGCTATGGGATGTAGCGGCGGGCGTCCTCCTGGTGAAGGAGGCCGGCGGGCTATCTCTTACTCAAGACGGCCGGAACAGCCCTTGGTATCCCCTCCAACGCTTCCTTCCACCCAAGAAGGAGCTGGCCGGGCCTGAAGGCTACCGCCAGTGGAATAATGCGTTGGTAGTGGCCAACCCGGAGATGGCGTGGACGGTGGCAACACACCTGCACCGCAGGCTACGCGTCATGCGCACCGTGCGCGAGTGGCTTGGCAAACTGAGGCCCGCCAAGCGCTCCTAAGCTAAAATGGCGGCCAGGGAACGCTGCGGCGGCCCCCCGGCTCAGGAAAATGCCCCACCTCTAGCAACAGATCCAGACGTTGTTGCAGCGCGCCTATCTCTCTTGCTGCAATCAGCTCCTGCAGCGCGCCCAGGGGATCTTGCCCTGCCGATAGCTTCTCTCTAAGGGACTCCAGATCGGCAAGGAGCAGTTCGGGAATGGGCTGGCTCCGGAACTCCCAGATCACCGTTCGCAGCTTCGGCTCGTCGTGGAAAGTAATGCCGTGGTCAATGCACCAGATGCGGTCGTCCCGCCCCAGGATGCAGTGGCTCGCCTTTCTATCGGCGTTGTTCGTGAGGCAATCAAAGAGGGCGATGCGCTTAAGGTCTTCCATGCGCTCGTCCCGCCAGGTAGTGTAGCTTGTGCCCCGTTGCGCCACGATAAAGAGCTGCATAGAGCCGATGCCGTAGGGGCCGTCACGCATGACCGTAGGTGGGACCAAGCGCCAGCCCAGCGCCTCGCTAACCACATAGGCGGCGTACTCCCGCTGGTAGAGGGTGCCGTCCGGGAAGTCCCAGAGCGGAGCTTCTCCTCTCTGTGGCTTGTAGACCGCCAGGGTGGGACCAAGAGCGCCGCCGTCCAGCCGGGTGAGGCAGGTGTAGTTGGAGCCCCAGGGGAGATACTCGTACGCCTGGACTTCTGCTTGCTGGAGCAAGGTGTCTACTTTGGGAAGGTCGGGCGGCCAGACGGGCGGGCTTAGACGCTCTTCGTCCGCAACAATTTCACTGATGCTGAGAGGATACTCCGCTGCCGCTTCCATCAGAGCCTCGCGCTTATTCGATGTGGGTCATGTGGCCATTGGAGCGGACGCAAGCGTGGCCTTCCGGGTCCATGGGGCGGCTGCACAGAGGGCAGATGGGCCGTCCCGCCGCGCAGACCTCTTCTATCTGCTTGCTCAAGACGTGCATCTGTGGACGCTCCGCCCAGGCCTGTACCTCCACGTTGCTGTCGGCATCCTGTGGCCGCCCCTGAGCCACGATGACCACCATGTTGCGACGCTCGTCGTTGGCCAGGGCTAGCTGCAATGCGCGGAACTCCATCGTAGGATTACCGCCCGGCTCGCTCTGAGCACCTGGAGTTGGAGGCTCCTGATCCCCCTGGCCGATGTGCTCTAGCATTTCTGCGATGCCGTTGCCCAGGTTCTGCAGTTCGCCCTTCTCAAGCCAGATGCGTACCCAGCGGACTCCCTGGCCTACAGCGATGTAGAAGGTGCGTTCTCCAGGCCTGCCGTGGGCCCCTGCCATAAGGGTTGAAGCTGCGTCAAAAACAATCTGTTCTTCTGCCATGCCACCTATTGTGAGGTGAAAGGGTAACGGAACGCAACGGTAAGCCAGGCCCGGGCAGCCAGTAGGGTCATGTATCATGGGGAGAGCCTACAAAGGACGACTATTGCTCATGGATATTGAAGTAACGTACACGCCAACAGACCTGGCTCAACTGCGCTTGGCCGGCCGGATTGTAGTGGTGATGGATATTGTACGAGCGTCCACAACGATCACTGCCGGCCTAGCCGCCGGGTGCGCTGGGTTCATCCCGGTGGCATCGCTGGCGGCGGCGCGCCGGGTAGTGCGGGAGCATGCGGACGAAGCGGTCCTGCTGGGAGGTGAACGCCAGGGCATCATCGTGCCGGGCTTTGACTTAGGAAACTCGCCGGGGGAGTACCACTCGGGCAACGTCTTGGGCAAGCGAGTGGCCTTTACCACCACCAATGGGACGCGGGTCATCGCCGCGGCCAAGGACGCTGAGCGCGTAGTCATCGGCGCGCTGGTGAACTTAGAAGCAGTGGCGCAGTACCTTGTGGCGGAAGGGAAACCAGTGGTGCTGGCCGCTGGGGGACGGCAAGGCCGCCCGGCCATCGATGACCTCTACGGCGCAGGAATGCTGGCGCAACGGCTGCAGGAGATGCCAGGAGCGACCACGTTCACGGAGCCGGCGCGCATGGCGCTGGCGCTGGCCGGGCAGTTCCAGCATGATGTGCTGGGGCTCCTGCGCAGCGCCGATTCAGGACGGGCGATGCAGGCGGCGGGTCTGGGCGCGGATGTAGACTTCTGTGCGCAGGTGAGCGTGATGGACCTGGTGCCAGTGCTGCGTGGGAATGAGATTGTTGCCTAAGTATTGGACATGGCTTTGGAAACTTTCGTAGAATAAAGCACGAGGGAAGTTAGTCAGAAGTAACGCTCCAATCAAGCAGAAAGAAGGACATGCACAATGGTGACAGAGGAATCCGTCATAGAGGTCATGCGGGACGTCTACGATCCCGAGATCCCAGTGAACGTGGTGGACCTGGGGCTTATCTACAACTTAGAAATTGAGGATGAAGTGGTCAAGATGACCATGACTATGACGGCGCCGGGCTGTCCTTTTGGCGATCAGATCTCCTCCGACGCCAAGGAACGCATTCTAGGCGCCACCGACGCCAAGGACGCGCTTATCACTATGGTAACCGAGCCTGCTTGGAAGCCCTCTATGATGACGGAGGATGCGCGCAAGGCGCTCGGCATATTTTAGACAGCTAGCAACGAAAGCGGGGTGCCCAATGCGCCCCGCTTTCTCGTATGTGGTGGTTGTCTCCCAGAAAGAAAACTAAGCAACAAACTGCCTCAGCGTGCAACATTAACGCCGATGACAGCGTTCTTTCTGTAGAGCTATGCATAGGCGACCCCAGTCTCTACGCCCCCGACGTCTGACACCTGTTCCAACGCGGTCAGATCCTAAATCATCGCGATTAGTACCAATAGCGCTCATTCTGCTACTGTTGGGCACTATAGTCGCGGGAAGAGCATCTGACACTGCGCCTACGGAAGCCGAGCAGGCTGAGACGCAAGAGGGCTTGCTGCCCACATACAACGCCTTGCTACGCTCATCTCCCACCTTGCGACCCACCCCCACCCCCACCCCCACCCCACCCCCATCCCCAACCCCCTCGCCCCCACCCGCCGTATCGCTGCCCCCAACGCCCGCCTTGCCCCTTCACGGTCCGCCAAGCGGGCTCACCATCCTTCCGAAGGACAGTGCACTGTCAGATTCCACAGATGACACTGCTGACATCGCGCTGCCAGAAATCAGCGCGAGCGCCTACCTGATTATGGATGGCAACACGGGCGATGTACTGGCGCATCACAATGGCCACCTGCGCCGCTCGCCGGCAAGCCTCACCAAGATCATGACGGCACTTCTGGTCTTAGAGAATGGGAGCTTAGATCAAGTCCTAACCGTTCCCTCAGCCATCACTTCATTACGAGAAAGCACACTGATGGGTTTGGACGTTGGGGAGCACATCACCATTCGCGATGTGTTATACGGGCTGCTGCTACCCTCCGGAAACGACGCCGCCATCGCCCTAGCGGCTCACGTCTCCGGCTCGGAAGTGGCCTTTGTGAACGACATGAACGCCAGGGCAATTGAGCTTGGGCTTAAGAATACCTATTTTACGAATAGTCACGGGCTAGACTTTGAGGAGTGGGACGGTCCCTATTCCTCGGCTTACGACCTGGCGGTCATGACCCAGGAAGCGATGAAGAGTCCCACCTTTCGCGCAATTGTAGGGGAGGAAACCTACATTGCCCGCAGCGGTGACTTGGGATACTACGTGCTTAGGAATTTCAATACGCTGCTGGGCAGGTACCCAGGCGCTACTGGAGTAAAGATCGGTGAGACGGACAAGGCCGGCCCCTCCATAGTAGCCACGGCTTCTCGCGGAGATACGCGGCTCATCGCCGTGGCCCTCGACAGCAAGCAGCGTGACACGGACGCCACACTCCTGCTGGACAAAGGCTTCGAGCTAGTTCAGTAACTGGGGTCAGGGTGATGCCGGCAATGAGGAGTGTGGGCTACCGGGTAGCCGGGATAAAGTCCTGCTCCTCGAAGCGCTTGTAGCGGCGCATAATCATAGGCCGCTCAAAGAACTCCTCCTGGCCCATGCGGGCCGCCCGCACGTGTCGAGGCATCTCCTCAAAGTCCTGGATGTTCTTCGCGGTGTCCCAGCCGGACACTACGATGTACTGCAGGGTCATGTCCTCTGCCTTGTAGCTGTAGGCCCAGAGGCAACCCTCATGCTGCCGCGCTTCAGACAGAATGCGCAGCATAAAGCGCTCAAAGGCTTCCCGGTGGGCGGGTCTTATGAAGAACTGGAGGAAGGAGACTATGGGCGCGTAGAGGTGCTCTTCGTAAGGTTGTAGGTTCTCCATTACATCCTGTCCGGGGCATCCATGCCCATGAGGGCAAGGGTTCTTCCCAGCGCCAACTTGGTGGCCGCGGCCAGCCTGAGCCGCGCCGCACTCAGCGGCTTGTCCTCGGAGATAATGCGGCATTGCTCGTAGAAGTTGTGGAACTCGTTGGCAAGCTCCTGCGCGTAATGCGGCAGGTGATGCGGCTCCTGGTTCAGGGCTACCGTCTCCACCACCTCCGGCAGCAGGATGAGCTTGCGGATGAGTGCCAGCTCTGCTTGCTCATGGAGAAGATCAACCTCCCCGTGCTCCCAGGACAGCCCCTGCTCCTGGGCGTTCCGCAGGACGCTGGCCAGTCGGGCGTGCGCGTACTGCACGTAGTAGACGGGATTCTCGTTGGACTGGCGCTTGGCAAGCTCAAGATCGAAGTCCATCTGGCTGTCCGGCGCCCGGGAGAGGAAGAAGAAGCGACAGGCGTCCTTGCCCACTTCATCCAACACCTCACGAAGGGTGATGATATCGCCGGCGCGCTTGGAGAGCCGCACTACTTCTGCGCCGCGTCGAAGGGTGACGAGTTGGATGGTGATGATCTGAAGGTGGTCGGGATCGACACCCTGCGCGCCGACGATGGCCTTCATACGAGAGATGTGGCCCTGATGGTCGGCTCCCCAGATGTTGATGACGTGGTCGAAGCCCCGCTTCACGAACTTGTGGTAGTGGTAGGCGGCGTCCGAGGCAAAGTAGGTGGGGACGCCGGTGCTGCGCACCAGGACGTTGTCTTTGTCCTCGCCCAAGGCGGAGGAAACGAACCAGCGGGCGCCCTCCCGCTCGGCCACGTGGCCCTCCTTCTGAAGCAGCGCCATCACTGCCTCGTAGGTGCCGTCCGTGTAGAGGCTCTTCTCACTGAACCAGACGTCGTACTCCACCCCCAGCTCCTTGAGGTCGGCGCGGATGGCGGCCATGATCTTGCTCATTCCCAGGCTGGTCAGCTCCGCGAGGGCGTCATCGCTGGAGTCCCTGGCGAAGCGGTCGCCCTCTTGAGCGGCGATCTCTTGGGCTAAGTCGATCAGGTATGCACCGCTGTAGCCGTCGTCAGGGAAGGGGATATCCTGCCCTAGCGCCTGACGGTAGCGCGCGTAGAGGGAGCGCTGGAAGACCTCAATCTGGTTGCCAGTATCATTGACATAATATTCTTGCTGGACGTCGTAGCCGGCCGCGCTGAGGGCGTTGGCAAGGGTGCTGCCCAGCGCGCCGCCGCGGCCGTTGCCTACGTGCACCGGGCCCGTGGGGTTGGCGCTGACGTATTCTATCTGCACCTTCTTGCCTTGGCCGATGTCTATGCAGCCGTAGCCATCCCCCGCGGCCAGGATGGCCTCCACCTGAGCGGCCAGCCACTCCCGGCGCAATTTGAAATTGACGAAACCGGGTTGGGCCACTTCCGGCGCTTCGATAGCGGGGTGATTAGGCAGGCATTTGCTGATGGCCTCCGCGATGGCCATGGGGCTCTGGCGCGCGGAACGGGCCAGCTTCAGCGGGAGCGTGCTGGCGTAGTCGCCGTGGTCGGGGTTCTGGGGGTGCTCTAAGGGACTGTCCGGCAACACCATGGTAGGGAGCAGGCCGCGCTCCTGGGCCTGTTTGGCGGCCTCAATGACCAGATCGGTCAGTTCATAACGGATCAAGTAGTTGGTTCTCCTGGCGCTTGGGTAGTTAGAAAATCGTGACTATGGCGAGAGACACCATAGCTAACGGCGGAAGGCTACGGATTGTTCCACTAGAGCGCATTAGTCCAGCAGCTCTGTCTTTGAGCCCGGGACAAGAATCGAAATATGGGAGAGCGTGGAGGTGGCTGTTCCACCGTGCCAGTGCCGCTCGCCGGCGGGGATGAGCACCAGGTCTCCCGGATGCACCTCGTTATGTTCTTGCTCGGTAGCCAGAATGCCGTTCCCGTAGACGATGACCAGGAGCTGGTCGTGGGTGTGCTGGTGTAGGCGAGTGCGCGCGCCCGGGGCAAAGGTAACTACGCCCGCGGTGAACTGCGGACTCTCGCCCTGGTCTATGAGTGGCTGTCGAGTGACCTCGCCCGTGAAGATGGGGTCGGCTGCCGCCTGAGCAGGCACTTCTGCGGATCGGATAACTTTCATAAGATGCTCCATGCACTCTTTGTGGAGCTAGTCTGCTCCATGGTGCTTCCTGTTCGTAGCTAGGGATTCCAAGATACCACGCCTGGCACGCTAGGCCAATACTCGCGTCGCTTGTGCAGCGGACCGGGTAGCATTCGACTCAGAGAGGGCTGTGCTAGCTGAGGTCGGTTTGGGGGCGCGGCATCACCCGTTTGATATGCGCCGCTAGGAGCGTGTGCTCCGGACGCTCGAGGTCGGGGTCTTGGGAGAGCAGCTCGCCGGCGTCCTCCCGAGCGGCCTGCAGCAGCGCCCAGTCCTCTAGCCGCGCCATACGCAGCTCCGGCAGGCCGGTCTGACGAGTGCCGAAGAACTCGCCGGGGCCGCGTAGGCGCAGGTCTTCTTCAGCGATGCGGAAGCCGTCAGTGGTGTTCTCCATAATCTTCAGGCGCTCCTGCACCTCGGGTGAGGCGTTCTCCGTAAGAAGCAGGCAGTAGCTCTGGCGGCTGCCGCGGCCAACCCGCCCCCGGAGCTGGTGGAGCTGCGCCAAGCCGAAACGGTCGGCCCCTTCAATGAGCATGACCGTGGCGTTGGGCACATCGATGCCCACCTCCACTACGGTGGTGGACACCAGGATGTTGAGCTCGCCGCGGTGGAAGGCGTTCATCACCGCCTCCTTTTCGCTGGCAGACATTCGACCGTGGAGCAGCCCCAGGCGGAGGTCGGGGTAGACCAAGGCGGAGAGGCGCTCGTACTCGGCGGTGGCGGCGCGCACCTCCAGCACGGGAGATTCTTCTATGAGCGGGCAGATGATGAATGCTTGGCTGCCTTCCTGCACCTGGTCCCGCACAAAATGATAAGCCTCGTCCCTTAGAGAAGAGGTGACCTCTTTGGTCCTGATCTCCTGGCGGCCAGGCGGCAGCTCGTCCAGGACAGAGTTCACCAGGTCGCCGTAAACGGTGAGGGCGAGGGTGCGCGGGATGGGGGTAGCGCTCATCACCAGGATGTGGGGGTTGTGCCCCTTTTGGCGCAGGGAGGCCCGCTGGGATACGCCGAATCGGTGCTGCTCGTCGATGACGGCCACCGCCAGTTCACGGAAGGCGACGCGCTCCTGGATCAGCGCGTGTGTGCCGACGATGATATCGATATCGCCGTTCTCCACGGCCCGTTGCAACTCCTCCTTTTCCCGTACAGGCATGCTGCCGGTGAGCAGTCCCACGCGCACAGGGTGTCCGTTGGCCGTGGGCGGCGGCGGACGCAGCGCGAGGTCCATCGGCAGCTCCCCGGAGCCAAAGAGCTGGGAGAGGTTGCGGTAGTGTTGCTCGGCCAGGATCTCGGTCGGGGCCATAAGCGCGCCCTGATAGCCGTTTGCCACTGCTTGCAGCAACGCCACGGCGGCCACCACCGTCTTGCCGCTGCCCACGTCGCCCTGGAGGAGACGGCTCATGGGCTGTGGGAGGGTGATATCTCCCAAGATTTCGTCCACAACGCGCTGCTGCGCGCCGGTAAGGCGGAAGGGCAGCGCTGCCAGGAAGGCGTCCTGCGCTCCACGGTCGATGGTAAGGGGATAACCCGGGACCTGCTGCCAGCGCAGGCGTTGTTGCAGCGCGCTTAACTGGATGACCAGCAGCTCATCATAGGCCAGCCGCTCTCTGGCCTGCTCCCGATGCTCCTGGGATTCCGGGTAGTGGGCCGCCCTAATAGCGTCGGCCAGAGGAAGATAGCTCCGCTTGGTGACGAAAGGCAGGGGCGTAGCATCCGGTACTGCGTCGGCGTACTTGTCCACCAGCCCCTTGATGAGGCGCCGGACGGTGCGGCCTGAGAGCCCTTCAGTCAGCGGGTAGATGGGCACCAGCCGGCCAGTGTGGGTGGTGTCCTCATCCTCGCTCTCGCCGCCAATGACCTCGTACTCAGGCGACTCTAGCATCGGTTGGCCGCGGTAGACGCTCACCTTGCCGCTGAGGGCCACTTGGGATTGAGGCTTGAAGTAGCGAACAAGGTATGGCTGGTTGAACCAGACGGCTCTGAGGTTGCCGGTGTCGTCGCCAATGATGACCTCCGCGCCCTTCATACGACGCCCAAGCTGCACCTCCCGCGCTTCCCACACGAAGCCGGCAACGGTCTGCTCCTGGCCGGGAACGAGAGAAGTGATGGGCACCCGCTGGCTGAAGTCCAGATGCCGTGCGGGGAAGTGGTAGAGCAGATCTCTGATAGTCTTGACGCCCAGCTTCTCCAGCCGCGCCGCCATGTTCCGTTGGACGCCCGGCAGCGTCCCGACGCGCGTGTCCATCGCATCGGCGGCGGCGGGTGCGCTGCGCGGGGCGCTAGTGCGGGGGGTAGGAGCTGGCGCGTCTTTGGCGGCGGCCGGCTTCTTAGCGGCGCGGGCCTTGGTTGCCGCGGGCTTCGCGTTTCCCGCCGCTACCTTGCCAGTCCCGAGCCAGGAGAGAAAGACGGCGCTCCAGTCCGCGCGGGCCTGAGGGCTGAGCTCCAGGTAGCTGGGCGCGGGCACCGGCCAGCTATTGTTGTCTTGAGCGAGGGTGGCGAGTAATCGGTCCAGCCCGCCGATGACGGCCCGGTTGGCGTAGCCGGTGCGTGCTTCCAGATCCAGCACCTTACGGAGCTGCTCGGCGCGGCCGGGTTCCAGCGGTGGGGCGGCGGTCCGTCTGCGGGGTTGCGTCACACCTTTATTGTAGCGTTCCTAAGGGACGACCACTATCCCCATAGCGTCCGGACCCAGGTGCGTGGCAATAACAGGGCCAACCGGCGCCAAGTGGGCCGTGGCTTGGGGAAACTGTGCTTGTATGCGTTGATGCAGCGCTTCCGCATCATCCGAAGCGCCGCTGTAGAGCACGCAGAATTCCTGAAGTTGGGGAAAGCTTTGCGCCCAGCTCCACAGGTTGTCCAGGGCGCGGCTGCGCGTGCGGACACGCTCCACCGGAGCAACAACGCCATCTCGCAGAGTGAGAATGGGCTTCACCTTGAGCAGTCCACCGAAGAGGGCTGCGGCCCGCCCAATGCGACCGCCTCGCTGGAGGTACTCTAGCGTGTCGCAAAAGAGGCGGAGGTCTACGCCTCCTTGCATCTCTTCCGCAAGCTGGACGACCTCTTGCAGCGATGCGCCCTCGCGGGCGGCTTTGGCGGCCCGGATGGCGATGAAGCCTAGGGCCATGCTCGCCCACCCGGAGTCCACTATGGCGATGTCGTCAGGCTTACCGGACTCGTCTCGTGCCAAGGAGGCGCTCTGGTACGTCCCGCTGAGCTTTGCGCTAATGTGGACAGAGCAAACCTGGTGCCCTTCTGCCAGGAGGGCTTGATAGACTTCTGTGAACGCGGCAGGCGCGGGCTGCGTGGTGCGCGGGAGTGCGGCGCTGGAGGTGAGTTTGGCCATGAAGGTCGAGGCGTTTAAGTCCACGCCGTCAAGGAAACTTTCCTCTCCAAAGAAGATGGTGAGGGGAACGACGCTGATGTCCAGTTCTTGGGCCAAGGCCGGCGGGATGTCCGCGGTGCTATCGGTTACGATTCGTACAGCCATAGTTAGCTCTCCACTGAGGCGATATAGTGATAGTGGGGCTGGCCGCCTGGAACCACCTCCACTTCCGGCGCATCCGGCCGCTCTTGCACTGCCTGGGCGATGGCTTCCGCTTCCTCTTCCGAGACAATCTCCCCGTAATAGAGGGTAATGAGGGAGCCCGACGGCAAGTCGATGCTATCCAGCGTCGCGTGCAGGGCGGGGGAAAGCGCATCGTGGACTGCGGCCAGCTTGTGGTCCACCAAGCCCATGAATTGCCCCTGGCGCACGGACATGCCCTCAAGGGTTGTATCCCGAACGGAGATGGTGATTTCGATGGTCTGCACCTGTCCCATCGCGGCGTGCATGGCTTCGGCGTTCTCGTCTGCGGCTGCTTCGGGATTGAAGGCCAAGAGCGCGGTGATGCCCTGGGGCACGGTGCGACTGGGGATGCAGATAAGATGCCGATCTGTTAGCTCACTCGCCTGCGCGCAAGTAGCGATAACATTGGAGTTATTGGGGAGCAGGAAGGTGGTTTCACTGCCCAACGCGTCCGCTGCCGCGATGATCTCTTGCGCGCTGGGGTTCATAGTCTGGCCGCCCGGCACTACTGCTGCGCCCATGCTCGTAAAGACCTCTGCCAGGCCGGGGCCGGGCGCAACGGCAACCACGCCGAGCGCGGCAGGGGTTGCGGTCTTCTGGGCGGGAGCGCGGCCTTGGACGAGCGCGTCGTGCTGCTCCTGCATGTTATCGATTTTTACTTTGTGGAGGGTGCCCAGACGGACGCCTAGGCTCAGCGCCTCGCCGGGGTCAGCGGTGTGGACGTGCACCCTAAAGGCCGGGGCGTCACCCACAACAAGGACCGAGGAGCCCAACGCTCCAATCTGTTGCTCTAGAGATTCCACAGTCAGCTCACTGGCCTCCAACATGAACTCGGTGCAGTAGCCCCAGGCAGTATCGGAATCGTCCTGATGCTCGTGGGCCACCGTGTCCAGCCAGTCCTGGCGGATCTGGCCCAGGGTCTCGTAGCCTTTGGTGAGAGGCTCGCCCCGCAGCTGCGCCAGCGCGCCTTCCAGCACCAACACCAGTCCCTGACCGCCGGCATCCACCACGCCCGCCTCTTTTAAGACGGCGAGCTGCTCCGGCGTGTAGGCTAATGCCAGCCGTGCCGCATCGGTGGCGCGTGCCAAGATATCCTCTGGCATACCGTCCGAGGCTGCTTGGGCGGCCTTGGCGGCGGCGCTGGCGACGGAGAGGATAGTGCCCTCCACCGGCGTGGGTACGGCGCGGTAGGCCCGCTGCGACGCCATTTCCATAGCGCGGGCAAAGTCGGGGCCGGAGCAGACTTCGTTGCCTTCCAAGGCCTCAGCAAAGCCGCGCAGGAACTGGGAGAAGATGACGCCACTATTGCCGCGTGCGCCGAGGAGTGCCCCATGGGCCACTGCGCCCGTGATAGCCGCTGCCGTGGACGCCTCGACCTGGGTTGCTTCCGCAAGGGCGGCCTTGCAGGTCTGCACCATGTTGGAGCCGGTATCGCCGTCTGGCACTGGGTAGACGTTCAGGGCGTCCACGGCGGCCACGTTTGTCTCCAACCAGCTCACGCCAGCTTGGAGCATAGCCTTGAGGTGGGTGCCGTCTAAGGAGGCTATATCAGTCATGGTGCTTGTACCGTAGTCTTGCCTTAACGCGCCGGGTGTTCTAAGATTAACCCTAGTCTACTCAATTAGGTACTTGTTTAGGAGCACTTCATGCCAGGACGATGTGATGTTTGCAACCGCGGCCCGCAATTTGGCCACAACGTAAGCCATTCGAAGCGGCGGACCAATCGTATGTGGCATGTTAACACCAACAAGGCAACCTTGCTAGTGGATGGCGTCATGCGACGGCTTAACGTCTGCACCCGCTGCCTTCGGACCTATTCCAAAACCGACTAGTCTCGGTATTCTTTCGTCCTATGAAGCGCACCCACTGGGTGCGCTTTTTGCGTTTCCATCCCAGCGTACGGGATCGTTAGGCGGTCCCCTTCAGTACATCCCGTAGCGCCTGCATGTTATCGGCCACACTGCCGCGCACGTTGAACACCGCGGAGCCTGCCACCAGCATGCGCGCGCCGGCTTTGACCACGTCCGGCGCAGTAGAGGGGCTCACGCCGCCGTCTACCTCCAACAGGATGTCGTAGCCGCCTTCGTCCAGCATCCGGCGGAGCCGGGCGATCTTAGGGAGCATTGTTGGGATGAAGGACTGTCCGGAGTAGCCGGGGTTTACGCTCATAAGGTTGATGAGATCAAGGTCGGAGAGCACGTCCTCCACCGAGCTGAGGGGAGTGCCCGGATTGATAGCTGCCCCAGCCCGCACGCCCAGCTTGTGGAGGGCGTCCAGGGAGCGGTGCAGGTGCAAGGTGGCTTCCACGTGGACGCTGATACTGTCCGCGCCCGCCTCTGCGAACTCCGTGAAGAGGGAATCCGGGCGTTGCACCATCATGTGCACGTCCAAGGGGATCTTCACCAAGGGTCGCAGCGCGGCCACCACAACGGAGCCAAAAGTAATGGTTGGGACGAACTGGCCGTCCATGACGTCGATGTGTAGGTAGTCTGCACCGGCCTGCTCGGCAGCTTGGGCCTGCTCGCCCAGCCGCGTAAAGTCTGCGGAGAGCACAGACGGGGCGATCTTAACGAGGTCAGCCATAGTTAGGCGAGCAGCGCCTTTGCGAGTTGCTCGGGCGAGATGTCCGCGGGCTGAGGCAGGGCCTCCGACTCCCGGACGTTGCGCGCCGCTGCGATCTGCTCCGCCACCTGCTTGCGGGCGGTGCCCCCATAGCTGGAGCGGTCTTCCACCGAGCGCGCCAGGTCCAGCGTCAGGATGTCTTCCGCAAAGTGCGGAGAGAAGCGGCGATATTCCTCTAACGAGAGCTTATCTAGGCTCTTCCCCGACTGGATGGCGTACTGCACGAGCTGTCCTACGCAGTGGTGGGCCTCCCGGAAAGGCAGGCCCTTCTTAGCGAGATAATCGGCGATGTCCGTTGCCAGGAGCAGCCCCTCATCGGCGGCGCTGAGCATGCGCTGCTCTTGCACCCGCATAGTGCTGAGAAGGCCGGCGAACACCTCCAGGCTGGCCAGCAGCGTGTCCACAATATGAAAGAAGCCCGCCTTGTCCTCCTGGAGGTCACGGTTGTAGGAGAGGGGGAGTCCCTTCATGGTGGTAAGCAGTCCCAGCAGGTTACCAAAGACCTGGCCGGTCTTGCCGCGCACCAGCTCCGCCACGTCCGGGTTCTTCTTCTGCGGCATAATGCTGCTGCCGGTGGCAAAAGCGTCGTCCAGTTCTATGAAGCCGAACTCCGCCGACGACCACAAGATGATCTCCTCCGCCAGGCGGGAGAGGTGCATCATACAAATGCTGGCAGCGGCCTCGTACTCCAGCAGGAAGTCCCTATCAGAGACGGTGTCCAGACTGTTGGCGCTGACCGTGCTGAAGCCCAGGGTCTGGGCCACCCACGCGCGATCGATGGGGTAGGGTACGCCCGCGAGCGCGCCTGCGCCCAGAGGCAGCACGTCCACGCGGCGGTAGCAGTCGCCGAAGCGCTCCTTGTCCCGCTGCAGCATCTGGACATAGGCCAAGAAGTGGTGTCCCAAGAGCACCGGCTGCGCCCGTTGCAGGTGTGTGTAGCCGGGAAGGATGGTCTCCTGGTGTTGCTCTGCTAGCTCAACCAGCGTGTCTTGCAGGGCACATAGCGCTGCGATGGTGGACCCTATGGCCTCTTTGGTGAACAGACGGATATCCAGCGCCACCTGATCATTGCGGGAGCGGGCGGTATGGAGCTTGCCCGCCACAGGGCCTATGCGCTGCGATAGAAGGCTCTCCATGTTCATGTGCACATCTTCCAGGTCTGGCGCGAGAGTTGCCTTACCTGACGCAAAGTCCTGCCACACACTGAGCAACCCCGAGACGATTGTCTGGGCTTCGTCCTGTGTGATGATGCCCTGCCGTCCCAACATTGAGGCGTGGGCCATGGAGCCCGCGATGTCATAGGGGGCGAGGCGCTGGTCTACGGCGATGGACGCAGTGAACGCCTCAACCGACTTGTCGGTGGCCTTCTCAAAGCGTCCGGCCCAAGGTTTTGTGGTCACAATGTAGTAAACGTGGCAGGCGAAGGCGTGTTAGCGTTTACGTTGTGGAGCCTGTCCCAGCGTTATTGTTGTTGTTGTCGCCGTTGCTGTCACCACTCATGCCGCCGCCCAGGGTGCCGCCCACGGTGCGGGCGAACCCTTGGAGCATGCTGGTGAACTCCAGCGGGAAGATGAACTTGGTAGCCTGCCCTTCACCCATGGCTTTCAGCGTTTCGAAGTACTGAAGCATCATTGTGCGCTCGTCCACCGTGCGGGCGATATTGTAGATCTGCCCCAGGGCTAGGCTGAAGCCTTCGGCGCGCAAGATGGCGGCTTGACGGTCGCCCTCGGCTGCAAGGATGGCTGCGGTCTTCTCGCCCTCGGCCACCGTGACAGCAGCCTGCCGCGAGCCTTCGGCCTCAATGACCGTCGCTCGGCGATAGCGCTCTGCCGCCATCTGGCGGTTCATGGCATCCTGAATGTCTCGCGGCGGGGTGATCTCTCTGATTTCCACTGCGGTTACTTTTACGCCCCAGCGTTCGGTCACTTCGTCTAGTTTGGTTTGGAGTATCTGGTTAATCTGATCGCGCTTGGAGAGGACGTCGTCTAGGGGGATGTCGCCAATGACCGCGCGCAGGGTGGTGGTCGCAATGCCGCGGGATGCGCCGGCGAAGTCGGCCACGGCAACCACGCTGTTTTCCGGGTCGAGCACCCTCCAGTAGACCAGGAAGTCTACTGCTATGGGCGCATTGTCCCTGGTAATGGTGGTCTGCGACCCCACTTCCAAGAATTGCTCGCGCAGGTCTACCGATGACGCCTGATCAATGAAGGGCCAGAGCCAGACCGGGCCAGGCCCCGCCGGCCCTATGGAGCGGCCCAGGCGGAAGACCACCAGGCGCTGGTATTGGCGCACAATTCTGAGCGAGTTCCATATAAGGATAAGTAGGACGACAGCTGCCAGCCCTACGACGTAGATATTATCCATGATGAGATCATCCATAGGTGTGCCCTCCTCAGTGTGCCAATCAAGGGATGCTCGTGTCTACAGAGTAGAGGCAAGAGGTTGGTGCTGTCCACTCTGCGCTAGCTGTTGCTGCTGGCTGCGTCCTTCTCTATGTCTGGCCCGCTGAGGGCTATTAGGCTATCGGGTTGCTTAAGGAGCTGGGTGCTGGCCTGCACCCGCACCGGCAGGCCCCAGATCTGGATGAACCCCACGGCAGCGCGCTGGTCATAGGTATCGCCCTGGCTGTAGGTGGCCAGGTTAAGCTGGTAGAGCGAGCGATCTGACTGCCGGCCTACCGTGGTGACGGCCCCGCGATGCAGCTTCACGCGCACCGTGCCGCTGACGTGGCGCTGGGTGTTGGCTACGTAGGCGGCTAAGTCCTGGTGATGGGCGGTGAACCAGAGGCCGTTGTAGACAAGCTCTGCGTACTCCGGAATGATGCGCTCCTTGAAGCGGAGCTGGTCTTTGGACAGGGTCATCTGCTCGAGGGCACGGTGGGCCTGCAAGAGTACGGTTGCCGCGGGCGATTCGTAAATCTCCCGGGACTTGATGCCCACCAGGCGATCTTCCACGTGGTCGATGCGGCCAACGCCGTGTTCGCCGGCAATCTTGTTGAGCGCGAGGACCAGGTCAACGCCGTTCATCTCCTCGCCGTCCAAGGCAAGGGGCACGCCCTCCTGGAAGGTTATCTCCACGTAATGCGGCTCGGTGGGCGTCTGGTCGACAGCCTTTGTCCAGAGATAGATGTCACCGGGGGGTTCCACCCAGGGGTCTTCCAGAATGCCCGATTCTATGCTGCGGCCCCAGAGGTTCTCATCTGTGGAGTAGGGGCTCTCTTTGGTGACAGGGATGGGGATATTGTGCTGGTGGGCATAGGCTATCTCCTCATCGCGGGTCTTCAGCTCCCACTCTCGCACCGGCGCAACCACCTGGAGGTCCGGGGCCAGCGCGCCCACGGAGACGTCGAAGCGTACTTGGTCGTTCCCCTTGCCGGTGCAGCCGTGGGCAACCAATGTCGCGCCCTCTTCCCGTGCCACGTCCACCAGCAGTTTGGCGATGAGGGGCCGGCCAAGCGCCGTAGCAAGTGGGTACTGCCCCTGATACATAGCATCAGCCTTCAGGGCGGGCCACACGAAGTAGTCTACAAAGAGGCGTCGCGCGTCCACCACCAGCGCCTTGACCGCGCCGATCTTCAAGGCGCGCTCTTGGATCTCCTGTAAGCGGGGCTGGCTTCCCAGGTCTATGGTGAGAGCTATCACGTCCAGCCCTCGCTCCTCCTGCAGCCAGCGGATAATGACGGAGGTATCCAAACCTCCGCTATAGGCAAGCACTACTTTATTAGCCACCGCGCTCCTTTCTTGGCCACGCTTAACTATGTGAGCGCTCTTACGGTTTGGGAGCGCCGTGGTCTACTTGGTTACATTTGATCTAAGAACAGGGTTATCGCCTGGATCGTCGCCTCCGGTTGCTCCCAGAGCAGGCCGTGGCCCGCCTGGGGGATAACTGAAAGCTGCGCCCCTCGTATTTCCTGGGTCATGGGCCGGGCAAAGCGTTCCAGGGGTGTCAAAATGTCCTCTTCGCCTACCACCACTAGTGTTGGGCAGCGGATCCCGCCCAGCCGTCCCTTTGTATTATGCCGCAGGGTGGCCTCCATCTGCCGCTCGAAAGCATCCTGCTCCTGCGGGAACTGGCTGCTCAACGCCTGCCGTTGCAGACTCTCGATAAAGTCCGGCTGCTGGTAGGCCCGAAAGGTGAAGCTCCAAGGATAGGCCAGTCGGAGGTAGGACTCATGACCCATCGTGCGGCGCACCTCTGCCATGGCGCTAAAGCGCTGGTCTGCCCGCCCATCACCCTCGTGGTAGCTGGCTACCAGTGTTAGGCTCTGCACCTGGTCCGGCTGCTCCAGCGCTAGCTCCTGAGCGATGGCGCCGCCCATGGACCAACCGATCACGTGAGCCTTTGAGATGTCCAGCGCATCCATGAGCCCGGCGGTGTCCCGTGCCATGTCACTTATAGTATAGGCTCCTGCGGCGCGGTCTGAACGGCCTACGTCCCGATTGTCTACGCTAATACAGCGATAGCGATCTTGCAGCGCGAGGGAGAGCTGGCCCCAGGCCGTGTGGTCACTGCCAAGACCTGGGATGAGGAGCACCGGCGCGCCTTCACCAATCTCACGGTAAAAGAGAGCGAGATCGCCCGTGGGGACTTTTGGCATACCCGGCTTACGAAGCCGGCAGCTCGGCGATGACGCTTCCCAGAATGCCCACGGCCTCATCCACATCCTGTTCTGTAATGATGAGTGGCGGCATGAAGCGGAGGGTGTTATCGTTCGCCGGGTTCAGCATCAGCCCATTGTTCAGGGAGTTGGTGACAATCTCCATAGCGCGGTTCTGAGTAAGCTCCACCCCAACTAGGAGACCGCGCCCGCGCACCTCTTTGATCAGGCCGCGAGACTCCGCTTGCAGACCCTTTAGCTTAGCTACTAGGTGGTCTCCTACCTGCCTGGCGTTGCCTGGCACATCGTTGTCTATGATGTAGCGGAGGGATGCAAGCGCGGTGGCGCACACCAGGGGGTTGCCGCCAAAGGTGGTGCCGTGGTCGCCGGGAGTAAAGACGGACGCGCTATCCTTGGCCAGGATGGCGGAGATGGGGACACCGCCGCCGAGACCTTTCGCCAGGGTCATTATGTCCGGCTCCACACCGAAAGTCTCGTAGCCGAAGAGGCTGCCAAGGCGGCCGAAACCGGTCTGCACCTCGTCCAGTATGAGTAGCAGCCCCTGCTCGTGGCACCATTCCCGCACCTGCTGCAGGTACTCCGGGTGCGGCACATTGACGCCGCCTTCCCCTTGTATTGGCTCTAACATGATGGCGACGGTGTTGTCTGTGGTGGCGCGTTTTATTACGTCGATGTCGTCAAAGGGCACGTTCATAAAGCCTGCAGGGACCGGCTCGTAGGGCACGCGCCCCTCCGGCTTGCCCGTGGCGGAGACCATGCTGAGGGTGCGGCCATGAAAGGAGTGGTCCGTGGTAATGATCTCGTATGCGCCATTGCGATGGAGTTTGCCCCACTTGCGGGCCAGCTTTACCGCGCCCTCGTTTGCCTCTGAACCGCTGTTGGAAAAAAACGCGCGGTCTAGGCATGAGCGCTGCACTAGCAACTCGGCCAGCTCTATCTGCGGGACGGTGTAGAGATCGTTAGAGGTGATGATGAGGGTTTCCGCCTGTTGTTGGAGCGCCTCCACAATGACGGGGTGGCTGTGGCCCAGGTTGGTGACGGCCCAGCCTCCGATGAAGTCCAGGTAGGAGTTCCCGTCCTCGTCCCAGAGGTGTGCGCCGGAGCCGCGCACCATGGTGCGCTTAAGACGGCGTCCGCCGGTGGCCATAAAGACGGAATCGGCGCGCTCAATCCAGGTGCTCATATGCTTCCCCCACCAGCTAATTCTATTGGGCTAATTCTACCATTCGCTTCAAGATGGCCTCTAATTCCTTAAGGGACTCGCCGTAGGCGGTCCAGTCGCCGGAGCGCTGCTGCTCCAGGGCTCGGGTATAGATCTCATCTGCCTGGCGCGCCAGGTTTGCTATCTCTTGGGCAGACGTCTGCGTTGTAGGCGTAGTGGTCGTTGGTTGTGTGGTAGACGGCGTCTGCGGTTGCGTCACCGCGGGTGGTCGTGTGCCGCCTCCGTCTGGGCCTAGCACTTCCGCCCCGAATATCTCCACCAGGGAGAGGTCGAGGTTCTCTTCCATTGCGATGCGGCTGCCAGCAGCAACAATGACTCGTTTGAGCTCAGGGAGCTGGCTCTGCGCCGATTGCAGGTAGATGGGTTCTACGTAGAGGTAGGAGTCTGCGATGGGCACAAAGAGCAGGTTGCCCCGCAGCACACGGGAACCCGACTGGTTCCAGAGGGCAAACTGCGCGGAGATGGCGGCGTCCTGGTCAATGCGGGATTCCACCTGCCTAGGCCCAAAGATAAGCCGTTCCTTGGGGAAGGTAAAGGCGAGGAGCTTGCCATAGTTCTCTCCATCCGAGCGGCCCGCCAGCCATGCGTTGGTGTTGTTCTTGTTCACCGGCGTGAAAGGCAGGATGAGCATGAACTCGGAAGTGGACTCGCCGGTAAGGCGCATGATCACGTAGTACGCGTCCATTGGCTTTTCGCTGTCCAGATACAGCTCCAAGGGGCGGGCGTAGGCATCTTCTTTGTTGTAGAAGACCTGGGGGTCCTGCATATGGTAGATCTGGTACATATCTGCCTGGACATTGAAGAAGTCCTCTGGGTAACGGACATGGAACCGTAAATCCGCCGACATCTCCTCTAGCGGCTTGAAGAGCCCGGGGAAGATGCGGCTGTAAGTCTGAATAATGGGGTCTGAGGGATCAGAGATGTAGTACTGGACGGTGCCTTCGTAGGCATCCACTACTGCTTTCACGCTGTTTCGAATGTAGTTAAAGTCATCGTTAAAGAGCTCCGAATAGGGGTAACGGTCTGAAGTGGTGTAGGCGTCTTGCACGTATAACAGTTTCCCTCCATCAATGACGATGTAGGGGTCTCCGTCTAGCATCAGGAAAGGAGTGATGTGGTTGACCCGCTCCTGGACCGTGCGGTAGAAGAGGATCTGACTGTCTTCCCGCAGGCCGGTCAGCAGGATGTTGGGGTCGGTCATTTGCCAGGCGAAGATCACCCGCTTGAATATCGAGTCGAGCACTACACCGCCTGAACCGGCGTAGCGGGCGTACTTAATCTCGGTCTCAGAGGCGTAGTCTACCTCTTCCTCGTCGGTGTTTACGATGACCCAGTCCAAAGTCAGCTCACCGAAATAGATCTCAGGCTGGGTGATATTCAGCTCCGGAATAGGAGGCGAACTCACCGGGGGGAGATTTTTAACGTAGAGGTTCGGCAACCCCTCTCCAAGGATTTCATTCACGGGGCTCAGGGTTATACCGTAGCCGTGGGTGAACTTTAGCCGCTGGTTCACCCAAGTGACGGCTTCACCCTCTAAGCTGATGCGCTCAGGAGAGAGCTCCCGGGCGGAGATCATCACCTGACGGTAATCGCCGCC
Organism: Dehalococcoidia bacterium; assembly: GCA_965220215.1. Lineage (GTDB taxonomy): Bacteria > Chloroflexota > Dehalococcoidia > SHYD01 > SHYD01 > CBDDEI01. Next base: position 72,391 of record OZ244809.1, read on the forward strand.
AAGGTTATAGCGGTCGATGTCCACGTCGTAGAACTCGTAATAACGCCGGATGGACTGGATCTGGTCGTAGGTTGCCTTCAGCGGTTCATGGTCCCACAGGCGGATGTTCTGGATCGTCTGCGGGTTGTCGAGGATGTCCTGGGTCGTCGGCTGGTCTTCGCCGGGGTAGTCGACCTCCTCTATGCGGTCAAGGCCAAAGGCGCTGCGGGTGAACAGAATGTTGTTCTCCAGGTACGGGCGTTCCCGCGCGAGCTCGTTCGGCTCTACCTGGATGCGCTGTACGAACTCTGGGTAGGCGTTCCCGCCGATTGCGGCCACCATAACCCAGAGGCCCACGGCGACGAGGGGCACGCGAATGCCGCGCAAGAAGATGTTGATGCCGAGCAGAAGGGCAGAAAGCGCCGCCAATCCTGCCAGGACGGTGTACGCCGGTAAGCGGGCGTTCATGTCCGTGTAACCAGGGCCAAAGACAATGCCTTCTGCGGAAAGCATAAGATCGTAGCGGTCTAGCCAGTAGCCGCCAGCAATCAGGAGCAGGATGCCCATGCCCAGGAAGGAAATGTGGGCGCGCACAATGCGCGGCCTGGGTAGACTGCCGCGGAAGGCCATCGAAAGCCCGTAGACGGCCAGGCTTCCTACCATCGTCGCTGCTATAGCGCCGAGCCCCAAGGTTTGGAGGAAGCGGAACACTGGCATGGAGAACACGTAAAAACCAACGTCTTGGTTGAAGATGGGGTCTGTGGAGCCAAAGGGCACTGCGTACATAAAGGCCAGGATCGGACGCCATTCATTCGATAATAGGGAGCCGAACACAAAGGAGAGGAATAGCGCAATACCCAAGGTCACAATAGTGATCATGCGGTTGGCGAGGCGCCGCTCCTCAGCGGACAGGCCGGGCATGTCCGGTCGAGGCGCCAGCAGATTGGCAATGAAGACGTTGATGATCACAAAAATGAAGAAAGCAAGGGCACCTACGGCGAAGAGCCCAATCCGGGAGGTAAGAATAGTTAGAAAAACAGAGGTGTACGTTACACTTTCGAACCAGAGCCAGTCAGTGTAGAGCTCTTTGGCGCCTCCACCTGCTACCACAAGCAGCAGCGCCAGGCCGATAAGGATGACCCACTTCTGGTTCCGCTGTGGCTGCTGCGGCTGCGTATCGTCGCCTACCTGGAACGGTGGGGGTGGCGGACCTAAGCTCTCCCCGCGAGTAAATAGCTTGAATGGTAACTTCAACGAATGTTCCTCCTGTTTACCAGACCCTGGTGCCGGCCATGCCGGCTGCTAAGACAGATAGTACGGTGTGGGGTTCTCTCCCATCTACTATATAGCTTATTGTGCCGGCCTCCCGCGCACGCAGGCAGGCTTCTAGCTTGGGGATCATGCCGCCGGACGCCGTACCGCTTTGGATAAGCTCCTGCGCCTGGGACGTCGTGAGCTCGCTGAGCACCTGGCCGCTGCCATTGAGGATGCCCGGCACGTCTGTGAGGAAGGCCAGCTTTTCAGCATGGAGAGCAGCAGCTAGCTCGCCGGCAACGGTGTCTGCATTGCAATTCAGCAGCATAGGCCCGCCGCCTGGCTGCACGCTGGCATCCAAAGCAATCGAAGAGATTACGGGCACGTAGCCCTGGCTCATTACGGCGTGCAATGGTTCCAGGTTAATCTTAGTTACTTCGCCCACATAGCCCAGCTGCGGGTCCAGCGCGCGTCCCTGGATGAGGCCGCCGTCCACACCGCTCAGGCCGATAGCCTTGCCGCCCAACGCCTGCAATGCGGCCACTAGCTCTTTATTGACCAGGCCTGCCAGCACTGCGGCAACCACCTGCAAGCCATCCGCATCTGTGACGCGCAGGCCGCGTAGGAACTGGGTAGGGATTTGGTGCAGTTCCAGCCACTGAGTAATGAGCGCGCCGCCGCCGTGTACCACCACGGGCGGGGTGCCCTGGCGCTGCAACTCCACGATGTCCTCCAAGGTGGTATCGTGCGCGCCCAGGGTGCTGCCTCCAATCTTCACGACAAGGCTGGACATAAGGTCGGTGCTAGCTTGCAACCGCGGCCGCCTGCGCCTGAGTGCTAAGTGGTGTAGTGGGCATTGATATGGACATAGCCTTCTGTGAGATCACAGCCCCAGCCGGTAGCTTGGGCGCTTCCAAGGTGCAGGTCCAGCCGGAAGACCACGTCTTTCTGGCTGATAACGCGCTGCGCTTCTTCATGCTCGAAGGGTTGCGGCTGGCCGTTGCGCATAAGGCAGACTGATCCAAGAAACACATCCACCTTCTCTTGATCAAGGGGCGCGCCAGAGCGTCCCGCCGCGGCCAGCACGCGGCCCCAGTTAGGGTCGTTGCCGTAAACCGCCGACTTGACGAGCATGGAGCCGGCTACAGTGCGGGCGATGAGGCGCGCGTCGGAGAGCGCAGTTGCGCCCTCAACCTGGACTTCGATGAGCTTGGTTGCGCCCTCGCCGTCTCTCGCAACGCACTTAGCCAGATAGATGCAGACCTCGTCTAGCGCGTCCTGGAAGGGCTCGGCCAGGGGCGAGCTTGTGCCGATGGCATCGTTGCCGGCCATGCCGTTGGCCAGAATCAGCAGGGAGTCGTTGGTGCTGTTATCACCATCCACGGTAATCATGTTGAAGGAGCAGTCAGCGGCCTTCCTAAGGCTGGCGGTGAGAAAGCGCGGCTCCACCGCGAGGTCGGTGGTGAGGAATGAGAGGAGGGTCGCCATGTTGGGGTGGATCATGCCTGATCCCTTTGCCACACCGCCGATGATTCCCTTCCCGTTGGTGAAGGGCACCGATGCCGCAACCTCCTTTGGGAAGGTGTCCGTGGTCATAATGGCGCGGGCAAAATCGTGGCCGCCGTCCTCTTGGAGCTGTAGCGCACGGATACCCTTTTCAATGAGATCGATGGGGAGCTGCACGCCAATGACGCCGGTGCTGCACACCAGCACATTGTCGGCGGGCAGGCCAAGTTTTTCGCCGCCCCAGGCCGCCGTCTGAATGGTCGCATCCATACCCTGTGTGCCGGTGCCGGCGTTGGCATTGCCAGAGTTCACAATGTAGGCGCGTGCGCGTCCCTCATACACCCGTTCCTGGCACCAGAGCACGCTGGGAGCCCGGAACTTGTTGGTAGTGAACACCCCCGCAACGGCTGCGGGTTCCTCAGAATAGACCGCGCCAAGGTCTAGCTGGCCGGGATTGGGCAACTGGATACCCGCGTAGGTGGCGCCTGCGCGGAAACCCTGAGGGCTGGTAATGGTGCCGTTCGGTAGCTGGTTCATCAAAGGCGTTGCAATACTATAGGGACTCACTATAGACGCGGCTCTTTACGCACGTCAAACGTCAGATGCCTGCGGGCAGCGAGAGGAGGCGGCGTCTCAGCGAAAGGCTTAAGGGTAGGCTGCCAGGGCATCGATGCCCATGTGCTCCGGGAAGCCGGACATGAGGTTCATGTTTTGGATAGCCTGCCCAGCTGCGCCCTTCACCAAGTTGTCCAGCACGCTTATTACCACCAGCCGGCGGGTGCGGGTGTCCACATAGGGGTAGACGAGGCAGTAGTTATTGGCCCAAGTGTGCTTGGTGTGCGGTGGCTGGTCAACTACCCGCACGAAGGGTTCGTCGCGATAAGCGTCTTCATAGATCTGGCGTACTTCCTCCTTAGCCTTGTCGCCGGCGGCCACCTTGCCGTCGAGGAGGGGCGCGTAGCAGGCGCTGAGGATGCCGCGGGTCATGGGCACCAGGTGGGGGATAAAGGTAATCTTCGGGTCAAAGCCGGGGGCGTAGGTGCGAATTTCCTGGGTCATCTCCGGCAAATGCCTATGGCCGCTGAGACCATAGGCCAGGAGGTTCTCGTTAGCTTCCGAGTAGTGATAGAGGAGGTCCAGCCCGCGTCCTGCGCCGGATATGCCGGACTTGCTGTCCACAATGATGTCTTCGCTGATGATGCCTGCTTTTATGGCGGGGCCCAGGGCCAGCAGCGCGCTGGTGGGATAGCAGCCAGGGTTGGCGATGAGGTCTGCCTGGGCTACCTGCGGTCGGTACCACTCCGTGAGACCGTAGACGGCCTGGGGCAGCAGCTCCGGCGCGGGGTGCACAGCCTTGTACCACAGCTCGTACTCGGCGGGGTCCTTCAGGCGGAAGTCCGCGCTGATGTCCACTACCTTTACGCCCTGCTTAATGAGCGGAGCGGCCACCTGCGCGCTGGCTACCTGAGGCAGTGCAGAGAATGCTAGATCGATGGCTTCGGTCAGGTCCGCCGTGACGGTCAGGTTGATGTCGGCCAGGTGGGGCAGGACGGCGCCCAGAGACTTGCCCGCCGCGCTGCGTCCGGTGACGCTGGTAAGCTCCACTTCGGGATGACGGTAGAGAAGGCGCGCCAATTCCATCCCTGCATAGCCCGTCACATTGATAATGCCTACCTTCACCTGATAGCTCCTTCTGCAAGAATGCACATGTCTAGTTAGAGGATACCAGAGGAAGAGGCGTAGGCCAATTGGGAGATTGACCACTCCTCTTTGATACTTTAGCGTGGGCGCATGCTATTTGGAGAGTTGAGCGCTGTAGGGGCGGCATTTGCCTGGGCCCTTGAAGGTTTAATCCTACGCCCAATCACGCGCGACGTAGTGGCGCTCCGCATCACCTCACTCCAGTCTGTGGCGGTGTGCATTGCTTTCTGGAGCGTTTCTTTCAGCACCGGCCGCATAGACGATGTCTTTGCCCTGCCTCTGGGCCAGGTACTTGCCCTAGGCTTCACCTCTATCTTTGGCCATGCCGCTGGCGATACCTCCTATGTGCACAGCCTGGGTCACCTTGGACTGGCGCGCGCCTTTACCGTCTCCACCGCAGGGTTTTTCGTCATTTCGCTGGCGGCGGGCGCACTGCTCTTGGGAGAGCCCGTAACGTATCGTCAGTGGGCGGGAGCAGCCGTCATCTTGGTGGGTATTTGGCTCGTCTCCCAGGTTACCGAGGAGAGTATCAGTGGCCATAAAAGGCAGGCCTTGCCGGCGGCCCACCTCGCGCCGCCCCCTATCGGGCAGGGTCTTGTCTTTGCAGGGGTGGCAGCAGTGTGCTGGGGGCTGAACACGGTGGCGCTGCGAGTGCTCTTAGTAGGCACAGAGGTACTAGTAGCGAGTACGGTGCGGTTGACCGTGGCCGCGCTGGCACTGAACCTGGTTGCCTTCTTCCGATACGGTTGGAGGACTGTGGTCTACCGCAAACAGACCGCGGGGCTGCTGGTTCTTGCCGGACTCGTTGGCCTAGGCATGGGCAGCTTTTTCATTCTAAACGCCATCCAAGCAGTCGGCGCAGGAAAGGCTGCGGTGCTCTCATCCACCTCGCCTCTATTCGCAGCGGTGCTGGCGGTGGTCTTCTTGAAGGAACGCGTCACTGCAAAGCTGGTTATCGGCACGTTGCTGACCGTGATAGGGATGGTGCTGGTGGCCCTTTAGGCGCGCCCGCTGCGGTTAGGGGGCGTGCACCTTAATCTTGGGGTAACGGTCGCTGGTGAGGGAACGGAAGTCACCGGGGCCAAGGGTCGTGAGTTCCCTTATGCAGGCTTCTGTGGCGGCCGCGAACGCGGAAACGTCTATCCGGTGGCACACCGGCGCAAAGGGCAACAGGCGACGCAACCCCCGCTCTAGCAGGCTTCGAGCGCCCGTGTAGTTGCCTTGTTCCAAATGATAAAGCCCCACGTCTATCTGAATGATCCCCTGGTAGAACTCCTTGAAGGGCGGGGTTTCAGGCATCCAGACCTGCTCAAGGGTTTCGTGGCAGGCGTAGTACTCGCCGCGGTTGAATTCGGCGATGCCTTGGAGCAGCAACGGTTGCGGAGGCGCGGCGCACTAGTCGGTAGCGTTGGCAGACACGGGTGTCGTCATGCTGTTGGTCTCAGGAAGGTTGACCCAGTGCCATCATGTCTCTTGTCCTGATGGAGATGATTGTCGGTGTGATGTCACAAGAGTACACCAAACTTTAGTAGCTGTTAGACAAGGCTATCAATACCGTCTGTAGCGCTTGGCAGTACTGCCCCTCTGTCGCTTTCTCTATGGCGTGTTCAGCACTCTCGTGGTACGCTTACTCAGGCAATCGCGGCGCTGAGCAGGACAGGGACATCCCCTAGACGTGTACTTTTCCCTGGGTTCTTCCCAGCACCGTTGTGGGCTTGCGTAACAGGACTTCTCATGGACGCTTACGGGTTCTCGATTGCTTTTGTGGTGCTGAGCCTGACCTCTACCCTTTGTGCGCGACAGGCGTCTGGCGCAGGTGCAACCGGAATTTATGGGCAGATCATGAAGAGCTCCCCCTCCCGGTGGGGCTTTTCTGTTAGGCAAAGGCGATAACCGAGGGAGCGACCTCTTGCAGCAGACGAACGATACACAAACCGCCCCACCGTTAACGGGGCAGTCCTATCGCTGGGTGATGCTCGGGCTCATCTGGTTGATCTATGCCGTCTTCGGCATGATCAGCGCCTCAGTAGCGCCGCTGGTCACTTCCATCAAAGGCGACCTGGATGTCAGCTTTACGGAGATGGGCATAGTGCTGGGCGCGTGGCAACTCATGTACATTGGCACTGCGCCCATAGCGGGCACATTTATCGATAAGATCGGCCTGCGGCGAGCCTTGGGTATAGGCGTATTGCTGATAGTGGTTTCCGCCTTCCTCCGCGCGTTCGCCGGCGGCTTTCCTACGCTCTTCTTGGCCGTGGCAATGTTCGGCGTTGGCGGTCCCACAATCTCTATTGGGTCGCCCAAGATGGTGTCGATGTGGTTCGGCTCCAAGGAGCGGGGATTCGCTACAGGCATCTACTCCACCGCACCCATCCTGGGCACCGTTACCATCTTGGCCGGCGCAAACAGCATCTTTGTGCCGCTCACCGGCGGTTGGCGGGAGACCTTTATGGCACTGGGCGTACTCGCCTTCTTTACTGCTGTGGCCTGGTGGGTGCTCTCCAGAGAGCCGGATACTACGTCCGCGCAAGCTTCTGCTGCCGCTAGACAGTTTGCGGGGATGGCCCAGAGCCCGTGGGGCGTCATTAGCGAGATTGTGCGGGAGCGGAACGTCCAGATGATCCTTGTGTTGGCGATAGGCACCTTTGCCGTATCTCACGGGCTCTTTACCTGGCTGCCCAGCCTGCTCCAAGCTAACGGCATGGCTCCCGACGAGGCAGGCTTCTGGGCTGCAGTACCGAGCCTGGTGGGCATTGTGGGACTGCTGACCCTGCCACGTATTATTGTGGCGGGCCACCGCGCCAAGGCTACCTCGGTGCTGCTGGTAATGTGGGGCATCTCATTGGTGTTGCTTAGTCAGACCACCGGTGTGCCCCTCTTCTTCGGCCTAGCGATGATGGGGTTCGTGAACTCCTGCATTATGCCCGCACTGATGCTTATTCTGATGGAGACACCTATAGTAGGCCCACAACGCATGGGGATGGCGGCGGGCCTCTACTTCAGCGTGGCGGAGATAGGCGGGTTTGGCGGGCCCTTCCTTCTAGGACGGGTCTATGACGCCAGCGGCTCACTCGTCGGCGGTGTGATGTTCCTTGCAGTGATGGCGCTGGTGCTGGCGGTGCCGCCGCTGCTCATCAAGGAGCGGAAGGAGCAGCAACCAGTGCCCGTTGCCAGCCAGTCCTGAGCGAGCTATCTTACGAATGAAAAGCGCCCCCGGAGAGGGGGCGCTTTTAGTTCTGTGATTAGCTAGTAGTAGATGGAATGGCCTGCTCCGCCGGCCGCGGCAATGACGTCGCCATTGATGGAGACCGCCTTAGGGGAAGCCAGGAAAGCCACCACGTTCGCGATGTCGTTCGCATCTATGACGCGGCGCAGGGCGTTGTTGACCATACGGTCCTCTGCTTCGGCTTCGCTGACTCCCATTTGCCTAGCGGTGTCAGCCACGCGCTGCGGCCATTGCTCAGTCCTCACAAGGCCTGGGTGCACCACCGTGACGTTGATGCCATCCGGGCCCAGCTCGTCGGCCAAGCACTTGGTCAGGGACACTACGGCCACGTTGCGTATGGACCCGATCATGTTTCCTGAGCTGCGCGCCGCCAGACCGCTGATGTTGATGATTCTGCCCCACTTCTGCCGCTGCATGTAGGGCGCGATCTCTCGAGCACAGCGTAAGTAGCCCATGACCTTGGTGTTCATATCCGGCCAGAACCACTCGTCGCTGACGCCGGGGAGACCGCGATTGGGAGCAGAGCTCCCTCGCGTTGCCGCGGAGTTGACCAGGATATCGATATGGCCGAAGGCGGCAGCCACTTCCTCCGCCATGTGCTTCATGGAAGCGTCGTCTGTAGTGTCGGCCGGTACGGCGATGAAGCGGCGGCCGGTCTCCGCGTGCAGCTCAGCAGCGGTGGCCTCTAAGGGTTCCCGGGTGCGTGCCACCAGCGCGACATCTACTCCCTCCTGGCCCAACACCCGTGCCACGGCTTTGCCGATGCCTCTGCTGCCGCCCGCTACTACGGCGGTCTTACCTGCAAGTTCTAAGTCCATAGCTCTACTCCATCCTAAAGTGTGCGCGTCATGGTGATGTGTTCAATGCCAGCTTCCAGGAACAGTTCTCCCGCCGGCGCGTAGCCCTGCTTGGCGTAAAACTCCTGCACGGCGGTCTGTGCATGGAGCAGGACCTGAGCATAGCCCCGCTCTCTTGCCTGCGCTTCCATGAGGACGAGGAGCCTGCTGCCCACGCCCCGATGCCTCCACGGGATGTCCACCGCCATGCGACCGATGCGCCCCATCCCCGGCGCTTGCTCCAACAGGCGGGCGGTGCCGATGACCTCGCCCCTGTAGAGCGCAACCGCATGAGTAGCTACCGCGTCCAGCTCATCGTACTCTTCCTCAGGTGAGACGCCCTGCTCCTCCACAAAGACGCGCAGACGCACCGCTCGCGCGCCCGCAATGTCTGCGGGGCTGGCCGCAACCCTGACTATGAACTCCTCAGCCACTGTTCCGCACGTGTTTATTGAAATCCTAGCGTACATAGCCGCTTACCCAAACGCTGGTGAAAGCGTATCCAAGCCTACAGTGAGTGCGCGGCTAATCTTCCTCGTCCAGTTCCTCCGGCATGAGCACGAATTCTGGATAGGACTCTATCCCAAGCTCTCCGGAGTCCTGGCCCAAGCGTTCGACTTGGCGCGACACCCGTAAGCCCAGAGTAGCGTCCAGCGCGCGCCACAGCAACCACGAGGTTCCGAACGTGAACACGCCGACCACCACTATACGAGTAGCTGAATGTGGAACAGGCCGCCGGCGGCGATACTGGCTGCAAGGGTCCCCCAGACGCCGGCGAACAGGTGGGCTGGAATCGCCCCTACGACGTCGTCCAGCTTGATCACCTGCAAGAGCTTGATCGCCCCCGTGCAGATGACACCGCCGACGGCGCCGATGAGGACCGCCCAAGAGTGATCAATGATGTCGGGGCCGGCGGTGATCGCGACAAGGCCCGCGATAGCGCCGTTTAGGGCGGCGAACAGCTCCATGCGCCCAAAGATAGGGCGTGAGACGAGGAAGGCTGCCATGACGCCGGCTGCGGCCGCGAGGTTGGTGTTGACCAGCACGTTGCTCATTCCCACCGCGTCCGCTGCGCTTCCCAGCGCCAGTTGCGAACCGCCGTTGAAGCCGAACCAGCCCAACCACAGGATGAAGATGCCCAAGGTCACCACCAGCACATTGGAGGGTGGCGTTGATCGCATACTGCCGTCGCTGCGGTACTTGCCGAGCCTGGGCCCGACGATCATAACGCCCGCGAGGGCCGCCCAGCCACCGGTGCTGTGCACTATGGTCGAGCCGGCAAAGTCCTTGAAGCCAAGCTCGGTGAGCCATCCGCCGCCCCACGTCCACGCGCCTACGATTGGGTAGATGAACGCGGTTAGGACCAGCGTGAACAGGAGGAATGGCCAGAGCTTTATCCGCTCGGCTATGGCTCCGGACACAATCGAGGCGGTGGTCGCCACGAAGACCATTTGGAAGAACCAGTCGGACATACTGGCCCTTCCGCTCTCCACTACTCGGGCGACCGCGTCGGCGTCTGCCTGCCCAGCCAGCAAGGCGATCTCATCGGCCGACGGTCCGTAGAATAGCTTGACTGAGCCGATCAGGCCCCCAAAGTCGATGCCCAATAGGCTCAGTTCTCTTCCAACTCCAACGTACATTAAGTTGTAACCGATGAAGAAGTAAGCAAGCCCTGCAATGGAGTAGAGGCCGATGTTCTTCAGGCAGATCATGGAGGCGTTTTTGGTGCGCACTGAACCTGACTCGAGCATCGTGAACCCGGCGCACATCCACATCACCAGTGCGCCCCATACCAGGAACGCGAATGTGTTGAGTATGAACTGCGTTTCATCTTCGACTCCCGCCGCGTGGGTTATGGCGGGCCGGGCTAGGAGGAATCCGAGCGTTAGGATCGCTATCCCCACCGTCACGATGGCGCGGCGGTAATGTGCAAGAATATTCATAGGCCGCATCAGGCTGTTTACCCTGTCAGCTAGCAGGATACTCTCGTCCATTTCCCAGCCCCCTTTAACCGGAATTATCTCTCGGGTGGAACTAGGGCCTTCGGTGGAGCCCCAATAGGAGAGCAATACTGTACGCCTGGCCTCTTGGGCTAGTCAACCGCGCTCAGTCCAGGCGTACCTTACTGCTTTCGTAACGTGCGACCTCCGACGGCGCGCTGCCGATCTGAAGCCATTCCCTTCCCCTTCGTCGGTGTCACGGGTGGGTGTTCCGCGCGAAGCAGGCCGCGAAACAGAACCTAACAGCGAACGTTTTACTGTTTAGTTATCTTTCATTGCCCTTAATCGCGCTCGCCAGTTCGCTATAGCTCAATCGATACTAGGCTGCAGTGCAGCCCGCACAGGAGTCACGCATGCTCACTACAACGACCTGGAGATTGAAGCGCCGTCTCCTTTCCCTTGCGCTAGTGCTGGCAGTAGCGCTCTTTGCCGCTGCCTGCGCTAGCGACGAAATACAGGAGACACCCGAGCCCATCATAAGGACCCCAGCAGCGACTACTGGCAGCACGCCTGCCCCAACTGAAGCCCCGCCGACTGTCGCACCGCCCCCCAACACGCCGGCCCCTGCTCCAACCCGTCCAGTGACCGCACCTACCAGAACAGCGAGTCCTACACCCTTTCCTGCGGGCACAAAGCTTGCGCTGGAGAACCTGCAGGGGGCGTGGAGCGCAGCAGGGTATACGATAACCGACGAAGGCCAGTCGGCCGGCTTTACGGGGTTCAGTGTGCAGCCGCGGGAGGTGAAACTGGCTCGCGGCACGGACGAGCAGGAGCTCTCAGTATTTATCTACCCGGACTCGAGTGGTGTAAAGCAAGAGTGGGATGTTACTGATCTGTATGCCATAGCGCCTGCGGGTAACCGCGTAGCCCCAGCGCGTCGGGCGGTGTGGTGGAACGAGAACACCATCGTTGTGGTGCGGACGAGAACTGAGATCGGAAGCACACCAGCACTGCAGGCCTTCCTCGACCTGACGCCCTAAGCCTCGCCGCTCCATCTGCCGCCAGCCCGCGCAAGTAGGTGTTTAGCCGGCCTTGTAGCCCCAGACCGCGTATAAGGGGTCGCTGAGAGGCCCCGGTGAGCGGTCGGCGGATTGGACATTTTCCCAGGCTGCGGACGCCTGGAAGTACTTGCGGATTATCTCTACGTGCTGGGCGTCGTTAGTGCCCCGCCATAGCGCAATGGCTTTGGTAGGGAAGCAGCGGTTGGAGAAGGTGAGGACGAAGGGGCTGCCCGGTCGCAGCGTGCGATGCACCTCTTGAAATATGCGTAGAGGGTGCACTAGGTATTGGATAGAGACCGTGCAGATGGCGCCGCCAAAGTGGTCGTCTGGGAAGGGGAGGCTCGGCTCACGATTGATGTCTCGGACGAGGAAGGAAGTGAGCTGAGGGTTGTCTGCCATCTCATCGGCGTTCATGCCTAAACCGACGACCTCCTCCGGCCTGTACTCTAGCGGTAGGTGTGAGCGCCAGCTGCTCATGAAATCCAGGATGCGGCCGGTGGGCGGAAGCAGTTCACCGTAGAGCAGAGAGGCCGCCCGGATCGCTTCGTCATCTATGTGCACCAGCTTTCGGGCATACTCGTAGAAGTACTCATCCTGGCTTTCGTCCTCACGAGCGAACAGTTCAACTGGCCCTAGGCCATCGCCCGGGACCTGCACATCCTCATCTTGAGCATCGTTCCTATTCATAGGTGTAACCCCCGATTGCCCGCCATGCTAGCAGAAGAGCAGGGCTGCTGCTATGGCGGGAGTGGAGGGCGAAACCTTTATTGAACAGGTAGTGGAACTGGAAGGTGCTTCTACTAATCTCAAGGCGCACTCGCCTAAGATGCTGCAAGTCGCCGAAGCCAAGCTGAGTTCGATAGTTGAGGCACGAGACCTGAATTGATTGCCGGCGCATCGCGTCCGAGGTGGACGAACCGCCTCAAGACTCGGAGGTCTTGCGCCAGAGGTGACATCCTGTAACACCCAGCGTAATCGGCAGAAGCGTGTCCACCACTGCCCAGATCACCCATGCCTGATGGTTGCCGTCGAGACTGTCCGGGCCGAGGGCCAAGAACGAGAGCCAGTTATGGAGAAAAAGGATTGTGATGGCAACCGTAGCGTAGAAGCGCACGTTGACTTCTAGGTATTGGCGAGTGACAGCCTCGGAGGGGGCAGGCCCTCTTGCGTCCCGCTTGGCTGCGTAGTTGAACACTAGGGCAAGGACGAGCCCTATGAGCATCAGCACGTCTAGGACGTACCACACGGACGCTGCGTCTAAGCCGAAAGATTCTGCGAGGAGCGTGTTGATGATGAAGTACACAGCAACCACAACGGCGACACCGATCAAGTAGGCTGCGCTCAGTTTCTTTAGTGCTACCATCGAATCCTCCTTCTCGTAATCAACGCTCCAACCCTATTGAACGAAACTGCAATACCAATGTGGATGCCCTTGCTGTAAGAGCTGACAGGTGATGATGTGTTCCTGGGAGGCAATGCGTTGCCCACAGGGGGTGTGCGCATAATCAGGGAGGGATTAGTTCGTTAGTTTATGACGGAGAGAAGGCGCGATTACTACAGGTTGCGCCCACTGCGGATGTCCTAGGAGTGTCTAGTAGCTGCGGAACTGGCGTCGAAGCCAGAGGACAAGCCGGACTAATGAGCTCTGCTGGCCGTCCGGAACATCCAAGCGCTGGCCGCGCCAACGCACCTCTCTCTGTCCCATCCCAAAGAGCTGCTGGAAGGAGAAGTAGAAGGCAGCCAGGAGAAGAACGATACCGAAAAGCCCCACAAAGCGCGCGGCTCCCGGCATCACAAAGCGAAGGAAGTAGGCGGCCGCTATAAAGATGATAGCGGTAATCATCAGTTGATCCGGCGCAAGGGTGTTTGGGAGGTCGGTGAGGAACCTCCACCATGCGCGTGCTCGCGCCTGCATCTTGCGGAGGAATCGCTGCGTGCCAGTTTCTTTGGGAGTAAAGTCCCCCAATTGGCTCAGTAGTTCTTCTATTTCTTGCTCGTAATTGGAGGACATGGCCTGCTCCTCATACGCTCGTTTTAATAACAGAACTGCTGCTTATCTAGCGTGTACCTAAACAGTACTGTGCCTGTTGGGTAGTGTCAAGTCACTTCTTTCCCCGTCTTCTATGGCGCTACGCTTCTTTTTTGTCCACAGAACCGATGGGAGCGGCAACTAATGGGGGCTTGCAAGCTGCAAGCCCCCATCGATACGTTGTGGTAAACGAGGGACTACGTCCAGCGAGCGAAGCCCCAGCCACCGCCGGTGCCACCCTCGGTCCGTGGCGCCGGCACATAGTCGATGATGTCCATGTCCAGGTGATCTACCGCGCCTGCGGCTACTACCCAGTTGAGGATTTCAGAAGAAGCGGACTGGAGCTGTTCCCGTGGCAGGGAGCAGAGGATCTCGGCGTTCTTCTCCTTCATTCCTTTAAGGGCTAATCGGTCAATCTCTTCATTCAGGACAAAGTGGCTAAGTCCACCAGAGCCTACAACAGCAACGCGCTTGTCACTGTCCCATGATTCGATGGCATCCCGGACAGCCCTGCCCAGCATAAAGCTGCGCTTGGGTCGCGGCTGATTGGGTGGGTAACAGGTATTCTGCATAATAGGCACAATGGGGGTAGCGTTGTGGTCTAACAGCTTGTTAACTACAAAGCTAAAACCGTGGCCCAAGCCCCTTGGTCGAGGCGCCGTTTCCCGCTTCCACCACACATATCCCGCAGGGCCAATGTTACCGCCGTACTCTTCCTTCATATACCGCGAGTGAGACACATCGAAGTCGTGGTCTACGAGATGCTCAATAAGATGCTGACCTAGCGCGGAGTCCACCGGCACCTGCATGTCTTTGTCACCAGTGCCGTCCGCGGCTTTGGTTGCCGACTGGTAGTACGTATCGCCCCAGTAGACGCTGAACATAGGCATGTTATCGTCAAAGAGGACCTCGTCCTGATCGTCGCTAACCACTACCACTACGTCAGGGTTTACTTCCTTCATCGTCTTTGCCAGCTCGGCAACGCCAACCTGCAGGCGGTTGTAGTTCTCTTTGAACTGCTCTAGTCCAACCATGCTGTCGAAACGGCCGCCTGCCTCTTCCAGCAATTGGTCGTAAGGGACAACACTGCCGTCGTGCTTGTGCGAGAGGAGCTCTTTGCTCAACTTATTGCGCTCGCCGGCCTCGAACCATTTTTCCGGCGGCGTGGTGATCATTGGGGTGTGCGAGGTGCCGATTCCCAGTACTATCTTGGCCATTGGATACTCCTTTGTCTTATCTCAACCCGAAGTAAACAAGCTAGTGGATTACGTTGCTTCAGCAACGCGGTGTTGCAGCGTTGTATCTGCTCAGTTCCACCTCCCTTTGTGTAATAAGCCAGGCATTTCAAATTTGCTATGCGGCAAGATCGGCCTAGTTTAGCCTAACCACTACGTGCCTGTCTACATTGGGCGTAAAGTCTGGCTCAAAGCGCTCACTATTAGGATTGCCTAACTACTTTAGTTAGGTATTGTAGTGATTCTAACAAGGCGTCCGGCGGGCTGTCAAGCACCTTCCAGCCGTGCAGGCCATGTGCTATGCTGCACAGCGTCGGGGTGTGGCGCAGTTTGGTAGCGCGCTTCGTTCGGGACGAAGAGGTCCGCGGTTCGAGTCCGCGCACCCCGACCACGCTCCCCCACCCGCTTGGGCAGACCGGCTCAACCTACTCTGCGGCCATTTCCTTTGGATCAGAACCGTACTGGTTGTCGCCCTGGTTGCCTGGCTGTACGTAGAAGAACAGCAGCGCTATCCAGCCAAGGATCGGCACTAAGCCTATAAGCAGCCACCAGCCGCTACGGCCTGTATCGTGAAGCCTGCGTACGGCAACCGTCAAGCTGGGCAGCAGCACGCCAAGGCCGAACAGCGCTACTAGGGCTCCCCCTATCCCTATCATGCCGTCCACAAAGAGCAGTACAGCGTAAATGATTGTGTTGCCGAGCGCGAATACTAACAGTTCTCGACGTCGTGCACGGCCGCTAAAGGTAACGTATTTCTTCAGAGATCCTAAGTACATGTCTATCATTGCTGTTTCTCCTTCGTGAGCTATCTCTACTCTATCCTTCTACATAGATCGTGCGATGTTTTAGAGGCGCCCTTGGCGCATCCCCAAGATAGGGCTAAGGGCTCTGACCGGTTCTTTACCGGAAGAGGGCATCGCTAGGGTAAGCCTTAACCAAGGCGTACGTTTCTCCTTTCTCTCGCTGAAATAGATCGCTCTGCGCTGTATGCGCTTAGGGCGCAACTGCGGCCTCAGCCCAGAGCTGCTTTCGTGTAGCAGGCTCAATGGCTTGCAGCGTATACCCCTGCTGCCGCGCCAGCCCCTCTACACGCCTAACCTGTTGACTCAGGCGATCATTGGCGCGGCGCAGCGCCTCTTCCGGGTTAAGCCCCGCGGCAGCAGCGCGATACGCCAGCTCTCTGAGCCGCTCGCCAAGGGCTAGGTGCGCCTCGTCCGTGCCCTTCCCCTCAAGTTCCGCCAGTATTGAGGCAACATCGGCGGCTATGTCGCTATCAGGCAGCTGTAGCTGGGCCAGCCGCTCCTGCAGCGAGCGTGTGTAGGCCAGTGCAGGCAGAGAGCGAGGCAAGCCCTCCAGCATGGATTGCTCTTCAGGACGCTCCTTTTCTTTGAGGGCCTCCCAATTCTGCGCCACTTGCTGCGCGCTGGCTAGGTGTAGGTCGCCGAAGACATGGGGATGCCTGCGGATGAGCTTGTCGGAGATGCCGCGCACCACATCCCGTAGCTGGAACTGCTCCTCTTCTGAGGCCATCTGGCAGTGCAGCAAGATATTCAAGAGAACGTCCCCTAGTTCCTCCTGTAAGCCATCCATGTCTTGCCTATCAAGGGCATCTATGGCTTCATAGGTTTCCTCCAGCAAGTAAGGCTTCAGACTGGTGTGTGTCTGTTCTCTGTCCCAGGGGCAACCGTTTGGCGCGCGTAGCCTCGCCACAATGGCTGCTAGACCGGCTACCGTCGCGGTGTTTGCCGTCAGCGCCAGGGGCGGCAGGTAGAGACAAGTCAGGTGGTTGAAGACCTCCTCTCGGTCCAACTCGTAGAGGGGGAGCGTGCGGACACGCTCATCGGCGCCGCCAGCGTTAACGACGATGGTAATCTGGTGCTCTGCTGGGTAGAGCTCCAGCAACTCCACCTTGAGCTGGGCAGCCGCGTCACGGCTGTAAAGCTGCGCTACGAGCGCGCCGTGGCTGGGATCAACTGCCGGCTGCAGCGCGTCCACCAGTTGCAGCCCATGCGCGACGGCTTCCCGCGCGGAAAAGGGATCGAGCCGAAGCGCGGTTAGCACCGGCTCCAGGAAGCTCAGGCCATCTATCACTTTGACGGGCGTGCCGGTGGCGTCGCATCTATCGAGCAAGCCGGTCACTGTTGCCTCGGCTATGAGCGGGTGGCCCGGCACCGCGTAGAGGACGCCCTGGGGTCGCTGGGCGAGGTCCCACACCTGTTGGATGATTGCGCTATATACCTCGGCAAAGGAGGGTAATGTGTCATAGAGGTGGTCAAAGCTGTGCACATCCAGGCGCCCGGGCAACTCCGCCACAGTGGGGTGGCGCGCAGTACGAAGGTATACCTCTTGCGCTTCCGATAGCGTGCGGTGGGCGGCAAACGTCAGCAGTTCTGCGGGGCCGGGACCTAAGCCAATGATGGTAAGGGGCATAGGCACTCCTGGGCGATGCTATGATAGCGTTGCGAACACTATAGGACGGGGGCCACGTCCTGACAAGCCGTTCGTGCGCGTGATGTCCGCTTATGTACGATGAACCGATCACCTCTCAGCTAGGGAATGCGCTTTGGCGAGTTGCCAGCGCGCTAGCGATCTTTGCCCTCCCAGTATTCCTGCTGACTTTCAACGTTCGGCTAGTGGCCACTACTGCTCCCCTCTATACCTATGGCTTTTCGACCTACGCCATTCCCAGCATCACGAGTATCAGCATGGAGGAACTAGAGGCTGCGGCTGCGCAGACGCGGGCCTATTTTCAGAACAGCGATGACGAACTGCGCGTGGTCGTCCAACGCTTTGGCAAGCCCTTCGATCTCTACAATGAGCGTGAGGTTGCCCATATGCGAGACGTGAAGGCGTTGTTCCAGCGCGTGCACGTCATCGAAGACTGGTCGAGGGGCTACCTGCTGGCGCTGCTGGGCATCGGCCTGTGGCTGCGGAGGGGCGCATACGTTGTGGTATGGCTGCGGGCGATGTTTGCGGGAGCGCTGTTTACCGGAGGACTAGTGTTGCTGGCTGGCGTGGGAGCACTGGTTGCCTTTCGGCAGCTCTTCTTGCTCTTTCATCTCCTCAGCTTTAGCAACGACCTCTGGCAACTTAACCCGGCGAGAGATTTCCTTATCATGATGTACCCCGCGGCCTTCTTCAGAGACGCAGTGCTGGCAGTTGGCGCGCTGGCGTTGCTGGAGGCGGCGTTGATAAGCGGGCTGGCCGCGCTCATTATCAGCCGCGTGGAGAGCTTGCGACGCGCCGTGTCCAGCCTCGACCCGGTGGAAGGCTACGAGGATCTTGGTTGAGGATCGTCCTCGTCCCGGCCCAACGGGTACTTATTGCTATAGCCCCGGGGCGTGACTACGATGTCTCTGAAACGGAAGGTATTGGAGTTTCCGATAATCACTGTGGTAAGCATCCCCATCTCGTGCTCCAGCAGGTGGGCTAGGTCCGTTTGCACAATCTTCTCGCCCTCACGGTAGACGCTCTTGGCGATTACCACCGGCGTAGTAGGCGCTCGATGCAGGGCGATGAGCCGCTGCGTTTCCTCGATCTGCTGGGTGCGGCGGCCGCTCTTGGGGTTGTAGAGCACAATGACGAAATCGGCGGCGGCGGCGGCCTCCACCCGCTTGTAGATGATGTCCAGCGGCGTGAGCAGGTCACTGAGGCTGATAGCGGCAAAGTCGTGCGCTAACGGCGCGCCTACCAGCGAGGCCACCGCGCTCGCGGCGGTCACGCCGGGCACCACCTCAACCTGCAGGTCTTTCTCCGGCGTCCCTTCTTCCTCATAGAGCACTTCATAGATAAGGCCGGCCATACCGTAGATGCCGGCGTCGCCGCTGGAGACCACGGAGACCGTCTTCCCCTGCTTGGCCAGCTCCACCGCGGCCTTGGCTCTACCCACCTCTTCCTGCATGCCGCTGGGGAGGACCTCTTTGCCGTCCAGCAGGTCCTTTACCAAGTCGATGTAGGTGCTGTAGCCGATGACCACGTCGGAAGCCTCTATAGCCTCCTTGGCGCGGAAGGTCAGGTGCTCGTGGTTGCCGGGGCCGAAGCCCACGATGAATAGTTTGCCGATAGGTGTGGAGTTGGTCATAAGAATCCTGCTTGTCTAATCTTGATGGCTGCTCTGGAAATGATGGCGCGCTATCGCTACTGTTACCATGCCGATGACCTGCTTGGGTACCAGCAGCTCCTCCGCGCCCGCGGCAAGGAGTGACGCCTGCTCCGACACGCCTGCTACACCGATGAGCCGCGCCGCTGCGGATGGCGACACAGCCCCCTGCGCGCCGTTTAGCTGCTCCTGCGTGTAGTACTCGATGGGCACGCGCAGCTCCAGTGCCAGCTCTGTGATGCCGGCCTCGTCGCGCTTAAGGTCGATAGTTGCCAGGGTGCGGATGCTTTGCATGGAGAGCCCCTGCGCCGCAAGGGTCTGCTCCACCGCGTTTCGTAGCGCCGATTCCGGCGTCCCTTTGGTGCAGCCCACGCCCACTGCCAGACTCCCTGGCCGATAGATCACGCTCTTGCTCAGGAGATCGGCGTGCTCGCGGCCCAGCGTGCGGTCGGTAATGATTAGCGCAGCGGCAGGGTCGGCGGCAGTCAGGGCGTCCAGCGTTGGGTAAGTGCGAATGTTCTGAGGCAGCGGCTTGTCGGCGGGCCACCAGCCGGACTCGCCCGTTTCCTGCAGGACGCCCACTGGCTCCTGGTTCACCATCGAGGCGCTCACCTTGGTCACGTTAACCCAGGACGCGGTCTCGATAACCCAGCCGAACTCGTGGCCCAGCATATCCACCGCAATGGTCTCACCCACATCAGAGGCGGTGGTGATGACTGGCTCCGCGCCCATTAGCTGGGCTACCCGGCGAGTGAGCGCGTTGGCGCCGCCCAGGTGGCCGGACAGCACCGCGATGGCGTAGCGGGCGCGGTCGTCCACTACTACTACGGCTGGATCGACCTTCTTGTCCTGGAGATGCTTGGTGAGCATGCGGATGACTGCGCCCAGGGAGATGAAGAAGATAAGGCCGTCGTATTTAGGGAAGACCTCCGCAATCAAGTCCATCACCGTGGTGGGGTAGGGCGCTCCTGAGGGCGCATCCCCCGCGAACTTGCCGTTGATGAAGAAATCGGCCTCAGGCATGAGCGCGTGCAGCTGCTCGCCCAGCGCGGCTCCGTGCTTGGTGATAGTGATGATGGCGTAGCGTTCAGGTTCTTGTGAGGTCATACCCTCTCCCCCTGACCCCCTCTCCCTAACAGGGAGAGGGGGAAGAGAAAATCAGAATAACGGGGGCACATCCCCCTATCCCCCTGCCTGAGGGGATATCCCCTCAGGGCTCCCCTGCGTTGCTCCCTCTCCCAAGGGGGAGAGGGTCTTTTTGAGGTCAATAACCTCGAAAGATCCTACTTTTCCACGCCTGATCTCTTGATAGCCGTTCTTCATAAACAGCGTTTGGGCGGCAACCTGACGAGTGGTAGTATCGAGGTGAAGAGTAGTGTAGCCAAGCTCAATAGCCCGCATCTCTAGCCGTTCCAGCATGGCTTGCCCGAAGCCTCGTCGCCAGAAGTTGGGGTGAACCCGTATGCGCTTGATCTCCGCGTGTTCTTCATCCCAGCGACGGAGCGCTCCCATAGCCACGAGTTGGCCGTCAAGCCTACCGATCAGGAATTCCCCACCATTATCAATGTAGACCCTCCGGAGGTCTTCAAAATCGTTTTCCCAAGGGCCGTCACCGGCGTCTGCGTCCACAGCATGAAGCGCGAGCTTGTGGAGCTCCCACACCTCGTCATTGTCAGAATCTGCATAACGGCGAATGTAAAACCCAGCCCTGTTCCCGCCTGGCGTGCTGGGGTTCCAGTCAGAGCCGCGGCGGAAGCTGTGAGTGAAGTCGGCGTCGTAGAGGCGGGAGCGGTGCTCCTCCGACGCCCGCAGGCCGGGGTCGAGCGCCTCGCCCACCAGCACGATGGACTGGGTACGGATGCCCGCCGCCTTCACTTTTTCCGCGATGTCCGCCAAGGTCCCGGTGACAACCACTTGGTCGGGCCAAGAGGCCTTGTGCACCACTGCAGCGGGCGTCTCGGGCGGGTAACCGCCTTCCAGCAGCCCCTCCACCAGCGTATGCATGAGGGTGATGCTCAGGAAGAAAGCCATGGTTGCCTGGTGGGAGGCCAGGTCTGCAAGCTGCTCCTTGGGAGGCATGGGCGTGCGACCGCCCACGCGCGTCACGATTACTGATTGCACCAGGTCCGGCACCGTTAGCTCCACGCCCAGCGCGGCGGCTGCAGCCACGAAAGAGGTCACGCCGGGGACGATCTCCCAGGCGATGCCGTGGCGCTCCAGCACGGCTATCTGCTCCAGCACCGCGCCGAAGATGCTGGGGTCGCCGGTGTGGACGCGTGCTATGAGCTTGCCTTCGGCTGCGGCCGCTACCATGAGGTCGCAGATTTGCTCCAGAGTGAGGCCGGCGCTGCGGTGGATGGTTGCGCTGGGCTTCGACAGCGAGGCGATCTCAGGGTTGACCAAGGAGTCGGTGTAGATGATGACGTCTGCCTCACCGATGAGGCGCGTTGCCTTGACAGTGAGCAAGTCTAAGGCGCCCGGCCCCGCGCCGATGAAGTAGACCTGCGGGGTGGAGTTACTCATGGCCGTTGGATTGGTCATGCTAAAGACTCGCTAGGGGCGCGGGCAACAAATTCGCCATCCTGCGCGTTGGTGGTGGATTCTTCGCTGGGCTCAGAATGACAGAGTGGTTGGCGGTTCATCTTCCACATCCGAAGCGTTGGCGGTGGGTTCTTCGCTGTACTCAGAATGACGGGGTGTGCGGGGTTCATTCGGGCAGCACTAGGGGTTTGCGGACTAAGAGCATCGAGAGGTACTCCAGCTTCGTGCCGCGCAGGGAGCGGATGTCTTGCACGATCTCCTCTTCCTCCGCCGATGCCTTCTTTACATAAACGGAACATTCTACAAGATCAAGCTGCTCTAACAGGTCCAGTACCTGGTCGAAGACGCTGTTCACTTTCATGAGGGCGATGGAGTCGAACTCCTCCAAGACAGAGCGTAGCCGCTCGTCGCCGTAGGTGGCGGGGATGATGGCGATACGCTCATCGCCGTGAGCCATGGGCGTGAGGGTCTGCGCTGTGGCCGCGCTAATGGAGGTGACACCAGGGATGACTTTAATAGACAGGTCCGGCCGGCGGGTGCGTAACAGGCGGAACATTGGGGTGAAGGTGCTGTACAGGAAAGGGTCTCCCTCGGTGACGAACACGCAATCCTTGCCCGCCTCCAACCGCTCGGCTATGGCCGATACATTCTCCGCCCAGATGGGACGCAGCCGCTCTAAGTCTTTGGTCATAGGGAAGATAAGCTCCAGGACTTCCTGGCGCGAGGGGTCTAGGTAGCCCTTCACGATGTTGAAGGAGTAGCCGTCTGCGCTGAACCCCTGTTTGGGCACGCACACCACGGGCGACTGGGTGATGAGCCGGAGCGCCTTGAGGGTAAGCAACTCCGGGTCGCCGGGCCCAACGCCCACACCCCAAAAGGTGCCAAGAGTAGTGTTAGTCATAAGGCTCCTTCACCCGGCCTATTCCAAATAAGAACGTCGTTCTAAGCGAAGCGTAGAATCTTGTTGACAACAATGACAGTGCGCAGAGGAACTCAGGCTCTCCAGCCGGTGATGATGAACACAGGGTTCAGCGCATCGAACCGGGTAAGGCTGACGATCTTCTTGCTGCGGGCCACACTTACCAGCGTGAGTTCTGTCTCGAAGCCCTGGGCCTTTACTTGATCGTGGGCCTCCGATAGGTTCTCGATGGTCGCCACATCCACCACAATGCGGCCTTCCGGTTGCAGCCGCCGGCAGCTCTCGGCGACGATCGCTCCCATGCGCCCGCCGCTCCCGCCCACGAATACGGCGTCAGGGTTGGGCCAGGCGTCCAGGCCCTCCGGCGCATTGCTCTGGAGCAGCGTCACGTTGCCCGTCCCAAACTTCTTGATGTTCTCCCGGATGTTCTCGCAGTCCTCATCGTTGCGCTCCACAACGTAGACTGCGCCCTTAGGAGCGAGCAGCGCTGCTTCGATGGTGACGGATCCTGCGCCGCCGCCGATGTCCCAGACCACGCTGTCGGGCCGCAACCGCAACTTGGAGAGGGCAATCACCCGTACTTCGCTCTTGGTCAGCAGACCGCGCTCGGGGCGTCGCTGGTAAAACTCTTCGTCGGGGATACCAAGTGTCCAAGTCATTGCATCAAAGGTCCTGCTGAGTCCTAGCGGAGGATCTCATTCAGTAGTGAATCCTCTTACCAGACCTTTCGCTTCGCCCAGGGTGACGACGGTGTCATCCCAGGCTGGCCCTTCCCAACACTTCGCCCTTCTCAAAATCGGTGAGGATGCATTCCAGGGCGAGCGCGTTTTTTACATAGGCCCGCAAGTGCTGGCAAGTTAGCTCGCAGATGCGGTCGTGGGCCGCTTTGGTTAGGTCAAGCTCCTGTATTTTCTCCGAGAAGAAACGTGCGGTAGGGTTCCCGCGTATCTGATCGCACACCTCGGCCGGCGCGCCCACCTCTGCGGCAATCTCCGATAGAAAGACTGTGTCTACGGATGAGCCGGAAGCATGGGTCTGCACGACGCCTTGAGCCATCTTGGAGAGCTTGCCGATCATGCCGCAGATGGTTACCTTCTGCATCTTGTGCTTCACGGCCTCACGCATGGCTGCGCCTACAAAGTCGCCCATCTCCACAAAGGCCACTTCCTGCAGGTCTGGGAGTAGCGCCATAGCATACTTCTCGCTGCGGCCGCCGGTGGTTAGGACGATGTGAGGGCACTGGTTGGCCGCCGCCACGCCGATGGCTTGGAGCACGCTGGCGCGCCATGCTGCGGTGGAGAAGGGCCGCACAATGCCCGTAGTGCCCAAGATGGAGATGCCGCCAACAATGCCCAGGCGGGCGTTGAGGGTTTTCTTTGCAAGCTCTTCGCCCTTAGGAACGGAGATAGTCACCCGCAGGCCCTTACTGCCGTTCAGGCGGCCTACCGCCTCTTCCACCGATTCCGTGATCATTTGCTGCGGCACCGGGTTGATGGCGGGTCCGCCAACCGTTAGCCCTACGCCCTGCCGCGTGACCACGCCCACACCGACACCGCCCTCCAGCGCCAGACCCGGCTCATTGCTCCACGCCACCCGCGCCACAATCTCCGCGCCGTGGGTAACATCGGGGTCATCGCCCGCGTCCTTGATGATGGAGCACTCGGCCCAGTCGGTTTCCAAGGCGCATCGCTCCAGTTTGAAGGTGACTTGCTGGCCTTTGGGGAGGGTGATAGTCACCGCGTCCACCGGCTGCTGGTTGAGCAACGCCTGGGCAGCCGCCTTGGAGGCCGCTGCGGCGCAGGCCCCTGTGGTGTAGCCGGTTCGGAGCTTTCGCCCCTTAGGTTTCTCCATAACGCGCCTTTCCGCGTCATTATGCTAGGAATGAACGGGCTGCTCAAGGGCTTCCTGGGCCCGTTCCCATACAATCTGAATGATACGGTCGTCTACACCCAGGGTAGGCGCAAGGTGGAAGGTGACGCCGGGGTGGCGCTCTTTCGCGGCCTCCACTTGCGGCACTACGTTCACAGAGGTGACTTTTCCCGTAAAGAAGAGGTAGGGCAGTACGATAATCTCCGACTTTCCCTGCGCGACTAAGGTGTCGATGCAGTCACCGATGGTGGGTGGGAGGTACTCCGCCTGCGCAGGCAGCACCGGCGCTCGTTTGCCCAAGAGCAATGCCGTTTCCTGAGCGAGAGCCCGCAGGCGGTCGCCGGGATCATACTCCGCGTGACTGCCGCGGTTCACAAAGACTACGCCGAGGTCATCGCGCCGGAAGCAATCACAGGGCGGCGCCGAGCAGTAGCCGCCGGTGAGGCCCTGATGCGCCCGCTCCGCCGCGATGCGTACCAGGCGGTGGTCAAAGCCGAGGGTGGCGGCATAGCGTAGTTCAACGTGAGGGTGCTGGGCTTCCAGCTGCTCTAATACCTCGGGGATCTCCTCCTTGATGTGCTTGCCATCGAAGAGGAAATAGGGAACTACCACGATGCGGCGACTTCCTTCGGCAGCTAGTCCACCAACAACCTCGCTCAGGTTGGGCTCGGTAAACTCCCACGCGGCCATGCGCACCCGCAACTGGGGAGCAAGGCTTTGCAGCCGGCGTGTAGCCTCTCGCAACCCTTCGTCTGTGGCGGTGCCGCGGCGGCTGCCGTGGCCCAATAGGATAAGGTCAACCTCCATTAGAGCCCTCCGTTGTGTGCCTGGCGTATGACCGTGGCTTCAGAGCCGTGGCCTCGCATGAACCAGGCGAAGCTTGCGCCAAAGAGCGCCAGCAGAGCGCCCGCGGCCATGAAACCTAGCCCAATGGTCTGGGTTCGAGAGCCGTGGCTGACGTATGTGTGCATTCAATTCTCCTACCGTTGTGTTTCCGAGTGATGTAGCGACTTACGCGGCTTTGGTTGCGAGGGAAAGCAGCGCATTGAGGATGGAAGCGGCGATGGGGCTCCCGCCTCGATACCCCTGGAGGCTGATGTGTGGCAGGGGCCGCGCCGTCAGCTCGGCTTTCGACTCCGCCGATGCTACAAAGCCCACCGGCACGCCTACCGTCAAGGCCGGCGGCGGTTGGCCCGCGTCCACCTGGTCCAGCAGCGCCAGCAGCGCCGTGGGCGCGTTGCCAATGGCTACCAGGTTGCCGCTCATACGCTCGCCCAGGTGGCGCATGGAAGCGATGGCGCGCGTAGTGCCCCACTCCTTGGCCTTCTCAGCTACCTCAGGGTCTTGGATAACGCAGACTACCTCGCAGCCCAGTTGCTGCAGCCAGGGCCGGTAGAGGCCAGCGCCCACCATGGTTACGTCGGTGTAGATAGTGCTGCCTCGCTGAAGGGCCGCTATGCCTGAGGCGACGGCGTTGGACGAGAAGCGCACCAGCGGCGCAAGGGACGGGTCTCCTGACGCATGGACAATGCGAGTCACGACGTGCCGCTCGTCCTCCGCCCAGGGTAGGTCGGGCAGCATACTCTGGATGAGGGCAAAGCTGCGCGCCTCAATTTCCTCCGGCGGGAGGGCGTAGCGCTCTACGAGTGTTTGTGTGTTGTTAGAAGTCACCAGCACAAGCTCCTATGGGGCGGGAGTCAGGGCAGGCTCAAGCATAAAAAAACTGCTCGGGTGTGAGCAGGGGAGGCGCCATAGTTGCGGCTCAGCCCTAGCCTTTACCTCGAAGACTCCGGTGCTGGGATGAAGGAGGGCGACCTGGCTTCTCCGCCTAGGGCGGGTTTACAGTTGCGGGACAGCGCAGGAGTTTCACCTGCTTCCCCCTCTCGCCGTGGGGCGAGACTTCATCCGGATATTAAGTTGCCGCAATCCTAGCACCCGCCCTCCGCGCCGTCAAGGAGAAACAGCCCCGTCATTGCGAGAAGGCGATAGCCGCCGAAGCAACCTGGGGAGGGATTACGCATGCCCCAACTAATAGGGAATCACAGTACCTCTACAGGTAGACATAATAGAATTAGGGATACTTCTCAGGACTCCCCCTTGCTTTACTGCCGACGCCGCGGCGAGGTCAACGTCAGGATCGCGATGCCGAACCCGAACCCCGCCATCTCCCCTAGCACCACGAAGGGCCACGGCGAGAGCCCGGTGAAGAACCAGTACAGGAGGCAGATGAGCGCGCTCAAAGCGGTCATTGCGGCGGTGGCGATGAGCAATTCCTCGAGGATAGGGTTCATGAGTTGCGTTCGCTGCTTATTGGCTCGTTGCCGCCGCCTGCATTATCCACTAAATTAGGTGGGAGCGAGATCATCCCTTATGAATGCACATAACTAATGCCCACCCTCTACGACGTCATCGTGGTTGGCGCAGGGCACGCCGGATGCGAGGCCGCCCTGGCCGCGGCCCGCATGGGCGCGCGCACGCTCATGCTTACCATGAACCTGGACAGCGTGGCTACCATGCCCTGCAATCCCTCGATAGGCGGGCCGGGCAAAGGCCACCTAGTGCGGGAGATAGACGCGCTGGGTGGGGAGATGGCCCGGGTCACGGACAAGACGTTCATCCAGGTACGCCTGCTCAACACCGGCAAGGGACCGGCGGTGCAGGCCCTGCGAGCGCAGTCGGATAAGCGGCTCTACTCGCAGACCATGAAGCAGGTGCTGGAGCAGACGCCGGGCCTGGACGTGAAGCAGGGTCAAGTGACGGACATAAGGCCGGCGGCCCCGACGACGTTACCGGAGCCTGTCGAAGCAAACCCTGAGCACAGCCGACGGGGCACTGTTGGTGCTGCGCCTCTCCTTTCGACACACTCTAGAAACGGCGCACCCCGCACCCAAGGGGAGCGATTGTTAGAAGTACAGACTGCCGCGGGCGGAAGCTACCTGGCGGCCTCGGTGGTGGTAACCACTGGCACCTTTCTCTCCGGCCGGTTGGTGGTAGGTGACAGTGTGACCCCCGGCGGGCGGGCCGGCGAGTTCCCCGCCGTCGGCCTCTCAGAGTGTCTACGGTCGTTGGGTTTCCGGTTGGGCCGCCTCAAGACGGGCACGCCGCCGCGCGTGGATGCCCGCAGCATCGATTTCTCCCAGACCGTGGTGCATCCCGGGCACGCCTCGCCGCTCTATTTCAGCTTCGGTCACATGCAGCATCGCGAGGAAGTGGATGCTCTTTCGAGCCGTTGGGGCCCGCCCAACGCGGTGTATCCCCAGGCAGAGCACATCTCGTGGCGGGAGCAGCTTCCATGCTACCTGGTACACACGAACGATTTCTTTCACCAGCACATCCTCTCCAACCTCGACCGTGCGCCTATGTTCAACGGCACTATCCAAGGACGGGGGCCGCGCTACTGCCCGTCCATCGAGGATAAGGTCTACCGCTTCCAAGAGAAGGAGGGTCACCCTCTTTTCTTGGAGCCGGAGGGTTGGGAGACCAATGAGGTTTACGTTCAGGGCGCCAACACCAGCCTGCCGGAGGATGTCCAGCTTGCCATGCTCCACAGCATTCCGGCCTTGTCCCACTGCGAGATGACACGCATAGGCTATGCCGTGGAGTACGACTTTGTGGAGCCCGACCAAACATTGGTGACTATGGAGTCCAAGCTGGTCGGCGGGCTCTTCTTTGCGGGGCAGATCAATGGCACCACCGGGTATGAAGAGGCCGCGGCCCAGGGGATCATCGCTGGGATCAACGCGGCGCGACGCGCCCAGGCCAAGCCTGCCGTGATCTTGCGGCGTGATCAGGCGTACATCGGCGTGATGCTGGACGACCTCGTCACGGGTGAGCTGACCGAGCCCTACCGGCTGCTCACCGCCCGCGCCGAGTACCGTCTGCTGCTGCGCCAGGACAACGCGGACCTGCGCCTCACACCTCTGGCCTACGAGCTGGGGCTGGTGTCTCGGGAGCGCTACCAAGAGGTGGAGAACAAGCGGGACGCAGTGGCCTGGGAGTTGGAGCGTCTGGGTAAAACCTTCCTTAGCTTGGGCAACGGCACGCAGCAGAAGCTCGCTGCGTTGGGGATGGAGGACGTGACTCGCAGCGTGAGCGCGCGCGAGTTGCTTAACCGCCCCGCCGTGAGCTACGATCACCTGCAAACACTGGAGTTGGGTCGGGATGACCTGGCCCCGGATATAGCCGAGCAAGTGGAGATAGAAGGAAAGTACGGCGGCTATATTGAAAAGCAGAGGGCGCAAGTGGAACGAGTACGTAAGCTAGAGGACCGCCGCCTGCCCGAGGCCCTGGACTATGACTCGATACAGAACCTGGCCCGGGAAGGCCGTGAGAAGCTCATGAAATTCCAGCCCGCCACGTTAGGGCAAGCCACGCGCCTTCTGGGTGTCACACCGGCGGATATCACCGCACTGCTGGTGCACCTGGAGAAGAGCAAGCGGGAAGGAGCGGCGTGATCCATGCCTGATCCCACCACAAAAGCGGAGCTTCTGCACTTCATGGCAGCGGAGCGGAGCGCGCTGGAAGCCGCGCTGGGCCGCCTCTCCGATGCCGAGTTGCACGCGCCCGCGCTCCCCGGCGAGTGGTCGGTTAAGGACGCAATGGCGCACATTGCCCACTGGGAGCTGCGGGTAGTGGAGCGTCTGCAGACCTGCGCGCGTGGCGAGACACCGGTGCGTCGTACGGTCTCGATAGATGAACTGAACCAGGCGGTCTATGAGGAGAACCTCGGGAAGCCGCTAACGGAGGTGCGCCAGGCATTTGAAGATGCGCACCTGACGCTCTTACAAGAGGTGGAGCGCCTCTCCGAGGCCGACCTCTTTGATGTCGCCCGTCGCGCGGCCGTGATGGGCGACGACAGAACGCCGGCGTGGGACCGCATTGCAGCGGAGAGCTACCTGCATTATGAAGAGCACCGTCTGGCGTTGGAGGCTGCGTTCCCGGCCTAGTTGTCAGGCATGGCGCGAGACCGGCGGGCGCAGCCCGCTTTTTTGTGGGGTAAGCGCTTATCCAATTTGTAACCTAGATTTTCCATTCAATTTCTGCAAAATCCCACATCTTGTAGGGGAACACTCTTGTCCGCGCGTTCTTAGAACGGTATACTGCCTCTACGTATTAGGGAGCTTTACTGCCGACAGCGTGAGAGGTGTTCGCCAGTACAGCCCAAGTACATGGACGCAGCCTATACTTGCCTAAACCTATGTGTAGGACTGCCGTTTCTTTAGCCGCAGCAAGCGAGATTCTTCGCAACACATTACAGCACCACTGTTGGAAGGGGGAATTATGCGTCTTTCCTGTCTGCAAGAGAACCTAAAGAAAGGCCTGGATATCGTCAATAGGGCGGTGGCCACTCGGACTACGCTGCCTATTACTCAGAGCGTCCTGCTGGTGGCGGAGGAGTCCCGTCTCAAGCTCTCCGCGACCAACTTGGAGATCGCGCTGAGTTGCTGGGTGGGCGCAAAGGTAGAAGAAGACGGTGCGATGGTTGTGCCGGCTCGCCTGCTCTCTGAGTTTGTCAGCGGCCTCCCCAACGATAAGCTTGACCTGACCACTACCGGACAGCGCAACCAGATGGAGCTAAAGTGCGCCCGTATCGAGGCTCGCATCGCCGGGCAGAACCCGGAGGACTTTCCGCCCATCCCTGAAGTAGGTGAGGGTTCTACCTGGAAGATCGATCCTGAGGTGCTGCGCAAGGCCCTCAGCCGCGTGGTCTTTGCCGCCGCCACCGACGAGTCGCGGCCGGTGCTTACGGGCGTTTACACCGAGATAGAGGGGGACACCATGACCCTCGCCGCGGCGGATGGCTTCCGTCTGGCAGTGCACACTCTGCCCGTCTCTCCGCCCGCAGCAGAGAAGGTAAGCGTTATTGTCCCATCCCGCGCGTACAACGAGCTGAACCGCTTGCTCGCAGACCAGGAGGACCCGGTAGAGGTGACCATCAGCGCAGCTGGCACCCAGCTCATGTTCCATTTAAAGAACGCGGACATGATGTCACAGCTCATTCAGGGCACCTTCCCCAACTATCAGCAGCTGATCCCCAAGTCCTACGTGACCCGCAGCGTAGTGGACGTGGCCGAGTTCCTGCGTGCGACGCGCCTGGCGACGGTCTTTGCCCGCGATGGCAGCGGTATTGTGCGGTTGCAAATGAACAGTAACGGCGCAGAGCCAGGCAGAGTGGTGGTTTCCGCCCGCTCCGAGGAGATTGGCGACAACATGGGCGAGATAGACGCGGCGGTAGAGGGTGACCCCGCTAAGGTGGCCTTCAACAGCCGCTATCTGGCAGACGTGCTGGCCGAGCTAGGCAGCGGCCAGGTGGCGCTGGAGACCACTAGCCCCTCAAGCCCCGGCGTTTTCCATCCCGTCGGCTCCGACGACTATACCCACGTAGTCATGCCGATGTTCGTCCAGTGGTGATGGACGTACGAAGGCTCCCGTTACACCAGCAGCAACCGAATAGCTAACTCGTCGGGCGGCGGCTTATTCCCCCTCGCCGCCTGCGTTTAGCGAACCGCTCTCGCCTCAGAGCAGCGCCCGTTCATACACTTGGTAGACCGCATCCTAACGGCCAAAGACGCCGACCATTCGGCGGATACAGGTGTATGGGAGAGAGTGATAGACCCCCTGGTACATGACTGTATGGGCTGCCGGAGGAGGTAGCGACGGTGGCGAGGAAGGTAATCCTCCTAAGGACTTAATGGAGACCCAATCATGGCCGATAATTCGTTAATCAATTTTGGGGAGCTTTCAAGGCCCGCCACTGTTCTGATCGAGAAAGTCTCCGATGCAGTGGGCGGCATTGCTAAACCTTGGCAGACTGCCCGCGTCGCCGAAGCTGAAGCCCAAGCCGCAATTGTTCAAGCGGAAACCAATATCAAAATTGCTGAACTTAGCCAGAGGGCGGCCGACCGCTCAGCACAGGAAGAGACGATCCAGCAGGCAAACAGGGAGAGCGTTCTTGCTAAGGCAATCCCTCAACTCAGCGAGGGTTCCACGCCTGAGAAAATGGAAGACGATTGGGTTATGAATTTCTTTGATAAGTGCCGGACCACTTCCGATGAAGATATTCAGAATCTCTGGGCGCGCATACTAGCGGGCGAGGCAAACAATCCGGGCAGTTTTTCCAGAAAAACGGTCAACCTGATGGCGGACTTGGACAAGCGCGACGCGGAAATGTTCAGAGAATTCTGCCGTTTTGTGTGGATGATGAATGGCAGAGCACGTCTGTTAGTATTTGACCTCTCGCACCAGATCTACAAGGAGCAGGGAGTTAATCTGGATTACAGTGTGCATCTTGAGACTCTTGGGCTTGTCAGGGTCGATTCAGTTGGATTCATTACGACGGATT
Organism: Dehalococcoidia bacterium; assembly: GCA_965220215.1. Classification (GTDB taxonomy): domain Bacteria; phylum Chloroflexota; class Dehalococcoidia; order SHYD01; family SHYD01; genus CBDDEI01. The sequence continues at coordinate 103,928 of OZ244809.1, forward strand.
TGCCGGAGAAGACGAAAGTTTCCTATCACGGAAGACAAGCTGTTCTAACTCACCAAAGCAACCCTGAAGACAAGTACACTATAAAGGTAGGGAATCTACTCTTTACTCAAGCGGGACGCGAGCTTTTTTCAATCTGCACGCCGGAACCTGTAGACGGATTCTTCGAGTACGTATATGACAGGTGGGTTGGTGAATCGCTCGTGCCACCAAGGGAACCCCAACAGACCGGCTAACTGTCGTAAGGAGCTACCACGCTTGGCGCTGACCAGAGGACGACGTCTCCACTCCGCGAGGAGAATGGCGATGCGGATCCTAAAACCTGCACAGGGAAAAGGGCAACGACTCCGGTGCAGCAACCGAATAGCCAGCTCGTCGGGCGGCGGCTTATTCCCCCTTCACTTTTGGCATGAAGGGAACCAGCTTGTCCATCAGCGCGGCGAGTGTGCGCGTTTGCACCCACACCTGGCCGCTACCGTTGAACTTCAGCACCAGGCCCTCGCCGCCCGCGATTAGCGAGCCGATCCCGCCGACCTTCCCAACCGAGTACTCTACATTGTCCGTGAACGCGACGACGTGGCCCGTGTCCACCACTAGCTCCTGGCCCATCTCCACCGACAGTTCCTTGATTGCGCCGAAGGAGTTGAAGTAGACGGTTCCTGCCCCGCCCTCCGCGTAAGCCCGTAAGAAGAAGAGCTTCTCCCCGCTGAACATCCCCCGGAACCCTTGGAACTTGACGTCGGTCTGCACAGTCTCCGTGCATCCGAGGAAGGAACTTCCCTGGATAAACAGGTTTTGGCCGGGCTGCAGGTCGAAGGACTCGATATCCCCAGGCGTTGGTGGAGCAAGGCTCACCCAGCCGCCGCTTGACCCCGCGGTGAACGTGTTCAGGAAGAACGACTCGCTGGCCATCATCCGCTTTAAGCCGCCTAACAGCCCGCCGCCGCTGCCCATGCCCGTCTTCATGTCCACGCCCTGCTGCGCCGCCATGGCTCCCGGCTCTGCCTTAATCGACTCACCGGGGGAGAGATCCACCGTCAGCAGCGTGTAGGCCGGGTCGAACTCGATCGTCGATTTCATGTAGGAGGTCTCCTCGTCAGTGGAATGTTAGGCTCGCCCCGAGCCCATCCAAGTTTACCACTGGTGAAGATGCCGTCAAAGCACACATATCTTGTAGGGGCGGGTTTCAAACCCGTCCGGCTAGCGCGTTCGCAGCAGAAAGTCGCTGACAAGCTGACCCACCTGCCAGGTGCGCAGGTAACCGGGGTCGCTGTGGGCGCTCATCCTATCGCCGGGCCGCTTGTCCGGATTGTCCACCCTTACGTCGATGGCGCGCAGACTGCCGTCCGGCATTGGGAAATCGTCGGAGAGATAGGCGTCCAGCATCGCGACTGGGTCGCCTGGATCGTTGACGTTGTACCAACGCTCAACGGTGGCGCTCTGCGGATAGGCAACCGTCGGCACGGGAAACTCCATGCGAGGGCTTGGCCCCGCCTCAGGAGCCGCGGGGTTCTCCTGGCGCTTGGTGAGCAGGGAAAACACGGTACGGTCCAGCACGGACGCGACGCGTTGGAGGCTGCCCAGAAAAGAGGCCAGGTGCTGCGGCGTGCGGCTCCATACGTCCTGCGTCCAACCCAAAGGTGAGCCCAGGGTAACCCAAGTATCGATGCCGTAGGGGTGGTCACTGAGAATGTCATACATCACCATAGTGCCTAAGCTGTGGGAGATGACCATGACCTTCGCCCCGCTTTCCCTCGCCGCATCCAGCGCCTCGATCACGGGCTGGGCGATAACGCCGTTGTAGTCCCACGCAAAGTACTTCAGCACGTCTTCTAGGAAGAGAGAGGCAGTGGGTTCCCGGCTTGACCGGCCCGACACTGCCGGCGACGCCTGATCCACGACGAGATCCGGGGAGAAGCGGTCCAGCAGGGTCGAAAGGACGCTGCTCTGAGCGTCTTTCTGTGCGCCACCGGCCACGCTGGTCGGGCTGTAGAGGACGTCTGCGTAGTAGCCCATGCTGCAACGTTCGGCAAGGCCCGATTGCAGCTCGGGGGCCAGCCGTTGCTGTAAGGCGGCCAGCCACGTGTTCAGGTACGCCTCCTTTGGTGGCTTTGGACCGCGTCCGTGCACAAAGACAATTGCGTAGTTTGCCATGCTTCTCCTTCACCTCCGCTACTTCAACACTCCGGCGGAATTAGATGGGTCCGCCGTACCAGGAATGCAATAGTGGGCTGATGCGGCTCCTTGGAGCAAGCTGGCGCGTCAGAGGAACTGGGCCGCAGCTTAAGTGACGGCGAAGGCGCGTATGCTACTCTAGGAAAGATGATGAACCGTAACCCTAGACGCCCTCGCCGCCAGCCACCGAGCGGGCATACGGTGACCACCGCGGCAGGGCATGAGCTTTCTACGTTCCCTGCGATGGTGCATGGGTTTGTGGTGGATAGCTATGACCGCTTCCTCTTGTTCCGCCGCCCCGGCCAGGCCGGCTGGGAAGTGGCAAGCAGTCCCCTTGAGTTGGGCGAGACGGTTCCTAAGGCCGTGGAGCGGACGATAGAGTCTGCGGTGGGGCCCGCCTTCCTTACGGTCTACCTTGGCGTTCTGGACGCCTTCACTTTTGAGTTCGATGCCAACTTGCCGCCGCTCATCGCGCTTGCGTGTCTGTTACGTTATCGCGGGGGTGATCTGCGTCCTGGTAAAGAGCATACCGATGTCGAGTTCCGCTGGTGGGACCTGACCGATCTGGACAGCATTGCCCTGGCGGTGCCGCGTGACCGCTGGGACTTGCTCACTCGAGCCGTGGACACCTCCCGCTACCTGCGGGACGTACAGTCTCCGGAAGAGGACGACCGCGGCGACTCCTTCAATTTTTTCTAGCAGCGGCTATCCACTCGTCATCAGCTACCGTGTGCTGGGCCTGTCTCAGCGGAGGGCGGGACGTATGCGTGCGCCAGCATTACGCTAGGCAGCGCCGCACCGATAGCCCTGGCGCTAGTTGGCCGCTACTTCTTTGCCCGTTGATACGACAAAGAGCCGGATGCGGTCATAGATCTCGCCGCGTACGCGACGGAACACCGTTAGGCGCTCTTCCTCGGTGCCTTCTGCTGCCGCTGGGTCATCAAATCCCCAGTGCATTTGCTCAGTTCCACCGGGGAAGGTGGGGCAAACATCTCGAGCGTGGTCGCAGACCGTGATGACGTAGTCCCACTGGTTATCCAAGAACTGGCTCAGATGCTTGGGTTGGGCGTCTCCTAAGGTGATGCCCAACTCCTCCATCATTACATGGGTCATGGGGTGCACACGCTGCGCGGGGTTGCTGCCGGCGCTATAAGGCGCAAAGGCATCGCCACCTGTGTGGCGTAGCAACGCCTCCGCCATCTGGCTGCGCGCGCTGTTGCCGGTGCAGAGAAAGAGTACTCGGATTGCCATGCTGCTTCCTCGGGTGAAATTGCCTTACAGGTACGCTTAGCTTATCTTGTCGGAGCGTCCTAGGCACGGTATACTGCGATGGTCATTACGGGGCGTAGCGCAGCCTGGTAGCGCACCTGAATGGGGTTCAGGAGGTCGCTGGTTCGAATCCAGTCGCCCCGACCACACTTCACCCTCTCCTACTTTTCCCCTCTAAATCCAGTGTGTAGCAACGCGTGGATGGCAGGCGTCTCTTTGGTTAAGGCGTCTCAGACTGGGTTTTCCCTTGCAGCAGCCGCCAAATGCGGCCAAGGTTAATGCTCCATCCCCAGCCGAACACTTTTGGGGTGAGGATGCGAGGGTCGGCAGGGTTCCACCAACGCTCTCGCAATACGGCAACCGTGGGCCGTCGCCAGTCATAGGGCACCCCAAGGAACGAGCCTACCTTGCGCTCACGTGTGATACCAAAGCAGACTACAGCGGCAATGATAGCCACCATAGCGCCGATAACGCCGAGTCCAAAGTACGATTTCATTGCTAGCCTTCCTACAAAGCAAAGAGCGGTACTTCCAGCATAGCACGCGCGGATCACAGTCTGTCCTTCCGAGCGCGTGGCGTACACTAGTGTCGGGAGCAAGGGACGCCAGCAAGCCCGGTGTGGCCGTGCTGCGTCCGCTAAAGGAGAAAGGATTTCTATGAATACCCCACGACAACGCGTTTCTTCCGGCTCGCCTTACGAGCCTGTTATCGGGTTCAGCCGCGCCCTGCGGGTTGGCAACCGCGTCGTGGTCGCTGGCACTGCGCCAGTCTGGCCTGATGGCTCGTGTGACCCCGACCCGGGCGTCCAGGCCCGCCGCTGCTTAGAGATTATCGTCGCGGCTCTGGAGGAAGCGGGCGCGCGCCCAGAGCATGTTATCCGAACCCGTATCTATTTACGCGATGCTGGGGACTGGGAGGCCGTCGGCCGCGCGCACGGCGACGTGTTTCGAGACGTCAGACCAGCGAGCACGATGCTACTCGCCGGCGGGTTTCTCGACCCGCGCTGGAAGGTGGAGATAGAGGCGGAGGCCCAGATAGACTGACTGCGTCGCTCTGAGGCCCCCGCCGAACTTACAGTGAAGGTACTAGCGGCCCGCTCTATCCCAGAAGTTCACGAAACCCTCCCCTGTAGGAGGCGGCTCCGACTTGGTGTCCGGCAAGAGATTGACTTTGGTAAATACTCTCAACGGATTATCATGCAAGATCCCTGTCATGTCCTCGTCGGAAAGTATGCCGAGTCCCTCTAGCGTAGGTATTACATCGTCTGAGGGCCGGTTCGTATCTTTTCGAATCGCGCTGCCGGCGCCAGGGGCTTCCGTACCAAAGAGGATGCGCCGGACTCCCTTCTGTTTGATGGCGGCTGTCAGAAAATCAGACTGGTAAGCACAGCTATCAAAGGTAAGGTTGGCTTCCCCCACTCTGCCAATGTGCTGTTCATCTTCCAGCGTAAATCGTTGCAGGGCGCCGCCACAGTGGGAGATACAGACTCTCAGCTGCGGGAAGTCTGTAAAGACGGAGCTATGCTCTAGGATCATCGTGGCGATGTATTCTTCGGTCACGTTGTTAATCTGGTAGTTGTTAGGCACGACTTCGATCCGCCGGTCGGCGGATGTGCTCGGGTGTACCAACAGGGGAACATCCAGTTTCTGGGCCGTCTCGTAGAGCGGATACCAGTATTCGTCGTTCAAGCCAGGTACGGTCTTCGCTCCTCCTGGGTCGGGGTTTATGTAACCGCCGACAAAGCCAAGCTCCTCGACACAGCGGGTCAGTTCGTCTGCGCACCGTTTAGTGTCGTTATCGAAGGGGTTCTGGGGCAGCTGCGCCATGCCGGCAAACCGGTTGGGGTGTAGCTTAACCGTCTGCGCGATGACGTTGTTGGTGATACGGCTCCACGCAGCCTGAAGAAAGGGCCGCATCCAATGGTACATTCCCACCGGTCGGGGCCCGACAAGCTGGAAATCGATGCTGCGCTCGTCCATAACGCGAAGGTGCCGCTGGAGGGCCCCCTCCAGGCTTTCGTCGGTTAGGCTGAAGCGCTGGTTAGGGGTGTTGAGCGCAACCATAGTGTTGACCACTGCCCCGAATTCGGGAGGTGTAGACATGTGAGCATGGACATCTACTACCACAACATTCTTCCACATACTGTTTCTCCTTGGCTGCTAGAGCACTTTCTCTGATTAGCTAATGGCTGTGCCTGAGTCTACTGCGAATCTGCAACGACGGCAATCAGCGCGCCATAAGCAAACAGCTTTAGTGAACCGCCGCACTTTGCTCCCGGGCTGAGCCATACACAGCTAATCCTCGCAATAATGGCAGTAGGCGCTCTGCTATCGTATGCTAGGGAGTAATAGCCCCTTAGTGAATAATGCAGAGGCTCTATTACCTAGTGACCCTCCCACAGGCACTTGAATATCCCCCTATAAGCGACTACGCCCTCATAGGAGATGGACGAACGGTAGCGCTGGTTTCTCGCGACGCGTCTATAGACTGGCTGTGCTGCCCGCGCTTTGATAGTCCCTCCATCTTTGCCGCCCTTCTGGACTCCAAGCAGGGTGGACGCTTTCGCATAAGACCAACCCAGTCCTTTGAGACGGAACGTCGGTACGTTCCCAACACGAATGTTGTGGAGACGACCTTTCGTACCGCCACGGGCAGCGTTGTCCTCAGAGACCTTATGCCCATAAGTACTGAAGAGGAGAAGCGTTCACACCTTAGCCCCGACCACGAGGTGCTCCGAGAGGTCATTGGCTTAGAAGGCAGTGTAGAGCTTGAGGTCTGCTATGAGCCTCGGCCTAACTACGCCTTACAAAAACCCTCGCTAGTCAAGCAAGGAGCGCTTGGCTTCTGGCTGAAGGACGGTACGGGGTCCTATGTGCTCACCAGCGAGCTTCCCCTTGCGCTCTCCGAGGACAAGACCGTGGTCCAGGGGACTGCGGTACTCAGGAAGGATGAGCGCCGCTATCTCTCCCTGAGCTTCAGTCAGGATAGCCCGGCAGTGATAGTGCCGTTGGGAGCCGCTGCCAGGCAGCGTGTAGAGCAGTCCATCCGCTGGTGGGTGGAGTGGACGGCGCAGTGCACCTACAGCGGCCCCTATCGAGAGGCGGTGCACCGGAGCGCCCTCATTCTTAAACTCATGACCTACGCCCCCTCCGGCGCCGTTATAGCTGCTCCAACTACCTCTTTGCCGGAGCATATTGGAGGGGTGCGGAACTGGGATTACCGCTATTGCTGGCTTCGGGATGCAGCATTGACGCTCCGGGCATTGATCGCTGTTGGCTACATAGAAGAGGGACAAGCATTCTTTAATTGGATTCTCCACACCACCCGGGTCACCCGTTCCACGCTGCGCGTTGTGTACGATGTATATGGGAGAGTCTTGTCGCCAGAGCAGGAGTTAAGCCACCTAGAGGGCTACGCCAACTCTAAACCGGTGCGGATAGGCAATGGCGCACAGGAGCAGTTGCAGCTTGATGTCTATGGTGAAGTGCTGGAAGGCGTGGCGCTCATGGCGGTGTTAGGATGGCACTTTGATAGATACACGAATGGGTGGCTAAACGGCCTGGGGCGGACCGTGGCGCGCCGTTGGCGAGAGCCGGACGAGGGGATTTGGGAAGGGCGCGCAGGACCTTCCCAGAACACCTACTCCAAAGTGCAGTGCTGGGTGGCCTTGGACAGGCTGATTCACATGCATGATGAAGGCAATGTTCGCGTTGATGTGGAGTTATTTCGCCGGGAACGGGATGCCATAAGGGAAGCCGTTGAGGAACATGGCTACAACGAACGGCTGCAGAGCTATACGCGCACCTTCGATGGCGAGGATGTGGATGCCAGCCTCTTGCTCCTCCCCATCTACGGCTATATTGAGGCGGGCCATCCGCGCATGCAGTCCACCTATAAAATGATCTATGAGCGTCTTTCGCATGGCCACGGCTTGTATCGTTATTCAGAGAGAACAGATGATGGCTTTCCACCGGGAGAGGGCGTGTTCGGCATCTGCAGCTATTGGGGTGTGCAGGTACGCGCGCTTATGGGCGATGTCGCCGGCGCGCGCGAGGCGTTTGACCAACTGATGACCTACGGGAGCGACCTCGGGCTTTTTGCAGAGGAGTTCGATCCTGACACCGGTGCGTCACTGGGCAATTTCCCCCAGGCGTTCACCCACGTTGGCCTTATCAATGCTGCCCTGCTTATAGGGAGTGGTCGTGGAAGATGAGCTGTTTTTTGCTCCTCTCTGAGCGATACAGGTAGGGAGGAAAATCGTTGTTTAATATAGTGGACGCGCTTTTTTACGGATTCTTCGCTACGATGATACTCACTACGCTCTTGGCGGGGTTCCAGGCGTTTGGGGTCACGCGTATGAGCTTACCCTTCCTCATAGGGACGGCCTTTACGCCTAACCGAGACTTTGCCCGCGTCCTTGGCGTTGCGCTGAACTTTATCTTTGGCTGGGGATTCTCAGTCGTTTACTCCGCGTTTTTTGAGCAGCTAGGGCTCGCGGCGTGGTGGCTTGGAATGGCACTTGGGTTGCTACATGCCATGTTTATTCTGCTGGTCATCATACCGTTACTGCCAAGCCTGCATCCAAGGATGGCGAACGAACAGCGCGGCCCAACGCCTACCCGGCAACTAGAACCGCCCGGCTTTTTGGGCATGCATTATGGGCGCCGCACTCCGCTCTCGATTGTGCTGGCCCATATGGTGTACGGCACAATCTTAGGGACTTTCTATCATCCTATGCTTTTGGGTTAACGTAAGCGCAATCCTGGAGGTTCTTTGGCAGAGGCAGACGAACGCATAAAACAAGTGGAAACCCTGGTACAGGACTTGCTTTCTCAGGTCCGTGTGGGTTCCTTGGGATCGTTGCGGGAATCGCCTGCCCACGGCGAATGGAACGCCATCGAAATCCTGGCCCATGCTGCTGAGTTCGTCCCCTATTGGGCCCGGCAGGCTCGCCTGCTCTCGGAACAGGACGAGGACGGCGCCACCTTTGGCCGCAACACGGTGGACGCGGAGCAAGACCCTGAGCGTTTGGGCGCTGTGGAGCGCTACGGTTCCTATGCGCGTGGGGCGGTGACGGACGTGATCCACCAGGGGCTGAAGCAGACTTTAGAGGACCTGCGGGCTATTAAGCCCGACCGATGGAGCCGTACCGGCAAGCACTTGGACGGTCAGGTGCGCACGGTGACTCAGGTAGTGGATGAACTAATCATCCACCATTTGGAGGCCCATTCCTTGCAAATGGAGAACACTATCCCCCCAGACGATGACTAAGTATTAGATGGCACCCACTTAGCGTAGCAAGAGCGTCTCTGCCCAAGCAGAGACGCTCTTAGGTTTCTTAGTTTAGTGATAAGCAATGACCACGGGATGGCGATGATTTAGCGTTGGAAGATGTCCTCCGGTAGGAAGGCTGACACAGTGATGTTGGGCAGGTCAACCAGGTTGCTGATCTTAAGATCGACGGCCACGCTGCAGATAACATAGGCCTGTTCTCTGCTCCATCCCCGCTCTTGCAGCAGGTCTATCATGTTGAGCACCGCGTTGCGGGCGGCTAGAGTCAGGTGGTCTTCCCCCTGTTGTGCGCCGTCTGATTGCACAGGCATCCCCACGGTCGCGATGCAGTTGCGCGGCGCAGCCCACTCCGGCGGCAGGAAGTAGTCGGGGTGAACAATACGCGGCCAGCGGATGTGGTGTCGCGCCGCTTCTCCCTGGTGAATGCGGAAGCGCACCGCTACCGTTGCGCCCATCTCGATGGCAGTGAGGCAGCACTCGCCATCGCCTTGAGCAAAGTGGCCGTCGCCCACGGAATAGAGCGCCCCAGGCACGTTCACTGGCAGGAGCAGCCGAGACCCCTTAGTGAGCTGTTTGACGTCCAAGTTGCCGCCATTCTCTCGCGGCGGGATGGTGCGTAATCCCTGGCCCGCGATGGGATCAGCGTCAGGCACGGCTTCCTCTGCGTCCGGCGGGAATGAGACGCCGCCCCGCGCGGCAAAGGCCGCCTCTCGCTGCGCCCACTCGGTAAGCTGGGAGTGGGAAGGCGCAACACCCGCCGTGCCCATGAACGCCCCGTTGGGGATGCGTACGCCGGGGATCTGGGGTGAGGTCGCCCATCCATCCTGTAGCTCCCAGTGAGCAACATAGGTCTCTTGAAAGAGGTCACGGAGCAACCCGCCAGTGGGCCCACAGCGAGTCCACCCGTAGGGTTGGGGTTGGATGTCCAGATATTCCACCTCCAGCAGATCGCCGGGAACAGCGCCCTTAACGTAGAGGGGCCCCGTGAGGGGATGCACCCATTTGCCGTGAGGGCCGAGCTCGGCGGGGGTCATGCCAAAGCGCACGCGTCCGTCAGCGGAGTCGCGCGTCTCTAGAACTGCCTCTTCCCCCGGAGCCACTTCTAGCACGGGCGGGATGTCGGGGTGCCAGCGGTTGTGCCCTAGATGCGGCTCGTCCTTTAGATGTTTGTTGCGGTCAATGGTGATGCTCTGCATGGCGCGTCCTTTCCTTCATACTATACGGCCTGTTGCGGCAAGAGAGGGCGCTTTAAGTGGACGCAGCGTCTGCGCAGAAGTAGACTTGCCGCATGCTCATCGGCGGCGTCATCACGCCACAATTGCTGCTTTCTCTTTACCTTCCGGCGTTGGTGCTGGCTCTGGGCATAGGTATAGTGACGCCGGTGCTGCCGGTCTATGCAAAATCCTTTGGGCTGGACTTTGGCGGCGCGGCGATGGTCTTTGTGGTTTACCAGCTGGGCACATTGGTCATCACCTTTCCCACCGGCCTGCTCATCGACAAAGTTGGGAGGAGGCCCATCATCCTAGCGGGGCCAGCGCTCACTGCCGTCTCCTCGCTGCTTACCGCAGTGGCTGGTTCCTTTCCACAGCTGCTGCTCTACCGCTTCCTGGGCGGTGTTGCCAACGAGTTCTGGATGCAGTCCCGCCTCGCAATGATCACCGACCTCTCCGCCTCTAACCAGCGGGCCCGCCAGATCACTTGGATGTTCGGGATGCAGCGGGTGGGCATGATGCTTGGTCCTGCGGTAGGCGGCGGACTTGCCCTCATTGATCTGCGAGTACCCTTCGTCGTCTACGGCATCATCACAGCCTTGCTAATTATCCCGGTCTTCCTCTTTACCAAAGAGTCCGCACCGTCCCGCCAGCCGGAAGCGGGGGCTGCTGCTACGGGAGGCGCGCCTGCCGGGTCGTGGGCTGCATTGTTCAAGCTCATCCTTACTTTCGAGATACTCTGCTTCTTCACAGTGCAGTTCCTCTCCGTGGTTTGCCGCGGCAATGATGGCGGCACCTTCAACCTCTACGCCGTCTATGCCTATGGCGTAGGGCCCGCCGTGCTGGGCGGTATCAGCGTGCTTGCGGGCGTTACATCCTTGCCCATTCCCTTTGTCACCGGGTACTTTATGGACCGCTTCGGCCGCAAATGGGTCATCGTGCCCAGCTTCGCGTTTCTTGGCGCATCGCTACTATTTATGGCCGTGACCGCCTTTGCTCAGATGCCCTTCATGATCTATGTTATTGGTTACGTGCTGGCGCAGGTGACGCAAAGCGCCACGAACGGCACCATGCAGGTGCTGGGCTCAGACCTGGCTCCTGCGGCATCTAGGGGCCGCTTCTTTGGCATCTGGCGCACCATCACCTCGTCCGGCGGCCTGGCCTCGCCGGCGCTTTTTGCGCTGGTGGCTATCCAGGCAGGATACGGCATGGCCTTCGTCTTCCTGAGCGTGTCCTCGTTGCTCGTGGCATTGCTGGTGGGCACGGTGCTACGGGAGACGGGCGCACCACGGGCCCCGGCGGCCACACTAGCGTAGGAGGAGCTTCTATGACCCTTGTTCCCAATGTAAGCAAGATTGCCTTGTTGAGCGCCAAAGCCATCGGGGAGTTCTCTTTCACTCTTCCCGCCGTTGCGAGTCTGAGGGACGCCTACCCCGACAGCGAAATAGTGCTGCTCGCAAAGTCCTGGGCTAAGCAGTTTTTCGAAGGCAGGCCGGGACCCATCGACCGGGCAGCGGTGATTCCCGGCATCGAGGGGCTCATGCTTCCGGGTGAGCCTCTGTCCTCCGAAGCAGAAGTGGAGGCGTTCTATGCCGCGATGCGTGCGGAGAGCTTCGATCTGGCGGTGCAGATTCATGGCCCTGGCGCTCACGCTAACCCGCAGGTAAGTCTGCTAGGGGCGCGGCTGACTGCCGGTTGCCATGGCGTGTCCGCCCTGCAGCTTGAGCGCAGCTTGCCCCATCTGTCGACACAGCACGAGGTTTTCCGCTGGCTGGACGTAGTGGCTCAGGTGGGCGCCCAGGGTATGAGCACAGAAGCGGCACTCACGCTTACCAAAGAGGATGAAGCTGCCGCGGCTGCCGCGCTGCCTGCTTCTGCCGGTGAGTTGGTTGCCCTTAACCCCGGTAGTTTTCTGGGGCGTCAGCAGTGGCCCGTCGAGAAGTTTTCGTCACTAGCCCGCCGGCTCGCCGAACGCGGTGCCCAGGTGGTTCTCTTAGGAAGAGCCGCCGATGCTCCTCTTGCCGCAAGCGTGCAGAAGGAGCTAAAGGGTCAGGCGATTGACCTGACGGGCAAGCTTACCGAGCGGGCGCTCGCCGGTGTGCTGGCGCGCTGCCGGCTCGTGGTGGGCAACGACTCAGATGCGCTGCGGCTGGCCCAGGCGTTACAAACGCCCACGGTAGGCATCTACTGGTCGCGCACACTGATGAACGTCGGCCCACTGAGACAAGACCGGCACAGGGTGGCCGTCGCCTGGAGCTCTGCCTGCCCCAATTGTGGCGTCGACCTCACCCAGGACCGCTGCGACCACGAGGACTCGCTGGTTGCCGGGGTGTCGGAGGAGGAAGTGCTGCGGGATGCGCTGGAACTGCTGGACCGCTAGCGGCGGTTCCAGAGGTCCAGCGCGACCAGGAATAGAATAGAGCCGATAACCGCTGCCCCTATACGTGTGGGGCTAAATGGGCCACCCGGCGCCTGCTGGGTGATAAGCTCGTAGAGCATTCCGCCGAACACGGAGCCCACCAACCCAATGCCGATGTACTCCAACAGGCCGTGGCGACGGCCCGTGATGGCGCCGGCAATCCAACCGGCTAAAAGCCCAATGAGGAGCCAGGGGAGAAGAATGAGGATGGTGCCTATGACGGCAAACACGATGTACAACGTGAGCGCCATCGCCAGCAGGAATAGTACGAATACGAGCATTAGTAGTAGTCCAACAACGTCACTGCAAGTATTTCTTACAGTGTACCATCGTGCGCTGAGGGGCGGCGTGCTCACGTTAAGATGCAGCTAGCTCCTGTTCGCGAAAAAGCTCCCGATAGTCTTAGCCAGCTCGCCAGAGAGGTGGCAGAGGCGTGCGGGTATGCATTCGTGCCGCTCACCAGGTTGCGGCGCGGTCAGGGCGGCGATTGGCGTCCGCAGGAGGGCTTGATCCGCATCGGCCGGGCCTCGCTGCGTGATGGCGACCGCTTGTGGGGGCTGCTCGCCCACGAGCTAGCCCATGCGCAGGCGTCGCAACGGGAGCGCCACTCCATGGACTTCTGGCGCCGCTTGGCCGAGGGGCTTCAACGAGCCGGACGGTTGGAGCTGTTGCGCTACGAGTTTGGCTACAGGGAAGGGGCGATGCGTGTTGCGAGAGAGTTCGGCCTCATTGATGTGCCGGGCAGGCAACCATTCCGCTTATCCCTGGGCGCAAGCGTTAAGACTGAGGACGGTCGCCAGTGGCGCGTCCGCCGGCGCTTCCGCATTGCCGGCGAGCCCAGCTATCGTCTGACTACCCACGGCTGGCGGTGGGTGGCGTCCGAGCAAGTGCTCATGGAGCAGCTAGAGGCAGCCCAGCAGGGTGGATGACCTGGCCCCTACAGAGCTCGCTTTCACCCAAGAGCTTGTCGCGGAGGTGGCGCAAGCGACGGTGGCGGCCCATCCCGACGTTGTGGAAGCGTGGCAAGCCGGCACGCCCAAGACTTGGGGTCACCTGGCAGGACGCGCAGTGGGCGCCGCGCGCCGCCGCGCGGGGAGGCCACTTACCGATGCAGAGCGCCGGCTAGTATGGGCCGTGCTGTGGGAAACTCTTCAGGCGCTTCCGAAAATGAGGGGCAATTGAGCTAGGGCGACAGCAGCAGCTTGCCGATGCTCTGGCGGTCCTGCATCTCTTGGTGCGCATCCGCAGCGTTGGCCAGCTTATAGGTCTTGGTCTGCACCTTGATCGTGCCGGACTGGAGCCAGCCCAGGACCTCGTTAGCGCGGCGCAACCACTCTTCCCGCGTGCTGGTGTAGTGTCCCACGCCCGTGCGGGTGACGTAGCCGCCCCTTTGGTTCAGCACACCGATGTCGAAAGGCTCCACCGGACCGCTGGCCTGACCAAAGAGCACCACAATGCCTCTCGTTGCCAGGCAGGCGATGTCTTTCAGGAAGGTTGCCTTGCCCACGGAATCGATGACGGCGCTCACGCCCTTGCCCTCGGTGGTGGTGCTGATCGCTTCAGCAAAATCGTCCTTGCTGTAGTTAATGACCATATCAGCGCCCGCGCTCTTAGCGGCCTCTATCTTCTCGTCGCTGCCCACCGTGGCGTAAACGTATGCGCCGGCATTCTTGCACATCTGGGCCATGAGCATGCCAACGCCGCCTGCGCCCGCGTGGATGAGGACGCGGTCACCCGCCTTAGCCTGGTATGCGCCCAGCACCATGGCGTGGCTGGTGAGGCCCTGGAGGAGGATAGCGGCGCCGGCCTCAGCCGCCATACCTGAGGGGAGTTTCACCGCGCGGGCCGCTGGCACTGCGATCTTTTCGGCGTAGCTGCCGGGCGCCATGCAAGCCACCACGTCGCCCACAGCAAAGTCGGTTACACCTTCACCCACCACGGCCACCGTGCCGGCGCACTCGTTGCCGGGGATCATCGGCAGGTTGGCGGCTACAGCATTCCGCCGTGCCGTGACGTCTGCAAAGTTGACGCCTGTGGCCTGGATGTTGAGCAGCAGTTGCCCTAGCCCTGGTATGGGGTCAGGCGCATCCTCATACTTTAGGACTTCTGGCCCACCGGCCTCGTGGATACGAATGGCATACACGGCTATACCTCTTTCTTAGGTGTCTTAGCACGTCACGGCAGGCACAATGAGCGCCTGCCGCAAGCGAGGCAAGCATTCACATGCACTGCATCGCGCCGCACCGAAGGGCAGACGTTGCTTATGCCTGCGAAGGGCTAGCTCTTTGGCACAAACTTGAGGGAGACGGAGTTGACGCAGTGACGAGCGTTCTTTGGCGTGAAGCCTTCCCCCATGAAGACGTGGCCTAAATGGCCGCCGCATGCCACGCACTCAATTTCAGTACGCATGCCGTCCGGATCAAGCAGGTGCTTCACTGCGTTGGGGAGCTCCTGGTCAAAGCTGGGCCAGCCGCAGCCCGAATGAAACTTGTCGTTGGAGACGTAGAGGGGCGCATCGCACTGACGGCACATATAGGTGCCGTCTTCAAAGAAGTCGTCGTATGCGCCGGTGAAGGGGCGCTCGGTCCCCTTTCGGACAATGACCCGTTCCTCTTCCGATGTCAGCTTGTTCATACTGTCCTCCTTTTAATGCAGTTGCGTGATATCTTTCCTCTACTATGGTAACTAGCAAGGCCGCTGTAGCACAATCCAGTGAGAGGCTTACCTTCCCTCCGTCAATGCTCCATAATGGCCTGCAGTGAGCCCCATCGTGGATACGCCGCGGCGCATGTTCGGCTATAAGGCGAGACAATGACAACAAACCTGATCCCGGCCCCTGATCCCAATCCCATTAAGCCCTCGGTGCAGTTGCCGCCCGACGCCTGCGATGCCCATTGCCACGTCTTTGGTCCCGGCGACCGCTTTCCTTACCACCCCAATCGCTCCTATACGCCACCGGACGCCCCGAAAGAGGCGCTGAAGCAGCTTCACGATTTTCTGGGTGTGCAACGGGCGGTGATAGTCCACGCGAGCTGCCACGGCGTCTACATGGACGCTACCCTGGACGCCATCGCCTGGTCCGGAGGCAGCTATCGCGGCACCAGCATCGTTGCACCGGATATTACGGATAACGAGCTGCAACGCTACCACGAGGGAGGCATCCGGGCGGTGCGCTTCAACTTTGTGCGTCATCTGGAGAGCGTGCCGGAGCCGGAGGTGGTGAAGCGCATGGCGGAACGGATCAAGAGCATGGGCTGGCATTTGGTAGTGCATCTGGATGCAGAGGACATCCTTGAACTAGCCCCGCTGCTGTTAGGGTTGCCGGTGCCCTTTGTTATTGACCACATGGGGCGGGTGCAGGCGAGCTTGGGTTTGGAGCAGCCTGCTTTCCGGAAGCTTCTAGAGCTGATGGAGCATGAGCAGGCTTGGGTCAAGATCACCGGCTTGGAGCGCGTCTCTTCTGAAGGTCCGCCCTTCAATGACTCAGTGCCCTTTGCGCAGGCGCTTGTGCAGGCCGCACCGGAGCGGGTGCTCTGGGGGACCGACTTTCCCCACCCCAACGTGAAGCACATGCCCAATGACGGCCATCTGGTGAACCTGTTGGGCTTGGTTGTTCCTGATCCAATGGTGCTCAAGACCATTGTGGTGGATAACCCCACCAAGCTCTATTGGGCCAACTAATGCAAGAGCCGTTGCTCTTGGTTGACCCTATGCCAAGGGTGGCTTAAGGTGAGCGTGGCCTTTCCCCCGCAGATAAGCAGTAATGAGCGCTAGCCCGTCCGATCCCCCGCCAACGCAATCGACCGAAGGCATTGCAGAGCAGCCAACGCTGCTTACCCGCGACTTCCTGGCGGTTTGCTTCGGCCAGTTCTTTGGCTTCGCCGGCAACGGTCTCGTTGGCCCGGTCTTCCCCCTCTACATGGTGGTTCTGGGCTTTAGCGAGACGGTTATCGGCCTCTTTCTGGCGACCTTCAGCGTTGTCTCCCTCTTTGTCCGCCCCTACTACGGCTACCTAGCCGATACCGGCCGTCCTCGTCGAGCGCTCAACCTTTCGGGAGTGCTGCTGGCTATTAGCCCCTTGGGGTATATCAGCGCTAACCCCATCATTATCCTGTTCGCTAGGGGGCTCCACGGTATAGGGTGGGCAGGCCTTAGTGTAGCTGGCAGTTCCTGGGTAGCCTACCTTGCGCCGGTGGCACAGCGCGCGGAAGCCCTGGGCTACTACACTATGGTGCAGCGCATTGGGCTGGCTGTGGGGCCGGTGGCCGGCCTGTGGTTGGTCAGCACTGTGGGGTATCGGGTTGCCTTCGCGGTAGCGGCGGCCTGCGGCATCTTTGTGACGCTGTCCAATAAAGTTGCTACGACGCCGGACCGTTCAGCTAGCGAGGCTAAAAGGACCGATTCCGGGCCCTGGTATCACAACTTATTTGAAACGAGCGTGGTGCTGGGCGGCGCCATTCTTGTTATCAATATCATTCCTACCATTATGGTGAATGTGTTCATGCCCTTGTACTTCGAGTTCTTGGAATTGGAAGGCATTGAGCTTTATTTTGCGGCCATTGGCATAATGGGCATCGTCTCACGTGGCGTGGTAGGCAAGTGGGCCGACCGTATGGGGCGAATGTGGTCGGTTGCCGGCGGCTTTGCAGTGCAGCTGGCGGGTCTACTATTCATCGCTTTGGGTACTGACTCGCTGCTGTTGACTACAGGCGGTGTGATCTGGATATTCGGCAGCGCGGTCAGCCAGCCTTCGCTCTATGCGGTGGCGATTGATACTGCGCCGGCTAACCGGCGCGGCGTAGCCATGTCCAGCTACACCATGTCCTTCCAGATAGGCAGCGGCATTAGCTCCATTATTGGCGGGCTGATTGCCGAACACTTTGGGTATTCTTGGCTGAACTGGTTCTGCGTAGCTACCGCGGTGTTCGGGCTACTGGTAGTGTTAGTGCTAGCGCGAGGCTGGGACAAGCCGCAATAACAGGAAGTAAGCTAGCGAGAAGGAGAAATCATGACGTGGGAGATTGAACACGGGCATTCCAGCGTGCGTTGGGCTGCTAAGTGGAATGGATTGCTGAACATTCACGGTCCATTTAGGGGCTTTCAGGTGCAGCTCGGCCTGGACGATAATGACCCCATTGCGGGTTCGGTCGAAGCGATTGTTGAGGCGCCGAGCTTTGACAGTTCCATCTTTAGGATGAACGCTCGGCTCCTGAGCGAGGTCTATCTGGATGCGTACAAGTTCCCCCAGATCAACTTCAAGAGCACGGGAATCCGCAAGGGAGAAGGCGCTGAGTTCGGCATTATTGGCGATCTCACTATGCGGGAGACCACTAAGTCTGTGGAGCTGGTCACTACCTACAACGGGGAGATGACAAACCGCCAGGGGCAGCTTACTCGCGGCTATAGCGGCGTGGTGGTGATTACCTGGCGGGACTTCCTGAATGGCAGCCCTCCTGGGCAAACTCAGGATGCCGCGGGGCCGACAGTCAACGTTTACGTAGAAATGCTTGCGGTAAGGCACTAGCAGACACTACTGCCGACGGCGAATCGGGCAGCAAGAAGGGGCGCTCAACTGAGCGCCCCTTCTTATTGACTGCAATGTTAGGCGTTAGCAGCCTGATTTGTCCAGCCAAGCCCGGACGAATCCGGAGGGATTGCGGCCAGTGTGGACACGCTTGTAGTTTTTCACTTCGCAGGCCAAAGCCATGCCGTAGATGGTGCTGACCGTGGGGACGGTAGGCACTACCTCATAGAGATGGTCTTGGATCTGGTCCCAGAGGGCCTTGCGCTTGACGGGGTCAAGCTCGATGGCCTGGGTTGAGCACAGGTTATCGATGGTGGCATCACCGTAGCGGGTGGTGTTCAAGGGGTTATCGGTATGCAACTCGCAGAGGTAGTAGACGGGGAACTCTGCGACAGAGCCGCCCGCGACGCCCCAGCCGAGTTCCCAGTTCAACTTCCGCATGGTACCGCCCCAGGAACGGTTAGGCGAAACCTCGATCTCGACGTTTAAGCCGATCTGCTTCATAAAGTTCTGGACGACTTCGGCTTCTTGGGCATATTGGCCGGTGGTAATCATCTTGGAGGCGGTGCCGCCGGACTTGTAACCGGACTCGGCCAAGAGCTTCTTAGCGCCTTCGAGGTCCTGCGAGAACTTCTCAATCAGCTTCGCTTCCGGCCAGGCCACATCAGTGAAAGCGCCGGGCACATAGCCCGAATGGACGACGCCGCCCTGCAAGGAGATGATGAGGGCTTCCCGGTCGATGGACTTCAGGACCGCTTGCCGCACCCGCACATCATTCCAGGGTGCCACGGTATTGTCGAACCAGACGGATCCATGGATGGGCGGGAGGATGTCGTAGAAGGTCAGATTTAGATCACTATCTCGTAGGATCTTCAGCATGTCGGGGCGGAAGCCAAAGGTACCGGGATGTGCTAGTTGCCCGGCGCGCATGGCGGCTAACTCCGCGGCGACATCGCCGAAGGAGACCTTCGTCACCTCATCAAGGTAGGGGAGGGGCTTGCCGTCGGCGCCCATCTCCCAATAGTCGGGATTCTTCACGCCCTTTGCGCCCTGGCCGGTCTTCCAATCCCGCACCATGAAGGCGCCGGTGCCAACGGCGTTCTTGCGGAAGTCGCCGTCCGTCTCAAAGACCTCCCTGGCCTGAAAGAGGTTGGCGCCTGCGCCCAGCTTGTAGACGAAGTCGGGGTCAGGGCGGGTAAGCTTAAGGACGACGGTGTGGGGGTCTGGGGTGGAGTGATTGACGTGTTCCCACCAGACGCGCACGCGTCCTTTTTCCTTCTGGTAGTCGATCATCCAGGCCACGTCGGCGGAGGTGAAGGCGCGGCCGTTAACGGGGGCCATATTGTGCCACTTCACGTTGTCGTTGAGCTTCAAGGTCCAGGTCAAGCCATCAGAGGAGACCTCCCAGGACTTTGCAAGACTGGGGACGACCGCCCGGTCGGTGACGAAGCACTTCCGCTCTTGGAGCAGGCCGTTGTAGACCTGGAAGGCGCCGCCGGTTTCGAGGTGAGCGATGGGGGTAGTAGCCCAGACCATGGTGCCGCCGCGGATGGGGGGACCTGGGGAGCGCCAGCCCTCCTTGCCCTCGTCACAGCTGACGTCCGAACTGCCGGCGGTGTCTTTCATGACCTGCACGGCTTCTGCGGCTTGGCCGGTTTCCTTCTTGGTTTCACCGCTGCCGGCGGTGCTGGTGGTGCCGCTCGTGCTACTTTTAGCAGCGGGGACAGCGGTCGCGCTAGGGGCGCTGGTGGTGCTAGTGCTAGTGCTGCTGCTGGTGTCGCTAGTACCGCTAGTGGTGGTAGTGGTAGTGGTGCTGGTGCTACTGCTAGCATCACTGGTCCCACTACTTGCGGCGGGGGCCGCTGGTGTTGCCGCTGCAGTGCAGGCGCTTACAAGCAGTGCGCCGATAAGCATAAGTGGCAAGAACAAATACGTTGTCCTCATGCGTTACTGCCTCCTTTGTTTGTACTACTCATCCCACCGGTGATGGCTTTTCTGTTTCCATCCGCCGGTGGCACGATTATCTTTACTGCCTAATAGTATAGGAGTATTGCTAAACCCTAACGAGAATAGATGAGTAATAGATGAAGATATAATGATTAAATGATGAATATCGAGGATACCTGCGGGGGACACTAGGTTCGATGTGGATTCCTGAGAGATGCCTGTCGAGAAGTGGACATCAGATGAGGAAAAGGTGGTTTGATTTATGAGGTAGCGGGCTTGTCCTGCGGGGTCGCGCGGAGCTGGTTCCATGCCTGAATGGCCCCTCGCAGATCGTCCTCTGCGGGCGGACGGTCGTTATACCGTACGGCAACGTAGAGGTTCGTGATGAGCGCCGCCTGCGTTTCCACAACGGGCAACTCCTGCCTAAAGACGTGCAGGAACTCAAAGGGTGTCTGCTCTAAACGTCGTGAGACGCCGTGCCGGGCAGCCCATGCCAGGAAGAGGCGATACAGTTCCCTGGTGGCGTGAATCCTTGGCTCACGCCCGGACTGTTCGTCCTCTGCGTCGTCGTTCCCCGACCTTAGCGGTAGCGCATTCAGCAGCGCTTGTAATCCGTCTTGCAATCCCTGCCAGATGTCGTTCCATGACCAAACGGACTCTCGGATCTCATCGGGGTTGCCGCGCTCGTTCGTAAGCTGACGGTAGATAGCTCGCAGCAGTATCAGGAGCACTATCAGGATGAGGAGCGCCGCGATGGTAAACCGTATCGTAGCTATAACTTCGGGCGGGAGGCCGCCTTGAGTCAGCTCGTCTTGTTCGGGACGGAAGTCATCTAAGCTCCGTAGCCGGGGCGGCTCTGCTGGACGCTGAAAGCCAAAGAGTGAGAGCAGCCACTTGATGCCGTAAACAACTTGCTCAAGTACAAAGAAGAAGGGGATGGTGATAAGCACAATCGCGTAGAGGACGTAGGTAGTGGCCTCCGTAACAAAGCCCAGGAGCATGCCCATAAGGTCGACGGAGAAGATGGTTGATGCAAGCAGCGAGATGGCGAGGACAAAAAGGACCACCGCGGAAAGCAGTCCGAACCAGTGTTGGTTCAAGTCGGGCAGCGGGTCAGCGACGTCCTGAATGGAACGACGCATAATCTCTAGCCGGCTGATGGCTAGTGCTACCAGCGCGCAGGCAAAGAAGAGCAGTACTGAAACCGCCTGGCCAGCCCTGTCTGCGTCATCCACACCGGGCCAAGAGGGCGCGAGGATCCCGAGGAAGATGAGCGCGACTACACCGTTCAGAAAGTAGTCGTAGACCGTCTCAAGGGCTAGCTCGCTGCGGGCGATGCTGATGCCTCTGTGCCATAGAAACGCGCCGATGAGCAGACCTAGTCCTAGCTGCGGGGCATCGACAAAAAACTGTGCGGCGTATCCAATAGTGTCTGGTAGCCAGGACTGGTCGTAGAATGGTTTGTCTGCGAAGTACCAAAAGCGCGTGACTACAAAGATAGATGCCACGGCTAGCGCCAGGATGTTCCAGCGGACCTCTCCTAGAGATATCTCCAAGCGTAACGCGATGCGGGTGGACATTGCTGCGAAGATCAGCAGTATCAGCACCCATAGCCAGGAAAAGGCCACCTCGTCTCCACCGCGCTGGGTCTTAGTCAGCCACAACGCCGCCTGGGATGCCCAGGAAGCTTCCATGCCGCAGAGCGCAAGGGGCAGCAGGATGTCCTGCAACAGCTCCAGTCTGTTCAGCTGCAACCTATTGAGCATTGATGACATGCTCATTTGCTGCCTCTCCAACCGGGATGACCGTTAGCCCCGGAAAGCTGAAGTCTTGAAGGGTCTTTCCCACTTTGAGCACTACAACCGGATGTCCGGCGCGCCGCAGCTGCAAGAGGCCGGCGTGCATACCCTCTGTGCTCACTGCTGTCACTGCGACGATAGTGGCGCCCCAGGGGAGGTTGGCGCTCTCTTTCTTGATAAGCTGCTCCATAGTAATAGTGGCAAAGCCATTCGACTGCGCAAGGGATTCCAGGATAGCCCGCATCTGGGCGGGATGGTGTGCCGGGTGGAACATCACTTGCTGGTCGGAACCGTAAGCTGCACTGTTGACATAAAGGCCAACGCGCATGCCCTGGCTGTAGTAATGAGTTGCGAGGGAGGCCGCCACGCTCAATAGCTCCTCTAGCAACTCGGGGATGATGCCCTGCCACTCAGGGAGGAAGGTGATGATGTTGAGAAAGAGCAGCACGTCTATGGAAGTGCTGGGCTCCTGCAGCTTTACTTGGAGGTGCTGGGTGCGCGCGCTCGCTTTCCAGTGAATCTGCTTCATGCTGTCGCCTGGGCTGTACTCCCGAACGCCGGCCGCGCGCACAGGGTCTTCCAGCAGCCGTAGCGTAGACTTCCGGTCGCCAAAGGGCAGCTTAGGGGGCAGGCCTAATTGCTCGATAGGCACGAGGCGCGGGTAGACCAGGATACGGTTTACCTCAGGCACTTCGGTCTCGTTGCTGAAGAAGCCGAAGATGTCGCCGGAGCGTAGTATGGCCGGCCCATACGCGTGGCTCCCGCGTACGCCACACTCAATGGTGTAGTGACGGGTGATGCTCTCGTACCAGCGGAGGGAGAGCATTCGCTTTAGGGCGAGGCGGCGCGGCTTCTGTGCATTGCCTACCTCGCCACCCTTAAAACCTAGCGTTGTGGGCAGCTCGTCTTCCACTTGCAGCCAGGGGAGAGGGAGCAGCTTGCGGTTTACAATCTGAACCGTAAGCTCTATCTCATCGCCTACAAACGCGCGATCTGCACTGAAGGTGCGGCGGTACTCAATGCTGTTGAGGCAGTTGCGACGCCAAAATGCAGTGGTGCCTGTGATGGTTAGCAGCACTAGGGCAACCAGCAGCAGGATTGGCAGACCCGCTACCGCTGCGGCAATCAGCAGAACGATGGAGAGGGAGACCCCGGTGTCTCCGATCAGTCCGCGGTTCATAGGCGGCGTTGGAGCCGGTTAACGCTCGACTGGAACGGGGATGGACTCTACTATTTCACGGACAACCGCATCACTGGATCGTCCGCGGAGCGCGGTTTGGGGGTCTAGGATAAGACGATGGGCAAGGACACTGGGGGCCAGTGCCTTCACATCGTCTGGGATAACGTAGCTGCGGCCGCGTAACGCTGCCAGCGCTTGGGCGCAGCGGTAGAGCGCTAGGGTAGCGCGCGGGCTTGCGCCAAGCTCCACGGCCGAGTGCTCACGGGTGGCCCGAACCACCTGCACCAGATAGTCCTCTACGTCCTGCTCTAAGAACACGTGACGGATGCCCTGCTCCATAGCAATTAACTCAACGCTTTCTATCACGGGCGCAAGGCTATCCAGCGGGCTCTCTTCTTTGAAGCGAGCAAGGATCTCGTGCTCGTCCGACTCTTCGGGATAGCCGATGTGCAGACGTAGTAGAAAGCGGTCTAGCTGTGCTTCCGGCAGGGCAAAAGTGCCTTCTAGCTCAACGGGGTTCTGCGTGGCGAGCACCAGGAAGGGCCGCTTTAACGGCATAGTGTGGCCGTCCACGGTGATCTGTCGTTCCTCCATCGCTTCCAGCAAGGCGGATTGTGTGCGCGGCGTTGCGCGATTGATCTCGTCGGCCAACACTATTTGCGACAGGATAGGGCCCGGTCGGAACTCAAACTCCCCGCTCTTCTGGTTGAAAATGCTTACGCCAATGACATCGGAGGGCAGCAGATCGGGTGTGAACTGGATGCGCTGGAACTCGCATCCAAGGGCGCGGGCCAGAGACTTTGCCAGCATGGTCTTACCGATGCCGGGGACGTCCTCCAGGAGGAGATGGCCCTCACATAGCAAAGCAACCAGCGCAAGCTCAATGACATCGTCCTTGCCCACGATGACTGAGCGCACCGCATCCAGAATGCGTCGCGCCGACGCTGCAACCTCACCTACGTCTTCCGTACTACGTTCTGTCATGAGCCTCCAAGGTAATTCGAAGTAAGTAACAGGTACTTATTGCTGTAACTCTAGATAGAAATAGCTTCTGCACCACTCCTTGGCGTAGAAGCTATTGGCTTGTCCCGATTATAGGTGTCGCTGAAGGGACATGCAATCAGGTAAAAAAGCGGCACTCTCCTTATCAAATGCCGGCGCAGTGGCGTGACCATACCCAGCAGAGAGAGCGCATGAGCGCGGGCTATCTGGGCGTAGGCGCAACCAGTTTAGACTTCACGATGCCCGACCAGCGCCTGGATGCGCTGCGGCGTTTTAAGGAAGCGGTTCGTTAGCCGCTACTCTTTCCCCATAGCTTCAGCGTACCGTTGCACGTCGTCTGCACTTAGGCTGCGCGGCTTTAGCTGGCCCCGCGCTACCTTATTGGCAAGCTGCCGTACCGTGTCGTTGTAGGGCGTAGGCACGCCGCTAAGCCGTCCGAGTAGGGCAATCTCTCCGTTAAAGTAGTCGCACTCCACGGTAGAGAGACCACGCTCGATGCTCTGCCAGGTGGAGTTGCCGCTGCGTCCGCCGCTGCGGACAGAGTCTACGCCTGCTCTCCGCTGATCCATCTCCTCATCGGACGCGTAGTCAATACCCGCCGCCTTGAATACGGCCGTTCCTTCCTGGGAGACGGCGCGCCGTAGGTCGCGCGTATTGCCCTCGCCGCAGACGATGCCCACCCCATTGTTGATGCTGCCCAGGAGCTTGTTGTACTTCCAGCGCATCACCTCTTTTGCGGGGCGGCTGCTTATCATGCTGCTATCCAGCCCGGCGGCTGCTTTCATTGCAGTGTCATCCACGCCCGTGGGGTAACAGCCCACGTCCAGGATGCCGGAGACTGGTCCGCCGTCCATGATCACCACGCCCGGCTCAAGAAAAGTTGAGGACATGGAGATGTAGACGCCATACGTATTGGGGAAGCGTCGAGCGGCGATGCGCTCGTTCTCCACGCCGTTCTGCATACAGAGGACAGGGACAGCGCAGCCTGCAGTCTCCTCCAGCGCCTCCAACGCCGTCTGCGTGTCCTGCGTTTTCATCGACAATAGAACCACGTCGTCTGGCCGGAACTCAATCTCGGAGGGGTGGCTTACCGCAGGAACGGGCAGGGTCATGTCTATGTTCGGCCCCTGGACGGTTAGTCCGTGCTGCTGAATGTGCTCCAGGTGGGCGCCTCGCGCGATGAGAATGACTTCGTGGCCGTGCTCAAAGAGTCTACCGCCGGCCAGGGCGCCGACCGCGCCTGCTCCGTAGATGATGTATCGCAATGCCGTCTCCTTAGGAAAAGGTGCGTTATCAGGTGTTTGGTTGCTGTTTTTGGAGCACAAGCGCGCTCGCCTAAAAGTGTACCATGAGTTTTTCGAGCCCTCTGCACGCCGCCCGTTGGACTGTGCAGGAAGTTCGGGTACACTACGTAGCAGCACAAAAGGGAGAGGTGGGCTATGTGCAGAAGCATTGTGACCCTGCGCAGTAGAGACGAGAGCCAGGAAGCTATCCGCGCCGCAGCAGTGCAGTATGTGCGGAAGATAAGCGGCTACCGTAAGCCCTCTAAGACGAACGCCGAGGCTTTTGAGGCCGCGGTGGAAGAGATAGCAGCGGCCTCGGCCAAACTTCTGGCCTCGCTCCAGCGTGCTGAGCGGAACGTAGCAGCGTAGGAGTTAGCAATGTATAACGGCCACAAGGTCTTCGACACCCACGGTCATATCTCCAGCCCTTCCGAACACAGTGAGTACGGCTTTGCATTAGTGAGCGCCGGCAACAACATGAACGCGCCGCTGAGGATTCCCGACGAATCGATGCATGCCGCGGCCAGCCGCCACGTCAAGCTGCTGGATGAACGCAACATCGACCTGCAGTTGCTCTCCATGCGGCCGGTATCCATGCTGCACTGGGAGCGTCCCTTAATCACCAAGCGGTGGACCGAGGTGACAAACGATGCTATCCACCAGAAGTGCCGCCTCTTCCCAGAGCGCTTTCAGGGCATTGCCGGCCTTCCCCAGCAGCGAGATATGGACACCAGCAACTGCATCCCGGAGCTGGACCGCTGCATCAACGAGCTAGGCTTTATAGCCGCGCTAGTGAACCCCGACCCCGCTGGCGACGGCAAGACTCCCAAACTGGACGACGAATACTGGCACCCCCTCTATCGCAGGGCGCAGGAGTTGGACATTCCGCTGGTTATCCACGCCTGCCAGCCTAAGGGAGACCATCGTTTGGACTTTGGCTACGATGCAAAGGGTGACGCCCAGCTTGACCGCCAGTTCTACTTCATCATGGAGCACACACTGTCCACTATGATCCTGGAGCGGGGCCACGTGTTCCAGCAGTTCCCCAAGCTGCGGATAGTGGTCGTGCACTGCGGCGGCTCCCCGGCGCGCCTGCACATCCGCCGGGGCGGCGACATGGACCTGACCGAGAACCTCTACTTTGACACCTGCGCCTACGACCGCTGGTTCCTCACCGCCGCGCTCAAGCAGAAAGGCGCGCACCGGATGCTCTTCGGGACGGAGGTGCCCGGCGCAGGCTCCGGTACCGTCGATCCGGATACAGGCGCGCCCTCGGACGACCTGGTACCGGTCATCGCCGGCCTGGACTTCCTGACTGAAGAAGACAAACGCACTATCTTCTACGAGAACCCCAAGAAGGTCTTCACGCGCATAAAAGATGTTCAGTAAGTTCTTAGAGAGTATGAGGGTGAGCAGTATTCGTGGATGAGATCTCAGTAAGAATTCCAGCTGATACAAGCTCGGATGCCCCAAGGAACGTTGAGGGTGATGAACGCACTATTGATAACTGCTGTTGGCGAATAAAAACATTCGTTGAACGTGATGCGTACGTAGGGTTTGACCACGAGAGCCATGGTCTGCCAAAAGACAAGGTCACCAGAGAACATATTCGATTAATCAACAGCAAGATGAGAGCGCGGTCGCCACGAAAGGCGTGGGCAGACATTTTAGATAAAGAGTTTGAGGAGTTATCTCAGATCCCTGTTGGTCTCGATCTTATAGATTCAGAAGAATCGGAGGTTGAACCAGCATTGGAAGCGCTTGCAAAGCTCACTAAGCGTCTATCCGCAGTCAAATATCTCACAGATATGGCGCCGAGCAAGACGCTCCATCTGCTACGTCCACGCTTTGTCGCAATTTCCGATAGCTATGTCCGTGAGGAATTGTCGCTTAACGTTGAGCCTAGTCCAAGCGACACCTTTTATGCCCGTAGGATGATTGCTGTACAACGTGGAATCAGGGAACTGGGTTTGCAAAATCGAACTGAACTCAATGAACTGTCTCAGTATTCAAGCTCACTATCAGTCCCTGTATCAGACTCAGAAAATGTTTCTGTTCGTCTAACAAAAGTACGAATCCTGGATATCTTGCTTTGGACAGATCTTGCAGTTCTGTATCATCCATCCTGGTCATGCTGGTATCGTTTAAAAATCGAAGGTATTGAGGATTAGGTGTAGTTTTTATGCCACCCATCTCACTCCATTGCCCTAAGTGTGGGGAGAAGCTCCCCGCAGACACTGTCCAGAACCTGTGCGGCTGCGGAAGCCCACTCCTGGTTGACTACGACTTGGAGGCGGTGCAAGAGACGCTGCGCCAGGAAGGGTTGGCCTATCGCGAGCCCAATATGTGGCGCTATTGGGAGCTGCTGCCCTTGGAAGACCGCGCTAACTTGGTGAGCCTGGGTGAGGGTTGGACGCCCATCCTGCGCCTGGACCGCCTGGGAAGGGAGCTAGGCCTTGCCAACCTGCTCATGAAGGACGAGGGGCTGAACCCCACCGGCACCTTCAAGGCCAGAGGCGCGGCTGCGGGCGCGTCCCGCGCAAAGGAGCTTGGCGTGCGCCAGATCGCGATGCCTACTGCGGGTAACGCGGGCGGCTCCTGGGCCGCGTACTGCGCCGCGGGCGGCATGGAGCTGCACGTGGTGATGCCGGAGGACACACCGGAGATCAACAAGCTGGAGGCCCACGCGTACGGCGCTCACGTTTATCTTGTGAAGGGGCTCATCTCCGACGCCGGCCGCATTGTGGGCAAAGGCGTGCAGCAATACGGCTGGTTCGATGCGTCCACCCTGAAGGAACCCTATCGTATCGAAGGGAAGAAGACCCTTGGGCTGGAGATCATAGAGCAGTTCGGGTGGGAGCCGCCGGAGGCCATCCTCTATCCTGCGGGTGGAGGCGTCGGCCTCATCGGCATGTGGAAGGCCTTCGATGAGCTGGAGGCTATCGGCTGGATAGACCGCCGCCGGCCCAAGCTCATCGCGGTGCAGCCGGAGGGATGTGCGCCCATTGTGAAAGCGTTCCAGGAAGGCAAGGAGGAGTCCACTTTCTGGGAGGGCGCCGCGACCATCGCCAGCGGCCTGCGTGTGCCGAAGGCGCTGGGAGACTTCCTGGTGCTGCGGGCCATCAAAGAGACCAACGGCTATGCCATCGCCGTCAGTGATCAGGCCATCTTGGACGCATCCGCGCGGCTGGCCCAACGCGAGGGCATGTTCATCTGCCCTGAGGGGGCTGCGCTAGTGGCGTCGTTGCCGGAATTGCAGCGTCTAGGGGTGCTTCGCGCTCAGGACCGTGTGCTGCTGCTGAACACTGGCACGGGGCTCAAGTATCCCCAAACGGTGCAGGCACAGTTCCCGGTGCTGGAGGCGGACGGGGAGATTACCATCGCTTAGGCGAACGACTAACTAAGGTAGCGCCTGCGCCAACCGCGGGTAGACCCGCTGCACGTTCTCCTCAAACACCCGCTTCTTGTCCGCGTCCGATAGCCCCGGCACCGCGTCGACGTAGGGCTTGGTGTCGTCAAAGTAGCGGCCCGTGGTCTGGTCCACGCTCCGTACCGCGCCAATCATCTCAGACGCAAATAGGATATTCTCCACCGGAATCACCTTGAACAGCAGATCGATGCCGGGCTGGTGGTAGACGCAGGTGTCGAAAAAGACGTTCTTCAGCAGATGCTCCGTCAGCGGCGGCTTGCCCATGTCCTGAGCAATGCCCCGGTAGCGGCCCCAGTGATAGGGGATCGCGCCGCCGCCGTGAGGGATGATGAGCCGCAGCGTGGGGAACTCCTTGAAGAGGTCGCCCTCGATAAGCTGCATGAACACCGAGGTATCCGCGTTGATGTAGTGCGCGCCGGTGAAATGGAAGTTGGGGTTGCAGGAAGAGCTCACGTGGACCATGGCCGGAACGTCTAGCTCCACCAGCTTCTCGTAGATGGGGAACCAGTAGGGATCGGTCATGGGTGGGTCGGTCCAATAGCCGCCGGACGGGTCGGGGTTAAGGTTGCAGGCTACCATGCCCAGATCGTTGATACACCGCTCCAACTCTTCTGTACAGTTTGCCGGCGAGACGCCCGGCGTCTGGGGGAGCTGGCACACGCCAATGAAGTTCTCAGGTAGGAGCGAGCACACCCGGTAGACGAGGTCGTTGCAGGTCTCCGACCAGTAGCGGCTGATGAGCTCGCCGCCAAAGTGGTGCCCCATGCTGCCGGCCCGCGGCGAGAACAGCGTCACGTCGGTGCCCCGGTCCGTCTGGAACTTGAGCTGGCCGCTGACGCTGGCTACTAGCTCCTCGTCGCTGATATTCAGGCTGCCCTTTACGGGCTTGTTCATCTGCCCGATCTGGTTGCCGCGATAGGCGTGGAGGGCGTCAGGAGCAGTAGTGTAGTGGCCGTGGCTGTCGATAATCACGTGGTCACCTCTTAGGGTAGTGTCAGCAGCGGAGTAGGACGTGCTGCGGTTGCTTGGGCAGCTTACTGCGAACCCTGCACTGTGGGCAAGATGGCGCGGCCACCAGTCGCTCTGAGTGTAGGCGCGTCTGTAGCCGGCGAAGCAGCTTTATAGCAATGCAGGACTTAGGTTGCGGTTTTTGGCCGCGCTCAGCGTGACGTGTCCCGATGGAACGAGGCTACCGCTTCTGGCTGCCGCCGGAGGAAGGGTAGAGCTGCACTTGGATGCCGTTGGGGTCGGTCACGTAGATGGTCTTCTGCCCGCCCCGGTCATCCAGCCGGAACTGCGCCGTTCCCTTGCTTAAGCGCTCCTGTGTCTCTTCTATGTAGTCGGCGTCGGCGGTGAGGGCAAAGTGGTTGAGTCCGCCGATGGTGTTTCGCTCAGTAGCGTCCGTGCCGGGCTGCGCCTCAAAGAAGTCCAGGGTTCCGCCACCGCCTAGGTCCAGGGCAATGTGGATGTGGCCTGGCGTGTTGTTCACCACGTTCTTCAGGGGGATGTCCAGGTAGTCCTTGTAGAACGCTATCGTCTCGTCGATGTTCTTGGCCAGACACGCAATGTGGTTGACGCCATGAAGTCCAGATGCCATCACTGCACCTCCTGCTTTAAGTAAATCGTACTAACGGCTGCGAGCTTTCCCGCTGCGCATAAGATGTCGCGCTTTGCCCGCGAATTGTCAACTTGCCCTGCTTTAGGGCCGTCCTAGAGCGGAAAGTTCGGCCCCGATGTGGCTCCTGTGCAGGTGTCACTCTGCTAGTATTAAAAAGTATGGCTGCAACAATCGTGGAAGCCCGGAACCTCGTTAAGCGGTACGACACCTTTGAGGCGGTGAAGGGCATTGACCTGACCGTGGAGACCGGCGAATGCTTTGGGCTGCTGGGCCCCAACGGCGCAGGCAAGACCAGCACCTTCCGCATGCTCTGCTGCATCTCTCCCATTACCAGCGGCACGCTGACCATCAACGGCATGGACGTGGCGACCCAGCCGCGCGCCATCAAGGCGATGCTTGGCGTGGTGCCCCAGGAGAACAACCTGGATACCGATCTGGGTGTGATCCAGAACCTCCTGGTCTACGGGCGTTACTTTGATATGCCGAAGCGACTTACCGAAGAGCGGGCGTGGGAGGTGCTGCGCCTCTTTCAGCTTGACGACCGCGCCAACTCCAAGGTGGACACACTCTCCGGCGGCATGAAGCGGCGGCTTCTTATTGCCCGCGCGCTACTGAACCGCCCCAAAGTGCTGGTGCTGGACGAGCCGACCACTGGGCTGGACCCCCAGGCGCGCCACCTCATCTGGCAGAAGCTGCGAGCGCTGCAAAGCGAGGGCGTGACCGTGCTGCTCTCCACGCATTACATGGAGGAGGCCGCACAGCTTTGCGACCGCCTTGCCGTTATGCATGAGGGGATGGTGCTGGCTGAAGGCCGGCCGCTGGAGCTTATTAGCAGCAATGTGGGCGAGCAGGTGCTGGAGGTAGGTCTGGGCGGGACTGAGGCCAGTCAAGTAGTAGGCTGGCTAGACAGTGCCGGCCAGGCTGTAGAAGTTGTGGAAGACCGCATCTATATCTATGGTTCCGGATTGGATGCATTCAAAACGAGGGTCGTTGAGGAGAGGTTGAGCCTGACGCAGCGGCCCACCACCCTGGAGGACGTGTTCCTGCGGCTTACCGGAAGGGCGTTGCGAGAATGATACCGGTGAGCTACCGCGCGGTGCGGGTGTGGCAGCGGAACTTTGACGTGTTCCTCAAGACCTGGCACACCCAGATCGCCTTCACCGTCATCGAGCCGTTGCTGGCGTTCACGGCTCTGGGGCTTGGCCTGGGCAGTTATGTTGCCCTGGGCGGCGATCTTGAGTACAAGGACTTCCTCGCTCCGGGCCTTGTGGCCGCGTTCGCAATGTTCAGCTCGGCGGCGGAATGCGCCTGGGGTACCTTCCTGCGTATGGAGTACCAGCGCACCTTTGACGCGATGATCGTGACGCCTCTGAGCATTGAGGACGTCATCGCCGGCGAGATCATGTGGGGCGCGACCCGAGCGCTAGAGACCACGCTGGCGCTGCTGCTAGTGATGAGCTTGTTCGGCGTGCCCATGGCGCCAACGGCGGTGTTGCTGGTGCCGGTGATGTACACCCAGGGCATCGTTTTTGCCGCCGCGGGGGTGACGGTGGTGTCCCTTATTCCTTCTATTGGAGAGCTCAATCACTTCTTTGCGCTGTTTCTACTGCCCCAGTACATGTTCTCCGGCGTGTTCTTTCCGCTGCATGGCATGCCTGGATGGGTGGAGGTGGTCGCGTGGTTCCTGCCGCTGCGACACGGTGTGGAGCTGTCCCGGGCGCTGGTCGGCGGCTCGCTAGGGTGGGGCGTCGCCCTGGACTTCCTCTGGCTGGTGGCAGCGGCGCTCATCATTACTACGGCCGCGCTGCGTCTCATGCGGCGACGGCTCATCCACTAGACCAGCTCATGACCAACCAGCCCGACTTTTTCGTTAACCTGACGGCGGCTTTCGATCCCAGAGAGCAGCAGGTTTACGCGGCCTTAGGCGAGGAAACGCTGCGTGCGGTGGTGGAGCGCTTCTACGACCGGGTGGACAAGGAACCCCTGCTGCGGTTCATGTTCCCGCCCAGCCTTTCCGATGCCAGGGAGCGGCAAAGCCTCTTCCTCATCCAGTTCTTTGGCGGCCCGCGCACCTATAGCGATAACTACGGCCACCCTCGACTGCGGATGCGTCACATGCGCTTTCCTATCGGCATGGTGGAGCGAGATACATGGCTGGGCCACATGCTGGCCGCAATCGAGGAGACGGGAATCGAGGAGCCGTGGGCAGGTGTCATGGGTCACTATTTTGAGCAATCCTCCCTGGCTATGATGAACAAGGAAGAATGAGAAGAGGCGGTGCATGTGCACCGCCTCTTTGGTTAACCGATACGTCATTCTCAGGGAAGCAAAGGAACTCTATCGTGTTCCGGTTTCGCTTCTTCGCCGCCTTTGGCCCTTAGAATGATATTGTGCCTTACAGGGCCTTTACTGCCTCAAGCACCTCATCCACGTGTCCATCCACCTTCACCTCGTTGAAGACGCTCTTCACCATGCCGTCCGCGCCCAGGATATAGGTGGTGCGCATTGCACTGCCGCTGTCGCGCTTAATGCCAAGCTGCTCAATAAGCATGCCGCCTTCGTCTGAAAGGATGGGGAAGGTGGCGCCGCAGTGGTCGGCGTGGGTCTTCTGGGCTGACACGGGGTCTATGCTAATGCCCACGATCTTGGTGTTGAGCGCATCAAACTCGCCACGGCGGCTGCCAAACTCCGTGGTTTCGCGCACGCAGCCGGGAGTCATCGCTTTTGGGTAGAAGAAGACAACCAGGTTGTCGCTGCCCTGATACTCTTGAAGCTTTACTTGATTACCTTCGTGGGATTCACCCCTGAATTCGGGGAATGAGTCGCCTACATTGCTCATTGTGGTGTGTCCTTTCTGGGCTGTTGTTGGCCAGGCATAATGCTAGGTGGCATTATGATACCGTTTTTAGTTGGTTTATCCAACGTACTAAGTGCGCGCAACTATAAGGAGCAGGATGGGTTTGACAGGCGGATTGGTGCAGCGATGGCAGACCGCCGCCCGCGCCCTGAAGCGTGAAATGTACGCGCTTTACCTGGCCAGCCGAGACCCGCGCACGCCCTGGTATGCCAAGGCGGCGATTGCGGGCGTGCTGGCCTATGCCCTGAGCCCTATTGACCTTATTCCAGACTTTATCCCCGTTCTCGGCTACCTGGATGACCTAGTGCTGCTGCCGGCCGGTATTTGGGTGGCGCTGCGCCTTATTCCCCCAACGGTCATGGCGGAAAGTCGCGCACGGGCGGAGGAAGCGGTGCGGCTGCCAGCGAGCAAGGCAGGTCTGATCGTTGTCTTATGCTTGTGGGCGTTCTCTGCGCTGCTCCTGCTAAAGCTCTTTGTTTTCTAGCTAAGCACTACCCACGAAGACGGAGGATGAGATGATTAGCAATATCAACACGGTTGCGGTCTATGTGACCGACCAGCAACGGGCGCTGGCGTTCTACACTCAGAAGCTGGGCTTTCAAGTGCGCTTCCGCGCTTCTATGGGTCCGGAGGCGGACTGGATTGAGCTGGTTGCGCCGGGCGCTCAGACCGCGCTAGTTATCTACCCGCGCTCCCTGATGGAGGACTGGTCGGAACGCAAGCCGTCCATCGTCTTCCGGTGTGAGGACGTAGAGAAGACCTATCATGAGCTGTCCGATAAGGGCGTGCAGTTCATGGGCGAACCACAGAAGATGGTGTGGGGTGTCTACGCACAGTTCACGGATGAGGATGAGAACCAGTTTCTCCTAATGTCGCCGGTGGAGGGCGTAAGCGCGTAAGCTGTGTTGTTGACCGCGTTAGGTTGCGTGGTACACTTTGCAACAAGCGCCACGGCTTCTGCCAAAGTCCTTCTTATCGGTGTCATTCTGGGGAATGTGGCGAAGAAGAATCCACCTGCTAATGCTGGTAAAGCGCGCAGTGGATTCTTTGCTCCGCTTAGAATGACATTAGAAGGCGCAGTTAAGGTAACGCCTCTCGCAAGGGAGAGCTGATCATGCTACAGACACTCATCAAAGATGCACTCAAAGAGTGGGCCGTCACGATCCGCGCGCTGGACCAGGGCGAGCAAGTCTTGCTCCTTCGTAAAGGCGGCATCAGAGAGAAGGAATTCAAGATCCAGCATGATGAGTTCCTCTTTTATCCCACCTACGAGCACCAGAAGAGCGACCTGCTTAAGCCTGAGTATCAGCAAGACTTGGTGGAAACGCTGGCCCCTTGGGGCGGCGTAGTACCCTCGGCGTCACCGCCGGAGGTAGCCTTCACCCATTACGCCCAAGTGGATGAGGTCATGGAGACGATGGACCCTCAGGCGGTGGAGGCTCTCTCGCCGCACTACATCTGGACTACGGGCTACGCTGAAAAGCGGCTCTACTGGCGGCCATTCAAGCCGCTGGAGGTCATCTTTGTGCGGGTGTTCCGCTTGGCTCAGCCCGCAAAGGTGCCGGTAACCCCGTACTTTCTCGGCTGCAAATCCTGGGTCGATCTACCGGAGGGCGTTTCGCTGGAGGGTAGTGTGCCCGTCATTGAGGAATCGACGTACCGCGCAAAAGTAGCGACGGTAAAGGCTTCTTTGGGCACGTTGCGAGCGCAGCAAGGGCAGGCCTAGGCATGAGGGCGTTCCTTGCAATGCCCCCTACCATTTGCTAGCATGATGTTATGGAAATAGGTGCATTCACTCTCAACGAACCAGTCCCCGAGCTTAAGAACCCCCACGTGCTGGTGATGCTCCGTCCCTGGGTGGACGTGGGCAGCGTAGGCGCAATGGCCCTCGGCGAGCTACAGAAGACGCTCGACGCCCAGCCCATGGGCCAGTTGACTCGTCCCGGCGCATTCTTTGATTTCACACGCTACCGCCCGATGAGCTTCTTCAAAGACGGCCAGCGCGAGATAGAGATTCCGAACAGCTCCCTGCTGTACGCTAAACAGCCGGAAAGCCACGACATCATCTTCATGCGCCTGCTGGAGCCCCATAACAACGGCGAGGAATACATGGAGAGCGTGCTCCAGGTCTTGGAGCACTTCCAAGTAGTGCGCTACGCAACGGTTGGCGGCATGTATGACATGGTGCCCCACACGCGGCCGTTGCTGATTAGCGGCACATCCTCTGACCCGTTGATACAAGAGCGGCTAACTCGCTTTGGCGCCCGTCAGAGCCGATACGAGGGTCCGACATCTATCCTCACGCTGCTGCCCCAGAAGATGCTCCAGCGCGGCAAGGAGACCCTAAGCATGCTGGTGCGTCTGCCCCAGTACGCGCCGTTAGAGGAAGACTTTGCGGGAACCCTTCGGGTACTTGAAGTGCTGTGCGACATCTATGAGATGCCCCTGGACCTGACCGAGCTCCGGAAGAAGGCCGAAGACCAGAACCAGCAGATCAGCATTGCGGTTGAGGGCAACCAGCAGCTCAAACGGGCGCTGGTGCGGTTGGAGGAGCGCTACGATTCCCGTGCAGCGCGACGCCAGTTGCAAGAGCCTCCCCAAGAGCCGACCCCGCTGCCGCCCTCTATAGAAGAGTTCCTGCGGGAACTCAACCCCTAACCTCAAAGTACGTGGCCGGGGGACCAGTCTCTAGGCCTGCCGCGCGGGCCACACTTCTTGACGAAGAAGAACCTATCCCCTTGCTCAATCTTTAGGTTGTGAGTTTAGCCTGAGCAGCCAGCGTATTCGCAAGTAGAGGAAGTCCCTGCTCAATCGGCGCTAACGCAGCGCGCTCGCTTGTTCTCGCGCCCTAAGCTGACCACACGCCGCCTGGATCTCCATTCCCTGGGTGTCCCGCAACGTGGCGGGGATGTGCAGGCGTTGCAACTCCTGGCTGAAGGCATGGATGCTTTCCGTTGAGGGCCGTTTGAATGCCCCCTCCGATGTAGGATTCACGGGGATCAGGTTCACGTGGCAGAGCAAGCCCTTCAGTAGTTGAGCGAGTTGCCGCGCCTGCAGCAGACTGTCGTTGACGCCCGCCAGCAGCACATATTCAAAGGTGACGCGACGTTTGGTCTGCGCAAGGTAGCCCTTACACGCGGTGATGAGCTCGGCCAGCGGGTACTTCTGGTTGACGGGCATGATCTCACTGCGAAGTTCATCGGTAGGGGCATGGAGGGAGATAGCCAGCCCCACCTGTGGCGATTCAATGGCAAAGCGGCCAATCTCCGGCACCAGACCCACCGTGGAGACTGTGATGTGGCGCGCTCCAAGCCCTACGCCCCAGGTCGCGTTCAGCGCCCCGATAGCTCCCTGGACAGCCGCGTAGTTGGCAAATGGCTCGCCCATGCCCATAAAGACCACATTGGTCAGCAGCCGCTCCCGGGTCTCTTCTGCGCGTTCCTGGGAGGACCCAAGGAAATGCACCACCTGCTCCACAATCTCGCCCGTAGTAAGGTTGCGGCCATAGCCCATCTGGCCCGTGGCACAGAACTTGCAGCCGTAGGCGCAGCCTGCCTGGCTGGAGATGCAGAGGGTGGTGCGCATACGGCCGCCGCTGGCAGGATGCCGCATATGCACCGACTCGATGACGCCGCCGTCGTAGAGCTTGAAGGTAACTTTACGCGTCCGGCCGTCCGGAGAGCGTTCATCCTGGGACGTCGTTAGCGCCCGCAAGGAAAAGGCATCGTTCAGCAGGGCGCGTAGCGCGGCGGGCAAGTTGGACATTGCCTGGTAGGAGGATGCGCCCCGATACGCCCATTGCAGCACCTGATCGGCTCGGTAGCGCGGCTGATCATGCTCCACTAGCCAGTCGCCAAGCTGCTGGGGTGTCGTGTCAAAGAGACTGGGCCTGGCTGCCTTAAGGGGCGCGGAAAGTGTGGTTGGTTCGGTCATAGATCCATTAGAACACAAAGGAGGAGGCACATGCCCCCTCCTTGTCTATGCCGAGCGTGTTAGTCGTCTCCGCCCATGCCGATGGCGTGGAAGGCAAAGTACAACAGCTGCGCCGTGGCCTGCACCAGCGCAGCCAAGTAGGTGAAGGCTGCAGCGTTCAGTACCGCCTCGGTAGCTGAGAACTCCTGGGTGGTTACCATCCCATTGGTGCGCAACATCGCGCGGGCACGGCGGCTGGCGTCCAATTCCACCGGCAACGTGACTAGATGGAAGGCCACCGCTCCGGCAAAGAACACCACTGCGGCCCAGACCAGGCCCACAATCTGCAAGAAGAAGCCGGCGAGGAAGAGCCAGGGCGCCAAGGACGAGCCGAAGTTAACCGCGGGCACCAGGCTGCTGCGGAGCTGCATGGGCGGATAGGCCCTGGCGTCTTGCAGCGCATGGCCCACCTCATGAGCGACGATCCCCAGCGACGCAATGGATGGTGTCTGGTAGACGTCGGGGGAGAGCCGCAAGGTCTTGGTAGTCGGGTCGTAGTGGTCGGAAAGCTCGCCGTGGCTAACCTCTACGGTCACATTGTGGAGGCCGTTGACGTACAGCAGCCTATCGGCAACTTCTGCGCCGGTCAGCCGGTTGATATTGGCCTCCTTAGCATATTTGCTATAGGTAGACTTCATCCTCTGCTGGGCGTAAAGCATGACCAGCATTGGGGGTATAGCAAACAGGAGCCACAGCGGGTCAAAGAACAACATTCTCTCTTACCTCCGTCTCCCTTCTATCAGGGGCATTGCACTGGTGAGCAGGACTGGCCTGCCCTATGTAGCTGTTTTACGGGCACTCTTTTCTACCCATCAACCAGCTTCTGAGTTCCCCAGCCGGCTTCCGATGAAGCCCTGAGCGCCGCGAGCGAACTCTTCGATAGGTAGGACGCGCTTGCCTTGAAGCTGCACGGTCCGGAGTTCCAAGAGCCCTTGGCCGGTTTCGACCACGATTGCACCCGCGCGCTGCACCACTAATCCGAGCGTCCCTGACGGGCCGGGGGCGTGGGAAGCGGACAGGATGGTAAGCTGCTGGCCTTTCCAGGTTGTAGACGTGCCGGGCCAGGGCTGGTAGGCGCGCACCTTGCGGGCGACGATCTCCGCGGGCTCCTGCCAGTTGATGCGGCCGTCCTCTTTGGAGAGCAGACGGGTGGTGGAGGCCAGCGTCTCGTCCTGGAGCTGTGGCGCGAGGCCGCCTCGCGTCCATGGCGCAATGGTGTCGACCAGCAGGTCCGCCCCGAACTCGGCCAGCTTGCCGGTGAGGCTGGCAGCGGTGTCGTGCTCATTGATGGGGAAGCGGCGCTGCATTAAGAGGGGGCCGGTATCCATCCCTGCATCCATGAGCATGATGGTCACGCCGGTCTCGGTGTCGCCTGCCAAGAGCGATCCAACGATAGGCGCAGGCCCCCGATGGCGCGGCAGCAGGGAAGGGTGCACGTTCAGCCCGCCATAGCGGGGGATGTCCAGCACCGGTTGCGGCAGGATTAGGCCGTAGGCGGCCAGCACCAGCATATCCGGAGCATGGGCGCGCAGCTCTTCCTGCGCCTCCGGCCGTCGCAAGGAGCGCGGCTGGTAGACCGGCAGGCCGTGCTGTAGCGCCACGCGTTTCACCGGTGTGGGCGCGGGCTGACCGGATCGCCCGGCGGGCCGGTCCGGCTGTGTGTAGACGGCTACTATCTGATAATCGCGTTCGATCAGCCGTTCCAGCGTTGGGACACTAAATAGCGGCGTTCCTAAGAAGACAATACGTAAATCTTGTGTTGACACTCTTTTATTGACCTCGTATTAGGACTATTATACAGACCAGAAACAAATTTTCTTTTAGGTATTGCGTGGCTTGACAGGGCATGCTAGGATATTTCAGAACGCATGTGTTGATTAAGGAGCGATGAAATGGTAAACGAACGAACGAGAGCACTGCAGGACGCGATACTGCGCATCGAGAAGGATTATGGCAAGGGCTCCATCATGAAACTGGGGGAGCGCACTGGCGACGGAAGTATCGCCGCCATCTCTACTGGCTCTCTGACCCTTGACTTAGCGTTGGGCATCGGCGGGATTCCCCGTGGCCGGGTGACCGAGGTCTATGGCCCTGAGTCTGCCGGCAAGTCTACTCTGGCCCAGCACATCCTGGCGGAAGCTCAGGCGGCGGGCGGGACCGTAGCGTACATTGATGTTGAGCACGCGCTCGACTCCTCTTACGCGGCGCGCTGCGGCGTCAATGTGGACGATATGTATATCTCCCAGCCGGACACCGGCGAGGAAGCGTTGGAGATTGCTGAGACCTTGGTGCGATCTGCCGCGCTGGACGCACTCGTTGTAGACAGCGTGGCGGCGCTGGTGCCCAGGGCCGAGCTGGAAGGCGATATGGGCGACCCGCAGATGGGTCTCCAGGCGCGCCTCATGTCCCAGGCGCTGCGCAAGCTCACCGGCGCTATCAGCAAGACCAACACCGCGGTGATCTTCATCAATCAGCTTCGGGAGAAGGTGGGCGTGGTCTTTGGCAATCCAGAGGTAACTCCCGGCGGCCGGGCGTTGAAGTTCTACAGCTCTGTGCGCATCGAGATTCGCCGATCAGAAGCGCTGAAACAGGGCACGCAGGTGGTGGGCAACCGGGTGAAGACCCGGGTGGTCAAGAACAAGGTTGCGCCGCCCTTCCGCACTGCAGAGTTCGATATTCTTTTCAACCACGGCATCAGCAAAGAAGGCGACATCATCGACCTTGGCGTTGAGCTGGGCGTTATCAAGAAAAGCGGCGCGTTCTTCAGCTACGGTGAGGCCCGGCTGGGCCAGGGCCGTGAAAACGTGCGCGACTTCCTCCTGAAGCACAAGGATCTGTGCCAGGAACTGGAGCAGATTATTCGAGCCAATGGCGCTGGCGCTGTGCCCGTTGCCGTTATTCCCGGCGGCGCTGAGGACGACGAAGGGTAGGGACAAAAAGCTAGTTCCAGCCCATTCAAGAGCATGCACTCCATCACTGCGCTAATCTCCCAGCCTCGTCGGGCTAAGGTAGACCTCTACCTGGATGGGGAACTGGCCTTCACCATCGGGCGGAAGCTGGCTAGGGAGAGCGGCGTCTTTGTTGGCAAGAACCTCTCGGATCAGCAAGTACGAGAGCTGCAGGACCAGGAAGAGATGCGAGCCGCGTTGGACGCCGCGTACCGCTATCTAGCCTACGGTCCTCGCAGCGAGTCTGAAATGCGCATCCGGCTGCGTCGTAAAGGAGTGTTGCCCAACACCCTGGAGAGGGCTGTCGTGCAATTGCGGGAGCTGCGGCTACTGGATGATGCCGCGTTCGCGCAGCAATGGGTGGAACATCGCGCTGCCAGCAACCCCCGAGGACGACGCCTCGTCCAGTGGGAGCTCCGCCAGAAGGGCATCCAGCAAGTGGTGGCAGAGGAGTCCGTCCAAGTGATGGATGATGAAGAGGGCGCGTATAAGGCGGCGGAGCGGCGCGCGGCCAGGTCCCGGGCGCAGAATTACCCCGAGTTCCGTAAGCGGCTGGGCGACTTCCTGGTTCGCCGGGGTTTTGGCTATGCCGTGGCGGAGCGGACGGTCGCCCGTCTCTGGAAAGAGCGTCAGGGAGAAGAGGCTGCCGCCGGCGCCCGCTCTGACGTATGATGTGACGCAGTAACTCACTTTAAGAGAGCAGTATGGCACGCCCTAAAAACATCGATGTCTTTACCGACGCCTTTTACGTCACCTGGGACGATGAACATGAGTCGGTCTACCCCTGCCGCAGTCTACGCGGGCTGTGCGCCTGCGCGGAGTGTGTCTCCGAAGGTACGGGGGAACGCCTTGTGGGTGAGTCCATGGTTCCGGAGGACGTGCACGCCGATAAGGTGGAGCCTGTAGGGAACTACGCCATCCAGGTCTTCTGGTCTGACGGCCATAGCACGGGGATTTTCCCGTACGAGCGCCTACGCCAGCTCTGCGATTGCAAGGAATGCCAGGCCCGTTTTGGGCCGCCCAGGTAGCCGCGGCTGTAAACCGCCTCGGGCTGACTAGCCTTACTGAACGATTGCCCGCAGCGCCGCGGGCCAGTCACGAAACGCCCTACTCTCCGTGTCCGCCACGACTCGAATGCTCCGTGTATAGGACCCGATAGTCTGTAGCTCGGAGCGCCCTTCTAACCACGTCCACGGCTTGCCGTCCTTGTCTCGCAGCACCTGCTTCGCAATGTCCGCCGTCACTTCTATGGCGTAAGGCAGCAGTTGTGAGCGGGGTGTGCCCTTCAAGACCCAGAAGCGGTCCCAAAGAGCGGAGTCTGCCTGCGCCCGCAGCACGTGAGCGTTTGCGCCGTAGATAGCGAGCTCATCCTGCTCCGGAGGCTGCCCCACGCGCTGCACAATACTCGCTACTTCTAAAGCGGCCACAATATAGAAACCGGAAGGGCCCGTCCACGTGCCTTCATGCCAGTCCCACAAGCGAGCGAGGAAGAAGAGCCAGTCGCCGGGCTGCGCGCGTTTTAGGGCCGCGGCCCGCGGCGCAAGTTCCGGGTTATCCCCGTAGGTGCGGGTAACGAACTCAGGATCGAAGTGGCAGTAGCGCTGGTGGTAGGACGAGGGGATGTACGGGAGCAACTCCCCTGGCACCCCGCTGCGTGACGGCACATCCTCGTAGCGCCGCATCGGCGGCCCGGGATGCTGGACAAGCTCAGGTATGGGGACTAGCTCAAAACTGCCATCAGAAAAGCGAGGGCTCTTGAGAATGTGGCTGGCGTTGACTCCTACGTTGACCAGAAATAGCTGAGGCATTAGGGCTTGTTGTAGTCCGTGGGGGCAAGGCTCAAAATGCCTACCACTGCAAAGAAGCGATATGGCGAGGTAGGTACCCGTAGAGTAACGGGCGGTTGGAATAGCCGCATAAGCGCCTCCTTAAGGGAAAATCGCTATCCTGGATGCTTCTGTGTGCTGACGGTAACGGGTATTTGCAGTAGTAAGTTTAGAGTATAGGTTGTATGTAGTCAGTGCGCGGCGGCATGTTATAGAGTCCGTACTACTATTATTTTACTTTGGGCAACAGGGGTTGTGAGCATTGCAAAGCGTAGAGGGCGCAGGGAACAGTAAGCCACGCAAGGCGCTGGTAACGGGCGTTGCCGGCTTTATTGGTTCCCATCTCGCCGAGCGGCTGCTTGGGCAAGGCTGGCAGGTTGCGGGAGTAGACGCGCTGACGGACTACTATCCTGCCTGGATCAAGTGGCGCAACCTTAACGGACTGTTGGGCAATCCAGAGTTCACCTTCGTAAAAGGCGACCTCACCAGCATCGATCTGGCCCCGCTGGTGGAGGGCGTGAACGTGATCTTTCACCAGGCCGCTCAGGCAGGTGTGCGCGCTAGCTGGGGCGACCAGTTTAGCGTCTACTTGCGCGATAACCTGGACAGCACCCAACGCCTGCTTGAGGCGGCAAGAGCGTCAGCAGTTGATAAGTTTGTCTTTGCGTCCTCCTCGTCTATCTACGGAGACGCCGAGACACTCCCTACGACCGAAGAGATGATGCCCAAACCGGTGTCGCCGTATGGGGTCACAAAGCTGGCAGGGGAACATCTGGCGCGACTCTATGCCCGCAGCTACGGTGTACCCACGGTGGGCCTGCGCTACTTTACGGTGTTTGGGCCCAGGCAGCGGCCGGACATGGCCTTCCACCGCTTCATTCGAGCGCTTCTGCTTGGCAAGCCTATCTCGGTTTACGGCGATGGTTTGCAATCCCGAGACTTTACCTTTGTGGCGGACATCGTCGATGCCAACATCATGGCAGCGGAAAAGGGAGCGCCCGGCGAGGTCTACAACATAGGCGGCGGCTCACGCATAGCGCTGATCGATGCAATCAACCTGCTGGCAGAACTAGTGGGAGCGCCTGCCGAGCTTATCTATCAGGATGTCCAGGAGGGCGATGCGCGCCATACAGGAGCGGACATCTC
The DNA here is from genome assembly GCA_965220215.1 of Dehalococcoidia bacterium. Taxonomy (GTDB): domain Bacteria; phylum Chloroflexota; class Dehalococcoidia; order SHYD01; family SHYD01; genus CBDDEI01. The sequence continues at coordinate 146,823 of OZ244809.1, forward strand.
CAAAGCGGGGCAGCAGTTGGACTACAGACCAACCGCCTCCTTGCGTGAGGGCTTGGCCGCAGAGGTGGCGTGGGTAAGAGCGCTGCTCCTGGAGGCGCCGCAGGCATCCGCTGAGTAGAGAAGCAAGGGATGAGAATTAGCGGAGATGCATTGACAGCCCCCTGCTCCTATGGTAGCTTACCTAGGTATCTCGGCTGAATAAGCAGGCTGGACACCAGCAGGTCGAAGGGCCCGACCGGACCACGACCGGCCACCAGACGCAAGATTGCGTAGGTCGGTTAGCTCCAGGAGAGGCGTTCGACCCGATTTGTTGTCTTAAGCCAAACGAAAAGTGTTAGAAGAGTATGCCAACAATTAGTCAGCTCGTTCGCAAGGGCAGGGCTTCAACAGCAAAGAAGACCAAGGCGCCGGCGCTGCGTTTCCTTTACAACGCGCTGGAGAACCGCATGCGTCGCACCGGAGGCGCTCCTCAGAAACGAGGAGTGTGCATCCAGGTGCGTACTATGGCTCCCAAGAAGCCTAACTCTGCCTTACGGAAGATTGCTCGTGTACGTCTGTCCAACGGGATGGAAGTGACGGCCTACATTCCGGGAGAGGGACATACACTGCAGGAGCACTCAGTGGTGCTTATCCGCGGCGGACGTGTCAAAGACCTTCCGGGTGTGCGCTATCACATCATCCGTGGCGCGTTGGACGCAACAGGTGTTCGTGACCGGCAGCAGGGGCGTAGCAAGTACGGGGCCAAGCGCGCCGGCGCTCGCACCTAGCCAGCGAACTTCTGCTAGGCGTCTTATTCAGTTTTCTTAATCACTTAGGAGGGGTAGTATGCCTCGTCGTGCTCGAATTGTCCGGCGTGCAATTGCACCGGACGCCCTGTACCAGAATGTAATGGTGCAGCGGGTCATTAATAAGATCTTGCAAGATGGCAAGAAAAGCGTTGCCGAACGTATTGTGTACGGCAGCCTAAAGATGATCGAAGAGCAGACGAACCGCGACCCCATTGAGACCTTTGAGTTAGCTATGCGTAATGTCACACCACTCCTGGAAGTGCGCCCCCGTCGCGTGGGTGGCGCTACCTACCAGGTGCCTATGGAGATCCAGGGAGAGCGTCGCGTTTCCCTGGCTATACGCTGGCTGGTAGTAGCTGCTAGGGCTCGGAGCGGCCGTACGATTACGGATAAGCTCGCCGGTGAGCTTCTGGATGCTTCTCGCAACCAGGGCTCTGCTATCAAGCGCCGGGAGGATACCCACCGTATGGCAGAGGCTAACAAAGCCTTTGCTCACTATCGCTGGTAACACAGCCTATATGTGAGAGGCGGATGGCCTCTCACTTTTGTGTCTATCTGATCACCGTTGTTGTTTGCATAAGAGAAGAGTTGTTCATTGGTAACGGAAGCAAAGTTAAATAAAGCTATGACTAGAACCACGCCGCTGGGGCGGGTAAGAAATATCGGCATTATTGCCCACATTGACGCTGGCAAGACCACCGTCACTGAGCGTGTGCTCTACTATACGGGCCGTACCTATAAGATAGGCGAGGTTCATGAGGGCACGGCAGTGATGGACTGGATGGACCAGGAGCGAGAGCGCGGCATCACGATTACTGCTGCGGCTACTACCTGTCTCTGGGACGACCACGTCATCAATATCATCGATACTCCGGGCCACGTGGACTTTACCGTAGAGGTAGAGCGGTCTCTACGAGTGCTGGATGGAGGTGTTGTGGTCTTTGACGCCGTCGCGGGCGTGGAGCCGCAGTCGGAAACCGTGTGGCGTCAAGCCGATCGCTACAAGGTGCCGCGTATCTGCTTTGTGAACAAGATGGACCGCACGGGCGCGGACTTCTTCCGCACCGTGGAGATGATTACCGAGCGGCTCAATGCGAAGCCGGTTCCGGTGCAGCTCCCCTGGGGCTCAGAAGACAGCTTCTGCGGTGTCATAGACATCCTGGACGAGAAGGCATGGTTCTACTCCGGCGAAAAAGAGATAAGCCCGGAGGAGCGTCCCATCCCTGAGAACTATCTGAACATCGTAAAGCTCTACCGTGACCAGTTGATTGAACGGGTTGCAGAGACTGATGACCGCCTGATGACCAAGTATCTTGAAGAGGTAGAGCTCACAAAGGAAGAGATTCAGCAGGGCCTGCGCAACGCCACCATTAGCAATGCGCTGGTGCCGGTGTTCTGCGGCTCCGCACTCCGTAATCGTGGCGTGCCGCATCTGCTGGATGCCGTAGTCGATTACCTCCCCGCTCCCCCAGACGTCCCCCCCATAAATGGGTTTCTCCCCAATACAGAGGAGCCGCTTCAGCGGCAGGCCGACGATAGCGAGCCCTTCACTGGACTAGCGTTCAAGATTGTGGTTGACCCCTTTGTTGGTAGATTGGCCTACGTTAGGGTCTACGCTGGCTCGTTAAAAGCAGGCGACACTATCTTTAATTCGGTGAAAGGGCAGCGCGAACGCGTTGGGCGTCTCTTGCGCATGCATGCGAATCACCGAGAGGAGATAGATGCGGCCTATGCGGGCGACATTGTAGCAGCGCTGGGCCTTAAGGCCACCTTCACCGGCGATACCCTCTGCGACACGACCAAGCCCGTCGTGCTGGAGGCTATCCAGTTTCCTGAGCCAGTTATTTCCGTTGCCATTGAGCCACAGACGAAGATTGACCAGGATCGCCTTTCCGAGGCATTGACCCGGCTTTCTGAAGAAGACCCCACCTTCCGAACTCACTACGACATCGAAACAGGCCAGACGCTTATCTCCGGCATGGGAGAGCTCCACTTAGAAGTTCTCACGGAGCGTATGGTGCGGGAGTACAAAGTGGTGGCTAAGATTGGCCGGCCGCAAGTGGCGTACCGAGAGACCATCACGGCGCCCGGCCGATCAGAAGGACGCTTTGTCCGTCAGACGGGCGGGCGAGGTCAGTTCGGCCATGTCAACTTAGTTCTTGAGCCTTTGGAGCAGGGCAGCGGTGTGGAGTTCGTCAACAAGGTCGTCGGTGGCGTTGTACCGAGAGAGTACATCCCTGCCGTGCGAGATGGCGTACTTGAAGCGCTTGCAGGTAGCGGTGGCGTCCACGGTTACCCTGTAGTAGACATCAGAGTTAGCCTTGTAGACGGTAGCTTCCATCCTGTAGACTCCTCTGAGTTGGCCTTCAAGATGGCCGCTTCTATGGCCATCAGAGACGGGCTTCCCTCCTGCAAGGCAGTGCTCCTAGAGCCGCTCATGGGCCTGGAAGTGTCAACCCCAGAAGAGTTCTTGGGAGATGTACTGGGCAGCTTGACGGCAAAACGCGGTCAGATCACAGGCGTGGAGCCGCGCGGCACGCTGCAAGTTGTCCAAGCCCTTGTTCCATTAGCAGAGACCTTTGGGTATACTACGGAACTGCGCTCTATGAGCCAAGGGCGAGGGAGCGCAAGCATGGAATTTCACCACTACGCTGAAGTGCCGAACAACATTGCGGAAGCAGTGGCTGTGAAGACAGGGCGTAGAGGCGTAGTAGCAACGCGGTAGCTTGGAGTAAGACGTGGCACGTCAAAAGATACGGATTCGACTAAAGGCGTACGACCACCGGCTGCTGGACCAGTCGGCCCTACAGATAGTGGAAACGGCGGAACGCACCGGCGCAAACGTGACTGGTCCTATTCCTCTGCCTACTCACATCAGGAAATTCTGCGTTATCCGGTCGCCCTTCATTGATAAGGACTCACGGGAGCAGTTCGAGATCCGTACGCACAAGCGGCTCATAGACGTCATGGAGCCCACCTCCCGGACGGTGGATGCGCTGATGCGCCTCACCCTCCCGGCGGGTGTAGATATTGAGATAGCGTTATAACTATGGCAACTGGAATACTTGGCCGCAAACTGGGGATGACCCAATACTTTGCACCGGATGGCCGTATGCATGCTGTGACGGCCATTCAGGCTGGACCCTGCACGGTTACCCAGGTGAAAACGCTAGACCGTGATGGCTACGAGGCGGTTCAGGTTGGCTTTGGCACTGCCAAGAAGCTCAACGCACCGCAACGCGGCCACTTGGGCTACAGTGGGCTGGCACGCACTCGCAAGCGTACCAACCAGTCGAGTACCGGCAAGCCGGAGACTCCGCTGGGTTCCTTCTCTCATCTGAAGGAGTTCCCGGTGGACGCTAGTGCGCCGGTTGCTGTGGGTGATGTGCTCACCGCAGAAGTATTTGAAGAGGGACAGAAGCTGGATATTGTCGGCCAGTCAAAAGGCAAAGGTTTTGCCGGCGGCATGCGCAGGCACCATTTTCACGGCGGTCCCAAGACCCACGGTCAGTCGGATCGGCAGCGTTCACCGGGCTCCGTGGGCGCAGGCACTACGCCAGGTCGCGTGCTCAAGGGGCAGCGCATGGCAGGCCATATGGGCGACGAGCGAGTAACGACTAAGAACTTAGAGATTCTAAAGATTGATACGGAGCGCAACCTCCTGCTGATTAAAGGAGCGGTTCCCGGCGGCGCTCAGGGGTTAGTTATCCTTCGTCCCGCTGGCGGCCGGTAAGTTAGGAAGCGGGCGGCAGAGGCATTTCATGGATTATCAATTAGTAGACCAGAAGGGGACTCAGCTCTCCACCGTTGAGTTGCGGGACGACGTGTTCGGCCTGGTTCCCAATGAGTCGGTAGTACACCAGGCAATGGTGCGGCAGCTTGCTAACGCCCGTCAGGGCAGCCACGATACGAAGACGCGTAGCGAGGTTGCGGGCAGCACCCATAAAATCTACCGGCAGAAGGGCACTGGCCGTGCTCGCCAGGGCGGCATCCGTGCGCCACACCGGCGCGGCGGCGGCGTCACCTTTGGCCCGCATCCCCGGAGCTACGCCAAGGCGATGCCCAAGAAGATGCGACGCCTAGCCATCCGTTCCGTGCTTTCTGCTAAGGTTAAGGAAGGCGAGTTGGTGTTGTTGGATCAGCTTTCCTTCTCTGATATCAAGACAAAGAATATGCTGGAAGTGCTCGCTGCACTGAAAGTGCAAGGAAGCGCTCTGGTGGTAATGGATGAGCCTCAACTGGAGGTCATCCTCAGTGCGCGCAACGTGCCGGGTGTGTTCACGCTGCCAGCGAGCCAGCTTAATGTGGGCAGTATGCTCTCGCACCACTACCTGGTGCTCACGCTGGACGCGGCGCGGAAGGCAGAGGCGCTCTGGGGTGCTGTTGAGATGGCGAGTGAGGCGTAGATAAATGGATAAGTTTGAAGTGCTGCGCAGACCCATCATCACTGAAAAGAGCACCATGCTGCAGGGGCTGAGTAAATATGCCTTTGAAGTGGCGCGTGACGCCAACAAGAACCAGGTGAAGGAAGCTGTTGAAGCGGCCTTTGATGTGCACGTACTGGCGGTTCACGTCATGATGGTACGCGGGAAGATGCGTCGCATTGGAAAGAGCATTGGTCATACGCCTAACTGGAAGAAGGCGATAGTGACCCTGAAGCCCGGTGAGCATATAGCCGTGTTTGAGGGCGTGTAGCGCCGTCTAGATATAGAGCGTGAGTTAACTATGCCTATTCGAATCTACAAACCAACATCGCCAGGGCGGCGAGGGATGACCGGCCTCACTTTTGAGGAGATCACTTCTACCACCCCCGAGCGGTCGCTTCTGGTGTCTCTTAAGAAGCAAGCCGGCCGCAACAATCGCGGCAAGATCACCGTGCGGCATCGCGGCGGCGGACATAAGCGGCAGCTGCGGATTATCGACTTTAAGCGAGACAAGAAGGGCGTTCCTGGCAAGGTTGCGACGATAGAATACGACCCGAACCGCACGGCGCGTATTGCGCTTATCCACTATTTGGACGGAGAAAAGCGGTATATTCTCGCCCCAACCGGCCTTACCGTGGGTCAAATGATCATGGCCGGCGTGGGCGCAGAGGTACGGGTAGGCAACGCCCTGCCGTTGCGGGCTATGCCCACCGGCACCATGGTGCATAACGTAGAGTTGCAGCCCGGCAAGGGCGGTCAGATGGCGCGGGGCGCAGGGACAGCAGCGCAGCTTATGGCCAAGGAAGGCGATACGGCGCTTGTGCGTCTGCCCTCCGGTGAGATGCGTCTTGTCTCGAGCGAGTGCCAGGCTACTATTGGCCAGGTAGGCAATGTTGACAACGCTAATGTGAAGCTGGGTAAGGCAGGACGCACCCGACACATAGGCCGCAGGCCACAGGTGCGAGGCTCTGTTATGAACCCGAGGGATCATCCCCACGGCGGTGGTGAAGGCAAGGCTCCGGTGGGGCATGCAGGCCCGAAGACGCCTTGGGGCAAGCCCGCCTTGGGCTACCGCACCCGGCGTCGTAAGGACACGGATAAGTATATCGTGAAGAAGCGAGGAGCGTAGGGAACCTATGTCTCGATCAGCAAAAAAGGGCCCATTTGTTGCAGACCATCTGATGAAGAAGGTTCGGGCGGCCAGAGGCAGCACCCAGTCGGTCATGATCCGCACCTGGTCCCGCGCTTCCACCATCATGCCGGAGATGGTAGGGATGACCATTGCGGTCCATGACGGGAAGCGCCATGTGCCGGTCCTTTTGACCGAGAACATGATCGGCCACAAGCTGGGCGAGTTTGCCCCTACCAGACACTTCCGGGGGCATCGTGGCACGGAGGCCTCCACTTCGGTGCGGCGCTAAGGAGCGATTGATGCAAGTACGGGCACAAGTACGAGGGTTGCGCCGTTCACCTACCAAGGTGCGGCCTATCCTGGGAGCTATCAAAGGGAAGCCGGCAGCGGCGGCCATAGAGATCCTGCGCCTGCTGCCATCGCCCGTCGCGGCAGAGGTAGCCAAGGCGGTGAAGTCTGCCATGGCTAACGCGGAGAACAACTACGGCATGCTGCCGTCCCGCTTGCAGGTAGTGGCGGTGTCCGCCGACCCTGGGCCAACCTGGAGACGCTTCAAGGCGCGCGCTCGCGGTCGTATTAGTCCGATTATCAGAAGGACATGTCACGTTACCGTGGCCGTGGATGAGGTGTAGGCATGGGACAAAAAACGCATCCAACTGGATTTAGGCTTGGTGTTATCAAGTCCTGGCAAGGACGCTGGTGCGCCCCGAGAGTCAAGCTCTATACTCAGCAGCTCCATGAAGATCTGGCGGTACGTACCGCAATCATAGAGCGGCTGCCCGATGCCGGCATCTCTAGAGTAGAGATTGAGCGAGGCGCCAACCAGTTGACGGCTACTATTTATACGGCGCGGCCAGGCATCGTCATCGGGCGAGGCGGTCAGCGCGTGGACGAGCTGCGGCTGGCTATGGAAGAGCTAACCGGCAAGCGGGTCCGCATCAATATTCAAGAGATCCGGGTGCCAGACTTGGAAGCCAACCTGGTGGCCCGCAGCATTGCAGAGCAGCTTGAGCGGCGTGTAGCCTACCGCCGAGCAATCAAGCAGACGGCGAATCGTGTGCTGCAGCGCGGGGCGTTGGGAGTGAAGGTGCTCTGCGCCGGGCGCTTGGGCGGTTCTGAGATGAAGCGACGGGAGTTAGAGCACCACGGCCGAGTGCCGCTGCACACCCTCCGCGCCGATATTGACTATGGCTTCGCGGAAGCCCGTACCACGCTGGGACGCATTGGCATAAAAGTGTGGATCTATAAAGGCGATGTGCTGCCAGAACGGGCCGTTCGGGCTGCTGAGGCAGCAGCGGCAGCGGAATCACTGGCTGAGGGAGGAGCAGCGTCGTAGCGTATGTTACAACCTAGTCGTGTTAAGTATCGCAAAGTCCATCGTGGACGCCGCGCCGGCGTGACCCTCCGGGGCTCCACCGTTGCCTTCGGCGAAGTGGGACTGCAAGCACAGGAAGCGGTGTGGCTTACCGCTCGCCAGATAGAGGCGGCTCGTCGCGTCATCGTCCGCTACCTGCGCCGCGGCGGCGACATGTGGATTCGGGTGTTCCCGGATAAGCCGGTGAGCGCCAAGCCCGCCGAGACTCGTATGGGTAGCGGCAAGGGTGCGCCTGACCACTGGGTAGCAGTGGTAAAGCGCGGCAGGATTATGTTTGAAGTTGCGGGTATTGACCGGGCGCTGGCTAAGGAAGCCCTGAAGCTGGCTGCTCAGAAACTGCCCATCCCCACCACCGTTGTGGAACGGGTTGGGGAAGAATCCGCTTAAAGGCCAAGGACCGAGCATTAGTTATGAACTACAAGGCTGAAGAATTACGAGGGCTTTCCGATAAGGATATACACGACGAGTTGAGCGCGGCGCACCGAGAGCTGTTCAACCTACGCTTCCAGGTGTCAACGCACCAGGCTGCAAACACCGCAGACCTGGGCAAGGTGCGGCGCAAGATCGCTCGTATACTAACCATCTTGCGTGAGCGGGAATTCACGTTTGTTGAGTAGGAGCAGATAGCACGTGTTTGAGAATCGCAAATTGCTCGAAGGCCGCGTAGTAAGCGACAAGATGGATAAGACCGTGGTGGTGCAGGTGGTGCGTCGCACTCCGCATCCGCTATACCGGCGTATCATCACCCGAAGCAAACGATACAAGGCCCATGACGCAAACAATAGCTGCAATATGGGCGATCTGGTGCGTATTGGGGAGTTCCGGCCCACATCCAGGGAGAAACGCTGGCGTGTGGTGGAGATTATGGAGAAACGGCACGTTGCCGAGCTCCAACCCAGTGAAATAACTGCGGCCAATACGGACAGTCAATAAGGCAGGCGGAAGATGATTCAGCAGTACACCAGGCTAAAAGTCGCGGACAACTCAGGTGCCCGCCGCATCATGTGCATTAACGTGCTGGGCGGCACCCGTCGGCGCTACGCGAGCGTTGGCGACGTCATTGTAGCCTCGGTGAAGCAGGCGGCTCCCAATGCTGCGGTTAAGAAGGGGGATGTGGTGAGGGCGGTAGTGGTACGTGTTGCCAAGCTCTACCGGCGCCCTGATGGCTCCCACATCCGCTTTGACGACAACGCGGCGGTGCTGCTCTCCGACCAGAACAACCCCCGGGGCACTCGGGTATTTGGACCCATTGCCCGCGAGTTGCGTGAGAAGAATTTCATGAAGATTGTTTCCCTGGCGCCTGAGGTTCTGTAATGGCTGCGAAAGTTCGTAAGAACGATACTGTACTAGTTATCAACGGCAAGGAGCGCGGCAAGCGCGGCAGGGTGACGCGCATGATGCCCGACGCTACGCGCGCCGTGGTGGAAGGGCTGAACATGGTGAAGCGCCACTCTCGCCCCACGGGCATGACCGCCACCGGTGGGATTATCGAAAAAGAGGCGCCGCTCCATATCTCTAACCTGATGCTGGTGTGCAACAAGTGCGACCGGCCCATCCGGGCGGGCTTTAAGTTCCTGGATGACGGCAGCAAGGTGCGCGTCTGCCGGCGCTGCGGCGAAGTGGTGGACTAAGAGGACGTTATGGCTGCTACTGTACGTATGAAAGAGATGTATAAAACGGAAATTGTGCCGACTCTGGTTCAGGAGTTCCGGTACGAAAACGTCATGCAGGTACCTCGTATCCAGAAAGTGGTGCTAAACATTGGTCTGGGTGAGGCGCTGCAGAATGCCCGGGCGTTGGAAACCGCCTCGGCAGACCTAACGGCCATCACCGGCCAGCATCCGGTCATTACCCGGGCAAAGAGGTCCGTAGCGCAGTTCCGTATCAGAACGGGCATGGCCATCGGCATGATGGTGACGCTTCGTGATGTGCGCATGTGGGACTTCATGGATAAGCTGGTCAACTCTGCCATGCCCCGTATCCGAGACTTCCGAGGCATCTCCTCCGAAGGATTCGATGGGCGCGGCAACTTTAACTTAGGTCTACGGGAGCAGATTATCTTCCCGGAGATTGATTACGACAAGGTGGACCGCATCCGCGGCCTCCAAGTATCTGTGGTTACTACCGCCAAGACTGATGAAGAGGGGAAGCGGCTGCTCGAGCTATTGGGCATGCCCTTCGCCAAAGGCTAACCCCGGGGAGGAGCAAGCGTGGCCAAGGTATCGAAGATCGTCAAAGCGTCGCGGCCGCCCAAGTATCCGGTGCAGCAGCACAACCGTTGCCAAAGGTGCGGACGCCCGCGCTCGTATATGCGTATGTTTGCCCTTTGTCGCATCTGCTTCAGGGAGCTGGCTCTGGATGGACAGCTGCCGGGCGTGCGAAAGTCTAGCTGGTAGGGCGTCGTTAGGAGATTGGTGCGATGAACCTTTCCGATCCTATTGCTGATATGCTCACTCGCTTGCGCAATGGAAGCATGGCTCGTCACGAGTTTGTGCTGGTCCCAGCTTCCAAGCTGAAGACAAACATTGCCCGTATTCTTAGGGATGAGGGTTTTGTGAAGGAGTTCCAGGTGCTTCAAGACGGCCCGCAAGGTACGCTGAAGATATTCCTGAACTATGTGGATCGGCGCAGCGCCGCCATCAAAGGCTTGCGCCGCGTGAGCAAACCCGGCCTGCGTGTATACGTTGGCAAGGGCGAGATTCCACGGGTGTACGGTGGCTTGGGTATTGCCATTCTGTCTACACCTAAGGGTGTGATGACCGGCCAGCAGGCCTGGCACAATAAACTGGGCGGCGAGCTTCTCTGCTACGTCTGGTAAAAAGAGTTGAATCATGTCTCGAATAGGTAACAAACTGATACCGCTGCCCACCGGCGTACAGGTGGTGAGAGAGGGCTCTCAGGTTACGGTGACCGGACCTAAGGGCACGCTGCAACGCGACTTGCCGGAAGAGATAAGCCTGCAAGAAGAGGACGGCGTGATCCAGGTGACGCGACCCTCTGATGAGTCCCGTGTCAAAGCGCTGCATGGGCTGACCCGCGCGCTTTTGGCCAACATGATCACCGGCGTGACGGACGGTTTCCGCAAAGAGATGGAGATCATCGGTGTTGGCTACCGCGCCCAGATGAGTGGGGACAAACTGATAATGCAGCTTGGCTACTCTCATCCTATCGAGGTAGATCCGGCTCCGGGGATTGTCTTTGAGATGGCTGGCAACAACCGCGTTGCGGTCTCCGGCATCGATAAGGAAAAGGTGGGGCAGGCAGCTGCAGAGCTACGTGCTTGGCGGCCACCGGAGCCGTACAAAGGCAAGGGGTTACGCTATGTAGGTGAAGTGGTTGCTCGCAAGGCCGGCAAGGGCGCTGCTAGAGGAGGCCGTTAGAGATGCCTCGTATCACAACTAGGCGGGAATTCCGTACGCGGCGGCATCTGCGGGTGCGCACTAAGGTGCAAGGCACTACCGCGCGTCCGCGGCTGGCGGTGTTCCGCAGCCTCAATCATATCTATGCTCAGGTAATTGATGACGATCGCGGCCATACGGTGGCAGCTGCTTCCTCCTTAGAGCCGGAGATCCTGCCAAAGCAGGCTAGCGAGAAGAAGGCTTCCGTAGCGCAACTGGTTGGGGCGCTTGTGGCAGAGCGGGCCAAGGCGGTCGGTGTGTCTCAAGTAGTCTTTGATCGTGGTGGCTACCAGTATCAGGGACGGGTCCGCGCGCTTGCGGATGCCGCTCGTTCTGGCGGCTTGGTGTTCTAATTAACAAAGTAGGTGCATACGTGGTAACTGGAGCACAATCAGTAGATGCCCAAGGCGATAGCAGAGAAGCTGCCCTCGTCGACCGGGTGGTCAAGATTAACCGAGTGGCTAAGGTCGTAAAAGGCGGCAGGCGCTTCAACTTCACCGCGCTTGTGGTGGTGGGGGATGGCGCCGGACGTGTGGGCGTTGGCCTGGGCAAAGCTAATGAGGTTCCGGAAGCCATCCGCAAGGGCGGCCAGATTGCTCGCAAGCACCTCTTCAAAGTAGAGCTCTCGGGCTCAACCATTCCTCACGATGTTGTGAGCGAGTTTGGCGCTGCCAAGGTGCTGCTCAAGCCCGCTTCTCCAGGCACGGGCGTTATCGCCGGCGGCGGTGTGCGCGCGGTAGTGGAAGCGGCAGGCATCCACGATATTCTTACCAAGTCTATGGGCAGTGCGAACGCCATCAACGTTGTGAGCGCAACCATTGCCGGGTTACAAAGCCTGGTCAACCCCGCAGAGGCCCGTCGCCGACGGATGCGGAGCGCCGGACGGGCTCCACAAGAAGGATAGGCGCAGTATGGCTAAGTTACGTATCACTTGGCGCAAGAGCGCAATCGGCTACAGCGTGGACCAGAAGCGCACTATTCGCGCGCTGGGCTTGCGCCGGCTGCACCAGAGCGTGGAGCAGCCCAATACCCGCTCTATCCAGGGCATGGTCACTAAAGTCAAACATCTTGTAAACGTAGAAGAAGTAGGGGACTAACCCATGCGTCAGCATCAGCTTAAACCGCCCGCAGGGGCAAACCATTCCCGTAAACGTCTGGGACGTGGAGGCGCGAGTGGCCAGGGCACTACGGCAGGCAGGGGGACCAAGGGCCAGAAAGCTCGGGCCGGCGGCGGCGTTCGCCCTGGGTTTGAAGGCGGCCAGCTCCCCATCATCAAGCGTCTGCCACACATGCGCGGCTTCACTAATATCTTCAAGATCTATTACGCGGCAGTGAACGTAGAGCAGCTTAACCGCTTTGATGCCAACGAAGAGATCACGCCCGCAAAGCTTGCGAGCGTGGGCCTGATTCCCAAAAGCAACGTTCCGGTCAAGCTCTTGGGCAATGGGGATTTGACTAAGCAGCTGATAATCAAGGTCAATAAGGTTTCTGCTTCGGCCAAAGCTAAGGTGGAAGCCGCCGGTGGGAAAGTAGAGGGGCTAGCCCGTGCTTGAGGCGTTGTTAGGAGCTTGGCGGTCGCCCGACCTCCGCCGAAAGCTTCTCTTCACCTTTGGAATGCTGGTAATCTTCCGGTTCATCGCGCATATCCCGGTGCCTGGCGTGGACGTGGAGAGCCTGAACCGGCTCTTCCAGAGCAACCAGTTGCTGGGCATGTTGGACCTGTTCAGCGGCGGCGCTATGCGCAACCTGAGTATTGCGGCCATGGGCGTTTACCCGTACATTACGGCGTCCATCATTATGCAGCTAATGGTGCCGGTGATCCCTACGCTGCAGGCGCTCTCCAAAGAAGGCGAGTACGGTAGGCACCGTATCAACCAGTACACCCACTGGCTCACAGTCCCTCTGGCAGCGCTGCAAGCTTTTGGGCAATTGGTGCTGTTCCAGAGCCAGGGCGTGCTGGGTTCTGTTGGCCTAAGCGGCCCTAACTTGCTGCCTACTCTGGCCATGGTTGCTTCTATGACGGCCGGCACCATCTTCCTGGTTTGGATAGGTGAGTTGATTACAGAGAACGGCATTGGCAACGGCATATCCGTCATTATCTTTGGCGGCATTGTGGCGTCGCTGCCCGACCTAGTGCTTCAGGGCTATGTGGGCGCTACCGGCGGCAACTTCTGGGGCATCGCAGTGTTTATGGTCATTGGCTTGTTCCTGGTGTCGGCGATTGTCTTCTTTCAGGAAGCGCAGCGACGCATCCCGGTGCAGTACTCCCGCAGCCTCTTTCGAGGCGGACGGCTGTACCGGCAAGGCGGCGCAAGCCACATTCCGCTGCGTCTTAACTCCGCAGGTATGATTCCTTTGATCTTTGCATCATCCATCATGATCTTGCCCGGCACGGTAGCAACGTACTTTACCGTGTCTGATACTACTTGGGTAGCAAGCTCGGCGCGTGTCATCAGCGATATTTTTTCGGTTAGTGGGCCCCTCTACTGGCTCTTCTACGGCCTGCTGGTTATAGCGTTCACTTTCTTCTATACCCTAGTGATCTTTCAGCAGCAGAACCTGGCGGAGAACCTCCAGAAGAACGGCGGGTTTGTTCCAGGCATTCGACCAGGCCGTCCAACTGCCGAGTATTTTCATCTAGTGCTTATCCGCGTCACTGCGGCAGGCGCGCTGTTCTTGGGGTTGGTAGCAATAATGCCGTATATTGCACAGCTCATCACGGGCGTGAGAGCGTTGCAGCTGAGCAGCACTGGGTTGCTGATTGTAGTTGGCGTGGCACTGGACACCATGCGTCAGCTTGAATCCCAACTGATGATGCGCAACTATCAAGGGTTCATAAGGTAGGAGGGCACTCTGTACGTTATCTTGCTGGGAGCACCCGGCGCAGGTAAAGGTACCCAAGCTGCCCAGGTGAGTAAGACCCTGGGTCTTGTCCACTTGGCCTCGGGCGACCTTTTTCGTCAGGTGCGGGAGAGCGATACTGAGCTTGGTAGGCTTGTGAAGGACTACTACGACAAAGGCGCCCTGGTGCCGGACGATGTGACGATACGGATGATCCTAGAGCGCTTGAACGAGCCTGATTGTGCTAAGGGGTGTCTGCTTGACGGGTTCCCCCGCACTATTGATCAGGCCAAGGCTTTGGATGCGGCGCTTAACGAGCGCAATCAGAACGTGGACGAGGCTATTTCTATCGGCGTCTCAGAAGAGGAGTTGGTGCGACGCCTGAGCGGGCGCTGGCTCTGCCGCAATTGCAGCACGCCGTACCATGTAGTGAGCGCGCCACCCAAGCAAGAGGGTGTGTGCGACGAGTGCGGCGGCCCGTTGTACCAGCGGCCGGACGATGGTCCCGAGACAGCCGAGAAGCGGCTTGCCGTTTATTTTGAACAGACCCATCCACTGCTGGATTACTATGACGGTCAGCGGAAGCTAGAGAGCGTTAACGGTGAGAAGACCGTTGAAGAGGTTCGGGAGGATATCCTGCATCTGTTAGAGGTAGCAGGCCGGTCATGACCACTAACACGTCTGGCATTGGCATTAAGACGCCTACAGAGATTGCATTGATGCGCGCGGCGGGTAAGTTGCTGGCGGAAGTGCTTCAGGTGCTCGCAGATTCCATAAAGCCGGGCATGACTACTAAGGATCTGGATGTTATTGCGGCGCGGGAGATAGCGGCCCGCAAGGCAAAGCCATCCTTCCTTGGCTATCGGGGCTACCCGGCGCACGTCTGTGTTTCCGTGAACGATGAGATTGTCCACGGCATCCCCGGTGACAGGCTGCTCAAAGAGGGCGACGCGGTAGGCATTGATTGCGGTCTTATTTATCAGGGCTGGCAGGCCGACTCTGCCAGGACCATTGGGTTGCTGCCAGTGGATCCGGAAGTGGCTCGTTTAATCGAGGTCACCCGGCTCTCGCTGGAAGCGGGCATTGCGGCGGCAAAAAGCGGCGCTCGCGTTGGCGACATCTCGGCTGCGGTGCAGCAGGTCGCGGATAAGGAAAAGTTTGGCGTAGTACGAGAGTATGTGGGACATGGGATTGGTCGGGCAATGCACGAGGATCCGCCGGTGCCCAACTACGGCAATCCTGGGCAGGGACCGCTGCTGCGGCCAGGTATGGCACTAGCTATTGAGCCGATGCTGAATTTGGGCGGCCCGCAGACCAAGGTGGGCGATGACGGCTGGACGGTATTTACTAAGGACGGACGTATTTCAGCGCATTTTGAGCACACTATCGCCATCAATGAGGGCGATGCCGAGGTTTTAACCAGACCGTAGCGTCTGGAATACATTCTGGAGATTGCATGGCAGACAAAAAAGAGACAATTGAAGTAGAAGGCGTGGTCGCCGAGCCGCTCCCTAACGCAATGTTTAGGGTGGAGTTGGCGAACGGCCACAGAGTGTTAGCGCACATTTCCGGCAAGATTCGTCTTCACTTCATCCGAATCCTCCCTGGCGACAGGGTGTTGATTGAGCTGTCTCCTTATGATCTTACTAGAGGACGCATTACGTATCGGTTCAACAAGTAGCTAGGGACTTCGGTGTCTTAGCTAAGGGGAATGCCATGAAAGTACGAACATCGGTAAAGCCACGTTGCGACAAGTGCAGGGTCATCCGGCGCAGACGCGTTGTGATGGTGATCTGCCCTACGGCGCGGCATAAGCAGCGGCAAGGCTAGCCCTAAGGGGGAGAGTATGGCACGTATAGCTGGAGTAGACGTACCTAACCACAAGCGGCTGGATATTTCTCTGCGCCACATTTATGGCGTGGGACCCACCAACGCGCGGGACATTTGCACAAAGACTCGTATTGATCCGGGCATCAAAGTGAATGACCTGACGGAAGAGGAGCTTAGCCGCCTGCGTGAAGTCATCGATAAGGATTATTTGGTAGAAGGCGACCTGCGCCGAGAAGTCAACGCCAACGTGCGCCGTCTCATCGAGATCGGCAGCTACCGCGGACTCCGCCACCGCCGCGGGCTTCCCGTGCACGGTCAGCGCACCCGCACCAACGCGCGCACTAAGCGAGGTAACCGCAGGACAGTGGCCGGCCGACGGCGCGCCGCGGCCAAGAAGTAAGTAGAGGACTGAACTATGGGAGATCGACGTCGACCAACAACGCGAAGGCGAGAGCGCAAGTCCATTCCGGTGGGGCGGGCGTATATCCAATCGACTTTCAACAATACGCTCATTACCCTTACGGACCCGAATGGCAACACCATCTCTTCCGCCAGTGCGGGAACGTCCGGGTTTAAGGGCTCTCGTAAAAGCACGCCCTACGCCGCTCAAGTAGCTGCCGAGACGGCGGTGCGGCGCGGCATGGAGCACGGGCTTCGCCAGGTTGACGTCTATATTCGTGGAACAGGGAGCGGTCGTGAGGCAGCCATCCGAGCGCTGCAGGCTGCAGGTATTGCTGTTACAAGTATCTGGGACGTGACACCCACGCCCCATAATGGTTGCCGACCGCCGAAAAGGCGTCGGGTATAAGGGGGAAGGATGGCACGTTATACCGGCGCAGTTTGCCGCCTCTGCCGCCGCCAGGGGGAGAAACTCTTCCTCAAGGGCGAGCGTTGCTTCACGCCTAAATGCGCTATTGAGCGCCGCAATAACCCACCTGGGCAGCACGGCACGGCTCGCCGCCGCAGGCTGTCCGAGCGTGGTATGCAGTTGCGGGAGAAACAGAAAGCCCGGTTTATCTTCGGTGTGTTGGAAAAGCAGTTCCGCCGCCATTATCAGATGGCGACAAAACGTCCCGGCGCACGCGGCGAAAACCTCTTGCAGGAGCTGGAACTCCGGCTGGACAACGTGTGTTTCCGTCTGG
Source organism: Dehalococcoidia bacterium (assembly GCA_965220215.1). Classification (GTDB taxonomy): domain Bacteria; phylum Chloroflexota; class Dehalococcoidia; order SHYD01; family SHYD01; genus CBDDEI01. The sequence continues at coordinate 163,753 of OZ244809.1, forward strand.
GATTTGCCGATTCTAGAAACCAGGCGCGCCAGGTTGTGCTTCACGGCCACATCACCCTTAACGGCCGCAAGACGGACATCCCCTCAGCTCGCACCAAAGTAGGCGATGTTATTGGCTGGGTGCCAAAGAGTGTGGAGTCGGAGTACTTCAAGTACATGAGCGCTAACCTCGGCAGCAAGACCGTACCGGATTGGTTGGACATGAACATGACACTGATGACCGGCCAAGTGCAGTCCATCCCCATGCGCTCCCAGATGGAGCACGTGGTCAACGAGCAGGCAATCGTAGAGTTCTACTCTCGCTAGTGTCGCCTAACGCATTACTTTGCAATTGAACGACCACCGGTAGCCCAGGAGGCGATGATTGGTTTATCCCATTACTACAGAGCTCCAAGTAGTTGAAAGCGCTGAAGAATACGGGCGGTTTGTGGCGGAGCCATTGGAGAGCGGTTATGGTACCACCATTGGCAACGCGCTGCGGCGCGTATTGCTCAGCTCTCTTCCCGGCGCGGCCGTGACCTGGGTGCGTATTGAGGGAGTACAGCACGAGTTTTCCATCATTCCCCACGTCAAAGAAGATACGTTGGAGCTTTTGCTTAACGTTAAAGAGTTGCGGCTGCGGGCCCTTTCAGACCGTCCTGGGCGGATGTTCCTGGACGCTTCCGGTACAGGTGAAGTGACCGCAGCAGATATCCAGACCTCACCTGACTACGAGATCGTGAATCCGGAGCAGCACCTGGCTATGCTTGATGCGCCAGAAGCGCGGTTAACGGTTGAGTTTAATGTGGAGCAAGGAACAGGCTACTCGCAAGCCGGCCCAAGAGAAGGGATGCCCATCGGTATCCTGCCCCTGGATGCAATTTACACGCCGGTGCGTCGGGTGAACTACCAGGTAGAATCCGCCCGTGTGGGCCAGGACATCGCCTATGACCGGTTGATCCTGGAAGTATGGACAGATGGCAGTATCTTGCCCGTAGAAGCCGTCCGCAAGAGCTCACAGATCCTGGTGGACCAGTTCTTACTCTTCACCCGCCTGGGCCTAGACGCAGCGGTGCTGACTTCTGGCAAGAGCGGCCTGCCGGTGCCTTCCGGTGGTCGTTATGAGATGCCCATAGAGGATCTGGGGCTGAGCGTTCGGGCCTACAATGCGCTGAAACGACACGCCATTATGAAAGTGGGTGAGCTCCTGACTATGTCGGAGAGCGAGCTCCTGACCATTCGCAACTTTGGCGATAAATCCCTCTCTGAATTGAAGGAACGCCTGGAAGCCCTTGGCTTCACGGAGTTCAGCAATAAAGACGACGAAGAAGAAGACATGGCCGATACGGCCGAAGAGGCCGGGGGCGCCGAGGGCTTGAATGAAGAAGGCACGGAGCCTAACGCTCCCTAAGGAGCATGTGGAGAACTGACCTATGCGGCACAGAATAAGCGGTACAAAACTCAGCAGGCCTACAGCGCACCGGATGTCTCTCTATAGGAACCTGGTGGCAGACCTGTTGCGCCATGAGAAGATCCACACCACCGAGGCCAAAGCCAAGGAAGCTAGAGGCATGGCGGAGCGGATGATCACCCTGGGCAAACGGGGCGATCTTCATGCGCGCCGGCTCGCCATCGCGTTCTTGCGGCAGGAAGAAGTGGTGGAAAAGGTGTTCAGCGTTCTCTCGGAACGTTATTCAGAGCGGCCCGGAGGCTACACTCGTATCATTAAGATTGGCCCCCGGCGCGGTGACGCTGCGCCCATTGTGCAGCTGGAGCTGGTTTCCTAAGCAGGATTAGCGGGATTTGATTTATTGATGGATGAGCAGATGCGGCACATAGCCCTGCTGGTAGAGTACGACGGTGCTCGTTACCACGGCTTTCAGGTGCAGCACAACGCTGCTACGGTACAGCAGGCGCTGGAGCGCGCGCTGGAGGACTTGCTTGGCGCGCCGACGGCCCTGCGCGGGGCAAGCCGGACCGACGTTGGTGTCCACGCTCGTGGGCAGGTTGCCAGCTTCCGGACCGATGCTCAGTACCCGGCCGAGACCTTTGTCTCGGCGCTGAATAGCTATCTTCCTGAGGACATTGCGGTGCAGGCCGCGTGCGACATTGGCGCAGACGTTGACGTGCGGCGCTACGCATACAGCCGGCGCTATCGCTACAGCATCCTGAATTGTGCAATACGCTCGCCGTTAGTAAGGGCTTATGCGCTGCTAGTGAGAGAGCTGCTGGATGTGGACGCTATGGACTGGGCGGCGCAGGCGCTGGTGGGCCTGCACGATTTCGCGAGCTTCAGCGGCCAGCCCAGCTATCCCGGCCAGCCTTCGGAACGGCGGGTGCTTTCCGCCACCGTGCATCGCAATGATGCTATGGTGTATTTTGACATTGAAGCGGAGTCGTTCCTGCCGCAGCAGGTCCGGCGCACCGTGGCGCAATTACTCTACGTGGGTAAGCACAAGCGCGATGCTTCCGTTATTCAAGCGTTCCTAGACCATCCAGTCCTGGGCGCGGCTTGGGAAGCGCTGCCCCCACATGCCCTGTGTCTGGAAGCGATAACTTATCCCGACAGCTTAGTGCCCTTTGCGGATGGCGCTGCTGCTACCCATACCCCTGCCCGGGCGATGGCAGTCCTATCTGGAGTATAAGATGAACACCTATAGCCCCAAAATCTCGGAACTCAAACCTGAGTGGCATATCCTGGATGCAGAAGGCCAAGTGCTTGGCCGCCTGGCGTCGCAGATTGCCCAAATGCTGCGTGGTAAGCACAACCCGCGCTTCACACCGCACCTCCCTTCTGGAGACATTGTAGTAGTGGTGAACGCCGCTAAGGTGAGTGTGTCCGGCGGCAAGACGGAGAAGAAGAACTACTATAGGCATTCCGGTTACCCCGGCGGTCTCAAGACTGTCCGTCTAGATAAGATGCTGGAGAAGCACCCCACGCGGGTCATTGAGCATGCCGTGAAAGGCATGCTTCCTCATGGCCCCCTCGGTAGGGTGCTTATGAAGCGGCTTAAAGTCTATCCGGGACCGGGCCATCCTCATGAGGCGCAGGCAGCGCTGATGAAGGCAGGCTAGGGGGAGCCTTCCCCCATCGCCAAATAAAGGAGCGAACAACAGCTTATGGTATCGCAACGCTATTTTTATGGGCTTGGTCGCAGAAAGTCCGCCGTCGCACGGGTGCGGCTCTATCCGGGCGGCACCGGCGCCATAGTGGTCAATGGTAAGCCGCTGGAGGAGTGGGTAGTGCGTCCCAGCCAGGCGATTCTGGTGGAGGAGCCGCTGCGCCTCACAGAGACCGCTGGGAAACTGAACGCGACGGTGAAGGTAGACGGCGGAGGATTGACCGGCTGGACCGGCGCGATTCGGCTGGGCATTGCCCGCGCGTTGCTGGCCATGGACGACCGCCTGAAGCCGGTGTTGCGACAGCACGGCCTCCTGACCCGAGACCCCAGAGTGAAAGAGCGCAAGAAGTACGGTTTGAAGCGTGCTCGCAAGGCGCCGCAGTACACCAAGCGCTAACCGAAACTCGGAGAGGGGGTTCTCGTTGTGATGCCCTTGAAAGTTAATGATTCCAAGGAAACGATGTAGCGACTCTGGAGCAGTGGAGTGAATCCGTAAGACGCTCCCATTGGAGGCCCGGACGCAGCGCTTATTCCCTTCGATGAGCCGGACGAGGTCGCCTGCCCAGCGTATGGTCGCTGCCGTTTCAGTCATGATACTGCGTTGGGAATAAGGCTCTACAGAAGGCTTAGATTGCATGCGTCGCCGCGTACCGATTCATTCTAGCACACCTTAGGCCCGCTTCTACTGCCGCTCAACATTTGTGGTTTAGTAGCTTTCTAAAGCAAACAGCACTTTATTATACTGCGAAGAATTGTGCGCGCCTGAACACGTAGGAAGCACAGCAGTAGGGGAGGAATTGATGGCCCGAAGGCATACCGCAGTACCTATCGCTGGTCTTATCCTTCCCCTTATCTTAGTGCTTGCATCGCCGCTGCAAGCTGCTGATGCTGACTACGCTATCCCTAACGGCCACTTCTTCACGCAAACGGCTCCGCAAGGCTTGGGCTACAGCGTGCTCGATGAAGCCTCAGCGCCCTTCTGGAGCGAGTATCAGCGCTTGGGCGGCGTTCAGGCAGTGGGCTATCCCATCTCCCGCCGCTTTCTTTGGAATGGCTTTGTTTGCCAAGCGATGCAGCGCGTCGTCTTCCAATGGGACCCCCAGAGTGGCGAGGTCCGGTTTGTGAACGTGTTTGACCTCCTCTCGGACGCAGGGTTGGACGACCAACTTCAAGCCGTGCGCTCTGTGCCGAAGCCGCTGGACCCCAGTTTTGATGGGGGCAAGGATTTTGGTCAGATCGTTCAGGCGCGCTTGGCGCTGCTCGAGGATAACCCCGCCATACAAGTTGCCTACCACGCGGTGATTGGCGATCCTATTGTGATGAATGGCCTGCCTACGTCTAGAGTGACGGATAATGGCAACCACTATGCACTTCGTACCCAGCGGGTGGTCTACCAGCAATGGAAGGAAGACGTCCCCTGGGCCGTGACCGGTCAGGTAACGGTCGCGCTGGGCGGGAGCATTGCCGCGGAGTTTGGCGTGTTCCCAGACGCGGTGCTACAAGCCGAGGCAGTGGCTGGTGAGAGCAGGGGTGCGCCGTTGGTCTCGGTGCCGCTGCCTATTGTGGTGCCCCTGAAAGTTAATGATTCCAAAGGAAACGATATAACGACTATGGAGCAGTGGAGTAAGTCTGTAAGACGATCCCATTGGAGGCAGGGACGCAGCGCTTATTCCCTGGCTGATTTCATAATGAACCGGAACGGAGCCGCGCATCTGGAGTCACGCATATCTTCCGTCCTGTCGCAGCCGATCAGACTGGAGCAGGGCACCCCGGAATATGCAGCGAGGTTTGACCGATACCAAGGGCCGGCTCGTCTGGATATTGGAATTTTCGGTCAGACTGGCTCCGGAGAGCGATTGTTTGTGGGTGTGGAGGCCAAGGTTGATGAATCCTTCGGGTCAGAAACCGTGTGCGAAAGATATCAAAAGGCAATCAAGACCCTTAAGAGCAATCCGCGATCAAAAGCGGCGGCCAGAGTGAAAGAGTTGCTCTCACGGTACTTAGCAGATACCGATGAACCGTGTGAGTCCAGATTTGCTAAGGTTGGTTATCAGTTGCTGACCGCAACAGCTGGAACAGTTGCGGTGCAGGTAGACGTATCCGTATTCTACGTTGCGGTCTTCAAGACCCACGAGTACGATATGGTGAGAGGAAGAGCGAACCAGCTCGACTATGAAAATTTCATGAATCTCACTGATGGCGAATGTTTCATGCAGGGCGATAAGGGATGTCTTGCGCACGAACTGACTCTCGATGGAAAACGTCTAATCTGCATCTACGAATACTTCGATGTCGAACGTTGATGTCCTGCTCAAGACTCTGCGGTGCTAATGCCGTCCCAGCCCAAGGAGTGTAGAATTGGTTCCCCTGCAGGCGCGGAGATAAACCGGAGCACAGCCATTAGGCTTGACGTTCCTGTCTCTCGGCTCTTCCGTTTCTTCGGCTAAACTCGACACGCTGAACCCGCGGTTGACATCGGCTATATGCGCCCCATTACCCACTGCGACGGTCCCGGTGGCCTGAGCCTGCCTGACGGGCGTGAAGCGTCGCGTGACGTATGCCGTTTCCCGCCACCAAGCCCCATCCCTCAGCTGTAATTGCGCCGCCCCGACAGGATTGCACCTTGTCCAAAACTCCGTTCCCGGCACTTCCTATAAGGGGCCTTGCCTAAGGGGCCTAACCTATATGGAATAACGAAAAACGCCTGGCTAACAGCTAGGCGTTTTGGTTTGCAGGTGAAACGGATCGCTATTACTCGCCGCTGGGCGCTCGACCGTACTGGTCCTCTAGCCGCACCACATCATCTAGCTGCGTAGTGGAGACCTCAAAGAAGTCGCAGTCAGTGAGGGCTTCCAGGCGGTGCACTGAGTGCGGCGGGATGTGGTAGCTATCGCCGGCGGCAAGCTCAACCAGCTTCAACTCTCCCGCCTCGTTGTGGTAGTGCAGCACGGCTTCGCCCGTGAAGAGGTGGAAGGTTTCGTCCTTCTGCTCATGGTATTGCAGGCTGAGGGCATGTCCCGCATTTATATGGAGGATCTTGCCCGCATAGACGTCTGTCTTGGCGATGAGCAACTCATACCCCCAGGGCTTTTCTGTACGGGGAATCCCAACAGGCTCAATCATACGGTTGTCCTTTAGCGGCCTAGAGGTGCGCCAGTTCCCGGCCCAGGGTAAGGAGTTTGCGGGTAGCTTGCTGGCTGGATGCCTCCGCGTAAACTCGCAGCAACGGTTCTGTGCCCGAGAAGCGAATGAGGAGCCAGCTCTGGTCCTGTAGGGTGAGCCGCACACCCTCGATGTTGTTGCCGTCGCCGATGACTTTGAACTCGGTTACGGGCATGTCGCCGACCTGCGCGCGTTCCTGCGTCACCAGGCCGAGGATCTCGCTCCGGCGCGGCGCAGCGAAGTGAAAGTCGTCGCGGTCATAGTAGTGTGGTCCCACCAGGCTGTAGAGGTGCTCAATCAACTGCGACGGACTTTTGCCGGTGCTTACCATGAGGTCGAGGAAATAGAGGCCGGCCAGAACACCATCTCGCTCGGGGAGATGGCCGCGGAAGCCGTAGCCTCCGCTCTCTTCGCCGCCTATGAGCGCATCCAGGCGGATCATCTCCGGCCCCACGTATTTGAACCCTACGTTGGTCTCAGAAACGGGCACGTTATACTGCTCCCCTAGGCGATAGATCATGCTTGAGGTGGTGATAGATTTAACCAGCGCACCCGTCTGGCGGCGCTCCTCCAAGAGGTAGTAGCAGAGGAGGGCGTAGACCTGGAGTTGAGTGACGAACTCGCCGTGCTCATCCACCACACCCAGACGGTCGGCGTCGCCGTCGGTAGCCAGCCCAACGGCAGCGCCCTTGCGGACCCGTGCAGAGAGCTTCTTGAGGTTGCGGGTGATAGGCTCCGGCTGGGCCATGCCGGGGAAAGCCGGGTTCGGATGGCCGTTGAGTTCAACGAGTTTGGTGGAGCCGCCGCGGAGGAGCCGCCGCAGGTAGCCCGCTCCTGCGCCGTACATGGAATCGACCACTACCTCCAGCCCCGCGTTCCGCAGCTTGTCCAGCCGCTCCTCTGTGATGAGGGACCGGAGGCCGGCTTCGTATGGGGGCACGGGGTTCACCATTCGCAGCAGGCCCGTGTCCTGGGCCTCTTTGAGGGAGAGCCGCTTGACGCTGTTGCCCTCTGCGAGCTTAGGCAGGTAGCCTTCTATCTCTTCGATCATCTCCGGCGCGGCGCTTGCGCCCTGCTCGTCCTTGATCTTGAAGCCGTTGTAGTCGCCGGGGTTGTGGCTGGCGGTGATGACAATGCCCGCATTGGCGTGGAGGTCTCGCAGCGTGAAGCTGACCACGGGAGTGGGGCACGCCACAGAGCACAGCGCAACCTTAATGCCGTTGCCCACAATGACCTCTGCCGCCGCTGCCGCAAAGCGGTCGGAACCAAAGCGTGTGTCATAGCCAATAACAACGCCCCTATCCATCGTGCCGGCATTCTTCAGATACTCGCTGAGGGCCTGCGCGCAGAGGCGGACATTATCGAAGGTGTAGTCCTCGGCGATAATGGCACGCCAGCCATCGGTGCCGAACTTGATGCTGGAGGCGGTCGCAGCAGTAGTGGTCATGGCATCTCTCCCTTAGACGTGGGCTCTCCACCAGTCTAGAAGGTCTTTCAGCGTTTTATCAAATGGGATCATGGGCTCCCATCCAGTAGCTTTCTTGAACTTAGTGGTGTCTGCTTCTAGCAACGTGACGTCGGAAGGTCGTAGACGGGCCTGGTCTACCTCTACGGTAATCTTGACCTTGGACATCGCCAGCAGGCGGTCCTGCATGTCTTCTACGGAGTAGGCGTGTCCGGTGCCCACATTGTAAGCTTCGCCGGGCGTGCCCTTCTCCAGGCAAAGCCAGTAGGCGCGCACGACGTCCCGCACGTCCGTCCAGTCTCTTTTGCTACTCATATTGCCCACGTAGATGACCGGCGGGTGCAGCCCCTTCTCGATCTCTGCGATCTGCTTGGCGCGGCTTGAGGTGACAAAGACCTGGCCGCGTCGGGGGCCGGTGTGGTTGAAGGCGCGGGTGACGATAGCGTGCAGCCCAAAGCTGTGGTGATACTGGTAGGCCAGGTTCTCTTGGGCCACCTTGCTCACGCCGTAGGGGCTGAGGGGCCGCAACGGGTTGCTCTCTACGATAGGTATCTCCTCCGGATGCACCAGCCCATACTCCTCAGAGGAGCCGGCAATGTGAATGCGCGGCTGATAGTCTGCGCTGCGGATGGCTTCAAGGAGGTGGAGCTGGCCCAGGATGTTGGTCTGCAGCGTGGCCGCGGGCGCGTTCTGCGATCCCGGCACGTAGCTCTGCGCCGCTAGGTGGAAGATATAGTCCGGCCGCACGCCGCCGATGAGGCGCTCCATGGAGTAGGGGTCGGTTATGTCCCCTTCGATGAGGTTTGCCCGGTCCGGCATAGTCCGGTCTTTCACCAGACCCTCCATCTGCCGCACGCTGGTGATAGCAGCGTTTTCGCCGATGAAGTTGAGCTTGGCTGCGCGCTTTAGCTCATCCAGATTGTCCATACGGCTCCTAGGCCGGTGGAGGCCGTAGACCTCAACATCGGGAAGGGTGAGGGCGTACTCTGCCATGTGGCTGCCCACAAAGCCGGTCACGCCGGTGATTAGCACGCGCACTAGGTAAGCTCCTTAAGCTCGTTGCCGGCCTCCAGCAGGTCTTTCACGGTGTCCACTGCCTTCCAGTAGGCCGTGCTGCGAAAGCCGTAGAGCCGTCCTTGCTGTGCCAAGAGCGGGAATGTTGAAAGTTCATGGTCGCCCTCATCTGGAAAGAGGGGAAAGACCTCACGGGAGATGAGGTACACACCGGCATTGAGCCAGTGAGGCAGCAGCGGTTTCTCTTCAAAGCCATTGATGCCATCCTCAGCCGTGAGGGAGGCAATACCGTATGGGCTCCGTAACTGCGTGAGCATGACCGTCACTGCGGCCTGCTTCTGCTCATGAAATTGTACAAAGTGGTCCAAAGGTTGAGTGTTAATGTTGTCGCCGTTCATGCCGATGATCACTTGTTCGGAGGTAGGCACCCGCGCGAAGCCACGCTTGAAAGCGCCGCCGCGGCCCAGCGGCCGTTCCTCCACTTCGTACTCAATGTGCAGCCCCATCCTTGCGCCGTCTTGAAAGTAGTCCATTAACACTTCGGCCTTGTAGCCGCAGAGGAACACTACGTTGGTGACCCCGTTGCCGCGCAGCCACTCCAACGAATACTCGATGAGCGGGCGGTCGTTGATGGGCACCATCGCTTTAGGACGGTCTTCCGTGTACGGGCGCAGCCGCTGCCCTTCGCCACCTACTAGAATTAGCGCGTACATAGAGCTATGTGGTTAGTATACGGCACTGGCTAGGGCGCGGATGGAGGGGAAGATGGCGATGGTCTGTCAAGGGTAGCCACCTGAGCACGCCAGTATTCTAACACGTCAGCCAGGGTCTGCTCTAGGGGAATAGTGGGCTGCCAGCCGGTGGCTTGCTCCGCTTTGGCGCAGTCCGCATAGACGCAGGGCACGTCTGCGGGCCACATGCGCTCCGGGTCTCGCTCCACCTGCAAGGGTACCCGGCTGCGCGTTACTAGAAAGTCCAAAATGCTCTGAATGGTCACGGCCTTGCCGCTGCCCAGGTTGTACACCTCGCCCGGGACGCCGTTCAGCAGCACGTCATGATAGCCCCGCACCATGTCCCGTACGTCGGTGAAGTCCCGCATCGCCTCCAGGTTGCCCACACGCACCACGGGCTCGCGCATGCCGGCCTCTGCCTCTGCCACCTGCCGCGCGAAGGCAGAAGTGACAAAGGCGTCGCTTTGGCCGGGGCCGGTGTGGTTGAAGGCGCGCACCCGCACGATGGGCTGGCCGTAGCCGCGCGCGTACTGGTATGCCATCAGGTCCTGGGCTGCTTTGCTTACTGCGTAGGGATTGCTAGGGCGCAGGGGATTGCTCTCCCGGATAGGAAGCTCCTCAGGGCCGGCGGGCGCGCCGTAGACCTCGTTGGAGCTGGCCACCAGGGTGCGCGGTGGCGAAGGCAGCTTCCGCAGCGACTCCAGCAGCGTGAGTTGCCCCATAACGTTGGTGCGGTAAGTGTCCTCTGGGTCGCGCCAGGACTGGGGGACGGAGGCCTGAGCCGCTAGGTGGAACACCAGGTCCGGGCCTACGGAAGTAAGCGCTGCTGTCATGGCGGACGCATCCAGCAGATCTATCGGGTAGCAGTGGACGTTTGAGGTCACGTCTGACGACGGGGGGGTGGTATCAGGACGGTATGTCCCGTGGACTTCCAGCGCCCGCGAAAGGAGAAAGCGGGCCAAATGCTGGCCCGCAAATCCACCGATCCCTGTAATAAAGGCCTTCAAGAGGAGCGCCTCGCTCGCTGGCTCAGGAAGCTACCGTTGACCCGCTATCCGGCGCCAGTTAGATGCCCGCTTCTGCACGGAGGACACTCGCCTTATCCGTCCGCTCCCAGGGCGCATCAAGGTCCTCTCGGCCAAAGTGGCCGTAAGCTGCGGTGTTCCGGTAGATGGGGCGGCGCAACTGGAGATTCTGGATGATGGCAGCGGGACGCAGGTCGAAGTGCTTCTCCACCAGCTGCTTGATGGTCTCCTCGTCTACTTTGGCTGTGCCGAAGGTCTCCATGGAGATGGAGATGGGACGGGCGACGCCGATGGCGTAGGAGAGCTGAAGTTCAACACGGTCTGCCATGCCGGCGGCGACGATGTTCTTAGCAACATAACGCGCAGCGTAGGCGCCTGAGCGGTCGACCTTTGTGGGGTCCTTGCCGGAGAAAGCACCGCCGCCGTGACGAGCAATACCGCCGTAGGTGTCCACTATGATCTTGCGTCCGGTGAGGCCCGCGTCGCCCATTGGCCCGCCGATAACGAAGCGTCCAGTGGCGTTGATGTAATAGTTAGTGCGGTCGTCTAGGAGCTCCGCAGGAATAACGTGGTTGATGACCAGTTCCGTGATGTCCCGGCGCAGCACCTCGTTGGTTACCACCTCATCGTGTTGAGCGGCGATGACTACGGTGTCTACGCGCTTGGGGACGCCGTACTGATACTCTACGGTAACCTGCGACTTGCCATCAGGCCGTAGGTAGGAGAGCGTGCCGTCCTTGCGTACTTCAGCCAGACGGTGGCATAACTTGTGAGCCAGATTAATGGTCAGGGGCATAAGCTCGGCGGTTTCGCGGCAGGCAAAGCCCACCATCATGCCCTGGTCGCCGGCCCCCAGCTGCTCCATCTCATCGTGCGTCATGGCGGCGCTGCGGCTCTCAAAGGCTTCGTCCACGCCCATTGCAATGTCTGCGGACTGTTCCTTGATGCTTACTATCACACCACAGGTATCGGCATCAAAGCCGTACTTTGCGCGCGTGTAGCCTATTTCCCTCACGGTCTCACGGGCTACCTTGGAAATGTCTACGTAGCAGTTCGTGGTGATCTCGCCCATTACGGCAATGAGGCCGGTGGTGGATGCCGTCTCACAGGCAACACGCCCGTTGGGGTCCTGGGCTAGGATAGCGTCTAGCACTCCGTCGGATATCTGGTCGCACATTTTGTCCGGATGGCCCTCGGTCACTGACTCTGAGGTCAGCAAGAGCGAGGGCGAATTCATGAAACTGGTGCTCACGGCGTCTCCTTACTGGTGGGGAAACCCTGGTGTTAGTAGTTGGTTTGTGGTGAGTGTATCGCCTAGCTATTATGCCAGCAATGCTAAGCCAGCGCTAGAGAATGCGCCTCCTTGGCCGTTCCGCTTGAACATCACTCCCGCTCATCCTGCGACAGAGGCGACGCGCCTTCGGGGACGGGCTGTCGAATCCCTGAACGGAAAGCTTGCCTGCTGGGGGCACAGGGACGACCCTCTAGCTAGGTGCCCTGCTCCCAACTCTCCAAGTAGCGCTTCTGCTCCGGTGTCAGGGAGTCTATGGTGACGCCCATGCTTGCCAGTTTAAGGCGGCCCACTTCCTTGTCCAGCTCCAGGGGAAGGTTATGCACTCCTGGCGAGAGCTTGCCCTTGTTCTGGGCGAGGAACTCTGCGGCTAGCGCCTGGTCTGCAAAGCTCATATCCATGACGCTGGGGGGATGGCCCTCTGCAGCGGCCAGGTTGATGAGCCTCCCTTCGCCCAGGAGGTACAGACTTCTGCCGGAGGGTAGGGTGAAGCGTTCTACAAATGGCTTCACCTCTTCATGGGAGGTGGCGTCCGCCGCCAGGTCTTCCAGGTCTATCTCAACGTTGAAGTGACCGCTGTTGGCCAGAATGGCCCCGTCCTTCATCACCTTGAAGTGCTCCCGCCGCAGCACGCTGGCGCAGCCGGTAACGGTGATGAAGATATCGCCCAGAGGAGCGGCATCCGACAGTGGCATGACACGAAAGCCTTCCATAACGGCCTCCAGCGCGCGGATGGGATCGACCTCCACCACGATGATCTCGGAGCCCATGCCCCGGGCGCGTGTGGCAACGCCGCGGCCGCACCAGCCGTAACCGCACACCACAACCTTCTTGCCGGCCCACAGGACGTTGGTGGCCCGCGTGATGCCGTCCAGGGTGCTCTGCCCAGTGCCGAACCGGTTATCAAAGAGGTGCTTCGTATCGGCGTCGTTCACTGCGACGATGGGGTAGGTGAGCGCGCCGGCAGCGGCCATGCTGCGCAGGCGGATAACGCCAGTGGTCGTCTCTTCGCTGCCGCCAATGAGGTTGGGCAGCAGGTCGCGCCGGTTCTGGTGCAGCGTGGAGACTAGGTCCGCCCCGTCGTCCATTGTGACGTGGGGGGCCATGTCCAGGGCGGCGTTGATGTGCCGGTAGTAGGTCTCATTGTCCTCACCCTTGATGGCGTAGGTCGGGATGTTGTGATTGGCAACCAGCGCCGCGGCCACGTCGTCCTGCGTGCTCAAGGGGTTGCTGGCGCACAGCACGACTTCCGCTCCGCCGGCCTGCAAGGTGGTCATGAGGTTGGCGGTTTCCGCCGTGACGTGCAGGCACGCTGCCAGCTTCATGCCTTGTAAAGGCTTCTCTTGGGCAAAGCGCTGACGGATGAGCCGGAGCACCGGCATCTCTTGCGCCGCCCACTCGATGCGATGGCTGCCTGCTAGGGCAAGGTCGAGGTTTTTGACCTCGGCAGTAGTTTGAACCATGGTTCACTCCTCTGTTTAGTGCATAAACCACATAGTAAGCTGGGACATGACGCGCTCAATCCAGGTGCCGCCCTTCCAGAAGGCCCACGCTTCTGCTAAGGGGCCCGCATCCTGATAACCAAGGCGCTGGTAGACGTGGAGCGCGGTCTTATTCCTCGGGTCTACGTTTAGCACCACCAGACGCGCTTCTTGGAGCAGGCGCTCGGTGAGGGCGCTTACGCATTCCGATGCGTAGCCCTGGTTTCGGTAACGCTGGTGCGTTAGGACGTTGGCCACCATTGCCACGCCGTACTGTGTCGACATGGACTGAGTGCCGGCAATGGACACCAGCCTGTCATTATCCCAGATGCCGTAGTACGGGCCCTCTAGCACCTGCTGGTGGCTGACCCACGCCCAGGAATCGGTGCGATAGAGGTCATTTATCTTGGAGAGCTGGGCGGCTGTTACGCTCTCTGCGCGAGATGGGATAGCCTGAAAGCTCTCCGGTGTCACCTGCATCCGCAGCAGTTGCTGGAGGCCCCGCAAATGAAAGTGCTCCTTGACCGCGGGCAGGTGGGATTCATGGCAAGTGAGGTAAGAATACTTGGGGAATCGGATATGAGGCATGGCTTGGGACAGGGTTCCGGCGTCGCCCTGCAGGTAGAGGGACGCGGTGGCCCGGCCAGTCGGGGCGTGTAGCGCGACGCCCTGCTTGCCCGCAGTCGTTGCAAGGTATCCTGAGGCACTGCCGTTACTACGCGGCTCCAGATGCTTGAAGAAGGGCGCAGCATAGGCTTGAGACGGCATCAGGAGGTCCACAAGCTCCGTTGTGCTGAGGTCGCGGCGGATAAGCGGCGGCGGTTCGGCTTGAGCCGGCTCCAGGTTGACGCTCACCCCGTGCTCCACCTATAGCCTCACGCCGGTTCGATACCTAATTGCGCCAGTACTGATTGGGCGCACTCCTTGGCAGGCATGCGCGTAGTGTCTCGTAGGATATGCCGGCTCGCGGGCAACTCGTCCAAGGGTTCAAAGGTGGCTTTTTCCTGCTCGTAGATCTCCCACCGGCCATCTGACACGCTGCTGCCGCGGCGCTCTCTGCGGAACAGCCGCTGTTTGACCTGTTCCTCGTTAGCTACACACTCCACCACCCAGAAGTCGGCGCCCTGGCGCTCAGCAAAGGCGGCGGCGTCTTCACGGGAAGAGCGGCGGCCAAAGGTGGCGTCCAGGAGCACGGAGCGGCCCTCGCTCAGGTACTGGGCGGCCCGGGCAAACAGCTCGTCGTAGGTGCGCTTGGAGAAATCCGGCGTGTAGATGCCGCTGCCAAAGGAGGAGTAGTTGCGCTCCGTGGGCGGCATCTCAGCCAGTTGTTTGCGAATGATGTCTGTGGAGAGCACTGCCATGCCGCCGTCGCAGGCCAGGTGACGGGCCACGGTACTCTTGCCGGTGCCCACCATGCCCGACATGAGCACGAGCTTTGGCTTTGGCGCGACGCTGCTGTACTGAAAGGCCAGGTTGAAATAGCGTTGCGCCCGCGCGGAGATGGCGCGCTTTTCGTCGTCCGGCACGTTGGGGTCATCTAAGCGGAAGCTCTCTACCTTCCCCCGGACATACGCACGGTAGATCTTGTAGAAATCCAGCAGGGCATCGTTGCTGGTGTCTCCGGTCTGTTTACGCCAGGCGTCCATGAAGATAAGCGAAAGGTCGTGACGGCCGGCCTGGTCCAGATCCATGGCCATGAAGGCGGCATCGGCCAGAATGTCGGTGCAGCGGAAGGCTTCCAGAAACTCGATGCAATCTAGTATCTGCGCGCCCTCATTGGTCATAAAGACCTGCGCGCTGTGGAGGTCGCCGTGGCCATCACGCACCCAGCCCTGTTGCTGGCGCTGCTCCAGCACGTCACGGTGCTCTCGCAAGAAGTCCTGGCTGTACGCTTGGAGCCGCTGGTGCTTCTTGAGAGAGATGGTGCGCTTACGATAGCGCTTGGTCTGCTCAAAGTTTTGGGCAATAACGGCCTCGATGGCTTCTGGCGAGCCGTGGGTAGAGATGTGGGCGTCGGTTCCAGCGCTCTTGTGGAACGCCCCAATCTGCGTGGCGAGCAGCTCTGTCATCTCTGCAGTAAAGCTGTTGGTGGCCAGCAGGTGGCTCATGGCGCGGCTTGCGGGGAGGCGCAGCATCTTCACCGCGTACTCTATAGTCGCTCCGGACCCCCCGAGGGTGATGCGCCCGTTGCCGTCTTGGCGCACCTCAACCACTTCCAGATAGATAGAGGGGCTCATCCGGCGGTTAAGGCGAAGCTCTTCCTGGCAGAAGTGCGCCCTTAGCTCAAGCGTGGTGAAGTTGAGGAAGCCGAAGTCTACGGGCTTCTTAACCTTGTAGACATAATCTTTAGTCAGAAACAGGTGGGAGATATGCGTCTGCTGGTGCTCAATAGAACCGGCGGGCTCAGGATAGGCATCGGGCTGTTGCAATGCCGCGATGACGGCATCGTATTGGTCGTTCATAGCATTCATCCAATAGCCTGCTGCGTGCTCATAATGCGCAGCTCGTTGGCTACTTGGCTAGTGAAGTTTAGCGCCCGGATGGCCTCTTGGTCGTTAAGGCCCGCCAGACCGCACGCAGGTGTGAACATGCTGCGTTGCATCAGGAGGTCGCGGGGAATGCCTGCTTCCTCTACCGCCTGCAGCAGCCCCTGCACCACCGAGTTGATGCGGTAGTAAGAGGTATGCGATAGCATGAAAGGCTCCACCGGCACTACACCCCAGGCGATTGCCCCGCCGCGTTCCATGAAGGGCAGGAGTAGCGGCGCGGCGTTGACCGCAGAAGTGTGGTAGCGATAGGCGTCAAAACTGAGCACGTCCACGGGCAGTTCCACTAGCAATTCCCAGGGTGGCTCGCCACAGCAGTGTAGCCCAATATATCCGCTCCTACCCCTGGTGCTCTGCTCGAATAGATCCTTGATGGCGCCGGTAGAAAGCCACTGCTGCTCCACCGCCTCCGTGAGCATTGGCTCGTCCAGGAAAATGAGGGACCTGGGGGTGTGCTGTTGCAGCATCTGCTCCTGCCATTGGAGCACACCGTTCACATGGTCTGCCACCCAGCTCATAGCTTTGGGGTCGTAAATAGAACGGGCGTCGCCGAAGTGCAGGAGCGCTGCTAGGGTGATGGGCCCGGTTACCTGGCCTTTCAGCCCGTCGACAGCAAAGGGAACTTGGTCAAGCAGCGCATAGAGGCCGGGAGCCTGGATGGGCCCAACCGCCACGCCAATATCGGCGGTTGGCAACTCTGCCGCGTAGAAGGCGGTGTCTGTGACCTTGACGCTAGGAAGCTCGCCGAGGAATTGAGCAGCCATGTGCTCCAACGGCGAACGGTTGGGGAGTTGCGGCCAGGCCGGCAGGTCCGGCAGGGTTTGCAGCACCACTTCCGCCGCCTCTTCTGCCGACTTATGGGGCATGCTGCCAATGCCTGTGGCAAGCAAGGCGAAGGGGAAGGGCGCGAGGCTTGGCATTGCGCTCAGTCCTACAGATACTTGCCGACCAGCAACGCCAGGTCTTGCTTAACCTGCGCTGGGATAAGCTCCCGCGCGGTTATGATCCCGTTTGCCAGGGCCGTGGCGCAGCTGCAGGTGCGCTCCTGTGGGATGGTTCCCACAACCTGGCGCAAGATGGCCTTGGAGTTCGCTACGTTCTTAAGCAGGTTCTGGATGACGATGTCTATGGTGACATCCTCTTCCGTCTCGTGCCAGCAGTCGTAGTCAGTGACGCAGGCCACGGTGGCGTAGCAGATCTCGGCTTCACGGGCCAGCTTGGCTTCCGGCAACGCCGTCATGCCAATGATGCTCGCGCCCCAGGAGCGGTAGAGGTTAGATTCGGCTCTCGTAGAGAAGAGGGGGCCTTCCATGACCACATAGGCGCCCCCCTGGTGCACGGTCACGTCTAGCCCGCTGGCCGTCTTATGCAGCAGGCCGCTGAGCACGGGACAGAAGGGGTCGGCAAAGCCAACGTGGGCTACCAGGCCGTTGCCAAAGAAGGTGTTCACACGGCTCTTGGTACGGTCGATGAGCTGGTCGGGGACTACCAGATCGAGAGGGCGTAGCTCTTCTTTGAGGCTGCCCACTGCGCTGATGGAGATGATCCACTCCACTCCCAGCGACTTGAGGGCGTAGATGTTAGCCCGCGCCGGCAGCTCCGTGGGCAGGATGCGGTGGCCGCGGCCGTGGCGCGGCAGGAAGGCGACGCGCTCGCCTCCCAAGGAACCAGTAGTAATGACATCGCTGGGCTCCCCGAAGGGGGTGGAGACCGTCACCTCTTCGATGTCGGTCATGCCCTCCATCTGATAGAGACCGCTGCCCCCAATCACACCGATGCGCGCCTGTGCCATTGCCTACATACCCCCTAAGACGAGCTGCCAGGTTTCGCTTGGAGCAGCGCGTGCAGTTTGCCCTCGTAGGTGGGGTGAACCACGCCCCGTTCGGTGATGATAGCGGTGACATAGCGGGCCGGTGTGACATCAAAGGCGGGGTTGGCTACCGAAACCCCTTCCGGAGCGATTGGTATCTCCGCAAAGTGGGTCACCTCTTCCGGCCTGCGCTCCTCTATAGGGATCTCACTGCCGCTGGCGAGTGTGAGGTCAACGGTAGATGTGGGCGCAGCCACGTAGAAGGGCACGTTGTTCTCCTTGGCTAACACCGCCACGCCGTACGTCCCGATCTTGTTGGCAACGTCGCCGTTAGCGGCGATGCGGTCTGCGCCTACCACTACGCAGCTGATGATGCCGGAGTGAAGGAAGTGGCCCGCCATAGTATCGGTGATAAGCGTAACGTCAAAGCCGTCCTCTACCAGTTCCCACGTTGTAAGCCGCGCGCCCTGGAGTAGGGGACGGGTCTCATCGGCGTAGACCCGTACAGACTTGCCCGCCTCTCGGGCGGCGCGGATCACGCCAAGGGCGGTGCCGTAGCCCGCTGTGGCTAAGGCGCCCGCATTGCAGTGGGTCAGTACCGTGCTGTCCTGTGGGAGAAGCGCTGCGCCGTGCGCGCCCATCGCGCGATTGGCCGCTATGTCCTCGTCCAGTACCCGTTGCGCTTCCGTGAGCAATAAAGCGCAGAGTTGGCTGGGGTCTTCCACCTCTGTCTGGTCTAGAAGTGACATGGAGCCGTGTACGGCCCAGGAGAGGTTGACGGCTGTTGGCCGGGCCTGGGCCAATGCTTGGGCGATGGGCCGGAGCTGGGCCAGGAAGTCCGCTTTGTTGGCGGCCGAGATCTCTTGTGCGGCCAGCACCAGGCCGAATGCGCCTGCTACGCCCAGCGCGGGAGCGCCGCGCACCTGGAGTTTCTGGATGGCGGTGACCATATCCTGCCATGCGCGTACATCCAGATAGCGCTGCTCTCTGGGGAGACGGGTCTGGTCGATGAGCCGGACGTGGTCGCCTGCCCAGCGTATGGTCGCTGCCGTTTCAGTCATGACACTGCGTTGGGAATAAGGCTCTACAGAAGGCTAGATTGCGTGCGTCGCCGCGCACCGATTCATTCTAGCACACCTTTGGCCCGCTTCTACTGCGGCTCAATATTTGTGGTTTAGTAGCTTTCTAAAGTAAACAGCACTTTGTTATACTGCGAGGAAGTGTGTGCGCCTTAAAACATAGGAAGCACGGCAGTATGGGAGGCATTGATGGTCCGAAGGCATACCGCAGTACTTATCGCTGGTCTTATCCTTCCCCTTATCTTCGTGCTAGCATCCCCGCTGCAAGCTGCCGATGCTGACTACGCTATCCCTAACGGCCACTTCTTCACGCAAACTGCTCCGCAAGGCATGGGCTACAGCGTGCTCGATGAAGCCTCTGCGCCCTTCTGGAGCGAGTTTCAGCGCTTGGGCGGCGTTCAGGCAGTGGGCTATCCCATCTCCCGCCGCTTTCTTTGGAATGGCTTTGTTTGCCAAGCGATGCAGCGCGTCGTCTTCCAATGGGACCCCCAGAGTGGCGAGGTCCGGTTTGTGAACGTGTTTGACCTCCTTTCGGACGCAGGGTTGGACGACCAACTTCAAGCCGTGCGCTCTGTGCCGAAACCGCTGGACCCCAGTTTTGATGGGGGTAAGGATTTCGGTCAGATTGTTCAGGCGCGCTTGGCGCTGCTCGAGGATAACCCCGCTATACAAACTGCCTACCACGCGGTGGTTGGCGATCCTATCGTGATGAATGGCCTGCCCACGTCTAGAGTGACGGATAATGGCAATCACTATGCACTTCGTACCCAGCGGGTGGTCTACCAGCAATGGAAGGAAGATGTCCCCTGGGCCGTGACTGATCAGGTAACGGTCGCGCTGGGCGGGAGCATTGCCGCGGAGTTTGGCGTGTTCCCAGACGCGGTGCTACAAGCCGAGGCAGTGGCCGGCGAGAGCAGAGGTGCGCCATTGGTCTCGGTGCCGCTGCCTACACGGGCCAACCTGGGTGTGCCTGAAGCAGCCGCCACGCCCGTGCCCGAACCCACCCCTCCTGCGCAACAGGTGAGCCTTGGCTACGGCTTCCAGGTGGACCCCAGCGCAGACTACGAGCGGGCCCTGGGATTGACTACCTCCGCGGGTTTTGAGTGGATCAAGTACCAGACCCGCTGGGAGGAGTTTGAGCCACGCCAGGGAGAGATAGACTGGACATTCTTGGACATGGTGGTCAACGGCGCGCAGGAGGCCAATGTAAAGCTGTTACTGAGCGTGGTCACCGCGCCGGCCTGGTCGCGTCCCGGCGCAGATCACTCTGTAGATGGGCCGCCCACAGACCCCCAGACCTATGCCAACTTTGTAGGCCAAGTGGCCACCCGATACAAGGGGCGTGTGGCGGCTTACGAGATATGGAATGAACAGAACCTGGGCCGTGAATGGGGCGGGCCGGGCAGACAGAGCGCAACTGCGTACGTGGCGCTGTTAAAGGCGGCCCACCAGGCCGTCAAGAGCGCCGATCCTGACGCGATGGTAGTGGTTGGAGCGCTGACGCCTGCGGGTAACGTGGACATCCCGTCGTTGGGCGGGCTGCTGGCGCGCGATGACGTGGAGTACCTGCGAGAGATGTACGATGCCGGCATGAAGGGCTACTTCGATGCCGTTGGCGTGCATCCCAGTGGTTTCAACAACGCACCGGACCTAGACCCCCGTGACAGCGCTGTGCTGGGCCGCGAGGGTGGTTACAATGCTCACCGCAGCTTCTACTTCCGCAGCTTTGAGTTCTACCGGGACGTGATGGTGGAGATGGGCGACGGCGATAAGAAGCTGTGGTTCACCGAGTTCGGCTGGGCTACCGGCTGCGAGGCCGGTCCTGAGTGGGGCTATGCCCATGAGAATACCGAGCAGCAGCAGGCTGAGTGGCTGGCAAGAGCTTTCCAGATTGGCAGAGAGCAGCCATACATCGGCGTGATGTTTGTCTGGAACCTGAACTTCTTCGGCGTAGACCAAGCCAAGTGCTCCTTTGCAGTGCTCAACCGTGACTGGTCGCCCCGGCCCGCCTACATTGCGCTTACAGCTTTGCAAAAGTAAACACATTAGCTAGATATGTAAGAAAGGGCCTCACCCAATAAGTGAGGCCCTTTGGCATCAGCGAATCAACGAACAGTGGACGTTAAGGCGCGGGATCGTAAAAACCTAACAATTCCGTTAACAACGGCTCTTTTTCTTCGAACCTATCCGGCGTGAACAGCAGCTCCTCGAAACGCATGCGCCCCAGATACGTGCCCTCCGCAGTGGAGTAGACATACGAGTCGTCGCGATAGTCGGAGAGCAGTTGGCGATCTTTCAGGAGCAGCTCCGCAGCCTGTTGCCACGCGGCCTCGTCTCCGTAGGGTGGCTGCTCTGGACGATAGATGGCCCTCACCGTGCCCATAGTGATGGCCAGCTCTAGGACGCCGCGCTGGAAGGGGTAGCCGGTCTTGTCCCGCACTCCGCTGGCTTTGTAAGTCTGGCAAAGCTGCCACATCTCTTCTAACATCTTGCACTCGCTTGAATCTGTTTCGTTACCATTTTGTAGCCATCTTTGTAGTTAGTAATAGAAGAAGCCGGTAGTTGCGTGTGCTGAGTAGCTAGACGGAGTAGAATGCCCTTAGCAATCCTATTGTTAGTTATCATTCGTGGCAATCCTCTCCAGCTTCTCTAGGACGAGGGGATGCCAAGATAGAGTGATTCATGCAGGGACACAATAGCGAGAGCACACTCCTTAAACCCTCCTGCAATGTAACTAGTACCCATTCGCCTGGGAGCAATCCCCCAACTCGGCGCACGTTCCTCACCAAGGCCTTGGGAGCACTAGCTGTTTTAGCGCTGTCAGCGACGGTAAAACCGCTGCTGGCTACCGCTGAGGGGGCGGACGCAGAGATGTCCGTGCTCAGAGCAGAGCTTAGTGAGGAAATAAAGCTCCATAGCTTTATCACCGCAATCTCCGTGACGGATTTGCAAACTGGCGAATCTATTGACGTAGCAGGGAATGAGATCCGCTGGCCGGGCTGTGTGCACAACCTCTTTCCCATCATATCGGTAGTGCGTGACCTTAAGGAAGGGCTGTACGACGAATCCGACGTAGGCGCAGATATCTCCTACACGATTGAGAACAGTGATGCGGAGACCGGGCGTGACTTGCTTATCAAGACAGGCATGGGCGACCCTCTGCGCGGTATTGATAAGGTGAACGCGCTCATCGCCTCTTTCGGGCTTCAGACTACGCTGTACGACCATGCCCCCGGCTATTATTGGAGCGAGTCGCGCTACCGTAATGCGGCCAACGTCACCACTACAAACGAGATGAATCACGTGGTTACAGCTCTATGGAATACCGGCATTTTGGATTACCCGTGGACGGTCTACCTCCTGAACAAGATGACAGAGGTCCGTCCAGGGTTGAACCACTTGCTTGCCGCTCCTGCCTGGCGAGGTTCCGGCGCGCGGGTGGCGCATAAGAACGGCTTCTTTTACCATCCCAAGGACGAGGGTTGGGTAGACAACGACAGCGGCGTTGTTTGGCGCGTCACCAGTCGGGGCAGCTATGCCTACGCCGCCACCCTATTCTTTCAGGGAGTCCCGGAGCGTTTAGAAAACTTGACCTTGGGTCAGCGCCTCTCATGGCTGGTCTGGAACTTCTTTGACCAGCGCTACCTCACGGCCTGACCGATAACTGCGCAGTCTCCAGGAAGCGGTTTGCGGGCGCATACCCGTGGGCTCTGGGGTTTGTGCGTGGGTTTGGGCAGCCGCGCACCGTTGGAGGGCAGCGCCCCTACTAAAAGCGGGCGTTGGCTTCCGGCTTGAGCCCTATTCCACCAAGGACTGCCGGGCGTGGTCATAGAGGCTGTCGGCCATCGACGCAATCTCCGTCGTCATCGTAAGCCGTTCTCGCCATTCAGCCGGGATTGCTTCGGCTCCGTAATACGCCCCGGCGATCTGCCCGTAGATCGCGCCGGTAGTGTCGGCGTCATCTCCGAGGTTAACGGCCAGAAGCGCCCCTTCACGAAAGTCCTGGCACTTGTGGGATGCCCAGAGCGCCGCCTCCAATGCGTCGACAACGTAGCCCTTGCCCTTGATTTCCGGAGGCTCTTTATCTTTGAATGACCCATCGGCGATAGCGGCGATCTTCTCCGCCAACGGACTTCTTCCCCAAAGACCTTCAACTGGGCAGTAGCTTGCGGCGAGGAGAGTCTCTTTATCGACCCCCTTCAGAGCGCCAACAAGCAGGCCGGAGAAGTAGCGGCAAGCGTCAACCGCTTCTTTTGCCCCGTGGGTTGTTCTGGAACTCTCCGCGCCCCGGTCGATGGCCTCGGTGGCATCGCCGGCATAGTACATAGGGGCCGGTGCGAGCCGCATCAGCGAACCGTTCCCAGCGGACATTGGATCGGTGGAACCGGCGTAGGGTTCACCAGTCTTGATAAAGCGCGATAACGCGTAGCTGACAGTGCCCCCGATATCGAAGCATGACCCCGTAGAGGATAGGTAGCCGCCCTGCCACCACCGCACGTAGCGCTGCATTTGGTCCGTGGCATCAAACTCGCCTCTTTCGATCAGGCTCGCGGCCAGGCACAGGGCCATGGACATGTCATCAGTCCACTGGCCGGGCTTCAATCTGAAGGGTCCGCCGCCTATCATGTCGTCGATCGGCATAAAAGTGCCGGGCGGCTCGAACTCCAGCGTGGTGCCTAGCGCGTCACCTGCCGCCAATCCCAGCAGGCAGCCGCGAAAACGGTCCCGGGTTGTTGTCTCACTCATGAAATCACCTTTCTAACAACGGCTCAGTCAAGCGCAGACAACCGTAGCTGCTGTCCTGCGCCGTCACACTGCTCACCTCTCCGAAGTTTGCGTCCTACTGGGCAATGCTTATACCGCTGGAAAATGAAATGGACCTGGCCTCGGGTGTTGACAGTACCTTTGCGTCAGGCATAATCATAATTTAGTGCTCAGTCGCACACTACGTCACAAGAAATGCACGTAACCGTAAGCGTATATAACGAGGGATTTATTATGAACTACTGGACTATCCGTGGCCTCGCCGTGCCCATTGGCAGCCTTGACACTCCATTGGTGGGGTCCGTCTGATGGCGTCCAACATACTGCTCGTCATACACATTACAGCAGGGTCAGTTGCCTTGCTCATGGCAGTGGTCGCACTGGTCACGGCGAAAGGCGGGCGTTATCACGTGCTGGCGGGAAGGGTGTACGCCACCGCAATGACCGTGATATTCCTTACCGCGTTGCCGCTGGCGATACTCGGCGCCAGCGTATTGCTGCTGCTTATTGCCGTATTCAGCTTCTATCTGGTCTTCGCAGGCTGGCGCTTTGCCCGCAACCGCCGCGGACGTCCGCAACCTGTGGACTGGTCCGCCATCGCGATCATGGGGGCAACCGGCCTGGCGATGTGGGGCTACGGAGTCGTCCTGGCCGGAGGCGGTAGCGAACAATGGGTAACCATGCTCATATTCGGCGGCATCGCGGTGGCCCTGAGCCTCGTAGACGCCCGATACTACTTCCGCCTCGCCAGGGAGCAGAGGCCGTCTTACAACAGGCGCATCCAGCGACACCTTACCAATATGCTCGCCGGAACCATCGCCACCGTTACCGCCGTGTTAGTCGTAAATGTAGACACCAACCCGGAGTGGCTGGCGTGGATTCTGCCCACAGTCGTCATCACGCCCCTAATCGTCTGGTGGAATGCGCGCATCGTCAAGCAGATGCAAGCTCGGTCGTCGCGTCCCGAAGCGGGATGATTGCCCCCGGAGTCGGCCAGCGTACCAGCTAAAGCGTCAGGGGGTTTAGGCTGGTGTCCTGGTCGTAGACGTCCACGCCTTCTTTTCGCTTTAGGTAGTTGATAATCGCGTAGGTGAACGGGGTGGCCGCTACCTCGTAGAGCACTTTCAGCAGCCAGTGGGCTATGAATATCTCTACTAGCACGGATATAGGCACTACGCCGTAGAATGCAATGGTAGTAAATACAATGGTGTCCAGCCCTTGGCCGATCAGGGTGGAGCTGATGGTGCGGCTCCAGAGCCAGCGGCCCTGGGTGGCAACCTTGAGCTTTGCAAGCACAGCGGCGTTGGCGAACTCGCCTATGAGGTACGCGGCAAAGGAGCCGAGTAGGAGTCGCGGCGAGTAACCCAGGATGCGTTCGTAAGCGCCCTGCGCGTCTTGGAAGGGCGGCGCGGCCGGCAAGTACTGCCCGATGAGGATGGCTACGACTGCCAGCGCGTTGCAGCCAAAGCCGATCCAGATGATCTGCCGCGCGCGGCGGTAGCCGTACACCTCAGTAAAGATGTCGCCGAAGATGTAGCTGATGGGGAAGATGATCAGCGCAGCGGGGACGATGAGGTCGCCCAGGGAGACGAGCTTCACGGCAATGATGTTCGCCGTAATAAGGGTAGTAGTGAAGACCATACAGAGGGCTAACAAACGGGTGCTCATGAAGGATGCTCCAGGAAGAAATCTATGGGTGCAAGGAAGACCCTTAGCATAGTAGCAGAACCAGGCAAGAGTCGCTGCCACTACTCCGTTATTGCTCACCCGTGAGGGCCAGAGGTATAATAAGGCTGCTACCAGACAAGTGTTTTCCTATTCTTTGACGCCCCAGAAAAGAGGAGCATGCTCAGTCCCGAAGAAGTGCGACATATTGCCCAGTTAGCCCGGGTTGGGATGACAGACGCAGACGTTGAGCGCCTTCAGACGCAGCTCTCCCAGATTCTGGAGCATTTCGAGCAGCTCAAGCAGCTGGACACGGAGGGAGTGCCCCCGTCAGCTCATGCCGTGCCGCTGCATAGCGTGATGCGAGACGACATAGCTGCCCCCTCTCTTACCCAGGAAGAAATCCTCGCCAACGCGCCTCAGCAGGAGGAAGGCTCCTTCCGCGTGCGTGCGATCCTTGAGTTCTAGCGTGGCCCTGCACGACCTCACGCTGCACGAGGCAGCCGATCTGCTGGAGCGCCGCGACGTCAGCGCCGTAGAGCTGACCCAGGCTATCCTCGACCGCGTCAGCCAGGTAGAAGAACAGGTCAAGGCCTACATTACCCTTACGCCTGAGCTGGCGCTAGAGCAGGCCCGGACCGCTGACCAACAGCGAGTTGCCGGCCAGGGTGGGCGGCTTACCGGCGTACCTGCGCTCATCAAGGATGTGCTCTGCACCAGGGGTGTGCTCACTACCTGCGGCTCCCATATGCTGGAAAACTTTGTCCCGCCTTACGACGCTCACGTGCTAGAGCAGCTTAAAGAGGCGGGTGTGGTGATGATTGGCAAGGGGAACATGGATGAGTTTGCTATGGGCTCCTCCACGGAGAACTCCGCCTTTTTCCCCACGCACAATCCCTGGGACACCGACCGTGTGCCGGGCGGCAGCAGCGGCGGCTCTGCCGCAGCCGTAGCCGCGGGGGAGTGCTTCTATGCGCTGGGCACGGATACTGGCGGCAGTATCCGTCAGCCCGCAGGCTTCTGCAACGTCACCGGCCTCAAACCCACCTACGGGCGCGTGAGCCGATACGGGCAGGTGGCCTTTGCCTCTTCTCTCGATCAGATCGGGCCCATGACCAAGGACGTGGAGGACAGTGCGCTGGTGCTCCAGGCCATCGCCGGCCATGACCCGCGCGACGGCACCTCCGTGCCGGAGCCCGTACCCGACTACTCGAAAGCCTTAGTGCCCGACCTCAAAGGGCTGCGCCTGGGTGTGCCTCGGGAGTATTTCGTAGACGGTATACAGCCTGAGGTGGAGCAGACGTTGCGGGAGAGCATCCGCCAGCTTGAAGCGCTGGGCGCGACGATAGATTGGGACGTGTCGCTGCCCACCACTCCGTATGCGTTGACGGTCTACTACATCCTCGCCCCTTCGGAGGCGTCCTCTAACCTTGCCCGCTACGACGGCGTGAAGTACGGCTTCTCCGCTCAGGACGCTGCCAACATGTGGGACGCCATGGAGAAGACCCGGCAGATGGGCTTTGGCCCGGAGGTCAAACGGCGCATCATGCTGGGCACGTATGCCCTGTCCGCAGGCTACTATGACGCCTACTATCTGAAAGCGCAGAAGGTGCGCACCCTTATCACCAGGGAGTTCCAGGAAGTCTTCCAGCGTTGCGATGCGCTTATTACGCCCACCTCTCCCAGCGTGCCCTTCAGGCTAGGCGAGAAGCTGGACGACCCCCTCCAGATGTACCTAAGCGATGTCTGCACCATTCCTGTGAACATTGCTGGATTGCCGGCCATGAGCATTCCCGGTGGGTTTGTGGACGGGCTACCCGTGGGCCTGCAAGTCATTGGCAAGGCGTTTGATGAGGCGACGTTGCTGCGGGTGGGGTACGCTTACCAGCAGGCGACCGACTGGCATAGCCGCCGCCCGGCACTATAAAGGAGCGCACATATACCCACGAACTGAAGCGGCCCTCCTAGAGCGCCCTGTGCCTACTAAGATAACACTGCGCTCAAGGGCCATCCTCAATAAACGGCCTGCCCTAGCCGGCAGCTAATTGGCTATAACTTATCCCGAAGGAGACGCACCATGCGCGACATCCTGAAAATCCTAGAAGAAGACGCCCGCACTACGCCAGACCAGATTGCCGTCATGACGGGGCGGTCTGTGGAGGAGGTCAAGGAGCTTATCGCCCAGGCGGAGCATCAGGGCATCCTGCTGGGCTACCACGCCCACGTGAACTGGGAGAAGGCGGGCGACGAAAGCGTGTGGGCGCTTATCGGCATCAGCGCTCGGCCACAACGGGACGTCGGCTTCGATGCGCTGGCGGGATCAATCGCCAACTATCCGGAGACTAAAGCGGTCACACTGGTCTCCGGCCAGGGGTTTGACCTCGCCGTCCTGGTAGTGGGGCGTAACCTGCAGGAGCTTTCGGCATTCGTCTCCGTCAAGCTGGCAGCTTTGGAAGGCGTGCAGGGAACCAACACACATTTCTATCTCAAGCGTTATAAAGATCAGGGAACGGTGCTAGAAGGCGGCAACGGCACTTTCCAGCGCCAGGCAGTCGTTCCTTAATAATAAAAGACGCCCAAAAGTGGGGCGTAGGTAGCTATGATGCAATCGCAACGACCGGAGCCAATCACCAAACGCTCGCCCATCTCACAACGGGTTCGGCAGATACCGCCCTCCGGTATCCGCAAGTTCTTCGACTTACTGGCCTCTATGGAGGGGGTTATCTCTTTGGGTGTAGGAGAGCCGGATTTCACCACGCCCTGGACCATCCGGGAAGCGGCTATCTATTCCATTACGGCAGGCCGCACTATGTATACCTCCAACTACGGCACTATGGAGCTGCGCACGGCCATCGCCGAGCACCTAGAGCGGCTCTACGGCGTGCGCTATGATCCGGAGCGGGAGATTCTCGTCACCATCGGTGTTAGCGAAGCCCTCGATCTTTCTATGCGTGCGCTTCTCGACCCAGGCGACGAGGTGCTCTTGTCCGACCCCTGCTACGTCTCCTACTCCCCCTGCGTCGTGCTGGCGGGCGGCGTGTCTGTGCCCGTACCCACTGCGCTGGAGCACGAGTTCCGGCTCCGGGCCGAGGACGTGGAGGCGCGCCTTACCGATCGCTCCAAAGTGCTGATGCTGGGCTATCCGTGCAACCCCACTGGCGCGGTCATGAGCCGCGATGACTTACAGGCGGTGGCTGACGTGGCTGAACAGCGCGATCTGATAGTGGTCTCCGATGAGATCTACGACCGCCTGGTTTATGACAGCGAGCACACTTGCTTTGCTTCACTGCCGGGGATGCGAGAGCGCACCGTGCTTTTGGGCGGGTTCTCCAAGAGCTATGCCATGACCGGTTGGCGAGTGGGCTACGCGGCTGCGCCCGCGGAGATCCTGGAAGCCATGATGAAGGTGCACCAGTACGTGACTATGTGCGCCCCCACCATGAGCCAGGCTGCGGCGGTAGAAGCGTTGCACCGGGGCAGTGTCCACGTGGAAGAGATGCGGGAGTCTTACGACAGGCGCCGGCGGGTGATGGTGAAAGCTTTCAACGATATGGGGCTCACCTGCTTCGAGCCGAAAGGCGCGTTCTATGCGTTCCCCTCCATCGTCAGCAGCGGCCTCAGCTCGGAGGATTTTGCCGAGCGGCTGCTGGTGGAAGAGCAGGTGGCGGTAGTGCCTGGTTCAGCCTTTGGCGCTTGCGGAGAAGGCCACGTGCGGTGCTGCTACGCCACTTCTCTGGATGAGATAAGGGAAGCGCTGGACCGCATCCAACGCTTCATCGACCGCTGCCGGGCTAACCCCAAGTAAGCCACCTATCTGTCGCCGTGTTTCTACTCCTAGGAAGTGCCGTCCTCTTCCTCCTGCATGCTCCCGCAATTGGGGCAGCGTGGTGCGCTTTTTAGGAGAGTCGCGTTGCACGCAGGACATGCCTTGTAGTTCTCTTCCATCTCCCTTCGCAGGCTTTCTGACGGCTTGTTGAAGGGTAGGTTCTGCATGAAATGACGCGCTGCTGGGTAAATGAGCAGGAAAAAGACCACAAACGCTACGAAGACTAAGAAGGGATCCATGTGTTCTTCCTTCGTAAAGGCTGCATGCAGCTTACCTTAGGCCGGCCCAGCGCCAAGGGTGTTCGCCTGCTAGGCGCAGCAGATCAGCGTGCACCTGAGCGTTGCCCGCCACGAACCCCAGCATGTCCAGTGAGGCCGGGCTGTTGTCCCGCTCCGTGATCAAGCCGCCCGCTTCTCTCACCAGCAGGATTCCCGGCGCTACGTCCCAACGGGAGACGTCGTGATGCAGATAAAGGTCTAGGCGTCCTGCCGCCACGTAGGCCAGGCCTAGCGCGGCCGAGCCGCTGATGCGCAGGCTCTGTACGTTGGGCCAGAGGCTGAGGAAGAACTCCAGGAGATACTGGGCGCGCTGGTTGTCATAACCAATATCGCTGCCCACTAAGGATTCCTGCACCGTCTGCTTGTTCGCAACGTGCATCTGTTCGCCGTTGACCCAAGCGCCCTGCCCTGCCTCCGCGGAGAAGAGCTCTTGACGGCAGGGGTCGTAGGTGACGGCTACCACTACCTCGTCGTGTCGGGCCAGGGCCATATTTATGGCAAAGTAGGGGATGCCCTGAGAGAAGTTCTTGGTGCCGTCTATGGGATCGAGGATCCACTGGTACGCTGCCTGAGTGCGGCCCTCCGGTGCAGACTCCTCCGAGAGAATGTCGCTGTCCGGATACTCCTCGCTCAAGCGCTCCGATAGGAGGCGCTCCACGGCCAAGTCAACTTCCGTAACCACGTTGCCGCGTCCCTTGGTTTGCACCGGCCCCGCGTGTTGGAAGCGGCTCATGGCCAAGCTGCCCGCTTCTCGCGCCAACCCTTCCGCCACGGCGCGGGGTGTGCCGCCGCTGGTGGACAGAGGGAGTGCGCTTGGAGGCTGAGTGGACATGGCGTTCCGCGTGGAGTGTAGCCCCATCCTAGGAGGCTGTCTAGCCTATTTTGCTACTCTGTGACCCTGCCAGTAGCGGCGCTCCGCGTGCTACAATAGACGATTGAAGATTTGCCCCCAATCCGCCGTTATTAGGCACACGTTTCTGGAGGGGAGGCCGCTTTTATGCCATTGGATAGCATCCACGTTCGGGGCGCTCGAGAGCACAATCTCAAGAACATTGATGTTGTTATCCCCCGCAATCAGCTGGTGGTCATCACCGGCCCCTCGGGTTCCGGCAAGTCCTCTTTAGCGTTCGACACGATCTATGCGGAGGGGCAGCGCCGCTACGTGGAGTCGCTTTCGGCATACGCCCGCCAGTTCCTCGGCCAAATGGAAAAGCCGGATGTGGACTACATCGAGGGGCTGAGCCCAGCTATATCCATCGATCAAAAGGGTTCCAGCCGCAACCCCCGCTCTACCGTTGCTACCGTTACCGAGATCTACGATTACTTGCGCCTGCTCTTTGCCCGCGTGGGTCTTCCCCATTGTCCCAACTGCGGTAGGGAAGTACAGCGCCAGACGGTGCAGCAGATAGTGGACGCCGTGCAGGCGTTGCCAAACGACACGCGCTTTATGGTGATGGCGCCGCTTATCAAAGATCGCAAGGGAGAGAACCTGGCGCTCCTAGAAGACCTGCGCAAAGCGGGCTATGTCCGTGTGCGGGTGGACGGACGCATCCGGGAGCTGACCGAATCCATCGCCATGAACCGCAACAGACGGCACACCGTGGAGGTTGTGGTCGACCGGCTAGCACTTCCTACGCAGGAAGAACTGGATCAGGCAGCGGCTGCCAGCGAGCTATCGCCACGGGAGGCCATCCGCGGCCGCGTTACGGACTCTGTGGAGACGTCGCTGAAGCTGGGCGGGGGCACTGTGCTCATCAGCGTGGTGGACGGCGATGAGATCCTCTTTTCCGAAGACTTTGCGTGCGTCTATTGCAACGTCAGTCTGGGGGAGATTGCGCCCCGCACCTTCAGCTTCAACAGCCCCCACGGCGCCTGCCCGGATTGCACTGGTCTGGGCATGAAGTTAGAAGCGGACCCCGAGTTGGTCATCCCAAACAAGGACCTGAGCCTCGCCGAGGGCGCTATCCAGCCCTGGCAGCGGGCCGGCTCCATGAGCCCGTGGTACTCCAGCATGATCGCCTCTTTAGCGCGCCGCCACGACTTCTCTATCGACGTCCCGGTCCGGCAGCTCTCGCAGGAACAGACAGAAGTCCTCCTCTACGGTGACCGCAGCGAGTCGCTGCGCGTGGAACATCGAGGGCGTCACGGCCACATACACACCTGGCGCACCAATTTCGAGGGCGTTATCCCCAACCTTATGCGTCGCTATAAAGAGACTGAGTCCGAGTTTATCAAGTTGGAGATTGAGCGCTACATGACCGCCTCCTTCTGCCCCACCTGCGAGGGCCGGCGGCTAAAGCCGGAGGCGCTGTCGGTGACAGTTGCAGACTTTAACATTGCCCAGGTGACTAAAATGTCCATCGTTGCCGGGCTGCGGTGGGTGGACTATTTGGCTGGTGATAGCAGTGAGCCTACGCCGCTCACCACACGAGACCAGACCATTTCCCGTCAGATTCTCAAGGAGCTGAAAGGCCGCCTGGGGTTCCTGCTGGACGTAGGTCTGGAATACATCACCCTCGATCGGGCAGCAGCCAGCCTCTCCGGCGGCGAGTCACAGCGTATCCGTCTCGCAACACAGATTGGCTCCGGGCTGATGGGCGTCCTCTATGTTTGTGACGAGCCCTCCATTGGCCTCCATCCCGTTGACAATAAGCGGCTCACTGAGACGCTGAAGAAGCTCCGGGATCTGGGCAACACAGTGCTAATTGTGGAGCATGACGAAGCAATGATCCGCTCCGGCGATCATATTGTCGATATGGGTCCGGGTGCAGGTGAGCATGGCGGCGAGGTAGTGGCCGCCGGCCCGCTTGATGATATCGTGTCGGAGCCGCGGTCGGTGACCGGCCAATACCTGGGCGGCGTGAAGGAGATCCCCTATCCGGAGACGCGCCGCAAGGGGAACGGCAAGAAGCTTGTTGTCCGCGGCGCGCGGGAGAACAACCTCAAGAATGTCGATGTGGAGATTCCCCTGGGAAGCCTTGTGTGTGTCACTGGCGTATCAGGTAGCGGTAAGAGCACCCTTATCTACGACATCCTCTACAAGAAACTGGCCCAGTCCCTCTACAGAGCAAAAGATAAGCCGGGCGCCCACGAAGCTGTCGAGGGTATTGAGCACATTGATAAGGTTATCAACATCGATCAGTCGCCCATCGGAAGGACGCCGCGCAGCAATCCGGCCACTTACACCGGTGCGTTCACGTCCATCCGAGACCTCTTTGCTGCGGTGCCGGAGGCCCGGATGCGCGGTTATAAAGCGGGACGCTTCTCCTTCAACGTGAAGGGCGGCCGCTGCGAGACGTGCCGCGGTGAGGGCTATGTGCAGATAGAGATGCACTTCCTGCCGGACATCGAAGTGCCCTGCGAGGTGTGCAAGGGGCAACGCTACAACCGAGAGGCGCTGGAGGTTCTCTTTAAAGAGAAGAACATTGCGGAAGTGCTGGATATGACCATAGAGGAGGCGGTGGACTTCTTCTCCGCCTTCCCAAGTATTCGCGCAAAGCTGGAAACGCTGAACCAGGTCGGACTCTCTTACATGCGTCTGGGGCAACCCGCCACCACCCTTTCCGGCGGCGAGGCGCAGCGTGTGAAGCTGTCAGCCGAGCTCTCCCGCCGCGCGACCGGCCGCACGCTCTACATCCTTGACGAGCCGACTACCGGCCTCTCTTTTGGAGACGTTGCCGCTTTATTGAGTGTGCTGCAGCGGCTGGTAGACACAGGCAACACCGTGGTACTCATTGAGCACCACCTGGACCTTATTAAGAATGCCGACTGGCTTATTGACCTGGGGCCCTCTGGCGGCGATGCAGGCGGCTATGTGCTGGCTACGGCAACACCGGAGGAGATGACCAAAGTGGAGCACTCCCACACGGGAGACTATCTCCAGCGCGTGCTGACCAAGAACGGCACAGCGGTTTCTGTAGCGTAGACAGCCCTTAAACGTATTACACATAGAAGCCTTTCTCCTTGAAGCGGGGACGGTAAAGTTGACACGAAGTAATACGGCTAGGGTTTTACGATCAACCAATGGCTGAGCCGGAAGACGAACGGCAGCGCGTAGTTGTTCACCAGCCAGGTGAACTCCTGGGCGGGCAGCGCCTGGGGGATAGACGGCTTAGACTCTCGCGTGCGGAGCCCCAAAGTATCCCAGTGCGGGAGCAGGCAACGCGTCGAACAACCTGGAATCCTGCCCTGGTTTTCTTGTATGGATTCGCGGCAATTATTCTTCTGGGCGCATTGCTCCTTAGTTTGCCCTTTGCTACTGCCGATGGACGCTCAGCGTCGTTCTTGACGGCCCTCTTTACCGCTACTTCCGCAGTGTGTGTGACCGGGCTAGTGGTTGTGGACACGGGCACGTACTGGAGCGGGTTCGGCCATGCCATGATCTTGCTCCTGATTCAGCTTGGTGGGTTTGGGTTCATGACTAGCTCCACCTTCCTCTTCCTACTCCTTGGTAGACAGATAACCATCCGAGAGCACGTGCTGCTCAGCGAAGTCTTAGGAACCAAGGGGTTGGAAACTGCTCTTACCGTGGTACGAGGCGCCTTTTTCTTTACCGTCATTGCCGAAGCTATAGGGGTTGTCCTGCTCCTCACAGCGTTCTTGGGTTCTATGGATCCGCCCAGAGCAATTTGGTGGGCGGTTTTTCACTCAATATCGGCGTTCAACAATGCCGGGTTCGATCTCACCGGGGGGTTTCAAAGCCTTACGGCCTACCACAATAACCCTCTCGTGCTGCTGACTGTTGCCGGCTTGGTCATTCTCGGCGGCATTTCATTTGCGGTCGTTGCCGACCTGTTGCGTCGGCGTATGAAGCGCTTAACGCTGGATACTAAGCTTGTGCTTTGGACTACAGGCATACTGCTGTTGCTCGGCACACTCGGAGTGCTGTTTACAGAACGAGCTAACTCCGACACCCTCGGAGATATGACGTTTGGTCACCGGTTGTTGAACGCGTTTTTCCTTACTGCCAGTGGTCGCACCGCAGGTTTTTCTGCCTTTGATATTGGGGGCATGACGGGAGAAGGATTGCTCATCTTGATGTCGCTTATGTTTATCGGTGGGGCAGCGGCCTCTACGGCCGGCGGCATTAAAGTACAGACGTTCAGCCTGCTTTTGTTTGCGATTATCTCCGTGCTACGCGGCTCTTCTGAAGTGATTGCTTTTCAGCGGCGTGTGCCACTGCATACGCTTCTCCGTGCGCTCACTGTGGCGTTGCTTACCTTGGCGCTAGTATTCCTCACTGGCTTTGCGTTGGGCGCGACACAGGAGTTCGCGTTGCTGCACGTCCTCTTTGAAGCGTTCTCCGCTGTTGGAACGGTGGGACTTTCCACGGGCATCACACGGGAGCTTAGTGCGTTTGGGCAGCTTATCGTGATACCAATCATGTTTATTGGTCGCCTTGGGCCGCTGACCCTCGTGTTCGCGCTGGCAGCTCGAGAACGCCGGCCGGCTTATCGATGGATGGAAGAAGAGGTAAAAATAGGATGATGGATCAGGAGGAGCTTGAATGAGCGATCCAATGCAGGTTGTGATATTGGGCATGGGCCGCTTTGGTATGGCGGTTGCTGTGGAGTTAACCAATCTAGGGCATGAGGTACTGGCAGTTGACAATGATGAGCGCGCGATTAGGGAGTGTGCTGATACCGTTGCTCGTGCTGTTCAAGCCGACGTTACTGACTTGGAAGTGCTCAAAGAGCTGGGCGTTGCTCGTTTCAACACGGCCATAGTAGCTATAGCGAGCAATCTGCAGGCGAGCATTCTCTGCACGGTAACGTTGAAGCAGCTCGGCGTTGCCCGCATCATCGCTAAAGCAGGGACCGCCATTCATGGCGTGATCCTGGAACAGGTGGGCGCAAGCCGGGTCATTTTTCCTGAGAAGGAGACGGGCGCTCGCCTTGCCCATAGCATCGCAGCTACCGGTATTCGAGATTATCTAGACGTGGCTCCCGGCTATGGCTTCGCGCGGATCGCCGTCCCTCCATCCTGGACGGGGAAGAGGCTTGATGATCTAGGCTTGAAACGCGCCTATGGGGTAACGCCTATGGCCCTGCATCACGAGCGGGCAGTGACATTGAACCCGCATGTCTCGGAGGTGCTTCAGCCAGGAGACGACTTGATCGTTGCAGGACTAGATGGGGACTTAGCTAAACTACCTGCTGCCGGCACAGAGTAGCGAACCTGCTCAACCCTATCAGTTCGGCAGTTGGCTCATGGAAGCCGGTGCGCTACTTGAGTGCGCCTACGCGTAGATAATCTGTGCTTTAGCGCCTTCAACCGTTTTGGTAACCTCGATGCGGACGGGGAACGCGTCCTTCAAGTCCTCGATGTGGGTGATGATAAGAATGCGCTGAAAGTAGTCCGCAATGGCGTTGATAGCATCAACCAGCTTCTCACGGCCGGCAGCGTCCTGCGTGCCGAAGCCTTCATCAATGACCAGCGTGGGCAGGGCCACTCCCGCGCGTCGCGCCAGCAGTTTGGATAGGGCGATGCGCAACGCAAAGTTCACCCGAAACGCCTCGCCGCCGCTGTAGAGCTCGTAGGCGCGTGTGCCCAACTCGTCCGCGATGATGATATCCAGCGTCTCCCGCACGTTGCCGGAGCGGAGCTGGCGTTGCGTCTGCAAAGAGATGTGCAGGCGGTTGTCCGTCATGCGGCCCAACAGCTCATTCGCGTCATCCTCCAGCTCGGGCAATGCTGCTTCGATGAGCAACGCTTGGACGCCCCGCTGGCTAAAGGCCGTTGCCAGCTCGTTGTAGATGCCCAACTCCTGCTCTCTCGACGCCAGCTCCTGCCGCTGGTTTTGCAGCACCGACTCGGTCTGCGCGCGACGCTCCAGCTCCACCTTGAGCCGGGTGAGGGCCTGGTTCACCTCCTGATAGCCGGCTTTGGCTTCCTCCAGCGCCCGTTGCGCCTCAGCAAGCTGCTGCTCCACCTGAGGCGCGGTCGCCAACTCCTCTTGCAAGCTAGTGGTGCGCTGCCGCTCTTCCGCGAGACTCCGCTCCCAGCGCTCCTGCGCGGCGCTGATACGTTCGAGCTCGGCCTCAGTCTCCGGCATCTCCCGCTCGGCCTGCCGCAGCTCTTCGATTCCCTTCAGCGCAGGCTCTAGCGCTTTGAGCTGCTCCTGCACCGCCTGGTGTCGTTGCGCATCGTAGTCCAGTGCAGCCATGCGCATACGGACGCTCTGCAGCGCCTCCCGCGCTTCCGGCGCGTAGTCCTCCGCGGCGAGAGTTGCCAAGAGGTTGCTCACCTGCGTCTCAAGGGGCGGTAGCTCTGCGGCGGCGCGCTCGGCGTTCTCCGCGGCTTGTGTGGCTGTAGTGAGCTTGCTCTGAACGTCGTGCTGCTGCGTCGTCAGCGAAGCCTCCTGCTGCGCTAGGCTTTGCTCTAGCTGGTGCCGCTCCTGCTCGATGCGCTGCCGCTCCTGTTCGTTGCTTAGATAGAGGCCCCGCTGGCGCTCCAGCTCCTGCTGGTACTCGTCGATGATACGCTGGTGACCGTCAGGGCCAAGCTCGGTGCCGCAGAGAGGGCAGGCGCCCTGGGCGCCGGGTGCGCTAAGCTGGTTCACCTTGGCCCCCAGCTCTTTGCCCTGTTGGATGATGTTTTCGTTGGTATGGGTGAGGACACCCAGCTGGGCGGCGCTCTCCTGGAGGGAGTTCCGCTGGGCGAGCAGTTCCTGAGCCTGCTGAGCAACCGTCGCGAGTTGGGCCTGCGCCGCTTCTCTGGTTTGCACGTAGGCTGGCAGCCCTGTCGCCTGCTCTTTCAGTCCGGCCACTCGTTGTTCCAGCAGATGTAGCTGCGTTGTGAGCTTGTGCTTAGCCTCCTCCTGAGCATGGGCGGCTGCGCTCTCTTCCCGTTGCAGGCTGAGGAGGGTCTGCATCGCCTGGTTCATGCCGGCGTGGGCTGCGGTCAGCTCCTGGTACTGCTGCTGCGTCCCCTCGAGCGCGACCCGTTGCTCCAAGCTGGCGCGGTAGCGGGCCAGGCGTGTCGAGAGGTCTGTCTTGCGACGCTCTAGCTCGGCGAGCTCGGATTTCGCTTGCTCTGCCCGCTCCACCGCTTCCTGGTGGCGCGCCTCTTTCTCCCTGCGGCTCTCCCTGGCTTGCTGCAGCGCCCCGACCGTCTGCTCCCGCGACTGAACTAGCTCGCCCATCTCTTTGAGCCGCGTCTCTGTGTGCTCCGCTGCCGCCTCCAGCTGCGGCCCCTGCTCCCATTGCGCCTCCAGCTCGGCAATCTCCCGCCGCAGTACTGCAACGTCCATTTCCAGCCTGCGTCCGGCGGCCTTGGCGCGCTCTTCTAGCTCATCGTAGTGGGAGAGGTTGAGCACTTCTCCCAGGACGCGCTTGCGCTCAGCTGGAGTCTTCAGAGTGAACTCATCGGCGCGGCCTTGGAGCAGGAACGCGCTGTTGATGAAGGTCTGGTAGTCCAGGCGCAGTAGTTCTTGGATGATGCGTTCCGTCTCACGGAGGGTGTTGCCGGTGATGGGGCGGAAGCCGCCGGAGCCATCTGCAATCTGCAGCTCCAGCACTGAATGCCCGGCGCGGCTCCGTCCGCCGGCGCGGGTGCGCTTCCGTAGCGCCCGGTAGGTGTCCTCGCCCAGGCCAAACTCCAGCTCCACCTCCATATCGGACTCGCCCAGGGTGATGAGCTCATCGTCGGTTTTGGCGCGAGCCTGGCCCCACAGCGCCCAGGTGACCGCGTCCAGAAAGGAGGACTTGCCTGCCCCGTTGGGCCCGGTTAGGCAGGCGACGTGGATGCCCGTGAGATCGAGGGGAGGGTCTAGGGCCCGATAGGCCATGAAATTACGCAGGCGCAGCTTGATGGGAACCATCAGGGGGAGGCGTCCTCCTGCCGTACTCCGGCCTCCAGCTGTCCCAGCGCCTCCGGGTCGGGAAGCGCGGTCAGCCGGTCACCAAAGCGCTCCAGACGGCGCTGCGTCTCGCTGTACTTGTTGGAGGCGTGGGTCAAGTGCGTGCCTAAGGTGCGGAAGTCCTCGTTCACCCGCCCGAACTCCGAGTCCAAGCGGCTCAGGTGCTCCAGCACTTGCTTAGCGCTCTGCTCGATGGCCATGCCCTTCAAGCCCAGCGCGATGGCCCCCAAGTAGGCATAGAAGCTGTGGGGAGAAACAGGCATAACCCGACGCTCCAGGGCGTAGGAGTAGAGGTCGCTTTCCACCTCTTCACTCTTGATGATAGTTTCGTAGAACACGTTCTCCGCGGGCACGTACATGAGGGCAAAGTTCAGCGTGCCCTCGTCTGGGCGGATGTACTCCGCCACCCGGTCCACGTGTTGGCGCACGCTGCGCACGAACTCCCGCCGGTACTGCGTCCGCTCCGCCTCCTGCTCCGCCTCAGCCAGCCGTCTAAAGGAGTCCAGGGGGAACTTGGAGTCTACTGGAACCAGTTGCCCTTTGCCCAGCACGATGATGGCGTCCACCACCTTCTCGTCACGAAAGCGGTGCTGCAGCGTATAGCTGTCCGCGGGGAGGATCTGCGAGAGGAGACGCTCCAACAGCAGCTCGCCCAGGGTGCCGCGGAGCTTGGGGGGTTGCAGGATGTCCTGCAGGCTGGCGATGTCCTTGCTTATCTCCTGGATGTGCTTGGTCGCCTCTGTTAGCTCGCCAAGCTGGGTCTGTACCCGGTTGATGGTGGAACCGGTGGTGTCCAGGCGCGTGCCCATCTCCTGGCGCAGGGTGCCCATGGAGCCGGCCATCTCCGTGCGAATGCCGCCCATCTGTGTCTGCACTGCCTCCCGCACCTGGTTCAGGTTGTCCCGCATCTCTGCCCGCAACGACTCTACGTCCTGCCGTTCGGCGGCGGTGGACAATGACGACGCGCCCTGCCGCAGCAGCACGACCACTAGCAACACTGCAACCACGCCCAAGAGCGCCAGCAGCGCGATATCCATTAGGCGGACTCCTTACTTGCGTCCTGGGAGAGCAGCCGTTGCGCATGTTGCATCAGGACGCGCGCCCGCTCCGGCGTGGTCTCCTTGGCCTTGAAGTAGAGCTCTAGCGCTTGCAGCGGCGTCAGCCCCTCCACCTGCACATCCTGGAGGCGAGTCCGCGGCGCGCCCGCTACCTCCCGCGTCACGCCGGCAACGTAGCTGGCCCCGACCAGGGCGCGGCGCACCGCCTGCTCATCGAGGGAGCTGGCGTGCTCCACGGGGAGGCTCACCTGCACCCGCACGATGGCGCCCTGCACCTCGCGCGCTTTGCGGTCGATGGCGTAGAGCACCTCCTCCGTGGGGTTGGCCGTGCGGCAGCGCACCTCTATCGTCAGGAAGGTGCGGGAGTGCACAGGCACAAAGTCGTAGGAGCGCAGCCGGTCGCCCGCGGGCAGCGCCGGATCGATATCGATGACATAGAAGCCCTTCTCCTGGCCCTCCTCGCCAAAGTCCACCCGTTGCAGGCTGCCGCTGTACACCAGGGGAAAGCGGCCGTCATAGACCTGCTGCTGGTGCACGTGGCCCAGCGCGCCGAACTCCACTACGCCCGCTCGTTCTAGGACGGCCGAAGAGCCGGTGAGGGTGCTGGGGAGGAAGACCGGGTCCGCCCCGATGGTCATGCGCCGCTCCGAGCCGGGGACGGCCCAGGTGCCCGCCAGGTGGCCTGCCAGCACCGCGGGGAACGAGGCGTCCAGCGTGGCGTACTCCACTGCCAGGAGGTCGCCCAGCTTCTGCTCCATCACCTCGTTCAGGGAGCGGGAGGCCATGGTGCGGTATTCGTCCTGGGTGAGCAGCCAGCTGCGGGTGATCCACGGCACCGCCACAATCTGCAGCGGCCCGCCCGTGCGCGTCTCCACCACGTACGTGCCCAGCCCGCTGCCGACGGTCACGCCCGGCACACCCAGGATGGGGAAGATCTCGACGGCGGTGGCGCGGCCCGCGGCGTAGGGGAGATCGTGGTTGCCCACGAGCAGGAACACGGGGACGCCGCCGCCGGTGAGCCGCACGATGCGCCGGGCGAACTCCCGCTGTTGTGTCTGGGAAGGGTCGCGGCTCTTGTACGCGTCGCCGGCGAACAGCACCAGATCGATGTCATTGCCCAGTGCGTAGTCCACCAGCTCGTCCAGGGCGGCCAGGAAGTCCTGCAGGCGAGTAGACAGGCCCGTGGCCGGGTCCGTCCGCCCATAGTTCTCCACCCCTATGTGCAGGTCAGCAAAGTGCAGGATGCGCATTTAAGGCTAATTCGAGACTAGCTTAAGGACTCGGTTCCAATCGACCGAATCCCCGTCGCAGAAAAGGGCGTGAGCCTCGTCTAGTAACGCGCTATAGGGAGCTTGTATGTCCACTGTATATAGGTGAGACATTAGCCCGCAGGCGTCCAGCAGTTTCCTGTAGAACTCAGGATCACCACTTATCTCTGCCCAAAACTCTTTGCTTGTAAGTTGGATTATTCCGTCTTTATCGGTTTCGCGACGCTTGCCATATGCGAAAGCGATCCGCTTTTCAGTTTTGATTCTGTCTTGCCTCAATCTTCGTTCGGCCGTCAGTAGGTCTCTTTTGGCCTTATCGTAACTTGAAGAATTGAAGCCTTTCGCTCCAGATTTCATTGCATACAGGTACGCGGTGTCTCCTCTGCGGACATCGAGATCAACTTCGCCACCGTTAACTGGTTTTATCCCCCCGGAGAATATCTGTGCAATAGCTTCAAAGAAGGGTCCTGAATAGTTCTCCCTGCTTGAACTAATGAAATCGTGGAACGCCCTTTCAACCAGGTCACTACAAGTGTTAACTCCACTAGCTCTGTATAAGTAAGGGTTCTTGTTTCTTATGATCTCCTTCATCTTGAGGGTGTGCATCTTTTTGGCAAGAGGCGTAGCGATAGTGGCTTGAAATGCCTCAATAACTTTCACGCCAATGTCCGAACCCCTGTCAAAGCATGCGCCTACCGTGTGGGCCAGCTCTTCGTTGTTTACTATTTTCGCCATATCAGCACGCTTTCGTAGAAGTCGTCGGCGCGCCTTCCTGTCCTTCGGTTGACGTGGCGTTTTATTACTGCCTCTTCAGTGAAACCTAGCTTTTCTGCCATGCCACT
The DNA here is from genome assembly GCA_965220215.1 of Dehalococcoidia bacterium. Lineage (GTDB taxonomy): Bacteria > Chloroflexota > Dehalococcoidia > SHYD01 > SHYD01 > CBDDEI01. The sequence goes on from OZ244809.1 coordinate 205,018, forward strand.
GTAGAGGTCCTTGCGATCATGGACCACTATCACTGCAACGCCTCCGGGGCGTAACGCATGCCAGACGTTTCCGAATACGGCGCCCATATCGTCTAAATACTTACGCTGAGCAAGGGCAGAATTGCCACGTTTGGCTGCACCTATCTCCTTGTCTTCATTCATCGGTTCGTTAAGGAGTTCGTAAGCATACCGATGCTGCTGGTGGTAGTTGATCAAGCCAACGTATGGTGGCGAGGTAAGCACCATATCTACGTCAGAGAGCTCTTCTGTACGAGAGTCGGCACAAACTATCTCAACGGATGCGGCTGTGCGCATTTCAGAGAAGATTGAGACTCGTTTCAAGGTATCCAAGGCATATCTGGTAATAAACCTTAGGGCCTGATCCGTGGGCTGGCATGTCCGCCCATGTTTGTAGCAAGGGTATTTTTCGGTTTGAGGTTGTTTGGGGAAGTCTAGGTCAAAGTGGGTGGTGAGACGGGCGGACCTTGCGGCTCTAGAGAGCACTACTTTTAGTAGATCCTTATGCTTGTAGTCTTCTATCAGCGACCGGAAAAGCAAGAGTTGTAATCGGGCCGGTGTAGCGAACCAACTCCGCAGGTATTCATTATCAGTGTCCTGAACTACTTCTTCGTATTGTTGGGCTGGAAGGCTCACTCTCCCGACAATATCTCGGATTTCTGCTTCTAATTCTGGTATGTCATACTCAGCGGTCTTTACTTTCGAGAGCAGACAATTGAAGGGTGAGATATCGTAGCCGGTAGATGGAATGCCGAGTGCATTGGCTTCAACTAGCGTGGTGCCAGATCCGCTGAAGGGGTCAAGCACCGATCGCGGTTGGTACTTACGGAGAAATATCTCAACCAATTGAGGCACAAATTTGCCTAAGTAGGGGTGCAGGCGGTGAACATGCTTAGTACGGAAGCGTTCAGGGAGATCCTGTTCCCGCCAGTTGAGATTAAGGTCGTCTAGTTCGGTGTCACAGGTAACAGAGGCAAAGTCTGTAAATGGAACTCCCTCGTAAACTGGGCTGTAAGCCACAGAACACCTCCCTAGAAATCTAGAGCAAGAATATGCGTTCTAATAGGGTCTGTCAAGAACCAAAAACTTGCCCCGTCGACCACTAGTCGACGGGGCTATTGTAGCGTTGAAGTAGGAGAAAATAAAGGGCTAGCCACTATATGTAGTGGCATTGGTATTAAAGACTATAGATATAGGAGCAAGCTACACTCGCTCCGCTGCTTCGCCGCCTAGGTAGGCTTGCTGGGCGGCTTTGTGCGCCTCGCCGCTGGTGAGGGCGTCCATCTCTGCGCCGGACGCGATGTGGTCGCGCAGGTCTGCGGGCGCGCCGCCGTCGTAGAGGTGCTGGTAGGTGGCTCGCAGCGCCTTCACCGCCGCAAAGATAGGCTGGTGGCCCTGGAGCAGGATGCGGCCGCCGTGCGCCGCTAGCTCGGTGCGGGTCAGCGAGGCCGGGGCCGCGCCAATCACCACCGGCAGCCCGGAGGCCTGGTGCACCGCAGCAATCTGGTCCAGGCTCTGTGCGCCCACCGCCATAATAGCGTCCACGCCCGTGGCGGCGTAGGCTTTGGCCCGAGCTATCGCGCCCTCGGTATCGCCGGCTCGCAGGGCGGTAGTGCGTCCCAGCACCACAAACGCGGGGTCGGTGCGCGCAGCCAGCGCGGCGCGCAGCTTGCCCAGCATCTCCTCGGTAGAGATAAGCTCTTCGACGTCCGTGGGCGCGCCGTAGGAGGCGGGCAGCACGGTGTCCTCAATGCTGCAGGCGGCGGCGCCGGCGTGCTCCAGCTCCTGCACCGTACGCATCACGTTCAGGGCGTTGCCGAAGCCGTGGTCGGCGTCCACCATCAGGCTCAGGGTAGAGGTGCGCATGATGCGGCGTACCTGGTCGGCCAGCTCGGTGAGGGTGAGCAGCACGATGTCGGGTGCGGCGATGGTGGTCTGCGATGCCACCGAGCCCGCCAGGATGCCCAGCCGGTAGCCCACCGACTCCGCTACGCGCGCGGAGAGGGGGTCGTAGACGCTGGCGGGGGAGACGCACGCCGTGCCGTTGAGGAGGGACCGGTAGTATTGTCGTTGCTCGGTGTAGTTCATTGTTCCTCTCGGGTCATTCTTGGGAGGGTGTTACGCGGTTGGCGCGGTGTTCGCCGGCCGCCACCCCAGGGCTTTGGATTCTTCGCTTTGCTCAGAATGACAATTTGGTCGCATTAAGGGTTTTGGATGCTTCGTTTGCTGGCTGTAGTTCGTAGCTTCTCTCGTGTCATTCTGAGGAGGCCGTTACGCGGCCGACGAAGAATCCACCAGCCCCACACCCCGGGGGTTGGATTCTTCGCTCCGCTCAGAATGACAAGTTGGTTGCACTAAGGGTTTTGGATGCTTTGCTTTGTTTAGGATGACAGATGGGTTTTACTTGGTTAGCTCGTCTAGCTCTGACAGCTCTTCTTTGGTGAGCTTCCATTCCAGAGCGCGGACGTTGGCGTCTATCTGCTCGGTCTTGGTGGCTGCGACGATGGCGGAGCTGATCATGGGTTGCGCCAGTACCCAAGCGATGGCCAGCTCGCCTACCGAGTGGCCCCGCTCCTCTGCAAAGACGTCCAGGGTTTCCAGAAGCGTCCAGTAGCGCTCGTTGTTCCAGCGCTGCCCAATCTGCACGCTGTCTCTGCCAGTGGCGCGCGGGTTAGCCATGAACTTGCCGAAGCGAGAGTCCGGCGGCAGCGGCTCGCCGCGCTTGTACTTGCCGGTGAGCAGCCCGGCCGCGATGACGTAGTGGGGGATGATGCCCACGCCGTAGCGCTGGCAGGCGGGAATGACCTCTCGCTCAATGCCGCGCTCCAGCAGGCTGTACTCCGGCTGATCCGAAATCATGGGCGCCCAGTGGTGCTCCTGGGCCAGCCAGTGGGCCTCCGCAATATGCCATGCTTTGTAGCCGTTTGCGCCTACGTAGCGCACCTTGCCCTGGCGCACAAAGTCGTCCAGGGCGCGCATGGTCTCCTCCAGGGGCGTGTCCCTGTCCCAAGAGTGCATCTGGTAGAGGTCGATGTAGTCGGTCTGGAGGCGGCGCAGGCTGTCGTCCAGGGCATCGCTGAGGTGCTGGCGAGACGCTTGGCGCATGTTGGGGCCTTCGCCCATGAGCCCGACGCCTTTGGTGGCGATGATCGCCTCATGACGGCGACTCTTCAGCGCCTTGCCCATCAGCTCTTCCGACGCGCCCAGCGTGTAGGTGTCTGCCGTGTCTATCATGTTAATGCCCTGGTCCAGCGCATGGTTCACCAGCGTTGCCGTTCCGGCTGTATCCACCACGCGCCCAAAGACGTTGCCGCCCAGGGTGATGGCCGATACTTGCAGACCAGATTTGCCCAGATAGCGATACTCCACAGTGTGCTCCTTAGTAAATCTGTGCTCATGATAGCGGAATCCTCTGGGTAAGGACACACGTTGCCATAAGAAACCGCCTGGGCTCGTACGAGCCCAGGCGGTTGCATTCGGTTTGGGGTAGCTACCCGAGAGGTTAGCTCCAGTGGGTGAAGGCCCAGCCGCCGCCGGTGCCGGCAGGGGTGCGGTAGACGGCCTCGTAGTCTAGGACTTCCATACCCAGGTGCTCCAATGCGCCTGCTGCGGTGACCCAGTTCAGCGTCTCCGAGGTGTTGGAGTCCAGGCGATGGCGCGGCAGGGTGCGCAGCGCCTCGGCGTCGTTGGCCTCCATAGCGTTGAGCGCCATCATGTCGACTTCGATGTCCACTACCGGGTGGCTGAGGCCGCCGGAGGGGATGATTGCAACGCGCTTGTCACTCTTCCATGCTTCTACCGCGGCGCGGATGCCCTGCCCAAAGGCGAAGCAGCGACGCGGGGTCGGCTGGTTGGGCGGGTAGCAGGTGTTCTGATGGATGGGCACGATGGGGATGGGGTTGTTGTCCATCAACCGCCGCACCACAAATGCGAAGCCATGAGGCATGCCAAAGGGGCGCTTCTTGACCTCTCGGCGGTTCTGCATGTAGCCCGCCGGGCCAATGGCTCCGCCGTATTCCTCTTCCATGTAGCGGGTGTGCGAAACGTCAAAGTCTGCGTCGCTCAGGTACTGGATGAGGTGCCTGCCCAATTCAGGATCCACCGGTACGTCAATGTCTTTGTCGCCATAGCCCCATGCGGAGGCTTTGGTATGGCGGCCCGCATTCTCGGGGATGTGGCGTACGCGCAATGGCATCATATCGCCCCAGTACACGCTGAATTTGGGCATGTTGTTCTCAAAAAAGAGCTCGCCCTGGTCGTCGCTAACGACGATAACTACGTCGGGCTTGGCGTCACGCAGCAGCTTGCCCTGCTCGGCAATGGCTTTCTGCATGTTGTCGAACTGCATCCGGTAGTACTCAGGGTTGATCTTCTCAGCAATGCTTGGATCCGCACGCTCTAGTAGCTCATCGTACGTTAGGGGTTTGCCCTTATTGCCGTCCGGCAGCGCCAAGTAACCACGGTTGCCCTTTTCCGATTCTCCGTGATCTGGCCAGAACTCTGGCGGAGTGGAGGACATAGGCCCATGAGATGCTCCAAGTCCTAACACAATCTGTGCCATGTTTGATCTCCTGTTCAGTTTTTTCCCGGTGGTGACAAAACCCTACTATTCCCGCCGCGTTTTGTCAATTTGCTAACGTTTAGCTCAGCAGACGCTCCCTCAGCGTTGATAGGAGTTCTGTAATAGCCACGCGTTCCTGTGCCATAGAGTCTCGTTCACGAATCGTGACCGCGCGGTCCTCCAGCGTGTCGAAGTCTACGGTGACGCAGTAGGGCGTGCCGATCTCGTCCTGCCGCCGGTACCGCCGGCCGATGCTCTGGGCGTCGTCGAATTGCACTAAGCAGTCCCGCAGCCCTTTGCGTAGCAGCGCGTAGACCTCCTGGCCGGTGGGCGTGAGCTTCTCGTTGCGGCTTAGGGGCAGCACGGCCACTTTGACCGGCGCGAGGTCCTTGTGCAGCCGCAGCACCACCCGAGTCTCCGTCTTATCGTTGGCGGCGGGCACTTCCTCCTCCACGTAGGAGTCGACGAGAAATGCGAGGGTCGCGCGGTCTGCGCCGGCGGAGGGCTCTATGACGAAGGGCGTAATGTGCTCGCTCGACTCCTCGTCGAAGTAGGTGAGCTTTTCGCCGCTGAACTCGCTGTGCTGGGTGAGGTCGAAGTTGGTGCGGTTGGCAATACCCTCCAGCTCGCTCCAGCCCATTGGGAAGAGGTACTCCACGTCGCTGGTGCCCTTGGAGTAGTGGGACAGCTCATCCGAATCGTGCGCGCGCAGACGCAGGCGGGTGGGATCCATGCCCAGGTTGACGTACCAGTTCAGGCGGTCGTTTATCCAGCGTTGGTGCCACTCATCATCGGTGCCGGGCTTCACGAAGAACTCGATCTCCATCTGCTCGAACTCACGGCTGCGGAAGGTGAAGTTGCCGGGCGTGATCTCGTTGCGGAAGGCCTTCCCCACTTGCGCTATGCCGAAGGGCAGCTTGCGCCGCATAGCGGTGACCACATTGTTGAAGTTCACAAAGATGCCCTGAGCCGTCTCCGGGCGCAGGTAGACCTGAGCGGCGTCCTCTTCCACAGGGCCTACAAAGGTCTTGAACATAAGGTTGAACATGCGGGCTTCGGTAAAGGAGCCTTTGGTGCCGCAGTCCGGGCAGGTATCGCCCACGTGGTCAGCCCGGAAGCGGTGCTTGCAGTTCCTGCAGTCCACCATGGGGTCGGTGAAGTGGCCCACGTGGCCGCTGGCTTCCCAGGCGCGCGGATTCATAAGGATAGCGGCGTCCAGGCCCACCATATCGTCCCGCTCCAGGATATTGGTGCGCCACCAGGCCCGCTTGATGTTGTTTTTTAGCTCCACGCCCAAGGGGCCGTAGTCCCACGCGCCGCCCTGGCCGCCGTAAATCTCACTGCTTTGGAAGATGAAGCCTCGCCGCTTTGCCAGCGAGACTATCTTGTCCATAGTCACGTCCGCCAATGTGTCACCCCGAGAGTAAATAGTATGAAGAAACTGTCCACAGGAGAGGTCTTCGGCCTTAGTTGTACCGCGAAACGGCGGAGAATGCTAGATAGGGCGTGGCGGCCGCGCCTCATCGGTGCACCAGACGTGGGGGTGACATTGCTCGTATGCTGAGGCCCTCTAGGCCACTAGCAGGAACGCGGGTGAGCTAACAGGCAGTAACTAGGTAGATGCGAAGAGGCGGGTGACAACCACCCGCCTCTCGCCTTTTGTTGACTTGGCGCCTGTTAGCAGTAACGGCGCCTGGAGTTTTTTTGTCTTATCCCATAACGTAGGAAAGTAGTGGCGTTATGCTGATAAAGACGGGCGCAAAGACCAGGGACACTACAGACATGAGCTTGATCAGGATGTTAAGGGACGGCCCTGCGGTGTCCTTAAACGGATCGCCGACCGTGTCTCCAACAACGGCTGCATGGTGGGAGTCGGAGCCTTTGCCGCCATACTGGCCGCTCTCAATGAACTTCTTGGCGTTGTCCCAGCTACCGCCTGCGGTTGCCATGGTGATGGCAATGAGGAAGCCGGCAGAGGTTGCGCCGATCAGCATTGCTCCCAGGGCAGCCGGCCCCAGCACAATGCCCACCACCACAGGGGCGAACACTGCCAGCAAGCCGGGGGCAATCATCTGCCTCAGGGATTCCTGGGTGCTGATGTCTACACATCGGGCGTAGTCGGGCTCACCGGTGCCTTCCATAAGGCCCGGTATCTCTCGGAATTGACGGCGCACCTCATTTACGATGCCAAAGGCTGCTATGCCTACCGCCTTCAAGGCCATTGAACTGAAGATGAAGGGCAAGCCGGCGCCAACGATGAGGCCTGCCAGGATGACAGGATCTATGATGCTGAATTGTGCGGCATCCAGGCCGGTTGCCTGCACGTACGCAGCCATGAGGGCTAGTGCCGTGAGTACGGCGGAGCCAATGGCAAAGCCCTTGCCCGTGGCGGCGGTGGTGTTGCCCAAGGAATCCAGCGCATCTGTGCGCTCACGAACGAAGCCCTCCAAGTGAGCCTGCTCTGCAATGCCGCCGGCGTTGTCCGCTACCGGACCGTAGGCGTCGGTGGCGAGGGTAATGCCGAGGGTCGAGAGCATGCCCACGGCGGCGATGGCTACACCGTACACGCCGCCAAAGATGAAGGAGAGCAGTATGGCCGCCACGATGGTGATCATGGGAACGGCGGTGCTTTCCATGCCTGAGGCAAATCCACGGATGATGACTGTGGCTGGGCCCGTCTGTGTTGAGTCGGCAACCGCTTGAGTGGGCCCGTAAGCAGCCGAAGTATAGAACTCGGTGGCGAAGCCAATGATGATGCCGGCCACGAGGCCGGTGATGATGGCCCCAAAGATGCCGAGAGGCAAGTCCAGGTAGAGCACAATGCCCAAAGCCACCAGCACGACGAGGAAGGAGGCGGAGTAGATGCCCTTACGCAGCGCGCCTAACAGGACGCCGGGGTCAGGCTCTTCTCCTGAGCGCACCAAGAACATGCCGACAATGGAGCAGAGGATGCCGCCGCCTGCTACCAGGAAGGGCAGCAATATGAATGTATTTCCAAGCGTCGCCGCAAGAGCGACCGTGGCGATGATGGAACCGACGTAGGACTCGAAGAGGTCTGCGCCCATGCCGGCAACGTCGCCCACGTTGTCGCCCACGTTATCGGCGATGACCGCAGGGTTGCGGGGATCGTCCTCAGGAATGCCCTGCTCCACCTTGCCAACCAGGTCTGCGCCCACGTCTGCGGCCTTCGTGTAGATACCGCCGCCCACGCGGGCAAAGAGGGCTATAGAGGAAGCGCCAAAGCCGAAACCAGGCAGGATTGTGTAGTCTTGGACGATAATCGTCCAGAGGCTCACGCCTAGCAGGCCAACGCCGACCACTGACAAACCCATGACTGCGCCGCTTCTGAAGGCGACCGTCAGCCCCTTGTTCAGGCTCATTTGTGCTGCGGCAGTGGTGCGTACGTTGGCGCGTACGGCCATGTTCATCCCGATGATCCCGGTCAAACCGGAGCAGATGGCGCCGGTGATGTAAGCAAGCGCCGTTGTTGGGCCAATCACTATTGCCAGCAGGACAGTGAGCACGCCTGCAAAAACGGCTAGATAGGTGTATTCCCGACGGAGAAATGCCGCCGATCCTACTTTGATGCTCTCCGAGATGGCCTGCATTGCCTCAGTGCCGGTATCCTCTTTAAGCACGCTGTTAGCAAGCCATGCGGCAAAAACGAGGCCAATGACGCCGATCAGCGGTGCTATCAATTCTAAGGTCATTGAGTACTCCCTGCTGCTAATTTATTGTGCGCTGTTATTGCTAGTCTACTGTACATCAAACGTTGCAAAACCCAGAGGAAGGTAACAAAGCTAGCACTTCTCGTCAAGACACTTAGCGGGCTTGCAATGCGTGTTATGGAGCCCTAAAGGAGCGGATTGTGGTTGTGAAGGCGAGGTTTTGACTCCTTCCCTAGTCTTCAGGGCTGTTTATCTACAAGCTGTCCTAGCTGCTGCTGAAGACTGTTCTGCACCAGCGCTATAGTCAAGTCGCCGCGGGTGCGCTCCAGGATGCCCCTAGTGCTATCGGCGGTGCGGCGCAGCCCGCCGGTCATGGCATCGGGGAAGTCCACCGCTACCAGCACCGCGTAGATATCGTCCATAGCGGCCAGCAATTCCTCGCAGCGCTTGGTCTCGCCCAACCGCAGCCGGTCCAGCACCTGGCGGCGCAGCTCTCCCACGGCCTCGCCCGCGCCGTTGAGATAGGCGGACCATGTCACCGAGAGGGCTACGGGGTCAGGCAAGGGCCAATCTGCAACTACCGCCTGGGTGATGCACGCCTCGGCATACTCTTTCTGAGCATCGTGCACAAACCCTGCGTGGTAGATGTCCGAGTGCTTCTTAAGCGCCTCGTCTGCTTCTTGCAGCAAAGCGGAAGCCCGCTGGATGAGGGCAGAGGCAGCCTCCATGTCGCCGCGGTGTACCGCCCGGATGGCGTTGGCAGAGTGCCGCACCACCTCTCGGCTATTGTGGAGGGCCTTCTCCCGCGCGGCGTTCTTCTCTTGGAAGTCGCTCAGGACCTGCGCGAGGAGCTGGTCAAGCTGGGTAGCGAGTTGGCTCATAACACTCCTCGATGTGTTGACGTAGTAGCGTGGTCGCTGCCTGGGGGTCTACTGCGCCCGCTATCGCGCTGATGACCGCCACAGCGTCTGCGCCGGCCTGGATGACTGGGGCCACGTTCTCAGCATTGATGCCGCCAATGGCGACAATGGGCCGGGTCGTCATACTCCGTACCGCTCGCAGGGTGTGGAGGCCCGCCGGGCGCGTGTCATCCTTCGACTGCGTTGCATAGATAGAGCCCACGGCTATGTAATCCGCGCCGGCTGCATCTGCCTGTTGCGCCTCTTCCGCCAGCGCGCAGGATACGCCTACAAGCATGGATGGCGGCAGCATGGCCCGCGCGTCCCTGAGCGGGAGGTCCTTTTGGCCCAGGTGCACCCCATCGGCCTGAGCGGCCAGGGCCAGGGCGGGATCGTCGTTCACAATAAGCAGCGCGTGGTGCTCTTGGCAGAGCGCTCTTAGTTCTTGCAGGATAGGGAGTTGCAGACCTCGCTCTCGCTCCTTGTCCCGGTATTGCAGGACGGCCGCGCCGCCTAGCAGGGCAGCTTCAGCAACTTTGAGCTCGTCCCGGCCGTGTGTTGCCGCAGGGTCAAGAATGACATAGACGCCCTTCACCAGCGCCGCCCGCTCGCGACGTTCAAGCTTGCTTATCAGCGCTTGCTCCGTTTCGTACACTGCGAAACGCAGGCTGCTGAACAGCGACGTGCTCAGTGTCGCGGAGAGCTCAGGGAGCCGTGCATACTCCTCAATGACCCGCAGGGCCTCTTCTGCACGCTTGGCGTTGGCGCGAACCAGGTCGCTGAGGCTGTTATGGCCTGGAGATGTGGCAGCGTCGGGACCGCCCACGTCCGTGGCGGCTTGCCGCGCGGCCAGCAGCGTGCTATCCAGCGTCGCGAGGTGCGCGCTGAGTTGGTGCCGGATATCCCGCAACGTCGCGGTGAGCGCTGCGTCGTCCAGGGTGAAGCGAGCCACGTCCTCAAGGACGCGGAGTCCTTCACTGCAGCGGTCCTGGTTTGCGTCGATCGCGCGGAGGACGCCCGGCGCAACTGGGCGCGGCATTAGGGAGTATCCGAGGATGAAGAGCCGCCGCCGGAGTCCTCACCTGCGCCGCCGTCGCCGCCAAAGAGGGTGCCCTCATCGCTCATGGTTTCCAGGGCTTCTCTATAGCTCGGAGGCATAGGCTCACCCATGGCCTTCTGCCAGTCGTGCTCCATAAGGCGGTCCATCTTCTTGGGGTCGTCCATAATATCCTGGAGCACACCCTCGGGGTTGTCGGAGTCGTAGCTGGTGAGCTCTCGCTGGCGTTTGTAGCTGAAGGTAGACACGGCTCGCTGCATCTTCTCGCTGCCGCAACTCTTACAGATAGGCGTTAGCGGAGACGAGATAGAGCGGACAAAGTAGCTGCTCTTCTTCTTGCAGTCCAGGCACCAGTATTCGTAAATAGGCACGGCAAATCCCCTTGGTAGTCTTGGGCGCATTGTACCATTGAGGCGTAGTACCGTAAAACTGGAGCTGCTTTCCTGCTTTGCGGTTGAGCTACTCTCTCCTCTACAATAAACTAAAGCGTAACTAAGCACCTATGAATCAGAACACACAACCACTCGATACGCTGGGCAGGCCGTTGCGAGACCTGCGCATCTCGGTGACGGACCGTTGCAACTTTCGCTGTGTCTACTGCATGCCCAAGGAGGTCTTTCACCGAGACTTTGCCTTCTTGCCGCAGCGGGAGGTGCTCTCCTTCGAGGAGATCAGCCGCGTAGTGCGGGTGTCCACAGGCCTGGGCGTGGGCAAAGTGCGCATTACCGGCGGGGAACCTTTGGTCCGCCGGGATGTCCCTAAGCTAGTAGAGATGCTAGCGGGCATCAAGGGTGTAGAAGACCTTACCCTGACCACCAACGGCGCGCTCCTGCCGCAGTTTTCCCAACCGCTCAAAGATGCGGGGCTGCACCGGGTGACCGTGAGCCTGGACTCGCTGCGAGACGACGTCTTTATGGCGATGAATGATGCAAGTTTTCCAGTAAAGGGCGTTCTGGACGGCATTGACGCCGCGGCTGCAGCCGGCCTGGGGCCCATTAAGGTGAACATGGTGGTAAAGGGCGGCGTCAATGACGATGATATCCTGCCCATGGCTAGCCACTTCCGCGGCAGCGGCCACATCCTCCGCTTCATTGAGTACATGGACGTAGGCAGCACCAATGGGTGGAGCATGCAGGAGGTGGTCTCCGCTGAGGAGGTCGTTCGTCGTATCAATGCGGTGTACCCCCTTGAACAGTTGGAGCCCAACTACGAGAGTGAGGTCGCTAACCGTTACCGCTATGCGGACGGCCAAGGGGAGATAGGCATCATTGCATCGGTGACGCAACCCTTCTGCGGCGCGTGCGCCCGGGCGCGGCTCTCTGCAGACGGCCAACTCTACACCTGCCTCTTTGCTACGCGCGGCCACGACCTCCGCGCCCTCTTGCGGAGCGGCGCAAGTGACACCGACCTCGATGCCTTTCTGCGAGGCGTCTGGGGTGCCCGTGACGACCGCTACTCTGAGCTACGTACCTCCCAGACCGCGCAAGCGCCAAAGGTCGAGATGTCTTTCATAGGCGGCTAAGGTGACCACAAATCCTCCCTACTCTCTCTACACAGACGGCTCTTGTTCCGGAAACCCTGGCCCTGGTGGTTGGGCCGCAGTGATGGTCACGGATACCACCGCTAATTGGCGGGCCGGTAGGGAGGAACGCACCACCAACAACCGCATGGAGATCCTTGCCGTTATCAAGGGACTGGAGCAGGTTCCGGCAGCAAGTCCCGTCACCGTGCTCAGCGATAGCCAGTACGTGGTGAATACCATGACCAAAGGCTGGCAGCGTAAAGTCAACGGGGACCTCTGGCAGCGGCTGGATGGACTGGTGAAGGGCCGTTCGGTGAAGTGGGAGTGGGTGTTGGGGCACGCGGGCGACCTGTTTAACGAGGAAGCAAACCGTCTGGCGCAGGCGGCTACCGCAGATGCCAATTGGGGCGAGCAGTCAGGCGTTTGGGGGAAAGAGGAGCCAACTACCGCGTTAGCTCCGCCGCAGCAACCACAACAACAGCTTACGCATCTGGACGCTGAAGGGCGCGCCCACATGGTGGACGTTTCCGATAAAGCAGTGACCGAGCGGGAAGCAATCGCAAAAGGGGCTATCTATATGAGCGTCCCAACGCTGGCCCTCATCCAGAGCGGCGGCGTGGGCAAGGGCGACGTCTTTACTGTGGCGCACGTGGCCGGGGTAATGGCGGCCAAGCGCACCAGCGATCTTATCCCGCTTACACACCCTCTGTCCCTTACCCACATTGAACTGGCGTTTACGCCGGATGCTGGGCACTCCTGTGTGGAGATAACGGCAACCGTGCGGACGGCCTCGCAGACCGGCGTGGAGATGGAGGCGTTGGCCGCCGTCTCTGCCGCAGCCCTGACGGTCTACGATATGTGCAAAGCGGTGGATAGGGCCATGCGTATCTCTGATATCCGGGTAGTGCGTAAAGCGGGGGGTAAGTCGGGCGTGTTTGAGCAGCCCTAGCTGCGCGGCCTACCGCATTTATAGCTGTTGCTGCTTGCCTTGACATCACTCTGCCCGATGAGTAGACTCTGCGACACATGGCGCGCGGCAGCCCTGCCCCAGTGCGACCCATTCGTCCAGAATGTTGATGGAGGTGAATCATGGCGCAACGCGCAACGTTGCAGATTCCCGGAGTAGCCCATACGGGCGGTCGAGAGAGAGGCTTTCTGCCCTTCGGATCGAAGGTTGGCAATCTGCTTTTCTCCGGCGGCACCATGGGCCAAGACCCTGCTACCGGACAGGTAGTGGAAGACCCCCAGCGTCAGGCGGAGCTGGCCTTTGAGAACACCCGCACTCTGCTGGAAACGGCGGGCATGTCTACAGACGACATCGTCCATTTCTTTGTGTGGGTCAGCGACCGCAAGTACCAAGCGGCGGTAAACAAGCCCTGGGAGGACATGTTCCCTAATCCCCACAGCCGTCCCGCACGTCACGCCATTGTGCGTCCGTTGCCGGGTAACATGGTGGTGCAGCTAGAAGTAATGGCCGTGGATCGGTCGGCGTATGGCAACAAGCCGCGCCAGTCCTTCGAGATCCCCGGCGTCGCGCACAGCGGCGGCGCCGGCCCAGGCTTCATCCCATTCGGTTCGGTGGTGGGCAACGTTCTCTGTTCGGGCGGCACCTTTGGTCGCGACGCCAAGATGGACAAGATGGGAGAGACGGCAGAAGAGCAGGCGGAGCTGGCCTTTGAGAACACGCGCACCTTGCTGGATACAGCTGGCTTCACCCCTGATGAGGTGGCCCATCTCTTTGTGTGGGTGAAGGACCGCAAGTATCAAGAGTCGGTCAACAAGGCCTACGGGGATATGTTCCCTGATCAGATGAGCCGACCTGCACGCCACGTCCTAATAGGCGACCTCCCCGGAGAGATGATGGTGCAGATAGACATGATCGCGGTGAAGGGCGGCAAACGGGAGTCCATCCACGTGCCAGGCGTTACCCACGCCTCTGGTGGTGGGAATAACTTCCTTCCTTTTGCTAGCAAGATTAATAATACCCTGTTCTCCGGCGGCATTATGGGCCGGGAACCGGGCAGCAACGAGGTGGCTAAGGAGCCGGAACGCCAGGTAGAGCTCATCTTCCAGCACATGAACTCCATGCTGGACCTGTCTGGGTTCACCAAGGATGACATCGGCCACATGTTTGTGTGGTATCAGGACCACAACTTCCGTGATCTGGTCAACGGCCCGTGGGTGGAGATGTTCCCGGATATCACAAACCGACCCACGCGCCACTCAATCGTCGCGGAGTTGCCTTACGGGATGGCAGTGCAGCTAGAAGTGGTAGCAGCTAAGTAGATTAGGCAGCGAGTAGAGATAGGTTTAGGAGGAGACGTCATGGCAGAGTTACCGAGGCTTAACGGTATCATCAAAGCATTGGAAGAGGGGCACGTCGGGTTCATTGGTTCGCCTGCAGACGGGGCGGCAGGCGTGACCGCGCCCTTTGATGGCGTGAACTTTGAGATGGAGCACGCCCCTTATGACATTTCTGAGTTGCAGGCTGGGCTGCTCTCTATGTTGGACCGGAGGTCGATCGTCCAAAGGGGCACGGTAGCTCCTTCGGTCACCCCTATTGTGCGCATCCCGCCGAACTCGGGGTCCTCCAACTGGGTCGCCAAGCAGGTGCTGGACATTGGCGTGTACGGCATTATCTGGCCCCATGTGGATACGGTGGAGGAGGCATACAACGCGGTAGCCGCCATGCGTTATCCCCGCAAGGAAGGGCGCCCTCTGCGAGAGCCCTTTGGTCGCAGGGGCGATGCGCCTAATCGCGCGGCTCAGTTCTGGGGCCTGACTCAACAGGATTACTACTCCAAAGCCGACGTGTGGCCGCTTGATCCCAACGGAGAATTGTTCTGCGCCCTGATGATTGAAAGCCCGCTGGGGCTGAAGAATCTCCCTGCGATGCTGGAAGAAGTACCGGGTATCAGCGGCATCTTCACCGGCGAGGGCGACTACTCCCAGGAAGTGGGCCACCCACGCGAGTACGAGCACCCTGAGGTGCTTGCTTTTGTGCGGGAAGTGCTGGACATCTGCAAGGCGCACAACGTGCCCAACGGTTGGTACCACACCACTATGGACAACGTGGAGCGGATCGTCTCAGACGGCTATAAGCTCATCATGTCGCCATCCTCGCGCAGCTATGCGCTCTTACAGAAGGGCCGTGCGGCGGACGGCAGATAACAAGACTTAGAAACATGCCCTAACCAGCTTGACCTGGTTGCTCAGGTTAGATATAGTTAAGTGGACACTTATTTAAGTGTCCACTTTTTATTATGCCACTAGAAGTCGCGCTTAAGGCCATCGCTGAACCACGTCGCAGGGAGATCCTGCGCATGGTGCTCACGGAGGAGCTTTCCTCCAGCGAGATCGCCGCGCATTTCGACGTATCCCATCCAGCTATCTCCCAACACCTTAGAGTGCTCTCGGACGCGGGGCTGGTGTCGGTCCGTAGGCAGGGCACCCGGCGGCTCTATAAGAGCCGGCCGGAGGGCCTTGAGGAGCTTCGCGAGTACTTGGAAGCGTATTGGGACGACAAGTTGATGCTCCTGGCGGAAGCTGCGGAGACTGAGGAACGGAAGAAGCGAGCCAGTGACCCCGAATAGCCAAGAAGGACTAGTGCGGCAAGTGCGCATTGCGGCAAAGCCCGAGACTATCTTCCCGTATTTTGTGGACGCGGAGAAGATGCTGCTCTGGATGGGCATTGAAGTAGACCTAGATCCGCGTCCCGGCGGGAACTATCGAGTGAACATAACAGGGAGGGACGTTGCCGTGGGACAGTACGTGGAAATTGTCCCCCACTCTCGCGTCGTGTTCACCTGGGGTTGGGAAGGAGAGGGAAACCCGGTGCCGCCGGGAAGCAGCACCGTGGAGGTAACCCTTACTCCGGACGGGGACGGCACGGTAGTCTGGCTGCACCATTACGGCTTCCCGTCTCAGGAATCTCAGGATGCCCATAACGAAGGCTGGGAGCACTACCTGGTTCGCCTGGAAATACGGGCTGGCGGCGGCGATCCTGGCGGCGATCCCTGGGCCGGTCAAGACATGTAACTCTATGCGATAAGTACTATGCAAAAGTGTATCAATCACGTAACGAGTTGCGTATCTGTAAAACAGTAAGTGAGTGTGTATTAGGGTAACCGCCTAGAGCGGTCAAAGATAAAAGGAGAAAGAGTCATGCCCAATCCAGTCGTCCACTTTGAGATCAGTGGGAAAGACGTGAAAGCCCTGCGAGAGTTTTACGGGAAACTCTTCGATTGGCATATTGATGCCGACAACCCTATGGACTATGGGATGGTAGACACCCATGCGGGCGGAATCAACGGCGGCATAGTAGGTTCCGAGGACGGAACGAGCCAGGTAACTATCTATATTGAGGTTGATGATACGGACGCGTACTTAAAGAAAGTGGAGAGCATGGGCGGCAAGATGGTCGTGCCTACTACGGTTATCCCGAACATGGTGACCTTTGCGCTGTTCACTGATCCTGAAGGCCATGTTGTAGGTCTGGTGAAGTCGGAAGAAAGCTAGCTAATACGTTCCTGGAGGCGGGGTGATGAGCACTGGTGTTGCGGTACTAGTGGGCACACGCAAGGGCGCATTCATCTTAGAGAGCGGCCCTGAGCGGGAGGATTGGAATCTGCGCGGGCCGTACCTGGGAGGCCAGAATGTTATGCACATGGCCTTTGATCCGCGCAGCGGCATCCTCTTTGCCGCCAATGGCGACCCGTGGTTCGGCTCTAGGATCTACCGGAGTCGCGACATGGGCCACACCTGGGATGAGCCAACCAACGGGCCTGCCTTCCCGGAAAGTACGGGTGAAACCCTCGAGAAAATCTGGCAGGTGAGGCCAGGCCGGCCTGAAGAGCCGGGGGTAGTCTACGCCGGTGTGGAGCCCGCCGCGCTGTTCAAAAGCACGGACAACGGCGATTCCTGGTCTCTGGTAGAAGCGCTTAGCCAGCATCCTACCAGAGAGCGCTGGCAGCCCGGCGCGGGCGGCCTCTGTCTCCATACCATCGTGTTGCACCCCACGGACATGAATCGCGTGCTGGTAGGCATCTCCGCCGCCGGCCTCTTTGCGACTAAGGATGGCGGGAAGTCTTGGGAGACCAGCAACACCGGCATTCGCGCCAACTTCATGCCCGGTGACCCGCCCATTTACCCTGAGTTTGGGCAGTGCATCCACAAAGTAGTCGCTGCCTGCGATGGTTCCGACTGGCTCTATCAGCAGAACCATTGCGGCGTGTACCGCAGCGCCGACTTTGGCGCCACTTGGCAAGAGGTGACGGGTGACCTTCCCTCAGAGTGGGGCTTAGGAGTCGCGGCGCACCCTACCGATCCTGAAACGTTCTACGTCTGTCCCGGCACTAGCAGTTACCAGCACTGGGTGCCGGAAGCCAAGGTCACGGTGTACCGGACCCGTGATCGTGGCGATAGCTGGGAGCGCCTGAACGAGGGCCTCCCTGACAAGGATGCCTACGTGAACTTCCTGCGAGAGAGCTTCGCGGCTGATCAGCTTAATCCTGCGGGCCTCTACTTAGGGAGCAACACGGGGCAGCTCTTCTATAGCGCCGATAACGGCGATTCGTGGCAGATGCTGAGCTCGTTACTTCCGACTATTAACAGCGTCAGCACTGCTACCACGTAGACGCGACGTTAGTGTTGCGCTGATGGCATACGATAAGACGCTGGCGGAGCGAGTGCGCTCCACGCTCATTGGACAGGACGGCATGGTAGAAAAGTCCATGTTCGGCGGCGTAGCCTTCATGGTAGGCGGCAATATCTGCTGCGGCATCCTCAACGATGAGCTAATGGTACGCGTAGGCACGGATGCTCATGAGGCAGCGTTGCAGCAGCCTAACGTGCGCAACTTTGACCTCACCGGGCGCGCTATGAAGGGCTGGGTAGTGGTAACCGCGCCGGGCGTTCAGACCGGGGAGTCGCTAGCCTCTTGGGTGCAGGCTGGGCTTGCCTTTGCCAAGACTCTGCCGGTGAAGTAGGGGCGCCCTGTAGCTTTTTCTTCGCACGGCCTCCCTCCCGGTACCCTCCGTGCGTGCACATGTTGGATTGCGTATAATAGCGCGAGAAGTTAATACGCCATGCGCGATGATCGACCGTGATAGACGCCGACCAACCTCCTAGACCTGCCTACTCTGTTCTCCCAGTGGGTCATGGATAGAGACCTGCTCCTTCAGGGAGGATTTATCCTTCTGCTCCTCGCAGTAAATGGGTTCCTCGCGGCTTCAGAGATAGCCCTGATATCCGTGCAACGGATGCGCCTGCTCCAACTTGCAGAGCGGGACGCGCCGGACGCTCAGGCAGCCCTGCGTCTTTTGCAAAACCCCGGCAGATTTCTCGCCACCATACAGGTGGGCATCACCATCGCAGGGTTCTTTGCAGTAGCGGTGGGCACGGTCAGCTATGTAATGGTGCTGACCGACTTCCTGACGCAGATCCCTGTTGTCTGGGTGCAGCAAAGCGCGGATCCTCTGGCAGTGGTGATAGTAACCCTCACACTCGCCTTCCTCTCTGTGGTGCTGGGAGAGCTTGTGCCCAAACAGCTTGCCATCCGCTATGCGGAGGGCATTACGCTTCTGGCGGCCAGGCCCTTGGAGTGGATTGCCACCATTTTGGGTCCATTGATTGGGCTGCTTACGCGCAGTGGACATGCCGTCCTGTGGCTTGTCGGCCAGGGCCGGGCTATCACGGAACAGCGTGCGACGGTCACAGAAGCCGATCTCCGCCTCCTCTTTGATGTTGCGGCTACGGAGGGAGAGGTGGAAGCGCTGGAAGCTAAGATGCTCCATCGCGTCTTTGAGTTCACAGACAAGCTCACCAACGAGGTGATGACACCCAGGCCGGAGATTGTTTGGCTAGATAAAGACGAGGGGCTGGACGACTTTCTGCCGGTATTTGCGGAGTCCTACCACGCCCGTTATCCAGTGTGTGACGGCAATGCAGACCAAGTGCTCGGTGTTGTGTATATCAAGGATGTGCTGCGAGCGATGTCTACTGAGGAATCGCGAGCGTCCTGGTCGCTTCAAGAGCTGGTCAGGCCGGTCTATTTTGTGCCGGAGACCAAGCGGGTAGGCGAACTCTTTGAGGAGATGCGGGAGGCTGGGCATCAATTAGCCATCCTCATAGATGAGTACGGTGGAACCGCAGGGCTTGTGACGCTGAAGCAGCTTATGGAGGAGATCGTTGGACATCTGGGTCAGGAGAACGAGCACGAAGAGCCAGAATTTGAGGCTATTGATTCCCACACCTACCAGGTGGACGGCAGCATGCGCATTGATGAGATGAACGAAGCGACTGGCTTCGACATCCCAGAAGGCGACTACGAAACTATCGCCGGCTATATGCTGAACGAGCTTGGCCATATTCCCGCAACAGGGGAGCAGGTGCGCTTCCAAGACCTCCGCCTTACAGTGGCAGAGATGGATGGCGTTAAAGTAGAAAAAATAATAGTTACGCGGACTTAACCATGCAGCGTCTTCTTATTACTTTCACACGTGGTGATCAGACCAAGTACATCTCGCATCTAGATATGATGCGGTTCTGGGAGCGGGCGTTCAGGCGGGCCCACCTCGACGTTGCAACCTCCAACGGCTTCCATCCGCACCTCCGTTTTACTTTGGCGTCTCCGCTGCCTGTGGGCGTCACCAGTGAGGCGGAGCTGATGGAGGTGTACTTAGAAACCCCGGTTGCTCCTGAATCCTGCCAAGAAGTCCTCTCGGCGCAGTCGGTGCCCAGCATCACCATCAAGAGCGTTACGGAGATGCCGCTAACCCTGCCTTCCTTGCAGGCGCGGATGCGGTTTGCAGAGTATCGGGTAGCGGTAAAGTGCACTCGGTCGGCAACCGAAGTGGCTCAGGCTGTGGCGCAACTGATAGCGCTCCAAACGTTGGCCTGGGAGCATCTGCGGGACAGCGAAGTGCGCCACTATGATTTACGTGCCCAGATTGCTGAAGTTGCGCTGGTTTCCGTGGAGAGTGGCATGGCAACGCTGACCATGCGTTTGCAGTGCGATGGCAGCGCCAGCGGACGGCCGGAGCAGGTAGCCCGCGCGCTGGGCTTTGAAGATCTGCCTGAAAGCATTCTGCGCACGAATCTGGTGCTTTCCGACGGCGCTTCTAAGGTTCTAAACCCGTCGCGTTAGTTGGCGGTTGGGTGCGGGAAGCAAGTCTTGTTGGGCACGATCCACTATGCTAGACTCAAAGTGAGCCCCCATCGTCTAGAGGCCTAGGACGCCACCCTTTCAAGGTGAAAACCGGGATTCGAATTCCCGTGGGGGCACCAATTCCCCCATTCCTTCCCCTCAAGTCAAGCCCTATCGGGATACCGCGCTTGGCTGGTTGTTCCTTGCGTTGCAGACAGGCCTATCTGGGTATGTTCTGCCTGGCTGATTGCGCCCATTGAGAGGGTGCTGCAAGCGCTGCAAATCCGGGGATTACAAGAAGGCTGCTCAAAGAGCGGACACGCGCTTGATGGTGGAGTGCTAGGATGATGACGCCGGTGCAGGGTGCTTAGCGTTGGACATACGCGTAAGGGCGGGCTAGTCTACCTTTTGCGTTCCCATAACGAGCGGTAGCGGGTAGTGCCGCCAATTGCTTCCAACGTTTCGGCTTCTTCCAGCCGCTTCAACTCGTTAAAAGCAGTGCCCAGCTGCCCCTCGGCTTCAGGCGCATTGCTAGCGGTAACCCGTTGGTGGAGGAGCGCCCAAATGCCCAGGTCCTTTAACCCGTTGATGCTCCTAGGCCATGCAAAGAACGCAAGCTTATCAGTATCTGGGAAGCTTGGCCGCACACGATGAAGCTCTCGCAAGCGTTCCTCTGCGGAGCCCAATGGCTGCACAACTCGGATGTACGGGCCGTCCAGCGCGTTAGAGCGGACGTCTATCAGGAGCCGCTCATCAAAGTGGCTGAACGCTATTACAATCACGTCCGCCTCTTCAATGATCCGTAGCGCCTCCGCTACCTCTGCCTTCAGTAGTTCTTCAGCATCCATGACTAGCCGCTATCCTTCTCGTCTCCGTGATTCGGATGGCGCTCTGGCTAAGGGATAATAGCTACTCTATCCCCTGCTCGCAAGGTTTGGTTACCCTGCACCGCTACCTGGTCGCCTTCAGCCACGCCTGAGATGATCTGGATGTGGCTATAGTTACGCAGGCCTACTTCCACCTTCCGTTCCTCGGCCTGGCCGTTGTTGATAACAAAGACGTAGGCCTCCTCGCCGCGCTGGATCAGCGCGCTGAAGGGGAGCAGCAACGTGTCCTCTCTAGAATCTGTGGCTACCAAGACATTGGCGAACATGCCTGCCCGTAGCCCCTCTTGTCCTGCGGCCGGGACGGCCTTTATCAGGAAGGTGCGGCTGGCAGGATCCGCCACCGGCGCAATGGTGCTGATGACGGCATCAAACCGTCGATCCGGGAAGGAAGCTACCGTTAAGGTGACCGGGAGTCCTACGCTCAACAGGCCCAGAGCGCCTTCCTCGGTGTTGAAGACGACCTCCTTGTCTTGCGAGATGAGAGTGTAGAGAGGCGTCTGCGGCGCGACCATTGCGCCCGCTGAGAGGTGCTTTTTCGAGATGACCGCATCATAGGGAGCGGTGAGCGTTGCATTCTCCAGATGGATGCGCGTGAGGTCGACAGCTGCCAGCGCCTGAGCCACCGCGGCCGCAGCGCCCGCAATGTCTGCGTCAGTAAACTTGTTGGTCGTGAGGGATAGCTGCTGACTTGCCTGCGCTATCGCCGCTTGCTGCGCTTGGAGTTCTGCCTCTGCGCGAGCCACCGCTGAAGCCGCAGCGTCACGCGCGGCTTCAGCAGCAGTACGCTCTGCAGCCGAAGGGTGCATCAGGTTCTCGAGCTGCTTATGGGCGGTGGCATACTGCGACTTTGCGGTGTCTACTGCGGCCTGTGCGGTATGGATATCAGCCGCTCTAGGGTCCTTTAGACGAGCAAGGTGCACTTTGGCGGTGGTGAGATTGGCCTCAGCCGCTGCAGCAGCGGCTTGTGCAGCCTCAATTTCTGCCTTGGTGGGGCCATCGATGAGCTTCTTAAGGTTGGCTTGGGCAGAGTCTAGCCCTGCGCGTGCTGACGCATTTGCGGCTCGTGCAGCTTGGATCTCTTCTGTGCTTACTCCAGCATCGAAGGACTTGAGATCATCTTCCGCGAGCAGCACTTTGCGGTAGGCGTGCTGCACGGCATCCTCTGCCGCTCTTCTGACAGCTTCAGGCGCGTCCTGCTCTCGGTCTCGCGCCAAACGGTCTCGTGCATTGTTCAGCACATCATAGGCGTCTAACAACGTAGCTATCTTTGCATCGTTCAGCGGGGTGCGGTAAGAGGCCCAGACGGTCTCCGCCCCGCGCACAACTACCTCCGCCGCCGCAATGGCTGCCTCGAGTCTCGCTATGTCTGCTGCGCTAGGGCCGTCCAGCAGGTCTGCGAGGCGAGCCTGCGCGCTGTCAATAGCCGCTTCGGCAGCGCTTACACTCGCCTCAGCGGCAAGCACGTCCCTCTCGGATGGGTTGCGCAACTGCCGCAGCACCGCCTGCGCGCGGGTCTCGTTGCTTGTGGAAGCTTCCATGACAGCATGGGCAACAGCTATGTCATTCTCTGCAGGGTTGAGCAGCTGATCTAAGCGCGCTTGGGCATTAACCAGAGCGGCCTCCGCGGCTTCAACGCTTGCGTGGCTGCTGCCTACACTCTTACTACTGCCCATGAGTGCGCGCAGGCGACTCCGTTGCATTGCCAGCTGGGCCTCCGCAATGGCGATCTCTTCTGGCCGTGCGCCCTGGAGGATAGTGACCAGCCGTGCTTGTGCGCTCTGAACGTTGGCTTCTGCTTGTCGTAGCAGGGCTTCCAGCATGTCGGTCTCTAGCTGTGCCAGGGGTTCTCCCGCCTTCACTGCTGCGCCTTCCTCCATGAACACCGCTTTCAAGTGGCCACTGCTGAATGGGAGAATATCTACCTGACTGGAGGGCTTTATCTCTCCGGAGAAAGAGAGGGTAGCCTGAATGGTGCCTTTGGATACGCTTACCACGCGTACGGGCACGGGCGCTTGCTCCGCTACCTCCTCCGCGGCCTCCTCTGTACAGGCAGCTAGAGCTACGGCCAGGATTAGTGTGCTGAAGAAGAGACCCCGTTTTACGTTCATAATCTACTCCTGTACTCCTGCTGCGGAGCGAGAATCTTGCAATAGTTGCTCAACCAGCTGCTGGTCTGAAGGCTCGCGCTTCACCCAGCGCTGGAGGTCGTCCAGCAGTGTGTAGACTACCGGCACCACCACGAGTGTGAGCAGTGTGGAAGTGATGAGTCCGCCGATAACGGTGATCGCCATGGGCGACCGCCACTCGGACCCCGGGCTTAGCCCAATGGCAACGGGAAGCATGCCCGCAATCATAGCCATAGTGGTCATGAGGATAGGGCGCAGTCGCATAGGGCCGGCACGCAGCACGGCCTGTGTTCGCTCCATACCGCTGCGGCGCGCTTGTAAGATAAAGTCAATGAGCAGGATAGCATTCTTGGTCACCAGCCCCATCAGAAGAATGATGCCGATCATGCCCATCACATCCAAAGCATTTCCCGTTACCAGCAGGGCTAGCATTGCGCCTGCTAAGGCTAAAGGAAGGGAGAGCATGATGGTGAAGGGATGGATAAACGACCCAAACTGAGAGGCCAACACCATATAGACAAAGACGACCGCCAGCATAAGTGCAGCAAGGAGTGCTGCGAATGACTCCTCACTTTGCTGGGCGTTTCCGGCGAAGTCGACGCTCACGCCCGGAGGGATGCTTAGTTCCTGCCGGATTGTGCCTACCGCTTGAAGGACATCGCTCTCTGGACGTCCCAGCACATTTGCCCCCACGAAGATCTGAGGACTTCGGTCTTCCCGGGATAGCTCGGCGGGACCGATGACAGTCTCAACATTAACCATTGCAGAGAGCGGTACAGCTATGCCGTGTGTAGAGGGGATGGTAGTAGCCAGCACTTCGTTAACGTTAATCCGGTCCTGCTCTTGCAGCCGCACCACAATGTTCGTCTCACGGCCACCCTCCCGCAGCTTGGAAACAGAGTCGCCGTTGATCAGCGTGCGTAACGTAGTAGCGGCGTAGGCCGCGCTGACCCCCAGATCGGCGGCCTTCTGGTTGTCTACCCGCACCTGGAACTCTGGCTTACCGGGCTTGTAGCTCCAATCAAGATCGGCAACGCCTGGTATCGTGGCAATCTTTTCCAGAAGCTCGCGGCTAACTCCTTCGAGGTCACCCAAACCCTCGCCACCAGTGACATTCAGGAGGACCTGACGTGCCTGCAAGGAAGTGGTTACACCCTCGCCGCGCACGGACTGGTTATTGAACGCGATGCCGGGCACGTTTGCCAGCATCGTTCGCAGGCGCGTTACAACTGGCTTGTTGTACTCAATTTCGGTTAATCGTACAAAGAAGCTCGTGCTTCCTGGGTTCACCGTGGTGAACACGCTCTCTATTTCTGGTTGCTCTGAGAGGATCTGCTCAACATGACGCGCTAAAAAGTCCGTCTCCTCTAGGGTGGCGCCCACGGGCATTTCTGTAGAGAAGGAAAAGTAAATTGGTCGATTTTCCGCAAAGAACTGGGTGCCTAGGAGAGGGACAACACCAAGGCTGAGGATAAACGTGCTGATGCCGATAGTAACGACGCTCTTGCGGTGATGCAGCGACCATGCCAGCAAGCGTTCATAGAAGTTGCTCAGAGCGGCGTACCCTTGCTCGAATCGGCTGGGCTTGGGGGCTTGACCTTCTTTGAGATTAGCGTCCTTCTTATGGAAGAAGTATGCGGAAAGCATGGGGGCAAGGGTGTACGCCTCTATGGTGGAGATGATGACAGTCATAGCTATGGTGAGGCCGAACTCCCGGAAGAACTGTCCAATGAGGCCGCTAGTGAAAGCCACAGGCACAAAGACGGCCAGCACGGCTAGGCTGGTTGCCAGCACGGCGAATGCAACCTCTTTAGTTCCTCTGCTAGCCGCCACTCTAGGCTCTTCTCCGCCCTGCATCCTACGGAAGATGTTTTCACGAACCACAATGGCATCATCTATTAACAAGCCAATGGAAAGAGAAAGAGCCATCAGCGTCATTATATTGAGGGTGAAACCCATCAGGCTGATGGCCCAAAAGGTTGCCATAATAACGACAGGCAAACCGGCCACCGTCACGAGCGTATTGCGAAGGTCTCGTAAAAAGAGCAGCACCACAAGGGACGCGAGTATGCTGCCTAAGACCAGGGCAATCGTCACGTCCTGATTAGACTCTTTCACAACCTCAGAGTCGTCAACCACAAGGGTCAGGGTCACGTCCGAATGAATTGCCTCCAGCCGGTCGATTGCTTTCTTCACCAACTCTGCAACCGCAACGGTATTGGAGCCTGACTGCTTCCTGATTTCCAGAAAGAGAGTGTTTTCCCCGTTCAGACGGTTGTATTGACGCTGCTCGGCCGTGCCGTCTATTACGGTCGCGATGTCTCGTAGCACGATGGGGACGCCGTTGCGTTGCGCAACCACAAGCCCCGCGATCTCCTGGACGTTGCTGAACTCTCCCGTAGTCTTGAGGAGCAGGTCTTCATTGCCCTGGGTAAGCCTACCGCCAGGCACACTCAGGTTCTGACGGCTAAGTGCGGCGCTAACATCTTGGACGGAAAGATTGCGCGCCTGCAGTGCGTTCAGGTTCAACGCCACCTGCACTTCCCTGGATGTCTTACCGGAGAGAGTCACCTCGCCCACGCCATCTAGCCGTTCCAGAGTAGGCTTGAGGTTGTCTTCTAGAAAATAGGTGAATTCCAGGGGGGAACGATTTTGATTGGAGTTGGTGATTGAGTAGACCAAGATAGGTGCCGCGGAGGGGTCAAAGCGTCGTATGACAGGATCGGTGGCGTCTTCTGGCAACTGGTTAGCAATGCGGCTTAAGCGATCACGCACCGCGTTGGCCCCATCTTCTATCGGGGCCTCTAGCTTCATCGAAAGGATGATGAGAGAGCTGCCTTCTGTCGAAACGGCGCGCATGCTCTCCAAATTCGGAATCGATGCGAAGACATCTTCTAATGGCTTCGTGACCTGTGTTTCCACTTCTTGAGGGCTTGCCCCAGGGAGAGAAATG
The DNA here is from genome assembly GCA_965220215.1 of Dehalococcoidia bacterium. GTDB lineage: Bacteria > Chloroflexota > Dehalococcoidia > SHYD01 > SHYD01 > CBDDEI01. Next base: position 230,855 of record OZ244809.1, read on the forward strand.
CTCACTGAAAAAACTGGAGAGGTCACGTCTGGGAGCAAATCCACACCCAAACGTGCGTAGGAGATGGCGCCAATAAGAACGGCGGCGATCACTACCATAGTGACTAGAACGGGTTGCCTTATAGACGTATCCCACATATTTGTTTATCCTCCAAAGCCTTACGGAGTAGCCCTGTCTTGTTCCGGGGATTCATTCTGGTGGTGGGCGGAAGCGACGAGTAGTCGCGTTGCTTCTAGGACGACCTGAATCTCTTCAGGCGAGAGGGCATGCACTAGGCTGCCCAACGCCTCCGCGTCTGCTTCATAGAGAGAATCCGCCATCCTGCGGCCTTGCTCTGTAAGGGAGCAGATCACCAGTCTGCGATCGTTTGGGTTTTCTCGGCGGCTGATAAGATTGCGTTCAGCCAGGCGGTCCACCACGCCTGTTGCAGACGGCAGACTAATGCCAAGTGACGCGGCTATCTTGCTCATGTTAGCGGGCGCTTCTGAGAGAAAGAGGACGATGCGGCACTGAGGCATGGTCAAGTCGAAGATATCCGGGTCGCGGGGTTCTCTGAACCGCCGGTGGAAGATCTGCGTGATCCCCCGCATATTCTCCAGAACCTCTTTGACCAAGGCGTCGCGCTGATCTGTTGTAGGGATATGGCTGGTCATAGGTTAACTATTATCTATACTGTAGTACTTAGGTTGATATTAACTAAGTTGCGCTACCCCGTCAAGCATTCCGTGCGAAATTTCACAAACTATTCCCTGAACTTAGGCGTATAATGCGGCAGATTCGTTGACCGCACTTTTTACGGTAAGCTATGCTTATGTTCTAATTAGATAAGAGGAGTCACAGTTCTATCGTGGCAGAACGAAGACGTACAGGCGTGAGACGCACTACCAAGCGCACCGTTTCACGCAGCACAACAAAAGAAAAGACGGCTCGCAGCGGCAAAGTGCACACGCTGGGGCGGGGCAAAAGTCTGGTGATAGTAGAGTCACCGGCTAAGGCGCGCACCATTGGCCCTATCCTGGGCAGCACCTTTGAGGTGGAAGCCTCCCTGGGCCACGTGCGAGATCTGCCCAAGAGCACGCTGGGCGTCTCCGTGGACGACGACTTCATGCCTAAGTACTTGATTCCCCGCGAGAAGAAGGCCCTGGTCAACCAGCTCAAGAGCTACGCTAAGACGGCCAAGACGGTCTACCTTGCAACTGACCCTGACCGAGAGGGTGAGGCCATCGCCTGGCACTTGGTGCAGGCGGGGGAGATGGAAGACCGCCCGTTGCAGCGAGTAGTGTTCCATGAGATCACGCCTGAGGCCATCAAAGAGGCCTTTGAGCATCCGCAGAGCATCAATATGGACTTGGTCTACGCACAGCAGGCCCGCCGCGTCCTGGACCGGCTTGTGGGGTACTCCCTGAGTCCTGTGCTGTGGAAGAAGGTCCGCAGCGGCCTCTCCGCCGGACGGGTACAGTCGGTTGCCCTACGCATGATTGTGGAGCGGGAGCGCGAGGTACGAAACTTCACACCGCAAGAGTACTGGACCATCGATGCCGAGCTGGGTAAAGCACTACCTGCAGCCGGACGCCGCTCCGCCAAGGCGGATAGTTTTGTTGCGACGCTAGTAAACCTGGCGGGTAAGCGCGGCCGTATTGCTATCAATAACCAAACGGGCGCCCAGAAGCTAGTCGTAGACCTCAAAGCTTCCAACTTCAAGGTTGCCAGCATCACCAAGAAGGACTCGCAGCGGCAGCCGCAAGCGCCCTTCACTACCAGCACGCTGCAGCAGGAAGCGGCCCGCAAGCTGGGCTTTACCGCGCAACGCACCATGACCGTTGCGCAGCAGCTTTACGAAGGGCTTAACGTTGGGCAGGGTGGCTCTGTGGGCTTGATTACCTATCTCCGTACCGATTCTGTGCGGGTGGCTGAGACGGCTATTGACCAAGCGCGTACGTACATACGGAGCGCTTTCGGGGGCGACTTCGTGCCCAAGTCACCGCGACGCTACACGCAGCGATCAAAGGGGGCACAGGAGGCTCACGAGGCGATCCGTCCGACCTCTATTGCCCGCACGCCTGATGAAGTCCGCAGTGCGCTCACTGCTGACCAGCGCCGCCTCTATGAATTGATCTGGAAGCGTATGGTGGCTAGCCAGATGGCGAATGCCAACCTGGAAACCACAAGCGCGGACGTTGAAGCAACGAATGACGCCTCGAAAGACACGTACATCCTACGGAGTTCCGAGACACGGGTGGTCTTTCCCGGCTATCAGGCTCTCTATCAGGAGAGTCAGGATGATGACGACCAGGATCAGGATAGCCCGAAGCGCGGTCGTAGGGATGCGGCGGCGGCGCTGCTAGCGTCGTTGCAGAAGGGCGATGCCCTGAACCTCCGTCAGATCGATCCGCTGCAACACTTCACGCAGCCACCGCCGCGCTATTCCGATGCCAGCTTGGTGAAGGCGCTGGAAGCCAACGGTATCGGACGTCCCAGCACTTACGCAGCGATCATCGGCACGCTGCAGGGCCGCGGCTACGCGCACAGGGAGCAGCGGCAACTGGTGCCCCAGGAGCTTGGCGAAGTAGTGAACGACCTCTTGACCGAGCACTTCCCTGAGGTAGTGGACATAGGGTTCACCGCTCGCTTGGAAGGGGAGCTGGACGATATTGCTGCGGGCGACCAGACCTGGGTGCCCGTGGTTCGGGAGTTCTACCAGCCCTTCTCCAAGAACGTGGAGCAGGCGTACGAGGAGATTCAGAAAATCAAGCTGACTCCTGAGTACACCGGGGACAACTGCGAGCTGTGCGGCAGCCAACTCCTCTATCGCGTGGGCCGTTACGGGCGCTTCATTGCCTGCTCTGGCTTCCCCGCGTGTCGCTTTACCAAACCTATCCTTAAGCTGATGAATGTAAAGTGCCCCAGAGATGAAGGCGAGTTGGTGGAGAAGCGTGGCCGCCAGGGCCGTCGCATCTTCTACGGCTGCGCCAACTTCCCGGCCTGTGAGTTCACCTCCTGGGATAAGCCTATCCCACAGCCCTGCCCGAGCTGTGGCGGTATGCTTACGGAGCCACGACGCGGCCGCGCTAAGTGCACCCAGTGTGACTACACCGGCGTCGTCCCAAGCCAGACGAAGGGCGACCCAAGCCGCGAGCTAGTAGCCGCAGGCCGCAGTTAGGCGCGACCAATGAAGCTCCTGCTGCTCCAAGGCGTCAACCTGAACACCCTGGGTACCCGTCAACCCGAGATATACGGCTCCATGACCCTGGAGGAGATCAACGCTAGGGCAAAAGAGCATGCCAAAGGGCTGGGGGTGGAGCTTGTTGCCTACCAGACCAATATCGAAGGCGAGCTGGTCAACTTCATCCAGCGAGAAGCCTCAGGCGCAGACGGTATCCTCATCAACCCCGGCGCGTGGACCCATTACAGCATCGCATTGAGAGACGCGCTGGCAGGCGCAGGCAAGCCTTTCGTAGAAGTGCACCTGAGCAATGTGTACGCCAGGGAACCTTTCCGTCAGCGCTCCGTTCTTTCCAGCATTGCCAAAGGTGTCGTGAGCGGCCTTGGGTGGCGCGGCTACGTGGCTGCGCTTGATGCGCTTGTGGGTATCCTCCAAGAAGAGGGCGGCAACGCGTAGGACGCGTAGCAACAGGAGAGGGAACGATGAGTCAACGTCTTGAGAGGCTGCGGGCCCGGTTGCTGGAAAAAGGCTACGATGGAATCCTTGTTTCGCAGGCGGAGAACCGCCGCTATTTGAGCGGCTTTGCCGGATCTGCCGGCTATCTTGTCATTACACAGAAGGAGGCTGTACTCTGCACCGACTTCCGCTATACGGAGCAAGCGGGGCTCCAGGCCCCTGAGTTCAACGTACGGCAGATCGCAGGCGAGTACTCCGCGTGGCTAACGCCTCTTGTTACCGACCTCCAAGCGCACCGCCTCGCATTCGATGCCCAGCACATTACGGTGAAGTCGCATACGGCATTGCAAAAAGCCTTTGTGGATACGCAGGTAGAGTTGCTGCCGGATAGCGAGACCGTTGAGATGCTACGGGCTGTAAAGGAGCCGGAAGAGATCGCTGCAGTGGAGCGGGCGCAGGCGTTGACGGACGCGGCGTTTATCTATGTGAGCAACGAGCGGATGCAGCCAGGCATGACGGAGAACGAAGTTGCCTGGGAGCTGGAACGCTTTATCCGGGAGCATGGCGGAGAAGGCTTGGCCTTCGACACAATTATCGCGGCAGGGGCCAACAGCGCGCGCCCTCACCATCGGGCAGGAGAGACGCGCATCAAAGCGGGGGAACCTATCGTGATGGACTTCGGCGCAAAGGTAGACGGCTACTGCGCGGACATGACCCGCACCGTCTGCTTGGGCGAACAGGATGACGAGTTCCGCAGGGTGTATGATCTGGTGCTGGGCGCGCAGGTCGCCGCAGAAGCGCTTATTAAGACCGGCGTCACGGGTGAAGAAGCAGATGGCTACGCCCGCAAAATTATTGATGACGCAGGCCACGCGGAGCACTTTGGCCATTCCCTTGGCCATGGCATCGGCCTCTACGTGCACGAGTACCCACGTGTGGCCAAACGGGCCCAGAACGTCCTGGAGGACGGGATGATCTTCAGCGTGGAGCCGGGCGTCTACCTCACTGGTTGGGGCGGCGTTCGCATAGAGGACCTGGTAGTGCTGGAGAGCGGTACGCCGCGCATTATCACCAAAGCGCCCAAGTAACTTGCCCTCTCCCATACTAAGGCGAGAAGGAGAGTTGAAGGTCAATTCGCCTTCCGCTTGAAGCAAGCAAAGACTAGCTAAGGGGTTTATATGATAGGCACCGGAGATCTGCGTAAAGGCATCACTATAGAGTTGGATGGCAAGCTCTATACCATCATGGATTATGAGCACATTAAGGTGGGCCGCGGCAGCGCGCAGGTGCGCATGAAGCTGCGAGATGTGAGGGCGGGCCACACTGTTGACCGCACCTTCCAGTCAGGCGAGCGCTTTCCCCGCGCCCGGTTAGACCACCACACCGTGCAGTATCTCTATGAGGAAAGCGGCCTCTACTATTTCATGGACCAGACGACTTTTGAGCAGTATCCCATTACCCAAGACCAGCTTGGGAACGCCCTGAGCTATTTGAAGGAAGAGATGAGCATAGAGCTCCTCACCTATGAGAACGATCCTATCGGCGTTGAGCTGCCTCTCTCCGTTGAGCTACTAGTTGCCGAGACTGGGCCTTCGTTCAAGGGCGACACCGCCCAGGGCGGTACTAAGCCCGCCACTCTGGAGACCGGGCTGCTGGTGCATGTTCCCCTCTTCCTCAACAACGGCGACAAAGTGAAGGTAGACACGCGAACCGGCCAATATATCGAGCGGGCGTAAGATACCGCCTCCTCTCCAGAGGCAGCAACAGGTTACTATCTCAGCATGACTAACCCAGCAACCGATGTCTATTCGGTAGGGCAGATTGCCGCCTACCTCCGGGAAGCGCTGGAGGTCGATCCTCTTCTCTCCGACCTCTGGGTTTCCGGGGAGATGTCCAACGTCACCCGCTCAAGTGCGGGGCACCTCTACTTCACCCTGAAGGACGCCAGTGGACAGCTCCGCTGCGTCATGTTCCGCGGCGCGCTCAACAGTCAGGCGGACGCGGTGGCTGATCCGGGCGCAATCAAAGACGGCGCCGCGGTGGTGGTGCACGGACGCCTCTCCTTCTACGAGGTGCGCGGCGACCTCCAGGTCATCGCGGATGTGCTCATGCCCCAGGGCGTAGGAGCACTCTTCCTGGAGTTCCAACGCTTGAAGGCCAAGCTGGAAGCGGAAGGACTCTTCGACTCCAGCCGCAAGCGCCCATTGCCGGAGTTCCCGCAGCGGATAGCGCTCATCACCTCGCCCACCGGCGCGGTGCTGCACGACATGGTGACCATAGTGGAGCGGCGCTACCCGCTGGTGGAGCTGCTACTGACCCCCGTGGCAGTCCAGGGTGACTCCGCCGCTCCAGCCATCGTGGACGCGTTTGCCCGCCTCAACGGCCGTAGCGATATCGATGCCATCATCCTTGCCCGCGGCGGCGGCTCTATAGAGGAGCTGTGGCCCTTCAACGAGGAGAAAGTAGCCCGCGCTATCTACGCCAGCCGTCTCCCCGTTATCAGCGCAGTGGGGCACGAGACCGATTTTACTATCGCCGATTATGTGGCCGATCTACGCGCGCCCACGCCCTCTGCCGCCGCGGAGCTGGCCGTTCCCGATCAATGGGAGCTGCGAGGGCATATCTCGGGTTGGAGCATGCGCCTGAACGGTATTACCCAGGGCGCGTTGTTGACGCTCCGAAGCGACCTCCAGATGGTAGCCCAGCGCTTGAAGCACCGCGGGCCGGAGGTGCAGCGGGAGCGTCAGAAGGTAGACGATCTCACTCGCGTCGCTGGGATTCACCTACGGACGGCGCTCTTTGCCACCCACGCGCAGATCGAGCAACGCCTGGTAGCATTGGATTCACTAAACCCGCAACGCACCCTCGAGCGGGGCTACGCCATCGTGCAGCAGGAGTCCGGCAAGGTTGTGAGCCGCGCGGGTGAGGTGCAGCAGGGCGACGGGCTTACCGTGCGGGTGCAGGATGGCAGCTTCCCCGCTGTCGCAGGCGATGGAAGGACGCCGCCGCCACGACCGCGCCGGCAGACGCGCAGGATGCCTCAGACGCAGCTTGCCCTCTTCAGTCCGCCTCAGCCCTAACCCAGAGCCTGGTTCCAGAAAGGGCCGTCATGCCCCAAGCCGCGTTTATCTATACCGACCAGCTTTCCCGTCACGTGCTGCGAGCGGACCATCCCCTTAAGGCAATCCGTCTCCGCATGACCCACGAGCTGCTCCAAGCCTATGGGGCGTTTGAGTTGCCTAATGCCATCTTGAGTGAGCCGCGTCCCGCTACAGTAGAAGAGCTGCTGCCGGTGCACACCCAGGAATACGTGGAGGCCGTGCACGGCATCAGCGATGGCGATGCCAGCATTATGGCGGAGCGCTACGGTTTCAGTCCTCTTGGCGATAACCCCGCCTTCCCCGGTATGTATGAGGCTGCCATGCTGGCTACGGGCGCGACCCATGTAGCCGCCGAGCTGGTAGCTGCGGAGGCAGTGCCCGTTGCCTTTAACATCTCCGGCGGCTTGCACCACGCCGCGCAGGGCCGCGCCTCCGGTTTCTGTGTATTCAACGACCCCGCGGTTGCCATTGCGGCGCTGCTGCAACAGGGGATGCGGGTTGCTTACGTGGACATTGATGCCCATCATGGCGATGGAGTCCAGGACGCCTTCTATGATACTGACCAAGTGCTGACGATCTCCCTCCATGAGTCCGGCCAGTATCTCTTCCCCGGCACGGGCGAACCTAGTGAGATCGGTTCAGGCGCGGGTAGGGGTTACTCCGTTAACGTGCCCTTTGCGCCTTACACCAGCGACGCGGTCTACCACTGGGCCTTTGAGGCGGTGGCGCTGCAACTGCTTGAAAAGTTTGCGCCGGATGCCCTGGTGCTTCAGCTTGGGGTGGACGCCCACTACCGCGATCCGCTCTCCCACTTGCGGCTGACTACTACGCTCTATCAGCGGGTGCTGCCGGAACTGCTCTCGGTGTGTCCGCGTGTGGTCGCGTTGGGTGGTGGCGGCTACGATCAGGTTGCCGTAGCCCGCGTCTGGGCGATGGAGTACGGCATCATGCTGGGCCAGTCCTGGCCGGTGGATCTACCGCAGTCGTTCCGTGATGCGTACGGCGGCACGTCGCTGCTGGATGAGCCGCAGCAGGAAGAGGACGATGTCGTTACGCAAACCCGTGCCTTTGTGGAAAGGAGCGTAGCGGAGGTGGAGCGCTTGGTCTTCCCCTTCCACGGCTTATGAATGGGCTAATGGCCTTGAAAATATAAGATGGAAAGTCCAGAATAAGACGAGCGCTTTTGGAGTGAGGCCAAATGTACGGAATCGAAGATTTTCTTAAACCAATAGCTGCCGTGATGGTAGTGACCTTCTTTGCGGCTCTCCCATTCTTGGCTCCGCTGTACGCTATCACCTTTAGCACCATCCTCCTCAGGTTATGGCGGCTCTTCACCGGCCGAACCATAGAGCAGAACATTCACTAAGCAGGATGGGCCTGCAAGGCTGCCTATGCCTAAACGTGAGCCGAGTTTTGAAGACGCCTATCGTCAGCTAGAGACAATCGTCCAAAAGCTGGAGGCGGGCGGCTTGCCTTTGGAGGAAAGCATTGCCCTCTATGAAGAGGGGATGCGGTTAGCCCAACTCTGCAATAAGCAGCTAGACACTGCAGAGCTGCGGGTAACTCAGATTACTGCGGAAGCTCTGGAGCCGGCCGCAACGCAAGACTCCGACTAGCCGCTCTCTTTCACCGATGCCTCCCCCTCTTCGCGCCGATCTCCACTGCCATACGCGCCACTCCTGGGACTCTGCTATGCCCATCGATATTCTGGTGGACCGCTGCGTGCGGCGCGGCGTGAACTGCCTGGCAGTTACCGATCACAACACCATCCAGGGCGCGCTGGCAGTGCAGCAGATAGCTCCCTTCAAGGTCATCATCGGCGAGGAGATCAAGACCAACCAGGGAGAAATCATCGGTCTTTTCTTGAAAGACGAGGTCCCCCGTGGACTAAGTCCCCAGGAGACCATTGCTCGCATTAAGGAGCAGGGCGGCTTGGTGGACGTGCCGCACCCCTACGACCGCTTCCGGGGCAGCCGCCTCAAGGAACAGGCGCTGGAAGAGGTGGCCGGCCAGATAGACATCATGGAGGCGTTCAACGCCCGCACTACGCTGCTGCGAGACTCCAACCGGGCGGAGGAGTTTGGCCGCACCCACGGCCACGCGTTGGGCGCTGGCAGCGACTCCCACACCCCCATCGAGGTGGGCGGCATCGGTATTGAGATGGAGGACTTTGACCTCCGTTCGCCCCAAGAGTTCCTGGGCTGCTTGCGGGAAAGCCGCATCGTTGGCGAGCGGGCCTGCCCGTTGGTGCATGTCCCCACCCGTCTCGTGAAAATCGTCCGCTCCCTCAAAGCCCTCCGAAGCTAGGATGTACCTCTCGCCCAGGTTGCTGCTGCCCCTAGGCCTGTGCGCAGCCCTGCTGGTATTTGCGGTAAGCGTGTCGCTTGAGCGGTCGCTCGCGCAAGAGCCGGTGCAGATTCTCATCCCCAATACTCCCGCGGCCAGCGCCGATATCAAGATATACGTTAGCGGCGCGGTGGAAGCGCCCGCGGTCTACATGCTTGGCGCCGATGACCGGGTGGAGGATGCCGTGCGCGCCGCGGGCGGCCCATCCGACGATGCCGATTTGGAGGCTATCAATCTAGCGAGCAAGCTACGGGACGGCGACCACCTAGTGGTGCCGCGCCAGGGGCAGCGCCTCACTATTGGCGCGGTAGGTGGCCCGCTGCTCAATATCAACACTGCAACCCAGAAGGAGCTTGAAGCGCTTCCTGGCATCGGTGAGGTGCGGGCCAAGCGCATCATTGATTCTCGCCTTGAGGACGGCGCGTTCCAGGACGTCGTGGAGCTGCTGAGCCGCCAGATCGTTACCCGCTCCGTATTTGATCAGATAAAGGCGGTGATCACCGCGCAGTAGCACCAAAAACAACAATGCCTCAACTTGCCCTCAGCCTCGCTTGGCTTGGGGGCATTGCTGTAGGTAGCTGGTTAGCGGCCTCCTGGCTCCTGGGTTTGGCGTTAGGTATTGTGCTCATCGTCCTAGTTAGGGTGCGTCTGCGGAACAGCAGCGTGGCGCCTAGACTAGCGCTGTTAAGTTTCTGCCTCCTCGTTGGTCTGCTAGCGACGTTCCGCTACCAGCATCACGACAGCGGACTGAGTCTCGATCCTTTTGCCACTGTGGATGAGCAGGCAACGGTGCATTTGCGCGGCGTAGTCGCCGACGACCCAGAAGTTCGCGATGTTTCCGCTAGGTGGACGCTGGAAGTGGACGCCATCGCATTCGGCGACGACGGTGAGTGGGAAGAGCAAGGCGGCAAGGTGCTGGTTTCTACACGCTGGCTCCCAGCGCGCTCCTACGGCGATCAAGTAACGCTCACCGGTAAGCTTCAACGCGCGCCCCGCTTTGACGACTTCGACTATCGGGAATACCTCCGCTATCAGGGTGTGCACCGGCTGATGCGCTATCCCAAAGTTGAGGCACAGGAAGGTAATCGCGGGAGCCCTCTCTTTACCCTTCTCTACGCAACAAGACACGGCCTTGCTCGCGGCATTGAACAGGCTTTGCCTGAGCCCCAGAGCGCGCTGACGCAGGGGATCGTTCTGGGTGTGCGCAGCGCCATTCCGGCAGCCATTGAAGAAGACTTTCGCAAGACGGGCACTACCCACATCCTGGCGATCTCCGGTCACAACCTGAGTGTGGTCGCCGGGCTGGTGGCGCTCATTGGCGTCAGGCTCTTTGGGCGCTCTAGCCCGCTGTTCCTGGGGTTGGTCTTGCTTACTACCTGGGGCTATGCCGCGCTTGCTGGCTTTGAGCCATCGGTGCAGCGCGCCGCAATCATGGCGAGCTTAGTGCTGTTGGCCGTTGCTTCAGGACGCAGGGTGTTTCTGCCGCTCTCTCTGGCCTTGAGCGCGGTCATCATGACCCTATGGGACCCCTTCCTCTTCTGGGACTTGGGCTTTCAGCTGAGCGTCCTTTCTTTGAGCGGCATGCTTGTAATGTCGACGCTGCTGATGCAACTAACGGAGCGGCTGCGGCCTCCAGACAAGTACGCCACGCCGCTCCGCATCGTAGGGTTGTTTGTGGGCTTGCCCTTTGCCGCCACTTTGGGCGCATCCCTGGCGACGTTGCCGGTGCAGGCAATTAACTTTGGACTAGTGCCTTTAGTGGCGTTGCCCACCACACTTCTTGCTTTGCCCGCATTACCTGGCATACTCCTGGGCGGAATGATCAGTGCGCTGGCTGGGCTTGTTGCGCCGGACGTTGCGGGGCTTGTGGCGCTGCCCACGTGGTTCTCGGCCAGCTTTATGCTGCTGGTGGTGCAACTGGGGGCAGCTCTGCCTGGCGCTGCCGTGGAAACCCCGCCAATCCATCCTGTTTGGGGCATAGTCTATCTAGCTGCGCTCAGCGCCGCACTGTGGGCTGTCCATCGCCGACTGCAGCAGAGATCAGCTGCGGATCGCGCTCAGGCGCAGGGCGCTGACCTCGGGCTGCTGTTCCGGTGGTGGCCTTCTTCCCGGGCCGAGACAGCCGCCTGGGCGCTGGTAGCGCTGCTGCTGCCGTACACCGGCTTGCTGTGGAGCAGCAATCATGACGAGGTGCGCATTACGTTCCTGGATGTTGGGCAGGGTGATGCTATGCTGCTGCAAACTTCCCAGGGTCAGCAAGTGCTCATTGATGGGGGACCGGGTCCCGCGGCGCTGCTCCAGGAGCTAGGAGCAAGCTTGTCGTTATTGGACCGCACCATCGAAGTTATAGTGCTCACCCACCCCGATCGTGATCACCTGACGGGCCTCCTGGAAGTGGTGCGACGGTACAATGTGGGCGTGGTATTGGAGGGGCCGGCTACGAGTGAGACCCCAGAGTACCGTCAATGGGCTGCGGAGCTGGACCAGCGAGGCATCCGGCGTCTGCGCGCCGCTGCGGGCGTTCGGTTGTCGCTGAAGGACGCAGAGATCGAGGTGTTGCACCCGCCGGTTGGGTTCGAACCACGCCCTAGCGCTGTGGCTAATCATTCGAGCCTAGTGCTCAAAGTATCTGCCCACGGCCAGTCAGTCCTGCTTACCGGGGACATCGAATCGTCGCAAGAAGTGCTGTTACTCTTGGAGCGCCACCAGCTCCCCAGCAGCGTGCTGAAAGTTGCCCATCACGGCAGCAATACCAGCAGCACAGAGGAATTCATCGCCGCTGTGAATCCCGCCGTGGCAGTTATTTCGGTTGGCGCGGACAACCGCTTCGGGCACCCCACGCCGGCGGTGTTAGAGCGCCTTTCGCCTATTCGGGTGCTGCGCACGGACAAGGACGGTTCCGTAGAGATGCGTCTTGGTGAGGAGGGAATAGCTATAAGCGGCAGTCGCCCACGTGCGCTTGAATAATCTTGGTGTGCCTGCTGTCGTTCCTGCAGGCGTGGGTGGTATACTCAGCCGCTGGAGTAGCAGTACAAGGTGGTGGCATGACAGAACGGATTGACGGCCGGATGATGGACCAGTTGCGGCCGGTGAAGATAACCCCCAGCTATTTAGAGTTTGCAGAGGGGTCAGCCTTTATCGAGATGGGCCGCACTCGCGTCCTGTGCTCGGTGAGTGTAGAAGACCGGGTACCGCCGTTCTTGCGCGGGCAGAATCAAGGGTGGGTCACGGCGGAGTATTCCATGCTCCCTCGTGCCACGCCGCAGCGCACCACTCGCGAGGCCGCTCAAGGAAGGGTGGGCGGTCGGACCCATGAAGTGCAGCGGCTTATTGGCCGTTCGCTGCGCGCCGTAACCGATCTCAAAGCCTTGGGCGAACGCAGCTTCTTCGTTGACTGCGATGTCATTCAAGCGGACGGCGGCACTCGGACCGCCGCTATCACCGGCGCTTACGTGGCGCTGTGGCAGGCGATGGATCGTCTAGTTAAGCAGGAGTCCCTGGCCACATTCCCGCTACGCTGGGCAGTTGGCGCGGTTAGCGTGGGTATTGTGGCCGGCCAGCCAATGCTCGATCTCTGCTACGAGGAGGACTCCGCGGCGGACGTGGACTTTAACGTGGTGATGACCAGCAACGACGATTACGTGGAAGTGCAGGGTACCGCGGAGCGGCAACCCTTCTCTCGAGCTGCAATGGATGAGTTGACGGCCCTGGCCCATACAGGGATTCGCGAGCTCTTTGCCAGCCAGCAGCAGGCGATAAAGCAGCTTACTTAGGGCGCGACACCGGCAGTTGGCAACACTATCACTGCGGTTGGCGTAGCTGGAGTAGCCGTCGGTGCCTCCGTAGCCTGAGGACTTGGTGATGCCACCGGAGTGACGCCAGACGTTGGCGTTACGGTCGTCTGCGCTGGAGTCGGTGTGGCCGAGCCGTTAGGCGTCTGAGTACCCGTCTCGGTAGCTTCGACCGTACCGGTGCGCGTTATCGTTGGCGTTCCCTCCCCTACTTCTGCAGACGGCGATGCAGTGACGCTTGCGGTGCCGGTGCGTGCAGGGCTGCCGGTTGGTGATGGAGTCACCGTGGGCGTTCCCGTTCCTACTCCTGCCGGCGGCGATGCAGTAACGCTCGCGGTGCCGGTGCGTGCGGGGCTGCCGGTTGGTGACGGGGTCACCGTTTCTGGGATGGGCGTGACAGTAACCGGCAGAAGAGTCGGCAGCACTATCTGCGTGGGTGTGGGCGGCAGCGTGGGTGTGGGCTGTGGTGTTGAATTAGGATCGGTAGCGATCGTCACGGTGCCGGTTGGGAAGACAATGGGCACGGGCGGTGACCCAATCGTGTCCTCGGGCTGAGACCTCCCAAGAAGGGTTGAAACCCCCACTGCCCAGCCAGCCCCTGCGGCCAGGAACAGCAGCCCTAGTGCGGCATAGAGCGCTAGTCGCACCAGCGGTGTGCTGCGCAGCTTGGCTAGTAAGGATTCCACTAGCTATTCTCTCTCCCGTGGCATGGTCTATTCTCTTGAGAAAATGCTGCCGCCGTAGCCGTAGGGTAGCGCGCGTCTACTCAGCAGCGGCCTCGCTTTAGCAGACTCTCGTATAGTACTCCGCTTCTAGCTGGTGTGAACGTCATGTATTTGTAACAAGTGCTTCATATGGCTGAAATTAGGCTGTAACACCCCCAGCTTATGCTCAACGTAAGACCCACTATGTAAGGATAGCGTATCTTGCGGGTCAATCGTGTTTAGCCTGACGAGCTAGGAGGGAGGATCCCATCAGTAGCAGTACCCTTAGCTCTGTGCTGGTTCTAGGGGATATTGAACTTGAGCCCGGAGATCACAGCGCTCGCGTACAGGGGAACAGGGTCCACCTTACCCGCAAGGAGTATGCGTTGCTGCAGCACCTTATGCTCCACCAGGGCCGAGTAATCACCCGCGACATCTTGCTGGCCTCCATTTGGGGTGAAGCGGGGAACTATGGTCTCCGCACAATAGACGTTTACATCCGTCGCTTGCGGGTTAAGCTTACTATGAGCAGCCAGTGCCGTGTAGAAACGGTAGTGAATGTGGGCTATAAGTTGGTGGTGGAGGCGCCGGAGTAAGTTAGTCTGCGCCAAGGCGCTGCCTACGTAGGCTGAATAGTTGACGCCACACTATTTTCAGTTCGGCGCTTCGAAGTATGAGCGCCACTCCCACAAAGATCGCTCCACCTAAGGCTCCTGCAGCCACTACGTGCGCCGCTGCACCGGCGGTGTCCAATGGATTGCTAAGCCACGAAAGCAGTGCGTAGACCGTCGATCCCATCACGAGCGTTGCTACGCTTGTTTTAGCGGCGGACATGATTAACGCTCCCCATTCCAGCCCGCCAAGGCGCTGCCCCAACGCCAAGGAGAGTCCACCCGCTTCCAGCGTTGCTGAGAGAGATGTGGCGAGGGCGAGTCCTGCGAGGCCCATAGGCGCGATCAACACTAGGCTCAATGCCGCGTGGGCAAGCATCCCGCCTAAGGCAAACAGTAACGGTATCCTGGTGTTCTGGAGCGCGTAGAAGCCCCTAGAAACCACTTCCAAGGTTACGTGCGCTAGCAATCCTACTGAGAAGAAGAGCAGGGCGATGGCGGTGAGACTAGTGGATGTGCTATCGAAGTTGCCCCGCTCAAAGAGCAGCGTAACCAATGGATAGCGTGCCACCATGAGCCCTACCGTTGTAGGGATGGCTACGAATAACACCAACCTGAGCCCTGTGGTGAGCAGCCCCCGTAATCGCGCCCAGTCCCCCTCAGCAGCGGCGTATGCCAGTGTGGGGAAGGCCGCAGTTGCAGGCGCCATCCCTAGCACGCCTAAGGGGAGCATTGTCACCGACCACGCATAGCTAAGCGCCGTTATAGCGCCGGGAGCAAGCGTGGATGCCAAAAGCATAGTCACTACCAGGTTAATCTGGACGCTTGCCAGCGTGAGCACTCGCGGGGCCATGAGCTTGAGCACCTCCGCCACGCCGGACGTCAACGGGCTGGCCCTGAGAAAAAACCGCATTCCTACGGTTGGCAAAGCGGGAACCTGCACCAGAAGGTGCAACAGTGCGCCAATGGTGACGCCCCAGGCAGGGCCAAACACCCCCATTGGCTCTACAAGCCATAGCACTCCCGCAATGATGCTGAGGTTGTAGAGCAGAGGGGAGAGGGCAGGCAGCAGAAAGCTGAACCGTGCGTTGAGGATGCCCGTGAGCACTACGGAGGCGCAGAAGAAGATAGAGGATGCAAGCATGACCCTTGTGAGCGCGATGGTCAGCGATTGGTCTCCTGCTGAGAACCCCGGCACAAGGAGCGGCATAATCCACGGCGCGGCCACAAAGGCGATTGCGGTGCAGAGGGCGCCAGCCAGGGTGAACCAGGTCAGGACGGCGCTCGCAAGCCGCCAGGCAGCCTCGGGCGATGCTTTGGTGAAGGTGGCTGTAAACGTGGGTATGAAGGCGCTTGCCAGCGCTGCGCCCACTACCAGTTGAAAGATGGCGTCAGGAAGACGAAAGGCGGCCAGATAAGCGTCTAGCTCTGGGCCGGCGCCAAAGGTGCTTGCAAGCGCCGCGTTGCGTATAAGGCCCAAAACCCTGCTTCCTAGAAAGCCTAGGACCAGGATGAGCGATGCGGTGAGGAGATTCGTTGAAGCGGAGTCCCTGTGGTGGGAAAGGGCAGCCCGTGGGTTAATTGTTGGGCTCCACTGCCCGGATGTGGTACTTGATCATACCTGCTGGCGCAACTACTTCCACCTCTTCGCCCGCGACATGGTCAAGGAGGGCCTTGCCCAGCGGCGAGGAGATAGAGACTTTGCTTAGGGTCACGTTAGCTTCGTGGGAGTGAACAAGGGTGAGGCGGAAATCGGAGCTAGTGGAGAGGTCGGAGAGGTCTACAGTGGTGCCGAGCTGGATCTTCGCGGCTTGAGGGGTATCGGAAGGGAGCATTTCTGCTCGTTTGATAAGGCCTTCCAGCTCCCTGATCCTGGCTTCGATGTGTGCTTGCTGGTCTCGTGCAGCGTCTAAAGGGGCATTTTCACGGAAGTCTTTGTCGGCCATAGCCTGGCGGAGCGTTTCAGCAATCTTAGGACGTTCTGCCTTGAGGTTTTCTAGCTCTGACAGCGTTTGCTGATAGCCTTCCGGGGTGAGTTGTACCATTTCAGTGGTCTGTAGCGTCTGGGTTTTGATAGAGCCGCGGGAAGCGTTCTTAGGGACTCGTAGGCTGGTGCCGAGGTTTGTGTCTGCATAGCCTTGCTTCTTGGCGTAGGCCAAGAACATCTTTATAGGGTCAACCTTCTTGTCCAGGTTCTTCACATTATGGCCCAGCGTTTCCATGTAGCCGGACACTTCGTGTGCAGATAAGCTTTGCACGGCCCGGTGGCCGCCTAGCCAGCGTACAAATCTGGTAACCTCCGCCTGCCCGTTAGTGCGAGCTTCCGGGGGAAGCTGCATTAAGAACTTCATGGCAGCGTCGGAAAGGGTTACCGATTCCACAAGTCCAATAGCCATACCGCCTCCTGGATTGTCTAACCGCTGGTACTCTCTACTGCCCCTATCCTACGTAGCCTATTCCTGCTTTGTCAATGTAGCCTTCTCCTGATCGCTATTCTGGGAAGCATAGAGAGAGATTATGCAGTTTAGGCAGCTTTCTTTCCCAAGAGACGTGATATGCTACATCTCAAGGTAGATAGCGGTATATGCTCTTAGGCAATTGGCAGCTCTTGATGGCCGACCCCGTGCTCTTTATGCGCGTAGTGGCCGTTACTATCACGTCGCTTTTACTGGCGATTACGGTGCATGAGGCGAGCCATGCGCTCATCTCTACGTGGCAGGGCGACCGTACTGCTAAGGGCTTGGGACGCTTAACCCTTAATCCAGTCCGCCACATCGACCCTGCCGGTGCAGTAATGCTTCTCGTAGTGGGCTTTGGCTGGGGCAAGCCGGTGCCGGTCAACCCATTCTGGCTGCGCCTTGGCCCCCGTCTTGGTGGCGCATTAGTGGCGCTGGCAGGTCCTGCGTCTAACCTGCTGTTTGTCTTCGTCCTCTCATTGCCAATTCGCCTAGGTTTGATGGCGTGGCATGCCCCTTTTACCTACACGCCCTTCTCTCAGTTGTCGTTGAGTTGGGTTCTGGCAGACGTCATAGGGGTGCTCATCTTCTACAACCTGATCCTGGCGGTATTCAACCTGATTCCCCTTGCGCCGCTGGATGGATTCAGAGTGGCAGCTGGGCTGCTGCCCCGCCATATGGGGGTGCGCTTTGCGGAACTGGAGCCGTATGGGCCAGGGCTCTTGCTAAGTCTGATCCTTCTGAGCTATCTTCCCTTCATTCAATTCAGCATGTGGGACATCCTTGGGCCTGTAGTCCGCACACTCTCCCTGGTTGTAGTAGGGAGACCGTTGTAAGCTGGAACACGATGCAGCAACCGCATTAGGCCAGCGGTCAAGAGAGAGGTAACAAGAGTGGATCGCATCACTATCATCGGTCTAGGGCTCATCGGCGGCTCTATGGGGCTCGCAATTAAAGCAGCAAAGTTCACCGATATTGAAGTCATGGGGTACGATATCTCCTTCGACGCGGTGAACGCTGCCAAGCGCAGGGGCGCTGTGGACAGGACGGAGCGGGATATTGAGCTCGCATTGGAGAATGCGGCGCTGGTCATCATTGCCACGCCTATCGAGGTGATGCAGGAGACCTTTGAAAACATAGCTCCTCTGCTTGCTGAAGGCGCCGTGGTTACAGAGGTAGCCAGCACCAAAGTGGAAGTGATGCAGTGGGCGGAGCAGTATCTGCCTTCCACGGTGCACTTTATCGGCGGGCATCCCATGGCCGGCGCTGAAGTGGGGGGTATGGACAACGCTCGGGTTGACCTCTTCAGAGACGCCGCGTATTGTTTAGTGCCTTCTGCAACGGCCTCTAAACCTGCCGCAGAGCTTGTGACCGGAATGATTCTTTCCCTGGGCGCAAAGCCCTACTACGTAGAAGCGGAGGAGCACGATATTATGGTGGGCGGCATAAGCCATCTGCCCCTCTTTCTCTCTACTGCTTTAATGACCCTTATCTCCCGAAGTCCTTCCTGGCAAGAGATGTCTAAACTAGCCTCCTCCGGCTTCAGGGACACCTCACGCCTTGCGTCCAGCGACCTTGAGTTGAGTCGAGGGATTGCTACCACGAACAAAGCTGGCATTGTCCGCTGGCTGGACGAGTATATGGAAGTGTTGCAAGAGCTTAGGCAGGCGCTAGAGGAATCTCCTGAGCAGTTAATGGCTGTCTTTGAGCAAGCTCAGACAACCAGAGATCGTTGGGTCCTTGGCAGAATGGGGAGGAATGCCGACTCCGAGGGCGAGCCCACCTTCTCTGCGGGGGAGCACATGACGGAAATGCTCATGGGGAGCCGGATTATACAGCTTATGCGCAAGCAAGAAACGGAAGATAAAGAAAACCCTCGCCGTTAACCGGCAGTCCGCTGTTTTGCGGTTTGTTAACGGCATGATCGTTGTAAGAAGAGGCCTTGTCTCCACAATCGGCGTTGCGCTATGCAAATCGTCCAGCAATGACGCAAAACAACCAAGAAATAGCCCCGCCTAAGAGTTCGCCACTGCTGTTTGTGGTGTCCGGCCCTTCTGGCGTCGGCAAGGATGCTTTACTAGACCAGCTCAAATTCAGAGACCCGAAGCGCACGTATCCGATAACGGCCACTACCCGTGCTCCCCGGCCGGGAGAAGTGGATGGCGTTCACTATCACTATTACTCGCATGATCGCTTCAAAGAGATGATTGATCATGGTGAACTGCTGGAATATGCGCAGGTCTACGATCACTACTACGGTGTTCCTAAATCGGAGCTAAGCAAAGGGATCGTTAACGGGCAAGATGTCATAGTGAAGGTGGATATCCAGGGAGCGGCTACAATTAAGCGACTGATTCCTCAAGCAATCACCATCTTCATAGCCCCCTCTACAATGGACGAGTTGTTGCAGCGCCAGTCCAGCCGTCAGACTGAGACTCCCGCCGAACTGGCGTTACGTATGGAGACCGCCAAACAGGAAATAGGGACGATCCCCGAGTTCGATTATTTAGTCACCAATACACAAGGGGAGCTAGATAAAGCGGTTGCGCAGGTAGAATCTATCATTTCAGCGGAGAAAAGCCGAGTACACCCGCGCCTTTTCAGTCTTTAACGCAGGTCTGGGCAAGCGCTCCGTAGTGGCTAAACGAGGCGTTGTAATAAGCCGTTGTCAGCAAGGGCAAGGCGCATAGCTAGGGGCCGACGTTTCGCTATGCTAGAATGGAACATAACAACGTCAAGTTAAGTAGTATCGGCAAGAGTATGTTGCGGTTTATCAACGTTACCCTCGTTGTCTTCCTGATAGTGGGCGTAGTGGCGGGCGCTTTTGGCGCCGGCTATCTGCAGGGTGTGATGGGCCAATCGCCCTCGCCTAGCAGCCAGGTGCAGAGCTTCCCCATACCCGGACTGAGCGGCGCTTCTTTGCCGCCGGAGTTTGCCATCATTGAGGAAGTGTGGGACATCCTGAATGAAGACTTCGTGGATGCCGACAGCATGGACTCGAAAGAGCTGCGCCGCGGCGCGCTGGAAGGCATTATTGCCGCGCTTGACGACCCCCACACCAGCTATATCGATGCTGAGAACTATCGCGCCGAACGGTCGGACATCCGTGGGAGCTACGAAGGCATCGGCGCGAGCGTGGCGCTCGTGGACGGCGTCTTGACTGTGATCGCGCCTTTGCCAGGGTCTCCGGCGGAAGAGGCGGGCATCCTTTCCGGCGACTCCATCCTTGAGATTGACGGCGAAGCGACCCTAGGCTTGAGCCTTGCAGACGCAGTCACAAAGGTAAAAGGTCCCCGCGGTACTAAAGTGGCGCTTCTCATCCAACACAAGGATGCCGAAGAATCGGTCCTTGTGGAAGTAGTGCGAGCGGAGATTCGGACTAACAGTGTGTTGTTCCGCATGTTGCCGGAAGGGTTTGCCCACATACGGATTATACAATTCTCTCAGCGGACCGGTACGGAGCTCCAGGACATGATTCAGCGGGCAGTTGCTGAGAACGCTACAGGTATTGTATTAGACTTGCGGAACAATCCTGGCGGGCTACTGGACACCACCGTGGTATCGGTGAGCCACTTCCTAAGCGGGGGATTGGCTGGCTATCAGGTCGACCGCGATGGCAACCGCAAGGAGTTGCCCTTGCATGTTCACTCCGACGCCACCGACCTCCCTACGGTTATCTTAATAAACCAAGGGTCTGCCAGCGGCAGTGAACTGATGGCCGGCGCGATGCAAGATCGAAAACGTGCGTTGCTCATTGGCACCCGCACCTTCGGCAAGGGCAGCGTCAACCACCTACGAGAGCTGAGCGATGGCTCTGCCCTCTATGTCACCATTGGCCGCTGGCTAACCCCTAGTGGACGCCTCATCGAGGGTAACGGCCTGGAGCCGGACGTAGAGGTGCGGCACACTGAAGAGAGTCTTAACAACGGGATAGACCTCCAGTTGGAGTACGCCATTAAGGCATTGCAGGCACAGATCAATGGTGAGGAGCTCCCCACTCCGCCAACTCCTGTGCCAACTCCTGCGCCAACCGTTTCACCCACGCCTGAAGCTACCGCAGTCGCGACGCCTGCTCCCTAAGCAGTAGGGTGGCACATATGCCCATCAAGACGATTGCGGTCAACCGCAAGGCTCACCACGATTACCATGTCTTGGACACGGTTGAGGCGGGGATTGTCCTTACTGGCACGGAGATAAAGTCCATCCGTGCGGGCATGGTAAACCTGAGGGAAGGCTACGCAACCATCGAAAATGGTGAGGCGTGGCTGCTTAATACTCACGTTGCGCGCTACGACAGCGCCAACCGCTTCAACCACGAGCCTACGCGCAGGCGGAAGCTGCTGCTCCACCGACGAGAGATTCACGAGCTGGCGCGCAAGGTGCATGCCCAAGGATTGACCCTTGTGCCACTCAAGCTGTATCTGAAGGACGATAGAGCCAAGGTGGAGTTGGGTTTGGCGCGCGGCAAGCGTGAGTATGACAAGCGAGACGCTATCGCCAAGCGGGATGCAGACCGTGACATTGCCCGCGCGGTGCGGCGGGAAGCGACACCCGCGCGATAGGGCTAAAAACTCGACATAACTTACTTCTATGCTATACTAGTGCTATGGGGACGCAGGGTCTCGACAGGGAGGCTGGCTGCGGCCATTGCAAGCCGAGGTGCCGGTAACCGTCTCGTAAATCAACCGGCAAAAATTGTAACTGGCGAAACCAGATACGCACTCGCTGCCTAACTAGGCAGCGACGTCGCCTTCCGCCTCACCCCGATGGGTGGATACGCGGCGCCGCAATGTCGGGGTGCTGTTAGCGGAGTGTCGAGGCCGCTGGCAAAAGACCATCGACTCGCTCCCTGAGACGCTGTCGGTGGCGGACCAGGTGAGTAAACAAAGCACCGACTAAGCTTGTAGTAAATGCCGGGCTACCCTTTCTGGACGGGGGGTTCAACTCCCCCCCGTCTCCACCAACTCCAACAATGCTCGATCTCTTCGGCTTCGCTGCGCGTTAGTAGCAGCACGTTGCTGGTCGACGCCCTATCCCGGCGCTAGGAACACGTAGGTAGCGCTCCATGGCAGTGGCGCGCCGTCGCCCTGAATCCGCGGCCGCACCCGCCAGTAGTAGATCTCGCCTGCTTCTAACGGGAAGGCATCCGGTACCACGTAGCTGTTGGGCGGGGTGCTGGCTCCGCCGTGGACGTACTCACTGTAGAGGAAGGCGTTCGGTCCGAATTCGTAGTCTTTGCTAACCTGCACCTCGTAGTAGAACACGGCGGCGTTAGAGTTCGCCCAGGTTAACGTCGGCGTAAGCGTGCTCACTTCCCCAAAGACCGGCGGCGCCACCGGGGTGATGGTGCTGCTGCTGCTGCTGGCCGGCGGCGTCTTGAAGCTACTCACCGCCCATGCGCTCCAGTCGTCCTCCGTGGGGTTGGTCAGCACCGTGGCAGTGCGCACCCGCCAGAAGTAGGTCATGTCGGGCAGCATCACGTAGTTGGGGTCAGCGCTGCCGAAGTTGGGAGCCATGACCTGGTACTGTGCGGCCCGCACCAGTGCGCGGTCGCCGATAACCAGGTTGATGCCGGGGCCGTCCTCATTGAAGGGGATCACCTGCACCTGGAACCAGGTGGTTCTCGGTGGTTGTGTCCATTGCAGCAGCGGGCCCATGGACGAGGCATCGCCCATAGGCGGCTGCGTCAGCACCGGGCCGGGGTCGGTGATGGCAAGCAGGACGAAGGGGGCGAGGCGGTCGGTGGTCACCACTAGCCTGCCGTGCAGCACTTGCGTCGGCAGCACCTGGATGCCGTGGGGGGTCACCACGCCCACCGAGAGGTTGTTCAGGTCACCGCCTGCGGCCTCCAGTTGCTCCGGCGTGGGGTTTATCTCGATGGTCAGGGGCTCGCCCAGGGTGAGCGGAGTTTCCGGAGTGATGTTGATGGTCAAGGGCAGCAAGGTAGTGCCGCTGGGCGCAGTCACGTCGCTCGGTGCTTCGTCGCTCACCGAGACGCTCACGCTCACCGGCAAGGCCACTGCGTTGGGCGGGAAGTTCACGTAGACGCCGCCTGGCAGGTCTCCACCGCCGTTGAGGCCCAGGGTAGTGCCCTCGGGTACCACCGTTGCGGTCACGATGGGCTCAGCAACAATCTGGCCGGAGAACTGCGGTCCGGTTGGGGTTGGTGTCGCCGTAGGGGTTGGGCTTGGTGTAGGTGTTGGGGTTGGCGTAGCGCGGCCGCCGCCGCCGCCGCCGCCACCTCCACCTCCACCTCCACCTCCACTACTACCACCGCCCGTTGTGGTTGTGGTGGTAGTAGTAGTGACGTTGATCGTCACCGTGATCGTGGCGTCGGTCACCGTGTCGGGGTCGCCGTCATCGTTCTTGCCGTCGTGGACCGACACGAAGACGGTGTAGCTGGTCTTGTACACGCGGTCCAGCGAGGCTTTGGTCAACAACTGGCCGGAGGATGCGACGATGTCGAAGGAGGCTGCGTCGGTGCCGCCCAGGCTGTAGGTCAGGACGTCGTTGTCGACGTCGGTGGCCGCGACGGGAGCGCCGATGTGCACGCCCGCGGTGGTGGTTTCGGCCACGCTGCGAGTCGTACTGGCGCCATCGGTGAACACAGGGGCCTGATTCGTCATTGTCGGGGTTACCGTTTCTGCGATGCCGAAGACCCAGGGGCGGGCCTGCTTGATCGCCAGAACGTTGTCGCTGGTGATCTTGAACTCAATTTCCATGGCGAACGGTTCATCTGCTGCGGGGTTGTACAGCTTCGCGAACTCTTCATGAATCACTTCGAGGTGCCGACGCAACTGGGCTATTTGGGCGTCGCTCATGAGGAGTTGCCCCGCCGACACTTGGTTGGAGGTAGCAAGAACAGTGTAAGTAGCTTGTGGGTCCAGCAGGAGTTCTTCTGGGATGGAGTGCGCATCTGGGTTGGTGACCAAGTCCTCCCCCACCTGGCTGTTGACGTAGTAGTTGTCAGATCTGCCGAAGGTGGGGTTGAAGCTGACGGCGACGCCGTTGACCAGTTCGTCCTGGTAGCTGGGATGCACCAGGACTCCCATCGCGGCTGCGGTGTGGTCGATGCGATGGAAGTCGCGTTCGGTGAAGGCGCGGAAGTTCCAGAGGCTGGCGTACACCTCCTTGAGGGATTTTGCGAGGTCCTCCTCGTCCTCCGAGGGCTTCTGAGACTTGGAGTCGTAGAGCCCCGCGCCGTTGAACCCCGGCAGGTCTTCGTTGTTGGTGCTGGAACGGTAGCGGCGATGGACCCCGTCCTCGAAGTCCTCATTCATCTCGGTCAGCGCCGTGAGTATCCACGCGGGTGTCTCCGCGTCCTCTATGTCCTTGCGTAGCTCTTTGAGCTCGGATTCCTGGGTGTTGAAGTCCGTTTGGAAATCGGGATCCGCCAGCATGGTTTCGATGCGTGTGTGGAAGTTGTTGTGCTTCATAAACTCATCGTAGAAGTAGAACGGGATGGCGAAGCCGTCAGGGACGGTGCCCTCCGGGAACCCCAGGATCCTCAGCACGGCCACGTTCGCCGCCTTGATGCCGAACGCCGTCCAGTGGTCGAAGCCGATGTCGCTGAGGGGGATAATCTCGGTGACCGAGAGGTCTCGTTGCGGCGTCTGTTCTTCGGCGGGTCGGGACGACGCATAGTGGGCATCGACATCCGCCTTGGTGGCGGCGCGGATGGAGTATCCGTCCTCGGTCGCTGTGTAGTGGACGTAGCTGCCGATAAGATCGTCAATGTCGGCATCGTCCAGGGCGTCTCTGATGTATGCATTGGGGACGCCGTTCTGAACTGCACGCAGGTTAACGTGCGACAGTGGGGTTTGGGGTACGGTGGAGATGATGCCTGCAACGCGGGGCAGATCGTTGGGCAGCGCCTCGTAGAGCACGATGTTGCGATGGTGGGGACGCTCGTCCGGTTCCATGACCCGCAGCAGGCCGTACCCTTCCCCCGGGTTCAACGCTAGGAAACCGGTATCGGCGTAGATGTCTATGTCGAACACGAGGTTGACGCGGGATTCGCTGTACAACGGCAAGTCGGAGCGGAGAGACGAAAGTATGCGGTTGCGCGCGTGGAAGGCCAGGTTGTCGCTGAGCAGCGGCATGCTGGCGGCGAGCATCGTATAGGAGCGCGCTACGAGGCTGAAGGGATAAGAGGGTGCGGATAACTGATACGAGTACAGTCCTCGGCTGCCATCGGGGGCAACGAGGTCCGTATGATAATCCAGACTGCCGGTGACCATATCCTGGCTTCTCTGTAATCCTACGGCATCCAGGAAATCGTTATGACTATCGTACGTCTTGGTGTTCACGAAGTAGATACTTGGTCGGTCGGTGTCCAGGCCGATAAAGATGAACTTGATGTACACATCGTAGTAAGAGAGCGTCTCGTAATTTTCGTGATCGGGAACGGCTACGGCGCCATCGCTTAGCTCGATGGCGGAGGCAGGGTTCAACGGGTTCATGCTAACCGGGTCTGCGAGTTCGGTGATGTCATCGGTGCAATCGCCATCGACGTCGGCGGGGTCGGCGATGAGGTACTGCTCCACCCGGTAGCGCTCCTTGGGCAGCGCTTCCACGTTCTCGGCGAGTGTCGTCGTACCCGCCGCGCCCTTCTTCACCAGGACCGGGAACTCCACATCTGTGTCGTTTACATCGTGGCTCACATAGAGCACGAAGTAGTCGGCAGTGGTGGATGTGACCACGATGGGCACAGCGTCCACTGCGACGGCCGTGGGCGTTGGGTTGTAGCCGCCTCCGTCGCACGAGTCGTCTGTCCCCTCGCGGCTCACCAGCACCCCGTAGGTCTGCGTCGTCGTTGTTCCGCTGTCGGTATGGGTCACCACCACGTTAATGGGCTTGTCGTCCACCGCGGGGAGGTCTACCTGCTGGCCGGCGGTGTTCGTGTCGGCGTCCGTAAGTGTCGTCCCGTCCGTGTTCTGATAGGCCACAGTGCCGTCGCCGTCCAGCGTGGCCTCGATAGTGATCTGGGTCACGGTGTTGGCCACGGCGACTGTGTAGTCAGTCACCGTGCTGCTAAACGTCGGGGAGAGCGTTTGCGCCGTCCCTCCCGCGGTCACCGTCAGCGCAGTGAGGGTGGCGCTGCCCCCCGTGTGGGCGCGGGCCAGGTTTAACGATGCAATGGAGGGCGCGAGGGCGGCAAGCAGACCAACAACGGCGAAGATCCCCAGCGCGGCAATCGTACTCGTGAGGGTTCTTTTATGCATGGGGTAACTTTACACACCTGCGCTTGAATTGCAGCCTGACCAATGTCCGGCGGGAAAGGACAGTAATTGATAGGAGAGGGTCAACTGCTTAACCGACTTGGCCCGTAGTTCGTGTGAACACGCCCTAGTTCAGCGCGCGCTGGGATGGAGCGCCGCCAATCCTAGCCGAACAGGTCTTTGATGCGGTCGAGGAAACCGCCGCGTCCGCCCGCCCGTTCCATGAAGCGGGCCCATTGCTCCTCGGCGGACTCGGAGCGCTGGAGGTCACGGGCGCGCTGCTTCATAAGTTCCAGCACGCGCTCTTCTTCGCCTTTGTCCAGCCAATAACCGTGGCCGTTGGGGCAATGCTCAATGGGCAGGTTATGGGCGCGGTAGTTGAAGATGTCCATCAGCGCGTCGCAGTGAGGGCAAGGCAGGTCGCTGGCTCGCCGGGCGTAGTCTCTGGTTCCCTTCAGCACGTCGTCCTTGTTGGCGGAGTCTTCCAGCAGCTCCATTTCGTCGAAGTCCAGCCATAGCCCCTGGCATTGGGGGCAATGATCGACTTCCAGGCCCCGGTGTTTGCGCTCGGCCAGCGCCACCTTGCAGTGAGGACAATTCATCTTCAGCGCTCCGGTTCACCCCTCCGCCGTCGATGGCGAAGCGGGTGGAGTTTTAGGCAGCATAACATACAGTGCGGCTTGCTCTTCAATCTAGCCAAAAGCTGTGGTCCTCGTGGGCGGTGGCCCTGAGCAGATCCAGATAGGCGATAAGGCCCGGCCTTCCGGCTCAAATCAACGGCGATTCGTGCGCCGGGTAGGCGTATCGGCAATGAAGCGGGAGAGGTTCAGGGCAGTGTGAATCAGGCCGATGTGTGAGTAGGCTTGGGGAAAGTTGCCCAGTTGCCGGTTGGAGACCGGGTCGAACATTTCAGCGAAGAGGCCCAGGTGGTTGGCCTGTGTTGTGATAATTTCGTGGAAGTAATCGAAACCGCGGTCGACCTGGCCGGAGTAGATAAGGTTTCCCACCAGCCAGAAGCTGAGGAGCGTGAAAGCTCCCTCCTGCTGGCCCTCCAGCCCGTCGTCGGTTTCTTCAGGGAGGTATCTCCAAACCAGCGTGCCGTCGGTGAGCTCTCGTTCGATGGCGTCAAGGTTTTGCCTAACGCGGGGATCGTCGCGCGGGATCAAGCCCAGAAAGGGTATGACCAAGTTTGAAGCGTCTAAAGCGTCGTGGTCGTAGGACTGTCGGAAGGCCTGCTTGTCGGAGTTCCACCCTAGGTCCAGGATTTCGGACTTGATAAGGTCAGCGGTCTGAGACCAGCGCTGGGACAACTGCTGGTCTCCCATAGCGGCGGCAATGCTGGCGGCACGGTCGAGACCGGCCCAGCACATTACTTTGGAATACACAAAGTGTTGCTGTTCCCCCCGCACTTCCCAAACGCCGCGGTCTTTGCGTTGCCAATTGTCCATAACGGTTTCGGCCAGAGCCTGGACCAGTTCCCAGGTTTCGGCTGGTATCTCTCCATGGAGCAGAAACAGGGAATGGATGGCGATGATGACTTCTCCGAAAACGTCGAGTTGTAGATGCCGCGCCGCGTCGTTACCGATGCGGACCGGGCGGGAGTCCTCGTACCCCTTCAGATGGTCAAGGGTGTCCTCCTGGAGCGATGAGCTGGGGGTAACACCGTAAACGATGCGCGTTTTCCGGCGGTTCAACTGGCACTGTTCCAGCAGCCAATTGATATATCGGCTGGACCCGTAAACATCCCCCAACCGATAGAGAATATCCACGGAGAAGCTGGAGTCCCGCAACCATGAGAAGCGGTAATCCCAGTTGCGTGACCCTCCGAGGGTCTCCGGCAGGCTGGTCGTTGGTGCGGCGACGATAGCTCCTGTGTGCCGGTACATCAAAAGATGAAGCACCAGGAAGGAGCGGACAACGGCGTCTCGCCAGAGTCCCTCATAATTCATTCCGGCTACGAGCTCCTGCCAGAAGCGCCGGGACACGTCGAGTTTCTCCGCGGTGCGGTATCGTTCGACGCTGGCCGGGCGGCCGTGCCCGTAGGCCAGGACGAAGGTGGCGGTCTGTCTTTCGGTGAGGGTGAAATTGCAGGTGACGCCGCGAGGGCCAACGGGGAGAGGGATGCTGGCCGCGAGGGTCAGGGTTTGGCGGCCGCCCCGCGCCTGAACGGCCGCGCCGGAGCCGCCGCGCTGCGGGCGAAAGCTGGGGAGCGCGCGGCCGTAGTCGTGCCTGGGCTGGAAGTCACAGCGCAGGTCAACCTCCCCGGAGAGGCAGGTAACCACGCGGTGGATTTCGTCGTCGGCGTTGGGTGGTGTCTCTGGGTTGTCGTCGTCATCCTCAGCGATGGGCCTAAAGTCGGTGACGGAGACTACACCGGAGCTTGTGGTGAAAGTGGTCTCAAGTATGTTGGTGTCTTGGAGGTACTCCTGCCGTGTGTCAATGGTGGGAGCGACGGGACTGATGCGGAAGTGTCCTCCAACCTCGGGGTCTAGAAGGGCGGCAAAGACGCTGGGAGAGTCGAAGCGGGGGAAGCAGCACCAGTCTATGGAGCCGTCGGTCCCGACAAGCGCCGCGGAAGACATGTCGCCTATCAGCCCGTAATTGTACATAACTAATATGCGTGCTTCCCTTCCAACCGACTCTTCCGGATGGCAACACCTATTACGCGATGGCAGCCAGCGCTCTAAGCAGAGTGACGTATAGCTTCGTTACAACCATCCATATTGAAGTGTTACCGCGCCCCGATGGGAAGGGATAAGGCAAAGAGCGCAATCATCCCCAACGGAGTTTAGAGCACGATGGCCAGATGCCTCCGCGAAGGCTAGGGCTGCGCAGATATGCCAATTCTAGCAACCAATCCTACCACCGCCAGCGCTATCGCAACAAACGGTGACAAGGCGAATTTCAGGAACGAAAGCCCGCGGGCCGGAGTGAAGTGCCGCCCGCGGGGAGGTGGCCGCCAGACCCAGGTTTGGTATCATAGGTAGGAGTGGCCGGGCCCTTACTTAACTCACCCCCAATGCTGTCCAACTAACGGGGCCATCTCACATCACTGAAACACAAAGGAGCAAGTTCATCATGATTCAGGCATGTCGGGGCGTTGAACTGCTATGAACGTTCCAAGTGAAGAAGCCAAGGCGCGTCTTGATGCGCTGCTGCACAACTTTGAAGAGATCGGGCAACGTCAGGTGGGCTATCCCAGCAACCAACTCTTCGACTACTCGGCGCTCCTGCCCTTCCTGAGCTTTACCGCTAACAACGTTGGGGACCCTTTTCACGACAGCAATTTCCGCAGCAACACCCACGAGATGGAGCGCGAAGTCATTGAGCGCTTCGCCGACATGATGCATCTGGACCAGGAGCAGGCGTGGGGCTACATCACCTCCGGTGGGACCGAGGGCAATATGTACGGGCTATACATGGGGCGTGAACTCTTCCCCAACGGCGTGGTCTACTACTCCCAGGACACCCACTACAGCGTCGTCAAGATACTGCGCTTGCTGATGGCGCGTAACATCATGATAAAGAGCCAGGACAACGGCGAGATAGACTACGATGACCTCAGCGAGACCATACGAATCAATCGCGATGTGCCGGTCATCTTCATGGCGAACATAGGCACCACCATGAAGGGCGCCGTGGACGATGTGGAGAAGGTGCGCGGCATCCTCAAGGACTTGGCTATTACGAACTACTACATTCACGCAGACGCCGCGCTGAGCGGCATGATCCTACCTTTCGTGGATGATCCACAACCCTATGGGTTTGACGCCGGCTTTGACAGCGTGGCAATCAGCGGGCACAAGATGATCGGCTCTCCGCTCCCCTGCGGCATTGCCCTGACGAGGCGCGAGTACGTGGCGCGCGTCGCACGATCCATCGAGTACGTAGGTGTGCTGGATACCACCATCGCGGGGTCGCGCAGCGCTCTAACGCCGCTCTTCATGTGGTACGCCTTTGAGGGTTACGGGTTGGACGGCTTTAGGAAGATGGTGCGGGAATGCCTGGACATAGCCGAGTACGCGGTGACCCGCTTCAACGAGAGCGGCATCCCCGCGTGGCGCAACAAGAACTCGGTCACGGTCGTCTTTCCGAAACCGCCGGTGGAAGTCGTGCGCAAGTGGCAAATCGCTCAATACGAGAACATCGCCCACGTCATCACCATGCCGCACGTCACGCGGGAGAAGATAGATGCAGTCGTGGACGACTATCTGAAGCACAATTAGCCAACAACAGACCAGAGGAGGACCGCCCGATGTCTAGAATCATCATCATGGCAAACAACGAGGTGGGCGTTATTGCCGACATCAGCAAGGTATTGGCCGACAAAGGCCTTAACATCGAAACCATCGACGCCGAGGGTCTCGGCGAAAAGGGCGTCATTACCCTAACGACCGACAATGATGACGGCGCGCTACAGGCGCTGACGACTGCGGGTTTCAAGACCATTACCGACGAAGCGCTGGTCCTCAGGCTTCCCGATGAGCCGGGCGCTCTGGCAAAAGTGGCGGAGCGGTTCAAGAACGCGGGTGTGAATATACAGAGCCTCCACATACTGGACCGCCGGGCCGGTTACACCACCGTCGTCCTGTCCGTCGCCGACCGCGCCCAAGCGGAAACCCTGGTTGACCGCGACACCATAGTGTAATTCCGCTACCAGAACCCCCACGGCAGGGGATGCCCGCGCTTCTACAGTGCAACCTCTTGACGGCCGCGCCGTGTGGCAGACCTACTTCACGGTGGCGAGCGCGGACGAGACCGCCGCGCGCATCAAAGAGCTGGGCGGCGGCGATGTACAGGGGCCCTTCGACGTCTCCACTTCAGGTCGGATGGCGTTCGCCAAAGACCCAACCGGAGCCGTCTTCGCCATCTGGCAGCCCAAAGATATGATCGGCGCCCAGGTGTTCGGCGAACCCGGCGCACTGGCCTGGACCGAGTTGTACACCCACGACACCGAGGCGGCGGAGAAGTTCTACTCGGGCCTCTTCGGGTGGACTGCCAATAAGACTGCGAGTGCGGACGGCGGCGAGTACATCGAGTACAAACTGGACGGCCAGTCGGCGGCGGGCATGATGGCCATCAGGGAAGAGTGGGGCGAGATGCCCGCCCACTGGTCTATCTACTTTGCCGTCGCCGACGTAGACGCCGCGCTGGAGAAGGCTATGGGGCTCGGAGCAAAGGCTATCATGCCGGTCATGGAGGTCGAGCACGTGGGCCGGTTTGTGCACCTGCAAGACCCGCAGGGCGGCCACTTCACCATCCTCCAGCTCGCCCGCGCGTAGACTAAACGCGAAGCGGCAACATCTCGATTGTTGAGGAGGAGCGCGTCGCGCTGGGCGAAGCCGTCCCAGTTCTCGGTGAGAAAACCTATTCTATAGGAAGATTCCTGCAAAAAGATGGAAATCCTTGAGCGTTGCTGGATGATAGCGGGTGCTAGAATAGACCACCGATCACCATAGCTAGCGAGTTGAAGCAAGGCTAATTTCAGAGCAACTAGACAGAGGCACCCACGATGACGAACGCTAACCCTGAAGCACCGCACGGGCATGGAGCAGACCGCTATTTAGGCGCTCCCATTCCACGCCTGGAGGACGAGCGCCTGATAACGGGCAAGGGATGTTACGTAGACGACATCAACCCCCCGGACGCGCTGCACCTCACCATCGTCCGGAGCCCGTACCCCAAGGCCAGCATCGTCTCTATAGATACAAGCTCTGCCCAGGCTATGCCCGGCGTGGTGGCGATACTAACCGCCGATGACCTGGACGAACGTTTGAGTAGGATGCCGCAGTCGCAGATCCCTGGCATGCAAATGGCTCCGAACCCGGTCCTGGCTAAGCTCGTGGTGCCTGCCGTTGGCGTTGGCGTCGTCGCTGTGCTTGCGCGCAGTGCGGCCATCGGCGCGGACGCGGCAAGCTCGATCTACATTGAATATGAGCCGCTCCCCTCGATAGCGAATGCCGAAGCAGCCCTTGAGCCGGACGCTCCCCAGGTCTGGGAGCACATACCGGGGAACCTATGCGCCACGGTAGTTCGAGAAAACGGGGACGTGGAGCAAGCCTTTGCGCAAGCCGACCATGTTGTCCGCCACCACATCTATAGCCCCAGGCTTGTGGCCAATGCTATGGAGCCGCGGGGAATCGTAGCGGCAATGGATCCTCAGGGGTTAACGGTCTGGGTCTCTACGCAAAGTCCCCATCGGGTGCGGGCTGAGATAGCCGGCGCGCTGGGAATGCCAGAGAGCAAGGTGCACGTGATTGCGCCCGATGTTGGGGGAGGGTTTGGCAGCAAAGGCCCGGTCTACCGCGAGTATCTTCTTGCAGCCTACTTGGCAGTGAAGTTTAAGAAGCCGGTTAAGTGGATAGCCACCCGCAGTGAAGAGTTTGCGACGGCTATCCAGGGAAGAGACCAGTCCATCCATTCGGAGATGGCCGTGCGCCGGGACGGAACAATCCTGGGCCTTAAGGTCCAGTTTGTGACCAACGCCGGCTACACTGCGCTGGGCGGCCCACCCCTCCGCACCTTGGGGCTTGTGCCCGGTTGCTACCGTATCCCAAACATTCGGCTTGAGATGCGGACGGCCTACACAAACACTCCGCCCACAGGTCCTTATCGCGGCGCGGGGCGACCGGAGGCCGTGCAGAATATCGAGCGGCTCATGGACCAGGCCGCAAACGACCTCGGCATGGACCGGCTGGAGCTACGCCGAAAGAACTTTCTGCAGCCCGATGAGTTTCCCTACAGGAATGGTGTTGGCGGTGAGTACGACTCCGGCGACTTCGAGAAAGCCCTGGCAGAGGCGCTGCACCTATCGGACTATGAGTCCCTTATCAAGCACCGCGACGAAGCACAAAAGCGCGGCGAGCTGGTAGGAGTGGGCATATCAACCTTTGTCGAACCCAGCGGCGGCCCCGGCATAGAAAGCGGGATGGTCCGCGTAGAACCATCGGGAGCGGTTACTGTTTACTCGGGTTCCAGCGACCACGGTCAGGGACACGAGACCACTTTCGGCCAGATAGTTGCTAGCTCATTGCACGTGTTGTTGGAGCAAGTCTCTGTGCGGCACGGAGACACCGTTGCCGTTGCACAGGGCGGCGGCACCTTTAGCAGCCGCAGCCTTGTCCTTGGTGGAAACGCCCTGGTAGTCGCCTCCGAGCGTATCCTGGTGAAAGCCAGGGCTATTGCTGCTCACTTGGCTGAAGCGGCGCCAGAGGAGATGACGCTAACAGACGACGGTTTCGTGGTGGCTGGAGCGCCGACACAGAAGATAGGCTGGCAGCAGGTGGCTGCTACGGCCTATGCGCCGGCCAGACTTCCTGCCGGCATGGAACCGGGCCTACAGGAGCTCGCCTTCTTCGATCCTCGCAAGGAGACCTGGGGTTTCGGCGCCCATATCGCCATGGTTAGCATCGATAGAGAAACGGGGACACCAACCATTGAAAAGCTGGTGCTGGTTGATGACTGCGGAGTGCTAATCAACCCCCTCCTTGTAGAAGGCCAGATTCACGGAGGGCTGGCTCAAGGCTTGGCGGAATCGCTGCGAGAGCATGAGATATTTGACGACGACGGCCAGATGCTAGCCGGATCGTTCCTAGACTATGCTGTTCCTCGAGCACAGGACATTCCGGAAGTAATACTCGGCGAGACGGTCACCCCAAGTCCTCTGAACCCCCTGGGGGCAAAAGGCGTGGGAGAAGCGGCCACCAACGGGTTACCTCCGGCGATTGCAAACGCCGTCAGAGATGCCTTGTCCCCCCTTGGCGTGCAGCAAGTTGATATGCCCTACACCGCGCCTAAGCTTTGGAAAGCCATTCGTGAAGCTGAAAGAACGGCTTAACTGAGCAACCGGGGAGCGGCGTTCTAGAAGACCGCAACTGGGAAATCGGGGGAACGCCCTTAGCTATTGTTTCCGGAGCACGTTGGCGGCCCTATGTTGCTACTTGCTCCAACCGCCGTTTAACGTGCAAGGCGCGTGCGAGCGCGGGCTGCATTCTTAAGGAGCGGAGCTCGATCGTGCTCCCGTCCAAAAGTTCTTGAGTATCTGCATACCTGTTTGGGTACGCGTCCAGCAGAAGTTCGGCAAGATGAAGCTGCACCAAAGCGGCCTCTGGACGAGCGCCGAGCTCCGAACAAGCCTGCAATGCCGTCTCGTAACAGTCGAGGGCTTGCTCAGCTTCTCCCAGGAGGCGCAAGCCGTCGCCAACGAGCCGGCCAACTGAAAAGCAGCCGGAAAGCGACCACAGGTCTTCTACCCCTTGTAGGCAACGCACTAATTGGTCCACTCTTGCGACATCCTCAAGGCTAATTGAAGCTTCAAGGAGCATTGCGAGCAGGTTGGCGGAAGCCGTCTGGCTGCTGATAGCTTCCTGATAGCGGTCCAAGAGATGCTCGAATCTATTTTGAGCTTCCGGCTTTCTCCCAAGCTGGAGGAGACAAAGGGACTCATAGGCCACCAACTCTGGAATCTGTCTATTCGGCTCGATGCTGTGGGGTGCGGCGTGATGTTGCAGAAAGGCTAGGGCCTCCTCTGCAGCGCCCTGGAGCAGCAATGGCCTCACCGTTAGGCCCGCAGATATGTACCTACCCACCGCGGGCATGCCCCATTGATCGCTGTGAGCAATAACTCGACTGCCTGCCTTGATGGCATGATCTAAGTTGCCATCCAACAGCGAGAGAATACCTTCATGTATATGAGCGTAGGTAAGTAAGTAGGGGTCTCTTGTCCGGTTTGCGATATTCCGTACCTCTTTCCAGAGGTTCTCGGTACGCAAACGCATCCCTTTCTGCAGAAGGATACTCCCCGCATAGTGGAGCGCGGTGCCCAGGGCGCGCAATGGGGCGTTCTCTCTGGGTAGTTGCAGCACCTCTTCCGCAACCGTTTGATGCCAGAGATAGTCGTTGGCAAAAGGAGGCACGGCAAGCAGAATGGCGGCTATCTGAAACTGTGAGGATGGGTCGCCGAGCTCTTTGGCCAGTGCCCAGTTACGTACGAACTCTTGCTTGGCCTCAAAGAGAAAACCCTGTTGCCATGTGATCCAGGCGGCGGCAACGTCTGTATACAGCCGGTCGCTTGTCCCTGCCACTGCATGCCTGTCGCACCGGATAACCCAGTCCTGATAGCGTTTCGTCGCTGGGGCCATTCGGCTTGTGGAGCGGATGACCGATTCAAGGCCAATGCGGCAGGCTTGTCTGGCGCGTTCCTCGTCACCCATCTCTTCGGCTAGCATCAACGCTTCCGCGGCAATCTCATCTGCCACGCGACCCGGATCACCGCCCGGGCCAAGCACTTCCGCTAGGAAGAGGAGGAGATCGCAGCGGCGGACCTTATCCTTTGGCAGCTGTTGCTCCAAAGTTAGAGCTCGCTCAATGAAGCCCGCTGCTGCTGAGTACGCGTAGGAGTGGATGGCGTGTTCGGCGGCTGCTCGCAGGTAGCCGATGGCCTTCACTAGGTCGGCGATAGTTGATGAAAATGCTAGGTGTGAGGCTAGTTCGCTCCCTCGCTCATCCAGCTTATTGCCATAGCGCTCCTCTATAACGCGCGCCGCACGTACGTGGTATAGCCTTCGCTCGTCATCGGGAAGCGTTTCGTGGAGCACTTCCTGCACCCGTTCGTCCGCAAAGGCATAGAGCTCTTTGCCCGGCGTGGAGCGATCCACAAGTATGCCCGCCGCCAAGGCTTTCTCTATCTCTTGCCAGAATTCCTGCTCCTCCAGTTGGACGAGTTGCATGAGAATCTCCGGAACAAACTCGCGGCCCAGGATAGCCGCATAGTTGAGCAGCGAGCGTCTCTGGACCCCTAACTTGGCTACTCTGTCCTCAATGCTTCTAGTAATGGTGTCTGGAACACTCACTGCGTTAAGGTCGGTGCATTCCCACCCCGAGAACGTAGCCCGCACAATCTTGCGCTCAACTAATGAACGGATCGTCTCATCTATAAAGAAGGGATTCCCTCCCGTAGTTTCGTACACCGCGCTGCTCAAACGCATAGCCGGAATTTCTCCGAACATGGTGGCCAAGAGCTGTTCCGTTTCCACCTCATCAAAGGGCCCTAGGCTCACTTGAGTAAAGCCCACGATCTGTTGCAGCATTCCGAGGTCCTTAGCCAGCGCAGGCTGCCTGAGCAGCTCTTGTTGCCGGAACGCTCCGATTACTAGCACCGGCAAGTCGGCAAGCATGGAGGCGACATGAGCCAGGCCTTTAAGATCGGGTGCGCGGTGGATGTTATCCAAGAGAATGACCAGAGGCGCACTCAGTGAAACCGTAGCCAGGATTTGTCCTATGCTGGCGTAGAGGTTCGCTTGCTGCTCTTCTCGATTGAGCGGGGGAACGCGAGGAGAGCCTGGCACTGTAGGCTGCAACTCTGGGAGCAGCCGAGAAAGGTCTTCTGCTAGCTCGCCTAAGTAAGACGCTCTCTGCTCCGGTTGCACAAACTGTAACCCGGCTCGCAAAACGTCCGCCCAAGGCGTGTGAGGAGAGTCCGTATCGTCCGAATACTTGCCTTCCAGGACAAAGGCTCCACGTGAATGTGCGTAAAGCGCTAGCATCTGCGCGAGGGTGGACTTGCCTACGCCAGATTCACCGTTGATTACTACCAGCTTGCCACGCCGTCCCGCTACAGCAGTTTCATAGATGCTTTTTAGCATAGCGAGCTCATTTGTCCGGCCAATGAATGGGTACGGAAGCTGCGAGCCTCTAAGTAGGTGTGGCGTATCTGCCAGGATTGGCGAGAACTGGCGGATGGTGCGGAAGGCTACCGGCGTTGCGGTAGTGAGGAGAGAAATAAGCGCTTTTATGCCCAGCACATGCTCTACATAGTATTTTCGTTGACTGATCGCTAGCTCGGCGCAGATCTCACTGATGTCCTTCATTTCCACGTAGCGCAGGTAGAGCAAACGGTGACGTAAGGAAGCTGCTGCGCCGGCGCGGCCGGGTGTGTTTACGCTAGGTCGCAGCGCCTCAATGGCTTGCAGAATCCGGCGCTGTAGCGATCGCCCAGGGCTAATGCCCTCGGACTGCGCGTCATCAGCAACCAGGTAAACGAGGGGGCTTGTTTCTAGGTAAGGTGGGTCAAGCAGGTGCGCGAGCGCATCACGTACTTCCCGGGCTAACGGTATCCCGCGCAGGCCGCTTCCAGTAGCAAGAGGCTCTTCTTTGCTCTCGCCATGAGCCGCTGGTTTTCGCCTACTTGTCAATTGTGCGCTCCATATTAAGGGCGACTGCTCGTTCAGCAGAGCTTAACCTGCGCCAAGGAGATAGTGCAGGACTGTTTTAGCGGTTCGGGATTGCAACGGCTTTAGCTTCCATTGATTGCTAGTAGCCAGCCCACTATGTCAACTTGCCATAATTTGATGCACTTGTTTAACACAACCACGCGTTTTGTTCAACAAAATGGGGAAAATGCCGTGAAGTTCGCTGCAATCCGCCTGCAGAAAGTGAGTTGACTTCCTGCATAGCGTCTTGCATGATCGTGCCATCGCTTGACATAGCTTATGAGCAGCGAGTGAATTTCGCGTCTCCTGAACCAAGAGGGGGACTGAACTGGCGCCGTACGTTATTGATGGGGGAGCCCACGAATTGCGAAGGTCGTAAGACAAAGCTAGTACCGGCGGTGGAAAGTCATACACTCCTAAGAATGTTGCACATTACACATAGCTTGGAGGGAGAAAAATGCGACTAGACGAACGCGTTGCAATAGTAACGGGCGGTGGTGTCAGCATCGGGAAAGCCTATTCCCTGGGCTTAGCTCGAGAAGGCGCCAAGGTAGTAATTGCTGACATCAATGCAGAGGGCGGCGCTGCTACCGCACAAGAGATCAAGGACAACGGCGGCGAGGCGCTCTCTGTCCCAACAGATGTCGCAGATCAAGCCAGTACAGAGGCGATGGCCAAAGCTGCTCTTGACGCCTACGGCCGCATCGACATCCTGGTCAATAATGCCGCCTGGTTTGCTACCCTTCCACTTCGTGACCTTGAGGAAATAGATGTAGACGAGTGGGATAAAGTGATGGCTATTAACTTGCGCGGCCCCTTTTTGTGCGTGCGAGCGGTGGTTCCAGAGATGAAGCGGCGGCAATGGGGAAGGATCATCAACATCTCCTCAAGTTCCGTCATGGGCGGCAACCCCCGCCGCATTCACTATGTGACGTCTAAGATGGGCATTATTGGCTTTTCTCGGTCCCTTGCAGGGGCGCTTGGTGACGATAACATCCTGGTGAATTCCATCTTGCCGGGCGGCACTATGGATGAAAGCACTATTGCCGCGTATGGCAGGGAGTTCTACGAACGGCCTCAGACAAAGCCGCTAAAACGCATTCAGGTACCTGAAGACCTAGTTGGTACGGTTATCTTCCTCTCTTCCGATGACAGCGCATTTATCACCGGCCAGGCCATAGTAGTAGATGGAGGTGCAAGCAAATACTAGGCTTGAGGGCGAGGAGGGCTGGTTACTCACGAGTTCGAGAAGTTGTTTAGGGGTTAGGACGGAGGTTGGTTCTAATGACAGCGAATACAACATATGCCGACGCCGATGGACACGTAATCGAATCAATAGGCGACATTGATGAGTTTCTTCCCGGGAAGTTTGTTTCCGGACGCGGGCTCCCTATCCCTGACCTTGACCGGTGGCATATCTCCCGCGGGGTTGCCGAAGAGAAGGCTAGCCCGCGGCGAGGGAGGCCAGTGCATGCTAACGAGTGGCTGCAGTTCTTGGACAAGACCGGTCTGCAATGGACTGTTCTCTATCCTACCTTTGCCCTGGCCGTGGGCCGGATCCACTACGTTGATTGGGCAGTGGACTACTGTAGCGCCTACAACTCCTGGCTCTACGAAAAATTTACCAAAGACAACCCCCAGCTCCATGGCGCCGGCCTGATCCCCTTGCAGGACGTGCCCAGCGCAGTTCAAGAGCTGCGGCGCATTGCCACAGAATTGCACATGCCTGCTGCAATGCTGCCGTCCAACGGGTTGCCGCTCCACCTAAGCCATAAAATGTACTGGCCGGTGTATGAGGAAGCAGAAAAGCTAGATATAGCGCTCTCCGTGCATGGCGGAAATTATGAGAATTTAGGCTTCAACACCTTTGCTACAAACCCCGTTGCCCGTTCGCTAGGGATGCCCGTGCCGCAAATGGTAGCGCTTACGGGCATGATGGTAGACGGCGTGTTTGATGCGTTCCCTAAGCTACGCATCGCCTTCTTGGAAGCGGGCGCCGGTTGGGTGACCCTGGTAATAGACCGCCTGCGACGAGAGCAGGAGTACGGCGGAGTCGAGCTGAAGAAAGATCCCCAGGACTACTTCAAAGAGGGAAGGCTCTTTGTTGGTTGTGAGGGTAATGAAGAAGCCCTGGCCTACGCCATCCAACGCATTGGCTATGAATCGGTGCTCTTTGCCTCGGACTTTCCCCATGAAATTTCGATGGAAAACTGTATGGAGGAGATTGACGAGATCCTTGAACGAGAAGATATTCCTGAACAATACAAAGCTGAAATCTTAGGGGGTAACGCTCGCCGATTCTACAAACTCGATTAACTAGAGCCCACTACTTACGGCAACGGATTTCTCAAAGCGTAGTTCACAAAGGAGAAAGAAATGTTGAGTCTTAATGCAATTAGGTTCCTAGCGATTGCCCTCGTGTCTAGCATCCTAATGCTAGGCTGTGGCTCTCCAGCGGCGCCGGCGGAAGAAGCGCCGGCCGCTCCTGCTCCCGCTCCCGCCGCCACTGCCGTCCCCGCCGCCACGGCGGCTCCCGAAGCAATGACAAAGCAAGACGACGTTGTGGCTCTACACCAGGCGTTGGCGTGTGACGAAGGCTCTGAGTTCTGGCGAGTGGATACCCCTCCGAAACGAGGCGGGACCTTCATCAAATCAACTACTACGCCGCCAGAGCATGTTGACCCGGTAACTTCTCGGCGCGCCACAACCCACCCTCAAGTCTATGAAAAGCTAGTAGACTATCGTTCCTGCTACTACGAAGACAGTGTGTTGGTTCCGGACCTAGCCAAGTCGTGGGAACGATCGGTTGACGGTCTTACCTGGACGTTCAAGTTGCGGGACGACGTGAAGTGGCAGGATCTCCCGCCCGTAAACGGTCGCCAGTTCACCTCTGCGGACGTGGCCTGGACGGTAGGGTACCAAACGAGAGCCGGCGTGTTACGCTCCTACTACGAAGGAGTTACCACGGAAACACCAGACGACACCACAATAGTGATGAAGTTACCTGCTGCTGATACCGACTGGCTCTTGAAAATGGCGGAGCACCAAAACCCGATACTTCCCCACGAGATAGCTGACGAGTACCCGGATTTCAAACAGGTGGCAGTGGGGACAGGCGCCTTCATGGTCGACGAATTCAAACCGGCCATTAGCCTCAAGTACAAACGAAATCCCAACTACCGGGAAACAGGTGAGGATGGCAAGGCCTTGCCCTATCTGGATGCGCTCGCCAGCATCATAGTTCCAGACGCAGTCGCTCAGCAGGCTGCCTACAGAGCGGGTCAGCTTGATAACATCGGCCGGCAGGTTGTCCGGAAACGTGAGTTTGAGCAGATGCTCCGTGATGTTAAGGGAGCTCAGGGCTTCACCGGCGTTGCCCAAGCTATTTGGGGCATACACATCTACCACGGTGTAGACTCTCCGTTCAAGGACAAGAGGGTTCGTAAAGCTGTCCAGCTCGCCTTAGACCCTGAGATCATGGTGGGCGTCTATGCGGGCGGAGCTTCGCCGGCCGGATTCCTGCCCGCGGGCGCACCCTACTCCTGGTCCACTGAAGAGATCCTGAAAAGGTTCAAACCTGACCCAGAGCAGGCAAAGAAGCTGTTGGCAGAAGCAGGCTTCCAGCCCGGGTCCATTGAGGTAACTCTTTACACCAGCCCCAGAGACGGCGAAGATGCTGAAGCCCTGCAAGTGCAATTACAAAAGGTGGGTTTCAAGACGCCCATTGAAGTAGATACCATCCACACCACAGTGCGATCATTAAACCATGAATACGTCATAGCTTGGAGCGCGATCACTCCCTCTACCCCCATGACCAGCCGTTGGCTGGGGCCTCTTGCTATGGGAACGGGTGGATCACGCAATGTGTTTGGGATAAGTGACCCCAAGATAGATAAGCTCGCCGCTGCTGTCAGTGCGGAGCTAGACCCCACGAAGCGTCAGCAGATAGTTGACGAATATCAGGACTACCTGTACGACGAAATGATCTACGTTCCACAAGTATCCATCTTCTATTACCAGATGTATGGCTGCCGGGTTAGGGAAATGCGACCGCCCGGAACAGGGAATGACATCAATGGGATACAGCACGCTTGGATAGATGAGGAAGGCTGCTAACAGCGCTAGACATAGGAGATTCCTAATGGCACAAGCTATGCAGACGCATAAGCCGACAGTCACCGGCATCATTGATGGTGATGGTCACTTCTACGAGCATGATGAGGCGCTCTACCCCTTCTTCGATCAGAAGAAGTACACAAAGGAGCGCTTGGGAAACTACTACTTGTTTCCGGACTTAGACGGGTTTAGGAGGGCGGGTTTCGGCGAATGTGGGGATGATGCTCGTGGCTGGCTCAACTTTTTGGATAGTTGTCAGATCCACAGCACCATCATCTACCCAACCGCCGGTCTGGCTTACGCGTTCATCCGGGATACCGAATGGGCAATAGACCTGGCGCGCGCCTACAACAACTTCATGTCGGAGACCTACACCAAGGTTAGCCCGCGCCTCATGGCAACAGCGCTCCTCCCAGTGCAAGACCCACAGGCGGCTGCGGTAGAGCTGCGCCGGGCGGTAACTGAATTGGGGTTGGTGGGGGGCATACTCCCCGCACCGGGGCTACTCAGAAGTTACGGGGATCCTAGCTTTGACGTGCTCTATAAGGAGGCGCAGTCCCTTGGAACCATGTTGGGAGTGCATGGCGCGTCCTACAAAGAGCTGGGGTTAGATTTCCCACAAACTTCCGTGGGGCCCTTTGGACACGCCGGGTTCAGGTTCGCTCACCCGGCGCAACCCCTAACGCAGATGATCCAGTTCACGAACATGATCTGTTCGGGAGTTTGGGAGCGCTTTCCCGACCTAAAGGTAGCGTTTTTGGAGACCGGCTGTGGATGGGTGCCCTATTGGGTAGAGCGCATTGACGGCCGCGCGAAGAAACCAGCCGCCACGAATCAAATGAAGAATAGCCCCATTTACTTCCACACGGAGCTCGATGAGCTTGAAGGACTGCGGTGGTTTACGTCGCTCTATGGGAATGACAGGATCACGTGGGCTTCCGACTACCCCCACGGAGTCACTGTTGAGGAGATTTCTGGCGAAATCGAAGAGTTTGTTGAATCAGATCAGCTGCCCCAAGATACCAAGGAGCGGGTCCTTCGAGACAATACCAAGGCCTTGTACGGTCTCAAGTAAGACCACTGTCGTGAAGAAGGAGATAGATTATGGGAACTGAACTAGTACCAAACATCATAGACGGGGACGGGCACGTTATTGAGTATGACTCCGAGTTGATTCCATACTTAACGCATAAGTATTCGGAAGATGGACTGCGGAACTACTACCTGTTCCCTACGTTGGACGGGTGGCGGCGCGGCATTCCCGGCAGAGACTTAGGCTTTGACGCGGAAGGGTGGAACCGCTTCTTCGACTTCTCAAATATAGATGCTTCAGTCCTGTACCCAACTGCTGGTCTTGGGTTTGGCTTTGCGAAAGATCCCGTATGGGCGGCGGACCTTGCCCACGCCTATAACCTTTGGCTTTCCGACCACTTCCTAAAGAAAAGCTCGAAACTCATGGGAATCGCAATGCTCCCTGTACAGGACCCGCAGGCGGCGGCCAAAGAGCTGGAGTTTGCGGTAAAGGAATTAGGGATGGTGGGTGGACTGCTGCCTACCCCAGGGTTAAGCCTTCCCTATGGGGACGCCGCATTTGATCCGCTTTACAAGACGGCTGAGTCCCTTGGGACGCTCCTTGGAGTTCATGGCGCTTCCCGGCAACATGGAATCGGCGTTAACTTGGACTACTTGACCGGCAAGGGAAACAGCGGGTCACAAGGGTTCGTCTTGGCGCACCTGTTTGGGCAGATGTCTCAGTTTACCGACATGATCTACAACAACGTGTGGGATAGGTTCCCTAACCTAAAGGTGTGCTTCCTAGAAGCCGGCTGCGGGTGGGTACCCTACCTCATGGAGCGGATCGATCGCCGTACCAACGGACTGGCGTCTAAAGCCGTCAATAACGCACCCATCTACTTTCACGCCGAGCTAGAGGAAGACTTTGTGCTAGCGCCGGCGCTGACCTTTGTGGGCGAAGAGCGCTTCATCTACGCATCGGATTATCCCCATGAATCGGAAGACTCGGCGTCCACGGTCCTTTCGGGGTTCTTGGCCCGGACGGATCTTACGGCAAAGACGAAGCAGCGTATCCTGTGTGACAATATCAAGGAAATGTATAGCATGTAATACGCGGCTACTCCGGTGGAATAGACTACTGCTAGGAAGCCCCCGGTACTCGGGGGCTTCCTGGACAGAGCCGTTTGGCAAACGCTAGATGCTTCGATAGGGGTACTGATATACGCATGCAGAATCAAGAAGAAACTGAACTCATTCCCATAAGCGTTACGGTTAACGAGACAAAGCACGAAGTCAGCGTAGAGCCCAGACTTCTTCTTGTACACTTTCTCAGAGAAAACCTCTTTCTCACCGGCACGCACGTAGGATGTGATACCAGC
Organism: Dehalococcoidia bacterium; assembly: GCA_965220215.1. Classification (GTDB taxonomy): domain Bacteria; phylum Chloroflexota; class Dehalococcoidia; order SHYD01; family SHYD01; genus CBDDEI01. The sequence continues at coordinate 274,423 of OZ244809.1, forward strand.
CAGTGTGGAGCCTGCACCATCCACCTGGATGGTCGAGCGGTCAAGTCCTGTACCATCCTCGCAGTTCAAGCAAATGGCGCAGAGATAACAACCATTGAAGGTCTTGGAAGCGACGGCGCACTAGACCCCGTGCAAGAAGGCTTTCATGAGCGCCACGGCCTACAGTGCGGCTACTGCACCCCGGGCATGATTATGACCATTGCGTACCTGCTAAAGACGAACCCTAGTCCCACCGAGCATGAAATCAAGGAAGCGATAAAGGGGAATATTTGCCGTTGCACTGGCTATATCAACATAGTTAAGGCAGCGCAATGGGCGGCCCAACACTTAGGCGAGAGTGAAGTTTCCCGTGTATCCTCCTAAGTTCAAATACCTCACACCACATTCACTCGAAGAGACGCTAAGTCTACTGGGCCAGTACGGGGACGAGGCTAAGCTACTCGCGGGCGGGCATAGCCTTATCCCTGCCATGAAGCTACGTCTGCTGGAGCCCGGCTACCTCATCGACCTGGCCCATGTGCCTGATCTGCATGGTACTCGGGTAGAGGGTGACGACTTAGTCATCGGCGCGCTTACTGTGCATGCAGACGTTGCCTCTTCAGAGCTTGTGCGCGAGCACCTGCCGGGCTTAGCCGAAGCGGCATCCGTTATTGCAGACGTACAGGTACGGAACCGGGGCACTATTGGCGGCAGTGTTTCCCACGCAGACCCCGGAGCCGACTTTCCCGTAATGCTTACCGCCTTGGATGCCACCTTTGTTGTGGTATCCACATCTGCGACCAGGAAGATAGCGGCCACGGATTTCTTCATCGATCTCTTTACCACGGCGCTTGCCCTTGATGAGGTGCTGACGGAGGTCCGGGTCCCCTTACAGCCGCCTGGAACGGGAACGGCATACTGTAAGCTAGAGCACCCCGCTTCTGGCTATGTAGTAGTCAGCGCTGGAGCCCGCGTGGCTTGCGATCCATCCGGACGGTGCACCTTTGCCCAAGTAGCGGTCGGCGGACTTGGCGGCAGTCCGTTACGGGCTTCGGCCACGGAGGAGTCGCTCCTAGGCCAAGCGCTTACTCCAGAGGTCATACAAGCAGCTGTGGCTAAGACGGCCGATCTTGGCGAGCCGGAGGATGACCTTTACGCAAGCGCAGAGTACAAAAAGCACCTTGCGACTGTTTACGCTCGTCGTGCAGTAGAAACCGCTGGTGGCAGGGTAGGCGGGGGCGGCTTCCAGTAAGCTTCCTGCGGCTTAACAGACGCCGCGGCCCTCTTTCCTAGAGCGTGAATGGTTTGTTGAACTACCCCAGACTTTTAAAATGGGTGCTTGGTAGGGATAACGCGTCGCCTCGATTTTTCTACGGATGGATAATAGTAGCGCTCGCGCTGCTCAGCGCCTTCTGGGGAGGCGGCACCATACAGTTTGGCTTCCCGGTCATTCTCAAGCCGTTAAGCCAAGACTTCGGCATCTCTCGGACGGTTGGCGTTCTTGGATTAACTATCGCCACTCTGGTGGGGGATATTGCCGCTCCTATCAACGGGCTTCTGGTCGATAGGAAGGGCGCTCGGCTTGTGGTAACGGTTAGCGCGGCGGTTACGGGGCTCGCGTTTATCTTGTTATCACTTACTCAAAACTATTGGATGTTCTTGCTTGTATTCGGTGTCGTGATGGGCGTCGTGCGGCCCTCTTTGCAGCGGACGGGTGCGCAAGCCCTTGTAGCCAAATGGTTTGTTCGTAGGCGTGGCCGCGCGGTGACTTATAGCACGTTAGGTATGCCCATATCCGCAGTGCTAGTGGTTCCGGCAACAGAATGGATAGTGTCTAATTTTGACTGGCGCGTCGCTTTCCTGGCCTTTGGGGTAGGGACCTTGCTTATGCTTGTGGTGCCCTGCGCCCTTCTTATGAGAAGCACGCCGGAAGAGATGGGGATGCGCCCGGACGGAGACCCTCCTGCGAACACGCTTGCCGCCACTGACCCCAATAGAACTCCAGGCAGCGTGCCCGCAAATGCACCCGAGGAAATAAGCTGGGAAGCTCAGGAGGCCCTCCATAGTCGAGCATTCTGGATGCTGGCCCTTGGTTTCGCAACCGTCGGGTTGGCTGCTTCCATTCTGCCCCTGCACATGTTTCCCTACTTCACTGATATTGGCCTTACATCTGCTGAAGCCGCGTCTGCCAGTGTCTTCTTTGGCGTGACTGTCATATCCTCTCGCCTGCTGTTTTGGGGGTATCTTCTGGAGCGCCTGCCCATCCAGCGTTCGCTGGTTCTCTGGGGTACGCTCATGACAGCTGCGCTGGTCACGATGCTGGCCGTCCGGAGCCTCAGCTTGGCTTATCTGGCAGCCATGACATTCGGCCTGGCGATGGGCGGCACAGCGCCCTTGAATACGATCACTTTGGCGCGTTACTTTGGCCGCGCGCAGCTGGGCACTATCATAGGAGTAGCTACGCTAACGGGGATTGCGAACAGCGTACTGGGGCCGCTCATGCCCAGCGTGGTGTTTGATATAACCGGCAGCTACCAGGGCGCTTTTGCCGTAGCCGCCCTCATGAGCCTGGCGGGTATTCTGACTTTTGCTTTAGCAGGGGCGCCCCAGGCTCCTATGAGCAAGCGTACGACCAGGACCGCTAGCTGAATCCATTGGATCAAGGAGGTCTTCAACAATGAAACTAGATGGCTCGTATAGTTTTGATGCGCCACGGGATATGGTGTGGGATATCTTGCAAGACCCAGTAGCGCTCAGAAACTGCATCCCAGGCGTTGAGACCTTTGAGCAAACTGGGCCTGACGAATACTCAGCAACGATAAAGATGGGGGTAGCTTCTATCAAAGGGACGTATACTAGCAAGATTCGGGTTTTTGACCAGGAACGCCCGTCCCATTACAAGTTAGCTATAGAAGCCCAGGGTAAACCTGGCTTTGTTAGAGGCGACGCCTTAGTAGAACTAAGGGAAGAAGCGCCGTCCAAAACCACCGTACTGTGGTCGGGCGATGGAACGATCGCGGGGCCGATAGCCACGGTCGGCCAGCGCATCATGAGCGGTGTTGCAAAGATGACCATAGACCAGCTATGGAAATCTATGGATGAGCAGATCAGGGCCCTGGGGCGGACAAATCCTGGCCTATAGGCAATGCCTAGGCCCTTACCTTTGGGCCTCTCTATACAGGTTAGCTCTAGCTAAGCAGGTCTCTTCTTGCCAGACCAAGGCCGGCTGCGCCAGAGAGGCGACGCCCCCAAGTTCTTAGAGCCTGAAGAATCGCCTGGCGTTTTCTCCTAGGACTGCCACCTTTTCCTCGTGAGTGAGCTCATCACTTTCTAGCGTCTCATCAATCTCATGCTTAGCTGCCACCATGTCTACTTCGTGAGGGTAATCCGATGAGTAGGCAAAAGGAGTGATGCCGACACGCTTGGCCAAATACGGCAAGCTTGGGTCCTCACCTTCGCAGCCGATAAGCATCTGTCCGCTCGTAAGATACTCGTCAAAGGTACGCTTCGGGCCGCCTAGGAATTGCCGGTCCCGCTCCATTCGGTCAGCCATGAGGACTGCCCACGCGCATCCGCCCTCGAGATAGGAGACGCGTAGATCGGGGTAACGGTCAAACAGGCCGTTATAGATCTGCGATACGCAGGCGATCATGAGCGGGACGGGGTGATGCAAAACGTGCGATGCCTGAAGGCTGGTGAGGGTATCCAAGCCTATTCCGAGGTTTGAGCCCCCATGAATGCCTAGCACGCAGCCAAGATTCGCCGCTTCTTCGTACACCGGCCAATACATCTCGTGGCCAAGGTCTAGGGGAAGGCCGGTTGCTGGGAGCATTGCGCCCGGAAGGTCCAAGTCCTTTACGGCTCTACGTAGCTCCAGTACAGCCGCTTTAGGGTCCTGCATAGGAATGAGCGCCATGGGATGTATCCGCGGGTCCTTGCGGCGGTATCGTTCCGCGATGTAATCGTTGTACGCGCGGCAGAGTCTTGTGGCGTAGTCTGGCAGCCGGATAAACCCGATGGTCAGTCCATCGCTCGTAAACAGGACAGTGTCCTTAACTTCGGCTTTCTCTAGAAATGCCTGCCAGTCCTCCGCAGAACCCATGCGATGGTCACTGGCGTTCACACGTGGCCGCTTTGGTGGTTGGTCAGGAGACGGTGGCCGCGCGCCTCCGAAGTGAAGGCCATCCAGATGCGGGAAGGGCCCCCGCAAAAAGACACGCGGTCGGAGGCAGGCCTCTGCAATCCCTTCGTCGGCAAACTCTGCTAGTTCTGCGACGGACTCCATCAAGTGCCCGTCACAATCGGTAACGACTATGTTCTCTGCCATGCGCCCACCTCATTACATCCCTGAGATACTTTCCGCTATTCAAGTACTTAGATAATACCGAGTGGTCTTTACGGCTTCCACCAAGTTTTTGCAAGAAAATTGCTGGCTTTTAGTCAGGTTACTGTGTAATGAGGCTTGCAGAAGGCTGAGCCGACAGAGCTGCTACAAGCTGCTCTCAAAAAGGGGACGCTTATTGAGGGCCAAGCGTATGGCGAATCCGACGGCGGATAGCGGATACGTACAAGACACACCAGCGGGCATGGGTGCGCTCGACTGGAAGGATGCGCCAACGACTGCGTCCCGCTCCACCAAAAGGCTGGTCGCCTAATGGAAGAGCAACCGCTCCGCCGCCGCTGGCTTCAAGTGGGTGGCTGGCGGGGCACTTCGGGCAGGGCGTGGCCGTCATGCCGGGGCAGTGACCGTACTTTCGCTGTTCTGTGTAACCTGTAGAAACTAGAAGCGTACTAACGTTAAGCAGTGCAGTGCTTCATAGTCACTAGCTAGGAGTATTGACAGTGCCTGAATGCCACAGCTACACTACACAAAACTTAGTCTTAACATTAGGAAATGATGAAGGCTGAAGCTGGATGACAACTTATATTCTCCGCCGGCTAATTGCATTAATCCCGGTCCTGCTCATAGGATCGGCGATTATCTTTTTCTCGATGCGATTGTTTGCACCGTACGATATTATCGAGGAGACCCTCGCCGAAACCCCGGGCGCTGGTGATCCAGAGGTTGAAGCGAAACTCCGCGAGGAGTTTGGGTTAGACAAACCAATCTACGTACAGTACACACTATGGCTTTGGGGCGCCGTACGCGGCGATCTCGGAACATCCTGGACCACCGGCTACGGTGTCATGGAAAGCATTGCGATTAGCCTGCCGGTAAGCCTTGAGCTCACGTTTATTGGTCTTTTCCTTGCCGTCATTATGGGAGTGCCGTTAGGGGCATTATCTGCGGTTAATAAGGATAGCAAGCTGGACTATTTTTCTCGTTTGTTTGCCATTATCGGCCTTTCTGTGCCTAATTTTGTGCTCGCGACCTTGCTCATTATGGGAGCTGCCATCTATTTTAGGTGGGTCCCGGATTTAGGGTACACGACATTCTGGGAAGATCCTTTCACGCACTTCACACAGATATTCATGCCTGTGATTGCACTCGGTTCATCGGTGGCTGCCACAAAGGTGCGCCTTTTGCGCTCTACTATGTTGGAAGTGCTGCGTAATGACTATGTGAGGACAGCTCGGGCAAAGGGACTAAGAGAGCGCGTCGTGGTTTACCGCCATGCGCTAAAGAATGCTATGATCCCCGTCGTCACCGTCCTTGGTAGCCAGGTTAGCGCCTCTCTAGGCGGCACAGTAGTCATCGAGCACATCTTTTCACTCCCTGGTATAGGCCGTTTGTCGTTAGACGCCATCAATCAGGGAGACTTCCCGATGCTTCAGGGCACAGTCCTTTATCTTATGGCAATCTATGTGGTAATCAACTTGATCGTTGATATTAGCTATGCGTGGCTGGATCCCCGTATTAGGTACAACTAGTTGCGCGTATATCTTCGCAAACACCTAACTGGAGGCAAGTAGTATGTCTCAGCAACAAGAAAACACTCAAGCGGTGCAGGCGGAAGCTCTAGCAAGAGCAATGTCGGGAACAGGGCAGGCGACCCAGTTTGGCAGGTTCCTAAGGATGATAAAGCGCCAACCCGTTGGCGCCTTTGCCGGTGCATTACTTCTTTTGATTGGCTTAAGCGGCACGTTTGCTGAAGTGGTATCTACCCATGATCCGGTAAAACAGATAAGCAGAGATAAGCTGTTGCCCCCGGGCTCACTCTCTCCAACAAACGGCTCACCGTACATTTTAGGTACAGACGTGTTGGGACGAGACCTCTACAGCCGTGTAGTGCACGGCGCGCGCATCTCCCTGTCCGTAGGTGTTGGCGCGGTACTCATCGGCACATTCGGCGGACTGTTCTTAGGGATGATGACCGCCTATCGCGGCGGACAGCTGGACATGGTGGTTCAACGGATCATGGACGGCATGCAGGCGATTCCGACGCTGATCTTAGCGATGTTATTAGTGGCTGTTCTGGGCAAGAACCTATATATTACGGCTCTGGCAATTGGTATCACCCAGATACCTTCGGCAAATCGCATCATTCGAGGTAACGCGCTTTCCGTAAAGCAGGAGGCGTATGTAGATGCCGCGAAGGCGATTGGCGCGCGTGAACGGAGGATACTCCTGCAGCACATCATGCCCAACGTGATGGCTACTACGCTCATTGTATTCTCCACCAGCATTGGTCGCGCTATCACCACCGAGTCAACGCTGAGCTTCTTGGGCTTGGCTGCGGCGCCACCGCTGGTCACTTGGGGCGGCATGATGAGCGGTCACGGCCGCCAGTACATGCTGATCGCTCCCTGGCTGTTAGCGGCTCCCGCAATAATGTTGAGCATTACCGTGCTTGCCTTTAACTTCCTTGGCGACTCCATCCGAGACGTGCTCGATCCTCGCCTCCGCGGCCGCTAATCGCCCAAAGGCTCTCTAGCGCTACGAAAACAAGGGGCTGTCCTTACATGGATAGCCCCTTTAAGATCCCTCCGACTGCATCACCACTCTAACTGTCCCCCATTGAGGGGGAGAGAATGATTCTCCTCATACAGCACACGAAGAAGGCCCGCACACAAGGTGCGGGCCTCTGTTGCTCAAATGGAGATGAGCAGGTTTACTATTTCTTCAGTTGTTGCTCTACGCTTACGGAAGAGGCATTAGTGGTTTGCAGGATGACGCTATATTTCTGGGTTGCGCCGCCGCCGGACCGGTTAGCATTGGCTCCGACCATATTTGTTGAGCCAAGCTGTATTCTGGAGCGACCGCCCTCAACTTCGTGGGGCAAGTGGATATTCTTGGCCTTGGCGGGGTCTCGGAATACGTTCATGGGATCTTCGCCGCGAGCCACCTTGTCCAGGTTGTCCCTCAGGAGTTGCCGGAGGAGGATAACGCCTTTGTCAGAGCGACCCAAGTTCTCTTCTGAGCGATCGGCAACCGGCCCCTGCGTCTCCCACATGATGAGGTCCTGGCCGGCAGCATAGTCCAGGTCGGTCCAGCTCGGGTGGCCGCTCTCGTCCAGCGAGGGCATCGGCACCTGGTAGAAGGGGATAGCCGCATCATCTGGCACCATCTCGCCTGCTGTGGGCGCATAGGTGGTGTACCAGATGTGCAGTGTATGGGTGTCGTCAATGGGAGTTCGGTACTGGTAGCCGCCCACTTTCAGGAAGTTGGGGAAGACCAGAGGGTGACCGACGGTCCAGTTCGAGCCCTGCTCGTCCTGGCCTTCCAGCACACGGCGCTTGATGATGCCGTGCTCAAACACATCGAACCCAATCTTCTTGTGGGGAGGGATGGGCCTCACTGCATCCGTTTGGCCTTTCCGCTCGTTCACGTAGTTCGCAAACCAACCGTGGGTCCACTCGGCATGCACGGGGTCTACTGAGTTCTCCATGACCTGCAGCCAGTTGCATGGGATTACGCAAGCGCCAATGTCGCGGTAGACGTTCTTGAAGGCAAAGAGGTCCCACTCCGGGATAATGGGCGCTGGGTCTGGGCCGAGGTATGCGAAAATCAGGCCCGAAAGGTTCTGCACCTTGTAGGCCGGGGTCGTGATCTTGTCCTTGAACCGGCCATCCGGGTCTTCCGTCTCTTCATAGGGCTGCTCAATACACTGGCCGGCGCTGTTGTAGAGCCATCCGTGATATGGGCAGCGCAGACCTTCCTCTTCTGGGATACCGTAGATCAGGTTGACCCTGCGGTGCGGGCAGCGGCTATAGATGAGACCAAGAGTACCGCTCTTGTCCTTAAAGAGGACAAGGTCTTCACCAAGGAGGCGAACCTCTTTGGTTGGGTTTACATCAAGCTCAGAAGCTGCCGCAATGGGATGCCAGTAGCGACGCATCAGCTCGCCCATCGGCGTTCCGGGGCCTACGCGTGTTAAGCGTTCGTTCTCTTCACGAGTCTCCATGTACTTATTCTCCTTCTCGCTGAAACCATGCAATCTTGGCTAGCTTAGGCATGTGTGCTTGTGCCTGTCAAGGTTACTTTGTGCCTATTGTTTGGCGCCTCAAACGCGAAGAGAGCCGCGGATAAGCGGCTCTCTTGTATACATTTTAAGTGAGCGTACCGTCTAGAGCGGCGCTCCCTCTGGGAACGCAACCTGGTGCTGCATCATGATCTCACGGTGCTCTCTGGATGACAGGTTGATGGCGTCTGTCACTTCCTGAGTTGCCAGGCCCCAGCGGCCATCGTGCACCACCTCACGGTCATACACTACTGCCTGGTACAGCTCCTCTAGCTCTGGGTAGCCGCGAGGCTCGCCTTTGCCCAGCTCCATGAACTCGGACTTGCCGTTCTGGTAGATCGCCACGCCGCCGTGGTACTGGCGGATGTCGGCCTTGGCAAGGCTGGCAATGGTGAGGCCAAAGGGATTCAATCCGGTGCCGCCACCGCCCCCGCCCCCGGACTCGGCCGCGCCGCCGGTAAAGCGCCGGGCTTCCTTCATGGCAGCTTCCTGCTCTGCAGAGACCGCAGCGCCCCGCACCAGCGCTTCGGGGGCTTCGCTGCGGCGCTCAGAAGTCTCTGGGAATGTTAGCTCAGAGGAATCAAAATGGCCGTAGCCGTTGTACACGATGGTGCAGGGCACATCGTTATCAAACTCTAGGTAAGCGGCAAAGATGCCGGGCACTGGGCGAGATGGGTCCATAATCTTAGTCATTGCCCGGACGCTTCTCACTTTACCGCCGGCGATGATGCGGACCATGTCGATGTGGTGGGGCGACTGCCGGAAGACAATGCCGCCGCCGGTTGCCTCGTCCAACTCTTGGGGTAGGCGCGGGCGGTAGATCCACGGCGAGTAGTTCCACGAGTTCACCATGCCGAGGTCGCCGTACTCACCGCTGCGTACCAGGGAAGCCATCTTGCGGATGCCAGGCAAGATGCCCTGGGTGTGACCGGCCATCAACTTGATGCCATTCTTGTCTGCAGCGTCAATCATGGCCATGCACTCGTCCAAGGTCACGGCCATGGGCTTAGAAACGATAGTGTGCTTTTTGTGCTCTGCCGCAATAATAGCGTGCTCGGCGTGATACTGGTTGGGGCTAGCTATCCAGACTGCATCTACATTGGGATCGCTGCATAGGTCTGCCGGGTCTAGGTAGGTTGCTACGCCGTAGTCCTGAGCAAAGCGGTCGAGGGCGTCCTGCCTGACGTCGCATGCTGCCACAATCTTCACGCCGGGATGCGTCTCAAAGGCGCGGAACAGGCCCTTGAAGCCGGCTCCAATACCAATTACGCCGAATCGCAGTACTGGTCCGTCTGCCATTTGTGTGCCTCCTTGTTTATCCTTCCTCTGCTTTAACCCACGTTGGCTCAGATTGCTGGTGGAGTGCGCTTTAGAACCTGGTTAGCTCGTTGTTCGTGTAAGCGCCATAGATGGAATCAATAGAAACGATGCCTCGTGCGCCCTCTAAGTCCGGCTCTGCCGGCGCTTCAACTACTTTAATTAGGACTGAGTTAGGGCTTTGCGCACGTGCGGTTACTTCTACTGTGTTGCCGTTCTTGAGCTGCAATCTTGCGCCAACCTCAAGAGTGCGTAGATCCATCTGATGCTCCTTCACCAGCTAGGTGACTCGGGCAATTATATATCCATGCCTAGCACGGTGCAACTTGCGCCACGCACGGACAATAAAGTGGGGACAGCCAACGGCTGTCCCCACTGCGTAGCCTTGTCTTAACGAGGCGGGTTAGACGCCGGTTACCTGATAGGCGCGCTGCCCTCGAAAGCTACTAGGGGTGGTATCGCTCTCGCTCTGGTCGTGGCCTCGACGCTCTTGACGCTCATGGCCACCGCGCCTCGTTCTGGGCGTCCTGGTCAGGAAGTCGTCGATATTCTCCTCGGCAGCTTCGTACCGCTTGTCCGCCCGCTCCTGAGTGATATCGCCATCTGTAACGGCCTGATCAACCTGCGTCCTAATGGCAGCCAGTACAGCTGTGGAAAGCTGCTCCTGGGTCACCCCCTGCTCAGTAGCAATGTCCACCAGGCTCTTGCCCTCTTTCATCGCGGTGCGCAGCTCTTCCGTGGTCATGCTGAGAGTAGTGGTTAGCGCTTCATGCGCCGACTTGTAGACGCTTCCCTTGAAACCATGACCACCTCTACGACCGTGCCCGTCGCGGCCAAAGTTCAAGCCATTGCCTTCCTCCACGCGCTCCTTCATGGCGTCGGCCTTGTCGGAAGTAATCTTGCCATCGGCTACGGCTTCGTCAATCAGCTCAACCCGCGCATCCTTAAAGGCCTGCGTAAGGGTGTCTACACTAATGCTGAGCTTGGAGGCTACCTTTGCGAGTAGGGTAGTGCCGTCCCCGCCGGGGCCGTTGGCAAAGGCCAAACCGCCCATGGTCACGGCCCCAACAAGGATAGCAGCGGCCGCTACGAACGGTATAAGAGCTTGCTTACTTGTGATCTTCATCTTGGTCTTCTCCTCTTACTTGGGAAGCATAACGTTATCTACTAGTGGGACCATCCTGCTAAAGGTACTTCCTCAATCACTACCTCCATTACGCAGCCACGCAACACGCTTGGGCGCTGTGGGTGGTCCTTGTTGCATGGCTGCACTTTTTCCTGAACTTCATGCTAGTTAGCCAATGCGAAGGATTTATGAAGAATGGTGGTAGATATCTTGAACGTTCGCGTACCCTACCAGCCCCCTTTGCCTTGTAAGCGTATGCATCCACTTCCAAGGTAGGGGTCAAATGTGGAGAACTTGTGAAGAGTTTGAGGAGGTTTGGTGAAGGGCAGCCCGCTCCTTCGTAACAGGAACAAGCCGCGAGTATTGACGAAGCTGTGAGCACGCTATACTGAAATTCTAATGGCAACGAAGATTCTGGTAGTAGACGACGACGCAAGCATCGTAGAGACGGTACGCGCGTACCTTCGGGAAGCGGGCTACGAGGTGTTCACCGCGCGCGATGGCAACAGCGCGCTGTCAGAATACCGCCGCCAGAAGCCAGATCTGCTGGTGCTGGACGTGATGATGCAGGAAATGGACGGCTTTGAAGTGGTACGCACCCTGCGGCGCGACTCGGCAGTGCCGGTGATCCTGGTGACCGCTCGAGTAGAGGAATCCGATCGCCTGGTTGGTTTGGAGCTTGGGGCAGACGACTACGTGACCAAACCCTTCAGCCCTCGTGAGCTCGTGGCTCGGGTGAAGGCTGTGCTGCGCCGAGCGCAGGGCGAGCCGGTGCGGGCCGAGACCTTGGGAGAGGGCGCAATCTCGCTCAATCGCCAGGCACACACCGTCACCGTGCATGGCGTTCTCGTGGACTTAACCCCAACGGAGTTTGCGCTGTTAGACACGCTGATGCAGAACCCCGGCGTGGTGCTGACCCGGCTTCAGCTCATTGAGCTGGCGTTGGGCTATAGCTATGAAGGGTACGACAGGACGGTGGACGCCCACATAAAGAACCTGCGCCGGAAGCTGAAGCAGTCGCCCACCGATTCGGAGTATGTAACCACGGTCTATGGCATTGGCTACCGTTTCGAGAAGCTCTCCAATGGTTAGCAATAGCCTCTTCACCAAGCTCATGCTGGCCTTTGTGCTGGTAGCGCTGATGGGCAGTATTCTAACGGCGCTTTTGGCAAACCGGATCGCCGCCAGCGGCTTGGATCTGGTCACAAGCCAGCGGTCGCAAACCCAAGCACGGCGACTCTCCTCGGTTATGTCTCAGATATATCGCTTGCAAGGAAACTGGCCGGACTCTGTCGCGTTGCTGGAGGAGCTAGCGGAGTCCGTTGCCCAGCCGCAAGATGTGCAGCGAAGGCGAAGGGGCACAGCAGCAGTTACTGCTCTCCTCTGGCTACCGGACCAGCGGCTCCTCATTGCCAATGGGCAAGGAACGGTGGTCTTCGATTCAAAAGGAGAGTTGCTAAACCAGAATCTTGCACCGGAGAGCGTGGCTGCAGCGGTGCCCGTGCGGTTGGACCAAGAACGCATTGGTTCCCTGGTACTGGCGGAAGACGTGGCAAGCTCCCTCAAAGATGCATTCATCCAGCAGGTCAACGAGGGTTTATTCTGGGTGGCTACCATCACCAGCGCGCTCGCGCTCTTGATGGCGGCGTTCATCTCACGCCAACTCGTTGTACCGCTGCGGCAGCTTATTGTAGCGGCGCGCGGCATTGCTGGCGGTCGGCTGGAGGAGCGTGTCCCCGTGGCTTCGGGCGACGAGGTGGGCCAGATGGCTGGGGCGTTCAACCAGATGGCGGAGAACTTACAACGCAGCGAAGAGCAGCGCCGAGAAACCCTGGGAGACATCGCCCATGAGCTACGCAACCCGCTGGCCGCGATGCAGGCCAACCTGGAAAGTATGCTCGACGGCGTGCAACCGTTGACGCCGGAGCAAGTGGGCTATGTGTATAACCAGACGATTGTGCTCAACCGGTTGGTTGACGACCTGCGGCTGCTCTCCTTAGCCCAGGCGAACCAGCTGCACCTGAACGTGGCCTCTACCGACCTCAGCAATCTAGTCAGCAACGTGGTGGAGAGCTTTGAGCCCATGGCGGAAGAGCAGGGCACACAACTGTCGGCCAAGATTCCGGACGCGCTGCCGCCCATTCTGGTAGACAGCCACCGCATTAGCCAGGTGTTGGCGAACTTGTTGAGCAACGCGCTGCGTTATCAGAAGGGCGGCGGCAAAGTGGAGGTCTCTGTGGCTTCTGTGAACAACGGAGTGGAGCTGGCAGTGCAGGACTCCGGTCCGGGGATTTCGGAGCAAGACCTACCCCATCTCTTTGAGCGCTTCTACCGCGTCGACCAGTCCCGCAGCAGAGAATCCGGCGGCTCCGGGCTGGGGTTAGCCATCGCTAAGGAACTGGTGGAGGCCCACGGCGGCCGCATCTGGGCGGAGAGCCAGCTCGGCAAGGGCAGCAGGTTTGCGCTGCATCTGCCTGGCTAATACGCCCGCAGACTGAGGGCCGCCCCTTGCCTTGTGCTGGCGGCGCGGCGTTAGGGGATGCGCGCTGTTGGGCCCATAGCGTTGACATCCGTGACGACATCTACCACCGAGATGCGGCCCGACTGGCGTGCCCGCTCCAGCGCTGGTTGGATCTCTTCAGGACGTTCCACCCGTTCTGCATGGCAACCCATGACCTCCGCGAGCTTCGCTAGGTTGACCTCGGTAAACATCATCAGCTCTAGCGCGTCGCCGTAGAGTTCGCCGCCGTAAGCCTCCCGGATGGGGTTGAACTCCTGGTTTAGGGAATGGTTGTCATTCACCACGATGATGGGTGCGATGCCGTGACGCACCGCCGTCTCCAGCTCTGCCACGTGGTACCAGAAGCCCCCGTCGCCGGAGAAGAGCACCACTGGGCGGTCCGGCGCGGCGCACTTGGCCCCAATGGCCCCGGGGAGCCCCCATCCCAGGGAGCCTGCAGAGCGGATGAAGCTACGCCCTGGTTGCTTGACGTCTATCATAGTGCCGGTCCAGATGCCGGAGTGGCCAGTGTCCGCCAGGAGTAGGGCGTCTTCAGGTAGCCAGTCGTCCAACTCTTTACATAAACGCTCAGTGCGGATAGGAGTCGCATCCGATGTTTGCATCTCTGCGAACTCTGCTTTCCATGCGCTGGTGAGCCGTGCCACCTCCGCTAGCTGAGCCATGTCCGGCTCACGCGACCCAGCCTCTTGGATGAGCGCCCGCAGCGCCAGCCTCGCGTCGGCCAGCACTGCGACCTCTGCCGGGTAGTTGCGCCCCAGCTCCACGGGGTCGATGTTGATCTGAATCGTGCGTGCGTTAGCGGGAGGGATGCGCCAGTCCCAGGTGGTCATGCCGCCGGCGCGCGTGCCTATGAAGAGCACAAGGTCAGCCTCACAGACTATCTGGTTGGCGCACCACCGGGAGTACCGTCCGATGACGCCAACGGAGAGGGGATGGCTACCGGGCAGCGCGCCCTTCCCGTTGAGGGAGGTGGCAACGGGAATAGTGAGGGCTTCCGCAAGCTCACGTACCTCTTCCCACGCGCCGGAAGCGATGACGCCGCTACCTGCCACGATAACCGGCCGCTTGGCCTGGCGCAGCAGCGTGGCTGCTTGCCTAATCTCCGCAGGGTCCGGAGCTGGACGAAAGGGAGGATAGGCGCGAAACGCTTCTTCTACGTAGAGGGGCTGCGCCACGGGACCGCTTTGCGCTTCCTCTAGGACGTCCAAGTAGACCGGCCCCGGCGATCCGGTAGTTGCCATGCGGAAGGCCTGGCGCAGAAGGTTGGGGAAACGCTCAGAGTGGTCTACCTGCGCCCCCCACTTGGTCACGCCCTGAAACTGGTCGTGCTCGAACTCTTGGTAGGCATGACGGTACCGGTGCATTGGGTTCAGTGCGCCTGTCATAGCGATAACTGGGGAGCAGGCGAGGAAGGGCTCGGCCATGCCGGCGGCCAGGTTCGCCGCGCCGATGGATTGGGCCATGCAGAGCCCCGGTTTCCCCGACGCGCGGGCATAGCCATCGGCCATATAAGCCGCCGCTTTCTCGCCGTGGGTCAGGACGCGCTGCACGCCGGAGCCCTCCAGCGCCACCATAGTTCCGAAGAACGCCGTGGGGACATGGAAGAGGTGGGTGAGGCCTGCCTGCTTAAGAGCCTCGGCAAGATAGGCGGACCCGTTCATGGTGGACATAGCTGTGCTCCTTATTTGTGTGGGGGTTGTTCTGGCTTACGGGCAATGATGACCATACGCTTGGTTGCGCTAGTATAGGGCTCGTGCGCGTACCCGCCAAAGACCTTCTCAACACCCAAGCCGGCCCGCTCCAGCCGGTCGATAATTTCGGTGAGGGTGTAGAGGCGGATGTGGTGGCTCCCCACTTCCTCAAGCGCACCGCCGGGCTTAATGCGCCAAAACTGGATGTTGTTTCGTCCCGTGCTCAGGTCCAGCACCCGTTCCTCCAAATAGACAATACCGTCGCTGGTGCGGTGCCAATCGTGGTAGCTGTTGTTATCTCTGACCCATTCCCGGTTGATCAGATCCAGGAGGAACCAGCCGCCGGGCTTCAGGGACCGCTCAACTGCCGTTAAGACTTTCATGTCTTCTGCGTCCGACTCCAGATAGCCAAAAGAGGTGAAGAAGTTGACTATGGCGTCGAAGGAAGCGCTGAACGGGATGTCTCGCATGTCCCGCTGCACCAGCTCTATCTGCACACCCGCCGCGGTAGCGTGTTGCGCTGCCATAGCCAGCATCTCGGCGCTCTGATCCAGGCCCGTAACCTGATAGCCCCGCTGGGCGAACGCGATGGCGTGGCGTCCCTGCGCACAACACAGGTCGAGCAGGCGAGCGCCCGGCTGCAGGGCGAACAGCTCCTCAGCCAGCGCGACCTCTTGCTCTGTCCTCTCCGGCTCAAAAATCTCTTCGTAGACGTTGAGGTAGTCCTGTGCAAAGTAGGACTTGTACCACTGCATCTGATCTTGGGCCACACGCGCTCCTGTTGAGGTATTTGCGGAAAGCAATCCTGCCCAATTATAATCCTGGCTACTGCTATCGTCATGGGCTAGGCGATACATGACGGAGAAAGTAAAACAATGCATGCTACCACTTAAGCAGAAAGGCGCGCTGATTGTGGGCGCGCGGCGCATAGGCGCAGAGGTTGCCAGACGGCTGGCAGCGGAAGGCGTGAACATCGCCATCGCCTATCGCTCCTCCAAGACAGAGGCAGAGGCGCTGGCAGCAGAACTGGCTCCTACGACACAGAAGGTCTGTCTGCTTCAGGGTGACATCTCTATAGAAGAAGACGTAGTAAACCTCGTTGCCGGCGCCGTGGAACAGCTGGGCGACCTCTCCTTCGTGCTCAACCTGGCCTCGGACTATCCGAGGACACCCTTTGCCAGCTTGGACGGTGCATCTTGGGACGGAATCGTGGGTGCTGCCAAGGGGAGCTATCTCTTGGGCGTGCATGCCGCCCGGCACCTTACCCAGAAACCCGGCCCAACGCGCGGTCATATCCTCTTCTGGGGAGATTGGGCTGCTGCGGAGACGCCCTACCGGGACTATCTGCCCTACCTCACTGCTAAAGCATCCATCCATTTCATGACCAAGGCTTTTGCCGTAGAGCTGGCGGGGCAGGGTATCCTGGTGAACTGCATTGCGCCGGGACCAACACAGCGCCCACCCAACCTGTCGGAAGCGGAGTGGGAGCAGTACGCAGTGGGCAGAGCGCCTCTGCGGCGGGAGTCCTCTGCAGCGGAGATCGCTGAACTTGTGGTGACGCTCCTAAAGAGCGAGACTATTACCGGAGAGACCATTCGGGTCGATGCCGGCCGGCACCTGGCCGGCCCGTAGCGCCTAGAAGGGACACTGTGTGTACAAGGTTACGAAAGTTATCGACTTTTGCTACGGCCACCGCCTGTTGAACTACCAGGGCGATTGTTCCCGTCTCCACGGCCATAACGGCGTGCTGGAGATAGACGTTGCCAGCGGTAAGCTGAATGAGCTAGGCATGGTGGTGGACTTTAGCCTAATCAGCGAGCAGGTTAAGAGCTGGGTCGTGGAGAACCTCGACCACAAGATGATTCTCAACGTGGCGGACCCTGTGGTGGACCTCCTACGCCAGGCCAACGAGCCCTTTTTTATGGTCCAGGACAATCCTACTGCGGAGAACATTGCCCATCTGGTCTATGGCGTGGCGCGTGAGCGCGGGCTGGATGTGACGGAAGTGCGCCTGTGGGAAACGCCCACCGGCTGCGCCACCTACCGCGGCGAGGATTGATGGCAGGCGTTGCGGCGCTGGTGAGCGGCGGGCTGGATAGCTGCGTCCTGGTCGCGGCGTTGGCCAAGGAGCAGACGGTCTATCCGCTCTATATCGCCGCTGGGCTGGCCTGGGAGGAGGAAGAGCGGCGAGCCGTGAAGTCTTTTCTGGCAGCCGCGAGCATCCCGTCTGTGCAGCCCGTAGAGGAGCTGGCCGTGCCGGTGACCTCCCTCTATCGCAACCACTGGAGCGTCTCTGGAGAGGGTGTGCCCGGCGCTGAAACGCCCGACGAAGCCGTTTTCCTACCCGGCCGCAATATCCTGCTGAGCAGCTATGCCGCCATCTGGTGCAGCTTCCGCGATGTGCATCAGATAGCCATTGGCTCTTTGGACGATAATCCTTTCCCCGACGCCAGCCCGCACTTCTTCAAGTCCCTGGGGGATGTGTTGGGAGAGGGCCTGGGCCATCCAATTGCAGTGATTGCGCCCTTTCGGGCTCTGCACAAGCATCAGATAATCAAAGAGTATGCCCACCTGCCCCTGGAGCTATCCTTAAGCTGCATGGCGCCGCAAGGTGGTGTACACTGCGGTGATTGTAATAAGTGCCACGAGCGTCAGGTGGCTTTCGCTGAGGCAGGGGTTGTAGATAAGACCCAATATGCTAGAAAGCATGGCTAATGGATAAGCAAGAACGGATAGAGAAGCTCTCCCCGTTGTTATGGGAGGTGCTGACACTCTTGGGCGAGGACCCAGAGCGCGATGGCTTGCGCCGCACTCCGGAACGATGGGCTGAAGCGCTGCTCACGTATACCGATGGTAACCTACAAGACCCCAAAGAGCACCTGGACGTCATCTTTACCCTGGACGAGGACGATTACCCCGCTCAAGGCGAAGACATGGTGATTGTGGACAATATAGAGTTCACCTCAACCTGTGAGCACCACATGGCTCCCATCCGAGGATTGGTGCACATTGCATACGTACCGAACCCGGAGAGCAGGGTGGTCACTGGACTGTCCAAGCTCCCGCGCGTAGTCAACGTGTTTTCAAGGCGGCTACAGCTCCAGGAACGGATGACGCACCAGATTGCCAATGCCATAGATAAGTATTTGCAGCCCGCAGGCGTTATCACGGTGGTGCAGGCGGTGCACTACTGCATGATCCAGCGGGGAGTTGAACAGCGGTCCAGCCAGACGCTCACCACTGCTCGGCGGGGGCTGTTTCTTACTAACCCTCAGTTGGAAGCCCGCTTCCAGGAGTACCTCAGACTTAAGATGGATGGAGCCAAACTCTAGCTGAGTAGTAATGGGAATGGGAAAAGGAGACCGCGTGCGCGGTCTCCTTTTGAGTGCATGTTAGTTCTTGCTAACTACTCTCTGGGAATAGCGACCACTTTGCTCGTGGCAGAGGACTCGCGCGCTGCGTCCAGCACCTGTTGGCAGAGGTAGCCGTCGTAGAAGTTGGGCGAGGGGGAGGTGCCTTCCCGCACGCCCCGTGCGAACTCCCGGATCATGAGCCGGAAGGGCATCAGGCGGTCGTCACGGTCGTCGGCAAAGGGCTGAAGGCGGTCTGGAATGGGTAGCTCTTCTAATTGCTGCTGACCAGGCTTGCCACCCAGCACGGTGCCATGAGCAGGCGGGTTGGTGCCGTTGCCCTTGTGGGGCGTGACCAGCGTGCCTTCCTTGCCATAGAGCTCTATCCGTCCGCCGGGGCCAAAGGGCGCCGCGTTGGTGCCGGTCATGGTGCCCCAACCGCCGCTGGCAAACTGCAGCACGAACTGGAAGGTATCGTCCGCAGTAGCCTTCACTAGCGCGCCGGTGGACGGATCACTGCGGTCCGTGTGCGATTGCAGCACGCTGGACACCGAGGTGACCGGCCCGAACCAGTGCAGCAAGCAATCTATGTAGTGGGAGCCCAGGCTGAAGAGGAAGCCGCCGCCCTTGCTCGCATCGTCTCGCTCGCCGAGAGGACGCGGCTGGAAGCCATCCCGCGGACCGTTGACCAGACTAAAGAGTGCCATGTGCAGGGGGCCCAGGTAGCCTTCATCAATGAGTTCCTTCACCCGCATGCGTGCGGAGGCAAAGCGAAACTCGTGGGCCACCATGTGCGTAAGGTTCTTGTTGGTAGCCTTCTGCCACATCTCCTTAGCCATGTTTTGGTTGAGAGTGAAGGGCTTTTCACAGATAACGTGCTTGCCGGCGTCCAGCGCCGCCATAGTCATCTTATAGTGCATCGCCACCGGAGAGACTACGCTGATCACGTCAAGGTCATCCACGGCCAGCATGTCGTCGTAGCTGGTCACTGCACGCGGGATGCTGAACTTCTGCGCTGCTTCTTTGACGCGCGCCTCACTGCGGGACCATACGGCCGTCACCTCGAAATCGTCCGACTCCGATTGGAAGCCAGGGATGTGCACAGTGGACCCAAAGCCCACACCGGCAACCCCTACGCGCAGTCTTTTCTCCGCCACAAGCCCTCCTTTATCCGATGCGTCGTGCTGCTCTATTCCGCCCGCACATCAAAAGATGGGCGCACATGGAAGGCGTTCACAATGACGGCCTGTTCCTTGGCGGTGGTGATGGTGCGGTAAAAGGTTGCGGTGCCCAGGTCCTTCACCGTTTCCAATCCCATGGCGCCGCGCAGGTCGCATCGGTAGAGATTCGTGCCGGCAAAGTTAGCTCCAGTCAGGTCGGCGTCTTTCAGCGCGGTGCGGATAATGAAGGAGCGCGTCAGGTCCGCATTGCGGTATCGGGCGCCCGGCTGGTTGGATTCGTAGAAATCGGCGTCTTGCAGAATGGCGTCGGAGAAATCTACATCGCCTAAGCGCGCCGCCACAAAGGTTGAGCGGCTGAGGTTCGCTCCCGTGAAGGTTGCGCCTACACCGTCGATGCGCCGGAAGCTGCCATCGGTTATGACCGCGCCGCTGAGATCGCTGCCTTGCAAGGATGCGAACTCGAAGAACATTCCCGCGGCTTTAAGGCCGCGCCAGCTCACGTGGTCCGCCTTCATGGGGTTAGCTCGTAGGTCCTCGCCCTTCAGATAGGAGAGTAGTGCATCGTAGGAGTCTTCCTGGTCCAGGGCGGTTTCGGCAGGAAGCTGGGTGTTGCTTATATCGCGCTCGCCAGAGAGCAGCTTTTCGATAAGCTCTTTAGCGGTTAACTGGATCATTGCGCTGGTCGCCATGATGCGTCCTTTCCATTACTATAGTGCTAACAAAGGGAATCTTTGGCAGTATAGCAAAGTCCCTTTTTCGTTGCAGGCGCACATGCCTGCCGCCGGATAGTATGCCAAGAAGAAAGAGAGGAACTGCAGATGGCGTGGGAATTAGATACAAGCCACTCCAGCGTTAAATGGTCGGCGCAATGGAACGGCCTCGTGACCATGGGCGGCCCCTTCAAGAACACACGGGTGAAGATGGAGTTGGATGACGACAATCCGCTCATGGGATCGGTGGAGGGGACTGTGGACAGTCCTAGCTTTGATAGCTTTGTTTATCGGATGAATGCCAGACTCCTGAGTCCGGCATATCTAGATGCCTGGAGGTATCCCAACATTGTCTTTAAGAGCAAGGAGGTCCGTCCGGGCGCAGACGATACGCATTTCCAGATTGTAGGCGACCTGACGCTGCGCGATACCACCAAAGAGGTGGTAATGAATACCGCGTATCTGGGCGAGGCAGTGGGTCGTACCGGAGGGAAGGTCCGCGGCTATAGCACCATTATTGAGATCAACTGGCGAGAGTACTTGGAGGGTCCACCACCAACGGATCCCATTGACCTCTTCAGCGATATCATCACGGTAAATATCGAGCTAGTAGCTAACCAGACCGCCAGGTAAGGGCATTGCTCAACAGAGGGGGAGAGGCTAGCCTCTCCCCCTTTCGCGTGGGGTAGCAGCGCCTTGACCGTGGGTTGCCCGCATGGGTATAGTCCTTCTATTGCGCAGTTCCCAGGCGCACCCTCCTTGCACGCGAGCGCATTCGAGCGATTGACTTGCCTGAAACCGTCTTAATCCTCACTAAACGAAGGTATAGCTAATGCACAGCCCTCAGCCTGAACAAGACTCCCAGGAGTCTACAAACTCTCCTCCGCGCACGCCCTCTGAGGTGCTGAAGAGGGGAGCAGGCGGTATTGCAGCGACTCTTGTGGTCTTTCAGTCGAAGAATTACACCCTCTACTGGGTGGCCTCATTCTTCTATTACGTTGGGCTCTTTACGGATATGTTTGCCAGGGGGTACCTGGCGTACGACCTAACGGGTTCGGCGATGCTCTTAGGCGTCGTGATCATTAGCCAGGGGTTCCCTCAGGCCGCTATTGCCGTATTAGGCGGGACGCTTGCAGACCGTGTTTCCAAGCGCACCTTGCTCCTTTGGGCGCAGTTGGTGTTGACGGCTGCGGGTATAGTGCTCCTGTACTTGTTGTACACAGACACGTTGGAAGTCTGGCATCTGGGCGCACTATCTGTGGTAAAAGGGTTGGCCATAGGCCTTTCTCTGCCAGGCCGGCTGTCCTTTGTGTCGGAAGTAGTTACGCCGGAGGAATTCCCGCGAGCCTACGGGCTCTACTATGTAGCCCTTAACTCCATGCGCATCGGTGGTCCTGGGGTTGGCGGCGCGGTGACGGCGCTCTTCGGTATTGAAGCCGCTATCCTGATTATCACCATCTCGGAAGCGCTCGGCTTTGTGGTGCTGCTCTTTGTGAAGGGCGGAAACCCGGCTAGCGACTCCGCAACCGGTCAGCCAACAAGCCGTCCTTCCCTGTTGCGAGATATCTGGGGGACTTTTGTATTTGCCCGCAATACTCCCACAATCTTAGTGCTCCTGGCCGCAGAAGTAGGCTTAGTCTTCTTTTCCTTCTCCTCTACGCAGATGATGCCCGTCTTTGCGAGCGATGTGTACAACGCGGGGGCAACCGGTTTGGGCAGCCTGCTGGCCGTCATAGGCGTAGGTGGACTGATCGGCTCCTTTACGGCAGCAGTCTTTGGCGGAGCGCGCCGTAAGACGCTGTTGTTGCTGGGCGATGGTGTCTTGCTGGGACTAATGCTCATAGTGTTTGCCCAAGCGCCCTTCTTTACCGCAGCGTTGTTCATAGCGGTCCCGTTGGGTATTGTGCAGGCCGTATATACCACCCTCAACAGCACGCTGTTCCAGATGAGCGCGCCGCCAGGCATGCGAGGACGTGCGATGAGCCTCTACACTATGGGACAGCTCTTGCAGCCCCTCGGCGTGCTGCCCATTAGCGCAATAGCAGACGGGCTAGGCGTGCGAGTAGCGGTGACCATTGCCGGCGGGTTGCTTATGGTACACATGGCAGTTACGGCCATCCTCTTCCCCGCCTTCCGTCGCCAGCGCTTCTAGCGCAGAAGGGCCGCTAGGACGTAGGTGCAAGCGGACGTCTGGTGGCTGGGGGCTTTTCCGTACGCTTTGTTCGGCGCGGCCGTGGGTAGCTTCCTTAACCACTGCATAGACCGCCTTCCCCAAGACCAATCGATCATCACTCCCTCTCCCCGCTGTGAGAGCTGCGGTCGCAGCTTAGCCCTTAGAGACCTCGTACCTATCATCAGCTTCTTGGCGCTCAGGGGGCGCTGCCGTTACTGCGGAGTTGTGTTATCCAGGCGGGCGCTCCTGGTTGAAGCGCTCACTACGGTCACTTATGCCGCTCTCTGGTTGTGGCTAGGCCCGAGCGGGCAGCTGGTGATGGCAACGGTCTTTTGCTCGTTCCTGATAGTAGCGGCGTTCATTGACGTTGAGCGCCACCTGGTGCTTAACCGGCTACTGCTTCCTATTGCGCTGATTGCGGTGCCCTCTGCCTTGCTTTACGGCGTATCGCTCCAGAATAGTTTGCTGGGCGGCGCCGTAGGACTTGCGGTGATGTTCGCGTTGTATGCCCTCAGCCGCGGCGGGCTGGGTGCAGGGGATGTCAAGCTTGCGGCAGTGGTTGGGTTATTCATAGGGTTTCCTGAGATCGCCGTCGCCCTGTTTGCGGCTAGTATTAGTGGGGGTATCATAGCCGCGATACTGTTGGCAACCGGGCTAAAGGGCCGGCGGGACCCCATGCCTTATGCGCTATTTATCTGCTTGGGAGGCGCGTTTGGATTGGTGGCGGGACAGCAGATCGTCCGCTGGTATCTGAGCATGTTATAGGATGACCAATGAGTAGCGACGGAATACTCAAATACGCAGCGGCTAGCTTGGAGCTTTATCAAGAATGACTACTCTTTCCTTTGGGCGGCACGTCCGGGGCAAGCAACATCCGACATGATAGCGTTGCTTCGGCATGGATGGAGCCTTGCTTACAGCCAACCGGGACTGCTGTTCTATGCCGTCCTCGTTAGCCTGTTAAGCGCGCAATGGCTGCGCGTGAGCGGGTCCGTCGCGCTGACGGAGGAGCAGTTGAACGCCTTGAGCGCGAATCTGCTTGATATTGACAGCGCGACCATTCTGACAGCACTGATGGTCATTGTGCTAAGTTTTTCCGTGTACTGGCTCCTGGCCATTCTTGGAGGGAACTGGTCCCTTGCTGCGCTTATCCACGGCTTGGGCAACGCGGAGAAGGGGGTAGCCGCATCCTTCACCGAGACGAGCGGCGCCGGTGTGCGCCATTTCTGGCAGGTGCTGGTGGTTGGGCTGATCACGACAGGGCTTTTGCTGCTGATCCTAGCGGTGGGGGCGGGATTGGCGCTTAGTGCGCTCTTTACCAGACAAGCCGGTTTCACGCTGTTGCTCCTGGTATGGTCCCCGGTGGTGCTGGTAGGAGGATTGGCGCTAATCGTCATGACACCACTAGCGCAAATACACGTAGTCCTGACCTCATGCAGCGTGCCGACTGCGCTCAAGCATGCTGTCGGCTTGGTGCTACGTCGCCCCTTGCGCCTGCTGTTCGTTTGGCTTGCTGCAGATGTGCTTATTGGCTCGCTCACAAGCGCTTTCGCTGTCTTGCCCATAGCGCTCATAGCAATACCTGTAGTCGTGAACCTGGTCATCCAGCCGTCCGCCAGCCCGCTAGCTCTACTGTGGCTGCTCCCAATGTTCGCACTGGCCGGCCTCATTGGTGGGGCAGGCGAGTTGCTGCGACGGTCACTGTGGGTTGCCCAATACGGGGTTTCGCAGCAGAATTAACTCACCCACAAAGAATTATTGCAACCACTTGACAGCCGCGCGTGCCCAGGCTAGACTAACGATAGAACAGAGGTTCTCTCGAACACGCGCTCTGCTCGGAAATGAGCAGACAGGAGGAAAACATGAGGGCACTCACCGAGCGACAGCGGAAGATTCTTGAGTTTATCGATACTTTTGCAGAGGAAAAGCAATACGCTCCCAGCATCCGGGACATTGTGAAGGGGTGCGATATCAGCTCCACTTCCGTGGTGGACTACAACCTCCGCATTCTGGAGCGTGAGGGGCATTTACGGCGCGACGCTGAGATATCGCGAGGCATTGTGCTGCTACACCAGCGCAGCC
Source organism: Dehalococcoidia bacterium (assembly GCA_965220215.1). Lineage (GTDB taxonomy): Bacteria > Chloroflexota > Dehalococcoidia > SHYD01 > SHYD01 > CBDDEI01. Next base: position 298,955 of record OZ244809.1, read on the forward strand.
GGGACAAGGTAACGGTGCCGTTGGTTGGGCAGATTGCCGCCGGCCAGCCGATTCCTGTGCCTGCTGCCGACACCTGGGACACTACCGCCGGGGCCGAGCAGATAGAGGTGCCGCGGGAGATGGTAGGCGCTAATGAGGATGTTTTTGCGTTGCGTGTGCGCGGAACCTCCATGATTGATGCGCTTATCAATGATGGTGATGTGGTCCTTATGCGCGCCGCTCAGGCAGCCGATAACGGCGAGATGGTTGCAGCGTGGCTGCAGGATGCCCAAGAAGTCACACTAAAGAAGATCTACTATGAAGGCGAGAAGGTGAGACTGCAACCGGCCAACGTTACCATGCAGCCCATCTATACCGCTTCCAACAACGTGGAGGTTCAGGGCAAGGTGGTTGGCGTATTGCGCCAGATCTAGCTTTCGCCGGCTTCGATACGGCTGGCCGCAACAGTAAGCCCGATCATGAACCAAAAGAGGGCGACTGCGGCCGGGAATTGTAGATTGAAGAAGTAGTGGTCAAAGACCGCCACAGATAAGGCAGCTAAGACGCCTCCACAAGCGCCGAGCATTAGCTCTCCATCCCACCTATAGCGTCGCCGTTTCCAATAACCCCAGGCCGTCTTGAAAAAGACGGCCATTGTTATGAGGAACACGCCGAGGCCAATGAGTCCTACCTGCTCCGCCAGCAGCAGGTAACCGCTACTGACGCCCACGTACAGGTCGCTATCCGGAGCGCTTCCGAACCCTACGCCTAGTGTAGGGTAGCGCTCTATGAGCCTGAGGGCGTCCTGATATTCGCCTAGTCGCATCTCTGCGGACCGGTCGGAGAAGGTCAACCCTACCCAGAACCGCTCCAGCATGGCCGTCCCCTGCGGCGCAATCGCTAAGAGCACCGGCAGCGCTATGATGGGCGCCCAGAGCAGCCGGTAGCGCATAGCGGCTAGGAACAGTGTCCCAACCAGCGCGCCACTCCAGGCAGTGCGGCTGTAGGTAAGCAGCAGGGCCAAGCCCAACACGAGCGCAATCAGCACGATGTAACGCCTTCGCAGGAGTGGCTGAGTACTCAATACTTGGGTCAGCAGCAGGGGCAGCGCGACGGCCAGCATGCCGCCCAGCAGGTTCGGGTCGATGGCTGTGCCGCTGGCCCGCACGGTGAACGTGTCTGCGATGTACCGCACCGATTCTGGTGCGGGCAAGTAGCCTAGCGTGTGCAGCGAGCCCAGTAACGGGGCGCTTACGCTCACCGGCAGCATCCAGAAGAGAATAGCTATACCTGCCGCTAAACCGGCGGCGACCATTAGCCCTCGCACTACTTTGTGGAGCGCATCGGTGGAAGTTACCACGTTGATTGCCGTGAAGAATAAGAGAGCGCCGTTTATCAGCTTCAGAAAGAGCCGGAATCGTTCAGGGCTGAGGTAGGCTAGATTCAGCATAAGTGCCAGGGTAGCTATTGCCAGGAAGAGCAGCACAAAGAAGCCCAGCGGCGTAATAAGGGGAATCTGACGGTTCAGGGCATTCTTAACCAGCCAGGTTGCCAGGAGTAGTGAGAGCGTAATATCCAAGAAGCCCGGATGATATGGCCCTATGAGCAGCGGGCTGGTGGCGAAGGGAAGCAGATAGATGACGACCAGCACGCCAACTAATCCGTGCGGCGGCTCCTTAGCAGTGGCCACCCCAAATGCGAGCAGCGCCCCAACTAGCAGCGCGCCTGCTAGCACTCCGCTCCAGCCCATCATCGCCAGGATGACCCCGCTCGTCAGCAATACGCCCGCTAGTTTGTGCGGTTGCCGTAGCTGCGTCTGGAGAAGATAGCGGAAGCTTTGGGCGTCCCATGAAAAAGCTACGGGTGGCTGCAGATTGGTCATACCAGAATCATGACTTCTTTGGGTCGAGGATGCGCTGGTAAAAGGCGAGGGTCTGCTCAGCGATGGCGTCCCACGTAAACGCCCGTGCAAACTCAAGCGCGCCGCACGACAAACGTTGCCGCTCCTCGGGGCTCTGCAGCAGATGCTTGATGGCCGCCGCAAGCTGTTCAGGCGATCCTTGTGGTGTCAGGCGGCAATGCACATCATCCTGTAGCTCCGGAAGGTCGGTCGTTACACTACTGGCCGCGGCGGTGCCGGATGGCCGAGTGGTCACTAGCGGCGCTCCTAGCGCGAGGGTTGCTATCAGTGATCCGTGACGCAAGCTCGCCCCGTCTGCAAAGGGCAAGACGCAGCAGTTAACGGCTGAAAGCATGGCCGCCGCTTGCTCGGGAGGAAGGTAGCCCGTCCAGTGCACAAACTGCGCTAACCCTGCATCAGCTATGGTGCGCTGGATGGCTGCTCGATAGCCGCTCTCGGCCGCGACGTCATCCTGTCCGCCAACCATTACCAGCGAGGCAGGTAGTCCGTCACTGTGCAGCAACTTCAGCGCCTCTATCAGCGTCTCGACGCCCTTAGTTGGGTGCAACAAACCGAAGTAGCCCAATAGGTAGTCTCCCTCCGTGACACCGAGCTGCCGCCGAGCGGCGACACGATCCTCAGGCGTTGGTGTATTGGTAGGGAGGTTGGACCCGATGGGTATATGGGCAATGGTGTTCGGTTTAGAGGACCTACCCAGAGCCGTCAGAGCGTGGTCGTCGTCGTGGTTGGTGAGGATAACGCCGTGGCTGTCCTGTGCAAGGCGTCGGGTGACCCACCGTCGCAGCGGCCCCGCCTTAGCAAATAGGTAGGGATCGCGGAAGTCATGAAAGGTAGTGACTACTCGCAGGTCGGAGCGACGCCAGCGTAGCCATCGGGGCAGCAGATTTATGGCCGGCTGCATGCCGTAGGCGCCCGTTTGGTACTGGATGTGCACAACCTGCGGCTGGAGGCGGTCGATGTGGCGTTCCACGCTCGTGAAGAGGCCCCGTCCCCAGCCGTTGATCGAATGTGAGAGCTGATAGGGGAGCGCGTCCTGGTGAGGCTGGCTGCTCGTTATGGCGGGCTGTGCGTCCGCCGCGGTCAGGATATCGACCTGCGCGCCGGCCTCTGCAAGAGCCGTTGCAAGATAGTGGGTATAGTCACCTAGTCCGCCGATCTGGGGCGGGAACTCACCCGTCACCAGGCAGACGCTTATCCCAGGAGTCCCCATCGTAGGATCCGTGTCAGGAGTCCTATCCGTTCCCTTCTCAGGCTAACTTTGTGGCGCAGAGCCAGCTTTGCGCTCTCCTCTAAGAGCTGCCAGGCATAGCTGACAAGGAGGAAGGAGCGCACACACCATGCGGCCAGCGGGCCATAGTGCTTGGCGTAATAGCGCACCTTACTCTCCATGAAGCGGGTATGGCGTAGCTGCAGGTTCTGGGCGCTGCTTTGCCCGTAGTGGTGCAGCACCCTTGCCTGGGGAACATAGGCTGTCCTCCATCCCATAGCATGCGCGCGCCGGAACCAGTCAACCTCCTCAAAGTAGAGGAAGAAGCGCTCATCCAACCCGCCGACCTCCTCCAGCGCGCTGTGTCGAAGCAGCAGGCAAGCGCCGACCAGCCAGTCGACCTCTTGCTCACGGTCTTCCGGTGTATCGAGGCAGTAGTAGCGGTCCAAGTGGCGGTTGCGCGGGAAATACGACTGCAGCACGGTGCTTTCCAGGAAGGCCGTGGTCAGGGTAGGGAAGCGCCGCCGTGACGACTGCACGGAGCCATCTGCATTGAGCAGCATGGGGCCCGCAGCGCCCAAGTGCGGGCGCGCCTCCAAGTGGGCGCTCAATGCAGCCATTGAGCCCGGTTGCAGCTCCGCGTCCGGGTTCAGTAGAAGGATGGCGTCGCCGGTGCAATGGGGCAGCGCCTGGTTGAAAGCAGCGCTAAATCCACTGTTCTCGGGGTTCACTAGCAATCGCACGTCTGGAAACCCAGCAGCAACCATGTCTGCGCTGCCGTCGGTAGAGTTGTTGTCGACCACCACTACCTCAACAGCGCCCGAGGGAAGGGCAGCGGCCTCGCCATAAACGGAGGTAAGAGAGCGCCGAAGCAACTCTCTTACATTCCAGTTTACGATGACAACGGAGATATTCATGGGGTAGTCATGCTGGCTATCGGCGCCGGTATTGGTAGGGCTGTGGCGCCTGTGCTTTAGTGATGGCCGTGTTCGTCACTCTTACGGGGCGCATTGGCTAAGCCATAGGCTACGAGCACGGCGTTGCCCCAGGGAGAGGTTACCTCTGTCTCGTGAATCGTGTGTCCATGAACGTCGTCGTCCATGTGGCGAGTAGCACGGTCTGCAAGATACGCGTCCAAGTCTTTGCGGGCGTTAGGGCCTACGAAGTGGACGTGGCCGCAGCAGCAATGCTCTGAGCTGGAGTCGGTGGAGCCTTTGCGAATCTCCGCAGCGGGCTTACAGCCACATGCACAGTCGTATCGCACCAGCATAGTGTCCGGTTGGGCGTAGACCTGTCGTACAATGAAATCCACGGCATACCTCCTTGCAATAAGGGGAGCAGCATCCCCGAAGAAATTAGGGATAGTATAGCGCATTTCCTGTTCATTGACAGGCACACGCCCGTCACCTACAATCGGCACGTACACACTGCGAAGCAGGGTACTATTTGGGGTTTAGCTTAGATGACCAGTGACGAAATTCGAGAAGCCTTCCTCCAGTTTTTTGAGAGCCGCGGCCACCAGCGCGTAACCAGCTCATCCCTCATCCCTAGAGCTGATCCCAGCCTGCTCTTTGTGAACGCAGGCATGGTCCAGTTCAAGGATGTGTTTCTGGGCGCGGATAAGCGTCCGTACAGCAGAGCCACAACATCGCAAAAGAGTGTGCGCGCCGGCGGCAAACACAACGACTTGGATAGCGTGGGGCGTACTGCTAGACACCACACTTTCTTTGAGATGCTGGGAAACTTCTCCTTTGGCGATTATTTCAAGCGTGACGCGATAGACTACGCCTGGTTATTCCTCACCGAGGTGATGAAACTCCCTAAAGAGCAGCTCTGGGTCACCATCTACGAAGATGACGACGAAGCGGACGCGCTGTGGCAGGAGGTTGCAGGCGTTGCTCCCGAGCGTATCATCCGCCTAGGGGAGCACGACAACTTTTGGGCTATGGGCGATACCGGTCCCTGCGGCCCGTGCAGCGAGATCCATGTGGACAGAGGTGAAGCGTTGCGGTGCAGCGCTCCTGAGTGCTTCATCGGCAAGTGCGACTGCGATCGCTGGCTGGAGGTGTGGAACCTGGTCTTCATGCAGTTTGAGCGGGATGCCGGCGGCAAGCTGACGCCGCTGCCCAGGCCCAGCATTGATACGGGCATGGGGTTGGAGCGCATCGCCTCGTTGCTCCAGAACGTCTCTACTAACTACGACACGGATCTGCTGCAACCCATCGTCGCAAAGGTGGTCGAGCTATCGGGTGTGCCCTACGATTCAGGTGAGGCAGGGTTCCCGCACCGCGTGATCGCAGACCACGCGCGTGCGTGCACCTTCCTCATCAGCGACGGCGTGCTGCCGGGCAATGAAGGCCGCGGCTATGTGCTCCGCCGTATCATGCGTCGGGCGATTAGGTTTGGTCAAAAGATTGGCCTGGAAGAGCCCTTTATGGGTAGGATGTCCGAGACAGTGGTCGCACGGATGTGTGGCGCATACCCTGAGCTAAACGACAAAAGAGACTTCGTGGTCCGAGTGCTGACCCTAGAAGAAGAGCGGTTTGGCGAGACCTTGGCCACCGGCATGAACCTGCTGGAGGATCTCTTAGGGGAGGCAACCCGCACAAGCAAAATCCTCAACGGCGTTGAAGCCTTTCGTCTCTACGACACCTTTGGCTTCCCTTATGAACTTACTGAAGAGATAGCGCTGGAACACGAACTGACCGTCGACAGCGCAGGCTTTGAGCGGGAGATGAACGCCCAGCGGGAGCGCGCACGTGCCGCACGCCGCGATAGCGGCGCGGGCCGCGCTACCTTCCTAGACTACGATCAGTTGCCCCTGCCAGAAACCGCCTTCCTCGGCTACACCACCGTGGAAGCGCAAGCCCGCATAGAGAGCCTGGCGGTCACTACCGGCGCCGTCGAGGAGGCTAGCGAGGGGCAAGAGGTAGAGGTCATTTTGAACGAGACCCCCTTCTATGCAGAGGCTGGCGGCCAGGTAAGTGATACCGGAGTGCTCCTCTTCGGCTCCGGCTCTATAGAGGTGCAGGATACTTTCAAGGTGGGCCATGGGCTCATCGCCCACCGGGGCGTCGTTGCCAGCGGTACGGTCATGGTCAATGAGACGGTTACGGCTCAGGTGGATGCTCTGCGCCGGGCAGACATCGCTCGCAACCACACCGCAACGCATCTCTTACACGCGGCGCTGCGCCAGGTGCTTGGCCCGCACGTCCAGCAGGCGGGGTCACTGGTCGCGCCGGACCGCCTCCGCTTCGACTTCTCCCACATCACTGCGCTTTCACCGGAGGAAGTAGCTGCTGTGGAGCGACTAGTGAACGAGAACATCCGAGAGGACTGGCACGTTGAGCCCCATACCACTGGCTATCAGGAAGCAATCCAGGAGGGAGCGCTGGCATTCTTTGACGAAAAATACGGCTCGGTTGTACGCATCGTAGAGGTGCGGCAGCCGGAGCATCACAGCCCGCACTTTGCGCCCCACAACCACGTGCCGGAATACTTCAGCAAAGAGCTCTGCGGGGGTACCCACTGCAGTGAGACCGGGGAGATAGGCTTCTGCTACGTTGTAGCGGAGAGCAGCATCGGCGCAGGTATCCGTCGCCTGGAGGCCGTCACCGGGCGCGCCGCAGAGGCGTTGGTGCACCAGCGGCTTGGTCTGCTGGACGACCTGGCCCGCCAGGTTAGCTCCACGCCCCTAGAAGTGCCCGCCAGGGTCTCTGCGCTCCAGGATAGCCTGGAGCAGGAGCGACGGCGGACCCATCGCCTCCAACAAGAGCTCGCCCGGTTGCGCACGGAACAGGCGCTGGATCAGGTGCAGCTGGTGGAGGGCGTCAAGCTCTACTGTGATCAGGTCCCGGTAGACGATAATACAGCCCTGCGCGAGGTGGGAGACGTGGTGCGAGACCGTTTAGGCAGCGGCGTAGTGGTCCTGGCGGCCTTAATTGAAGAGCGCCCCAGCTTTCTCGTGGCGGTGACCAAAGACCTGGTTGACCGCGGTGTGCACGCAGGCCAGCTCGCCAAAGAAGTAGCGGCCATTACCGGCGGCAGCGGCGGCGGACGTCCTGAACTGGCACAGGCAGGCGGGAAAGACGCCTCCAAGCTGGGTGCAGCCTTACAACAAGCGCCCGTTATCCTGAAGGAACACCTCTCCAAGGCATGACGCCCCTATGGGCTGGCCCAATGCTCAAGGTAATACGCACTCGGCTGCTCGAGCTTTTAGGTCTGTGGAAGAGGCGTAACTCTGCTCCGCGTCCCACCGTCACGGTCATCTACCTGGACGAGGACGACACAGCTCCGTCAGTCAGGGCCAGGCTGCAGCAAGCCACCACAGAGAGCGTAGAGCTCGTAATCCCCAGGGGCGCTCGGCAGCTGAGCAACCCCATCCATCTCAAAGCATTAGGGCAGGAATTGCCCTACCTCGGTGTCAAGGTACGGCTAACAACGCGGGACTCCCAGGTAAGGGAGGCCGCCAGCGCCGTTGGGCTTGCTCTTGGCAAGGAGATTTCGCCTGCCCGGGGGATTTCTCCGAGGGACGCCAGCAGCCCGGGAAGCTCTAGCGCCTATCAGGAGGGTTGGACGCAGCGTGCATTCAGCATGCGCGGGTTGCCGGCGCTGGCTATGGGCGTGGTCGCGCTCCTCGTCGCGATTGGGCTGCCGGCTGCGGTGGCAATGATCTTCCTCCCGACGGCAACGGTCATTCTGCCTCCCGTTACCCGGCCGGTCGAAGACACCTTCGAGCTGACAGCCTCGGCGCTTGCCTCCTCCAACGACTTCAGGTCGTTTACCATCCCTGCCTACATCCTGGAAACGGAAGTTTCTACCAAAGTGACGGAGGAAGTTGAAGCAGCTCATGAGGAGATTCCCAGCGTAAACGCGAAGGGGAACGTGCTCTTCACTAACATCAATAAGGAACTTGCACCGACCCCTCCCGGCGCGAACCCTGGTGAGGCACCCACGCCGACCCCTCCCGGCGCGAACCCTGGTGAGGCACCTGCACCGCCACTTCCCGGCGCGAACCCTGGTGAGGCACCTGCGCCGACTCCTCCCGGCACCAACCCTGGTGAAGCGCCTGCACCGCCACCTCCCGGTGCCGACCCTGGTGAGGCACCTGCACCGCCACCTCCCGGCGCCGACGCTGGTGCGGAGCCTGCACCGACCCCTCCCGTCGCCGACATCATTGTGGAACCCGTAACGATTCCTGCCGGTACCTCCGTTGGAACCACATCCGACGTGCTCTTTGTCACGGTAAAAGAGGTCACTCTACCCGGAAAAAAGGGGGCAACCGCTAGTGTTTCAGTGGAAGCAGTGGAGGGCGGCTCAATAGGCAACGTACCGGCCCACACCGTCACTAGAGTGCTAGACGAGCTGCTTGCCGAATCGGTTTCCGTGACCAACCCATTCTCTTTCCAGGAAGGCGCCGATAAAAGAAAGCGCCAGATAACCGCAGCAGACTATCAACAAGTACGGGAGACGGCGCTTGAGCACGCGCAGCAAGATGCCGTTCGCCGGCTGCGGCAGATATTGCCTCCCGACGCGTCCTTCTATGACCCAACTGTACGGCTGCGTATAGCGAACGAAGAGTTCTCGGCTGCGATTGGAGAAGAGACGGCCGATCTTTCATTGACGCTGCATGTGACAGGGAGCGTGGTTGTGTTTTCCGGTGGCGATGTCAACGCCTTCGCGGCTCACTATGTGTCTGACCAATTAGAGCACACACACCTAGTGCCAGACTCACTACAAGTGCGGGTCATGGAGCCCACTGCCTCTGATAATGATAGAGTGACCTTCCGACTCCAAGTTAGCGGAGTGCTCCAGCACGAACTAAATGAAACGGCAGTGCGACAGCTGGTTGCCGGCAGGACCGTGGAGGAGGCAGTAGCCCTTCTGGAGGAGCAATTGCCCCCCGACGTCCAGCCTGAGATAACAGTCGGCCCCTTTTGGGTGGAAAAGATACCCACCTTTTTTTGGCGGATCATCGTGCAGCAGCAGTCTGCTTAGCAGCCGTGCGCAGTTTGTGTATAGACCTTGGCCAGCGCCGCGTAGGCGTGGCTGTGAGTGATCCCACCGGAACTATTGCGCGTCCCCTCATCGTCCTGCAACGAAAAGAGCGGCAACCATTGCTGGATGCTATTGCCGCCATCGCCCGCAGAGAGGGCGCTGGTCGTGTCATCGTAGGCCTGCCGCTTTCTCTCTCGGGTGACGCCGGTCCACAGGCGCGCTCGACTATGCGCTTTGTCGAGGAGCTGCGAGCAACTATCAGGGACATCCCAGTCGATGTCTGGGATGAGCGCTACTCAACTACGCAAGCTCAGGAGTCGCTGCAGCACCGAGGTGTGCGCGGCAAAGCCCAGCGCGCCTCTGTTGACATGATTGCTGCGGCCACTATTCTCCAGAGCTACCTGGACCACCAGAACCGCAGGCTAGACAGCGCAGAGGCCGCACCGTAACCTGATTGATTATGCGTTGGCTTGTACTGTTTCTGCTGTTCGTGATGGCCTTGGGGTTTGCGATGGTAGCCTATGTGCTGAACCCGAAGCCTCCCATTGATCCAAAGCCCTTCACTGATAACGCGGCTGCCATGGCCATGGAGTACGTCAAACCTGACGCCGGCAACGTTCAGGAAGCAACCGAACTTGTCATAGAAGAGGGCGCTACTGGGACCGATGTGGCAGAGCAGATGGCGCGTGCGGGGTTGATTCGCAACCCCGAGCTCTTCCGCATCCTCCTCGCTTACTACGAGATTGACCGGGACATCAAAGCGGGGGAATATCAGATTCCCGCCAACGCAGAGCTTTGGGACATCCTCCAGCAGCTTCAAGAAGGCCAGCGAGAGGAGGTCATCACCGTTACCGTTCCTGAGGGATGGCGCGCCGAACAGATAGCCGACCTCCTGGAGGAAATGGGTATCGCACCGCGGGAGGAGTTCCTTACGCTAGTGTTAGGCGATCCCAAAGGGTTGGCGCCTGAGGTTCTGGAAACATCGGTGACTACACTGGAGGGCTTCTTGTTCCCAGACACCTACCATGTGCCCCAGGACTACGGCGCAGAAGCCTTTGTGACGCTCATGCTGCAGACCTTTAAAGAACGCTTTCTGGAGCGCTATCAGGCGGCTAACCTGAGTGACAGCGCGCTGCCAGAAGGCCCTCGTGTCACATCGCTGGATCAGGTAGTGATCGTGGCGTCGTTAGTCGAGCGAGAGGCACAGGTGCCCGAAGAGCGCAGCGCCATTGCGGGCGTTTTCTTGCGACGCTACGCGCTGGAGATGCCATTGGCCGCCGACCCCACCATACAGTACGCATTAGTTGAACCGGGTAGCGCTGTTCCTGCAGACGAGTATTGGAAACTTGAGTTAGGGCTTACGGACTTGAAGTTGGAGTCGCCGTACAACACGTACCGGGCCGCCGGCCTTCCGCCCACTCCTATCTGCAACCCCGGCCTCGCAGCCTTGGATGCGACGCTCAATCCACAGGAGGGGCGGGCACTCTTCTTCGTTGCCAAGGAGGACGGCAGCCACGCGTTTGCCAACACTTTTGACGAGCATCTTGCTAACATTGCCCGCTACCAAAACTAGTACTTGTATACATGTTAGCAATACAACGTTCCTACATGTATACAAGTGTAATAATCATACTTTAGCTAGAGAATAGCGATACTAAATAACTATGCAACACCTCGGAATTATTGGGTACCCTCTTGCCCACACTCTATCTCCGTTATTCCAGCAAGCGGCGCTGGACCATTACGGGTTGGATGTCCAGTACCAAGTCTGGGAAACGCCGCCGGACCGCGTGGGAGAAGTGGTGGCTTCGTTACACCGCCCGGAGCGTCTGGGGATGAACGTGACCGTGCCGCACAAAGAGGCGGTCGCGCCGTTCTTGGATCGCTTGGACGTCACTGCGGAAGCCATCGGCGCCGTAAACACGGTGGTAAAGCAAGACGGTCAGCTCGCAGGTTACAACACCGACTGCACAGGCTTTCTGCGAGCGCTCCAGGCGGATGGCGGCTACAATCCCTCCGGTGTTCGCGCGCTCGTCCTTGGCGCCGGGGGCGCGGCCAGGGCAGTGGCATACGCCTTGCTTGAAGCTGAGGTGAGCTTTTTGGGGATAGCGGCGCGTCGCTTGCAGCAGTCCAGAGCGCTCCGCAGTAGCTTCAACGCGCTGGCGCAACAGCACCACGTAACGATGTTCACGGAGGAGTGGGCCACCCAGAACTACGCGCTGGCGGTGCCAACCTACGATCTCATCGTGAACACCACTACCATGGGGATGCGCCACAACGCCGCGGAAGGGGAGTCGCCCCTGACAGGAATTAACATAAATGCATCCAGCTTCGTGTATGACCTAGTGTATAATCCTGAGGAGACGCCACTCCTGCGCCAGGCACAACAAGCGGGGTGTCGGACACTGGGCGGCTTGCCCATGCTGGTGTACCAGGGCGCTGCCGCTTTCGAGCTGTGGACGGGCAAAGATGCGCCTATTGAAGTGATGCGCACAGCAGCGCAGCACGCGCTGGCATCCAGGCAATGATTGGCGCTCGCAGAGACGCAATTTGAGACGTGTACGCTAAATACTCAGACGGGCCTCAGCAAAGGAGCACATCATGAGCACATTCCGCTGGATGACGACTGGCGAGTCCCACGGCCCAGGACTGACCTGCTTTATTGAGGGCATTCCTGCGGGCCTGAATATCAGCGAGGACTATATCCGCAGCGATCTGGCCCGCAGGCAAGGCGGCTACGGCCGCGGCGGCCGTCAGCAGATTGAGACGGACTGGGCCCGCATCCGCTCCGGCGTGCGCCACGGCTACACCTTTGGCTCGCCCATAACACTACTCATCGATAACAAGGACTGGGAGAACTGGCAGGAGGTGATGAGTATCTCGGCCATCGAAAAGCAGCTCAACACCCTCACCCGCTTGCGGCCCGGCCACGCCGATACCACCGGTACTATGAAGTACTTCCAGAGCGACGCCAGGAACATCTTGGAGCGGTCCAGCGCTCGTGAGACGGCTGCTCGGGTGGCCGTAGGAGCGGTAGCCCGCCGCTTCCTAGAGCCCTTTGGCATGGAGCTGCGTAGTCACGTGGTAGCCATTGGCGGCGAACATGCCAACATCCCAGACAAGATCGACTGGGCGGCGCTGGAAGAGAGCCCTGTGCGCTGCGCCGACCCCGAAGCCGAGCAACGCATGATCGCCGCCATTGATGCGGCCAAGGAGGACGGCGACACCGTGGGCGGCGTGATCGAGGTCATCGCCACGGGCGCACCTATGGGCCTGGGCAGTCACATCCAGTGGGACCGCAAGCTCCACGCGCGCATCGCGCAGGCGCTGATGAGCATCAACGCTGTGAAGGCGGTGGGCTTTGGCCGTGCATTTGAGATTGCGAACATGCGCGGTTCTAAGGTGCACGATGTCATCAAGCCCGTGGACGAATGGACCGACGAAGGCCGCACCGACGGCTGGGTACGGCCCTGGCAACGCCGCACCAACAACACCGGCGGCTTTGAAGGCGGCATGACCACGGGAGAGCCTATCATCGCGCAGTTTGCTATCAAACCTATTGCCACCCTCTCTAACCCGCTGCCCACGGTGGATCTGGTTTCCGGCCAGACCTCCCAGGCGCACTACGAGCGCAGCGACGTCTGCGTCGTGCCCGCGGCGGGCGTTATCGGCGAGTCTATGCTGGCCATCTGCCTGGCCGAAGCGATGCTGGAGAAGTTCGGGGGCGACCACATGGAGGAGACCCTGCGTAACCACCGCGGCTACCTGCAGACGCTAGGTCCCCGCAACGAACCGATCCCTCAGGGGCTGTAAGTGTCAGACGAGCTCCTAGAGCAGGTCTACACGGAGCTACGGGCCGCCCTACAGGCGCAGGGGACGCCGGAAGGAGTTGCGGCCGCGCAGCGCTACAGCAAGGAGCCAGTGCAGGCCTACGGACTCTCCGTGCCACAGGTCCGTGCTATTGCCAAGACCTTTCTGCCCCGCCTCAAGAAGGAGGCCAGCCTGGAAGATATGATCGACCTGTGCGACCTTCTGCTGGAGACAGGGGGCTTGGAAGAGGGCGGCGCGGTAGATGTCCTGATGAGCCCCTTTGCCAAGAAGCTCACGCCTATGCACTACCCCTACGTTGACCGTTGGGTGGACTCCTTCACCAACTGGGCGGTGACAGACGCTATCTGCCTGCACGTCATAGGTGTGCTGGTGGAGCGTCATCAGATGCTCCTCCCCTTTGTAGCATCCTGGACGGAGAGCGACAACCGCTGGCGCCGCCGTGCGGCCTGCGTCTCATTGGTGCCGGCCGCTCGCCACAACACCATCCCTATATCAAGCGTCTTCTCGCTCACCGACCATCTGATGCATGACAAAGACGATATGGTGCAGAAGGGAGCAGGCTGGCTGCTCAAAGTAGCCGCCGAACACCACCCGCAGCGCGTCGTGGAGAACCTCCAGGCCTTCCCGGACGCGGGGCGTACGCTGGTACGCTACGCTATTGAGAAGTTGCCGCCCGAGACGCGTGCGCTGTTCGTAGGGCCACGCGCCAGGGCAAAAGTGAGCTGACTGGTTGGATACCGGTATGCCGTCGGTAGCCGACGTGCACTGTAAAGCGGTGGTCTTCGACCTGTTTGGCACGCTGGTGGAGGACGTTCAGGCGACCGTTCATGAAAGGATGGCTGAACTGCTCGGGCTCCCAACTGAGCTGTTCTTGGAGCATTGGACTCCCGGATATGAAGTAAGGGGCAAGGGCGTGAAGACATTTGAGGAGTGCCTTGCAGAGATGAGTGAAACGTTGCATCTCTCGCTGGAGCACGGCGTAGTTGAAGAGATTGCGAAAGTCCGCACCGAAGCGCTAGCGGAGCACCTCAAACGGGTCAAGCCTGGCGCACTGGCGACCCTTGAGCGTCTCACTGCCGCAGGGTTCCCGCTGGCGCTGGTGAGCAACGCCTCGGTAGAAGTGCACGCGGGATGGGATAGCTCGCCCGTATCTTCCTGGTTTCCGAGCCCCATCTTTTCCTGTGATGTGCACTTGATGAAACCGGACCCGGCTATCTTTTTATTAGCCTGCAATCAGCTCGACATTCCGCCGTCGCGCTGTCTGTTCGTGGGCGATGGTGGGGACAACGAACTGTCTGGCGCTATGTCCGTAGGGATGACCACGGTGCAGGTTCCATCCTATCGGGATCGTATACCTGATGCGGACTACTCGGTAGCCTCCCTGGATGATATGGGCGCACTGATGAGGAGTTTGGAGTACAGCGGACATGGATAAAGCAGCCATTATCCTGGTGGGCCTCTCCTACAGCGGCAAAACCGCAGTGGGGCGCTTCATCGCTGATCGTTTAGGTTGGCCTTTTGTAGACACGGACGACCAGGTGGTTGCCCTGGCCGGCGGCAAATCCATCCCGGACATCTTCGCCGAGTGGGGAGAGGAGCGCTTCCGCGGCCTGGAGACCCAGAGTCTCGGCCTAGCCTGCGGGCGTGGTCGAGCGGTCATCGCGACGGGCGGCGGTGTTGTGCTCAACAGCGGCAACCGGGCCATGCTCACCGGCAGCGGTATTGTGGTCTGGCTGGATGCGCAGCCGTCTACCCTTTACCAGCGTCTCCTTGCCGACCAGCAAGGCAACCTGGATCCCACCGAGCGTCCTCTCCTGCAGGGGGATGATGCCCTGGGCAAGATAAGCTTGCTGAAAGAGCAGCGTTTGTCCCATTACGCATCGGTAGCGGACTGGGTTGTCCCCACGGACCACCTGACGCCGGAAGAGGTAGCGGAGGAAGCGCTGCAGGCCTATGGCCGCCTGCGCGGCAAGCTCCGTTTGCAGCCGCTGCCCATACCTGAGCTGGAACCGGATGCTGGCGACGACAGCCCTCATGCCGGCGGCGCTCCCGCCACGACTACCGGCGCGGTAGCTGTGGTGGCCACCAACGGCGGCACTTACCCTGTCTTTGTAGGACCAAAGCTCCTCAACGGCCTGGCTTCTCGCCTTGAGCGGATGGGATTGAGCAACACGGTCTATGTCATATCGGACGATAACGTCTTCAGCCACTACGGCGAGCGGGTCATGTCCGCCCTCCATGAGCGCGGTATTGCCGCCACCAGCTACGTCATCCCCGCGGGGGAGCAGAGTAAGCGCCTGGACGTGGTGGAGGGCATCTACCAGTGGCTGGTGGACCAGCGGGCGGAGCGTAGTCATACTATCCTTGCCCTCGGCGGAGGTGTGGTCGGCGACCTGTCCGGCTACGTAGCCGCCAGCTACCTTCGCGGCATGCCTTACGTGCAGGCGCCTACTACGCTCTTAGCTATGGTAGACGCCAGCATCGGCGGCAAGACCGGCGTCAATCTGGCCGAGGCCAAGAATTTGGTGGGCTCGTTCTACCAGCCCAAGATGGTGCTGATAGACGTGGAACTGCTGCGCACGCTCGGCAAGCGGGAGCTCACAGAAGGTTGGGCGGAGGTCATCAAGCACGCGCTCATCCGAGACCCCGTCCTGCTGGCGGAGATGGAGTCGGGCATGGAAAGGCTTACGGGCCTGGACACTCGCGTCGTTGCCCACACGGTTGCTGCGAGCGCCGCCATCAAGGCAGAGGTGGTCAGCGAGGACGAGCGGGAGTCTGGCGTGCGGGCCATCCTTAACTACGGCCACACCATTGGCCATGGGTTGGAGGCCGCCACTGGCTACCAGGGCTTCCTTCACGGTGAAGCGGTGGCGGTGGGTATGATGGGCGCCGCCCGTATCAGCCAGCGCATGGGACTGCTCCAAGAGTCCGATATTGAACGACAGCGCCGCATTATCGAGGGCTTTGGTCTGCCGACGCGGTCCCCCGGCGTAGATCTGGACGGCGTGCGCGCCGCAATGGCCTTCGACAAGAAGGTGCAGAACAAGAAACAGCGCTGGGTGCTCCTCGATGGCCTGGGCAACGCGGTGGTGCGGGATGACGTGCCGGCAGAGGTAGTAGAGGAGACGCTGCTAGAGCTGTCCGCGGAGTAGGTGCATGGTGAACCAAGCTCTTTATGAGAATCTTAAAGATGTCGCTCGACAGAGGCAGTTGATTAGCTATAGTGTGGCTGGCTCTATCGTTGGGTTAGATATGAAAAAACCGCCCGATAGGGTCACAATAGCCCGCTTCTTGAAGGAAATATGTGAGTATGAAGTTGATCTTAATCGCCCGATGTTGTCCGCAATCGTTGTTCGAAAGGACTCAAAAAGGCCAGGCCCGGGATTTTATAAGTTAGCCAGAGCATTGGGCAAGTTACTGGATGAAGAGCCTTCTCACGATCAGGATTTCCTTAAATCCGAACAGGAACAAGTTTACAAGAGTTGGCGGAGTTCAGCCCTAAACTAATGATGCCCTTCTCCTTCAGCCTAGAAGTAATCTCACCAACCTCTAAAGCCCGCACCGGCCGGCTGATCACCCTCCACGGCGAGGTGCAGACGCCGGTCTTCATGCCGGTGGGCACCCAGGGTAGCGTGAAGGCCGTTGCCCCCTGGGAGCTGGAGCGGCTGGGTGCGCAGATCATCCTGGGCAACGCGTATCATCTTTACCTCCGGCCCGGCCACGAACGCGTGGCGCGCTTGGGCGGACTGCACCAGTTCACCGGTTGGTCCAGGCCGATGTTGACCGATAGCGGCGGTTTTCAGGTGTTTAGTTTAGCCCATATTAGGCAGATCTCCGATGAAGGAGTGGCCTTCCGCTCGCACATCGATGGCAGCGACCACTTTCTCAGCCCAGAGCGGGTAATGGAGATAGAGCAGGCCCTTGGCGCAGACATCGTGATGGTGCTGGACGAGCCCTCGGCATATCCCAGCGCGCCAGAACAGGTGCGGGCCGCCACAGAGCGCACTCATCGCTGGGCGGAGCGCTGCCTCGCAGCTCATTCCCGCTCGGACCAAGCCCTGTTCGCTATTGTGCAGGGCGGCTTCGAGCCAGACTTGCGGAACTGGTCTACAGAAGCGCTGGTTGCTATGGACTTCCCCGGCTACGCCATCGGCGGCCTAAGCCTGGGCGAACCCAAAGAGCAGACCTGGGCCATGGTGGACGCTGTGACCGGGGGTCTGCCAGCGGAAAAGCCCCGCTATCTCATGGGCGTCGGCTCGCCGGAGGACGTGCTGGAAGCTATCTACTATGGCGTGGATATGTTCGATAGCTCCTTCCCCACCCGTATCGCTCGCAACGGCGCGTTGCTCATGCCTACGGGGCGGGCAAACATCCGCAATGCCCGCTTCGCTGACGACAACGAGCCGCCCCTCCCCGGCTGCGACTGCGCTGCGTGCACCCATTTCTCCGCGGCCTACCTACGGCACCTCTTCATGAGCCAGGAGTTGATGGCCTTCCAGCTTGCCAGCATCCACAACCTACGCTTTATGGTGCGGTTGGTGGAGCAGGCGCGCTCCGCCATTGAGCAGGGTGTGTTCGAGGCGTTCCGCACCCAGTTTCTCGCGCAGTACCAGAGTCCCGACGCAGAAGTGCGCGCCGACCAGAAGGCAAAGTGGATGGCCGCCAGAAACCGGCGGCCCCTGGCGCAAAGGGCGGCGGAAAGCGTTCCCTCCGACGCACAAGACTGACGTCTCTCAAGAGGCTCGCAGATAGTATGCTTACCCCACGGACCGGCGTTGCCGGCGCTCGCTTTGCCAGTGTCTTCGGCACGCGCTGGCCTATTGATCGCTTCAAGCGTCAGCGTCTCCGCAGCGCTTACGAAGCTGCTGCGGAAGCAACCAGCCACTTTGCGTTGCGTAACGGCTGCGAGGAGGGATCAGCAACGTGGCAGGCGCTGTTACGGCTGCTGGAAAACGAAGCGGCAGTTGTCTACCTGCTGATAGCTGCTACCGAGCAGGGTAATGAGACAGCTTTACCGTTGGAGCTTCATCCCTCCATTTCGGAAGCGCCGCTTTACAGCCAGTATTTTATTGGCGTGCTGTGCCAGCAGTTAGCCCGCCTTGCTCCGCTGCTCTTTCTCTATCGAGATGCGGAATATGCACTTTCAGCCGAAAAGCTCACTGAAATCGGGGCTCGCTTTAACCAAACTGCCACCACTCACCCACAGTAACCTTTTGCTGATACAGCCGTAGTTGCCTATACTAGAGAAGACACAACGATATCCAGGGGTGATGACATGGGCAACAGGAATAAGGGTCAACGGGAAACCAAGAAGCCCAAGAAGGATGCGAAGAAACAGTCCCTAGTTAACGTCCTTGAAACGCCGACTGAGGTAGTGGAAATCAGAAAAAGCCCAAAGCGACGGGATGAGACAGAGGCATAGCATTCCTCTCTTAAGCTAACGAATCTAGGAGCCAGTTCATGCTGACTCCTTCTTTACGGCGATCTACTTGCAGACGACCGAGCGGCCTGCCCCAACTACCGGTGCTTCGGCGCGTCCTGAACCCCGAGCTGCCGTCTGGCCCATCCTCTGGGGCAGCTTCATCCTCTTCTGCGTGCTCACGGCAGGCACCGTGTTTGCTGTACGCGCAATCTGGCTGAACACAACCGAGGCACGAGAAGCAACCCTGACCGTATCCGATGCGGGCACGGTACTGCTCAAGCCGGCGCGGCAAACTCAGTGGATTGGCTTCTCCCCGCCGGTCACGTTGCACGAGGGCGATACCCTGCGAACCGATAACGCGGCTCAGGCTGAGGTTACCCTTCTGGATGGCTCTCTCGTGCGGCTGTACGCCAATGCGGAAGTACAGCTGACTCGTCAGGCCTCTTCCAAGTTCACAGATAGGAGCGCGGTCATTGGCCTAGCTGTCACGGAAGGGCTGGTGCAAGTGGAGGCTGCCCCTAAGTCTACGGAAGCGCGCCTGCTAGAAGTGGCTGTTCCTGGCGGCATGCTTGTCCTTCAAGAGGGGAGCTACAGCATCCGCACGGGACCCAATCGTGCGCACGTACGGGTTATGGAGCGCGGCGCTGCAGATCTCCAAACGCGTGACCGCGTCTACCACCTGGCGGCTGGAGAGCGCGTTGAGATTGGTCCAACGGGTGTAGAAGGCCCGCTGGTTTCCCCTGAAGAGCTTATCGTCAACGGCGACTTCTCCAGTGGCCTGGATGGCTGGGAAGTGGCGCAGACGGCGGGCTTTCAGGAAGGTACCGATGTCTCCGGGCAATACACCCTTATGAGAGACGGCTCTAGAAATGCGGTCCTTTTCTCTCGTCTGAGCAGCAAGAACACCCATTTTGAGACTCAGCTTGTGCAGAGGATCGACCGCGATGTATCTGAGTTCAGCGAGCTACGTCTGAGCCTGGATATGCAGATTCACTACCAGAGTCTCTCTGGAGGCGGGTACCTGGGCTCGGAATATCCTATCCGGGTGCGCATAGATTACCGGACGTTGGGTGGCGAGAGCTACGCGGTCTATGGTTTTTACTATCAGAACAACACCCGCAACCGCACTGATTTTGGCATTCCCGTACCTGAGGACGCCTGGTTTACCTATGCAGCGGCCCAGAACCTCATGACTTTGGATCCGCGGCCTCAGCGCATCCTCTCTGTGCAGATAAGCGCCAGCGGGTGGGACTACGAGAGTCGTATGAGCAACATTAGCCTTGCGGCCAAGTAATGGCTGAGCTTAGGGCTTAGATTGCAGCAAATCCATAGGTCTTATCAGCAGAGAGGAGCCGCTCCAGCATCTCCACCGTGACTGCCCGTCCATCGGCAGGCCCAAGCCGTTCTAACGTGCTTTCGTAGAGCTGTGTCGCTGTCTTTGGCCGGTTGCCGCTTGCGAGTATGACCCTGAAGAGCACCTCGCTCATTCCCATCCGGCCTTCTTCAAACTCGGGCAATTTAGAACAACACTCTCGAATTTCTCGGACCATCGCGTCAACGGGAGACACATTTGCGCCTGAGTTGCTGCTGGTTCTGCGGCTGCTCTGGGGTGGCGAAGCGTTGAGAGCTATTTGCACTTTGATCCCCTCGCGGGAATTGGCGCACAAACGCTCTCGCAGCGCGAACTCAAAGGACTGCCCGCGTTGTAAGTAGAGGGCGGGATCTATCCAGTAGCGTTGGGGGGCGGCGTCTTCAACTGTTGTTTCCCCACTCGCTGATTGCTTGTTCATCTCCCATCACCTCGCACCAAATTCTGTGACAACAATACTGTTCTTCTGTAGGAGCGCTAGGCGTCCTTGGATTGGGCTTCCATTTCCTTCCGGGCTGCTTCTATGAGATGCAGGTAGCCTACATCAAGCTTGGTGAGGTTGGCGGTATCTGCGTCCACTTGAAAGGGCTCACCTACAAATATCTTCCCGTACTCTTCTGTGCGGCCCTGTGTAGGATAGTCATCACAGAAGAACTTCATCTGTGCTTCTACGATGCCGAGGTCGAAGGGAACCGTGAAATAGAGATCGGCAATTGCGCCCTGAATATCGACGCGGTTCAGCAGACCGCGGTCTTTTCCTTCCCCGGGGCCATACTTTGACTGAGGGAGCAGCCCAAGCATGTTGGCGATGCTTAACCAGCCCTGATCAAAGCTCACTCTGTAAGGCGCAATACTGATGAGGTAATCGCAAGAAAGCAGCACGTTGGGCACCCAGAAGTTTGACAGCGCATAGGGCTTAACCAGCGGGTTCTCCACCTCAACGAGAGTGCAGTCCCGCACGTCCAGACTCAGCATGCGCGGGAAGTCATACCCTAGCGACCGGTAGACCATGCGGGCGTGATCCCCTTCTAGCGGACCTTCCAGCAGCACGATATCTGCATCGCTCACCCGTCGGATGCCCTGTATCACCGCCGCCAGTATCTCTCGACTGGTGGTGACAGGATAGGGCAACGGGTAGGCGGCAGTGGGCTTGATAAGCACGCGGCGCGCCCTGGCTACATCAGGCGCAGGCTCAAAGATAAAATCAGACGCGTTGTAGATCATGCCAGCAGCTCTTCATAGCCTTCCAGCAACTCGACATCCAACTTCTCGCCGGGGTCTAAACTTGTGCGTCCTTCCGGCACTACCAGTAGTCCGTTAGCTATTGCCAGAGCGGTGAGCACATTGGAGCCTTGTGAGCCGGATGGCCTAGCCACGAAACTGCCATCAGACATCCGCTCCACGACGACCCTTGCGTAGAAACGGCGGCCATCAAGGTGCCCAAGCGAGCCTTCCAAAGTGGCCCGCACAACTGGCCGTTGACTTGGCAGCTTTCCCTGCATTTTCAGGAGCGCAGGCCGCGCAAACTGGTCGAAGGCAACCATAGAGCTTACCGGATTGCCCGGCAGCCCCAGATGAGGCGCCTTTGTTCCATCGGGGCGTTCCAGCAGCCCAAAGGCCAGAGGTCTGCCCGGGCGAATGTGCACCCGCCAGAAGGACATGCTGCCGTGTTGAGAGAGTACGTCCTTCACCAAGTCATACTCTCCGGTGGATACGCCGGCAGAGGTAATGAAAAAATCTGCACTCAAGCCCATACGGAATTTGGCCATCAAGTCGTCCAAGGTGTCCCGGGCAATGCCGATCACTTGCGGCACCCCGCCGCAACTCATGACCTGGGCCGCAGTGGAGTAGCTGTTGCTGTTATAGATCTGACCTGGGGCTAGAGTCTCGCCCGGCTCCCGCAGCTCATCACCTGTTGCCAGGATGGCTACCGTTGGCGGTCGCACTGCTTTCACCGAGGCGAACCCAAGGCTCGCCGCGACGCCTAGGTGAGCGGGGCGTAGTACGGTTCCACTGGTGAGCACCAACGCGCCCCGTTGCACATCTTCGCCGGAGGGACGCACGTTGGCGCCGGACGGGAGTGGGCTACGAATGCCGATCTCGCGTAGGTCCGCGCTCTTTGCGCCTCTGTTGCGCTGGTCAGTCTCATCCGTCTCCTCAAAAGGGACCACGGTATCCGCGCCTTGGGGTATAGGCGCGCCGGTCATGATGCGCATGGCTGTGCCGGCAGTAACGGTCTCTGTCGGCACGTAGCCCGCGGCAATCTCGCCGATGAGCCGCAATGAGGCGGGCGACGCCTCACCAGCTGCGCTGATGTCCTCTGCGCGTACGGCGTAGCCGTCCATGCCCGAGTTCGCCAGCGGCGGGATGTCGAAGGGCGCATAGAGGTCTTCGGCCAGGGTGAGCCCTAGCGCTTCCAACAGAGGCAGGTCCACCACAGGCAGCGCCGAGACGTGCGCCAGAATGCGCTCTCTCGCCTGCTCTACGGTTAAGCTCTCGCTGGGGATAGTCACCGTTCCCCTCTATACAGTGCCTGCATACTCTGCGGCGTAATCTCCGCCTCTCTCAATCAATCAATCAATCAATCAATCAATCAACCAACTAATGCCGCTAAGAGCAGCAGAGCAAGAATCTCCACCACGCGGCGGGAAGCTGAACACCAGGAAGAAGAGGGCAATCCGTTCCTTAGATGGCTGGCTAGGATCATAGGGGGACTCTGCGGCCTCTGACCTTCTGCCACATTTTAGCACGCAGGTCAACAGGAAACGCGATGCACCTTACATAACGTAACTATTGAGCCGGGCGCGGCCCATTGGTCAGCGGTGTGTAGGTGCTGCCTGTGCAGCTTTGTGCTATGAGGGAGGGTCTAAGCGCGCAGTTCGGCGCCGTAGGCTGAGCGTAGTCGGGAGATGGCCTCTTCTCGCGCTTTGCTGGTTTCCTCACCGGTGAGGGTGCGGTCGGACGCCTGGTAGGTTACGGCGTAAGCCAGGGATTTTTTCCCCTGCGCGACCTGCGCGCCTGCATAGACATCAAAGAGCCGCACGTCTACAACCAGCGGCGCTTCCAGCAGAGCCGCCTCGATAGCTGCCGCGGGCACATCCTGGTCTACCACCAAGGCCAGGTCTTCCGTGACTGCCGGGAACCGCGGCAACTGCAGGTAGCGGCGTTTGTCCGCCACTTCAGGGACCAGCGCGGGCAGATCAAGCTCAAAGAGGAACACGGGGCTTGAGACGATATCGAAGCGTTGGGCTATCTCCGGACTCAGTTCACCCATCACGCCCACTACCTGACCGTCCAGCGTCAGCGAAGCGCAGCGTCCTGCCGCCAGGTTTGCGTCACTGCCGGGGCGATACTCTAAGGTGAGCCCCAGGTCACGTTCCAGGCTCTGCAGCAGGCCCTTGGCGTCGTAGAAGCTCAGGGGAGGCTCCTGGCCCTCCCAGTGGGGCTGTTGCCGGACGCCGGCCAGCACGCCGGCCACCTGTTCGCGCTCCTCCGGTAGATCTTCGTTGCGCTCCCAGAATACTTTGCCCACTTCAAAGAGATGTAGCGGCCCCGGGGAATGCCGCTCATTGGCCGCAAGGGTCACCAGCAGGCCGGCCCGGAGCGTGGTGCGCAGGTACTCCTGCTCGGCGGACATGGGGTTGACTACTTTCAGCGGCCGTTCAGTGGCGAAGGCTTCCGTGCTCACCTTCTGCAAATTCGTAATGCTGGTCAGAGAGTAGGTGATCACTTCCTGCATTCCTGCATCGACCAGGGAATCCCGCACGCGCTCTTTCAGCGTCCGCAGCGGGTCCGGCGGCATGTGCGGCACTGCGCCCCGCAGCGCGGTGGTTGGTAGCGCATCGTAGCCGATGATACGGGCAACCTCCTCCGCTAGGTCTTCTGGAATCGTGAGGTCTGGCCGCCACCACGGGGGTGTCACTTGCAAGCCCTGCCCCCACGCTCCCGCAACCTGGCATCCCAGGCGGGCGAGCAGATGGGACACCTGGCCTTCATTAAGTTCGGTGCCCAGAACGGTAACGAGCTTGTGTTGAGTCAAATGGATGGGAGCACGGTCACTGCGGCCAGGGTACACGTCGATGATGCCTTGGGCCACGATGCCGCCGCAGAGCTCTACCAGCAGCTTGGTAGCCCGTCGCAGCCCGACCTCTGCCGACTGTGGATGCAGCCCCTTCTCGAACCGCAGCGACGCCTCGGTGCGAATGCGTAGCGATGCAGCCGTCCGGCGGATGCCGCTCGCAGCAAAGTTGGCTGATTCCAGCAACACCTCTGTGGTGTCATCGGAGATCTCAGAATTCTGCCCACCGATGACGCCGCCCATGCCCACCGGCCCGCTGGCGTCGCAAATGAGCAGCGTATCGGAGTCTAGGGTGCGCTCCACCCCGTCGAGGGTGGTCAGGCGCTCACCTGCCCGCGGTCTGCGGACGGCGACCGTGCGGTCCTGTACTTGCTGCAGGTCGAAGGCATGGAGGGGTTGGCCCAGCTCCATCATCACATAGTTGGTTACGTCCACCACGTTGTTGATGGGCCGCATCCCCGCCGCCTGAAGGCGCTCCTGCATCCAGGCAGGGGAGGGCCCCACCGTGATGCCGCGGATGACCGAGGCGGTATAGCGAAGGCATAAGTCGGGGTCTGCTATCTCCACCGAGGCGAGATCGCTGGCCGCCTCGCCGCTCTCTTGATAGCTGCTGTCCGGCTCCCGCAGCGGTTGCTCCGTGAGCACTGCAACCTCACGAGCCAGGCCCAGCACCGAGTAGCAGTCGGGCCGGTTGGGCGTCACGTCTAGGTCGAGGATGGTGTCACCCAGGACGCCCGCCAGCGGCGCGCCGACCGGCGTGTCTTCCGGCAGAATGAGGATGCCCTCGTGATCGTTGGAGAGCCCTAGCTCCATCTCCGAGCAGATCATGCCGTTGGAGACCACGCCTCGGATGCGGGCGGCCTCAAGGGTCACAGGCTGTCCATTGTGGCCGTCGAGGAGGGTGGCGCCCACCGCCGCGTAGGGGACTTTCTGCCCCACAGAGATGTTAGGTGCGCCGCAGACTACGGTCTCCTGTCCTGCGCCCGTATCAACAGTCGCCAGGCGTAGGCGGTCTGCGTTGGGGTGCGGCTGGATGTTGGTGATGCGGGCCACCTGAACCATGTCCCAGTGCTGGCCGATGCGCACCACGGCGGCCACCTCTGATCCGGACGCGGTCAGCTTGGCCGCCAGCTCGTCAGCAGGCAGGGTGACGTCTACGTACTCTTGCAGCCATTTCAGGGATACTTTCACGCTATTAGTCCGTTAGGTGTTCGTGATTGATGCGACTAGAACTGGCGCAGGAAGCGCAGGTCGTTGCTGTAGAAGAGGCGGATGTCGTCGATACCGTACTTGAGCATTGCGATACGCTCCGGCCCCATGCCGAAGGCGAAGCCGGTGTACACCTCAGGGTCGTACCCCACGCGCCGCAGCACCTCCGGGTGCACCATGCCCGCGCCCATGATCTCTATCCATCCTGTGTTCTTGCAGATGCGGCACCCCTTGCCGCCGCAGGCAAAGCAATCGATGGACATGTCCACGCCCGGCTCCACAAAGGGGAAGTAGTCGCAGCGAAAGCGCACCTTGCGCTCTTCGCCAAAGATACGCCGCGCGAACTCGTAGAGCGTGCCCTTTAGGTCGGCCATGGAGATGCCTACGTCTACGGCCAGCCCCTCAATCTGATAGAAGATCGACTCATGGGTAGCGTCCGTAGCCTCGTAACGGTAGCAGCGGCCCGGCACAACAACGCGCACCGGAGGCTCCTGCTTCTCCATCACCCGCACCTGCATGGGCGAGGTATGGGTGCGCATCAGGATGGGCTTCTCCGCCCGCGGGCCTTCCGGGCTAACCCAGATGGTGTCCCACATATCGCGCGCCGGGTGGTCCTTGGGGATGTTCAGCGCCTCAAAGTTGTAGTAGTCCCATTCCACCTCCGGCCCCTCCACCACGGTGAAGCCCATAGAGGTAAAGGCGGCGCAGACCTCCCGCACCATCTGTGTAGTGGGATGAAAGCGTCCAGCAGAGAAGGGACGGCCGGGTAGCGTCACGTCTATGGTGTTGTCATCGCGCCCGGAGGTGAGTTGACGTAACTCTTCCTCTCGGGCGGCAAGGGCGGCTTCTAGCGCGTTCTTGGCCTGGTTGGCCGCAGCGCCCAGCGCGCGCCGCTCCTCCGCGGGCAGGGAGCCAATAGAGCGCAGCACCTGAGTCAGACGGCCGTTACGGCCAAGGAACTCCACGCGCCAGCCTTCCAACACCTTCTCATCAGCGATGGTTTTTAGCGCCGCTTGGGCTTCGCTTATTAGGGAAGCGATGTGGTCAGTCATAACCTACTACTATCTGGAACGAAGCTAAATCCGCATTTCTATACATGTGTACGTGCTGACATACATACGTGACCACACGTGCTAATATCTCCATCCCATAGGCGCCTCAAATAGGGCAGGATATCGCGCGCTTAGGGGATTCACGGTGCGCAAAAGAAAGCTCACGAGCTAGTCATGAGCAGCGTCACTAATTATAGGGAGCACAGGCAGGCATGGTCAAGGCGGTTGAGCTACGGCTTATGCGCACTCCAGGCTACGCTTGACATTGAAGGCGCAAAGAGTAGTAGCCTATACTGACTCACACTTGCTACGGGATGTTGATTCAGGGGCTTTACGGTGATACGCCATGAGCCGAAGTTTTAAATACTCCAGCTGGGACAACACCCAGAACGACCTGATCCCTGATCTGGACGTTCTGCTGGATTCCTTATCGGATGACCTGCTCCAGTACGGGGATGTGTCCCGAGCGCTGCGTCAGCTCCTACAGCAGGGGATGAACCGGCCCCACGGCCAGCAGAACATGCGCGGCATCTACGACATGCTGCAGCAGCTTCGCTCCAAGCGCCACGAGATGTTGGCGCAGAACAACCTGAGCTCGGCCTATCAGGACTTGAAGGACCGCTTGGACGCTATTGTGCGGCAAGAGCGGGAGAGCATTGAACGCAGGCTCGATGACCTCGATCAACAACCCCAAGACCCATCGTTAGACAACGCAGCGCTGCAAGACTTCTTCAAGCGTATGGCGCAGAAGAACCTCGCCACGCTCCATACATTGCCTGAAAACCCAGGAGAAGCCATCCAAGAACTCAAAGAGTACGAGTTCCTGGACCCGGAAGCAGGCAGGGCCTTCCAGGAGTTGCTCCAGACGCTTCAGAAGAGTGTGATGGACTCCTTCTTCCAGAACATATCCCAGCAACTGGAGAGCATGACTCCGGAGGACATGGAGGAGCTTCAGCGCATGACCAGCGCGCTGAACGACCTCCTGGAGCAGCGGTTGCGGGGCCAAGACCCGGACATCTCCGATTTTATGAAGGAGTTTGGCCACCTCTTTGGGCAAGACCCGCCGCAGAACCTTGATGAGCTGCTGGATAGGCTGCGCGGCCAAATGGGGCAGATGCAATCGCTGCTCAACAGCCTCTCTTCAGACCAGCGAGAGTCGTTGCTTGACCTCCTCGGTTCCCAGCTCTTCAATCAGGGTCTCCAAAGCGAACTTGCTCGTCTGGCCGCCAATCTGGACCAGATGATGCCCCAGGGCGTCTCAAGCCAGGAGTACTCCTTCTTTGGCGACGACGACGTCTCTCTCAACGAAGCGATGAAACTTATCGATCAGCTTCAGGACATCGAGAACCTAGAGCGGCAGCTAGAGCGGGCACGCTTCGGCTCCGACGCCCAGGGCATTGACCTCGACCTCGTCCGCGACCTCCTCGGTGACGAGGCTGCCCGAGAGTTGGACGACCTCCGTGACATCGCCAAACGGCTGGAAGAAGCGGGCTATTTGGAGCGGCATGGCAGTCAGCTCACCCTCACTCCCAGGGCAATCCGTAAGATTGGAGAAAAGGCCCTGAGAGATATCTTCATGCGTATGCGCAAGGATTCCTACGGCAGCCACCAGACTTCCAAAGTTGGCTTAGGCCAGGAGCTTTCTGGGGATACCCGCCAGTACCATTTTGGCGACCCCTTCCTCCTGGACCTACAGCGAACCATCATGAACGCCATCTTGCGCGCCGAACCCGGCGTTCCTGTCCGCCTATCTCCGCCCGACTTTGAAGTTCGGTCCACGGAGCTACAGACTCGCACTACAACGGTGCTGGCGCTGGACGTGAGCCGCTCTATGCCCATGCGGGGTAACTTTGTGGCCGCAAAGAAGGTAGCCCTAGCCCTGAGCACCCTTATCCGTACGCAATTCCCCAGAGACGTGCTCTATCTGGTCGGTTTCTCCGGTTTTGCGCGAGAGGTCGACAAGGATGAGCTGCCTCGCCTCAACGTGGGCGACTTTGGGCGCGGCACCAACCTGCAGGCCGGGTTACGGGTCGCGCGGCGGTTGCTCGCCAAGCATAGGGGCTCGCAGCGTCAGGTCATCCTCATTACGGACGGGGAGCCGACGGCTTACTTCGAGCCGGATGGACGCCTCTCCATCGAATACCCGCCCGGCCCGCGCGTGCTGCGGGAGACGCTGAACGAGGTACGACGCTGCACCAAGGAAGAGATCATTATCAACACCTTCATGCTGGAGAAGAGCTACCACCTCAAAGCCTTCGTGTCGCAACTAGCGCGGGCTAACAGTGGGAAAGTGCTCTTTACTTCACCAGAGCATCTAGGCGAGTACGTGATGGTGGATTACTTCGACCGCAAAGGCCGCGGTGGTCAATCCTAGCACCGCAGGCAAGTGCGTTGACCGCGCTCAGGGCGCAAGTACACTGCTACAGTTCTAGTCTATTTTGACAGGATAGTAGCTGCGGCATTGGCCGCTAAGTGGAGGGGGAAGCGCTTACCACTCCCGTCAGCAGTTGATGGATCTGTTGCAGCCCTTCCACTAAGACGGGCCCCGGCTGCAAGATCACTCCAGAGGGAACCTCATAAACCTGGCCGTTTCGTATGGCTTCCACGTTATCCCACCCCGGCCGCTCCAGAATGCGGCGCATCTGCACCTTCTTCCCGCACCAGGACGCCAGCACCACCTGAGGGTCTCGCGCCCGCACGGCATCCGGATCGAGGATGCGATTCTTAGCGCTGGGTTGGTCTCGCAGCTCGAGGAAGATATCCTCGCCTCCGGCTAGCGAGACGATCTCGCTCACCCACTGGATGCCTGCGATAAGCGGATCAGGCCATTCCTCAAAGAAGACCCGCGGGCGGTAGGGGAAACGCGCTGCTTGAGAGGCCACAGCCTCCATC
The DNA here is from genome assembly GCA_965220215.1 of Dehalococcoidia bacterium. Lineage (GTDB taxonomy): Bacteria > Chloroflexota > Dehalococcoidia > SHYD01 > SHYD01 > CBDDEI01. Next base: position 327,912 of record OZ244809.1, read on the forward strand.
TCTTGCTGAAGCTCTTGCACTAGGGCCGCGGCCTCGGCCTCTTTGCCGATGACGCCGCCCAGTAACAGGATGGTGCTGAACATCTCGCCCAAGCTGCGCTGATTGAGCGCGAGCACGTTGCAGCCGCGATGAATCAGCTCTTTTACGATGTCTGCCTGGAGGTCCGAGAAGGAGAGTACGAGGTCGGGCTTGAGCGCCAGCACCTTTTCAATGTTGATGCTGGTGAACCCGCCGATGCGGGGTTTCTGGCGCGCTTCCGGCGGCCGGGTGGTGAACCCCGATACGCCAACCACCCGCTCCCACGCGCCCAGACGCCAAAGCACCTCCGCCGTCTCAGCAGTGAGGCAAACGATGCGTTGTGGGTGGCTAGGCGGGCTAAGCGCCATCAGCGCTTCGTGGAGCTTTCAGCGCAGGTTCAGCTAATGCCTAGCTCTTGCTTGACGGCTTTAGTGGCTTCCGCTATCACCCTCATCTTGTCCTTCGCCTCTTCTACAGTGCGTGTCTTGAGGCCGCAGTCCGGGTCCACAAAGATTTGCTCGGGCGGGAGCGCTTGCAGGCCGCGGTGAATGTTCTGCTTTACTTCCTCAACCGACTCCAACACGTGGCTGTGCACGTCCACCACGCCAAAGCCAATGACCTTCTTAAAGCCCTTGTCCTGAAGGGACTCCAGCAGTTGGAACTGGCTGTTGGCCATCTCAAGGTCAATCTGGTCGACAGGGAGATTGATAAGCTCGTTGTACACTTTGCCGAAATCTCCGTAGCAGATGTGCGTCAGGGTATGGGCTGTTAGCCCTTCGGTCACAATACCCAGGGCTCTAGAGCCAAGCTCCATCTCCTCCGGACGGGTTGAGAGCGCCGGCTCATCGATCTGGATGTACTTTGCGCCTGCCCGCTCCAGATCGAGTGCTTCCTCATGCACAGCCTGCGCCAGGTCCATGAGGAAAGCCTCGCGGTTGGGGTAGTACTCGTTGAACGACCAGTCCATCATGGTGTAGGGGCCTGTGAGCATGCCCTTCACCGGCCTGTCTGTGAGGCTCTGGGCGTACTTCCACATATCGAGGGTCATGGGGGCGCGACGCGCCACCTTGCCCACCGCAATAGGCTTGCGATAGTAGCGGTTGCCGTAGGAGCGCACCAGGCCGCTGATAGTGAACCCGTCCATCAGTTCTGCAAAATAGGTGGCCATGTCGCCGCGATACTGCTCGCCGTCCACCAAGATGTCGATGCCGATCTCTTCCTGGAACCTGATCCAATCCTCGGTGGCCTGCCGCTCCATCTCCAGTAGCTCCGCCTCGCTCAGCTTCCCTTGCGAGAGCAGTGTGCGAGCATGCATGAGCTCTGGAGACTTGGGAAAGCTCCCTACGGATGTGGTTAGTAAACCTTGAGCCATTACACTACCTCCATCGCGCGCTGTCCCACCTCTACTAATCGGACTAGCTTGTCGTACGCATTCTGTCTGGGCAAGAACTCCAGGCCGCAGCTAGGGTTGAGATACATATGATCCAGAGGCACAACCTGAGCTAGTTGTTGGATCTGGCCCACAACGGTCTCGGTATCCTCTAGCTTTGTGTTCCGAGCATCCAGAAGTCCTGCCCCCAGCTCCTTAGCCATAGGAAAGCTCTTGAACGCCGCCACACTGGCCGGGTTCGTCACAAAGTCCAATCCGTAGACCTGGAACGGCAAGCTGAACAGCCCATCCTCAATGCCAATGACATCGCCAAAGTAGGTGTACAGGGCCGTTTTCACCGTGATACCGTCCAGCAGCGCGTCCACGTTCTCCTGCAAGAGCGGCAGTAATTCGTGCTTGCGGGTCAGGACGGGATCGTTGAACTGGATGAAAGTTGCGCCAGCCTCCTGCAACGCCTTGGCTTCAGCGTTAAGGCTGCGGGCAAATTCGGCTGCTAGCCGGTTCTGACCGCTATAGTGCTTGTCCTGTACGTGGTCCGTTAGGCTTACAAGCCCTGGGAGCACTACTTTGAGGGGCTTAGCGCTATGCTCCACGGCAAATTTCAAGTCTCGCACGCTAACAGGCTGCTCCCACGCCAGGGCCTCTTCGATGTAGGGCTGGCGGAAGTAGGTGTTGGAATCGAACCAGCGCAGCAGACCGTTGAGGGTGACCCCCGTCAGACCGCCAGCAAAGTAGGTGATCTCGTCCTGCCAGCGGATGTGTCCGTCGGTCACTAGGTCTACGCCCGCTTCGACCTGCTCAGCAATGGCGTCAGCAGTTGCTTCGTCAGCAACCGTAGCCAGCTCCTCTGCGGTGATGCGGCCCTGGTCAAAGCGGCCAATGGCGGTTCGGAGGTTCGGCCCGTTAGTAAGCGAGGGAACCTTTGGGTAGTTCCCTACAACTGTGGTAATCATTAAGGCTCCTTAGGTTTAGTTGCGTTAGCTGAGGAGTTCAGCCACTACTTTGCCGATTTCTGCCGGGTTACCGGTAGTTGCGACGCCGGCGGCTTCCAGCGCACGAAATTTGCTGGCTGCCGTGCCGCTATCGCCGCTGATAATGGCGCCGGCATGGCCCATGCGTCGTCCGGGCGGGGCCGATGCCCCTGCGATGAATGCAGCCATGGGTTTGTGCTCAATGCTGCCGAGGAAGTCCGCCGCCTCTTGCTCGCCCATGCCTCCAATCTCACCAATGAGCACGATGGCATCGGTGTCGGGGTCGCCCTGGAACCATTTGAGCGCCTGCACAAAGGTGGTTCCGGATACCGGGTCGCCGCCGATGCCTAGAGCGGTGGACTGCCCGAGCCCTCGCGCTGTAAGCTGCGAGGCCGCTTCGTAGAGCAGTGTGCCGCTGCGAGATACCAGACCGATGCGGCCCGGAGAGAAGCTTTCGGCGGGCATAATCCCGGCCTTTGCTTGCTCTGTAGGGGAGATAATACCCGGGCAGTTGGGGCCAATAAGGATAGTGTCTTTGTCCTTGAGGTACGCTCGCACCTGCACCATGTCCGCGGGTGGCAGACCCTCGGTAATGCACACCACTAAAGGAAGACCGGCGTCCACAGCTTCGCAGATGGCGTCAGTAGCAAACGCGGCGGGGACAAAGATAATGCTGGCGTTTGCTCCCGTTTCCTGCACCGCTTTCGCAACGGTGTTGAAGACGGGCACGCCCTCTACTTCTTGGCCTTCTCTGCCGGGGGTTGCTCCGGCTACCACCTGAGTGCCGTACGCCTTGCAGAGCCGGGTGTGATTGGACCCCTCAGTCCCGGTAATCCCTTGCACCAGCAGGCGTGTGGACTTTTTCAGTAAGACGCTCACTACTGCTTCCTCTTGTTCGTAAAACTTGTGCGGAATGCTAAGCTAAACAACAAATAATGCCCAATTCTCGACACTGTCACCGTTAGCCGGCGGCAGCGGCCACTGCCTTCTGAGCCCCGTCGGCCATATCTGCCGCTTCGATGATGGGCAGACCTGCCTTAGCCAGGATCTCCATCCCCTCTTTGAGGCCGTTGCCAGTTAGGCGAGCCACCACTGGGACTTTGATCTCGAACTGCTGATATGCCTCCACAAGTCCCTCGGCTATTACATCCACCCTTGCCATGCCACCCAGGATGTTCACATAGATAGCCTTTACGTCTGGATCGCGTATCAGGATGCTTATAGCGTTCACCATGCGCTGCGGGTTATTCACCGTACCGATGTCCAGAAAGTTGGCTGCATCACCACCGTAAAGCTTGATGATGTCCAACGTAGCCATTGCCAACCCTGCGCCGTTCACGATGCAGCCGATGTTGCCGGTGAGCTTGATGTAGTTGTTTACACCGCTGTCGATGGCTTCTACCTCCAGCGGGTCTTCCTGAGAGGGATCGCGGAGCTCGGCCATCGAACTGTGCCGGAACAGGGCGTTGTCATCAATGTTCAGCTTGGCATCCAGCGCAGCCAGCTTATTGTCCTCGGTAACTACGAGGGGGTTTATCTCCACCAGCGAGCAATCGCTCTTGATATACACCTCATACAGCTTGCCGATGAGGTCGGCGGCGGGCCGTATCAGCTCCTGGGGCAGCCCAATACCGTAGGCAAGCTGCCGTCCGGCAAAGGGTTGGTAGCCAATCGTCGGGTCCACCCACAGCCTAACGATCTTCTCGGGCGCCGTGGCGGCCACTTCCTCGATGTCCATCCCGCCCGCGGCGCTGATCATAATGACCGGCTGGCGCTTCTGGCTGTCCAGCAGAATGCCGAGATAGAGCTCCTGCGCAGGTGTGGTGGCCTCTTCTACAAGCACGGTGGAGATGGGAGCGCCTTCCGGGCCGGTCTGATGGGTAACCAACCGCGTGCCAATAAGCCGCTTGGCTGCATCCGCCGCCTCGTCCGGAGACTTGGCTACGATGATGCCGCCCGCCTTGCCTCGGCCGCCGGCGTGCACCTGTGCTTTGACTACTACCGTCCCGCCGAGCCCTTGCGCAACGGCTTTGGCTTCGTCTGCGGTAGCTGCAACGCCGCCCTTAGGCACCGGGATACCGAACTCCGCTAAGATGGCCTTCGCTTGGTATTCGTGGACTTTCACAATAACCTCTGGGTTGCGACTATCTTACGGTGACTATCATGAAGAAAGTGCGGCTACCCGCACTCGTTGCCGCCGCACGCGGCTTTGCCTAACTGTCTGCTTTATGGGATTTCGTAAAGTTGAAGCGTTCTATATGGATTTTGCTGGCGGAGGGGGTGGGATTCGAACCCACGGTCGCTTGCGCGACAACGGTTTTCAAGACCGCCGCCATCAACCGCTCGGCCACCCCTCCCGGCGGCTTGGAGCCAGCGCTCCCTATAGTGGCCTTGCGCGGCAGTAGTATAGCGTAGTCACGGAACAGCGTCAATGAAAGCACGCCTGTAGCGGCGCGCTTTAGGAGACCTAGCGCCCTTTAGGCTTGACAGCGCGTGACCTCCCCAGATACCCTGCTATGGCACGCAGGCCGCATGAAAACAATGTACAGCGTTGCTTTGTGGTAGACGCGCTCCTGATACTTGCCTCATCCGGCTCTATCTTAATTCTGAATGCAAACCCTTTAACTCTGGAGGAGATCATGGCGAAAGCAACTTTGAGCGTCATTAAGGCAGACGTAGGCTCCATCGGCGGGCACACTAAACCAACCCCTGAGATGATGCAAGAAGTAGAGCATGTAATGCAGGAGGCCATCAAGCATGGCATCCTGATAGACGGGCTTGTCACCCACACTGGCGACGATATTGCAATGATCATGTCGCACAACAAGGGAACCAACAATCAGCAAATCCACGTGGACATCGCCTGGAAGGCCTTCATATCGGCAACAGAGATGGCGAGCAACCAGGGCAACTACGGAGCTGGCCAGGACCTCCTTACAGACGCTCCTTCCGGCAACGTCCGGGGCGCAGGCCCTGCCGTTGCTGAGATTGAGTTCGAATTGCTGCCGGAATACCGCCCCGCAGAATCCTTCATGGTCTTTGCCGCAGACAAGTGCAGCCCTGGGGCGTACAATCTCCCGCTCTACCTCGCCTTCTGCGACCCCATGCACAACGGCGGTCTGCTCCTGAGCCCACGCCTGCATGAAGGCTTTAGCATCACTATCATGGACATGGACGCCCATGAAGGCGACCGCACCATCACTCTTGACGTGCCGGAGCGGATCTGGGACGTCTGCGCACTGCTGCGAGACATGGATCGCTTTGCCATCGAGTCTATCCACTCACGCGCCTACCCGGACGAGCAGGTGGCCGCAGTCTCTGCCACTCGCCTGCACAACATTGCGGGCCGCTACACCGGCAAGGACGATCCCATTGCGCTGGTGCGTAACCAAGGTATTTTCCCCGCGCCGGAAGAGTTAATTGAGCCGTACTTCATCGGCCACTACGTCACCGGCGATGCCCGCGGCTCCCATACTATGCCGCTACTGCCCATGCGCATCAATACGCCTGTGGCAGGCGCATTCTGCTTGCCTATCATCTCCAGCCTGGGCTTCTCTATGGACAGCACGGGCCACTTTTCCAAGAACTATGTGGACTTCTTTGGTGATTCAGTCTGGGATTCCACCCGGCTGCATATTGAGCAAAAGGCTGTCGAAATGCGCCGCCAAGGATTCTTCGGTGTAGCAATGGCTTCTCAGGCAGAGATCGCCTACACGGGCCTCATCGACACCCTGAACAAGCTGGATAACGAGTTCGTCAGCAACTGACCCAGCGCGCATGGATCGGCTCCTCTTGGCGACCAGAAATCCGGGGAAGGTTGCGGAGTTCCGGGAGTTGCTGGGAGCAATCCCCTTCACACTAGTTGGCCTGAGGGATGTAGGCATCGATTTCGATGTCGAAGAGACCGGTACGAGCTACGAAGAGAACGCAGCCCTTAAAGCAACCAGCTACGCCAAAGCCAGCGGTCTCCTAACCCTGGCGGACGACTCCGGCCTGGAGGTGGACGCTCTCCACGGAGAGCCGGGATACCTTTCCGCACGCTACGGCGGCCCGGGTCTTACCGATCCTCAGCGTGTGGAGCTGCTGCTGCGCAACCTGGAGCAGGCGCCGGATCAGGAACGCGGCGCGCGCTTTGTCTGCGTCATTGCGGTTGCTATGCAGGATGAAACGCTCACACTCCACCGCGGCGAGGTTTCAGGCGTGATCACTCCGGAGATCAGAGGAACAAACGGTTTTGGGTACGACCCCGTCTTCTTCTACCCACCTATACACAAGACCTTTGCTGAAATCTCTTCAGTGGAGAAGCATCAAGTGAGCCATCGTGGCGCTGCCGCGCGGTCGGCACAGAGCTTCCTGCAATCTCTTTCAGCGCAGCCACGGCCAAGCCGTCAAGCTCGCTAATCCTATGCTCCAACACATCCTTGTGCCGCACACAGGACACCTATGGCTTTCTCAACAATAGCTATCGATGGCCCCGGTGCGTCCGGCAAAAGCGTTGTCGGCCAGATAATAGCGCAGCGGTTGGCATACCGCTTCATCGACACGGGGGCTATGTATCGCGCGCTCACCTGGCAAGGGATCGCAGAAGGGCTCTCCTTTGAAGACGCCGAAGAGATTATTGAGGTCGCGAAACGGTCCAGCCTAGAGATAGAACCCATCACCGCAGAAGCACCGCGCGGCAAGGTGCTGGTAAACGGGCAGGAGATCACCGCGCAGTTGCATACGCAGGAGGTAGACTCCAAAGTCTCCCTGTTGGCGCGTATCCCAGAGGTGCGTGAAGTGCTGGTAGCGGCGCAGCGTGTCCTAGCCGCTACGGGTAGCGTGGTGATGGCAGGGCGAGACATCGGCAGCGTGGTGCTGCCCAACGCCGATCTCAAGGTCTATCTGGATGCGCCCGTGGAAGAACGGGCCCGTCGCCGCCACACCGAGCTGGTCCGTAAAGACAATCAGGTTACCTTTGACGCCGTGCTGGACGAGCTGAAGATCAGGGATGGACTCGATATCACGCGATCGGCCTCTCCATTAAAACCCGCCGATGATGCCCTAATTATCGACACCGAGGGCCGTAGTCCAGAAGAAGTGGCGCAACTCCTTATCGACTACGCCAGCTCTACCGCCGCCTGATCTTTGACATGAATACACCGTCTACCTTGCGCAGGCCTGGCCTCTGGTACTGGGCGGGGTCCCGGCTAACGGCCTTCCTCAGCACCGTGCTGGCCGGCTACAAAGTGGAAGGCATACACCACATGCCGAAAGAGGGCCCCTGTATTGTGGTGGCTAACCACATGAGCATTGTAGACCCGCCCTTGCTGGGAACGAGCATTCCCCGTCCGATGCACATCATGGGCAAAGCCGAGCTCTGGGATCGCTTCCACTCCCGTATCTTCAGTGAGTCACTAGGCGTCATCCCCGTACGCCGCGGCGAGATCGACCGGAGCGCGCTGCGTATGGCGCTGGCCGTGCTGCAAGCGGGCGAGGTGCTGGCCCTCTTCCCGGAAGGCACTCGCGGCGAGGGCCAGATGCAAGGACTTAAACCAGCACATCGGGGCGCGGCACTGCTGGCCCTGACGGCTAACGTGCCCATTCTCCCGGTGGGTATCTCGGGCACGGAATCAGCCGCCAGCCCTTCAGATATGATTAAAGCCATCCTCTCAAGGCCCGGGTTCGCGGTGAACATTGGCGAACCATTCAGACTGCCGCAGCCGGAGGGCCCTCGGAAGTCGGAGGACCTAACGGCGGCAACGGAGACGATCATGCTGCGTATCGCTGCACAGCTGCCGGAGCGTTACCACGGTGTGTATGCTCAAGCAGCGAAGAGCGGGGCGGATTCCCTGGCTACGATGCCGTAGTACGCTTTTGCTGCAACGTTCCTTCAGGTATAGTTATTAGGTGAGCCTAGCAGCCCGTATCCCCGCGCACTTAGTATTATGACCGCAACCCTTACTCCGCCGCCCACCAGCCAGCAGCGGCAGTACACGCCTCTGGTAGCATCGGTGGAACCGCAGAGCATTGCTGAACGATTGGGCATCCGCAAGGGCGATCTGCTGGTGAGTGTCAACGGCCACACGCTTCGAGACATCGTCGATTACCGTTTCTACACGGTGGACGAACACTTGGACATAGAAGTGGCCCGCGCTGAGGAAACCCACCTTCTGCAGATAGAGAAGGACTCCGACGAACCCCTAGGTGTGGAGTTTGAGAGCATCCTCTTTGACGATATCCTACGGTGCAACAACAACTGCTATTTCTGCTTCATTGCCGGCAACCATAAAGAGATGCGCCGCAGCCTCTTCATCAAGGACGACGATTTCCGTCTCAGCTTCCTCTTTGGCGATTTTATTACCCTCACCAACCTGACGCCGGAGGATTGGGAGCGCATCGCGGAGCAGCACCTCAGCCCGCTCTACGTCTCCGTCCACGCCACGGAACTAGCGGTGCGCCAGAAGCTCCTTGCCAACAAGCGCTCAGAGGACGTGCTCCAGGGGCTCGACCGCCTAGCGGGATTGGGCGTCCAGGTGCACACCCAGATAGTCCTCTGCCCAGACATCAACGATGGGGCGCATCTAGACCGATCCATCACCGACCTCGCCCAGCGCTATCCCCAGGTGCAGAGCATCTCGGTGGTGCCGGTTGGCCTCACAGAGCTGAACCAGGTGCGGGGCGCACGCAAGCTGAAGTCGCCGGAGCCGTTGGACCAGGTCTGCTCCCCGGCCTATGCCCGGGACATGCTGACCCATATCCAGGCGCACCAGAAGGACTTTCAACGCCGTTTCAAGACGCCTCTAGTCTTTGCCTCCGACGAGTTCTATCTCCAGGGCGACGTGGACGTGCCGCCCGCTCGCCACTACGGCGACTATCCTCAGTTTGAGAACGGCATTGGCATGGTGCGCTGGCTGCTGCAGGACTGGGCTCGCGCCAAGACCCAGCTTGCCAAAACGCCGGCAAAGGCTGCCCGGCTCAAGGGGCTGCGCCTGAGCCTGGTATGCGGCGCTATGATTGCGCCCACGCTGCAACCCCTGGTCGATGAGTTTAGCAGCCTTACGGGTACGCAGCCGCAACTTATTACCGCGCCCAACCGCAACTACGGAGCGCACATTGGCTGCTCTGGCCTCCTCACCGGTCGAGACATCCTCGCCGCCCTCGAATCTGCGCCTGTCGGAGACGTGTTGGTGCTGCCCCGCCGGTCGCTAGACGCCACCGGCAAGATGTTCCTGGACAACCTCACGCCAGAAGAGCTGCAACAGCGCGTAGGACGCCCCGTGCTATATGTTGAAACGCTCAGCGAGTTGCTGACCTCTCTGCAAACCATTGACCTCACCGCCGTAGGCGCCACTGCCGCGGCGGGCGCATAACAGGGCAGAGCAATGTGCGGGATTATGGGCTATGTTGGCGGGCGCCAGGCTACGCCTATCCTCCTTGACGGACTGCGACGTCTGGAGTACCGGGGTTACGATAGCGCAGGCATCGCCGTGATCGATGAAAGCCGCACCCTGTTGCTTCATAAAGCGGTGGGTAAGCTGGGTATCCTGGAAGCCCAGATCAAGAGCAGCCCGCCCTTGGGCAACGTCGGCGTGGGCCACACCCGCTGGGCCACACATGGCAAACCCTCCGAGGTCAATGCACACCCCCACACGGACTGCACCGGTCAGATCGTAGTGATCCACAACGGGATCATCGAGAATTACGCGATGCTGAAGAAGGACTTGCTGCAGCGAGGCCATCGCTTTGCCTCGGAGACCGACACGGAGGTCCTGGCCCACCTCATCGAAGAAGAGGTGCAGGAACATCCCAGCCTGGAAGAGGCGTTCCGGCGAGCAGTGCTGCAGGTGCGGGGCGCCAGCGCAATGCTCGCGCTGCGCGCCACCGAGCCCGACAAGGTGCTGGCCATCCGCTTGGGCAATGCCGGCGGGCTGGTGGTCGGCTATGGGGACGGCGAGATGTACCTCGCCAGCGATCTGCCGGCGCTCTTGTCTCACACTCACCGTGTTGTCTTCCTCGCGAGCCACGAGCTGGCCGTGGTTACCGGTCAGACCACCCACTACACTAACCTAGCCGGCGAAGTTATCAAAAAGACTCCGTTGATCATGAGCCAAGATCCTGTCTCTGCTACCAAGGGCGGGTACAAACATTTCATGCTCAAAGAGATCATGGAGCAGCCGGAAACGGTAACCAACGCCCTGCGCGGCAGGATGAGCTTTGACCCTCCGGATATCCACCTGGCAGACCTGGACTTCTCTCCCGACGTCCTGAAGAAGATCCAGCGGGTGGTCCTAGTAGGTATGGGTACCAGCAACCATGCTGCCATGCTGGGAAGGCTCTTCTTTGAGCAACTGGCGCGTATCCCGGCGGAGGCGGAGAACGCCTCGGAGTTCCGCTACCGCAACCCGCCGCTGGACCCCCACACCCTGCTTATTTCTATTGGACAGTCGGGCGAGACGGTGGACACGCTGGCTGCGATGGATGAGGCCCGTCGCCGCGGCATCCCCCAGATTACGATATGCAATACAGAGGGCAGCCAGGCCACCCGCGTGGCCGACGCCACGCTCTTCATCCGTGCGGGCCAGGAGGTCGGCGTCGCCAGCACCAAGTGCCTCACCAACTCGGTGGTCTCGCTGCTGCTGCTGGCCGCCTATACCGGCAAAGTGCGTGGGGTGCTGCCGCAGGAACAGCTCGCGTCTCTGGTCGCTGAGCTAACCAGACTGCCCGCTATCCTGGGCGACCTATTAGAGCGCGATGGCGATGTTCAGAATCTCGCCTCGAAGTTTTATACCGCAGACCACTTTCTCTTTTTAGGCAGGGGCCTGGGCTACCCGGTGGCCCTAGAGGGCGCGCTGAAGTTGAAAGAGGTCAGCTACATCCACGCAGAGGGCTACCCGGCCGGTGAGATGAAGCACGGCCCCATCGCCCTCGTCGACAAGAAGATGCCTGTGGTAGCGATTGCACCTCAGGATGAGGTCTACGACAAGATGGTGGGCAATGTCTCCGAAGTAAAGGCGCGTGATGGCGTGGTCATCGGCATTGTCACTGAAGGGGAGGAGACCATCCGCGGGCTGGCAGATTTCACCATCGACCTGCCGCCCATGGCCGCACTGCTAGCGCCCATCGCCGCCCTCATCCCGCTACAACTGCTCGCGTACCACGTCGCGGCGCAGAAGGGCTGTGACGTGGATCAGCCCCGGAACCTCGCCAAATCCGTCACCGTTGAGTGAGCCTCTACTACATCGTCAGAAGGAGTCGACGGTGGGACGACCGGAGAACCGCACTCTCTATTACTTGCCATAACAATACATCTGTGCTACACTTAACGCACGCTGTCCTTAGACACGTCCCCACAGGATTGCACCCATGAGCTCAGTAGACCAGATAAAAGAGCGCCTGGATTTGGTCGGGATCGTCTCGGAGTACGTAGCTCTGGGTAAGTCCGGACGGAACCTCAAGGCTCGCTGTCCCTTTCATAACGAACGTACCCCGTCGTTTTACGTGTTTCCAGACACCCAGACGTGGCGCTGTTTTGGCGCGTGCGCTACGGGTGGCGATATGTTCAGCTTTGTTATGCGTCAGCAGGGGATGCAGTTCGGTGAGACACTGCGGCTGCTCGCGCAGAAGGCAGGCGTCGCCCTTGAAGAGGTTGTACGCAATCCTGAAGAGGAGGAACGCACTAACCGCCTCATCGAGGCCAACCAGGCAGCGGCCCTCTTCTACCATCACCAGTTGTTAAATGCCCCTGAGGCGGCCTCTGTGCGCGCCTACGTGGAGCAGCGCGGCATCAACAAGGAGACCGCAGAGGCTTTCCTCCTCGGCTACAGCCCGCAGCGCAGGGAGACCCTCAAAGCGCACCTCGTCAGCCGCGGCTTTTCGGAAGCCGAGCTGGAAGAGGCCGGCCTCCTGTTTGACAACGACGGCAGCAAAGTAGACCGTTTCTGGAACCGTCTAATGTTTCCCATCTGGAACGCTAGCGGCGCGCTGGTAGGCTTTGGCGCCCGAACCCTGACCGATGCCCAACCCAAGTATCTGAACACACAACAGACGCCCATCTTTGATAAGAGCGGCATCCTCTACGCCTTGCACAAATCCCAAGATAGTCTGCGTAGGGAGAAGCAGGCCGTCATCGTGGAAGGCTATATGGACGCGCTGATGGCGCACCAGTATGGCTTCCGCAACGTGGTGGCCTCCATGGGCACCTCTCTTACAGAGACCCAAGTACAACTCCTATCCCGCTACGCTAGCTCCCTGGTGCTGGCCCTCGATCCGGACGCTGCGGGCCAGTCTGCCACGCTGCGGAGCCTGGAAACGGCGCCTGCCGCGATGGGTGAGGAGATAGTGCCTGTGCCTGAGTGGCGAGGACACGTCAAGTGGGGCCAGCGCGACGGCCGTCCTGTCATCTCACGCCTACCACAGGGCACAATCAACCTGGTTGCTCGGCATAAGGGCGAGATACGCGTCTTAGAGCTGCCCCTTGGCAAGGATCCCGATGAGCTGATTCGCAGCGACGCGGCTCAGTGGCCGCGGCTGATTGAGCAGAGCGTACCCATGATGGACTTCCTGCTGAAATCCATTACCCAACGGTTGGACCTCACCACGCCTAAGGGTAAAGCCGAGGCCGCGGATGAGGTGCTACCCTTTATTTCAGAGCTACCGAGCGTGGTAGAGCAGGGCCACTATCTCCAGCGCTTGGCGGGACTGGTGGGAGCGGACGAGCAGACGCTGCGTTCAGCGTTGCCCGATGCCAAGAAGCCGAGCCGCCGCCAGTCAGCCCCCGCGCCGGCGGTGACGAATATGCGGGAGCATTTCAATCGCACTCAGGCGCTGGAGGACTACTGCCTAGCCCTCTTGTTCCAGCATGACCACCTGCGGGATCATACCGGCAAATTGCAGGCAGGGCATTTTCTCTCGACTGAGGCGCGCGCCCTCTTCGAAACTTGGCAGGCCTATCCCGGAGCAGTGTTGGGCGAGGTAGCGGATGAGGCGCTGCTGCCCCGGCTGGTAGAGATAGGTGAGGTGGCGTTGCCGCCGTCCACGGAGGCACAGAATATTGCGGCGTTGACCCAATGCATGCGCCGGCTAGAAGAGCGGCGTTTGCGGGACATCAAGCTGCACAATCAGCTCCGGGCTTCGGGAGAGCCGGGCAGTAGCTCTCCGCTGACGCTGGTTACTGAAGCGCAAGATGGAAGCCAGGAAGTGGCGCAAGAGTCTGCTATTGAACCTGAAGAGGAGCTACGAGTAAATAAGGACTTGCAGCAACTGATGGTAGAGAATAACCTGAAACGTACGGCTATTAAGTCTGCCGCACCCTTAAACGAGCAGAACGAACCGTTGGAGCAGCATAACTAAACAGCGGGAATTGCGTATATATAGTGCATAGAGTGTGCGATAGCATAATTTCGAGTGAGCTTTGAGTGAGGTAGAGAGCGAATGATCGACGCCGAGTCTCCTATGGAGCAATTGAACCAGGTCAGTACAAAAAGTAATGAGCCGGCTACGCCCATCTTTGATGGTGAGACTAAGACTTGGACTGAGCCCGCCTTAGCTGCCGCGGTCTGGGAAGACCCCAAAATCACAGCGGGAGGGGACAAGGAAGAAACCCCCATTGATGTAGAGGCGGATGCTGAGCTCGAAACAGAAGAGGGCATCGACGACCCAGTCAGGATGTACCTGCGAGAGATTGGCCGGGTCTACCTGCTGACGGCTGCTGATGAGAAGCGTCTGGCGCGACAGATGGAGGAATCCGCCTTTGTCTCCAGCATCAACGACGAATGGTATCAGGTGTACGGCCGCTATCCCGATGTGGTGCAGCGTACGGTACTGCTGGTAAAGACCCTGCGTGAAGGCGAGCCCACCACTCGTGGTCTGGCGGACCAGCTGGAAATTCAGGAAAGCCTCACCTTCCCCGAACTTTTGGCGCATCCCACCATGCTCGCTGCAATCGATAGCGAGATGGCGGACGAGAATCTAGAGCGTCTCGCCAGCACCCTTGACGACACTGCGGAAGAGATCGAAATCGGCATTGTTAAGGTTTCTATCGCCAGCCACATCCTCGGCACAGTGCTCACCCTAATCCTTCAGAGGGACGATAGTTCCCGTAACAGTGCATGGCTTTTGGGCCAAAGCGACTACCAACTGGAGGCCTCTCTAGGAGCGTACCGCACCCAATTTGAGCTGCTGTATGAAACCATAGACCTGAACGGCCAGGAGGCAGAGCGACGCCTCACAGAGGCTAACCTCCGCCTAGTAGTCAGCGTCGCTAAGCGCTATATCGGCCGTGGCATGTCGCTCCTGGACCTCATCCAAGAAGGCAACATCGGCCTCATCCGAGCCGTCGAAAAGTTCGACTATCGCAAAGGCTTCAAATTCAGCACCTACGCTACTTGGTGGATCCGCCAGGCCATTACCCGGGCCATTGCGGACCAGGCACGCACCATCCGCATTCCGGTGCACATGGTGGAGACCATCAACAAACTGGTGCGCGTGAGCCGCCGCCTCATTCAGGAGTACGGCCGCGAGCCTACTTCTGAGGAGATTGGCCGTGGCTTAGAGTTGCCGCCGGAGAAGGTGCGGAACATCATCAAAGTCTCCCAGGAGCCGGTGTCTCTAGAGACACCCATCGGCGAGGAAGACAGCCACCTAGGCGATTTCATTGAGGATCAAGGCGCGCTGGCGCCCTCCGAGGCAGCCTCTCACCAGTTGCTTAAAGAGCAAGTGGAGGGGGTGCTGGAGACCCTTACCGACCGCGAACGGAAGGTGATGCGCCTGCGCTTCGGTCTGGACGATGGCCGCAGCCGCACGTTGGAAGAGGTCGGCCGGGAGTTCGGCGTGACCCGTGAACGCATACGCCAGATAGAGGCCAAAGCCCTCCGCAAACTGCGCCATCCCTCCCGCAGCAAAAAGCTCAAGGACTACTTGGAATAGTCCTAACGCACAGCAATAGGCAACAAATTGGGGCGGGTTTCAAACCCGCCCCAATTGATGTTTAAGGCCGCCGCGCTACCGAGGTATCCGGTAGGGGCTGTAAAGGTTGCTCGTTTTTAATTTCTATTATCACGGGTCTACAAGGATACTTGTTTACATGTGCACATGTATCCTTGTGAGCATGTAAATTAGACGTAAAAGACGGGGTATTGCCCCGTCTCTTTGTTGCTTGAGGAAGCCCTAGCGCACAGCAATAACGTAGGGGCGGGTTTCAAACCCGCCCCTACTGGTTGGCTTTAACTGGCTAGTATTCGGTTATGCCGGTGAAGTTCCACTTTGCTATCTTTAACGCCGGCACCCGGTTGTAGGCGAACATATCCTTCTGAAGCTTGGCATCCTTGCCCAATAAGTCCACATGGTTCAGCGCCTCGACGTAGCTCTGGGTGAATCGCAGGTTCCGCACCGGCGCCACAATCTCTCCGTTTTCGATGAGGAATGTCCCGTCTCGAGTCATGCCGGTCACGGTGATGGATAGGGGATGCACCGTGCGGGTATACCAGAAGCGGGTTATAAAGATGCCCCGCTTGACGGAGCCGATGAGCTCCTCTTTGCTGGCCGTTCCCGGCGCCAAGAACAAGTTCCGCGGCACTGGGCCAAAGGTGCTTCCTGCAGGCAGCCCGTGGCCGGTGGACGCTACGCCGTCCTTGAGCGCCGTATTCGTGTCGTACACCAGGCCTTTTGCTATGCCGTTCGTGACGAGATCGACCCGTTGCTTGGGCACGCCTTCAAAGTCAAAGGGGAAGGGAATGGTATCGGCAGCCAGGCCGTCGTCCCATACGGTGATGTTATCGCCCAGCACCTTCTCGCCGATATGGCCTGCCATAAAGCTGCGGCCTTCCTGCACGGCAAGAGCGCCGAAGCCTAAGTAGGCAAGAAAGTCCACGATGTCGCAGACGGCCGGCTCATCCAGCACGACTTCATACTCACCCGGCTCGATGCTCTGAGGCTCCTTGCCTCGCAGCGCCTTCTCAACCGCTATTCTCGCCACCGCATCGGAGTCTACTTCCCGCACATCGCTGGTGACTTGGTCTGCGTAACCGGAAGAGGTATCGGACATAAGAACAGCGCTCAGACGAGCCTCAGTCGTGGTGTGATGGCTAAAGACGCCGAGGGAGTTTCCAATGGCCATCTGGCCGGCTTCGGTGCTGAATGCTCCTGCGGCCACCAGACCGGCCTCCATGGCTCTGGCCACTAGAATCCCCACGGCCTCGGCCCGCTCCTCCGGCGTAGAAGCGGCGGTAGCCTCTACATAGCCGCCCGCTTTCTGGCCGGGCTGAGGGCCGGGCAGCGTTTGGAAGTCGGGGTCCTCCACCTGATGCTCAGCCAGGGCCGACGCGCGCTCAATGACCTGCTTCACGCCCTCTTCGCTCGTGTTGTTGAGGCTTGCCACGCCAATCCGTTTGCCGAAGACGACCCGCGTCAGCAGCGTGGCGTCCCGTTGCGAGACATTCTGGTGGATCTCGTTGTTGGCAAAGCGCGTCAAAGACTCGTCACCATCGAAGACGAGGATCTCCGTCTGATCGGCCTTGGAATGAGCCAGGCCCGCGTCGATGAGGCGTCGTAGTTCAGCTTCGGTTAGCAATGCGCACTCCAATCAGCTTCCAGCAGGTGCAAGATGACATAATGTATTAGCAGCTCAAGAGCGAAATGAGGTTGTACCCCTGCAGGTTATCGCGCCCTTTGAGGGCGGCTATCTCTAACAGAACAGACATGCCCGCGACCTCAGCGCCTGTTTGTTCCACCAGCTTGGCGGCGGCGGCCAAGGTCCCGCCTGTTGCCAGGACATCGTCCACAATGAGCACTTTCTGTCCGCGCAGCAGGCCATCCTGGTGCATCTCAATCGTGGCAGAACCGTACTCCAGCGAGTACTCCACCTTATAGGTGTGCCAGGGGAGTTTGCCCACTTTCCGCACCGGCACGAACCCCGTGCCCAGATGGACCGCAAGCGGTGCGCCGAGGACATAGCCTCGCGCTTCGATAGCGACCACAGCGCCAATGCCGCTTTGATGGAATGGGTGAGCCATCGCCGCAATTGCGGATTCAAAGGCCTCGGCGTCACCAAGCAGTGGGGTAATGTCCTTGAACATAATGCCTTTTTCTGGGAAATCGGGAATATCCCGGATCCGCTCCATTAACTTAGTGGGAGTAAGCACACTGCCTCCTTCACGCTGCTACTAGGCACAAATAAGCTAAGCTAAACACCAAATATCACGATAGTTTAGCCACAATTACCTTGGAACGCAGGACATCCGCATCTTGGATGATTTGCCGATGCTCCTCCATCAGAACCCGGCGTGTCTCGTTGATGACGGCCTGATCTGATTCTGAAAGCTCGCCCCGACCGATAGCCTCCGCCACTTCATCTTCGTCCTCGATACGGATATCACCCGCCGGCGAAACGACCGCGTCCAGATAGAGATCGGTCCACTCAACCTGGCCAGGCTCCAACTGCACGTCTTTGCAGACGTCAAAACGGTAGCCCCTAAGCTCGCCATACTCGTCGAAGAGCTTGTACATGAGATAGTGCTTGTCCGGCCAGAAGTAGCCCTCGGATGTCCATGCCACGGCCTTATACGGGTCTTCCGTTGCTTGATAGCGGATGATAGTGCCTTCCGGCCCCGCATAGACAAGGTCGCAGAAGAAAACCTGCTGCGACCCGTTTAGACGGTGCTTGATCTCCTTTATCTGCATAGCCGCTAGTTAGCGCATAACGCCTATTTGGATATTGCGGAAGCGAGAAGGAGAGGCTCCGTGACCGGTGTGCGCCACCTGCTCCGGCTGACCTTTGCCGCAGTTGGGGGTGCCCCAGACTACCCAGTGGTCACGGTTGCCAATGGCATCGCAGCTCCCCCAGAAGGTGGGCGTCATGCCGGTATAGGTCGCGTTCTTTAACAGGGCTACCTTCTTGCCTTTCTTTACCTCCCACGCCATCTCCGTGCCAAACTGGAAGTTAAGCCGCTTATCGTCAATGCTCCAGCTACGGTTCGTCTCCATGAAGATGCCGTCGTCGGTATCGGCTATGAGGCCATCCAACGTCCATGTGCCGGGCTCCAGGCTCACGTTGGTCATACGGATCAACGGCAGGCGGCCCCATCCATCGGCGCGCATTGCGCCGTTGCTGCGCAACCCCAGGGATGCGCCTGTCTCTCGAGACATCAGATACCCGACGAACTGGCCTCGCTCTACTAGCGGCCAGCGTTGGGCCGGCACGCCTTCGTCATCGTAACCAAAGGTGCCCAGGCCGCCGGGGATGGTGGCATCTGCAGTGAGATTCACCACGTCCGAGCCGTAGCGGAAGCCTTGTAGCTTGTCTGTAGTGAGAAAGCTGGTTCCGGCAAAGGCCGCTTCTGTGCCCAGAACACGGTCTAGCTCTACGGCGTGGCCGCAGCTTTCGTGAATCTGTAGCCCTACCTGCGAGCTATCCAGGATGACAGTAGTTACACCGGAGGGACACTGCTTGGCTGTGAGCAGCGCTACCGACTCCTCTGCAATACGTTGGGCGTTGCCTGCTAGGTCCCAGCGCTGCACAAACTCCCAGCCTTCGGTGCCTTGGTGGCGGCCCACGGAGTTGGGGTAGCTACGGTTCTGCACATCGTTCTCACCCACGGCGGTAGACTCGATGCCGCAGCCGGTCTCGATGATCTCCTGCTCGATGAAGCTCCCTTCAGTGCTGGCAAAGGTCTTGCGCTCTTTGCTGCTCTCAATCTCAGCCGTGGCCACCATTACGCCGTTAACCTTCTGCATCGTTTCGGTGGCCTCCAGCAGAAGGGCAATCTTGTCGCCTAGGGGAACTGTGAAGGGATCGATGCGGACGGGCGTCTTATAGGCTGCCTCATTACGATACGGAGTGCCAAGGTCTACCGGCTTGCGGTGCACCTGCGCCGCCGCTTTAGCCAGTTGCACGGCCAGGGCCGCGGTCCGGTCCAGCTCTGCGGGTGTCAGCGATGCGCTGGCGGCAAAGCCCCATGCCCCGTTGGCCAGCACGCGCACGCCAATGCCCAGCGTCTCCTCATGGGTGAGGGATTCCACTTTGCCGTTCTTGACGGAGATCTGCTGTACCTCGCGCTGCACAATACGGGTATCGGCATAGGTAGCGCCCAGTGCCTTTGCCGTATCTAACGCTCGCTCACACTCTGCTCTCATTGGTCCTCCGGCTGTGTCGCACGAGAAGTAAGTCGCCCCTAGCCTCCATAGTGCACAAGCGCACCGCTCGTAGCTTGGTGATGCTTGTATTGCTCAGGGAGTATGCGTACAATAGGCACCATTCAGGCATTGATCCCAGGCTCAGGGTTACGCCAGTATACGAAGACCCTGGTGGACTCGCAAGAGGCGTCCCGAGCAGGACGCAAGACTATAGGACCGATAGGAGTACGAGTATGCCTCTCTACGAATACTATTGTTCCGCCTGCAAATGGCGCTTTGAAATGCTTCGCAGCATGCAGGAATCAGCTGCCGACGCCAGTTGCCCGGAGTGTGGCACTACGGCGCGGCGTGCCCTTTCCGTGGTTGCCGCCCTTCCACGCGGCGATAGCGGTGGCTACCCCAGCATGGGCGGCGGTTGCGCCTGCGGAGGCGCCTGCTCCTGCGGCTAACCACATCCCAACCCAGACCTAAAAGCGACCCCTTATGAGGTCGCTTTTGCGTTGTGTAGTGTAGCGGGCTACGGCGAGCCGGGGTCACTGCGACGTGGCAGGATGGGCAAGAAGCGCTGGTGCTGGGCGTGCACTGAGAGGTTCTTGGCAGTGGACTTCCCCGTCCAGACCGGTACGGATAGTCCCGGTGGCGCCAGTGCCGGAAAGGGGCTGTTGGGGCGTACGCGCACGTCGTAGAGGCCTGGCAACGCCTGCACTTTGTAGCGCCCGTTAGGGTCGCTCGTCACCTTGGCATCGCCTACCTGCACCGGAACCCCCGCAAGGGGACGTGCGCTGCCATCCTGTACTGCGCCCTCCAGCACACCTCTCTCTATGCGGCTCTCCTGCTCGACGATGAGCAACGGCCTACCACCAACGATGAAATCAGTAAAGCCGCCTGTGCCGTCGTTCAGAGTTGCGGGCGGCAAGATCAGCAGGAAGAGCTGGCCCGCAGTGGTTGTCAGCATTTGGGAGACGCCATCCAGCTGGACCAGGGTAAGGGAGCTACTATCTATCGGCAACCGCACCGCGAGACCGGCGTTGGTCTGATCCCAGATGATGCGCACCCGCTCCCCATTGCGCTTCAGCATCGTGACGAGCTCTATGCGTCCGTTATTGCTGGTGGTGTGGTAGGCCAGCTCAACATCACGGAAGTAGAGCGTCGCGACTTTTAGCGCCTCCAGGGCCGGCCGCTTTTCCCCAGTGTTCCGCACCAAGCCAAAGTACTCACCTGGGCCTAGCTCATCGTCGTACAGCTGGAAGACAAACACCTTCTCAACCCCCGCAACGCGTGCGTAGGCCAGCGCCTGAATGATGTACGCCGCCTGGTGCTCAATGCTGCCGCGGTGGCTGCCTGCGCTGCACGGAAACGGCGCGGCGATACCCGAGTCGTCACAAACCGGGAGGTTGGTCTCTGTAATCCAGATGGGTTTTCTGGGCATGAATACCTGGGCCAGTTCTGCCTTAATCCAGAGCGTACGGTCTAGGATCTGCTTGGGCCTGCTGTACCAATGCCACGCTGTTGCATCAAAATAGTAGTTAGCCCTCTCCCCATCAGGGTCGCGCTGCAGCGCCGCCAGCAGCCTGGGAAAGAAATCCTGCTGATGCCAGTAAGCCATGCCGCCCATGACCACGGTTGCATTCGGGTCGGCCAGCTTGATGGTTAGGTAGGCGACTTTAAGCAACCGGGCGTAGCTTTCCTCGTCCCCATTCCAGAACCCGTACCAGCCAGTAGCCGCAGAGGGCCTAAAATCCGGCTCGTTCCATATCTCCCACGCCTCGACGCGTCCTTTGAAACGGAAGGCCGTGCTGTAGACAAAGCGGGCCCACACGTTGCTAGGGTTGATACTCTTACGAGGGCCAGGCGCATCCGTACCATCCGTAAAGATGGGCTGATAAAGGCCGCGCGGCGGTGAAGTGAGCGGGCTGGGCGAACCAGCGGCCTCCGCGAGCCGTTGCTGCGATGGCGTGTACGCGCGCTGTCCCACCAGCGGCGGCGCAATGCCCGCAACCTCCCCCTTGGGGCTTGCCCATGAGGGAGTGCCCAGCAGGATACCCAGAACGCGGAAGCCGTTGGCGCGATCTGCATCGACTGTTGCTTCTTGCTTAGCGTAGTCGTAGAGCCCGGGAGTGGTCTCTATCTCATTCCAGTAGAAGACCCAGCGGTTCCAGCTTACGCCCGCCTCCTGGGCCACTTGATAGCGCTCGGGAGAGTAGCTGCCATGCCCATAGCTAATGTGCGCGATGCCGTAGTCCTCGTTTGGGCCGTCCAGCTCCGCAGCCGCAGCAATACTGACAGAGGGGATAGGGATGAAGAGTTGGAGGGCAGAAAGAAAGAGGGGCGCTAGGAGCAGGACATCTGCAGCCGCAAGAAGAATCCAGGACCGCCGCAATGGAGCTTTCATACGTTGCTTTTATGATAGTAGCATCTTACGCGCTCACATAAAAGCGGCTGTATGCTTACTTTTACTGTTTAGGTTTGATAAAAAGCGCTGCTTTGAGGAGTGAGGCGTCCCTAACCGTGCGCAAAAACCACGTTGTGTTCACCGTGCAGAGAAAGTGCTGGTTTGTGCAGAAAGCTGGCGGATGATGGACGATTACCTGCTAAAGTAAACGACAAAACTATTACGAATACTGACCATGAGCCGGCCGTCTCCGCGAGGTTGGCTGCATTGCAGCTGCTGGACTACGTGAACTGCGCGCGGGGCAGGTTGGAAGCGTTGCCCTAATCTAGTTGTACCAAACGCCTCCATCTGTATAATAAAAGCAGTGGGCGGTTAGCTCAGTTGGGATGAGCGCTTGCTTCACACGCAAGAGGTCACTGGTTCGAGCCCAGTACCGCCCACCATACCAGACAAAAACAAGAACCTTGGTGATTAGATTCCTTTTGATCTTATAGATACTTGGAATCCTTACCTATTTATGGAGATGCGGCGCATTCCTGGGTGCGCCGTATTAGCATCTAATTGCAGGGAGGCGTTGAGTCCCCGAAGGGAAGAAATGAACCAGTACACTGACGCCAGATGGGCCGATGACTTAAAGACTCCGCTGTTCCGTTAGCTTGTAGGGGATGCAAGAATGCGATGGACTTCAGAAACAGCCGCCCGGAGTACCGGGTCGGGTTTATTGCCTAGCCGGCCTTGGAGCGCTCAGGCAGGACCGTACATACCTTGCAAGCAAACGGAACCCTGGACGGATTTGCAAAAGCATGGCACGAACTTCAGCCAACGTTAGAGTGGCGATGAACTAATAAGCTCCCTTTCAGGAACTAAAACGTTAGCGGGATGGAAACCGGCACCGGGCGTCCAGCTTCGTCATCACTAGCCACCGGTCCGTGGATGAATGGCGAGAGCTATCCCCTCAAGCGCAGCAGGGAAGTCGCTGTCTCAAAAGCTCCAGACAATCCAGATGAAGAATGGATCGCACCTGCCCCCCTGCCCCCCTGCCTACCCTGGGATGCCCCATCCGTCAGCAGGACATTCCCCTGAACAAATAGCGCGGACGTTTATCCTGGCCTTCGACACAAAGTGGTACAGTTTTACGCCGCCCCAGAGACCAACATCTTTCCGCCAGTGACAAACGGGCTCCCAGCACGGTCAAGAGCCGGTTGCAAGCGATTTCCGGCCTGTTACGCGAGCCGAAACTTCGGAGCCAATAGGATTCCGCCCGCATCACAACTCAGACTTTCTACCTAGTGCCGATTCCTTTGACGCCGCCGATATGCCTCGGGTTGCCGTCAATGTTTTCGGTCGATGTTGTACTTGACGATCGCCACGGCGCACATAATAATGAACCCCAGGAAGGGCAAGGAGATAAATAAAAGGATCTGCGTCGACTCAGGTACCCTATTGCCCAGTCCTGTGATGGCCTCCACCAGGGTCGAGTCTGGATTGGCGTTAACGTACCATCCTACGATGACAAAAAGTCCATACAAGGGGACCACTAACATGACCCACCCGGCCCATGTCCGCAACGTTTCGCGCCATCCGTGGAGCGCGACCTGGCATAGCAAATAGCCGGCAACGCCGCCGACCCCGCACAATACCCAGCCTGTCGTGCTGCCGAAGCTCACAGTGTCCACAAAAGGGAGTATCTTAGTAACGAGCCATGCGGCTCCGAATACTATCCCAGCGCCGAAAAGTCCATAGATAATGTAAACAAGCCCATGACTACCTCCCGGACTCATATCAGCGCTCCTTTCTGTCGAGTAAAATTCAGCATCACCCCATTTATCCGCTTTACTCTTCAGACCACGTAGAGCGGTAAGCGTAACCGGAGGTTATAGATGACCGTCGGTTTCCCAGCAGCGGCAGCAGGAAACACAGAATCCCAACCCCGAATAGCACGCTGCCTCCACGAAAATTCCGGCTCCTGATCCTGCTGAGAACTGTGGCGGACCCGGCCAATTGGTCATGATTTCGGCTCAATTAACCAAGAATCCGAATGATACGGATAATCATACCAGTAGTGGGCCCGGTAATCTTGCACTGTCCCTCGATTCCGGTCAGGAGCAATCACGCCTCGATGGAACTCTTCAGCGGTGGTCTGACAGCACAGATCCTGACGAGTCCACCATACCAGACAGCAACAAGAACGTTCACGTTGAGGTTCAGTCTGGTGTTGCAGGTTCCTCGCCTAGTACTCAGATACCGTTCCCTTAGTGCCGCACTTTGATTTCCAGTAGACTGGCCAGAAGGGCCACACCCTTTAGCAGCATCGTCCAGCCTGCAGTTAAGGGCTTCAGTTGGTTGGGTCGATTCTATTGCAGCGCTACTGGATCATGCTCCTTCAGCGATACCACCCATCTATGATGCTAGGTCGAAAGCAACTCCGTGGAGGCATGGTCGGCTATGGCAGCGTCGAAACGCTCCAATGCGCTACGCAAGTATGCCGTGGCCCGCTTGCCATCAAAATCGCAGTAGCCTCCCGAGACTATCCAAAAAACAAAGATTTCCAGCATTGAGAGCCGGTAGTCAGATAAGCACTCTTCAAAGGGATAGTCACTAACGCCGTTACTCACAAGGGTGGAGTGGTACGTGCGCAGAAGACCCAACTCCTCGTTCCTCCGTTGCTGCGGAGGGAACGAATCGCTGATGAAAGTAGCAACATCGTAGGTCCCCCTGCTACGTGCACAGAACTCCCAGTCAAAAACGACTAACGACTGCGCTCTGGCAGACGTACGAAAAAAGAAATTGTCGAGACGAAAGTCGCCATGGACAATCGTTCGCGGAGGGTTAGTGAGCTTTGCCTTTATCTTTGAGATTTCACGGCTAAGACGGTCTCCCAGCAGTCGTAAGCGTTGAGGCATTCCGTTCCCAGTCTTCTCTATGAGGGAATTCCACGCGCCCGCGTATATCTCCTGGTAAGAGCCGGTTTCGGCTTCCTTCAGCGGCATCCAGCCTAGTCTGTCCAGGTGGGCGCTCTCCCACCAAGACGCCTGGAATTCGGCCAATTGAGCAACGGAACGCTGGGCTTCGATTTGGGAGCAGCCGGCTGTGCTATCGCCCTGGCGGCCTTTGGCCAGATCCTCCAACAGCAGGATAGTGTTCCCGGTTGCTGGGTCTATTCCGCAGTAGTAACTATGGGGAGTCTGCAGGTGACCGTTGGTAGCTACTTCTCGATAGAATCTGGCCTCGCGCTGGTCTAGCCCCAATTTGTTGGAGACCATCCTCAGTTCAGGGTCTGTGGAGGGAAGCTTGACTACTATGGTGCGCGGTAGGCCCAAGGGATCATCGTCGTAGTGGAGCCTCAGGCGGGCCACCTGATTCATAAATCCCTTGCCCTCAGCTATGGGCTCAACCGAGTACTCCGTCACGGAGGCGTTGCTCGAGGGCTCCGTGCTGTGAAGCACCGCAGTCAGCCAGGAGGGGGTAATCTCCCAAAGGTCTTTGGGAACCGTCAAACTGGTCATGTCTCTGCTATGGGAGGAGCATCCGGTCTCTGAGACGGCAAGCCGTCTCCATTCATACGGCTTTGCGGGCAAATAGGACGCAGTGGTCCATCGGCTTGGGGTCCTTGAAGTACATTACTCCCCCCAGCTTCTCTCCCTCGACCGGAATCACGCTCAAGCCATGGTTTGCCAAGACCGCCATTACCTCATCTGCGCTGTAGAGTTGGAAGGTCCTATCCGCGTCGTAATCCTTATCATAGACCGTTGCGATTCCGCTTCCGACCTTGAACATAAGCTGGAGAACGCCTCCGGCCTTGAGGAGCCTAGCTAGCCCCGGCAGAGTAACTCCCAAGACTGTGTCTGGATCAATGTGCTGGATGACCGCGTTGCAGAGAATGAAGTCAAAGGAGGCGTCCGGCTGGTTGATGGGCTGGCGGAGGTCTGCGACGGACACCCGTTGGGCTATCTCCGGGTGAAGCCTGCGCGCCTCCAGAATGTTCTCCTCTATCGAGTCGACTCCATAGACGTCGTACCCCTTTCCCCAGTAGAAGAAGACGTCGCGAGCGCCCGCCCCGCAGCCGGCGTCCAGCCCCCGAGCTCCGGCGGAGACCAACTCCTGGAGACGGTCCATCAGATCCGTATCGCCCCTTAGCCCTGGATGGGAGAAGTCGCTGTACACGGATTGAATGAAACCGTGACTCACCTCGGCGTAACGCTGAGCGTTATCCTTGTAGAAGGTCTCGGAAAAATCGGGGCTTTGGCTCATTGCTGAAAGTAACTAGAAACGCAGTTCCAATCGAGGTTGTAGTAGACGGTCCGGCACGTTGGTTTCTCGCATGAACTGAACCAAGAGATCATGGATTTCTGTGGCATGGTCTCTGTTGGTTCCTATCACGTTCTTGAGCTGTTTCGGGTCGGAATCCAGATTGTACAGTTCCGATAGTCCAGCATTAGGACTGTAAAGTAAACTCCACTCTCCAGAAGTGATGGTCGTGACCGGATAGTCTGAGAGGGTACGGAGGAAGTTGTCCACAGAATGGACCGGATCGCCTGGGTTGGCAAAGGGAATGCTGCTGACTACGTACTCTCGGCCGGGGAGGGAAGGATTTCGCATCCTGGACATAAGAGACCGGCCTTGAACAAAGGGCGGAATCTCCATCTCCATCAGATCAAGTACGGTTGGCATAACATCCACCGCGGAACTCAGGCCATTGTATACCCTTGGAGATAGTCCGGGCACGTGAATCAAAAGGGGGAGGTGGATGAGCTCCTCAAAAAGGGGAGAGTAAGTCCACATTGATTCTGCATCTGAATACGGCTGAAGCGTTCCATCCGAGGACTTATCTGAGCTCATCTTACCGAAGAGGCCGCCATGCTCCCCAAAGTAGAAGCCATGGTCTGTGGTGAAGATGATCGCCGTCTTGTCCATCAGGCCCATGTTCTCGACGGACTTGAGCAAGTAACCCAACCACGTGTCGACCATCGAGATCTCGCCGCAATAGGTGGCGTGACCCTTCTGAAGCTTCTCTTCGTCGTAACCCGGCACGTCATGCCAGTTTCCGTACAACGGGAGTACGATCTCGCCATCGTACCCCGGCCAGTATTGCTCGGTGTAGTGGGGCGGAGCGTCCCAGGGTTCATGGGGGTCCCAGGTGTCTATGTAAAGAAAAAAGTCCTCTTTGTAGTGATGTTCCAACCACTGTATGGCGGTCGTGAAGGTTTTAGGCGCATTCCGGTCCGATTCATATCGCCATGACGCTCGGACGTCCAGGGATTCATGATGATATCCTGCCTGAGGGATCATGGACCACAAAGTATCCTGGCCTCTGTTCATGAAAAAGGACTGAAACCCCCGGTCATAGTTCATGCCGTCCCTTAGATAGTAAGGGGTGTCCACAGACGCCGCCGTGTGCACGCCGTGACCAGCCAGCGTCTCCGCCAAGGTGGTCACACCCGCAGGTAGAGGCTCCCACCCCATGAAGGACATTGTCCAGCGCCCCGTGTGATGGTCTGCGCGGGTGGGCATGGTTGGGAATCCAGCAGCATAGTGGCCGTTGAACCTGACCGACCTGGCTGCCAGTGCATCGAGGGAAGGTGTTCGAATCGTCGGATTGCCGTATGCCCCCACATGATCCCTACGGAAGGTATCGGCAACTATCCAGATCACGTTCAACGCGGAAGCTCCTATGACATGCTTCAGGCAATGTACCACAAGTTGGCCAGCCACGCCCTAGAACTAGTCCAGCTGAAACATACTCCCTTGATCCGGGGGATCGATCAACCATTCGAGCCTGACGCCGAGTAGGCCGGGACGTGACCGTTGGCTGTGATTTCGTATTGGTATTATGGTGGGGGAACAGACGCGTAAGGCCGCTCCGGTACGGTTTACGGGCCTGCTCGTTTCTGCTACCGTCAACGCCATGAGCATCAAGATAGGGCTTGCGCCCGGCGCATGGCGATGGTCGGGAGGCGGCAGCGCCTTCTTTCGCTTTGTGGAGGATGCTGAAGCCCAAGGGTGGGACTCCATCTGGCTCACAGATCGTCTTATCTCCGACCAGCTCAGTCTGGAGCCAGTGACGGCGCTGGCCGCGGCCGCTGCCCGCACCAGCACGATGAAGTTTGGCACCAGCGTCCTGGCGCTGCCGTACCGCAACCCCGTCGTCCTAGCCAAGGAGCTTGCCACCGTCGACTTCCTGGCAGGCGGGCGGCTCCTGCCTGCAGTGGGCCTTGGCGGCGATGACCTGCGGGAGTACGAGGCCACCGGCACCCGCAAAGAGGAGCGCGCCGCCCGCACAGACGAAGCCATCGGCCTGCTGAAACGCCTCTGGACGGAAGACAACGTGACGCATCAGGGCAAGTACTATCACGTCACGAACGCCACGGTGACGCCTAAGCCCCTGTTCAAGCCCTATCCGCCCATCTGGATAGGAGGACGTACGGAGTTCGCCCTCAGGCGCGTTGCCCGCTATGGTGACGGCTGGCTGGCGGGGTCCGTTACAACTACGGAGGTAGCGCGCTGCGTAGAGCTGCTACAAGGCTACATCGCTGAAAGCGGGCGGGACATAGAAGCAGACCACTACGGCGCCATTCTGCCGGTCTACTTGGCTGATTCCAAGGAAGAGGCGTTGCAACGTGTCCCAGCTACCGCCAACCGGACCCGCCCGGACCTCGCCTCCATCGATCAGTTGGGCGCATTTGGCACCGCCGACGACATCCTGGCCCGCATCGGGGAGTACGTGGAAGCTGGCCTAAGCAAGTTCGTATTGCGGCCGCTTTGTTCAGAAGAAGAGTCGTCAGAGCAACTCAAGGCCCTCGCAGTGCACGTGGCTGCTCCCGTCAATACCCACGCTCTGCCCGCGTTCTCCTAACCATTCTCACTTAGCGGCCTCACAGCAAGGCTGACGCAACGCTCTTCACCTCCTCAACGCCACAGCATCCAGCGATAGCCGCGTGTATTCGCGTCTCCTCTTGACCGCATACGGCACGCCTGCTACAGTAGTGGAGCAGGTGTACATGTAGACACGTATCTACACATGCACACACGTACTTTATTCGTAGGATTAGCTATGCGCATCATTACCATCGCCACGCAGAAGGGCGGCACCGGCAAGTCCACCGTCGCGGTCAACCTGGCCGCTGGTCTGGCGCGGGCCGGTCACCGTACCCTCCTCATCGACGTAGACCCACAGGCCAACACCACCTACGTCCTCACCGGCAGCCAGCACATTGATCCCTCGCTCTACGACGTCATCGTCAGCAACAGCGCCTCCATCCAGGAGGTCGCCATCAGCGTCCGTCTGGACCTAGACTTGGTGCCCGCCAACATCCTCCTCAGCGCCGCAGACATTACCCTGTCCAGCGTCCCCGGCAGGGAGTGGCTGATTGCCCGCAGGCTCCGCGCCCTGCAAACGCCGGAAGCCGCGGGCAAGGGCAAAGACAAGGGTAAAGGCAAAGACAAAGACAAAGACAAGAGTAAAGATAAAAACAAAGACGAGGGCTACGATTTCGTCATCATGGACACACCGCCCAGCCTAGGCATACTCACCGTCAACGCGCTGGTGGCATCGAGCGAAGTGGTGGTGCCTGTCGCTATGAGCACCTTCGCCCTCATTGGCCTCGGCCTGCTGGAGAACACCATCGCCCAGCTCAAAGAGAACCTGGAAATTGAAGACTTGCGCATTGTCGGCGCAATCCCCACCTTCTACGACCGCACCAACGTGGCCCGCGACACTATGAATATCCTGAAGGAGCATTTTGGCCCGCTGTTGCTGGAAAGCTCGATCCCCCGCACTGTAAAGATGGAGGAGGCCAATAACCGCCTGAAAACCATCTACGAATACGAGCCCGGCGGTGTGGCCGCCAACGCCTTTGAAGCCCTGGCAAAGGAGGTCATTAGCCTTGGCTAACAGAAATAGGTTCATCAACCCCCTGTTTCAACGCACGGACCCAGAAGCTGCGCCGCTGCCCGGCTTTGAGGAGCATGTGCAGACTGAGGAGGTAGCGGAAGAGGAAGAGGCGAGCGAGGCTCAGCCCGCCGCGACCACTTCGCCGACCCCCGCGCCGACGCCGCTGCGTGGCCGCGGCCGCCCTCAGGGCGCTCGTACCGCCCGCGCGACGGCTCCCGAGACGTCTGACGCACCTGCCGAGGACGAGCCGCCGGTCAAGTTCACTTTCTACTTCTCGCCGGCGCAGCTCCGTCAGCTGGACGACCTGTGGGTGCGCGCCAAGCTGGACCACGGCCAGAAGGTCAGCAAGAGCGAGTTTGTGCGCATGGCCGTCGCCCGCCTCCTAGACGAGTTCGACAAGAACCCTACGCGGGTGCTGCGAGACCTCAAGCGCCAGCGGGGGTAGAGGCTTATTCGTTTAGCGGAGAGTGCAGAGAGGCAAGGCCTCTTTGCCAGGGGGCACGGGGGATGTGCCCCCGTATTGTACTATGCCCCATTGACACCCCCTCTTCCCGCACCCTACACTTGATCTAATACGCACAGGCGTTGAACCAGAGGAGTACGCTGTAGCGCAGCGGCCAGAGAGCCGGGGCAAGGTGGAAGCCCGGCACGCCAGCAGCAGCCGAATGGACTGGGGAGCCGTAGCCCGAGAGTCTGAAGCTCCGTCTTAGGCGGACGCAAGAAGGACAGGTAGGCGCTACCGGAGCGGCACCGTTATCACGGCCGGGACTGTTCGTCGTAGTTGACTAGCAGTTGCAGAGATATCGCCTCCGCCTACCGGCAGGCAGGTGAGGCGAGAAACAGGGTGGCACCGCGGAGACCATTCGCCCCTGAGCGAACGGTCTTTTTTGTTGCCCGTTTCTTGGTCGTTCTGAGGGGCGCTACAACTGAAGAAGCCAATTCCTTTGGCGAGGCACAAATGATGCTGCTGGGCGCGTTGGGGTGGATTCTTCGCTCGGCCCGCCTGAGGCGGGCAGGCTCAGAATGACAATAGAGGATTGCTAGCGGCACAGAGGAAGAGCATGCACGTGATTAGAGAAGCCGTGACCGTGCACGTGGGGCAGGACAGCACCTACGCTGCGGTCCTTGCCGCCGGCGAACGATCGTTGGACGCCATTTGGAGCCTCTGTGATGGAGATTATGATTGTGAGTTGTTAGGGGTGTAGGCGTGAGACTACGCCTGGACAACCCGTGCACGTGTGTACAAGTAGACACTTATATCCGTCCATCCTTCGACAGGCTCAGGATGAGCGGATCGCAATAGAAGCAGGATTCCTCATGGTTCGACAGGCTCACCATAAGCGGGAGCACTAAGGCTAATATTCATGACTCAACCAATACGAAAACGCATCCTTACCGGCATCCGCCCCACGGGCCCGCTGCATCTGGGCCACTACGTGGGCGCCCTGGAGAACTGGGTGCGCCTGCAATCCCAGTACGAGTGCTACTTCCTCATCGCCGATTATCAGGCGCTGGGTGACCATCTAGACGACATCGAGCGTATCCGGGAGTCGGTGCTGGAGGTGACCCTCGACTGGCTGGCCGTCGGCCTCGACCCGAAGTCCTCCGTCTTCGAGGTGCAGAGCTACGTGCCGGAGCATGCGGAGCTGCACATGCTCCTGAGCATGGTGACGCCCCTCTCGTGGCTGCAGCGTAATCCCACCCTGAAGGCGGAGATGGACAAGCTGGAGTCGGAGAACCAGACCCTTAGCTTGGGTTTCTTTAACTACCCGGCCAGCCAGGTGGCGGACATCCTGCTGCCAAAGGCCCACCTGGTGCCTGTGGGTGACGACCAGCTCCCGCATATTGAGATGACTCGTGAGGTGGTGCGCCGCTTCCATCACCTGTTCGGCGTCGAGGTCTTCCCGGAGCCGGATGGGCTGGTAGGCCGCGTCGCCCGCCTAGTAGGCACCGATGGCCAGGCGAAGATGAGCAAGAGCCTGAACAACTGCATCTATCTGGGAGATGACGAGGCGACTGTGACGGCCAAAGTACGCCGCATGTACACCGACCCCACGCGCCTGCGGGCCACCGACCCCGGCCACGTGGAGGGCAACCCTGTGTTCATGTACCACGACGCCTTCAACACCGACACCGCAGAGGTGGACGATCTGAAGGAGCGCTACCGCGCCGGAACCGTGGGCGACGTAGAGGTAAAGCAGAAGCTGGCCGCCGCGCTCAACGCGTTCCTCGATCCCATTCGGGAGCGGCGGGCGCAGTACGCAGCCCACTTGGACGATGTGCGGGACATCCTTCAAGATGGCTCCCGCCGCGGACGGGAAGTGGCTGCGCAGACAATGGATGAAGTGCGATCCGCTATGCGGCTCAGGTACACGGACTAAGAGGAGGGCAGAATCATGCCTACGTGGGAGCACAAACGGGTCCCGTGCCAGACCATTAGCCTGAGCGAGGTCTTCAAGGAGCCGGACGGTCCCATCAAGCTGGACGTGGAGATAACGGACTGGCCCAGGCACACCCTGGAGCCTAACGGCGACCTCGCGCGGGTGTTTTACTGGGACGAGAAGCGTTGCTGGACACTTCGCAGCAAGCGCCTGACCATGCTAAGCCAGGAAGGCTGGGAGCTGATCGCAGTCAGCCCGCCCCATGACCAGACCGCCAAGTTCTCCGAATACGATGTCTATTTCAAGCGCCAGGTGAGCGGTTAGCGTCATGACCAGACTTCACCTGTACTCCTGGGCATGGCGCTGGCCCGTTCGCTGAGAGCGGACGGGCAATGATCGTGTGCCCTGCGGAGCCAGTCTCCGGAGCGGCAGAAGCGCCATAGCACACAAAACAGGAGTAACCATGTACACACCAAGCCTGGAAGAGGCACAACAGCTCGCAACTCAAGGCAACCTCATCCCTGTCTACCGGGAGGTCTCCGCTGATCTGGAGACGCCCGTCTCCGCCTACCTCAAGGTAACCCGCGGCTCGTATTCCTTCCTGCTGGAGAGCGTGGAAGGCGGCGAGCGCTGGGGCCGCTACAGCTTTATCGGCACCGAGCCCTACAAAGTGCTGCGCACTGGCGTGGCCGGCAGCCGTAGCGCCGCCCAAGATCCCCTCTCCCTTATAGAGCAGGAGATGGCGGATGTACGCTTGGTCCATGTGCCGGGACTACCTCGCTTTCACGGCGGTGCAGTGGGTTATCTGGCCTGGGAGGCCATCCGGCACTATGAACCGCGCGTGCCCTTGTCGGTAAAGCAGCGGCTGGCGGTGCCGGAAGCTCTCTTCCTTTTTACCGACACCATAGTGGTCTTTGATCACCTGTTGCATAAGATGCAAGTGGTCAGCCACATGCGGGCAGAAGGCGACATAACCCAAAATTATCGCCAGGCAACCGAGAAAATAGATCGTTTAGTTAAGCGGCTAAACCAGCCACTGCGATCTCCTGCAAAGCCCAAGGGTGAACGCGTAAAACCAGGCACGTCAGGCACAGTAGAGTCTAATCTAACGCGCAAATATTACGGATCGATGATCGATAAGACCCGCGAATACGTCATCAATGGCGACATCGTCCAGGCCGTTTTATCACAACGGTTCATCCGTCCCACCAGCGCGGCGCCCTTCGACATCTACCGCACGTTACGTGTCATCAATCCATCGCCTTACATGTTCTATCTGCACCTGAAGGACTTCCACATCGTCGGCACCTCGCCGGAGATGCTGGTGCGGGTGGAGGACGGTCAGATAGACTACCATCCCATTGCCGGCACCAGACCGCGTGGCGCAACCACCGAATCGGACAACGTGCTTGAGCAAGAGCTGCGAGACAGCGAGAAGGACCGGGCGGAGCACGTGATGCTCCTGGACCTCGGTCGCAACGATGTCGGCAGGGTGAGCCAGCCCGGCTCAGTGCAGGCAACTCAGGTCATGGACGTGGAGCGCTACTCCCACGTGATGCATCTGGTCTCCCATGTGAAGGGCAAGCTCAAGGATGGCCTCAGCCCCCTGGACGTGCTGCGCGCCTGCTTTCCCGCCGGCACCGTATCAGGCGCGCCCAAGATCCGAGCTATGGAGATCATTGCGGAGCTGGAGCCTGAGCAACGAGGCCCTTACGCGGGCGCGGTGGGCTACATT
Organism: Dehalococcoidia bacterium; assembly: GCA_965220215.1. GTDB lineage: Bacteria > Chloroflexota > Dehalococcoidia > SHYD01 > SHYD01 > CBDDEI01. Next base: position 361,799 of record OZ244809.1, read on the forward strand.
AGCTTCTCCGGCAACATAGACACTGCTATCGCCATCCGCACTATGGTGCTCAAGGACGGCATCGCCTACGTGCAGGCGGGCGGGGGCATCGTTTATGATAGCGAGGAGGAGCCGGAGTTCCAGGAAACAGTGAACAAGGCTCAGGCCCTCCTTAAGGCCATCCAAGTGGCCGAAGCAGGGCAGGAGTAACGACATGCTGCTACTCATCGACAATTACGATAGCTTTACCTACAACCTCTACCAGTACTTGTGCGAGCTGGGCGCCGACGTAGAAGTCCACCGCAACGACCGCATCTCGCTCAGCGAGATCGAGGCGATGGCGCCCGAGCGCATCGTGCTCTCCCCGGGGCCGTGCACGCCCCGAGAGGCCGGCGTGTCCGTAGACATCGTGCGCACCTTCGGGCCATCCACTCCTCTCCTGGGCGTGTGCCTCGGCCACCAGTGCATCGGCGAGGCCTACGGCGGCGTGGTGGACAAAGCGGGGGAGATAGTCCACGGCAAGACCAGCCGTATCTCGCATACTGGCGCGGGCGTGCTCGCCGGTCTGCCCAACCCCTTCGAGGCTATTCGCTACCACTCCCTGGTCATCCTGAAGGAGACGGTGCCGGAAGGCCTGGAAGTGACCGCTTGGACGGACAAGGGGCTTATCATGGGCGTGCGCCACGTGACACATCCCGTGGAAGGCGTGCAGTTCCACCCGGAATCCATCATGACTCCCGTGGGCAAGGACATCCTGCGCAATTTCCTGCAGATGCCTGCCCCAAAGACCAAAGAGGCAGTGGCCTAGCTGCCAGAGCGAGGACTAGCATGATTCAAGAAGCAATCGGTCAGCTTGTGGCGGGCCAGGCCCTCAGCCAGGCCCAGGCCGCCCAAGTGATGGACGAGATAATGTCCGGCGAGGCCACGCCCGCCCAGTTCGGGGCCTTTGTCACTGCCCTGCGCATCAAAGGCGAGACTGCCGACGAGATCGCGGGGATGGCTCAGGGCATGCGGGACAAGTCTAACCGCGTCGAGTACACCTCAGCGCTGGTGGACACCTGCGGCACCGGCGGCGACGCATCCGGCAGCTTTAACGTTTCTACCGCGGCCGCCTTCGTGATCGCTGCTTCCGGTCTCCGCGTGGCCAAGCACGGCAACCGTGCCATTACCAGCCAGAGCGGCAGCGCTGATGTGCTGGAAGCCCTGGGCGTCAAGCTTGAGCTGACGCCGGATCAGGTGCGCCGCTGCATCGATGAAGCGGGCATCGGCTTCATGTTCGCCCCGGCGTTTCACCCTGCCATGCGTTTCGCCGCTGGCCCCCGACGCGAGATCGGCATCCGTACAGTCTTCAATATCCTGGGCCCGCTGACCAATCCCGCGGGCGCCGCGCACCAGCTCCTGGGCGTTGCCGATCCCTCTCTCGGCCGCATGATGGCCGAGGTGCTGCTACGCTTGGGTTCTGAGCACGTGCTGGTGGTCCACGGCGCCGACAAGGTAGACGAGATGAGCATCTGCGCTCCAACTCAGATCTGGGAGCTCTACGAGGGCAATGTTCATGAATACACTGTCACGCCGGAGGACGTTGGACTGACCCGCGCTGCGTCCGGCTCGGTGAAGGGCGGCACTGCTCAGGAGAATGCCGCTACCCTGCGGGCTGTCCTGGGCGGGCAGCAGTCTGGGCCTATCTTGGACATGGTGCTGCTGAACGCCGCTGGCGCGCTGGTGGCCGGCAACAAGGTGGTCGGCCTACCGAAGGCGGTCGAGGCGGCGAGAGAGCTCGTTTCCAATGGCAGCGCACTCAAAAGGGTCGACGACCTCGTGCGCGCGAGTAACTTAACCTAACCTAAACGACAAAGAATAGGCCTGAATCATTGCCTGACTCTATCCTCGACGAAATTATCGGCTACGTGAAGCAGCGGTTGCCCTACGCCCAACGCAGGGAACCACTGGCCGCGCTCAAGGAGCGCATCCGGCGTATGCCGCCTCCTGTGAACTTTGCCGAATCCCTGCGCCGTGACAACATCCAAGTCATCGCGGAGGTGAAGAAGGCCTCGCCCTCCGCCGGCGTCATCAAAGCGCGTATGAATCCTGTGGCAATGGCTAAGCGCTATGCTCGAGGCGGCGCGGCCGCTATCTCTGTGCTTACCGAAACTAAATACTTCAGCGGCAGCCTTAAGAACCTGTCCCGCATCCAGACGTCCCTTGATGATGAGGGTTTTGCCCGGTACCTGAAGCTGGGCCGCCCAGCGTTACTCCGTAAGGACTTCCTGGTCGATCCTTATCAGGTCTACCAGGCACGGGCTTACGGCGCAGATGCGCTCCTCCTCATTGCAGCGGTGCTCTCGGACGCTCAGCTTGAGGACCTGCTATCCCTCACCCGCTCCCTGGGCATGGAAGCGCTGGTGGAAGTCCACGATCCCGAGGAGGCGCAACGTGCCCTTGACAGCGGGGCGAACGTGGTCGGGATCAACAACCGTGACCTCCGCACTTTCACGGTCGACCTGGAGACGACGCATCGTTTGCGGCCGCTGCTGGGCCACGATCGGGTGGTGGTCAGCGAGAGCGGCATCAAAGGCCGCGCGGACATCCTCAAGCTCCAGAGCTGGGACGTGGACGCGGTGCTCATTGGAGAAAGCCTGATGCTTGCACCCTCTCCTGAAGCCAAGCTACGGGAGTTCCGCGGTGACTAAGGTCAAGATCTGCGGCGTCCGCACCCCAGAGCACGCCCTAGTGGCCGCCGAGGCGGGCGCAGACTATGTGGGCACTATCTTTGCCGATGAAAGCGCGCGGACTGTCACGCCGCAGCACGCGGGGCGTATCGCGGACGCTCTCCATGACGCCAAACTCTCAACGCCGCGGCCGCTGCTGGTCGGTGTCTTCGTGAACCAGCCCGTGGCCTTGATGAACGACCTCGCCGAGACCTGTGGCCTGGACATGATCCAGCTCAGCGGCGACGAGCCCTGGGACGTATGCAACCAGCTCAACCGGCCAGTCATCAAAGTTCTCCACGTGGAGGCGGACCAGACCTCTAATAAGATCTACGCTGAATTAGCCGCCCACGGCGTCAGTCTACAGGACCGCGGCGGCTTCTATCTCTTGGAGCCAAAAGTGGAGGGCCAGTACGGCGGCACCGGTCAGCGCCTCAGCCTGGACCTGGCTCAGCATGTTGCAGAGAAGATACCCTTTCTGCTGGCGGGCGGCCTCACGCCGGATAACGTCACTGAAGCCGTTAGCTCGGCCCGACCCTGGGGTGTGGATGTTTCCAGCGGCGTCGAGACCGACCGCATGAAGGACCCCGAGAAGATCCGCTCGTTCATAGCCGCCGTCAGAGCCGTAGACACCTCCAAGGTGACATAAGAGAGTACCATTAACGGAGAGTGCAGGGCGGCGAAGCCTCTTTGCCAGGGGTTTGGGAGAAGCCCCTCAACTCATACGTAGTCCCGAAGGATCTCCTTGAATCCCCATAACGGGGTTTGCGGGAGACACAGAAAAACCTAACAGGAGAACCCTCATGGCAACCGCCACCTCGCAGATTCCCGATGCTAGCGGCCACTTCGGCCTCTTTGGCGGCAAGTACGTGCCGGAGACCCTCATGGCCGCTCTGAGCGAGCTGGAGGCCGCCTACGCCGCCGCTAAGGCAGATCCCGCCTTCTGGGCCGAGCTCAACGACCTCTATCATCACTACGCCGGCCGGCCCACGCCCCTCTATCACGCTAAACGCCTCAGCAACGAGCTGGGCGGTGCGCAGCTCTATCTCAAGCGAGAGGACCTTGCCCACACCGGCGCCCACAAGATCAACAACGCGCTGGGCCAGGGGCTCATCGCCGGGCGGCTCAACAAGCCCCGCATCATCGCGGAAACGGGCGCAGGGCAGCACGGCGTGGCTGTCGCGACCGTGTGCGCCGCCCTTGGTGTGGAGTGCGTGGTCTACATGGGGGAGGTGGACATCCAACGCCAAAGCCTCAACGTCTTCCGCATGAAGCTCCTGGGCGCAGAAGTGCGACCCGTCTCCAGCGGCACCAGGACGCTCAAGGACGCCATCAACGAGACGATCCGTGACTGGGTTACCAACGTGGACACTACTCACTACATCCTTGGCAGCGTGGTAGGCCCTCACCCGTACCCTATGATGGTGCGAGACTTCCAGGCCGTCATCGGCCAGGAGGCCCGCCGCCAGAGCCTGGAGCAGATTGGTCGCCTACCGGACTACGTGGTAGCTTGCGTGGGAGGCGGCAGTAATGCCATGGGCCTCTTCTACCCCTTTGTTGACGATGCAGATGTACGCATGGTCGGCGTTGAGGCCGCGGGTCGGGGCATCGCAACGGGCGAGCACGCCGCGTCCTTGGTGGCGGGCCGGTTCGGCGTCCTCCATGGCGCCGCGATGTACCTGCTCCAGGACGACGACGGCCAGATCCAGGAGACGCACAGCATCTCGGCCGGACTCGATTATCCTGGCGTGGGGCCGGAGCACTCCTACTACCAAGAGACTGGCAGGGCGGAGTATGTGGCCGCCACCGACGATGAAGCGCTGGAAGGCTTCCAGCTCCTCTGCCGCACCGAGGGCATTATCCCCGCGTTGGAGTCCTCCCACGCGGTAGCCCACGCGGCGAAGCTCGCCAAGACCCTCGACCGCGAGCAAACCGTCATCATCAACATCTCCGGACGCGGCGATAAAGATATGCACACGGTTGCGGAAGCTCTAGGCGTTACTCTCTAGCTAATACACCTGTGCACAGGTACACGTGTATACCTGTTTTATATATAAAGTATACCCGTACACATGTGTACAGGTATATAATGTTAGAAATGATTCGCTTCAATCAGTAGGCAGTACTATAGGATCGCAATATGGATTTTTATAAAGAGGGAGCTAAGGGGCGATGCGCATCATGTGGATTTCTTGCGCGCCATTCGTCACTGGACCCTTCGAGATACGAAGAATACTCCAGGGAAACCAGGGTCCTTGGTGACCTTTGGAGAATTCATGCGAGCGACATTGCAACTGAACCGGTATGCATACGAGGAGAACTCAATCTCCGAGATTCAATTATTAAAGAGGCTGAAGCTATTCCCGCGGAGTTAGATGATGCATGGGAAGTGGCAACGCGCAACATCCTGCAAGAAGATAGAGATTGCCCAAAATGGTTTGTCTATCAGCCATCCCTTACTCCAGCAATGCATCTTCAAGCGTACGACCAGTTTAGGTTAGAAGAAGAGCGCCGCGATTGGGAAGAACAGGTTGAGCAGGAACGAAGAACCTTTGAGGAGCATCTTGATGAGAGAAACAGAGAGTTTCTCAAAGGCTTAGAAGAGCAGCGCCGCGATTGGGAAAAGAAGACCAATGCATGGCCGAATAGACTCATTTGGGCCGCTCTTATCCTGGCAATAGGAGAAGTCTTGGGAACGTTCCTCTCACTACCCGCAATCGCGCGCTTGCTGGGATTTGGTTAAACGCGGGAAGGCGTAGAACAGGCAAAAGCCGTATCTAGGGACTTCTCTATACACCAGCAAAGTACATTCACTACCCTTAAATCGCCGCTGGGCGAGCAGTGCTTTTGATTATGCGGTTGGCTCATGGTTCGACTAGCTCACCCTGAGCGGGTTACTTTGATGTCATTCTGAAGGAGTCGCGGCGCGAGGACTGAAGAATCCACCAACCCACGCTCCACCGTGGATTCTTCGCTTCACCCGCCAAAGGCGGGCAGGCTCAGAATGACAACAGGGGTGATAGCTACGCTACCGCCTCTTGGTACGCCCGCAGCGCCGCTAGGTGCGCGTCCGGGGACTCGCCCAGGCCCGTGGTGCCCACGGAGAGCGCCGTCAGGCCCAGCCCGCGCATCGTCTCGTAATATGCGCGCCACTCGTCAGGCGTGCCGCTGTTAGCCCTGGCGCCAAAGAAAATGGGCATGGCGTCTGGGTCCTTGCCGGCTACCCGCAAATACTCCTTGTAGCGTCCGACACCGCCGGGGACACCGCCCTCTATGGCGAGCGGAGTGATAATCCAGCCGTCGGCGTGCTCTGCGATGCGCTTCAACACAGTGTCCACGCCGCCGCCGCCGAACCAGATAGGAATGGGACGCTGGACCGGCAAGGGGTTAATGCCCATCTCGTCCAGGCGCTCCCACTTCCCCTCAAAAGTCACCACATCCTGGGTCCAAAGCGCCCGCAGCAGTGCGCACTGCTCAATGATGCGCTGCCCCCTGTTCTTGTACTCCTTGTTAACCGCCTCGTACTCCAGCGGATACCGCCCAACGCCAACGCCCAAGCGCAGCCGGCCGCCGCTGAGGCCATCGATATCCGCCGCCTGCTTGGCCACGAGCACCGTTGGATGTTGAGGCAGTATCATCACCGACATCACCAACAGCATCTGCTGCGTCTGGCCGGCAATGAACGCCAGCGTGGTGAAGGGATCTCGCATGAACCCTTCGATAGTATGGGGCAGGTCCCATCCCGGCCGGTGCGTAATATCTGCGCCGATGACGTGTTCGCCCACGGACACATGCGTATAGCCCAGCGCCTCAGCGCCTTGGACGAAGTCCCGCAGCTTCACCGCATCGGTACCCAGCTCCTTACCCGGCAGGGATACTCCTAAGTCCATAACCTCAACCCCGTTCTTGCACTAGGCGCTAGTATCACCCGTTGATGGTTCGACAAGCTCACCATGAACGGCATATTCAGTAGGCTATTCAATAATTGCAGCCGCTTACTTTACTCATCCTGCGACGTGCTCAGGCACGAGCCATGTCTGCCACGGCCTCTTTGTACTGCCGCAGCCGCTCCAGCGACTGGTCAGGAGTTCCCGATCCGCTTCCCACCACGATGACGGTCGCGCCCATAGACTGCCAGCTTTCGAAGCCCTGCCGCCACTCATCCGGTGTGCCGCTACCTGCGTTGCCCCGGCAGCTGATGGTCAGCGCCTCGGGATCGCGCCCCGCCGCCTTTGCATAGCCCTTGTACCGCTCGATGGCGGCGGCCGGACCGCCTTCTAGCCGCCCGGTGAGGATCCAGCCGTCGGCTAAGCGGCCAATGCGCTTCAGCGCTGCTTCAACAGCACCGCCGCCCATCCAGATGGGTATGGGCTGTTGCACCGGCCTGGGGTTGATCCCTGCCTCGAATACGCCTTCCCAGCGTCCCTCAAAGGTCACCACCGGTTTGGTCCAGAGTTCTCGCATGTATGCGACCTGTTCCTCCACGCGGCTCCCGCGATTATGGAAGTCCTTGCCCAACACCTCGTACTCAAACGCGTTGCTGCCTATACCTATCCCCAGACGCAGCCGTCCACCGCTGAACCCGTCCACTGCCGCCGCCTGCTTCGCAGCGAGGACGGTCTGTCGCATCGGCAGCACCATCACCGCTGGAACCAGCAGCATACGCTCGGTGTGCGCCGCCAGGAAGGTCATCAGGGTGAAGGGCTCGTGCCAAAAGGCGTCGTGGGTATAAGGGTTGTTCCACTCAGGACGATGGGTCGGGTCGGCGCCAATGATGTGCTCTCCCGCATGCACCTGGGTGTACCCAAGCTGCTCTGCGCCCTGTATAAAGTCCTTGATTTTCACCGTGTCCATCCCTAGCTCTGCGCTGGGGAAAGAGATTGTCAGTTCCATAGTGTTCCCTTCTCGTGCCTAGACATACGAATATCTGTCGTTTAGGTTAGTATTGTTAGGCACAAATAATGTCAGCGATGGCTTCCTTACCCTGCCGCAGCGCGTCAATGTGATCATCCAGCGTGAACCCTGCTCCCTCGCTCATCACCGAGAGATGCGTTGCACCCATCGACCGCCAGGCCTCGGCGCCGCGCCGCCAGTCGCCCACATTCCCACTCGCAATGTTGATGCGCGCCTCTACGCCGATGTCTGCCATATCGCGCCCCGCTTCTTTTACAAAGCCCCTGAACATCTCCACCATCGCGCGACGGGTCTCATCCGGCGGGCCGTTGGGGAACCAACCGTCCGCCACCTTCGCAATGCGCTTCAGTGCAGGCTCGGCGCTCCCGCCCACCCATACGGGGATGGGCTGCTGCACCGGAGGCGGGTTGATCCCAGCCTCCGTCACGTCGTGCCACTGGCCGTGAAAGTCCACCACCGGCTGCGTCCAGAGCAGCCGCATAACCTCTATCTGTTCAGCAAGCCTGCGCCCACGGGTGTGGAAGTCCTGGTTTAGCGCCTCGTACTCCACCTCATTCCAACCCAGGCCCACGCCCAAGCGCAGCCGACCGCCGCTGAGTACGTCTGCCTCTGCAGCCTGCTTCGCCACCAACACGGCCTGGCGCTGCGGCAGGATGAGGATAGAGGTGGCCAGCTCCAGCCGCTGCGTGATGGCGGCCAGGTAGCCAAAGAGGACCATGGGCTCGTGGAACATGCTTCTGTGCGTGTAGCGGTCCCACCCCGGCCGGTTGGTGGGGTCCACGCCCAGCACGTGATCAAAGATAGCTAGGTGGTCGTAGCCCATGCCTTCCACCGCCTGAGCGTAGCTGCGGACGGCCTCGGGGTCGCTCCCAATCTCTAGCTGAGGAAAAATAACGCCTAATCGCATAGGAACTCCTTCTCAAATGCTGCGGCCTTATTGTAGCCGCGGCCCGCAACCACGCCAAGTATAGACCGATGATATTTCCACGCGACGATTAGCTTGCTTCTACACGACCAGCCCGAACCGTAAAGGTAGCCGCCGGCGCTGCCTTCAACTCCGCGGGATCGATGTCTGTGGTGGTGAGCAACACCTGTTGGTAGGACTGCACCGCTTCCAGCAGGGCGCTCCGGCGGGAAGCATCCATCTCGGAGAAGATATCGTCCAGCAGCACTACGGGGTCCTCGCCCGTCACTTCCCGAGCGTAACGCGCCTCAGCCAGCTTCCATGCCAGAGTCGCGGTGCGCTGCTGGCCCCGCGAGCCGTAGGCATTGAGCAACGCTCTGTCCAGCGAGAACACGAGGTCGTCCCGATGGGGCCCCACCGTGGTCTGCCCCAGCGCGATGTCTCTCCGCCGCACCTCAGTCAGCCGGTCCATGATGGCCTGCGCCAGCGCCTCAGCTGTCTGCGATGCTGCATCCTCCTGCGTCCGCACCGTCGGCTCGTAGGAGACCACGAGCTGCTCCCGGTCGCCGCTCAGCAGCCCGTGACTCTCGCCCGCAAGCGCTGATAGACGCTCCACAGCCCGTTGCCGTTGCAATAAGAGATAGCTCCCTTCGGCGGCCAGTGCGGCGTCCCAAGGCGCCAGCTCATCTATTGACGCCTGTCCCTCTGCGATGCGCCGGAGTAGGTGGTTGCGCTGCTGAACCGTCCGGCTGTACCGCTGCAACGAGCGTGGGTAGCGGTGCTCCATCTGGGAGAGGAGTATGTCCAGCGTCCGCCGCCGCTCACTAGGTGCGCCGGTGACTAGCGCCATGTCCTCCGGGCGGAACAGCACCACCCGCAACTGGCCCAGGAGATCGATGGCCCGGCGGGGCACGCCGTTCACTCGCAGCCGTTTCTGCACGCCGGGGGCTGTGGCCCACAGGCCATCCTCATCGTCATCCATCTGGTCGACTGCCGCCATCAGCGACGCGCCGGCCTTCGCCATGAGCGTCACTTCAATGGTGACCGGATCCGCCGCGCGCTCTACTTCGCCAAAGATGCGCGTTGCGACGGTCTGATCCGAGCGACTGTCCCAGGAGAGGAGCTCGCCTTCCCTCCCGGCCCGTGGCGACCGTGAGAGCGCTAAGACGCAGAATGCCTCCAGAAGATTGGTCTTCCCCTGGGCATTGTCTCCCTTGAGGAGCACTAAGCCTTGCGGCAACGCGAGGTCTAATGACTCGTAGTTGCGGAAGTAAGAGAGGCTGAACCGGGTGACGTGCATGCCCTGATTGTACCGCCACGGGCAAGCCGCGCCATAGCGCTGTGATGCGGGGAAATGACGGCGAGCGCTAGGTAAGACATGGGCAGCCTTTCTGAGTTCAAGCACGCCGGCAAATGGACAATCCCTGTAGATTCCAGTTAACATAATTTAGCACTACGCGTTGTGACGATTGCTGCTAGCCAGCTATACTAAAAGAGCGGCAAGTGCGATTGGTGTGAGGTCAGGCGTATTATGGCTAGGTTTTGTCGTTTAGGTCAGCTATTCTCCTTCCTGGGGCTGTTTCTCATGCTGCTGGCGCTGCCCGCAGAGAGCGCCGCCTACAGCGTCGTCGTACTGCGCGTCAAAGGCGCGGTTTCGCCGGTGATGGCAAGCTATTTGGACCGCGGCATCACGGAGGCCGAAACCAGAGAGGCCCAGGCGGTGATCATTCAGCTAGATACTCCCGGCGGGTTGGACACATCCATGCGGGACATCGTCCAGCGCATCAACGCCGCTACCGTGCCAGTAGTGGTCTACGTCTCGCCTGCGGGCGCTAGAGCCGCCTCCGCCGGCGTTTTCATCACAATGGCCAGTCACGTGGCAGTCATGGCCCCGAACACTGCTATCGGCGCAGCCCATCCCGTCGCAGGAGGCGGTGGCGAGCTAGAGGGCGCGATGGCGGACAAAGTCACCAACGACGCGGTGGCCTACATCCGCGGCATTGCAGAGCAACGTGGCCGCAACGCCGATTGGGGAGAGCAGGCAGTGCGGGAAAGCGTTTCCCTCGAGGGAAACGCCGCCGTAGATGAACGCGTGGTCGACTTTGTTGCGCCCAGCCTTGAGGGCCTTATCAACGACCTGGATGGGCGCATGGTCACCCTCCCTGCCGGCGACGTCATCATCAACACCACCGGCGCGCCTATCGTGCCGGTGGAAATGAACTATATAGAGACCTTCCTCTTCGCCATCAGCGATCCCAACGTCGCTTACCTACTACTCTCCTTGGCTATGCTCGCCCTCTTCCTGGAGTTCTCCAATCCGGGAGCCATGCTGCCGGGGATCATCGGCGCTATCTGCCTGCTCACGGCCCTGTTTGGGCTGGGGATGCTGCCCGTGAATATCGCAGGGCTCCTGCTGATGCTGCTAGGCTTCGCGCTGCTAGTGGCAGAGGTGTGGGTTGTCTCCCACGGACTGTTCGCCATCGGCGGCATCGTGGCGGTCACTATTGGCTCCTTCATTCTCATCAGCGGCGGCGCACCGGAGTTGCAGGTGAACCGCTGGCTCATTGCGGGCGTAGTGAGCGTCATGGGCACCTTCTTCCTCTTCATCGCGGGTGCAGTAGTCGCCTCTCGACGCACTAAGTATCCTGTCGGCACAGAGGCGCTCATTGGAGCGAGAGGCGTCGCACGAACACTCCTGGATCCCGAGGGCACTATCTTCGTCCGCGGCGAGCTCTGGCAGGCCCGATCAGCAGCTGATCCTATCCAGGAGGGGGAGTACGTACGGGTGACGTCGCTAGAAGGTTTGAAGTTGTTTGTGGAAAAAACTGAAGCAGTACAACAGTCATAAGGAGAAGGAGCATTATTATGGAACTTATGCTGGCTTTGTGGGCCGCCCTGGCCGTCTTTGTCGTGCTAGTCTTAGCGGCTTCTGTACGGATCGTCCAACAGTACGAGATCGGCGTTGTCTTCCGCTTGGGGCGTTTGGTAGGCAACAAGGGGCCCGGCCTGCGGTTCCTCATCCCTTACGTGGACCGCATGCGGAAGATAGATACACGCGTCATCACCCTGGACATTCCAGCACAGGAGTGCATCACAAAAGACAACGTGACCTTGCGGGTAAACGCTGTGGCCTACTTTCGCGTCATCCAGGCGGAGCTTGCCATAATAGAGGTCCTCGATTACCACTACGCTACGTCTCAGCTCGCCCAGACCACCCTGCGCAGCGTCCTCGGTCAGTCTGAGCTCGATGACCTCCTTATCCATCGCGACCAGATCAACCAGCAATTACAGCGGATCATTGATGAGCAAACCGATCCTTGGGGCGTGAAGGTCGGCCTCGTGGAGATCAAAGACGTAGAGCTGCCCCAGACCATGCAACGGGCGATGGCTCGTCAGGCGGAAGCGGAACGGGAGCGACGGGCAAAGATCATCCACGCCGAAGGAGAATTTCAGGCCTCAGAGCGTCTTGCAGAGGCGGGCCGGATCATCTCCAGCCAGCCTTCAACGCTGCAGCTACGCTATTTCCAGACTCTCAGCGAAATTGCCACGGAGCGCAGCAGCACCATCATCTTCCCGTTGCCCATGGACTTTATCAATGCATTTCTAGGCAATGCGCAGAATGCTGGAAGCGATCAAACTCCGCCCGCAACCCAGAGCTAGCTAGTCGGCAGTAGCCCGGAGCGTCACGTCACCGGCCAGCAGGGGGAAGAGCGTCCCGTCTTCCAGACGCAGGAGTAGCCGTCCGTCAGCGTCCACGTCTTCCGCCACGCCCTCGACTGCTTCCTCACCGATGTGCACGGTGACCGGCTCCCCCAGCCCCAGGAGTTGGGCTCGCCAGGCGTCCAGTACAGCAGCGCCTGCCTGGGCGTCAAGATACCAGCGCTCCAGGGCCATCAGCAGCTCGCGCGCCAGGGCCTCGCGGCTCACCGGTTGCCCTAGCTCCTGCTGCAGGCTTGTGGCCGGGTAAGGCAGCGGTGGAACATCATCAAAACGCATATTTACGTTGAGGCCAATCCCCACGATCCCTGCCTGCAACGCTTCGCCCTCAAAGACACCCTCCACCAGCACACCCGCCACTTTCTTGTATTCGATGAGCACATCATTCGGCCACTTGAGGCGTGCCTGCAGTCCTGTGGTCGCGGCGATGGCATCCAGCGTAGCCAGGGAGGCCGCTATGGAGAGCTTGGAGTGCGTGGCGTGAGTTGGGTGCAGCAGGATGGAGATGAGGAGGTTGTCGCCCGGAGAGGCGTGCCAGGAGCGGCCAAACCGGCCCCGGCCGGCGGTCTGCGCATCGGCAATGAACACAGCGCCTTCGGGCGTGTCCTGCGAGGCCGCTGCCTTGGCCGCGTCTTGGGTGGAGCTCACCAGCGGATAGTAGGCGATCTGCTTCCCGACAAACCGGGTATCCAGACCCTGCCGGAGCAGCTCTACGGAGAAGGGGGCGGTTGATGCTGACACTGTTGGTAAAAGAAAGGAGGCCAGTCCAAATCGGACTGGCCTCCTGCTAGGCCGCGAACCCTAGCTTACAGCCACCTCAATCAGGGGGCTGTGTGCGGAATAAGTACGTTGATCATCCATCCGCATCACCTCCTTTCCTATGGCGTTTAATTTACCATAAGGATCGCACACCGTCAATGCACTTTTTTCACAAATGTTGTCCATGTGCAATTATCTTTCATTCTGTGTGAACCAGCACCCATTCGTAGAGTGCACAGGCATGGAAAATCTACTCGGAATTGCGTATAGTTGGCCCAGCATAATTGATGCTCTTAAGAAACCAGCGTCCTTCGTCCTATTCAGGGTAAGCAAGCACTTAAGGAGGACTACGATGGCTTTTTCGGAAGACGTTATCGCACAGGCATGGCGTCGGGCTAGGGGACATTGTGAATGCGACCAGTCGTCTCATACGCATGAACCGCCCTGCGGACGCGTGATTGTCTGGAACTTTAGAGGGCGTAACGCCACAGATGCCTGGGAAGCGGATCATGTAAGCGGCGAAGACGATTCCTTGGCAAACTGCCAGCTCCGCTGCTGGCCCTGCCATACCGCCGCCTAGATACTCTTGCTCACCAGGGCCGATCGCGGTCGTAGAGCATACTGTACGTTGCGGTAGGGTGTACGGTACACTGGCACAGTCCATTCCAACACCCACAGACTGAGGTAGTCCCATGCCCAACCGACTCGCTCAAGAAACTAGCCCCTATCTCCTCCAGCATGCCCACAACCCGGTGGATTGGTATCCCTGGGGGCCGGAGGCCTTAGAACGCGCTAAATCCGAAGACAAGCCGATACTCCTCAGCATTGGCTACTCGGCCTGCCATTGGTGTCATGTAATGGAGCGCGAGTCCTTTGAGAACGAGGCCATCGCGAAGCTGATGAATCAGTACTTCGTCAACATTAAGGTGGACAGGGAGGAGCGGCCGGAGCTCGATGCCATTTACATGTCGGCCGTACAGGCTATGGCCGGCCACGGTGGCTGGCCGTTAACCGTATTCCTCACGCCGGAGGGCGCACCCTTCTACGGCGGCACCTACTTCCCGCCGGAAGACCGCGGGAATATCCCCGGTTTTGAGCGGCTGCTGTTCACCGTGCAAGAAGCCTACACAGCCCAGAAAGAGAACATCATCAACCACTCCCGGCAGTTGGCGGAACACCTCCAAAAAGCCGAGGGTTTTGTAGGCGAACCAAGAGAACTCGAGACGGACGTTTTGACTGCCGCCTTCCGCACCTTGGGCTCTATGCATGACGAGAACCGCGGCGGTTTTATTGGGCCGCCCAAGTTTCCTCACGCCTTGTTGCTGGAGTTCCTGCTTCGCACGTACAAGCGCATTGGCGTGGAGGACCCATTTTTTATTGTTGAGGAGAGCCTTACCAAAATGGCCCAAGGCGGCATCTACGACCAGTTGGGCGGCGGCTTCCATCGCTATTCCACAGACCAGAACTGGCTGGTGCCCCACTTTGAGAAGATGCTCTATGACAATGCGTTGCTGAGCAACGTGTATCTCCACGCCCACCTCACCAACGGCAACGCGATGTATAAGCGCGTGTGCCAGGAAACCCTGGACTACGTGCTCCGAGAGATGACAGATCCCGCCGGCGGCTTCTACTCCAGCCAGGACGCCGATAGTGAAGGCGGAGAAGGCGCCTACTACGTCTGGTCCTATGACGAGTTGGCCGCCATCTTAGGCGAGGATGACCTCAAAATAGCCGGTCGCTTCCACGGCGTTCGCCCTGAAGGCCAATACGAAGGCTTCAATATCCTCCACCGCTCTGAAGCGCCCATGGAGATTGCCAGGGACCTGGGCGTCACGGTGGGCCAGGTGCTGGAATCCGTGGAGAGGGCACAACCAAAGCTCCTTGAAGCCCGCTCCAAGCGTGTTCCACCCGCGACCGATGACAAAGTGCTTACCAACTGGAACGGCCTCATGCTGCGGAGCTTTGCGGAAGCCGGCGCAGCGCTAGGGCGTGCTGACTATTTGGACGCGGCGCGGAAGAACGCCCGCTTCTTGCTCGACACCATGCGACAAGACGGTAAGCTGCTGCACTCCTACAGAGCTGGGCAAGCAAAAGTAAACGGCTATCTGGAAGACTACGCCTGCCTTGCGGACGGGTTGCTTGCCCTCTACGAGGCCTCTCTCGACCTAGAGTGGTTTCAGGCTGCCCAGCAGCTTGCCGACGAGATGTGCGTACGATTCTGGGATGAGGACGAGCACATCTTCTACGACACTCCCATTGACCACGAGCAGCTTCTGCTGCGGCCGAAAGAGCTTTCGGACCATGTGGTGCCCTCCGGCAACTCCATGGCGGTAAACGTGCTCCTTCGGCTGTCTCGCCTCACCGGCCGCTCAGACTACCAGCAGAAGGCGGTTGCGCTGCTGCGAGGATTGGCAGAAACCATGGCCGCCCACGCCATGTCCTTTGGCAACATGCTCAGCGCGTTGGACTTCTACCTGTGTACGCCCCAGGAGATCGCCATCGTTGGCCCAAAGGACAGCGAGGCCTCGAAAGCGCTGTTGAACGTGGTCTGGCAGCATTATCTGCCTGCCCACGTGCTGGCTTTCGCTGAACCGGATGACGACGAGGCTGCTGAGGCAATCGCATTGTTGGAAGAGCGGGACATGATTAACGGCGCGCCCGCCGCCTACGTCTGCCAGAACTTTGCCTGCCAGCTCCCCACCACGGACGCGAAAGAGTTCGCAAAAGACTTGGGAGTCTAACGGCAGAACGGGCAGGCAACTACCTTTCGCACTGGTGGCAAAGCAGAATCTGGGACGGCGGCACATCGCAGTAGGCAAAAACCGCGCATAATACACGCCTGCCTTAGGAACAGAGTAAGCGCATTGACGAGGGGCCCTGTTCCTGATAGAGTTAATGACTGGTACAAAGTAGATGTCTAAATACGCAATCATAGAAACCGGCGGAAAACAGTACAAAGTTACCGAGGGCCAAACCCTCGACGTTGAGTTGTTGCATCTCCCTGAGGGCCAGAGCGTTGAGCTAGACCGCGTGCTCGCGGTTGGCGACGAAGGCAAACTCACGGTAGGCAATCCCTATGTCGAAGGGTCGAAAGTTGTGGCGGACGTGCAGGAAGAAGTGAAGGGCAAAAAGCTCATCGTCTTCAAATACAAGCGAAAAACCCGCTACCAGAAGAAGACTGGCCACCGGCAGCACTACACACGAATTCAGGTTAAAAGCATCTCCTAGCCCTCGTTTGAGGACTGGGGACGCGTGGAGACACTGAGATGGCACATAAGAAGGGCGTAGGAAGCTCCAGAAACGGTCGGGACAGCCAGTCCAAGCGCTTGGGCGTCAAGCGATTCGACGGCCAGGTAGTGACCACTGGGAGCATTATCGTACGGCAGCGAGGCACTCGCATCTTCCCCGGCAATAACGTTGGCTTGGGGCGAGACTTCACCCTCTTTGCCCTCTTGGACGGCAAGGTAAAGTTTGAGGCGGCTGGCCGTGACCGCAAGAAAGTCAGCGTTTACGCTGCAAACGGAGCATAGCAACACCCCATGAAACAGAAGATACATCCAGAGTGGATAGAATCGTCCGTACGTTGCCTGTGTGGCAACACCTTTACCGTTGGCTCCACCAAGGCTGAGCTTAAAGTAGAGGTCTGCAGCAAGTGTCACCCCTTCTACACCGGCGAGCAACGCATTATGGACGCCGGCGGAAGAGTGGAACGCTTCAAGAGGAAGTATAATCTTCAGTAGCTGCCCGGCAAATGAGTACGTGTAGGGGCTGTCCATTACAGCCCCTTTTTGCTACCTAGAGCATCTATGGCATCCAATCAAACCCTACCCAAACGCTACTACGGCGGCCAGGCGCTGCTGGAAGGCGTGCTTATGCGCGGCTCTATCCTTTTGGCTATGGCGGCGCGTGCCCCAGACCACACCATTGTTAGCCAGGTGAAGCCAGGCAGGACATGGGCCACAGGCACCCTGCGACGCGTCCCTTTAGTACGAGGGCTGCTAGTGCTTGCGCAGAGCTTTACGGAAGGCATGGAGGCACTCCAGTGGTCAGCCAGCATCGCCACTGGAATGCAAGAGGACGCGCAACTGTCAAAGGCCGGGCAGGTCTTCACCATCGTGTTGGCTGTAACCCTTATGCTGGCGATATTCTTCGCCACGCCAGTGCTTCTGACCGGTTGGCTAGAGGCGTGGCTCCCATACTGGCAAGTGCACCTAGTGGAGAGCGCCATAAGGATATCCTTCCTCTTTGCCTACCTTATCCTGATTGGCAACATATCGGAGATAAGGGAGGTGTTTGCCTACCACGGCGCAGAGCACAAGACGATCCACGCCTATGAAGCAGACCAACCCTTAGATATCGCTCACATCCAGCCCTTCAGCCCCGCCCACCCGCGCTGCGGCACCAGCTTTCTCCTCACGGTCATGGTTGCGGGCATCATCGTTTTTAGCTTCGTGGGCGATGCCTCTCTCGCCGGCCGCGTGCTGTCCCGCATCCTGCTGCTGCCCGTGGTGGTGGGTATCAGCTACGAGTTCCTCCGCTTTGGCGGCGCGCATCGAAACCATCCCCTGGTGCAACCGCTCATGCAGCCGGGGTTATGGCTCCAGCGATTCACCACGCGGGAGCCGCGGGACGATCAGGTTGAGGTGGCGTTGGCGGCGTTTACTCAACTCCAACATGCCGAGGCAGGCGCCCCGAAAGTTCAGAGCGATGGGGAGTCCACTGCCGAAGTAAACGCGTAGCGCCGCTACGCGTTGGACAAGAGACGCGCCGTCTCTGCAGACTAGCTAAGGATCCCTTCCTCCACCAGTTGCTGCAACACCTTCCGCGCCGTTGCTTCACCAAAGGGTGCGGCTAGGATCTGCCGCTCTAGGCTCGGGATGGTCACTACCGGGATATACTCCCAGTACTTATCGTAGGCGTCCTTGTCTTGCAGGATGTCCACCTGACGGATAGTGAAGGAGAACTCGCTCTGGAGCGTTTCTAGAAGCAGGGCGGCGTCATGGCAGAGGTGGCACGTGGGCTTCATGTACAAAGTCATCTCTAGCATCGCACTATGCCTCAGGTAGAACGCTTAGCGTACTCTAGGTCAGCGTAAATCAGTCGGAGACGCTGGCCATCACCGTAGTCTTGCTGGGTTGGGGCACGTCGTCATCTGGAGAAGCGCCATCCTCCGGCAAACCCACGGTAGATATTAGTTCCGCCATCTCCCTGTCCATGTCCACAAAACGGTCGGCCTGACCGGCCATCATGACACGGTCCCCCACTACCTGGAACCACAGCCTGCGTCGCGCGCACCAGAAGGTGGTCCACACTGCCGGTATAAAGAGCAGCGCGGCTAACCAGATGAAGACCGCACCCGGGTCTTTGCGGGCTACCACGCCAGAGAAAAACTGTGTCCCCTCAAAGGTGACTGTGAGATCCTCGATAGTCTGGGTCTGGCCTGGTTGCAGGCGCAGCACAAAGTCCGGCTGGTTCCCTCCAAAGGCTTCTCCGCTGAAGCCCATTATTGCAAGCTTGGGAATCTGCCCGCCCCGGATGAAGGTGCCGCCTAGGACGTTGCTCGTAGTGTTGCCCTCAGCCAGCGCCACCACGGCCTGAAAGTCGGTAGTAGGGATATTGATGACTTCAAAGGGCACCGCGCCAAAGGCTTGGCCCAGGACCATCGTCTCGGAATAGAGAACCTGCCCGGTTCCATTGTGGATATCCAGCTTCACCGTGGGCCCAAAGGAGTTCTGATGGAACCGCACTCCATCAAAATCCATAGGCTGGTTCACCCGAATACGTCCCTCCGCTGCTTTCTCCCCGCCCTTGTAGATAATCAGGTCCGTGTAATAATCCCGAGGACGCCCATCCGGATGGTAATGCACGGTAAAGCCCTTGCTCTGCACCTGCATTTGCTCCGGGTGGTAGACCGGGTAGAGCGGCTGGGTCTGCTCATCCGGAATGACCAGGAAGCGCTGGTAACCCGCCGTATTCGTCATCAGCCCACCAAAGAGGAACACCAGCAGGCCAAGATGGGAGACAAAGGTGGCGTACTTGGCCCAACCGTACTTGTCGGCATAGAGATGCGTCTTGCTGCCTTCTTCTCGCTCTGTGAGGCTGTACCGCTGGCGGCTAAGCTCCCGTTTCAGGTCTTCGATGCTGCCCTGTAGCTGGAACTCGGCATGGTGGCGAGAGTTTCGCATGTAGCCTTCGCTAACGACAGGCTTGGCCTTCACCGTCGACTGATAGATGGCGGGGAAGCGGTTCAGCGTGCAGACAACGATGGCAACAAAGAGCAGGATAAGCAGCGAGCGGAACCATACGGCGTGGAACACATCGAGCAGCCCGAAGAGGAACAGAAGGTTTGTGAAGACGCCGTAGCGAGGCCGCGCCTCCACCTCCACCCAGTTAGCGAACGCCGTAGGGTCGTACGCCAGGTCCTGGGGCACCTGCGAGATGACCACGCCAAGGGAGAATCCTATGGCAAGCATTAGTATGAGCATGAGCGCAAAACGCACAGAGGTGAAGAGCCGCCAGAAATAGCCTACCAAGGGTAGGCGCCCGGGAAGGCGCGTCCATTGCACGGAAGGGGTAAGGGGGAGCACTAAGGGAAGGGCTTACTAGTTGACGAGCGCCAACCGTTTTGAGATTGCTGATTTGTTCAGCGCGCCTACGCTGAAGGAGCTGACGTTCCCTTCAGGATCAATGAACAGGCTAGTTGGCAGCGACTGCACGCCAAACTTCTGGCTTATCTCTCCGGAAGTGTCCAGCAGGACAGGAAAGGTGAGGCCGTATTTATCGATGAACGCCTGCACCGGCTCCTTCGCCTCCTGCATGTTCACCGCCAGCACCACGATATCCTGGGTCTTGCCTTCCTGGTAGATCTGCTCCATGTCTGGCATCTCTGAACGGCAGGGCGGGCACCAGGTAGCCCAGAAGTTAATCATCACAGTCTGACCCCTATAGTCCGCCAGCGTCACCATCTCTCCCTCTAGCGTGGCGAGTTGGAAGTCCGGCGCAGGCGTGCCCGGCGTGAACTTGTACACGCTGGTAATGGTTTTGGTGCTGTCTAGGGGCGAAGCGCTGGTGCTCTCTGCCAGTATCTTTATGCCGACTGTGGTCGCTATCACAAGAGACGCAACAATTACCGCACGCAGCAGCATTACGGGCAGGGAGGTGCCGTTTTCCGCAGCCGCTGCCTCGGGTGCTGGCGCCTCTTCTTGTTGCATTTCAGGCTGGAGCTCTTGCTCTTCCTGCATTTCGTCTGCCATAGCGCCACCTTACCCTGCGTTGGTTGTAGGCTCTTTGACCAGAGGAGGCTCCGTCACAAACCGGACGATTTCATCGCCCCAGGTATAGTCTACAAGATAGACCTGATCACTGGAAGAATTCTTAACATAATAATTACGGCCGTCCGGCGTTTTCAGGCCGAGATTGACCGTATGCTCTTGGCCATCTTTCAGCACGATATGGCCGATGACCTGCGGCATGTTCAACCCGTAGTCAACGAGCTGCGCCGGGGTAGGGTTGGCGGTTACCAGCAGACGGTTGGCTCCTGGCCCGCTCAACAGGAGGCGGATACCATTTATACGTAGACTATCCGCCTTGCCGCGGGAGGGATCTATAAAGTTCCATTCGCCCTCGGTCTCATCAAACACTAAGTT
Organism: Dehalococcoidia bacterium; assembly: GCA_965220215.1. Classification (GTDB taxonomy): domain Bacteria; phylum Chloroflexota; class Dehalococcoidia; order SHYD01; family SHYD01; genus CBDDEI01. The sequence goes on from OZ244809.1 coordinate 382,426, forward strand.
CACCGATTGGTCCTTATAAGAGACATTCAGCTGCACAATATCAAGCATATCGAACTGATAGACGAAGGGGCGGGGAGTGCGCGGCGGCGGCGGCTGGTTGAGTACGTAGTTGTACACATACCCTCCCATGACAGCCAGCACCAGCAGCAAGATGGCGGTTGTTCGGAAGCTCACCGATTACCCTCGCTTACCGGCGTCGCCACCAGGCGAAAGCGCCGCCCAGCAGCACCATCATCGGCCAAAAGCCAACCGTGGTGTAGAGGATCACATTCCAATCCCGCTGGGTGACCACTAGGCGCCGGAATGCTGCCGGCTTCGGTCGAATGGAGATCAGCTGTTCCTGCTCCGTCAGCCAGTTCACTGAGTTCAGGAACAGGTCGCTGTTGCCCAGCGAATAGAAGAACTCATTGGACGCAAAATCGGAGTCTGCAAACACCAGCAGGCGGGTATAGGTCTCCCCCAGGTCAGGTGTGCCTTCCGCCGTTATCGTAGGGCTATCGGGGCGCTGGCCAATGGGCTTGCTCGCTTCGACGCTCAACGCCAGCGGGAAGGGGCCAAACTCATCGACATCCGCGTTGAACTCCAGTGTGTCCGGCGTCTTTTCTAGATAACTCTGGAATGTGCTGATGGCAAGGGCCGTCACAAAAACGTGGTCGTTATCATCCTCAGGAATGTCCACCGTCATGCCGGTAGCGCCGGGGAAGAAGGAGGCCGCGATCTCCCGGGTAATCACCGATGGGATGTACTGGTTGCCTTGGATTGCCGGTGTCGTCATGTCCGGCTGCACAAAGGAGGCCCCATCGATAAGTGAGCCCTCCTGGATAGCAATGCCCCAGCGGGCCAGCATAGGCGCGAACTCCTCCGGCAGGCCGGGGTTTGCCAGGAAGAGCAGCTTCCCGTTGTCATCCAAGTGCTCGTTAATCATGGCGATTTCAGGGGGGAGGAAGGCCCGTTTAGGACCGGCGATGACCAGCAGGGCGGCATCTTCTGGAATGCTGGTCATGGAGCTCAGATTGATCGGGAACACCAGGTAGTTGTCTGCAATCAAACCATCACGCACAAAGGAGTAGCCGCTGTTCTCTTCGCTCAGCAGGTCGTGCTCGCCGTGCCCTACGATAAAGTAGATAACTGGCTGCGCGGTGCCTGTCACGTTGAGGATAGCGCCCGTGAAGTCCTGCTCACTCACACTTAGCACCAGTTTCCGGCGATCACCTTGGGCGAACACCACGGTACCCGCCTGGGTCACACCATACTGGCGAGCGACGCCGGGCTTCTCTTCCAGGTCCACAAACTCATAAGTAATGAGGTTACTCTGCACCCTGTACTCGGTGAGCAAGTTCTGAGCCTGATCCCTCGATCCCAACAACGCGGGGTTTGCCGTGAAGAATCCGATGACTTTGATGGGCTCCTTCAGCTCATTCAACACAGTGATAGTCTGGCGCGCTAGCGTATACTGACCACCCGCCGTCATGTCCCAGCGAATGCGGTTCTGCGCCGCAACCACGTTGAGCATCGCCATAATGCCGATGAACGCTGCCAGCATGAGGCCGGTGTTAGTGCCGTAGCGGGTCTGGCGGGAGGTGACGCCGGCCCTTACCTCGCTGTACGCACCGATGATGAACAGCAGCAGGAATATGGTTGAGAATCCCAGCAATATCTGTCCGGAGAAGTCTATCTCCGGTAAGAACACGTAGATAAGGGAGGCCAGCACCAGCGACACTATCGCCAGCGCGCCCATTACAAGGCTGTACTGCGCGAGGAATACGCGCCCTCTATCGATCATGTTTTGGTTGCCGCTCTCCATTAGCGCCACCTCCGCATCTCAACGGAACGCATCGCCAGAAAGAGCGCTGCAGCCGTGAAGGTAACGTAATAGAGCACGCCTCTACTATCGATGACACCACGCTGGAAGTCGCCATAGTGCGTGCTAAGGGAGAGGTACTCTACCACAGCCTGTGCAGCGGGGATCGACTCCAGGAAACTGGATGCGCCACCCAGAAGCCAGAAGAGCAGCAGCACTCCTACGCCCAGCACCGCCGCCACTATCTGATTGCTAGTGAGGGAGGAGGCCAGTAGCCCTACTGCTAGGAAGCACGAACTCAGCAGGAACATCCCCAGGTAGCCCGTTAGTATGGGGCCAAAGTCCGGCTCAGAGAACAGGAGTAGCAGAAGTGGAAAATAGAAGGTTAGGAGCAGCATCACGAGCAGGATGCCCATCACCGACAGAAACTTACCCAGCACCACCTCTTCATCCCGTACGGGCGCTGTTAGCAGCAACTCTAAGGTGCCCAGCTTTTGTTCCTCAGCCAGGAGGCGCATGGTCAGGATGGGGCCAATCAGGAGGAGCAGGAAGCTCCCCGGACCAAAGAAGCCGTCCATACGGGCGAGTTGCACCACCAACAAGTCTTGGGCAAAAAAGAAGCCATTGATCATTAGGAATGTGGCGGCAATGACATACGCCATAGGGGAGGCGAAGAACGTCTTCAGCTCTTTTGTAGTAATGGCCAGGATGTTACGCATTGGCCGTCTCTTCCTCTTTCATAGTTAAGCGCAGGAAGATGTCCTCTAGGCTCATGCCCAGGGATTCTAACTGCAGCAAGTCCCATTTCCGCTGCACAATCGCAGACGCTATGTTCGGACGTGCGTCGCGCCCCAGGCGGGCTTCCACGGTGTAGCGGAACACGCCCGCAGTGCCGGTGTCGTCAGACTCTACGCCGGTCACGCCGCTTACGTCTCGGATGACCGCCGCCACCTCCCGCGTTGGGCCTTTCACCTGCACGCGGATGCGCTCGATGCCGCCCAGCTTGTTGGAGAGGTTCTCCGGCGTATCCACCGCCGCCAGCCGGCCTTCGTTGATGATGATGACCCGCTGGCAGATCATGCTCACTTCCGGCAGGATGTGGCTGCTCAGGATAATGGTGTGGTCTTTGCCCAGGTCCTTGATGAGCTGTCGGGTCTCCACCACCTGGATGGGGTCGATGCCGATGGTCGGCTCGTCCAGCACCAGCACATCTGGCTCATGGATGATGGCCTGGGAAATGCCTACCCGCTGCCGAAAGCCCTTCGAGAGCTTACTGATAAGGGAATCAGCATACTCTTCCAGCCGCATGCGGTTGATGATCTCTTCAATTCGCTCAGACTTCTTCGGCTCCCGAACGCCGTGGATGGTCGCCTGGAAGTTGAGGTAAGAGCGCACGGTCATGTCCGTGTAGAGGGGAACCGTTTCCGGTAGGTAGCCCACTTGCCGGCGGGCTTCCAGCGACTCGTTCATTACATCGTAGCCCGCAATGGTCACACGACCGCTGGTGGGCGGCGTGTAGCCGGTTAGCATACGCATAGTGGTGGTCTTACCCGCGCCGTTGGGGCCAAGGAAGCCCAGGATCTCCCCTGGAGCAACCTGAAAAGTAATGTCATCCACCGCGATAAAGGAGCCGTAGAGCTTAGTTACGTGATCTACTTCAATCATACTGTCTCTTTAGTTATCTATTTGGTGAGTAATTCCCAGTATAGCATAGGGATAGGTCTATGCCCGCTAGCGCGCACGCATAAGTCCCTCCATTGAGTAATTACCATCTGATGCGCCTAAGGTTACAAAATCTCATAGACAGCCCTGGGAGCTGCCATTGCCAGGGCCTGGCCGTTTACAGCTGGGCCAGCGCCTCTTGGATCTCCTGATAGTTTGGCTCTTCCGTCATAACAGGAGCAATCCACTTGTAGCGGATGACGCCGTCTTTATCGATGATGAACACGGAGCGCTGCGTATTGGTGTAGCCGGGCATACCCAACCAATCGGGCGCCTCTATGCCGTACGCCGGCACCGCTTGACGGGCCCAGTCGCTCAGGACCGGGAAGTTGAAGCTGTTCTGGTCCGCCCATGCCTTCTGCGAGTGTGGGGTATCGACGGTGATGCCCACCACCTGTGCGTTCAACTGCTCGAACTGCGCGGCGCTGTCCCGGAAGGTGCAGGACTCTTTGGTGCAGACGCCGGTGAACGCGCCCGGCATGAAGGCCAGCACCAGATTCTTGCCTCGCCACTCACTCAGGGCGCGCTGCTTGAGGTCGCGGTCTGTTAAGGTCACGTCCGGGGCTGCTTGCCCAATATCTGCTGCCATCTCTGCCTCCGATTGCGTATTCAGTGCTCGCTAGCGCTAACGCTGGCTGCCTTGTTCTCCTTTACTGACTTAAAGAACATGAATGCAACCGTTATCTACGCGGTCCGAGCGTCCTCTATTGTACGTGTGCCCGCGGGCTATGGACAAGAGTAGAGTATAGTAGTTTACATAAGTTAGTAAGTGCCTACTGCCGGAACTGCCGCCATATCGCTAAACCAAACAAAAGTGCCAGGAATCGTGAACGCGGCAATGGCAGCGGGCGGGCTTACAAGGAGGCGGCGGGGTAACTACGCACCACTTTGTCATTCTGAGTGCAGCGAAGAATCCGCGGTGCAGCGTAGGTTAGTGGATTCTTCAGTCCTCGCGCGGCGAGTCCTTCAGCATGACAGTAAGCAAAGCCGCTGAGGACGAGCGGATTGGATCCACACAACGCGGTGCATGAGGACCCATGACTCGCCACGCCGCATCCTCGGTGGATGCGGACCATCTTGCTAGACCCACATCCTTCACGCTTCAGCCCGGTCCTCACACCGACACTCTAGCCCGCTTATTTCTGTGCGGACAACGCCATCCGGTTAGACGGGAAGCGCCTCCTATTGGAATCTTTTCGGCATACATTGCTTTCTATAATCAACATTAAGTGAAACATAGTATGTCTAAAGGCGTTAATGGTTTCAGCGGTGGATCGAAACTACCAGCGGCCCTCACCGTTTACAACAGTGAGCAAAGCAGCTCAGGGCGAGCGGATTGGATCAGCACAACGCGGTGCACTTTTGTCATTCTGCGTGAAGCGGAGAATCCACGGTGTAGCGTGGGTTAGTGGATTCTTCAGTCCTCGCTCGGCAAGTCCTTCAGAATGACAGTGAGCGCCGGAGGGCAAAGCTTTCAGGCCAACGGACTGAGGAGACGAGAAACTAGATACAGCCATGAACATAGCGGAAGCGGTACAGGATTACATAGATTATCTGGGTGAGCAAAACCGCTCCCAGAGCACCAGCGCCACCTATCGTTACGCGTTGGAGCGCTTCCTGCGCTTTCTGGAGCACGAGGAAGAGGTCGCGCTCACCAGCCCCCTCTCGGCGGTCACCCAGGAGCATGTGCGGCGTTTCGGCCTGCACCTCTACCGCCTCAAGCTGGCTGCCTCCAGCCGCTCCACCTACCTCGTGGTGCTGCGCAACTGGCTGCGCTACCTGGGCCGCCGCCCGGACTTGGCCGCCTCGCTAGCCGTGAATCCAGACCTTATCGAGCTACCAAAGAGCCCGCGGCCGGTGCCCAATCCTGACGAGCGCATATCTATTATGTTAACTATACCGCCTGCTCCTGACGAATGGCGCGAGGTCATCCGCCTGCGCGACATCGCCATGCTAGAGACGCTCTTCAGCACCCAACTCCGAGTCAGCGAGCTGGTCTCTCTGAACCGCAACAGCATCGACTGGTCTCAAGGGTTGGCTATCGTGACTGGCAAGGGGCGCAAAACCCGCGCCGTCTTCTTCTCACCTGGCGCGCTGAAGGCCGTGGAGGCCTACTTAGACGTGCGCAAGGACCACTTCCTGCCCCTGTTCATCCACCACGATCGCGCCCACCAGGCCCGTCCCAAGGAGCGCGAGGGCGAGACCATGCGCCTCACCCGCCAGGCCGTGGAGCAGATGGTGCGACGGGTGGCGCGCCAGAGCGGCGTGGCTGCTACTCCCCACAGCTTCCGCCATTACGGCGCCACGGAGCTATTGCGCAACGGAGCAGATATCCGCACTGTGCAGGAATTACTCGGCCACGCATCGGTCCAGACCACCCAGATCTACACGCACGTGAGCCCGCGCCGCCTCCACCAGGAGTGGCAGCGCTTTCATCCCGCTACCAAGCGCGAAGAGCCTTAATACGCCAGAGCCGGCTAGGAAACCGCCTGCCTTTATCGGGCTGAGCCTGCCGCCTCACGTTGGCAAAGCGAAGAACCTGATTCGAAGATTCTTTAGTGAACTCCCCGGTCAGCCGCCCAGGCGATTTCCTGCAAGGACGATGTGAAGTCCTAGTTCCCGAAGAAGTCCAGAATCTTATTCAGGCCGCTGACCTCACCCTTATACATCTCCGTATACCCGCAGTTGGAGCAGGTCACGGTAATGAACTTCTTGTTATCCATATTAAAGAAGGCGCTCATGCCGCCCCCGCTGGCCCGGATCTGGCCGGTTTCGTAAGCCTGGTTGTTGCACTTAGGACAAGTGAAGGTACTTTGGGTCATGCACTGGCCTCCTCACAGATTAATCGCGGATTCGTGCTTAGTTTCGTATATGTTTTATCTTTCGGATAAAGTGCCTCACAGACGCTGGAAAAACAGAAAGGTGATCCGACGCCGCTATCAAATAAGATTCCTTATAGCTTTTCAACTCAGCAAGCCCTAGGTCGGGCATATTCATCTCATGGTCGCTCTCAATCGGCGTTAGAGTCCAAGCCATATTGATTTGTGCGCCAGCTATTTGACGCAGCCTACTCACAAGAGCTTGGTATGCAAGCGACACAGGGGGCGACTCAATTGCAAGCCATGCAGAGTAATATCCAATGCTCTTCTGTACCTCTGAAAGGATTGTTGAAATGCGTATTCGCTCATCATCTGGGGCGTCGCGTCTTCTACGCCTAACGATGTATGGAAATTCCTCGTAGGCAATGCAAACTGAAAGTGCTTTTGCAAACTCCTCCCGCTGCCTTCTTATCCGCTCACTCCTACTTGTACCAAATGCAGTTAGTGCCCACAGTAGAAGGGAAACTAACCCGGGAATCGATACTATCGCGATTTGTAGTACGGGCAGACTTTCTAAGGTAGTCATCTCATTAAGCTGCTGTCTCTGGAGGTGTCTTGTGAGGAGCTTCCGGTCCTAGCCACTCGCCTCTTTCCCGCCACCAAGCCTCACGGAATAGATGGGTTTCTATCAGTCCTAGCAACTGAAGCAGCCCATCTGCTATTACCCATTTGTTTTCTTTGGGATCGTCGGGAAACCAGATACACAGATTTCCGTTCAGAAACCTATGGGGGGACTCAGTCGGGCCGTCAACTTTAATTCTTGGCGTGCTAGGAGAGCATTTTTGAAATGTTATCTTTACCCTTCTGCTCTCATAGTGGTTAATTGGTAGCGTAATAACATAGTGACGGCCCGCAGTTTTACCATTCTTGTTTGTGAAGGCTTGAAGAGTAGGAAATTGCTGCTGAATTCCGCGCTCAAATCTAACTCGTTCAGATTCCTGACCATACCAAGGACCCATCAGAGGTGCTCCGAACTGTACTTATCCTTCACCAAAGGAACGCGTGGTCTTGAGCTGATGACCGCTCACCGTACCTACAGTCAGTGCCCCACTCTTTAGAGCTACACCTTGATTCCCTTGGCGCAGCGCAGCGGCAACTGCTGCCTTAGACTCACTATTAACCGGGGGCTCTACGTATTTCCAGAAGACATCTGCAAGGTGCTCACGCACTTTTCTTTCATCATCTGCATTTTCGACAGCATCTACCATTTTGTTAGCGGCTTTATCAAGCCGCTCTACCAATACGTCCCTTTCAACCAACGTCTTTATAGCAGGAGAAACTCCAGCAGGATCAGGAGTCAGGTGCTTTTTTAGGTCTCCGGCAGCAAAACTAAAAAAACCAGCCAGACCATTTGCCACATTCATTTCATCGGTGACCGATTGTAAAGCTAACGCTTCGATATTAAAACTGCATAACCCTGGTATGGAGAACTGCTTGTTCCAAGCCTTGGCCAGCCTGATTATCCTAGCCCTCGTTCTACGAAGTTTTGCCGGTTCACCAGTTAGGAGCTCAGTGTGCTTCTCTGGATCGGACGCGTCCCACCGTTTCTGCTCACGGTTAGGTATCCACAAAGCACCCAGCATCCTCGTCAAGGCAACTATCAAATCAACACTCGGATCAGTGCCATCTTGGAGAGGTTCATTAAACGAGACTTTGATGGCACGTTTAGTAAGAAAGAACCGCACCTCATCGTGGTTTTCTTTCAAACTATCCCTGATGAATTCCCGCAGGTCTTCAACAATCTCGTTAGGACCCTCGCCATCACCATCTGGTCCCAGCGCAGGATAAGAGCGACGATCCAGTACAATTCCACAATCCGCGTCTGTATCATCATTGGCAGTGCCGTGTGCAATAGACCCAGACAGGTAGGTGCGCAGTGTGCCGTGGTATTTCTTCGCTGCCGCAAGAACCTCGTCCCGTCTTGCGCGTGCAGAGCTTAAGGTCTCATCGCTTGGAGCAATCTTTGACCTGACTTCATTAAGGATTGATTCTACATACCCCAAGATATACCTACCTTTAGTACTAATTTTACTCTATGTAGTATAACATGAGGAAAGTAGAATTGGAATATTAGTTCTACTCTGTGAATAATTTCACCCGCTCTTGCGGGCAGACTCCCCTTCCACTACCATGAGCCTACCTATGCAGCAGGCGCAGAATGACAACGCCCCGTCTCTTGACCCGCGGTTGTCCGCGCTCAACGCGGTAGCAGCCGCAGCCGCACTTCGCAGCGAGTCGAGCCTGTGGCCGGCTATTGAGGCTGCGGTAGCGGCAGGCGCATCGTGGGAGGAGCTGGAGGCCGCCATCGAGCAAGCCGCTGCGATCGCGGAGACTGCTGTGCGCCAGGACGGCCTTCGCACCCTGCGAGAGGCGCGGGCGCACCTGGAGACCAAAGCGCGCTGGCAATAGTGTCAAAGCGTACTTAAAGGAGAACAACCATGCACGCTACCATTGTGACAGTAAACATCAAAGCGGAGTTCATTGATGCCTTCAAGGAGGCGGTGCGGCAGCACGCCATCCTCAGCGTTAATGAGGATCCGGGATGGCTCCGCTTCGACGTCGTTCAGGATGATGAGGACCCTTCCCGGTTCTACTATTATGAGTCTTGCGAGGACGCAGAGGCTGCTAAAGTGCACGCTGAGGCGGAGCACACCAAGGCCTTCCGTGCTATGACCGAGCCCTGGCGCGCCGAGCCCAACGTTATTCGGCGGGGCACGCCTATCGCGCCTTAGCGCGCCGTTCTGATCCCGTCTTGGCTCCCGACCGGTACGCGTTGAAGTGCATCATCAGCGACGCCGGCAGCCGGCCATGGATGCGCATCCCCTCTTCCCCGTGCTCCTCTGATAGCACCTGCCCGTAACGACGGAATAGCTGTAGTTGCCGCTGCGCCGCATAGGGCAGCAGCACGCTCACCTCTACCAGCCCATCGGTGAGCATTGCAGCAATCTTTCCTCGCAGCGCATCTAGGCCCCATCCCTTGGCAGCAGATACAGTGACAATGTCCCGCTCGTCCGCCAGCGGGAACGGCAGCGCAGCAGCCAACGCCGCCAGGGCCTCCGGTGTCCCCTGCTGAACCACTAAGTCAGCCTTATTGGCTACTAGGACCACCGGTTTGTCCTGCAGGTCCAGCGCCGCCAGCGTCTCTTCCACCGTCTCAACTTGCTCCAGCGCCCGCGGGTGGCTTATGTCTACTACATGCAGCAACAGCGCAGCCTCAGTCAGCTCCTCCAGCGTAGCGCGGAAGGCCGCCACTACCTGTGTGGGCAGCTTCTGGATGAAGCCCACGGTGTCTGTAAGCAGCACTTCCCGGCGGTCGGGCATAGTGAGCTTACGAGTGGTGGGATCCAGGGTTGCGAAGGGCTTGCCTTCCGTCAGCACCTCTGCGCTCGCAGACAGTGCGTTCATCAGCGAAGATTTGCCGGCGTTGGTGTAGCCCACCAGCGCAACCACCGGCACGCCCTGCACCGCGCGACGCCGCCTGTACAGCGCGCGATGGCGTCGCACCGCCTCAAGGTCGTCCTTCAAACGCTCAATGCGCCGGCGGATGAGGCGGCGGTCCGTCTCTAGCTGCGTCTCTCCTGGGCCTCTGGTTCCGATGCCGCCGCCCAAGCGTTCCAGATGGCTCCACTGCCCGGCCAGCCGCGGCAGCAGGTACTCGTGCTGGGCAAGCTCCACTTGCAGGCTGCCCTCCCTGGTCTGCGCGCGCTGCGAGAAGATGTCCAGAATAAGCGCCGTCCGGTCCAGCACCTTCACCTTTAGCGCGTTCTCCAGGTTGCGCTGCTGGGTAGGTGTCAGCTCGTCGTCAAAGAGGGCCAGGCCCGCGTCCATCTCTTCGCACAGTTCCCGTATCTCCTGCAGTTTGCCCTTGCCCACGTAGGAGGCTGGAGAGAGCGAGTTCAGCCGCTGGGTGACCTCCGCCACCACCTCAGCGCCCGCGGACACCGCGAGCAGTCCCAACTCCTCTATGGAGTCCTGCAGCGGGAATGCGCCCAGAGAGGCCGGCGAGTCTACGCCGACCAAAATGGTGCGCTCCGGAGGTACAGCGGTGGAGTAAGTTTGGGACAAGGCGGGAGGCTTAACGAGGAAGCGTTGTAGAGATAAGACCGCGATGCAACGGCGCTAAAACGCCCGTCGGGCGCACTGGCGTAGCCACATCTCAATCTCCGCCACAAACACGTTGCCGTCTTGGATGGCAAATCCCAGCCCGGTTATTTCAGCGTCGTCCGGCGGGGCAATCAGAATGCCGTTGCGATGGAGGAAAGCCAAGGTGAGCACAATGCCCATCTGTGTGCTTCCCTTGCCAAAGGGGGCACTCCGTATCACCTCAAAGATCATGAACGCAGACACAAAGAAGATGTCCCCTGCCCGCTCGTTGACCATGCTGGACACTCGGTTCAGGATTGCCTGCACTTTGGGCTCGTCTACGGGGCCGGGGTTGGTCACACCCAGCCGCCTCGTCAGCGCTTCAAAGAGCGCGAGGGTCTGGGGCATGTCTGGACTGATGGGGCCCATCTGCGCGGACGCGGGCGGCGGAGCGCTGGGCCGGCTAACCATTGGTCTGCTCGCTGTTGAAGGGCGCTAGCGCTTCCGTATAGCGTGCCAGCACGGCGTTCATCGCCCTCTCCCACTCAATGGAGAACCACGGCTGCACATCCACTGGCAGCAGCACAATGCCTTCGTCCGTCTGGTGGATCTCTACACGCACGCCTGGCGCAAGGTGGTATCGCTCCACTACCGGCTTCGGTAGGATGAGCGCGAGGCCGTTGCCGCTCTTGAACAGCTTACCGGAGGGCGTTGTTTCTTGCCCTGAAGGTTGTGCCATGTTAGCGGTTGTCCAGGCCTCTTAGCTTACTTTCCACTTCTCGAGCCGCTGCATGGCCTCTTCCAGACGGTTGTCTGGCGTTGTTAGACTAAAGCGGATGAAGCCTTCCCCGCTCTGGCCGTAGCCCAAGCCAGGGGTGGCTACCACAGCCGTGTCATCAAGCAAGCGGGTGCAGAACGGGATGCTCGGCTCTTCAGTAGGAATGCCTGCCCACACATAGAAGCTGGCCTTGGGCGGTCGCACCCGGAAGCCCAGGCGTTGCAACACTGGTATCACCCGGTCCCGGCGGCGCTGGATCACTTCGGAGTTATGTATAGTTGCATCGTCCGGCCCCTGCAGTGCGGTTATTGCCATCTTCTGGATGGCTTGGGGGATACCCGAGTCCAGGTTGGACTTCACCCGCAGCAGCGCGTTGATGATGGAAGGATTCCCCACCGCCATGCCAATGCGCCAGCCGGTCATGTTGTACGTCTTGCTTAAGGAATGGAACTCGATGCCCACGTCCCGCGCGCCCTTTGCCTGCAAGAAGCTGGGCGGACGGAACCCATCGAAGGCCACCTCTGTGTAGGGCGCATCGTGGAGCACTGCGATGTTGTAGCGCTTGGCAAAGGCGACCACTCGCTCAAAGTAATCTAGGTCAGCTACTGCCGCAGTCGGATTGTTGGGATAGTTCAGCCACATCACCTTGGCCTTCTGAGCCACTGCCTCAGGGATAGCGTCCAGGTCCGGCAGGAAGTCGTTCTCCTCTGTGAGGGGCATGAAATAGCTCTCCCCGCCGGCAAACATCGTGCCCACGGAGTAGACGGGATAGCCGGGGTCCGGCACCAGCGCCACGTCGCCCGGGTCTATGAAGCACAGCGCAATGTGGCCAATACCTTCCTTAGAGCCGATGAGCGGCAGAATTTCCTTCTCAGGATCGAAGGTCTGGTCGAACTTGCGCTCGTACCACTGGGACACCGCTTGGCGAAGCTCCAGCAGGCTATCGGATTCGGGATAGCGATGGTTGGCCGGATCCTGCGATGCCTGCCACATGCTGTCGAGGATGTAGTCGGGCGTGGGAAGGTCGGGATCGCCAATTGCCAGGGAGATGACGTCAATCCCTTGCGCTCGCTTCTCCGCAATGCGCTTGTTGATCTCGTAGAAGAGATACGGGGGCAGGTTCTGGATACGGTTTGCGAACTCCATTAATGTTCCTTAAACGCTTTCATTTGCCTATCTCGGTGGTGCTTTTCTACGCAGAGAATCGCATGAGACGGACGGCGCTACGTTACGTAAGTCCTGGCTGAATGTCAAGGTACAGCCAGATACGCGCCACGTCTGACAGCTGCGGGGAGTGAGTGCTATAATACACTTAGGTTTAACAACACTGAGGTAGCTAGTGGAGTTCTTTGAACTAAGCCCAGAAATACTGTCGGCCCTCCAGACAGCCCTTACGGTGTTCGTTCTTTATTATCTTATTTTCTCCCTAAGCCTAGCAGTCTGGACATTCCAAGACGTCCGCAGACGTACTCGTTACTGGCCTCTCTATATCGTTGCGACTGCACTGGTGCTCTTCTTTAACTTACCGGGCTTCCTGGTCTACTTCCTTATACGCCCGCCGGAGACCCTCTCCCAACAGTACGAACAGGCCCTGGAAGAAGCGGTCATTCTGCAGGACTTGGGGAAGCAGCTTGCCTGTCCTCAGTGCAAGCGGACTATGCAGGAAGACTATATCATCTGCCCCTTCTGCCGAACGCAGCTCAAGCACCCCTGCGCCCGTTGCGGGCAAGCGTTGAGCGCTCAATGGCGCGCATGCCCGTACTGCACAGCGCCAGTTGGAGAAGACCTGCACGAGAGTGCAACGCCCGCTGAGAGTGTGGAGCCTGAGCCTGAGCAGACGTTTGCTCCGCCAACGCAGAGCGCACCCCTCTCCTAAAGCCCTGTAGAGAGCAGGAAGGCTAGGTCGCGTCTAGCGCGGCCGTTAGGGAACTCAGGTCCAGAGCGTCCCTTACAAGATCAGCCGCTACGGGGAGCTTGGCTTGCTGATGGAAGCGCACCCGCTCTGGCAGCCCGTTCAACTGCTCCAGCACTGGAATAGTAGGCTTCGGCACCTGCAACACCGCTACGCCAGCGTCCTCTGCTAGATTTATGATGGACGCCTGCGGATGCCCTTCGCCTGTGAGCACAAGGCAACGCACCGGGTGGTTGAGCGCCCCGAGCTGAATGTCCGGGCGGTCGATTCGGCAGAATACTGCGGCGCCAGACCGTGGCGCAAAGAAATCATCCGTGGGGTCGGCCGCGTTTGCGCCCACAATAAGCGACTCGATCAGCCCGTCTTTGAGCTGCGCGCCTCCTAGGTAGGTGGCCTCGAGATGGTCGGCAAGGTCGCCTACGCAGAAGCCCAGCAGCGCCCGAGATTCCGGCAACTGGCCTACCGCCACTACGCCCTCAGGCAGACCAGCCAGCTCTGCGGCTACTTTGTCCGCGGCGATGGGCCCTGATGGGACGCCGTTCACCACTACGCCCGTCCAGCGACCCTGCTGTGAGGCGGCTAGAGCAACGGCCGTTGCAGCATCTAGCTCCGCGGGATAGCCGATGACATACAGAAGCGCACCGTTTAGCGCAGATGCAACTCCCGTCGCTTGCTCCACGCCACCCGACACCTCCACCAGCGCGATGTCTTTGCCGGCGTTATCGGTCAGCGTAACGTCGCTAGTAATCTGGGTGGCGCTTAAGCGCTTGCTGGCAAGGGATAGCGCTGCGGCCAAGAAGTCTGCATCGCCATCGCCGGCATCGCTCACCTTAATGTAAGCGAGCTGCTTGCCACGCTCCAGCAATGTTTGGGCCAGCACCGCGGCTAAAGTAGTCTTGCCGGGTGCAACACCCAGACCGGCGATAATCAGTGGTTTCACGCTACGAGCATACTCCCAGCTCTGGAAAGATATTCACAAAGAAGCGGGGGCGTTCCCCCGCTAATGCTACTTAACACTACTTTTACTTGGATGGGGGAAGCTGTGGTTCCACGTACACGTCCATGATACCACCACAGATCTTGTCCGGGCCGTCAATCGGGAGCGTAAGGTCAATGGTTACCATTCTGGGACGGCCGTCCTGCATGGCCTCCATAGCCGCGGACCACACTTCGGCTTCACCGCAGCCGCCGCCAACGGTGCCCTTAATCTCGCCCTCCGTGGTCACCAGCATCTTCGCGCTGGTCTTCCTAGGCGTCGAGCCGCGGGTCGCTACCACTGTTGCGATAGCAAAGGGTTGGCCTTCGTCCAGGCATTGCCGAATGTCTTTGTATAACTCAGCCATAAGAATAGACCGCCCTATATGGAAACTTTTTGCCTTAATCTCCTTTAGCATACAGAAGGGGCTACTGCATCTGCAAGCGCGAGGCCTCCTGAACTAGCAGCGTTAAACGTTGCTCAGAAACAGGCGTTATGTAACTTGCGTACTGTACTAGGGTTCTAATACGATGGAAAGAGAAGGCGTTGGTGATAACTGAGCAAGTCGAACGAGGAGCGGAGCGGGGACATCCCAGCTACGTATGGCGTTTCGGACAAGACCGTCGCCTGGACCTGGTTCGTTCCCACGTCCCATTAGAAGGCCGCACCATCCTGGACATCGGCTGCGGTGTAGGCGCCTATGTCCAGCAGTTCCGACGCTTCTCTCCCAACGTCTACGGCATTGATATCGAACACGACCGTGTGGTCATCGGTAATAACGTTGCGCCCAATCTGGCGGTCGCTCGCGGCGAAAACCTCCCCTACAAGGACGCCACCTTCGACGTAGTGTTCCTCCACGAGGTGCTGGAGCACGTAGAGGACGACGCAGTCACCGTCCAGGAGGCGTGTAGGGTGCTGCGACCCGGTGGGCACATTGTCATCTTTGTTCCTAACAGGCTCTACTTCTTTGAAACTCACGGCTTCTATCTAGGAAAGCGCTTCATCTTCAAGCTGCTGCCGTTGATAAACTGGTTCCCGGACTTCATTCGGAACATCTTTGTTCCCCACGTGCGGGCTTACAGGTCTGGCCAGCTCAAGGGACTGGCTCATGGCCTTCCCTTCCGTGAGGTGGCACACACGTACGTGTACCCCGGTTTCGATAACATTGTGGCAAGGCACTCCAAACTGGGCGCCCTCCTACGCTGGAGTTTCTATAGAGCTGAGCGATCGCCGTTGAAAATCTTCGGCCTTTCACACTTTTTGGTCTGGCAAAAGGAATCGCATTAGAGACGTATGGCTTCCCGCATCTATCACCTCCGCAGACGGCATCGCACGCCGCGCAAAAAATCGAGCTTCATGAGCTTCATCGCGAGCGTTGCCGGCACCTTTTTTGCCGTGATCCTTTTGGGCGGCCTATTGGTAGGAGGCATCACGTTCGGCGTTTACGCCTACGTGGCGCAGGACCTCGTGCCCATAGAGACCATCGTCACCCGTGACGTAGCCCGCAGCACACAGATTCTGGACCGCAAGGGTCGGCTCCTCTACGAGATCTTCGATCCCAAGTTTGGGCGGCGCACTACTGTCCCGCTGCGCGAGATCTCGCCCTATCTCATCCAGGCCACCATCGCCACCGAGGATGCCTCTTTCTATGAGAACTCCGGCATAAACTTCCGTGGCATCTTAAGAGCTCTCTATGACAATATCCGTCAGGGAGAAGTGGTTGGCGGCGGCAGTTCCATCACCCAGCAGTTGGTCAAGAACGTCTATATCCCGGAGGAGGAGCGCAGCTCCCTTAGCGTTCTCCGCAAGTTAAGAGAAGCCATCCTCTCCATTGAGCTCACCCGGCGGTTCTCCAAAGATCAGATCCTGGAGTACTACCTTAACGAGAACAACTACGGCAACTTAAGCTACGGCATAGAAGCCGCAGCCCAGAGCTACTTCGGTAAGACGGCAAGAGACCTGGACCTAGCAGAAGCCTCACTCCTAGCCGGCATCCCCCAGGCGCCCGCCCGCTACTCGCCACTGTTGAACCCAGGACCAGCAAAGGAGCGGCAGATAGCAGTGCTGGACATCATGGTGCGGCAGAACTTTGTGAGCAAAGCGGAGGCAGAGGCGGCAAAGACCCAGAAGTTGGAGTATGAGACCCCAACATTCGATATCAAAGCGCCGCACTTTGTGATCTACATCCGTGAACTGCTGGCAGAGCGGTACGGCGCTCGAGCGCTCTACCGTGACGGCCTGCAGGTGACCACTACCCTTGACCTGGATATGCAGGAGTTGGCCGAGAAGATAGTGCGGAAGCACGTGGCGGTAACCAGCGAAACAATCAACGGCCACAACTCGGCCCTGGTAGCTATCGATCCACGTTCAGGCGAGATCCTCACCATGGTAGGCAGCGTCAACTACTTCGACTCCTCTATTGATGGTCAGGTGAACCTGGCCACAGCGGAACGCCAGCCGGGCTCTTCCTTCAAGCCCTTTACCTACGTCACCGCATTCTCGATGGGCTATTCGCCCTCCACTATGCTCCTAGACATTCCTCTTACCATAGACGACGGCATCAACGAACCCCACGAGGTGCAGAACTTCGACGAGAAGCTGCGTGGCCCTGTGTCCATTCGGCAAGCGCTCTCTAACTCTATGAATATCCCTGCGATGAAAACCATCATGTTCACCAGCGTGAGGGCTGTTCTGGACACCGCCCATAAAATGGGCATCACCTCATTGAACCGCCAGGGCTGGTACGGACCGTCCCTCACCTTGGGCGCCGGTGAAGTGAAGCTGCTCGATATGACCTACGCGTACAGCGTCTTCGCAAACCGGGGTAAGATGGCCGGCGTCCCGGTGCTCCCGGAGAAACAGTTGCCAAACCATAGGACATTGGACCCCGTCGCAATACTTAAGATTGAGGATATAAACGGCAACATAAAAGAGGAGTTTACGGTGGCCCAAAAGCGCCAGATAATCTCACCAGAATTGGCCTATCTCATCACGAGCATTCTCTCCGACCGTGAGACGCGCGCGCCTATCTTTGGCAACACTCTGGATCTCCCCGACCTCCGACCGGCGGCTATCAAGACCGGCACTACAGAATTCCTCAGCGACTTCTGGCAGATGGGCTACACGCCGGATCTCGCCGTAGGCGTCTGGATGGGCAACTCTGACAACAGCGAGCTCACCGATGGCTTTAGCGGTACTACGGCAGGTCCTATCTGGAAAGAATTTGTAGCCACCGTTCTTGAGGGCACGGCACACTCCGCCTTTGTGCGACCGCCAGGCATCGTTTCCGCTGAGGTCTGTGTACCGTCCGGCCTGCTCCCTACAGACAAGTGTGAAAAAACTGCCTCAGACATCTTTATTCGAGGCACCATCCCTAGGGAAAGGGACAATCTCTACACCACCGTGAAGATAGACAAGGTAACGGGGCAACTCGCAGCGCCCAACACGCCACCGGAAGAGATAGAAGAGAAGATCTTCTTAGTACTACCAGAAGAAGCGCGAGAGTGGGCGAAGGAGCACGAATTTGAGCAGCCGCCGGAAGAGGTCAGCGCGCGCCAGCCCACGCCTACCCCAACCCCAACCCCAACCCCAACCCCCTCGCCGACTCCAACGCCTTTCGGAGCTCCTCCGCCATTCCGCGTTTTCCCAACACCTACGCCAACGCCGGTAGGCGGACGTCTGCTCCCCAACCCATCTCCTACGCCGACGGCAACGCCGAACGCTCAGGCGCCATCAACCCCGCCCGTTGGGGGGACACCGACCCCTGAGCCTGGAGAAAGCGTTCCCTCCTAGACCGCGCAGTGCCTTACGCATTCCGAACTAAATGACTGCCTCACGCGTTTGCTTCGTTGGAGATTCTTTTGTGAATGGCACAGGAGACCCGGAGTATCTAGGCTGGACCGGGCGACTATGTCAAATGGCACGCCGGCGCGGACACGATGTGACCTATTACAATCTCGGAGTGCGAGGCGATAGCTCTCTTGATATCGCAAAGCGATGGCGGGAAGAGACGGCGCGACGCCTCCCGGATGAGCCAGGTCACCTTGTATTTTCATTCGGAACCAACGATGCCTACGTGGAAGACGGGACGCGTATAATCCCCTTAACAACCACCCTTACTGTGACTAGCCAAATCCTAGAAGAAGCCCAACAAGTTCACCAAGTGCTAATGGTCGGTCCACCGCCAATCTCTAGCAATGAGGAAAACGTACGGATAAGGGAGATATCCGAAAACCTGGGCAAGCTCTGCGCGCGGTTACAAATCCCCTATCTGGAGAGTTTTGCCTCATTGGGGCGCAATAGCACATGGTTGGAACAAGTGGAATTAGGAGATGGCGATCATCCCCAAGCAGCAGGATATGCGGTATGGGCCCAATTGGTTGATTCCTGGGAGGCTTGGCGAGCCTGGGTGCCATAGGTCTAAAGTGAAAGGCAAAGGGCACGGCCATTTGGCCGTGCCCTTTTTATGTTATTGCTTAGGGTGACTAGAAGCCGCCCATTCCGCCCATTCCACCCATATCGCCCATATCGCCGCCGCCCTGAGGCATGGCAGCAGCGGGATGCTTCTCCGGCACGTCCGTCACCAGAGAGTCGGTGGTCAGGACCAGCGCCGCCACGCTAGAGGCGTTCTCCAGCGCCGCCCGTGTCACCTTTGCAGGATCGATGATGCCCTGCTTCACTAGGTCACGGTACTCATCACTGAAGGCGTCGTAGCCGACTTTGGGGTCGCTGTCTGCCGCCCTCTGCTGCCGGCGTACTTCCTCCGCAACCACAGAACCCTCTTTGCCCGCGTTGTACGCAATGCGCTTGAGGGGCTCTTCCAGGGCCTTGCGGAGAATGGTGATGCCGGTGGCCTCGTCGCCCTCAAGCTTCACGTCATCCAAAGCAGGCAACGCGTTCAGGTAGGTCACGCCGCCGCCGGGGACAATCCCTTCTTCCACCGCTGCACGAGTAGCAGACAGCGCGTCCTCTACCCGGTGCTTCTTCTCCTGAAGCTCAACCTCGGTAGCAGCGCCCACACGGATAACGGCAACGCCGCCGGCCATCTTGCCTAAGCGCTCCTGAAGCTTCTCACGGTCGTAATCAGAGGTGCTCTCATCCATCTGCTGCTTGATCGACTTCATGCGACCCTCGAGGTCCTCAGAGCTGCCGTGCCCCTCAATGATAGTCGTCTCGTCCTTCGTGGCCACCATGCGCCGGGCTCGACCAAGCTCTTCTACATCCACGGACTCTAGTGTGCGGCCCATATCCTCGCTAATGAGGACGCCGCCGGTCAGGATGCCGATGTCTTCCATCATGGCTTTGCGGCGGTCGCCGTAGCCGGGTGCCTTCACCGCCAGCACGTTAAGCGTGCCGCGCAGCTTATTCACTACCAGCGTGGCTAGCGCCTCGCCGTCCACATCCTCGGCAATGATGACCACGTTCTTGGTGACCTTGAGCACCTTCTCCAGCACCGGAAGGATGTCAGAGATAGAGGAGATCTTCTTCTCATAGAGCAGGATGTAGGGATCATCTATGACCGATTCCATCCGCTCGGGGTTGGTCACTAGGTACGGGCTGATGTAGCCACGGTCAAAGTTCATACCTTCAACGTACTCGGTCTCGTACTTGAGACCCCTGGACTCTTCGACGGTGATGACGCCGTCCTTCCCCACCTTGTCCATCACTTCAGCAATGAGGTTGCCAATTTCAGGGTCGGCGGCGGAAATAGAAGCTACCTGAGAAACCTGATCCTTCCCGGAAACGGGTGTGGATAGCTCCTTGATGCGCTCCACGATTGCCGCTACGCCCTTCTCAATGCCGCGCTTCACGGCCATGGGGTTGGCGCCCGCTGCAACATTGCGCATACCCTCGTGGATGATGGCCTGGGCCAAAACCGTTGCGGTGGTGGTGCCGTCGCCAGCGATGTCGTTGGTCTTAGTAGCCACTTCTTTCACGAGCTGAGCGCCCATGTTCTCGAAGGGGTCGTGCAGTTCAATCTCTTTGGCGATGGTCACGCCATCATTGGTGATAGTGGGAGCGCCCCACTTCTTATCCAGGACAACATTGCGGCCCTTGGGGCCCAGAGTAATCTTTACGGTGTCTGCCAGGGCATCGATGCCCCGCATGAGGGCTCTACGCGCCTCTTCATCAAAGACAAGCTGTTTAGCCATTGCTTCCCTTTCTCCTCAGTGCCCTAGCCGACTTTGGCCAGGATATCGGACTCACGAAGAATGAGGTACTCAACGTCCTCAATCTTGAGCTCAGTACCCGCATACTTTGCGAAGATAACTTTGTCGCCCTTCATGACGTCCAGCGCAATGCGCTTGCCGTCATCGCTCATGCGGCCAGGGCCGGCAGCAATAACCTCGCCCTCCTGGGGCTTCTCACGCGCCGTGTCCGGCAGGACAATGCCGCTTCGGGTGGTCTCTTCTCGCTCCAGGGGACGCACTACAATGCGGTCACTCATTGGAGTGATGTTAGAGGCCGTAATAGCCATAGTCATAGAAAACCTCCATAGATTTTTGTATTAGCACTCTCACTAGTTGACTGCTAAGGCCATAGCCCAAGAAAAGGCGGGCTATACCCGCACTCAACTTAAAACCTGAATTATCTTAGCTAGCCACAGAGGCATTGTCAAGAGGAAATTAGCACTCCGAAGGAAAGAGTGCTAATTTAGAGTAGCCTGTACCATAGGTATTGATCCGTCAACCGGTACTGGTTGCTTATAGGAGTAGTTCATGCGCGAGAAGGCACGCATCGCTGGAGCGCTCTGCCTTTTGGTTGGCAGCATCTGGATGGTCCAGGGCATGGGAATGCTGGTAGGAAGTCCCATGACCGGCCAGAGCTTCTGGGGATGGTCTGGCTTAGCCCTCGCCCTCGGCGGCGCAGGACTGCTAGTCTGGGAGAATCGCTCCTCACGCTCCCGGAAAGACTAACCTGAACCGATACCATAATCCGTTGCCCCCGTTGACGCCATCCTGCTTGCCTTGCTACCCTCAGTCTCATAACAACTCCCGCCTACTGCATCCAGAACCCAGGCGTTGTTAGACCACGCGAACCGGAGATTGCCATGCTTGGAGCCATTGAAGAGCTCTACCCAAGAGAGGATTCTGGTTGGATCCTCTCCGACGAAGGCGTCCGTTTCTTCTTCCATAAATTCATGCTCGTCCGCGCCAACTTTTCAGACCTACAGGTCGGTACACGGGTGGAGTTCATGCCCAGCGCCCGCTCCTTTGATGAAGATGAAGTAGGTGAGGAGCGCCGCGCCGCCAACGTCAGGCTCGCGCAGCTGAGTTAGTCCCCCTCTCTTGACGACCCGTCCTCACGCCTGCTACGCTTAATAGACGAAGGCTTTGACGGAGACGAGTAGCCCGGCCACGGTAGCCTCAGCGAGTCCGGTACGGTGCAAGCGGACGGCCACTCCCGAGCGAACATCCCTCCTGAGCCGCCAGCCGAACGCCGTGCGCGGCAAGTAGACCTGGCCGGGTTTACCGCCCGTTATCCTGGCGGGGGCGTGTTAGCGCCTCTATAAGTGGTCCGCCATAGGCGGGCAAAAAGGGTGGTACCGCGGAGTCCCTCCGTCCCTTGTGGACGTGAGGGTTTTTTGTTTGCGCAGAAAGGCGCGGTCATTCTGAGCGAGCAGAATGACGTAGAAGAAGGTGAGCCATGTTCAAACCAGTAGCTAGCAAAGTAAGCTTCCCCAAGCTGGAGGAGGACGTCCTCCAGTTCTGGAAGGAGCAAGATACCTTCCGCAAGAGCGTAAGCCAGCGGGAGGGTTCGCCGCAGTTCACCTTTTATGAAGGTCCGCCCACGGCCAACGGCGTGCCCGGTATCCACCACGTGCTGGCCCGCATCTTTAAGGACATCATCCCTCGCTACAAGACCATGCAGGGCTTCCAGGTCCCCCGTAAGGGCGGCTGGGACACCCATGGGTTGCCCGTGGAGCTGGAGGTAGAGCGGGAGCTAGGCATCTCCAGCAAGCAGGAGATCGAAGCGTACGGCATCGAGCGATTCAATCAGATGTGCAAGGAGTCCGTCTTCAAGTACGTCCACCAATGGGAGGCCATGACCGACCGCATCGCCTTTTGGGTGGACATGGAGGAGGACCCCTACGTCACCTTCTATAACGAGTACATCGAAACTGGATGGTGGATCATCAAGCAACTCTGGGACAAGGAGCTGGTCTATCGCGGCTACAAGACCACGCCCCACTGCCCGCGCTGCGGCACCTCCCTCAGCTCTCATGAGGTTGCCCTTGGCTACAACGAGAATACCGTAGACCCCTCGGTCTACGTGAAGTTTCGGGTGGCTCCCAACGCGGACGGATGGTCTCCCGGCTCGGAGAACGGGGAGTTGCTGCGCCGCGTGCTGTTAGAGGAGCAGGTGCCCAGCTATGTCCTAGCGTGGACCACCACGCCCTGGACGCTCCCAGGCAACACCGCCACCGCCGTCGCTCCGGACGCAGCGTACCTCGTCATTGAGCGGACGTTGCCCGAGGCGCTTGAAGGCGCTACCCGCCAAGGGGACAAGGAGCGCATCGTCCTGGCCGAAGCCCTGGCTCCCGCGGTCTTTGCTGGCGAGGAGTACACAATCGTTGCCAAGGTTACCGGCGCAGATCTCGTCGGCTTGCGCTACCAGCCGCTCTTTGATCCTGTCGCCATTGGCTTTCCCGTGCAGCGCTTCACCAGCGCCTCGGGCGAACTCTCCCCCTACCGCCACGCAGAAGCGGAGCCCCTGACCTACGCGGTCATCAGCGGCGACTTTGTGTCCATGGAGGATGGCACAGGCATCGTCCACATCGCCCCCGCTTTTGGTGAGGACGACTTCGAGATCGGCAAGCGTGAGGGCCTCTTCTTTATCCAGCACGTAGACCTCAAGGGCGATATTCTGCCCGCATCCGTGCCCTGGGCCGGCAAGTTCGTGAAGGACGCCGACCCCATCATCACCCGCGACCTCCAGGAGCGCGGTCAGCTGCTGCGTGAGGGCAAAATCACCCATACCTACCCTTTCTGCTGGCGTTGCAGCACGCCACTTCTCTATTATGTAAAGCCTTCCTGGTACATCCGCACTACTGCGGTGAAGCAGAAGCTGGTGGACAGCAACGCCCTCATCCACTGGTACCCGGAGCACATCCGTGAGGGCCGTTACGGCAACTGGCTGGAGAACAACGTAGACTGGGCAATCTCCCGGGAGCGCTACTGGGGCACACCCCTGCCCATCTGGCAGTGCCCTAGCTGCAGCCACCAGGAGTGCGTGGGCAGCCGTGCGGAGCTGCAAGCAAAGCAGGGCCTGCTCGGCTATTCGGAGGACACGGAGCTACACCGGCCTTACGTGGATGGGGTGGTCTTTTCTTGCTCCCAGTGCGGCGCGCCCATGGAGCGCCAGAAGGATGTCCTGGACTGCTGGTTCGACTCCGGCGCCATGCCCTACGCTCAGTGGCACTTCCCGGTAGAGAACAAAGACACCTTCCAGTCCTGGTTCCCCGCCGACTACATCTGCGAGGCCGTGGACCAGACGCGCGGCTGGTTTTACACCCTCCACGCGCTGGCTACCCTCCTGAACAGCGTGGCCCCAGACCTAGTGCCTCAACCTATCTCCTTCCGCAACGTCATCTGTCTGGGCCTCATCCTTGACGGCAAGGGTGAAAAGATGAGCAAGTCCAAGGGCAACGTGGTCGACCCGTGGTCGGTGCTGAACCTCCACGGCGCAGATGCGCTCCGCTGGTATCTCTACACCGCATCGCCGGCAGGCAACCCTCGCCGCTTCTCTGCGGACCTGGTGGGCGAGAGCCTGCGCAAGTTCCTGCTCACCCTGTGGAACACCTACAGCTTCTTCGTGACCTATGCCAACATCGACGACTACGACCCGAAGGCTGTTCACAGCGACCTTCCCTACTCGGAGCTCGACCGCTGGGTGCGCTCCGAGCTGAACACCCTTATCGAGGAGGTCAGCACCGCCCTGGAAGCCTACAACCCGACCGACGCCGGCCGGCGCATCCAAGAGTTTGTAGAAGACCTCTCCAACTGGTACGTGCGTCGCAGCCGCCGCCGTTTCTGGAAGACGGAGAACGATGCCGACAAGCTGGCCGCGTACGATACCCTCTACACCTGCCTGGTCACTCTGTCCAAGCTCCTAGCACCCTTCACACCCTTTGTGGCGGAGGAGCTTTACCAAAATCTTGTCCGCTCTGTGGACACCGGCGCGCCGGAGAGCGTCCACCTGGCCAACTACCCGGATGCGGACATCGACGCCATTGACGCCGACCTTAACCGGGACACGCGCCTGGTGATGCGGTTAGTCAGCTTGGGCCGCGCCGCCCGCAGCAAGGCCGGCGTGAAGGTGCGCCAACCCCTGGGTTCCGCATTGTTTCGCGTGCGCACCGGCGCCGAAGCTAGTGCCCTCCAACGCCTGTCCGACCAGGTTGCGGAGGAGCTGAACGTGAAAGAGGTGAAAGCAACCCAAGACCTGGACACCTACGCTCTGTCCAAAGTCACCTTCAATACCAAGACTTACGGCCAGAACTTTGGCCGGGACCTGCCGCAACTGCTGCCAGAGATTGCCAAACAAGAACCGGAGGCCGTGCAGCAGGCCGGCGACACTCTGCGGGTGGGCCAGTGGGACGTGCCAAGAGCAGCCCTTAGTGTGGAGTACACTGCCAGGCCCGGCTACTCCGTCGCAGGCGAAGCAGGCTACGTGGCTGTGTGCGCCACGGAAGTGACGGCGGAGCTTGCCGCGGAAGGGTTGGCCCGAGAGCTAGTGCATCGTATCCAGAACATGCGCCGGGACGCCGGCTTTGACATCGCAGACCACATCGAGACGTTCTACGAGGCAGAGGAGGAGGTCGCTCAGGTCATGACTGCCCATGAGGAGTATGTGCGCCAGGAGACTCTCTCCGATCGCGTCGCTGCCGGTTCCGGCCCTTCAGACGCCTACACCGAGTCGCAAGAAGTGGAAGGTCACAGCGTCCGCCTGTCTCTTCGGCGGGTGTAAGTATGACTCTTGAGAAACACACTTCCTTCTTCGTTTTGTCATTCTGAGCCTGCCCGCCGAAGGCGGGCGGAGCGAAGAATCCACGTCCCAGCGACCAACCCACGAGTTTCATGGATTCTTCGTCACTGCGTTCCTCAGAATGACAGAAAAGGAAGTAGGGGCGTGATTTATCACGCCCCTACAGATGCCTTACGTATGTCGAAAGGTGCTTAGCCCAGGAACTTCACCACTTCTCGGCTAAAGTCCTCGGGAATCTCAATGTGCAGCCGGTGGCCGGCTGGGAGCGCCACAAAGGTGCCGTTGGGCAGCAGCTTGGTCGCCTCCTCCGCCACACTCATCGCGGCGTCCTTGTCGCCAAAGAGCAACAGCGTCGGCATGGTGATGTAGGGCAAGCGGCGCATGAGCGCGTAGCGCGCCCGGTTAGTAGAATCGCCCATGGTCTTCATAATGCTGGCAAAGCCCTCCGCCACGCCCGGCTCATGAATCTTCGCCAGCTTCTCCTGCGCCGCCGCCTCGCCGTTGCCGGAAGTGCGGTTCACGTTCATGACCCATGCCTGCACCTCATCGTCCGACGGCATGGACCAGTTAGCGATGCCCGCATTTGGGCTACCCTTGAATCCGGGGTTGCCAGTGATGACTACTTTCTCCACTCTGCCGGGGCTCTCATAAGCAAGCAGTCCGGCGATCCACGCTCCCATGGACGCGCCCAGCACATAGCTGGACTTGAGGCCCAAGGCGTCCTGGAACTCCCGCACAAAATCCGTCAGCGTGGGGAAGGCATCTGCGTTCGTTACGGTATCGCTGGGAGGCCAGCCCACGAAGTCAGGCGCGATGACTCGGTGGCGCTCGCTCATGATATCCAGGCAAGGCAACCAGTCGTCTGCGCCCTGGTCGATGCCTGATCCGTGTAGCAAGATCAGTGGATGGCCCGTCCCCGCTTCAATGTAGCGGGTCTTGC
Organism: Dehalococcoidia bacterium; assembly: GCA_965220215.1. GTDB lineage: Bacteria > Chloroflexota > Dehalococcoidia > SHYD01 > SHYD01 > CBDDEI01. Next base: position 408,506 of record OZ244809.1, read on the forward strand.
CATGGCTGAGGGTAACGTGCTTATATCCTACGGCTGTCGTGGTCATGATCGCCTCCTGATCTCTACAACGTCCTTTACGGGGATGCAAAACCCCATGCAAACAGCATAGTACAACACCACTTAACACTCGCGCGCCGCGGTGTCAACGTTGTGCACGTCTTCACAGCCGCAAGAAGCGGAGAGGAGAGAAGGCTACTGCCCCTCCGCGCCCTGCTTACCAGTTATGGGCAGGTAGCGGAAGTAGTCCGGCCATGCCACGCCCGTAGGGGTAGGCACGGGAACAGTCGCTGTGGGCGTTGGAGAGGGGCTTGGGGTTGCATCCCCATTAGGCGTTTCAGACGTTGGAGTCGCGACAGGCGTTGAGGTAGCCACGGGCTCTACGTCCGGAGCGGCGGGTAACTGCAGGCGCCCTGCGCCGTAGATGTTATTCGGTCCATCGATTCCTATTCTCAACGCGTGCTGCTGCAGGAAAGCCAGCAGCTCATCCGCCCTCATACTGGGATAGGCGGAACGGAGCAGCGCAGCCGCTCCAGCAACGTGGGGAGCAGCCGCGGAAGTGCCGGGGAACCCGCGCCGACCATACGTGACCGTCGAAACCGTGTCCGGCGCTACCAGTTCAGGCTTCATCCGCCCGTCGTCCGTTGGCCCCCTGGAGCTATAATCCTGTATCTGATCGAAGCCGTTTGTGGCGCCTACTGCCACCGCTCCCGCAGCCGTTGCAGGACTGACGGTGCTACCCTCGGAGATGCCCTGAGGAAAATCCTGGAACAATCCGTAAAGGTGGAATAGTGAGTTGCTAGTGGCCTCCAGCTTCTTCACGGCAATGTAGTACTTCCCGCGAGGCGGGAAGAAGGAAACGATTTGCTCTATCGGCGGTTGCTCACCCGACTGAGTGGTATCTGAAAACGCCACAAGCTGTAGTGTGCCGCTGATGCCTTCCCAGAAGAGATAGAAGCCATAATCCTGGGACGTGGCAGGCCATTCGTTCCAGTTCAGATAAAAGACTCCTATAGTGTCTGCGCCTATCTCCAGCGGAAAGAGCTGCTGGCCTGGCGAGAACTCATGCCAGCCATCGTTGTCGCTGTCCATAAACGTCCCCTGCCAGTGGCCTGCCCCGAAGTTACCGGTGGAGATAGTCCAGAAGATGCCATCGCGCCGAGCACGGTTGACGATGCCATCCAGTATGCCGCTGCCGTCCAACGGCGCTCCGATCACGCCCAGAGAGAAGGAGATAATGTTCACCTCTTCTTCTGTCAACCATTGAACGGCCTCTGCCAGCTCCACTTCTGTGGATACGGTCACCAGATAGAGCTCCACGTCAGGAGCAACGTCCACGAGGATCTCTGCCGCGGCTGCGCCGTGGTCTGTTATATAGTCAATGTCAGGCAGCCCTTCAATGAAAGAACGGGCATGGAGATTTTCGGGAAGTTCCGTGCCCCTGAGTTCATCGTAGCCGGCAAAGCCTATGTCTATAACCGCCACCTTAGTGCCCTGCCCTCTGAACTCGGTATCTTGCCACATCTGCGCGCCAATAAGGCGCACACCTTCGCTGGTCACACCCTGCGGGATGAAGTCCATCGGCCGTCGCACAAAGCGCACTCCCGGCAGATCGGCAAGCGTCAGCAAGGAGGTGACCGGCGTCTGTACCTGCACCAGATGCTCGTAGCTCTTGTTGACGGTAAACCCCAACTGTCGGAGCAAAGCGATGACGTTCGCGGTCTGTCCCGGCTGGGTCTCGATGATCGTCGTTAGCCGTTCTTGCAGGAGGGGCGCGTTCCGCCAGCGCGAAAGCGTTCGTAGCTCTTTCCCGTCTCGCGATGCCTGCACCAGCTGGCTAAGGGAAGACTCCAACTTGGGATGCAGCGTGCCTTTGGGCGGCTCGAAGTCTTTTAGATCCAGACCTCTGGGCAGTACGGCGATGGGTTCAATATCAGGAGGAGTCCCGGAACTGAGCACGAGGGCTGGCTGTGGCTGATAAGGCCGCGCTGCGCCGCTCAGAGGATCTCCGTCTAAGAACCACCAGGCAGCCTGCGCAGAGGTCAGTGAATAAAAAGCGGCAAGAGCTACGGGCGCTAGAAGCAATCCAAGCCGCACTCGTCCTGGCACAAAGGAAGGGCCTGAATTAGCGGCCCTTCGTAGCGCGTTTAGGATCGAGTGAACAATTGTACTCGGGTCTTTAGTGGCCACTAAGTTCTCCTAGCGTTACCGTTATTGTCTGCTCTTTATTATCCCTGATAAGAGTCAGGACAATCTTTTCGTCTGGCTTTTGCTGCGAATGGTCCTTTGGATGTCGCGCGCCGTCATCACTGGCTCGCCATCAATTGCGATTACTATATCACCAATGAGCAATCCTGCCTGCGCCGCCGGCCCGTTCAGGGTAAGCACGACAATGACCACGCCATCCCGAGGCTCAATACCCAACCATTCATGCTCACTAAGGGGCCGCCGCTATTGCCGGGGTTAATGGCAGCATCCGTCTGGATCAGCTCATCCAGCGTTGCGTTACTGGACTCTCTGATAGAGCGTCCAATGGCCCCTACTACGCCCGCGGTAACCGTGGGGCCGCCGTCTAGCCCCAATGCGTTGCCAATGGCCACCACCCAGTCACCAACCTGCAACGAATCAGAGTTTCCCAGCTTGGCTACCGGAAGGTTCTCTCCCTCTATCTTGAGCACTCCCAGGTCTATCAGTGGGTCGCTGCCGACCAGAGTTATGTCCTCAAAGGTGCGCCCGTCCGGCAACGTGATGCGGATGCGGCGCGCGTTCTCAATGACGTGGTTGTTGGTGAGCACATAGCCCGCTGCATCAAAGATCACGCCGGAGCCAGCGCCCTCCTGCTGCATTGGTTGCAAGAAGAAGTCTAGAGATAGCTCCTGCATTGCGATGAACACCACAGCCGGCCGCACTTCTGCCGCAATTTCAGCAATGGCGGGCAGACCGCCGGACCGAGCGCTGGGAGGGCTAGGCGAAGGGGTTGGGTTGGGGAGAATCTCGGGCGTAGCGTCCGCTTGTTCAGTTGTGTCTGTGCCAGAAAGCAGCGAGCAGCCACTCGCCAAAGCTAGTATTGCTATCAAAGTGAGGATACGGCTACAGCGCTTGATCATCTCGTTTCGTTCTTGCACGGTATGAACTCGCTACTGAACTATCCTGCTAGAGCAGGCGCGTTGCGCTCTCCTTTGGATCTGTCCGCTCCCAACTGCTGCGGCGCAGCTGTGTAACCGCGCTTACGGAGCGATTGAGCCGCCGGGGTCGTCAACGCCATTGTACGGCGTCGCTGTGGCGGTTGGGAGCACGGTGGATTCGGCTGGCGAGGGTGCCACGCCGGGCAACGCCGTTCCCGTAGCTGTAGCCGTAGCTGTGGCCGTGGGCGTAGCGGTCGCGGTTGGGATCGGGGTGTTTAGCGGAATGTATATGGGCCTCGATGGGCCTGGTGTTCTAACGGCGGGAAGAGTCGGCGTAGGCGTGGGCGTGCGATATTCGTCGCCTTCTGCCTGCTCGTATTGAGGGACAGCCGGCGTGGGAGTAAGTGCGTCATTCATGCCTGGCGTTCTTATTGGTATCGGCGCAAAGCCTAGGCGTTGCTGCACGTAGAGGGGGAAGGTCCTTATTCGTTCCATAGAGAAAGTCCTGAGACGCTCGTCTGGCAAGTAGCTGATCAACATATCGTTGCTGAAGGAGAGCACTCGTTCATTCGGGAACAAACTGATGATCTCTGGAAGCAGATCCACTAGGTTGGTGTTAGAAAGCAACGTCAACCTTGTGAGCGGCAGAGTGCGCAGCCGCTCCGGCGGGAACAGGACAATGATATCGTTGGGTTGCTTAACTAGCTCACTATTGGGCAGACCGGCCAGCGCAGTCACAAAAACCCTGCGCTCCAAAGAAAGATTCCCCTGCTCTTCAAACCACCCGATGCCCTCCTGGAAGAGGTCCCATTTCAGCAGATAGTGCCCGGCAGCAGTCGGAGCTTGCAAAGTCACTTGAACAACCCCGTCTTCTTGGGGAGCAATAGCCTTCGTCAATGGCGTCAGATAAGTGGAGTTTTTACCATCTTGATAGAGTGCGCCGTTCGCGCGATACCAGCGGAAACCCACGCGTATTGGGTTCGTGCCCGTGGAGGCCCACGGCGAAGTGCCGCTGTTGCGGAGCGTCAAGGTTACGGGAACCGCTCTGCCTGGTACGATAATCTTGGGCGTAGTATCCTTTATCCACGCTTGGCCTAAGAGCGGTAGGTTGGCGCTAGCCAGAGCCCGCTGCCCTTCCAATAGCGAGTACATAAAATCGCCGGGGCACGTTGTACCCACTACGTCACTGTGACCCACCACGTTGGGGAGATCCTTATCCACATAGAACCCTCTCCCACTGGGATCGATCCCATGCTGTACGGACTTGGCAAGAATGAGAGATTCTAGCGCGTTAAGGGCGGGCCCAGACGGCGAGGCCTGATCAAAGTTGCCCAGCAGCGCAATGCCAATGCTGCCCGTGTTGTAGTTCAACGCGTGCATACCTACTACGCCCGGACCGCCGTAGCGCCCCTCATACACTCTACCGTTCGGGTCTATGATGTAGTTGTAGCCAATATCACCCCAGCCTTGCTTAACGGCATGAAAGTAGTAGATCGCGCGCACGGAAGCTGCCGGATCTGGCGGAGCGTTAGTGGATGCCGTGTGGTGGATGATTATCTTCTGCACGGGCGCATAGATGACCGGCGAGAGCTCCTTGCCCTGGTCAAAGCGATACACTTCGTTGGCACCCCAGGCGCTCCGTCCCATCACATTCGGCCGCACCAGCGCTGCAAGCCGGCGTATCAGCGGCCCGCCTTGGGATGCCTGATCGGCAGTGGGCCCCTGTGTTGAATCAATATAGGTTACCTTTACAGACTCCAGGTCGCCGTTCCAGGCGGACGACGCGCCCATGACCGTAAGGCGGTACTGCAAGAATCGCCCTTGGAGGAAGAGGAGATCTGTGGAAGTTGCTCCGTGTCCCTGGAGCGCATCCAGGTCTCCTGCCGCGTACCACTCGCTCCACGCCTTACCGTCCTGACTGGAGCGCGCTTCTATAATGAGATCTGCACCTAGCGGAAGCGAACCGGCCCAATCGAAGCCGACTGCATTAAACGTATGCGGCGCATCTAAAACAGGAGAGCTGTAGGTGAAGAGGGAATCAGCGCTTGCTAGGCTGCGGGAACTGGGTATGCCGGCAGTAGCCACCGTGAAAAGGCGCAGGCCAACTGTCTCCTGCTGGCTGGAGATGGTAACGGGCGGCTCAGGCTCGACGACCGGCGGCGGCACAAAGAACGCGAGTCCTCCAAACGCCAGGAACGCGAGCAGAGCCAGCTTTGTGTGCCGGCCCTCCAAAGACATCTTTACACGGCTTCCTGAATGCAGCGGAGGCCGCATCTTACCAATTAACCATTTCACGCCTGTATAGACCAACGACTCCCTGTGCCTGAGCGTTACACTAATGACGCCTGTGCAGACGTTAGCAGCCTCAAGGCCGCATTCTTCTGCATAACCCATCGTGCTATCATGGCGACACTCACCGTTACCGCAACCTCCACGTGAACGTTACACCTGCTCCTGCACCCCGCAAACGCAAGCTCTTCCACGGCTGGCTTATAGTCGTTTGCTCCTTCATCACCAACGCCATCGTATTCGGAGCAGGTAGCGCGAGCTTCAGCGTCTTCATGGGCCCCATGACTCAGGCGCTGGGTTGGAGCCGCACCATCTTCACCGGCGCGCTCACGTTGCAGAACCTGGTGAATCTCTTTGTCTATCCTGTTGTTGGTATAATTATCGACCGCTTTGGGCCGCGCTTGGTCATGGTGAGCGGCGCAGTCATAGCTACTGTCTGCTATCTGCTCATCGGCAACGTGACGGAGCCTTGGCAGTTCTATGTCCTGTACGCCGGCGCGGTGTCTCTCGGCCTTCATGAGATAGGAAGTTTAGTTACCACCGTAGTGGTTTCCAAGTGGTTCATACGGATGCGCGGCCGGGCCCTCGCCATCATTGTGGCGGGCAACAACGTGGGCACCATTCTGTTTGCCCCGTTCTCCGCTTTCCTCATCAGTAGCATAGGCTGGCGCTCTGCTTGGGCACTACTGGGAGCCTTCATCGCGGTGATTGTGCTGCCGCCGACCATTCTCTTTATGCGGCGCACTCCAGAGGACATGGGCCTGCTTCCTGATGGCGATGAGCCCGAAAGCCCCGGTGACAACGCAGATGGTTCTCCCCGTCCACCATCTAACCGGCGTGAGGAGGTCTCCTGGAGCGTCGGGGAGGCTCTCCGCACCCGCAGCTTGTGGCTTATGATCATCTCCACCAACCTCGCTAGCCTTGGCATTGCCAGCGCCGTGCACTCCATCCCCTACTTCCAGGACATCGGTATGCCGCTGCAAGCCGCGACTTTTGTCTTTGTGCTCAACCACGTGTCGGGCATCGTCTCCAAGCTTGTTTGGGGGATCATCGCCGAGCGTATACCGGTCCGTTACTGCCTGATGGGCAACTATCTGGGACGCTCTGTGGCAACCGTCATCCTGGTCTTTGGCACAGGCGTAGAGCGGGCCTACATCTTTTCTATCATGAGCGGCCTTTTGGGCAATGCCTTTGCCGTGCTGCAGGCGCAGATCTGGGCGGACTATTACGGTAGAACCTTTCTTGGCACGATACGCGGCATCCTGACACCCTTTACTCTTATTGCCAGCATAGGCGGACCTCTCTTTGCCGCCTACGTCTACGACCGCGCCGGCAGCTATGACGCAGCTTTCGTCATATTCGCCATTACCTTCGCCTTAGCCGCCATCATCCTGTTTTACGCAACGCCGCCCCAGAAGAAGCGAGAGGCAACCCTCTCCACAGAAGCCCTCACACGCTAGGTTCTTCCCCTTAACTTTCTCTCGTTCACGACGGGTGGTATCATACGCGTACTTTGCCAGCCGCCCCAAGAAAGGTCAGCTGATTTATGGACCAACCCCTAGCGCAAAGCGCCCCTGTGCGCCGCAGCTTCTACTACGGTTGGATCATCCTCTCCATCTGTGCGCTCACGCAAACGGTTTCTTTGGGCGCCGGCGGTGCGAGCTTCAGCGTCTTCCTTAAACCCATGAGCAGTGCGCTGGGCTGGAGCCGCACCACTTTTACCGCCGCGGTGACGGCGCAGACCTTAGGCACACTCATGGTGGCCCCGGTGATAGGAACCCTGCTGGACCGCTACGGCCCCCGCTACTTAATGGCTGGGTGCGCGCTGGTGGCAGGCATAAGCTACATGCTTATGGGCAGTGTCACCGAACCCTGGCAATTCTACATCCTGTACACCATTGCGGCGGCCCTCGGTCTGAACGAGCTGGGCAACCTGGTCACGACCTCAACCGTTTCCAAATGGTTCGTGCGCATGCGCGGCCGTGCGCTGGCGGTGAACTCTGCGGGTATCAATCTAGGACAGATCTTCTTTGCCCCGCTGACCGCCGTGCTCATTGCGACGTTCGGCTGGCGCGCCGCTTGGCCGGTACTGGGCGCCATAGTGCTAGTAACCATTGCGCCGCCTGCCCTGATGTTCATGCGGCGCTTGCCGGAAGACATGGGTCTCCGCCCGGACGGCGACCCTCCTATAGAGGATGCGCCTCCCACTCCCGGCTCCAATGCGCCTGCGAGGAGCGCCGCCATTGAGCCAAAATGGGACCTCAGGAGCGCCTTAAAAACACCGGCGTTGTGGGCGTTGGTCATCTCCAATAACCTATCTAGCCTGGCCTACGGTGGCGTTCTCTACCACCTGGTGGCCTACTACACCGACATCGGTCTGTCTCTCCGCGTCGCAAGTGGGGCGATTGCCCTCAACCATGCTGTGGCCCTCATCACCAAGTGGCCGCTTGGTCTCCTCTCTGAGCACATCCCTGCTCGCTACGGCCTCATCCTCACTTACGGCGGACGTATCGGCGGCCTGCTGTTCCTCCTGATCGGCACGTCGCCCCTACGCGTACTCGGGTACGTCCTAGTGAGCGGCTCCCTAAGCCACTCCATCGGCATGCTTCAATCCAAGATCTGGGCCGATTACTATGGTAGGGCCTTCATCGGCACCATCCGCGGCACCCTCATGCCGCTCACCCTCTTCTCAAGCCTCGTCGGGCCCATCTTCTCCGCCTTGGTCTTCGATCAGGCGGGCAGCTACAACGGCGCGTTCTGGGCCTTTATCGTCACCCTCATCCTCTCCAGCATTGCCGTCTTCTTTGCGAGGCCGCCGGGTCCTGCGCCAAATCAAAGAGAGGCAGCTCGCAGCGCAGACGCAGCCACATAGTCGCTTCAAGCAGGCGCTCGGAGCCAACCAGACCTGCGTGTCGTATCATCTTGACCAAACTTGACACTCATTTTGCCGCCAGATTACACTTCAGTCACTAGCGTAAATTAGACCTTTCCACAGTGTTCAAGAAGGAGACATCATGCCTAGGGAATATAAGATCATTTCTGCCGATTCCCACCTGGAGACCGATACCAAGAATTGGATCCACCGCATCCCAGAGCAGTATCGCGACCGCGCCCCCCGGTTGGTGAAGACGGAGACCGGCGGCGACGGTTGGGTTATTGAAGGTTCTGATGTCCGAGAAGTGGCCTCAGACCTCTACGGCGGCAAAGGTCGCGAGAACTGGGCGCCCTTCGGCCAGAGCTACGCCACGACTCCAGGCACCGGCCCCGGCGAGCAGCGCGTCAAAGAGATGGACATTGACGGCCTTGACGCTGAAGTCCTCTATCCCGCCCAGGCTAGCGGCCCGAACATGTGGCGCAACATCAAAGACAACAAGGCTTATCTCTCAGTCGTGCGTGCTTACAACGACTGGCTGGCAGAAGAGTACTGCGCAGCCGCTCCAGACCGTTTGATCGGCCTAGGCATCATCCCTATGAACACCATTGAGGATTCTCTTGCAGAGCTGGAGCATATCAAGAAGCTGGGCCTTAAGGGCGCCATGCTTACCGCCTTCCCCAGCAATAAGGGCATGCCTACCGAGCCCGACGACAAGTTCTGGGCGGCCTCCCTGGACATGGAGATGCCCATAACCGTTCACGTTGAGTTCAACCGTAACGGCCCTCGGTCCGGCCCCCTGCTCTCCAAGTGGCTCAAGCAGCTTGACGGTCGCGAGAGCAACATCGACTTCCCCGGTCAGGTCTCCCGCTTCTACCGGTCGGGCGGTCTGAATGCGGTGCAGATGGTTCTGGATGGCGTGTTCGATAGGTTCCCAAACTTGAAGATCTACTTCGCTGAGACCCACTGCGGCTGGATTCCCATGTTCTACCACATGTCCGACACTCGCTATGGCCGCCATAAGTGGTGGGCGGAGGAGCTCCTCGGCTTCAAGCCCCTCAAGCAGAAGCCCAGCGACTACTATCGCGAGCACTGCTTTTGGGGCTTCCTGGACGACCCTATTGGCATTGAGCTGCGGCACCACATCCGCACAGACCGCATGATGTGGGCAACAGACTTCCCCCATCAGGAGTCGGATTATCCCAACTCTATGGCGCAGATGGAGCGCATCTTCGATGGTGTCCCTCAAGATGAGAAATACGCGATGATCGCGGGCAACTGCGTGGATTACTTCCGCCTGGACAAGGAATAGACTCCTTACCAGCAAACGTTGCGTAAACAAGAGCCCCTCGCCATAAGCGAGGGGCTCTTTCGTTACTTGACCGTTGTCGGAAAGGGGGGAGCCCCATGACGAGCTCCCCCCTTTGACAAACCGGCTAATACCGCGTTTAGCGGTTGCGGGCCAGGATCTCTCCCGGTATTTTTGCGCCGCCCTCAAGCAGCCGCAAATGGTACTCCCACGAGCCATTCCATCCCGGAGGACGCACCGCCGCGCGGTTCATCTCGTTGCTCTCTATTGCGCCTTCCTGCTGCGGGGTCAGCATCTCTTCTATGTCTATCATAGAGATCTCATCCGGCTCGCGACCGGTGAGCGCTATCTCCCAGCAGTGACGGGCCTGGTACTCCAACGCCATTGCCAGAGAGACGGCCTCCTCCACCGTTCGTCCGGTGATAACGTTGCCGTGACCCTTCAGGATGAGCGCGTCGTTGTTGCCCATAGTGGCATACACAGCGCGCCCCAGCTCTGGGCTTGCAATGAGCGCTGAGCGCGGGTAGACCGGAACGCCCTTCATGGCAGCGCGCAGCCCCTCACTGTTGTAGGCCGGGCCCAAGATGGGTTGCAATGGCACACCAGTGATGCCGCACAGGAGTTGGTAGTACGGATGGGCGTGGATCACGCATCCCACGTCCTGCCGAGCCTTAAAGATCGGCATCGCAATGTTCCGTTCCGGCGGAGGCGTCCACCCCATCAGATCTTCCGCCGGAGTCCCGTCGAAACTGATGCGGTGAAGGGCAGCCTCGCCCGTCCAGGTGGGGCTCCAGTCATCACCCATGCGGCAACGGGCCAGGAACTCGTCGCTCCCCGGCACACGCGTGAACACGTGGCCGGTAATGGGCCCCATGTTGCCGGTCATGGCTAGGATGTGATGCCCTTCCGTGGTTTTTCTCTTTAGTACTTCTATTGAATCAGCCATCATTTTCTCCTAGGCTCCCAAGTTCTACTGGCCAAACCGCTGACGGATCATTGCGAGCGCGGGCATCATGCCGCCCTCATCCAAGAGACGCACATAGTAGTCCCACGGCCACAGCGGAGAGTTACCTGCGCTTGCAGCAATGGATGCGGCTTGCTGCGGGCTAACCTGCTCCTCAAAGTCCTCATTGAGGATGTCCGACGCCTCGCGGCGAGAGGTTGCCACTGCCCAGCAGATGTTCGCCAAGCTCTCCACGGAGATGGCTCGGAGCGTAGCGGTCTCGATAGTTGTGCCGGTGATCACATTGCCGTGGCTCTTTAGGATCAACGCATCGTTGTTCCCCATAGTCGCTTGCACGGCGCGCCCCAGCCCAACGCTGGAGATAAGGTTAGTGCGGGGAAACACCCTGATTCCCTTCACGGCTGCCGTGACGGCCTCGCCGCCATAGGCAGGGCCCACTATAGGCCGCAGCGGGACGTTCGCAATGCTGCACAACACCTGGTACATGGGATGCGCGTGGATGACCACATTCGTCTCAGCGCGAGCCTTGAAGATGGCCATGGCAATATGCCGCTCAGGCGGGTACACCCAGTCCCCCATATCCTCTGCGGGCTTGCCGTCCATGGTCATGAGATGATAGGCATCTTCGTTCACGAAAGCGGGGGACGTGTCTCCCGCGTGGCGGGACCGCGCGAGGAACTCGTTGCCCTCCGGCGTGCGCACAAACACGTGGCCCGTGCCAGCGCCCATGTTGCCGGTCATCGACAGAATGCGATGGGATAAGACGCCCTTTCTCTTAAGCTCTTCTAGGGTATCTGCCATAAGAGACCTCCTTCACCGATTTCCCTATTCCCAATAGTCTGGGTTCCCTCCACCGTTTCCTTCATGCCTGGTGTAGCGCCGCTTGTATGACCGGAGCCAGTTCCACCAGCACATCGCGTGCTGACCGCGCAAAGGGATTGCGGAACGATGAGAAAACTGGCTGAGTATAGGTACTTCTGGGATGCACAGTCAACGCGGCTAGCTATCCGCCCATCCTATCGCCAGAGGCGACTCGCCTTGGGAGAGCGCCCGGTGGAGGACGAGCAGGACGCTTATTGCCCTTTAGCTAGCCGTTGATACGAACAGACAGAGGACCCTAAAACCCGCTATCCTATCCCCATGAAGCTACCCCCCAAAGCCTTTGAAGAGCTAGTCATCCAGGCGCTAGAAGCGTTGCCAGATGCCTTCAAGGCCCACCTTGACGACGTTGTAGTGCAGGTAGACCGCTGGCCAGAGGACGAACTGCTGGTGAGCTTGGGCATGGATCCGGAGGAGGACACCCTCTTTGGCTTCTACGAAGGCTACCCACTCACCGAGTACGGCCGCGATAGCATGACCCGCCTACCCGACCGCATCTTCATCTTCCAGGGCCCCATTGAAGAGGTGTGCCGCACTAGCGAAGAGATAGTGGAAGAGGTACGAAAGACCGTGGTGCACGAAGTTGGCCACTTCTTCGGCCTGGATGAAGACGCGCTAGAGCACCTATAGCCCGCGCTTCGTCATGCTGAGGACTCTCCCAAGGAGTGCGCATCCCCTGACAGTGGCGGCAATTCCGTCTTCAGCTACTACTTCCCTATACAAAATCTGCTGAAGATTACGTCAAGCAAGTCCTGCTCGGCGTTCTCTCCGGTGATCTCTCCCAGTGCAGTCACCGCCGCCGTAAGGTCTATGGTCACAAAGTCTGCGGGCATCCCTTGCCGGTAGCTTGCTAGCCCCGCTTGCAAGTGACCCACCGCCTGGGCCAGCGCCACCTTATGCCGTGGGTTGGTCACCATTGCTGCGTCAGCGTTAGCTGCTCGGCCGCCCAGAACCGCATGCGTCATCGCTTCCGCCAGCGCGTCGAACCCCTCGCCCGTAAGCGCAGAAAGGCCGACACACGGCCACGCATCCTTACCGGCGCCTCGCAGCGCGGCCAGCAACATTGCGGGAGCTTGCGGCGCCCCCTCAACAAATAATCGGTAGGGCAGGTCGCGCTTGTTCGCCACCACAAGCACCTGCTTGTCCGCCAAGGCCGCAGCAATTCCGCAAGTCTCCTCGTCCAGAGGCTCGCTGGTGTCCACTACCAGCAGTACCATGTCCGCCGTGGCAATGCTCTGCCGGCTGCGCTCCACCCCCAGCACCTCTACTGCGTCGACGGTCGTTCGTATCCCAGCGGTATCCACCAGCACAAAGGGCATACCGTTGACGCTCGCCACCTCTTCTACGGTGTCCCGCGTTGTCCCCGGTGTAGCTGTGACGATGGCCCTCTCCCGGCCCAGCAGCAGGTTGAGGAGGCTGGACTTGCCCGCGTTAGGCCGCCCCACAATGGCAGTGCGCACCCCTTGGCGGTACACCATCCCCTGATCGGCGCTATCCAGCAAACTGCGTAGCCGTTGCAGGCATGCCGCCAGCTCGCCGTCCACATCCTGCTGGCCCACCTCATCCTCTGGAAAGTCCACAAGGGCGGTGAGATAGGCCAGGGGTTCCAGCAGCGCGGCGCGGGCTTCCCGCACCTGGTGAGACAGCCTGCCCTCCAGCCCTTGCAGCGCCAGGTTCAACCCCAGCTGCGTCTTAGCCTGGATCACGTCCAGCACCGCCTCGGCCTGGGTCAGGTCTATACGGCCGTTCAGGAAGGCCCGCAGCGTGAACTCCCCTGGCTCCGCCTGCCGCGCGCCTTCCCGCAGCAGCGCCTCCAGCGCGCGTTGCAGCAGCAGCGCGCCGCCATGACAGGTGAACTCCACCATGTCCTCACGCGTGTAGCTCTGGGGCGCGGCCAGATAGACGCCCATTGCTTGGTCTACCAGCGCTCCGGTGTCCGGCTCCCGCAGGTGACCGTAAACAACGTGATGGTCATCCAGCCGGCCGCTGAAGACCCGTCTCGCGATAGCGAACGCCTCCGCGCCGCTCATCCGCACGACCCCCAGCGCGCCCTCGCCCAACGGGGTCGCGATAGCAACAATAGTGTCCTGATACATAGCAGCGCCTACCTTGCGCCTATTCTACGGGAGGACGCGCCACGCGCAAAGGAGCCCTTCCTAAGGCGCAGAGCAGCGTCTTGGTGATACGGGACGCGCTGGCGGGGTACGGGAGCTAGGTAGTCAGGCGGCGGTAGAGCGATGGCAGCCGCTGCGGCAGCGCCTCAATATCAGAAACCACCTCATAACCGATATCTCCGCACATCTCCCGCAAGTAGTCTGACCCACCCTTGTCTATTGAAATAAGGAAGGGCGTGATCCCGCTTGCCCGCGCCTCGTTAATGGCCTCTTTAGTGTCGTGGACGGCGTAGGTCTGCTCATCCACCATAGAGCCGCTGGGGCGCAGGTTCTGCAGCGTTTCATCCGCGGGACGGAACCTCCCCACAAAGGGACGCTCCATCTCCCAGGGTACCGTGCCGTAGTCCCGGTCCTGGGGACGGCCATCGCTCAGCATCAGCAGCACCTTGATCTTGGCTTGGGTGCGCAGCAGGTGCGTGGTGGCATGGCGTAGCGCCGCGCCCATGCGCGTCCCCTGCAGCGGGACGATGGAGCCAAACCGCGCCCTGGTGTCCGCAGAGGCCGCTTCGTCTAAATCCTTGGCCACGTAGAACTGCACATCACCCCGGCCCGCGCTGGAGAAACCATAGATGCCATATTGATCGCCCAACCGCTCCAGGGCTTCGGTGAGCAGCACCAAGCCCTCCTTCTCTAGGTCGATGATGCGCTTGCTGCGGCTGGCGTTCGGCTGCATTGAAACAGCGGGTCGCGCCGGCAGCTCCTGCCCGATATGCTCGTCGGTAGACAGACTCATGTCCAGCAGCAACGCGACCGCCACGCTCCGCTCCGTCTTGCGACGCCGCCAGTAGAGCTTGTCCATCACGCTGTGCCCGGCGCGGCGATCCACCATGAACTCCACTGCCGCATCCAGGTCGATCTCTTCCCCGTCCAGCAACCGCTTCACTTTGGACAGGCCCTCCGGCCGCAGCATCTCAAACTGACGGCGCACCGTATGCACTAGCAGACCGTACTCGTCCAGCGTCTGCTGGTAGAATTCCGTAGGGCTCTCCTTGAGTTTGCGCTCGTTCACCCGGCACCAGTTGGGGCGGTATGAGCGGATGCGATAGTCCCACTCGTCGTAGTGGAAGACGGTGACGTCATTCTCGGCCACGCTCCCCACTAACGGGGACGACTGCTGTAGGTCCCGCAAGCCCACCTGCTCCGGCTCCTCTTCCTCCCACTCCAGTATCGTATCGGCGTCTTCTTCTTCTTTGGCAAAGAGCTCTTTCAGCAACTCCTGTTGTGCTTCTCGCGACGGGGGCGGAAGCTCTTGAGCGCCCTCCTCTTCCGGATCCTGCATCATGTGAAGAAGCTGTTGCATCACCTCTGTACGGGGGTCCCAGCGGTACGACATCTGCGGCGGCGCGTTGAACGACTCTTCGCCCACGCCGTCGTTAGACGCGTCCCCTTCATTAGACAGCGCCGTGGACGCCGCGCCGTTCACCGCATCGAACTCCTGTGCAAGCGCGTCTAGGTCTTCTTCAGATGGATCGTATTCACATTCAGCTAGGCGAAGCTGCTCCCAAGCATCTTCTGGAATCGCCCTCGCCGGGACATTCGGGATCTGGCTCGCAATGAGATAGAGCCGCAGCGCCGCCTCCACCACGTCCTCCGGGGTTACTTCCCGTTCCATAAGCAGACGCAAGATGCCCGCGCCCGACTGGAACGACGGCGCGAACTCCCGCGGCACACGGTACGATGCGTCCGGCGCGACGCTCATGTGCATCAGCGTTTCCAGAAACAGCTCTCGTATCGGCAGGTCCATCAGTGATGGGCGCTGCTGTAGGCTGGCCGCTTGGATGCGCTTAAGGGACGCCCGTAGGCCGCGGTACTCCCCTAGCAATAGCGTATCGATGCGCGCGTCTTCGCCTAGGGTGAACGCCGTCTCCGCTAGTTCCCGATCAGCAAACAGGTCAAAGAAGCGACGGTAATCGCCCTCGCCCTTCGCGCCGTCCGGCTCCACCCGCTGCCGCAGTGCGCCGAACAGCTCCCCCTGCCCTTCGAAGTCGAAGTCGTACGTGCCGAAAGCCAGGTGGCCCGCTTGGTGAGTCACCATGACCTTCAGCGCCTCAAAGTTCTCTTGTTTAGAGGCGAATTCGTTGAAAAATGAGGGTGAGAACAGAGCCAGCGCCTGCTCGTTGGCGACCCAGTCGTGGGCGCCGCGCCGCGCAGACTCAACCGGAAGGATATTGATGCCCCGGCCCATAAGAGCCTGGCTGTAGAGCTTCAGCACCTCCCGCACCTCACGCAAAGCGACGCCAGTGCTCAGGTGGTACAGCCCGTCCTGCGCCAGCCGGGATTGCAGGCGGAAGTAGCTTACACCCTCCGCCTCGTTCGTCCGCAGCAACTCTTCACCCCGCTGGCACCATTCCGCCAACGTCTGCGGCGTGAGATAGCGCGCGACGGTGTTGCAGCTACGCAGCAGCTCTAGCCCCGCGGTTTGCGACTGCCTGCAGACTCGGGTTGTCCAGTAGAGCAGCGGCTCCAGCTGCGTGGTGGGCACGGTTGCGATATTTACGCCCACTTCTCGCCAGTAGGTCGGCGGCTGCTCCGCGGGTAGCTGAGCAAGCTGCACAAGGTCTTGCAGCACCCGCTCCGCCTCCACCGTAGAGTGCTCAGACAGGCGGGCAAACCCGATTAAAAGATGGACGCCCAGCAGCCACGGGTTCAGCTGGGCAATCTGCTCTGCAATGGTTAAACTCTGCCGCCGCTCCCGCGCTCCCAGGGTGCTCAACCCGTGGCGCAACGCCAGAAAAGTGATGTCCGGGTCCAGCGCCTTGCGCCAGGCCAAGGGCACCAGCAGGCTGCAAATACGAAACAGCTCGTTATAGCTGGCCATCGGAGCTAGTTCGCCGCTGGCTCGGAAGAACTCCGCCATCCACTCGCCGCCGCTGCGGTCGCGGCGCACAAACTCCAACCCCAGGTCTGTCCACGGTACCAGCGCCCGAGCGCTCAGGTGCTCTAGGACGGCTGGTGTGGAGAGATAGTATGGCGCTTCTGCCTCCGGCGTCCGCTCTCCCACCTCGCGGCCCATGGCAAGCCAGCTGCGGAAGCTCTCGTCCTGCAGGTAGGGCACAACCAACGGCCCAGCGGTGAGCAACGCGCGCGTCACCTCCCGAGCCTCTGCCTCCAGCGCGGCCGCCTGCTCCACCTCGCGCGCCCACAGGGTCACCGTAGGCCGCGGCAGGTGTTGCGAGAGAAGCTCTAGCGCGCTTGTGTACTGCTCCTGCAGCCACCTATCGCTGGGAAAGATCAGTTCCGGAGCGGGGAAATCGTTTTTGCCGGGTCTAAAGGCGCTCATAGGAGTTCTAGTCTCCTATTCTAGCCATGTCCGACTAAGAAGCAAGAAGAGAGGGTGGAAGCGGTGCGCTTAGGCACAACCGTGCGGTGTAATTTGTCATTCTGAGCGGAGCGAAGAATCCACGGTGCGGCGTAAGGTAGTGGATTCTTCAGTCCTCGCCAAGCGACTCCTTCAGAATGACAGTGAGCAACGCCGCTCAGGACGCGCGCGTGAATGCCTCGCAACGCGCTGTATCATTGTCATTCTGATTCTGCCGCTACCCCCGCACGGCCCGCTCTAGGGAACCTTCCCACGAATTCTCTAATCGCGGGACCGATTCATCAATCCAGTCGCCCAGGAGCAGCCGCTGCCCGCCCACGACGCCTAGCCGCGTGACGGGCACGTCCGACGCCGAGGCGAGCGCTGCCAGCTCCTCTGCGTGCTCCGGCGCTACCGAGATCACGATCCGCGACTGCTGCTCGCCAAAGAGCAGGCTATCAAAGTTCTCCTGCTTGGGAATGTCCGCCGCGTCCAGGCCAATATCGCCGGCAATGCAGGACTCCGTCAGAGCTACTGCAAGCCCGCCATCGGAGCAATCGTGGGTGGAGCGGGCCCAGCCGCGCTGGATAGCCTCCAGGCACATGCGCTGAACCCGTACTTCTAGATCCAGGTCAATGGTTGGCCGTCCCACCACCAAGTCTTGGAGATACGCAAAATACTCACTGCCGCTAAGGGCTTCCGGAGGGCATGCGTTAGGGTCCCTCAGGTCGGAGCCCAGTATGAACACCACATCCCCTTCCGCCTTGAACGCAATGGTGCAGTGCTTGGAGACGTCCTCCAGCAAGCCCAGCATCCCCACCACCGGCGTAGGGTAGATGGCTTGCCCGGCAGACTCGTTGAAGAGGCTCACGTTGCCGCTGATAACTGGCACACCCAGCTTCTCGCACGCCTCGGTCATGCCCCGGATAACCTGCTCCAGCTGGAAATAGACCTCCGGCCGCTCCGGGTTGCCAAAGTTCAGACAGTCCGTCAGCGCTATGGGCTTGCCTCCCGCGCACACTACGTTGCGGGCAGCCTCAGCCACCGCAATTGCGCCGCCCATGTAGGGATCGAGATAGCAATAGCGACCATTGCCATCCGTCGCCAGTGCGATGCCTTTGTTGGTGCCCTTGATCCGCAGCACCGCCGCGTCGGAGCCAGGCAGCACCACCGTGTTGGTCATCACCTGGTGGTCGTAGCGACGATAGACCGCCCGCTTGCTGGCCAAGTTCGGAGAGCCGACCAGCACGCGCAGCACGTCCGGCCAGTCCCAGTCCATGCCCAGCGGTGGGATAGCAGGCATCGTAGAAAAATCAAAGGCCTGCAGCTCTGCCATGGCGGCAGCTTCTACGCCCTCGCGGCGGTACTGGGGAGCCTCGGTCAGAACCTCCACCGACGCTTCGGCTACTATCTGGTCCCCCTCTTTGATGCGCGCCACAGGCTCGTCAATGACCTGCCCTATGATGGCCGAGGTCAGGTCCCACTTATCGAAGAGCGCCCGCACCTTGTCCTCGTTCCCTTTCTTCACGATGACCAGCATCCGCTCCTGGGACTCCGAGAGCATTACTTCGTAGGGCGTCATCCCGGCGGCCCGCCGCGGCACTTGCAGCACGTCTATCTCAATGCCGCAGCCGCCCTTAGCGGCGCACTCCACGGCTGCGCTGGTGAGGCCCGCTGCGCCTAGGTCTTGCAACCCTACCGCCCAGTCCGTCTGGGCCAGCTCGATGCACGCCTCCAGCAGCAGCTTCTCCATGAAGGGGTTACCTACCTGCACCGCGGAGCGCAGCTCCCGCTGCTCCTCAAAGGTGCGGGAGGCCAAACCGGATGCCCCGTGGATGCCGTCCCTGCCTGTGTCTGCGCCTACCAGCATCAGCAGGTTACCCGCGCCGCTGGCGCGCGCGCTCATCAGACGATCGGCCTGCACTAGGCCCACGCACATGGCGTTCACCAGGGGGTTGCCGCTGTAGCTGGGATCAAAGACCACCTCACCGCCCACGTTGGGGATGCCAAGGCAGTTGCCGTAGTTCGAGATGCCGCCCACCACGCCGCCAAAGAGATGGCGGTTGTGCTCCTCCGCGGGCGGGCCGAAGCGCAGTGAGTTCAGCAGCGCTATGGGCCGCGCGCCCATCGCGAAGATGTCCCGCACGATGCCGCCCACGCCCGTGGCTGCGCCCTGATACGGCTCGATGGCCGAGGGGTGGTTGTGCGACTCCACCTTCATGACAATGGCCTGCCCGTCGCCGATGTTCACCACGCCGGCGTTCTCCTTGCCCACCTCCACCAGCACGTGCGCGCCGTGTGTGGGGAACAAGCGCAGCAGCGGCTTGGAGTTCTTGTAGCCGCAGTGCTCGCTCCACAGCGCGCCGAACATGCCCAGCTCCAGGGCGTTGGGCTCCCGCCCCAGCCGCTGCAAGATGAGGTCGTACTCTTCCCGGCTGAGGGCTATCTCGTCAAGTGCTGCTTGGTCTACAGGCATGCTAGCCATCCAGATACTTTCGCAACTCATCCACCGACTTGAAGCGCTTCACGCGTCCAGCCTGAATGTCTGCGTCGGCCTCTCGCTCAGCTTCTTGCCATTCTTTTGTCCAGAAGTAGGCTTGGCTTTTATCTATGAGTTTCTTTTCCATAGCTGCTCCTAATGGTCAACAAGACGGAGAGATTCATCAAATATTTTGTCCACGTTGGATTCTGGCAAGATACCCTTCCTCAGCGCCTCAGAAGCTATACTTTCACTCCGCTCTCAATAATAGATTGAAAAATAAGCAGCCCGTCCGTACCGCCCAGGGCATCCTCGCAGCAGCGCTCTGGGTGCGGCATCATCCCGAGCACGTTCCCCCGCTCGTTCACAATCCCCGCAATGTTGTTGGCTGCGCCGTTGGGGTTGGCCGCGTTGGTGATCTGCCCCTCAGGCGTGCCGTAGCGGAACACTACCAGGCCCTTGTCCTCCAACGCCGCCAGCGTCTCCGCGTCGGCAAAGTAGTTGCCCTCCCCGTGGGAGATGGGCACGCGGATCACTTGCTCCGGCTGCAACGTCGTGCTGAAGGGCGTCGAAGTATTCTCAGTGCGCAGGTTGGTCCACTCGCAGTGGAACTGGAGGTCTCGGTTCTGCAGCAGCGCGCCGGGTAGCAGCCCTGCCTCGCACAGCACCTGGAAGCCGTTGCAAATCCCAAGGACCAGTCCGCCCCGCTGCGCGTGTTCAATCACCGACGCCATGATCGGCGAGAAGCGTGCGATGGCGCCGCAGCGCAGGTAATCCCCATAGGAGAAGCCGCCGGGGAGCACTACGCAGTCTATACCTGAGAGGTCGGTCTCCTTGTGCCAGAGGTAACGCACCTCCTGGTGCAGCACCGTGTCCAGCGCGTGGAAGCAATCGGCGTCACTGTAAGTGCCGGGAAAGGTCACTACTCCAAATCGCATCGCGTCAGCTCCCAGCAAAAGAAATGCCCTCTCCCTCAAGGAGAAGGTTAGAGTGAAGGCTGATAGGCGTCATAGCGCTGCGAGGAGCTCAGTAACCGCGGCGTTGATCTCGCTGCCGTCGGCCTTGCCCCGGAGCTGCCCCATGATCACGGACATCACTTTGCCCTTGTCGGACGGTCCGGCCGCGCCCACTTGCTGGATTACCGCCTTTGCCGCCGCCTCTACTTCTTCCCGAGAAAGCTGCTCCGGCATGTAGACCATCAGGATGCCTATTTCCAGCTCAGCCGTCTCGATAAGGTCGTTGCGGCTGGCCTTCTGGAACTCGACAAGGCTGTCTTTGCGCTCCTTCACCTCTTTGGCGATGATTTGGAGCACGCCCGCCTCGTCCAGCGGCCCGCCCTTCGCGACCTCTGCGTTTTTGATGCCCGCGCGCACCAGCCGCAGCGCGGAGAGCTTGTGCTCATCACGAGCGCGCATCGCGTCCTTGAGGTCGTCGTTAAGGCGGTCGAGTAGTGTCATAAAAGGGTGCCTGTGGAACACCCTCAGTATAGAAAGCCGCTCTCAGCAGCGTCAAGGCGGGGGAAGAGTCTGGTTTGACAACCAGCCGGCGCGCGAGAGCGAGTCTACAGCTCTTTGCGCTCGAAAGTCAGCACGGCTATCCCCAGCATGAGAGCCACCCACGCCGCTGACCACAGGATGAACCCTGCCTCGGGCGGGGTGGACGACAAGAAGGGATTAGCCGCCATGGCACGGCCGGCTCCCTGGGGCAGATCGCTCATAATGGTTGGTTGCAGGTGGTACAGCGCGCCCCGCCAAAGGCCGTCTGTCGGCAGGATGAGACTGCTGGCAAGCCCAACGTTGCGAACACCCTCGTTCTCCAGCAGGGTGCCCACGCCGTGCGCGATGCCGCCCATCCAGGCCAGGCCGAACAGCATCAGCGCGACAATGCCGTTGACAATTGCCGGCAGCCGGGTGCTGAGCACCATCCCCAGAGTGAGCATTACCAGGCACTCGCTCACCAGGAAGGCTATAGCCGTTAGAGGGTAGGGCGCGGAGTATCCAGTGAACCCCTGTACCGCCGCAAACTCCAGCCCCGTAGTCGCAGCCGTATAGCCGCTCACAATGATGCCCCAGCCCAACCATTTGCCCAGAACAACGTCGCTGCGGCGCAAGGGACGCGGCAGCAGCGCCAGCATAACTCCCGACTCCACCTCTGCGGCCACTGCCGGCGCGGTCACAAACACCGCACCCAGAGCAAAGATAAAGCTGTACATGAAGGTGATAAGGATGACCAGCGAGCCGGCCAGCAGCCTGATCTCTGTGGGTGAACACGGGCTCTCGTTCTGGCACGGAATCGAGGTTAACCGCCCAAAGCTCCAGGCGCTGGCCAGCACCAGCACTAACGTCAGGACCACCACAGCATGCAGCAGCCGGCGGCGGGAGGCCTCCCGTAACGTTAGCCGCATGATGACAAAGATGGGCGCGTTCATGCGCCGTCCTCTTGCAGCAGTTGCAGGAAACGGTCCTCCAGGGTCTGCTGCTGCGATTCTACGGCATAGATGCGCCCGCCCAGGCGAACTATCTCCTCCACCAGGTCAGGGGCGCGCGAGACCTCCAGGCCGCGAAAGGTGTACCAGCTTGCTTCGACATTCAGCGTCCCGAAGGCGCCCAGCGCCATCTCCGCTGTTGCAGTGAGGCCGGTAGCCCGCACCCGCACCGTACCGGCGCCCCCAATGACCGACGCCAGCGGGCCAATGGCAATGACCTTGCCCTGATTCACCACCGCTACCTGGTCGCACACCTGCTCCACTTCGGTCAGGAGATGGGAGTTGAGGAAGACGGTGCTACCCTGCTCCCGCAGCAAGCGGATGATCTCGCGCACGTCGTAGCGCCCCACCGGATCGAGCGCAGAAGTCGGTTCGTCTAAGAAGATAAGCTCTGGTCGGCCTAGCAGCGCTACGCCCAACCCTAGCCGCTGTTGCATGCCTTTGGAGAAGGTGCCCACCCGGTCATCTGCCCGCCGCACCAGGCCCACCGTATCCAGCGCTGCATCTACTTCACGCGCCCGGCGCTCCTGAGGGATGCCCGCCAGGTCGCAGTGCAGCCGCAGTACCTCCCGCGCCGTCAACCACTCCTGATAGCGGAACAGCTCTGGAAGGTAGCCCACAGCACGACGCGCGTTACGGTCGCCCAACGGCGCGCCGAGCACGGTGCCCCATCCCGCGGTGCGTCGCACAAGTCCCAGCAGCAGCTTCACTACGGTGGTCTTGCCGGCGCCGTTCGGACCGAGGAAGCCGAAGACCTCCCCTCGTGGCACGGTCATGGTGAGCCCTGCCAGCGCCGCAACCTTCCCGTAGGTCTTGGCTAGGTCGCGCGTCTCAATTGCTAAGGAGCCGTCGTTTGCTTGGGCGCTAACAGCAACTTCCTGCGGGCGCGTGCTCATCTCTCTACTGTAGCCCAAGCCGGCAGCCGCGCAATACGGTGCAACTGAGTAGCATGTGGTTACTGCAAGGAGTCGGCAACTGCCAGCGCCTCTGATTCGGACAGCGGGCCGCCCACCACAAACAAGTAGCCATCCTTCAGCCAGATCACTGCGGCCCCAAAACCGCTCTTCTCCGTAAAGACCGTCCCGGGAACTCCCTGAACCGTCACGGCGCGGGTGTCCATTTCGCCCAGCGGTACGGGGACAGGCCAGCTTTCAGTCGGGTCGCCGATGGCACGGACGGCGTTCGCCAGCTCATCGGAGATGCCCGGCAAACTGAGGATATAGTCCTGCAGCTCCGTAGGCGACGCGCCGGTGGAGGTCGCAGTAGGTGGATAGGCCTGCGCTACTATCAGTTGCGGCACCATGTCGCTCACCTGCTCCGGTGCCTGGTTCGACTTGAGCGTGTCAATGTCGTCCGCGCCAGCGCCGTCGTGCTCTGAACGCGGAATACCGCCGTACACCGCGACAACGCCCATCCCGGAGCTTATTTCCACCGAGCTTCCATCGATATTGTCGGCTAGTGGCGGCAGCTCCTGGCCTGCCTCCTCTGCGGCCTCCTCTGCTTTCTCTGCACTGAAGGTGAAGGATATCGCAAACTGCGGGGTCACAGCGTAGGCTGGCGACTCCGTCACACTTTCGGGAAGCCACCCTGGACTTCTGAGCGCAATCCCTGTGGCGCTCTCGGCTTCCGCCGCCCCATTCACATCTGGGACATCACCATCTCCCTCGTGAGTGAACTCGCCGTAGCGGCTCAACGTCTCCAGCGCCTCCATATCCGCAATAGTGATAGGCACGGCCACAAACTGTTGCGGCTGGAAAACATCCAGCACTCGCTGAGCGTAAGAGCCCACGGGGGTTAACGCTAAGAGGAGCACAATGGCGACAACCGCGCCGCTGCCGGCAAAGGCGCGTCGTGCCAGCGGCTGCTGCAGCCAGCCCGGCAACCACCACGGGCGCACTTGCGGCGCGCGTTCCGATGCCTCTATCCGCTCGTACACCCTGTCCAGCAGGCCGCGGGAAGGCGTCGCTGCGCCGGTAGCCTGCTGTGCCGCAACCGCAACCGCCTGCCACTCCGAAAGCTCCTGCTGGCAGGACGGACATGCATCCAGGTGCGCGCTTACCTCCGCCGCCGCGCTCGGTTCTAGAGATCCGGCGCTGTACGCCGGCAACAGTTCAAATACATGCTCGCTCATAGCTGTTCACCCACCCTACTCAATGTCCCAACGCCTTACGCAGCGCTCGTCTTGCGTTGCTCAGACGACTCTTCACAGTGCCCAAGGGCGCTCCGGTAATCTCTGCAATCTCGTTGTATGCCAGGCCGTGAACCAGAGTGAGCGTCAGCACCTCTCGGTGCACCGCCGCAAGCCCCTGGATTGCCTGCGTAATCTCCTCGACACCTGCGTCGGCCAGCAGATGATCCTCCGGCAACGGATCAGGATCGACTAACTCCTCCAGTGCGCTCTCTCCGGCGAGGTCGACGCCCTGTTGACGCAGGACGTTGTGCGCTTGACGCCGGGCAACGCCATAGACCCACGTGAGGGCTGAGGAACGTCCCTCAAAGCTTCCGGCGCTCTTCCATACCGCAAAGAGGGTCTCCTGCAGAATCTCCTCGGCCTGACGGGGGTCAGGGGTAAGCTGGCGCAGATAGCGGAAGAGCGGGCGCTGCGCCCGAGCGTACAGATCCGCCAGCGCGTCCTGATCGCCTGCGCCGATGCGCGTCAGCAACGTCTCCCAGACCGTATGCTCCTGTTGAGGGTATGGCTCGTGCACTAAACTTTGCTCTTTAACCCGGCTATATTGCATCTTAAGCATACCCCCTCATTAAGTAAGTAGCCGGACAGCCCCAAAAGGTTCACTATCGTTGTCCTTGCCTCCAACCCTATTCCTTTGCTGGAAGATACTTCCCCCTCTGCACACCTGGTGCTATACTCTGCCACATGGTTACACGAGCACCCAGGCCCAAAATGGTCGCGCGGTTAGCAGAGGACAACGGAGCAGTAGTGCACTTCATGCACCCCACTGTGGCCGAGACTGCATGCCGCATCAAGACCGAGGACATCGACGTCGATATCCAAGAAGGCACGGTAGAGGAAGTCTCCTGCGAGTCTTGTCAGGGGTGGTTGGTCTATAACGGCTACATGAGCGCCAGCGCTTAACCACCAACCCTCGCCTGGCCGCTCCCTCAAGAGCGGGCTGGGCGACGTACACCTCCTTCGCAAGACACAGACCCTCAAGCGTCCCTTCTATGGACGCGCCTGCCACGGGGCATCTTTGGACGACTTTTCACCCAGAGCCGCTAGTTTTGTGTTCCTCTTAAAATACCCCAGCCAAATTGTGCGCCCTGCGCCCCTCTGCTATGATCCCACTGCTCGCTATGAGCCCCGGAAGTCGCCAACTATGCGTTACTGCACCCGATGCGCTACCCCTCTGGAAGAACGAGACCACGATGGTCACTCCTGGCCCACCTGCCCGCGGTGCGGCTTAGTCTACTACCGTGACCCCAAAGTAGCCGTGGCTGTGGTTACTGGTAAGGAGGACAAGGTGCTCCTAGGCCGCCGCAACCACGATCCCAAGAACGGCCTCTGGACTTTCCCCTCCGGTTACGCCAACGCAGGAGAAGCCCTAGAGGACGCCGCGTATCGAGAGACCAAGGAAGAGACGGGGATAGAGGTGCGGTTGGAGCGCCTGCTTGCCGTCTACTCGGAGACCGGGAATCCTGTCGTGCTGGTGGTGTTCACCGGCTCTATCGTGGGCGGCGCGCCCACCGCGGGCCCGGAGACCACCGAGGTTGGCTTCTTCCACCCGTCCGCGCTCCCGGAGCTCGCTTTCGACCACGATGCAGAGATCATCCAGGCATGGCTGGCAGGCGGCGTTATCCCCATCCACTCCGCTCTCTCTGAAACGACCCGCTGACCGGTGCCGATCTCTCCCGCCTTCATCAAGGAGCGCGCTCGCAGCCTGGGGTTCCAGGCCGCAGGCATCACCGACGCCGCGCCCTTCACCGAAACCCAAGAGGTGATGCTCCAGCGCATCGACCAGGGGCTCTTCAGCGGCCTGCCCTGGTTTAGTCCTGAGCGCGCCCGCCTTGCCTGTGACCCGCGAGAGCTTCTTCCTAACGCCCGCTCCATCATCGCCCTGGCGGCCTCTTACAACGCCGATGCCCCTGCACCGGACGCAACCAGCCCTCTACCTCGCGGCCGCGTTGCGCGCTATGCCTGGGGCCGGGACTACCACGCAACGCTGCGCTCCCGCCTAGACGACCTCCTAGAGGCCATCGCTGCGGAGCTAGGCTATCATCCGGGCGCGCGTATCTTTGTGGACAGCTCGCCCCTGCCGGAGCGGGCCGTCGCCCAGCGGGCTGGCCTTGGCTGGGTAGGCAAGAACACCAACCTCCTGGTCCACGGCCTTGGCTCCTGGACATTCCTGGCCGCCGTCGTCCTGGATATCGCCCTGCCAGAGGATGAGCCCATCCTGACGCATTGCGGTTCCTGCGACCTCTGTCTGCAAGCCTGCCCAACCGGCGCTCTGCTCACACCCTATGTCTTGGACAACAACCGCTGTATCTCCTACCAGACTATCGAAAACCGGGGCGCCATCCCGACAGAGCTGCGGCCCCTTATGGACAACTGGGTGTACGGCTGCGACATCTGCCAGGACGTCTGCCCCGTCAACCGCAAGGCGGCTACCACCGGCTGGGATGCCTTCACTCCCGCCTCACAAGAAGCGGCGCACCCGGACCTCATCAGCCTGCTCTCTATGGACACGCCCGAGTACCAGGAGCGTTTCCGCGGCTCCGCCATGAAGCGGGCAAAGCAAAGCGGCCTGCAGCGCAACGCCGCGGTGGCACTAGGGAATGATGGCAACCCGGCCGCCGTGCCGGCGCTCCAGCAGGCGCAGCAGCATCCCGACGCCCTGGTGCGCAGCCACGTGGCGTGGGCCATGGGGCGCATCGGCGGCAAGGAGGCCCGTCGCTCCATAGAGCACGCCCGCCAGCACGAGAACGATCCCCAGACGCTCCAAGAGATTGACGCCGCGTTGACCGGCGCATAAGCTCGCTCCGCGCCAATGCAACCTTTATCTTCCTCTCACGTAATATTTAAGTAAGGAACGCAGCAGTGATCCACAAAGGCCGCCTATTCCCAATCCTAGCCGCTGGCGTAGTGTGCGTTGCTCTTAGCCTTGCCTGCACTTCAGAGGAAACGCCTCCGCCTCCTGTGACGCAAGAGGTTGCTACCCCTTCGCCCACAGCAACTGCGGAACCCGTCATCCCTACCGCTACTCCACCTCCACCTCCCCCTTCACCCACTGCGGTTATCTCCATCGAGCCCTTCTCCGGCCAGGAAGCGTATAAGCACGTGCTGCACCTGGCCGACGTCGTAGGCAGCCGTCCCACCGGCACGCAGGGGGAGCGGAACGCCGCCACCTACATAGCGAGTGTGCTGCGCAGCTACGGGTACACGGTAACCCAGCCGCCATTCACGTTTCAGGACTACCAGGACAACGGCTCCAGCCTTGACGTGACAGCGCCCTCTGCACAAAACATGAGCGCCAACACCATCTACTATTCGCCGGGCGGCAACGTCGACGGCGGGGTGTTCCTGGCAGGCATCGGACGTCCGGAGGACTTTCCTACCAGCTCACTGACGGACAAGATTGCGCTGGTAGAACGGGGCACGTTGCCTTTCCGGGAGAAGGTGGCTAATGCCGCCGCGGCAGGCGCTGCCGGCATCATCGTCTTTAATAACGCGCCAGGCCTGTTCCGGGGAACCCTTGGGGACACCGGCGCTATCCCAGCCATAGGCATTGCTCAGGAGGACGGCGAGACACTGAAAGCACTGGTGCAGCAAGGCGGCCTGCAGGCCCGGCTTGCCGTGGACGCGGGCTCAGGCGAGATTGCCAGCAACAACGTGGTGGCAGTGGCCGGCCCTACTTGCCGCATCCTGGTGGGCGGCCACTACGACTCAGTGTCCGCCGGCCCCGGCGCTAACGACAACGCCTCCGGAATCGGATCGATGCTGGTTCTGGCCCGAATCTACAAGGACAGCGCCGCGCAGTTCGGCCTCTGTTTCGCCGCATTCGGAGGGGAAGAGCTCGGCCTTTGGGGAAGCCGCAAGTATGTGGAAAACCTCTCAGAGAGCGAGCGTCAAGACATGCAGGCGATGCTCAATCTGGACATGGTGGGCGTGGGAGATGCCTGGCGCATCACTGCCAGCAAGCCGCTGGCTGAGATGCTGTCTGAGATCTTCGATGACCGCACAGGTACGGTAAGCGACTTTGCAGGCGGCCGACGGGGCCGCGGCAGCGACCATTCGAGCTTCACACGCGTGGGCATACCTGCGGTCTTCTTCTATCGCATCGACGACCCAAACTACCACTCGCCGGAAGACAAGTCGCAGTTTGTCGATCCCGAGGTACTGCAAGAAGCCGGCGACATGGCGTCGCAGCTCATCCAGCGCCTTAGGGAGTAAGTTCGCCGCTAATTGCTGGCTAGCTTAAGCAGCGATTCGGTCTCGTCGTTGGGACCGGTCAGAGCAATCGCCATCTCATTGCCGATAAAGAGCTTTTGCGCCATGCGCTGCACATCGGCTGCCGTTACGGCCTGCATCTTGCCCACAACATCTTCAATCTCCTGCACTTCACCTAGCGTGAGGAGCTGGTCGCCCACCCAGCGAGCCATAGACATAGTGTCCTCCAGGCCTAGGCGGAAGGAACCGATGGAGTAGTCCTTTACTTTGGTCAGCTCTTCTTCTCCCACGGTGTCCGCGGTCAGCTTCTGGAACTCGCCAACTATAACCTCAGCCGCTTCCACTACCTTCTCCGGGCTAACGCCGGCAGCGGCAGTCATCACGCCCCCATCGTAGAAACGGGTAACGCCGCAGCCCACGGAATAGGCCAGGCCGCGCCGCTCCCGCACCTCTTTGAACAGTCGAGAGCTCATGCCCGATCCCAGCAGGTTGGAGAGAATGCTCAATATGTACCTGTCTGGATCGCGACGACCTGGCGCTCGCAGCGCCATCACAAGGTTGGACTGGGTGATTTGCCTGGTCTCCACTTTGACCGGAATTTCCTCACCTCGCGCCTGCAGGGAAGGATACTCGGTCACGTCTCTGGTCGGCACGTTACCGTAGGCCTGCTCGGCCAGCTCCACCACCTGCTCGTGCTTCAGGTTCCCCGCGACGCTTACTACAGAGTTATTGGGCACGTACCAGGTCGCTACGTAGTCCGCCAAGTCCTGGCGAGAGATGCCCTTAACCGTGTCCTCCGTCCCCGCGATGCTCCAACCCAGCGGCTGATCACCAAAGAGCGCTTCGTAGACTAACTCGCCGGCCCAGGAGCCCGGGTGGTCCCAGGTGCGGCGTATCTCCTCGATGATCACTTGGCGCTCGCGCTCCACCTCTTCCGTATCGAGCAAAGAATGGAGCAGCATATCCGAGATGACATCCAGCGCCAGAGGCAGCTTGTCATAGGGCACTTTCGCCAGATAGCAGGTCAACTCATGGCCTGTGAACGCGTTGCTGCGCCCGCCTGCACCCTCAATGGCCTCTGAAATCATGATGGCCTGGGGCCGCTTTTTCGTGCCTTTGAAGAGCACGTGCTCAAGATAATGGGACGCACCGCTGAGTTGTCGGGACTCGTAGCGAGAGCCTGTGCCCACAAAGATGTTGACACTTACGGACTGAGCTGAAGGCATCTCCGTGGTGACCACCCGGAGGCCGTTGGACAGGGATGAAATCTGGCTGCGCATGGTGCTCCTTTGCATGAAAAGGCGGGGGAATATTGCCTCTATTCTAGCAGAGTGGCGCTAGTACAGAGGCTGCCGGTACGGGGACTAATTGTAGCGGTTCATGGCGACGGTGATACCCTCCGTTAGCAGGCAATCCAGCGCGTCGCAGGCCCGCTCCCGCACCTCTTGGGCTGCGGGCTCATCCTCTTTGGAGAATGGACTCAGCACCCAACGGACAACAGCCTCTTCGTAGATCTCCCGCTGCCGCAACGTCATCTCGAAGGGCCGCACCGGCCTATCGATGCCTAGCCGCAGGCGCGGAAAGTCTTGGCTGCCCAACAGGTTCTCGATGGAATGCAGGCCGTTCTGCCCCGCAGTGCTGCCCCACTCTCTGAGGCGCATCTTGCCCAAAGGAAGGTCTAGTTGATCGCACAGCACAATAAGGCGGTCGGGAGCCAGGCCAGTGCGTCGCAGTAGGCCGAGGGCTGCCTTGCCGCTCTCGTTCATGTGGGTGCGAGAGTGCGCGACGATTACTGCCCGGCCGTCGATCGTCCCCTCACCGACACGTGCGTCGCCCCACACGTGCTCGATGCCAATCTTGTGCCGCCGCGCGAACACCGATGCCACCTGGGCGCCGATGTTGTGGCGGTTACCCACGTACCTCTCGCCGGGGTTACCCAGGCCAAGGATGATATAAGGGAGAGCTAGTTCGCTGTTTTCAGTCACTACAATACGTCCAGAGCACAAAAACGCTCATGGTTGTGCAGGCTTACCATGAGCAGTTCTCCAAATTATTAAGTACCGCCCACCCTTTGACAAGCTCAGGGTGAGGGGAGTCTTAGTGCACCAGTTTCACATAGCGGCGTTTGCCAACCTGGATAACGCTATTATCCCTAACAGGCACGGCGTTCTGCTCAACGCGAACGCCGTCTATCTCAACGGCGCCCTGATTAATCAAACGACGAGCTTCACCCTTGCTTTGGGCTAGCTGACAGTAACTGAGGAAATCGGCCACTTGCGCGGGCGTGAGATCAAATCCACAAAAGTCCGGATGAGCAACTACATTGCGGAGGTTCTGCACAAAGCCGCTTATTTCAGGCCATTGGAGCGTCGGGATGTCTTCCGGTATCCCCTGCCCCTGCACCACATGACGGAACTCCGCCTCAGCATCCCGCGCCGCCTCTGCAGAGTGGAACTGGGTGACGATCTCTTCTGCCAGCCGGTGCTTCACATCCATTGGGTTGATGCCGTTGTCAGCCAGCAGCCGGCGGTACTCCGCCAGGTCTTCATCGGGAACATCGGTGAGCAACTCCATGTAGTCCATCATCACTGCATCAGAGATGGACATCACCTTGCCGTACATGCTGTTGGGCGGCGCTTCAAATGCGATGTAGTTGCCATAGCTCTGGCTCATCTTTCGACCGTCCGTGCCTAGGAGCAGTGGCAACATGAACACCTGCTGGGGTCGCTGGCCCTGTAGCTCCTGCAAGTCGCGACCCACTAGGCAGTTGAACTTCTGGTCCATCCCGCCGAACTCCACATCTGAGCGGATAACCACCGAGTCGTACCCCTGCAGTAACGGGTAGAGGAATTCTGTGATCGCGATGGGCTGTTGTGCGCCATACCGCTTGGCAAAGTCCTCGCGTGCCAGCATTTGCGCCACGGTGAAGCGGCTGGTCAGGTCTATGACGTCTGAAAGGCCGAACTTACCAAACCACTCGCTTTGCAGCACAACCTCAGTGCGGTCCTTGTCCACAATCTGGAAGAATTGTCGCATGTAGGCCTTGGCGTTCTCGTTCACCTGCTCTTCAGTGAGCATCTTGCGCGTCTCTGCGCGGTCCGTGGGGTCACCGATGCGCGCCGTCCAGTCTCCAACAATGAGGATAACCACGTGGCCAAGCTCCTGCAGCTGACGCAGCTTCCGCAGCACGACCGCGTGGCCAATATGCAGATCGGGCCGGGTGGGATCAAACCCCAGCTTCAAGCGCAGTGGTTTGCCCTCCGCGAGCCGCTCACGCAACTCCCGCTCTACAATGATCTCCGCGACGCCCCGCCGCAAGACGTAATCTATGTCAAATGTAGCCATGTCTCTTTAAGAATAGCACGCTGCTGGTCTGCTAATGAAGAGGTTGCCAGAAGAAGGACGACTAAAGACTAGGGCTGCCCTAGCACTGCCCTCGCCTGCTCAATATCCTGGGCCATCTGAGCTTGCAGATCGCTCACCGAGGGGAACCGCATGTCGTCCCGCAGCTTGCGCACCCACTCAATCCGCAGCTCTTTGCCATAGAGGTTGCCGACAAAGTCCAGCAGAAAGGCTTCCACCAACCGCTCTTTGCCCTCAAACATGGGCTTGCTGCCGATATACGTAGCAGCGGAATAGGTCGCGCCTGCTACGTGCACCCGGGTCGCGTAAATGCCATCGCCTGGGAACGCCCGCTCTGCATCGATGGCGAGGTTGGCCGTAGGGTAGCCCATAAGTTTGCCGCGCTCCTCGCCCTGAATCACCACGCCGCTCGTGCTATAGCAGTGTCCCAACAAGCGCGCCGTGATGTCCATATCCCCCTCAGCAACAAGCCGCCGTATGAGGGTGCTGCTCACCCGCAAGGACTCGTTCACCACCGGTGACACTATTTCCACTGTGTAGCCAAGCTCTTCGCCCAGGCTTTGCAGCACGGGTATAGTGCCCTCCCGCCGATGTCCTAGCGCAAAGTCAGGCCCGCCTACCAGGCAACTCAAACGGAGGTGACGCCGAAGGAGGGTCATAAACTCGCGCGCAGAGAGGACGGAGAGCTCGTGGGTGAAGGTCACGGGGACCACAACCTCGACGCCCTGTTCACGCAACATCGCTTCCCGCTCTTGGAGTGTGGAAAGCAGCGGGACCACGGTGCCGGGAACGAGTACGGAGCGAGGATGGGGGTGAAGCACCACCACTAAGCTGGCGGAGGAGGTCTCCTGAGCAATACGCTTAGTGATTTGGATGAGTGATTGGTGGGCAACGTGCAACCCGTCAAACACGCCAATAGCGCAGACGCTGGGAACGGTGGGGGTAAACCTGGCTAGTTCCTCTTCGGCGAGCATGTACAGCGCAGCCATGCGTGACGGCTAGTAGCCCGATGGTAGCACGTGCCTTATACTCAGTCAAGGAACACACTCCACCATGAACATCGTATTCGTGGGCGCCTTTGGGCTCGCGCCCAAAAGCACCATGAAGGTACGGGCGCTCCCTCTAGCCAAAGCCTTGGCTCGCAGAGGCCACCGGCTTACCATGGTGCTGCCTCCCTGGGACAACCCTCCGGATTCCGGCGCCACGTGGGAAGAGGAGGGCGTCACCATAATCAACGTCCCCCTTCCTGCCAAAGTGCCGTTTCTCTGGTACGGCATGCTAGGGCTACGGGTGCTGCAAGAAGTAAGGGCCCACCAGCCGGATATTCTGCACGCATTCAAGCCTAAGGGGTTCTCTGGGCTGGTTGCCCAAGCGACGATTGTCCAGCGTAGGGGCAACGTCTCTCCACGGGTAATCGTGGATACCGATGACTGGGAAGAGGGGTGGAACGAGCGCGAGCACTACCCCTGGTGGATGAGCCGCTTCTTCTCCTATCAAGAGCAGTGGCTTATGCGGCACAGCGATGCCATGACCGCCGCCAGCAATACCCTGGTAGCCCTAGCTGCGGAGGCACGCGGCGCGGGCGCTGATGCAGTCTACCTCCCCAACGGCACAGCGGGGTCGATACCTGCGCCCGGCCCTGATGAGGTGGCCTCCCTTAAAGGGCGTCTTAGCATTCCGGAAGGGCCTATTCTCCTCCTCTACACACGATTCGTGGAGTGCTCTCCAGAACGAGAGCTCGCTGCGCTCCACGCTATTGCGCAACGGGGCGTCAGACCTATCGTGCTCCTTGTTGGCTCCAGCCTCAACGGTGAGGACACCCGGTTTCTTACCAAAGCCAAAGAGAGTGATCTGCCGCTGCCGATCATTCCTGTTGGCTGGGTGGACTACCAAGCGTTACCCGGCTACTTTGCGTTGGCGGACGCCGCGCTCTTCCCCATAGAAGACACTTTGCTGAACCGCGCCAAATGCCCGGCCCGCCTGGTGGACATGATGAGCGCGGGTGTTGCTGTTGCCGCTGAGGCGGTAGGCCAAGTGAAGGAATATCTTATCGACGGTGAAAGCGGGCTGCTAGCAGCGCCGGGGAACTTGGATGATCTGGCGGACGCGACGGTGCGGCTACTGCAAGATTCCACACTCCGCGCAGCCCTGGGGACTAAGGCACGGCAGCGCATTACCACCAACTTCCACTGGGATCAGCTGGCCGCGCTGGCTGAGGAGGCGTATAGAGCATGAGACCAGCCATCCTGCGATGGACGCTGGTCCTGGGATGGATGGCTTTCATCTTTCTGCTCTCGGCGCAGCCGGGGATGCCGGGCCTACTGCCTGGCCCACTCCAACGCCTCGCCACTACCAGCGCACACGTTGGCGAGTACGCCGTCCTGAGCAGCTTGCTGCTCCACGCGGCCGTGCCCAACGCAGTGCGGCCGCGCATCCCTGTCCTCTTTACCTTATGGGCAGCGACAACCCTCTATGGTATGAGCGATGAGTTTCACCAGAGCTTTGTCCCCGGGCGTGACGCTAACTTTGGGGATGTGTTGGCGGACGCCGCCGGCGGCTTCTTGGGCTTGTGGGCGGGCTGGCTTCGGCGTAACAACTAAGCCCCGGGGATTGCCCGGGGCTTAGACTTAGCGTGCGAGTGGTGTGCTAGTTTGCTGCGCCTTGAGCCGCATAGCTGTGGAGTGGCCTTCCAACGGCCTCGCCAATGGTATCGAGCCGCTTCATGAGCTTATCGAAATTCTCTAGGGTGAGAGACTGAGGGCCATCCGAGAGCGCGTAGTCAGGACTCGGGTGTACCTCGATGAGGAGTCCATCAGCGCCTACGGCAACGGATGCTAGCGCCATGGGATCAACCAGGTACCACTTACCGGTGCCGTGGCTGGGGTCCGACACAACGGGAAGGTGACTCAGGCGCTTCATCATCGCGATGGCGCTCAAGTCTAGCGTGTTGCGGGTAACCGTCTCAAAGGTGCGGATGCCCCGCTCGCAGAGGATGACCTGAGTATTCCCTCCGGCCAGCACGTACTCGGCACAGAGCAGCCATTCCTCCATAGTCCCTGCAAACGCCCGCTTGATCATAACGGGCTTATCGATTTTGCCCAGCTCGTCCAGAAGCATGTAGTTCTGCATATTACGGGCACCCACCTGGAGCACATCCGCATACTTGTACACCAAGTCGATGTCGTGCTCGCTCATGATCTCGGTAACAACTGGAAGTCCGGTCTCCTCGCGTGCCGTGGCAAGGATCTTTAGACCGTCATCTTCAAGCCCGCGGAAGCTGTAAGGCGAAGTGCGAGGTTTGAATGCGCCGCCCCGGAGCATGTGGGCGCCGGAGGCCTTCACCGCCTTAGCGGTCGTAAGCGTCTGTTCCTCCGTCTCCACCGCGCAGGGACCCGCCATCACCACAACGTGTCCTCCGCCAATAGCTACGTCCCCCACCGTGATAATGGTATCTCCTTCTCGGAACTCCCTGCTGGCCTGCTTATACGGCTTGCTGATAGGCACAACCTCTTCAACGCCAGGCAGCGATTCCAGCATACCCTTCAGGTCCGGAAACGTCTTGCCTACCACACCGATGACGGTGCGCTCGACGCCCTGAGACGGAGACCCTTTAAGTCCCACCTCAACGAGCCGCTCCATTACCGTATCAATTTCTTTGCTCCCAATTCCACTCTGCATTACAACAATCATGACTTCCCCCTTTATGTCAATTACGGCGCTTAAGTATTGATATTATCCTACCGAGATCAGAAATCGGGGCTGTAGCCCCGATCGCGAAGGTATCCGCCCATGCGGATACCTTAGATAAAGTAATAATACAGGCTGCTCAGGAGCGCCGCTTCCCCTCCGTCACTCTGATCCGGGTGACGGCAACTGTCTTCTGTGGAGCGGTTTCTCATGCTCATGTTATGCCTACATACCTCTATGCAAAGAGTACCGAAATGTCAACTTATTTGCAACTACCCACTAGTCAAACTAGAATAAGGGCAATCCCGTAACACTTTTAGAGGAGCATCCCACCACTTACCATGTACCAAAAGTCTATCCTTCCCAATGGCCTGCGCGTTCTAACGAGCTCTATGCCCCACACGCGCTCAGTTGCGATATCCATCTACATTGGCGCAGGTTCCCGTTATGAGACCGATCCCCAGGCGGGCATCTCCCATTTTCTGGAGCACATGCTGTTCAAGGGCACCGAGAAACGCCCGCGACCGGAAGACGTCTCCGGCACCATAGAAAATCTGGGCGGCTCCATCAA
Source organism: Dehalococcoidia bacterium (assembly GCA_965220215.1). Lineage (GTDB taxonomy): Bacteria > Chloroflexota > Dehalococcoidia > SHYD01 > SHYD01 > CBDDEI01. Next base: position 444,401 of record OZ244809.1, read on the forward strand.
CGCCGCCACGGACAGAGAGCTGACCGTCTACTGGTGCAAGATCGCCAAACCCCACTTTGGTATCGGAATGGACCTGCTGACCGATATGGTGCACCACTCTTCCTTTGTGTCGGACGAGGTCGAAAAAGAGCGCAAGGTCATCATGGAAGAGCTGAACCAGGTGCAGGACTCCCCCTCTGAGGTCGCGGGTCTCGCCATTGATGAGATTCTCTGGCCCAACCAGCCCCTTGGTCGTGACGTGGGCGGCAGCAAAGAGACCGTTGGCGCTATCACGCGCCCCATGCTCCTGGACTACCTAGGCCAGCAGTACAGCGCCTCGAACGCCGTCGTCAGCGTCGCAGGCAACGTAGAGCATGAAGAGGTACTGGCAGCTCTGGAGGCTACCCACCCTGACTGGGTTTCCGGCGCACCGTCGCCGCTGCATCCCGCCGCCAATGGGCATACAACGCCGCTACTCAAGATCATCAACCGCAAGACAGAACAGGCCCACGTTTGCGTTGCGTTGCCAGGTGTGCCCCAGCGACATCCCGATCGCTACGCCCTATCCATGCTGAACGTTATCCTAGGTGAAGGCATGACGAGTCGCCTCTTCCTGGAGATCCGGGAACGCCTTGGCCTGGCCTATGACGTGCACAGCTACCTTAGCCACTATGAGGACGCCGGAGCCGTTACCGTCTACGCAGGCGTGGATCCCAAGAACGCCGTCGACACTACTAAGGCAATCGTTGAGCAGCTCATGAAGTTGCGCGACGGCCTTAGCGAGGACGAACTTTCCCGCGCCAAAGAGCTTGCAAAGGGCAGGCTTCTCCTCCGCATGGAAGACAGCCGCGCGGTGAGCAGCTGGCTGGGCGGGCAAGAGCTTCTGATGGGCGAAGTACGTAACGTGGATGATGTTGTTGCCCTGATGGACGAGGTCACGACCGAAGACACCAAGCGAGTGGCTGCCGACCTCATCAAGCCGGAATTGCTGCACTTGGCCGTAGTTGGCCCCTTCCGCAGCGACCGCACATTCGCAAAAGCCATCGGCGTTTAGCCACCGCCCGGGGTGTGAGCAGCCGCGAGGATGCCACCGCGCCGGTAATCACAGCACAGCTTATATCTTATATATAGTAAAGAAGAGAGCGGCCCTGAGGCCGCTCTCTTTGTTGTCTGCTTAGTCGTTTGGTCTAGTGGTGGTGGTCATCCAGGGGCGGGCCGGCAATCGGCTCCTCCGGGATGTCCGTCACCAACGAGTCGGTGGTGAGCACCATGGCCGCCACGCTTGCGGCGTTCTCTAACGCAGCACGGGTAACCTTGGCAGGATCGATGATGCCGTGACTAACCAGGTCTCCATACTCGTCGCTTAAAGCGTCGTAACCGACGCTCATGTTGTTCTCGGCAGAGACCTGCTGTCGCCGCACTTCTTCCAAGACCACGGAGCCTTCTTTGCCGGCGTTATAAGCGATCCGCTTTAGCGGCTCTTCTAGCGCCCGGCGTAGCAAGGTGATCGCGGTGGCCTCGTCGCCTTCCAGCGTCACGGTGTCCAGCGCCCTCAACGCATTAACGTAGGTCACACCGCCGCCAGGGACAATGCCCTCTTCTACTGCGGCGCGGGTAGCGGACAGTGCGTCCTCAACCCGGTGCTTCTTCTCGTTCAACTCCAGCTCGGTAGCTGCGCCCACGCGGATGATGGCAACGCCGCCGGCCAGCTTGCCCAGGCGCTCCTGGAGCTTCTCCCGGTCGTAGTCGGAAGCGGTCTCATCCATCTGCTGCTTAATGCTTGCCATCCTAGACTGGAGAGCCTCGCTGCTGCCATGCCCCTCTATGATAGTGGTCTCGTCCTTGTTGGCTACGATGCGGCGAGCCCGGCCCAGCTCTTCAACATCAATACTGTCCAGGGTGCGGCCCATCTCTTCACTGATGAGCGTACCGTTGGTCAGCATAGCGATGTCTTCAAGCATGGCCCGTCGTCGGTCGCCGTAACCGGGGGCCTTCACTGCCAGGACATTCAAAGTGCCGCGCAGCTTATTCACCACCAGGGTGGCCAGCGCCTCACTATCTACATCCTCGCAGATGATGACAAAGTTCTTGGTAAGCCGCAGGACTTTCTCCAAAATCGGCAGAATATCGGAGATTGCTGAAACTTTCTTGTCGTAGAGCAGGATGTAGGGGTCATCTATGACAGCTTCCATCCGCTCGGGGTTGGTTACCAGGTACGGGCTGATGAAGCCGCGGTCGAAGTTCATACCCTCAACGTACTCGGTCTCGTACTGCAGGCCGCGGGACTCCTCAACGGTGATGACGCCGTCCTTGCCGACCTTGTCCATCACTTCTGCGATGAGGTTGCCAATTTCCGGATCTGCCGCAGAGATAGCAGCTACCTGGGCTACCTGCTCCTTGCCGGAAACCGGGGTAGCCAGATCCTTGATGCGGTCTACTACCGCTTCGACGCCTTTGTCTACGCCACGCTTCAGGGCCATAGGGTTGGCGCCGGCGGCTACGTTTCGCAGACCTTCATGTACGATGGCCTGGGCCAGCACTGTCGCGGTGGTGGTGCCGTCGCCGGCCACATCGTTCGTCTTAGATGCCACCTCTTTGACCAGCTGTGCGCCCATATTCTCGAAGGGTTCCACCAGCTCGATCTCCTTCGCGATGGTGACACCGTCGTTGGTGATCATGGGCGGTCCGAACTTCCGATCCAGGACCACGTTTCGGCCCTTGGGGCCAAGAGTGATGCGCACGGCGTCTGCCAGCGCATCAATACCACGAGTCAGCGCGCGACGCGCTTCCTCGTCGTAAAGCATTTGCTTAGCCATTGATGATTCCTCCCTACCTTAGTGCTTGCGAAATTGCAATTCTTACTTTTGATACCTGCCAAAGCTAGTTAGCACTCTATGAGTACGACTGCTAATTTCTCACCAATCTTAGACTAACTCCTTTGGATACGCAAGATGTCCCCTGCTTTTTGACGTCATCTAAGAAGATCGAACGTGCTACACTGACATGCGTCATTATTGTCGTAGTCGAGGAAACAGCATGACTCATACGCTACGGTACATTAGCTTCCCCACTGAATTCGGCCCATTCTACGTAGCCTACGACGGAGAAACCGTCCGTTATACGTCCTTCCAAGTAACCGAAGCACAGTTCCTTCAGGATGCGCAACCGCATTGCGACGGAGCGCCCATCGCGGAAGCAGATGCTCCTCCAGTCCTGTCCCAAGCCATCCAAGCCACTCTGGCGGGCAAAGCGCCCTTTGATGGGCGACTCTTGAACTTCAGCAAGGTCGCGCCGTTCCATCAGAAAGCCCTCAACGTGACTATCGACGTGCCCTGGGGCGACGTGCGGCCTTACGGCTGGTTGGCCAAGCAAGTGCACGCGCCCAGAGCCGCACGCGCAGTAGGCTCTGCCATGGCCCGCAACCCCTTTCCATTGCTTATCCCGTGCCATCGCATCGTGCGCAGTAATTACACCATCGGCAACTATGGATGCGGGGGGCAGTCCATCAAGCGCGCGCTGCTGCGCATGGAGGGAGTAGACATCGACGAGCTGGCGCAAGAAGCTGGCGCCGGAATGCGCTACGTGAGCAAGGCAGGATCGGAGACCTATTGCATCCTGGGCTGCTCAGCACAGGGCCGCGACGCTCAAGCACAGCTTATCCTCTTCCCAACCGTAAAAGACGCGGCTCTAGATAACCTTAGCCCCTGCTCAATCTGCCTGCCCGCTTAAATCAACATCCGCCGAAACAGGTTGGAGGCTGGCCTGCCACGGCTACTCCTGATAAAATCGAACCGCGTCAATTTTTTCGTGCGAGGAGCCGGCCAATCTAAAACTCTCTCCGCAAGGCAACCATTAAGCCTTGTGTCAACCCCCAACTCACGATACTATAGTCTCGGTTGCACAATATCTTGTACTCTCTATACTACTAGCTTCTCTATGTAGCGGTTTCTAAGTAAGGAGGGAGAGCCAATGCGCATCGCTATCGGAACAGATCATGCAGGCTACTCCCTCAAAGAGTTGTTGAAGTCGCGCCTATCGCAAGAAGGTCACGAGGTCATCGACCTAGGTACCGAGAGCGAAGAAGCGGTCGACTATCCCGATATTATCTGCCCTACTGCGGAGTTGGTCGCGCTTGGTCAGGCTGACCGCGGCATCGTCCTCGGCGGCTCCGGTCAGGGTGAGGCTATCGCGGCTAACAAAGTCCCCGGGGTACGAGCGGCCCTGTGCAACGACCTCTTCACCGCTCGCCTGAGCCGTGAGCACAACAACGCCAACGTCCTCTCTATGGGCGCGCGGGTCGTCGGCACGGAGCTGGCGTGGGCGATTGTGAGCGCCTGGCTCTCTACGCCATTCTCCAACGATGAGCGCCACGTGCGTCGCATCGGCAAAATTACCGCGGTTGAGCAATCCCGACGCTTCCCCTTGCAAGAGGTGAGCGCGCTGGGCCAGAGTCTTTGGTACGACTACATCCTCCGGGGCGAGCTGCGCTCCGGCGCGTTCCGTGCGCTTGTCCGTAAAGGCATCACCGGCGTCACCTCCAACCCTTCGATTTTTGAGAAGTCTATTGCCGGCACCGAGGACTATGCCGACGACATCGCCGCGGCCGTTGGCCAGGGATGGAGCGGTGATCTGATCCTGGACGGCTTGACCATGACCGACATCAGGGAAGCCGCCGACCAGCTCCGTCCTGTCTACGACCTCAGCGAGAAAGCGGATGGCTACGTTTCCATAGAACTGCCGCCTGACCTGGCCCACAACACCAACCACTCAATTGAAGCCGGCCAGGACCTCTTCCACCGCTTGAAGCGGGATAACATCATGATCAAGGTACCGGGAACAGCAGAAGGCGTCCCCGCCGTGGAAGAGCTGATTGCCAGCGGCGTCAACGTAAATATCACACTCCTCTTCTCTATCGCTCAGTACGAGGCGGTAGCCAACGCTTACATCGCCGGGCTGGAGCGACGCGAGCGCGCCGGTGAGCCGCTCCACTCGGTAGCCTCTGTAGCCAGCTTCTTCGTGAGTCGTATCGACACCGCCGTGGACGCGCAACTCGAAGCACGCATGAGCAACGCTGCGAACGAAGCAGAGCGTGCTCAGCTGCGCGGCCTTGCAGGTAAAACCGCCATCGCGAACGCCAAAGTAGCCTACCAGCGTTTCAACAGTCTCTTCAGCGGTCCCCGCTGGCAGCGTCTGGCAGAGCAGGGCGCACGGCCTCAGCGACTCCTTTGGGCCAGCACCAGCACCAAGAACCCAGCCTACAGGGACGTGCTCTACGTGGAGGAGCTTATCGGTCAGCACACCGTAAACACCGTACCGCCCGCAACCCTCGACGCATTCCTGGACCACGGCGTTGCGCTGCCCACCCTGGAGCGTGGAGCGGCCGAGGCAGAGCTGACGCTAGCGCAGCTACACGCAGCCGGCATTGATCTGGATGCTGTCACCCAGCAACTCCAAACCGACGGCATCAAGGCCTTTGCTGATGCCCACAACAACCTGCTGGCCGCCCTGGAGCAAAAACGGCAAGAGCTAAGTTCTGGCGCCCGTCTGGTCGCCAGCCTGTCTACGGACGCGCTGCAGCGCCCAGCGCAACGCACGGAACAGTCCTCCTAGACCTGCCACCAACACAGCCGCCAGAGGTTTCGGCCTGGGATGAGGCAGCAGCGCGCCGTAGCTCGCCTCTTCCGTTCCCCCACGGCATTGGCCGCTGCCAGTACAGTGATGCCCGCCGGCCCTGGGCCTATAGCCAGTTGGAGCGGCGATGATGCCGCACTCCTTAAGTCTCCTCGCGCCTCCTGGCTGACCCATGCCTGTGCTATAATTGACAAATTCTACACCCCATGAATGTATAAAAAATCACTCCAACGCGCACTATGTCTTACCAGCAAGCAGAGGCTTATCTCCACCGGTTCACCAACTACGAAGCGGCTCCGGCGACCACCTACGCCGCGGAGAACTTTGATCTAAGGCGGATGGAGGCGCTGCTGGAGCTGCTGGGCAACCCCCATCTAGGACGCATCACCGTCCACATTGCTGGCACCAAGGGCAAGGGCAGCATCGCTGCCATGACGGCGGCAGTGCTCCAGGTATCGGGCTACCGAACCGGCCTCTTCACTTCGCCGCACCTCTGCACCTTCCGTGAGCGCCTCCGTATGGACGGCCAGCCCATCAGCGAGGAGGACTTTGTTGCGCTGGTGGACGTGCTGCAAGAGGCCGTCGAAACCTACCATCAAGCGCCGCAGTTCGGACGCCTCACCACATTCGAGTTGACCACTGCGCTGGCCTTCCTCCACTTCCGCCAGAGCGGCGCGACCGCGCAGGTGCTGGAAGCCGGCATGGGCGGGCGCTTGGACGCCACTAACGTGATTCCCCAACCCAATCTCTGCATCATCACGCCCATTAGCTACGACCACACTCAGATCCTGGGCGACACGCTAGAAGCCATCGCCGGAGAGAAAGCAGGCATCATCAAGCCCGGTGTGCCGGTGGTCATGGCGCAGCAGCCGGAAGAAGCCCGAACCGTCATTGCCCGCCGTTGCTACCAGCAGAACGCTCCGCTGCTGGATGTCTCTCACCAGGCACAGTGGTCGCGAATGAGCCAGGAACTCGACCTCTCCGGCCAGACCTGCTCCTTCCGGCTAGCTCGCGCGGGCTATCAGATTTGGTTGCCCCTGCTGGGCAGCGTACAAGTGGAGAATGCAGCCACGGTCATTGTCGCAGCAGAGACGCTGCGAGACCGCGGCGTTGCTATTGCTTACAAAGCCATCGAGCGCGGCCTTGCGGCGGTGCGCTGGCCCGGACGGCTGCAAATCATACAGCAGCGCCCGCTGCTCATCCTGGATGGGGCCCACAACGGTGCATCGGCCGCGCGGCTGGATGAAGCCCTAACCCAAGACTTCTCTCACCAAAAGCGCATCCTCGTCATCGGCGTCTCGGCTGATAAGGACCTGGATGCCATTGCAGACGCGCTGGCTGCGGCCACCGACCACGTCATCGCCACCAGTGCCAGCGGGCCGAGAGCCGCGTCGCCTTACCTCGTAGCAGCTGCTTTCGCCTCGCGCGGGGTTGCGGCTACCGCTGCTGCTAACGTGACCGACGCGCTGGCTGCCGCCAACGCCCTAGCGTCGCCGGAAGACCTCATCTGCGTGACCGGCTCCTTCTTTGTTATAGGGGAGGCGCTCCAAGCGCTAGGAGAAGAGGCAACCGCACAAGCAACCTTCCACTCCATAGAGGCCGCCGCGGACGAGCCCCTGCAACCCCTACTAGAAACCGTATCCTAGAGACAAGGACTATTCATGGACGCAAATTTCTCCAGCGGCCGCAGAAGAGTGGTGATAACGGGCATGGGCGCGGTCGCTCCCCTTGGTAATACCGTCGAGGAACTCTGGGACGGCCTAGTGCAAGGCAGATCAGGGTTAGGCCAGATAACGTTATGTAATACTGAGGGCTATCCTTCAACTATCGCCGGGGAAGTCCACGATTTTGACCCCGCCAAGTATATGGACTTTAAGGACGCCCGCCGCATGGCCCGCTTCAGCCAGTTCGCCGTGGCAGCCGCCGGCATGGCTATTGAGAACTCTGGACTCAACCTGGAGCATGAAGACCGTGACCGCATCGGCGTGCTGCTGGGCAACGGCAACGGAGGCCTCCCCAACATCGAGCAAGAGGTGGGCGCTATCGCCACTAAGAACAGTCATAAGGTAAGCCCATTCTTCATGGCAATGGAGTTGCCCAATATGGCGGCGGGCCAGGTGAGCATCGTTTACGGCCTGAAGGGGTACAACTCCACGGTCACGACAGCCTGTGCTGCCGGCACCCAGGCGATTGGTGAAGCAGCGGAGATTATCCGCCACGGCCGCGCCGATATCATGGTCACCGGCGGGACAGAGGCCGGCATTGCGGAGATCTCGCTGGCAGGGTTCTGCGCCGCTCGCGCCCTCTCTACGCGCAACGACGAGCCCCATCGAGCTAGCCGCCCCTTTGACAAGGACCGAGATGGCTTTGTGGCTGCCGAGGGCGCTGGCATTCTCGTTATCGAAGACCTGTCCAGGGCAATTGCCAGAGGCGCGACCATTCTGGCTGAGGTCATTGGCTACGGCGCCTCTGCGGACGCCTACCACATCGTTGCCCCCGATGCCCAGGGCATGGGTGCCGCCAAAGCTATGCAGTGGGCCCTGGACGACGCCGGCCTCTCCCCCGGCGAGGTAGACTATATCAACGCTCACGGCACCTCAACGCCCCTGAATGATGCTGTAGAGACCATAGCCATCAAGCGCGTATTCGGCGAGAGCGCCTACGCCATCCCTGTAAGCTCTACTAAGTCCATGATCGGGCACCTGATGGGCGCCGCCGGCGGCATCGAAGCCGTCATCTGCGTACAAACGCTCCTCTCCCAGGTCATCGCTCCCACCATCAACTATGAGACGCCCGATCCCGACTGCGACTTGGATTACGTGCCCAACGTAGCCCGTCCTGCCAACGTGCGGGTGGCAATGTCCAACAGCTTTGGCTTTGGCGGCCAAAACGCCTGTCTGGTCTTCAAGACCTACGAACGGTAACCACTTGTGCATATCCTCGTCATAGGGGGCGCGGGCTACATAGGCAGCGTTACTTCAGAGCTGCTCCTAGCCAGGGGCCACCAAGTCTCCGTCTTTGATAACTTTTCAACAGGCTATCGCGCGGCCGTGCCTCCCGGCGCAACATCCCTGTGCGGCGACATCGCCGATAGCGCACAGCTGGACCAGCTCTTCGCCGCCTTCCACTACGACGCGGTCATGCACTTTGCCGCCAAAAGCATTGTGCCCGCCTCTCGGAATGAGCCGGGCGCGTATTTCGCCAACAACGTGGCGGCGGTCATCGGCCTGCTAAACGCAATGACGGCCCACCAGGTGCAACGCTTTGTCTTTAGCTCCACCGCCGCCGTCTACGGCCAGCCAGAGCAGATACCCGTCCCGGAGGACGCGCCACTGTGTCCGACTAGCCCCTACGGCACCTCGAAAGTGATGGTGGAAGAGACCCTACCCTGGTATGAGGAAGCTCAGGGCTTGCGCTTTGCTTGTCTCCGCTACTTCAACGCGGCGGGCGCAAGCGAGCGTTTTGGTGAAGACCACAACCCGGAGACGCATCTCATTCCTCTGGTGCTCAAGGCAGCCCAAGGGCAGCACCCTGGCCTCACCATCTACGGCTCCGACTACGCCACGCCCGACGGCACCGCTATCCGCGACTACGTCCACGTGCTGGACCTGGCGGACGCGCATATCCGTGCACTGGAGCGCCTGGACACGGGGAGCCTGGTTTGCAACCTCGGCACGGAGCACGGCTACTCGGTAGCTGAACTGCTGGAGACGGCACGACAAGTCACAGGCGCGCCGCTGCCGGTACACATGGGCCCCCGCCGCGAAGGCGACCCGCCCATCACCATCGCGAGCGCGGAACGGGCAAGGAGCCTTCTGGGCTGGCGCGCCGAGCGTGATCTCGGGCAGATGATTGAAGACGCCTGGCGCTGGCGGCAGCAGCATCCCCACGGTTACGAGCTGGCGAGCTAACGGTTCACGCTCATGAACACCTTCGGCGAGACCCCTCCCGTCATACGCTTTGCCATTGCCGCTGCCATTGTGTTTGGTATTCCTATATTCGGCTTTATGTTTATTTACAGCGCGGCGTTTATCCTGCCGCTATTAGTACTGGCCATCGCCGTCTTCCTCCTCCTCCGGTGGTTGACGATGGGCAAATAAGAACCCCCCTTGTTAAGGAGGGGGTTCTTTATTCAGTATGAAATTAGGTGGAGGTTAACTCCGCATTACTCCGGATTGGGCTTCCTGGGGAAGCATAACTCCTAGGAGCCGTTCAAAAGCCATAGTATGGCTGCACATTAGACGCTCTTCGAAGAAGTCACAGGTGCAGTGTAAATGCTGATCCTCATAGGTAACGGTGTGAGCATCATTCTCGCCATTGAACTGGGCTTGAAACTGGAGGAAGGTAACGCGCTCTGGCTCTTGGGCGTAACGTTTGGCTTTTTCTATCTTGCCAATGAGACTGGAATTCATGCAACCTCCTAAGCGTAATCTGTTATGAGGTCCTACTCCGTCTGGGCGCATTAACTCTCGCGCTTAGACCCCCAAGAGTCAAGGGAAAATCACCCCCACAATACTCCTATAGCGCTCTGGAAATGGCCGCGATACGCCTACCGACAGCTAATATTTTTCAGACCCTGCGCTAATCCTTTGGGAAGCATGACGCGTGCGATGCTTCTACGTTAAGCTAGGTGCATCAATAGTTGAGTTGCGGACAGACCGACCCTGATTAGCTAAGCCTCTTAGAAGAGGAGCCCGATAGCGGTCCAGCCTGTTTAAACACACTGGAGGTTGCAAATGAACCTGGGAACGCCCATCAGGAACATAGGGGTACTCACCAGCGGCGGCGATGCTCCGGGAATGAACTCGGCCATCCGGTCGGTAGTCAGAACCGCCTCTGAAGCAAACTGCAACGTCTTTGGGGTAAAACACGGTTACGCCGGCCTCTTAGCTGGTGACATCAGTCCCCTAGGCCCGCGGGATGTTGGCGGGATTCTGCAGCTTGGCGGCACCTTGCTAGGAAGCAGCCGCTCTACGGAGTTCACGACAGAAGCCGGCCAAAGAGCGGCGGTAGAACAGCTAGAACGCCAGGGAATTCAAGGGCTGGTAGTGATTGGCGGAAACGGCTCTCAGACGGGCGCCCACTCCCTTTCGCAGTTGGGATTCCCCGTGGTAGGCGTAGCATCGACCATAGATAACGACCTGTCTGGCACAGATATCACCATCGGCGTGGACACGGCGCTCAATATCGCACTTCACGCTATAGACAGCCTCAAGACCACCGCTTCATCCTTCCGTCGCGCGTTCATGGTGGAAGTAATGGGCCGGGATTGTGGTTACCTTGCCCTCATGTCCGGCATTGCCGGCGGGGCAGAATCAGTGATCATTCCGGAGGTTCCTGTGGACCCGGAGGAATTAGCTGTCGTGCTTAACGACGCGTACCAACGGGGCAAGCTGCACGCGCTCATAGTCGTGGCTGAAGGCGCCCAGTACAACGGCGCCGGCCTAGAAGCTTACTTCAAGGAACATGAAGCCCGGCTGAAGTTTGAGCTCCGTTTGACTACCTTGGGACACGTTCAACGCGGCGGCGCTCCTACCGCCTTCGATAGGATACTCGCCTCACGTTTTGGGTTCTCTGCAGCGCGGGATCTCATAGCAGGAAAACACGGGACCCTCACGGGGCTTCGTGCAGGTCACGTTACCGCAACTCCCCTGACCGAGGTTGTTAACACTCCCAAGAAGCTGGACCCGGAGTTGTTTGAGGTGATGCGGGTCTTAGCCGTGTAACCGTCTGGAGCTTGAGGCAGCGGGATCATGCCTTGCACCTCGTGAGAGAATCCGTTATTATTAATCCTAAATCGCTGCCAACTTTACATTGTTGATTAGCTAACGTAACAATCTTAAATTTTAGCCGGGGGTGGGTTATGGCCACAGTGAAAGTAGAAGAACAGGGTATCGTCCCTATTGTTCAGCAAGAGTTGGACAACTTTGCTAACGAGGCGAAGTCGTATCAGCAAGGGCAGAAGGACGAAACTGAGTTCCAGATCTTCCGCCTAAGGGAAGGAACCTACGGGCAACGACAGGCGGATGTCCACATGATCCGCATCAAAGTTCCCGGCGGGCATCTCAGCGCCCGGCAGCTTGAAGTCCTGGGAGACGCTGCTAAGAACCATACGCCTCTGGATAAGGGCCACATCACTACCCGTGAGTGCATCCAGATGCACCACATTCCTCTAACGGACGCCGTGGCGCTTAAGCACCTCATTGCCAGCGTAGGCCTTACCAGCCGTGAAGCGTGCGGCAACACCGTCCGCAACGTCATTACTTGCCCGCTGGCAGGTATCTGCCGCGACGAAGAGTTTGACATCAACCCCTACTTGGCGGCATACGTCCGCTATTTCATCCGCAAGCCCTTCACCCAGGCCATGCCCCGCAAGTTCAAGTCATCCTTCTCCCCATGCGCCTCCGACTGCGCCAATGCGCCCTATCACGACATAGGCTTTGTGGCGCAGGTCCAGGAGATTGACGGCGTGAAGCGCAACGGCTTCCGTATCCACGTGGGCGGCGGCAGCTCCATCATGCCGCGCATGGCCCCAGTACTCTACGATTTTGTACCCGTTGAGGAGTACCTGCGAGTAGCAGAAGCCGTTCTGCGCGTGTTCAACCAATCCGATGAACTGCGCAAGAACCGCATGATGGCCCGTATCAAGGTGCTCGTTGACCGCATTGGCATGGACGCCTTCCGTGAGCGGGTGGAGACTGAGCTGAAAGAGCCCTGGGCCGAGCAGCCAATCGATCCCACTCCCTACCTCGTGGAAGACTACGAGCCTGTACCCGGCCCCTACCAGGCCACCAACGGCCACAGCGCCCAGGGCGAGGACTCCCCGGAGTTCCTGCACTGGAAGTCCACCAATCTGGTGGAGCAGCGCCAGCCGAGCTACATTGGTGTATGGGCCAAGGTCGCCGCAGGAGACCTCTCCAGCGAGCAGTTCTACGCTATCGCAGACCTCACCCGTCGCTTCGGGAACGGCACTATCCGGCTGGACTTTGACCAGAACTTCCTCTTCCGCTGGGTGCCGCAAGACAAGGTGTACGAGCTCTATCAAGAGATGCAGAAACTGGACCTGGCCGAAGCCGGGGTCCATGAGATTACCGACGTTACCTCTTGCCCCGGCACGGATAGCTGCAAGATGGGCATCACCTCGTCCATGGGCGCAGGACGCGCCGCGCGAGACACTATCATGGACTTGAACATAGTCGATCCCTTAACCCGTAAGATGAACGTGAAGGTTAGCGGTTGCCCCAACGGTTGCGGCCGCCACCACCTCGCCAGCATCGGTTTTCAGGGCGCGGCCATTAAGGGCGTGGACGGCGACCAAGTGCCCGCGTACGAGGTGTACATTGGCGGGCGCTACAAGGACGGCGAGTTCCGCTATGCCAAGCGAATCACCCAGAAGATTCCCGCGAAGCGTCTTCCCGAAGCCATTACCCGCGTCGTCGGCTTCTACGAAGGCAAACGTGAGCAGGACGAAACTTTCGATGACTTTGTGGACCGGATAGGCCACAGCGCCTTCGAGCCCCTGCTCTCCGACCTCCGGGGAGTCGGCCCTGTAGCAGAGAACCTGGCCCTCTACGAGGACTGGGAGCGCATCGGCCTCTACAAGCTGGAGCGTGGCGAAGGCGAGTGCGCCGTATAGGGAGACACCCTGTCATACTCCGGGCAACAAAGCCCAATTCGGCTAATAACCGCTCATCCCGCGCTTGTCGGGGGGTGGGCGGTTCTTTCTCTAGGTAATGTATGAAGCAGAAAGTAACGGCAACACGATCATGGGCGCGCTAGACAGCGTTGTGGTCGCCTCTTTGGAGGCGCGCCGCCGCGTGGAGATGGCCTCGCTCATTAGCCGGCAGGGCGGCATACCCTACGAGGCGCCTGCTCTGCGGGAAGTACCGCTGGAAAACGGCGATGAGGTCACGGCGTTCATCAACCGCTTCTTGACCGAACCGGTGGCGGCCCTTGTCTGCCTCACAGGTGTGGGCACCCGCGCGCTGCTGCAAGCGGCAGCGGCCCAGGATCTGCTGGAGCCTATCCTCAACAAGCTCGCAGGCACAACCGTGGTCGCGCGCGGCCCCAAGCCCGTGGCCGTACTCCGCGAGTACAACGTGCGCATCGACCTCGTCCCACCGGAGCCCAACACCTCCCGAGAGCTGTTGGAGCTGCTCCGACCGCTAGGGCTGCGCGGCAAGCTCATCGCCATGCAGCACTACGGCGAGCCCAACCAGTTCCTGCGAGAAGCCCTGATTGCGGAGGGAGCACAGGTGCTCGAGGTCTCCCTCTACCGCTGGTCGCTGCCGGAGGACACTACGCCCCTCGTCCGCTTCCTCACAGAAGTGCAGAAGGGCGGCATCCAAATCGTCGCGGCAAACAGCAAGACCCAGGTGCACAACCTCTTCGCCGTGGCGGAGCAGCAGGGCGTGAATGACGGGCTCCGTGACGTCCTCAACCAGTCGGTAGTGGTTGCCGCGGTAGGCCCGGTATGCGCGCAGGCGTGGCGGGATAATGGCGTAGCGGTGGACGTGGTGCCTGAGCACCCCCACATGGGCCACTTGGTGCACGCCATCGCGGATTACTGGGCAGAGCACGGCGCAAAAGCAGCCGGCGCACCCTCTAAGGCCCGCTCCTGACACTATTACATAGCCTATAATCTATAATTACGATCTAGGAGAGCAATATGGCTGATTCCTGCACTTTCTGTGCCATCATCAGTGGCGAGATTCCCGGTGACTTTGTCTATCAGGACGATCACGTTGCTGCGTTCCGTGACATCAGCCCCAAAGCGCCCATCCACGTGGTGGTAATCCCGAAAGCGCACATCGATTCTCTGGCGCAGCTGACTTCCGCCGAGCGGGATAGCGCTGGGCGCCTGATGGAAGCCGCCGCCGAAGTGGCGCGCTTGGAGGGCGTTGAAGAGCGGGGCTATCGGGTAGTCATCAACACCGGCCCCGATTCCGGCAGCCAAATCTCCCACATCCACCTGCACGTCCTGGCCGGATGGATGATGGGGAGCATGGGATAACTATGCCCATCACACTGGCCGAGGCCCGCAGCCGCTGGGCGCATCTGCCCACCGGCTTGCTGGAGCACTTGGAGCGGGTCAGCCACGGCGCTCACCATCTTGCCCAACGCTGGGACGTAGACCCGGAGACGGCCGCCTTGGCCGGCTTCCTCCACGATGTCGCGCGGGCACAGTCGCCGGAGCTGCTGCTGGAGCAGGCCCAGGAGTTGGGTATTGCTATCAATCCCATGGAAGAGGCGATGCCGCTTCTGCTCCACGGTCCCGTGGCCGCAGCGCTGCTCCAGCAAGAACTAGAGGACGAAGGTGTTGTGAACGCCGTGCGCTGGCACACCACCGGTCGCTGGGGGATGAGCGTCCTCGAGCAGGTAGTGTTCCTGGCAGATAAGACCGACCCGAATAAGCTCAACGGCTCGCCGGGCAGGCAAAAGGTCGCACAGCTAGGAGAGACCAGCCTTAATCTCGCCGTCGTCCGCTATTTAGAGCGCTCCAGCAGACGGCTGCTGAAACAGGGCCGCATGCTGCACCCCGCCTCTATCGAGGCGCGCAACTGGTTGCTGCTGCAGGAAGCAAACTTGAAGGAACAGGTGGTAAGTAGCTAGTATGGAAGCAGACGAGACCGCCCGGCGCATTGTAGACTTGGCCGCGGACCACCAAGGGGAGGACATCCTCCTTTTAGACCTGCGGGACAAGGTGGATTACACCGACTACTTTGTCATTTGCAGCGGCATCAACGACCGCCATCTGCGCGCGCTGGCAGAAGCTATTGACGAAGGCATGAATCACAGCGAGGCCAAGTTGCTGCGCACGGAAGGCACGCCGGAGTCCGGGTGGGTGCTTATGGACTATAGCGACGTCGTCGTCCACCTCTTCTCGGAGGAGAGTCGAGCGCAGTACAGTTTGGAGCAGCTATGGCGGGGAGCTACCCCCGTGGTCAGGCTTCAATAATCCAGGGGTCAACCGACCGCTGGTAAGCAGTCAAATCCTCTGCCCTAAAGAAGAGGGCGATCTCCTTCGCCGCCGATTCCTCTCCGTCCGATCCGTGGATCAAGTTCCGCCCAATATCAATTCCTAGGTCGCCGCGGATAGTGCCCGGAGCTGCCTTCGCGGGGTCGGTCGCGCCCATCGTCTGACGCACCACTTCCACCGCGTTCTTGCCCTCCAGCACCGCAGCTACTATCGGTCCAGAGGTAATAAAATCTACCAGGCCGCTAAAGAAAGGCCGCTCCCGGTGCACACCGTAGTGCTGCTCCGCCAGCGCCATGTCCATCTGCAGCAGCCGCAGGGCTACAATCTTTAGCCCTCTCGCCTCAAGCCGTCCCAATATCGTGCCAATTAAGCCCCGCTGCACCGCATCCGGCTTCAGCAGGATCAATGTCTGGTCCACACGCCCACCTCACATAAAATCTTTATGAGTGCTGGGTTAACGTACCACGAGTCGCATCCCTACGAAAAGCAGCACCACCCCAACTACTCGCATCGCATCAAGCGGGTGACTCTGGTGGCCAAACACGCCGATGGTGTCCAGGATGACTGATGTCGTCAGCTGGCCCACAACCATGAGCGAGATGAAGGACGCCACTCCGATTATCGGCACCACAATGTTGGCCGTCAGCAGGTAGGCCATGCCAAAGATGCCGCCGATGAGCAGGTACGGCGGCACCGTGGTGATGCTGCCGATATTACCGCTGCGGAAGCCCAGCACCATGGCTACGCTGATGATGAGGATGCTGACTGTCAGCGAGGTGAGGGTAGCCTCCGCCACGCCGATGATCCTTCCCAGCGCCGAGTTGACACTGGACTGCACTGCGGTGCCGGACCCCACAGCCAGGCTCATTAAGAAGTAGACAATGATCAAAGTGTTCTCCTCTCATTCACCCTCACTCTATCCATCTTCCTTGACGGAAAAGGGAACACACTAGTCCTCTCCTCCATGCCGGGGGAGAGGTAGAAAGGGTGCTGATTTACAAACTAACCAACCTATTGATTTAGATCCTCCGCGCTTCGAATCCCATTGCCCTATTTTTCTCCCGGCGGGCGGATGAGATAGAGCGGCTGCAACGTGGCCGCGTCCGCTACCTCGCCCGCGGTACAACGCTGCCAGGCCAGCTCGGCCAGCCACGCGCCTCGTCGCGCCGAAGCAGCGAGGCTGGGCAACACAACCCGTCTCCCCAGCGCAGCCTTGAGTTGAGGTAGGAACCATTGCGGCAGCTCGCCAGTGAAGAGGGTGCGGCTATCCACCGCCGCGAGCAGCTCCTCCGGATCGGTGATGCGCGGCGCAAGCAGCTCCCTCCAGCCAAGCTTGCCCGTGTTCTGGTACGCCGCCCAGGCAAGTTGCCCCCGGCCTGCATCGTGAACGGCGCAGACCGGCCAGGGCGCAACGGCGTGGCCGTAGGCCTCCACCTCAAGCGTACTCACCCCTACCAGCGGCAGGGACAAGCTCAGCGCCAGTCCCTTAGCTGTAGCCAGGCCGACGCGCAGGCCGTTGAAGCTCCCCGGCCCGATGGCTACCGCGAGAGCGGTCAGGTCCTGCAACGACGCTCCGTTCTCGGACAGCACCGCCTTGATGACAGGCAGCAGCTGCTTGGCATGGTTCTGGCCCGCTGCCCAGGTGTACTCCGCAACGAATGCCTCCGGACGCGTCAGCGCCACGGAAGCCATGCGACTAGAGGTGTCCAGCGCCAGCATCAATGGGTCGCTCATGCGCCGTAGGACTCCTCCAACGTGACGCCGGCCTGGAGCAAGATGTAGTAAAGCTCACGCAAGAGCCGGCTGTGACGGTCGCCCCGCGCGCGGAAGGTGAGCCGCCGCGCCTCCTCGCTTTCGTGTTGCAGCACAATCTCAAGATAATCCACGGGCATAGCGGCGGGCGCCCGGTCCGGCCACTCCACTACGCAGGCGCCTTCACCATAGAAGTAGTCGTCTAACCCAAGGTTCAGAGCCTCCGCCGTCTTCTCGATGCGATAGAGATCGATGTGATAGAGCATGAGCCGGCCGGGGTACTCGTTCATCAGCACAAAGGTGGGGCTGGTCACGTCAACGATCACACCCAGCCCCTGAGCAATGCCTTGCACCAGGCAGGTCTTGCCCGCGCCTAACTCGCCGACTAGCAGCAGCGAGTCCTTTGGCTGCAACAACTGGCCGAGGAACGCGCCCACGCGCTGGGTCGCCTCCGGGCTGCGCGTGATGATGGCGTAGGAGAGGTTTACTTCCTGGTTAGGTGATCCCACCCAATGCCCTTCAATTCCACAGGATTCCCCTGCTCATCTATCACTGTCACTTCGCCGGCAGGCTCCGGCCCTACCTGGCCGATGAGGGTCACCGGCACGTCTGTGCGCTCTCGAACGGCATCTACTACCTCCAGCGGGCCGATGAGTAGCAGCTCGTAGTCTTCGCCGCCGCCAAGGGCAAGCTGCGGCCAGTCCTGGGGAAAGGCGCTCTTCACTTCATCCCGCACGGGCAGCCGGTCCAACGCCAGCAAAGCGCTTCTACCGCTGGCTTCGCATATCTTCAGAAGATCGCCCACAAGACCGTCGCTCACGTCCATGCCGCAGCGCAGACCTACCTCCAACGCCAGTTGCCCCACGGTCAGCCGGGGCATTGGCCTGCGATGTGCCTCTAATGCGAAGGCTAGTTCAGGCCGCTGGTCGTTTTGCTGGAGCAAGCGCAGCCCCGCAGCGGATGAGCCCACCCATCCGGTCACCGCAATCGCGTCGCCGGGGATGGCCGTCCGGCGCAGCAGGGCATTGTTGGGATAGGGAATGATGCTGCCGGAGCGGCCCATCAGGCTCACGGTAATAAAGAGCACAGGAGAGGAGACAATGTCACCCCCTGCAAGCGCGATGTCGTGAGCGGTGGCGCAATCCATCAGGCCTTCGTACAGCTCCTCCAACCCTTCGATAGGCGTGTCCTCAGGCAGCCCCAGAGTGATGAGCGCGTGGCCGGGAATGGCCCCCATCGCCGCAATATCGCTGAGGTTGACGGCCAGAGTCTTCCAGCCGAGGTCTCGCCAAGAGGTGGTGTCCAAGGAGAAGTGGACGCCCTGCACCATGGTGTCCGTGGTGGTGAAGAGCACCGTTGAGCCCGACTGGTAGACGGCACAATCGTCACCGATGCCCAACAGCAGCCGGTGCATCCCGCTATCGGTGGTACTGGGGCCACTGGGACGCGGCTGGCGTTGCTCAATCAGGCGCTGAAGGCGTTCAATAAGCGCAAACTCGCCAAGGTCAGATACGTACATGGCTACGATTATACTTGAAGCCGCTGGAAGGAACAGGTAAGAATAACTGGGGTAATAGATTCTATCCCCACAAAACTGACATAGACTTGACATGCGCGGATCGTGGGGCTTCTTCCTTGACGCATCGCGCCTTTCCCCATACGATAAAAGCAGACTAAACGGCGCATATTGGCGTGTCCGGTCAATGTCGCCGCAAGGTTATCCCATACCGAAAAGCTAAAGCAGGAGGAACTGTGGCAAAACCCGCTGATGTGACCACCCAAACCTTTGAGCAAGATGTGCTCAATGCTTCTACCCCTGTGTTGGTAGACTTCTGGGCGCCTTGGTGCGCTCCTTGCCGGTTCCTTTCCCCCATTGTGGAAGAGTTGGCGGGCGAGTACGAGAACAAGATTACCTTCGTAAAGCTGAACACGGACAACGACCCAAGCATTGCCCAGCGCTACAACATCTTCAGCATCCCCACTCTCATTCTCTTCAAGGACGGTCAGCCCGTGCAGGAGTTGGTAGGACTACGCCCTAAACGGGACCTGAAGAACAGCCTGGAAGCCGTCCTAGCCAAGTAACCACACCTAACGAGGCAGCATCGCCTCATGTAGCTAAATCCCTATGCCAGACATCTACGACGTCGCCGTTATCGGGGCCGGACCAACCGGTATGACATCCGCATTGTATGGCGGGCGGTCGGGCCTGCGCACGTTGCTCATCGAACGCCTCATCCCCGGCGGGCAGATCGCCACCACCTCTACGGTGGAGAACTACCCAGGCTTCCCTATGGGCATCGAGGGGCCGGACCTGAGCGACCGTATGATGGAACACGCCCGCCGCTACGGCGTAGAGACCAAGAGCACTGAGGTCTACGGTCTGCGCCAGGAGGGCAGCGCCCACGTAATCATCACAGACGACGGTGAGCTCGCCGCCCGGTCCCTCATCATCACCAGCGGCGCTGACCATAACCGGTTGGGCATCCCTGGCGAGCTTGAGTACATGGGCAAGGGTGTCTCCAACTGCGCGGTCTGTGACGGTGCGTTCTTTGCAGATGACCCTGTGGTAGTGGTTGGCGGCGGCGACGCTGCCTTGGACGAGGGCCTATTCCTCACCCGCTATGCCTCCAAAGTCACCGTTGTGCATCGCCGTGACCAGCTCCGGGCAAGCCGCATCCTCCAGGAGCGCGCGCTAGCCCACGAGAAGATGGAGTTCATCTGGGACACTGTGGTCGACTCCATTGAAGGTGAGCGCGTAGTGGACAAGGTGCAGCTCCGTAACGTGAAGACCGACGCTAAAGAGGCACTGCCCGCGGAAGGGGTCTTCATCTACATCGGCCTCTCTCCCAATACGGACTTCTTGAAAGGCCTGCTGCCCATGGACAGCGGCGGACATCTTGTAGTGAATGCCATGATGGAAACACCCGTCGCCGGCATCTTTGCCGCTGGAGACGTGCGGCAGAAAGCCGCCCGGCAGGTGGTCTCCGCTGCCGGCGACGGCGTTACAGCAGCCCTCTCCGCTCGAAGCTACTTGGAAGCGCTGGCCAGCCGCACGTAACCCTTCGGCACAGCGCGCTCAATAATAGCAATGGCCGGCGGCGTAAGCCCTTTACGACGTTAATCGGTTTCTCCTGACTCACCTCCCCATAGCAAGCTACGAATGATTGAACAGACTGCTGACCTTCAGCGTCCCCCCACTACTATCAGACCCATAGCCGCCACAGATGTCCCTCTGCTGGACGCATACTTCCCGGAGGGTCCTGCGGACAAGCACAGCACCCGCCTGAAGCGCCAGGAAGCTGACCACGTGCTGTACCTCATTGCCTGGGTGGGTGAACAACAGCCCGTAGGCCATGCGCTCATTGTGTGGGGCGGGGCAGAGCACAAGGATGTAGTCGCCAAAATTAAGGACTGCCCGGAGATAGACGACCTCTACGTCCTACCGGAACACCGTTCGCGCGGGGCAGGCACAAGCCTGCTGCAAACAGCAGCCCAAGCGACCCTTGACCGTGGTTACCGGCAGCTGGGTCTGGCTGTTGGGGACAAGAACCAGCGCGCCCGTGCGCTCTATGACCGCTGTGGCTACCAGGAGTGCGACCTGAATGATGTCTGGCTTGCCGGCACTTGGATAGACAGGGAAGGTAAGGAGCAGTTCTGGGGCGAACGCTGCATCTACATGTTGAAGCCGCTGGCCTAGCCGCTGCCTGGCAAAAGCGCACCGCGCCTCTTTAGTGGACTGCAATGGGACATCTGCACTCGTCGCATGATGCCTCGAGCACGCTCCAAAACGCTCTGAGCTCGCTGTGCTATACTTAGCCCAGCGGAAATTACTCGGTTCGTTGCCCCGCTGGTACGGCAAAAAGTAACCCTTCAGCCCCTCTCCTGGCTGGTGGCGCCCCCGAAGAGAGTTCCGACTTAACCTAAGGAGTCGGCTACCATGCCTGACAAAACCCTTTCTTGCCGTGAATGCGGTACTCAGTTCGTTTTCTCCGCGGAGGAGCAGGAACTCTTCGCCCAGCGAGGCTACACCAATGAGCCCAGTCGTTGCACCACTTGCCGTGAGGCGCGCCGCAGCCGTAACACCGGCAGCAGCTACGGTGGAGGTGGTGGCGGCGGTTATCGGGAGCGGGAAATGTTTCCCGCCGTCTGCGCCCAGTGCGGCAAGGACACTCAGGTCCCCTTCCAGCCCCGCGGCGATAAGCCCGTCTATTGCCGTGAATGCTACGACAAGCAGCGTGACTCGCAGCCTCGTCGTGCCCGTAGCTGGTAACCCAACACCGTATGATTTCTGCGAGGGTCGCCGAGTGGCCCTCGCAGAGCCTTTTAGCTGACAAGGCAAGACAGCCCATCAGGGCGGAACATAGAGGAGGCGCTCATGCCAGGGAAAAAAAGATATTACCCAAGACGACGACGCCAGCCTACTACGGACAATAGACAGCAGGACGAAGGTAACCTTAACGCTGCTGCACGACAACTCGCCAGCGCCCATTCATCTGATGAGCTGAAGATGATGCTTGAGCAAGCGGAAGCCGAATATGCATTCGCTGATCGCGAGGCCCAGGAGCAACCCGGACCCATGGCGCTACGACGCTACCGCGCGGCTTCTACGGCTTTAGAAGAAGCCCAGCGCGCGTTTGACCTCAGCTTAAAGGCTTACGCAAGCTAATCTTGTTCCTGTTGACCTATTGAATTGAAGTAACTGAACTAATGCACAGACCGCCGGCTGCCACTTAGGCCCGGCGGTTTTGTTTTAGCCAACACATTCCCGCATACCCCCTCTTTGCTGCGTTAGTGTATGCTAGGCTTTTGAAGGCCTGTCCTATTGTCAGGCGTTGGCCCAACCCATGCGTAACTAAGGAGCCTTGCATAGCGTGACTCAGCGCGACCAGGGACCCACCGCCATCCTCCTCCTTGCCTGCCCCAATCAGAGGGGGTTGGTAGCTACCGTATCCGACTTCATCTATCAGCATCAGGGCGACATCGTCCATGCGGATCAGTATACCGACATGGAGCGCGGCTACTACCTACAGCGGGTAGAGTGGGACTTAACCAACTTCACCATACCCAGGGAGAAGATTGCTGACGCCTTCCATCCCATTGCCAAGCGTTTCGGAATGGAATGGAATCTAAGCTTCTCAGACCACCGGCCGCGGATAGCGATCTTCGTCTCCCAGGAGCAGCACTGCCTGATGGACCTGCTGGCACGCTGGCAGATGGGCGAGTTCCCTGCCGACCTTGCGCTGGTGATAAGCAACCACAACCGCCCACAGCACGCAGTGGAGCAGGCAGGCTTCCCCTTCTACCACTTCCCAATCACCACGGACACTAAGCCGCAGCAGGAAGCCGCTGAGCTAGCCATTCTTCAAGAGCTCCGTATTGATTACATTATCCTGGCTCGCTACATGCAGGTCCTCAGCGAGGATTTTATAGCCCACTACCCTAATCGTATCATCAACATCCACCACTCCTTCTTGCCCGCCTTTGCTGGGGCCCGTCCCTACCATCAAGCCTACCAGCGCGGCGTTAAGCTTATCGGAGCGACAGCCCATTACGCGACTACAGACCTGGATGAAGGCCCCATCATTGAGCAGGACGGCGCAAAAGTGAGCCATCGCGATACCGTCGACGATATGATCCGCAAAGGCAGGGACCTGGAGAAGGTGGTGTTAGCCCGCGCAGTCCGGATGCATCTGCTGCACCGCGTGCTGGTGTACGAGAACAAGACCGTCGTCTTCGAGTAGCGCGCAGGTTCATGGAAGCCAGTCAGGTTCAGCCGCAGCCACGCAGGAAGCCTCGCTTCTTCTACGGCTGGGTGGTGCTCATTGTGGGCGGCGTTTGCAACGCAATGTCCTGGGGCGCCGGCGGTGCAAGCTTTAGCGTCTTCCTGCGTCCCA
This sequence comes from Dehalococcoidia bacterium, assembly GCA_965220215.1. Taxonomy (GTDB): domain Bacteria; phylum Chloroflexota; class Dehalococcoidia; order SHYD01; family SHYD01; genus CBDDEI01. The sequence goes on from OZ244809.1 coordinate 467,636, forward strand.
TGAGCGAATCCCTGGGTTGGAACAGAACTACTCTGACTGGCGCGGTTACTACACAGAGCATCTTAAACCTCATAGTCACACCCATCGTTGGCCCCTTCCTCGATAAGTATGGGGGAAGAGTCATCATTGCCGCGGGTGCCACTATTGCAGGGACCGCATATGTGCTCATGGGCCAGATTTCCCAACCCTGGCATTTTTATATCCTCTACACCATTGCGTTTGCCTTAGGACTGCATGAATTAGGCGCTAGTGTGACCACTACTATCGTCTCTAAATGGTTCGTCCGTATGCGGGGGCGCGCCGTTGCGCTAAGTTTTATCGGCAATAACGTAGGCGGCACAATCATCCCCTTTATCACCGCCTTCGTCATCGGCCAGTTTGGCTGGCGTACAGCCTGGATGGTATTGGGGTTGCTCATAGCGTCCGTGGTCGTGCCATCCTCGCTGCTCTTCATGCGCCGTACCCCCGAGGATATGGGACTAGAGCCCGATGGTGATGCACCAGAAGAGACGAGCGGAGTCGCCGCACGTGCGCCGCGGAGACCGGAACCTCGATGGGGTCCTAAAGCAGCGCTACGCACCAAGACGTTGTGGCTCGTAATACTGGGCTCTAACCTTGGCAGCCTCTACTACAGCACTATCCTGCTGCATCAAGTGGCCTTCTTCACAGACATTGGCCTTACGCTACAATCGGCCAGCCTAGCTCTGGGTCTTCAACAAGCAACGTCTATCCCATCCAAACTTTTCTGGGGGCTCTTGGCGGAGCGCATTCCGGTACGGTTCTGCATGTTGGGCAACTACATCAGCGGCGCTGTGGCCCTTTTGGTGCTGCTCCTGGGTGAAGCGCCGGAGCGCGTCTACCTCTTTGCCTTGCTGAGCGGCTTCGGCAGCTCCATCGGCTCCCTCCAGAGCCAGATCTGGGCCGACTACTATGGGAGAGCTTTCCTGGGCACGATTCGCGGCCTCACCACGCCCTTCCAGCTCTTCTCCAGCGTGGGCGGTCCCCTCTTCGCCGCCTTCGTCTTCGACACCCTTGGCAGCTACAACCGAGCGTTCTGGATCTACGTGGGCACGTTGTGTGTTGCGGTGGTAGTTATGTTCATCGCAAAGCCGCCTATACCACACGCCTCGCAGTTGGAGCCGGAGGCGGCACAAGCCGCAACTTAGGAATAGCCCAGAACGGGTTGACACATTTGTCACGCCTATGCTAATTTGAAAAAGATAGTCACTAAGAGCTACATAAGAAATGACGCATAATTTGGTCACCAACCGTACTCAGAGCACAGATATAGCTGCTCTGAGCAGTTGCGTCCTTCTTCTTGTAGTAGTAACTTAGCCGGCCTGTTGGGCCGGCATAACACGAGTTGCCTGAGGTCGGCCCAAGTCACAGAGTAAAAAACGTAGCACAAGAAGGTTCCCACCCCAGGCACTCGCCAGCGGCGAGTGTTTTTCTTTGCCCAAAATATCGTTCTGAGAGGTATGCAGATGGAGATGATGCCAAGCGATGCCATAAAGCAGGGGGTGCAGCGCGCCCCCAACCGCTCGATGCTCTATGCCGTAGGATTCACGGATGAGGACTTCCGCAAGCCTTGGATTGGGGTCGCAAGCTGCTGGAGTGAAGGCACGCCCTGCAACTTCAACAACCACCGGCTGGCGGGCCTCATCAAGGAAGGCATTGACGAGGCCGGCGGTTTAGGCAAGGAGTTCAACACTATCTCTGTCACTGACGGCATCGCAATGGGCACCGAAGGCATGAAGGCATCGCTGGTGAGCCGTGAGGTCATTGCAGACTCCATGGAGCTCTATATCCGCGGCCACTCCTATGATGCGCTGGTTGCCATCGGCGGCTGCGATAAGACGAATCCCGGCGGCCTCATGGCCCTAGCCCGCCTCAATCTCCCCGGGATCTTCCTCTACGGCGGCACTATTATGCCCGGCTCATTCCAAGGCAAAGACGTGAGCATTCAGGACATCTTTGAAGCGGTGGGCCGCTACTCCGCCGGCGAGATGTCCTTGGAGGACGTGCATGCGCTGGAGCGCGTGGCCTGCCCCGGTGAGGGCGCGTGTGGCGGCATGTTCACTGCCAATACTATGGCTACTTGTAGCGAGGCGCTGGGCATGGCGCTCCCCTACAGCGGGTCCATCCCATCCATTGACCCTGCCCGGGAGGAGATCAGCCGGGCCACGGGCCGAGCGGTGGTGAACCTGATCCAGCAAGGTATCCTCCCCAGGGACATCATGACCCGTGCCGCCTTCCTCAACGCCATCGCGGTGGTAGAAGCGCTGGGTGGCTCTACCAACGCCGTGCTGCACTTGTTGGCCATCGCCAAAGAAGCCGATGTGCAGCTTGAGATGGATGACTTCGATATCGTCAGCGGCAAGGTCTCTCACATCGGCGACCTCAAACCCAGCGGCCACTACGTGATGGCAGACCTGCACACTGCCGGCGGCATCCCTATGGTGATGAAGGCGCTCCTAGATGCCGGCATTCTGGACGGCAGCGCACTAACGGTCACCGGCAAGACGGTGGCGGAGAACCTGGAAGGCGTCACCTGGAACACCAAACAAGATGTGGTACGTCCTCTGGACGACCCTATTGGCCAGAGCGGGAGCATGGTCATCCTGCGGGGTAACTTAGCGCCCGAAGGTTGCGTTATGAAGATTGGCGGGCTGAAGACCACCAGCCACACCGGTCCAGCTCGAGTGTTTGATGGCGAGGAGGCGGCGCTAGCGGCAGCCATGGACCGCAACATCCAGGCGGGCGATGTTATCATCATCCGCTACGAAGGCCCCAAGGGCGGCCCTGGGATGCGGGAGATGCTGGCGGTCACCTCCGCCCTCTCCGGCCAGCACCTTGACGACAAGGTAGCGCTCATCACGGACGGCCGTTTTTCCGGCGCAACCCACGGGCTGATGATCGCCCACGTAGCGCCGGAGGCCCAGGTGGGCGGGACCATCGGCATCATTAACGATGGCGACATGATCACCGTGGACGCGCAGAGCCGACGCATCCAGGTAGATGTACCGGTGGCAGAGTTGGCGCAACGGCGGCAAGCGTGGTCGGCCCCTGCGCCGCGCTACACATGGGGCGCACTGGCCAAGTACGCCAAGTTGGTAGGCTCGGCATCCTATGGGGCTGTATGTGAATAGCGTAGCGGCTTAGCCACAGCATTCTTGTATTTACTAATTAAGTAGAGAGGGTTCAATCTAAAGGAAGGGTTAGCATGAAACTCACAGGAGCACAGATAGTTTTTGAGGCTATGATCAAGGAGGGAGTGAAGGACGTCTTCGGGTATCCCGGCGGTGCAAACCTCCCCCTGTACGACACCTTTATCCAGTATCCCCAGATCCGCCACATCCTGGTGCGCCACGAGCAGGCAGCGGCCCACGCCGCGGATGCCTACGCCCGCGTCAATGGCGACGTCGGCGTCTGCTTTGCCACCTCCGGCCCGGGCGCAACCAACCTCATTACTGGGATTGCCAATGCGTGGATGGACTCGGTTCCTATCGTCTGCGTCACTGGCTGCGTAGTCTCCAACCTCATCGGGCGGGACGGCTTCCAGGAGGCAGACATCACCGGCATTGCACTGCCCGTGACCAAGCACACGTTCCAGTGCCTTAAGGCAGAGGACATCGCGCCGGCCATGAAACAGGCCTTCCACATCGCCCGCACGGGCCGTCCCGGTCCGGTGCTGGTGGACATCCCCCGGGATATCCAGCAGCAGGCTGCAGAGTTCGTCTACCCAGAGGAGGTGAACCTGCGAGGCTACCGTGTCCCCGGCCACGTGGACCAGGCAGAGGTGCAGGAAGCGGCCAAGCTTATTGCTGAGGCAGAGCGGCCCCTAATTCTGGCAGGCCACGGCGTGATCATTTCCCGCGCCTACCAGGAGCTAAAGGAACTGGCGGAGAAGTGCGATATCCCCGTCATCACCACGCTCCTGGGTATCAGCGGCTTCCCCGGCACCCATCCCCTTTATCTGGGAATGCCCGGCATGCACGGGATGTACTGGAACAACATCGCTATCAGCGAGTCAGATCTGCTCATCGGCATAGGCATGCGCTTTGACGACCGCGTGACCGGACGACTCAAAGACTTCGCCCCCAAGGCCAAGATCATCCACATCGATATCGACCCAGCCGAGATCGGCAAGAACGTGCGGCCAACGGTGCCGCTGCTAGGCGACGTGAAGGCCGTGCTCCAAGCCCTGAACAGCGAAGCAGCGCGCGCCGAGCACCCCGCTTGGCGCGGCTGGCTCAGAGAGATGCGTGAGGATCATCCTTCCATCCTGATTCCGGATTCGGACAAGATTCTGCCCCAATACGTGATCCAGAAGATCTACGAAGCCACCGGCGGCGACGCTTACGTAGCCACCGGTGTGGGCCAGCACCAGATGTGGGCCGCCCAGTACTTCTGGTACGACCGCCCTAACACCTTTGTAACCTCCGGCGGTCTAGGCACCATGGGCTTTGAAGTGCCCGCAGCCATAGGGGTGCAGGTCGCTAAGCCAAAGGACACCGTTTGGTCAGTGGCGGGCGATGGCGGCTTCCAGATGACGCTGCAAGAGCTGGCAACCATCGTGGAGTACGAGTTGCCCATCAAGTTCGCACTGATTAACAACGGCTACCTGGGCATGGTGCGCCAGTGGCAAGACCTGTTCTACAAAAACAACCGCAGCGCCGTGAAGATGTTTAATCCGGACTTTGTGAAGCTGGCGGAGGCCTACGGCATGGTGGCCCTGCGCGTCACAGACAGGACGCAGGTGGAGTCGGCCATCCAGCAGGCTATGGCCCATCCCGGCCCTGTCCTCATCGACTTTGTGGTGGACGAAGACGAGAACTGCTTCCCCATGGTGCCGCCCGGCGCTTCCCTGCAGGAGACGGTTGACGCGCCATTGCCCATAAAACTACCGCGACAGGAGGCCGTGAGATAAGCATGAGACGCAACAATCACATCATCGTTGCCCTGGTGGAAGATAAGCCGGGCGTCCTGAACCGCATCGCCAGCAAAGTACGCCAGCGCGGCTTCAACATCGAAAGCCTGGCGGTCGGCCACTCGGAGACGCCGGGACTCTCCCGTATGACGTTTGTAGTGGACGCCTCCACCACAGACGTGGAGCAAGTGTTGAAGCAGGTGGACAAGCTGATAGAGGTGGTCCACATCGAGGACATCACAACGGAGGACACCATCACCCGGGAGCTCGCAATGCTCAAGGTGCGCTCTTCGCCCTCTACCCGCACGGAGATCCTGCAGATTGTTGACATCTTTAGGGCCAGCATCATCGACGTGACCCAAGACTCCCTCATCGTGGAAGCAACGGGAGATGAAGAAAAGCTGGACTCCCTGATACAACTGCTGCAAGAGTACGGCATCATCGAGCTGTGCCGCACAGGCTCAATTGCCATCATGCGCGGTGCAACCAAAGTGGGGCCGCCGGAAGAGCTACAAGTAGTGCTGCCGAACCTTACGGGCGGCCGCGCGCCGGGCGGGCTGTTCTAGAGGAGGAGAGGGCTAGTGCCAACCGCGGATGATTTTCGGAGAGCTTTAAGGACAATCTTCAGAGATGCCCAGCTAGCTGGCGAGAGCACTGTTGATGTCACCTCAGGTCCGCTGCACATCACGGTCGGCGGGTATCCAGGACACAACCACCGAATGCCTGTATGTTGTAATGTGATGATGGACGAAATATGTGAGAAGGACGAAATCTTGTCCCAGCCTCCTAAAGGGCAGGGAGCAACTGTAACGATTCGTTACCACTTGCCAAGATAAGCGCATCATCAGCAACAGCTTCAGAGAGAAGAAATGGCAAAGCCAAGTTACACCATAATCGTTGAGCCGGATGATAACGGCTGGCTGGCGTATATGCCTGCGCTACCTGGCTGTCATGCCCCCGGCGATACTATTGATGAAGCATTACAAGAGTTGCAAGTTGTCTTTGAAATGCTCCTGGAGGAATACGCGGAGGAACAGACGCCCTTGCCTCCTGATGTGTCGGTAACGGTCGGTACCGCCAAGAGCTGACGAACTAATATCAGTGGCAGAGAAGCTCGGCTTTCGCCAACTACGACAGAAAGGCAGTCACCAGCGTTATGGGCATTCTGATGGCCGCCGCACCACCATCCCGTATCATCGCGGACGGGAGTTAGGAACTGGACTTTTTCATAAGATATTGCGAGAGTTAGGCATAACAGAAGCGGAATTCAACCGCTTTAGATGATTTACCAAAGCGGGAAACAAGAGGAGGGAACCAATGGCAACGGTATTTTACGATAAGGATGCAGACCTGGGTCTGCTCAAAGACAAACTTGTAGCCATCATCGGCTACGGCAGCCAGGGACATGCCCACGCGCTCAACCTTAAGGACAGCGGTATCAACACCGTAGTCGGCCTCTACAAGGGCAGCAATAGTTGGGCCAGGGCAGAGGCCTCGGGTCTGCAGGTCACTACAGTTGAGGAGGCCGGCCGCGACGCGGACGTCATCATGATCCTGGTGCCGGACCAGACCGCCAAGTCCGTCTGGGATGAATCGCTCAAGCAGAACATGGCCCCCGGCAAAACGCTCATGTTTGCTCACGGCTTCAACATCCACTTCAACCAAGTGGTTCCCCCCAAAGATATCGATGTCAGCATGATTGCGCCTAAGGGGCCGGGTCATATGGTGCGTGACACCTTCACGGATGGCTCCGGCATCCCCGCGTTGCTGGCCGTTCACCAGGATGCCTCTGGCCGCGCCAATGAAATGGCCTTAGCCTACGCCAAGGGCATCGGCGCTACCCGTGCCGGCGTGCTCCTCACTACTTACAAGGAAGAGACCGAGACCGACCTCTTCGGCGAGCAGGTGGTCCTTTGCGGCGGCATCTCTCACCTTATGCAGTACGCCTTTGAGACGTTAGTAGAGGCGGGCTACCAGCCGGAGTCGGCCTACTTTGAGTGCCTCCATGAGATGAAGCTCATTGTCGACCTGATGTACGCGGGCGGCCTCAGCTACATGCGTTACTCCATCAGCGACACTGCCGAGTACGGCGACTACACTCGCGGCCCACGCATCGTCAACGAAGGGACCCGCGCAGAGATGAAGAAGATCCTCAGCGAGATCCAGTCGGGCGCATTTGCCAGAGAGTGGGTGAATGAGAATCAGGCCGGGCGGCCCGGCTTCTTCGCCATGCGTCGCCATCACGCGGAGCACCCCATCGAGCAAGTGGGCAAAGAGCTGCGCGCCATGATGAGCTGGCTCCCCAAGCCCCGGGAATAGCCCGGAACGGCGTGGTGCGTGCTAGCTTCCAGAAGTGCTAGACTTATCCATTAAGATAAGAGAAAACAAGCTATGCAGCAGGTCCCAGGGAGGTTATTCATGGATAAGGAGGTATGCAGCGTAGTTCCGTCCCTGTTGACGGGCTACGTGGCCCTCTAGCCCACAACATTTCAGTGGAAGTTACGTTATAGAGCTAAGAGGGCTAGAGAACAATGGATACGAACAAAGTCACAATTTTTGATACCACCATGCGCGATGGCGAACAGGCGCCGGGCGCAACCATGAATAAAGGCGAAAAGCTCAAAATGGCCCACCAGCTAGGGCTGTTGGGTGTCGACGTGATCGAGGCGGGCTTTGCCGCCAATTCCACCGACGAGATAGAGGCCATAGCAGCGGTTGCTCAGCAGATACGGGAACCCGTCATCTGCAGCCTGGCCCGCACCGTTCCCAAGGACATCGACGCCGCCTGGCAAGCACTGAAGCAGGCCAAGCGGGCGCGCATCCACGTCTTCACCTCCGGCTCCGACCTCCACCTGGCGCATATGCTCCGCAAGAGCCGCCAGGAGGTGCTGGATAGCACTGTGGCCGCAGTCAAGCATGCCAAACAGTATGTGGAAGACGTGGAGTTCTCGCCGCAGGACGCCACGCGCTCCGACATCGAGTTCCTCATCGACCTGTTCACCGCCGCCATTGATGCCGGCGCTACCACAATCAATGTGCCCGACACCGTTGGTTATGCCATCCCCCAGGAGTTTGAGGGGCTGATCCGCTCCCTGATCCAGCGGATACCCAACAGCAGCAAGGCCATCGTAAGCGTCCATTGCCACAACGACCTGGGCCTCTCCACCGCCAACAGCCTGGCCGCTATTCGAGCCGGCGCGCGACAAGTAGAGGTCTGCATCAACGGCATCGGCGAGCGCGCCGGTAACGCTGCGTTGGAAGAGGTGGTAATGGGCATCCACACCCGGCGCGACTATCTGGGTGTAGAGCACAGCCTGGACACTACCCAGATCGCCCGTACCAGCCGCACCTTCACCGACATCACCGGCATCAGTGCGCAGGTAAACAAAGCTATTGTGGGCGCTAATGCCTTCCGCCATGAGTCCGGCATTCACCAGGACGGTGTCCTGAAAGAGCGCACCACGTACGAGATCATGGACCCGCAGGACATTGGCCTCAGCGGCAACATCATCCACCTGGGCAAGACCAGCGGCCGCGCCGGCTTCCGTTCACACTTGGAGAGCCTGGGCTATCACCTCAGCGATGATGAGTTCAACAAGGCATGGAACTCCTTCAAGGAGTTGGTCAGCAAGAAGAAGTACGTGGACGACCGAGACGTAGAGGCCCTAGTGGCGGAGGAGATGCGCACAGTAGCGGAGAATTACCGCTTGGAGCAGCTCAACGTGACCTGTGGCGAGCCGGGCATCCCCACCGCATCGGTCAAGGTGGTCTCAATGGACGGCCAGGAGTGGGTCGAGTCTGCCGTGGGTGACGGCCCCGTTGACGCGGTCTACAAGGCCCTCAGCCGCGTGGTGGACATCCCAAATCAGCTTGAGGAATACAGTGTGAAGTCCATCACCGAGAGCACCGAGGCTCAGGGCGAAGTTACCATCCGCATCCGGAGCGACGGAAAGACCTTCACTGGCAGAGGCGTCAGCACCGACATCATCGTTGCCAGCGCCAAAGCGTATCTCAACGCCATCAACCGCGTGGTAGAGAGCCGCAACGCGCCAGAGCTCGTCACCAGCGGCTGAGAAAGCCCCTGGTGAACTTCCTCCTCTCTAAGGCGCGGCTCCGCCCCTGGCGCTCAGGTGATGAAGCGTCGGCGGCGCTGCACGCCAACAACCCCAACATCTGGCGCAATCTGGGGGACACTTTCCCCCATCCATACACCGCGGAAGACGCGTTCAGATGGGTGGAGCTTGTGAAATATTCCGACACCACTTTTGCCATTGAGGTGGACGGCGAAGCCTCGGGTGGAATTGGTCTCCGTATCCAGACCGATGTAGCGCGCCGCAGCGCCGAAATAGGCTATTGGTTAGGCGAGGCGCACTGGGGACGCGGGATCATGACAGAAGCAGTGCGAGAGCTGACTGCCTACGGCTTCCAACACTTTGACCTTGTCCGCATCTACGCATTGGTTTTCGAGTGGAACCCAGCCTCAATGCGTGTCCTGGAAAAGGCCGGCTATCGTTTCGAAAGTAGGCGCCGCAAAGCCGTCACTAAGGAAGGCCAGACCATAGATGACGTCATGTACGCCATAGTGCGTGAGGACTAAAATGGCAGCGCTGCAGTGTACATTGGAATGTACCAAGGCTAGCGTTCGTGAGGAGAATCACGTATAGTGGCTTTTGTCACAGGCTGCTTTCATAGCTGCGCCTCAACTAACAACCACAACCAAGTAAAGAAACTTTACCCAAGGAAATAGTCATGCCTGGTAAGACCATGTTCGAAAAAATATGGGATGACCACCTGGTTCACCATGAGCCCGGCCAGGATCCCGTTCTCTACGTAGACCTGCATATGGTTCACGAGGTGACCTCGCCCCAGGCTTTCGATGCGCTGCGAATGTCCAACCGCGAGGTACGGCGACCCGACCTCACGGTATGCACCGTAGACCACAACGTGCCCACTTGGGAGCGCACCCGTCCCACCACGGACGAGGTTTCTGCAGCGCAAATTGCCGCCATGCAACGCAACGCTAAAGACTTTAGGCTCCCCTTCTATGACATCATGAATCCTGACCAGGGCATTGTGCACATCATTGGTCCCCAGATGGGCTATACCCAGCCGGGCATGCTTATCGTTTGCGGAGACAGCCATACCTCCACTCACGGCGCCTTCGGCTCCATTGCCATGGCCATCGGCACTACACAAGTGGAGCACGTGTTGGCCACCCAATGCCTGGTACAGTCGAAGCTACAGACTATGGACCTACGAGTGGTGGGAGACCTCCCGCCTGGCTTGACCGCAAAGGACCTCATCCTCGGCATCATCGGAGACATTGGTGTGGACGGCGCCCGCGGCTACGCTGTGGAGTACACCGGGCCGGCCATCCGTGCCCTCTCTATGGACGGACGTATGACGGTCTGCAACATGTCCATCGAAGCTGGCGCACGCGTTGGTATGGTAGCTACAGACCAGACAACCATTGATTATGTTAAGGGGCGTCGTTTTGCCCCAATGGGCGAGGCCTGGGATAAGGCCGTGGCCCGCTGGGAGAACCTCCCCAGTGATGCGGACGCAACCTATGACAAAGTGGTTGAGGTAGACGCTTCCGCCATGGCTCCCTTTGTAACCTGGGGAACCAACCCGGGTATGGTAGTCCCCGTGACCAGCCGCGTCCCTGATCCCGCTTCCTTCTCCGAGACGACCGATAGGGAAGCCGCCGAGCGAGCGCTAAAGTACATGGGCCTTGAGCCAAACGTTGCAATACAGGATATTACCATCGACCGGGCATTCATCGGCTCCTGCACCAACTCCCGCTTGGAAGACTTGCGGGCCGCAGCACAGGTGGTCAAGGGGCACCAGGTCAACTCCAAGGTCTACGCAATGGTAGTCCCCGGCTCTACGGCCATCAAAGCGCAAGCCGAGGAGGAAGGGTTGGACAGCATCTTTAAGGACGCCGGTTTCGACTGGCGAGAGTCTGGCTGCTCCATGTGCCTGGGCATGAACCCGGACGTCCTACAGCCGGGCGAACGCAGCGCTTCCACCTCCAACCGCAACTTTGAGGGCCGCCAGGGCCCCGGTGGACGCACGCATCTGGTCAGCCCGCCTATGGCCGCTGCCGCAGCAATTGCCGGCCATTTTGTGGATATTCGGGATTGGAAGTAACCGGCAGCACTGCTGCGTACTTGCCAAAGTGATCTTGGTTACTGCGAATCTGCAAATCCCTTTATAGTATGCGCAAGCTTCGCGGGAAGCCCTTAAACAGATAGCGGAGTAGATCCATGGAACCATTTGTTAAAGTAACAGGCATCGCTGCCCCGCTAGATCGGGTCAACGTAGACACGGATCAGATTTGTCCGGCTGAGTTCCTAAAGCGCATAGAGCGCACGGGCTTTGGAGCGTTCCTCTTTAATAGCTGGGGCAAGCTGCCTGATGGTTCGCCCAACCCCAACTTTGAGCTAAACGCTCCGCAATACAGCAATGCCAACGTTCTGATTGCAGGTAAAAACTTTGGGTGCGGCTCATCCCGGGAACATGCAGTCTGGGCCTTAGCGGATCACGGCTTCCGTGCTATCATCTGCTCCAGCTTTGCAGAGATCTTCCACAAGAACTGCTTCGAGAACGGCCTTTGCCCCGCAGTGCTGCCGGAGGAGCAGGTTGCTGTCCTGATGGAACGAGCCAAAACCACACCCAACTATCAGCTCACGGTAGACTTAGAGCAATCGGTCATTACGGACAGCTTGGGGGAAACCTTCCCCTTCGTGATGCATCCGCAGCCAGAGACTCATGCATTCCGCCGCTACTGCCTCCTCAATGGTCTTGATGAAGTAGGGCTAACCCTGCAGCATGAGACGCACATCAAATCCTACGAGGAGCGTCGCCCCAGTATGGGATTCGCTTCCTTTACGGAATAAACTTGGTCTTTAGCAGGCAGATTGGGCATGCCGTCTCTCGTCGAGTTCCGCTGCGCACTTGGCGTAGCAACAACCGCATATCGGCAGCCTGCTGGCTGCACTACGGTGAACAGCCTCACTCGACTGTCCGGTGCATGCAGTGTCCACTAACGTGTTTGATTGCCAGCAGAAGACCACCAGCACATACGAGGCTGCCCGCCTCAATAAAGTAGAGGGATGAGCCTATGAAATGTAGTATCGCAGTACTCCCAGGTGATGGCGTCGGCCCTGAAGTCGTCAAAGAAGGCATCAAAGTCCTTAATGCCATTGGCAAGCGCTTTGGCCACGACTTCCATTATCGCGAGGGCCAGGTCGGCGGCATTGCTATTGACACCAAAGGCGTTGCTCTGCCCAACGATATCATTCCCCTTTGCAGAGGTTGCCACGCCGTCCTATTCGGAGCTGTGGGTGGCCCTAAGTGGGACAACCCTGAAGCCAACGTGCGGCCGGAGCAAGCCATCCTTGGGATTCGCAAGGGCCTCAACCTGTTTGCCAACCTGCGCCCCGTTAAGGTCTACCCCATGCTTGCCGACTCCAGCGCACTGAAGGAAGAGGTGGTCAAGAATGTGGACCTAGTGATTGTCCGCGAGTTGACCGGCGGCATCTACTTTGGCCGGCCCCAGCGTCGCTGGCTTTCCGCACGGGGTCGCCAGGCCATAGACACCCTCCGCTATTCCGAGAAGGAGATCGAGCGGGTGCTCCGCACTGGCTTTGAGCTGGCGCGTATGCGCCGGAAGCGCCTCGCCTCCGTGGACAAGGCCAACGTGCTAGAGTCTTCCCGGCTGTGGCGGCAGGTAGCGGAAGAGGTCGCGGTGGAGTATTCCGATGTGAAGTTGGAGCACGTGCTGGTGGACACCGCCGCCATGCGCCTCATCCGTGACCCATCCTCCTTCGATGTCATTGTCACAGAGAACCTCTTCGGCGACATCCTCACGGATGAAGCCTCCATGCTAGGCGGCTCTATGGGCATGATGGCCTCGGCCAGCCTCAGCGGCTCTGCCACCGCGCTGGGCGGACGGCGCAAAGTGATGCGCCTCGGCCTCTACGAGCCAATCCACGGCTCCGCGCCGGACCTCGCTGGCCAGAACAAGGCCAACCCCATTGCCACCATCCGCAGCGTTGCGATGCTGCTGCGCTACTCCCTTAGCCTCATTGATGAGGCAGAAGCAGTGGAGAAGGCAGTATACGACACCCTAGCAACGGGGTACCGCACCGCAGACATTGGCGTTAAGGGTGAATCCATCCTGGGCACACGAGAGATGGGCGACAGGATTGCCCGGGCCGTGGCCGAAGGCTAAAAAACAGAACACAAAAAGCAAAGACCCTGTTCTGTGAACAGGGTCTTTAGTTTATGATGAGTACATGGACGTAATACTCTACGATACTACCCTGCGTGATGGCGCCCAGATGGAGGGCATCTCCTACTCTGTTGGAGAGAAGCTGGAGATAGTCCAGAAGCTGGACGAGTTGGGCGTGGCCTACATAGAGGGCGGCTGGCCCGGCTCCAACCCCAAGGACGCCGAGTTCTTCCAGGCAGTTCGGGACTTGCCGCTGGTCAACGCCACCATTACCGCCTTCTCCAGCACCCGGCGCCCCAACGCGCCCTCTGAGACCGACCCCAACCTACGCGCCCTAATAGATACCCAAGCGTCCGTGCTTACGCTGGTGGGCAAATCCTGGGACCTCCAAGTGGACAAGGTGCTGCGCACCACAGAGCCTGAGAATCTCAACATGATCGCCGACTCGGTTCGCTACCTTAGAGAGCAGGGTAGGCGGGTCTTCTTTGATGCAGAGCACTTCTTCGACGGCTATCGCGCCAACCAAACCTACGCACTCAAGTGTCTGGAGGCCGCGGTAAACGCCGGCGCAGAGTGTCTTGCGCTGTGCGACACCAACGGCGGCGCGACCACCCAGGAGATCGAGCGCGCCATTCAAGAGGTGAAGCGCCACTTCCCCGCTGAGCTGGGCATACACGTCCACAACGACTGCGATTTGGCCGTGGCCAATACCTGCGTGGCCGTGCAGATGGGCGTGAAGCAAGTACAAGCCACCATCAACGGCTACGGCGAACGCAGCGGCAACGCCAACCTCTGCTCCGTGGTGCCCGTCCTCAAGCTCAAGTACGGCATCGATTGCGTGACCGACGAGCAACTCGCCAAACTCACTACCATCTCCCTCTACGTCAGCGAGCTGGCCAACATCCTGCCCAACCCGCGCCAGCCTTTCACCGGACTGAACGCCTTTACCCACAAGGCCGGCCTCCACGCCGACGCCGTGGGCAAGCTAGCCGAGAGCTATCAGCACATAGACCCCATGGTCGTTGGAAACCACTCCCGTATACTCGTCTCTGAGCTGGCCGGCCGCTCCTCCATCGCGCAGAAGGCCCAGGAGATGGGTATCGATATGGACACTAGGGATGAAGCCGCCCAGCAGGTGCTGCAGCAGGTCAAGGAGATGGAGAGCCGCGGCTACCAGTACGAGGGCGCGGAGGCCTCTTTTGAGCTCCTCATCAAGCGGTCCCAGAAAGAGTACAAGCCCCCCTTTGAGTTGGTGGACTTCATGGTAGTGGTAGAGAAGCACCGCCGCCCTCCCACTATTGACGATATGGATGAGGTGCTGTCGGAAGCCACGGTGAAGATAAAGGTTGGGGATACCCAGGTACACATGGCGGGCGAGGGCAATGGCCCCGTGAACGCCCTGGACCAGGCGCTACGGCAGGCGCTGACCAGCTTCTACCCGGACGTGACCGTTGTGAAGCTGCTGGACTATAAGGTGCGTATCCTGGAGGGCGCCGCCGGCACGGAAGCATTTGTGCGAGTGCTTATTGAGTCCACCGACGGCGTCAAGACCTGGCGTACCGTGGGCAGCTCCACCAACATCATCGAGGCTAGCTGGATCGCCCTCGTGGACGCGCTGGAGTACTGGCTCCTCCACAAAGATGCCGACTGAGTGGCAAGGAATTCAATGGGCGTAGAAATTGAACGAAAGTATCTGATAGCTCCGTCAAAGCTACCTCCATTACCCGCAGGTTCCGAAATCGTTCAAGGCTACTTGGGCAACGAGCCGGAAGTACGGGTAAGACTAGTAGTAGGCCTGTCGGCAACGATCACAGTCAAAGGCTCCGGACGCTTGACACGACCTGAGTTTGAATATCCGATACCGGTTGAGGATGCAGTTGATCTGCTTGCGATGTGTAAGTGGCCTTCCCTGCGAAAGCGCCGCTATGAGTACGAAGTGGAAGGTCGTGTTTGGACGATTGACCAGTTTCTGGATGACCGTGAAGGGCTCTGGCTGGCAGAAGTGGAGCTCTCGGATGCGCAAGACGAGGTCTCTCTTCCGAGTTGGGTAACTACGGAAGTGACAGAAGACGCGAGCTACTCTAACAGCGCTCTGTCCCGCCTATCCGGTCAGGAATTCGCAGCGAAGCTCATGTCACCGTTGGGGCCTACAGACAAAGAGAGCGGCCAATAGGCCGCTTAACACAAGTGGATGTGCGGGAAAGCTATTCCTCTAACAGCTCAAAATAGCGGTTAATCCCCCGCTGATACCCGCTGGCAATGGCCAATCGGATCTTGTCCTGTGCGAGGAGACTTGCCTCGTAGGGGTTAGACAGGAAGAGGCTCTCCCCAAGTATCCCCGGCATTTCTGTCGCTCGGGTCGCCCTTGGCGCTTCCCGCGGCTTACCTAGCACAAAGAGGGGGAATACCCTGTTCCTGAACACCCGGAATCTGGAGCCATTCTTCAAGCCGCGGTTCGGTGAAGCGTAGCCCGCAGCGCTCAGCTCTGTAATGATGCCGTCCAACACCTCTTCTGCCAGCACCGAGCTTTGCTCACCAAAGGGACGGTCTGGCGCAAACCAGACCTCAGTGCCTGCCTCCTCAGTGTTGGAGGACCCGTTGTTATGGATGGAGACAAAGATATCGGCTTTGGCCGCGTTGGCGATATCGATACGCGCCTGTAGGTCGCCCCGCGTCGAGCCGCGGCTGGTCCCGGCAGGGTTCTCCGGGAAGGTGAACGCCCGTCCCTCATCCTCGCGGGTGAGCACCACCAGATAGCCGTCCTCCTCCAGCAGCGTCTTCAGGTGCTGAGCGATTGCCAGGTTGATAGACTTCTCGGCCTGGCTACCGTTGGCCGCGCCTACCTCCGGCCCGCCGTGGCCCGGATCCAGCGCCACTACCCGCTTGCCCGCAACACGCACAAACCCTCGGCGAGCTAGTTCTTGCTCTGCCCAATCCACTGGCGGTAGGTTGTATCGAGAGGTGAAAGGAGCTGCGCCACTGTCCTGACGCTGCGTCTCTGCCGTGGGCGGCTCAAGGACAGCCTCCGGAGTGGGGATGGGGGCGGGGACGGGGGTAGGCGTGGCGGCTTCCACCACCTCCGCAAGTACTCGCTTTGGCTCTAGAGCCTCTATCACCGGCTCTGCTACTACTAGGGGGGTTGCCGCCTTTTCCACCTCCGCTTGCGTTGGAGGTGTTGGTGGCGCAGCTGCCGCGCAGCCAGGAAGCGCTGAGAGCAGCAGTATCAGCAGGAACTGGTGGCGCATAGTCATGTGGTGCGGCTTTGAACGTAGGTGTCAGCTACTAAGTGGCACGGTTAAAAATAGGAGGGGTTTCGCCTCAATGTACCCGGCTAGTCGTAGCGAAGCGCCTGGATGGGATGAAGTGCCGCCGCGCGTGTGGCTGGATAGATGCCGAAGAAAAGTCCCACCGCTGCGGATACTGTTATCGATAGCAACGCAATCTCCGGCGAAACCACCGTGTTCAGCGGCTGACCGTTGAGATTGAGCCCGCCCACCAGGCGCGATATACCTACGCCAATAAGCAGGCCGATGCCTCCTCCGGCTAAACTGAGCACTGTTGCTTCCACGAGGAACTGCGCCAAAAGGTCGCTTCGTTTGGCGCCCACTGCCTTACGGATGCCGATCTCCCGGGTGCGCTCCGTTACGGATACCAGCATGATGTTCATGATGCCGATACCGCCCACTAACAGAGAGATGCCGGCAATGCTCCCCAGGAAGGCCGTGAATACGCCGGTTATCTGATTAATGGTTTCCAACGTGTCTTCCTGGCTTGTGACGGAAAAGTCGTCCTCTTCACCACTGATATGGTGTCTGTCCCGGAGAATGAAGGTAATCTCTTCCTTAGCCTGATCAATGCGGTCTTTATCTACCACTTGCACGTTGATGCTGGACACCCGCTGGCCGCCCCGAGAAGAACGCTGGGAGCTTAACCGGGTCATGGCAGTAGTAATAGGCATCATCACTACATCATCCTGACTACCAAAACCAGTCCCGCCCTTGCTCTCCAACACACCAGCCACCTTGAATCGCAACCGGCCAACTCGTACAGACTGCCCAACAGCGCCGCCGTCGGGGAAGAGGCTGTCGGCCACACTGCTGCCCAACACCAGCACAAGGGAACGGGCAATGACGTTTTGCCGAGTGATAAAGTCGCCCTCCGCAACCTGATGGTTGCGGACCTCAGCATACGTTTCTGTCACTCCCGTAATGCGTGAGTTCACGTTGATACTGCCGACCACTAGCTGACTTGACGTGCGCGATTCCGGAGCGACCAGTGCGATAGAAGGAGCGAGGTTGGGGTCAGCCAGCGCTTCCGCGTCATCCAGGGTAAGCGTTGCCGCCGATCCCTGCGCCTGACGCACGCCGTTCTGTTGAGGCGCACCCGGTCGCACAAAAACCAGGTTGGTGCCCAGTGCCGTGATACGAGACGTAATCATCTCCTGGGTGCCACTGCCTATGGACATGAGCACAATAACCGCAGCCACGCCAATGACAATACCCAGCATCGTAAGGAAGGCGCGCAGCTTGTTGGCGCGCAAGGAATCGAATGCAATGCCCAATAACATGGCAACGTTCATGGCGCCACTTCCTCAGCCTCCACGGCGCGCATGCCGGCAATGATCTCCGCGGCTTGCAGCGGTTGTGGCACTACTTCTACTTCTCGCACGGTGCCATCCCAGAGATGGATAACGCGGTTTGCGTGCATCGCCACGTTCTGCTCGTGGGTTACTATCACTACGGTCATGCCCTCTTCCCGGTTCAGCGATTGAAAGATCGCTAATATGTCCTCGCTGGTGCGAGAGTCTAGCGAGCCCGTCGGCTCGTCTGCCAGGACTATTGCGGGTTGGTTTACAATGGCACGGGCAATGGCCACACGCTGCTGCTGGCCGCCGGAAAGCTCCATCGGCTTGTGTTGCACCCGATCTCCCAAACCAACGCGTTCCAGCGCCTGCATCGCCCGTTCCTTACGGTTGTTGATCCCGGCATAGACTAAAGGGAGCTCTACATTGCTCAGGGCCGTTGAGCGCGGCAACAAGTTGAAGCTTTGAAAGATAAACCCGATCTTCCTGTTGCGGATAGTAGCCAGTTCATCATCGTTAAGCTGGCTTACATCAACGCCGTCCAGTTCATAGACGCCGCTGGAAGAGACATCTAAGCAGCCGATGATATTCATGAGGGTTGACTTGCCGGAGCCAGAAGGGCCCATAATGGCTGCTATCTCACCCTTCTCAATAACCATATCCACGCCGCGTAACGCCGGCACCTCCATATCGCCTATGCGGTACACCTTCTTCACGTCTTGAATACGCAGCGCAGTAACTTCGGGCTGTGTCATGCTTACCTACCTATACCGCCAGACCTAAAACTGCTCCTGCCCTGACTTGTAGAGGTAGCTGAACTTCTAGAACTCTCAATTAGGACGATATCGCCCTCCTGCAGACCCTCGCTAATCTCTGTGTTGGTGTCATCGCTTAAGCCAACGGTAACCACACGCGTCTCAGCCAGCCCGTTGACCAGCGTTTGGACGGTGCGTTCTCCACCCGCCGTCTTTAGAGCTCGGTTGGGCACCACCAGCACATCGCTCTGCTCCAAGTAGATAATCTCCACAATGGCGGTCATGCCCTGTCGCAGCTTGCTCATCAGGTTCTCCTGAATGCGCTCCGCAACTGCCGCACCGCCCTGCACCCTTTGAGGACGTTGCCTGGAGGTTGTGCCCTGCCCGTCGCCACTGATGCGTGGTTCCCTGCCCTGTCGAGCGCCCGAACCTCGGCCCTCACCCGAACCACCGGGAACCGCTCTCTGCGGGCGGGCGGCCCGTGCACCGTCGCGCTGCCCGCCTATAGCAGACCCCTGGATGCTTAACAGCACCGCGTAAGTCGCAACTCCCGACTCTATGGTAGCCTTGGGAGCAATAGTGAGGACCTTGCCCTGGAACGGCACTGGGCTCACGGATTCAATTGTGACCAGCGCCGTGGAGTCCGTGCTGAGCTTGGCGACGTCTGTCTCGTCTACGCTGACCTCCACCTGCATCTCAGAAGGGTCTATGATAGACATGACCACCGTAGAGTTGCCAACGCCCTGTCTGGTGCCCTGCGAGATGGACACAGCACTCATGATGCCGCCAAAGGGTGCGAAGAGGGTAGCCTTGTCCAGGTTCTGCTGGGCAAGCTCCATGTCCAGTGTTGCCTTATCAACTGCTAGCTGAGACTTGGCAATGTCCTGCGCTGTGGAAGGCGCCATGAGCTTTTCAAGTTGGGCTTCTGCCTGCTGCACGTTCGCCCGCTGGCTCGAAAAGTCAACATCTTTATAGGGTGTGCGAGTGTCTGCCAACTGCTTCTCAGCCTGGGCTACTGCGGCCTCCGCGCTAGCAATAGCTGAGACAGTGGGGTTAAGCAGCAGGTCCAATTTCGCCTGCGCACTCTTTAAACTCGCCTCTGCGGAAATCACCGAGGTTTCTAGTGATGCAATGTCCAGGGCCGTGGGCTGAAGCAGCTGGTCTAGCTTCGCTTGACTGCTCACCAGACTGGATTCTGCCTGCATAATTGCCCGCTGCTTTGCAGCCTTATCCACATCGGATGGATTAAAGAGTGTTTCCAGCCGTACTCTGGCGTTCACCAGACTCTCTCCCGCGGCTTCAACACTTGTGCTAGCTGCTTCCATGTCCCTAGCGGTCACCCCCGCAGCTGGAGCATCGGCTTCTTTTTCCAGGCGTTGCACCTTTAGTAGAGCGAGCAGTACCGCCTCTTCATCAAGCCTTAACTGATCATCCACAGCGTTAAGGGACCTATCCCTTGCAAGCCGTTCTCTGGCCACAAGAAGTTCCCGGTACGCCTCGATGAGATCAAATACTTGTGGATCGCTGATCCCTTGACGCAAGGTTATCAAGCGTGCCTCAGCATTAGACAGAGAGATCTCCGCGTTCTTGACCGCGGCTCTTGCTGCAGAGACCGCTTCCTCAGTGGGGTTCAGCAGCTTCTCTAGCGCCTCCTTGGCCGCTTCCAACGACAAGCGGCTAGACTGCACAGACGCCTCCGCGGCCGCGACATCGGCGTGACTAGGGTTGCGGAGCTTATCCAATCGGATGATCGCATTCTGCAGATTCCCATGCGCAGTGATCACAGAGGCCTCAGCCGCCAAAATATCGCCCTGTGTTGGTGCCGTCAACTGCTCAAGGCTGGCCTGCGCTTTTTGCAGATTCGCTTCTGCAGAACGGATATCAGCAGCGTTGCCCTGGGCCAGCATCGTATTAAGACGCTCCCTTGCCGCAGCTAACCCTGCCTGAGAAGCTGTAATCTCCTCTGGCCTGGCTCCGGCCCGCAGCTCTTCTAAATTCAGCTCTGCGGTGCGCAGGTTAAGCTCCGCCTGCCTAAGGGAAAACTCCAAGGGTTCGGGGTCCAGCTTAGCCAAGGGCATCCCCTCCGTAACCGTGTCGCCAGTCTGGACATGTACCGCTTCCACCACGCCGCTGGAGCTAAATGAAAGATCTGCCGTCCTGAGCGGCTTGATAGTGCCTGCGCCGGTGACCATCAAGCGTAGAGTGCCCTTTGCTACTTCAACCTCTTGCATTGGTACCACGACCTCAGCGCCGGCGTTCGCCTGGGTATACGTGAAATACGCCCCGCCCAGGAGTAGTGCAGTTCCTCCAAATCCCACGACCATCTTGCGAGAAAAGAACATGCCCTTACTCCTGTAGCGGTAGCAGCGACCAAGGCTCACCGCTCCCTGCCTTGGTCATCAGAAACGCGCCGAACCCTAAGGAGGTAAGGGTGAGGATAATCGGCCAGCCGGCAACTGGCAGCAGACCCAACGGAAAGACCAACGCCATGCCTAATACGATATCTAAAACGGGCGACGGCAAAGACAACCCTAGTTTTGTTCGTAGCCACCTGCCCAATGCAAAGATGACGCTCACAAAGCCGAAGAGCGTTGCGGCAGCTACCACCAGCACAACGACCGCCGCAAAGGGGATGGCGGTAACCATCGTCGTGAGGATGAAGACCAGGAGCAGGCTAAACCCGTACCCCAAAAGCCCCACCAACGTCAGGAGGCCAAGATTGCGCCAGGAGAAGTAGAGAGATTGTTGGAGTGTGCGCAGGCGCATCGGCGCAATGAATGCGGTGATTGCGCCAACCGTGATCAGGGCGCACAGCCCTAAGAACATCATTCCTAGGCCGTTGAAGCCTGTGGGATAGACGCCAAAGGGCGTGAGTACGGCAGGCATTCCGGGTTTAGGTGGTGGAGCAAGCTCGTACCTCCTACGGGAGCCGTTGTCCGAATGAACTCGAGTGCGCGCAAGGGAGAGCGTGGCAGGCGGAAACGCCCTAAATGTCGAAGTCTCAACAAAAAAGCCGCCTTGATCCATCTCTCGACGCACAACAGTGCGCACGCGCTGCTCGAAACGGCTCTCTCCCGCGGAAACGGCTAGAACTGGGTTAACCCAGGGTTGCGGTAATTCTGACTCAGCGGGGGAAGAAACTGCGGGAACCCCGAAGGCGATTGCGGTGGCACTGAATAGGTTCATGGCTCCCAGGAACGCTATCCCAATCCATGAACGTGCCATCTCTGTTTAGACCGGACGCTCTCTATAGTTGACGCCCTGGTAACGCATGATGAGCTGTAGCAGCGCAACAGAACAGGCGGTGAACATGAGCCCAATTCCGGCAATAAAGGATACCTCCGCAGTAAGCGCCATCGCGAGGGCGCTATCCACTACGCCAAGGAAGCCGTCCACGTCCAGCGCGGTAAGGAAGGCCGGAACCTGCATGTTAGATGTGAGTGCAAAGATAAAGCCCACTACGGCGACGACCACCACTGCCGCGTGGGACACAGACCGCAGGATTTGCCACGTACGCTGGGAGCGACTGTGATGCGCCAAGACCTGGGTCATGGTGTTGCTATAGACCTGCTTGGGTGTGGCCACGCGCTCCAGGCTTTCCAGCCCCAAGAAGCTGCGTTCTAGCAACAGGAACTCGGAACGGCAATCCGGACACTCAGCAACATGCTGCTCGAGCGTCCTTGCCTCCGCCTGCTCTAGCTGGTGGTCAAGGTAAAGGTGTAGTAGTTGCTTTGCTGCTGTGCAGTTCATGATCGGTATCAATAATCCCATTGGACCGGAGTTTTTCCATCAGTTGGAGACGAGCCCGATGCAATCGCACCTTGACTGTTCCCAAGGGCACGCCCAGCGCCTGTGCCATCTCGTCATAGGAGAGCTCTTCTATGTGCCGCATCAAGAGGACCGCTCGGTAGGCTTCTGGCAAGGTCATGAGCACGCCGCCCACCTGGTGCTGCAACTCTTTGAGCTCCGCGGCGCGGTCAGGAGAGATCCCCTCGTCCCGCACCGGCGCTTCATCTTCTAGCGCGACGGTCTGTTTGCGCGCCCGCAGATGGTTTATCGCCACATTGGTTGCGATCTTGTACATCCACGGACGGAAGGGCGCGCCCTCCCTAAAGCGGTGGAGAGCCTTGTAAACCCGCAGGAAGACCTCCTGCGTTAGATCTGCGGCGTCTTCCCGGTTGCCTATCATCCGGTACAGGTAGTTGTGCACCGAATCCTGATAGCGAAGCATAAGCTCCGCAAAGGCAGCCGGCTCGTTCTTCGCCTGTTCAACCAGCGCATAGTCTAGGTTGACCATTGACATAGGTTTACTCAGCCTCCTATGTCCCGATACAGTCCTGCTCTAAGAAAGGTTTCACCAGGTTGCTCATTACTCAGCGATTTCGATTGGTTCTTCCTGGATACGCCGAGCCTCTTCATCAATGCGATACGCCCGTATCTCCGGGAGTTGTGGGTCCTGCAAAGACACGAGCAGATACACAGCGTCCGGACCAAGGTGCGCCTCATTCACATCGGTGGGCGAAGGGTACGCCTCCGAGTGGGTATGCGAGTGGTAGTTGCCCATCACCGACCGCGGCTCGTCGCCCCACTCAATGAGTTGGAACAGACGCAGCAACTCTTTGCTGTCAATAAAGTAGCGGTACGGGCTATGGGCTGCATTTTCGGCAGGATAGACCGATTCCAGTACGCCGTCGCTGCCAGCCAGCAGGCCGCAGCATTCGTCGGGATTCTCCCGCAAGGCGTGCTCGATGATCTGGTCGGCTAGCGGCTTAGGTAAACGGAACACGGCGTCCTACGCCCCCTTCTTCTCTGGCTGTAGCTACTTTGCCCATGGCTCACAACGATGGCTACAAACACCTCGCAGAAGCCGTCCGCGAGCGAAGGTGGTAGATAGTATCTCTATCTGCCACCTTCTACTTTCCATTCTGCATGACCGGATTGCTGGTTAAAGTTACCGCTGCTGCGCACTCCGAGAAGATCAACAAAGAGGGCAGCGGGATGATGCTGGAGTGTACGTTGCTTAGTCGTGGACCTTGCGGACGGCGACAATCCAGTCGGTCTCAGAGACCGGCTCCACGCCGACGATCTCCTGCCCCTCGTTATTGAAGCTGCGGGGGCAGTTGTCTACCGCCGGCAGGTGGTCCAAGACGATGCGCAGTACTTGACCCACATCCATGTCCTCCAAGGCCAGCTTGGACTTGACGAAGGTGTAGGGGCAGATCTCCCCCCGCAGGTCTATCTCATCATCAACCGTCACCTCAGGTGCGAGGGGCCGTACAGTCAGATCGAGCTCAGTCATGATATGCCTCCTTCAGTGTGCTCGTTAGCCGCCTACTCCACGGGCATTGAGGGGTCGTTGCCCCAATCTCCCCAGGAGCCAGAATAGTTGCGTACGTTATCAAAACCCATAAGCCTGAGCGTAAAGTAGAGATGGGACGAGCGTGCCCCGCTCTGGCAGTAGGTGATAAGCTCGTTGTCCGGCGCTGCGCCGGTTGCGCCGATAAGCGCACCAATCTCGTCAGCATCCTTGAACATTGGCACCCGCTCTGGCCGCACGGTGCTAGACCACTCCAAATGCTTTGCGCCGGGGATGTGTCCACCTCGCGACGCCTGCGCTACTGCGCCCGTGTACTCATCTGTGGAGCGAGCATCCAGCAGCACAGTACCCGCCTTGCCTAGCCGCTCCTGCACGTCCGACTTGTTGGCAAGACGTTCTGCAATAGGGTTGGCAGCGTACTCCTTCTTCTCGAACTCAGCAAGGTCACGCACAAGCTCGTGCTGCCCGGTTACCCAGGCGGCCAGCCCGCCGTTTAGCACCGCCTTCCGCTCATGACCGTAGTGGTCAAAGACCCAGAAAGCCCGTGCCCCCATCAGCGAAGGACCATCGTCATAGAAGACGAGCAGGTCGTCGTTGCCAATGCCCAAGTTGCCCACCATAGCGCTGAAGCGATCCGGCGGCAACAGCGCGCCCGCCGTTCGGGAGGAGGGATCGTCCAGCCTGGCCACGGGCAGGTTGATGGCGTTGCGAAGATGCCCCTCGGCAAAGCGCCCAGCGCCGCGAGTATCAATTACCCGCACGTCTGGCTCATCAAGGATAGCCGCCAGCTCTTCAGGGCTCAACAGTAAATCTTTTCTTGGATAGTCTGCCACGCTCAAATGCTCCTTTGAGGAGTTACCACCAGATTTTCTTGTCCACGCCGGGCGCTTCACCCGCATCGGCATTGGTCCAAAGCCCAGTCGTGAGATATTTCCAACCGCCATCCGCCAGCAACACTACAATGTTGCCCTGGTCCATCCGCTGAGCCAGCTTTGCTGCAGCGTAGACCACGGAGCCGGAGGAGATGCCGGCAAAGATGCCCTCCGCGTCCATAAGCTTGCGCGTCACAGCAAAGGCCTCATTGCTGGCCACTACAAAGCGGCCATCCAGCATAGTCTGGTCTAGGATAGGAGGGATGAAGCCCTCCTCCAGACTGCGCAGGCCCTGCACCAAGTCGCCGGGATGCGGAACTACTGCAACCACCTTTGTCTCTGCGTTGCGCTCTTTCAGACGACGCCCCACGCCCATGAGGGTACCGCCTGTGCCCAATCCTGCTACAAAGACATCCACCTGGGGCAGCTCCTCCAGTATTTCGGCGCCGGTAGTCTCATAGTGCGCGAGGGGGTTCATTGGGTTGCCGTACTGGTAAGGCATGAAGTAGTCCGGATTGTCTTCCATCATAGCCAATGCCTTGCGAATGGCCCCGTTGCTGCCCTCTGCGCCATCGCTCCGCACCACTTCTGCACCGTACGCCTCAAGGAGCTGGCGGCGCTCATCGCTCACGTTCTCTGGCATGACCACTTTGACGTGATACCCCTTGTAGCGGCCGACCATCGCCAGGGAGATACCGGTGTTGCCGCTGGTGGGCTCAAAGATGGTCTGGCCGGGCTGCAGCGCTCCGGTGCGTTCCGCATCATCAATCATGTACTTGACGATGCGGTCCTTCAGGCTCCCGGTGGGGTTCAGTCCTTCCAGCTTGGCGTAGATGTGCACTCGCGGGTTGGGACTGATGCGAGACAGCTCAACAAGCGGCGTATGCCCAATAGCGTCAACTATGTTTTTGTACGGCATGGGGTTCACCTAGTCCGCAGGGCTACGCGTAAGTAGGCGCTCCTCCTGCGAGGGCTGGGAGAATGGACAAGATGTCCCCTTCATCTACAGCCGTGCCCAGTTGCCCCAGGAACCGGATGTCTTCATCGTTCTTGTAGATGTTGACAAACCGGTGCAGCTCACCGTCATCGGAGAGCACCTGAGACTTAAAGCCCGGATAGTTCTGCTCCAAGTTTTTCAGCACCTCACCCACGGTTGCACCGTCAGCATTGACGCTCTTTGCGCCACCCACTACTCGTTGCAAGACCGCGGTCACGCGTACTTCTACGGCCATTGTTGCTTCGATCTCCTTACTTCTAGTTGCTCAGCGCGGCGGTTGCCGTCTGCATCGGCGATTCGATACCGTTGCAGAACTCTTCGTAGTCGATGAGCTCCGTCACAGTCGGGTTGTCGCCGCAGACGGGGCACTGAGGATCGCGCCGTATCCGCATCTTGCGGAAGTCCATGCTCAACGCGTCGAAGAGCAGCAGTTTGCCAACCAGGGGTTCGCCCAGGTTCAGGATCAGCTTAATGGTCTCAATGGCCTGGATGCAGCCCACAATGCCCGGCAGCACGCCCAGCACGCCGCCTTCCGCGCAGCTCGGCACCATGCCCGGAGGGGGAGGCGCCGGATAGAGGCAGCGGTAGCAGCCCTGCTCGGGCAGGTAGACAGAAGTCTGCCCTTCAAAGAAGAGGATGCTGCCGTCTACTAGGGGCTTCTTCAGGAACACACAGGCGTCGTTCACCAGATAGCGGGTGGGGAAGTTATCGCACCCGTTTATGACAATGTCGTAGTCCTTGATGATATCCATCGCATTGTCGGAGGTGAGCAGGGTAAAGTGCTTCACCACCTTAACGTCCGGATTCAGGTCGTTCAAACGCTCTTCAGCGGAGTCTACTTTGGGACGGCCCACATCGTTAGTATCGTGCAGCAGCTGGCGTTGCAGGTTGGAGAGATCGACTACGTCGGCATCAATAAGGCCAAGTGTGCCAACGCCCGCCGCAGCCAAGTACATAGCAGTGGGAGAGCCCAGACCGCCCGCGCCTACCAGCAGCACCTTTGCGTTGAGCAGCTTGCGCTGGCCCTTGCCGCCCACCTGAGGCATCACAATGTGCCGGCTGTAACGCATAATCTGTTCTTCCCGCCAGGGGTCCGCGCCGCCGGACATGGCCGGCAAAATAGACACCTCATCCCCCGTCTGGACGGAGGTATGCCCGCCCTGGAGCGTGCCGATGTCCCGGTTGTTGACAAAGACTGCCACGTGATCGGCAATCTGACCCTCCGGGTCAAAGACGAGGCTCTTTAGGGCCGGGTACTTGCGACCCAGCGCTGCCAGCACCTCTACCACGCTCTCGCCATCGCCCTCCACAACGGCACGGTTGCCGGTTGCGGTCCTGAACGGCCCTGGTACTAATACGCTAACTGCCATGTGAACGTCCTCCCTAGCGTACCCTTTTGGGTTCTGCCTGTTGTTCTTTTGCTGCACTGGTCATAGTAGCTTGTTCTTCTTCAAATGGCACAGATAGATAACGCTCGCCCGTGTCTGGCAGGATAGTGACCACCACCTTGCCCTCCCCTAGGCGCTGCGCCACCTGACAGGCGGCCCATACGTTGGCGCCCGCTGACACGCCCACTAGCAACCCTTCTTCTCGGGTCAACCGCAAGGCGCTGTGCCGGGCATCCTGATCGTCCACCGCAATAATCTCGTCGATGACCTCACGGTTGAGCACCCCCGGCACAAAGCTTGCGCCGATGCCCTGGATACCGTGCACGCCGAAGGTCCCGCCCTGGAGCACCGGCGACCGCGACGGTTCTACCGCCACAATCAGCACGTGGTCAAGCTCCTTCTTGAGCACTTCTCCCACGCCGGTGATGGTGCCACCCGTGCCTACGCCCGCCACAAAGGCGTCAACGCGTCCGCCTGTAGCCTGCAGGATCTCCCGAGCGGTAGTTCGGCGGTGCACCTCCGGATTCGCCGGATTCTCGAACTGCTGCGGCATGAAGTAGTCGGAATGCCGCTTCAGCAGCTCTTCTGCCGCATAGACCGCGCCGGTCATGCCCTCCCAGGCAGGAGTGAGCACCAGCTCCGCTCCGTAGCGGCTGAGCAAGCGCCGTCGCTCCATACTCATGTCTTCGGGCATCGTCAGGATAAGGTGGTAGCCTTTTGCCGCCGCAACCATCGCCAGCCCGATACCAGTGTTGCCGCTGGTGGGCTCCACTATCGTAGCGCCGGGCTTCAGCTTGCCTGCGGCTTCTGCGTCCTCCACCATCGCCAGCGCGATGCGATCTTTCACGCTGCCGCCTGGGTTGGCCTCTTCCAGCTTGACGAGCACCCTGGCAGCATCCGCACGCACCATACGATTGAGCTGCAGGAGGGGCGTGTTCCCCACCAGCTCTAGGACGCTGTTAAACACTTGTGGCTGCATAGTCGTGCGCTCTGCGTTACTTGCTGCTAAATATGATACATCGCCCGTTGCTGAAGCGCCTTCTGCCGCTCCGCAAGCTGCCCAATAGTGGTGGCTGCGAGCAAGCGCTGGCTGGCATCGGTAAGTTCCTGCCAGACCTCCTGCTGTCCGCAGCGCCCGGAGAGTTCGCAGTTGATGGTGCCGTCCAGGCAACCAATAACTGCGTTCGAACCTTCCAGCACCTGGAATACCTCTACCAGCGGGACCACCCCCGGCTCCTTGGCGAGCATGTGGCCGCCCTGGGGGCCGCGACGGCTGTGGATAAACCCAGCCTTACGGAGCATTGTGAGCAACTGGTCAAGGTACGGTTCCGGGATGTACTGCCGCTCGGCAATCTCCCTGCTCTGGACCGGGCCTTCTCCGTAATGGTCTGCTAAATCCACTAGGGCGCGTATCCCGTAATCGCCCCGCATGGAGACTTTCATATTACTGTTCTGCCCCTATGCCATAATACTCGACTAAGTTAGTCACCATTATAGCATATTGGGACAAGCGAACAACAGAGACTATCTCGGTGTAGTACACACCGTCTTACCGCTTATCCTTCGACAGGCACAGGGTGAGCGGTATTCTATGCCCTACAATGTCTGTTTATGGTACGACAGGCGCACCATGAACGGTTGCCCTCTTACGCCCCGCCGGCCACTGCGGGCACAATGCTTACTTCGTCGCCCTGCTTCAAAGTAGTGGCTAGACCATCCAGGAAGCGCACGTCCTCGCCGTTCACGTAGATGTTGACGAACCGCCGCAGCTCACCCGACTCGTCGCAGAGGCGCTCCCGGAACCCCGGGCACTGGCCCTCCAGACCTTCAATACACTGGCGTAGGTCATCTCCGGACACCACAAGAGCGTCCTTGCCTCCCGCCAGGTTCCGCAACGGTGTGGGAATCCGAATCTGTACGTCCATTGCCTACCCTACTCTTTTCTTGAATACTTTCTCTATTATGTAAAATTATTGCGGAAATGCCAACCGCAGCGGCTATCCCGCCACCACGTCGCCCTCGATGGGGTCGACGCGGACGCCTAGTTCCCGCACCCACTGTAGCCCCTGCTCGATGGCCTCTTCGTCGCCGTCAAGCTCCAACGCAACCCATCCCCGGTCTTCCGTCACGTCTGCGCGGCGGATGTTGGTCACCACCTTGAACTTCTGCCCTAGGCTATAGATGACCGGCTCTTTGATGAGTTCTGTTGAAAAGGTGAACATGACTCGTTTCTTTGACATGTCTACCCTCCCTTGTTTAATGATCTAGTTTCGGGGGAAACCACAGCACAATGCAAATGCCCTAGACGGCCGCTCCGACCGCGCTCTTGCGCGCCGCCAGCGCTTCCTCAAAGGCCGTAATACTCGCTTCGATGTGCAGCGGCATAGTCACGTTATCGACGATTGCCTCTTGGGTCTTGAGCCCGTTCCCCGTGATGTAGGCCACTGTTACCTCTTTAGGACCAATTGCTCCCTGCTCCACCAACCGCTTGAGGCCGGAGACCACGACGCCGCCGGCGGTCTCCGCAAAGATGCCCTCGGTCTCCGCCAGCAGCTTCATCCCGGCCACTACCTCGTCATCATTGACCGAGGCGCCGCCACCGCCGGACTCTTCGATGGCCTTCAGCGCGTAGTAGCCATCTGCAGGATTGCCAATGGCCAACGACTTTGCAATGGTGTCCGGCTTCACCGGCCGGATGACCGTGGAGTTGTTCTGGTACGCCGTGACGATGGGTGCGCACCCTTCCGCCTGGGTGGCGAACATACGGGTCTTTACGCCCTCTATCACTCCGATCTTTTCGAACTCGTTGAAGCCCTTCCATATCTTGGTGAACATGGAACCGGAAGCCAGAGGCACTATCGCGCAGTCCGGGGCGCGCCAGCCAAGCTGTTCCGCCACCTCGTAGCCAAGAGTCTTGCTGCCCTCGGCGTAGTAAGGCCGCACGTTAATGTTCACAAACGCCCAGGGATAGCGGTCGCCCAGCTCGCTGCAGAGGCGGTTCACCTGGTCGTAGCTGCCATCCACTGCTACCAGTGTGGGGCCGTAGATGGCCGCACCGATGATCTTCCCTTGTTCCAGATCCGAGGGGATGAAGATATAGGCCTCCATGCCCGCTCTGGCTGCGTGGGCCGCCACACTGCCCGCCAGGTTACCCGTTGACGCGCAGGCCAGCACCTCGTACCCCAACTCCCGAGCTCGTGTACTCGCCACCGCCACCACGCGGTCCTTGAAGGAGTAGGTGGGGTTAACGCAGTCGTTCTTGAGGTAGAGGTTCTCCAACCCCAAGGCTTTGCCCAGACGGTCGGCCTTGATGAAGGGGGTGAACCCGGCGTTGATGTCTACGACATCGTCGCCTAGGACGGGGAGCAGCGGCTTGTAGCGCCAGATGCTGTTGGGGCCGTGCTCGATGGTCTTGCGATTAACCGCCTTGGCGATAGTCTCGTAGTCGTAGACCACTTCCAGCGGCCCGAAGCAGAACTCGCAAACGTTTAGTGCTTTGAGCGGATAGCGCCGGCTGCACTCTCTACA
The DNA here is from genome assembly GCA_965220215.1 of Dehalococcoidia bacterium. Classification (GTDB taxonomy): domain Bacteria; phylum Chloroflexota; class Dehalococcoidia; order SHYD01; family SHYD01; genus CBDDEI01. Next base: position 498,244 of record OZ244809.1, read on the forward strand.
GCCCAGCGCGCTAGCGAACGGCATGATGTATCCTCCTCAGTGTTTAGCCAACACTCTGCTTGGGGTAACCTGGGCCGTTCCGTTGAACGGGCGTCCTGCCTACTACTAAGGCAAGTGCGAGGAGCAATTAGCCGTGCGGTTGAAAACCGTGGTAAAACAAAAACCTCTTCACAAGAAGAGGCTGGCTCGCACCAGGCGTCTCATCTTGCAGATTGCTCTGCCGGAATTGGCACCGCACCAATAGGTCGGTTGCCGGGCTTCACAGGGCCGTCTCCCTCCACCTCTCTTGATAAGAGCGTATGGCTATTAAGTTGTGCCTAAAACGATAGCAAGGAAGCGCACGCGCTGTCAAGTTTATCTCCATGCAAAAAGCGGGCGGCTCATAAGCCGCCCGCTTTTTGATAACTCTGCTTACTAGACGAACAGCTTGTTCGTGCCGAACTTCTCTTTGTTGATGGGATACAACTCGTCCCAGCTCTTGGCCTCCATGAAGGCTAGCCAGCGGCTAAAGCGCGCCCGGGCTGGCTCTTCCGACATGCGGTAGTTCAGCGTCCAGGTCGGCATCTGCTCATCCACAAAGCCGCGGCCAAGACCCATCTCAAAGTTGTAGGGCAGTTTCTGGGCGGTGTTGCCCAGGCTGGCCGGGAAGGCGTAGTTCCAGTTCTCCATGTCGTCGGACTCAAACACGCCGGTCGGGCCGCAGTAGCGCATCACCCAATGCCGCTCCGCATCCTTCACGTGCTTAGGTGCATTCTTGTCCACCTGGTACTGACGCCAGCTCTCGGTCATGCCGACGCCAAAGGGATGCCACGGGAGGATGCGCCAGTGGTCAAAGACCACGTTGGGGAAGATGGCAAAGTGGCTGCCGCCGTGACCGTTGCCTGGCATCACCTTGTTGGAATACACCTTAGCCTTAGCCGCGTTAGTAGCGCGGTAGTAGTCATCTACCTCGGGCTCTATCCAGGTGTCCTGGTACTCACGCACGCCGGACTGCTGGTAGAAGCTGTAGGCGCCGCCATGACCCAGGTTGTGGTCACCGACGGTGTGGTTCTTCAAAGGAAAGGGCTTGCGCATGGGGTGGATGTCACCCGTCTTATCGCCTTCTTCGCCCTGCGGGCCGACCGTCGCCACGTTGGCAGAGCGATGTGTCATGGCCCCGTGGGTGGCATCGGTGGCGAAGCTAAAGCCCGGGAACTTCCAATTGGTGGGAAGTCGCCACTTAATAGTGGGGTCGAACACCTCAATGCCATTGTCTTCACCGTCGGTGCCCTGGAAGCAATGGCGAATGCTTTCGCCAAAAGAGCCTACGTAGTCCTCAAAGGAGGGGGCTTTGCGGTCCCAGGTGGCCCAGATAGAACCATAGAAGTTCTTCAGCTGCGCTACTTCGTGTAGGCCCCACTGGCTCTTGTCCAGCTCGCCGTTGTAGGCATCGGCGTAGTAGGCCACGCCCACTAGACGGCCATCAGTGTCATAGCTCCAGCCGTGGAAGGGGCAGGTGAACACCAGAGTGTTGCCGTCGTCGTAACGGCAGACCTTCATGCCCTTGTGGCGGCAGGAATTCAGGAAGACGTGAACCTGCTTGTCCTTGCGGTCCCGCACCATGATGACTTCTTCTTCTGCCATCCGGGTGACCACAAAGTCGCCGGGGTTCGGCACCTGGCTTTCATGCCCAACATAGAGCCAGCAGCGAGCAAAGATCTGCTCCAACTCCTGCTGGTAGAGGGCTTCATTAACGTAGACCTCTCGCGCTACATGGCCCTTCTCAAAATTGAAGAGGGAGCGGAGTGGCTTGTCTATCGTATGCTGGAGAGTAACCATAGGATAACTACCTCCTTGTTTGGCACGGCCAACTACACTGTCGCACGGTTATGACTAGTCAACAATACCCTTAATGGGCCAATTATACTACTAATGCAATAATGTAAAAAGCGGGCGGCATATGAGCCGCCCGCTTTTTGATAACTCTGCTTACTAGACGAACAGCTTGTTCGTGCCGAACTTCTCTTTGTTGATGGGATACAACTCGTCCCAGCTCTTGGCCTCCATGAAGGCTAGCCAGCGGCTGAAGCGCGCCCGGGCTGGCTCTTCCGACATGCGGTAGTTCAGCGTCCAGGTCGGCATCTGCTCATCCACAAAGCCGCGGCCAACGCCCATCTCAAAATTGTAGGGCAGTTTCTGGGCCGTGTTGCCCAGGCTGGCAGGGAAGGCGTAGTTCCAGTTCTCCATGTCGTCGGACTCAAACACGCCGGTGGGGCCGCAGTACCGCATCACCCAGTGCCGCTCCGCATCCTTCACGTGCTTGGGCGCATTCTTGTCCACCTGGTACTGACGCCAGCTCTCGGTCATGCCTACGCCAAAGGGATGCCACGGGAGGATACGCCAGTGGTCAAAGACCACGTTGGGGAAGATGGCGAAGTGACTAGCGCCGTGACCGTTGCCCGGCATCACCTTATTGGCATACACCTTAGCCTTAGCAGCGTTAGTAGCACGATAGTAGTCATCTACTTCGGGCTCTATCCAGGTGTCCTGGTACTCGCGGACGCCGGACTGCTGGTAGAAGCTGTAAGCGCCGCCATGACCTAGGTTGTGGTCGCCGACGGTGTAGTTCTTCGTAGGAAAGGGCTTGCGCATGGGGTGGATGTCACCCGTCTTATCGCCTTCTTCGCCCTGCGGGCCGACCGCTGCCACTTTGGCAGAGCGATGTGTCATGGCCGCATGGGTGGCATCGGTGGCGAAGCTGAAGCCCGGGAACTTCCAATTGGTGGGAAGCCGCCACTTAATAGTGGGATCGAACACCTCAATGCCGTTGTCCTCACCATCGGTGCCCTGGAAGCAATGGCGGATGCTCTCGGCATAAGAACCTACGTAATCTTCAAAGGAGGGGGCTTTGCGGTCCCAGGTGGCCCAGATAGAACCATAGAAGTTCTTCAGCTGCGCAACCTCGTGTAGGCCCCACTGGCTCTTGTCCAACTCGCCGTTGTAGGCATCGGCATAATAGGCCACGCCTACCAGGCGACCGTCGGTGTCATAGCTCCAGCCGTGGAAGGGGCAGGTGAACACCAGGGTATTGCCGTCGTCGTAACGGCAGACCTTCATGCCCTTGTGGCGGCAGGAATTCAGGAAGACGTGAACCTGCTTGTCCTTGCGATCTCGCACCATGATGACTTCTTCTTCTGCCATCCGGGTGACCACAAAGTCGCCGGGGTTCGGCACCTGGCTTTCATGCCCAACATAGAGCCAGCAGCGAGCAAAGATCTGCTCCAACTCCTGCTGGTAGAGGGCTTCATTAACATAGACCTCTCGCGCCACATGACCCTTCTCAAAATTGAAGAGCGAGCGGAGTGGCTTGTCTATCGTATGCTGGAGAGTAACCATAGGATATTTACCTCCTTGTTTGGCACGCCAAACTGCGCTGTCGCGCGGTTATGACTAGTCAATTACACCCGTAATGGGGCAAATTATACTCCTAATCCTGTCAAATGGGCAAAATCATACTCAGATCATTGCTACCATGAACAATCGCCGGAAAGGATAGAGCGTGACCCCATTGGATTGCAGCGGGTAGGCCTCCCGTAGCCGCCGGCGCAGACCTTCCGTAAAGCGCTCCTGCTCAACCGCAGATAAGCCCTCCAGGATGGGCCTCAGTGTGGTCCCTGTTACCCACTCCAGCACGGGGTCTTCACCCTGCAGCACCTGCAGATATTCCGTCTCCCAGATGTCCAGCGAGGTAGCGCGCCCGCTGAGCAGTTCATAATAGATAGCGGTAGGTGACACCCAGTTGCGATTGGCCTCTTGCCGCACCGCATCGCTGCCTATGGCTGCCCCGTTCGGCCCGCCGTGCGCCAGCGTCTCCCGGATCGCCTGGTGTGACGGCTGCCCAAAGCTCAAGGGCATCTGCACCGCTAGGCAGCCGCCCGCGGGCAACAAGCTGAGTAGACGCGGGAAGAGCTCCTGGTGGCCGTCCAGCCACTGAAGCGTTGCGTTGGAGAATAGTAGGTCGGGAGCGTCTGCGGGCGTCCACGTGCGGATATCCGCTTCAACCCACTGCACACGGCCGGGCAGCTTTGTTGCCTGCGCCAGCATCGCGGGAGAGTTATCGACGCCGTAGACCGCCGCCTCCGGCCATCGTTGCGCGATGAGTTGGGTCACGTTGCCGGGCCCGCAACCCAGATCGTAGATCGTAGCGGGCGCAGCTAGAGGAATGCGATCCAGCAACTCCAGCGCGGGGCGGAGACGGTGGTCGGTAAAGCGGAGGTACTGGTGAGGGTCCCAGGTAGGGCTGGCAGCGGGCTCGGGCCGCGTCATGCGTGGGCTACCACTCGTAGCGCTTCTTTAGCCAGAAGTAGATACGGACTGCAAAGAGCGCTGTCAGGATGACCGCGTAGGTCATGGGCTGACTGACGTCTATCTTCACCCGCCAGATGAAGTGCACCACCGCCAGGATAGCTGCGATATATACCAGTTGGTGGAGCCGCTGCCAGCGTTTGTAGCCCAGCCTCACCACCCATCCTGTGGTAGACGTCAACGCAACAGGCACCAGCAGCACCAGCGCCAGGAAACCCACGGTGATAAAGGGCCGCTGCGCAATGTCTTCTACTATCGTCTCCAAGCTAAAGATCTGATCAAGGGCCACATAGTTCGTCATATGGATGCAGGCGTAAAAAAAGGCAAAGAGACCCAACTCTCGCCGTATCCGAATAGCCCAGTTCCAGCGGAACAGTACCCTGCCCGGTGTGCACGCCAGAGTGGCCATCAAGAACACCAGCGCGGCCAGCCCCAACTCGTTCTGCGCTTGGGTAATAGGGTTTGCGCCCAGCGTACCCTGGCTCCAGCGCACTACAATGGAGACCAGCGGCATCAGACCACCGATGAAGATGCCCGGCTTTAGCCAGGGTGTGGGTTCTGAGCGACGTCTGGCAGGTGCAGCTTGTGTAGTAGCGGCCATAGGATCTTTCAGGCTAGAAGTGCAAGCGGAGGTTCATGCCGGAGTAGAGATGCTGTACATACTCCGCGTAGCCGTTGAATGGGAGGGTGTCCCGCCGTTGGAATTCGCCAATGCGCCGTTCCGTGGCCTGACTCCACCGAGGGTGATCCACTTCAGGGTTAACGTTGGCATAGAAGCCGTACTCGCTGGGCGCAGTCACGGCCCAGGTGTTCTGCGGCTGCTGCTCTGTAAAGCGAATCTTGACAATAGACTTGCCGCCCTTGAACCCATACTTCCACGGCGTCACCAAGCGTAGCGGCGCGCCGTTCTGGCCGGGCAGTTCCTTGCCGTAGAGCCCGGTAGCTATGAATGCCAACGGATTCATGGCTTCATCCAGTCGCAGGCCTTCAACGTAGGGCCAGTCCAGCACTGGCCAACGCTGCCCTGGCAACTGCTCGACATCGTGCAACGTGATAAACTCCACGTAGCGCGCCTTGCCGGTAGGTTCCAAGCGCTTGACTAGCTCGGCTAGGGGGAAGCCCAGCCAGGGGATCACCATCGACCACGCTTCCACACAGCGCATGCGATACACCCGCTGCTCCAGCGGGAACCAGCTCATGAGTGTATCGATATCGATGGTTTGGGGCTTTGCCACTTCGCCTTCGATTTCGACAGTCCACGGCCTAGGCCGCAGCGAGCCGGCGTTGCGCGCGGGGTCGGACTTGTCCAGCCCTAACTCATAGAAGTTGTTATAGGTAGTGATTTCTTGGTAGGTGTTCCACTTCTCGTCAACGTCAAAGGCCCCAGTGGCGGACACCACCTCCGGCGGCACTAGGTCCGGCGGCGCAGGCTGTTCCGGGGGCGGGCCTTTGCCCACCAGCCACATGAGTCCAGCGCCTGCAGCCAGCGCGGTGCCCGCGGTAAAGGCCGCATTTTTAATGAATTCCCGTCGGCGGAGGTAGAGATTCTCCGGGGTTATCTCGTTGCTGCGGGGCTCCGTTGGATACTTGCTCATAACACTCTCCAGTTTGCCCAGAATAGCGCTACAGCGCAAGACACGAGTCTTACAAGACTATTAACAATAATGCGAACCTGGTTCGTTAGCGCCCACCCACTAAGCACGGGTTGATGCGGATGTGGGGGCTGCCATTGGAGACAGGCAGTGGCATCTGGCCGCCTTTGCCGCAACCGCCACCCTGGTTCACGTCCAAGTCGTTGCCTACGGCATCCAGGTTCAGCAGCGTAGTGAACACGTTCCCCGTGAGCACCACCGGCCGCAGCAGCTCTTCTACCCGGCCGTTGCGAATCATGAAGGCCTCTCCTGCAGAGAAGGTGAACATCTCCATGCTGGTCTGGCCGCCATACCAGTTCCGCACGTACACGCCCTCTTTGATGTCCGCGATCATGTCGTCGAAGCTGGTTTCCCCCGGCTCGATGATGGTGTTGGTCATACGCACGATAGGCGGGAAGCGGTAATCTAACGCTCGGGCATTGCCCGTGGCGGCCTCGCCCATCTTGCCCGCCGTCTCACGAGAGTGGAGCCTGCCTACCAGCACGCCCTCCCGTATGAGCGCCGTGCGCTGGGCCGGCGCGCCTTCGTCGTCGTACTGGAAGCTTCCCCGCAGACCGGGGATAGCCGCCCCGTCCGCGATGTTGAGGATGGGCTGCCCGAATTTGCGGCCCAGCACCATTACCTCCTGCATCTTGGGGTTCTCGTAGAGAAAATCGGACTCAGAGAGGTGGCCGAAGGCCTCGTGGCAGAAAACGCCCGCCAGGATGGGGTCGAGCACCACCGGGTACTCCGCGCCCTTTACTGAGGGCGCATCCAACAGCTCCACGGCGCGGCTGGCGGTGACTGCCACGTGCTCGTCCATGCCCTCAAAGAAGGAGAAGTCTCCCAGTCTACCTATTGAAAAGCCCGCCTGTTGCACGTCGCCGTCACGGCTGGCAACGGCCATCAGCCGGCACGTGACCTCCACCCGACTCTGGTCGATATACGACCCTACGCTGCTGGCAAAGATCACCCGTTTGGCGGAGTCGCCGTAGCCTACGATGGAGCTTTTGATATTGGGTGTGCCGAGCACGATGTCGTTGTAATGCTCCAGATAGCCTTTCTTCTCGGCAAGGGGGACATTGCGCGGGTCCTTACGCAACTGTGGCTCTACTACTGCCTCCACTTTGGGCACGTCCGCGAGGATGCTCGTCCCCGTCCCTACCAACGCGGCCTGCTGCACTGCAAGGGCCACTTTGCCACGGAGATCGCTTATCTGGTTGAAGGAGACAAAGCCCCAGCCGCCCTTGACCAGCGCGCGGGCGCAGCCGCCGTAATTCGTGGAGCCGCCCAAGTCTTCCAGCTCCCGACCGCGGTACGCAATGCGGTTGGCGCTGTTCTCTTCGAGACGCAGCTCAACGTAGTCAGCGTTGTGACCACGCAGTGCGGCTTCTATCTCTTCTCTGGAAATGGGCAGTGGCGACATTGGTACAGCCCCCTTGACGTGGAGTTGCCCCTATTATGCGAGGCCACCGCCCTTAGGAGCAAGCTATTCTTGCTCGCGTCACTCATAAGCCTCGTCACAGACAAGGCCGAACGAGATTCTTCGCTCAGGGTGACGTTTGTGGATGCGCTACTGGGGAATGCCGCTGCTGGCGTGGGCGCCGCGGCCAAAGAACATGGTGCGCTCCGCCACCACCGGAAGGTCGCTCTCCACCTGGATGGACACCGCTTCATTGGGCACTACGTAGTTAACCGGCACGGAGAGGCGCGAATGCGCCTTCACCTCGTACACCATGGTCACCTGTCTGCCGGACTCCGGCATGAAGGTGACGCGGACGATGGTCGCCCTATCCTGTGGATTCTGAAGCAACAGGAAGGTCTGGAAAGGCGATGCCGTGGAGCCCTCTGCTAGGTACCAGGTGCGCGCGGGAGCAACCGATCCTAAGCTGCCCTGCACCCCGGCATTGAGGATGAACGAGGTGCGTTCAACCGCTATGCGCTGGTCCGACTCTACTACTACCGAATAGCCCGCCCCCGGACTGAAGTGCGGCGGATAATGGGTAACGCGGCTCATAGGCTGCAAGGTGAGGGTGGTCTGCTCAGAGTTGCCGTTATCGTAATAAATGTGCACCGTAGCCTGAGCCGCCGTGCTGCTGGGGTTCATGATTGCCAGCCGCGTCCGGTAGCTGGTCCAGCCCTCTGCTAGATACCAGCGCCTGGAAAGCAGCGTCGCGCCGCGGGTACCGTCGCCCGCCTTGCCGCGATCGGTATAGCTTGCTCGCTCTGCGACGATGGGGTTATCCGCCTCGATGACCGTAGAGAAGAGCCCCTGAGGCACATGCTGGTTCGCAAAGATGTTGAGGCGGGAGGTGGGATTTACCTGGAACTCCCGCACAATCGGAGAAGCCGTCTCACGCAGGAAGGTAACCTTGGCCTGCACTGGTTTGTTGCCGGGGTTCATGAGGAGCACCCAGGTATGCGTGCCCGTTTCAGTGGAACCCTCTGGCAGATACCACCGGCGGTTGGGAGAGTTCACGCCCACAGAGTCGTGCCCGTCGTAGCCAAAGTACATAGCCCGCTCCACAAAGATGGGGCCGGGCGCCTCTACTTTGGTGGAGAAGGCAGTGCTGGGCACTACCTTGTTGGCGTAGATGCTATAACGCGCGCCGGGCAGAATCTCCTGCCGCAGCACAATGCTGTTGCCGTCCTCCTTAAGAAAGGTGACCGTGGTAGTGATCATGTACGCGTTAGGGTTCTGTATCAGGATCCAGGTATCGTAGGGCTTGGCCGTGGAGCCTTCCGCAAGGTACCAGGTCTGGAAGCCCAACCTATCCCGATAGCTTTGCCAGACACCGCTGTCTTCGTGACCTATACGCCAGCCGGCTGCGCCCGCCAGATCGTACGAGAAGACTAGGTCGAGTTTCTCGTCATTGCTGCGGCTGTCTTCAAACCAGACTTCGTGCTCGTCACCGTCTACGGTGTACTTGAAGTAGGGTGTCTTCACGACGTCGTTGTATTGCATCGTAGCGCCGTAGGACGCAGCCCGCTCCATCGCCTGATAATGGGTCACAGCCGATACGCTCTTCTGCGTCAGGTTCCAGTCGTAACCATACCAGGCCAGACCCAGCAGCACTTTCTCCGCGGTCATCTGGCTGGCCGCGTAAGCAATAGAACGCTCTACCCAGGGAAAGGGAGAGGTAGACTGCGGCACACCAATGCCGTAGCCGTAGGTCATCACCACAATGTAATCGTTGTGTTCTGCCAGCGCGGCATAATCGAATGCGCCGGCCCAGCCCACTGTGCGATCCGTCTCTTTAGCCGGTACCGCTTGGGTGACCAGCTTGCCCTCATTGCGCATGGCCGGCGCCAGGCGCGCCATGAACTGAGTAAGGTACACGCGGTCTTCCGCACTTATTCCTTCGAAGTCGATGTGGATGCCGTCAAAGCCGTTGTTCTTCACTAGCGTCACAAGCTGATTGATGACTTTTTCCCGCACGATGACGCTGGAGAGCACGTTGGTGAAGTCCGCATACGTAGCGCTATTCTTCACCATGGGGATAATCTTAATCTTGTTGTTTCTAGCTAGCTGAATCACCGTCTCCCGGTTGGACTCGTTGCCGTCTGCGTCCAAAAGATGGACATTGCCCGCTCCATCCACAGTGTACCAATAGGGAGAAAGGTGGGTTAGGCTGCCAGCATTCTTCTTCAGCGAATCCAGAGAGTCGTCTGCATAGGGAACGTAATATGCCCAGCGCACCTTGCCAATAATGCTTGGTGTCGCGGCCTCAACGGCTGTCTGCGGATCCGCCGTGGGCGGCGTAACCGCTAAGAGTATAGGTAACGAAATAAATAGCGCTATTGCTAGCCGTCGCAGCAGTCCCATGTGTGCCCCGTTCTCCCCAAATCACTCTGGAAATTAAATTGATGCCTACTCGTAGCCATGCTACGATGGATGAGCCCATTGACTAGAACGTACATTTCCGAACACAGTTACTCCCACCGAGGGTTATGACCGCAAAGGCCACCCCGCTACAGGGCGCAACCATCGATATGCACTGCCACACTACGGTTGGCAGCGGGGACAGCAGGCTTACTCCGCGCAATCTCGCACTCGCGGCGCGCGCCCGCAGAATGACCGTCTGCTGCATTACGGAGCACAACTACCACTGGTCGCAGAGAGAGCTCGCCGAGCAGCAGCAAGCCCACGGATCCTATTTCATTCCCGGCGCGGAGGTCAGCACCGACCTCGGACATATCCTTACTTTTGGGCTGGACCACTTCACGCCGGACATGTTCGACGCCCGCGTGTTACGACGCGCGGTATCAGCCGCGGGCGGCATAATGATCGCTGCCCACCCCTTCAGGAACACGCTGATCAACCCGACCAAAGACCTCCCAAGCCGGGGCCTCGTCTTCCAAAGCGTTCGGGAGGCCGCTGCCGTCCCCATCCTGAGCCTGGTGGATGAAGTGGAGGTGGTAAACGGCGGCACCGACCCTTTGGAGAACTACCTTGCCCTTAGCGTAGCCCGCCTGCTGGGGTTCCGCGGCATTGCCGGCAGCGACGCCCACTCCGATATCCGCATCGGCAGCTACGGCACGGTCTTCGGAGATGCGATCACTACAGAACGCGCCCTGATCCGGGCGTTGCGCAGCGGGCGCTTCTCTCCGCAGAAGGCTCCTGGGCCTGGTGAACGCCTGCTGCCTTACACGTGGGAAGCGGCAAGCCCAGTGCTGGAAGCGCCGCTCCTAGCCGCACTCGCCAAGCTTCCTAAAGCGATCGCCGCTTCTCTCTAGCCGGATGCCATCATTCCGATGCACGTATGCCTCCTTTCGTGTGCTCCCTGCTGTGGCGCGGAGCCGTCATCCGAGCTACAATATATTCCGCACCAAACCGCGTGCCGGAATACCCGCGCTCGTCGGCTGACTACTAAAAACTAACTACACATAACCGTTCCTTATAAAGGAATAACAAAGGGGGTTTGCATGGCAACAATGACCAAATGGGTCTACCTCTTTGCTGAGGGATCAGGTGAGATGCGCGAGCTCCTCGGAGGAAAAGGCGCAGGCGTTGCGGAGATGACCCGCGCGCAGCTACCCGTGCCGCAGGGCTTTACCATCACCACCGAGGCGTGCAATGCCTTCTACCGCGTCAGCAAGCAGTTCCCAGATGGGCTGTGGGAGCAGGCAATGGAGGCCCTGGCCAACGTGGAGCAGCAGACCGGCAAGAAGTTTGGCGATTCCGAGAATCCCTTGCTAGTATCCGTCCGTTCCGGCGCAACGGTCTCCATGCCGGGCATGATGGACACGGTCCTCAACCTCGGCCTGAACGAGGAGAGCCTTCAGGGACTCGTTGCGCAGACCGACAACGAGCGCTTCGCTTACGATGCTTACCGCCGCTTTATCCAGATGTTCGCGAAAATCGTGCTGGACATGGAGCCGGAGCTCTTTGAGAAGCAACTCGAAGCCAAGAAACAGGCGGCCAAGGTCACCACAGACGCAGAGCTGCCCGTAGACGCCTTGAAAGAGCTGGTCACCGGTTACAAGGACCTGGTGCAGCAACACACCGGCAATCCCTTCCCAACCGAGCCGCTCCAGCAGTTGGAGCTTGCCATCAAAGCCGTCTTCAACTCATGGATGAACAAGCGGGCCATCGACTACCGTGAGTTCCACCGCATTCCCCACGACTTGGGCACTGCCGTCACCGTGCAGACTATGGTCTTTGGCAACATGGGTTGGGACTCCGGCACCGGCGTTGCCTTCACCCGCAACCCCCTCACCGGCGACAAAGTCCTGTACGGCGAATATCTTCAGAATGCTCAGGGTGAAGATGTGGTGGCCGGCATCCGCACACCCAAACCCATCGCTGAGCTCAAGAACGACATGCCCCTGATCTATGACTCTTTGCTCAAAAACGCAGAGTCCTTGGAGAAGCATTACCAGGACATGCAGGATATCGAGTTTACTATCGAGCACGGCAAGCTCAACATGCTCCAGACTCGCTCCGGCAAGCGCTCCCCAAATGCCAGCGTAAAGATGGCGGTGGAGATGGCGAACGAGGGCCTCATCGACAAGGATGAAGCGCTGCGGCGGGTGGAGCCCGACCAGGTTGAGCAACTCCTGCACCGTCAGATCGATCCCGAAGCCACGGTGCAGATAATCGCCCGCGGCCTCAACGCATCGCCGGGGGCAGCCGTCGGTAAGGCCGTCTTCAACGCCGACCGCGCGGAAGAGCTCGCCAAGAAGGGTGAGAAGCTTATCCTAGTGCGCCCGGAGACCAACCCGGACGACGTCCACGGCATCATTGCCGCACAGGGCATTCTTACCGCACGCGGCGGCGCAACCAGCCACGCAGCAGTAGTGGCGCGCGGCCTGGGCAAGCCCTGTGTAGCCGGCTGCGAAGCCATCACCGTAGATCTTGAGCGCAACCGCTTCACCGCAGACGGAGTGGTGATTAACGAAGGTGACCTCCTCTCCATCAATGGCACCACCGGCGAAGTCATCCTGGGAGAGGCGCTACTTATCGAGCCCACCCTGGCCAATGAGCTACAGGAGTTGCTTGCTTGGGCTGACGAGACCCGGCGCCTCCAGATATGGGCCAATGCAGACTACCCTCGTGATGCCGCGAAAGCGCTGGAGTACGGCGCGGAGGGCGTCGGCCTATGCCGCACGGAGCACATGTTCTTCGAGCCGGAGCGGCTGGCCGTCATCCGCGGCGCTATTGTCGCAGCCGGAGAGGCTGACATCGCCCCACTCACCATGGGCGTGGATGAGAGTTCCGGTTACGTCACGCCGCTGAAACCTCATCGAGACACCAGCAACGAAGCCCACGCGGCCTATCTGTCAAACATCAAGAAGCTGGAGGAGTTCCAGACCAGCGACTTCACCGGCCTCTTTGGGGTCATGGACGACCTGCCGGTAGTTATCCGCCTGCTGGACCCGCCTCTCCATGAGTTCCTCCCCCGCTACGACGAGCTCATGACCGAGGTCATTGAGTTGCGTCACAAGGGCGACGAGAGGGAGCTTGCCGAGAAGGAACGCCTCTTTGAGACAGTTAGCAAGATGCGAGAAGCCAACCCAATGCTGGGCCTCCGCGGCTGCCGCCTGGGCATCCTCTTCCCGGAGATGTACGAGATGCAGGTGCGGGCCATCATCAACGGCGCAATTGCCGTCACCAAAGAGGGCAAGACCGCCAAGCCAGAGATCATGATCCCACTCACAGGCCACATCAATGAGATGGACCTCCTTACCAACCACCTCAAGGAGATTGCTGAGGAGACCTTGGAAGCCGCAGGCGTCGAGGTGCACTACAAGTTCGGCACGATGATTGAGGTGCCGCGAGCCGCCCTCATCGCCGAAGACATCGCCAAAACCGCAGAGTTCTTCTCCTTCGGCACTAACGACCTCACCCAGATGGCATACGGCATCAGCCGTGACGATGCTGAGGGCAAGTTCCTCCTCCACTATGTAGAGAGTAAGATCCTGCCAGAGAACCCCTTCCAGGTACTCGACCCGGAAGGCGTGGGAAGGCTCATGCGCATTGCAGCCCAGGAAGGCCGGCGCACTCGCCCCGACCTAGAGTTGGGCATCTGCGGCGAGCACGGCGGCGACCCCGCCTCCATTGCCCTCTGCGACGACATCGGGCTCAACTACGTGAGTTGCTCCCCCTTCCGTGTGCCCATAGCCCGACTGGCCGCAGCCCAGGCTGCCCTCGCCAAGGACGGCGTCGCGCACTCCGCATAGTTTTACCACCGCACACCAAGAGGGGCCTTCCTGTTAGCAGGAAGACCCCTCTTTCATGATTAACTACTAGAAGGAATACGCTGGACAGTACCGCACAAATGTACGACAATATTTCTTGATGCCCACCACGTACGTTGCCCTAGATCTGGAAACCACTGGCCTTGACCCCCACCGCGATGAGATTATCGAAGTGGGCGCAGTGAAGTTCCAGGGCGCAGAGGTCATCGACACCTTCCAGACCTTTGTTAAGCCTAGACAGGCGCTTCCCGCCGCGATTCAGCTCCTCACCGGCATCTCTCCCGACGACCTCAAAGGCGCGCCGCCGTTCGCTGCCATCGCCGGCGACCTCCTCCTATTCTTGGGCGATAGCACTATCGTCGGACAGAATGCCGCCTTCGACCTCTCCTTCCTAGCCAACCAGGGCATGGAGTTGCCCAACCCCGTCGGCGATACGCTGCAACTCGCTAAAATCCTTGCGCCCTATCTCACGGAACGTAACCTCACCGCGTTGACCACCCACTTTGACGTGGCCTACTCCGTGAAACACCGGGCGGTGGAGGACTCCATCGCTGCCCAAGGCGTGTTCCTAGCGCTGCGGGAGCGGGCCATTTCCCTGCATCCCACTATCATCAACACTCTCCTGCGCCTGGGCTCCAGTAGCGGCTGGGGTCTCACCCCCTTCTTTCAAGAGGTGCTGGAGGAGCAGCAGTCCGGCGGCGCTGTCAATGGCGCGGCTGCTATTGAGAAAACCCCTGAGCCTCCGGTGGTCAAAATCCGCGAGCCCCTCACCGATTACCGCCCTACCAAAGCCAAGCAGGCAAAAGGCATCGACATTGAATGGCTGAGCACTTTGCTCGGCCCTGATGGCGGTCTAGCTCGCGCCTTCTTAGACTATGAGCACCGTCCGGAGCAGGTGGAGATGCTCCAAGCCGCAGCGCAGGCGTTGCAGGACAAGCAGCATTTACTGGTGGAGGCAGGCACCGGCACCGGCAAGTCCCTGGCCTACCTGCTGCCCGCCTTGGTGCAAGCCATGAGCACAGGGGCGCCTGTAGTGGTCTCCACCCATACCCTGGCACTGCAAGACCAGCTGCTCAGCAAAGACATCCCCCTCGCGCTGCAAGCCCTGCAGGCGGGCATCGAATCCGGCGACAACGATCCCATCGGACTGCCTCTAGAGCAGGTGCGCTACGCCCAGCTGAAAGGGCGAGGCAACTACCTCTGTCTACGGCGCTGGCAGACTGTGCTCCAGGGTACCAGCGAGAGCATTGACCCCGATTTCCTTGCCCGCATCACGGTGTGGCTGAACACCACGCAGACCGGCGATCGCACTGAGCTTGGCCTGAACCAGCGGGACGGCGTCGCGTGGGCGCGCCTCTCTGCAGAACAGGACAACTGCCCCCCCAGCCAGTGCCTTGCGATGCGGGGCGGCGACTGCTTCCTGCACCAGGCTCGCCAAAAGGCCCAGGAAGCCCACCTATTAGTGGTGAACCACGCCCTATTAATCTCTGATCTCAAAGCGGGCAACACCCTCCTCCCCGAACACCAGCACCTCGTCATCGATGAAGCGCACCACCTTGAGGGGGTCGCCACGGACCAGCTTGGCTTCCGGACGCGCATCTGGGACTTCCAGCACTACTTGGAGCGGTACTACCAGGAGCCTGGCGGTCGTCCGCAAGGGCTTATCGCGCAGATTGAAGGCGCGTTCAACACCAGCGGCCCTCTCTTCCAGACCAGAGTGCAGGGACAGCGGCTGGCCGCGGCGAAGGAGGCCCTCCCGGGCGCACGCCGCCGGATGGAGCAGCTGTTCGACCTCCTGACCCAGTTTGTGCGGTCCAACGGCGAGGGTTCCGCGGAGTATAACCGCCGCGTGCGGCTTACTAGCGCGCCGCGCCGGCAAGAACCGTGGTCAGAGATAGAGCAGGCCTGGGAGGAGCTTCGTTTGGTGCTGGAATCACTCCAGAATGAGCTTGAATACTTGAAAGGCCCGCTGGAGATCCAGGCCCAGGTGCAGCTCGACCCCTTCTCCGACCTTCTCGCGGAGACCGTAGCCCTGCACTTCATGGGTGCGCGACTATTGGAGCAAGGCGCAACGGTCATTGGCCGCGCCGACCCCCAGTGGGTGACCTGGCTGGCCGGCGAGAGCAACGGTGAGGGCGTCTCCATGTACGCTGCGCCGCTATCCGTAGGGCCCATGCTCCAGAAAGACCTCTTTGGCAAGTTGGAGAGCGTGGTGCTTACCAGCGCCACACTACAGGTAGGCCCCGATTTCACCTATATGAAGAGCCAGCTTGGGTTAGAGTCGCCCGAAGAGCTGGCGGTAGCATCCCCCTTCCCTTACCGGCGGAACGCGCAGCTTATTGTGCCTCAGGATATGCCCGACCCCTCATCAGGAGAGCACCCGCGCCGGCTGGAAGAAGCGCTCATAGACCTTTGCATCGCCAGCGAAGGTCGCGCGCTAGCCCTCTTCACAAGCCACGCCGCCCTGCAGAGGGCCTATCGCGGCATCTCCGGCGCGCTGGAGGCTGAAGGGCTGCAGGTGCTGGCCCAGGGCATCAACGGCAACCCGCAGCAGTTGCTGGAACGCTTCCGCACCCAACCTCGCAGCGTCCTCCTGGGCACCAGCAGCTTCTGGGAAGGCGTAGACGTGGTTGGCGACGCCCTCAGTCTGCTTATCATCACCCGGTTGCCCTTCCCAGTACCCTCTGACCCGGTGTTCGCCGCGCGCTCTGAGTGCTTTGAAGACCCCTTTGGCGGTTACACCGTGCCCCAGGCCGTCCTCCGGTTCCGCCAGGGTTTCGGCAGGCTCATCCGCAGCAAACGCGACCGCGGCGTGGCCATCATCCTTGACCCGCGCATCCTCACCAAAAGCTACGGCAGCACCTTCCTCCACTCGCTACCGCCGGCCAACGTCAGGCGCTGTATGACACGGGAAGCCGCGGAGCTCACCGCCGAGTGGCTGGGCTCCGCGTAAACATCGCGCGGCCGCCCCGTGCTCTATTCGGCCTCGAGGAAGAGTCCGCGTGGTAGATGGTGCCGCTCTCAAAAGCGACGGCCCTCCTGCTAACTAGTCTCATTCGCTACAACAGCAAGCCCCGTCGTAATGGACGGGGCTTCTTCATGCCTTGTGTGGCAACTGGATATAAGGAGCGGGTGACGGCTAATCGCATGAGCAACCAACCGCTGCCTCTCCCGATGGGCTTCGATGACCTGTTGCGATTAGTCGTGAAGCAAGTTCCCGACAAGCAGCTTCATCGGCGGCTCAACAAGGTTCACCCAGTGGATTGCCCCACACTGCGAATCTGAGGAACACCGTCCGAGAACTCCGCGCGGACCCGCGGCAAGCTTTGAGGATGGCGGTCCCGGAGGTACTCGATGAGTTTCTCACGCACGTAGCAGCGGAGGTCCCAGCCCTTACTAGAGTCCTCCGTGCTCATAAGCGCCCGCAATTCCATAGTGTGTTCCGTTGCATTCGTCACTTGCAGGCCCCAGACCTTTTCATCCCATAACGGTGAGGTCTGAAGGATGCGATGCAGCTCCTCTCGGATCTCTTCGACGGGAACGCTATAGTCCGTGTAGATGAAGACCGTTCCGAGGAGATCAGCAGTAATGCGTGTCCAGTTCTGGAACGGCTCTTCAATGAACTTTGAAAGAGGAATAACGAGGCGACGCAAGTCCCATACTCGTACGACTACAAAGGTGGCGCTAATCTCCTCAATCCAGCCCCACTCGCCCTCTACAATGACGACATCGTTAAGCCTGATGGGTTGGGTGAGGGCGATTTGCAAACCAGCTATCAGGTTTTGGAGGGCCGGCCGCGCGGCCATGCCAATGACCAAGCCGGCGAAGCCAGCCGACGCTAGTAGGCTCGCTCCAAGATTTTGGAGGGATGGAAAAGTCATCAGCATTAGCCCAAAGGTGATGAAACCCAGGACGATCGCCGTGACCCTCCGAAGGACCTGTACTCTAGTACGTATTTCACGAGCTTCGCGGTCATCGGTACCTACGTCCTGGTAACGGAGAACCAGCAATTCCCCTGCAACATTCGTGAGCCTTACCGCAAGCCAACCAACTGAACCAATCAATCCCAATTCAACGACGTGATTGGCAAGCGACATTGCTTCTGGGAGTAGCGGGATGGCAGGGAGAACCAACAACAGGGCTAGGAGCGGTAGGAGTAACAAGGCTGGTCGTTGAGAATGATGGACAAGAGAATTGAGGACTTCATTCATCTGGCTCATTCGTTCGAGCACTACGAAGAAGAGGATACGGTGGACAATTAGGGCCAGGAGCAGCGCCCCCGCGAGAAGTATCCCCGACCGGAGCGCTTGTTCCCATATAAGAAGTGTGTCTGTCATTTGCTACATGTCCTTTCGGCGGTGTTATGTCGCTGACACGCGGCCCGTCACTAACGTTGCTGACGTTGTGTGTCGTCAGCTGCTTCCAATAGCCGGTCCACCTTGCTCTCCAAGCGTGCCAGGCGCTCCTGTTGAGCATTTCGCTCCCTTGCGCCGTCCTGATCTACAAAGTAGGCAGCAACGGAGGCAGCTAGGGTAGATACGAGTCCTATCCCTACAAACATCAACGCTATCCCCAGCAGGCGGCCCCATGCGGTAGTTGGCGCGATATCGCCATACCCAACCGTGGTAACTGTGACTACCGCCCACCATATACCACCCATCATTCCCGTCTCTTTAACCGTCTCTGGCTCCAGCACTGCCAGCAGGCCGCCTCCAGTGACGATAAGCAGCGCCGCCGCGACCGTGACATAGAGCAGCCCAGGGCGGCCAAGAGCAACCCGCAACGCGCTAAAAGCTCGGGCGCTCACGAGCAACAGCCGCAAGAGCCGGAAAAGACGGGCGAGCCGCGCGAGGGCCAACAGGTGCGGCAACAGGGGGAAGGTTATTATCACCACTGCCAAATCAAGTATGTGGTGGCGTGCGTAACCTAGGGGATTTCGCGAAACAGTCGCCATTATGACGAACTCCCCAAAGAAAATGCTCCAGATTACCCAATCGCCCAAGAGCACTATCTCAGGGTTGATGCCCAGCTCCTCGCCGGCGGTTAGGGGAATTGTAAGTAGCGCTGCCACTACTACGGCAACACCTAATAGCCTTTCCAGACTGGCATTGGGACGCGGCATTTCAGGGCGCTGCTGAGGCTGCGTCAACACCCGGTGAACCCTAACGTTATCGGTGGATTAGTCTGGCGCACAGCTTCCGACGGCCATTCTAAGGGCGTAATCCCATGATGGCCCAGTATAGCATCAGTTGGACTCGGCCCTGGTCAGGAGCGCACACAATTGCCGAGTCTGCCAACCTTGATGGATAATAGACAGTGGAGAGGTGTCCGAGTGGTTGATGGTGCCGCTCTCGAAAAGCGGTGTGGCGCAAGTCACCGCGGGTTCGAATCCCGCCCTCTCCGCCAGCAAGGGGTTCAGCTCTGCATTTAATGAGTTGGTATGGTGACTCAAAGACCCGCCCAAAGAATAGCCCCCACTCGTCGGGAGCGCTACCCAATGCCGGACTGGGTGCAGACCGCGTTGGAGCAAGCTGGCCTGATGGACGCTTACCATACTAGGCCTCCCTATCAGCAGAACGACTACCTTGGCTGGATAGCCGGAGCCAAACGCCCCAAAACGCAGCAGAAACGCCTGGCGCAGATGCTGCAGGAGTTGCGAGAAGGCAACGTGTATATGCGGATGGTATGGGCTGGAGGTGACAGAACATGAACGCCCCTGAACTCCCATTAAGTGACGATCCTGAGGAGGTGCACACGTGGCGTGAAATAGTGCGCCGCCTTAGATGTGCCATCAGTATCGGAAGAGTAGCGCTCGACCCGCGTGCCGCCGAGGTGCGCAGGGAGTTGGGTCAGTTTGCAAAGACTATGGCCGCAGCCCGTGACATCGATGTGCAAAGCGCCCACGTACGCACGCAGGCGGACAGCGCCGATCCTGCGGAGAGCTCCGGCTTCACGGAAGTATTGAGCCTCCTGTCGGACATGCGCAACGCCGCCCGGGCCGAAATGCTCGCAACTCTTAGCGCTCACCCGAATCCGCAGATGATCACAACGGTTGCAGAGTTGGCTAAGGCGGCGCGGCCTACCGATTCCTCACAGCTCAGGCAATCGTTGTCTGGAGCCATTGCCACCCTCACCGGTGCAGGAGACACCGAGGGTGTCCATATGGGTCTCGAGGCCGCTGCGCCGGCGTTTGTGCGCCGGCAGATGCGTAGGGTACGCAGAGAGGGTCAGGCCATTAAGCAAGTCACTCCCACAGCCCTTCATCAGCTTCGTATCGAGGCCAGAGTGCTCCGTGATACCCTACAAATCACGGGAGACCTTTTTTCCGGCAGAGCTGAACCTGTGCTGGCGCGGCTGATTGTCCAGCATGACATCTTGGGCCGGCACCACGATGCGTGGGTGGGCGCTGAGTTCTTGCGAAGCATTGCCGCTTCACCCCCCAGCATGCTGACACCCGAAGCCTCTGCCGTACTGTCATCCCTGGCCGCTCGCTATGACCGGCGAGCAAGGCGGCTGGAAAAGAGTGCCTACCGCAAGCCTAACCAGCTGCAAGGCCCGAGCTGGCGCAAGCTACAAAAGAGCCTCATTTAAGACTTGAGGCCCCCCAGCACAAGCCTCGACTGTGGTACCTAATGCTTCGCTACAGGTGAAGCCTAACGACTATATTGCTCATTAGCCGCGGTCGCCCAGCCGGCTGGCTGCTCGCTGCTGCTCCCCAAGCTGGCTTAAACGCAATCTGCGGAGCCGCGGCGAGAAGATCAGTAGACCCAATCCGATGCAGAAGGCTATCGTGCTCAGACCCGTACCCACTGCCGGCGCGCCAACAATATCGGCCATCACCCCCGCGAACATGATGCCAATGGGCATGAGCATCGGTCCCAGTTGTAGCACGCTCACTACCCGGCCCCGCAGGTGGTCCGGCGCTACCAGTTGCAGCACCGTCTGGTTGGTGGTGTTGAAGACCGATTCCGATGCGCCTGCCGTCACCAGGAAGGGCACCGCAAACCAGAGCTGGCCCGTGACGGCCCCTACCACGGAGAACGCACCCTGGGAGAAGCTGTAAGTAAACAGTGCGCCCAGTTGCAGCAGACCTCGACGGTCCACCTGGTTGAGCGATGCGGTGAGCAGCCCGCCAAAGAATCCCCCAAAGCCGATGGCTGAGAGCATAATGCCCAGACTAGAAGCATCGCCGCCAAAGATATTCTTGGCATAGATAGGCAGCAACGCCACGTGCAGCGGGATGAGAAACAGCGGATTGATGACGCTCATCAGGAACAGAAGCCGCGCCTGCGGGTCGCCGCTGGCAAAGCGATATCCCTCGGACATATCCCGTAAGAAAGAACGTTCCCGTCGCGGCGCTTGGCTCCTCGCCGGTAATCTGAGCATAAGCACACAGGCCATCACCAGCAGATAGGCCAGGCTCTGGACCAGGAAGTTCGTGGCCGCCCCAACGGTGACGATAAGCACACCGCCAATCATTGGCCCCGCGGTGCGAGACATACTGAAAGCCATGTTGCTCAGTGCTACCGCATTGGGGACAACGCTGCGCGGCACAATATCAAAGACCATAGTCTGCCGCGCCGGCATGTTGAAGGCCATAGCGCCCCAGCCATGATAGAGAAGGCGTACAAGTGCCATATCTCCAAACGGCCCGTCCACAGCAATATAGCGATGGTGAACGTGAAGAAGAAGAGGCAGAGCTGACTAACCGCGATGATGTGGTTACGGCTATAACGGTCTGCGGTTATGCCTGCTACGGGGTTCAATAGGAGGGAAGGAATAAGGCGCACCCCGTTTACACTCCCCAGGATGCTCCCGGATCTAGTGAGGTCGTAGACCACCCAGCCCATAGTGGTCTGCTGTATCCACATAGCTACCGAGGTGAAGGCGTTGCCGACCCATAACAAACGATAGTTGGGGATGGAGAAGGCGTGGAACGTGCCTAGCCGGGCAGGCTCAGGCGAGTCGGCAGCCGTGTGCTGCTCGTTCCCGGGTGCTGGCGCTTCCGCGGATGCCTGTGTATTGGAGGGACGCTCTGGTTGGCGTGGCTCGTCTGGGTTGCCGGTGGATGGGGGAGTCTGGGACATTAAGCGCCTAACTTGGAATTGCTTCGGTGAACTATCGGCCTTGGTGAGACCGCACTGCTAGCTCTTCGCAACGTACTCCTGTACGTGCACCCTGTCAACGAAACGATTGCTAAGTGTGGGAACGATCAGCATCAATATTCGGTATCATAGGTACATACGCTCATCCGCTACCGGAGGGCAGTTCACGCAAGAGGTACATGCTCATGATGGTAAGGACTAACGCTAAAACAGCAGAGGAATACCTGCAGGGCTTTCCGCCCGACCGCAGGGAAGCACTGGAAATTGTGCGCCAGGTCATCCTGGAGAACCTGCCTGAGGGCTATGATGAATGCATCAACTGGGGCATGCTGTCTTATGAGATACCGTTAGAGCGTTATCCTAAGACCTACAACGGCCAACCATTGAGCTACGTTGCCCTAGCGTCCTGGAAGCACTACATGAGTGTCTATCTGAACGGCGTATACAGCGATCCCAAGATAGCGGCCTGGTTTACCCAACGTTACGAGGACAGCGGCAAGCGACTGAATATGGGCAAGTCCTGCGTGCGTTTCAAGAAGCTGGATGACCTTCCTCTCGACCTCATTGGGGAGACCGTCGCCAAGTTCTCGGTAGAGAACTATATTCAGCTTTACGAGTCCTCTCGCAAAGAGATCCCCTAGGCACAGCGAGCAATCTTTGCTGCAGGCGTCGCTCTGGGTCTGGGGCGAAACAGAAACGCAGCGTAGAGCAGGACTTCTATGGCTACTCTGGCCGACGAGCGTGTCGACGCATACATCGCTAAGGCTGTGCCATTTGCGCAGCCCATCCTGAGCCACTTACGTGAGCTGGTGCATCGCGCCGACCCTCAAGCTACAGAGACCATTAAGTGGGGCTTTCCCCATTTTGAGCACAGGATGCCCATGTGCAGTATGGCTTCGTTCAAAGAGCACTGTACTTTCGGGTTCTGGAAGGCGGAACTCATGACCGACCCAGAGCACGTGCTAGCGAGCTTAGGCAAGACGGCCATGGGGCACTTCGGCAGGATCCAGAACCTTGACGATCTCCCTCGCGATGCCGTGCTTGTTGCCTACATCCAGGAGGCGGCTCGCCTCAACGAAACTGGCGCTAAAGCGCCGCAGCGCGCGGCGGCTGCCCGTCCCGTTGAGCTGGAGACGCCGGATTATCTGCTTCAAGCGCCGCTAACCAATGAAGCAGCGGATAAGACCTTTGCGGCCTTCTCGCCCTATAAGAAGCGGGAGTATGTGGAGCGGCTGGTTGGAGCTAAAACGGAGAAGACCCGGACTCAGCGCCTGGCCACGGCTGTGGAATGGATGTCGGAAGGCAAAGAGCTTAACTGGAAGTACACAAAGTAGCGCTACAAATGACGAGCCGCTCACAAGCCAACAAAAACCACATCACCGCAGAAGACATAGCTGCAAACCATAGCCCAGAAGTACGCCGCTGGTCGAGCGATTAAGAGCGCTCATCACGGAGACTGTTCCTATGGCAACGGAGCACCCCTACTCTGTCTGGCATAGCATAGGATATCGCCATCCCCAACAAGGCTATTTCTGCGGTATTTTCCCTCAGCAAGACCAGGTGAAGGTGGGCTTTGAGTATGGCTTGCTGCTGCCAGACCCGGAGGGCTTACTTCAGGGGTACGGCAAGCGGGTCCGCTACATGCACGTCCACAACCTAGGCGAACTTAGGGAGGATGCGCTCAAGGCCCTGCTGTTGGCCGCAATCAATCTGCCAAAACTGGGCACTTCACGGGCCTAGTTGGTAGTTGCCTAGATACCCTTATCAGGTATAGTAATACGTGGCCCGGCGTCCACGGGTCGGGGCGCCCAATCCACGCG
Organism: Dehalococcoidia bacterium; assembly: GCA_965220215.1. Taxonomy (GTDB): domain Bacteria; phylum Chloroflexota; class Dehalococcoidia; order SHYD01; family SHYD01; genus CBDDEI01. Next base: position 521,845 of record OZ244809.1, read on the forward strand.
CGGAGAGGTGCTGGAGTGGACGATCAGGAACGTCTGGAAAGCGTTTGTGGCCGTAAGGTCACCGTGGGTTCGAATCCCACCCTCTCCGCCATTCGCAAAACTATGGCCCGGTATGACACAGCAATCGATCCGGCCAAGGCATAGGTAAAGCAGAACGCCCGACACAACGTCAGGCGTTCATTCATTGGATACTCGTAGTACTAAGTGTCGCGGCCATCCTTGGCTGACTGGAAGCGGCGCTGTAAGTCATCTGTGGCGCGCACTGAGGCATCCTTGCCTTCCGCCACAACCTCTCGGAACACCTCGCGGCCTTCCTCCAGGGTTTCTTTAAGCACCTCTTGCATCTCGCCTACTGTCTCCTTCAGCGTGGATAGCTCTGCCTCAAAGCCCATGTTGCTGCGTTCACGCCAAAGAGCGCCTTGCTCTTTAAGCTGCTCCATGGTCTCTTTGCCGGGTTTTGGGGCCAGGAGTACGCCCACCAGTCCACCAATAATCCCGCCTATCAAGAGGCCCTTAAAAAAGCCGCCGCCGCCGCCGCTGTCTTGCTCATTCATTCTTCGTACCTCCTTCTTGTCGTCCCTTCATCGCATCTGCAACCTTGCTTGTGGCTGCTCTCAGACCGGCGATAAAGCTGAGTATTCGTATCACCGGATTCACAGTTGTTTCCGATAGAAATGCGGTAGTTCCCTGTACATTGCCCAGTGTCATCTGAATGGATTTGTACAATGGGCCAACCTTACGGTACAGGGAAATGCTGATGACAAGCAAGACCAGTATCTGCAGGATAGCCAGCAGCGCCAGCGCGATAAGGGCAACGTCTCTGATACTTTGTAGATTGATACCGTCTAGACTCACAGCAACTCCCTATACTTCTTCCTGTACCCGCGGCCTGCGGGCGATAATCCCGCCACCGACCACAGCATCTTTATTATAGAACACCATTGCCTGCCCCGGCGTGACAGCCCGCTGCGGCTCTTGGAACGTCACCAGCACGCCGCCATCAACGGCTTCCAAGCGCGCCTGTGTCTCACTGGCCTTGTAGCGTATCTTTACCATGGCTTCCGCGGGCAGGTGCTCAAGGCCGCCCTGCACCAGGTGCACATCCTCCACCATGGCCTGCTCCTGAAAAAGTCCGGTCTCAGTCCCCACCACAACGCGTCGTTGTACTGGATCGATGTCTGTTACGTAAACTCGCTCACTAGTGGTCACGCCCAGCCCCTGGCGCTGACCGATGGTGTAGTTGGCCACACCTTTGTGCGTACCGAGGACTCGCCCATCGGCGTCCACTACCTCTCCTTCCTCCTCCTCTAACCGCTCCCGCACAAAGCGCCGATAGTCGTTGTCTGGGATGAAGCAGATCTCCTGGCTATCCGGCTTGTCCGCCACCGCCAGACTCAGTTCAACGGCAACGCCGCGGATCTCGTCCTTGGTGTAGCCGCCCACAGGGAAAAGGACGCTCCGCAGCTCTTCTTGCCCCAAGGTGTACAGAAAATACGACTGGTCCTTGCGAGGATCCACACCCTGTAGCAGACGGTAGCCACGAGCATCGCTGTCGACTCGGGCATAGTGGCCGGTTGCCAGGTAGTCGGCGCCCAGCGCACGGGCCTGCTGCAAGAGTGCGTCAAACTTCACATACTGGTTGCAGGCCAGGCACGGGTTAGGCGTACGCCCCTTTGCATACTCGTCGATGAAATAATCCACTACGTTAGTCTTGAACGAGCGCTCGTAGTTGAGCAGGTAGTAGGGAATGCCCAGCTTGTTGGCGACCTCCTGAGCATCCTCCACTGCCTCGATGCCGCAGCAAGTGCGGTTGGTCTCCGGCAGGTCGTCGCGTTCCTCCGTCCAGAGGCGCATGGTGATGCCCACCACCTCGTAGCCCTGACGCACCAGTAGCCCGGCCGCCACGGAGGAATCCACGCCGCCGCTCATCGCAACGACCACTTTTTGTGTCTTTGTCATACTTTCAGTGTAGCACGGCACTCTTTTTCGGGGAAACCACACCCACAGCCATTGCTAGCAACCTCGCAATGACAGAGGCGGCCCAACCCGTTGACAGCCTCTAACGCCAGGGTGTACACAAAATGAAGCTCAACAATCAGCAAGAGGAGTTCACTATGCCTGATCTCAGCGGAAAAGTAGCCATCGTCACAGGGGGCAGTCAGGGCACGGGACGGGGTATCGTCCACTGCTTTGCACAAGCCGGCGCGGATGTAGTGGTCGCAGCGCGCACTCAGGGGCCCATCGACCAGGTGGTAGATGAGGTGCGGGCCATGGGTCATCGCGCCATCGGCGTCTCTACAGACGTCACCTCTGCAGCGGACGCTCAGAACTTAGTAGACCGAACAGTAACAGAGTTCGGCCGTGTAGATGTGCTGGTGAACTGTGCCGGAGGCAACTTTGGCCGTGACTTTCGCCGCGCGCCGCTGCTCGAGCTTACTTCTGATGAGTTCGACGCCTGCATCGGCCTGAACCTCAAGAGCGTCTTCCTGGTGGGCCAGGCTTCGGCCAAGGTCATGATGGCCCAGGGCCAGGGCGTCATCATCAACATCGGCTCTGGCGCTCCATGGAATAACGAGCCCACCCGCACCGGCTTCGCCTTCTACGCCACGGCGAAAGCGGGCATCCCCAAGCTCACCGTCTCCATGGCCTCCGAGTGGTCGCCCACAATCCGGGTGAACTGCGTCCTCCCGGGCTTTATCGACAACCCCAAAGTCACACCGGGCCGTACACCGGAATTGATTGCCAGGCGAGTGCAAGGCATTGCTGCCGGACGCATCGGTCAGCCTGACGACGTGGGGAACATGTGCGTCTTCCTTGCCTCCGACGATGCGTCGTTCGTTGACGGCGCCACCATCGAGGTAACCGGCGGGAAGCGCAACCACGATCCGAACGTCATGATGAACGCAACAGACCCCACCGCGGCCAAAGCCGCGGCTACAGCAGGTTAGGGGCTAAACGGCGTAGGTCGAGGCTTCTGCCCCGACCTACGCACTTGTAACATCCGAGCCTACGCGCTTGTACAAAGCTGCGCTCCAGATTCATGCTACGGCTCATGGTTCGACAAGCTCACCACGAGCGAGTTTGTTGGCTGTACTACGGCCCAGGATATACTCTCAGCTCACTATGGCGGGCACGCCCCACGCCCTTGCTATATCAACTCGCCTACGCAATAGCTATCGCGGCGGAGCGGCCTCGGACGGCCATCGACACCGGCACGCCGTCCTTATAGGTGACACTGTTCCAGGGCAGGGCGGGCACGCGTTGCCCCGGTGTGATAATACCCACCAGGTTCAGCGGGTCGGTGGCGTTGACGGTGATAGTCGCGCCGCTGGGCTTGGCCCGGCGCACGCTGCGTAGCATCTGCACCGCCTCCGGCTGCGCGTACTGCTCCCCGGAGAAGCCCGCCACGAAGCGTCCGCCGCGGATTTCGCCGCGCGCCTCCAGACGGCGGTACACCCGCACCAGGTCGCGCCAGGGCGGCAGACCGTTCTCCCGCATCAGCAGCCGCGGGAACACCACACCGTAGCGTCGCAGCAGCTTGCGGGCATAGAACTCGTTCACCTCGTCCGAGGTCATCTCCGAGACATCGTCTTTGGGCAGCAGCGACCAGCGACCGGCGGGCTGTCGCGGGTTCGGCATGCTCGGCGGAATGCGGCTGGGGCCGTTGCGACGTTGCGGCCTCGCGGATGCCTTTCGCACGGGTGAGGTCAGGGAGAGCAGCCCTGAAAGGCCGTCGCAGGTGACGTAGCCCCGGGCCACCAGCTCCTTCATCCCCTCTTCCACGTCCGCGGGAAGTTGATGGGTGGCGCGCACCAGATCCTGGAAGAAGCATGCGCCCCGGTTCTGGAGGCACTCCAACAGGTCTTGCGCCACGCCGCTTAGGACGGGCATGGGGCCAGCGCCGTCCGTAGTTTCTAGATAAGTGGATAGATTGTCTCGGAACAGGAAGGCGATAGGCGTGGAGCGGGTCGCGCCGCCGGCAGGGGTCGAGACATCGCTGCGGGGGTGTAGGCGTGCCCACGCAAGCTGCCCGCTTAGACAGAGCTCCTCCAGCCAGGTGCGGCTGAACCGCTTCAAACGCTCGGGCAGGATGTGGGACTCCCACGCGCCCACCGGGACTTCGAACCCTTCGAGCTGCTCCAGCACGCCCACCAGCCCGGTAGGGCCGTCCAGCTTGTGCTGCGGGTCGACGTGCTGCCACACCGCCAGGAAGCGCAGGAAGTCTGCCGCAGAGACGGGCTCTATCTCCTGCCGCAGCCGGTCCAGGGTGTGTCGATGGATGCGGGCCAGCAGCCGGCGGTCGCACCACTCCATCGCATCCTGGTCGGGAGTAAAGCGGCCGCGCAAAGCAAGGCCTTGCAACTCCAACGCGGTCAGCGCGGAGACAACTTCACTGGTTTCAATCCCTAGCGGTTCAGCCAAGGACTCAGCGGTAACCGGCCCCAGGATCTCCAGACGGCCACGCAAGATGTCCCGCAGCGCCGTCTCCGGCTCTTGAGGCATGTCCCTTGGCGCAGGCAGTGTCTCTAGCAGAGGCGAGGCCACGGCGCCCGGCAACACCAGCGCCATAAGTGGCAGTCGCTCCAGCGCGACCCACAGCGGCTCGCTGTTTGTTGACTGCAAGACCGTTGCCCGGCGCTGCGTCACTAGCTCATCAAAATACGCTTGCCACGGCGCGCCTTCGGCGGCGGTCAGGTAGTTGGCGGTGAGCAGCGCATCGTGCAACTCATCGGCGTTCTCAGGCTCCGGCCACGCTTCGCCCTTCACCCGTTGGATGGCTTCAGCGTCCAGGCGTCCCAGGTCTTCCGCAGTCTGGTAGTCCAACGTGCGGCGCATGGAGACGGCCTGGGTGCGGCGTTCCTCCAGAGGCGCATCGTCCAGGTAGCCGTATGGCCGGACAGAGAGCACCTCGTGAGTGAAGGGCGAGGGCGCTGTAGTGTCTTTGGCGACCAGGGTCACCTTCTCCCCGACCACTGACTCCAGCAGGCTCAGGAACTTCTCCACGTCCATAGCTTCATAGAGGCAGTCCCGCAGCGTCTCGCTCACCAGCGGATGGTCCGGCAGCTGGATGTCGCCAACGATGTTCTCCTGGCAGGCGACCATGTCTGGGAAGACCGTGGTGAGCAGGTCGTCGGAGCGCATCCGTTGCAGCGGCATGGGCACCTTTCGCCCGCCCGACTGCCGCAGGATGGCGAGGGCCCGGCTGGCGTTCCATCGCCAGCGCGTCTGGAACATGGGCGCGGCCAGGAGCGCCTGGATGAGCACGTCCTGCGCCGAGTTAGGATGCAGATAGGAGAAGACCTCTTCTAGGGGGAAGCTGTGCTGCGGCCCCAGGGAGAGGACAATGGCGTCCTCGTTCACTGCGGCCTGAAGCTCCATGTTGAAGGTGCGGCAGAAGCGTTTGCGCAGCGCCAGCCCCCACGCCCGGTTCACCCGAGCGCCAAAGGGTGAGTGCATGACAAGCTGCATGCCGCCGCTCTCATCAAAGAAGCGCTCCAGCACTAGCGTCTCTTGCGTAGGCACCACACCCAGCGCGGCCTTTGCCAGAGCCAGGTACTCCACAAGCTGTTGCGCGGCCGTGCCCTCCAGTCCGGCGGCCTCCCGCACCCACGCGAGCGCGCCGTCCATGTCGGGCAGCCGCTGGCCAATCTCGCTACGGACGGTGGATACCGCAGCCGACACCTCATCGGTGCGGGCGGGCGCCTCGCCCAGCCAGAAGGGGATAGTGGGTGGCATGCCGTGGGCGTCCTCCACCCGCACCTTGCCCTGCTCCACACGCAGGATACGCCAGGAGGTTGCGCCAAGCTGAAAGATATCGCCAGGGATGCTCTCCACCGCAAAGTCCTCGTGCACCGTGCCGAGGAAGAGTCCCTCCGGCTCCTGGAGCACCTGATAGTCGGCGTTCTCCGGGATGGCCCCGCCGGAGGTCACCGCGGCCAGGCGCGCGCCCTTGCGAGCACGGAACCGCTTCTGCACGCTGTCGTAGTGGAGGTATGCACCGCCGCGGCCCCAGCGGGTCGCGTAGCCCTCGGTGAGCATACGGCTTACGGCATCGAACTCCTCTCGGGTCAACTCATGGTAGGGGTAGGCCCCCCTGTAGAGCTGGAAGAGGGCCTCTTCATCCCACTCCTCCATAGCCACCGCAGCCACCATTTGCTGGGCCAGGATGTCCAGGGGTTTTGTGCAAACTGTCAGCCGGTCCAGGTTGCCCTGCCGCACCTGATGGAGCAGCGCGGCGCACTCCACCAGCTCGTCGCGGCTCAACGGGAAGAGCCGCCCGCGGGAGACCGCACCCATAGTGTGGCCGGAGCGTCCCACCCGCTGCAGCAGGCTGGCGATGGAGCGGGGCGAGCCAAGCTGGCATACCAGGTCCACCGTGCCGATATCGATGCCCAACTCAAGCGACGCCGTAGCCACTAGCGCCTTCAGCGATCCGGTCTTGAGCCGCTGCTCCGCGTTCAGCCGTTGCTCCCGCGAGAGGCTGCCGTGGTGCGCCGCCACATGGTCCTCTCCCAACCGCTTGGCTAGGTGGAAGGTGGCGCGCTCCGCCAAGCGGCGAGTGTTCACAAAGATAAGTGTAGTGCGCTCCTGCAGCACCAGCTCTGCCAGACGGTCGTAGATCTCCTCCCACGCCTCGTTGGAACAGACTGCCTCCAGCGGCCGCGAGGGTAGCTCCAGCGTCAGGTCCAGCTCCCGGCGATGGCCTTCGTCAACGATGGCGCAGTCGGGCGCAGCGCCGTCACCGCCCACCAGCAGCCGAGCCACCTCCTGGATAGGCTTCTGCGTAGCCGACAAGCCGATGCGCACCGGACGCTCCTCCGTAAGCGCTGCCAGCCGCTCCAGGCTTAGGGCCAAGTGAGCGCCCCGCTTGCTGCCGGCCACAGCATGGATCTCGTCCACTATGACCGTCTTCACCGGCTTGAGCATGCGCCGCCCGCCCTCCGAGGTGAGCAGGATGTAGAAGGACTCGGGAGTGGTCACCAAAATGTGCGGCGGCTTCTTCACCATGGCCTGCCGCTGCGTGGAGCTGGTATCGCCAGTGCGGACGGAGACCCGGATCTCCGGGCAGTCCAACCCCATCTGCCGCAGCAACGCACCAATCTCTTCCAGAGGCTGAGCCAGGTTTTTTTGCACGTCGTTGCTCAGTGCCTTCAGGGGGGAGACATAGAGCACCTGAGTGGTATCCGCCAGTTCTCCCGCGATGCCCTGCCTCACTAAGTCATCCAGGCAGGCCAGGAACGCGGCCAGGGTCTTGCCCGACCCTGTAGGCGCAGCGATGAGGGTGTTCTGGCCCTCCTGAATCGTGGGCCAGCCGCGTGTCTGCGCTGCGGTGGGGCTAGCAAAGCGCTCTGCGAACCAACTCTGGATGGCGGGATGGAACGCAGCCAGCGCCTCGTGGAGGTTTCCTGGTAGTGGAGCTATCGGTGTTTTCTGCATGATCTGCTCCTTCTAAGCAGCTATCGCAGCGGGGAGGGGTTGCCGCGCTTTGGGCGGCTTTGCAGTGCTCAGCAGGATACCCGTCGTGACGAAGAGGGTGAAGGAGAGCGACCACACCATAGTAGCAGGCACGCCCACGTCCAGCAGCAAGCCATAGGCCGGTGCGGCCACTGCATTCGCAACGATTGTGGTAGGCAAGGCCACGCCCTGTATGGAGCCCAGGAACCGCCTGCCAAAATAGCTGGGCCAGATCAAGTTGTTTAGCGTCACAAACGGACCAATGGCGGCGCCCCACAAAAAGCTGTGGAGGAACACGGAATAGCCTTGGTTCCCCACAAAGATCATAGGCAGCACGGAGCTAGCCAGTCCTAGGCAACCCATAAGCCCCAGCAAGCGCACCGAAATACGCTCTCCTATGAAACCAAAGAGGAGGCTGGAAAATATCACCGTAAGCGGATCGAAAACCGTCCCTGCCGCCACGGTCTCAAGGGGAATGCCCTGGTCCTGAAAGTACGCTACTCTGTGCACCAATGTGCCGGAAAGGGCCATGCCGGTGAGAGCCAGTGCACCCAAGATCCTCCAAAAAGTGCCGCTGTGTAGCGTCTCCTGCAATGTCCAGTTGGTTTCGGCTAAGACCGGACGAGGCCGCTGTGTTTCTCGGATTACCTGTTCCTTTGCGCCGTCCGGACGCAGTCCATGATCCTCCGGTGCGCGCCGCATCACCAGGGCGCTCACTGATGAGACAACCGTCGTGACAATTACGCCGTAGAACATCCAGCCCCAGCGCCAGCCAACGTTCGCCAGCAGCCACTGTGTGGTCGGAATCCAGAGTGTGGCGCCCATTGGCATGCCAACCATCGCCATTGCCATAGCACGGCCCCGCCTGGCGATGAACCACTTGGCCACCGGTACCGTCGTCAGAAGGTTTGCGCCAGGCCCGCCCAAGCCGGCTATCCCAGACACTGCGAAGATAAGATAGAGCTGCCACAGCTCCTGCACGTACCCCAACACAAAGAGGCTAATGCCGGCCACAATCCCGCCGACCATACCCAGCCAGCGCGAACCCCAGCGGTCCAGCAACCGGCCGATGAGGGGGCCAGTGAACCCTGCAAGCAACAACCGGAAGGTGAGCGCCAGCGAAACCTGACTGCGGCTCCACCCTAGCTCAGCGCCCATGGGAATGATGTAGAAGGAGAACACGACCGGATTCATGGGCGAGACAGAGAAATTCATCAGGAGCGCGGCGCCCGCCATGATCCAGCCATAGTAGATGCCAAAGGGCGCGGCAAGCCTCGAGACGGGTTTGGGTGCGGTGGGTGGGTTGCCTGATGAAACAGTCGCGCTGGACATAGTTTTCCTATGATACCCCAGCACAGCATCCTTGACTAGAACATGTGAACGGAAATCTAGGGCAGCCCGTTTGGGAATGGGTATCGTTCGCAATTATTGCTTCCAACTTGACAGCCGTTTTAGGCATCGCTAGCATGATTTATCATGGATTCAACTGAAGACGACCAACCTCCAGACGCTCCGGCTCACCGTAGCCCTTTACCTTCTCCTCTACCCCTGGCTGCTCCAGCGGGGTTACTGTACCTGCGTGTTACCCAGCCCCACTTAACGGGCCGCTAATGACAGCTGTCTGGTCAGGTATTGTACTTGCAGCGGGTCGCGGCACTCGTATGCACTCCAAGCATCCCAAAGTGCTCCACCCCATCGCAGGGAAGCCCATGATTGCCCATACCCTGGATGCGCTATTCCAGGCCGGCCTCTCTCGCATCATTGTGGTCACGAACCCCGAGACGCTGGCCGGCGGCGCATGGCCTGCCGACGTCCAACCCGTCCTGCAGGACCCGCCCCTGGGCACAGGCGATGCCGTGTGGCAGGGCTTAGCCGCGATCTCGGCGGATACACAGCACCTCCTGGTAGTGAATGGGGATGTCCCCCTGGTCACGCCTGAAACCCTGCGCGCCGCTATGACGCGACACGTTGAGGGCAACGCATCCCTCACCCTCGCCACTTGCCTGCGCGACGATCCCGCCGGCTACGGCCGCGTGCTGCGCGACACAAACCAAGGCATTAGCGCCATCGTAGAAGACCGCGACCTAGCGGAGGGTCAGCACGCATACACCGAGACAAACGAGGGCGTTTATTGCATCGAAGCCGTCTGGGCCGTTGCCGCGCTCTCAAAGATCCGTCCTCACAGCAACAATGAGTACTATCTGACCGACCTCGCAGAGATGGCCAGCTCCGAGGGCCTCACTATCGAGGCGATGCACATCAGCGACCCGCAGGAAACCATGGGGGTCAACGACCGCGTGCAACTTGCTGAAGCAGAGTTGATCATGAGACAGCGGGTGCGCACCGCCGTAATGCGCTCCGGCGTCACCTTGCACGATCCTGCCTCTATCTACATTGACGCCGGCGTCCTCATTGGCCAGGACACTGAGATCTTTCCCCAGACCACTATTAGCGGCAGCAGCGTCATCGGCCAAGACTGCCGCATAGGCCCCCACGCAGTCATCCAGGATTCCCGCATCGCGGATGGCTGCACCGTGGGCGAATCCACGTTGGAAGAAGCAACGCTGGAAGCCGCGGTCACCGTCGGCCCCTACTGTCACATCCGCCCCGGCGCGTACATACAAACTGAAGCACACCTGGGCAACTATGTGGAAGTGAAGAGCAGCCGCATAGGGCGCCGCACCCTCATCGGCCACTTTAGCTACATCGGCGACGCCGTGCTGGGGGCAGACGTGAACGTGGGCGCAGGCTCCATCACCTGCAACTTTGACGGCGTAGAAAAACACCAGACCATTATTGGCGATGGGGTTTTTCTTGGGAGCGCCACCATGTTGGTGGCACCCGTTACTTTAGGCGCTGGCGCGGCTACCGGAGCCGGCGCAGTCGTTACGAAAGATGTGCCTCCCGGCGAATTGGTGGCTGGCGTGCCTGCCCGCCCCTTGCCGCGACGGACTAAGCCGGCGGAGACCTCCCGCTAGGAACAGGTAAGGGGATGATAGAGGGAACGCTGCCCTGAACTGCGCCAAGCGCACTCAGGAGCAACGCGAAACTCGGCAACTTTGAGTACTGAAAACTGGATAGGCGTTGGCCTATTACTCCTAAGTCTAGCTATTATTGAATTCACGTCGGTAGCTGAAGTCGCGCTGGCGCGGATCCCTCGCTTTACACGCGTACATAGAGATGCCGCCACGCAGACCGATAGTCCACTTGCGTGGGTGGCGGAGCGGCGTAAATTCTTACCCCTTACGCTTCTTACGCTGAAAACGGGGGGGATTATCTTTGCCGGCAGCATGGCAGGATGGCTCCTCTACCAGGCACAAGGCCTGGGCTGGGAGAGCTTGCTCATAGGAACGGCGCTCTGCCTGGCGGGCCTAGTCTTATTGCAGATCGCCCTCACATCCCTAGCGTCTACCAACCCGGAGCGCGCCATGCTCTTAGTGCACATCCCCCTACGCATGTTGGATAGGTTATTGCATCCCGTCACGTTGCTCTACGGTAAACTCGGCGCTGCAACCGAAGAGATAGGGGAGTCGGGAGAAGTCCTGGAACCTCAGGAGCAGGAGATGATCCGCGGTATTATCGGCTTGGACTCCACCATGGTGCGAGAGATCATGATACCCCGCCTAGATATCGTGGCTGCTGAGGCGGACGACCTTCTAGCCAGCGGCGTCGACCTCATCATCCAACACGGCGTGAGCCGCATCCCCATCTACGAAGAAACTATCGACGATATCGTGGGCGTGGTCTACGCAAAGGATCTGCTGCGAGCGTTGCACCAGCCCGGTGCGCCTACCACCCTGCGATCGCTGGCCCGCCGTGCCCACTTCGTCCCTGAATCCAAGAAAATAGACGACCTTCTGAAGGAGTTCAGGGAGAACCATATCCACATGGCTGTGGCAGTGGACGAATACGGCGGCACCGCGGGTCTTGTCTCCTTGGAAGACCTGTTGGAAGAGATTGTGGGCGACATTGAGGACGAGTACGACCGCACAGAGCGATCCATTCAGCGCATCAGTGACGACGAAGCGGTGCTGGACGCTCGGGTTAGCATCGCAGACATGAACGAGCTTTTTGGCACAAAGATCGTCCAGGAAGACTTCTCCACCGTGGGTGGTTTGGTCTATGCTCAGTTAGGAAAAATGCCCTCTGAGGGCGATGAAGTTAGCGTAAACGGCCTGACCATCTCCGTAGTTTCCACCACTGGGCGGCGTATCCGCAAAGTGCGCGCGCTGCACCGGCAGGAAGCCCTGGAGGAGCGGGCCTAGCTAGCCCTCTCGTCACAGCTAACCGTAACCCTCGCTCGAAAGGTTTACTATGCCAGAAGACCTATCAGGTAAGGCTGCCCTGGTAACAGGCGCGTCACGCGGCATTGGCCGCGCGGTGGCGCTGGAGCTTGCTCGCCGCGGCGCAAAGGTCGCCGTGAACTACGTGAGCCAGCAGGATGCCGCGGACCAGGTGGTGGCCGACATAAAGGCGCTGGGGCCGGAAGCAATCGCGCTCCAGGCTGATGTGGGAGACGCCGCCGCTGTGGAGGCCATGATCAAGACGGCTCAAGACCAGTGGGGCGCCATCGATATCTTGGTGAACAACGCCGGCTTCGCTCGGGACGGCCTGCTCGTCCGCATGGAGCAGGAGGACTGGGACGCGGTGCTCCGCACCCACCTTACCGGCGCGTTCCTCTGCTCTAAGGGCGTCCTACGCAACATGATGCGTAATCGCTGGGGCCGCATCGTTAACATGTCCTCCATCATCGGCCTGCGCGGCAACGCGGGGCAGGTGAACTACGCCACCGCTAAGGCGGGCCTCATCGGCTTCACCAAGAGCCTTGCCAAAGAAGTGGCCTCCCGCAACATCACCGTGAACGCCCTGGCTCCCGGCTGGATTGAAACGGACATGGTAGCGGGAACCTCCGAAGAGCTGCGTAAAGGCGCGATGGAGCGGGTGCCCGTCGGACGGTTCGGGACGCCGGAGGAGGTAGCCAGGCTGGTGGCCTTTCTTGCCAGCGACGACGGCAGCTATATCACGGGCCAGGTCATCAGCATTGATGGGGGAATGGTGTTATAGTGCTTTTGTTGCCTCGCTAGTGGGGCAACTTCTGCTAATCCCGTCACTTCCCTCCGTATCCTGTTGTTTTAATGAGTAGATCACTATGTCACAGACAGATAAGGTCGAAGACCTCTCACTCCTGCGAGAGCAGGGCAAACTTGGCGGCGGCCAGCAGCGCATTGATGCCCAGCACAATCGCGGCAAGCTTACTGCTCGCGAGCGGCTGGAGCTCCTGCTTGACCCGGGCTCCTTCCAGGAACTAGACGCCTTTGTGATGCACCGCTCGGAGGAGTTTGGCACCGGCAACCAGCGCTATCTAGGCGATGCTGTGGTCACTGGGTACGGCCGGATTGACGGCCGCACCGTGTATGTATTTTCCCAGGACTTCACCGTCTTTGGCGGTTCTCTCTCCGAAGTAGTGGCCGCAAAAATCTGCAAGACCATGGACTTGGCCGTGAAGAACGGCGCTCCCATCATCGGCCTGGCCGACTCAGGCGGCGCGCGCATCCAGGAAGGCGTGTCCAGCCTGGCGGGCTACGGCGACATCTTCCTGCGCAACGTTACGGCCTCCGGCGTGGTGCCTCAGATATCGGTGATTATGGGCCCCAGCGCAGGCGGCGCGGTCTATTCTCCTGCGCTGACCGACTTTGTTTTCATGGTGGAAGGCACCGGCCAGATGTATATCACCGGTCCGGATGTAATAAAAGCGGTCACGGGTGAAGACGTCACCCATGAAGAGCTGGGCGGCGCGCTCAGTCACGCGACACGTAGCGGCGTGGCCCACTTCTCCGTCTCCGGCGAGGAGGAATGCCTGCGAACCGTTGCCCGGCTCCTCTCCTTCATCCCGTCTCACAACATGCAGGAGCCGCCGGCCATCGAGCCTACCGACGATTCCTATAGGGAGGCTCCGGACCTCATAGATCTGGTGCCCGACGACCCCAACCAGCCCTATGACATGCTGGAGGTCATCAAACGGGTGGTGGACCATGGCGACTTTCTGGAAGTGCACGAGCGGTACGCGCCCAACATGGTGGTTGGGCTAGCCAGAATGGCAGGCCGTCCCGTAGGTATCGTGGGGCAGCAGCCCATGTACCTTGCCGGCGTCATCGATATCGACTCCTCTATCAAGGCGGCCCGCTTTGTCCGCTTCTGCGATGCCTTCAACATTCCCATCATCACTTTTGTGGATGTGCCAGGCTTCATGCCGGGGACAGCTCAGGAGTACGGCGGCATCATCCGCCAGGGCGCAAAGCTGATCTATGCCTACGCGGAGGCTACTGTGCCCAAGATAAGTATCATCACCCGTAAGGCTTACGGCGGCGCATACCTGGTCATGGGTTCCAAGCATCTCCGCGGCGACATCAACCTGGCGTGGCCCTCTGCAGAGATCGCGGTGATGGGCGCAGAGGGCGCGGTGAACGTCATCTTTAGGGAGCAGATCAGCCGCTCTTCCGATCCAGATGCGACGCGTAAGGAGCTCGTGGCGGACTACCAGAATCGGTTCAGCAACCCGTACATCGCCGCCGGGCGCGGCTACATCGACGATGTCATCGATCCCCGGCAGACAAGGACTAAAGTTAACGCCGCCCTGGACATGCTCCGTAACAAGCGGGACACCCTGCCCCCCAAGAAACACGGCAACATTCCGCTTTAGCCGTAACCTACACGGCCAAACCGGCAACGTCTTGGTCCATACACTCCTGGCAACATCCAGCCGCGGCTAGGCGACAAGTAAGAGACCGCGCCATGAGTCAGCCAATGCCTACCACAACGCCCACCACGGGCAACGTACTGCTTGAGGTGCAGGATGTGTGGAAAGCCTTTGGTAAGCTTCCGGTGCTCAAAGGGATCGGCCTGGAAGTGCGCGCGGGAGAAGTAGTCGCCATTGTCGGAGAGAACGGTAGCGGTAAGACCACCCTTATGAAGATCCTGGTCGGCTTGGAGCGTGCCGACCGCGGCAACTATCTTATGCGCGGCCGTATCGGTTACTGTCCCCAGTCCCTGGAGCTGCTGGGAGGCTTAACGGTGGCAGAGAACCTTATCCTCTTCGGCGCTGCCTACGGCATCCCGAACAATGTCCTTAGAGACACCGGGCGCTACTACTTGGAACGCTTCCGCTACACCCAGTATGTAGACACCATCTGCAACAACCTCAGCGGCGGCACGAAACAGAAGCTCAACCTTACCATCGCCCTGCTCCACTCGCCAGACTTGCTCTTACTGGACGAGCCCTACCAGGGCTTTGACTACGAGACCTTCCTCAACTTTGCCGGCTTGCTTCACGAACTACGAGAGCAGGGCAAAGCGGTGGTCACTATCTCCCACTTGATCACCGCAGACTTAGGAATAGACCGCATCCTTGAGCTGCAGGACGGGATAGTCAATGAACAGTAAGAGACTAACCACCGCATTTGAGATGAGCACCAAGGAGTTCCTGCGAAGGCGGGGCATGCTCTCTGTCATTATCCTTGTGCCCATTGTGGGGTTTGGGCTCATCTATCTTGGTCTCCCCAGAACGCCCGCATCACTGGAAGCCATAGAAAACGGGGTTAAGGTCACCGTTGAGATGAACCAGGTGGAACTCTTCAGCGGTTTTGGCGCGCTAAGCTTTGTGGGGCTGCTTGCCGGCGTGGTGGGCCTCTATCTCATGCGCAGCGCGCTCACCGCGGACCGTCGCTTACGAGTGGCCGGCTTCGCTGCGGCCGAGTTGCTGACCGCCCGGCTCACCTTGCTCGTACTCGTAGACGCTGCCCTCGCAGCATTCCTGGTGCTCATCACGTCACTCTTCGCGCCGCCGCAGCAACTTTTCCCCTTCTACATCGCTATTTTCTTTGCGGCAGTACTCTACAGCTTCTACGGCGCGCTCTTTGCCCTCTTTATCAGAAACGAGATGGGGGGTATCCTAGCTATAACCTTCTTGGCAAACATTGATGTTGGCTACCTTCAGCTCCCCGGCTACTCTACCGTCCTTGAGGAATGGTGGATTAAACTGTTGCCTGGTCACTTCCCGGTGCAGCTCGCTATTGATGCAGCCTTCACCGACACTGCGGAGCTGTTCCTAACCTCCCTCTGGGCCATCCCTCATGGCTTAATGGTTGCAGGCTTTATGCTTGGCGCTTACCAGCAGTCAACGGAGATACGCCCCTTCATGCCGGAGGAGTCTCGGCGCCGCTTTGGCAAGTTGCTGCTGTTTGTCATTGGAGCTGGGTTGCTCACAGCAGCAGGCGTTTTCGGCTATCTCTACACCAGCGCTCAACCGCCAGTGGTTCAGACGGACGGCAGAGTGGACGCGCCTTCCGCGCAAGTCATTCCCTTGGTAAGCGGACGCATCCGTGAGCTTCGCGTCCAAGAAGGACAACCGATAGCGGAAGGAGCCATCGTGGCATGGCTAGAGGACGAGATTTCGCAGCGAACCTTACCTGTCCGTGCTCCAATAACCGGGCTGGTCACCAGCCTGCCTGTACGGCAAGGTGAAAACATCGTGCAAGGAAGCCCATTAGCCACTATCCACGACCTTGCCAGGCTAGAGGTCCGCTTAGAAGTGGCGGAGACAGACATAGCCCGCATTGCGGAAGGACAGCGGGTGGAGCTGAACTTTGCTTCGTTAGACGCCAAGGTAATCACCACGGTGCGGGAGATTGGTACGGAGCCTCTACCTGCTGAGCCCGGCACCACAGAGACTACCAAACGTATCCGCAAGTATGCTGTAAAGGTCTACTTACCGGACCCAGACCCCCGTCTGCGCCTAGACATGGCGGTGCAAGGGAAGATTTACTACTAACTCAATCAAGTAGCCTGACTTGGCATCATTGAAAGAAGTTATCAATTTGCAGTACAATCTCTCTGCTCTCATAAGGGAGCATAAATTGAGGAAGGTCTTTCTATGGAATACAACTCTGACCTCACCTGGAGAGTAGGCGGCCCGCAGGGTGGTGGCATCAATGCCGCTGCTGAAACCTTTGCCAAGGCGCTGTCCAAGGGCGGTTACCGGCTCGTCATGAACATCGAGTATCACTCGAACATCATGGGCGAGCACAGTTACTACACCGTCCGCGTAAGCAATACTGAGAGGCGCAATCTTTCCGAGATGGTCCATGTGCTCATCGCGCTTGATGAAGAGACGATCTTGGGCAACCATCACAATGAATGGCCGACTCATCATGGCCATTTGCCCCAGATGGTTGAGGGTGGCGTTGTGATTTACGACGGCGCCCTTAAGCTTGACCTCTCCGACCAGCGGCAGGACCTCCACTACGTTCCTGTTCCCTTTGACGACCTCCTCCGCAAAGTGCTCGAAGACCAGGGACGCGCGAACGAGTTCAATTCCCTGCGCATCATCGCTAATAGCGTAGCCGGCGGCGCTTCCGCCGCAGCGTTAGGCGTAGACTTGGGCCTTTACCAAAAGAGTTTCTATGGCGGCAGAGGCAGAGTTGCCCAGCTGGCAGACGTGAACGCGGCTGCGGCAGAAGCCGGTTACAACTTTGTTATGGACGCGCTGAACAATGAGCATATCTTTAACCTAGTGCCCGTTGAGGTGCCAGCCACTCCCCCGCTCGTGGTCCGCGGTATCCATGCCGCAGCCTTGGCTAAGCTCAAGGCCGGCCTGGCGTTCCAGAGCTACTACCCTATCAGCCCTGCCACTGATGAGAATGTCTATCTAGAAGCCAACGCCCGCGCCCAAGACCTGACCGTGGTGCAGGTAGAGGACGAGATTGCCGCCATCAACATGGCGGTTGGGGCAGCGCATGCAGGCGTACGCGTCTCCACCTCCACCTCCGGCCCGGGCTTCTCCCTGATGGTGGAGGGTATGGGCTTCGCCAGCATCACGGAAGCGCCCGGCCTGGTGCTCTTCCTCTGGCAGCGCGGCGGCCCCAGTACAGGGCTACCGACTCGCCACGAGCAGGCCGACCTCGACCTTGTGCTGCATGCCGGTCACGGCGAGTTCCCCCACATCGTCGTAGCGCCTGGCGATATCCCTCAAGTTGTGGAGGATTCGTACGAAGCCTTCAACTGGGCAGACCGTTATCAGATGCCCGTTGTTGTGGTGGTGGACAAGAAGATCCAGGCCGGCTACACCACAGTAGACGACTTGGGCCTGGACAAGCTCCCGCCAATCGATAGGGGCGAGCTCTTCACCCCCAATGGCGACTACCTGCGCTACAAGTTCACCGACAACGGGATCTCCCCGCACTCGAACCCCGGCCAAGAAGGCGGCATCTTCTGGACCACCACGGACGAACACGACGAGCGCGGTCACATCACGGAAAGCTCCGAGAACCGCTACAAGATTATGAACAAGCGCATGGGTAAACTCGACCTTGCGATTAAAGAGATTCCTACAGACCGCAAGATCGCGTTCTTTGGCCCGGAGACGGCGGACGTGACTTTTGTCGGCTGGGGCACCACTATGGGCGCCATCCTAGATGTCATGCAGCTACTGGAAGAGCAGGACGGGCTCAAGAGCAACTTCCTGCAAGTGCGCTTGCTGCGACCCTTCCCCGTAGACGAGGTTACCGCTGTATTGAGCAAGGCAAAACGCACTATACTAGTAGAAGAGAACTACAGCGGCCAGCTTGGCGACCTGATACGGGGAGAGACCGGTATTAACATGGACCAGCGCTTAGTAAAATTTGATGGCAGGCCATTCTCAGAAGAAGAGCTGCTAGACGCGGTTAGAACCGCACTAAAAGGGAGCGAGCAACGGGTTGCCCTCTCCCACTTCCTGCCGTAAAGAAACGAGGTGAACCAGTGGTTGTCCAGACGTACACGAGCAAGGACTACAGGACGAACGTCCACAACACGTGGTGTCCTGGCTGTGGCGACTTTGGCATTCTGAACTCGATCCAGTCCGGCCTAGCCGAAATCCAGGTGCCGCCCCACATGGTGGCAGTGGTATCCGGCATTGGGTGCTCTGGCAAATCGCCGCACTACATCAATGCCTACGGCTTTCATACGCTCCACGGGCGCTCAGTGCCGGTGGCTGCCGGTATGAAACTCGCCAACCCCGAGCTCACCGTGCTGGCCGTTGGCGGTGATGGCGATGGCTACGGGATTGGGGCCGGTTACTTTGTGAACGCCGGTCGCCGTAACGTCGACTTCACGTACCTGGTCTTTGACAACCAGGTTTACGGCCTCACAAAAGGCCAGGGCGCTCCTACTATGCAAAAGGGCCTCAAGGCCAAAGGCATGGCGGAAGCCGCTGTGCAGGACAGCATCAACCCGCTGGCGGTGGCTATCTCCTCCGGCTACACCTTTGTAGCCAGGGGCTACGCCCTCCAGCCACGCTCTCTCAGCCAGCTCATCGCCCAAGCGGTGCGGCATCGCGGCTCGTCCTTTATCGATATTCTGCAAACCTGCCCGGTCTACAACGATATCCACGACAAAGACTGGTTCGGCGAAGTGCTGGACGGGACGCCCCGCATCTACCAACTTGACGACACTGATTACGACTCGAAAGTGAAAGACCCTACCGACGAGGAAGAGGTCATCGCCAAGAAAACCCAGGCCATCACCAGGTCCTTTGAGTATGGCAAGCGCGTTCCCATTGGCGTGTTCTACGACATCGAGACCCCCACTTTTGAGGACCAGCTCAGCAAGGGACGAGAACGTGGCATGGACGCCATCATTAACCCCAACGTCTTTGACCGTGACCTCTCCGGGCTGATTAACAGCTTTAGGTAGAACAACAACCGAACAAAATAGCAGGGGAGCCGCAAGCGGCTCCCCTGCTACGCGAAGAGAGGCGGGTAAACCCGCCTCTCTTGTTTGTCTGTTCTTAAACCCTAGAAGAACCCTGTAAAGTTCTTGTAGAGCATCACGCTCTGATCCAGGTAGATCTCGCGCTTGCACACCTTTAGGACGCCGTTCACCCGTCGCAGCGTATCAACACGCTTGCCGATAAAGGTGCTCTCCTCGTCCGAGAAGCGGTTGCGGTAGTACACAAACCGGCATCCTACACGCACTTCGCCCGGCGTAGGGGAGTCCAGCACACGCACATTGGAAACCAGGTGGGAAACCCGGGAGTAGGGCTCTTCCGCCCAATGCATCCCAGATCGCACCTGCTTCACGCGTTTGGCCAGGGTGTCCTTGTCGTTATCGAACCAGGAGATCTCCGGGCCTTCCATCGTGTTCTCTCGCTCAAGCTCCTTGGATGGAACGTTCCGTTTGATTGGCATCCGGTAGCGGACGTCCTCGGTAAAGATGTCGAGCCACTCTTCATACCGATGCTCATCCAGCAGATCGGCCTCGTGATAGAGAAAATCCTCTACCTCAAGCCGAAGGCGAATGCCCTCATCTGTCATACCTTGTACCACTCTCGGCTCCTTCTACTTTACGGACTCGACCTGCATGGAGTTCCAGTCATCGGACACCATCATGTCGCTCCAGCGCTTGTAGAACATACGGGTGTTCCAGTCGCTGAGAGTATGGCCCCACAGGCCTGGGAGGCCGAACTTGGATGGGCCGTGAATGATGTCGTCAGAGAGCCGGAGCTGCATGTTCAGGTTCATCTTGCGCGTCATGTGACCGCGGCTAGCCTGAGTCAGGTTGTACCAGTTCTCCATGTCGTCTTTCTGGGTCATGCCGCCGGGACCGTACCAGTGCTCGTAGTAGCGGGCAAAGGCCTCTTTGACCTCGGCAGGAGCGGCCTTGTCCACCAGGAAGTAGGACCACATCTCGGTCTCCGTGGGGCCCTGGGGATGCAGCACGCGGATAACCCGGCCGAACCAGCCCATGTTGGGAAAGACGTGAGGGCCTTCATCCAGATAGGCCATCTCACCCAGGTTCTTGTTCCGGGCGTCATGCTTGGACTTCAAGTAGTCCTTGATGACCGGGAAATCGTCATACATACCGTTGTCTGGGAATGGTTCGTGCTCGCTCTTACCGGTCGGAACACGGACGGCGGTGGTGTGCCCTTCAGGGAAAGCCACCTGCATGATGCGCCGGGAGCCACCCAAGTCGGATGGGTCAGAACGCTGCTGTACCCTGGAACCGGAGGGGCTGACGCCCATTGCAACCACCATAGAGCGGTGGGTGATCCAGCCGTGGGTGCTGTCGTTGTCCGGCATGGGGACTTTCCAGTTCATGCCGATGCGCCATTTCATGACGCCACCCAGGATCTCAGCGCCATCGTCTGAGCCGTCGGAGTCACAGAAGGGGGGCTTCAGGTATACGCCGCAACCACCCAGATAATCCTCAAAACTAGGGGCGTCCTTATCCCAGCAAGCCCAGATGGAGCCCTGGAAGAGGGCCACGCGGGCGGAGATAAGGCCCCAGTCGCCCTTGGGCATCTCGTCGTAGCCGCCGTCCACTTTGGGGAGGGTGACCAACGCGCCGGTGCTGTCGTACACCCAGCCGTGGAAGGTGCACTGGAAACCAAAGGCGTTGCCGGAATCGTAGCGGCAGACCATGTTGCCGCGGTGCCGGCAGGAGTTCAGGAGGACGTGGACCTGGTTCTTGCGGTCACGAGTAACGATGACCTTTTCCTCGCCCATGCGAGAGATGATGAAATCGCCGAGGTTGGGGATCTGGCTGGTATGGCCCACTATGAGCCACGTGCGGGCAAAGATCTGCTCCAACTCCTGCTCGTAGATGTCGCGGTCGCAGAAGATCTCGGGGTTCATCTTGCCCCCGTTAAAATCAACGAGCTTCTGAATTGAACGATCTATAGATGCTACCATGCGCTATCCTCCTTGCTCCTTTGGAGAGAATTTTCTGATTAGAATCGCGTAACTGCCCTAGCTGGGCCAGGCTGGATCATATAGGAATATACCGCTCGCCTCCTTAGCCTGTCAAATGGCCGGCCCAAGCCAACTGCCTAAGGCTCGCTGTTGTTCTGCAGACGTTTTACCTTCCTACGCTCTACTTACTCCTTGCCGTCCGTCAGCAGCATGTTCAGCACCGTCTGCAGGACGCCACCCTGCTTGTAGTAGTCGATCTCAACGAAGGTGTCGATGCGAGAGACTACTTGGAAGCGCACCTCGCTCCCATCATCCGCACGCGCCACCACCGTCAACTCCTGCCCCGGCTTCATGTCGTCGTCGATGCCCAGGACCTCGTAGGTCTCGAGGCCGGTGAGCCCGTAAGTAGCCGCACTCTCGCCGGGCTTAAATTGCAGCGGCAGCACGCCCATACCGACCAGGTTGCTGCGGTGGATGCGCTCGTAGCTCTCCACAATGGTCGCTTTCACGCCCAGGAGATTCGGTCCCTTACCTGCCCAGTCACGGGAACTGCCGGAGCCGTATTCCTTGCCCGCAACCACCACCAGCGGCGTGCCCGCTGCCTGGTATTTCTCAGAAGCCTCAAAGATGCGCATCTTCTCGCCATCCGGCAAGTAGAGCGTCCAATCGCCCTCCACGTCTGGCGTAAGCTTGTTCTTCAGCCGCACGTTAGCAAAGGTGCCTCGCACCATCACCTGATGGTTGCCGCGGCGTGCGCCAAAGGTGTTGAAATCGACGGGCTGTACCCCGTTCTCTATTAGGTACTGGCCGGCGGGGCCGCTGCGAGAGATGGCGCCCGCAGGCGAGATGTGGTCGGTGGTGACTGAATCGCCCAGATAGGCCAGCGCCCGCGCGTCCGTAATGTCCACAAGCGGCTGGATGCCCTGACCCATCTTCTCAAAGTAAGGCGCTTCCTGAATATACATGGAGTTGGCGTCCCAGTCGTAGAGATCGCCTTCCGGCACAGCCATGTTCTGCCAGGACTCGTCGCCTTCGAAAGCTTCGCCGTAGCGCTGGCGGAACACGTCCGGATTCAGCGCACCGGCCAAGGTGTCCTTGATCTCCTGCTGGGTAGGCCAGATGTCCTTCAGGTACACCGGCTGCCCATCCTTATCCGTGCCGAGTGGCTCCGTCGATAAGTCAAGGCTCATCGTGCCAGCCAGCGCATAGGCCACCACCAGCATAGGCGAGGCCAGGTAGTTGGCCTTTACCTGCGCGTGGATGCGACCTTCAAAGTTGCGGTTGCCGCTCAGCACCGCCGTCGCCACGAGATCGTTGCTATCAATAGCCTCAGACATCTCATCAGGCAGCGGGCCGCTGTTGCCGATGCAGGTGGTGCAGCCGTACCCCACCAAATAGAACCCTATCTGCTCCAGGTAGGTCAGCAGGCCGGCAGTCGCCAGGTAATCCGCCACCACCCGAGAACCGGGAGCAAGGCTTGTCTTTACCCAGGGTTTGGAGTTAAGCCCCTTCTCTATCGCTTTCTTCGCCACCAGCCCCGCGCCTACCATGACCGATGGGTTGGAGGTGTTGGTGCAGCTTGTAATAGCGGCGATGGCTACTGTCCCGTGGTCTATCTGCGACTCCGTGCCGCCCATGTTCACCACAGTGGGCGCGGTAGCCGTCTTCCCGTAGGTCTTCTCTAGCGCACCGGCAAAGGAGCGCTTGGCCTCTTTTAGCGTGGTGCGGTCCTGAGGCCGCGCCGGCCCTGACAGGCTGGGCTCCACGGTGCCCATGTCCAGCTCTAAACTGTCGGTGAACCGGGGATCGGGCATGCTATCGTCTCGGAAGAGGCGCTGCTCCTTGGTGTAGCGCTCTACCAGATCAACCAGCGCAGCGTCGCGGCCGGTATTGCGCATATAGCGCAGGGTCTCATCATCGACGGGGAAGAAGCCTACGGTCGCGCCGTACTCCGGCGACATGTTGGAGATAGTGGCGCGGTCCGCCAGCGGTAGCTGCGTAAGGCCGGGGCCGTAGAACTCCACGAGCTTCTCCACCACACCCTTTGCCCGCAGCATCTGAGTGACCGTCAGCACGAGGTCGGTGGCGGTTGCGCCCTCCGGCAGCGAGCCGGTGAGTTTAAAGCCGATGACTTCCGGCAGCATCATATAGTAGGGCTGGCCCAGCAGCACGGCCTCTGCCTCAATGCCGCCAACGCCCCAGCCAAAGACGCCCAAGCCGTTGATCATGGTGGTGTGGGAGTCGGTGCCCACCACCGAGTCTGGGAAGGCGACGCCATCCTGAGTCATGACCACGTTTGCCAAATACTCAAGGTTAACCTGATGCACAATGCCCGTGTCCGGGGGGATCACCCGGAAGTTTCTGAACGCGCCTTGGGCCCAGCGAAGCAGCGCATACCGCTCCTGGTTGCGCTCAAACTCCATCTCCGCGTTGCGCTGCAAGGCCGCGCTGTTGCCAAAGAAGTCCACCTGCACCGAGTGGTCGATGACCAGGTCTGCGGGCACAAGCGGGTTTATGCGTCTGGGATCGCCGCCCATGCGCACCATTGCGGAACGCATGGCCGCTAGATCCACCACCACCGGCACACCCGTGAAGTCCTGCAGCAGCACCCGGCCCGGCATAAATGGCACTTCCTTGCGGGGCTGGCTCGCCGGCTGCCACGAGGCTACGGTGTTGATGTCGTCCTCGGTCACCAGGTAGCCGTCCACCTTGCGGAGCATGTTCTCCAGCATGATGCGGATGGTGAAGGGCAAGTTGTCCAGCCTCACCATGCCGGCGCGCTCCAGGTCGTCCAGGCGATAGTAAGTCACCGGCCCGCCCACGGTCTCAAGCGTGCTGCGAGCTTGGGCGTGCAAGTTTCGGCCTTGTCCTGAGCCTGTAGAAGGAGTGGTCATGGGTTCCTCTCTCTCAATAAGTCGGTGCGTTGAAGCATGTAGGAACGCTGTCGCGGCAGCGGGGGCTACGTTTCAGTCTGTAGCGGTAGTAGCTTACCCTTGGCCTGCCTGAGTGTCAACGAATCGCCCTGCTTCAAGTCTGGCTTGGAGGACGGCGGTTGCTTCCATCCCGCTCGGTAGATGGGGTCTGCTTCGCCCCGCTCATCCTGAGCCTGTCGAAGGACGAGCAGTACACCCTCAGCTAGTCCGATGCATGGATTCGACAAGCTCACCATGCACGGTTGGGACTAGCCGCCTGCCTTATTCGGCAAATGGGCCTCGTCTCGCCCCGCTCATCCTGAGCCTGTCGAAGGAAGAGCAGCGCACCCGCTTACTAGTCCGGTGCATGGATTCGACAAGCTCACCATGCACGGTTCAAACGAGACGCCTGCCTCATTCGACAACCTGTGGGGGCGGAATTATACTTAGCCCGCTCTGCTACCCGCGTTGCACAGTCGAACAATCGTAAATTGGTAAGGCAGCTAATGTCTGTTTCTCACGAGCAACGACGCTTCCGGTTCTACTACGGTTGGGTTATCGCCGCCGTCTCAACTCTGGCTAACGCCACGGTGTTCGGCGCGGGCGGCGCGAGCTTCAGCGTCTTCATGGGCCCCATGGGCCACGCCTTGGGCTGGAGCCGCACGGTGCTCACCGGAGCGGTCACCATGCAGAGCTTCACCAACCTCGCCGTCTCCCCTGTGGTCGGTCGTCTGCTCGATCGCTACGGGCCGCGGCTGATCATGGTCTTCGGCACCGTCGTTGCCTGTATCAGCTATATGCTCATGAGCAGGATTGTCGAGCCGTGGCACTTCTACGTGCTGTTCACCATAGGCTTTGCCTTGGGCCTGAATGAGATGGGCGGCATGGTGACGTCCGTTGTGGTCTCCAAGTGGTTCATCCGCAGGCGGGGTCGCGCGCTGGCTATGGCCTCTTTGGGCAATCAGCTTGGCGTTATCATCATCGTGCCCATCACTGGTTTCCTTATCGCGGCGATAGGCTGGCGCAACGCATGGGCGATGCTCGGCGTAGGGGTTGCGGCGCTGGTGCTCATCCCCACCGCGCTCTTCATGCGGCGCACGCCGGAAGACATGGGCCTGCTGCCGGACGGCGACCCGCCCGAGCCGGTCTCACCCGCTGCGAACGCAGCGGCATCGCCCCCACCGCGGCCGCGGCGTGAAGAGCCGCGCTGGACGCCCCGCCAGGCCTTGCGCACCCGCACCCTCTGGCTCATCATCGCCGGCTCCAACCTGGCGTCGCTAACCTTCAGCTCGCTGCTCTACCACCTGGTCCCCTACTTCACCGACATCGGCATGGACCTGGCGACGGCCGGGTTCGTGTATGCGCTGCTCAACGTAGGGGCCATCTTCTCCAAGATTGGCTGGGGCTTCATCTCCGAGCACGTGCCGGTGCGCTACTGCCTCATGTGCACCTACCTGGGGCGGATGTCCGGCCTGCTGGTGCTGCTGCTGAGCCGCTCCCCAAACCGGCCCTACTTCTACGCAGCCATCGCCGGGCCTCTCAGCCACTCCATCGGCCCATTGCAGGCGCAGATCTGGGCAGATTACTACGGCCGCTCCTTCCTGGGCACGTTGCGCGGCCTCATTGCGCCCTTCAGCCTGCTCACAAGCGTCTTCGGCCCCCTCTTCGCGGCGCAGACCTACGACCGAATGGGGAGCTATGAGGCGACCTTCTGGTTCCTGGTGATTACCCTTATCATTGCATCGTGCATCACCTTCTTTGCCGTGCCGCCCGGCCCTTCGCCGGACCAAGTCGAGGCCGCACAGCAGGGGGGCGCACAGCAAGGGCGAGGGTAGGCCAAAGTCATAGCCACGAGCGGACACACACAACGGTTAGCCGGCAGTCGGCGTCAGGGCCTACGCCACGTTGACAAGCTTTGAGGGGCAGGAGTACGCTCGCCTCGCCAACCAAGCACGAATAGATTAGTGAAAATGGGAATTCTGGGGAGGACAGTATGACTACTACAAATCAACGTCTGCGAGTCGGTCTAATCGGCGCAAGCCCGCAAGGTGGTTGGGGTGCGCAGTCCCACCTGCCCGCGCTCCAAACACTGGCCGAGACCGAGCTGCTCGCCATCTGCACTGCCCACGAGGACACCGCGCGAGCGGCTGGAGAAAAGTATGGTGTGGAGCGGTCCTACCACAACCATGCAGACTTGCTGGCTAATCCCGATATCGATGCGGTGTCGATAGTGATTCGGGTGCCAAAGCACTACGAGATCACGCTGGATGCTCTCAACGCCGGCAAGCATGTCTACACGGAATGGCCCCTGGTGCTGACCTCAGCCGAAGCGCAGGGCCTGGTGGATGCCGCTAAAGTTAATGGTGTCAGGACAATGGTGGGGTTCCAGCGCCGCTCGTCTCCACCTTACATGCGCCTCAAGGAGCTGGTGGCGGAGGGTTACGTAGGCCAGGTGCTCGCCGTCCACTTCAACATGCAAGGCTCCGGCGTGCTCAACAACACCTCTGATCGCAGCTGGCGGCGGGATAAGAGCGTTGGCACCAACACCATGACCGTGAACTTTGGCCATGAGATAGACGCTGTCCTCAACGCCGTGGGCGAACTCACCGAGGTCTCGGGCCGGGTGACCACCCAGGTGACGCAATGGTACGAGACGGACACCAAGCAGTATGTGGACGTAACCTCACCGGACAACATCTTCATGGAAGGCATGCTGGGCAACGGCGCCGTGGTCACCGCGCACGTAGGCATGCAGCCCCATCACGGCAGCGGCTACCGGCTGGAGATCTACGGACGCGAGGGCACGCTGGTCATGATCCCCAAGGGCGGCGGAGATTTTCAGATTCTCGGCGGGAAGGGCGACGACTCGGCCCTCCAGGAGATGCCCATCCCCGAGCGCCTGACCTGGGTCCCCGACACGTTGAAGGGCGGCTCCTTTAACGTAGGCCAGATGTGGTCCAGGTTCGCGGAGTCCATCCGTACCGGCGAGCACACCGAGCCAGACTTTGCCACCGGCCTGAAGCGCCACAAGTTAATGGAGGCCATCGAACGCGCATCCGAAACCGGCCAGCGCCAAACGCTGGACTAGTGGATCATCACTAAGCGAGGTGTCGGTAGCGACGGAGTAGGGGGTAGCAGACGCAGACGCAGACGCAGACGCGGGCGCGAGGGTAAGGGTAGGACGCGAGCGAGAGTAGATCTTAGCTAGTCTTCATTAACTCTAAGCTTGCGAAGAATTGATCAGTTATTTGCTCAAGATAATTCAACCTTGGTATTGAGCCAGTGCGCTCCATAGCTTTTTGCGCCATATCGTTGATATGAAAGCTGAGAGGCTGCTCAAGTTTTTCCCTAGTGAGACTTCTTTCACTGAATAGTTCCCTTAATGGCATTAAATGTCTAAGAGCAAGTAGTTGCTCTAACGAGGCCACACTCATTAAGTGGTATGGATACGGCTCGACACCTTGCTTCTTCAACTGCTCGTCAATACTGCGAACCATTAGCTCATAGGGTTCGAGGCGATCTAATGTGACTACTAAAGGATAAACAGTGTTGAATTGTCGAACACCCTGCCCCAAAGGAGTAGTTGGCAAAGCAGAAATCTTGTCCGGAAACTTCGCAAGTGTGTCAACCAGAATGCGCCTGAGCTCTCCCTGAAGTGCCTCTACATCGCCTAAGCTCTTCGTTTTTAGGCTAAGGCGTGAGGTTCGGCATTCAATTACTAGCAGATCGTCACCGTCAATCACGATCCAGTCTGGACCACGCTTATTGCCCGGCCCGCCATATTCAGGCTCAGGCGTGACATTCTCAGGCCCATATTCTGCTTTCAATAACTCCCCTACATAATCCTCGAAAACATAACCAAATGTGGCGGCAAAGTCATTCCTATGTCCCTCCTCGCTGAAGTTATCAAGCCCATCGTAATAGATTCCTTGCGTAACTCGATCAAGCAAGAGAGCAGGAACGGGAGCTAAGTATTCTGATTCAAAGGCAACAATGGGGTACTTTAGCAAGAGATTGAACTCATACTTTGCAAATGCCCTGTCTCTCTCTCGAGTCTGTTTATTGACGTCGCTGAATAGTTTTCTATCGGCGCTAATCCTAGATAACACTACATTGACATCTTCTTGCTCAAATGGCCATCTCCCGTCGACAATGTTTGAGAGGGTAAACATTGGGGCATCTGTAATCGATAATGCGTAGAGTAGGAAGCCAATCCTGATGAAATCGAGGACGTTAAGCCCATACAGGGTACCAAAGGCTTCCGTTAGGGATTTCCCATTGGGGAGCATTCGGTTAGCAGAGAGTTGGCTATACAGTGCTATGCTTCGCGAGAACCCATAGAAAGGCTTTTCCTGAAGGGGAAATTGCTGATATACGAGTCGAAGGGCGAGTGAAGCCAAATCGGTAGTATCAAGCTTATCTTGAGGCTTGAGCGTAATCGGATCAGCGAGATTTTGTCCAAGGGAAATAAGCCGGATAAAATCGCTATCGCTCAAATTCTTTCCTGAATAGTTACGCCCGTAAAGAATGCTGAACTTGGCAAGCAGAGCAATATCCCACTGTCCAAAAGTAAACGTTTTGTTCTCAGGGAACCCCATTGAAGTATTTACAACTCTCAACTGCTTGATGTTGTTAGGCTCTTCACTGCATTCAACGCTAGCCCGGTTGCAAGCTGCTATGATTTTTAACATCGAGTAGCGCCCAACTTCGCGCTTTAGTGTGCTGAAAGAAGTTGACGAATTCACTAATTATCTCCTCCAAAGTACAGAACACATGTTTGCGCTCATTATACCGTGATTGCCACTATTAGTTCACTGTTACCACTTCGGCAATGCTTGCGCTATACTGCTGTCGGGTTAAGACAGTCACCGTGAACATGAGACGCGCCGGGCGAGGCGAGTACAACGCCCGCTAAAGGAGCAATGGCAACCCATAACGTCACCCTGATTCCGGGCGACGGCATCGGCCCTGAGCTCTCTAACGCCACTGTACGCGCCGTAGAAGCCACCGGCGTCAGCATCAACTGGGACGTCCAGGAGGCCGGAGAGGACGTCATAACGAAGTACGGCACGCCGCTGCCGGCACAGGTCCTCACCTCCATCCGCAAAAACAAGGTCGCCATCAAGGGGCCTATTAGCACGCCCATCGGCGCCGGCTTCCGCAGCGTCAACGTCGCCCTACGCCAAGAGCTAGACCTCTACTCCTGTCTCCGGCCCTGCAAGAGCTACGCCGGCGTAAAGACCCGCTTCGATAACGTCGACTTCGTCATCATCCGAGAGAACACGGAGGACATCTACGCCGGTATCGAATACGAAGCCGGCAAGCCCGACACCCTCGACCTCATCCAGTTCATCAAGGACACTAACGGCAAGTCGCTTACCCCAGACACGGGCATCAGCATCAAGCCAATCTCTGAAATCAACACCGCCCGCATCGTCAGGTGGGCCTTTGAGTACGCCCGCAGCCATGGCCGCACCCGCGTGACCTCTGTCACCAAGGCCAACATCATGAAGTACACGGACGGCCTTTGGATGCGGGTGGCCGCCAAGGTGGCCGAGGGCTATCCCGACATTCAGTACGACGAAGTTCTGGTGGACGCGCTCTGCATGCAGCTTGTCCGCATTCCGGAGACGTTCGACGTGCTGGTGTTCCCCAACCTTTACGGCGACATTGTGTCCGACGTGGGCGCGGGCCTCATCGGCGGGCTGGGCGTGGCGCCCGGCGCAAACTTCGGCAACGAGATGGCGGTGTTCGAGCCGACCCACGGCTCTGCGCCCCCGCTCAAAGGGTTGAATAAGGCCAATCCAACCGCCATGATGCTTTCTGCCGTGATGATGCTCCAGCACTTGGGCGAGCCTGATGCCGCCGCGAAGATGGAGCAAGCCATAACGGCGGTGCTGAGTGAGGGCGAGGACGTGACTGCCGACCTGAAGCCCACACCTGACGACCCGACGGCGGCCTCCACCAGCGGCTACACGGACGCCGTCATCGCAAAGATGTAGTAGATGTAAGAAGAGCCGTAGACGAGACGTAATTGAAGTGCGGCCGGTTTGCCGCGGTATAGTCTGCCATACCGCGGCCGCTAATCGGCCTGCTCCCGAGGGTAACGTGAGGTGCGCTTGTGGACGCAGCGGGGCAGCGCGACTATAGTATTGTGGGCAGAAATTCCTTATGAACTAGGATGTAGCGCGATGACTGACTCAAAAATTATCTACACGTACACAGATGAAGCTCCCTATCTTGCAACGCACTCTTTGCTACCCATCGTCTCGGCTTATGCTGCTAAGGCGGGGGTATCCATAGAGACGCGGGACATCTCGCTGGCCGGACGGATTATCGCCAACTTCTCTGAGTACCTCAAGCCCGAGCAGCGCATTGGCGACGCGCTGGCTGAGTTGGGCGCTCTGACGCTCAAGCCCGAGGCAAACATCATCAAGCTGCCAAACATCAGCGCCTCTGCCCCACAGCTGAAGGAGGCCATCGAAGAGCTCCAAGCGCAGGGCTACGCTCTACCTAACTACCCCGACGCCCCGAAGACAGATGAAGAGAGGGCCGTTCGGGCCCGCTACGGCAAGGTGCTCGGCAGCGCCGTGAACCCTGTGCTCCGGGAAGGCAACTCCGACCGGCGCGCACCGGCCTCGGTCAAGCAGTACGCCAGAATGCACCCGCACCCCATGGGCAAGTGGTCTGCAGAATCCAAGACCAACGTGGCGCACATGACCGCCGGCGACTTCCGCACGTCGGAGAAATCTGCAGTGATGACGTCGGACGGCTCGCTGCGGATCGAACTGGTGGGCGATGACGGCACGACGACCGTGTTGCGCGAGTCTGTGAAGGTGCTGGCGGATGAGATTGTGGACGCCAGCGCAATGAGTGCTGAGGCGCTGCGCCAGTTCCTTACCGAGCAGATCGCCCGCGCGCAGTCCGAGAACGTGCTTTTCTCGCTGCACCTAAAAGCCACGATGATGCGGGTGTCCGACCCAATCATCTTCGGTCATACCGTACGCGCCTTCTTCCCTCAGCTCTTCGCTGAATACGAGGAGGCCCTCGCAGCAGCCGGTGGCGATCCAGATGAAGGCCTCGGCGCACTTCTCCAAGCGGCGCAGAAGCTGCCTGCCGACGAGCGCGCGAAGGTCGAAGCAGCTGTCAACCAGGGCCTTGCCAACGGCCCAGCAATCGCAATGGTTGACTCAGAGAAAGGGATCACCAACTTGCACGTCCCCAGCGACGTGATCATAGACGCTTCCATACCGGCCATGATCCGCGCCTCCGGCCGCATGTGGGGACCAGATGGCAAAGATGCCGATACGCTTGCCGTTATTCCGGACGGTAGCTATGCCGCTATTTACCAGATTGCCCTGGACGACTGCCGTGCCAACGGCCCGTATGACCCGACCACTATGGGGTCGGTTCCGAATGTCGGGTTGATGGCGCAGGCGGCCGAGGAGTACGGCAGTCACGACAAGACCTTCGAGATAGCTACTCCTGGTACAGTCCGCGTTGTAGACACGGACGGCAACACCGTTTTCGAGCACACCGTCGGCGTCGGCGACATCTGGCGAATGTGCCAGACCAAGGATGTAGCGATCCGCGACTGGGTCAAGCTGGCCGTCTCCCGAGCGCGTCTCTCCGGCGCGCCGGCGGTGTTCTGGCTCGATGAAACCCGTCCGCACGACGCGAATCTCATTGCCAAGATGCGTGAGTACCTCAAGGAGCACGATACCTCCGGCCTCCAGACTGAAATCATGGCGCCCAGCGACGCCATCAAGTATTCGCTGGAGCGTATCCGGCAGGGGCAGGACACCATCTCGGTTACTGGTAACGTGCTGCGTGACTACCTCACCGACCTCTTTCCGATCATGGAGCTTGGCACGAGCGCCAAGATGCTCTCAATCGTCCCGCTCATTGCCGGGGGCGCCATGTTCGAGACAGGGGCCGGCGGATCGGCTCCCAGGCACGTGGAGCAGATGCTCGAGGAAAACCACCTGCGCTGGGACAGCCTTGGAGAATTTCTCGCGCTCGCCGCGAGTTTCGAGCATCTGGCCCAGACTACCGGCAACGAGCGTACCCAGATTCTAGCCGACACGCTGGACCTGGCAACTGCGAAGTTCCTGAATGAGAACAAGTCGCCGAGCCGCAGGGCCGGTGAAATCGACAACCGCGGCAGCCACTTCTACCTAGCTTTGTACTGGGCCGAGGAGCTCTCTTCGCAGACGAAGGACACCGAGCTCGCCGCCGCCTTCTCTCAGCTGGTTGCAGCGCTGAAAGCCAATGAATCAGTCATCGCCGAGGAGCTGTTGGCCGTTCAGGGCGTGCCGGTGGACCTAGGCGGGTACTATCACCCCGATCCCGCCAAGATTGACGCGCTAATGCGCCCGTCGAAGACGTTCAATGAGGTCTGGGCGGGCCTCGAGGGTTAGTCAGAAGCGCCCGGCGCCACTAGCCAGCTCTTCTTACGAGCAATCTTGCATCATGAGAGACGCTTATCTAGCCGAGCGGCCTAGGTCGGGGGCATAATCCCCGGCCCGCACCTGTGTAGACTGTACAAAACAGAAGGAGCAACTATGCCAAAGAAGAAAGTAACCATCATCGGCGCCGGCAATGTCGGCGCTACCACTGCCCACCTGCTGGCCCTCAAGGGCTACTGTGACGTGGTGCTCCAGGATATTGTGGAGGGCCTGCCTCAGGGCAAGGCGCTGGATATGCTGGAGGCCGGCCCCGTTGAGGGCTACGACGGTCAGATAACCGGCACCAACGGCTGGGATGAGACCGCAGGCTCCGATGTTGTCGTCGTCACCTCTGGCATCGCCCGCAAGCCGGGCATGAGCCGTGACGACCTGCTGAACACCAACGCCGGCATCGTGGGCGGCGTGGTCAAAGAGGCCGCGGCTATGTCTCCCGACGCGGTCATCGTCATTGTCACCAACCCCATGGACGCCATGTGCCACGTGGCCCTCAAGGCCAGCGGCTTCCCCAAGGCCCGCGTCATCGGCCAGGGCGGCGTGCTGGACACGGCCCGCTTCCGCACCTTCATTGCACAGGAAATCGGCGTCTCGGTGAAAGAGGTGGAGGCCTACGTGCTGGGCGGCCACGGCGATACCATGGTGCCGTTGACCCGTTTCACCACCGTGGCGGGCGTCCCTATCGCGGACATGCTCTCAAAAGAGCGGGTGGACCAGATTGTGCAGCGCACCAGGGATGGCGGCGCGGAGATCATCAACTACCTGAAGACCGGCAGCGCGTACTATGCGCCTGCCTCCGGCGTGGTGGCTATGGTGGACTCCATCCTGCTTGACCGCAAGCGCATCCTCCCCTGCGCCACGCTCCTAGAGGGCGAGTACGGCGTGGAGGGCCTCTACATTGGCGTACCCGTGAAGCTGAGCGCTAATGGTGTCGAGGAGATAGTGCAGATAGAGCTGACCGAAGAAGAGAAGGGCATGCTCAACCACTCCGCAGACGCAGTCCAGGAGTTGGTGGACATCCTCAAGCTCTAACTTCTACAGCCCCTCTCCTTTGATGAGTTTTCTTCTCATGTCATTCCGGAGGAGATAGCCAAAGCGAGCAACTGATGAATCCACGACCTTGAGGATAACCCGCAGATAAGTGGATTCTTCGCGCAGTTTATGCTGAGCCTGCCAGTAGACTCGGCATGACGTTGTTACAACGCCTACATGATCCACGTACCCGCTGAGACACTGCAGCACGCCATGCGCCACCTCCTCGGCAAACCGGGCCTGGAGGTCATCGCAGTCGAGATCATGCCTTATAAGCCGGACGACGGCAAGCTGGACTTTGGCGTTCGGCACGGCGACCGCTTCCTCTCACTGATGGGCATGGACGCGTACGGCGACTTCGAGGCGCTGACCACCGTTGGCATCGCCTCGGAGAATGACGTGCGGCTGGGCTTCAACGTGACCATCCCCTTCTCCATGCGGTGGCGGGAGGACGTCCAGAAGGCCCAGGGCAACGTGTCGCTGGAAGAAACCAAGATAAATGGGTACGATTATCTACGAGTATCCATGTCCACCCCCGATGGCCTCGTCACCCAGGACGGCGATTGGGCAGACGTGGACGACCTATAACCGTTAGCATTAGGGAAAAGAGCGAACTATGCGTGAAATAACCGCCGACCAGATTACCGAGGCCGTCAAGGACCTCTTCCAGGATGCCAACTACAACCTGCCGGATGACGTGCTCACGGCGCTGCAAGTAGCCCGTGAGACGGAGGAATCTCCCCTAGCTCAGGGCGTGCTGGACCAAATCTTGGAGAACGCGGAGATTGCGGGCCGGGAGCAGATGGCCCTGTGCCAGGACTGCGGCACCGCCTGCGTCTTCCTAGACCTGGGACAGGACGTGCACGTAGCAGGCGGCAGCCTCTACGACGCGGTGAACGAGGGCATCCGTCAGGGCTACACCACTGGCTTTCTACGGGGTTCCATTGTCACCCAGCCCTTCTCCCTGCGGGTGAACACCAAGGACAACACCCCCGGCGTCATCCACACGGAGGTGGTCCCCGGCGAGCAGCTGGGCATCACCGTGATGCCGAAAGGCGGCGGCTGCGAGAACATGAGCCAGATCAAGGTCCTTCTTCCCGGCGCCGGCAAGAAGGGGATCATCGATTTTGTGACGCGGGTGATCGAGGAGTCCGCAGGGAACCCATGCCCGCCCCTCATCGTGGGTGTGGGCATCGGCGGCACAGCCGAGCACTGCATGTACCTGGCTAAGAAGTCGCTGCTGCGCAAGGTCAACGACGCCAATGCAGACCCAGAGGTCGCTGAGCTGGAAGCAGAGCTGCTGCGTTACGTGAACGCCACGGGTGTCGGCCCCCAGGCTGTGGGCGGCACCACCACTGCCCTGGCGGTGCACATTGAGACCTATCCCACCCACATCACTGCGCTGCCGGTGGCCGTGAACCTCCAGTGCCACAGCGCACGCACCAAGCACGCGGTGCTATAGGAGCCATCATGGAAATATTCACTCCCCTTACCGACGACGTTATCCGCAGCCTCCATGTAGGCGAGGCCGTGGAGATCACCGGCGTTATCTACACCGCCCGGGATGCCGCGCACCGGCGTATGGCGGAAGCCCTCGCCAAGGGTGAGAGCATCCCCATCCAGCTAGAGGGCAACATCCTCTATTACGTCGGCCCTACGCCTCCTAAGGAAGGCAAGGTTATCGGGTCGGCGGGGCCCACCACCAGCATGCGGATGGACGCCTTCTGTGCGGCGCTCCTGCCCTTCGGCCTGCGGGCTTCTATGGGCAAGGGCGGCCGCGGCCCAGAGCTGCGCAAGCTCATGAAGGAGCATGGGGCCATCTATTTCCTGGCGGTGGGCGGCAGCGGCGCACTCCTCTCCCGTCATATCAAGAAGGCGGAGGTGGTGGCCTACGAAGACCTAGCCACCGAAGCCATCCGCCGCCTGGAGGTGGAGCAGTTCCCCGCTATCGTCTGCAACGACGTGGAGGGACACGACCTCCTGGAGGACGGCAAGCGGCAGTGGGCGCGGCCCCTTCCCGGGCAGACGCTCCTGGGTATGGCCGCAGGCAACCCAGCCAACGACGGCGGCAGCTAACCCGCGCAGCGTGCCCTCTTCCCGCTTCTTGCAGTACAATTCGTTAGGAAGTACATCTAAGGAGAAAGTATGTCTAAGTACCTCATTCATGGCTCTTACACGATAGAGGGCGTAGAAGGCCTGCTGCATGAAGGCGGCACCGCTCGCCACAAGGCACTCCAAGAAGCCGTCGGCAGCGTAGGTGGCACGGTGGAGTCCCTCTACTTTGCCTTTGGCGGCAGCGACCTCTACTTCATCGCGGACCTGCCGGACCAGGAGAGTAGCATCGCCCTCTCCCTGGCCATAAACGCCGGAGGTGGGGTGCAGGTCACTACCGAAATCCTCATCACTCCGGAAGAGATGGACCGAGCGGTCAAGAAGGGTGTCCACTACCACCCGCCCGGAAGCGATCCCGGCCACTAGCACATAGGGGGCACGGTCTGATAAAGATCGTGCCCCCTTCTTGTTCTATTGTGCTTGTCGTCACGAAGTCCCTCTGGTACACTGGTCACGCATCAGACGACCCCCGAGAGGTATCACGTGCTCCTAGAACATGACGTCCTGGTAATAGGCGCGGGTATGGCTGGCCTGCGAGCCGCCATTGAAGCCAAACGCAAAGGCGCAGACGTCGCCATCCTCACCAAAGTCTATTCCGTCCGCAGCCACACCAACGCAGCTCAGGGCGGTATTAACGCCGCTCTCGATGAAAGCGACTCCTGGGAGTCCCACGCCTACGATACCGTTAAGGGCAGCGACTACCTGGGCGACCAAGACGCTATCGAGATATTATGTCGAGAAGCTCCCAGCGACATCATCGAGTTGGAGCACATGGGCGTCATCTTCAACCGGGATGAAGAAGGCCGCCTGGGCTCTCGTGCTTTCGGCGGCGCATCCTTTGCCCGCACCTACTTTGTGGCAGACATCACCGGTCAGGCCCTCCTTCATGCGGGCTTCGACCAGGTGCTGAAGTACCAGATTCCCACCTACAACGAGTTTTATACCCTCTCCCTCATCATGGAGGATGGCGCATGCCGCGGCTGCGTGGCTATGGAACTGCGCACCGGCGAAATCCACATGGTGCGCGCACGGTCGGTCATCCTCGCCACCGGCGGCGTCGGACGCGTCTACGAGCCCAGCACCAACGCCCTCATCTGCACCGGCGACGGCATGTCCCTGGCCTACCGGGCCGGCGCTCCTCTGATGGACATGGAGATGGTGCAGTATCACCCAACCACCCTCCCCTCCAACGGCGCGCTCATCACTGAAGGCGCTCGCGGCGAGGGCGCCTATCTCATCAATGCCAACGGCGACCGTTTCATGGCAACCTACGCTCCTAACATGATGGAGCTGGCGAGCCGTGACGTGGTCTCCCGCTCCGAGCAGACCGAAATTAACGAAGGCCGCGGCATTGATGGCTGCGTGCTCCTAGACCTGCGCCACCTGGGGGAGGAGCTCATCCGCACTAAGCTGCGCCAGATCCTCGACTTGGCGTGGGACTTTTCCGGCGTCAATCTCATCACGGATCCTGTGCCTATCCGGCCTGGCATGCACTACATCATGGGCGGCATCAAGACGGACGTGCTGGGCGCTACCCAGGTGCCCGGCCTCTACGCCGCGGGCGAAACGGCCTGCGTTAGCGTCCACGGAGGTAATCGGCTGGGCGCAAATTCCCTGCTGGAGCTGGTGGTCTTTGGCCGCCGCGCCGGCGATTCCGCCGCCGAGTACGCGCTCAGCCAGCCCAAACCTACCACGCCGGAGAGCCGAATGGACGAGGACAGCACGCGTATCCAGACCCTTATGGATAGCGTTGGCAAGGAGATGGCAGGCGACCTGCGGATGACCCTCGGCCAAACAATGCACGAGTACGTCGGCGTCTACCGCGACGACGCGGGCCTGAAGCAGGCGGCAGCTGCCGTTGTTGAGCTACAGAAGCGCTACGAGAACGTGGGGTTACAGGACAAGGGCAAGGTCTTTAACACCAACCTCCTCTTTGCCCTGGAGCTGGGTAATATGCTGGACTGCGCGGAGAGCATATGTCACGCTGCCCTCACCCGAACGGAGAGCCGCGGCGCGCACTCCCGTTTGGACTACAATACTCGTGACGACGAGAACTGGCTGAAACATACCCTGGCCTACTACACGCCTAACGGCCCTCGCATAGAGACCGCGCCGGTGACCGTGACCCAGTGGGCTCCCCAGGAGCGGAAGTACTAAGGGCTCCCTCCGTTAGGGCTATTCCTGAAACACACTTCCGGAAAGGACAATCCTTCATGGAAACCAAGCTGCGAGTCCAACGCTACGACCCTGGTGCCGGCCGCAAGCCCTATACGCAGGACTACACCATAGATATGCCGGATGGGGCTACCGTGCTGGACGCCCTCATCGAGGTACGAGAGCGGGTAGACGAAAGCCTAGCGCTGCGCTGCTCTTGCCGTAGCTCTATCTGCGGCTCCTGCGCCATGCGCATCAACGGCCAAGCCACGCTAGCCTGCAAGACCAGGATAACCAGTGTGCTGAACAAAGAGGGACAAGTGGTCGTGGAGCCGGCCGGCAACATGCCCGTGCTTAAGGACTTAGTTGTGGACTTCGAGGTCTTCTGGCGCAAGAATCTCGCCATCACGCCCTGGATTCAGCCCGAAGGGCCCGAGCCGGAGCGAGAGTACCTCGTAGATAACAACGCAATGATCAATCTCATCACTACCGTGGGCTGCATCCAGTGCGGCGCCTGCGTTTCCGAATGCGCCTCGCTGGCGGCCAACCCCGACTTCCTAGGCCCGGCCGCGCTCGCCAAAGCCTACCGCTTTGTCGGCGACCCGCGGGACGGCCACAAGCAGGAGCGCTTGGAAGAGTACAGCAAGCCCGGCGGCATCTGGGACTGCACCCACTGCTACTTTTGCGTAGAGGTCTGCCCGAAAGAGGTAGCTCCCATGGAATGGATCCTGGAGCTGCGCAGAGAGGCCACTGAGGCCGGCCTGACCGACAACAACGGCTCCCGCCACAGCGCCGCCTTTGAGGAGAGCGTGAAGGAGAGCGGCTGGTTGGACGAAGGCAAGCTGGCGCTAGACTCCGTGGGCACTTTGCAGGAGAAGCTCGCGATGGTGCCCGTTGGGCTCCGTGCCATGTTCCGCGGCAAAATGCCGCCTACCGGCCCGCTGCACAGCCCGCGCCCCGGCGTTGAGCACGTCCGACGTATTATCGAGGAACTGGAGGCCCACTAGTGCAGTACGCATTTTACCCCGGCTGCGTTGCCAAAGGCGGCGCGCCTGAACTGTATAACGCAACCCTGGCTGTTGCAGGAGCCCTGGGCATAGAGCTGGAGGAGCTGCGAGAGGCGGCCTGCACCGGCGCAGGTGTCCTTAGCGAGCGCAACCCAGAGCTAGCAGACACCCTGAACGCCCGCACCTTTGCTATGGCGGAGAAGCTGGGCCTGCCCCTGATGAATATCTGCTCCACCTGCCACGGCGTCATGAGCCAGTCCAACGCCCGGCTCCGCAAGGACCCGGAGTATTTGGAGCGGGTCAACCACCGCCTGGCGCCTGAAGGTCTGCACTACTCCGGCAACACGGAGATCAAGCATCTCCTCTGGGTCATCATGGAGAACATCGGCATCGACCGGGTGCGGGAGCTGACCACGAATCCTCTCGGCAACCTCAGCGCCGCGCCCTTCTACGGCTGCTACATCGTGCGGCCGACCTGGGTGCTGGGTTATGAGGAGAGGCCTGAGCGAGTCCATTACCTGGAGGACCTCATCGAAGCCCTGGGCGCACACTCGGTCGAATACAAAGGCTTCAACCAGTGCTGCGGATTCCCCATCCTCACCATGAACAAGGAGAGCTCACTGCGCATGACCGGCACCCACGTGCTGGAAGCCCAGACCAAGGGCGCAGACTGCATGGTAACACCCTGCCCCCTCTGCCACCTGAACCTAGACGGCGGTCAGGTGGAGGCTGCCGGCGTTGTGGATGAAAAGCTTAACATGCCCGTGCTGCACCTGCCACAGCTCGTGGGACTAGCCTTTGGCCTGCCCTTGAGCAAATTGGGCCTCACCAAAAACATCGTAGACACCCACAAAGTGGTGGAAAAAGCCACCGCTTAGCACAGTCACTTAGTAGCAATCCATTGCTCCCTCCTCTTAGCCCTAACCGCTGAGGAGGGAGTATGTTTTTCCTTCCCCCTGACGGGGAGGCGGCCGGTAGGTAGGGGTTAAGGCGGGGGTGAAACCATGACGCCTCGGAAGAACAACGGAACCATGCACGTGGGCATCTGCCGCCTCTGGCTAGAGATGCCGGAGAACGCTTCCCTCAAGGACAAGCGGCAGATCCTGCGGTCTGTAATCCAGCGGGTGCGCAACCGCTTCCAGGTGTCCATTGCAGAGGTGGACGCCCAGGATCAGTGGACTAAGGCATGCCTGGGCATTGCAGTGGTCAGCGGTGATGCCCAGCACGCGAACGAGGTGCTCTCCAAAGTGGTCGCCTTCATCCAGGAGAGCCGCTTGGACGCCGAGCTCTTCGATTACGAGCTGGATGTCCAGCCCTTCTAGCTCGCCTGCACTCTTTAGCAACAGCCCTTTAAGGAAGAGCAGTTCATGACGCCGGGTCGTCCATCCCGCCGAAACGCGGGATAGCTTATCCCGCGCTACGAATTAGCTCGGTGAGTACACTGCGCACCGCTTCCCCGTCGCTGCGATGGGTATCGCAGAGGTACTGCATCGTGCGCATACTGCGCTCCATCCCGGCTACCGTTGCCATATTGAGGTAAGAGGCTTGAGGCGCCGTCTCCCAGGACTCCACCCGCCGCACTCCATCCCCATCCAGCACAATGCCCCGCACATCTACGGCAAACTTCGCCACGGGCGGCACGTCTATCAGCACTCCGTAACCTTCTAACGCCTCCGCGCCCGCCGCCAACCGTCCGGTCACCCCTTGGGCCAGCTCTTCTTCCCGTGCTCGACGCGTCAAGCTGTCTCGGAAGCGCACGTCGTCCTCTGGCGCATCGGCGCAGGGCAGGACTACTGCCCGCTTGTAGAGGCGTCGCTCCTCCACACGCGCCAGCAAACCGAGAGCGGGCGGCGGTTCCGTCCCCACCTCGTGAAAAAGGTCGCGCAGGGTCGTCTCCAGGGTGGCATCTGTGCTGAGACAGACACGCCGCACGCGGCTGTCTGCTATGGATAATTCCTGCACCCCCAACGCCAGCAAGCAGTCCAGCGCCGCTCGGTTGATCATTGCGCCGGCGATGCGAGCCGTGTGGTGCCAGTAGACGTAGCGGAACATGAGATACTTAGCAAACACCACTGACTCCACGGTCCCAACACCGGGGTCGGTGATGGCAAGGTCGCCAGTCTCCGGATGAACTGTTAGGCACTCCACCAGGCGTTGCACCTCAATATGCCCGTAAGGCACACCGCTATGGTGCGCGTCCCGGTTCAGATAGTCCAGCTTGTCCATGTCCATCGCGCCATCGGTGAGGGTGTAGAGGAAGCGGGGGATCCGGGCGTTCTCTTTCCCCGAAAGCAGGTCGGTTACCAGCGTAGGGTCGGTCTCCCAGTCGTTCCTCAACACCGACTGTAATGCTTCGTCCGTCTGCACCAGCTCCACCGATAAGTCACCGTGCGCAAGCGAACGGCCATGTATGGAGATGTCGTCCATCACGTGGGAAAAGGGGAAGTGGCCCACATCATGAAGGAGCGCCGCAGCCAGGGTAGCCCGTCCCACTTCCGGCTCAAAGTCCGCTTGCGTGGTCAGGTGCTGCAACGCAAGGCGGGTCAAGTGGTACACCCCAATGCTGTGGCTGAAGCGAGTATGGGTTGCGCCAGGGTAGACCAGATAAGAGGGCCCGAGTTGCTTCAGGTGCTTGAGCCGCTGGAAGTAGCGGGTGTCCAAAGTCTTGTAAGCGGCGGGCAGCAACGGCACGCTGCCATAGAGCGCGTCTCGAATGGTGTAGGACTGGTGGGCAAAGAGATAGCCGTGCTTATCCAGGCGCGCGAAGGAGGCGCTAGGGACGGACGCGGGCTGCTCAGACGGCTCTGGAGACATGGGAACAGATTGCTCGGGCAGGGCCAGTATACGCGCCTCTGGAACTAAGAACAACTCCCCCTTCGTAACAGAACGCGCGGGCGCCTGTTTTCAACGATTAGACTCATTTTCGCAGCTTGGATATGCGTAGAAAAGCTTTTCAGCTCCCGGGCAATGTCGTTGTTGCTCTGGCCACTCTTATAGTAGCCGGATATTTTCTGCTCGCCGTAGGGCAGCGCATCCTCCATATCTACCAGCTCAAAGTAGAGGAGACACGCTTGGTGCGAGAGGTGGCAGACTTGCGGACACGCTACCATCAGCTTGTCGCACAGCGCGATGGCCTGATGAGAGATACGGATATAGAGAAGGTGGCGCGTGAGGAGCTAAACCTTATCAAGGAGGGGGAGACCGCAGTGGTGGTCATTCCTTCGCAACATGCTATTGCGGAGGCGCAGCGCAGCCCATCCGCGCAAAGGTCACCACCTCCTAGCAAAGCGTCGGAACAGGCCGCATCCCCAGGGACGCAGATCCTGCAGTGGTTCTTCGGCCGCTAACCACACTCAACCACTATGGCTGCTCCACTACGGCGCGCCGATAGGCCTCTCCTCACCGCAGTCGAACGATCCCTAGCCTCTGCCAACCTACTTGCATCCCCCGCTACCCTGGTGGTCGGCGTCTCCGGTGGCCCGGACTCCGTCTGTCTCCTCCATCTGCTGACCCGCATAGCCCTCAAGCACCCACTTACCCTCGTTGCGGCACACCTCGACCACGGCCTGCGCGGCCGCGAGGGGGAAGAGGACGCTGAAGCTGTGAGCGACCTCTGCCGCGAACTGGACGTGCCCTGCATCATCGAAGCCCATAGCGTCCCCGCGTATCGCGCCGTCCACCTCGACGCCGTATCGTCTATCGAAGCGGCCGCGCGGGAAGTGCGCTACGCGTTCTTTGCCTCCGTGGCGCAAAAGACGGGCGCCGACGTAGTTGCGGTAGCCCACACCGCCGACGACCAAGCGGAGACAGTGCTGC
The DNA here is from genome assembly GCA_965220215.1 of Dehalococcoidia bacterium. Taxonomy (GTDB): domain Bacteria; phylum Chloroflexota; class Dehalococcoidia; order SHYD01; family SHYD01; genus CBDDEI01. The sequence continues at coordinate 564,519 of OZ244809.1, forward strand.
TCCATCTTCTCCGCGGCGCGGGTATAAGCGGGCTTGGAGGCATGTCTGAGTTGACTGCTTGGCAGAGCACAACCGGAGCACTCCGCGTGCTGCGCCCGCTGTTGAACATCCCACGCGCGCAAACCCACGATTATTGCCGCCGTCACAGGCTCCCTTCTCGCGTCGATTCCTCAAACGCCGACCTGCGCTACACCCGCAACCGCATCCGCCTGGAGACCCTCCCCGCCCTGCGCGCCATCAACCCCAGTGTGGACACAGCGCTGCAGCGGCTGGCTTCCCTGGCCCGGGACGACGAGGGCTACCTGCTGGCGCAGACGGATGCCTTGTGGCCTTTGCTGGCTACGGCACACGAGGATGGGTTGCGTTTAGACAAGCGTGGGCTAAAGAGGCAGCCCGCAGCGCTTCAACGGCGCATAATCCAGCGCGCCTACCAGACACTCACGGGCAGCGCGGAGGGGTTGGAGCTAGCCCATGTAGACGCGGCCATTGCCCTGCTCTCGGCAACACCCGGCAAGCATGTGCCGCTGAACGCCGGCATCGTCGCCAGCGCTACCTACAACGAGCTGTTGCTTACCCAAGGCCGGACAGTAGCTGGCGAGAAATTTGCCATCGCTGAACCGAAAGCCTTCGCTGTACCGGGCACAACGGAGTGGGGAGCGTGGAAACTGCACAGCCGAGTGCATGAGGGCGCGTACCTTCCCCCACACACCGACGCCCTTCACGCCTACCTGGATGCGCACAAGGCAAGCGGTCCCCTTAGAGTACGCGCCCGCCGCCCAGGCGACCGATACCGCCCGTTGGGCATGGACGGGCCGCAGAAGCTGCAAGACCTGCTGGTCAACCAGCGTATCCCCAGACCACTCCGGAACCTCGTTCCAGTAGTGGTTACAGGAAAGGAGATCCTTTGGCTCGCTGGCCACAGAGTAACCGAGGAGGCAAAGGTGCGCCCGGAAACTGCCGCTACGCTGGAAATCATCGCAGAACCTTGCACAGCAGATGCCCAAGCACTATTGTGGATATGGCAGGCCTGAACTATAATACCGCCGCGCAACGACTGCTCAGGAATGCTGGCAAGACATACCAAGAGCCGTTTAAACGCAACATATGAGCACACAGCAGCGCTTGTCTTCCCTCGTTAGTGTCCTTGTACCTGTTGGAGGCTCTCCTGCAGACCTGATAGCTATTCAAGTAGCCTGCGAGCAAGCTCGGAAGAGTAAGGCGCAGGTTTTTTTTATCTATGTGATAGAAGTGCAGCGCGCGCTTGCTTTAGATGTAGAGTTACCCGGGGAGATCGCTAAAGGTGAAGAGATTCTTTATAGAGCTGAACGGTTCGCGAAGGAGCTGCAATATCCCGTCGATACGGAGATCCTCCAGGCGCGTGAAGTGGGCCCGTCTATAGTGGACGAAGCAGCGCAGCGCGACGTCGGCCTGATTGTGATGGGGCTTCCCTACAAGCGACGCTTTGGACAATTTAGTCAGGGCAACGCTGTTTCCTATGTCCTGGAACATGCCATCTGTCAGGTTTGGATATGCCGAGATACTATGGATAGAATCGGATAGAACCAAGGAGCGCGAAGAAGCAGTATGCGAGTCTTGATTATGGGGTGCGGGCGGGTCGGCTCAACGCTGGCTATTTCGCTGGAGGAGTCTGGGCACGATGTCACCGTGATAGACACCAACGAAGGGCAGTTTAGCCGGCTGCCTGCGGATTTTAAGGGCACCTCCATCGTAGGCAATGGAACAGACACCGACACCCTGCGCAAAGCCTCCATTGAACAGATGGACGCGTTTATTGCGGTGACCCAGGGTGACAACCGTAACCTGATGGCGGCACAGATTGCCAAGAAGATCTTCTCTGTGCCGCACGCAATCTGCCGGGTGTATGACCCCATCCGCAGCGAACTCTACGAGAGCCTGGGGATTACAACCATTAGTTCCACCAATATCATGAGCCGCATGATCAAAGAGCAGCTTGAACAGGTACAATGAAGACGTCATGTACGTGCTAGTAGTTGGCGGCGGCAAGGTGGGGCATTACCTCACCAAAGGACTTCTGGAGGAGGGCTACGAGGTCTTGGTGCTGGAGCGAGACCCCAAGGTCTGCCGTGACTTGACCGATGAGCTGGGCAGCGTAGTAATGCATGGCGACGGCTGCGAGGTCGCGACGCTTATACTGGCGGGCGCCGCTCGCGCCGACGCTATCATTGCCGCCACCGGCGACGACGAGGACAACCTCATCGTGTGTCAGGTGGTCAAGCTCAAGTTTAAGGTGTCCCGCACCATCGCCCTCATCAACGACCCGAAGAACGAGAGCGTCTTCCGCCAACTGGGCATTGACGAGACCGTCAGCAGCACCAAGGTCATTATGGAGCGCATCCAGGTGGAGATGCCCTCCCACCCGCTACTGCACCTCCTTGATCTCCGGCAGTACGGGCTAGAGGTGGTAGAGCTAAAGGTGCAGGCCAACGCGCCGGCAGTAGGCAAGCGCTTGCGGGAGCTTCCCCTCCCGGCAGAGAGCGTTATCCCCTTGATTTTCAATAAGACCAAAGGCGCAGTAGTGCCCACCAGCGAGACCCAGCTTGAAGCAGAAGATGACGTTATTGCCGTCACCCGCTCGGAGTCAGAAGATCTGATCAGAGCTATCTTCACCGAGCAATAACGTGACTAGTTCCCACTCAAACGCACAGGTATTGCGCATCGCCTACCTCGGCCCGCCGGGGACCTATACGGAAGAGGCCGCGCTCCTGTACGCACCCTCCGGGACTCGCGTCCCATTCTCTACGCCCTCTGCCGTAGCTACCGCGGTGGAGTCTGGCATGGCAGACGAAGGCATCGTCGCCATAGAGAACAGTCTGGAAGGGGCAGTGCCCGACACCCTCGACCTTCTCATCCACGACTCCACACTGCATATCCGCCACGAAATCGTGATCCCCATCCTCCACTGTCTCCTCGCTAAGGAGGGTACAGCCGTGGAGCAGGTGGAGGCGGTCTACTCCCATCCCCAAGCCCTGGGCCAGTGCCGCAAGTTCATCGAACAGTGCTTTCCCAAGGCCCAAGCCGTGGCGGCGTTAAGCACCGCTGCAGCAGTGGAGCAAATGCTGACTCAACCCCGTGCGGCAGCTATAGGCAACCGGCGCGCGGCGGAACTGTATGGGGCAACCATCCTAGCCCAAGGCATCCAGGACAGCCCGAACAATGTGACCCGCTTTGTGGTGCTAGCAGCAGAAGACCACGAGCCCACGCAGCAAGACAAGACATCCCTGTGCTTTGGGTTTAATGAGGACCGTCCGGGGACGCTGGTCTCCGTGCTGGAAGCCTTTTCGAACAGGGGCATCAACATGACCAAGATTGAGTCCCGGCCCACCAAGGAAAACCTGGGGAAATATATCTTCCTGGTGGACATAGAGGGCCACCGGTTGCAATCACCAGTGAAGGAAGCGCTGGATGAGGTGCTAGAGCACTCAGAACCGCAGTGGTTCCGGATCTTCGGTTCTTACCCCCGTTACCAGAACAACGGCACGTAGCGCCGCTACGCTAGGAGCTTCTCCAGTTCTCCCATGGGGATGAACTTGTGCCATTCATCCCGCGACCCTATGTACGGGAAAACGATGAAATAGCTGGATGTCTGCGGCGGACCCGGCTTCATCAGCAGACGCATACGCGCCTCTTCCGGTGTCCTGCCCGCTTTTCTGTGGTTGCACGCCTTGCAGGCGCTCACCAGGTTTTCCCACACGTGGCGTCCACCGCGATGCCGCGGCACCACGTGGTCTATAGTGAGGTCATTGCCCGGCTTGCCGCAGTACTGGCAGGTGTGTCGATCTCTCAGGAAAAGTTCTCGGCGGGTGAGCTTGGCTTGGAAGTGAGGGCGGGAAATAAAGTAGATGAGGCGAATGACGGAGGGGATGGGAATGATCCGAGTAACGGAGTGGAGGGACCAACCATCCACAGGTTCTAGAACTTCCGCTTTACCCTGGTCTACTAGGACTACTGCTCGTCCTGCGCTGCACACGTTGAGAGGCTCATAGTTCTGATTCAGAACGAGCACCGCTCGGTGCACTATGCCGTTCATACGCGTGCCTCGTGCCCTTCACCCCGGCCTAAGTGCACTGGAGCGGGGGACTTCCGTTAAGCTGTTGCCGCGGCTTTGGCAGATGCAGCCAGCTGGCTGAACGCTTCGGGGTCGTTCACGGCCAACTCGGCTAACATTTTCCGATTTATCTCTATTCCAGCTTGTTTCAACCCATGCATAAGGGCATTGTAGTTCATGCCTGCGAGACGAGCGCCTGCATTGATGCGGGTCACCCATAGCCGGCGGAACTGCCCCTTGCGGTCTCGCCGGTCCCGGTAGGCATAGCTCAGTGATTTCAGCATGGCTTCGTGGGCACGTCGATATACTCGATGCTTCGACCCCCACTGGCCTTTTGTCAGTTCTAAGACGGCTTTATGGCGTCGCCTAGCCGTCACTCCACGTTTAACCCGAGGCACTGCTGTCTCCCTCTGGCATCCTGTTCGGACGCATGTTTACCAATTTGAAAGCATTTTGCGCAGCCGACCCACATCAGACGGATGCACCGAAACCGTATCGTCAAATTGTCGCTTTGTGCTCTTTTTACGGCGGCGGCGGAAGTGGCTACTCATGCCCTTCATCCGCAATAGCTTCCCGCTCCCGGTCACTTTGAAGCGAGCTGCTGCGCCCTTATGTGTCTTAATCTTTGGCACTTACTTCTCCTCATCGTCGGAGGCCGTTTCCTTAACAACCTTTGGCTGCTGTGGAACCAGAATGACGCTCATGTTGCGCCCCTCCATTTCCACCGGCTTTTCAATCAATGCAACACCTTGGAGTTGTTCAGTCACGCGATTCAGCAGAACTCTGCCCAACTCAGGGTGGGTCATCTCCCGGCCTCGGAACATAACGCTCACCTTCACCTTATCCCCTTCATGGAGTAGGCGACCGGCAAGCCGTACTTTGGTATCAAGATCGTGGGGGTCTATCTTGGGACGGAAGCGCACCTCGCGGATCTCAATCGTGTGCTGGTTCCGGCGGGCTTCTCGCTCTTTCTTGGCTTGGTCGTAACGGAAGCGCCCGTAGTCCAGCAGTCGACAGACAGGTGGAGCCGCGGTGGGAGCCACCTCCACCAAGTCTAAGCTGCGCTCGCGCGCCAACTGCTGCGCCTCTGGCGCACCCAGAATACCGAGCTGCTCGCCGTTCTCGCCGATGAGCCGGACTTCACGAGCCCGGATTTGTTCGTTTATTCGAAATTCCTTCGGGATTGAGGCCTCCCATTACACTCCCAAGATGAGTGAAATATAGCATAGCAGCTAGGCACAGTCAACGCAGCCACTCTCATAACTTTAGCACACACGATCGGTACAGTTACTCCCAACGTCTATGGCAATTCCCAAAACTCAATCCATTGACCACCCCAACAACGCCTGCGTACAATAAACACGCGCCCTAATGCGTCGCTACTATGTTCGATCAACTCACCGCAAAACTCGACGCCGTCTTCCAGCGCCTCTCCGGTAAGGGCAGCCTCACCGAACGCGACGTTGACGAAGCGCTCCGTGAAGTGCGTCTCGCCCTCCTAGAGGCAGACGTCAACTTCCGCGTCGTTAGGGATTTTCTGGCTAAGGTCAAAGAGAAGGCCAGCGGCAGCGACGCGCTGCACAGCCTGACCCCTGGTCAGCAGGTCATTAAGATCGTCAACGAAGAACTTGTGACTCTCCTGGGCGAGGGGCAGTCTCGTCTCGCCTTAGCCTCCACTCCTCCCACCCTCATCATGCTGGTGGGCCTCCAGGGTTCCGGCAAGACCACCACCGCGGCCAAGCTCGCGCTGCACTTGCGGACCAACGGCCAGAAGCCGCTGCTGGTAGCCGCGGACATCTACCGTCCTGCCGCTGTGCAGCAACTCGTCGCCCTGGGCAAACAGCTTACTATCCCAGTCTACGAGGAAGGCACCAGCGCCAACCCCCGCGATATCGCCAAGAACGGCCTGCAGCGTGCCAAGACACAGGGCAATACCGTTGTGATTTGCGACACCGCCGGCCGCCTCCACATCGATGACGACATGATGACGGAGGTTAGCGACATCAAGGCGCAACTGGCCCCCCACGAAGTCCTCATGGTGGTGGACTCTATGACGGGCCAAGACGCCGTGCGGGCCGCAGGCGACTTCCACCAGCGCGTTGGCCTCACGGGTCTTATCCTCAGCAAACTAGACGGCGATGCACGCGGCGGCGCAGCCCTCTCCGCCCGCGCGGTGACCGGCGTGCCCATCAAATTCATTGGCACCGGTGAGAAGCCCGATGCACTGGAGCCCTTCTACCCCGACCGTGTTGCCTCCCGCATCCTTGGTATGGGCGACGTGCTCACCCTCATCGAGAAGGCCCAGACCGTAGTCCAAACGGATCAGAGCGCTGCTTGGGAGAAGAAACTGCGCACCGCCTCCTTCACTCTAGAGGACTTCATGGAGCAGATTCAGCAGGTCAAGCAAATGGGACCCCTCAGCCAGCTCATGGAGATGATCCCTGGAATAAATAAAGTTGCTAAGAACATGCCCAAAGGGGCTATTGATGATAATCAGTTCAAGCACGTGGAGGCCATCATCAACTCCATGACGCCTAGGGAGCGCCGCTACCCGGACACAATTGACGGCAGCCGCAGGCGGCGCATCGCCAGAGGCAGCGGCACCACTCCCGCAGACGTGAACCAACTGCTGAACCAGTTCCGCCAGATGCAAAAGATGTTCAAACAGTACGGCAACATGCTCTCAGGCCAGGGCGGCAAGCGTGCACCCATGCGGATGCCTTGGGGACGCTAGCCCTCGCCCGCACTTTGTCCGCATCCGCATCACTCTCGGCAACAGGGTGTCCCTATCTCCGTTTAGTCATACAAGATACTCATGACTAACGGAATAACCATGAAGAAAACGCTTACACTGCTGGCGGTCGTAGCCATCGCGCTGCTCGCCTCAACCCCATCTGCCTACTCACGACCAGATGCGCCTTCGCTCCTTACTCCATTCAACGGCGCTCGTATGCAAACCTTCGGCCCCACTCTACGCTGGTCGGTGCCGGAGGGCGCAATGGTCACCCAAGTGCACTTCCAGGTCATCCCGTACCAGAGAGATGGTCCCGGCGTTGACCTGATCCTCTCGCCCAACAAGGGTGCGTTCACCTTGCCCGCGCCGCCCGACTGGTACGGACTGCTGCCTGATATGTCGTATAACTGGCGCGTGCGCGCGTCTGACGCTACTACGTCCATTGGTGTTGACGATGATTCCTGGAGCGACTGGTCCAGCGTCTGGGAGTTCCGCACACCTGCCCTCAACGCCGCTACAATCCAACTCCAAAGCCCTGCCGGCGATGTGCAAGTGGAGACCGCCACTCCTACCCTGCTTTGGACGGACATTGAACCCAACGCCTGGTACTACGAAGTGCAGCTAAGCACCGACCCCCTCTTCGGCAATAATGCGTTCCGCTACTGGGAGCTGCGCCACGGCGCGGTCACCGACCCTCCCCGCAGCTACGCGGTGCCGGAAGCCTACCCCCTAGCGCCCGGCGAACGCTACTTCTGGCGCGTGCGGCAGCGGGTTCAAGGCAACGGTGTGCCGCTGGAGTGGACGGCCCCTGCCTCCTTCTACGCTCCCGGCGGATCCGTCACAACGCCTACGCCACCTGGTGTTCTCCCGACGCTAGGGCAAACCACCGCACAAGTGACGGACATTAAGGACGGCGGCACTATAGAGGTAAACATCGACGGGGTGCGCAAGACGGTGCGGTATCTGGGTATCGACGTACCCAAAGTCTCGCCGCCGGAGTGCTACGGGGCACAGGCCGCGACCAAAAACAGTGAGCTGGTGGAAGGCCAGTTTGTGGAGCTAGAGCTGGACGTCACGGATACCGACGCCGACGGTAATCTCCTACGTTATGTCTATATAGACGGCTTGCTTGTCAATGGAGAACTGGTACGGGGCGGCTACGCCCGGGTCAGTACGGATGGGACGGACATCCGCTATCGTGATGAGTTCCAGGACCTGCAGGAGGAAGCGCAGGTGGAAGAACGCGGCCTCTGGAAGCACTGCTAACAGTCGCCCTGCCATGCAGGGGCGGATGCCTCAGGCAGCTAACTGAAGAGTCGCAATCTTTATCGTTGACAGCGATTCATTAACCCCCTAGGTCTGACAGCGCCGGCAGTAGTTGGTCAAACGCTGGTTGGCGGTAATCTTTGCGATAGTGTTGCCGCAAAGAGGACAGGGTTCACCGCCCTTCCCGTGGACTTGTAGGAAATCTCGAATCTTCAGGTGGATGTCGTCACCCATGCGAGCGGCCACAATCTCCTTGGCCTCATTCAGCACCCGGTGCATCGCCTGATACAGCGCGTCCACTTCTTCGACGCTCAGGCTGGTGCGCTTGCGATAGGGATAGATGCCCGCAGCAAATAGAATCTCGTCCGCGTATGCATTGCCGATGCCTGCCAGAAACGTGTCGTTCACCAGGATATTCTTCACCTGGCCTGGATGACGGCGCAGGCGCTGCTTGAACACGTCCAGCGTCACTTCAGCCGAAAGCGCTTCCGGGCCCATCTCCTCCCAACGTGGAATCTGTTCAACTCGCCCTTCCGGCACGAGATAGACCTTGCCCATGAGCTTATCGTCAAAGTAGCGGAGTTGCTGCCCGTTCTCCAAGCTAAGAATGAAGCACGTCTTGGCACGCCGGCGCTCTTTGGGCGGGCAATACTGGAGACGACCTGTAAGCATGGCATTGATGGCGAGGGTATGCCCGCTGGAGTAGTCCAGCAGCAAAAATTTGCCGCGACGCCTCACGCTCTGCAGCGTGTTGCCGGTGAGGACCTGAGCAAATTCCGGGGACGAGGGCATCCGTATAGGGATAGCTTGAACTACCTCAACATCACTGATGGTGGCGCCCACCAGCTCTTGCAGCAGGAACTCTTGAATGGCCTCTAGGTCCGGTAGTTCAGGCATCGGCGCTCCTCGTTACTGGTACGCTCAATGAACTGTAGTGTAGTTGCTACGTGCCGGCCCGCCAACTAATAGCGGCGCATCAGTCTATCAGCATTTAGCGTGACAGGCTGATCTCAGGGGCACTCTCAGCCCGCGCCGCGTTGGCCGCCACCGGCACGCGTATGACGAGAAAGTAGTGTCCAGCCTCACCCTGACGAAGGCGACCATCCAGCCTAGCCACTGCCCGCAGCAGCGCAAGGGCCGCTACCGGCCACGCTAGACTAAGCGCCTTCAGGATCAGATAGCTCCCCCGGTAGGCAGGCTCATTCCAGGTCTCTAGAGAGTGTTCTCCCCGGCCTTGGAAGAGCCGTCCTAGCTCTTGTTGTGTGTAACCGGGGCGCAGATGCCCCCACTCGCGGTGTGCCCAGGGCGTGAGCCACGGCGGGAAAATGGCTGTCTGCCGGCTGGGTACGCTCACCCAGAGCGAGCCGCCGGGCCGCACCAGTCGCAGCAACTCATGGGCCAGCCCCCTATCATCTTCAACGTGCTCCAGCACATCGAACGCGATGACCGTGTCGAATGCGCCGTCTGCAAAGGGCGCTGCCGTGCCGTCGCCTCGCACGAACGCGACCGCCCGCGCATCAGCAGTCTCCGGATGCACATCCAGCCCCACTCCCTGCACTGCGCCCAATTGCTCAAGCAGCCGGCCATCGGCTGCACCAACATCCAGCACGCGCGGCCCGGCCGGGTGCAGATCCAATGCAGACAGCAGCAACGCCCGGTAGGCGCCGCCCAAGCGGACCTCGCGCCTCTGCCGAGACCACCGCGCCGCGAGCCAGTGTGCGCTCTCTGCTGACCGGGCGACTAATCCGGGAATGGCTCGCCCAAGCTGCGCTCGAACTGCATCCCGGTTCTGCCACGCCCGTTCAAGAAGACCTATAAGTTCTGCCTTAGTCACCTGCTCCACTGGCAGCGCGTATTCCCCCAACCCGAGCTCCTGCATCAAGGCTTCGCCCTTGCCCTGGTAGCTCAGACTGACGACGGGCGTACCTGTTGCGGCAGCGAGCATCCCGGCGTGGGTGCGCATAGCCACCACGAGCTCTGCCTCGCCAAGCAGCCCTTTGAGCAATGCGGAGGGCAGCCACTCTTCCAGCACCGTCGTTTGCTGATGGTGCTGCATACAGTCCCGCACCTGGCACGCTACTAGCTCGTCCTGCTGATCGCCGCCGGGGCACATGGGAAGTAAGAGTACCTGCACGCCTTGAGCGCTCACGAGGTGATCGGCTGCAGCGGCTACCGAGTCACAAAAGCTGTGGAACCAGGAGTCCTGCGCTGCCTGCGGACGCCGGCTCAACCGGAGGGGAAGCCAGCCGCCGTGATAGTGTCCCCAACGCCGTACGGCGACAACGAGGAACCGTCCGGTGAGGCCCAACCGCTTTCGCAGCGCCGCAACGTCCTCCTTAGACGATGCAGTGAGGCTGAATGAAGGGTCGGCGGTCACACGGACTGCGGCCGCGGGCAGCCCCAGCTCAACCAATCGTTGTGCGGAAAAATGATCCCGTACGCTGACCAGTGTCAGCCGCGCGAGCAAGAACCTGGTTACCCATCTGGAGATGCCGCCGTTAATGCCGCCCACACCCTGGGCGTAGCAGACCACTGGCTTTCGCAACAGCAACGCCAGGCAAAGAAAGAGCCATTGCACTAGAAGAAAGACTTTGCTGGACTCGTTTTGGAGCAACTGACCGCCGCCCCACAGTACGACGTCCGCGCGCCAGAGTGTTGCCAGAAACCGCACGCTCCCCCGACGCACTGCGGCCACGTGCTGCTGCACCGTGGTATCCGGCGTATCGGAAGCCACCGTGACCGCTGCGTCCGGCAACGCGGCGCGCAGGGACGCTAGTGTCCCCGCTAGAATGGCAGCGTCGCCCTGGTTAGCCCAGGAGTCACCGCCCCAGATGAGGATACGCATGAGTTACCTTGCCAGCGCCCGTTCGTACACGGTTTCGTACTGCTGCGCCACTGCGTCCCAGCTTAGGTCTCGCTCTACTCGCTCGTGTGCGGCTTCGCCCATGCGCTGAGCCGTCGCGGGCGCTCGCACCAGCGTAAGAATCGCCTCGGCTAGAGCCGGCTCATCGCCTGGCGGGACCAGCAGTCCGGTGCAGCCATCCTGCACCACCAGCGGCAGCCCGCCCAGCGCGCTGGCTACTACCGGCTTTCCCGCTGCCATAGCCTCCAGGGCGACCGTTGGTAAACCATCCTGGTTCCCGCTGCCATCCACCACGGATGGAACTACGACGACGTCCGCCGCGGCCATCACGTCCGGCAGTTCGTCAGCGCTTACCTGGCCGCAGAACTGCACGTTCTCGTCCAGGCCAAGAGCCACTTGCATCGCCACGAGATCTGCACGCTGCGCGCCTTCGCCCGCTAACACCAGCAGCGGAGTCGTCTGGGGTTCTACTTCGCAGCTCGCTAGCATCTGCTGAAAGGCGCGCAGCAGATGAGCGAACCCCTTCTTCTCCACCATCCGGCCCACCGCCAGCACCACCAGCCGCGCGGGGTGAATGCCCCAGCGATCACGCCAGGCTTGGCCGTTGCCCGCGGCAAAGCGTGTGGTATCGCCTCCCCACGGGATGAGCGAGAGTTTGCTTTCCCCTGCGCCTAGCACACGCGCTCCTTGCAGCAAATCCGGACTGCACGAAGTCACCAACCGGGATGCGCGCAGTGATCTCGCGGCCAGCCAGCGCAGCGGCGCGTTTCGCAGCGCCAGATAGAGGTCGGAGCCGTGCAGGGTTGTCACCATCGGGACACCCGCACTATGCGCGGCCGCGGCGGCCAAGGGGCCGTTGGGCAGCACCCAGTGCGCGTGTACTAGCTGGCTCCGCCAGCGGGCAATCGCTCGCCGCGTGGCAACAAGCCCCGAGAGCAGGTAGGGCGCGGCGCAGGCATAAGCAGACCAGCGAAGCCGCTGATCGCCCTCCAGCGCCTTGCCGTAGCCCATGGGTTGCACAGACTGGAAGGGACTGTAAGAGAAGCGGCGGACGGAAATGGCGTCCTCCGATGCGGCTACAGCGGAAGGATCGGCAGGAGCGATGACGCCTACGTCATGCCCGCGGGCTACCAGCGCACGGGCAAGGGCTTGCACAAAGGAACCGGCAAAGTCGCCGGGATAGCGGGGGTAGGAGGAGGCCACCATGCAGATACGCATGGTGTTCAGGAGTAGTCCTGAATCTCCTTGGAGCCTAGGACTGTGGCCTGGGTCTCGGCTTTTTTGCCGGCCAGCCTTGAGATGAGTGCCAATCGGACGAGCACCCGGCGCATCACGCTTGTTGCGCGAGCACGAAGGCCCGTCCCTCTGCCTCAAGGCGGCGATACACCTCCGCCAGCGGCAACCCCGATTGCAGCGCCAGCGCCCTGCACGACTCGTACTCCGGCGCCACCTGCACCAATTCCCCCTGCCAACGCTTCACCTTCACCGCCGCAGGCCCCAACGTGGACACAAACTGCACCACGCTGCGCTCTGCTTCCCAACGGGCCATCACCGTTGTTCGCACACCCAGCGTTGAAGTTTCCCGCAAGAGCAACGCAGCCAAGTCAGCGGCCTTATCCAGCCGAGAGAGCACACTAATCTGCGTCCCCGGCCGGCCCTTCTTCATTTGCACCGGCGTGTACCACACGTCCAGCGCGCCGGCGGCGAAGAGCTGCTCGGCCACGTAGCCATAGAGCTCCGGGTTCATGTCATCTATATTGGTCTCCAGGACTTGCACCTGGCCCGCCGGCAGTGTTTCTGTTGCAACATCAGCAGCAGTCTCACCAAGCCACACGCGGAGCACATTAGGCAGCGCGGGATGGCTGCGAGCGCCTACGCCGTACCCGATCCGTTGCAGCGTCATCGGCGGCTGGCTAAAGGTGGCTACGGTCGTAAGGATCGCGGCCGCAGTAGGCGTCACCAGCTCCCCCAGGTCCTGCGCGACCGCAGAGACATCCCGTACGGGCGCTTCCGTCGCCGCAATCAACTCCAGGGTTGCGGGAGCAGGCAATGGCAGCATCCCATGACTGGTCTGGACAGTACCAGGCGCGACGGGGAATGCCGAGCAGTACACCTGCTCCACTCCGAGCAAGTCCAGCGCCAGCAATCCGCCTACAACGTCCACAATCGCGTCCACCGCACCCACCTCGTGAAAGTGCACCTCCTCTAGCGGCATACCGTGTACTTTGGCTTCGGCAGTCGCCAGGCGGGTGAAGACCTCCCTAGCGCGGGCAACAACGCCGGGTGGCAGCGCAGACGCAGCTAGGAGCGAGGAGATATCGGCAAGCGAACGCCGCGGCTGTGCAGTGTCGTCAAGGCTCACGTGAACGCGGGTGCCGGAGATGGGGCCGCGGCGCTCTTCGCCGGCAGCAAGGCTGTACCCGCTAACGGGAAGCGCTTGTAGCTGGTGTTCAAGCTCTACCAGTGATGCGCCGCTGCTCACCAGGGCGCCCAAGATCATGTCGCCGCTGGCCCCGGCAAAACAATCAAAATATGCGGTCTTCACCTATGCGCCAGGGCTAGGCCCTTGAGGAGTCACGTAGGGTACGGCTTCATTCATGCTGCCGGAGCGGTAACCTGCCAGGTCTAGCGTGACATAGAGGTAGCCTAGCTCCCGCAGCTTGGCTACCACCGCGGCGCGTAGCTCAGGCTCCATGAGCCGCTGCAACTGCTCCGGCTCAAGCTCCAGCCGTGCAATGTTACCGTGATGCCGCACTCGCACCTGGCGGAATCCAAGCGCGTGGAGGAAGGACTCTGCTTTATCTATCTTTGCCAACCCCTCCAACTCGATGGGCATGCCATAAGGGAAGCGAGAGGACAGGCAAGCCATGGGCGGTTTGTCCCAGGTAGGAAGCCCGCGCGCATGGGAAAGCTCCCGGATCTCGTCCTTGGTTAGGCCTGCTTCAAAAAGCGGGCTGCGGACGCCGTGCTTCTCGCCGGCCTTATGGCCGGGGCGGAAGTCCTGCAGATCGTCGTGGTTAAAGCCATCGGCCACGTGCTGAAAGCCCGCTTCCGCCGCGACCTTAACGATGCGCTCGTAGACTTCGTCTTTGCAGAAATAGCAGCGGTTGGTGTTGTTCGCCAGATACTCCGGGTTCTCCAGCTCAAAGGTGTCGATGAAGCGATGCCTGAAGCCTGCCGTACGCGCCAGCTCCGCGGCTTCCTCTCGCTCAGCTTGGGGTAAGCTGGGCGAAACTGCAGTCACTGCTAGATGCCGCTCACCCAGCACCTCGTGAGCCACCGCGGCTAGGTAGGTGCTATCCACGCCACCGGAGTAGGCCACCACTACGGAGTCCATCTCCTGGAGGATTTGCCTGAGCTGCGTCTCTTTAGCGGTCATGGTTGGCTTCACGTCCTGCTAGGTCGTTAATCTGGGCGGCAAGGTAGCCCGCGCCAAACCCATTATCGATGTTAACCACCGCGACACCCGGCGCACAACTGTTGAGCATAGTGAGCAGCGGCGCAATGCCCTGGAAGCTGGCCCCATAACCCACGCTGGTAGGCACTGCGATAATAGGGGTCTCCACCAGCCCGCCGATGACACTAGGCAGCGCGCCCTCCATGCCTGCTATGGCAACAATGACGTTAGCTTGGCGCAGTTGGGGCATCACGTCCAGTACCCGATGCAGCCCCGCAATGCCGACGTCGTGGATACGGTCCACGCCGTGACCCATGAGGCGGGCGGTGACCGCCACTTCCTCGGCTACAGGCATATCGGCGGTGCCGCCGGTGACCAGCAAGATGCCGGCTTTCGGCGCCACTCGATCGCCGCGTTCCACAGTGATGGCTTTAGCCACCTCGCTATACGCGGCATCAGGCGCAACAGCCACTACAGCGTCGTAGCAGTCCCGCTCAACACGGGTAACCAGGACGCGGTCGGCGTGCTCAAGCAGCCGCTCCACAATAGCTACCACTTGTGGGATGGTCTTGCCCTGGCCGTACACCACCTCCGGCAACCCTTGACGGAACCCTCGGTGGTGATCGATGCGGGCAAAGTCTAAGTCTTCATAAGGTAGATAGCGCAGCGACTCCAGCGCTTGAGCGGGGGTGAGTCCCCCCTCCTGCACCTGGGCGAGCAGCTTCAGTACTTTATCGTCGTGAGCAGCCATAGTGTGTTGTGGCTAAGGGGTGCTTAAATGGTCGGGGTGGGCGGACTCGAACCGCCGACCTCTTGGTCCCAAACCAAGCGCGCTAACCGACTGCGCTACACCCCGGTGCAAGGCTATTGCATGCCTGCCGTGCTCTTCATCGTGGCATGGCAGGCAATGGGTGTCAAGCACGCTGAATGCTTAGCGGATTCAGGCGCGCGCCGCCAGAGGAAGGCCACTGAAACGGTCCTACGTAGCTACGGGGTCCGCCAGCGACTCCGGAAGCGTGATGGAGTGATACTCCTGTCCAAACACTTCTGAAAAAGCATGGGTTACCGCCGCCTGTACCGTCCCAACGTCCTGGGATGCGCCTAGCTGCTGCTCCAGTGACGTCATCTGACGGTCCGTGATGCCGCACGGAACGATGTCCTGATAATAGGAGAGGTCTGTATTCACATTTAGGGCAAAGCCGTGGGAGCTAACACTGCGGCTGATCTTTATGCCAATAGCGGCGATCTTTCGCTCCTTCACCCACACGCCGGTGTAATCGGGGTCACGTGCTGCAACAACGCCATAAGAGGCCAGCGTACGGATAAGGACTTCCTCAAGCGCTCGCAAGTACTGGTGCACGTCCAGACCCCGTTGGCGGATGTCCAGAATCGGATAGCCTACGATCTGCCCTGGCCCGTGGTAGGTCACGTCACCGCCGCGGTCAACCCAGTGCAGCGCAATGCCTCGCTGCGCCAGGGCGGCCTCATCCAGCAGCACGTGGTCGTTGCTCGCGCGCCGGCCCATGGTGTACGTGTGGGGATGCCGCAGCAGCAGCAGCGTATCGGGCAAAGCGCCGCTCTGTCGGGCAGCTACCAGGCGGCGCTGTATATCCCAGGCCTCGAGGTACTCCACCTCGTCCAGCCCAAGCAGCGCCCAGGGAAGGGGTCGGGGCATCAGTTACCTACGGTAGAAGTGGATAGCTCGACGGCTGGCGTCCAGCGCGGCTTCACCCACCACTTCGGAAAGGGTTGGGTGAGCGTGAACGCTCAGGCCAATCTCCAGGTTGGTGGACTCTAGGTAGCGCGCCAGCGCCGCCTCCGCAATTAGCTCTGTGGCGTTGTGGCCAATGATATGCATACCCAGGAACTCGCCAGTGGCCTCATCAGACACTACTTTGCAGAAGCCGCCCGGCTCGCCGAAGATCAGCGCGCGGCCGTTGGCCTGAAAGGGGAAACGCCCCGTCTTCACTTTGTAACCCATCTCCTTGGCCTGGTCCTCGGACATGCCCAGACTGGCAATCTGCGGCCGGCAGTAGGTGCAGCGCGGCATCCGGTTGTTGTCCAGCGGATGCACCGTCTGCCCGGCTATGCTCTCTATCGCAATCTCGCCTTCTGCGGCGGCTACGTGGGCCAGCAGCAGCCCGCCAATAACGTCGCCAATGGCGTAGACGCCGTCCTCTGCCGTGCGATAGTGGTCATCCACCTGCACGTAGCCTCGCTCTACTTGCACCTTCAGCTTGTCCAGGCCCAGGTCGTCAACAATACCGCCGCGGCCCACGGCCAGCAGCAGCTTCTCGCCGGTGATAGTCTTGCGCTCGCCCTTCACCTCAATCTGCACGCTCAGCTCTTTCGCAGTGCTCTTTAGGGTGTCTGGCTGGAGCATTGCGCCCTTGTAGATCTCGATGCCGCGCGCTGTGAACTGCTTCTCCAGTTCAATGCCTACGTCCTTGTCCTCCAGCGGCACCAGGCTAGGCGCTGCCTCAACCAGTGTCACTTTGCTACCGAGGTCTTGGAAGAGCGAGGCAAACTCGACACCGACCGCACCGGCGCCCACCACGATGAGGGACGCGGGCGGCGACGTAAGCTCGAGAACGTGGTCGCTGGTGATAACGCGCTCGCCATCAATGGTCAGCCCCGGCAACGAGCGAGGCGCAGAGCCGGTAGCCAGCACTACGTTCTTTGCGTTGACCTCTGATACCGCCCCCGCAGCGTCAGAGACCTGTAGTTTGTTTGCACTGAGGAGCCGGCCCTTGCCGGGTATGTACGTCACCTTGTTGGAACGTAGCAACCCTTCGATGCCCTTGTGGAGCTGGTCGACTATGCCCTGCTTCCGGGTCTGGATGGCGGCGTAGTCAAAGCTGGGGCGGCCCGTCTTGACGCCGAATTTCTCGCTCTGCCGCGCCGTCTCCAGTACCTCTGCGCTTTCAAGGAGCGCCTTGGTGGGGATGCAGCCGCGATGGAGGCAGGTGCCGCCCACCTTGTCGCTCTCAATGAGCGCGACATTGAGGCCAAGCTGCGCGCCGCGGATGGCGGCCACATAGCCGCCGGTCCCGCCGCCGAGAATTGCTACGTCATAAACGGGGTCTGCCATGGGTAATCCTTCCTCAGTTGGTATCGGCAGTGTGCCTGCCGTGATCGTTAATCCTTAGGTGGTAGTCTGGGCCTGATCCAGTGGCGCCGTTTCGTCAAAGCTGAAGGGAGGGTACGTATCCGTATACAAGGATATGTAGCCCCATACCCTTACCGTCCAGTACAATGCGCCGCGCCTAAGCTCCACAAAGGGCGTGTAGGAGCGTTTATTGAGCAGGATGTATACGCCATCAAAGGCAGAAAGCAGAAAGATGAAGTTGCCCAGGACATCGACTATGAGCAGGTGTGGGATCACAAGGATCCATTTCACCAGCACTAACCTCCTGGAAAGCCGCTCCGGGTACGCCACCTCAAAAGTGACTGGATAGTCGTCGTTGAAGCTGAATGGCGGATACTCATCGCGCAGCATCGCCATGTAGCAGCTCACACGAATGCCCCAGCGCTGCACGCCCACGATATAGTTGAACAATACCCGGGGGTATTCGCCGGTGAATAGGATGGAAAAGAAAGAGATGGCCCACGCTACTAATACGCCTACGCCTAGAAAGGCCAGAAAAATCCAATGGGGAATAACAAAAAGCCACCATTGGAATAGCACTTTCCAGCTGTCAGGCTCTTCCTTCTGCGGGATCACTAGCCTTACAGGATACTCCACTGCCATTGCGTTCCCCTTTCTATGCTACGCCTGCGTCCGGCATGAAACGCCGGTTACCGTTCGCTACAGAGCTAGCAATGCCGGGTGCTCCAGCACTCGCTTTACCTCGCGGAGGTAGAGTGCGGCATCCGCGCCGTAAAGTACACGGTGGTCGCAGGAGATGGTCACCCGCATCCTGTCCGCCACCACAATCTGGTCGTTCTTCACCACCGGCTTCTTGACGATGGCGCCGATAGCCAGAATACCGGCGTTGGGGGAGTTGATGATGCCTGAGAAGTTGTCGACATCGTACATGCCGAGGTTTGTGATAGAGAAGGTGCTCCCCTCCATCTCTTGCAGGGAGAGCTTGCGGGTCCGGGCTCGGTCAATGAGGTCCTTCGCCTCTGCGGCAATCTGGGACAAGCCCTTCATGTCTGCGTGGCGGAGCACCGGCACCACCAAGCCATCTGGGATGGCTACGGCTATGCCTACGTTGATGGCCTTGTAGCGTACAAACTGGCCGTCAATATAGCTGGAGTTCACGGCTGGATAGGAGCGTATCGCCAGAGCAGCGGCCTTGATGACCAGGTCGTTGAAGCTGACGCCCTGGCCTTCCGGCTGCGCCTCATTGATGGAGCGCCTGAATGCAACCGCCTCCGTCATATCGATTTCACTGGTGACATAGAAGTGCGGCGCGTTGAGCTTACTGTCCATCATCCGCCGCACAATGGTCTGCTGCATGGAGGTGAGCTGAACGTACTCCACCTCCTCGCTGAGCCCGGGGAAGGCGACGGGCATGCTTGCCTGCGAGGCCGCCGCGCCGGATCCAGGCTGGAACGATTCGATATCCGCCCGCACGATACGGCCGAGCGGCCCTGTGCCGGCCACCTGCCGCAGGTCAATACCGCGTTCTTCCGCCAAACGACGCGCCAGGGGCGACACCCGCAGCCGGGCGCCAGTGGCAGAGTCGGGGGCAGGTGGCATAGGTTCAGGCGATGCCTCTACAGCGGTCATGGGAGTGGGAGCCAGCGCGGGAGCGGGAGCCGCTTCCGGTGCAGGCTGAGCCGCCGGGGCAACTGCAGCTGCAGGAGCAGCAGCGCCGGTGTCTGCCGGCAATTCTTCCCCCGGAGCAACCAGCAGCGCGATGAGTTCGCCTATTGGAACGGTTGCCCCTTCGTTAACAACAATTCGTCCCAGGACGCCCGCCTGGAACGCTTCGAGCTCCATAGTGGCCTTATCCGTCTCGATATCGACCAGGATGTCGCCCTTCTCCACCTTCTCCCCAATCTGTTTCCGCCACTTAGAGACGGTCCCTTCAGTCATGGTGTCGCTGAGACGGGGCATAGTGATTTCGTTTGCCATCGCTGCTACCTCTTGTCAGTAATTATCAGGTTAGGCCCCCAGGAGCTCCAGCACGGTGCTCACCACGGCCCCCGTGGTGGGGATGACGGCGTTCTCCAAGGGCTTGGAGTAAGGCATGGGCACTTCTTTGCCGCCTATGCGCATGACCGGAGCGTCCAGATAGTCGAAGGCACGCTCCATGATGGTGGCGGACACTTCGGCAGTGATGCCGTAGGTGGACCAGCCTTCTTCAATGAGCACCACCCGGTTCGTCTTCATTACAGAATTAACAATAGCATCTCTATCCAAGGGCCGGAGGGACCGCAGGTCCAAGACCTCAGCCTCAATGTTGTGCTCCTCGGATAGCTTGGCCGCGGCCTCCATAGCCAGCACCGTACCCTTAGAGTGACCAATAAGGGTCACGTCTCGCCCCTCTCGCTTGACCTCCGCCTTGTTCAGGGGCAGCACATACTCTTCGTCGGGCACTTCACCCCTGACGTTGTACAGGGAGATGTTTTCGATAAACATGACCGGGTCGTTGTCCCTGATGGCCGCTTTCAGCATCCCCTTGGCATCCTTAGGCGTGGAGGGAGCCACTACCTTCATGCCCGGCACATGGGCAAAGTAGACCTCCAAGCTCTGGGAGTGCTGCGCCGTGAGCTGCTGCCCGCCGCCGCCGGGCGTACGGATAGTGAGAGGCACGCCAACCTCACCACCGAACATGTAGCGGATCTTGGCTGCGTGGTTCACCACGGCGTCCATGGCCACCAGGATGAAGTTGATGGTCATTATTTCAAGTACAGGGCGCAGGCCCAGCATGGCAGCGCCAATGCCAGAGCCAACAATTAGCTCCTCGGCGATAGGGGTA
The DNA here is from genome assembly GCA_965220215.1 of Dehalococcoidia bacterium. Classification (GTDB taxonomy): domain Bacteria; phylum Chloroflexota; class Dehalococcoidia; order SHYD01; family SHYD01; genus CBDDEI01. The sequence continues at coordinate 584,799 of OZ244809.1, forward strand.
TCGATGACCCGCTTCTCTCCAAACTCGTTAAGCAGGCCGGCTGTTACTTTGTACGACCCCTCGAATATGGCGATGTCTTCTCCCATGACAAAGACCTCGTCGTTCTGAAGCATCTCCTCCCGGAGGGCTTGGTTCAGCGCTTCACGCATCGTCAGGACAGCCATTTAGGAAGCCCCTCCCTCATCGTAGACGTAGTCAAAGAGACCGGAGATAGGAGGGAAGGGACTTTCGTCCGCAAACACTACCGCCTCTTCCACTACCTCTTCTACTTCCTTCTCCGCTGCCTCCACCAGAGCCTCAGTAAGGATATTGGCATCAAGCAGCTGCTGCTGGAAGGCGAGCAGAGGGTCTCGGAGGGTCCAACTCTTTACTTCCTCCTCCGGGCGGTACCGGGCAGGATCGATAACTGAATGGCCCTTGAAGCGATAGGAAACGAGCTCTATCAACGCAGGCGACTGCTCCTTGCGGACGTGCTCTATCCAGCGTCCCACCGCCTCCTTCACTGCGAGGACGTCCATACCGTCTACACGCTCAGAGGGCATGCGGTATGCCGCGGCTCTCTTGTATTGCTCCGGCTCTGCCGAGGTCTTGTCCACAGCGGTCCCCATCTCGTAACCGTTGTTGACGACTATAAAGAGCACCGGCAGCTTCCAGACGGCCGCTCCGTTCAATGACTCGTGGAACCCGCCAATGTTCCCTGCGCCCTCACCCAGGAACGTAACCGATACCTCATCGGTGCCGCGATACTTTATCGCTAGACCCGCACCCGTCGCGATGGCCAGGTGCCCACCGACGATGCCCCAGCCGCCAAGGAAGCGGCGGCTAGTGTCCACCATGTGCATGGAGCCGCCGCGGCCGTGAGCCACGCCGGTCTCCTTGCCAAAGAGCTCCGCCATGACCCGCTTGGGGTCCATCCCGCGCACCAGAGCATGGCCGTGCTCGCGGTAGCTGGTCAGGATATAGTCTCGTTCCGTGATAGAAGCAAGGGAGCCAACTATGCAGGCCTCTTCACCAATGTTCAGATGGCAGTAGCCGCCTATCTTGGCCTTGGTGTACATCTCATTGACCTTCTCCTCAAAGCGGCGAATGAGGAGCATCTGATGATGGTATTGGAGTAGCTCCGAACTCGGGTACTTCTCCAGCGGGTCCCGTTGTCGTCGGGTTCTTCGTGCGGTGCCTACCAAAGTGCTCCTCCTCTTCTCGGGTGGGACTGCTAATCCTCTACTGCGCGCCTAAACCTCGTTGGCAAATCGGTGCACAGCCAGTAGACTGAGTCGGCTAGCTCGCTACAAATATTGTCAGTAAGTTTGTGTCTAATGTATAGAAAAGTCCTATACTTATCTAGAAGTATTTTCTATGTGTCGCAATCATAGCATAGCATTTTGGCAATAACCAGTAGCTCGCATATAACACACTATGTACGTAAACACCGCAAGGCAGCAGAACGTTGTACACCCCTTCTGAACTCATCCAACTCCTTGGCGCGTACTACGGGCCCCGTCCCTGGTACGCCCGCAATGAACCCCTAGCGGAGCTGATCCAGACTGTGCTCTCGCAGCACACCTCCGACCTCAACGCGGAGCGCAGCTTCAAGGCGATGTGGAGTCGTTTTGAGAGCTGGGAGGCCATTGCCGGCGCGGAGATGGAGGAGCTAGTGCGCTCTATTCTGTCTGGCGGCCTGGCGCGGCAGAAGGGGCCGCGCATCAGAGCCATCCTGGAGGAAGTCTACGCCCGCCGCGGCGCGTATGACCTCGCCTTTCTGAAAGACCTGCCCCAGCAAGAAGCCCTGGAGTGGCTGACCAGCCTCCACGGCGTGGGCCCCAAGACCGCCCGCTGCGTGCTCCTCTTTGCCCTGGGCTTCCCTTGTATCCCCGTAGATACCCACGTGCACCGCGTGGCCAAGCGGTTAGGACTCATTGGCCCCAAGACCACCGCAGACCAGGCGCACGATATCCTTGAGGCGATGGTTGGGGAAGAGGGCTCGTATCTTTTCCACGTCTACTTGATTGAGCATGGACGCAAAATCTGCCACGCTCAGCGGCCTGCCTGTCCCGAATGCCCGCTGCAAGAAGGATGCCCATCCAGCACGCTGCGCCAGGCAGACGATGCAAAAACGGCGGCGGCAGTAAAGCGACAGCCCCGTCCGGCAACCCGGCGCGTGGGCAGCCACGTGGGCGCAGAGGAATAAGTAGCGTTAGGCGTCCGGCAGCAGGAAACGCAGCGTGACAACGTGGCCGTGGCCGCGCCAGCCGCGCTCGCCCTCAAGAGTCCCCGACGCGATCTCGAACTCAGCGCCGTCGCGCTCGCGGACGTAGGTGGACGACTCTGCGATGCTTGCAACCAGCCCGTAGGCCGCCTCTCGCAGCGCAAGGAAGCTGGGATGCTCTCCGCGCCAGGCGATACTCAGCACATAGCGACCGTCCGGTTCGGTGTGCACTGATTGCAGCTCCAGCCTTCCGCCTAATTTGCCAATGGCCTCTTGCAGGTGCGGCAGCAGGTGATGCTCCGGCTCCTCAGCAATCCAGTGGGAACCAGCCATCTCTGCAGCAAGCCGCTGCAGCTCAGCAACGTAGTCCGCTGCTGAGCCCACGCCTTGCCCGCGGGTATCCGTGTCCCAGCGACGGTTCATCAACCTGCGTTCGTTGCCCAGGCGGGCGGCGTAAACATCTGGCGAGACGCAGCAACCTGCTCCACCGCCGGGCGGCTGAAGGGCATAGGGTGGTACTCACCGCGGTGCCATAGAGCCATCAAGTCGCTGTAGTGGCTGCTGCCAAGCTGGCCAGACTGCCCGGGCGCGTGCACCGAGCGGCACTTGTCCCAATCCGATGTATCGGCTATCAGCCGGTAAGAGGGTGTCCAGCGAGTAGCGTCATAGGGGTCTTTCAGTGAGAACGCCGCCTGATGCACCGTATCGCCATCCCCTCGTAGCGGCATCCCGCCGCGGTTGAAGAGCCTGCTCAGGATGGGCCCTCTGCCCAGCACATGCTTGAAAGACACTTTGTGCAGCCGGCCCCAGCTCCATGCTGCAGCTTTAGGTCCCAACCGAACACCCAAGTCCTTCACCGCCTCATCCAGCACGCTCTCCAATAGCTGCGTGGGTGTTTCGCCTGGAGTGAGCACACGCTTGCCGCTTGCCACCTCTTCCAATAACGTCAGGAAGAGCGCCGTGCCCCGGAAAGTTTGTGATGCCGTGGAGGCCAGCGGATGCACAGTAGCGCTCAGATAGCGCTCTGCGCCTGGCCCCAGATGGCTGCTCAGGACACGCTGGAGAAGCAGCTGGCGGAAGACCTGATAGAGCGCGGCGGGCCGGCTCTCCACATCCATGCTCCCGTCCCACTGGGTAATCTGGTCACGCGCCCAGCAGGCGTAGGGCGAATGGAGGTCAGCGTCCCGCAAGATACGGGCCACCTCCCTTGCCGGCAAAGACTCGTTGTCCATCTGCAACGCCTGCATATCATCGGCGCTGAGACGCTCCTTGCCCTGGAGAATATCCTGGATCCGCTGCGCGCGGTAGCCGTCGATCCATTCGCCGCCCAGGGGTGATTCCTGGGAATCTTGGGCCGGCTTATTGTTCGCGGTAACCACATACCCCCCATCCGGGTTGAGCGCATGAGGCGCTTCGTCCTGTGTAAGATACCCCTGCCACTCATGGTCGCCGGTCCAGCCGGGCTGGGGCACCGCGCCCTCACCGGCCTTTCGGCGTGGGATGCGTCCCGCCAACTGACAGCCGATACTCCCACCGGCGTCCGCGTAGATCATATTCAGCACAGGGGCAGACCAGTCCGCAACCGCGGCACGGAACTCCCCCCAGTCTTTAGCCTTAGGCAAAGCCTCGCCAGCTTTAGCAATGCTGCTCGGCTCCAACAGCGTGCTTCGGAGCGCGTATCCCTGTAGCGGATCGTTGGCGCTCCAGGAGACGACCGGCCCGTGCCGGGTTATCGCCACCTCTTCCAGCACCGGCTCGTAGCGGCCCTTCACGCTGATCGGCTCTTGGACGGTTTGCGTGTCCTGCCACCCCTTCTCCGACTGATACTGCTTGCGCTCCGTATCGGAGAAACGCTCAAGATATAGGTCCTGAGTATCCACAAGGCTGGCGGTAACGCCCCAAGCAATGTGCTGGTTGTGGCCGATGATGATACCTGACGCGCCGGGAACGGATGCGCCGGCTACCCGTACCTCCGGTGACTCCAAGTGCATCTCATACCAGACTGAAGGGAGCTGAGGATGTAGATGGGGATCGTTGACCAGCAGAGGCTTGCCGCTCTCTGTACGGTTGCCCGCTACTACCCAGGCGTTGCTCATGCCGCCGCCCAGGATGCTGCCTACCTCCTTCCACAGACTTGCTGCTGCCTCGCCGGAGAGGGGATCTGTAGCGCCGGGCGGCACGGTCAGCGGATGGCCTGCAGGGTAGGGATGCTCCAGCGCCTCCACCTTCTCCTGACCAAAGCTAGCGATGGCTTGAGCACGGAAGAGCTCCATGTCCCAGTTCACCGAAAGGCTCCAGCCCAAGAGCTTAGCCCATTGCAACGAGTCCACCGGCGTCCACGGCGACGGCTGGTAACGCAGTAGCGTGAACTCTACGGGCAGCCGCTCCCTGTTGTTGCGGATGAAGGTGTTGACGCCGTTGCAGTACGCTGCCTGGATCTGCGCAACCTCGCCCTCCAGCAGCTTGGTTTCCTCCTGCGCAACGCGTCGCAGCCCAACGCGCCGCAGAAAGCGGTCGGCTTCCAGCGCCCGCTCGCCAAAGATCTCGGAGAGCCTCCCCGAGCCGATGCGCCGGTTCAGGTCCATCTGCCACAGCCGGTCTTGGGCGTGGAGATAGCCCTGGATGAAGTACATATCCTCCGTGGTGTGCGCATAGACATGGGGCACGCCCCAGTTGTCCCACAGCACCTCGGCGGGCGCGCTTAGGCCAATCAGGTCTACCCGTCCGTTCAGGTTGGGCAAGGGCGCTCGCACAAAACGATGGTAGAGTCCGCCGCCTACCCCCGCGGCTACGCCCAACCCAATCCCAAGCGCTTTCAACCAGTTACTTGTGCTCATGTGTATATTGTAACGCATGCCTGCCTCAGACTGTGCGGTCACAGAGCACGCGCAGAGGCGGAGCCTCTTTACCAGGGCATTTTTCTGCACAATCTAAAGCGCTAATCCAATAGCCAAAGCATTGTCCTATGGGTTAAAATAGTGTGGCTCCGTCTTGTTACGGAGCCTTATCTGTGGCGCATTCGTCTAGCGGCCCAGGACACCTCCCTCTCAAGGAGGAGACCACCGGTTCGAATCCGGTATGCGCTACCACCCCGACTACAAAAGCCCCCTCGTCAGTGAGAGGGCTTTTTGTTTTCAACGCTTCACTAGCTTCTGGTGACAAGCAGCCGGCGACCGCCCGCTGGCTTCCGGTATCGCCTTCGTAGGCATGGGTTCAATAAGCTCACCATGCACGTTTACTTGTTGCTTTAGCTCATCGTCACTAGCGCCCTTGTTCCCACCGTCACAATCTTGACACCGCCCAGCGCGGCGTATAGCTTTATCCATAACCTTTGACTGATTAAGCAAGCACTCCCAGAAAGGAGTCGGACATGGCTACTACCGTGCAGACTAAGTTCGATGTCGGGGGCATTCTCCTTGACCGGCCCTTCAAAGTACGCCGGCTGGGGCACTTTGGATTCAACGTGGAGCGCATTGAGGAATGCCGCCACTTCTACAGCGACCTCCTAGGATTCAATGTATCGGACATCGCGGGCATGGGTTCCCGGCTCTCGGAGGAGCAGCAGGCCGCCATCGGCGATACGCGCGGCTTCTTTATGCGCCACAACACGGACCACCATACCTTTGTCCTCTTCAATAAGAAAGTAATGGAGACGCTGAACCCCCAACGGGCAGGACCCCCCGTCACTATCAATCAGATCACCTGGCAGGTGGGCAGCCTGGCAGAGGTGAGCAACGCCGCCAAGTGGCTGCAGGAAACCGGCGTTCCCTTCATACGCACGGGACGGGACATGCCCGGCTCCAACTGGCACAGCTATGTCTCTGATCCCGACGGCCACACCAATGAGCTCTACTACGGCATTGAGCAGGTGGGCTGGGAGGGATTCAGCAAGCCCAAACCCATGTACGAGCGCGGCTTCCGAGAAGCGCCTGTATTGCCTCAGATCAACGAGTTCCAGGAAGTGCAAGATGCACTAGGCAAGGGCGTAGAGCTCCACGAGGGCTTCCGACACATCCAGGAGCTACCCGCCACCTTCGATGTCGATGGCATTATGCTGCCCAGGCCCTTCAAGATCGTGCGCATCGGCCCGGTTGGGTTGTTTGTGGAGGATATGGAGGCGTCCAAAGCCTTCTACCAGGAGAACATGGGCTTTACCCTAACGGAGGAGACCACTGTCCACGGCCTGCCCACCGCGCACCTGCGCTCCAACACAGAGCATCACTCTGTTTCTCTCTTCCCTATGGCCTTACGAGAACGCCTGGCCTTTAGCTCCCACACCACATCAATGGCCTTCGGCGTACAGCTAGCAAACTACCGCCAGCTCCGAGAGGCAGTGGACTTCCTGCGCGAGAACGGCGTGCGCGTGGAGACCGACCTGCCCAAGGAGTTGCACCCCGGCGTCGACTACTCCGCCTACGCCTTCGACCCCGACGGCCATTGTGTGCAACTCTACTACTACATGGAGCAGGTTGGGTGGGACGGCAAGCCCCGCTCGGACAGCCAGCGACGCCCGGTAGCGGACGGCCCGTGGCCGGAGCACCTGGACGCGCTGCCGGACACCTTCCAGGGTGAGCCCTTCCTGGGACCCTGGGGCTAACTACTACATTCCCTCTCCCTGGATGGGAGAGCCGGCCGGCCGGTAGGCAGACATGCCTGCCGGTAGGCAGGGACTAGAGTAAGGTGATACTAGGAGAAACGTCCTATGAAAATAGTCCTCTACGACGACAACAAAGTCGGCCTGCTCAAGGACACCGCAGTGGTGGACGTGAGCGGGATCGTTCCTATGCGGGAGACCCCGCAGCTCACCATTGAGGGGCTCATCACTAGCTACGAATCCCTCAAGGCAGCGCTTCAACAGGCGCTGGACCAGAACAGCGGTATCCCTCTCTCCGACGTGACGCTTCATGCCCCCGTGCCGCGTCCCGGCAAAATAGTCGCTATGGGCGGCAACTTTGGCGAGTTTGTAGGACGCAAGGGCATCCTATGGGGCTTCATGAAGTCTCCAGACGCCGTCCTTGGGCCCGGCGGCACCGTTATCCTGCCCGGGCACGACGCCAACATCTTCCACCATGAAGCTGAACTAGTGGCGGTGATGGGCAAGGAAGCCTCCAAAGTAAGTGCCGACGGAGCGCTAAGCAATATCTTCGGATATATGTGCGGCTGCGATGTTTCTGGTCGCTTCCCTCCGGAGGCCCGTCAGCAGTTTGGAAAGTCCTTCGACACCTTTGCGCCCACCGGCCCCTGCATCGTGACCGCCGATGAAATCCCCGACCCTCATCAGCTCCAGGTACGGATGTGGGTAGACGGCCAGATGCGCCACGACTACCCCATGAGCGACATTGCCCACTCCGTGGAGGAGAGTCTGGCCTGGATGAGCGCGAACGTGACCCTGATGCCCGGCGACCTCTTCTTCCTGGGCACAAACCACCAGGGCATTGGCCCGCTGCAGGACGGCGAGCAAGCCATCATCGAGATCGATAAGATTGGCCGCCTGGAGTTCGACGTGATGGACTCGATGAAGCGCCGCTGGCCCAAGGAGATAGACCAGCAGTCGGCACAGGACGTGCGGGAGAGCACTGGCGGGCCGGGGATGAAGACCAGGCCGATGCCACCTGAGTAGTAAATGAAAACTGGCCTGGGCAATGCCCAGGCCAGTTTCTTGCTTACAGAATCGCTTACTTCTCCGGCGCGTACTTGCCGGTAAGCTGGGGCGTTGGTCCTTCCATCCCCTTCTCCCGCCGCTCCAAGCGGGTTTCCCGCGCCCAGGTGCGTTTTAAATCGTCGCGGATGCCAAAGTGCAGCCGGCCCAGGCCCTCAATCTCAATTTCAATCTTGTCGCCGTCCATAAAGGGGTTCAGGCCGCGATGGTTCGTGCCCATTGCCAGGACGTCCCCCGGTTCCAGGCTTTGTACGCTGCTCACCCACTCAATGCTGCGGAGGATATTATGAGCCATATCGTTGGTGTTGTAGTCCTGCATTAGCACGCCGTTGTTCCACAACTGCACTTGGAGATTTTGCGGGTCGGGTACTTCGTCTGCAGTGACGATGATAGGCCCGATGGGCGCATAGGTCTGCCGCGATTTCATCTGAAAAAATGTGTTGCCCGCGGGTAGAAGGCCGCGCGCCGAGCCATCGATGAAGTTCGTGTAGCCAAAGATGTAGTCCTTGGCTTCAGCCTGGGACACGTCGAGCGCATGCTTGCCAATAATCACGGCCAGCTCCGCCTCCCCCTCAAAGATGGTGGCGGGCACGTCGGGCAGGATCATCGTCTCCCCATCACCGATGATGGTGCTGGGAGACTTGAGAAACGCGTTGATGGGCGGCGCCTGCGGCAGCGTGCCGTTTTCCATGTAGTTCACCGCCATGCAGGCGATGTTCTTTGGGGCAGGCAGCGGTGGACGGACACGGACGCTGCTTAGGGGCACGCCGCTGCCCATGGCGGCTGCTTCCTGCAAACGCTCCTTGTACTGATCAAAGTTCGCGATGAGCCCGGAGATAAGATCGCCGGGGCCGGAGTGCGGAATGTCCTGCACTACGCTGGTGACGTCCATCACGTTGTCACCGTTGAGCACGCCAAGCTTAAAATCATCGAAGAAAAGTAATCGCATACGCCCTCCTAATTGCCGCTCGCATTGAACTTTACTGCCCGCAGAATACTACGTCCTGCGCCACTTTGGAAATCCCAGGGCCATCAGGGGTCTGGGTTCCATGCTCCTGATTCGCTTGGTTCACGCTCGCCCAGATGCTGGAACTCCGCGTAGAGGTCGCGATACATTGCGCGCAGCCGCACGATGGCGCCGCGGCTGGGAGCCGTTTCACTGAAAGGCGTAAGCTGAATCTGGACCAGGGGAGAGGCGTAGAACCGCTCGACCGACTCTACCGGAAGGTACTGGCGATAGGCGCTGACCAGCGCTTGCAGGCCGTTTTGCAGCCGCATATAGCGAATGGTCCGCTTTTCCGCATCCTTTAGTGAGGGGCGCAGTTTATTGTAGGCCTCCTGCAACTGTCGCAGGGCCTGACCCAACGCGGCGCGATCTGGGGCAACCACAGCGTTCCGCTACGTCTGCGCCACTGCTACCCTAGCTGAATGGCGACGTGCACTACCGGCTCCGAACCCACCACTCGGGTAAGGTGACCCGTGCCGGTCACGTCTTCCATCAGGCGGAAGGAGCCCGGCCCAAAGGTATGCGTGCTGCCATCCCTCAGCTCGACCTCAAGCTGGCCGGAAATGTGGATAAATAGGAGACGACCCGGGGCTGGATGCCAGTCCAGATTGGCGCCCGCCCCCATGGTGCGCACGTTGCAACTGGTGCTGAGGAAGCCCTTGGTCCACTGCTCTTCCTCCGCCAGCTCTACCGTCTGAAAGCGGGCGTTGCCGTCCTCTCCTGTATAGACCCGAACAAAGTCCATCACGTCTCCTTACGCACCTATCAGCCAGCGCCTAGTAGTTAATGGTCCTGGTCAGATGATAGGAGCGCGGCATCGCCAGCGATTGCGACTGCTGCCAGAGCAGCCAGTCTACCTGAAAGGTCATGATGTGCCGCCCTCGCCTCGCAAGCTCATCCCGAACCAGCTCCACGGCCTGTACCATGGCGGCCCGTATCTCCACTTCCTCTACGCTGCCCGCTGGGATGAGCTGCCGCGCGTCCACCTTCGCCGCCAGCTCGGTATCGTAGACCAGCACTCCAAGCTCCCGGAGGATCTGCGGCACCTTATAGTCTGCAAAGGCGGTCAGGCATTCCATATCGTGAAACGCGCCCAACCCCTCGCCGCCGAACGCGCCCCAGAGGTCGGAGACCAAGAGTTGGGCACGCTTGTAGAAATAGATCTCCTGGCCGTTGTAGAGCGCGGCGTCGTTATACATGGGGAAGTCCCGCGCCGCCAGCGCCACCAGCAGCGCGCCGCTCCCCTTTGCATGCTCGATGAGATTGAGCGCCTGCCCCTGGTACTTGTCCAGCAGGCCCTGTCCGACCTCCCGGAACCCTGTCAGGCGGTCCGTAATCAGGGGAATGACCACGCCTGGCACGCAGCCCCGGAAGATGCGGTAGACATCGCCCTGGCTCAACTCCGCCAGCACTTTGGCATCCCACAGCCTAACACCCTCCTCCACTGCCCTGGTTAAGCTGGCCGCCAACGCCCAATAGCCGTTGAGCCGCTGACCCTTGTACTCCATCACCCAGCGCTCAGAGGGGTTCTCTGCCCAGAAGCAGTAGTTCACTGCGTCCAGCGCGAGGAGCCAGTTAGCTGATCGGTGCGAGCCGTCGAAGAAATGGTACTGCGAGGTCCAAGGCGACGGCTGTACGCCTTCCCCTGCCCAGCGCTCCGCGAGCGCGGCCGCGGCCTCAGGCACAATCCTGACGTGGCGCGCCTGGGCCACCACCTGCGCGGTGGAGGCTCGTACTGCCAGGGGATCGGCTACGGCTTGAGGTTCAGCGGTCACGACCACCAGTGTAACGGAAACCGGGCCAACATGAGGAGTGGCTTCCTTCAGAAACGCCGCCCCGTTGAAGGCACTTTGCGGTATGATAGTAAGAGTCTACATCCTCACCGTTACGATCCGCCCTCACGCGCTGTTCCCGATGAGTGATTTTCAGACAGGATATGTTTGTGAACAACGCTTCCGGCGCCAGCGCTGCAATACCTCCCCAAACCGATAATCCCTTCCTCGATCTCTCCCACAGGGCAAAGCTGCAGATTCTTGGAGCCGTCCTTCTAGGCTTATTCCTTACTGCCTTAGACCAGACCATCGTCGGCACCGCGCTGCCCCGCATCGTCACGGACCTCGGAGGAAACGCCCTCTACACCTGGGTAGTGACCATCTACCTGCTCTGCAGCACGGTTACGGTGCCGTTTTACGGCAAGCTCTCCGATCTCTACGGACGGCGGCCCATTCTGATGGCAGGCATTACCCTGTTCCTCATCGGCTCGGCCCTTTCCGGCCTCAGCCAGAGCATGTGGCAGCTCATCCTGTTCCGGGGCATCCAGGGACTGGGCGCAGGCTCGCTGTTTCCCATCTCTCTGGCAGTCATCGGCGACCTCTTCACTCCGACAGAGCGCGGCAAATACCAGGGCATGATCGGAGTAGTCTTCGGCCTCAGTTCCCTCATTGGCCCAGCCCTGGGCGGTTTCATCACCGACACCATAAGCTGGCACTGGGTCTTTTATGTCAACCTTCCCTTAGGTTTGGTCAGCCTTTTCATTATTTGGCGGCTCCTGCCCTCAACCAAGCGACAGGTCTCAGTCCGTAACCTGGACTATCTGGGCGTCGCGCTGTTTGTCGCAGCCATCGCGTTCCTGTTAGTGGGGTTGACCAACAAGCAGACTGCGCCGTGGAGCGACCTCACTGTGGGTGGCTTTATCGCCCTGGGACTGCTGATAGGCAGCGTGTTCCTCTACGTGGAGTCCCGGGCCAAGGAGCCAATCATCCCTCTGGATCTCTGGCGCAACCGCACCTACTCCGCGGCCATCGTCTCTGTATTCTTCATCAGCTCGGCCTTCTTCGGGGCTGTCATCTTCTTGCCCCGCTGGTTCCAGGTGGTCCGCGGCGCAAGCGCCACTGAATCGGGCTACCAGGTCCTGGCCCTCCTCATCGGGTTGCTCATCAGCTCCGTTGCGTCAGGCCAGATAGTCTCCCGCAAGGGACATCACAAAGCGATCCTTCTGGGAGGAGTTTCTACTGCTGCCTTAGGCATGTTCCTCATGAGCCGCATTGGGGTAGACACGCCGCTACCAATGCTATGGGTATGGATGTTCATTACGGGCATTGGTATAGGCCCCACTATGTCGGTCTACACTATCGTGGTGCAAAATGCGGTGCCATACAGCAGGCTGGGTGTTGCTACGAGCAACCTAACCTTTTTCCGGCAGATCGGCGGCTCCGTTGGCTTGGCCGTTATCGGCACCGTCTTCGGCACACGGCTCCAAGCTGAGCTACCTGCGCGTCTCGCCGCCAACAGTGTCCCGCCTCAAGTGCTCGACCAGTTCGGCCCCAACGCCATCGACCGGCTCGTAGGCGTGGGAGTAAACCTGCAGAGCGTCATCCTTACTAACGTGCCGGAGCAGGCGCGTGCTGCGTTGGAACCCATGGTGCCAGGCATTGTCAGGGCCGTCCACGAGGCGTTCAGCATGGCGGTGGGCGGCATCTTCCTGTTTGGCGTCCTCACCGCACTCATTGCGCTGGCAGCGTCTTCACTGATGCAGGAGCTTGCCCTCCGGCAGCGCCCTGAAGCCGCCCCGTCGCAAGCCGCTCCGGAAGAGGCGGCATCCCCGGGCGGGCAAACCTAGCTGCTTACCCTCACGCCTTTGTATCAGAGATTACTCTTGCCCTCAGAGAATGCAGCATAACTATCGGCCATTATATTTAGCCAGACACTTTTGACATCAGGCGCCGACTGAGGATAAAATCCGTAAAAGAGTTGGATACTAATCATGAACCGTAAAGTACCACTTCAGAAGAAACCAAAGGTATCGGCCTACCGCAGGCGCGATGCAGTATCAGGTCGGTTTATTCAATCTAAAAGTGTGCCAGAAGTATCTGATGTAGTTAAGCATGCAACAAGCTTCGCTCTAAAGCTTAATGAGGAAGCTTTGAGAGAGTTGGAGAAATACTAGCATCCCAAAACCACAGTTCCTTTCCCGTGCTGACATAGAGCACGTTATTTATAGGCTGGCAGAGGCATCATACCGGGATTACTCGGAGCCAATGCCAGCATTTGAATTACTAGGGGGTGAAGGGCATGGTGGCGCACTTTTGGATTCTGCACTGGGAGAACCTCGTCAAACCTTTGGCGGACGCTTTCTCTACCGAACTATCTACGACAAGGCAGGAGCACTCTTTCGCTCTCTCGTTAAGAATCACCCACTAAAAGATGGGAATAAACGTTTAGCGCTTACAGGAACCGAGGTATTCCTGCTTATTAATGGCTATGTATTAGTAGCGCCTCAGGCAGAAAAGGCAACGTTTGCTCTGATGGTTGCTGCGAGTGAGCCTGACACGCCCTGGCAAGAAATATCCGCTTGGTTTAGGCAGAGAGCAGTAAAATTTGAGGGATTCTTAGACATCCTTGAAAGTCATGGAATAGTCAAGGTAGAGGATCGAGAGACACTCAGACAACTCTATGGTGTTATGGTGACAGGAATAAAGTCTCACCTTACCTCTTAGTCCTACCACGCTAAGTCTCTCCTCTCACTTAGCCTTGTCGCCCTCTTCCTACTCCTGCTATACTTTTTAAGTGTCCGGAGCCCTGCAGTTGCTCCGGTCTCTTTGTCAGTAGAGGAGTTCCCGTGAACCAACCATCCACCGTGAATATCGACTACCTTTTGGCGCGCGTGCAGAAGGCCGCCCGTTACACTGGCGGAGAGCTATACAGCATCCCCAAGGAGTGGTCGGACGTGCCCGTGCGTATGGCCCTGAGCTACCCCGACGTCTACGAGATAGGCATGTCCAACAACGGCCTCGCCATCCTCTACGACATCGTCAACAAGCACAGCCACTTTCTCTGTGAGCGCGTCTATGTCCCTTGGCTGGATATGGAGGCGGAGATGCGCAAGGAGGGCCTGCCCCTCTTCAGCCTCGAGACCCGCCACGCCATCAAGGACTTTGACGTATTCGGTGTCTCCCTAGGTTGGGAGATGACCTACACCAACGTGCTCACCATGCTGGACCTGGCCGGCATTCCCGTCCTCAGCCGAGAGCGCCAGTCCCCCTTCCCCATCGTTATGGGTGGCGGCAGCGGCGTCCTCAACGGCGAGCCCATGGCGGATTTCTTCGACGTTTACCTCTTGGGCGAGGGCGAGGAAGTGCTCTCCGAGTTCCTCCAGCTTGTGGAGGAATACAAGACGCACCTAGAGACGAGGGGCATCGATGCACCCGGCCGCGACGAGCGCGAGGAGTTCCTTCTGGCCGCAGCGCAGATTCCCGGCGTCTACGTGCCCGAGTTCTACCAGTCCACCTATCACCCTGACGGCAGCATTGACCGCATAGGCCCGGCGCGCCCGGAAGTGCCGCCCGCGGTGGCCAAACGCCAGGTGGAGACACTGCTGCCGAACCTCTCGACTCCGGTGATGCCCTTCATCCAGACCGTTCATGACCGCGCCTGCATCGAGATTCAACGGGGCTGCACCCGGGGTTGCCGCTTCTGTCAGGCTGGCATCATCTACCGTCCCCTCCGAGAGCGCAGCCACGAGGAGGTGATGGAAGCCGTCCAGGACTTGATGGATAACTGCGGCTACACAGAATTCTCCCTCGTATCCCTGAGCACCAGCGACTACCACGACCTGCCCACCCTGGTCCGCAAGCTCCATGACCGTTTCCGGGACCGCGGTATCTCTATCTCCCTCCCCAGCCTGCGCGTCGAAACCGTGTCGATCGACCTGGTGGAGGCAATGGAGCCCACTCGCAAGGGAGGGTTCACCTTTGCGCCGGAGGCCGGCAGCCAGCGGCTACGCAACGCCATCAACAAATCCCTCACGGATGAAGATCTGCTCAACGCGGTAGAAGCCGCCTTCAGCCACGGCTGGAGCCACATCAAGCTCTACTACATGATTGGACTGCCCACGGAAACCCTGGAAGACGTGATGGGAATTCCGGAGATGGTGCAGAAAGCCATGAAGATCGGCCGCAAACACGCCGGCGGGCGCGCCCGCATCTCCGTAAGCTGCAATATCTTTGTCCCCAAGCCTCACTCTCAGTTCCAGTGGGCCGCCCAGGAGCGCCCAGAAGTCCTTGCCCCCAAGATCAAAGCACTGCAAGAGGGACTGCGCATAAAGGGCGTCCACTTTGGCTGGTCTGACGAAAAAGAGGCTATGCTCGAAGCCGTTCTGGCTTTGGGCGACCGCCGTTTAGGCGAGGTCATTTACCGTGCGTGGCAGAAGGGCGCCAAATTCGACGCTTGGAGCGATTACTTCAAGTGGGAGCTCTGGGAGGAGGCCTTTGCGGAAGCCGGCCTAGACCCGGAGTGGTACGCCTATCGGGAGCGCCCTCTGAGCGAGACCCTCCCTTGGAACCATATCAAGGATGGTGTGACGCCTGGCTTCCTGTGGCGAGAGTATCGCTACACCTGGCTGGATAAGGTGACCCCAGACTGCCGCCACGGTGACTGCTCCGCCTGCGGCTTACAGGACGACCCCAACTGCGTGCCCAAGTTCCACTTCATGCTGCAGCAGCGGGACCACCCCTTGGGGCGAGAGCTGCCCGTATTGGAGCCCGTTGCAAACACCGAGCACTAGCTAATAGGCACACGGTGCGCCGGTATCAATCAAGCACGCTACGCAGTTCGACTGGCTCACTATGAACGGAATACCCACTCGTCCGTTGGCGAGGGCAAGCCGTACTTAGTCTATACGCTCAGGAGCCATCTTTGAACCAACCGGCCGCGGGTAGACGCGCTGCCGCGCTCCGTGCTACTTTGTCTCCCAAGATGGCAGATCGGGTGGCGGTAGAGCTTCGCCTTCCGGTATCGCTCGGAAGCGAGGCGCTGCAAGAGCGTGCGCTGGCCCTGCAACTGGCCGGCTTTCGGTGGGATGCCAGCACGCCCCCTCAGGTCAAGTCCGCTGGCCGCGATGAGATAGGCACAGACAATCCGACCGACCGCACCCATCTGATCTGGGGATGGGCCGACCACGCCAGCAGGCTTCGCCTGGAAGACGAGCCTGATGTCGTGGCAGTCTGGCAAGCAGAAGACACCGGCTCTACCACTTAGGGTGCTCCCACCCTGCATGACTCAGTAATGAGGAGGAGCGTACTATGTCAGGTCATTCAAAATGGTCGCAGATTAAACGACAGAAGGGCGTCGCCGATGCCAAACGCGGCCAGGTATTCACCAAACTAGGCCGCGAAATCTCAGTGGCCGCCCGCCAAGGTGGAGCTGACACCACTTCCAACTTCAGATTGCGCTTGGCCGTACAGCGCGCCCGCGCAGAGAATATGCCCGCGGAAAACATTGACCGCGCCATCAAACGCGCTACTGGCGGCGGCGACGGCGCCTCTCTAGAAGAGGTGATGTACGAGGGCTACGGCCCCGGCGGCGTTGCCATCCTGGTAGACGCCCTGACCGACAATCGAAATCGCACTATCTCAGACCTCCGGAACGTCTTCACCAAGAGCGGCGGCAACATGGCAGAGGCCGGTGCGGTCGCCTGGACCTTCGACCAGAAGGGCATCATCAGCCTCACTGTAGAAAAGGCCGATCCAGAAGAGCTGGCACTGCAGGTCATCGATAGCGGCGCAGAAGACGTGAAGATTGAGGAAGACTCGATAGAAGTCCACACAGCGCCCCATGACCTGGAGCAAGTGCGGCGCTCTCTTGAGGAGCAGGGGATCACTATGGAGTCCAGCGAGCTGGTCATGGTCCCCAAGATATCGGTGTTCTTAGAAGAGAAGGAAGCGCTCCAGTTCCTGCGCTTAGTAGACCGGTTGGAAGAGTTGGACGACGTGCAAAAGGTCTACTTTAATGCCGACTTCAACGCAGAAATCATGCAGCAGGTCTAGTAGCCCGTCATCACGCCTGCCTGAGGAGTTAGTATGCCGGAACTCAAGAAAGTCGCCGAGAAAAGCGCGCTCCAGTCCGAGCCTGTTATAGGCGTGAACGTAGAAGGATGGCGCATCGCGCTCGTCAGGCTCGGTGACGAGTACTACGCGTTAGAAGACGATTGCCCCCACGAACGCTGCCACATCTCGGATGGGCTGCTGGAGGGAGACGGGCTAATCTGCCCCTGCCACGGGAGTGTCATCGATGTGAAGACTGGCCGGGTAGAAACCGGCCCTGCAATCGTCGGCAGCCATGTGGACACCTACCAGCTGCAGGTAGACGGCGACGATATCAACCTCGTCTGGTCATAGGCTGAACGCACACCTTGTCCGTACCGTCTTTTGTTAAAGTGGCGGAGGTCGCCGCCCTAGAGTCGGAGTCCGTGATTCCCCTGGAGGTGGAGGGCCAATACCTCGCCATCGTCCGCACGGGCGACGAATTCTTTGCCGTAGACGGCATCTGCACCCACGCCTCCTGCTTTGTGGGCTACGGCTGGGTGAAAGGCTACAGCCTCATCTGCGGCTGCCACGGCGCAAGCTTTGACGTGCGCACCGGCGCGCCGGAAGACTACATGTCGCCGCGGCCGCTGGCAACCTTTCCCATTCGCATAGACGGCAACGACATCTTGGTAGCTCTAACCCAGCCGGAAGCCGCCAGTGGAGGAACGATTGGAGGCACGTAGAGAACCCGCTACCCAGGAGAAACGCTACGTTAAAGTAGCTCAGGTTTCTGATCTAGCCCCCGGCACAGCGCTCCAGGTAAAGGTTGATGGCAACTACATTGGCCTCTTCAACTTGGACGGCTCCTTCTATGCCATCGACGATATCTGCTCCCACCAGTACTGCAATCTCTCCGACGGCTGGCTGCGAGAGCACACCCTCACCTGCCCCTGCCACGACGCCCGGTTCGATGTGCGCACCGGCAAGAACCTGGACTGGATCGCCCCCGGCCCCGTGGCCACCTTCCCCGTCCGCATAGACGGCAACGACGTATTGGTGGGAATTTGAAGCACGAGAAGTCTCCAGATGGCTGCACTAGTTATCAAACCAAGTAGTTCTTTTAGCCACGCTGGAGATATCGATAGCCCCGGTCTTGTTGATCCACGGATTCCCGATAGTGCCTCAGATCTCTTCATAGACTTAGAAGACTGCGGGTTTGTAAGGCCTGCCGGGCTGTTATGGTGTGCCATTACATCTATTATGACTATTAAAGCCGGGAGAAGAGTACAAATCAGACCCCCCAGTAACATGGGAGTTCGTAATTGGTGGGCTGCAACTAAGATTTCAGAAGTATTGAAATCGTTTGGGGTTAACGTTGAAGAGCCGGAATTACCACGAGGAGTCAGTGACCCCCAGATAGCAATCCCTATTAGCCACTTCAACGATACTGATGATGTGGATAATCTGCTTGTAGAAGCATTTGAACGCATTGAGGAAGCAGGGCTTGGTGCTCCGAATGTTCGTACCACAGCCTTAGATGTTTTTGCTGAATTAGCTTACAACGCAGTGCAACATTCAAATACGCCAATAGGAGCTTTGGGGATGGTCCAGTTGTATCAATTTGCTGATGGACCCCGATTTGTATGTATAGTTGCAGAGGGCGGAATCGGTATTAAAGCCTCTCTAGCGCAAAATCCGTCATTAGCAGAACAGTTAACAAGTGATCGAGGAGCAATTCGTCTCGCCCTAAACGATCATGTTAGCGGTACAGGAGAACCCACCCGCGGCTTAGGTCTTCCGTTTGTTGCTAAAATGGCAAGAGTGCCACGAGGACAGCTGATAATCCATTCAGGAATTGGTATGCTTGATTTAATTGGCACTGATACATACCGATTAGAGGACACAACGATATTCCCTGGGACTCTTGCATTTGCTGGTATACCAACTTGATTCTTTGATAAAGAGATGACTCTTCTTCTGAGGCAAATGGCTGGGAAGCGAGTCCTTGGGACTCGCGACCTGGCCGACTCGTTACTATTATCCAACCCCGTTGGTCATTCCGATGGGATTCTACTCATCGACTTTGATGACATAGCTGTTGTGACTCCGTCATTCACAGATCAAATGCTGCTAGACCTGGAAAAACTCTTTGCTATTCACCCTACCCAACTGAACGAAGTATTACTAATTAACTGCCCGCGCAACCTATTTACAAAAGCGGAGGATTTTGGCAAATCAAAGCGACTCAAACTTTCAATAGATGATTCTGGGCACATAAGGATTAGATCCCTCTCCGAATCTTGACTCCTCTCCATTCTTCCACTATAGCTTCAGACCTCAGCACTTGTATTAGTGGACCACCGCATACAAATTTGCTTCAACATAAGCTCTAGTCCGAACGTCTCAATGACCAGCACATGGTTAGCTGCTATCCCGTTACTAACGCTGGTCGCCTCTCTCTTCCTGGCTAGTATCTTCAACCGCTCCTTCCCCATCGCTCGGCTACTGCCTGCACCCTGGAATAACGTGGGCTGGGCGCTGATAGGACTTGGTCTGCTGCTGGTTGCCTGGGGACTGCTCACCCTCCGGCGGCACCGCACTACGGCAGTACCAGGACAACTCCCCTCAGCGCTGGTCACTACTGGGCCTTTTTCTTACTCCCGCAACCCCATCTACGTAGCAGACCTCCTTATCGCGACGGGCTGGGCGGTCACTCTCGGTTCTCTGAGCGCGTTCATTGCGCCTGTGCTCTTTTTCGCGGTAATAAACACCCTGGTTATTCCATATGAGGAGCGGAATCTACTGGCCACTTTTGGAAATACCTATCAGAGCTATCTAAATGCAGTGCGAAGATGGGTATGACCATCAACCATGCCCTGTCGTTCCGAGGACTCGCCAAAGGCGTGCGGCGAAGAATCTACTTAACCTGCCTGGTAAACTATTGGATTCTTCGCCGCACTCAGAATGACGTAGAATAGAACTATGCCAGACTTCCAACTCGTCTCTGACTTCCTGCCCACCGGCGACCAGCCCCAGGCCATCGAGAAACTCGTCGCGGGGCTGAACGGCAGTATGACCCACCAGGCCCTCCTGGGCGTCACCGGCTCCGGCAAGACCTTCACCATGGCCAACATCATCCAGCAGGTGCAGCGGCCCACCCTGGTCCTCTGCCACAACAAGACCCTGGCCGCCCAGCTCTACCAGGAGTTCAAGGACTTCTTCCCTCACAACCAGGTAGAGTACTTTGTCTCTTACTACGACTACTACCAGCCGGAAGCCTACATCCCCCAAACAGACACCTACATCGAGAAGGATGCGGACATCAACGAGGAGATAGACAAGCTGCGCCACGCGGCCACTCGCGCATTGCTGCAGCGCTCGGACACCATCATCATCGCCTCTGTCTCATGCATCTACGGTCTGGGCGACCCTGAGGAGTACCAGGGATTTGTGACCAGCGTAACCAAAGGTGAGAAGACCCGCCGCGACCGCCTGGTGCGCCGCCTAGTGGACATGCAGTACGAACGCAACGACATGGATTTCACGCGTGGCCGCTTCCGCATCCGGGGCGATACTCTGGAGGTGCAACCCGCTTACGAAGAGATAGCTGTGCGGGTAGAGTTCTGGGGTGACGAGGTGGAGCGCATCGTGCAGATCGATCCCCTCACCGGCGAGCTTTTGGGCGACCTGGATAAGGTGGATATCTACCCTGCCAAGCACTTTGTGACCTCCCAGGAGAAGCTCACCGTAGCCATTGAGGACATACAGTCGGAACAGCAGCACCAAGTGGCCTACCTGCGGGCCAACGGCAAGCTGCTAGAGGCTGCCCGCCTAGAGGCCCGGACTAACTATGACATGGAGATGATGCGGGAAGCGGGCTACTGCGCCGGCATAGAAAACTACTCTTGCCACCTGGCGCGGCGGCATCGCCCTGCAGGCGATTCACCCCAGGCCTGCGGCTCTCAGCCGTGGACGCTGCTGGACTACTTTCCCTCGGACTACCTGTTGCTGGTGGACGAATCCCACATCACGCTGCCTCAGGTGCGCGGCATGTACATGGGCGACCGTGCCCGCAAGGAGACCCTGGTAGAGTTCGGCTTCCGGCTCCCCTCTGCCATGGACAACCGGCCCCTTAATTTCAATGAGTTCCTGAACCACATAAACCAGGTCATCTACTTCTCGGCCACGCCCGGGCCCTTTGAGTACGAGCACAGCGAGCAGGTGGTGGAGCAGATCATCCGGCCCACGGGCCTGCTCGACCCGCCCATCGAAGTAAGGCCGACCCGGGGCCAGATCGATGATCTTCTGGGACACATCCGGCAGCGTACCGAGGTAGGCCAGCGCGTCCTTGTGACCACACTGACAAAGCGCATGGCGGAGGAGCTAGCCGACTATCTGAAGGAGATGGGCGTCCGCACCCACTACCTCCACTCGGAGATCGAGACCTTTGAGCGGGTGGAGATCCTCCGTGACCTCCGCCTGGGCGTATACGACGTAGTGGTGGGCATCAACCTGCTGCGGGAGGGCCTGGACCTGCCGGAGGTGAGCCTGGTGGCAATCCTGGACGCGGACAAGGAGGGCTACCTGCGCTCCCACAGCTCCCTCATCCAGACCATTGGCCGGGCCGCGCGCCACATAGACGGCCAAGTGATCATGTACGCGGACGTGGTCACCGAATCCATGCGCATCGCCATTGAAGAGACAAACCGCCGCCGCACTATCCAGGAGGCGTGGAACCACGCCCATGACATCGAGCCCCAGGGCATCCGCAAGGCCATCCGAGACATCACTGACCGCGTGAGACATGTGGCGGAGGAGCAGGCCCCCTACCTTGCTAACGGCGAGCTGAACATCCCGAAGGACGAGCTAGCCCGCCTCATCCGGGACCTGGAGACCCAGATGAAACAGTCCGCCAAGGCGCTGGAGTTCGAGAAGGCGGCCCTGCTGCGGGACCAGGTTGTTGAACTGCGCCGCCAGCTCGCGCTGCTGCAGGACGACGACGTCCGCAAGCTCGGTGAACGCATCGCCGGCAAGCCGCGCGGGCGGCGGTAAAACGAAGCTCGTAGGACTTACAATAGAAAGTGATAGTCAGATACACTTAGCCATCATCCCAACATGTATGCTGGAGTTACGTGCTTATGAACCTTCGCAGTCTACGCACCATCGGTCTTATCCTTCCTATTCTCCTATTGTCCCTGGGTACTTCTGACTTCACGCAGGCTGCACCGGAGGACCTGGCGCGGCTGACGACGGAGGGCGGTGTAATCAAAGCCACCTTCCTCTTCGAGTCTCCTACCATTGACGGCACTATCTCGTCAGACGAATTGGGGCCAGCGATCCCTCTCACTATGAACGGCCAGTTCGTCCCAGCCGACACCGCAGACGTCCAGCTCTACGTAGCCAACACCACCACTGACCTTTACATCGGTCTCATCATTCCCGACGAGAGCCGCTCGGAGACGGATGCCGTTGAGTTGGATTTCGATACGCCCCATAACCACTCTGCAATCCAGGGCCTGGAGGACGCCATCCGCTATGTCGGCGGCCTGTACGACCTTTACTGGGGCCCAGGCTACTGGATGACCGACGTCCACCAACACGGCGAGGCAGCGGTGACCTGGGCCAGCGGCGCCTACACTTACGAGTTTCGCAAGGCCCTCAGTTCTGGTGATGGCCATGATATGTCCGTTGCGCCCGGCAGCGTCATGGGGTTCCGCATCGAGACGAAAGACAACTCACCTGTAGAAATCTACCATTATCCCCCGAACACCACCTCGCAGGGCGATTCCACAGACGAGTGGGAGAAATGGGCAGATCTCGTCCTCGCTGAAGCCAGCGTGACGGACACGCCCACCCTCATCGGCCCAGGGAACGCCACGCAGCTCAGCACTATGAGCACTACCCTCACTTGGACCAACCCGCCGGCCACCACCCAGGTGCACGTGCAGGTAGTCCCCGCAAACAACGACGGCCCCGGTGTCAACCTGATCCTCGGCAACGTAAGCAGCTTGCTAGTGCCCGGTCCACCCGACTGGTACGGCCTGCTTCCAGATATGAGCTATACCTGGCGTGTCCGCAGCAGCGCAAAGGCCACTAGCGCTTCTGAGCACGATCCCTCGTGGGGACCGTGGACGCATGAACGCACATTCCGCACACCTATACGCACCAGCGCTAACCTTGTGAATATCATTCCCAGGAACGGGGCCGACATCACCAACACGCGGCAAACGCTCCGTTGGCTGAGCACGGACAACGACGTATTCTACTACGAAGTGCAGGTAAGCCCAGACCCCAACTTTGGCGAGCAGGGCGCCGTTTCCTTTGTGTGGTATAACCTGGTGCACGGCGGCGTCAGCAACCCGACCAATAGCTGGTTTACCCCTGCGCTTGAACCAAACGTCACTTACTATTGGCGGGTACGGCCTCGTGTCCAAGGCGATGGCACACCCGTGGCGTGGAGCCAGACATGGAGCTTCAGGACCCTCTAGCGTGCCACAAATCACTGAAGTAACCCATGCCCTAACTTAAACTTTCCTCCAATTGTCTCCGTGACCCATAACGCAAAACCGGTCAGGCAGGGGGAAAAGGGCAAAGTTATGTCCAAATGGTTGCGCTCAATGGTTTCCATTGGCCTGGTACTTGCTGCGTGCTTAACAGCATCGCTTCCGCTTTCCGCCGCATCATCAGCGGTGTCTCCTACACAGATGGCGCGCCTAGCGGGCAACGGTCCAGCGCTGGTGAGCACCCTTGTGAACACAGCACCGGTTGTAGACGGCACTATCTCTGAGGGGGAATGGGCTAACTCCGTCCAAATCACCCTGAATGGCTTCAACAATCCTGCCAACACCAGCACTGCAGAGCTCTATATTGCCAACACAACCACAGACCTCTACATCGCGATGATTCTGAGCGACTCCACCACGTCCAGCGAGGAGATCGCTGAGATTAACATAGACGCAAACAACGATGGCATCGCGACCGCTGGCGCGGAGGACGCCCTTCGCTACGAAGGCAGCAGCTCCTCCGACCTCTTCTGGCACGGCTCCGGTTGGGCAAGCGACCCCCAGCAGAATGGCTTAGCCAAGGCAACCTACACCGCAGGCACGTATCGTTACGAGTTCACCAAACCTTTGTTTAGCAACGATCCCAGCGACCTCTCCGTAGGGCTGGGCGGCTCCTTCGGGTTCCGCATCGAGACCTATGACGCCCACACCTTTGAGTACTACCGCTACCCGCTCAATACCAGCGGACATGGCGACGTGAGTGTGGAGTGGGCAAAGTGGAGCACGGTGACCCTACCGACTCTTGGCGTCGGCTCGGAGCCCGAGCCCTACCACCCTCCGGATGCCTCAACCCTCGCCGCAATAACCACTGCCCTCGCCTGGGTCAACCCGCCGGGCACTACCCAGGTGCACCTGCAGCTCATTCCCGCCCTGAATGACGGCCCCGGGGTGAACCTCATCCTTGGCGATGCCACCAGCTTCGCTCTGCCGTCGCCCCCTGGCTGGTACGGCCTACTCCCGGACCTGGGCTACACCTGGCGCGTGCGCACTACTACCAGCACTACCTTTGCCCCTGAGGACGACCCAAGCTGGGGATCCTGGTCGCAGGAACAGACCTTCCGGACGCCGGTGCGAGACAGCAGCCGGCTCA
Source organism: Dehalococcoidia bacterium (assembly GCA_965220215.1). Classification (GTDB taxonomy): domain Bacteria; phylum Chloroflexota; class Dehalococcoidia; order SHYD01; family SHYD01; genus CBDDEI01. The sequence continues at coordinate 609,125 of OZ244809.1, forward strand.
CCCTCGTCACGCCCACAAATGGCGCAATCGTTGGCCTCACGCCCCAGATTCTTCAGTGGAACAACGGCTTTGTGGATGTCTACTACTACGAAGTGCAGGTTAGCCCTGACCCCAACTTTGGGGAGCAAGGCCCGGTGTCCTCCGTGTGGTATAACCTGGTCCACGGTGGCGTAAGCAACCCGCCCAACAGCTGGACTACGCCGGAGCTGACGGAACAGACCACCTATTACTTCCGGGTGCGGCCTCGTATACAAGGCGACGGCGTCCAGGTGGTATGGGGCCCAATTTGGAGCTTTAAGACCCAGTAGACCCGTGCTACAATCAGGGCACCTTCCTTGTGAGGAGTCCCCATGAACTGCCCGACCTGCTCAGTCCAGATAGAGGCCGACGACAACTTTTGCCGTCATTGCGGCGTACCCGTCCATGACCTGCGCATACCAAGCGTCCTACCGGAGCGCCGCATTGCGAAGTATCACATGCCAAGCATGCCAACTATCGTGCGGCGAGGCGTCACCGCGCTGGTGATAGGGAAAGCGGTCGAATGGGCCGCACGGCAGGTGGCGGGCAAGGTCGCAAAAACGGCCGTGAACAAAGCCCGGGCACGGGCGCTCTCCTCCTACAGGCAGTCGCCGGAGAAGACCTCAGCAGAAGATGGCCGGCGCGGAATCTTTGGCGTCACAACCGTCTGGCAACATACCCACTGGTTCATGCAGGACAACGGCGCTGAGGCAAAGCGCTCACGAGGCTGGGGGCCGTTTAGACGCTAGTTACACACCCCACGCGCCGCTCAGGTGGATATTTGCTCCATTGACGTAGCGCGCCTCATCTGAAAGCAAGTACCGCACCGCATTTACCGCGTCCTCCGTGGAGCCTACGTAACCCGCGGGGATGTTCCGCTCCATCCGGGCCAGCTCTTCCACCGGCGCGCTGCCGGAGTCTATGAACCCCGGCGAGATGCAGTTCACGGTGATGCCCTTGGGCGCCAGCGCTCGGGCAAGACTGCGAGAGAGGATGAGCACCCCTACCTTAGCGATGTAGTGGGCCGTGACATTCGGCTGGCCCACCATCTGGTCTGCATTAGCCATACTGAAGCTGATAATCCGGCCCCACCCCCGCTCTTGCATGCCCGGCGCAACAGCCTTGGACAGGTAGAACAAGGGATGGAGATTGTTATCAAACATCTCGAGCCAGCCTTCGTCGCTTTCCTCTAAGAGGTTCACTCGATGGTACGGGCCGGCGCAGTTGATCAACGCATCAATGCGTCCCCAGCGCGCCGCAACCTGCTCCACTAGATCGGCGCACGCGGCCGCGTCGGAGACATCGGCCTGCACGGCCATGCCCTGCGCTCCCGTTGCCTGGATGCCCGCCAGCGTTCCCTCGGCATCTGCAACGCTGGCGCGGTAGCAGAAGGCAACGAACCAGCCCTCCGCGGCCAGCGCCACGCCAACCGCCCGTCCGATGCCCCTGGCGCCGCCGGTGATCAGCGCGACCCGCGGATCAGCCACTAGCCTCCCTGGCTTTGACCGCCAGATGCGAGAGCAAAATGCCAACCTCGTAGAGGAGGATGATGGGAACCGCCACAATCGTCTGGTTCACAGGATCCACCGTGGGGGTGATGATGGCTGCAAGCACAAAAGCCCCGGCAATGGCGTAGGGACGGAAGTGCTTCAGCTTATCCGGCGTTACCAAGCCAATGCGCGCCAGCACAAATAGGATGAGCGGAGTCTCAAAGATAATGCCTATCCAGAAGAGGAGCGCTGTCACCACTCCCACGTAATCACCCACGCGGATAAGCGGCACCACTAGGTCTTCCTTGAAGTGCAACAGGAAGTTCAACGCCGGCGGCAACAGCACATAGTAGGCAAAGAGCACGCCCAGAATGAAGGACGCCAGCACCGCAGGCAGCGCAAAGCGGAGGAATCGCCGCTCTGGTGGCTTCAGGCCCGGCGCCACAAACATCACGATCTGGTAGAGCCACAGCGGTGTGGAAAGTACTGCTCCACTGATGAAGGCTACTTTCACGTACGTTCCCACCATCTCTGCAACACCCGTACGGATGAGGGTCACCCCCTCCGCTCGTGACTTGAGGATCTCGAAGACGTAATCAGTGAACAGGAAGGAGATTGCTACCATGATCACCAGACCCACCACCGACTTCACCAGCCGATCACGCATTTCCTCTAGGTGCTGGCCGTAGCTCATAAGGCGGTCAGCGGGGTCTTGCCTACCCGGAAAGCCGCCTGAAGGCACGCCTATATCCGTAGGCGGACCGGAGGGTGGCGGCGGCGGGGTGGCCATGCTAGTCGACGCTGCACGGGCCGGTTCCCTGGGAACGGGCGCTTGCCCCTCCCACTCGTCAGAGGCTGGGTGAGGGACGGCTTCGGGCTCCGTCGCCCCGTTAGTAGCCTCATCGCCCTTCACCTCCGGCGCAGTATCTTCTCGTCGTTCCTCTGCATCCATGTACCCATTCTAGCGGAAGCCGCCTTCTTGATACTAACCCCTATGGAGGGCTAATTGCCGTGTGCACAACCCTTGAAGTAGACCGCAGAGCAGCTTAGGATACTCATAAATCCCAGGAGTCATACATGCGTCTTGAAAACAAGGTTGCCGTTATAGCCGGAGCGGGAGGCACCATGGGCACAGCTGTGCCGATGCTCTTTGCCCAGGAGGGCGCCAAGATCGTGCTCTCCGCCCGCCGCGCTGAACCGCTGCAAGCCATCGCCGACCGCATCACCGCCGTGGGTGGAGAAGCGACGGTCATTACCGGCGACCTCACCACTGCCGCCGGAGCGCAGCACCTCATACAGGAGACCCAGAACCGCTACGGCCGGATCGATATCCTCTACGACAACCTGGGCGACTCTGCGGCACAGGGGATGAAGCTCCACGAGACGCCAGAAGAAACCTGGGAGTATCTCATGGGCATCAACATGCGGGGCGCGTACGTCTGCTCCAAAGAGGTCATTCCTGTGATGCAGCAACAGGGCGGCGGCGTCATCGTCCTGGTTTCTGCCAACCGCACAGTGCGCCTGCAGGCCCACCCCGGCTACGCTGCTATGAAGGCGGGGCTCATAGGCCTCACTCAGAGCCTAGCCAAGGCCTATAGAGCGGACAATATCCGGGTAGTCTGCATCTGCCCGCCGGGAGCCGTAAACACCCCGGTCGAAGGGGAACGCATCAAGCTACCGCCCCAGGGGTTGGTGCGCCGGCCCCACGGCGCGGACTTCGCTTACGCCGCGCTCTATCTGGCTTCAGACGAGGCTGCGTGGATCACCGGTATCGCTCTACCGGTGGATGGTGGCGATGAGTATATGCCGCCTACGCGGTAGGATTCCTGCCCTGTTGGCGTTCTTGCTGGTGACTACAGCATGCGCGCAGGAAGACGTGCCGCAACCTACGCCTAGCCCAACACCGCCAGCTATCGCTACCGCTACCATCGCCGCGCCACTGCCGACCACAACAGCTGTGCCAGGCGCCGGACCCATCTGCATTGAGACGGTGACCATTGAGGACGGGCAGCTCAAGCCCGCGACGCTCACGGTGCCCAAGGGCTGCGTGGTCATGTTCACCAACCGGGACACGGCCGTCCACCAGATACAGGGCCCCGACTTCCTCCTGGGAGAGATTGGCAAAGACCAAGCCTGGGCGCACACCTATGCCACGCCGGGCAACTTCGAGTTCTGGAGCACCAAGGATCCCGCGCTGCGGGGCACGATTACCGTGCAGCCGTAGCGATTCTTGCCACAGCGGTGAGGCCACAGGGGTGAATATAGGCATGTTGCAAGAGGATCAAATTTGTTGCACGAAAGCAGCAGTGGCCTTTGAACACAACCCCTCTCAATAAGCTCTTGCCGCTCCTGGTGGCTAGGCGTACAATCTAGGGGTTGTGCCTCTGTGCCGAGGTAGCTCAGTCGGTAGAGCACGCGACTGAAAATCGCGGTGTCCCCAGTTCGATCCTGGGCCTCGGCACCTCCATTACGCACGAATTAGCCCTCAGGGAGTTGCCTGGGGGCTTTGTTTTGAGTTTGTAGCTAATGCGCCTTCTCTCGTGCGGCCCTAGCTGTTGGGCAAGCAGGATTCGGGATTAACCGCTCCCCAGGAATACCTGTGTCAGTATATCGGTTTCCCGAATTGATTCAGGAGTACCATTGTGCACAACGCGGCCTTTGTCCAACACATAGGCCCGGTCAACAATATCCAGAACACCCTTGATATTGTGCTCGACGACGATAATGGTGGTATTGAACATCCGGCTAATCTCAGAGATTTTCTGGAAGGTTTCCTTCACCACCACGGGCGCCAGACCCAGTGTAGGCTCATCGAGTAGTAGCACGTCGGGGGCGGCCATGAGTCCCCGGCCCAGGGCCAGCATCTGCTGCTGTCCCCCAGACATCTGGCTGGCCAAGTCCCTGCGTTTCTGGCGCAGGACGGGGAAGACCTCCATCACCGAATCCTTGCGGCGCTCCTTTTCTTCCCCATCACCCAAGTACAAACACCCCATCTCCAGGTTTTCTTCAATGGTGAGGTGGGTAAAAACGCGCCGTCCCTGGGGAACAAATGCGATGCCTTCCTTCACTATCTCGTGGGTTGGCGCGGTTAACGGGCTTTGGCGCCAGTAAACAGTCCCTGCAACCACCGGAGCCAGACCCATGATGGCCTTGAGGACAGTGGACTTGCCAGCGCCGTTGGGCCCCATCACCGCCACAACCTCGCCCTCCTGGGCGCCCAGGGATATTTCATCCAGGGCAACTACCGCCCCGTAATGCACCGATATGTCCACCAGGTCAAGAAACATGGTCTCGGTTTTCGGCTCCGCAGCGTTCACCTAAAGTTCTCCATTAGTTAGCGTGGCTTGTAGTTTTCCGGTTGGGCTTGTGGGTTAAGCGCCCAAATAGGCTTCTAGTACGTCCGCCCTAGTTAGAACTTCCTCTACTTCTCCCTCGGCGAGGAGAGCGCCGCTATCAAGAACAAAGATGTAGTCGGAAAGCTCTCGGACAATATCCATGTTGTGGGAGATTAGGATAATAGTGCGGCCCTCATCTCGCATCCGTTTCATAATGCCCTTTACATGCTCCAGAATCTGGGGAAAGAGGCCGGCGTAGGGCTCATCTAACAGGTAGGTGTTAACATCCAGCGCCAAGGCGCGGCCAATCTCCAGAAGCTTCCGCTGGCCGTAGGAGAGGTCTAGGGCCAGGGACTGCCGTTTTTCCCACATTCCCACATCCTCCAGAATAGCCCTGGCCTTCTCCCTATACGCCGGTTTCGACCGTTCCGTCAGCGCGGAGAATACGCCCCGTTTCGTCAGGACCACCATGATGTTGTCCCATACGCTAATCTGGTCGAATAGCCGCACTTGCTGAAAGGTACGGGTGAGGCCGTGGGCCGGGGTTTCGTGGGCCTTGACTACCTTTAGGCCGACGCCGTCGATAACCACCATCCCCCCGTCCAAGGGCAGCGTCCCGCTGAGCAGATTCACCAGGGTGGACTTTCCGGAGCCGTTGGGCCCAACGATGCTGGTTATGCCCCCGCGGTGCACTGCTATGGAAAGTCGGTCCACTGCACGGACTGCGCCGAAAAGCTTGGTGAGCTCCTGCGTCTCCAAAGCGATAGGCCGGTCGGGCATCGGGTTGGGCTGGCTCACAGCTTGTACCTTCCCATCAGCCCCTGGGGCCGGAACATCATAAGCCAGACCAGCAGGAGACCCAGCACAATCTGTCGGGCCTGGCCGCTGTAGATGGCGGGCACAAAGGGCAGAAAGCGCATCCCCTCCTCCAGCAGCACAAAAACCATCGCGCCCAGCAGGGAACCCCAGATAGTCGCCGGCCCGCCGAGGATTACGATAGCCACCAGGAGAATAGACTCCAGCAGCAGGAAGGAGTTGGGGTCAATAAAGGTGGCCCAACTGCTGAACAAGCCGCCGGCCAAGCCGGCCATCATCGCCGAGATTACCCAGATGACCTGCTTATAGTGGGTAGCCTGGTAACCAAAAACCTCAATGGCCTGTTCATCCTCCCGGATTGCGGTTAGCACCCGCCCAAAGGAGGAGGACACGATAAGCCAGGCGACCAGCATAACCAGGGCAAGTATCACCAAGGCCAAACCCAGGAACTCCACCTCACCATCAAACACCCAGCTTCCTATCTGGGGTCTGGCTATCTGGTGAATACCAAAAGCGCCTCGGGTTAGCTCGCGCCAATTCAGGAAGATGTTGTAGGCGATAATCGCAAAACCGAAAGAGACCAGGACAAAGATATCGTCTCGGAATCGGTTAAGGACCGCACCCACCGCGATGGCTATCAGACCGGCCAGGACTACGCTGACAGGCAGCGCTGCGAAAAAGGGCCAGCCAAAGGTCGGGATCGCCTCGGTGCGTAACTGGTCATAAGCCTGGGTTGAGGTGAGGATTGCCGTAGTGTATGCGCCAATGCCGAAAAAGCCGATGTGGCCGACCGACAGCAGACCGGTGAAGCCCACCACTAAGTTCAGGCTCACTGCCAATATCGCCCAGATGGCGAAAACGGTTCCCAAGGTGACAGCAAAGCCCACGCCTTGCCACAACATGAAGGCGACCGCCCAGGAAATCACCAACAAGTTCACCCACAACTCTAAGTTGCCCCGGGCGAACCTCAGCGGCCCCTGGGGATCGTTGGGCATACCCCAAAGTTTCCTGTAGGTTTGCGAAAGCTTTGACATCACGTTGATTCCGTCAGGTTGACCGTAGCGGACTACTTCACTGGCAGTATGCCTCGGGGCCAGAAGGACAGGAAGAAAATGAGCAGAACAAAGGATATGACGTCCTTCCATTCGCCGGACAAGTCCCAGATGCCGAACTGTTCGACTATGCCTAGGGAAAAGCCGCCCAGAAGAGCGCCGTAGAGGTTGCCCATGCCGCCGACCACCGAGGCGATCCAGCCCTTCAAGAGCAGCAGCAGCCCCATCTTGGGTTGGATAGCGGTATCGTGGCCGCTCAGCAATCCGGCCAGGGCAGCGTAGGCCGCGCCGATGAAGAATACTAGAGCAATCACCGTCTTGGTGTCGATGCCCACTACCTTGGACACCTCTTCATCGTCGCCGATGGCGCGAACCGCTTTGCCGAAGGCGGTTCGCTTTAGGAGCAGGAGCAGCCCAAGAAAGCTAGTGAGGGCTACGCCGATAGTGAAGACGTTGAACCCCTTGATGCTGGCGCCGCCGAGGACCAAGGGTGCGCCGCCAAAGGCTTCCGGCAGGGGGCGGGGCGCGCTCTGAAAGACGATGGTGATCATGGCCGTGATAGCCAGCAGGATGCCTAGGGAGGCAACCAGCATCACCAGGGGCGACCGCGACCGCTCGCGCATATGCACGTACAAACCCCGGTACAGGGCCAAGCCTATTGACCCGGCGAGCAGGCAGGACACCCCCCAGCTTAAATAAAGGTTAGCGTCGGGAGTGTAAACCAACCAAAAGCCGGCGCAGGCTCCCAGGACAGCCGCCAGAACCACCCCAGCCAGGAATACCACCCTCTTGGCCCCGGCCGGCAGATTCCGCGATATCCGATAGAATACGCCGCCAATAAGGAAAGCCACGGCCAACGCGACTGCTGGGCTGAGGATGAGGTAGAGGAACACGTGGAAGGCCAGGACAAAGGCAATATAAACGCCGACGCCAGCGGCCAGCGCCCCTTCCACTATCCGCCGGGCCGTCGGGTTCAGCCGAGTTACCAGCCCTGGCCTGGGTGCAATATGCAAGGCCCATACCGCCACCCCAGTAACCATTACAACCAGGAATAGATTTAGGAAAAAGTCGTCAATCCCGTATCGCGCAGATTCTATGGGCCGAAACTGCAGGTAATAGACGCCGTAGGCGCCCAGTGCTGCGGCTGCCCCGTAATACATGTCGAAGAACTTGACGGTGCTATAAACCAGGGTGAAGCCCAGCGCCATGACGGCGTACACCGCCCCCACCGACAGGCCATTGAAGGCGAACTGCAGGGCCTGATCACCAGATTGGATGACCTTCCAGGCAAGGTAGGCTGCTGCCAATGCAAGCAGCGTTGCCCCAAGCAACTGGTTGCCCGAAAAGTGGCGCAAAGAAGGACGGCCTTCACCGACCAGGAATCTTAGCAAGCAGAACCCCTAAAAACCGGCCTCAGGCGGGGGGAGCCCAGGTAACCTGCGCCCCCTCCCTTAGCCTGTCCATCGTCTCCCGGCTTACGCCAAGCCGGCTCTGGCCCTATTGAACCGGCGCTGCACCTAGCACACGATAACCCTGGTTCTCCTCATTACGCTCGGCTAGTGGCAAGACCTGTACTACGCTGTTGGCCAGGCCTGTTACCTCGCCATTTTCATCAAAGCTGTAGTTGGTGCCTATGCTGCCGCTCCAGGTAATGCCGTACAAGCAGTCTCGGAAGCCGTCCGCGTCCTGATCGTCGCCGGTCTGCTTCAGGCATTCGGCGGTGATGTACACGTCGTCATAGGCAGAACCGATATACCAAGGCAGTGTGGTGTAATCGTAGCGGGCCCTGAAGTTCTTCAGCACTTCCACGCCCTTGGCGTTGGACGGGTCCAACTCCGCGGTGATGGCCTTCAGGCCGGCGGCGGCATCCCCGGCAACCTCGAGGGCTGTAGCGCCCACGGGCACAATTTCCGAGTAGAGCGGGCCCTCGTAGCCCAACTCCCGCACCTGTTTGACGATGAGGCCGCCGGAGAACTCGGACTGTGCGGCGATATGCAGGGCATCCGGGTTCTCACCAATCAGCTTGGTCAGCTGGCTCCGGAAATCAGTAACCTCCCCACTGTAGGACTCGGCGGCCACTACCTTCCCGCCTAGTTTCTCGAACTGGGCCACGGAGGTACGGCGCACCCCCTCGGCATAGTCAGTGGACTCGGTGATGGTAGCTAATGTGCGGATGTCATCGGCCCACAGCACGTTGCCGGTGTCAATGCCCAGCTGCAGGTCGCTCATGGCCGTGCGGAAGATGTAGTCCCCGGCGGTGGCGATATCTGGGTTGGTGGCCAACCCGGAGAAGAGGACGACTCCGTCCTTTTCCGCCAGGGGCGCCGCGCCCAGCATCGCACCGCTGCAGGAGGTGCCCAGGATAATCTTCACCCCGTCCACTTCGGTCAGCTTGTTGTAGGCGGTGATGGAGTCCTGGGCGCTGCATTTGGAGTCCTCAACGATTAGCTCCAGCATTTTCCCGTTGATGCCGCCGGCGGCGTTAATCTCCTCCACCGCTAACTGCTTGGCCTGCACCGCTACGTTGCCGTAGGTCTCTCCCGGCCCGGTGACCGATTCCATCACACCGATAGTAAAGGTGTCGTCTCCCCCGGTTATACCGGCTATGCCGTCACAACCCAGGGTCAACAAGACCGGCAACAATAGAATCAAGAAGGGAGTTAAGCATCGCTTTAACATCACTTGAACCTCCTCGCGGTCATTCTATATATAACTTGCCAATTGAACGCCAGTTTATAGGACTGCAGCCTGTACCGTAGCGTCAAGACCCACTGTAACTTTAACCGTATGGCCACACGGGCAGCTTGCGCGGACTTTATCATTATTACAGAGAGATGGCAATTCTCAAATGTCAACCATCCAATACATAGGGGGCAAAGCTATCGGTACATAGGGGGCAAAGCTATCGGTACATAGGGGGCAAAGCACCGGTACATAGGGAGCAAAGCACCGGTACATAGGGAGCAAAGCTACCGGTACATAGGGGGCAAAGCTACCGGTACATAGGGGGCAAAGCTACCGGTACAAGAGGGCAAAGCTACCGGTACGTAGGGGGCAAAGCTATGGGATGCTGCCCCGCTGGGGCTCCATAGAAGGCTTGGCCGCCACCCAAATGAGCGATTCCAGGTTTATAACCGCAGAGGATCATGCCGAGGCTATGGAAACGAGAAGCTCACATGTTATACTGCGTCGGATTACCCGAACTATGGGCGCGTGCAAGCCGACCAGACCGCGATTATCAACGCCCATCCGGGTATAGCACGAGCGCCATTTACTGGCCGGTGGCGACGCGGTCTAAATATCATGCTAGGAGAGGATATGGCACGGTACAGAGGTATATTCGCTATAGCTGTGGTCAGCATGCTCATGATAGTTGGATGCGAGGCCGTCACTCAAGAGGCTCGAGAGAACACGCTCGATGAGATCCTGAGTCGTGGCAACTTGATCTGCGGTATCAAGGCCGACACGCCGGGCTTCGGCGTGCTCAACCCGGACGGCACGGCTCAAGGCAACGATGTAGAGTACTGCCATGCCATGGCAGCAGCCGTCTTCGGGGACAGGAACAAGGTTGAGTTCAAGGAAGCCACCTCTGCTAACCGCTTCGAGCTTCTCGCGGCGAAAGAGATCGACGTGCTCATCCGGACGACGACTTGGACCGCCAGCCGCGACGCCGATCTCAAAGTAGCGTTCGCACCGACGACCTTCTACGACGGCGCGGGCATCATGGTGAAGGCCGGCGCCGGACTATCGAGCGTGACAGAGCTCGGCGGGGCCACCATCTGCATCCTGGACGGCACCAGCACGCAAGGCGCTGTGTCTGACTTCTTCACCGAGCAGGGGCTCACCTACTCGGAGCTCACCTTCCAGGCCAATCCTGAGATACGTGCAGCGTTCATCAGCGATCAGTGCGACGCTTGGTCGTCCGATAAATCGCAGTTGGGCGGTCACCAGTTCACCCTCAAGGCGGACGGGCTCGACGCTGTCGTACTCCCCGAGACGCTCTCCAAAGAACCGCTCGGCCCGAGCGTGCGTGACTACGACTCGGAGTGGGAAGACGTGGTGCGCTGGGTAGTCAACGGGATGATCATCGCCGAAGAGGAGGGTGTCACCTCGGCAAACGTCAGTGAGATGGCAGCTAACCCGCCCAACAATACCGTTGCCCGCCTCCTGGGTGTTGGGTTCTCCGGCGGCGCCCCGAGCAACCTGAACATCGGGCATGGCAAGATCGCCAGCACCTTCATGCAGAACGTAATCGGCCAAGTAGGCAACTACGGCGAGGCCTACGACGGGACACTTGAGCAGGTAGGACTCACCCGAGCCGGCTCGCCGAACGCCTCCTACAGGGACGGCGGGTTAATCTACGCCCCGCCAATGCGCTAGAACCGCTTTCTAACCAAGTCGAAGTATGGGCGGGTTATGCCCGCCCATACTTCGGTCTTGTATGGTTCCCTCAATGAAGCAACGCCTGCAAGACATCTGGTTTCAGAAACACTCCCGCTACTTTGCTGTCAACCTAATCGTTGGGGCGGCAGGCGGACTCATCGCGGCCTACCTCGCCTTCTCCATCGCTTTCAACCTTTTCGAGTTTGACTTCCTCTTCGGGCCTTACGGCAGCCCAGACCGCAGTTCGATCTTCCCGCTTCTGGAAGTGGAGGCGAACGACCCGAGATGGCTTGGGATGCTCAAGGGCGCAGGCAACACAATATCCATAGTGGTCTTCGCCATCTTCTTGGCGTCGCTGATGGGTTTGGCCGTAGGCGTGGCCCGCCTCTCCGGAAACCCGTTAATCAGTGGTCTAGGCAAGCTCTACGTCGAACTGTTCAGAAATCTGTCTCTGCTACTGATCATGTTCTTCTTCGCCTTCGGGGCCTTCAGACAATTGCCCGTTATAGAGGAGCGTTCCGGATGGGAAGGGGTCCTCTACGTCAGCAACCGAGGACTGGCCGTCCCCTGGCTCGAGACCACACATGAGCTCTGGTGGCTGTGGCCCATCGCACTGCTGGGTGCTGCTGGGGCCGGCTGGCTCGTTAGAAAGATCCGCGCGCGGGGGGAAAGTGAGACGGGCGAGAGCCGGCACCCCAACACGTGGGGCGCCGCAGTGTTCCTCATCGGAGCAGTGGCAACCTACGCAATACTCCTCTCCCCAGTACGGCTAGATCTTCCCACGGTTGCTCAATCGGAATCGGGGTTCTTCACGTACACAGGCGGCAGCCTGCTTGGGCTAGGTTACCTGAGCGCGTTAGTGGCGCTCGCGCTCTACTTCACCGCCTACATCGCCGAGATCGTACGCGGCTCGCTCCAGGCGGTTGCCCATGGGCAGACCGAAGCTTCGGTATCGCTTGGGCTCTCGGCGTACCAGCGCTTCTCGCTGATCATCCTTCCCCAGGCCCTACGGATCATGCTTCCCTCCTTGAACAACGAGTACCAGAGCGCCAACAAGGACTCGACGCTCGCGTTTGCCATTGCCTACGGCGAGATCGTCCTGATATCTAACCGGATCGTGAACAACTCTGGTAACCTCCTACAGACCTATCTCTTTATCTTCATCTTCTTTGTGCTCACGAACCTCATTATCTCGCTGATCATGAACACTATCAACAGGAATATTCAGATCCGATGACTCTGATGACGACGGCCGCAGCCTATCGGACCACGGTCGCGAACCGCTTAACTTGGGCTGGCGAAAACCTGTTCAACACGCGGGCCAACACGCTCCTGAGCCTGGCAGCGATAGGGATAAGCGGTTTCGTTGCACTCCAGTTGATGCAGTTCGTGCTGTTCCAGGCGAACTGGGGCCTCGTCGCCATCAACCGAAAGCTCTTCTTCATCGGCAGCTATCCTGCTGAGGAAGCATTCCGCATATGGATAGGGCTCTACCTCGCGGCAGCTCTGATCGCCCTTACCTATGGCATCTGGGCCAGCAAGCTGCGGCCCTACATAGTGACGATCGGCATAGTGGCAGTGTTCGTCCTTACCCTTGGCTTGGGGGCTGATCTGCGCATAGACGAGCGTGCCTATTCCGAGGAGATAACCTCCGGAGGGCAAACCACCGTCGTGAGCGGCGTCGAGAGGGAGCTGGTATGGGAACGTGGCTGGGCGCCCCCCTGGCTCTACTCGCTCTCACTCGGACTTGCCGTACCATTCGGCGACTCCTGGCTACGGCTCGCCGGGCTCTTCTCGGTCTTGCTCGCGGGAGCGTGGGTAGGCAAGCGGCTCGCCCCATGGAGGGGCGGCCCGGTGCTGCAGCAATCGATGGCCGCCGCGTGGTTGCTGCTCATCCCTGCAATCGTCCTGCTGCAACTTGGGGTACAAAGCTCCCAGTGGGAAGGCTCCTTCCTCGATCTGCTGGTGTTCGCCGTTGGAGGGTTCTTCTCCTTCTTCATAGGCGTGCTGCTGGCATTGGGCCGCATCTCGCCCTACTGGGCTATCCGCGTCTCCTCGATCAGCTATATCGAGGTTGTGCGCGCGGCCCCCTTGCTCGTCTGGCTCCTGTTCGCCTCGTTCCTCAAGGATGAGCTCGGACCTATCGGAGAAGCCTTTGGCAGCATGGACCTCGTTTATCGAGTCATGATCGTGTTCGCCTGCTTCGGCGGAGCCTACGTCGCCGAAGTGGTGCGAGGCGGGCTGCAGTCGATACCCCGTGGTCAGCACGAAGCGTGCGAGGCGATAGGCCTTTCCTCAACGCAGAAGTACGTGTACGTTATCCTGCCGCAGGCGATCAAAGCGGTCATTCCGGCGCTTATCGGGCGCTTCATCGCTCTCTGGAAAGACACCGCGCTCCTCGCCGCAATATCCCTCGTCAACACGCTGGAGAAAGCAAAGAAGGTCCTGGGAGGCCAGACCGACATTGCAGAAGGCGCCTTTTTTGAGATTTATATCATCGTAGGAATCATCTACTGGGTGATTTCCTACCTGCTATCTCGGCTTGGGGAATCGGCGGAATCGCGACTGGGGCAGGGTAGAAGATAACGGACTTGGCTAGCCGGAGGAGATATTCATGACAAAGCTAACTGGAAAAGAAATGGTCCGCATGGAGAACGTGGAGAAACACTTTGGCGATTTCGTCGCGCTGAAGGGGATCGACTTCTCGGTCATGGAAGGCGAGGTCGTCGTCATCATCGGGCCCTCCGGCTCAGGCAAATCGACCCTACTCAGGACCATTAACCAACTTGAGCGGCATGATTCCGGCCGGATCGTCGTTGACGGCATCGAGTTGACAGACGACGCCCGCACGCTTACCAAGGTACGGATGGAGACGGGGATGGTCTTTCAGCAGTTCAATCTCTTTCCCCACCTCACTGTCATGCGGAACATAACCCTCGCGCCGCAAAAGGTCCGCCACATACCGCAGAAGCAGGCAGAGGAGACCGCGCTCCAGCTGCTGCGCCGCGTAGGCATCCCTGAGCAGGCGGATAAGTACCCCGGCCAGCTCTCCGGCGGCCAGCAGCAGCGCGTCGCCATCGCCCGCTCTCTCGCGATGAATCCGAAGCTGATGCTGTTCGACGAACCCACCTCCGCGCTCGACCCTGAGGTGATCAACGAGTTCTTGAAGGCGATGGGCGAACTGGCGGAGTCCGGCATGACGATGATATGCGTCACCCACGAGATGGGCTTCGCAAGGAACGTCGCCGACCGCGTCATCTTCATGGATGAGGGAGAGATCGTCGAGATAGGAACCTCCAAGGACTTCTTTGCAAACCCTAGGGAGAGCCGCACAAAGCTCTTCCTCGACCAGATCCTCCATTGACCCGGACCTCTTCCAGTGCGCGGGACGGGGAATGAAGACAACAGCGGGGCTTGTCCGCCGCAAACGTAGGAGAGGCTAGAGCTCTTTTACGTTACCGACCAGACGGGTGAGCATATCCTTGGCGCTGCCAAAAAGCATCATCGTGTTGGGCTTATAGAACAGCTCGTTGTCTATGCCGGCAAAGCCGGGATTCATGCTCCGTTTGATCACAATAACGCTGCGCGCGTGGTCTACTTCCAGGATGGGCATCCCATAAATAGGACTACCTACGCTGTCGCGCGCCGCCGGGTTCACCACATCATTCGCGCCGATGATCAAGGCAACGTCGGTGCGCTCAAAGTCAGGATTGATGTCGTCCATATCATAGAGCTGTGGATAGGGCACGTTTGCCTCAGCCAGCAACACGTTCATGTGCCCCGGCATCCGTCCGGCCACAGGATGGATGGCGTACTTCACCTCAACATTGCGCTTCTGCAACTGCTCCGCTAGGTCTCGAGCGGCGTGCTGTGCCTGGTCCACCGCCATGCCGTAGCCCGGCACAATCACCACGCTGCGAGCGTAGGCCAGCACCATCGCCGCCTCCTCCGCGTCAATAGAGCGATAGTGGAGGTCAGACGCTCCTGGCACGGCCACCCCGGTACTATCGCCGGTGCCGAAGCCGGAGAAGAGGATGTTCGCTATGGAACGGTTCATCGCCTTGGACATGATCTGCGTCAGGATGAGCCCAGCTGCGCCCACCAGCGCGCCTGAGACGATTAGCACATTGTTCAAGACCACGAAGCCGGCAGCGCTAGCCGCCATGCCGGAGAAGGAGTTGAGCAGGGAGACTACCACAGGCATATCCGCGCCGCCAATGGGAATGACAAAGAGGATGCCCAATACTAGGGCAATCGCTATCAATCCCAACAGCACCATCGTATTAGTAGGGTTAAGGAAGAAGACGATACTAGCCGCCACAAAGGCGACCAGCAGCAGCACATTAAGGGCCTGCTGAAGGGGGAAGAGGATGGGCGCGCCGGAGATTACGCCCTGCAGCTTGCCAAACGCCACCATGCTGCCCGAAAAGGTAACCGTCCCGATAAGCACGCCCAGAGCGATGATGAACAACGCCGCAAGTCCCAGCGTTTCGCCCGCGCTTAGCGCCCGCCAATACTCACCTACCGCCACCAACGCCGATGCGCCGCCGCCTAGGCCATTGAATATACCCACCATCTGCGGCATCGCCGTCATCTTTACCATGCGGGCGGCCGCTGCCCCGATGGCAGAGCCCACAACGATGCCGGCCAGAATGAGCTCATAGTTCAGGACGCTCCGGTCTACTAGCGTAGCCACCACCGCGATGAGCATGCCCACCGAGGCCATGGTGTTGCCGCGCCGCGCCGTTGCAGGCGACCCCAGGTTGCGCAGCCCCAGGATGAAGAGTGAGGCTGCGAGGAGGTAGCTAAGCTGGATGATTGTCGGAATGAAGTCGATCAACGTTCGTCCCTGCCAGACCTGAACATCTGGAGCATGCGGTCGGTCACCATAAAGCCGCCCACCACGTTCACGGTAGCCAGCACAATCGCGAGCACACCCAATAGCGCGGAGATGCTCAGACCACCCTGGGCCGTCACCAGCAGCCCGCCAACTATCGCGATGCCGGAGATGGCGTTAGCGCCGGACATGAGAGGCGTGTGCAGGGTTGGCGGCACTTTGGTGATAACTTCAAATCCCACGAAAGCCGCCAGGACAAAGATGAAGAGCCCGCCCAGCAGTCCTTGCTCCATTACACTGCCTCCTGGTTATTTCGACTCTGCCAGCATAGCGCGCACGCCTTCGTGGCGAATCTCGCCGTCGCTGGTCACGTAGACTGCGTTGACAATCTCATCGTTGAAATCGGGCTGCAACGAGCCGTCTTTTGAGAGCAGTTGCAGCAAAGACAGCACGTTGCGGGAGTACATCAGGCTAGCGTGGGTCGGCATGGAGGGCGAGGCGTTGGCCATCCCGATAATAGTCACGCCGTTGTGAAGACGTGACTCGCCGGAGATGGTGAGGGCGCAATTGCCGCCCTGCTCTGCCGCCAGGTCTACCACAACGGAGCCTGGGCCCATAACGTCCACCATATCCTCGGTCAGCAGCACCGGCGCCTTCCTGCCCGGCACCAGCGCCGCGGTGATGACTATATCCGACTGCCCCACGTGGTCCCTCAGCACTTCATGCTCGCGACGCCGGGCGTCCTCCGAAACCTCGCGCGCATAGCCGCCGGCCGCGGTAGTCTCGTCCTCAAGGGTTATGTCAATGAACTGCGCCCCTAGGCTTTGCACTTCTTCCTTAGCGGCTGGGCGGATATCAAAGGCTTCCACCACTGCGCCCAAGCGGCGGGCGGTCGCGATGGCCTGGAGACCGGCCACGCCTACACCAATGACCAGCACCTTGGCGGGCGGCATTGTGCCTGCAGCCGTCGTGAGCATTGGCAGAAACTTGCCCATCGCTTGCGCGCCCTCCAGCACAGCGCGGTAGCCCGCCACCGACGCCTGCGATGAGAGCGCGTCCATGCTCTGCGCCCGGCTTATGCGCGGGACTAGCTCCATGCTGATCCCAGTCACTTTGCGGTCGGCCAGCCGTTGGATGAGCATTGGGTTGCCCAGGGGGTTCAAGAGGCCCAGGACCGCCGAGCCTTCACGCAACAGGTCCAGCTCGCTGGGTTCCTCCTCCTGCGGCGCGTTCACCTTCACCACGATGTCGCCTGCTTGCCACACCGCTCTCGTATCGGAAAGCACCTGCGCCCCCGCAGCAACGTAGGCCTCGTCCGAGAAGAAGGCTTCCGCCCCCGCGCCTGCTTCCACCGTGACCTCATGCCCCGCTTTGACAAGGCGCGTCACGCTGTCGGGCGCAAGCGCTACCCGGCGCTCTCCCATGCGAATCTCTTTAGGCACGGCTATATGCATTGAAGCTCCTGAGGCCAGACAGCGTCCTGCGACCGGCTGCCTGCAGCAACGCGCCGGGGCCGTAGAACCAGTTTAGACGGCAAGTACCAGCATACGCTGGAGGATTGATTATGCATAGAAAATATCGAGTGGAGTCTACCACAGGGCCGCACAGCCTGTGAATGGCTTAAGGCATTGGGGAAGGTCTTTTGCAGCCGGCAACTTGGGCTGTGCGCAGCAAGAAGAAGCACGGGTCATTCTGAGCCAAGCGAAGAATCCACCGTGCAGCGTGGGCGTGTGGATTCTTCAGTCCTCGCTGGGCGAGTCCTTCAGAATGACATCGAGGCAAGCCGCCTGCGCCTTTCGATGGGTTGACTGTGTATACTTCTAGTCAATACAGCTATGGCACTCCACATCGACACGAACGACCCCAAGTATGCCGCGGCCGCCGCCGATATTCTGCGGCGGCACAATGCCGGCGAGCCCGAGGCGACGGGCGCGGCCCAGCAGCTAGAGCAGCTGCGGGCGTTGGCGGAAGGCGGTGCGGTGGAGGACGCGGTGTCCGCCCCATCCTCATAAACCAGCACCTGGGTGCTGCCGAGCGCGTTGCCCAAAAAGTAGGTCTGATTGCTGCTGCTGTCGGACTGACTGACGAGGGAGCGGCCGTAGACGTACCAGTAGGCGCCGTCCCGTATGGTACGGTGTGGAGACTATCTATAATCGCGAAAAAAGATAAAACAGAGAGATATTTCCATATCGAAACAAGACGATAGACATAGCAGTCCAAAGCAAACTGCCTATCCAGACAATCAGTAGCCATGGACGACCTATTGGAGCGTCGGTAGTTGATTCAGCAACGGAAAAACCGACCAATCCCTTCATATACCTAGAAAGGGAAGGAAAGGTCTGTTGAAGCACCAAACACCAATGCAGAATCGCAATGTTCAACACCGCGTATGCTATTCCGGCAAAGGTAACTAACGTCAGGACGACCGACATATCCAAGAGCGTAACAAGCACTACTCTTCTGCATAGCTTCACCGGGGAATCTCGCTAGGTAAGTACATGATGAGAGAAAGTGCTACGCCAAGCTCAGCTAAACGCTCCAACGTTGAAGTTTCTATGTACAAGCTGCCTTGTCCTATCGTCGATGCTTGCTCAATTCTAGCCTCCGTTACTTCAGCGCCTTCTGGGCAGTTTTGAAGCAAGGCTTCAAAATCCCTGCCTGTCCACTCTCTTGAAGTTAGGGGAGAACGCGCTAATTGCCTTGCCTCTTGGCTGCCTTGCCGCCGGCCCCAAAGGGAACTGAAGTACCATTCTTCTGTGGGAGAATCTTCTGAGTCGGAGGTGGAGGGGGGATAAAAACCGATAACAATTGGCCAACCACATTTAGCTATCAGCCTTAGTGTGTTTGCATTGAGTACATGCCCTGTACCACTGCTTTCGGCACTTATTCCCCATCGCCACTCAACTTCTCCACCTCTGATTTGTCCCAATAGAGTGGAGTGCTGGGTCGCAAAATCAACAAGCCACAATACATGATCATCTAATGATGCAGAATCTTCTGAAAGTGGTGTGCGCTTTATACCATTAAATTCCCAGGCCAAGGGGTGTCTTGGCCGTGTGATTCGATCAGCGGGAACATCTAGCTGTAACTCGTTCAGCACAGCCAATGGAGGTCTTTCATGGCTGGCGACCCTTAGGCGAATT
Organism: Dehalococcoidia bacterium; assembly: GCA_965220215.1. Classification (GTDB taxonomy): domain Bacteria; phylum Chloroflexota; class Dehalococcoidia; order SHYD01; family SHYD01; genus CBDDEI01. The sequence goes on from OZ244809.1 coordinate 628,199, forward strand.
AAACACCACATCTGTTTCGGCATCCTTGTCTTAATAGGGCAATACGGACCTGCTCAGGTTAACTGGGTTGCTAGCGCAAGTGGCCATGAACGTTGCCTACCAGAAAAAAAGAAGCATATCGCTCCCTACGGAGAGCCGTCAAAAGCCTTGCCCGGGAGACAAGTTTACTCATCTGCAGGCATTCCCAGGCTGCGCATATTCACCTAGACTTATTACGGTACTACGTAAAAGGCACGAAGGCCGGGGATTCTTCCCAGCGTCCGTGCCTGAATTATGCGTTGTGGAGCGGGAGACGAGATTCGAACTCGCGACAGCCTGCTTGGATAATGCTCCTTACAAATTGCAGTTTACCGGTTAACTAAAGCCCGAAGGCGCTAGCTGATCCGTGGTAGAGCAGAGCCCTCAGCAGTCTCTTGCCACTGCCTGCTCCAGATGAGTTCCCCTTCGCCATCCCAGGCTCCCAAAATAATATGGTCCGCGCTATCTGCTAGCTCCTTGATCACCTCGGATGAAACGTTGGCGCCGCCAATTAGTTCCACTCCGTTTGGAATTCGCGTCAAGATGCTGATATCAAGCCACGACGCCCGATATAGTAGACGGAATTCTGCAACCTGGCTAATGTCGGCCAGCGGCGCTTTAAGGAAATTATAGACTTCCTTATTATGGAATATCGCCTGGATGCTATGCTCCCTTATCCAGGGGTCGTCAGGGGCCCCTGGATTACCTGCGAACAGCAGACATCGATTTGTTCCAGCTCCAAGGTAGTCCTGGATGAAACGTTCTAAAGCTTTCTCCGTTTCTTTGCCCTCCGGACGAGTTCTGACCGGCACTAGTGTCATTCCATCAACATGCTGTGCACGGCTCCAGTCCAAGGGGATTACTTCACCACCTTCGAAATCCTGAGCCGCCTCCCGCGAAACATCATCAGGTAAAAATGCGGAAACTTGCCCGGTGCTTAGCGGTAATTCTGTAAGGTGCCGAGCTAATGTTCCGCCCAATTCCAGGCGACTCAGTAGGTAAACGAGTGCCTCATCTCCAAACGTAAACCTCGTAATCATTAGTCAGCCCTCCTAGTGCTTAACAACTGAATCTATTTTGGCTCAAGGCGGCCATCTGGGAATAGCCTGCCATCACGTTGCCCAGGCCTTATATAGTCGTAATGTGGCCCAAAAGGTGGATGGTTATCGGGATGTAAACTTTCGCCTGTTGTTGGGTTATGCCAGTTGCCTTTATTCGTACCGGGACTCCCATCACCCTTCCATTCCCAGTCAGGTCCTGGGGGTTGTGACGGGTCATAATAATTTGGCTCTTTGGACGGACGTTCAAGTTCTTCTTCCGCGTCATCGTACACATCTTGGTTCGCATCAGATCCAGTGATCGCAGCAGAAAGTGCTCCTCCAGCCCTCCATATCCCCACGACGAGACCAGCAACAATCGCTCCTATACCTCCTCCGTCTCTTACGCGTCCTCCGCCTCCTCCGCCACAATCCCCACCAACTATCGTTCCGCAGCCCCACAGAGCGACTCGATTTATATATTAATCCGCTAGGGTCTATCAAGTTGATGGGGTCATTCCCAACGTAAACGTACCGATTTATTGTTTCTGGTAGCTTGGCGATGGCTGGATGCGGGTCCTTACTAATAAACCTCCCGAGGGTCGGGTCGTAGTACCGTGCCCGCAGATACGTAAACCCCAACGCGTCGTCCCGTTGCTGGCCCGTGTACTGGTACTCCGTGCTGCCTGTTCCGCTGCTACTCCGCACTGCGCCAAAGGCATCGTAGCTCTTCGTGCCGGTGACCGTGCCTGAACTGTTCGTCATCACCTGGGTGCTGCCGAGCGCGTTACCCAAGAAGTAGGTCTGATTGCTACTGCTGTCGGTCTGACTGATGAGGGAGTGGCCATACACATAGGTATAAGTGCCGTCCTGGAGGATCACAGGGAGGCCAGGCTTACATGAAACACGGTGGCGACCGGAAAACCTCCCCTAGAAGCGGGGGAGGTTTCGTTGCTGCATTGGAGGCCTTGATGGGGGCTCGGGGCCGGCATTACCTGTGGACTACCGAACGTTGACGCCTGCGCACCCTTTACCGGGGAATCTCGCTAGGTAAGTACATGATGAGAGAAAGTGCTACGCCAAGCTCAGCCAAACGCTCCAACGTCGAAGCTTCTATGTACAAGCTGCCTTGTCCTATCGTCGATGCTTGCTCAATTCTAGCCTCCATTACTTCAGCGCCTTCTGGGCAGTCTTGAAGCAAGGCTTCGAAATCCCTGTCTGTCCACTCTCCTGAAGGCAGAGGAGAACGCGCTAACTTACTTGCCTCTTGGCTGCCTTGCCGCCGGCCCCAAAAGAAACTGAAGTACCATTCTTCGTCAGGAGAATCTTCTGAGTCGGAGGGGGGATAAAAATCGATGACAATAGGCCAACCACATTTGGCTATCAGCCTTAGTGTGTTTGCACTGAGTACATGCCCTGTACCACTGCAGTCGGAAAATATTCCCCATAGCCACTTTACTTCTCTACCTTTGATTTGTCCCAATAGAGTGGAGTGCCGTGTCACAAAATCGATGAGCCACAATACGTGCTCTTCTATTGCAGAATCTTCTGAAAGTGGTGAGTGCTTCATACCGTAGAATTGCCAAGGCGTGGGGCGTCTTGGCCGTGTGCTTCGATCAGCAGGAACATCTAGCTTTAACTCGTTCAGCACAGCCAATGCAGGTCTTTCATGGCTGAAAATCCCCAGACTAATTGAACACCACATATGTCTCGGCATCCTTGTCCTAACAGGGCAATACGGATCTGCTCAGGTCAACGGCGTTGCTGAGGCAAGTGATCATGAATATTGCCTAATGAATCCTCTGCGAACCTTCCATTCGGGAGCTCAGGATATACCTCCCCTGTATCAATATCAACCCCGATATTAGGATTACGCCTACCGCCAGTTATTGGGTTATCTTTTTTTACCTTTTCAATAGCGTTTCTAGCAGCTTTCGTCGAGGTTCCGAGTCCGTGGGCAATAGCACCGTACCCTGTCTCAATGTTGCGCTCATCAGCTTCTTCCGCGTCATCGTACACATCTTGGTTCGCATCAGATCCAGTGATCGCAGCAGAAAGTGCTCCTCCAGCCCTCCATATCCCCACGGCGAGACCAGCAACAATCGCTGCTATACCTCCTCCTCCGTCTCTTACGCGTCCTCCGCCTCCTCCGCCACAATTCCCACCAAATGGCGTTCCGCAGCCCCACAGAGCGGCTGGATTATATATTAATCCGCTAGGGTCTATCTTGTTGATGGGGTCATTCCCAACGTAAACGTACCGATTTATTGTTTCGGGTAGCTTGGCGATAGCCGAATGCTTGTCCTTGCTAATGAGGGGTCCAACTGGGGGACTAACTTACCTCCACTCATTGCAGCTGCTAAAGGAACTTACCCGAGACACTTCATCGCATTATTTGTATCTGAGTAGGTTGCGGCTTTGAGAGGAATGGACTGACGTCACCCCTGAAGAACTCTACTTCAAAGGTGTCATGTCCAAGAAAAATGAACAGCATCTTGAACATCATTCCATCTGCATCCCTTCCTACACCCGTTAATAATGCGGCGTTTCGCCTTACTTCTTTAGGCAACTCTACGCCCACAATCTTGAAGTCGAACGTTGGGCAATTGTCATGAACTTCTGTGACAAATGCACGTGTAAGGTCTTTCTCAGATATACCGGTTTCCGCTAGTCCTTCCAGTAGTAGGTACTTTAAGAGGCTTGATTCGTCCGCCAGCAGAGGCCGAGGTGGATTAAGCCGAAAAATTGTACATGGGTCCGCATAGTACGTGCCTTGTTCGTTCATCGCTAACTCCTAACGCAGGATGGTGCCAACCTCAATGCGACCTTCGTTGACCACGTATCCATGGTACTCGTACTCCTTGTTGTTAACGGTCACTTTTTCCTTCCAAAAATCACCCTGAACCTTACCCTCTCCCGCCGCTCGCGCAGCTCCCCTTAGTTACTAATGGGTGCGCATTACTAACCCGCCTTTAAACCGATGGCGGCCATGCTACGTCATTAGGCTTTTTTAAAGGCTTTCCTAAGCTTTGTGTCTTCCCATCCTCCCTCATAGGCATGTCCCGTAAAGTGCCACGGGGCCCAATGGTAACGGCTAACAAGCCGGAAATCCTTAGAATCCTCTGGGAACAGCCACAGCCTCAGATCATTGTCAAAGCGCACTACCGCCATGAAGGACGGCCTGAAAAAGCGTGTCTTGTAGACCGTCGCGCCAACACAGCTTTGGATGCACTCGTTAATCAACTCTTTATCGTCCCGCGTTCCGACCAGCACCCTATCCCGAGTCTCCAATCGCCAGGGACATTCAATCAGGAGACCTTTTTCGTGGTCCGATTCGATGTCTCCTTCAGGACTCATTTGGCGGCCAAAAGAGAGGGATAGGTCGCTCCATATGTCGCCTTCGTAGCGCACTGCTTTCCAACACTTTTCCCCTATTAACGTCCGTAATAGCCGGGATTGGGCGACAAATGCTTTGTAACTCATCGTTTATGCATCCCGTTTCTTGTTTACTCGTGAGCAGGCGTTCCCCGTAAGTACGTGTACCCATCGCGTTGTCCCGTTGCTGGCCAGTGAACTGTTACTCCGTGCTGCCTGCTCCACACTGCGCCAAGTTGATAGCAGTTCTTCGTGCCGATGATGGTGCCTGAGCCATCCGTCATTAGCTAAGTGTTGTTAGGCCAGTTGGTATACTACGGACTCGTTGCTTATATCAAGGACGTTCCTTAGCTAACTTTATATCTTCCCATCCATCTCCATCTGATGTGTAAGCGTAACCAGTTAGGTACCAAGATGTTGCTGCGTATCCTCTGTTAGGATCGTAATGCTTAAAACTGTCGGGGAACAGCCACAATTTGAGATCGTTTTCAAAAACGACCTGTACCATGAACGAGGTCCGGAATACGTGCGTCGTTCTTAAGCGGAGTCCCTCACAGACTTTTATGCGTTCTTTGAGTATTTCTTTATCTCTATTTTTTGATCCAGCGATAACTTGCTCGCGGGTTTCCAAACGCCACGGACACTCAGTAATTAGCCCCTTTTCATGTGCATTGTCATCTTTGGTTTTAGGGATTCTTAACGCTCCAAAGTAAAGCATTATCGAACGAGAGTACCCAAGAACCGCCTCAGAGCAAATCTCACCATGAAGCGTTTTCAACAGTCTTGCATGTGCACGAAAGGCTTTCACTGTCATTAATGTCTCCTTAAGTGTCCAGACGAAACCTTAGCGACGGGGTCTCAACGAACGATTTCCTGCGCGATCTCGTCCAGCCGCTCAGGAGTCATATTATACTTATCTGCTACGTCGTCGTATTCCTGTTCATGGGGTTGTCTTGATTCCGTGGATCTTGATTTATCCTGCTTTTTATCCCGAGTTGTCGGCTGCCACTCGACCTCATCCTCGTCCTCACCCTCAGTAACATCTGAGAAGCGGCTTAGTAACACGGAGGGCACGAACGCCGGGGGTTCTTCCCGGTGTTCGTGCCTGAATTAAGCGTGGTGGAGCGGGAGACGAGATTCGAACTCGCGACAGCCTGCTTGGAAGGCAGGAGCTCTACCGCTGAGCTACTCCCGCTCGTGTGTTTGTCTCGTTCTTTTATTGTAGGTGGTGTTGCTCTCCTACAGCAAGAACAGGCCCGCCAAACGCGTGCAGCAATACCCTCAGCGCTTCGGTAGTTTCAGCGAGGTAGACAACGGCGGTATACTAGATGCGCTAGATAGGAGGACTTATGACACAGAAACTCATACAGGGAGACAAACTGCCGGACATCACCTTCAAACTGGTGGACGGCGGAACACTTGCGCTGCCGGCAGAGTTGCCCAACCGCTACTTAACGCTGCTCTTCTACCGGGGCCACTGGTGTCCATACTGCCGCAGGCACCTGACCGACTATCAGGAGCACCTGGAAGAATTGACAAGCCTGGGAGCGACAGTCCTGGGCGCCTCGGTGGATTCCCTAGAGGACACCAAGGCGTTAGTGGAAACCCTTGGCCTCACCTTTCCCATGGCTTACGGTGTCACCTCTGAGGACGTTGCGGAGATGGACCCCTGGCACGCCGAGCGTGAAGGGAAAGATTACATCCAGCCTACAGAGCTCCTCGTGCTTCGGGGCGGCGCCATCTTTGGTTCGCTGTACGCCAGCGGGCCTGTCGGGCGAATGACCGCTGACGAGGTGCTGAACTCCATCCGCACACGGGAACGCCGCCGCTTGGAGCAAGAAGCGGAAGCGCAAACAGCAACCGCGCCGCGCTAAACACAGTTTAGACACAACAAAGAAGGCGGGCTCTCCAAAAGGATGAGCCCGCCTTTAGCATTGTCCGGGATTGCTCTCCTACTCCGGCGGGTAGTGCGCGGTGACCACCGTGTGAAGGCCGCCGCGAGGCAGATAGTCCAGCTCCAGACTCATGCGCTGGGGCGAGCACACCTGAACCAGGTCATCCAGGATGCGGTTAGCGGCGTGCTCCTGCACTATGCCCACCGAGCGATACGACAGCAGGTAGTACTTCAGGGACTTCAGCTCGATGCAGAGGCTGTCCGGCACATAGCGGATGGTAAGCGTCCCCTGATCGGGCAGGCCGGTCCAGGGGCAGACGGCGGTGAACTCCTCGGTCGAGATAACTACTTCGCTGTTGCTGCCGGGATATTCGTAGTCAAAAGCCAGCAGGCACTCTGTCTTGATCGCCTCTGTGCCTTGTACGGGGAGGTCGAGATATTGATCTAGCTGGGTATAGCGTTCCTGTAGGTCCATTGCCATCACCTCTGCACCCACTCTACGTTGGGCAGGCATAGTCGTCAACGATTCAGGCGTGTCTCTGGTGTTATGTACAGATCGATAGGTAAGATCGTACAATAGGGCAAATACTTGAGGAGGCGGCCATGCAACTCGACCACACCATCGTTCCCGCACACGACAAAGAGGCATCTGCTCGCTTCTTTGCCGATATCTTTGGCCTACAGTATGCAGGCGCGCACGGCCACTTTGCGCCTGTGCACGTGGAGGGCTTGACCTTTGATTTCGACAATAGCCCGGAATTTGAGAGCCACCACTACGCCTTCTACGTGAGTGATGAGGAGTTCGACGCTGTCTTTGGGCGTGTCCAGGAAAAGGGAATGCGCTACGGCAGCGGGCCTCGCTCTCAAGAGGACGGCGAGATCAACAACCGTCTTGGCGGGCGCGGCTTCTACTTTAAGGACCCCAACGGGCACGTCCTAGAGGTGATGACCCGCCGCTAGCGGGGTTCGCCCGGCCCCGGCTCTCGGAAGAAGTCCTCCACGCTGCGGAGGATATCGTCCTGGTGGAGCGGTTCTTGCGGTTCTAACGCGTCTAGGGGGCGTGTCGCATCGTATATCGCTTCAAGCTGCTTCACGTGCTCCCGCAGCTCGGCGTTGTCGTTCATCGCCCGGTTCACCTGCTCTTGCAGCTCAACGCTGCGCTTGATGAGGGGCGATACATCCAGCGAAAGCTGGCAGGCCGCCAGCGCGCGCCAGAGCACCGCATGCCACACGTGGGGGTTAGATATCTGCACGTAGTGAGGCGAGCGGCCCCACAGACTAAAGGCAGGGATGTCCGCTTGACCAGCGCCCTGTATCAGCGCCGTGCTCAGGCCGGTAGGTCCCACGTAGGCGGAAGGCTCCACCTGCAGCTCCTTTAAGCGCTCCAGCACCGCCGCATCGGTCGCAGTTCCCCGGCACAGGATGTCCCTGGTGTGGGGAACGCTATCATAGAAGCTGCCGATGGCGCAGAGGATCTTGGCGTCAATCTTCTTGGCAACCTCCAGCACCAAGGCAACATAGCGCTGCCAGCGCAGGTCAGGCTCCGGGCCCACTAAGATCACGAGGTCTTGCGCGCGGTCCGGGTTGGTCCAGGCATAGAGCTCCGTAGTGGGATAGATGAAGGAGCGGATACGGCCCTCATCAACTGACACGTTCGGACGGGAGATGGTGTACTGGTAGAACTCGTCGGGGTTGAACCAGCCGAACTTTTTAGCCTTGAGCCTGTCCTTCAGATAAGCTAGCCCGCCGGTAGCGGTCTCGCCCGCGTTGGTCCAACCGCCCACGCCCACCAGCAGCACTGGGTTGCGTAGTTCCGGCCATTCCTGAATGTGCATCTCCTCTGCCATCCTCACCTCTCCTTACACGCCGCGTTCTTCCAGTGTAGACCCCAAGCACAAGTCCTGTGAACCAGAAAGCCGTGGACTTGCCGCCTAATAGAACGGCATCACCTGCTATAATAGTGACGTGCATAGCAGACGACCTTGGACAAAGATTGCCAATGACGGATAGCCTCCACTCCCTGAGACTGAAGTGGAGCGCACTAAGCCTCTTCCGCGGCGTCCTAGACGACGAGATCGGCTGGCGCTTACGTGACGTGCTGGAGTACCTGGCCGATGGCGATGACGCCACCGCGTCCATAGCCCTTGAGGCCATCGACGCCTATGCCAGCGCCGCGTCCCTGCTCCAGGCAGAAGCGTCTCAGGCAAGCAGCCATCTTACGGGCGACCTATGGCAGGAGCACCTGCTGAATCGCCTGCTGCTGGACACTAACCTCATAAGCGCTGCAGCAGAACGGGGCACGGGAGCGCCGCGGAGTCCCGCGCTGCGTACCAAAGCCCGCGCCGAGTTACGGGCGCTGCAAGGCATCTTCCAGCTCTCCTTGGATGGCTGGCAGCAGGCCCTCGCTCAGGCGGCTCCGGAGCACGCCGAATCCCTGACTGCCGTCTGGACGTCCTGGGAGGAAGTCGGCATAGCTGCGGGGGAAGCAGAGGCCGAGCGCGCTGCTGTGCCGCTCAGGGAGCAGTTCGCCGAGTCCGATGACTGGGCCGCATTGCTGGATCTGCTGGTGCAGCACTACCGTGAAAACGGCGCAGGGCTCTTTGGTCAGTACCGAGCCTTCCGCTGGGTCTCCCGCAGCGGGGAGGGCGTGCTGGAAGGCATCCCCCATCCAGACACAACTCGTGTTGACGACCTCATCGGCTATGAGGCGGAGAAAGCGCCGGTCCTGCGGAATACCCGCTTCTTTGTCAACGGCGCACCGGGGAACAACGTGCTGCTCTACGGCGACGCCGGTACTGGCAAGTCATCGATGGTGAAGGCGCTGCTCAACACGTTTGGCGATGAAGGACTCCGTCTCATCGAAGTGCCCAAGGAGCTTTTGGGCGATTTCCCCTATATCACACGCCTGGTGGCGGGCCGAAGAGAACGGTTCATCATCTTTGTGGACGACCTTTCCTTTGAGGAGAATGAGACCGAGTACAAGGCGCTCAAAGCTGCCCTGGAGGGTAGCCTGGAAGCCCGTCCAGACAACGTGCTGGTCTACGCCACCTCTAATCGCCGCCACCTGATCCGAGAGTACTTCGGCGACCGCCCTACACCCGGCAGGGATGAGATCCACCCGGGTGACACTTCTCAAGAGAAGATCTCCCTGGCCGACCGCTTTGGCCTGCGGGTGGGTTTCCGTACCACAAGCCAAGCCCACTATTTCGAGATCGTGTACGGGTTAGCGGAGCGCGCCGGACTCTCCGTGTCCAAAGCAGAGCTGCGGCGCATGGCGTTGGAGTGGGCGCAGCACCAGAACGGCTTCTCTGGCCGCACCGCTACACAGTTCGTCAACGACCTCCAAGGGGCAGCCACCAGCGGTGAGTTAACTAACACCACAGCAGAGCGCGTGTGACCGTCCCCAGGCTAACGCCCGGCGGTTCGGGCAAATGCTCTGCCGCGGGCTAGCTCAACTCCCTTCCTAGAAGCGTGCGATGCCTAACCCAACCCTCGTACTAGCAGAATGGCTGGAAGCAATTCTCACCGCCTATTCCCTTGGAATGTGGGGGATAGTTTTCCCGTTGGCGGGCGGCCCGAACGGCCCGCTGTGGCGCTGGGTGCTAGTTGAAGAAGGGATCTTCATCCTCTTTGTTTTCCTAGCGATGTGGTGGACACACATGGTATTGGGCTTAGGCAACACTGGACGAACACCCCAACATTGGGGAACGGCCGCCGTCTTTGCCTGCTGCTTTAGCCTACTGTGGTGCTGGTACAGCCTGGTCGCCACCTATGCCATTGGCCAGGGGTTGCATCCCAACGACGGGTGGGAGTGGCTCTACTTCACATGGGGGTTGCCGATGCTCCTCTCAGGCGCTATCCTGCCCGGCGATCAACTGGTGCCTCAATTAGGGTTGGCTCTTCCTATAGGTACGGTGCTTATTTTGCTCCTGGGACGCGCCTGGCCCGATGGCGGCCGCGGACGCAGCTCGCGAGGGGGAAGGTGAGCACCTATAGGTAGAGGTCCACTTAGCACAAGCATGATCATCGACTTTCACGTCCATATCTTCCCACCCCGCGTCAAAGCGGACCGATCGCCCTACCTACTACGTGACCCCGGATTTCGTAGCCTCTACGACAGCCCCAAAGCGCGCATCGCAACGGCGGATGATCTGCTGTCCAGCATGGACCGCGCAGGCATCGACGTTTCCGTGCTCCAGGGATTCGGCTGGGCGTCGTCGGAGCTGTGCAGGGAGATGAACGACTACCTCTTGGAGGCTGCTGCGCGCCACCCCGACCGCCTGACGCCGCTGTGTACCGTGCAGCCTGCGGACGGCGAAGCTGCGCTGGCAGAGCTACGGCGCTGCACTGACGCCGCAACACCATCCCGCGGCCTTGGTGAGATGCGCCCGGAAGAGCAGGGCTACGGTCTCACAGACTGGACAGTCCTGGGCGCACTAGCCGCATGGGAGACGGAGCGCCGGCTGCCCATCGTGTTCCACGCATCGGAGCCGGTGGGACATGCCTATGCCGGCAAGGGGCACATGACTCCTGAGGTGCTCTATAGCCTAGCCCAGACCTTTCCCGATTGGCCTATGGTCTTTGCCCATCTGGGCGGCGGCCTCCCCTTTTACGCTGCGATGCCCGAAGTGCGTACTGCTCTCCGTAACTGCTACATAGATACCGCGGTGTGGCCGCTGCTCTACCAGGCGTCCGTCTTCTCGCCCCTCGTAGCGCTGTGGGGCACCGACCGCATCCTCTTCGGCAGCGACTACCCCGTGCTGGAGCAGGAGCGAGTGCTGCGGGAGACCAGCGCGCTGCCCTTGGACGCTGCCGTGCTACAAGCCATCCTGGGTGATAACGCGGCGCGCCTCCTCGGACTCGGCTCGTAAGCTCGCCATGGCCGACGCCAGCGTACGGACATTCATCGCGCTGCCGCTGCCTCTGCCAATAAAGGAGCGCTTGGCCGAGGCGCAACGGAGGTTGCAAGAGCAGACCGGCGGGCCGGGCGTCCGCTGGGTGCAGGCCGATGGCATGCACCTCACCCTCAAGTTCCTTGGCAACACGCCCAGCGCGCGCCTCAGCGCTGTGGAGCGTGCTATGCAGGACGCAACGCAGAATAGCGCTCCCTTTGAGCTAGGACTGACCACGCTGGGAGTATTCCCTAACGCCCGCCGTCCGCGGGTGGTCTGGGCTGGGCTTAGGGGAGACCTAGATGCGCTGAAAAAGCTCTTTCAACGGTTGGAGGAGGCGCTGCACCTTGCGGGCTTTCCCAAAGAAACTCGCCCGCTTTCGCCGCACATCACTTTGGGACGGGTATCGGACAATATTGCGCCCAACGCATTAGGCAACCTGACGGCAGCCCTGAGTGCAGCACCGTCACTCGAAGCAACGCCCGGCTTGACTGGCGAGCGCCTGGCACTCTTCCAAAGCACTCTAACGCCGCGAGGCGCTATCTATACAGAACTGTCATCGGCACAGCTAGAGGTAGTGCACCACGAGCAAGATGCTCGTTAAGCGGCGCGCCTCAAGGAGGGGAGCTTTATCGCTGCTCATAGCCCGTAACGAGCAACAGCGGAACAGGGGAGGTTTTGAGCCTCCCCTGTTCTCGTTCGTGCTAAGTGTTGATCAATTTTGGGCGTCGCTGGGCGGCGGACGTCGCGTGGTGAGCCGCCAGATAAGCCAGCCGATGAAGGCCGGAGGAATCAGCCACCAGGAGAACACTATCATCCGAATCCCTAGGTCTGCCAGGTCCTGGATAATGGCTAGGGATTCTTCCCACGCCTCGCGGACAGTCTCCAGCGGCTCCCAGATGGGGTCGCCGCCCCTGCTGACGATGACAGGAACCAGGCTCACCACCACTGTAGACATATCAGAAGTACGCTCCAGGACGTTCATGCGGCCCTGGATCCGCTCTATCATGCCCCGAGTATTGGTGAGCTCGACCTGAACTTTGAGCATCTCTTCAACAGTGACGGCCCGCTTCATCAGCTCCAGCAGCTGGGCTTCCGCCGCCTGCAGGTTGCGAATCTGAGCATCCAGATCTGTGTACTCTTCAGTAACGTCTGTGGCCGTGCTGTCCTCATTCTCTACCCGCACCGCCAGCTTCCTGAGACTCGTAATTATGTGCGTGTAAGCGCTTGAGGGCACCCGGAGCGTTAACGTGGCGTACTCCACGCCATCCTGATAGTAGCTGGAGCTACCGCTGACGAAGCCGCCAATGCCCTCGGTCAGGCCACGCACCGCCTCCAGCGCGCTGGGCACGCTATCCACCGCCAGCGTAAGAGAGGCGTTGCGCACCACCATACGGTCGCTGTTCTGGCTCTGCACGCTGCTCGTAAACGACTCTTCCCCTAGCATCGCGTCCATTGAGGAAGCTTCCATGCCGTAGGTGGCGGATTCTGTGCTGCCCGAACTACTGCGCGACATCTCTCCCAGTGGGGCGTAACGTATGGATGAGTTGAACTGGTCTGCGACCGCACCACAACCAACAAAGAGGAAGAGTCCCACTGCGGCCAACAACAAAGTTCGTAGCATCATAATGCACCTATAACCGGTATTTCCCATTTGGGTGGCGTCCAGGCCTTCCGTAAAGCCCCTTCTATTATAGCAATGAGTTGCTGCCGGGTTTAACTAAATACGTCACTAACGGGGAAAGGTTCCAGCATAACCACTCTTACCCTACAGCTCCACAACGCCAAGCCGGGTGAGTATGGCCTGAACGGCGGCTAAGTTCCGTTCGTACTCTGGGTCATGCACGCTGGCAAGCTCAACGAGACAGGCGCTCAGGCCAACGCTGCGGGCCCAACCGTTCATGTGACCGGTAGCACGATAACCCAAACGGCTCCTAGCTGTGTTGCGGGGCGCGCCATCGCGTCGACCACCGGAGCCGGGGTAGCCGCTCACCTCGGAGTAGAGCTGGCTCAGCTCTCCACCACCGAACATGAAGCCGCCCACGCTGTGGTAGTTGATGGTGAAATCGGGCCGATTAGCCAGCATCCAGTTAGCCAGCGCTTCCGTCTCTTGCTCGGAGAACGGCGCAGAGCCGCCCAGTCCGTAGATGTAGCTGCCGTTGGAGTCGTAAGCGTCTGGCTGCCAGTCTGAATTGCCCCAGTTACGATTAGGGTCCACGCCGCTCAAATACTGCCGGCTGCCTGTAAGAAGCCCATCGGGATTGCCTTCAGGCATCACGTACACTGTGACATTCTCCGGGATAGCATCGGGAGAAGCAGAGAAGTACTCCATGAGCCGTAAAGTCAGCTCCACCGTGTTGCTCTCCGGACCGCCATGCTGGCCGCCCAGAAGAAAGAGCCGCGTTGTGCCGTAACCGTAGCGATAGATAGTCAGCGGTTTTCCACCCTGTGACTGCCCAATGAGGATTGTGTCCGCGCAGGCGTGAACGGTCCGCGGCAGGAGGGAGTAGGCTGCGCCAGCGACCAGAACGCTAGCGGCAACGCGCAGGAACGAGCGTCGGGTGAGGGACTGTTTGTACGGCATCAGCGCACTTATAGCTTCTAGCCGCTAGACATCGCAACACTTTGGAAAAGGAACTACCCGCGCCTCAACGTGCGCGGGTAGTTCGAGCGTGCGGAATACTTTGGCTATTGCGTTACCGCAATAGCAGGCCGGTAATGACCCCATCAACTAGGTGAAAGCTCGTGGGCGATCCCACGTGCAGCTCGAGAGCGTCCGGCTTCATACGTCGGTACGGATATGCTTTCTTTTCCTTCTCTGGAGTAATCAAGGAAAGGGAGCCTTTCTCAGGACTCTCTTTCTCAGGCTCGTACGACTCAAGGACGCCCCATACACTTCCATGATTTGGCATAGGATTTTCTCTCACTCCTTTCCAGATTTTGTGGTACGTAACTTTATAACTATTTATACACCTTTTGTGCAATTCTTTGCTATCTCTTGCTGATATTTTTGACAGATTCTGGCTAAGCCCGAGCACGCGTCCACAGCTGCCGAGCTGCCAGGTTCACGTTGGAGCCAATTGCGTACTGTGTTTGTGCCAAAGGGGAAACACAATCGCTGGTAACCAGCTCACGGTTTCGGAAGTTCCAGCCAAGCGACGAGGCCGCTTTGCCCGGCTTTCCTAACTTATCGAAGCCGTTGTAGCAGGAAGAGTTTGACAGCGGCTTGGCAGAAAACTATAGTGCATCCGAGCTAGAGATTAAGATAGAATTATGTAAGGCGACTACATTTGAGAAGGAGGCAGCCATGCTAGCCAGAGAAATCTCCACGGACCTCTCTATGCATAACCTGGTAGACACGAACAACGGTACTATTAGGCCCGCAATTTTTAGTCATCCGGAGATCTATGAGCAGGAGTTAGAGCAGGTCTTCGGCAGGATGTGGTTGTTTGTGGGTCACGAGAGCCAGATCCCCAATCCCGGGGACTTTGTCCGGTCCCGCATGGGTGAGGAGCAGGTCATCGTCACCCGGAGCCGAGAGAATCAGATTTATGTCCTATTAAATTCTTGCCCCCATCGCGGCAACATGGTGTGCCGGTACGATAAAGGCCACGGCCTAGCCTTCCAGTGCTCCTTCCACGGGTGGACCTATGGGAGTGACGGGCGGTTGATCAACCTGCCCCCGGGTATGGAGGAAGAGTATGCCGTTGACCTGCACAAGGAAGAATGGGGAATGCTGCAGGCCCGGGTTGAGAGCTTCCACGGCACCATATGGGCCAATTGGGACGAGTCTGCTCCCAGCTTTTTAGACTACCTGGGTGGAGCCGAAGAGTATCTGCGATCAGCCTTGTCCGACGCTGAAGGAGACCCCGACGGCACAGAGCTCGCGGGGGGGATTATGAAATGGCGGGTTGGCATGAACTGGAAGGTGCCTATGCCCGACAACGACATTACTCACGGCTGGATCACCCACCGGTCTATGCGTGGCGCGGGGTTCCCTCTAGGCGAGGAGCTCGGCACCGGGCGGGACAGGTTTGTGGATAGGTACCACGTCTGGTTCCCTGAGGGCCACACCACAGCTATGGCTTTGCCCAAGAACGGCGCCGAGCGATCGGAGCGGAGCGAGGCGGGCAACGGCGAACAATCACTAGTCAGAGAATATTTCCGGGAGAGGGCGGCAAAGCGCAAAGAACGGCTGGGAAGGCTCGCGCAGGTCAACGAGTTGCCGCACATCTTCCCCAACATTGGCGCAGTGGGACGCATTTTCCGCATCATGCACCCGCAGGGGCCGGAGGGATCGGAAATGTGGTCGTACATCCTGGTGGACAAGAACGCGCCGCAAGTGGTCAAGGATGCAATAGTCCTGGACCGCCAGCGGATTTCGGGGCCCAATGGGATGCAGCAGAAAGACGACATGGAGAACTGGTATATTCAGACCCGCTACAGCAAGGGTTTCACGACCCGGTGGCGGCTGCGCCAGAACAACCAGTTGGGGATGTCGAGGCCGTCGTTGCACGGGCCCTCTAATTTCGGTCTGCCGGGGATGTTCCACTCCTACCCCACCGATGCGAACTACCGGCATTTTTTCGACCGCTGGGCCACTGTCATGGAAGCCGGGAGCTGGGACGATATGCGTGTCAAAGAGTCTGAATCTGCAAGGGTAGGAGGAGCAGTATGACCGCAAGACCAAAGACTATAGAAGACTACATGCTGCAACTGGAGGACCACTTGCTGCGGCTGGAGGTTGAAGACTTTCTGTGGCACGAAGCAGACTTGCTGGACGAGTTCCGCTACAAGGAATGGCTGGACCTGCTCACAGATGACATGACCTACTGGATGCCCATCCGGCAAAACGTCCCATCCAGAGAGATGGAGAACGAGATGGCGGTCGAGGGTCCGGCTGAGGTGTCGTGGTACTCTGACGACAAGCCGATTCTGGAGGACCGGGTGGGGCAGATCCTAACCCATGTCCATTGGGCTGATGAGCCCTTTTCCCGGGTAACCCACATGATATCCAACATACGGGTGCTTGACCGGAACGGGCCCGACGAGGTCCGGGTTAAGTGCCGGTTCTTGTTCTATCGCAACCGGCATGCGGATGAAGAGAGCACCTTCATCGGAAAGCGGATCGACACGCTGCGGCGTACCGATGACGGCTGGAAGATCAGCCGGCGGGAGATCTACCTGGACGAGAGCGTTATGCTCTTCAAGAACTTTACAAACTTCTTCTAGGGCGGCAGGAAAATGGCACTTAAATTCAAGGTGGGAGACAAGGTTAAGGTGCCAGAAGGCACGCAGGGAGCCCGGGCTTGGTGGTCGGAAAAAGAAGCTACCGTGAGAGCGGCATTTGAAGATACCGCCATCTACGAGGTTCTGTTTGACGACGCCGAGGACTTCGCGTTTATTGAGGAGCACATGCTTGCCCCCGTGAGCAAGTGAAGACAGGGCATAAAGGATAAAGCAAAGGCCCCCGGGCTTATCCTGGGAGCCTTTATCACGCCTAGTTTTATGGTGGCGGGGGTGAGATTTGAACTCACGACCAAGGGCTTATGAGTCCCCTGCTCTGCCACTGAGCTACCCCGCCACGGAGCTATGCGTGCCGTGAGGAAGCCCTATCCCAACGGACGCAAACGGCATTGTAGCGTACTTTTCCCTCCCTTAGCTAGCGGTGCAGGCACGCTGTCTTGACATTGAGCGGGAAGCAACCTAGCATGAGGCACGGTCGTGCTAGACGGGGAGCTAGCGGTGCCCTGTACCCGCAACCCGCTACAGCGGGGTCGAATGCCTGGCATGAGGCCTACCGCTTCTCAGACCTACTTGGGTAAGGGATGTTGATGGTTGGGTCCTGCGCGGCAGAGGCCTTTGAACCCCGTCAGATCCGGAAGGAAGCAGCGGTAAGGAGTGCCCTCTGGGTGCCGCAGGTAAGCCTGACCTGAGTCACCTGTCCGGGCAAGCTGAGCGCGAAGGTCGAAGACAGGTGCACGGCCTATTTCATATGTAGGTATGTACGCACGTATCCTCCTCCATATTGGGTTTCTCTGCAGCCTAATGATTATCCTTGCTGCTTGGAGCCAGGTTGGTGCGCCCAAGGCGGTAGCAATCCTGGCGGACGGCCTGCTATACCGGCTGCAAACCCGTGAGGTCCAGGTTGCCAGCGTGCTACGGGAAGCAGACATTGCGCTCTATCCTGGCGACGAGGTCACGCCGCCACTCACCGCTGCGTTGACCAAAGAAACCGCTATCCTTGTTCAACGCGGGGACACGTTAACCCAGGCCCGTGACAAGCCCCTGCTTGATGACTCGCGACCAGCAGCATCAGCAGTAAGCCAGCTCCCTACCGGAAACGAAGCCAGCACTAGCTCTGCGATCCCTTCAGCGGCCGCGGACAAAGAGCCGGCGTTCCTGTTTGGCGCACCGGCGCCCAACGGAGACGGACAAGCCCTCCAGAATGCAACGGCCCGCGCCAGCCGCTCGATCTTTGTCCACACCTTCGGGCTGGTGACAGAGGTCAACACAACGGAGACCTCTGTGCAGGAGGCGCTGGTAAAGGGCGGGTTTGCGGTAGGCCCCGCGGACCTGGTGCTTCCGCATAGAGATATGCCTGTGCAGCAGGGCCAGCATGTTTACTTGCGCAAAGCTACGCCGCTATCGCTACAGGTGAATGGACAGTCCAAGCCCATCCACACCCTGGCAGAGACCGTGGAGCAGGTGCTGCAGCGGAACAACATCGCTCTTGGCCCGGGGGATGAAATCACTCCTGAACTAACCACCAAGGTTACGCCCAACATGACCATCTCGGTGGTTAGGATGTCGGGTCGCATAGAAGTAGAAGAGCGCACCATTCCCTTCTCCACAAAGTATGTGGCAGATGACCAGATCGAATACGGCGAGCAAGTGGTAACCCGTACGGGAGCTACAGGTATCCATAAACGAGAATATTATGTGGAGTATCAGGACAGGCAGAAAGCACGCAAGATGCTCCAAAGGGAATGGACGGCTCAGGAAGCTGTGGATGCCGAGATACGCTACGGGACAAAGATAATCCTCCGTGTACTGGAAACGCCGGCAGGCACCCTCCAGTACTGGCGCAAGATGCGTGTGTGGGCCACCTGGTACAGTCCCTCCACCGCGGGCGCCGGCACCGTTCCAGGGGATCACTGGTACGGCATGACGCGACTTGGCTACGAAGTACAGCGGGGCGTCATTGCGGTAGACCCGAACGTCATCCCCTTGCGCACCGGCATGTATGTGCCTGGCTACGGCATCGGGCTAGCGGTGGACACAGGCGGCGGCATCATAGGCAACATGGTTGACTTGGGCTTTGCTGACGACGACGAGAAGACCTGGCCGACCAAGTGGGTGGACGTCTATCTCCTGGGCTCTGGGCCGGACCCAGACTCCATCCTGCCGCCAGAAAGCTAATCTGATGGCCGCCCCAGCCTCTGCCGTAAACGCGGCGTGGCAAAGCCAGGAGGCAGGTCCGCATCGGGCGCGCAAACAGTGGGGGCAGCACTTCCTCACCAGCCACAGCATCCTGCAGCGCATCCTTCACGCCGCTGCCATCGGCAAAGACGATGATGTGGTGGAGGTGGGGCCAGGCAAGGGTATCCTCACCCGTGAGCTGGCAAAGGCGGCCCGGCGTGTACTGGCCGTAGAGGTGGATAGCGCGCTCGCCGCTCGGTTGCAGAACGAGTTCGACGCCGCCGGCAACGTTCGCATCCTCCAAGGCGATGTGCTGGGCTACCCGCCGGAACTGCTTCTCCCGTGCTTTCCACCGCTTGCAGACGCGCCGTCCACACCCGAGCGCTACTTGGTAGTAGCCAACCTCCCCTACAACATCGCCGCCCCCACGCTGCGCCTGTTTCTGGAAGGATCGCCACAGCCTAGCCGCTTAGTGGTGATGGTGCAGCATGAGGTAGCTAAGAATATTGCGGCAGCGCCGGGAGACATGGGACTGCTCTCCGTGGCGGTGCAGTACTACGGCAAGCCCAAAATCATCGCCAAAGTGCCGCCCCAAAGCTTCTCCCCTGCTCCTAAGGTAACTTCTGCAGTCATCTGCATTGACGTCTATGACAGACCACAGGTGGACACACCGGGACGAGATGCCTTCTTCCGTACCGTGCGCGCAGGATTTGCAGCCCCCAGAAAGCAGCTCCGCAACGCATTTGCTCAGGGGTTAGGCGTCTCGCCAGACGCTGCAGCCAACGTGCTGGGGAAGGCGAATATCGATCCACAGCGGCGCGCCCAAACCCTTTCGCTCGAAGAATGGGGACGCTTGGCCTGTGCCAATTTGCTAACCTAGCCTATACTCTATCTATGAGTATCACTGTTCGCGCGTACGCCAAGCTCAACCTCACGCTAGAGGTGCTCAATCGTCGAGAGGACGGCTACCACGAGATCGCCAGCGTGATGCAGAGCGTCTCCATGGGAGACACTTTGACCGTCGCCCCCGCGCAGCGTCTTACGTTAGAGTGCTCCATACCAGAACTAGAGAACGAAGAGAACCTGGCTTACCGCGCCGCCAAGCTACTGCGGGATTCCACCGGCACCAGAACGGCTGCAGCTTTAACGCTGACCAAAGAGATACCCACGTCCAGCGGTATGGGTGGGGGTAGCGCAGACGCCGCGGCGGCCCTATGGGCGCTGGACAGGCTCTGGGACCTGAACCTGCCGCCGGAAGCCCTCCAGGTAATGGCGGGGCAGCTGGGTTCGGACGTGCCCTTCTTTCTCACCGGCGGCACCGCCCTGGCCACAGGCCGCGGCGAAGCCATCAAACCGCTTACCGCATTGGCCGACCAATGGTTCCTTATGGTGCGGCCGCCCATTGAAGTCGCCGACAAGACCGCCACTTTGTATGCCAAACTGCGGTCGTATCACCACACATCCAACAACGTCTCGCAGCACATGGTAAAAGTGATCGACGAGAGCGGCCCCCTGCACGAGATCCTCTTCCAGAACGCCTTCGATTACGTTGCGCCCTACGCCTACGCCGAGATAGGCACGTGGCTGCAGCGCACCCAAGCCATTACCGGCGCTCGACCGCACCTGACGGGCTCAGGGCCAGCATTCTTCGTGCTTATCGCCAGTCAGAGTGAGGGTGAAGCCTTTGCGGCTGAACTCGCGCAAGAGGGGGCGCAAGCCTTTGTGGTGCAGACCGTGCCCCACGCTATCGAACTGATCGAGGCGGGGGAAGCGCCGTGACCCGGCGCAAGCCGCGCGTTGCCGTAGACCCTGCCTTCCGCCATGAAGTACGGACAGCCCAGCTACAAGGGTGGGCGGTAGCCGCGTTAGAATATCTTGCACTCCCGGAGCGCACCACCCTAGAGATTGCTGTAGTAGATGACGACGCAATCAGAGAGCTTAACCAATCTTATCGCGGCTTGGATGAGGCTACGGACGTCCTCTCCTTTCCCTACACGCCGCTGGCCGCTCCCGCGCCCTTCTACGGCGATGCGCCTCAGCAACGGCCCACAGATCCCGCCTTTGCAACGCCGCGCGGCGCTGGTCTTCTACTCGGTGAAGTGCTCATTGCGCTGCCCTACGCCCAACGACAGGCCAAAGAGCAGGGACACTCGTTGGAGGCAGAACTGCAAACACTGCTGGTGCACGGCATCCTGCACCTAGTGGGCCACGACCACGAGGAACCTGAGGACGCAGCCGCAATGGAGCAGGCGACACGGGAGATCATGGAGCAGACAGCGCAAAGCAGCGCACCTGTAGGCTAACCGGACGAGCCTTCCAAGGTGCCATCTAACAGTGCCGTCTAAGGGAGACTGCACCGCGCGAGTGTTCTATAATGTTTGGCAGATACCTCCTGTGAGGTTGTAGAGCGCATATGCCCACCCCAGTCCTCTATCGAAAGTGGCGTCCCCAGACCCTGAGCCAAGTGGTGGGGCAAGAGCACGTCACGCGCACGCTCCTCAATGCGCTCATTGCAGGCCGAGTTGCCCACGCCTACCTCTTCTGTGGCCCCCGCGGCACCGGCAAGACCAGCACGGCTCGTATCCTGGCCAAGGCGGTGAATTGCCTGGAGAACGACGGCAAAGGAGAGCCCTGCGGCGCGTGCTCCGTGTGCCAGGCTATCGCTGACGGCAACGCCATGGATATGATTGAAATCGACGCCGCCAGCAATCGCAGCATCGACGATATCAGGGACCTGCGAGAAAAGGTGAACTTTGCTCCTAACCAGGCCCGCTTCAAGGTGTACATCATGGATGAAGTCCATATGCTCACCGACTCCGCGTTCAACGCCCTGCTGAAGACCCTAGAGGAGCCGCCGCCCTTTACCATCTTTGTCCTTGCCACGACAGAAGTGCACGAAGTGCCTGTTACCATCGTCTCTCGCTGTCAGCGCTTCGACTTCCGCAGGCTCTCCGCGTCCGACCTCACCGGCTATCTCAATACCATCTGCCAAGGTGAGGGCATCCAGGCCGAAGAGGACGCGCTGGCAATCATCGCTCGCACGGCCAACGGCGGCGCACGCGATGCGGTCAACCTGCTGGAGCAGGTAGAGGTCGCCAGCGAAGGCGTGGTTACAGTTAACGCCGTGGAGCAGGTGCTAGGCCTCGTTTCCAACCCCCTTGCTATTCAGGTAGCTCGAGCGGTTGTGGGCCAGGCGCTGCCCGAGGGTTTGAACGGCATCCAAGCCGCCAGAGAGAGTGGCGCAAACCTCGCCCAATTCGGCAAAGAGGTAACGGAGCACCTCCGCGGCCTCCTCCTGTTGAAAGCAGGTGTGCCGGAAGCCCTTAGCCTACCCGCAGAGTCGATAAAAGAGCTGACCGGCCTCGTCCAGACAGTGAGCCTCCAACAGATCACCAAGGCGGTGAACGCCTTCAGCCAGCTCGATTTCCGCGGCGTAGAGGGATCGTCCTTGCCCTTGGAGCTAGCCTTGGTGGAAGCGCTCCAAGCGCCCGCGGCTCCTGCAGCGGTGGCTGCACCCCCTGCGCAAGCTGTGCCCGCCCGCCCTACGGCCGCGCCGGCAACCGCCGCGCCGCGCCAGCCTGCGGCAGCTAAGGAAGCGCAGCCCGTTCCCCCCATAACGCCAGCATCCAGTAAACCCGCAGCTGAGGAGCCGCCAGCGCGGGAACCTGCCGTTGCCGCTTCACCTGTGACTCAACCCGAACCAGCACCTGCGCCCGCGCCAGTGGCGTCGGCCAACCCCGACGAGTCCGAGCTGGAAAAGATGCGCCGCTTGCTGAAGGAGGTGAAAGTCCCTCAGATGCGGTTCATTGAAAGCCTCTTCCGCAGCGGCTGTGTCATCGACCGTATTGAAGAGCAGATCTTGGTGCTAAGCTTCCGGCCCGCACTCGCCAGCCACAAGGAGCGCATGGAGCGGCCGGAGAACTTGCGTTACGCGGAGGACGCCATCCGGCAACTCAGCGGCACGCCTTATCGTATTCGTTGTATCCTGAATGACAATCCTACCGGCTCACAGCCCGCTAACGGTGGAGCCGGCGGTCACCTAGTACAGGCAGCGCTCAATGCAGGCGCACGGCGCGTGAATCCCCCATCACAGGAGGCATAATGAATCGGGATATGATCAAGCAGGCCCAGCAGTTGCAGGCCCGTATGGCTAAGATGCAAGATGAGCTTGCCACTGAAAACGTGGAGGCCACTGCCGGCGGCGGCGTGGTGACTGTAGTGATGAATGGGCAACAAGTGCTCCAGTCCATCAGCATCCAGCCGGATGCCGTTGACCCAAACGATGTGGAGATGCTGGAAGACCTGGTAAGCGCCGCAGTCAATGAGGCGCTGGAGAAGAGCCGTACCCTGGCCACCCAGAAGCTGGGCGCTATCACCGGTGGTATGAAGCTGCCGGGGATGATGTAGGCCGCTCCCTAATCACATCGTGACCACACCTTCCGCCTTCTCCCGCCCCATGGCGCGGCTCATCGAGGAGCTGAACAAGCTACCTGGCGTGGGGCCTAAGTCCGCTCAACGCCTTGCCTACCACCTGCTGCGAGCGTCGCTGGAAGAGGCCCAAGCCCTAGCTCAGGCCATCGTAGAGATGAAAGATCGGAGCATTCTCTGCCCAATCTGCCAGCACATCACGGAGACTAGCCCCTGCTCCATCTGCCAGGACCTCACCAGAGACCAGACTAAGGTCTGCGTTATAGAGGAGCCCTTGGATTTAGTAGCGCTGGAGCGCGCGCGGGGCTACAAGGGGCTCTACCACGTGCTCCACGGCGTTATTTCCCCCATGGATGGCGTTGGCCCCGAGCAGCTCAAAATCCGAGAGTTACTGACACGACTTCAGGATGGCACTATCCAAGAAGTTATCATGGCCACCAACCCCACATTGGAGGGTGAAGCCACGGCCATGTACATCCAACGCCTAATCTCGCCCCTGGGGATTCGCGTCACCCGCCTGGCCCGGGGCCTGCCCGTGGGCGCAGACTTGGAGTACGCGGATGACGTCACGCTGGCCCGCGCTATCGAGGGCCGTCAGGATCTCTCCTCATGATGCGAGGAGCGCAGACCTATCGCACCGAGGCAATTGTGCTAAGGCATGCCCGTCTTGGTGAGGCCGACCGTCTGCTGACGCTCTTCTCTCCTACCCATGGCAAGATACGGGCAGTAGCAAAGGGTGTACTACGACCCACCAGTCATCTTGCCGGACACTTGGATATCTTTTCCCGTAGCTCGTTGCTCTTAGTAGACACTCAATCCCTCGACCTCGTAACCCAAGCGCAGCTCCAGGAGAGTTTCCCATCCCTTCAAGAAGACTTGGAGCAGGTATCTCAGGCGCTCTACGTGGCCGAACTGCTGGACCGCCTCTCAGAAGAAGACCAGTTCGAAAGCGCCGCGAGCTACAACCGCCTCCTTTCCACACTGCGTTGGCTCAGCACGACCCAACAGCCTGACGTGGCTGTACGCTACTTTGAGATGCAGATCCTGGGCCTAGCCGGCTACCGTCCTGAGCTCTATACCTGTTTACTCTGCCGCCAGCCGCTGCAAGAAGAGACCAATGCCCTCAGCTCCGTGCACGGCGGCGCACTCTGTTCCCGCTGCGCCGATACCGACCCCACCGCGCCTCCACTATCCGTAGCCACGCTCAAAGTCCTGCGGCTGCTACAGCAAGACCGCCAGGACACCATCCGCCGGTTACGGCTCGAACCAGCGCTCAGGCGAGAGCTGGAAGCGCTGCTCCAAGGCTATCTCTCCACCGTCCTCGATCAGGAGGTGCGCTCCGCGACATTTGTCGAAACAGTACGGGCTATGCCGCGGGAGGCGAATGAACCACAGCTACTGGGCTAGCTTCGCATAGGGCTATGAGAGGAACTAGCGTGCAACCCACTCAAGGAAACTTCACGTGATCCCGCTTTCCGACCAAAGCACAGTACGGCGGCGATTTCCGGTCGTTACCGTGGGCATCATCGTCATCAATGTGCTTGTTTTTGTGTACCAGTTCACCCTGAACGAACAAGCGTTGCAGCTTTTTGTGTATTCCTTCGGCATGCGACCCACGGAGATAACCTTGGGCCGGGATTTAGCCCCGCTTATACAGATTCCCGTTTGGGGCACGCTCTTTACCTCGATGTTTATGCACGGCGGCTTCATGCACATCATCGGTAACATGCTCTACCTCTGGGTCTTTGGCGACACCATAGAGGACGTGCTGAACCGTGTCCCATTCATCATCTTCTACGTCGTCTGTGGTTTAACCGCATCCGCCGCTCAGATCTTCACCGATCCCACATCTGGCATACCCAACATAGGAGCTAGCGGCGCGGTCGCAGGGGTGCTGGGCGCGTACCTAGTGCTTTTCCCAAAGCATCGCATCAATACCCTGCTCACATTGGGGTACTTCTGGCGGATGGTGCAGCTTCCGGCCATGCTTGTGCTGGGATTCTGGATTGTGATCCAGTTCTTTACAGGACTGACGTCCTTTGGGGTGCAGACAGGCGTGGCCTATTGGGCACACGTCGGAGGATTCGCGATAGGCGCTGCCCTTGCTGCGCCCATCGCGATAAGCTACCGGATGCAGCGCCGCAATCGGTCGCCCTGGGAACAGTAGCGCCGCTAGTTCGCGCGCTCTAGCACAAAGCGCGGCGCCTGAGAGAGCGCATCCCGGATGGGGCTCTGCGGCAACACCCGTAGCTCATCTACGGCAGACCGGCAAAACTCCTCAGCTATCTCGTGCGCTTGCTCCAGCACGGACGAGGCGCGCACTGCTGCCACCGCTTCCCGAACATCTCGCTGGCTCTTCTCTTGCTCAAAGAGGTGTTGAATGGGGCTCTGCTGGGGCTGCTGCTCCACTAGCAGGATAGCGGGAAGGGTCAACGTGCCCTCTCGCAAGTCGCCGCCGGCCGGCTTGCCGAGCGTCGCTTCATCGCCGGTAAAGTCGAGAATATCATCCATTATCTGGAAGGCCACACCCAAGTCATTAGCGTAGCGGCGCAAGGCTTGTACCTGCTCCTCCGGCGCGCCGCTCAAAGCTGCCCCCGACTCCGCGGCCATAGCAAAGAGCGCCGCAGTCTTCTGCCTTATGCGTTGGTAGTACTCCTCACGGGTGGTCTGCCAGTGGTAGGCTGCAAACTGCTGGGCCAGCTCACCTCCGCAGATAGTGCGCAGCGTCTCCGCAAAGAGGCGCATCACCCGAACGTTGGCGGTGCGGGCCACCATTGCCGCGGCGGCAGCAAAGAGATAATCGCCAAAGAGGACGGCAACGCCATCATTCCAGTCGTGGTTGACGGTGGCCATGCCACGGCGCAGCATCGCTTTATCCAGCGTGTCGTCGTGCACCAGTGTGGCGGTGTGGAGCAACTCCACTGAGGTAGCCATGGGGATGTGCAACGCAGGGTCGAAGCGGCCTACTTTGCCGGTGAGGAGGGTGAGCACCGGCCGCATGCGTTTGCCGCTGGTCCCCAGCACCTGGCGGGTGAGGTTCGCGAGCCAGTCGTACTCCACCTGGCTCACCTCTTTGAGCATCTCCTCTACCTGAGCCAGGTCCGAGGCCACCAAACCGTACAGCCGGGCAGTATCCAGCGCGGTCATAGTACGCTATCTCCTCCGCCGTCTGAACGTCCCGAAGACATGGGCAACCCAGCGCTAGGGGAATTCAACCCTTTCAACAAGCTCAAGGAACCATTTCCTCCACTGAATGCGAGTGCGGGGAGAAGGGCATGCTCACCTCTTATCGATAGTTATACACCCGCGCGGCTTTGCCGACCAAGTGTGCCACCAGTTTCCCAGTAGATCAAGGCGCGCGTTGCGCTTCACTAACCACCTGCAGCGCGTAGAGCGCCGCAGCGTTCGCATTGGTAGCCTCTTCCACCGCATGCACGTCTAGGCGGCGCAGCGCGGCCACTCGAGCCGCCGTCTCCATCACGTACGCAGGCTCGTTGCGACGGCCCCGCTGGCTCTGAGGCGGGAGGTAGGGCGCATCCGTCTCCACCAGCAGTTTATCCAGAGGCGCTCTCTCCGCGACGCCCCATAGGTTGCGCGCGGATGGATAGCTCACCGGCCCCGCCAGCGATATGAGGAAGCCCAGCTTTATGTACCGCTCTGCCGCGGCGAGGTCTTCACTGAAGCAGTGGAGCACGCCCAGTGGCCGGTCGCCGTCACTAGGGACACTCTTGGCCCACTCCGCTAAGCTACGATAGGTATCGTAGCCGGCGTCCCGGTTGTGGATGACCACCGGCATGCGCAGCTCCGCCGCCAACTCCAACTGCTCCCGGAACACCCGCTGCTGGTCCTCTTTGGGAGAGCGGTTCTTAAAATAGTCCAGCCCCATCTCTCCCATCGCAACCACCTTGGGGTGCGCGGCCATAGCGCGCAGT
Source organism: Dehalococcoidia bacterium (assembly GCA_965220215.1). Classification (GTDB taxonomy): domain Bacteria; phylum Chloroflexota; class Dehalococcoidia; order SHYD01; family SHYD01; genus CBDDEI01. Next base: position 655,197 of record OZ244809.1, read on the forward strand.
TCGTCCAGGTAGCCGGGTTGCATCTTGGCGGCGTGGTGCGGGTGCACGCCCACTACTGCGTAGACGCAATCGTAGCGGTCTGCCAGGTCAACGGAGATGCGGCTGGTGCGCAGATCGTCGCCGGTGGTCACCATGAGCGCCACGCCGGCGGCCTGCGCCCGCTCCACCACCTGTGGGAGATCGTTGGAGAACTGGCGGTCGTCTAGGTGGGTATGGGAATCGATCATGGCTTCGAAATCAAGAAAAGCCCTTCGGATCTAACGGATAGTAATCGGGGGCACATCCCCCGCGCCCCTTGCCGGAGGATTACGCCTTCCGGACACCTGCTACGCTTTTACGCCGAGCTTGGCGGTTTCTTGCTCCACTATTGAGTCGTCCAGCTTGATGAAGAGGGGCGCAGGCTCCTGCAGCTTCTGCCCCACTATGGGCGGTCGCAGGCGCCATCCCTCGCTCTCCGGCGTGCCCTCACGACCCAAATAGCCGTGGAGCTTCTGCGAACTGAATGGCAAGAAGGGGTACATCACCTGCTTGAGAGCGCTGATGGCGGTGAGGGCCGCGTGCAGCGTTGTCGCCGTCACCTCACGGTCCTCCTTGATGGTGCGCCAGGGTGCGCGTTCGTCCAGGAAGCGGTTGCACTCCTGGGCAAAGGCCATCGCCGCCCGGATGGCCTCCCGGAAGTGGCACTGCTCTATGTGCTCACCCACAATCTCAAAGGAGTGGTGCGCCCGCTGCACAAGGTCCTGCGAGTACATATCGTAGGGGCCTGGCGCAGGCACCGCGCCGTCAAAGTTGCGGTAGGTGAAGGTGAGCACGCGGTGCACCAGGTTGCCGTAGGTTGCCACCAGTTCGTCGTTGTTGCGGCGCAGGAACTCCCGCCAGGAGAAATCGGCATCAGCGGTCTCGGGCATATTGATGGAGAGCAGGTAGCGCAGCGGGTCGGGTTCGTAGCTATCCAGGTAGTCGGGCACCCAGACCGCCCAGTTGCGGCTCGTGGAGAACTGCTTGCCCTCCAGGCCGAGGAACTCGTTGGCAGGCACGTCGTAGGGCAGGTTCAGCGACCCGAAGGCCATGAGCATGGCCGGCCAGATGATGGTGTGGAAGGGGATGTTGTCCTTCCCAATAAAATTGTAGGCGCGGCACTCCGGGTCCTGCCAGAACTCCCGCCATAGCTCCGGCTGCCCCTGCTGCTGCGACCACTCCTTGGTCGCCGATAGGTAACCGATGACCGCCTCAAACCACACGTAGATGCGCTTGTGTTCCCAGTCCGCGCCGGTGTCAGCGGGCAGGGGTACGCCCCACTCGATGTCTCGGGTGATGCCGCGGTCGTGGAGGCCCTCTTTGAGATAGTTGGCGGTGAAGGTACCCACGTTGGGCCGCCAGTGATCCTGCCGGCTCACCCACTCGGACAGCTTGGCATTGTAGGCGCTGAGGCGCAGGAAGAAGTGCTCGGAGTCCCGCACGATGGGCGCACTGCCGCACAGGGCGCACTTAGGGCCGATGAGTTCCAACGCGTTCAGTGGGCGGCCGCACTCGTCGCACTGGTCGCCGCGCGCGTGGTCTGACCCGCAGTGGGGGCAGGCGCCAGCGACGTAACGGTCCGGCAGGAAGCGCTGGTCCTTCTCGCAGAAGAGGAGGAGCGTGGTGTCCTTGTAGAGATCGCCTTGCTCCCGCAGCTTCTGGAAGATCTCTTGCACCGTCTCCCTATGATTGTCCGTGCCGGTGCGGGTAAAGAGATCGTAGCTGATGCCTAGCCTGTCCCAGGTCTCCAGGAACTCCTTGTGGTAACGAGCGGCAACCTCCGCCGGCGAGACGCCCTCCTGCTCCGCGCGCACCGTGACGGGGGTGCCATGTTGGTCGCTGCCGGAGAGCATGACCACCTGGTTCCCCACCGCGCGATGGTAGCGGGCGAAGATGTCCGCGGGCAGGTAGCAGCCAGCTACATGCCCCAGGTGCAGGGGCCCGTTAGCGTAAGGCCAGGCAGTAAAAACGAGGACTTTCTCAGGCATTAGTAGGGTTTATTGTAGCAGGAAGGTAAGGACTAGGGGGAGGGCAGGCGCGACTATCCCTTTGCTAATCCACGAAAACTTGGGCGAAACCTTATACTAAGACTGTTAGCTTATTGTGAACGGTGAACGGAGTCCAGGTTATGGCTGATTTGACACCTGCAGAAGATATCCTGAAGGACTATCACACCCACCTTACCCTCTACAATAATTTTACGAATCGAATGCATGAACTCATCACGCATCTGTTAGAAACCCAAGGTATTAGAGTTCATTCTGTTTTAAGCCGCCTCAAATCCGAAGAAAGCCTGCGAAATAAGCTTTCGAAGGAGGAGGACAAATATACTAAGTTTCAGCAAGTAACTGACATTGCGGGCTTAAGGATTATTACTTACTTTCCTGATGAAGTTGATGCTGTCGCACGGCTCCTTGAAGCAGAATTTGAAATAGACCGGGAGAACACCATTGATAAGCGTGCATCTTTGGACCCGGATCGCTTCGGATACTTGTCATTGCACTACGTAGTCAAGCTAAAGGAAGACCGGCTACATCTAAGTGAGAACAAGATTTTCGACCAATGCGTACTTGAAATCCAGATACGTTCGATCCTCCAACATGCCTGGGCTGAAATTGAACACGATCTAGGTTATAAGAGCCCAGCTGCTATCCCTGACTCAATCCGTCGTAAATTCTCACGGCTAGCGGGGCTACTTGAACTCGCAGACGACCAATTCGCCGAAATACGAGACCAGGTAAAAGCCTACACTGCTGAAGTTAATGTGCAAATAAGTGATGCTCCAGAACAACTGAAGCTAGACCAAGTTACTCTTAAGGCTTGGTTTCAAACGAGTGAACTGCGCCTAGAGTTAGATAGGGCAATAGCTAAGGATGCAAAACGAACATTAGACCCAAGGGGCGATATCGATAGTTGGGGATCCGAATATGCTGAAAAGCTCAAGTACTTAGGAATCAGCACTATCGAGCAATTGAATCGCACTATTGAGGAAAGATTTAAGGAAATAGCTTCACTGGCCGTGAAGGTACTCATTAGAAGAGAACGCAAGCAAGACGAGCAAAAATTGAGTATCGGAGAAGGAATAGGAGTCAATAGTCTATGTTATGTTCATGCACTCCGTAGTAACGATCCCAACGCATTAGTCAACTTCTTCAATAAATACTCGATAGGCGATTCTGAAACTACCAGAGCACAGGTTGCAGATAGGATAAGTGGGTACTATGCAGAAGTAATTTCTCAGAAACAGTAACCCAGTCATAACAGTTACTCCTATCCCCCACCCCACCCTCCCCCCAGTGTTATACTTGTGAACGCATGTACGTCTTTGGCACGGCGCGGCACTCAGACCACGGCTCGTTAGCCCCGGCTTGGGGGGGACGGTAGCCGTGGGCCTTGATCTGGGGCGGGTAGCACCCAGACTGCACGAGCTGCTGCCGGACCTGCGTCGCCTGGACGAGGAGCGTCGCGCGGCGCTGGCGTCGCTGCCGCAGCAAACGGTGGTCAGCCAACCCCTGCCGTCCATGCCCGCCGAGCACACCGTACTGGCCACCGACGGCTCTCAGATTGAGCCTGACCGCCACGCGGCCTTCCCCTGCTATCTCATCAACCTGGGCCAGGTAGTGCTCCGCTACGGCCCCCAGCCCTACGCCCGCCTCTCCAGCCAGGCGCATGTGGCCGTTACCGGCCTGCCCGTTGAGCCCGAGAACGAGGGCGACGAAGAGGGCCAGGTGGAGCGGCTGTATCTGGACCTGGAGCGCTCGGTGGCGGAGCTGCGCGGCCTCTTAGAGTTGGCTGCTGACACCAGCGAGGAGCATCCGGTGCTGGCGCTGCAGGACGGGTCCCTCATCCTGTGGGTGGCCACGGCCATGCGCTACCAGCGGGAGACCGATCGCTACGTCTCGGAGTATGTGGCCTGCCTGGAGGAGCTGCGCGTGCTGGCCCAGACGCGGCCGCTAGCGCTGGCCAGCTACATCTCTCGCTCTGGCAGCAACGAGGTGATGACAAAGCTGCGGGTAGAGGCGTCGCAGAACGGGTCGGCGGGCCAGCGCGCCTACGGTGAGCCTCTGGACCGCGACCTCTTCGCGTCACTGCAACCGGGCGAGCGGTCGGACATCTATCGCAGCGAACGGGGTATCCTGGAGAAGTACGCGCCGGAGAATCGCATCAGCTTCTTCTATGTGAACGTGGGACCGGAGATAGGCCGGGTGGAGCTACCCCTGTGGGCGGCGGAGAACCCCGCGCTGGTGGACTTCACCCACGCCGCCGTCTACGACCAGTGCCGCCGCAGCAACGGCTACCCGGTGGCCCTTATGGAGGCCCACGAGCAGGCGGTGGTCTCGCCCGCAGAGAGCCGGGACTTCTGGCGGCTGGCAAACAAGCTGCTGCAGGGAGAGGGCCTGCCGGTGCAGGAATCTGCCAAAGCTATCAGCAAGCGGGTGCCCTGGGCATGAGCGCCGTATCTTCTCCTCCCTCCCCTAGCGGGAGAGAGTTAGAGGGAGGGGAACGGCTTTCACCCTCACCCCAACCCTCTCCCAGCAAGGCAGAGGGAATAGCGCACGAACGCTCTGCATGGCAGAATGAAACTACATGAACACAACACTGGCTAAAGTGGGCGAGATAGTGCAGGCGGCCACCGCGGAGCTGCTGGTGCAGAGCTACCACGTGAACGAGGCTCCGCCCCTGGGCGCGCTGGTGCAGGCGGCGCAGGGCGAGGGCGTGACCGTCTACGGCGTGGTGGCCTCGATACAGACCGCGCCCGCCGACCCGTCCCGCAAGCCCCTTGCCCGCGGCGAGGCAGCGGACTCCTTGCAGGCCATCTACAACGAGAACCCCCAGCTTACCGAGCTCTTTGCTACCCACTTCACGGTGAGGGTGCTGGGGTACGCCCAGAGCGGCGCAGTGCTCCACGCGTTCCCGCCGCTGCCGCCAGAGATTCACCAACTGGTCTACGCCTGCCCTGAGCCGGAGCTGGTTCGGTTCACGGAATCCCCGTCCTTCCTGCCGCTGCTGTTGGGTGACAGGGAAAACCTCGTCGCTACAGAAGTGATCATCGCGTTCCTGCGGCGGGCATCGCAGGCGCGAGGCGCAGATGGCCGCAGCTTTATGGTGGGTGCAGGCAAGCGGCTGGTGGGCCTGCTGCGGGGCGACCCCATACGGCTAAGCACCTTACTGGAGCGGCTGGCATGACGCTGTTTTCCGAACCGGAACGCAACGGCGCGGGAGGCTTCGGCGACCCGGAGCGACGGCTGCTGGGGAAGATCATCGGCGGATCGCTCTCCCACGGGCTGGACATGCGCCTGGAGCCGCACATCTCTCTGGAATCGGTAAAGGTGGGGCAGTACGTGACGGTCGATGGTGAACAGACCCGCTTCTTCTGCGTGGTCTCCGACCTGCGGCTGGAGGCCACAGATGCCGCGCTGGCGTCGTCGCCGCCGGACCTCTCGAACTCTCTGGTGGCAGAAGTGCTGCGGGGAACCGGCACGTACGGCGTTGTGCACCTCGCCCCGACCCTCACCTACGGCGCGGTGGGCGCTCAGCCTGTCCGCACGGTGCCCTCACACTACGCCCAGGCCTACGAGGCCACCCAGGAGGAGCTGGAGACGATCTTTGGCGCAGAGGATGAGCAACACCTCTGGATTGGCAGCCCCCTGGACATGGAGAACACCTTCATCAGGCTGGAGCTGCCTAAGCTGGTAGAGCGCAGCAGCGGCGTCTTTGGCAAGAGCGGCACCGGCAAGACCTATCTCACGCGTATCCTCATGGCCGGTATCCTTCAGAAGCGGGCGGGGGTGCAGCTAATCTTTGACATGCACAACGAGTACGGCTGGCAGGGCACCACGGAGGGCCCTTGGGGCCAGGTGAAGGGACTGAAGCAACTCTTTAGCTCCCAGGTGGCCGTGTTCACTCTGGACGAGGAAAGTTCCCGCAGACGCCAGGTGCAGACCGACGGTGTGGTGCAGATTGGCTACGACGAGATCGAGCCGGACGACATCGCCACCTCCGCGGAAGCCCTCTCCCTGAACGAGCTCCAGGTGCAGGCGGCGGAACGCTTGGCGCGACGCCTGGGTCAGCGCACCTGGCTGGCCGATTTCCTGAAGCTCGAGGGCAAGGAGGAGCTAAAAGACCTGGCGGAGCAGCTCGACGAGCACGAGGGCAACCTGAGCGCCCTGCAGCGGCGCCTTCAGCGCTTGCACCGTCTCAGCTTCTTGGCGCCCAGTGCCAGCGAGAATGCGGTGCAGCTCCTGGTGGACTACCTGGAGCGCGGGAAGACCGTGGTGCTGGAGTTTGGGCGCTACAACAACAGCGAGCTTGCCCAGGTGCTAGTAGCCAATATGCTCAGCCGCCGCATCTACGAACGCTGGGCGGAGCGCACGGAGCGCGCCCTGGGAGACAAGAGCCAGGAGCCCCAGCAGCTTGTCATCACCATAGAAGAGGCGCACAAGTTCCTAAACCCCCGCATGGCGGGACAGACCATATTTGGCACCATTGCACGGGAGATGCGGAAGTACAACGTGACGCTGCTGGTGGTGGACCAGCGCCCCAGCGCCATCGACTCGGAGGTGCTCTCCCAGATCGGCACCAAGATCTCGTGCCTGCTGGAGGACGAGAAGGACGTGGCCGCCGTGCTCTCGGGGCAGTCCGGCGCCAGCGAGCTGCGCAGCGTGCTCGCCCGCCTGGAGAGCGTGCAGCAGGCGCTCATCTTTGGCCACGCCGTGCCCATGCCCGTGGTGGTGCGCACCCGCGACTACGGCAGCCCCGAATCCTATCGCGACTTTGGCTACCGGGAGAGCAGCGAGCGGTCGGCGGAAGACCGCCGGGCTTTGTTTGGGCCGTAGCCACAACTAAGGTATAAGTGAAAGCGGCGGGTAAAACCCGCCGCTTTTGTGTCTAATGAGCAGTGCCGCGGTTTACGCCCGCACGGTCTCCGTGCTGTCAGACTTGCGGTTAAACCATCGGGCCGGGCTCAGCTCTCCGTACTCCCACATCACCAGCAGCTGGCTGGCGATAAAGATGGAGCTGTACGTTCCGACTATAGTGCCGATGAGCAGGGTGAAGATGAAGTTCTGAATAGTCACACCGCCAAAGAGCAGCAACGCAACCAGCGTCAGGACAAGAGTGAGGCTGGTGGACAGCGAGCGGCCCAGGGTCTGGTTCAGGCTGGCGTTGACGATTATATCTAAGGTACGTCCCGGCAAACGGCGCGAGTTCTCACGAATGCGGTCGAAGACGACAATGGTGTCATGGACGCTGAAGCCAATGACGGTAAGCACTGCGGTGATGAACAGGGAGTCGATCTCGGTGCTAAACACCTTCCCGAGGATGGAGAATGTGCCCAGCACCAACAGTACGTCATGCACCAGGGCCAGGATGGCGCAAGCCCCGTAGCGGAATGGCTTTGCCACCTGACGGAAGGCGAAGCTGATGTATATCAGGATGAAGAAGGACGCGACGACCACGGCCAAGAAGGACTTCTGCGCGATCTCCTTGGCCACGATGGGCGATACTTGGTCGAAGCTCAGCACGGTGAGCCCGCCGAGGCGCTGCTCTAATACCGCCAGCAACTCCTGACGCTCGCCGGGAGTAATCACTTGGCCGTTCGAGTCGCGCACGTCTTCCGTGAGGAGACGGGTACGGATCAGGTAATCGCCATCGGTGTTGCGCTGGATGATGGCGTCGCCGTACTCCAGTTCGCCCAGTGCACCGCGTAGCGCGGTCTGATTCACTACCTGCTCAAAGCGCACAGACATCAGGGAACCGCTGGTGAACTCAATGCCCGGCCGCAACGTGGGCGGGATAAGCAAGGAGATCACGCCCGGAATAATGAAGAGCGCAGACAGAGCGAAGTAAAAGTATCGCCGGTTTACAAAATCGATCATCATGTTAGTTCAGTCCAAACATCCAGCTTTGTTGCGTAGAGCGACGCGCCATGAAGGTCCGCAATAAGGTGCGGGTAACCGTGATAGCGCTGAACATACTTATGCCCACACCTATAGCCAGGGTAAGGGCAAAGCCCATCACCAAGCTTGCGCCAAAGGTGTTGCCAAACCAAAACAGAATTATGCAAATGATGAAGGTGGCCACGTTGCTGTCCCGGATGGAAGGCCACGCCCGGTCAAAGCCAGCCTCAATAGCAGAGGTCATTGTCCTGCCACCCCGTAACTCCTCCTTCATCCGCTCAAAGATGAGGATGTTGGCGTCCACCGCCATGCCTACGGACAGGATGAAGGCGGCGATGCCGGAAAGGGTAAGGGTCACCGGAACCAGCTTGAAGATTGCCAGCACAAAGAAGCTGTACGCAATCAGAGCCAGACCCGCTAGCACGCCCGGCAGCCGGTAGTACAACACCATAAACAGAAGGACCATCAGCAGGCCAAGCTCACCGGCAACTATGCTCTTGCGAACAGAGTCGGCGCCCAGGATGGCATCCACATTCTGCTCCTTAATAATGGTCACGGGGACCGGCAATGCGCCGGCGTTAAGCTGTATCGCGAGCTGTTGAGCTTCCTCCAGCTCTATGCCGGTAATGACTCCACGATCCGAGAGTTCTGCTTGCACCGTAGGAGAGGAGACGTACTGGTCGTCCAGGAAGATGCCCAAGGGCCTTCCAATAAGCCGCGCAGAGATCTGCTGCATGAGGTGCGCCCCATCGGATGTGAGTTCAAACAGCACCTCAGGACGTCCGGTGGTCTGGTTGAATTGTACTTCTGCATTGGGCTTGAAGTACGAACCTGTAAGCGCCAGCACTGTACCGTCTTGCGCGATGGCGGTCGCCTCTTCCCAAATCGGATTACCTTTTTCATCACGGGTAGCCTGACCGGAAGCATTAAGCTGCTCCTGGCGGAAGTCCAGCTTGGCCGTCTTGCCGATAAGCGCTTTAGCTTCCTCCACTTCCTGGATACCGGGAAGCTGGATATTGATGCGGTCACTCCCCTGGAGCTGGATGATCGGCTCGGTAACGCCAAAGGCGTTGACTCGGCGCTCCATGATGTTGCGCACGCCTTCCATGGCCCGGTCTCGCTCGCCCACCGGCTGCTGCGAGAGGTCGGCTTGCAGCACCACTTCCAAGCCACCCTGTAGGTCCAGCCCCAAGGTCATCCCTTTGCGTATGAGTTCAACATCGCCCAAGCGTAGATCAATCCACCCGCGCTCAGGCCAGGGCAAGACGTTAGGCAGGTAGTTGCTTGGCCGCTGCGGCCAGACTACCCATGCGGAAAAGAGCGTCAGCAATGCGATGATCACCAACGTCCAGGAATTACGACTCAAAACGACCTCCTCTGCGCGGGAAACGGGATTTTTCTTGATTTAGGTTTACCGCCGCACCTTCAACGGTGGGCTCCTGAGCGGCCTCGTCAAAGGCCATGTCTTCAAGTATCTGTTCAGTGTAGTCTAGCACGTCTTCCTTAGTGGACAGTTGCCCAAGTGCATGGGCTTCATCAATTTGTGTGAGCAGTGCGCCTATCATAGGCCCCGGGGTCAGTTGGAACCAGTCCATTAGCTCGTATCCGGTGATGAGTCGCGGCGCGGCCTTTTGCTCTTGCCTCTCGAAATAATACGCCAACGCGTCCTGCGCCACCGCCACATGCTGCTGCCAGCGTCCCAGGTGCAGCTGCGGGCCGCGGGCTGCCAGATGATCGGCCAGGTTAAGGAGGATGGTATCCACTGCCACCGGCGCAACGTCTCTGAAATAGCGATAGAGCGCCTTGGGGCTGGGCGTAGTATCCGACCACCGGCCGGGCCGCAGATGATAGTGCACCATGCCTGCAACAGCTGCTATCTCTTTGCTACTGAAGTGCAACCGCCCAAGGGTTGTCCGCATGGTGTCTGCCCCCTGCTCCGCGTGGCCGAAGAAGCGGGTGCGCCCATCCGGCTGGAGGGCCTTGGTCTGAGGCTTGGCTACATCGTGGAAAAGCGCTGCGAGCTTGAGGATAGTCGGCCTGGGTAGGTTGCCCACAGGCTCCTGGAGGTAGGCGTCCAACTCCTGATGCTGCGGCCGATGCGCCACAGCAGCTTGGAGGTATGCCCTGTCACCCAATCGTGAAATAAGGTCTGGCTGGAGCAGCACTTCGATGGCCGCCAAGGTCTCTACCTCATGCCGGAACACGTCCCAGTAGTGCTCTTTGGGCTGGGACACACCCTTGCCTACCGCAAGCTCCGGAAAGATCGCTGCCAGCAGGCCCAGGGCATCCAGCTGCTCCACCTGCTGCGCTGCGCCCGAAAGGGCCAGGATTCGGCAAAGCTCCTCACGCACACGCTCGCCGGCGCACTGCGCCACTAGGGGCGCTCGCTCCTGCATAGCTGCGTAGGTGGCGGGCTCGATGGTGTAGCCCAGCTCTGCGCCGATGCGCACGCCTCGCAATAGGCGGATGGGATCCTCTTCCAGCGCCTGGGGAGAGACCATGCGCACTAGCCCGGCCTCTAGGTCTAGCCGCCCGTTGTGTGGGTTGAGGATTGTCGCAGCGTTCCAATCACCGGAGAAGCCGCCAAGGGCCACGGCCATCGCATCGATAGTGAAATCTCGGCGGGCTAGGTCGGCGTGGATGCCGCCCACCGCTTCCGTGAAATCGGCCTGTCGAATGGGGCCTTGGGCAAAGACCACGCGGCCGGTGTGATGTTGCTCCCCCAGAGGAACATACGTGGCGGAGGTGTGCGCAGCTACCGCGCGGGCGTAGGCGAGGGCATCGCCCTCTACCGCAATGTCTACATCAACAAGAGGACGGCCCACGAGGCCGTCCCGTACACATCCACCGACAAGATATAGCGTGCTCTCCTGGCCCGGAGCTGCCACCCTTAATGCGGCCAGGAGTTGGTCAAAGGTCATGTTTGTCTCTTGGCCCGGTTAATCCCTTCACCAGTCTTAGAGGCCAACGGTGCTGGAGCCAACCAGCTCCTCGCTCTCTCCGCTCTCCTCACTCGTCTCGTCTTCTTCCTCTGCTTCTTCTTCGTCTGCTTCTTCTTTCGGCGGGATCTTCCAGAGCTTATCAGGGCTCGTTAGGTGATCGATGTAAAGAATGCCGTCCAGGTGGTCTATTTCGTGCTCCAAGGCCTGGGCCAGCAGGTCGTTATCCGCCTTGATGCGGATCTCCTTGCCCTCACGGTTCAGGCCTTTCACCGTCACCGCAACAGAGCGCTTCACCTCACCACGCCAGCCTGGGATGCTGAGGCAACCTTCCTCCAGGATACGCTCGCCGGTGCGCTTGACCACCTGGGGGTTGATGAGCGCGATGGGCTCGTCCTCCCGTACGTCGATAACCAGCACCCGCAGCGGCACTCCTATCTGCGGCGCGGCAAGACCCACGCCATGCCCTTCGTACATCGTGTCGAAGAGGTCGTCAATAAGCTGCTGCAGCGACTTTTCGCTGGTGCTCCGGACCTTCATAGACTTCTGACGCAGGATAGCGTTATCAGCGTAGAGGATTTCTTTAATGGCCATCGTCATCACCTCGTAGCTCAAAGCTACACATCGTAGTCTCAATTATAAGAGTGGGGATCACGCCTGTAAAGCTGCGTTAACGGGACTCCACTCAAAGCACCTGAGCAGGATCGACGTCTATGATCCAGCCCCTGGGCGGCGGGAACCGCACCAGAAGCTCGGAGGAATCGTAGCCTTTGAGGAGCACCTGCCAGCGGTACTGCCCTCGCACGCGACGAAAGAAGGCGGGCACCGGTCCCAGCACTTCGGCGTCGGTCAGGCCGGCCTCAGCCCGCGCCTGGTTCAGCGCACGGGCGTAGGACGCGGCGGCGCGCTGGGCGCGGCCGGCGTTCGGTTCGGAGTAGAGCAGGCGCACCATGAGACGAAAGGGCGGGTAGCCGTGACGGCGGCGGAAGGCCAGCTCTCGATGGGCAAAGATCTCGTAGTCCTGACGGGCGGCGCTGTTGATGGCGTAGTGGTCTGGTGTGTATGTCTGGATAACTACCTTGCCCGCCCACTGGCCGCGGCCCGCCCGTCCGGCCACCTGAGTGAGCAGCTGGAAGGTGCGCTCTGCGGCGCGGAAGTCCGGCAAATAGAGGTTCACGTCCGCATTCACCACGCCCACCACGGTGACCCGCGGCAGGTCCAGCCCCTTGGCAATCATCTGGGTGCCTACCAGCACGTCCGCTTCACCCGAGGAAAACTGCTGGAGGATCTCCTGGTGGGTGCGGCGGCCTCGCACGGTATCACTATCCCAGCGGAGCACCCGGGCCTGGGGAAACAACGCTTCCACCTCCTGTTGCACCCGTTCCGTCCCTGCGCCCAAAAACTTGATACGTCCGCTCTGGCACTCCTCACAGCGGGTAGGCACGGGGCGCTGGAGGTTGCAGTGATGGCAGATGAGATGCTCCTTAGCGCTGTGATAAGTCAAGGGCACTTCGCAGCGGCGGCAGCGCACCACCGTGCCGCAATCCCGGCACTGCACAAAGGTGGCGGAGCCGCGCCGGTTCAAGAAGAGGATGGCCTGCTGCTCCGAGCGCATCGCCTGCCCTAACGCGTCCTGAAGCGTCCGGCTAAAGAGGCTGTAGTTGTGGGATTTAAGCTCGTCCCGCAGGTCCACGACTTCCACCTGAGGCAACCCTCTGTCCCTGGGCAGGCCGCTTGCCAGATGCACCACCGGCGAAATACGTTCCGGCAGCTCCAGCAGCTTGTAGCGACCTTCCAACGCTTCCAGGTAGCTCTCCAAGGAAGGTGTGGCGCTGCCCAAGAGCACCACTGCGCCGGTGTGCCGGGCAAGCTCAATCGCCGTCGTACGGGTGTGGTAGCGCGGCGCGGGGTCCTGCTGCTTGTAGGTAGGCTCGTGCTCTTCGTCTATGACGATAAGGCCCACGTCCGGCTGTGGTGCAAAGAGCGCGCTGCGCGGCCCAATGACCACCTGGAACTCCCCTTCACGGATGCGCCACCACTCGTCGTACGCCTCACCGGCGGAGAGGCCGCTGTGGAGCACCGCCACCTTGCCGGGGAAGCGGGCGGAGAACCGCTCCACCATCTGCGGCTCCAGGGAGATCTCCGGCACCAGCACAATGCCCCGCTTGCCTTGGGCCACACAGGTCTCCAGAGCGCGGATATAAAGCTCCGTCTTGCCGCTCCCCGTAACGCCGTAGAGCAGGAAAACGGGCGGCGCATCGCTATCAGGCGAAGCGGGCGCGCGCTCCAACGACAGCACCAGCGGGCGCAGCGCGGCCTCCTGGGCAGGGGTTAGCGGTAGCGAGAACGCCTCCTGGGACGAACGGTCGGCTAGGGGGTCGCGGGTCACTCGCTCCTGTTCGATGGTTACGTAGCCCTGCGCCACCAGCGAGCCCAGCGAGCCACTGCTTGGACCGAGGCTCTCCTGCACCTCAGCCACAGACATCCCCTCTTGTTGCCCTCGCAGCAGTTCGACGATAGCGCGCTGCTTGGCCTTACGATGCCAGTCCGGCTCATCCAGCCGTGCGTCAGCGCCTTTGCCGGTGAGTTTGAGCGACCGCTGGAACTTTGGGCCGGCGCGCGGGCGTTCCAACTGAGAGATTCTGGCTACAAGCCCTTTGGAGACAAGCGAGTCCGCAATCTGTGTTGCGTTGGCGCCCAACGCCCGTTGCAGGTCCTGTGCAGAGACCGGAGCGGCCTCCCTCGCCAGGTACTCCAGCACGCGCGCCGTCTTGGGGGGAAGCGTGTCATCGTTGAGGGCGCGGGGGTCCAGCGCCTGGTAGGCCACCAGGACGCGCTGCCGAAAACCGGGCGGCATCATCAGCTCCGCGCAGCTAAAGAGGGGGGCAAAGTAGTAGTCGGAGAGCCACTGCGCCAGGTCACAGCGCGCCTGACTCAGCACGGGTTGCGCTTCTATGGGCGCGTGGAGCGCCTTTACTTCGGGGAGAGTTGTGGTGTCCGAGAAGCCGAAGACGATGCCTTGGGCAAGCTGAGAGCCGCGCCCGAAGGGCACCCAGACCGCTTGGCCGCGGCTGACTTCCATGTTGAGGGGAATGCTATAGGTGAAGGTCTTCTGCGGCGCAGAGGAGTCTACCGCGACTTCTGCGTACCGCATTAGCTCTGCTGGGGACGGGGGAACCCAACGCTCGCTACGGCTGGACGCAGGGCACACACGTCTAGGGACATCCTAGCTAGCTCTACGCGCGCTGCTCCGTGAAAGGAGCGCGAAGGGAGGGCTTAGATACGCTCGCGAAGACGGGCGGCGCGGCCAATGCGTCCTCGCAAATAGTAGAGCTTGGCTCGGCGGACAATGCCGTGGCGGACTACTTCTACTTTGTCCAGACGAGGCGAGTGATTCATGAAGGTGCGCTCCACACCCACGCCGTGGGAGATGCGGCGCACCGTGAAGTTGGCGTCAACCGCGCCGTGACTCAACCGGATAACCACGCCCTCAAAGACCTGGATACGCTCGCGGGTGCCTTCAACTACCTTGGTGCTGACACGAACGGTATCGCCGGGCTTCAGCTCAGGCACATTGGGATTAGCCACTATAGGAAACAGATCAGACACACTCATGGAAAACCAATGACTCCTTACGGGATACGCTCTCCACATCTTATACGAAGCGGCAAGTATTGGCTAGTGGTCATAGCTCCAGCCCCGTCTGCTCCCGTAGCCAAATGCGCTCTTGCGCGCTCAAGTGAGCGGACGCCAGGAGGTCAGGACGGCGCTGGGCTGTGCGGAGTAATGCCTGCTGCCGTCGCCACTTAGCCACCGCAGCATGGTCTCCAGAGAGGAGGATATCCGGCACGCTCCAGCCTTTGAAGTCGGCCGGGCGCGTGTATTGGGGGTACTCCAGAAGCCCCATGTTGAAGGACTCCTCCTCAGCAGACTCCGAGGAACCCATAACACCGGGTTGCAGGCGCACCACAGCGTCGGTCAGCACCATAGCGGGCAACTCGCCGCCGGTGAGCACGTAGTCGCCAATGCTGATCTCCCGTGTGACTAGGTGCTGCCGGATCCGCTCGTCCACGCCCTCGTAATGGCCGCAAAGGAGCGCCAGCCAGGAAGACTGGGCTAACTCGCGAGCAATGGCCTGGCTAAACGGCTCGCCTTGAGGAGTGAGCAGGATAGTAGCTGGGGGCTGGTCATGGCCCTCTTCGGCGCCCTCGGCATACACGTGCGCTAGCGCCTCATCCACCGGCTCCGGCTTCATCACCATGCCGGCGCCACCGCCGTAGGTATAGTCGTCCACCACGCGGTGCTTATCGTGGGCGTAGTCACGGATGTTGTGGAAGTAGACTTGGAGCAACCCATCCGCTCTGGCGCGAGCAACGATGCTCTTATCGAATGGGCCCTGGAACATCTCCGGAAACAGGGTGAGGATATCTATACGCATGAGGAAGGACTACCTGCGGGGGTGCTCCTCCACGGAGGCGCGCAGGGTTTCAAGCGCGTGGGGCAGCACCGGCAGCAGGACGTCCAGGCACTCTTCCACAGCTTTGGGGCTCCCGGGTAGGTTCACAATGAGCGTGCGGCCACGGATGCCCGCTACAGCACGGCTTAACATAGCCATGGGGGTCTTCTGGAGGCTGGCGGCGCGGATGGCCTCAGCGATACCCGGCACTTCCCGCTCCAGCACCTGCTTAGTGGCTTCCGGCGTCACGTCTCTAGGCGCAAAGCCAGTGCCGCCGGTGGTAAGGATCAGGTTCAGCCGGCTGGCATCCGCCCATAGGGTCAGGGTTTCTGCAATCAGCGGCTGTTCGTCAGCGACGATCCCGCTCTCCACCACCTGGCCGCCGCGCGGCTCCACCAGCGCGCGGATGGCGGGGCCGCTCAGGTCTTCCCGTTCGCCCTGAGCACCCTTATCGCTGATGGTCAAGATGCCTACCGTAAACGCCATTTGTGCTGTCTCTCCGAGTAGAGCAATGATAGCATACGGGCACAGGAAGGACGTGAGCGTGAACAAGCAGGGCTTTGACGTAGTAACCGGAGCCTTTGGCTACACCGGCCGTTATATTGCGAAGCGGCTGGTGGCGCAGGGACGCACCGTAGCCACGCTCACGCGGCGCACGCAGCCGGCGGGCCTCTTCCCGCAGCCGCTGCAGCGGATTGTGCCCAACTTTGCCGATCGGGATGCCCTAGCCGCACAGCTCCAAGGGGCCGACACCCTCTACAACACGTACTGGGTGCGCTTTGATCATGGCGGTACCGGCCATGAGGCTGCCGTGGAACACTCCCGGACGCTTTTTGCCGCGGCGCGGATGGCGGGAGTGGGCAAGATTGTCCACGTGAGCATCGCCCATGCAGACTCCCGCTCACCCTTGCCCTACTACCGGGGCAAAGGACAGGTGGAGGAAGCGCTACGCGGGGAAGGTGTACCCTATGTCATCATTCGTCCCACCCTGGTCTTTGGGCGGGAAGACATCCTAGTGAACAACATCGCGTGGTTCCTGCGACGCTTTCCCTTCTTTGGGTTGCCCGGCTCCGGCGACTACGGTGTGCGGCCAGTCTTCGTGGAGGACGTGGCAGACCTAGCCCTACGCACCGATCTTGCTGATGCCAACGCGATAGTGGACGCGGTGGGTCCTGAAAAGTACACCTTCCGGGAGTTGGTGGCGCTGGTAGCCAGCGGCGTTGGGGAAGCTCGGGGGCTCGTAGGACTACCGCCACGCGTGGCACTGGCCGCAACCGCGCTGGTAGGGCTCTTAGTGCGAGACGTGGTGCTAACCGAGGACGAAGTGCGGGGGTTGATGGCAGGTCTGCTCACAACTGACGGGGCTGCGTCAGGAGAGACCCGCTTCAGCGAGTGGCTAGAGGAAAACGCAAGCTGGCTGGGGAAAGAGTACCGTTCCGAGCTAGGGGCACACTTTCGTTAGGTCTGGGTGCCCGCTCACCTGCTGAAAGGCTGGTCAAACCAGCGGGTGTGCATCTGCATTAGAAAGTCGTCGTTGATGGGGTAGCCGGAGGCGGAACCCACTACCGCATCGAAGCCGCAGTTGGGGCAGAGTGCGGTAGTGTACACCCCTTGCCGCTCGTACTCCCACTCCTTGATGTCTGCGGGGGCAAAGATTGCCAGGCAGCGGAAGCAGCCGCAGCTTTCGCTCTGCAGCAGCTCCTCGCGGTGAAACAAGGTGTGCTTATTCGCTTCTTCTAAGTCGTACTCAGCCATAGTTATAATGCCTGCTTTTCTGCAATTCCTGCTACGTATATTAGCTGCCCGTCAGTTCCTAGACAAAGAGGGTCTGGGCCTATGCGGGATAGTATGTGGCCGTCCGTAGCTAATAACCGGAACCGCATCCTTATGGCACAGCACATCTATAGCAAGCCCCTCTACCTCTAAGACATAGCCCCTCACCAATCGGTCTAGCACAAACCGCGCTCCTTGTTGGCGATTGAAAAGTCCTGCTATACTGCTGAATGAGCCCGGCGATGAATCGATACCGCGCGGGCAGAGGGATGGCAACCAAAACCACGTTATGAATATCCTTGTCATTGGCGACGTTGTAGGCACGCCCGGGCGGAGAGTCATCCAGTCCTCTTTAGAAAGCCTACGCTCTGAACTCGATATCGACCTGGTTGTAGCTAATGGCGAGAATGCCGCTCATGGCCGGGGCATCACCGTCGGTCTCCTGGAAGAGATGCTGAACTCTGGGGTAGACGTGGTGACAACCGGCAATCACGTGTGGGACCAGCGGGAGTTCCTGCCGCACCTGGACTCCGATTATCCTATCATCCGACCGGTCAACTACCCTGATGGCGTGCCCGGCCGCGGCTATCTCATAGCGCAGGATGTGCTTATTGTGAACGCGATGGGCCGCACATTCATGCCATCGGTAGACTGCCCCTTTCGGGCTATGGATAAGCTGCTCTCTACGTTCAGCACCCTCCCTCGTACTATCCTGGTGGACTTCCATGCGGAGGCTACTTCAGAGAAGGTCGCTATGGGCTGGTACCTAGACGGTCGCGTGACCGCAGTGGTGGGGACGCACACCCATGTGCCTACCGCGGATGCCAAGGTGCTGCCCATGGGCACAGCCTTTGTCACAGACATCGGCATGACCGGCCCTTGCCACTCTATCATCGGCAACGAGGTGGATGCCGTGCTTTCGCGCTTCCTTACCTCTATGCCTACCGCGCTGCCGGTTGCTGAAGGCCCGGCCCAGCTGAATGCCATGGTCATAGAAGTGGACGACAAGAGTGGCCGCGCCCGCTCCATCAGGCGCATTGAGCGCAGCGAGCGAGAATAAGCACCCGCATGCACGTAGATTTACACATGCACACTACGGAGTCCGACGGTCGTCTGACTCCTACCCAGCTCGTTGACGTGGCCGCCAGCAACGGCGCCAGAATCATCGCTATCACCGACCACGACTCCACCCAAGGGCTGGCAGAAGCCTACCGAGCGGCGGAGAAGCACCCTCAGCTCACTATTATCCCCGGCATCGAACTGAGCACGGATATTCCCGGCAGCGAGGTGCACATCCTGGGCTATTTTCTGGACTACCACCGGCCGGCCTTCCAGGACATTCTGAACGATTTCCGGGAAGCTCGGGAAGACCGCGGACGCCGCATGGTGGATAAGCTTGCAGAGATGGGCATGCCCGTCAGTTGGGACCGCGTGCGGGAGCTGGCCGGTGGCGGCTATGGCGCAGTAGGCCGCCCACACGTAGCGCAAGCGATGGTGGAGGAAGGCTACGTGCCTGCCATCAAGGATGCCTTCGACCTCTATATTGGACGCACCGGGCTGGCCTATGCCGAACGGCCAAAGCTCACTCCCCCGGAAGCAGTGAAGATGATTGAAGAGGTAGGCGGCCTTGCGGTGATGGCCCATCCGAAGGATGTCTTGCCTAACCTGGAACCCATCTTGGAAGAACTTAGCAAAGCCGGCCTAGCGGGCATGGAAGCCCACTACCAGGGCTACGAGCCCGGCCTCGTCAAGCAGCTTGTGAACACGTGCAACGAGTACGACATCATTCCCTGCGGCGGCAGCGACTTCCACGGCTTCCCCGGCCGCATGGAGTTGGGCCCCGGCCAGGTGGACGTGCCCTGGGAAACCGCTGAACGCCTGTATGCCCTCAAGGGCGTACCAATCGCTTCTTAAGCCTATGGTGCTCGGCCCTCGAGAAATCCAGGCCATCATCCCCCATCGCTGGCCGTTCCTGCTGGTGGACAAGATCGTTGAGATCGAACCCGGCAAGCGGGCTGTGGGGATCAAACAGGTCTCCAGTGGCGAGATCTATTTCCAGGGGCATTTCCCCGACCTCCCCATCATGCCCGCGGTGCTCACCGTGGAAGCCCTCGCCCAAGTAGGCGCGATAGCGCTCATGAGCCAACCCGAACACAAGGGGAAGGTGGCCCTCTTTGCCGGCATTGACGACTTTCGCTTCCGCAAGGCCGTCTTCCCCGGCGATACCCTGCGCCTGGAAGTGACGCTGGACCGCATCCGCGGCAACTTTGGCAAAGGCACCGGCCGCGCCACCGTTGACGATCAGGTTGCTTCTGAGGGCACTATCATGTTCATGCTGGCGCCGCCGGATGCTGTTGCGCCGCCCCAGGGTTCATAAGCGGGCAGCCGCTGTTGGCATTAGTGCAGGCAGTCCGCCGTGCTCTTTTTGAAAGACCGTTTAGTTACCTTCTTATGCTCGCGGCTGGCAAATCTCTTCCCCAACACAAAAGCCGTCCCCTCCCTTCCCGCTAACGCCCGCATCCTGGTCATCAAACCCTGTTGCCTGGGGGACATGCTCCTTGCAACCCCAGTCCTTGCCGTACTGCGAGAGCGCTTCCCTGCCGCTACCATCACACTCGTCACCAGCCCCTGGGCTAGACCCGCTGCGGAGGGCAACCCCCACCTGAGCAGTATCGAGACGTGGGACTTTCCCGAACGGGGCGGCATCCGGAGCTTGTGGGGCTACTACCAACTCGCACGCCGCCTGAAAGAGGGACACTTCCACGCCGCGGTGGTGTTGGACCGGTCACCGCTAGTGGCTATGGTGCCCAGGCTAGCGGGTATCCCTATCAGAGCGGGGTTAGACAGCGGCGGCCGCGGCTTTCCGCACACGCATCGCGTGTCCACCACGCCGCTGCGCCACGAAGCCTCTCTCTACCTCTCCACTGCGATGATGTTGATCGGACAACCCGCAGACGCGTCACTGCTCTTCAGCCCCAACCCAGAAGACCAGCGCTGGGCAAATACAGAGCTCGCGGAAAAAGAGCGTTGGATTGCCATCCACCCCGGCGGCGGCGTGAATCCAGGCAGCACTCTCCTAGGAAAGCGCTGGCCTTTGGAACAGTACACAGCCCTCGCAGGACAGCTCCTGCTCCAAGGGCATTCCGTCGTGCTGGTAGGCCCGCCTGAGGACTTGGAGGCGGCGGACGTTATCCGGGAGCAGTCGCTAGCCTTTGTAAACCAGCACCAGCAGCGCACACGCGGGGCGCGCCCCGGCCTGCTGCGTAATTACGCCGGTCAGACCAGCTTCGGCCAGCTGGCCGCGGTGCTGCAGCGGTGCAGCGCTTTTGTCGGCAACGATACCGGCCCAATGCACCTGGCGGTAGCCGTAAACACGCCGGTGGTGGCGATCTTCGGCCCTTCCAAGCCGGACGTTTACGGGCCCTATGACAAGCGCAGCCAGGTGATCTATCACGGAGAGGCGTGTCAGGGCTGCGTCTTCCGAGGCGGCCTGGCCGTGCAGTGCAAGCAGGCATACGCCTGCACCGCGGCGGCCGGCGTTGAAGAGGTGGAGAGCGCGCTCCTCTCCCTGCTCAAGGCATCCTAGAGAGCTGATTGCCCCTCTACCTGGCCGATGCTAGGATACGGATACGACCTCGTTTCGTAAGAGAAGAGCAGCTTTGAAAGAACTCGTGCGCCGCCGTTTGCTCCAAGTTGCCGGTAGGGCGCTGCGTCACACATCGGCAGCACCCCTAGGCCTACCCCAACGCGTGGTGGTGCTCCGTCCCGACCACCTGGGCGACCTTCTGCTCACCGCGCCCGCACTCCGCTTACTCCGTACCCGCCTGCCGGAAAGCCATATCTCCCTGCTGGTAGGCCCTTGGAACCGTGAAGCTGCTTCCCATATACCTTATGTCAACGATGTGCTTGTCCTGGACTACCCCTGGTTCGACCGCCAGCCCAAAGGCGCGCCCTGGGCGCCCTATTTCCAGCTACGCCAAGAAGCAGAGAGATTGCACCGCGCTGCCTTCGACCTCGCGCTGATTATGCGCCACGACTTCTGGTGGGGCGCATGGCTGGCAGCAGCCGCGGGTATCCCGCAACGAGCCGGTTACAACCTCCCAGAGGTTGCGCCCTTCCTTACCACCGCACTCCCCTATGCGTCTGGTCTCCACGAGACAGAGCAGTGCCTACGGCTGGTGCAGGCGGCAGCGCCTAGTGAAGACAGCGCTATGCGCGCTACGGACGGGCTGGATTTTGTCCCCACGCCTGATGAACAGGCCTTTGCGGAGAAGTGGCTACAGGAACACGGCCTAGCAGACGCCATCGTTGCGCTGCACCCCGGCGCGGGCGCACCGGTAAAGCAATGGCCGTCAGATCGCTTCGGTATGCTGGCCCAGCAGCTGGCAACCGACCACCGCGTTGGCATTGTGGTCACCGGCGACACCCATGAGGCCGCCCTAGTGCAGCAGGTGGTTGCAAGCAGTGAAGAGGCTCACGCCGCTCCTCTGGTGGGCGCGACTATCGGACAGGTGGCTGCCGTGCTCCAGCGGTGCGCGCTGGCCGTGGGCGGCGATTCCGGCATTCTTCACCTAGCCGCGGCAGTGGGCACACCAACGGTGCGGCTCTACGGCTCCGTGGACTCCCAGCGCTTTGGGCCCTGGGGCGCGCCGGAACAGCACCAAATCCTGCGGGCGGAGCTGGCCTGCGTGCCCTGCAACCGGCTCGACTTTCCTGCAGAAGAGTTGCCCTACCATCCCTGCCTTCGCAGTATCACCACGGACGCGGTGCTCCAATCCGTGCGAGCGATGCTGTCGCCCGTAGCGGCTGCTTTGTAGCCATGCGGATCGGCATCGACGCTAGCAGGGCGCTGGCTTCGCAACGTACCGGCACGGAGAACTACTCGTTGCACCTCATCCGTCACCTCCTAGCTCAGGCTGAGGAGGAATTGTCGGAGGACACCTTTGACCTCTACTGTCCGCAACGGCCGCCGGCGGGGCTCTTTTCCGACAGCCCTCTGGCCCGTGAGCGGGTCATCCCTCTGCCGCGGCTGTGGACCCACGTGCGCCTCTCTCTGGAGATGCTGACGAACCGCCCGGACGTGCTCTTTGTGCCTGCGCATATCATCCCCCTCGTCCACCCGAACTCCTGTGTAGTGACTATCCACGACCTGGGGCATCTCTACTACCCGGAGACCTACCCCAAGAACACTCTGCGCTATCTGACCTGGGGCACGGAGCACAACCTCAAAGTTGCCCAACATGTGCTGGCCGACTCCCAGGTGACTAAGCAGGACATCGAGGAGCGCTTCAACGTGGAACCTGAGCGGATCACTGTGGTCTACCCCGGCATCTCCGGCGAGTACCGCACTGGCTATACCCCCAACGCCATTGCGGGGGTTCGGGAGCGCTACGGCATCGATGGGCCCTACGTGCTCTACGTAGGCACGCTACATCCCCGTAAGAACGTGGAACGCCTATTGGAGGCCTTTGTCGCCGCCAAGCAAGAGCATGGACTGGCGGAAACACTAGTCATCGCAGGCCGGCTGGGGTGGCTGCCGGAGGGCATTCTGCGGCGACTCAAAGACGCGGAACCATCGGTCAAGCTAGCGGGCTACGTGCCCGAAAACGATCTCCCACTGCTCTATGAGGGCGCCCGCCTCTTTGTGCTTCCATCACTGTTTGAGGGCTTTGGCATGCCAATCTTGGAAGCCATGGCCTGCGGCACACCGGTGCTGGCCGCGGACAGCTCTTCCCTACCTGAGGTGGTTGCCGACGCCGGCGCGCTCTTCAACCCCAACGATGTCGATCAGCTTGCCAGCTCTATCGCCTGGCTCCTGCAACATCCGGCGACCCTCGAAGACTTCCGGGCGCGCGGGCTGGAACGAGCGCGCGAGTTCTCCTGGGACGTGGCCGCTCGCCACACCCTGGACATCCTGCGGGCAGCGAGCAGCTAAAGCCATGCAACGCATCCTTGTGGTCAAGCTGGCTGACATCGGCGACGTGCTCACCGCCACACCCGCGCTGCGGGCGCTGCGGCATGCCTTCCCCCACGCCCACATCACCGCGCTGGTGCCACCAAACTCCGCGGGAGTCCTAGAGGGATCCGCACTGACGGACGACCTCATCCTCTTTAACAAGCAGTCCTTTGAGTCCACAAGCGGCCTACTGCGGCCACAGGCTGTGGGCAGTCTCGCCGGACTGGGGCTGCGGCTACGGCGTGCAGGGTTCGATGCGATACTCTTTCTGCACCACCTGACCACGGCTGCCGGCGCTCGCAAATACGCAGGGCTGGCGGCGGCAGCAGGCGCGCCGGTGCGGGCCGGCCTAGATAACGGACGGGGTGGGTTCCTGACCCACCGCGTGCAGGATCAGGGGTTCGGGGCGTTCCACGAGGTGGAGTACAGCAACCAGGTGGTGCAACTGCTAGGCGTTGAGCCGGACTACGGCCCCCTCGCCTTCACGCTGCAGGACGCCGACCTCTCACAAGCTGAGGAATTACTCAAGGGACACACCGGCAAGCCCCGCATTGCTGTGCATCCCGGCAGCGGCAGCTATAGTATGGCCCGACGCTGGCCCATCGAGCGGTTCACAGCGCTGGCGAAGGGCCTAGTCGAGCGGCTGGACGCAACGGTAATCGCCGTGGGCGGCAGTGATGAACAAGCGCTGGGAAACGCTGTGGCGCAAGCAGCAGGAGTAACGGCGCTGGACCTGACCGGCCGCACGACGCTGCGAGAATTGGGTGCAGTGCTCCAGTCCTGCGATCTGCTGGTCTGCAACGATAGCGGAGTCATGCACCTTGCGGCGGCGGTGGGCACGCCGGTAGTCGCGCTGTTCGGTCCCTCCAACCACCGCGCATGGGGGCCCTGGTCGCCCGAAGCTGCTTCCACCGTGCTCCGGTCGGACTTACCCTGTAGCCCCTGTTTCTACACCGGCCACTCCTTGGGCACGCCGGAGGGCTGTCCGGAGCGCACCTGCCTTCATCTCATTCCTCCTGAGCAGGTCTTGGATGTCGTCCAGCGTCACCTCGCCTGAGCTAAGGGCCTGCTCTGTCCTGGGCGTACACGTGCATGGGCTTACTCTGGGAGAAGCCCTCGCCCAAATAGATACGTTCATAGTGTCTGGCAATACCCACCAGGTGGTAACAGTGAACCCGGAGTACGTGGTGGTCGCCCAACAGAACGCCGCTTTCCGCAGCGTGTTGAACAACGCAGACCTGGCCTTAGTGGATGGCATAGGGTTGTCCTGGGCCACGTGGGCCCTCGGCTGCGGGTGGGCGCAACGCATTCCAGGGGTCGATCTGGTGGATGCGCTGGCAGCCCTGGCCGCGGAGAAGGAGTACCGAATCTTCCTCCTAGGCGCGCGAGCGGGAGTGGCGGAGGGCGCAGCCCGGGCGCTGCAGCAGCGCTACCCTGGCCTCTTTGTAGCCGGAACCTACGCCGGTTCACCCAAGATGGAGGATGAGGAGACGATCCGCACCCAGATCCAGGCGGCTGAACCGCACATCTTGTTTGTGGCGTACGGCGCGCCAGCCCAAGACCTCTGGATTCAGCGGATGCTGCCTCGTCTGGGCGTGCCTGTCGCTATGGGCGTTGGCGGCGCGTTCGACTACCTCAGCGGCGTACTGCCCAGAGCGCCGGGCCTGATGCGTAAGCTGGGCCTGGAATGGCTCTACCGGCTGTATCGAGAACCTCAGCGCTGGCGGCGCATGCTGCGCCTGCCCCACTTTGCGTGGATGGTGTTGCGGCAACGGCTGCAACAGCGCTAACGGCGCGCCGTTCCTATTGAGAGCGACTGCTGTGCTACACTGGCGGCGGTATTCTCTCTAGCGCAAACATACAGATGACGCAACAAACCTCTCCCCTGCCCCAGGCTCCAAACTTCTGTCTCCGACACCCGGACACCGAGAGCAACCTGCGCTGCAGCAAGTGCGATTCCTACATCTGCCCGCGCTGCCTCGTCATGACCCCTGTGGGCGCCCGCTGTCCGGACTGCGCCCACGTGCAGGCGCTACCGCAGTTTGAGGTCAAGCCCATAGAGTATGCCAGGGGAACCGGTGCAGCAGCAGGCGTAGCGCTGGTGGCCGGCGCGATCTGGGCCATCCTCCCCTTTGGCAATTTCCTAGGCTTTCTCTTCGGTATTGGCGCGGGATTTGCTATTAGTGAAGGCATGAACGCGGCCACCAACCGGCGCCAGAGCACAGGACTCAAAATCATTGCCGCGTGTGGCGTGGTCCTAACTTTCCTTTTCTCTCAAGTAATCGGCATCATCCTGGCGTTCGGCATGCCTTCTAATCCAGAAGTGATCCCAGTGCTCTTTATTGCCGCATTCCAAGGGATGATGAGTCCCTTTACCTTGATCATCGTCGGCCTTGGCGCATTCTTCGCGGTCACCAGGATAGGGTAGGCGTTAACTATGCCCGATCTCACACAGTGGCCTGGCAAGTGGCGCGGCAAACGTATCGTCGTGCTGGGTGACCTGTGCCTAGACGAGTACATCGTGGGCAAAGCCCAGCGCCTCAGCCGGGAAGCGCCGGTGCCGGTGTTGGAGTTCCAGGAGCGCTTCTCCATGCCGGGGGCAGCGTGCAGCCCCGCGCTGAACATTCAGGCAGTAGGCGGCAACGCGGCCTTAGTAGGACTGGTGGGGAATGATGAAGCAGGGCATACGCTGCTGTTTACTCTGAACCAAGCTGGCATAGATACCACAGGCGTAATAGTGGACACCGCGCATAGCACCACCGTGAAGACGCGGGTGCTGGCCAGCCACCTCTTCCCGCACCAGATGGTGCGCATAGATAACGTGGACAGGCAACCCATAGGCCGCGCGACCGCGAACAAGCTGCGCGACGCCGTTGCCCGGGCCGCTGCCCAAGCGGACGCAGTCCTCGTTTCCGACTACCGCAGCGGCGTGGTAAGCGCGCCACTGGTGGCGAGGGCGGTGGAAGCAGCCAGGCAGCGGAACATTGTGACTACGGTGGACTCGCAAGGAGAGTTTGCCAAGTACCGGGGCGCAACCCTGCTGCGCTGCAACAAGGAGGAGGCGGAGAGCTACCTTCGCCGCAGCCTGACCACAGACAAGGCCTTTGCTGCCGCTGCCGCTGCCCTACAAAGACGCCTCAACGTGGCCTCTGTGATTATCACGAGAGGCAGCGACGGCCTCAGTCTTACCGACGCCGCGGGGCAGAGCTACCACCTACCCGCCAGCAACCCCAGTGAAGTCTACGACGTCACCGGCGCGGGCGATGCAGTGATTGCGCTCGTTACGTGCGGGCTGACTGGGGGCTCAGACCTGTTCTCCGCGGCGCAGGTGGGCAACATTGCCGCAGGACTGGTCGTGCGCAAGCTGGGCAACGCAACGGTGGCGCTATCTGAGCTTACAGATGCGCTTACCGCTTACGACCGCGACTCCACGTAAACAGGGACGGGTAAACCCGCCCCTGTTTCTAACTAACTTCAGCTTGTAGCGGCAGCTTATTCCGGGGGTAGCTGTTCCCCATCCTCTTTGCTTACCTCAGCCGCGTCTACTACCGGCAACGGCTCCTCTTCCTCAACGCTTTTGGTTTCGATGCTGAGGTCCGGCTCCATTTCAGGATGGGCGTCCTTAGCGGCATTGTCGTCGTTATTAAGGAATGCTAGTGGTGCCTCATCGTCCCCGTCGTTGAGCAAGACGCCCACGGACGAGTCCTCGTCGGAGAGGGTATCCAGCAAGAATTCGTCATCCTCAGGAAGAAGATCGGGGAACTGCATGCCCTGGGCAGGGATGAGCCGACCGATGATGACGTTCTCCTTGAGGCCCAGCAGCTTGTCCACCGAGCCGTTGACCGCAGCTTCGGTGAGGACACGGGTGGTTTCCTGGAAGGAGGCCGCGGCCAAGAAGCTGTCCGAGCTGAGGGAGGCTTTGGTCACGCCCAGTAGCACAGTCTCCGCAGTGGCAGGCTCACCGCCCTCCGCCAGTACTCTAGTGTTGATGTCTTCATAAACAAACCGGTCCACCAGCTCGCCCGGCAAGAGGCCGGTATCTCCAGGGGCGTCTACACGCACCTTGCGTAGAAGCTGGCGCACTACAATCTCAATATGCTTGTCGTTGATAGATACACCCTGGGAGCGGTAGACCTTCTGTACCTCTTCTACAATGTAGCTCTGGACGGCCTCTCGGCCCAAGATTCGCAAGAGATCCTGGGGGTTCACGACGCCCTCGGTCAACTGCTCGCCTGCGTGAATCATCTGGTTATCTATAACTCGGATTTGGGCCGCAGCGGGAACAGGATACTCTCGCTCTTCCCACTCTTCGTAATGCACGACGACACGGGAGCCTTCCAGCTCTACTTGGCCGGACACCCTGGCAATAATGTCAGAGGTCTCCGTCAGCGCCACTTCCTGAGTCTCCTCGGTATCCTCGTTGCCGGTGCTGGCGGGCTGCGCCAGAACGGCGCCGATCTCCACCTGCTGGCCCGGTTGCACCAGGATTTGCCAGCTGGGATCCACCGGGTACTCATCCCTGTAGATCTCGCTGCTGGAGATGCGGATGCGTCGAGCGTTGCTTTCGTCCTGCACCACTTGAGCCACACCGTCGATCTCGGAGATCACGGCCTGGCCCTTGGGCACGCGGGCCTCAAAGAGCTCTTCAACGCGGGGAAGACCGCTAGTGATGTCAATCAGGCCGGCGATGCCGCCTGTGTGGAAGGTGCGCATAGTAAGCTGGGTGCCCGGCTCGCCGATGCTCTGCGCGGCAATGATGCCAACCGCCTCGCCCATATTCACGGGCTTGCCGGTAGCCAGACTCCAGCCATAGCACTTCTGACAAACGCCTCTGCGGGCCAGGCAAGTCAGCGGCGAGCGCACGTACACGCGGGTAATGCCTGCGGCAACGAGTGCGTCGGCCTTTTCCTGGTCTATAACTTCGTCCCGGTCAATAATGACTTCGCCTGTTTCAGGATGCGCTACAGGCTCGGCTGCAAGGCGTCCGCCCACACGCTCCATCAAGGTTTCCATGATGCCGGTGGAGGACTCCGACGTAAGCCAGGCGCCCATACCCGTACCGCAATCCTCTTCTAGGATGATGACATCCTGAGAGACATCTATGAGGCGTCGGGTGAGGTAACCGCTATCCGCCGTGCGGAGCGCAGTGTCTGCCAAGCCCTTGCGTGCGCCGTGGGTGGAGATGAAGTACTCCAGCACGGTGAGGCCTTCCCGGAAGCTTGATTTAATGGGCAATTCAATGATGCGGCCCGAAGGGTCGCTCATAAGGCCGCGCATACCGGCCATCTGGCGTATCTGAGCAATGTTACCTTTGGCTCCGGAGGTAGCCATCATGTAGATGGAACCAAAGGGGTCAAGGTGCTCTGGTAGGGCTGCGGCCAGCTTATCGCTAGCCTCCTGCCATACCTGCACCGCGTTGGTGTAGCGCTCTTCCTCCGTGATGAGGCCGCGCTGGAACTGGGTTTCTATCTGCTCCACCTTCTCTTCGGCAGCAGCAAGGATCTCAGCCTTCGGGATGGGCACATCCAAGTCGTTCATTGCAATGGTGATACCAGAGCGAGTGGCGTAGAAAAAGCCGATGTTCTTGATACGGTCGACAATTTGGGCAGTGGTCTCATTGCCATAGGTCCGGTGGCACTCAAAGACCAGGTCTTTAAGGGCCTTCCTGTCCATGACCTGATTGCGGTACCCCATATCCTCCGGCAGAATCTCGTTGAAGAAGATGCGGCCTACTGTTGTTTTAATGAGGGCATTCGACACATCCGGCGTCCGGACGGTAATTTCAGTCTGCAGGTCTATCTGTTCCAACTGGTAGGCCAGTTTGGCCTCGTCGCTGGAGGAGAACGCGCGCCCTTCGCCCATAGCTTTGGGGCGGGACAGGGTCATGTAGTAGCAGCCAAGTACCATATCCAGAGTGGGCGACACTACAGGTTCGCCAGAGCTGGGGGAGAGCAGGTTGTTGGTGCTCAGCATGAGCTGCTTGGCCTCATCCATGGCGTGGCGGGATAGCGGCACGTGCACGGCCATCTGGTCGCCATCAAAGTCTGCATTGAACGCGGCGCAGACCAACGGATGGATCTGGATTGCGTTGCCCTCAATGAGCACGGGCATGAAGCCCTGGATACCTAGCCTGTGGAGGGTAGGCGCTCGGTTGAGGAGCACAGGGCGATCCTGGATGACGTCTTCCAAGACGTCCCAGACTTCCGGCTTGGCCCGCTCCACAATACGCTTGGCGCTCTTGACGTTATGGGCCAGTCCCAGCTCAACCAGGCGGCGCATAACGAAGGGCTTGAACACCTCCAGCGCCATACGCTTGGGTAAGCCGCACTGGTGCAACTGAAGCTCCGGGCCTACAACGATGACCGAACGGCCGGAGTAGTCCACGCGCTTGCCCAGCAGGTTCTGCCGGAAGCGGCCTTGCTTGCCTTTCAGCATGTCTGAAAGTGACTTCAATCGGTGGTTCCCATTGCCGGACACGGCCCGCCCGCGGCGGCCGTTGTCAATGAGAGAGTCCACTGCTTCCTGGAGCATGCGTTTCTCATTACGAATGATGATGTCCGGCGCACCCAGCTCAATGAGCCGGCGCAACCGGTTGTTGCGGTTGATAACACGACGATAGAGGTCGTTGAGGTCGCTGGTAGCAAACCGGCCGCCATCCAATTGCACCATGGGGCGCAAATCAGGCGGCAGCACCGGCAGCGTGCTGATGACCATCCAGTCCGGACGGTTCCCGCTCTTGCGGAAGGCCTCCACCACACGCAGACGCTTGGTAGCCTTCTTGCGGCGCTGACCGGAGGTGGTCTGGACTTCCCGCTGCAGCCGTTCCCTAAGCTCATCAAGGTCTAGGTTGGAGAGAAGGTCCAGAATGGCCTCGGCGCCCATGCCTATAGAGAAGATCGCGCCGTATTTATCGCGCAACTCTCGAGCCTTAGCCTCGGGTAGTAGCGCTAAAGGACGCAGCTCTTGGAGGTCGTCTAACCGGCTTTCCAGGCCTTCCTTAACCTTTATCTGCTCGTGAGCAAACTGCCGTTCAACGGCTTCTACATCCTTTAAGATGCTGCCGTTGAGCTTCTCTCGCTCAGCCTGAATCTTGTTAAGCTCGTCTTCTTGCTGTTTGGCGTACTTGAACTCCAGCTCCTTGGTCTGGCCCTGCAGTTCCGTCTGGAGCTTCTCGCTGTGATCGCTGCCGATGGTCACGCCCGCCGCGGCAATGACGACGTCACCCAAGCTCAGGGCATCCGGGGCGGCTTCGCCTGCGGAGGCCTCCAAAACAACCACGATCTCAGCGGCGCTAACCTGAAGGGCAGTAAGCAGTTCTTCCTTTTCCTCTGTTAGCCTGGCCTGTAGCTCACGCTGCTGTTCGTCTAGCGCAGCAAGCTTATCCTCAATAGGGGCACGCACGAGGCTAAAGCGCTCGTTGCGTTGCTCCTCCAGCTCTACAATCTGGCGGCTGTAGTCATCCTGCGCCGACTGCTGGAACTGCGCCCGCGAGGTATCATCCACACCCGTCACTACGTACTGGGCGAAGTAGATGATGCGTTCCAAGCTGCGCGGCGAAAGGTTGAGTAGCAGGGATAGGCGGCTGGGCGTGCTCTTCACAAACCAGATATGCGCCACGGGAGCCGCAAGCTCAATGTGGCCCATACGCTCACGCCGCACCTTAGAGCGGGTAACTTCCACGCCACACTTGTCGCAGACAATGCCCTTGTAGCGCACCCGCTTGTATTTGCCGCAGTAGCACTCAAAGTCTTTCGTAGGACCGAATATCTTCTCGCAGAAGAGTCCGTCCTTCTCAGGCTTGAGGGTGCGATAGTTGATGGTCTCCGGCTTGGTAACCTCGCCGTAGGACCAACTCCGGATCTGCTCCGGAGATGCTAAGGAGATGCGAATAGAAGTAAAGTCGTTCACGTGCGCTCCTAAGACTCGCCTTTTTCCAAGCCCGTCAGATCAATGCCCAGGTCGGGCACTTCTAATGCAGCGTCTTCGCCGAATATGATCGATTCCTCTTCCTCGTTTAGCACTTCAACAGCCAGGCCAAGGCTTTGCAGCTCCTTAACCAGCACCTTGAAAGATTCCGGCACGCCCGCCTCTGTAATGTCCTCGCCTTTGACGATGGCTTCATAGGTTTTCACCCGGCCAATGACATCGTCAGACTTCACTGTGAGCAACTCTTGCAGCACATGGGCTGCGCCGTAGGCCTCCAGCGCCCACACTTCCATCTCGCCAAAACGCTGGCCGCCGAATTGCGCCTTGCCGCCTAGAGGCTGCTGCGTAATGAGAGAGTACGGGCCGGTGGACCGAGCGTGAATCTTGTCCTCCACCAGGTGGACTAGCTTCATCATGTACATCTGGCCAACGGTCACCGACTGGTCAAAAGCTGCGCCGGTGCGGCCATCAAAAAGTGTGACTTTGCCAGTACTGGGCGGAGATATCCGCTTCTCAGAATTAAGGGTCTGGGTGGCCGCATCCACACTCTCAATGTCCATGTTCTGAGCGCCTTCAACGCCGTTTTCCTCAAGCCAGAGCCGGGTACTTACTTCCTTGGCATAGCCTTCGGCCTTATCGCTGAATATCTCTTCGGCACTGAAGCCTTTATCGGTAGCCCACGCCTTTGCTAGGGCAATACGCTCCGGCGCGGGTAGCGGGTCACCGGCAGCCGGGCCGCGCTCGTCGTAAGCCTGCTCGACAAGCCACGCGCGAGCCAGCGCATCCTCAATGGCGATGCCTTTGGCTCCGTCAAACACTGGGGAAACCACACGGAAACCCAGCTTCTGGGCAGCAATGCCTAGGTGAGCCTCCAGCACCTGACCGATGTTCATACGGGATGGCACGCCCAAGGGGTTCAGGACAATCTCTACCGGCGTGCCATCAGCCAGGTAGGGCATGTCTTCTACAGGCATAATCTTGGAGATTACGCCCTTGTTCCCGTGGCGGCCCGCCATCTTGTCGCCTTCTGAAATCTTGCGTCTCTGGGCAATGCTCACCTGCACCAGCTTGATGACGCCGGGAGGCAGCTCAGGATGCTCGTCTCGGGTAAGCATGCTAACGCCGATGATCTTGCCGTGTTCGCCGTGGGGGACCCGCAGGGAAGTGTCCTTCACTTCACGGGCCTTTTCACCAAAGATGGCCCGAAGCAGCTTCTCTTCCGGAGTTAGCTCCGTCTCACCCTTGGGCGTAATCTTACCCACCAGGATGTCGCCAGGGCCCACCTCGGCGCCAATGCGGATAATGCCTTCTTCATCCAGGTCACGCAGGCTCTCTTCACCCACGTTGGGAATGTCTCGCGTAATCTCTTCAGGCCCCAGCTTGGTTTCTCGGGCCTCAATCTCATGCTTTTCTATGTGCACAGAAGTGAACTTATCGTCCTGCGATACACGCTCGCTCAGGATAATGGCGTCCTCAAAGTTGTAGCCGTCAAAGCTCATGAAGGCGCACAGCAAACTCTGCCCCAGGGCAAGCTCTCCCTGGTCTGTGGAAGAGCTATCTGCAAGGGGCTGGCCTGTCTTGACCACATCGCCCTGAGAAACGATGGCGCGCTGGGTGAGGCATGTCCCCTGGTTGCTGCGGCGGAACTTGATGAGCGGGTGTTCGTACCGCTGACCGTCCGCACCTTCCACCACAATGCCCTCGCCGGTAACACTAGCAATGACGCCGTCCACCTGGGCAAAGACCACGTGGCCGGAGTCCCAAGCCGCCCGCTGTTCCATGCCGGTGCCCACTAAGGGCACTTCTGGCCGTATGAGCGGCACTGCCTGACGCTGCATGTTAGAGCCCATAAGGGCGCGGTTTGCATCGTCATGCTCCAAGAAGGGGATGAGGGACGTTGCTACGCTGACGATCTGCTTAGGCGCAACGTCCATGTAATCCACCCCTTCCGGGGATTCGATGAGGAACGTGCTGCCGTGACGGCTTTCGATCTTCGTCTCAGTGAACTGGTTACGCTCGTCCAGGAGCGCGTTGGCCTGAGCCACAATGAAGCGGTCTTCCACGTCCGCAGAGAGGTATTCGATCTCTTCCGAGGCAAAGGGAACCACCTTGATGGTACGGGCATCCTGCTTGCGGATGTCCGCTAATAGCTTTTCGGTGATTTCAGCGCCGACCGCTGCCAGAGGTTTCTTGGCCTTACCGGGAATATCTTCCCGCAATGTGCGGCCTAGGAGCATCTCAGAATCGCTGGATAGCTCCTTGATAACCCGTCGGTAGGGCGTTTCGATAAACCCGTACTCGTTCACCCGTCCGTAAGTGGCCAGGGAACCGATGAGACCGATGTTCGGCCCTTCAGGTGTCTCGATGGGGCAGATACGACCGTAATGGGAGTGGTGCACGTCTCGGACTTCAAACCCTGCCCGGTCACGGGAGAGGCCGCCGGGGCCCAGGGCCGAGAGGCGGCGCTTGTGAGTCAGCTCTGCCAAAGGGTTAGTCTGATCCATGAACTGGGAGAGCTGCGACCCGCCAAAGAACTCTTTGACCGCGGCCACCACCGGCCGGATGTTGATCAGGGCGCTGGGCGTGACCTCTTCCGGGTTGGTGATGGTCATGCGCTCTCGAATAACTCGTTCCATACGCAATAGGCCAACACGCACCTGATTCTGGATCAGCTCGCCCACGGCGCGGACACGCCGGTTGCCCAGATGGTCGATGTCGTCCGGGTGGCCCTGGCCATTGTTCAGTGCAATGAGGCAGCGGAGAATCTCCGTGATGTCCTCCTTGCTCAACGTGCGGGTGGAGAGTGGCGTCTTAAGCTCTAAACGTTTATTGACTTTGTAGCGGCCAACCCTGCCCAGGTCATAGCGGCGGGGGTTGAAGAACAACGACTTGATAAGCGTCTGGGCATTGTCCAGATTAGGCGGATCCCCGGGGCGGAGTCTGCGATAGAACTCGGTGAGGGCATCGGCGATTCGCAGGGCTTTCTCGTGATGGTACTTTTCGCCAGGGCGCAGCCATTCCCAGATGGATTCCAGTTCTTCCTTGCGATAATTGCTGGTCTTGGTATCGGTGGCAGGTTCCCGGAACAGAGTGGACCGGATGTAGTTGTGGCCCGTCTGGCTGTCATCTTCACCAAACAAGGAGAGCAACTCTTCGTCTGAGGCGATGCCGATAGCCCGCAGCAACACTGTCACAGGGATCTTGCGGCGACGGTCCACCTTTACGGAGATGATGTCTCTGTTGCTGGTCTCAAACTCCAGCCATGCACCGCGATTAGGGATCAGCTTGGCGTAGGCCAAGCGGCGGCCGCTGGTCAGGTCATCTTCCAGGGTGAAGTAAATGCCGGGGGAGCGCACCAGCTGACTTACGACCACGCGCTCTGCGCCGTTCACAATGAACGTGCCTTCCTGGGTCATAAGGGGGAAGTCCCCCATGTAGATGTCTTGCTCTATGTGCTCGCCGGTTTCCTTGATGCTCAGGCGCACCTTGACGAAGAGGGGTGCAGCAAAGGTCATGTCCCGCGCGCGGCATTCCGACTCGTTATGCTTGGCCTCCCTGAACTCATAGTCTAGGAACCGGAGCTCCATCTTGCTGCCGGTGAAATCAGTTATGGGACTGATCTCCTGAAACAGCTCGCGGAGACCTTCCTTCTGGAACCAACGGAAGGACTGGAGCTGCACCTGGATGAGGTTAGGGAGCGAAAGAACTTCCGGGATCCGGGCGTAGAGCTTCCTGTCTTTGGACACTGGACTACGCGAAGAGATAACGGCGGTGGCTAGAGTCATAACGAGCCCCTCCTTGGGAGAACTAAAGCAGGTTGAGCGGGATTCTCAGACACGCAAAAAGCGGGTGTGATCCATTACACTCTGGAAACCAGAAATACGGGGGTTGGGGATTGCCTAATAAGCCACTATACATAGTGTGCGTCAAGACATAATAACTTTAACGCTAACACATGTCAACTACTATCTTTCCTTAATTAAAGGGCGGTCTCTGGAATGAACCCCAGAAACTGGGAAAAAGGCCTCGTGAGGAAGCACATCGGCCACGCGCCTATGCTAAAATTAAGGGGCGCACTTTCTTGCAGACGTCACCGTCCGCACCCTCGCGACTCCTCATGAAAGGGAATCCATGGGGGAAGATACCAAAACAGACACCCATCGCGTCGCCACCAGTGGTGACTTAGAGGTCTCCACTTATCTTGAGCTTGCAGAAGCCAAGGTAGGAGCCAAGCCTCTTCCCGAAGACGGCACCAGACCCAAGCGGGACACCATTGTTGTGCTGGACTTCGGTTCCCAGTACAGCTTGCTCATCGCCCGCCGCATCCGGGAACTGAACGTCTACTGCGAGATGGTCTCCTACGATACGCCCTGGGAGCAGATAGCGTCGCTCCAGCCCAAGGGATTCGTCCTCTCCGGCGGTCCCGCCAGCGTCTACGAAGCGAATGCCCCGCTAATCCCGCCCTACATCCTTGAGGCGAACGCGCCCATCCTGGGTATCTGCTACGGCATGCAGCTCCTTGCGCATCAGCTTGGCGGCAGAGTAGTGCCCGGCGATAAGCGAGAGTACGGCTTTGCAGTCCTCCACAGGGAGACGGACGACAGCCCCATCTTCAGGGACATGCCTCCCTCTTCTCAAGTATGGATGAGCCACGGCGACCGCATAGACGAGCTGCCTCCCGGCTTCAAGCCTCTGGCCTACACCGATAACTCTCCCATCGCTGCCATGGGCGACGACAGAGGCCACGTTGGCATCCAGTTTCACCCGGAGGTGGTTCATACCGTTCACGGCAAGGAGTTGCTGCGGAACTTCCTCTACGAAATCTGCGGCTGCACCGGCGATTGGACGGCCGGGAATTTCATCAATGAGAACATCCAGCGCATCCGTGACCAGGTGGGCAACGGCCGCGTGCTCTGTGCCCTCTCCGGCGGCGTAGACTCTGCGGTAGTAGCCGCCCTCATCGGGCAGGCCATCGGCGATCAGCTTACCTCTATCTTTGTGAATAACGGCCTGCTCCGCCTCAATGAAGCCGAAAGCACTCTGGAGACACTGCACCGCAACCTTATCTGGAACATCGAGTACGTAGACGCTACCGACCGCTTCTTGGGCGCGCTGAACGGAGTCGTTGACCCAGAACAGAAGCGCATGATTGTGGGAGAGACCTTCATCCGGGTCTTTGAGGAGGAGGCCCGCAAGCTAGGCCGCATCGATTTCCTGGCCCAGGGCACCCTCTACCCCGACGTCATCGAAAGCGCCACCTCCGACCAGAAGAGCACGGCAAAGATTAAGACGCACCACAACGTAGGCGGCCTCCCCAGCGATATGCAGTTCAGCCTCATCGAGCCGCTGCGCTACCTCTTTAAAGATGAGGTGCGCCAGGTGGGCCTCGCGCTTGGTCTGCCGGAGGAGATGGTCTGGCGGCAGCCCTTCCCCGGCCCGGGCTTGGCCATCCGCATGATGGGCGCGGTGACGCAGGAGCGGCTGGATTTGCTGCGAGCCGCAGACGCCATCGTGACGGATGAGATCCTGAAGGCCAGCTACTACAGAGAAACAGCCCAGGTCTTTGCAGTGCTGCCGGGCGTGCGCACCGTTGGCGTCATGGGCGACTTCCGCACGTACCGTGAGGTTATTGCGGTACGCGCCATTACCAGCGAGGACTTTATGACGGCCGACTGGGCTCGCCTGCCCTACGACCTGTTGGCCCGTATGAGCAACCGTATCGTCAATGAGGTGCCGGGGATCAATCGAGTGGTGTACGACATCACCTCCAAACCGCCGGGCACCGTGGAGTGGGAGTGATTACTAAGCGTAAGAATCTCCTGCGGTTCCTGTTTCTTGAAACTGAGTAAGAATAACTATGGCCCCTAAAACAATAGTCACGATTAACTGTAAAATCCCAGGAAGCCTCTCGGAGTACATCCGTTTTGAGTCCAAAGCTTCTTTATGGGACTGGGATATTATACTGTTCCGCCCAAGCATCACTGACTATATGTCTTGGGACGAAGAATATTACCAGGGTAAGCCATTACTTAACGATAACCGTTCCTTTCAACTCAAAGACGCAGCAAACCATTGGAGCCGTGAACTCGCAGAGGCCTTCAGGGCGGGGAAGACTATCTTTGTTCAGCTATGTCCGCTTCGGGAAATCTACGTAGATTCTGGCAAGCGCGAGTATTCAGGTTCAGGAAAAAGCCGCCAGACAACGCGAATTGTAGACTTATTCAACAACTATAAAACCCTTCCGGTGGATATTAAGGTTACCGCTGCAGAAGGCAGGGCAATGCAACTAACCAGAGAAGGGGACTTCCTAGTTGAGTACTGGAAAGAATTCGGTCATCTTTCTACTTACAAAGTTCTCCTTCCAGAAGACCTAGGCATACCACTGTGTGTAACGAAAACTGGTTCAAAGCCGGTTGCTGCTATGCTAGAAAACCCGGAGCACGGTGGGCACATCATACTATTGCCGTACTTAGAGCTGATGGAGGAAGACTTCTACGAGGAGCTTGTGGTAGCAACGAGTTCAAATGAAGAAGACGAAGAGTATGAAGATGAAGATGATGATGATGATGAGTCGGGCTTAGATGACTTTGAGGAGTCGGATGAGATCGATGAAGAGATTGTTTGGACAAAGAAGGGCAACATTTTTGGACATAAACTAATTAGCTCCCTATGTGCCATAGATGATGCCCTTGAGGGTGGGATAAAATCTACACCTATCCCCGATTGGGCCACCGACGATGCTTACGTCTTACCAAAAGAAGCTGAGCTCCAACAAGAACTGTTAAAAGTAGAAGTTGCTCAGGGAGAACTAGCTGCTAAGAATGAAGAGATTGCTGCGAGTATATACGAAGAGCGCTCTCTTAGACGGTTGCTATATGAGAATGGTCATCTACTAGAAAAAGCAGTTCTTAAGGCTTTACAGCTTTTAGGGTTCCATGCAGAGCAATACCGGGATTCAAAATCAGAGTTTGATGTGGTTTTTCAATGTCCAGAAGGACGCTTCTTGGGTGAGGTTGAAGGCAAAGATGACAAGCCTATCAATGTCGACAAGATACGTCAGTTGGCGATGAATGTTCATGAAGATTTTAGCAGGGACGACGTTGCAGAGATTGCAAAAGGGGTGCTTTTTGGAAACGCTTATCGCTTAAGAGCACTCCCAGACCGCGGAGATTATTTTACAGAGAAGTCTACAACTGCGGCTAAGAGCAGCGGAATCGCTCTTGTCCGTACTCCGGATTTGTTCGATGTTGCGAAGTACCTGTCTAATAGGGTTGACGATGATTTTTCTAAGAAATGCCGTGAAGCGATTCTGTCCGCAAGCGGAGAAGTAGTGCTATTTCCAGCCATACCAACGGAGGACGTACGGACATTCGTAAGGATGCAGCAATCTGAGACCAAGTAAGTTAAGTGCGGATAACTGTAAACAAACAACATGACAAATGTGGGAGTAGCACTATGGCACTAGCCGATTTCATCTCTGCAGCTATGAGCAAGGCCGTCTACAAGGAGATGCCTGACGGGACGTTTGAAGCGACCGTACCGCAGCTCTCCGGAGCGATAGGCCGCGGCAAGACCCGTGAGGAGTGTGAAGCCGAGCTCCTCAAATACGTGGAGCACTGGATAAAGCGCACCATGGGGACATTGCACCAGTAGCGCGGCCTTAAGCTAGCTATGAATGTCCTTGTCATCGGGTCCGGCGCAAGGGAGCACGCCATCGCTTGGAAGCTGGCGCAGAGCCCCCGCGTACGGAACATCTACGTAGCGCCCGGCAACGCAGGCACTGCGCTCGTTGCCTGCAACATGCCCATAAAGGAGAGCGATACTGATGGACTGCTGCGCGCCGCTCGGGACAATGGCGTCGATCTCACGATAGTGGGCCCGGAAGTGCCGCTGGCGGAGGGTATTGTGGACACCTTCCAGGAGCAGCGCATGCCAATCTTCGGCCCCACGCGGAACGCGGCCCGCATCGAGTCCAGCAAATCCTTCGCTAAAGACCTCATGCAACGCCACGGCGTCCCCTGCGCCCAGAGCCAGACCTTCGACCGGATGGACGCGGCAATGGCCTACATTGCGGAGATGGGACTGCCCATCGTCATCAAGGCAGACGGACTGGCAGCGGGCAAGGGGGTTTCTATCTGCTTCACCCATGAAGAAGCCACCACAGCCCTTGAAGATGCCCTGGTTCGCCGCACCTTTGGCATGGCCGGCGCAAAGGTCGTGGTTGAGGAGTACCTGGAAGGCCCGGAGGCCAGCTTGCTTGCCTTCTGCGACGGCAAGACGGTGCTCCCTATGACTCCCGCCGCGGACTACAAGCGCGCCTATGACTACGACCAGGGTCCCAACACCGGCGGCATGGGCGCATATAGCCCACCACCCTACTTTGGTCAGGCACAGGTGGACGAAGCCAAACGCACCATCCTTGAACCGATAGTGCACGCCCTGGCAGAGGAGGGCTCGCCCTTTGTGGGGGTGCTCTTTGCCGGTCTAATGGTCACCTCCAGAGGGCTGCGGGTGTTGGAGTTCAACTGCCGTTTTGGAGACCCGGAGAGCCAAGTAGTGCTCCCTAGGCTGAAGACAGACTTACTTAGTGTGGTGGAGGCATGCCTGCAAGGGCGGCTGGACACCATCACGTTGGAGTGGGACTCCCAGGCCAGCGTGGGCGTGGTGGTTGCCTCCGAGGGGTACCCCCGCGAGTATAAAACGGGCTACGGTATCACCGGTCTTGATCAGTTGGCGGACGGCATTCGAGTGTTTCACAGCGGCACCGCCGCCCGCTCCATGCAGAATCGCGACGGCGGCCCGAACCTCCCCGGCGGCTCGGTGGAAGAGCGGCTGGGTGGCAATATCGTTACCGCGGGTGGGCGCGTGCTCACGGTGGTCGCGATGGGCCAGACGCTGGAAGAGATACGGGAGCGCGTCTACCAGAACGTCGATCTCATCCGCTTCGAGGGCGCCTTCTCTCGCCGCGACATCGGCATTCCGTCCGGCAGCGCCCCCAGCGCTCCCCCAATAGCAGTGTCATCCCCAGAACAACCGGCCACTTAGGAGAGTTAGTATGCCATTAGTAGGTGTTGTCCTTGGCAGCCGCTCCGACGAGCCTGTGATGAAGGCCTGCACAGAGCTGCTGGAACGGTACGGCATTTCATACGAGGTGAAGGTCATGTCCGCCCACCGGGTGCCGGACATGGTCAAGGAGTATGCCAGCACGGCGCGCGAGCGGGGTATCCAGCTCTTCATCGCTGCAGCGGGCGGCGCAGCCCACCTGCCGGGCGTGCTGGCAAGCTGGAGCACCCTCCCCATCATCGGCGTGCCCCTGGCCTCCAGCGAGCTAAAGGGGATAGACTCCCTGTACAGCATCGTGCAGATGCCGCCGGGCATTCCCGTAGCCACAGTCTCTGTGGGCGAGTGGGGCGCTCGCAACGCCGCCCACCTTTCGGCACAGATCCTGGGCCTGCAGAACGAAGCTATCCGCGCTGCCTACGACGCCTACCGCGCAGAGCAAGCGGCTGCCTATAAGTAACATGGCTCACGAACAACTGGGCCTAGGTATCGCCGTTCATGGTGAGCTTGGCGAATCCATGAACCGGACTAGCGTCCGGGCGCTGCCCATCCTTCGACAGCCTCAGGATGAGCGGGCTGCTCGGCTTAAAACGGACTATCAGGGGGAACAATGCTAACAAAACTACTCGGCTTAATTGCTGGAATGGCGCTGGTTGCAGACGGCTTGCTGGCTATCTTCTCGCCGGAAAAGTGGAGAGAGTACTGGCGGGAGATTGCCACCTACCTCCCCGGCGGCGCCGCCGAATACCTTGACGAAGTGGTGCAGGTAACAGAGAAGCACAGGGAGCAGTCGCCGGGAACCGTTATGGGCTTGTTCGCCCTAAGGACGGTCCTGGGGGTGATGCTCGTGAAACTCGCCCTGCGCTCTCGCTGGCGATAGTCTCACATAGAAGATACTGGAGCGTCTAAATGATTGACCGCTACACCCGTCCGGAGATGGCCCGCATCTGGAACGACGAGCACAAGTTCGCGCAATGGCTGCGGGTGGAAGTCGCCGCCTGCGAAGCCTGGGCCGACATAGGCGTAGTCCCGCGAGAAGCGGCGGAGAAGATCGCCCGGACCGCCAGCTTCCGCATCGGGGACATCAACCGCTATGAGCAGGAGATGCACCACGATATGAATGCCTTCCTGCGCTCGGTCAGTGACAGCCTAGGCGAAGAGTCCCGTTGGGTCCATCTTGGTCTCACCTCCTACGACACTGAGGATCCGGCCACTGCCCTGCGCTTGGTAGATGCCGCCAACATCCTCTTGGAAGACCTACGGCGCTTGGACGAGGCCATCGCCACACGAGCCCTGGAGTTTAAGGACACTATCTGCATGGGCCGCAGCCACGGCATGCACGCGGAACCCATCACCTTTGGCCTCAAACTGCTGAACTGGCTGGACGAAGTCCGCCGCGGCGTTGAGCGTTTAGAGGCAGCGAAGAAGGATATTGCCGTGGGGAAGATAAGCGGCCCCGTTGGCAGCCATGCCACCGTTCCCCCAGAGCTTGAAGTCCGGATCTGCGAGCGCCTTGGCCTAGGCGTGGACAACGTCAGCACCCAGATCGTCTCACGAGACCGCCACGCGCACTTCATCCAGACTCTGGCTCTTATCGGCGCTTCTTTGGAGCGGTTCGCCACGGAGGTGCGCCACCTGCAACGCAGCGAGGTTGGCGAGGCGGAGGAGCCGTTTCAGGAAGGTCAGCAGGGCTCCAGCTCCATGCCCCACAAGCGTAATCCGGAGAAGGCTGAGCGCGTCTGCGGCCTGGCGCGAGTGCTGAGGGCTAACTCCATCGCCGCGCTGGAGGACATCGCCCTGTGGCACGAGCGCGATATCTCTCAGTCTAGTGTGGAACGCATAATCTTCCCCGACTCCTGCCTTGCGCTGGACTACATGCTGGCGCTCTTCACCGACATCGTACGCGGCCTGGTGGTCTACCCGGAGCGTATGCAGGAGAACCTGGAGCTTACCAAGGGTGTTGTGTTTTCCCAGCGCTGCCTGCTGGCGCTGGTAGAGGCGGGGATGAGCCGCCAGGTTGCATATCCAATCATCCAGCGAGCGAGCCACGCGGCCCTGGCGCAACGCCGTCCCTTCCGCGAGACCATTGCTGAAGAGCCCGAGGTAAGCTCACGCCTCACCGAGACCGACCTGGACAAGATCTTCGACTACGGCTATTTCGTGCGAGAGGTGGACAAGAGCTTCGCCCGTATGGGGCTGAACTGATGACCACGAGCAGCGTCATTCAGAGCCTGCCTACCGCAGGCAGGCAAAGCTAAGAATCCAATTTAGCCTGGATTTTCTTAGGCGCCTTCCTCTGAATGACAGAGCACCCACTCCTTGCCAAGCTCACCGGCGGTGACCGGCGCTCCATCGGCCGCAGCAACGAGGTGGCTGCGGAGGCGCAGGCACACCCGGAGCTGATCCCTGTCCTGGTTGAGGGCCTGTCCTCGGAAGATTTGCTTATTCGCATGCGCGCCGGTGACGCCCTGGAGAAGGCCACCCGCCAGCGCCCGGACCTCCTCGAACCCCATCGCTCTCTACTGCTCTCCCTCGCGGTCACGACAACAGAGCAGGAACTGAGGTGGAGCCTGGCACAGATGCTGCCGCGCATCCAATGGAGCGCGGAAGATCGCAAAAAACTCGTGGAAACCCTCTTCGGGTATTTGGCAGACAAGAGTACAATAGTTAAAGTAATGGCTCTCCAAGCCCTCAGTGATCTCACGCGCCAGGACCCGTCGCTTAC
Source organism: Dehalococcoidia bacterium (assembly GCA_965220215.1). Taxonomy (GTDB): domain Bacteria; phylum Chloroflexota; class Dehalococcoidia; order SHYD01; family SHYD01; genus CBDDEI01. The sequence continues at coordinate 697,948 of OZ244809.1, forward strand.
CTCAACCGTGGTCCAGGCCATCCACCAAGAATCCGTAGCCGGACGTCCCGCGGTGCAAGCGCGGGGACGTAAGCTACTACGAATACTAGAGAAGAGGTAACCATGGCTCTATTGCTGGAAACCCGCCTGCCTAATCTATTCCGCCGGGGCAAAGTCCGGGACACCTATGACCTGGGGGATAAGCTCCTCATGGTCGCCACAGACCGTATCTCCGCTTTTGACGTGGTGCTGCCCACAGGCATCCCCGACAAGGGCGCGGTGCTCACCCAGCTCTCTGCCTTCTGGTTCGACAGGCTGGGCCATCTAGCGCCGAACCACTTCGACACCCTTATCACCAGCGCCGACCAGTTGGAGCCCTACCGCGATATCCTGGGCGCGGACAACGATCTGGAGGACCTCGTAGGCCGCTCTATGCTGGTTCGCAGGGCAGAACCCATCCTAGTCGAGTGTGTAGTGCGCGGCTACATCTCCGGCTCCGGCTGGGCCGAGTACAAGGACCGCGGCACCCTGGCAGAAGTAGAGCTGCCCGGCGGCATGCGGGAGAGCGAAGAGTTGGACGAACCCCACTTTACACCGGCCACCAAAGCGGACAGCGGCCATGACGAGAACATCTCAATTGGGGAGATGGCGAACATGCTGGGGAGCGACCTCACAGAGACGCTCCGCCGCTACAGCGTCAGCCTCTACGAGCACGCGCGGGTCTATGCCCGCGGCAAGGGCATCATCATTGCGGACACCAAATTCGAGTTCGGTATCGCGGACGATAAAGTCATACTCATTGACGAAGTGCTGACGCCCGACAGCAGCCGCTTCTGGGGCACGCGGGACTACCGGCCCGGCATAGCGCCGCCCAGCTTCGATAAGCAGTACGTGCGGGACTGGTTAGTGGCCAGCGGCTGGGACAAAGAGCCGCCCGCGCCGGAGTTGCCAGCGGACGTGGTGGCCCGTACCACCGAGAAGTACCGCGAAGCTTACGAACGACTGGCTGGACATCCCCTTTCGTAAGCCAAGCCGCTAGCTGTTATGGAGGATCTACAAACTGTCATTGAGCAGTATATGGATAGCCTGCCGGAGTGCACCCAAAAACACGCCTTCGGCTTCTTGTGCTACTTTGCCAAAGGCCGCGTCTTTGGCATGTACGACGGGATTGCGCTGACCTTAAAGTTCGATAAGCCCACCGGCGACGATCTGCTCAAGCTCCGGATGGGCAAACGCTTCCGACACGCTACTAATGCCTTTGGCCGCTCCTGGATCCGGGTCTACCCGGAAAAGATGGAGTCCGACGAAGTGGTGGAAACCCTGATAAAGCAAAGCTATGACTACGTGATAGAGAGCAAAGAATGAGCTTCTATTTAGGCAAGGTTGTTGTTACGCCCAAGCCAGCAGTGAACGACCCGCAGGGGGTCACTATCACCGGCGGCCTTCATGCGCTGGGGTTCCGCTCCGTGCAGCAGGTGCGCATGGGCAAGTACCTGGAGGTGCAGCTAGAGGCCGCCGATCAGGCAGAGGCGCAGACTCAGCTAGAAGAGATGTGCAGTAAGCTGCTGTCTAACACCGTTATCGAAGATTTCCGCTTCGACCTGGAAGAGGTCGCAGCGCCCGCCGCTCCTTAGTTCCGTCTCGCGCTGGAAGCGAGAACGACGCCCCGCGTCATTCTGAGCAAAGCGAAGCATCCACACTTAAGAGGCTTCTGGGAACCTTAAGTGGATTCTTCGGTCGCTCCGCTTCCTCAGAATGACAGTTAGGCCTGGAAGAGGGAACGACGCCCCTTGTCATTCTGAGCAAAGCGAAGAATCCACCTTAAGAGGCTTCTTCGGTCGTTATGCTTCCTCAGAATGACATACCGAAGCTATATCTCTACCTCCCGCACCTCTCGCACGCGCTTGCCGATGAAGAGCACTCCCGCGAGCACGAAGAAGGCTTCGCCCGCGATGGTGAAGGGCGCCCCGATAACCGAGGCGATGGCGCCCGCTTGAATCGCCCCCAGGGCCGGCGCGCCGATGATGAACATCATCCGTATGCTCTCGATGCGGCCGCGTAGCTGGTCGGGCGTGACAAGCAGCAAGATGGTGTTGCGGAAGGTCACGTTTACCTGGTCCAGCGCCCCCAGCAGCGCCACTACAAATATAGAGAGGGCAAAGATGGGTGAAAGCCCAAAGGCAATGAGCGCCAGACCGTAGCAGAGGAGCGCACCCAGCACCATGCGCCCCTTGTGACGCACCCAAGTCAGGTTCAGCACCGTTAGCACACCCAGTACCGCGCCGCCGCCGTTGGCAGCCAGGAGCATACCCAGTCCCTGGGGACCTACGTGCAGCACATCTTCTGCGAACACCGGCATCAGCGGCTCGAACGCGCCGAAGAAGGTGGCGACCGCGTCCAGCATGAGCAGCGAGAGGATGATTGGGGTCCCCAGCATAAACGTTAGCCCCTCCCGCATAAGATGAATCATGTTCTGCGGCTGGTCTTCCTGTTTGGCGATTGCGGAGGGCAGCCCCAGCGCCACTATAAAGGAGAGCACGTAGAGCACCACGTTGAGTATGAAGGTACCGGATACTCCTATGGTAGCCAGCAGCAAGCCGGCAACACCTGGCCCCATCGTGCGGGTGAGCTGGTTGTTTACCGAGTTCAGTAAGATGGCGCCCGTCACCTGTTGTGGCGGCAGAATAGTGGGAAGCAACGCCACCTGAGAAGGCCGCTCCATCACACTGCCTGCGGTGCTCAAGAAGGTGGCGCCATAGAGGTGCCACACGTTCAGGACACCGGCAAGCTGTAATGCCACCAGCCCGCAACCGAGCACTACACGGAAGACCTGTGTGAGCAGAATCAGCTTCTTGCGGTCGAACTTGTCTGCCAGCGAGCCGCCCGCCAGGGAGAAGAGCAGCAGCGGTACCACCTGGAACGCGCCTAACAGTCCGAGCATGAAAGGAGAACCGGTCAGATCGTAGACCAGATAGAGGCTCATGACCCGCAGCCCTTGTTGCCCTAACTGGGCAAAGAACGCGGAGACCCAAAGCAGTCGGTAGCGCGGATTGGCCAGCGCCCAGATGGGATGCGTACGCTTGGGATCAGAAGGTGGTGCGGTCTCCGACGGAGTGTCGGACGGGGACGATGGAGGGTCTGCCATTCGGCAATACTACACTAAAGGACGCCTTTTGTACTGGGCACGCTGCCGCCGCGCCGCTCGTCAATGCGCGTAGCCATATCCAGCGCGCGGGCAAGGCCTTTGAACATGGCCTCGGCAACGTGGTGGCCGTCCTCACCGCTAAAGACGTGCACGTGTAGGTTGTTGCGGCTCTCCCTGGCAAAGGTTTCCAGGAAGTGATGCACTAACTCCTTGGACAACTGGCCTATCGGTCCGCTGGGCAGCGGGCCCTCCAGCACCGCATAGCCGCGCCCGCTGAGGTCGACGGCCACCATAGCGAGGGCCTCATCCAGCGGCACGATGGCGTGGCCCATGCGCACGATGCCGGCGCGGTCACCCAGGGCTTTGTCAAAGGTCTGCCCCAGGACGATGGCGATGTCCTCAACCGTGTGGTGAGCGTCGATGCGCTCGAAGTCGCCTGTTGCCTTTATCGTTATGTCGAATAGCCCGTGGCGTCCGAGTTGCTCCAGCAGGTGGTCCAACATCCCGATGCCGGTGGAGACAGCAACATCGCCGCTGCCGTCCAGCGCGATCTCAACGGAGACCTCCGTCTCTCTGGTCTTGCGGTGCATCTCCGCTTTGCGCGGGGTGTCTGACATCTTTACAGCTCCTTGAGGGCGGCCAGCACTGCGTCCGTGTGCTCCGGCTTGCCCGTGCTGATGCGAATTGCGTTGGGTAAGTAGGGGCTATCCACGCGTTTGATGAAGATACCGCGCCGCTCCAGCTCATTCTTTAGCGCAGCGGCGTCCCGGCCATCAACCTTGCACAGAAGAAAGTTCGCTTCCGAGGGAATGGGTTCTAGGTAGGAGATGCCCTGCAGCGCCTGGAACATACGGCCACGTTCCTGCACCATCAACCCCACTCGCTTCAGGAGGAGGTCGCGCTCTTCAAGGGATACCTGAGCGGCTACCAAACCCGCTACATTCACATTGTACGGCGGCTTGATCAGGTCGATGAGGGAGACTAAGGCGGGCGTAAGCGCGCCATAGCCCACCCGAAGGCCGGCCAAACCCGCCCACTTGGAGAAGGTGCGCAGCACCACCAAGTTCTCATGCTCCCGCACCAACGGCGCGTAGGAGGGGGCTGCGCTGAACTCCTGGTAGGCCTCGTCCACCACCACCAGTATTCCAGTGTCCAGGAGCACATCTAGCTCATCCGAGCGCAGCGGGTTGCCCGTAGGATTATTTGGAGACGCCAGGAAGATAATTTTGCTGTTCGGTTGCTTTGCCGCCGCAAGCAGCGGCTCCATGTCCAGAGTAAAATCCGCCTTGCGAGGCACGTCCACCACGCGACCGCCTACTACTTGAGTGGTGAAAGGGTACATACCGAAGGTGGGGCTGCAGGTGAGGATGGCATCGCCGGGCTCCACCAGCAGCCGGGCGAGCAGGTCGATTAGCTCGTCGGAGCCGCTGCCCACGGCTATCTCCTCAGCCGCGACGCCAAGGTAGCCTGCTAGGCCCAGGCGCAGCTCCCGCTGGCTGGGGTCGGGATAGATGTGATACGCATCGTATTGCTGGAGCGCCGCCAGGGCGCGTGGCGCAGGGCCGTAGGGATTCTCATTCCCGTCCAGCTTAATGACCCCCTCCTGAGACAGTCCGCCCTCCTTGCTCAGGATGTCCGTGGGGACTATGGGCACGTAGGGCGTCAGTTCCTGATAGTGCTTGCGGATGGCGGAGCGGAGGCGCTCGCTCTTGATGCCTTGGGGTGTCTCGGTCACTGGGCCCTAATCTCCTGCGCGGAGAGTTGCTGGTGCATCTCTACAGCCCTGGCATGGGCGGTCAGACCCTCCGCGCGAGCAATGGTGGCCGCCGCGGGAGCCAGAGCCGACGAGTCCGCGGCGTCCAGCCCAACCACGCTGGTCACCTTCACAAAGTCATCCGCGTGCAGGGGCGAACTGAAGCGCGCCGTCGCTCCGGTGGGCATGACGTGACTTGGCCCCGCCACGTAGTCGCCTAGGGCAGCGGAGGTGGCCGAGCCCACAAAGAGCGCGCCCGCGTGGCGTACGCGGTCGGTCAGCGACCAGGGGTCGCGAGTAAGTATAGAGAGGTGTTCCGGCGCTAGGATGTTAGAGAGGTCTGCGCCCTGGCTCAGGGTCTCGACAAGGATAAACAGCCCGTTGTTGTTCAACGCGCCGCGGATGACGTCGGAGCGTTCGAGCTCGGCAAGCTGGCGCTCAACCTCCTGCTCCACGGTGTTGAGCAACCGTTCTGAGTCGGTGATGAAGATAGCAGAGGCTAGCTCGTCGTGCTCTGCCTGGGCCAGCAGGTCAGCGGCGCAGAGACGGGGATCGGCGGAGTCATCGGCCAACACAGCCCCTTCGGTGGGACCGTGGAGGCCGTCTATGCCCACAGTGCCGTAGACCGCACGCTTCGCCAACACCACAAAGAGGTTGCCCGGCCCGCAGATCTTGTCCACCCGGGGGATGCTCTCCGTGCCGTAGGCCAGCGCGCCAATGGCCTGGGCGCCGCCCACTTTGAATACTCTATCCACGCCAGCAATCTTTGCCGCGGCCAGCACCAGAGAGCTGGCGTTGCCCTCACGGTCCGGCGGCGTCACCGCTATTATCTCGGGCACGGATGCCACCTTGGCGGGGACCGCAGTCATGAGCACGGTGGAGGGATAGGCGGCGCGACCACCCGGCACATAGATGCCGACGCGGTCTAAGGGCCGCACAAGCTGACCCCAGCCGGCGGGCTTGTCGATCCAGGTCTTGGGCAAATGCGCCTCGTGGAAGCGGCGAATGCGCTCGGCGGCCAGCTCCAGCGCAGCTAACACATCGGGCGGCGCGGCCTGATACGCCTGCGTGATCTCCTTATACGAGACTTCGAACTCAGGGAGAGTGACGCCATCAATGCGGGCAGTATACTCACGCAACGCAGCATCGCCGCGGGTCCGCACGTACGCCAGAATCTCCGCTACGGCTTCCTGGGGCGTAATCGGCCGCCCAAACAGTTCATTTAGCCGCGCGAGCACTGCTGCTGAGGGGGCAAGCTCTTGGAGTTGCCGCTTCTCTAGGAATTCGCGAGATGCTTTGTAGCCACGAATAAACTTCACACTAACCTCTGTTCACATTGAGCACATGATTGCTGTGCTTCACGTTTCCTTGAGAGAGCTTACGGAAGGGGCTGGCCTTAGTGCGCGCCGTTTGGTCACACCCCGTTAGTGGACGCCAGCACCCGGCTTAGCTGCTCAAAGGACTCGGCCTGCTGCTCAAACACATAGTTGGGCGGAAACACGGTCACGCTGGCGGCCCCAATGCTCCTGAGGTGTTGCACCGCCTGCAACAACTCGGGCTTACGCACTACCACCGTCACGGCGTACCAATCCTGCTCCTCGCCGTACCGGCTATACACCTTGGAGACCGTGGGCCCACGCATGCCCGCGGCCGCGGGATGGCTGATGACGCCCTGGGCCACCGACTCCGGAGTGTCGCCCCGGATGTTGGCCGTGATGCTGAAATAGTCCCTGGCCCGCAGGTTGGCCTCGATCATCTCAAGCATGCGCTTGGTGGTCTCCAGCGCCACGCTGTTCTGACGCAATGCCTCTAAGTTGCCAATGAGGCAAGACTGTGACGTGAGAATGTTGCCATCGGTCAGGGTTTTGAGGCCGTTCTCTCGCAGCGTGGTGCCGCTGGAGGTGAGGTCGGCGATGACATCGGCAAAGCCCATGGTCGGCGCGACCTCGATGGCCCCCGTCGACGCCACCAGGTTGAAGTAGTTCAGCTCTTTACGCAGCAGAAACTCCCGCACCAACCGGGGGTACTTTGTGGCGACCCGCAGCTCCTGGCCCCGGTCCCGCAGCTCCTCAGAAACCTCCACCATGTCCGCCATGGAGGAGACGTCTATCCAGGTCTCCGGCACCGCAAGTACTAGATAGCATCCCCCATACTCCAGGTCTTCCATCAGTACATGGGTATCGCTGCCTTCGTGCAGGTGCTCCCTCACAATGTCCAGTCCGGTGATACCCAGGTCTACGCTGCCTTCCTCCACCTTGGCGGGGATGTCCGCCGCGCGCTGGAAGAGGACGGTGGTGTTGGGCAGCGCCGGGATGGCGGCCATGTACTGGCGCTCGTTGGGGCGGTTGACGCTCAGCCCGCACGCCCGCAGGAACGCAAGCGTGGGCTCTTCTAGTTCGCCCTTGCTGGGCAACGCTACACGTAACATAGCTTGCTCACGCCACCGATAGCTCTTGCAGGCGCCCCGCGCCTACAACGACTACACGCCCGATGCCCGCCTGCTGGCAGTAACTCAACCGCTCTGCCTCTGATCGAAGCTCCACTTCCAACACTGCGGCCACGCCTTGTGCCCGCAGTTGCTCCGCTTGTCGTACGGCCTCGGCAAAGTCGCTGTCCCGCTCTGCCGCTACCAGGACGCCGGCGGGTTCGCCGGACGCTGCGGCGCCTCCGGGCGCGCTCGCCAGGAGGTCCTCCAGGGTGTAGGCAAAGCCCAGGGCTGGCACGCTGGCTGGCCCGCCTAGGGCCGGCACTAATTCGTCGTAGCGGCCGCCCCCGCCCACGGGGCGGGAAGCATCGCCTGCGTATAGCTCAAAGACAATGCCGGTGTAATAGCCCAGGGGCCGGATAAGCCCCAGGTCCAGCTCAATAGAGATGCCGTCCAGGTGGAAGGCGTCCAGGGTAGTAATGACCGCCTCCAATTCCTGCAGCAGCGGGAAGGCTACGCCGTAGCGCGATGCAATAGCTGCGCCCGCCTGTAGCGCGTTGTTTGGCGACTCCCGTACCTGGCTCAACTCCTGCACCAGTCCTAGCGCCCGCTCGATGTCCTGAGGCTGGTCCGTAGCCTGATACTTAGCCCGGAAGCGGCTGATGATCTCCTCCGGCCCGCGCCGGCCGGTGGGACGGGTTGCGCCCGCCTGCACAAACCATTCCAACAAGCCCAGCGTATCCTCCATCGCCGCGCCGGCAGCGCTCCTTGCTTCCGCTTGCTCTTCAGGAAGCTCTGCCTCGTCGGGAGACGCGGTCTGAAGCGCGCGCAGCCCTTCACGTAACTGCTCCACTCCATCTTGGCTGCTGCGCACCAGCGCAAGGTGGTTCGCGAGATAAAGCTGGGAACGCTCCGAGAGCCCGATGCCTGCCAACAGGCTGGGCAACAGGCCCGCGTGGCCCAGCACCAGCCGCGGTGACGGCGCCCCAATGGCGCGCATCCCCTGGCAGGCCAGAGCCAGCAACTCCGCGTCGGCGCGGGGCGTGCCCCCACCGATGAGCTCGGCTCCTAGCTGGGTGAACTGGCGCAGCTGCCCTTGACGAGTATCGCCGTCCCGGAAGACAGGGCCGCAGTACTGCCAGCGTAGCGGTAGGGACAGCTCCTGAGCGTGGTTGATATAGCTGCGGATGATCGAGCCGGTGAACTCCGGACGCAGGCAAAGGCGCTCGCCCTCTTGGTCGGTGAAGGTGAACATGAGGCCCGCCACCTGGCTACCCAGCTTGCGGAGATAGAGGTCGACGCGCTCCAGCACCGGCACCTCGACCTCTTGATAGCCGTAGGAGGCCAGCAAGGCCTGTAGCCGTTGCTGCGCCTGCTGCACCAGAGAGAGCCCTAGCCGGCGCCGGTCTTGTGTGCCTGGAAGCGGCGTTTGCGATCGATCCGTCACGTTATCCTGTTCTTAGTTACTTAGTTTTATTGTACCCCAGGCAGGCATACCTAGCCACTCATAAGAGAACGTAGAAAGGCCGCTTCTTGTACATTGCCCGCCACAGCGCAGCTTTGGTATCCTTCCCAGTTGTAAGTGCTGTAGCACAGCCGGGAGAGCATTTGTCTGGCAGACAAGGGTCAGGGATTCGAGTCCCATCTGCTCCACCAAACCTCCGCTAGGGAAAAAATGACAAACATCCATGGCACAGGACCCGTTTTCACTTCCCAACTCTTTCCGCAACTCCTCGACAATCTGCTCGGTGTGCTGGAGTCGCTTAGGCCTGGGGAGTGGTATATGCCGACTCCGTGTCCTGGATGGTCAACTCACGACTTGGTTGCGCATATTCTCGGGGGCGAGGTTGGACAGTTGTCTATGGAACGCGATGGGTTTAATGCTTCTTTGGTCACCGCGGACAACTGGGATGATTTCGTCAGGGGACTGAACGACTTAAACGAGCAATGGGTTACAGCTCTCAGGAGGGTGAGTCCTCAACTATTGATCGACCTTCTGAGATCAACAGGAGACCAGGTGAACGGGTACCTTGAGTCGCTTGACCCTTACACTGTCGGTCCTATAGTGAGCTGGGCAAGCCCTGATCCCGTTCCTATGTGGCTGCACATCGCTCGCGAATATACGGAGCGCTGGCACCACCAGCAACAGATCCGGGAAACGGTAGGCAGACCGCTGCTAACCGACCCAGGCTGGTTTGCCCCGGTCCTGGCGACCTTCGTGTACGGCCTGCCACGCGCTTACTCTGAGGTCGACGCCCCCACAGGCACAAGGATCAGGGTCACTATATCGGGCCCTTCGGGCGGGACCTGGACGGTATCCCGCTCCCAAGCTGAATGGGTGCTGCTTTACGGTGGGACTGGGAAAGCTGCCGCCGAAATCACGCTCGATGAGGCTGACGCTTGGAAGCTGTTCACCAAGAGCATCGCCAGAAACATCGTAGAGCCGCGGGTTATACTCGAAGGAGATCGAGAGCTTGGATTGAAGGCTCTGGACACAGTATCGATCATCGCATAGGAGGGATAAGCATATCCTTTATCACCGTCCTGCATGCCCTGGCAGATTCACAGAGAGAGTACCAACTCGAAAGTGGTACTGTGTACAGTCCACGATGGCCCACCACTTCCAAGCTGAAGCGGTAGATGTTTTCCTGGGCGGGACTGAGGGCCAAGGCTCCCGCCAAGTCCCAGTTCTCCCTCCTCTCACTGTTCGGGTGGTCTCTCGGCTGGGAACAGGGCAATAGACGCCGGCTAAACCGCTGACACGTCTAGGGGTGGGTGCTGCAGTACCGCTGCTCAGACCGATATCTACGGTGGTCAAAGAGGCTAATTGCGCCGTAGCATCGCAATGCAGCAAGTTCCTAGGCTACACATTAGCTAGGTGCGGCGTCAGACTCATCCCATGAACACGTACATTGCCCGCCACCGCGCGGCTTTGCTATACTTATTGCTTATTGGGGCTGTAGCTCAGCTGGGAGAGCATTTGTCTGGCAGACAAAGGGTCAGGGGTTCGAGTCCCCTCAGCTCCACCAAATTAGACTAAACCGAAAACCTAACACTACGGTTTGTTCTTTACCTGTAATGAGGCCCAAGTCCGTGCCTTTGCGTGCCTTTGATCGATGGCCCTCCGTGTTCCTTGCAGGCAGGCTCTTGGGATGCACACCATCAACTGAACCGTCTCACTACACCTGCCAACAGGCTATGTGAAAGCAATCGTCTCTTCGGGCGTAGCTATGGATTTCTATGCCCATCTCGAAACAGGCTTCGTCCGGGCCAAGCGCCTGAATGGACCTGGCACAGGGTGGACGAACTCTTGTGCGACGCAGCGGCAGCAAAGGAGCAGGTCATGCGAGCAGTGATTGCAAAGCGTAAGCGGATGGTGCCCACGGTCGCATCCATAAGCGTGGTGAGCCTCGCGCTCATCGTGAGTGTCATCTGGTTCCTTGGGACCCCGGGGCAGGCTCACGCGTGTAAGTGTGCGGAACCCGGTTCTCCTTCCGAAGAGCTGGGGAAGTTTGCAGCAGTCTTCGCAGGGAGAGTCGTCTCGATTGAACACTCCTATGACCCCAATGCAGCGTCTGTCTCCCCCGGGGACCGCACCACGGTTGGCTTTGAGGTCAGCGCCGTGTGGAAGGGGGCTGTTTATGAAAGCATGTATGTAACCACGCCACCAACTGGCGGGAGTTGCGGTTTTGCCTTCATCGAAGGAGGGGAGTACATCGTCTATGGTCACGACAGCAACTATGATGACGGCGGCTATACCGTTGGCATATGCAGTCGCACGGCCCTCCTTGGACAAGCGCAAGCTGATCTCGACGCGCTAGGGGAGGGCAGTGCTCCTCAAGCCGGGACGGGCGGACCAGCGCCTGAACAACCACAGGACGGGGAGGGCAGTGCTCCTCAAACCGAGGTGGGCGGACCTGCACCTGAACAACCACAGGACGGGGAGGGCAGTGCTCCTCAAGCCGAGGTGGGCGGACCAACGCTTGAACAACCACAGGACGGGGAGGGCAGTGCTCCTCAAGCCGAGGTGGGCGAACCAGCGCCTGAACAACCACAGGACGGGGAGGGCAGTGCTCCTCAAGCCGAGGTGGGCGGACCAGCGCCTGAACAACCACAGGATACGGTTGCAGGTAGGGCGTGGATAATCATTCTGGCAGTTGCTGCGGCGGTTGTTGTAGTGAGCGGGAGCGTAGTGTACGCACGTGTCAGGCGTCGGTAGGTTCACAGAGCCCCCAGCCACATCTCGAACACGGTACCACCTACCCCACGTAAGCCACTAAACTGGACAAAATCAAGAACCTTCATTCTTTGGAATCAATAAACACGGAAAACTCCGATACTCATGGGCGGTCGGTTTGGGTCCATTCAAGCCGGGTAGGATTTTTAGACAATAGCGTGCGCCCCAAAGAGGCTGGCGGAGGAGGGTCGCCGCGGGGACGCGTATGGTATGCGACGGACGGATCGAAATTCCGGTTTCGTCCTCCAATGGGCTGAGCCGAACCGCCCCGGCCGGATGGATCGCAATGTCCCCCGGCAGCCGTCCCCGTCAACTGAACCACTCCAGCTCGTAGCGCCCGGGCTCCCCGTCGATCTCCCCGTAGGTGGCAAGGTCAAACATTGGGAGTTCATTGGCATCAGGCATCCACACGAACGGTAAGGGCACGTCTCCGAAATCCCTGCGAGCGCACCCGTGCTCCTTGAGCCACGACTCAGAGACCCACGACGGCATCACGTACTGGCCACCCTTGACACGCTGGACAACTGGCGTCGGCTGGTGGTGCGGTACGATTGGCATACCGACGTCTACATCGCATTCCCGACTATCGCCTGCTTCATGACCACACTGTCAAAGATTTTGGGATAGGTTCATGACTCTCGTTTTCTAAGACCTAACGCTTTTAGCAGGCGCGCGCTTTTCAGCGTCGCCTGGCTAAACTTGCTAAGCCCTTTATGGTAGATGGCAATTCCCTAAACGTAGCGACCTTGGCAGTTGCCTTGGACAAATCGTGAGCTGCAGTGAACTCGTTCGCAACCACGATGCAGTCAATACCCGCCGCTATTGCCGACTTCAACCCTCTCGCCGAGTCTTCAATAACCACCGTTTCAGCGGCAGTAGCACCAAAGCGTTGGAGTCCTCTCAAATAGGGCTCGGGATGTGGTTTAGCTCGCTCGTAATCCTCCCGAGTTAAATAGAATTCCATATGATCCAGGATGGATCGCCTTTCGTGTATTAAGGTGAAATCAGGTGGTTTGGAGGTAGTAATTATGCCCATCCTGTACTCACTTGCGAGTACGTCTAGCGTTTCCAAGACACCCTCGATTTCGATGTCTTCGGTGATCAGGTATTCCTGGTAGTACCGGTTTCTTAGTTCTCGGCCACGATTAATTTCAGATTCGGATATTCCTGAAACTCGTGCCGCCTCCCACGCGGAAACCCCATTGGCCATATTCACCAAATATGCGTCTCGTGGGAGATCAATTCCGAGAGATGCCAGCGCTCGTTTGTTTGCCAGGTAATACCAATGTTCTGTTTCGACTAAAACCCCATCATGGTCAAAGAGAATGTATTTTTTCACTTCTGTGCTCGATTCAATTTCGGCTTAACGATCAAGCTAACTTGACGAGCTCCTTGCGCTAAGCCGAAAGTCGCCTTGTTCACTGAATGAAGAAGCCATACCCCATCACATCGGCTCAGCAACGAACACCGGTATCCTCCGCTCCGTCCGGCTCTGATACTCCTCGTAGGGCGGGAACGCTGCCACTGCCAGTTCCCACAACCGCGCTCTTTCCTCTGCATCCACAACTTCGCGGACCCGCATCGCGCACACCTCGGTCTCGTCCCGAATCTCTACGTTACCGTCCGCCCGGAGATTGTGCACCCATTCCGGGTTCTTCGGCGCACCGCCTCTAGATCCCACCAAGATGTACTTGTTCCCTTCCTTCACCCGCATCAGCGGCGTCTTTCGGATTGCCCCGGTCTGGTTTCCCTTATTCGTCACAATGATTACGGGCAGTCCGGTATCGCGCAGCGTCGTCCCTTCTTTGCCCTCACTCCCCTCGTAGAGCTCCACCTGCTCGCGAACCCAATCCATGGTCGACGGTATGTACTCTGACATGTTTCCGTTCTGCCTCCCAATTAACAGTTGCTTGCCACCTAATCATAGTGCGAGTCTCTGCTAACCACCAATACCACCACGGCTTCCCAACTGCACGCTTACCCTTGTTTCTCTGTCCATTGCCACTACAAGACGTGAATCCAAAAAGCGGAGTTGACAGCATGCCAATAGAGCCTCTCAATCATAAGCCATACCTTGACTTACCCCCGAAGACTTGGGCAGAACAGCCGCGCCTGACATTGGCTCCCCAGACTAGCGCCTAGACTAAGTTAAGAACCTAAACGCTGCGGTTCGTTCTTCACCTGTAATGAGGCGCAAGTCCGTGCCTTTGCGTGCCTTTTATCGAAGGCCCTCTGTGCACCGTGCAAGCAGGCTCGACGCTCACGATCTCGCCAGTCCCCCAGTTCTTAACTTACGTTGTCCCACGCAAACCTCGTGACAGCAGGATAGGTGTCCCGTTCACTTATGCACTCCTGGTCGAGTGTTCAGACACAAGCGGTCTAGTTCCTTCCCGGCGGGCGGTGCTGCGGAATATGCCGGCGACTCCATGCCTTCAGGGTTGATACAAGAAGGCACCAAGCCGCCTTCCGCTTTACCAGATCGAGGTCCTACTCGCTCAACGGACTGCGTTCCAGCAAGGCTTATTGTTCCGCAACCTGTCAGCACTTGGCCGGATTGAACAGTTTGCGCTCGGCGGCGGAGAGCCATACCCTGTCTGGAACCGACGCGTGAGCGCGCTATATCGTCGCTCCGCCTGGGGTGCTATAATTTAATCATCAACTCAAAGATAGTATTGCCTACCGTAGAGTTAGGCTCACTAAATACCTTCAGTGCGGAGAAGAGCAGGTGTGTAATCAGAGCCTCACCCTTAGCAGCGGGGTACAGCCCGGCACGTAAGGCCGAGAGGCCTCCTCCTGCATAGGAGAAGACGAGACGGGCAGGGCAAAGACCCTGCCTTTTGTGTGCGCAGTCTGGGAGTTGTGAGATGGCAACCATAAGGGAACAGATTATCGAACGGGCATTAGAGCTTCTTAGAAGCCATCCCGACGGCATCCGCTACGCAGAACTCGTCCGAAAAGTGGTTGAGTCCGACCCATTATTCAAAAGCGCTTATGTAGACTCAAACGTATGGAACTTACACATGCAGTTCCCCGAGAAGGTTTATAAGCCGGCAAGAGGCTTGTATAGACTGACCGAATATCGCGATCAAGGGACTGACCAACTTAAGCCAGAACTTGTTCCTAAACCCCCACTGAAGATAAAGGAAGAGGATTTCTACGGGCCGTTCGCAGACTGGCTAGTGAACGATCTGGAAGACTGTACAAAGGCGATTCCGCTAGGCGGGGGCAAGTTCAAAGATAAATGGGGAACACCAGACGTAATTGGCAAGCGGGAGTCCAGACCAAGCGATATTCTGCAAGCGCCTACAGAAATTGTATCGGCGGAAATTAAGCTGGATACCCAGCAATTGGTAACCGCATTCGGACAAGCCTGTGCTTATCGTCTGTTTAGCCATAAATCGTATCTAGTTGTGCCTAAAGATTCGCCCCAAGACGAAGTAGCTAGATTGGATGCGTTATGCCAAGTCTTCGGCATCGGATTGATCTTGTTTGATGCGTCTTCCCCAGAAGACCCTGGTTTTGACATCCTTGTTCGCCCTCGTAAACAAGACCCAGAGATGTTTTACACAAACAAGTACTTGAAGCTCATTGAAAAAGAGATGTTTTCCTAGTCGGAGTAACTCATGGCAGAACGGTACAACCCCCAAGAGATAGAACCCAAGTGGCAGGAACGCTGGGAAGCGGAGGGCCTCTATCGCCTCAACCCAAATCCCAGCAAACCCAAGTGGTATGCCCTCACCATGTTTCCCTACACCTCGGGCGACCTCCACTGCGGCCACTGGTACGCCATGGGCCCCTCCGACGTGCAGGCCCGCTACAAGCGCATGAAGGGCTACGACGTCTTCTTCCCGGTGGGGTTTGACGCGTTCGGGCTGCCGGCGGAGAACGCCGCCATCTCGCGCGGCATCCACCCACAGAAGTGGACGCTGGACAACGTAGTGCGCATGCGGGGCCAGCTCCGTAGCATCGGCGCGATGTTCGACTGGGACCAGGAGATTATCACGTGCCTGCCAGAGTACTATCAGTGGAACCAATGGCTCTTCCTGCAGTTTTACAAAAAGGGCTTGGCCTATCGCGCCAAGGCTGCCGCCAACTGGTGTCCTAGCTGCCAGACGGTGCTGGCCAACGAACAGGTAGCGGCGGACGGCACCTGCGAGCGCTGCCATACCGTCGTGACCAAGCGGGACCTGGAGCAGTGGTTCTTCCGCATCACCCAGTACGCGGACGAGCTGCTGGAGTTTGGCGATCTGGAGTGGCCCGAGCGGGTTAAGACCATGCAGACCAACTGGATCGGCAAGAGCTACGGCACCGAGATGACCTTCCCTCTGGAACGGCCAGACCTGCCTGAGAAGGAGATCCGCGTCTTCACCACCCGGCCGGACACCATCTACGGAGCGACCTTCATGGTGCTGGCCCCGGAGCATCCCCTGGTGGCGCAGCTCACCACCGCCGACAAGCAGTCAGAGGTGGACGCCTATCTGGAGGAGACCCGCCTCCGATCAGATATAGAGCGGCTCTCCACCGTGGGGGAAAAGAGCGGTGTCTTCATTGGCGCGTACTGCGTAAACCGCTTTACCGGGCAGCGCATCCCCATATTCATTGCAGACTACGTGTTGATGCACTACGGCACCGGCGCGGTCATGGCCGTGCCCGCCCACGATACCCGTGACTTCGCCTTCGCGCAGAAGTACAGCCTGCCCATCGTGACCGTCATCGCGCCGCCGGGCTACCAGGGCGAGCCGCTGACCGAGGCGTACGTTGATCCCGGCGTCATGGTGAACTCCGGCGACTTCAACGGCCTCTCCAGCACCGAGTTTATGGACAAGGTGAAAGACTATACGGAGGCACAGGGCTGGGGCAGCCGCAAGGTGTCCTACCGGCTGCGGGACTGGCTCATCTCCCGCCAGCGATACTGGGGCACGCCCATCCCTATCATCTACTGCGACCAGTGCGGCATCGTGCCACTGCCGGATGACCAGCTCCCCGTGTTACTGCCGGAGGACGCGGAGTTCAAGCCCACGGGCGAGTCGCCGCTGAAGTACCACCAGGGCTTCTTCAACACGACCTGCCCCGACTGCGGTCGTCCCGCCACCCGTGAGACCGACACCATGGACACCTTTGTCGATTCCAGCTGGTATCAGATGCGCTACCTGAGCCCCGGCTATGATCAAGGACCCTTCGACCCAGCGGTGGCGGCAGGCTGGCATCCGGTGGACCAGTACACCGGCGGCGCAGAGCACGCTACGATGCACTTGCTCTACGCCCGCTTCTTCCACAAAGTGATACGAGACCTGGGGCTGGTAGACACGCCGGAGCCCTACCTGCGCCTGTTCAACCAAGGGCAGATCCTAGGGACAGACGGCCAGCGCATGAGCAAGTCCCGGGGCAACGTAGTTGCGCCCGATGAAAATGTCTCCAGGTACGGCACAGATACCTTCCGCGCCTACCTCATGTTCCTAGGCCCTTGGGAGCAGGGCGGCCCTTACAACACCGACGGCATCAACGGCATCACGCGCTGGGTAGGCCGCGCGTGGACACTGGTGCTGGACACCTGGACTGCTTCACGCTCCGGCACGCCGGGCGAGACGCCATTGAAGGAGCTGCAGCGTGTCACCCACCAGACCATCCGCCGCGTGGATGAAGACCTGGCCGATTTCCGCTTCAACACCATGCTGGCTGCGCTCATGGAGTTCACCAACTATCTGACCAAGCCGGAGACCCAGGCGCTCAGAGGCACACCGGAATGGCGCGCCGCCCTGGAATCGCTCATCCTAATGATCGCGCCCAGTACACCTCACGTGGCAGAGGAGCTGTGGGAGCGGACCGGCCACCGTTTCAGCGTGCACCAGCAGCCGTTCCCTACCTGGGACCCCGCGCTGGTGACCAACGAAGAGATCACCCTGGTGGTGCAGGTGAACGGCAAGGTGCGGGACAAGCTCACCGTAGCCACCGGCGTGAACGAGGCCCAGGCCCGGGAGCTGGCCCTGGCATCGGACAAAGTGCAGTCGCAGCTAGACGGCAAGCAGGTGGCGCAGGTGATCTACGTGCCCGGCCGTCTTGTGAACGTGGTCGTGCGATAACTACCGCGTCCTGTCATCCTGATCGCTCAACGCAATTAGCACAACGGCTTTGTCATGCTGAGGAACGTCAGCGACGAAGCATCTGGCGGGGGGAGGCTGGCCTCGGGTAGCATGGCTCTCATGACGTTAAGGCTTCACCCGTCGGTATAATGTTCATAATCTTGTTTACTACGAACCAACAACAGACATCCGAATTGCAATTGAGAGAAAAAGCAGATAATGAGGTGGACCCGGGCAGAGAAGCTACTATTGATCGCGTCAGTCAATCCAAACTGGTATGACCTAACGAGCACATTCTTCCTCACGCCGGATCTCACAGCACAGAAAGGAGCACAACATGCGAGCCGTAGTAGTTGACCCGTCTAGCGCTCAGAAACTAGTACTGCAGGAGGTAGACGCTCCGCAGCCCTTGCCAAGCGAGGCCCTGGTGAACGTCTCCGCCATCTCCCTGAACCGCGGCGAGGTGCGCAGCTCCCTGGCAGGCACCCAACCGGGCGCGCGTCCCGGATGGGACCTGGCCGGCACGGTAGAGCAGGCCGCCTCCGATGGCACCGGCCCCCAGGTTGGGCAGCGGGTGGTCGGCATTCTGCGCACGCGGGCGTGGGCCGAGCAGGCCGCGGTGCCCACCACACAGCTTGCCTTGCTGCCTGAGGGCGTCTCTTTTGAGCAGGCCTCTACGCTGCCGGTAGCCGGACTCACCGCCCTCTACGGACTGGGCATCGCCGGGAGTTTGCTGGCGCGCAGTGTGCTCATCACTGGCGCATCTGGCGGCGTGGGCCACCTGGCGGTGCAGCTCGCGCTGGAGTCGGGCGCATCGGAAGTGGTCGGCACGGTGCGGCAAGAGAAGCACGCCGCAGCGGTGCAGGCCGCGGGCGCAACCAAGGTCGTGGCAGATGAGACCGGCGAGGGCGCAAAGGCTTTTGGCCCCTACCACCTGGTCTTCGACGGCGTGGGCGGCCAGACGCTCGTTAACGCCCTGCCGACCCTTGCCAGCAACGGCTACTACGTCTACTACGGCGGCAGCGGCGGCACCTCCGCAACTATCGAGCCTATGCGCATCCCCACCCCCACAACCTTTTACCGCCTTAGCGTGTTTCAAGAGTTTGGCAAAGAGGCGGCCTCGCTGGGCCTGGCCCGCATGAGCCAGCTCATTGCAGCGGGCAAACTGAATCCCCTCATCGACCTGGAAGCGCCGTGGACGGAGATTGCTTCCGTGGCCCAGAAGCTCGTTGACCGCGCCTACCCCGGCAAGGCCGTTCTGCACGTAAATTAAGAGCTACCGCCTGTCATGCCGAGCATAGCGAAGCATCCTGAGCAAATAAGTGAGTTCTTCGTCCTCACCTTTGGCGAGTCTTCAGAATGACATTGCACAAGAGGCACCATGACCCAACACCATAACGGCCTGGACGGCCAGTTCGCCCTCGTCTTGGGGGCATCTTCCGGCTTTGGCGGCGCGGTCGCGCTGGAGCTGGCCCGCCAGGGCATGCACATCTTCGGCGCGCACCTGGACCGCCGCGCAACGCTGCCTAACGTCGAACAAATCGTCGGTGCGATACGGTCGCTGAGCAGAGAGGCCCACTTCTTCAACGTAAACGCGGCCGATGCCGAGAAGCGTGGGGAGGTCGTCGCCGCCATCAAGGAGCGAGTGACCGCAGACCCTTCCGGCCCGCAGACGGTGAAAGTGCTGCTCCACTCTCTAGCCTTTGGCACACTGCGCCCCTATCTCTCGGAAGACCCAAAAGAGAGGCTGACACAGGCGCAGATGGAGATGACCCTGGACGTGATGGCCAACAGCCTGGTCTACTGGACCCAGGACCTGCACTTTGCCGGCCTGCTGGGAGAGGGCAGCCGCATCTACGCCATGACCAGCTCAGGCTCCACGCGAGTAGTGCCCACCTACGGCGCGGTGTCTGCGGCAAAAGCGGCGCTGGAGAGTCACATCCGGCAGCTTGCGATGGAGTTGGCTCCCATGGGCGTGACCGCGAACGCCATCCGCGCCGGTGTGACCGATACTCCCGCGCTGCGACGCATCCCCGGCCACGAGAGCCTTATCAGCAAGGCGGAGCAGGGCAACCCCAGCGGCCGTATGACCACCCCCGAGGACATTGCACATGCCATCGCAGTGCTAGCCAATGACGGCACACGCTGGCTTACCGGCAACGTGCTGGGCGTGGATGGCGGGGAAGACATCGCGAGCTGGTAGCGGCCACGAGGGATAGGGCAATTAGGGACAGTATGAATCAATTAAGGAGTGTTGTTGGTCGACCGCACTCATGAGGCAGTGAACAACGTTGAGCGTAATCGTTTGCACGCCCTCATCACCCGGCTGAGCGATGCAGAGCTGAGTCTGCACATGCCCGCGGGTTGGACGGTAGCCGCAGTGCTAGCGCATATCGGTCTTTGGGACGCGCGAGCCGTATTCTTGATTGAGAAGTGGCAACGCGGCGTTGAGCCTTCTGTTGCCGACTATGAGCCTGAAGACCTTGACTGGGTAAACGACTCGGCCAAACCGCTCTGTCTCGCGATTCCACCGCGTGATGCAGCGCTGCTCGCCCTCCGTCTCGCGGAGGAGGCTGATAGGAACATCGAAGCATTGAGTGATGAGCTGCTCGTTAAGATAAGCGCAGTCGGAAGCCCTTTTGATCTGTCACGAGCGGAACACCGCAAAGAGCACTTGGAAGACATCGAACAAGTACTGAACTCTTGAGGAAATAGACCTCTCTAGCTACGCGGTTTTAAGAGACCCTTACTCCGGCGATGACGGTCGTTCCGCTGCCGGCCCCATATAGATCCACACCAGCCCATGTCGCTCTACCATCGGATAGGAAATCGTCTTGAACGCGGCCACGTGGACCGCGCCGCCGTCGATCCGCTGGCCTTCCACATCATACTTCCAGCCGTGGAGCATGCACTGGATGCCGTCCTCCGCGTTCCGGCCTGCCGCTAGCGAGCCTCCCTCATGGGGGCAGAACGCGTCCAGCACGCCTAGCCGGCCACTGGTGTCTCGAAACACGATCAAGTGCTCGTTAAGCACACGCAGCCGCACGGGCGGCGCGTCCGCGGCCGGCAGCTGGTCAACGGGAAGGACGGGGAGCCAGTAGCGTCGCAATGCCTTGCCAACCGGGTTGTAGCGAGTGGCCCGGCGCAGGACGGTCATTTCTTGAGCGGATAGCACGCGTTCAGTATATCCTGCCGCCCACCCTTAAGAGCGCTCCGCCGGTCACCTTGGCGACCTCATCGCGAAGACGGGGGAGGAGGGCGCGGAAAGGCCAGGGCAAATGCCCTGGCCTACGTTCATCACTATCTCCTGGACCTATAGGAAGGGGTCGAGATGAGGGTATCCGCTACTTGGCGGCGCGGGCTGCGTCGATGAGGATGGTCGCCACCTCTGGCCGGCTGTACTCCGGCGGTGGCAGCGCGCCTTCCTGGAGCATGGTGCGCACCTGGGTGCCGCTCAGGTTCACGTGATTGGCCGGATCGTGAGGGCAGGTCTTCAGCGATGCCATAGCTCCGCACGACTGGCAGTAGAAGGTGTTATCGAAGAACATGGGGGTGATACCCAACTCGGCAGGAGTGAACTCCTCGAAGATCTTCTGGGCGTCGTAGGTGCCATAGTAGCTCCCCACGCCGGCGTGGTCCCGGCCCACAATGAAGTGGGTGCAGCCGTAGTTCTTCCGCACCATGGCGTGGAAGATGGCCTCACGCGGGCCTGCGTAGCGCATAGGAGCCGGCAGCACGGAGAGGAGGACCCTGTCCTTGGGGTAGTAGCCGTCCAAGAGCACCTGGTAGCAGCGCATCCGAACGTCCGCAGGAATGTCGTCACTCTTGGTTTCTCCCACCAGCGGGTGCAGCAGGAGGCCATCGCAGATCTCCAGCGCGGACTTCTGGATGTACTCGTGGGCTCGGTGTACAGGGTTGCGGGTCTGGAAGCCGACGATGCGCCGCCAGCCGCGCTCCCGGAAGCTTGCGCGGGTATCGGCAGGCGTCAGGCGGTACTCCAAGAAGTCCTGGGGCACCGGCGGCGAGATGACGGTGACTTTGCCGCCCAGCAGCACATCGCCCTGGGCATAGAGCATGGTCACACCCGGATGCGCCTCCTCCTCCGTGCGGAAGACCTGACGCGCCTCTAGGGCTTTCTCGTAACGATACTTCTCTGCAATCTCAAGCACGGCGACAATAGTCCCCGTGCCATTGGCCAACGCCAGCTCCTGGCCCTCTTTCAGGCCGGCAGCCTCCTCTTCCGAGACGGAGAGGGTGATGGGGATGCTCCACACAAGGCCGTTGGCTAGGTGCATGTGGTCACGCACCTCTTTGTAGTCATGCTCACCCATGAAGCCCTCAATGGGAGAGTAGGCCCCGTTGGCCAGAAGCTCCAAGTCCCAGGTCTCCCGGACGGCTAGCGTGTGCTTAGGAAGGGTTTTTGCCCGCTCCGCCAACGCGGCGGCATCGGTATCAGATGCCTTGCTGGAAACGAGCGTCCCGCCGTGGGGCGGGATAGCATCGGTTGCAGCTGTGGACATAGATGTAGCGGAAGCGGTCATTAGGATACTCCCCCAGCCACAGTGGACGCTGCGCCTACGTAACCCAGGTCTTGCAGCTTTTGCACGATCTTTGCGGCGCTCTCGTCTATGCCCTCTTTTTCCGAGTTCACAACTACGTCAGCGTTCAAGGGCGGCTCGTAGGGGTCGGAGACACCGGTGAAGTTCTGGATCTCGCCCCGCAGAGCCTTCTCGTAGAGGCCCTTCACGTCGCGGCGGGTCAGCTCCTCGATGGAACACTCCACGTACACCTCGACGAAACGACCGATGTTCTGCCGCGCCTCGTCCCGCACGTCACGGTAGGGCGAGATGGCTGCGGTGATAGCAACCACATCATTACGAGTGAGTAGCTTTGCTACAAAGGCAATGCGCCGGATGTTGGTGTCCCGGTCTTCTTTAGAGAAACCCAGCCCTTTGCTGAGGTTGGTGCGAACTTCATCGCCGTCCAGCACCTCAACCTTGTGACCGTATTGCAGTAACTCTTCGGTTACTTTGTTTGCCAGAGTGGACTTGCCGGCGCCCGAGAGGCCAGTGAACCAGAGGGTAAAACCTGAAGCCATCTAGATGATTCCTCCCACCAATAGTTAGCTATTGCTTCTGCACGTCCGTAAGGGAAATGGTGGCCTCGTTCTCTTCATGGAGGCCGCACTCATCCTTGTCGAAGTCGGCCCACCGCCCGGAGCGGGGATCGTCGCCGGGGTTGACCGCCTTGGTGCAATTGGTGCACCCGATGCTGGGATACCCGCGATCGTGGAGCGGGTTGTAGGGAACGTCGTGCTCAAAGATGTAGCCCCAGACCTGACGATCGTTCCAGGAAGCCAGCGCGTTGATCTTCACCAGATCGAATTGGGTGTCCCACTCCACCAGGTCTACGTTCGCGCGGTTCTTGGTCTGGTCCCGGCGGATGCCGGTAATCCATGCGCGCTTGCCCTCCATAGCCCGCTTGTTGGGCTCCACTTTGCGCAGCGCGCAACAGAGGTTAGGGTCGCTGGTCCAGAGCTCCGCGCCGTGTTGTGCGGCCTGCTCTTCAGGCGTGATCAGGGACTTGTAGGCAGAGGGGGTGAAGCCATAGCGCTCGCTGGCGCGCTTCACGAGGTCATAGCTCTCCGGGAAGAGGTAATCCGTATCCAGGTAGAACACCTCCACCTTGGAGTTGATCTTCATCATCATGTCCAGCAGCACCATGCCTGAGATACCGCCAAAGCTACACGCCATGGACAAGTCCGGGTGAAAGGTATCTACCGCCCAGCGCAAAATCTCCTGAGGGTCTTTGCCCTCAAACCCTGCGCTAATGGCCTTAAGCTCTTCAAGAGAATAGTGCTGCGTTTGGCTTGCCATAGTGCCTCTCTCCGAGAAAGTATAGTTATTTATCAACAATATAAACTATACGTGAAAAGTGTAACGTTCCCCTTTTTTTGTGTCAATAGTGACTAGCTGCGCTCACGCACGACGGGGAATGGAAACGACGAAGCGTACTTCGTCTAATTGGAAGGCATACGAGCAGCGTGCTTATCGGGAGCCTAGGAGCTTCTCTTCCTCCTCGATTCCCTGAATGGCGCTGTTGACGGTGCCGAGTTGGGTGTTAAGGCTGTTCTCCAACCGCCGGAGCTGGAGCAGGACATATTCATTGAACTCCCGCCGGCGCTCCGCCGTCTCCTGCTCTGTGCGAGTGACAGTGTCCTGGGCCTGCTGTTCCGCCTGGGCCATGACCTTCTCTGCCTCCGCGCGCGCCGCGGCCACCAGTTGATGCTCATCCAAGCGCTGGCGGAAGGCAGACTCCGCCTCATCCCGAATGCGCTGGCCGGACTCACGCGCGTCCTGGAGCAACTGTTCCTGGCTTGCCAGCACTTCCTGGGCATGCTCGACGTCTTCCGGAATGGAGGCGCGCATCTGATCTACCAGCTCCAACAGCTCGATCTTGTCCAAGAGAACTTTATCCAGCCCTGGAACCGAAAAAGACTCTGTGGACAGGGTTTCTAGGCGGTCAATTAGCTGCAAGATATCGATGGCGAGCCTCCTAAAACTATGCTTCCTGCCTACCCGTGCCGCTGCCCGGTTGACGCAGCTTCTGCTGTAAGGCGCGGTCAACATTCTCGGGCACCATCCCTACCAGTGGATACCCCATTCCCCACAGCTCCTTGATACGGGTGGAGCTCAGGTAGAGGTACTCGTGGCTGCTCATCATGAAGATTGATTCAATATCTGCCAACATGCGCTTATTCGTGAGGGCCATTTCCAGCTCATACTCATAGTCGGAGAGCGCGCGCAGGCCGCGCACCAGGGCCCTAGCTCCAAGCTGTTGCGCCAGCTCAACGGTTAGGCCGGTGTACGGTATCACGGAGATGTTGGAGTTTTGCGGCAGGCAGCCCCGCCATAGCTCAATGCGCTCTTCCGTATCGAAGAGGAGTCGCTTAGGCGGCTCATCAAACACTGCGACCACTACTTCATCAAAGAGCCTGGCTGCGCGCAGGGCAATGTCCAGATGTCCAAGGGTAACGGGATCGAAGCTACCGGGGTAGATTGCCTTAGCCATTGCTTCGCTCCTCTCTCGTAAAGAGCAAGATCATCGTATCTCCGTGCCGTCGCTGCTTCTCTAACGCTAGCGACGGATAATCGTGGGTCGTTCCCTCTTGGGACCGGACACTACGCTCCAGCACCAGCTGGCCCTCTCGCTCCAGGAGGTCTTTATCGACCAGTGCACTCACTAGCTCCACGTCCACGGCCTGCCCGTAAGGCGGGTCCATAAAGACCAGGCTATAGGGGCCGACCAGTTGCGGAAGCGCCCGCTGCGCTGACAAGCAGTACACTTTGGCCCGGCCAGCCAGCCCTAAGCGCTGCAGGTTCTCCTGAATAACGGCGCAACATTGGGGCTCCTGATCTATAAAGTCCGCCCAACCTGCGCCGCGGCTCAATGCTTCGATACCCAGCGCACCTGTGCCGGCATAGACGTCCAGCACCCGCTCCTCTTCCGAGAAGTACGGCCCCACGATATTAAAGATCGCGCCCCGAACTAAATCCGAGGTAGGGCGAACGCCTGCTTTGCGAGGCGCTTTCAGGGGGTGGCCCTTGACCTCACCCGCTATCACACGCACAGACGCTTGCAGTCCTGAGGCAAGGCACAGCGGCTCACTCGCGCTCTCCCAGGGTGACCTCCACCGCCAACTCTTGGCCCTCTCGATTCACCACAACGGGAACCTTCTCATCGGGCTGGTGCTTCATGAGCATATTCAGCAGCGGACGGTCCTGGTCAATGGCATCATCGCCAATCTTAATGATGATATCGCCTTCCCTCAACCCCGCTTGGGAGGCGGGCCCGTCTGCGGCTACCTGGACGATGAAGGCCCCGTAGCGGACGGGCAAGCCGTAGAAGGAGGCCAGCGCCGGGTTAATCTGCTGGTGGGAGATGCCCATGTAGGGCCGCACCACTTTGCCTGTTGCGACAAGTTGGCTCGCCACCTGACGGACGGTGTTGCTGGGGATGGCAAACCCAATGCCTTCCACCAGCTGACCTTCACCGGTAAGGCGAATGACGCTGGTGTTGATGCCTACTACCTGACCCGCGGCATTCACCAGCGGCCCGCCGCTGTTCCCTTGGTTGATGGCGGCATCGGTCTGGATGAGGTCTTCCATGACCAGACCTCCCCCGCGCCAGACCCGGTGCAGGCCGCTCACCACACCCTGGGTGACGGTGTTGCTGAAATGTCCCAACGCGCTGCCGATGGCGACCACCCGTTGCCCAGGTGTCAACGCATCGGAATCGCCCATCTCCAAGGGCTCCGTTGTGCCGGCATCGATCTTCAGCACTGCGATATCATTGAAGGGATTATCCGTGCCGACGAGAGTTGCTTCGACCCGCTCGCCGTCGTGAAAGATGACGGCGAGGTTCAACGCGCCCTCAACAACATGGGCATTGGTGACAACGTGTCCCTGGTCGTCAAAAATAAAACCAGAGCCGGACGCGATTTCCGGTGTGGTGATGCCGCCTTGTCGCCGGGGAGCATCTAGGTCGGCCACAACCGTAACGACGCTGGGACCCACGCGCTGCACCACATCCACCATCGCGGAATCCTCGGTAAGGCTGAAGCTCCCCCGCGTGGATGGCGCACTAGGCCCGTCGATGATGCCGGAAGGTAGAAGAACCATCACAGCCAGCGCGCCGCCAACGCCGCCTGCAAACAGCGATACAAGCATAACGAGCACGAGCGAGAGTCGGGACGACCGTGCACGGGGCTGCTGCTCAGGCGGGGACGCTGTAGTTGCTTCCATACTCATAAGTTATGCGCTTCCTCAAGGCAATGTTTCAGTGAGAGGGCTACCGGCGTGGTGAGGAGTCGAAAGTCGCTGATCAGGACTGTTGACTGCCGTGATTTTACGTTAACTTTGCGTTAATTGTAGCACAGCGGCTGCTGCCCGCCTCAAGAGGGTTACGCACGCCACAAGGTCATCCTACGCCTCTATACAGTTGTTCGGGCGGAGCATATAATAGTGCCGAGCGAGAGACTACACGTCGCTCTCGTTTTTTTATTTCTCGGGTTTTTGCACAGGTTGGTAAGGAGTAGGAGGATGACGCAGCGACAACAGCCGGCCTACCTCACTCCGGAGGGCCACGAAGAGCTACTGCGGGAACTGGAGCGTCTCCGAACTGTCCGAAGGGGTGAGGTTGCAGACATCATCAACCAGGCCAAAGAGCTTGGGACAACCGTCAACAACGCAGAGTACGATGATGCCAAACGAGAGCAGTCCTTTGTAGAGGGACGCATTCTGGAGCTTGAAACCGTCCTTAAATCAGCCAAGGTTATCCCGCACAGCACGGGCACTAATATACAGGTCGGCGCCAGGGTGGTGTTGATGACAGCAGACGGGCAAGAGGAGCACTTCACCATCGTAGGCAGCGCAGAGGCGCACCCACTGGAGGGCAAGATCTCCAACGAGTCCCCCGTAGGCAAAGCGCTCATGGGTAAAAAAGTGGGTGACCCCGTGCAGGTAATGACCCCGGGCGGAGTCATTAGCTACACTATTCGGAGCCTGGAATAGTCCAGGGCACGTGACCAGCACAACGGCCCAAAGACCCCAGGTACAGACCTGGGGTCGTACACTGTCCGAAGCAGCACAGAGTAAGTAGACCGCAACATGACACAACGCAACGAAGAATACTATCGCCAGCGATTGTCCAAACTGGAGCGCCTGCGCAGCGCCGGCGTCGATCCTTATCCGGCCCGCTTCAAGCGCACCCACACCGCGCAGGAAGCCACTGCGCGCTTTGAGCAGCTCCACGGCGATACGCCCGGCGCCCACGGCGAAGAAGAAGTGACCGCGGCAGGACGCCTGACCGCCCAGCGCATCATGGGCAAGGCCAGCTTCATGGACCTCAACGATGGCTCCGGCAAGCTCCAGCTCTACTTCCGCTCCGACCACCTGAGCCCGGAGCAGTACGAGGCACTGGAGCACCTGGACTTGGGAGACTTTCTGGGCGCAACCGGTACCCTCTTCCGCACCCGCACCGGCCAGATCAGCCTGGAGGTGCATAGCTACACCGTTCTGGCCAAGGCGTTGCAGCCGCCACCGGAGAAGTGGCACGGCCTGACCGACGTGGAGACGCGCTACCGCCACCGCTATCTTGACCTCATGTCCAGCGAGGAGGTGCGCGCCACCTTTGTGGCACGCGCCCGTCTGGTGGCGGCCATGCGCCGCTTCCTCAACGACCGCGGCTTCATCGAAGTGGAGACGCCGGTGCTGTTACCTCACGCCGGCGGGGCAGCCGCCCGGCCCTTCGCGACCCACCACAACGCCTTGGACCAGGACTTCTTCCTACGCGTTGCCACCGAGCTGCACTTGAAGCGACTCATCGTCGGCGGCTATGAGAAGGTCTACGAGATTGGACGCATCTTCCGCAACGAGGGCATCTCCACCAAACACAACCCCGAATTTTCCACGATGGAGTGCTATGAAGCCTACGCCGACTATCAGGACATGATGGCGTTGGTGGAGCAGATGGCGGCGTTCATGGCCCAGGAGACCGTGGGCGCGCTGGAGATCCCCTTCAAGGAGCAGACCATCTCCTTAGCGCCGCCGTGGCAACGCTACACCTTTGAGGAGGTGCTCCGGGAGCACACCGGCATCAGCTTCCTGGACTACCCGGACGCGGCCTCCCTCTACCAGGCCATCAAGGAGAAGGGGCTACGGGTGCCGCCCGGTCTCGGCTACGGCAAGCTAGTGGACGAACTCTTTTCCGAATACGCAGAGTCGCACCTGATCCAGCCCACCTTTCTGCTGGACTACCCCATTGAGCTATCCCCCCTAGCCAAGCAGAAGGCTGACGACCCGCGGCTGGTGGAGCGGTTCGAAGGCTTTATTGGCGGGATGGAGATAGCCAACGCGTTCAGCGAGTTGAACGACCCCGAGGAGCAGCGCCGCCGCTTCGGTCAGCAGGCCACCGCCCGCGCGGAGGGCGACGAAGAAGCCGAGCTTCCTGATGAGGACTTCCTCTTTGCCCTAGAGCACGGCATGCCCCCTACGGGCGGACTGGGCATGGGTATTGACCGCCTAGCCATGATCTTCACGAACAATGCCTCCATCCGGGAGGTCATCCTCTTCCCCCAGCTCCGAAGCAAGGAGTAGCGCCCCCCGTCTGCAGGTACTCGCAAGCCATCGTTAGTCGGGAGTCTGTCGAAACGACGCCGGTGGTGGGCAAGGCAGAAGGAGGAGCAGGTTAATAACTGAGCAACTGCAGCCCTGCGTGATACAGGGCTGCAGAAGAATGGTGTATCACCTAGTACAAGGATGCGATGAAAGAATACACGGAGAAACAGCTAGAAAACATCTTGAAAGAGCACAAGAAGTGGTTAGCGGACCCCCTCAGAGGCCGCCGCGCCGACCTGAGCGACGCTGATCTGAGCGGCAAAGAAATGCAGGAAACCAATCTAAGCAAGGCCGGGCTGATCGGAGTCGACCTGCAATACGCTGACCTGAACGGCGCTGACTTCTCCGGAGCCGACCTGAGCGACGCCAACCTGCGCGGCGCTGACCTGCGGTGGGCTAACTTGATGGGAGCCAACCTGAGCAACGCCAACCTGCGCGGCGCTGACCTGCGCAACGCTGACCTGCGGGACGCCATCCTGCAGGAGGCCAACCTGCGGGAGGCCGACTTAAGCTACACCAAACTACGGGGAGCCCGCCTGCAGGGCGCCGACCTGCGCGGCGCTGACTTCTCCGGAGCTGACCTACAATTCGCTGATCTGAACAGCGCTAACCTGCAGTTCGCTATCCTGCGCACCGCTGACCTGCAGGGAGCTTCCATGGTGAACGCTTTCCTGGAAGACGCCCGTCTGCCGGCCAAGAACCCAGATGAAGAGGAAGAATAACGAGAGCGCTCGCCCGCACCTCTTACCCCTGTGGTAGGAGCGGCGTGGCCCAGGTGGTGATCCTCTATTCTCGTCCCCTTGCCAGCCTGTCATGGTAAACTGGCTGCGATCTCTTCCTTCATCAATCGTACATTGGGGTAGTTTATGTTAAGTATTCAGCTCATCCGCGAACATCCGGAGGTGGTGGAGCGCGCCATGGCCCGCCGCCACTCGGACACGCCCCTGGACGAGATCCTGGCGCTGGACGCCGACCGCCGCAAGCTCCTCCAAGAGGCCGACGCCCTCAAAGCCCGGCGCAACGAGGTGAGCCGCAACATCGGGCGTTCCCGTCAGGAGTCGCCGGAGGCTTTCGAGCAGACGCGCGAGGAGATGCGCCAGGTGGGCGACCAGATTAGCGCGCTGGAAGCGCAGACCGCAGACAAGGAAACTCGCCTGAACGACCTACTGCTGATGCTCCCCAACCTGCCGGACGACTCCGTGCCGGAGGGCGAGGATGAGAGCGGCAACCTGGTGCTACGCACGGAGGGCACGCCACCTAGCTTCGATTTCGAAACGCAAGCCCATTGGGACATGGGTGAGCGCCTGGACATCATCGATTTCCAGCGCGGCGTAAAGCTCTCCGGAAGCCGCTTCTATGTGCTCAAGGGCCTGGGCGCGCGGCTGCAGCGGGCCCTCATCACTTGGATGCTGGACTTCCATACCAGCCGCGGCTACGTAGAGATCTACCCGCCTGCGCTGGTCAAGTCCGAGGTCATGCAAGGCGCGGGCCAACTCCCAAAGTTCTTTGATAACCTCTACCGTGATGCGGAAGAGGACCTTTTCCTCATCCCTACCGCGGAGGTGCCCGTCACCAACCTCTATCGTGATGAGATCCTGCCGCCGGACGCCCTCCCCATCTACCACGCGGCGTACACCCCCTGCTTCCGCCGGGAGAAGGTGTCGGCCGGGCGGGATGTGCGCGGCATTAAGCGCGTCCACCAGTTCGACAAGGTGGAGATGTATAAGTTTGTGGACCCAGAGACCTCCATGGACGAGCTTGAGCGGATGCTGGCGGACGCCGAGGAGTTGTGCCGGATGCTGGACATCCCCCACCGCATCCTCTCGCTGTGCACTGGAGACCTGGGTTTCTCCGCAGTGAAGACCTACGACATCGAGATCTGGGCGCCCGGCAGCAAGGAGTGGCTGGAGGTAAGCTCCGTGAGCAACTGCGGCGACTTCCAGGCACGGCGGGCCAACATCCGCTACCGCCCGGAGCCCAACGGCCGGCCCATGTTCCCCCACACCCTCAACGGCTCCGGCCTAGCCCTGCCCCGGGTGATGATCGCGATCCTGGAGAACTACCAGCAGGCGGACGGTACAGTGGTCATCCCCGAGACGCTGCGCCCCTACATGGGCGGCCGAGAGCGCATTGGCTAGCAACAGCACCGAACTAACAGGAGCATCTCATGGCAACCTACATTCTTCTGCTCACCCTTACGCCTGAAGGTCGCGAGAAGGCGCTGGCCGACCCGGATAGCCTGCGGCGCGCGGAGGCAGCCATCAGAGTCTCCGGCACGCAGGTGCTGGGCCTCTACGGCGTCCTGGGCCAGTACGATTTCGTCTCGATTCTGGATGCGCAAGACAACGCGGCTGTAGCTCAGTTCTCTCTGGAGCTGGGAGTGAGAGCAGGGGTGTTTGTGAACTCTCTGCCGGCCATCCCCATCAGCCGGTTTGAGCATGCCTCCGACGAGCCGGTCGCGCAGGCAGAAGCCGATCCCCAGCTTGCTCGTCCGTCGCCTAACTAAACCAGCGCGCTTTTCCCAAGGTGGTGGGCTAGTTGGCATTAGGCTGGCAAACAGCCGCCCGTGCTTCGACAAGCTCAGCATGAGCGGCTCGTAGGTTCCTGCACTTCGCTCAGGGTAAACAGACGCGCACCATGAGCGACACGTTGCTCGCACGCTACTAACCATGCCGTTCGCCAGACGCGAGTGCCTAAACAGGCGGGACTTGTGGTACACTGCTGCCAGCAATTTCAGGCACGCGCGCCTGACCTTGCAAGCACCAACAAGCACTATTTCGTAGGAGGGAAGAATGGCCAGAGTATCCCCGACAGATGAGCAGATCTACAAATGGTTTGACGAGCTTAGCAACTGGGGCCGCTGGGGTAAGGACGACCGCATGGGCACGCTCAACCTCATCACCCCCAAGAAACGGCTTGAGGCCGCCGCCCTGGTAAAAGAAGGCATTGGCGTTTCCTGCTCGTATCCTATCCGTTTCAATGAGCACAACACCGACGATACGTGGGCTGAGCCCCGGCATTATATGAACAGCATGCCGGCCCAGAACACGGCAGAGTTCATGGGTCCCACCGGCAGCACGGACATAGGCGTGCTGAACTTCCACGGCCTAAGCCTCACCCACATAGACTGCCCGGGCCACTACTTCTTCAAACCGGCCGCGGACCGCCCCATTGCCGGTTACAACAACCTGTCCCCCAACGTAGTAACGCCTCGCGGCGTCGACCCGAGTGGCGCCGTTACCCTGATTGGTGATGGCATCATCTCCCGCGGCGTCCTGATCGACCTGCCCCGGCTGCGCGGCGTGGAGTGGCTGGAGCCCGGCACGCCCATCTTCCCGGAGGACATTGAAGAGGCCGAGGAAGCCCAAGGCGTGAAGGCAGGCCCCGGCGACATCCTCTGCGTCTCCACCGGCCACGGCAAGCGCAAGCGCAAAGAGGGCTGGAACAGCCGTCCCGGCGAGCAGGCCGGCCCCGATGGCGCACTGCTGCCCTGGATGAAACAGCGTGACGTATCCGTCCTGGCCTGCGACACCGCCAACGACTGGATCCCTAAGACAGAGGGCATGATGATCCGCCCTATCCACGGCATCGGCATTGCGGCTATGGGTATGTGGCTCATCGATGGCGCCGACTACGAGGGACTCAGCTACGAGTGCGCTCGCATGCAGCGCTGGGAGTTCCTCTTCATCGTCCCGCCGTTGAAGCTGAACAACTCCACCGCAAGCCCGGTGAACCCCATCGCCTTCCTGTAAATCGCTACATTAGGCACAAGGACTACGACCCAGGTGCTCGTGCCCTGGGTCGTAGCCTGCCTCTGTAGTTTAGCTTGCAGAGGTGCGTGAACCTGTTTACAATGAGCGTGAAACACTTTAGATTGGCATAGCATCATGCAGAGAAGGGCTTCGCCAATGAGCCCAAGGGCTACGGCCCGTTTACTGTGAGGAATGTTTTAGTAGCCAGCCAAGTAACGCTGGCGCTAATTGAGATAACGAGAGATCAGGGATAGTCAGAAGTATGACCTTTGTAAGCTTAAACGATGGAGAAGGCATTGAGAGTCTGCTACGGCGGTTCCGTAACTCCGTAGCGCGGTCTGGCCTCTTGCGAGAGGTAAAGGAGCGGCGCTTCTTCCGCTCCAAGTCGGAGAAGGCTCGGATGGCCGTTCAGCGTGCGGCGCGGAAGCACCGCCGTCGGCCTCCCACCTAATCAATCGCACACACCAAGCCCGGGAAACAAGCCGAAGTGGCGGAATGGCAGACGCGCTACGTTCAGGACGTAG
Source organism: Dehalococcoidia bacterium (assembly GCA_965220215.1). Classification (GTDB taxonomy): domain Bacteria; phylum Chloroflexota; class Dehalococcoidia; order SHYD01; family SHYD01; genus CBDDEI01. The sequence goes on from OZ244809.1 coordinate 731,020, forward strand.
TGTCCTTACGGGCGTGTGGGTTCAAATCCCACCTTCGGCACCACCTATCATCCCTGCGGGGTGGCTGGTAACAGCAAAGCGATAAGCAGGCACCACGCCAAGAGACGACGTGCGCTAGTAGCTCAGTGGATAGAGCGCAGCCCTGCGGAGGCTGAGGTCGTGGGTTCGAGACCCGCCTAGCGCGCTTTTACCGTCAATTCCGCTGGCAAGCACACCCACTTGCCGGCTTTTGTTTACCCTATCCCTCCTGCCTGCTCCTGTGCACTCGAAGGCCGGTCTTCCTCTAACGCCTCCGCGGCGGCAAAGCGGCGCAGCGCCACCATCAGCAGCGCCAGGCCAACTGCCACGCCAAACCACAGCGTGCTCAAGCGGATCAAGATGGCTGAGGTGACCGCCTGCTCCCGGGACAAGCCCAGCAAGAACTGCGAAAGGCCGGTGATGCCGCCCTCTGCAATGCCCAACCCGCCCGGCATCAAGAAAAGCGAGCCGCCCAGGGAGGATACGGCCAGGATAAAGGTGGCCTGCACCAGCATCTCCCCGCTGGGCGGCTGGCCTAGACCCAGGAGCACTAAGTAGTAGGCCATGCACTCACCTCCCCAAGAGAGGGTGCCCAAGAAGACGCCCAAGAGCAGATTCTTAGGGCGGAAAATAACCTGTGCGCTGGCATAGAACTCTCGGAGGTGGCTTACATGGTTTCTGACAATTGGAACGCGCCCAATGATGGAGAAGGCCACCTCTGCAAGCGCGGGCGTCCAGGCCACCACGAGGATGCTCCCTGCAGCCAAGAGCACAAACAGCACCACCTGCCAGCCCAGCCCAAAGGACGCGACACCCACCGAAGCCAGCAGCACCATCGCGAGGCCGTCTGTCAGGCGCTCCGCAACGATGATGGGCGCCGAGCGGAAGAGCGGGACGCCCACCCGTATTCGCAGGAAGTAGCTCTTCAGCCACTCGCCCACTTTGCCTGGCGTCACCACCATAGAGAGCCCGGCAAAGAAAATGATCAGGCTCTCCCAGGGAGAAAGGGTGCGCACGCCAATCTGGCGCAGGTAGAAGTGCCACTTTAGGAAGCGTAGGCCGTAGTTCCACAGGGTAAGGGCCAGGATGGCCGGGAGCAGCGCCCAGTTGAAGTCGCCCAGGGTCCTCGCCAGCTTTCCCGCGTCCGCGTACAACGAAAGCGCCGCCAGCACCACCACGGCAAATACTAGGGAGAAGAGGAACTTGGTTCGGATTGAGGCGAGCAAGCGGTTTACGACTGCGCAGGTTACAGCGCAGTAGTAGCCAGGGCGGGCACGGGTACTAGCTTTCGATTGATTGGATCGGCGGCAAGGCTGAAGGCTTCCAACACAATTGCGCCTAACAATGGGATGCTTCCTTCGTCACCAAAGACACATGGCACGGGCCAACTCTCATCGCCGATGCGCACTTGGGCGGCAGTTAGCTCTCGCTCGATTGTTTCACCAGTCGCAAGAGTGAAGGGGCGCGTCGCTAGTGGGTGATACCCTAGACGTTCCAACAAAGGGCGCGGCAACCACAAGTACATGGAGCCGGTGTCTACCAGCGCTTCTACTTCCTCCTGGGCGTCACCCGCAAGAGAAAGAACAGTGAGGGGATAATAAAACGTGCCCATAATGCACCAATTATAGCATTAAGCTGCCGCCAGCTTTCCCGCGTCCGCGTACAACGAAAGCGCCGCCAGCACCACCACGGCGAATACCAGCGAGAAGAGGAACTTGGTTCGGATTGAGGCGAGCATTAGATCTTTACCGCAACAAAGCGGAGGCGAACGTAGTCTACCGACCACGCGCCGTCCCGGTAGAGTGCCGGTCGCAGTGAGTCCTCCACTAAAGCAATGGCCGCGGCGCGTTCGCCTGCGCTTAGGTGCGCCAATAGACGTGCGCCAAACATCCCCAACCAGTCCGCTAGCCCGGCATCGCCGCCATCCACAGGCGTTGGCCTTGGAAAGCGCCAAAGAGCCTGCACTTTGAAACCCGCGGCCTCTAGCAACGTGGCGTACTCGCCAGGGCTGGGGAAGTACCACGGGTAGTCGTCCGATGAGAGCGGGCGTCCAATCTTGTTGAGCGCTTCGAGGGACGCCGCGACAACGTGTGCGATGTTGTCCTTCTCACCGAGTTCAGCAACAAACCGCCCACCGGGCTTGAGGGCTGCTGCTACGCAGGCCAGCACGGCAGCAGGGTCCTTCATCCAATGCAGCGCGGCGTTGGAGAAGACGGCGTCGAAGGGCTCAGAGAAGGAGAAATCGGCGGCGTCCGCCAGCACAAACTCGATGTCCGAGGAGTGGTGGCGCGCCTCAGCAAGCATGTTAGCGTCACGGTCCAGGCCGATGACCGTCGCGCCCGCGGCGGCAAGCTGGGCGGTTAGTTGCCCTGTGCCGCAGCCAAGGTCGAGGATGCGCTCTCCAGGCTGAGGAGCCAGGAGTTCCATCAGGTTTTCGCCGTAGCGCCAGACGTAGGAGTACTGTTCCTGGTAACGGGCTGCTTCCCAAACCATGCTAGTACTGCTGGAAGAGCTTGCCCCACTCCATGTTCATCATGCTGTTCACCCGGCCCTTGCCAATAAGGTTGTACCAGAAGCCGTTGTAGTAGAGGTTGGAGGCAAAGTAGGCCCAGGGCACGATGAAGGAGCGCAGCAACAGGTGCTCCAATGGCTTGAGGGGACCCCAGTAGATGAGCTTTTGGCCCTTGCTGGCCAGGGTGTTCTCGCTGCCGGTGAAGCGCCAGTCCACGCCCTCGATGTCCTCTCCAACCACCTCAATCTCCCGGGGGTCGCCGCAGCCCAAACCCATCTCATGGGCTAGGCGGATGAACTTGATGGAGAGCGGGTCGAAGCCCATCATCTTGGCCGCGATGGCGTCCACCGCCACGGGGTCGGCGCTAGCAAGGAAGGTGTTCTTTACGTAGGGGCGCATCGCGCGCGGGCCGGGGCCGTCGCCGGCAAAGGTGCCATCGGTCAGCGCGAATACGCCCGGGTGAATCTCCCGCTGGATAGTCAGTAGATCAACCAGGGTTTCGTGGATGACGGCGTGCGTCCAGTGCCGCTCAAAATTCAGCAGCCCGCCGAACGCGTTCTTCATTGCCCCCGTGATAGTGGTGAAGACGTGCGTCTTCATAGTGGGCAGATGAAGCACGTTCTTGCCGGGGAACATCGCGGGGATGCGGATGCCGTCCGGGTAGACCTTGTCCAGCACCAGGAGCGGGCTCTTGGGCTGATAGGGTTCCCAGGCAATGTCAGGCTCATTCAGGTGAACGCTCTGGAGGCCGTGCTTATCCAGAACTACCTTGTGCTTGTTCTTGACCTCGCCCTCGCGGGAGTCCACTACCACGGTGCCGTTCTGCGCGGGAATGAGGTCGTTGTAGCCCATCGCCCGCAGCGCCCTGATTGCCCCGTCCAGCTGCCACGGCGTGGTGGAGCAAGCGGGAAAGAAGTGCTGCCAAGTGATATTGATCTTGAGGAGCGTCTCCGGCCCCTTGGGCATGTGGGCGGAGTACTCGGCCAGAGCCAGCGCCCGTTGGATGTCCTCATGCACCGTTTCGGGGCGGGTATACACCACGGCGACCTTAGCAGTGCGCGGCTTACTGGCAGCGCCGGGGGTAGCGGCTTGCGTCTGGGGCACTGCGGTGGTCACAGGACCTCTATTTCTTGCGAGCGATAACCTGCTGCACTTTGGCAGCTATGTCCGCAGAGGTGAGGCCATACTCTTTCAGCAGCTCGGCGGGTTTGCCCGACTGCCCGTAGCGGTCACGAACGGCCACGATCTCCTGCGGCGTGGGCCGCTGCTCTGCCAGCACCGTCGCGACCAGGCTGCCGAGGCCGCCCTGGGCCAAGTGCTCTTCAGCGGTCACAATAGCGCCCGTTTCCTCAGCGGCGGCCAGGATGGCCCCCGTGTCCAGGGGAGCAAGGGTGGACATATTTAGCACCCGCACAGAGACCCCTTGTCCGGCAAGCTGGTCGGCGGCGTCCAGGGCTGCTTTCACCATCACGCCGCAGGCAATGACTGTCGCGTCTTTGCCCTCGCGCAGCTGGTCGGCTTTGCCCAGTTGGAAGCGATGTTCAGGGTCGTAGATAAAGGGGATGGCCGGACGGCTGGTCCTGATATAAAAGGGGCCGTTCGTGTTGACGGCTACGGCGGTGGCCTGCGCGGTCTCCACACTGTCCGCCGGCACCACCACATTGAAGCCGGGAAGGGCGCACACTAAAGCCAAGTCCTCGATGGCCTGGGCCGACTTGCCGTCCTCGCCAACAGTCATGCCGCTGTGGCTCGCGACGATCTTCACGTTGAGGTGCGGCTGCGCGATGGACACCCGTAGCTGGTCGAAGGCCCGAGAAGTAGCAAACACCGCGAAGGTGGTCGCCACGGGCACTTTGCCCGCCGCAGCTAGCCCGGCGGCTATGTTCATCATGCTTTGCTCCGCCACACCCACGCGGAAGAAGCGGTCGGGATACTTCTGCATAAAGTTGATGCTCTTGGTGGACTTGCCCAAGTCTGCATCTACCACCACCAAGTTAGGGTGATCCGCGCCCAACTCCGTCAGCGCGTTGCCAAAGGAGTCTCGTGTAGCGTAGCCGGCGGCAACCTTCTGGGGATCGGCAAAGAGCGCCTGCAGGAACTGAAAAGCGCCGTCGTAGTGGCCGTTGTGGTGCGCGGAGGTCATGTGCCTATCTCCTGAAGCGCCAGTTCAAGCTGCTCCTTGCTTGGCGCTGCACCGTGGAACGCGGGATTGTTCTCCATGTAGCTCACACCCTTGCCTTTTACTGTAGATGCGATGATGACGGAAGGCTGACCCTGCACCTGCTGCACCTTGTGGAACGCCTGCAACAGTGATGGAAAGCTGTGGCCGTCCGCCTCTTCAACATGCCACCCAAAAGCCTTCCACTTGTCCGACAGCGGGTCTATGGCCGAGGTCACACGCACAAAGTCGTCGTTCTGGATGCCGTTCTTGTCCACGATGGCAACCAGGTGGTCGAGCTTATGGAAGCTGGAGGCCATGGCCGCTTCCCACACAGATCCCTCCTGGCACTCACCGTCACCAAGCAGCACGTACACCCGGTAGTCGAGCTGGTCCAGGCGTCCTGCCAGCGCGTGGCCCACGCCGAAGGGCAAGCCCATGCCTAGCGAACCCGCCGACATCTCGACGCCGGGCACCTGGGTGGAATCGTTGTGGCCCTGGAGTATGCTGCCAAAGCGACGGAAGGTGGGCAACAGCTCTCGGTTAAAATAGCCGGCCTCCGCCAGCGTCGCGTACATGATTGGTGAGGCGTGCCCCTTGCTCATAATGAAGCGGTCCCGCTCCGGCCACTTGGTGTCCTGAGGGTCGTAGCTCATCACGGCAAAGTAGAGGGCGGTCATGATATCCGCAGAAGAAAGGGAGCCGCCGGGGTGGCCGCTATTGGCCGCAAACACCATCTCCACGACCTCTCGCCGCAGTGTCCGGGCAACGGCCGACAGACGATCAATATGCTCTGGAGGGTAGGGCGGGGCTAGTAAAGGGTGCGGGTCTGATGTTCGAGGAGAAGTCTCGCTGGTCATGGGACTCCCGTTAGCTTGGATTTCAACTCATTATAGACGCAGGGTTCTCGCGAGTCTAACATCCCGCCAGCTTAGGCAGGCCAACCGTTATTGAGAAGGAGCGCCGCTGTCCGGTAGCATCCATTGCATGCGCAGACTCTGCATACAGTGACGCTGTTCCAGCCCCCGGTGGTAGCCTTGCACCAACGCGTCAAAGAAGGAGGGATCCTCTGTAGTCGTCCCGCTTAGACTGCTGCTCGTAGTTGCGCCGAGGGGCGTCCCACCTTCGCGGGCGTTTCTTGCTGCTGCCCAGAGTTGCAGACAATCAAAAGGCTCTTCAGGGGCCGCTGCAAGTTGTTGGGCATTGGCGGGGAGCAACAGAGCCTGCTGGACATTGGACTCGCCACTAGGCAAGAGGAACGCCACGCTAATTGCCAGAAGGCAGAGGAGGAAGCACGCGAGTAGTTGAGCGGAGAGTAACCGGAACTGACGACGCTCTTGGGAAGTTGGCGCCGTTAGAATGCGTTCCAGCTCTTGCTCGAGTTGGTCGTTCAGTCCCTGGGGGCGATCCTGGCTACTTGAGGCCATCGTCCGTCCCTCCGATGCACTCACATCGTCTGTCCCACGCGACACTTATAGTGTACACGCTCCAATGCAGAATGGCGCAATATTTTTTTCCTGCACCAATCGCCTTAGGGATGATTATGCTACCTGAAAGCTGCCCACCTCACAAGCGCGCTCCGTACCCCGCCGCTCCGTCATCGCTACCCGCCTACCGCGTCCTTGATGACTTCTACCCGCAGCAGCTTGCCCTGAGTGGTGAACTCCACCGCAACCAGGTCTATGCGCAGCTCCTGAGGCAGATCCGGATGCTCCTGCGCGTACTCCTCCGCCAGCGCGGCCAGACGCGCCGCCTTCACGGGCGTCACCGACTCCTCCGGCGTGCCGCGGGAGACGCCTCGCTTGGTGCGCACCTCGATAATGACCAGCACGCCACCCTCTAGCGCCACTAGATCGATCTCACCGTTCGTCGTGCGATGGTTCGTCGCCAGGACGTGGTAACCCAACGCCTCCAGCCGCGCGCGGGCTAATCGCTCGCCCATCGCGCCCAAACTGATGCGCGCGCTACCGGCCACGGCTACCGCTCCGGGAAGAGGGCTGGCTGCCGGAAGGGTGAGAAGGAGAGGCGGTGCGCCGGGGAGGGCCCCAGACGACGGATGGCCTCCAGATGTGTGGCCGAGGCGTAGCCCTTGTGTTGGGCAAAGCCCCAACCACTGCAGCAGGCATCCAGGCGGCACATCAGCCGGTCCCGGTAGACCTTTGCCACTACGGAAGCTGCGGCCACGGAGAGCACCAGGGCATCGCCTCCGATGATGGCTTTCAGCGGCGCGGGCAGCTTGGGGCGCTCCCGGCCGTCTACGATGACGAAATCCGGTGTGCAGGGGAGCGACTCGATGGCGCGGCGCATCGCCAGATGGGTGGCTGGAGCGATGCCGATGTCGTCGATAACACGGGGCGAGACTACGCCCACACCAACGCCAAAGCCGTCGCTGCGGATGAGGGGATCGAGGGCCTCCCGCTGACGTTCGGAGAGCTGTTTGCTGTCTCGCACCCGGTCGAACCAAGGAAGCGCGACGTCAGGGGTGTAGAGCACGGCAGCGGCCGCAACCACCGGGCCGGCTAGGGGGCCGCGGCCCACCTCGTCCACGCCGGCGATGCAGCGATAGCCCTGCGCCCAGAGCGCTTGCTCTTCCAGGAAGGTGGGGACCTGCTTCCGGCCGCTGCCTGCCATGAGCGTGCGCTAGCTGAGAATCCCGTCTACGTCCTTTGGGCGGGGTTGGATATGGAGCACTCCATCCACCACCACCAGGGGGCGTCGAATGAGACGAGGCTCCTTGAGCATCCAGTCCAGCAGCTCCTGCTCGCTCATACGCTCAGGAGTTAGCCCCAGCTTCTTCACGCTGGGACTCTTCATTGAGAACAGGTCTGAGATAGGGTTGCTGCCCGCCAACGCGCGCAGCTCTTCCGCCGAGAAGGGATCTTTGAAAAAGTCGCGGTCGGCGATGGCGTCGACCTTCTCAGCTATGGCGGCGCGGGTATCCCGGCACTGGGAGCAGCTCTTCCACCAGTAGTTGGTAATGGATTTCGGCATGGACGGCTCCTATGCTCTCGAAGGAATCGCCGGACTCCTTCGGCGTACTAAAGGAAATAGGCGACACATCTAAGACCCCCTGTTGAGGGACTCCGCCTCTCTAATAGAAGAGCCGGAGTGCGGGGCGCTACTTGCTGGCGGACTCCTGCTTCTCCCGTTCTTCTTCCGTGACAGCCGGAGTGACGTAGAAGTTGTGCTCGAACAGCTCAGCTACTTTGGCCAGGTCCTCCTCGGTGAGATTGGGTTTGTCTGTCGCGGTCGCAAACTCCTGGATTTGTGCTTCTTCGTAGATGTTGGGCAGAGTGCTCATCATCAGCGGCTCCGCCAGCAGCCACTTGAGTGCTGCCTGGCCCAGGGTTTGGTCGCGGCCCTCGTAGAGGAACTTCAGGTGCTCTATCTTCTCCAAGCCTTCCACCAGCCACGAGCGAGGACGGTGGCTGCGGTGGTCTTCCGGCGGGAAGGTGGTCTCCAGGGTGTAGTGTCCCTCCAGCATGCCCGAGGAGTGAGGCACTCGGGCCACCATACCCGTGCCGCTCTTGCGGGCAGCCTCTATGAAGTCCCGGCCAGGGTCCTGCTCCAGGAGGTTGTGGATGATCTGCATGCCCGTCATCTTGCGATGCTCCAAGGCGTAGAGGCCCTCATTGCGCCAGCCGATGGCAGGGCCTAAGGCAGCGGCGTAATAGCGCACCTTGCCTGCCTTCTGCAGCTCGTCCAGCGCGGCAAAAAGCTCGTCGCTCTCAAAGCCATCCTGCTTGGGGTTGTGGAGTTGGTAGAAATCGATGTAGTCCGTGCGGAGACGCTTCAGGCTCTGCTCACAGGCGTAGATGATGAACTCCCGCGACCAGACCTGGGGCAGCTCCCGCTGACCGGGGCGCGGGCCCGGGTTGTTGTAGAAGTCGTAGCCCACCTTGGTGCCGATGACGATATCCGAGCGGCGCTTGGGGAAGGCCTTGGGCAGGATCTCCTCCCCGTAGCCGTTGCCATAGGTGTCCGCCGTGTCGAAGTAGGTGATGCCCAGATCGAAGGCCTTGGTGAGGAGACCGGTGGCCTCCGCCTCCGTGTGCTTGCCCCACCAGCCGGCGGTCAGCGTCCACACGCCAAAGCCGACCTCCGAGAGGGTCAGGTCTGTGTTGGGGAAGGTACGATAGCGCATAGGGTTCTCCGCATTATCTATTCCCTCTCCCTTGAGGAGAGAGGGCTAGGGTGAGGGTGATCAACTAAGCGCCTCAAGAATAGCACAGGGTGGATGGACAAAGGCAACCATAAAGTGGCGCGCTACACCACGCTGGCTCCCTCTTTACTAGAGGAGTGAACGTAAGAACACTCCGCTGCACCGATGAGGAGGAACTGCTAGTCCCCCACACGCGAAGGAGGGTGCTCGCTTGCAAGCGAGCACCCTCCTGTTTCGTGCGCTGTAGTTGTAGCTAGAGCGGTCTAGTAGCGGCCCCGGCCGCCACCACCATATCCACCGCCACCGCCACCGTATCCGCCGCCGCGGTTGCCGCCGCCGCCATAGCCACCGCCGCGGTTACCACCGCCGCCGCTGGCAGCGCGCTGCTTGCTGAAGCAATCGGAGCAGTAGACGGGCTTGTCACCGCGAGGCAGGAAGGGAACTTCGGTGTCTTTGCCGCACTGGGCGCAGACTACCGGGTGCATCTCCCGCACGCCGGAGCTATAGTTGCCGCCGCGGCCATAGCTGCTGTCGCCGCGCGCAGACTTCCGGGCCTCTCGGCAGCTAGGACAACGGGTGGGCTCATTGGTGAAGCCCTTCTGAGCAAAGAACTCCTGCTCAGAAGCCGTGAATACGAAGGGGGCGCCGCAGTCACGGCACGCTAGATTTTTGTCAGGCATTTTGTACGCTGACTCCTTGTTCTTTAGTTGGTAACGAGTCGGTCAGCGCGTACTGGAACAGACTGCGAGGACACCTGTGGAAGGCATCGTGATAGGTCGCCAATTTCGAGCCGGGATTCATTGCCACTGGGGTAAGCATAGCATTTTTTTAAAAAACTGCATACAAAGAACCCGCGGCCTAGCAAACACGCCACAGGGAGCGCCCGCACAACACGTGACGCCCCCTGTGGCTCTGTATTCAGTTATGGGGAAGGCTGCGGAAGAGCCAGCGCTATATCGTGTCGAACACCTTAGCAGCTGCCTCTAGCTCCGCCATGTGGACCTGGCTAAAGAGCATTTTCTTGCTCCCAACGCACTGTCCTCTACCAATGGCAGTCAGCTCATACTGGCCTTCCTTGTGGAGCAGCCAGTCTTTGTTCACTAGCTTGTCCAAGACACCCTGTGCTGCACCTGGATCCACCGCGGCGGCCAAAGGGGCGCACAGAGGAAATTCTTTCGCTAGCTTCTCAAACACTGCGGCTATACGAACGCCGTCATCAGTAAAAGTGTCTGATTGAATGCTCGCGAGCATCCCGGAAAGCACCTCATCCAAAGAGAAGCGCATAGAAGGGTTAGTACTACTAACAGACGTCATAACCAATCTCCATCAAGACTATCTACCCGCGGCGCCAACATAGCGACCGAGCAGGTACAACGGGGAATGCGCGAGCCACATTGACCCATCGCTGCAGGCTAGACCACCATGACCTTGGTAGCTTTGGTAGTGCCGCGCCGCTCGTCCCGGCCAAGCTCAAAGGAGACCTTCTGTCCTTCCCGCAGCGAATCGTATGCAGTTCCCTGCACGTCCGAGCTGTGAAAGAACAAGTCTTTGCCGTCTGTCGCTCCTTCTGGAACAATGAAGCCGAATCCGCGATCACTGACCAGTTTCTTGATGGTTCCTTCTGACATGTGTCCTACTCTCCTGCCGGGCAGCGGCCCGGGTGCACGCCTACGTGAACGCCCTCTGCTCCGTGAGTCGGGGTAGGACGTCCGCTACGTGACTCAAGCATGTCCCGAAGGGTAAGCATCTTCAGCGTGCCCTTCGGTACGCACGAGGTTACCACCGCGCAGGGTGCGGGTCAATGCGGAGATACCACAACCCGCATCGCCCTGTGCTTGACACTCTAATCAGGCTGGCCTACACTACCCATACCCCCTCCCAGGGGGTATGGGTTACGACGAGACAGGAGCAACTTATGGAAGACTCCGTGAAACTGGAAGCATTAAAAAGACTGAATTACATCGAAGGCCACCTTAAAGGCATCCACAAGATGGTGGAAGACGACCAGTACTGTGTGGACGTGCTGCATCAGACCTTTGCCGTGCGCAAGGCCATCCAGAAGCTGGAAACGCTGATGCTGGAAGGCCACTTAAAGGGCTGCGTTCCTGAAGGCATCCAGGAGGGCCGCACCGACCAGGTAGTGGGGGAGCTTCTGGGTCTCTACGGTCTAGCGGAACGCTAACAGTTTGGCCGTCTTTGTGAAGCATGTCCTGCGGGCCGAAGCTATCTCTTGCCTGTTAATAAGGCGCAGGAGAGCGCCTCATCACCACTTTTGGCGGTCCCTCTCCGAGACATAATTTGGAGCACACCATGGCCATTGATCCAATTTGCCACATGGAAGTCGATGAAGCATCGGCAGCAGGAACATCGGAGTATCAGGGTAGCGCCTATTACTTCTGCTCGCCCGGCTGCAAAAGGGCCTTCGACGCTGATCCCGAGCGCTATCTGAACGGCAATGGTGACGGCACGCTCCCCGTATCGCTCCTGATGCCGGAGATGCTTACCCGCTCCACGGCTATGGCTACGGAAGGGCAGGCGGCGACTGCCACGGTAGCTGCTCCCTCTGCAAAGAACCTGGTCACGCTCAATGTTTCAGGGATGACCTGCGCCTCCTGCGTGGAGCGGGTGGCACGGGCGCTCACCCGCGCGCCGGGTGTGCAGCGAGCCAACGTGAACTTGGCCACGGAACGCGCCCAGGTGTACCTGGAGCCCGGCGTCACCGACATCACGCCCCTGCTTATCTCCGTAGATGAGATTGGCTACGGTGCGGAGCTCGCGCAGGCTTCAGAGGAAGAGGCGGCGGAACAAAAGGCGGCTGAGGTACAGACGCTGAAGCGGGACACTATCATCAGCGCAATCCTGAGCACACCGGTGGCCCTCATTGCTATGCTCCCCCTCCAGGCAATGGGGCTAGTGCCGCCAACAGCTACACCCATCATGGTCTATCTCTCCCTGGCCCTAACTGTACCTGTATGGGCCTACTTTGGCTGGCGCTTCCATCGCGTCACCCTACTCAACCTGCGCCACCACACCGTGACTATGGACACACTCATCACCATCGGCACCAGTGCGGCCTTCCTCTACAGTCTCTGGTTCACCGTGATGACCTGGGGAGAATCCATGCACGGCGTCTACTACGATGCCGCTGCGGTCATCACCACCCTGATCCTGCTCGGCAAGTACCTGGAAGCATCCTCAAAGCAACGGAGCTCAGAGGCAATTAAAAAGCTCGTAGGGCTGCAACCGCAAACGGCGCGGGTGCGCCGGGACGGCAGTGAGCTAGAGGTGCCGCTGGCAGAGGTGGCGGTGGGAGACCTGGTCCTTGTGCGGCCGGGTGAACGCATTCCCGTAGACGGCCGCATCGAAGAGGGCAGCTCCGCCGTGGACGAGGCGATGCTCACCGGCGAGAGCCTGCCGGTGGAGAAAGCCCCTGGCGATGAAGCCATCGGCGCGACTATCAACAAGAACGGGCTGCTGGCAGTGCGAGCCCAGAAGGTAGGAAGCGATACCGCCCTGGCGCAGATCGTCCGTCTAGTAGAGGAAGCTCAGGGATCCAAAGCCGCGGTGCAGCGGCTGGCAGACCGCGTGTCCGAATTCTTTGTCCCCGCGGTCATCCTTGCCGCATTGCTTACCTTTACCGGCTGGTACTTCGTCATAGACGCGGGCTTTGCCCGTGCCCTCATCCCCGCCGTCGCCGTGCTGGTCATCGCATGCCCCTGCGCTCTAGGATTGGCCACTCCCACGGCAATTATGGTGGGCACAGGCGTAGGCGCAGAGCACGGTGTGCTTATCAAAGGCGGCGAGGTGTTGGAGCGGGTGGGCAATGTAACTACGGTAGTATTAGACAAGACAGGCACCCTCACTATGGGCAAGCCATCAGTAACCGACGTGGTGAAACTGGACAGCGCCGCCGAGGACGAGGTGCTGCGCCTGGCGGCGGCTGCGGAGCGCGGATCGGAGCACCCCATCGGCGAGGCGATTGTGGCGGCAGCTGCAGAGCTGAACCTCAGCATCGACCAGCCGGCAAACGACTTCCAGGCGGTGCCGGGGCACGGTCTAGCCGCCCGCATTGACGGCAGCGCCGTGCTACTGGGCACCCGTAAGCTTATGGCAGATCGCGGTGTGATCCTCAGCGCGGAGGCATCTGCACGCTTGGATAGCCTAGAAGCGGAGGGAAAGACGGCAGTGCTACTGGCGCAGGAAGGCCTACTCATCGGTATAATAGCGGTAGCGGATACGCTGCGTCCGGAAGCCGAGGAGGCCATCGCCAAGTTGCATCAAGCGGGGCTGCAGACGGTAATGATAACCGGTGACAACGCCCGCACCGCCGGCGCTATTGCTCAGCAGGTGGGCATCGATCAGGTGCTGGCCGAGGTGCTGCCGCAGGATAAAGCACAGCAGGTGCAGCGCCTGCAGGCACAGGGCCTGGTGGTCGCTATGGTAGGAGATGGCATCAACGATGCGCCCGCGTTGGCCCAAGCAGACGTGGGTATAGCAATAGGAACCGGCACAGACGTAGCCATGGAGGCATCGGACATCACGCTCATTGGCAGCGACTTACGGCTTATACTGACAGGAATCATGTTGAGCAAACGCACGCTACGCACTATCAAGCAGAATCTCTTCTGGGCTTTTGTGTACAACACCCTGGGCATTCCGCTGGCGGCAATGGGGCTGCTCAGTCCCATGATTGCCGCGGGCGCGATGGCCTTTAGTTCGGTATCTGTCATCAGCAACTCCCTACGGCTGCGGGGCTTTAAGGCATAGGCATGTTTCCCTCTTTCCAAATCGCCACACTGGCAGGTATCCCGCTCCGGGTCAATATCTCCTGGTTCATTATCTTTGCCCTGGTTACTCTCTCCTTAATAGCCGGCCAGTTTCCCTCCGCCTACCCTAACTGGGAGCAGTCGGCCTACATAGGAGTGGGCCTTGCGACCAGCATGCTCTTCTTCGCATCGGTTATCGCCCACGAACTCGCGCACAGTCTGGTCGCCCGGAAGCTGGGCGTGCCCGTACGCAACATCACGTTGTTCATCTTCGGCGGAGTGGCCCAGATTACTCGAGACGTGCCCATGCCCTCGGGCGAACTGCTCATGGCCGCCGCCGGGCCTATGTGCAGCTTTGTGCTCTCCGCGCTGTTCGCCGTCGGCTGGCTCATCACCCGGCCCATTAGCGAACCAGCGGCCGCGCTGACGGGCTGGCTGGCCCTGATCAATCTCAGCTTGGGCATCTTTAATCTCTTGCCCGGCTTCCCCATGGATGGCGGACGCGTGCTGCGCTCCATCCTGTGGTGGTCCACCGGCAACCACCGCATAGCCACACGGATAGCGCTGTTGGTGGGGCAAATCATGGCCTTGATCTTCATTATCGGCGGTATCGCGCTGCTGTTAAGGGCACCGGGGGCGTCCTTTAACGGCATCTGGATCGCATTTATTGGTTGGTTCCTGCATCAAGCGGCCAGCAACAGCTCACGCCAGAACAATTTCCGCAATGCGCTGCAGGGGTATACCGTCCGCAACCTGATGAACGCCGATGTTGCCCACGTAACTCCGCAAACTACCCTTAACGACTTTATGCAGAACGACGTGTCCTCCTCCGATCGCTGGTGGTACCTGGCTACGGAAGGCTCCACGCTGAAAGGGCTGGTGAATGTCTCCTCGCTGACGAAAGTGGCACAAAAGCGGTGGGGAACTGCCACCGTTGCTGAAGTCATGACGCCCGCCCAGGATATCCCCGTGGTACATCCGGATACCGACATCCTGATAGCCACCGAAATGATGGAGGACCAGCGCGCTCACGAACTGCTGGTGGTAGAGGAAGGCGAACTCAGGGGTGTCGTCACCCAAGGCGCGCTGTTTCGGCTGGCACAGATCCGCCGCGGCTTGCGCAGGTAGCCTGCCTCCACGGTCGTTGCAAGCCTGCCACCACCACGGTTAACTCAGGTATGAGAGACACAGCCATCATTGGGGCCGCTCGCGCGGCAGGCCTGCTGGCCCGGCTGACCCGTCGTGGCGGCGGCACTGCCCTCCCTGGACTCCTGGTGGAGCGAGCAGCGCCCACCCTCATCACTTCCCTGTCTGAACGCCTCACCGAGGGCGCCATCCTCATCTCCGGCACCAACGGCAAGACTACTACCGCCCGGTTGCTGGCGTCGCTGTTGACCAACGCGGGGTATAAGGTCACCCACAACCGGGAAGGCTCCAACCTTATCCGCGGCATCGCCAGTGCCCTTATCAAGCCGCTCGGCCAGGACAACGATAAGGGCGCGCCCAAAGAAATTGGCCTGTTTGAGGTGGACGAGGCTACGCTGCCGGAGGCCATTGCCCTGGTGCAGCCAAGACTCATCCTGCTACTGAACCTGTTCCGAGACCAACTCGACCGCTACGGCGAAGTCGACACCATCGCAGCCGCATGGCGCGCTGCTCTGCGCGACCTTCCCGAAGGCACTCAGCTCGTCCTGAACGCGGACGACCCTCAGGTCGCAGCCTTGGCCGAGAGCACCAACGCAACAACCCACTTCTTTGGGCTGGAGGACACGGGCATCGGACTTTCCGAACGGGAGCACGCCTCGGACTTTGTGGAGTGTCCTACCTGCCGCGTCCCTTACGACTATGCGGTGAGCTATTACGGCCACCTGGGCCACTACCGCTGCCCCCGTTGCAACGGCGGCAGGCCGCAACCATCGCTCTCCGCCCAGCGGGTCATGCTGGAAGGGCTAAAGGGGAGCAGCGTCACCCTCCAGAGCGATGCCGAACAAGCCAGCGGCTACCTTCCGCTGCCAGGTCTGTACAACGTGTACAACCTCCTGGCCGCCGTGGCTGCAGCCGCTGGCCTCGACCTATCGTTAAGCGCCCTCAGCGAGACGCTGGAGGCGACCCGGCCCGTCTTTGGCCGCGGCGAGCGTTTCTCACTTGAAGGCAAGCCCGCGGTCATGCTCCTGACTAAGAACCCCGTGGGCGCCAATCAGGTGCTCCGCACACTGGCATCCGAGCCCGGCCAGAAATCCTTGCTCATTGCGCTTAACGATGGCCTGGCCGATGGGCGTGACGTCTCCTGGATCTGGGACGTGGACTACGAGCTGCTGCGGGGCCAAGTATCCTCGGTCATCGCCAGCGGCAACCGCGCGGCGGACCTGGGGATGCGCCTAAAATACGCAGAGCTGTTCGAGGCGGGCGCAAGGGAGAGTCATGCGGTGGCCTTGCCGGACCTGGCTCAGGCCATCACCACCGCCGCCTACCGCCTGCCAGAGGGTGAGACCCTTTACGTGCTCCCCACCTACACGGCCATGCTGGAGCTGCGGCGCATCCTGACGAAGATGGGCGCGGCTCGCCCATTCTGGGAGGAGGCATGACCATCCGCATTGCGCACCTCTACCCGCGCCACTTGAACCTCTACGGCGACCGGGGCAACATCATGTGCCTGGAGGCGCGCTGCCGCTGGCGCGGGTTGGATGTCTCCGTCACGGAGATGCTGCCCGGCGAGCCCATCGATCCCAGCGCGTTCGACCTTATTTTTCTGGGCGGCGGGCCTGACCGAGAGCAGGAGCGCATCGCCGACGACCTGCGGGAGGTCAAGGGCGAGGGTCTGCGCCGCGCCGCCGAATCGGGCGTCGTGGTGCTGGCCGTATGCGGCGGTTACCAGCTTCTGGGCCACTACTATCGGCCTGCTGAAGGACCGGACCTCGCCGGCCTAGGACTGCTGGACCTGCACACCATTCACCCCGGCCCCAAGGCGCGCCGCTGCATCGGCAACATCGACGTCTCCTGGGGAGAAGCCACACTGGTGGGCTTTGAGAATCATGGCGGGCGCACTTACTTAGGGTCGGAGTGCCGGCCACTGGGGAAGGTAACGGCAGGTTTCGGCAACAACGGCCAAGACGGCACCGAGGGCGCGCAGCAGGGCACGGTCTTCGGCACCTATCTCCACGGCTCCCTCCTGCCCAAGAACCCGCAGTTCACCGATCATCTGCTGGGCCTAGCGCTGGAGCATCGGGGGGAAGACGCCACTCTGCCGCCGTTGGATGACCGTGCGGAGCGGCAGGCGCACGATGCTGCCTTGCAACTGTCGCGGCGGGAAAAGCGAGCATAGTAACTGAACTACGCAGGCTTAGCTATCAAGAATCCGTCGCCAGTCTCTTAGCCTTTCTGTGAGCAATTATGTGCGTGTAGTGAGCCAGTCGAAACCTGCCTGCTGCAACGCGCATGGACATCTGCTACAATACGCAAAACACAGCTAGAGAGTGTCATCCTCTAGTTAGACTTTCTCTCTCAAATAGGAGGATGGGTGGTCAAAATTCGCCTTAAACGCGTAGGGGCAACAAAGCGTCCCTCGTACCGCATCGTTGTCGCAGAAGCATGGGGCCCACGGGATGGTCGTTTCCTAGAAACACTGGGACACTACAATCCCCTTAGTAACCCCGCTACCGTAGTTATCAATGAGGAGAAATTAAACTCCTGGCTCCAGAATGGAGCCGAGCCTACAGAAACCGTAGTCCGTATCCTGCTGCGCACGGGCGTGGCGCTCCCGGACCGGCTGAAGTCTCTCGTAAAGGTGCACGGCACTAAAAAGCAGGCGCTGAAAGAGCAAGCAACCACCGCCGCAGCAACCGCCGCCGCCGCGGCCGCCGCAGCGGCCGCGGCCACTGCCGTAGCAGCCAGTGCTCCCGCCGCGCCAGCTCCAGCAGCTGAAGCTGAACCTACCGCTGAGGCAGAGGTAGAAGCTCCGGCTGAAGAAGCCGTAGCCGAGGCAGAAGTAGAAGTAGAAGCTGCCGCTGAAGAGCCGGTGGCGGAAGAGGCAGCCGCGGACGAGGAAGCACCCGCGGCAAATTAGCCGCCTTCCTCTCCCGTACCCCCTTACATGTCATGAAACAGCTAGTTGAGTTCATAGCCAAAGCTCTGGTTGACCACCCCGATCAAGTTGAGGTTTCAGAATCCTCCGGCGGCGGCCGCACCGTGGTGCGCCTTCAAGTCCCCAAAGACGAGATGGGCCGCGTCATTGGCAAAGACGGCAACATTGCTCAAGCCATCCGCATGCTGCTGAAGGTGGCTGCAAGCCGCCAGGGCAACGGTGCACGCCAGCCAAGCCTCATCATCTCCCCCCTGGAGAACGTCGCCGACAAGGACGATGAAGAGGCCGAAGAGCACGCTGACGCTGACCACGACCACGACCACGACCACGACCACGACGAGGATGATGACGCATAGCGCACCCTGAGCACAGCAAGCGCATCCTCATTCCGGAGCAGTCCTCTAACCCGCACGTGTCTCCCACCTATTACGCCGTCGCCCAAGTCACCGGGGTTTGGGGCATCCGCGGCGAATTCAAGATAGACATCCTCACGGACAACCCCCAGCGCTTTTCTCCGGGCAATCGCCTCTACTTACAGGGCGCGCCCCACGAGATCGAGAGCCGCAAGACCGTCTCCAAGCGCACTGTGCTCAAGCTCCGGGGCATCGATACCCGCGAGCAGGCAGAGGCGCTGCGCGGCAAATCCCTGGAAATCACCGAGGACGACCTTCCCGCCCTAGCGCCGGAGACCTTCTATGTGCACCAGATCATCGGCTTGGAGGTGGTGAGCACAGGCGGCGAGCGCCTGGGTGTGGTGGCAGATGTGTTCAAGACCGCCGGCAACGACGTCTACGTGGTGCGAGAAGACACCCGTGAAATCCTTGTGCCCGCCATCGGCCAGGTGGTCAAAGAGATAGACCTCGCGGGCGGGCGGATAGTGGTGGAGGTAATACCCGGGCTACTGGGCGACGGGTAGTCGTCTATTCCCTGCTACTGCGGAAGGGAATGGGCACCAGAATAAGGGTGGCAACGGTCTGGAGCGCCGCGGCGTACCAGAAGGCCGCGGGCAGCCCGTAACCCTCCACCAGCACGCCGGTCACAATCGGCGAGATGAGGGTGAAAGGCTGGCTGAAGATCCCCGTAATCCCCATCGCGCTGGAGTGCACGCGCTCCGGAGAGACATCCATCATCGCAGACATGGTGACGTTGGCCGTGCCGTAAAAGAAGCACCCTAACACTGCTACCACAAGGCCAAGGGCAACGCCGTCCTGGGCTACCGCCATAAGGGCAAACAGCACCGCCAGGCTGGCGAAAGCCGGCACCAGCACCGCCTTCCGTCCGTACTTGTCTGAAACCACCCCCATGATTGGTTGCGACACCACACCCATCGCATAAAGCAAGGCCAAGTAGATCCCCAGAACAAAGGTTGAGTACCCCAGGGTTTCGGTCACGTAGATGGAGAAGAAGGTGAGCACTGATAAACGGGCCATCTGGGAAACAGTGTTGGACCCCATCACGCCTAGCACCTGGATGTTGGTGACCATCTCTCGCAGGCCGGTCAGATAGGAGCTGAAGGCCGGCCGCGACCCGCTCTCCTGGTACAAATTTCGCAAGCTCCACCACAGGACCACTGCCACCAGGGCAGCGGGCAGCAGATGCGCCTGCATAGCAACACGCCAGTCGATGCTTAGAAGCAGCGCACCCACCAGCACCGGAGCGACGCTATCCCCAACGCTCGCCCCGGCCCCGTGAACGGACAACGCCATGCCTCGCCGCTCCTTGAACTGGAGGGAGAGGGAGCCCAGCGCGGCCGGATGCCACAACGCCGCGCCCAGACCGATGAGCGCCGCGGCCACCAGCGTCCACTCGTAGGACGGCGCGATGCCTATGAAATAGTAGCCCAGCCCAAATGCGAGGATAGCCGAGCCCACGATCAGGCCTGTCCACCCTCGATAGGAGTCGGCCAGGTAGCCGGTTGGCAGCGTTAGCCCGTTGGTTAGCTGCCGCGCTGTGGAGAGCGCTCCTACCTGCACGTTGCTCAACCCCAGTCCCGTCCTCACCGAGGGCAGCACGAGGAAGAAGAGCTGCTGGTACCAGTGCACCACCACGTGGCCCATGGTCAGCATGACTAATACAAGGAGACGCTCTCGGCCCAGGGCACGAGCGCCTTTCCAAACGTTGGGGATAGCTAGTTGCATAAGTGCATTATAGGGTTGTAGCTTATGCTAAAAGGCATTGGTTTATGCCTCGACTCCGCTTAGGGTTCACGGGAAAGCCAACCCCTCCGACAAGCTCAAAGTAATGCTAGGGTCTACTTTGCTCGCTTGCAGCAAAGGGCCAATGTTCAGCAAAAAGTCTAGATAGCAGCCATTTTGCTTATATCAGAGCTACTATCTTTCCTCCCCTGATATCCGACATCAAATAAGATTTGAACCGACCTCGCCCTGGCACGAGCGCCTTTCTAAACTTTGGGGATAGCTAGTTGTATAGATGCTCGTAGTTCAGCCAGAAGGGGGGATAGGCTCCTCTGTGAGAGAAGGAATATACTCACTAGTGTCTAGACTCTTCACTATAGGTCTAAAGAAGGCATCCATATTCTCTAGTGTCTCAGCAAACCACTTGTTTAAATCTGTCCATTTATCACGGTCGGCAGGGAAAGAAGTGCGCCTAATCGCGATGTGGCTTTCTTTTTTTTCAGGCATCTCACGCCAATCCACATCACTCCCAAAGGTTTGATCAACCGCCTGACGATTATTCTCACGAAGAAGGTGATAGTGAGCCTTAGCATCTGGGCCAGTTAGAACTAAGGCTACGTTGGAAAAACCTTCTCTCATACCGTTAACTGCAACTAATGTGAAGCCTGTTCGCCCGACAGAGAAGTTCTTCCAGTGGTCAGTTGACGGCTTTCCTACCTTAACGCGGCTCTCCCTTGCCTCCATGTAGTCTCTGAACTGTGTCCAAAAATCTAAATGCAACTGTTGAGTAACAGTATTTGATCCTGCTTGACCTGAGCTCCCTTTAACAGCCACTACCCAATCATTTGGCTGACTTACTACGTTGAACTTGGGGGCAAGAGGAGAGTTTCCTATACGCCACAGCTCGATTTCAAGCGCAAAGAAGTTAAAGGCTTGATCTGTTATCTTATTCAACCAATCAATCGCAGCGCGGTGCTCCGGATTGAAATGGTGAGCCACCCAGATGATGGTGACTGCGTCCAAACCTGCCGCATACGTGAGTAGTTGTCCTAAGTGAAGATGGTCAGTAGCCTCTAGCTGGTTTTCAATCAGCACATACAGACTACTTGAGGTGTCTTTACATAGAATGTCGGCCCGATACGGCCCGACGCCTTTCTCAGTGCTCTCTACCTCAAGTTCAAGGCCGATCGTTTCCCCCAAGAGAGCAATATTTTCATCCTGTGCCAACCAGGGGGTAAAATCCTGAGGCTCCGTTTCCCAAACTTTCCGTATCTCTTTTACGCGTTCAAGTCGACCTAACGGGAGGTTTGCTACCGACTCAGAAGGATTAGTCATTGTGCTGAATCCTCGCTACTCTCCCGCCATCCACTGGCCGCTGAACACCGATTCCGCGGGGCCGGTCATGAGCACCGGTCCCTGGCCGGGCCAGTGGATAGTGAGCGTGCCGCCCGGCACCTCTACCTCCACCGTATCGTCGGTGTAGCCCAGCAGGTGCGCCGCCACGGCAGTTGCGCACGCGCCCGTGCCGCAAGCCAGGGTGAGCCCGGCGCCCCGTTCCCAGGTGCGCATCCGCAAGCGGGAGCGGTCCACTACCTGAGCAGCGTGGAAGTTCACGCGGCGGGGAAAGAAGGCGTGATGCTCCACCAGCGGCCCTACGTGCTCCAGCGGGAACTCCTTGGGCAACTGGTCGATGAAACGGATGGCGTGGGGGTTGCCCATAGACACGCAAGAGACATCCAGCCGCCGTCCTTCCACCTCTATCGCATAGTTGTGGGCCCAGCGGAGGCCGTTGGCATCCGGCTCTAGCTGGTCGGCGGTTACGGCCACCGGAACCATCTCCGGCTCCAGGATGGGCGCGCCCATGTCCACCTGCACGGAGGTTACGTGCCCGTCCTCCCAGTGCGGCCGCAGGGTCAGGATGCCGGCGCCCGTCTCGGCGGTGAACTCCTCCCGGCTGCGCGTCACGATACCGTCTTCCAGGGCCATCTTGGTAAAACAGCGGATGCCGTTGCCGCACATCTCGGACTCGGAGCCGTCTGGGTTCCACATACGCATCCGCAGATCGGCCACGTCGGAGGGCTGCAACATGATAAGTCCGTCTGCCCCGATGCCGAAATGCCGGTCGCAGACTTGCTCCGCCACCCGCGACCAGTCCTGGTCCGAAAACTCACGGCCATCCACCAGGACAAAATCGTTACCCGTTCCGTGCATCTTTGTGAATTGCATCGTAGTACTCCGTGCTTTGGCATCCCCAAACCCCTTTACGGGGCTTCAAGGAAGCTCTTTGGGCTTAAGGGTTATTAGGGGACACTCCTTGAGCTCCCGCTATTGGTGTTAGCTCCTCAGGACTCCCCCCGACTGTTTGCATAATAGCATCTGCCAGGAGGGAGGGCGAACCCTCAGCCTGGAACCAGGTGAGCGCGGTGTCCGCGGCTCGGAGCCAGGCGTACTGCTGGCGGGCATAACGATGGGTAGCATACTTGATGCGCTGCACTGCGCTGGGCAGGTCGCATTCCCCGCGGAGGTGTTCCCCAAGCTGGCGATATCCCAGGCCGCTCATAGACGACAGCTCCCAGCCGTAACCGCGCGCTGCCAGTCCCTCCACCTCCTGAAGCAGTCCGGAAGCCAGCATCTGATCGACGCGCCCGTCGATGCGGCGGTACAGCTCTGTCCGATCGCAGGTGAGGCCCACCAGCGCGACCTCAAAGGGCGGCGCGGCCCGCTGCTGCCAGTAGGAGAAGGGCTTGCCCGTAGTGCGCCACACCTCCAGCGCCCGCACGATACGCCGGGTGTTCGCGGGATCGATACGACTACTCCCTTCCGGATCGATGGCGGCCAGCTCCCGGTAGAGTGCGTCCGTCCCTTCGGCGGCGGCGCGAGCTTCCAACGCCTGGCGGAGGGCAGTGTCCGGCGGCGCCGGCGGCACCACGAACCCCTGCAACAGAGCACGCACGTAGAGTCCGGTCCCGCCCACTATCAGGGGAAGCTTGCCCCGGCTCTGAATATCATTGATGGCTGCAAGGGCCGCCGACCTGAAACGCGTCAGGGTGAAGGTATCGTCGGGATCGACAATATCGATGAGGTGATGGGGCACAACAGCGCGGTCAGCCAGCGACGGCTTGGCGGTGCCGATGTCCATGTAGCGATAGACCTGCCGGCTATCCGCGCTGACAATCTCGGCATCAAGCCGTTGCGCCAGTTCCAGGGCTACGACGCTCTTGCCCGAAGCGGTGGGCCCCACTAGCGCCAGCACCCGTTCCACGAGGCTTACCTAAGGACTAGCTGGCGTCCGCGGCGGCCTTAACCAGGGCCACGAACTCGTCGGGGCGGAGGGATGCGCCGCCTACCAGAGCGCCGTCAATCGTAGACAGGGACACAAAACTGCCCACGTTGCCAGAGGAAACTGAGCCACCGTACAGAATGCGAGTCTCCTCCACAGGCTGACCGGGAAAGCGCTCTTTCAGCCAACCACGGATGAGCAGGCCCACCTCTTCCACATCCTCCGGCTGGGCCGCGGTGCCGGTGCCGATGGACCACACCGGCTCGTATGCAATAACTAGGGAGGTGCTGAAGGCTGTATCCTGCAGACCCGTTGCCAGTTGTCCGGTAAGCACTGCCTCCACCTGACCGGCCTGCCGTTGAGTCAGGTCCTCGCCAATGCAGAAGACGGGCGCCAACCCGTGGTTGAGGGCGGCCACCACCTTGCGGTTGATATCCGCATCCTGCTCGTGGAAGTAGCTGCGCCGCTCCGAGTGGCCTAGGATCACGTACTGGCAGTACTCCTTGAGCATCCCCGGCGAGACCTCACCAGTGAACGCGCCCTTGTCCTCGTGGTGCATGTTCTGAGCGCCCAGCTTCACAGAGCTGCCCGTGAGCAACTCGGCTACGGCAGTAAGCGAGATGAAGGGCGGGCAGAGGAGTTTCTCCACCCGCTGAATCTGATCAAGACCTGCCAGTATTGCCCCGGCAAGTTCCTGGGCCTCTGCCACAGTGGTGTTCATTTTCCAGTTGGCGGCAATCAGCGGGGTACGCGCCATGCGTCCTCCTTAAGACGGGATAATTCCGACCAAAATTCTTCAGTCATCGCCGCTT
The DNA here is from genome assembly GCA_965220215.1 of Dehalococcoidia bacterium. Classification (GTDB taxonomy): domain Bacteria; phylum Chloroflexota; class Dehalococcoidia; order SHYD01; family SHYD01; genus CBDDEI01. The sequence continues at coordinate 754,944 of OZ244809.1, forward strand.
GCGATTCCTTCAGAATGCTGTGCAATAAGTGTGGTTTGACGACAGCGGGCTACGCGCCGTACTTAGTGAGCTTCATGGCCTGCGCCATGGCCAGGGGCATGACGTCTACGGCCGGGAGGCGGCCAAAGTCACCCTGCCGGCACTCCCGCTCGGAGAAGATCCGCACTTGGTCGGGATAGCCGTCACGCGACCACATGAGGAAGGGCACCGGGTGCCAGCTATGCGCCTTCATGCCGGAAGGCGTCGAGTGGTCGCCAGCGACCATCATCACGTCCGGATTGAGCGCGCGCAATGCGGGGATAGCGGCGTCGAACCCCTCCAGCGCCTTCACTTTCGCCTGGAAGTTGCCGTCCTCACCGGCGGAGTCGGCCCACTTGTAGTGGACGTAGAAGAAATCAAAGTTATCCCACTCGCTTTTGGTGACCGCAATTTCGTCTTCAACGGTCTTGCCTCCCTTGAAGACGGTCATGCCCACCAGCTTGGCCAGGCCCCGGTACATGGGGTAGACCGCAATGCCCGCAGCCCGCATCTTGTAGACCTCGGCCATGGTGGGGATTTGGGGAAGCGTGGAGAAGCCCCTTAGCATCAGCATGTTGGCGGGCGTCTTGCCCTTCAGCATAGCCCGCGCCTTCTCGATGAACTCATTGACCAGCCTGGCCGACAGCGCAGCTTCCGGGACACGGGCCACTGCGGGGAACGGCTCCATGCCCTCCCGCTGCGGATCGGTGTCCGTCAGCCCTTCAGCCAGGCCGGGGCCGCGCAGCACAAGCAGGAAGCGATAGCCCTCCACCGGCTCTACAAAGACCTCGACGCCGTCGATCTTGATCTCCCGCAGGATGTTGCACAGCCCCACGTTCAGGTCCGTGGCCATGCGGCCGGCGCGGCGGTCAGTGATCACGCCCTTGTCGTCCACCGTGCAGAAGTTGCCCCGCGCCGAGAGGTCGTTCGGACTCAGCTCGAAATCGATGCCCAGACCTTCCAGCACGCCGCGGCCAATGTCGAAGACCAGGGGATCGTAGCCAAAGAGGGCCAGATGACCGGGGCCGCTGCCGGGAGTGATACCGGGAAGCACCGGCTGGGTCACGCCGCAGACGCTCTCCGCAGCAAGCTGGTCCAGGTTGGGCGTCTTGGCCATCTCCAGCTCGCTCAACCCCTCCGGGCCTGGCAGGCCGCCCAAGCCGTCTGCCACCACCATGAGGATCTTGCTGGGCGATTCAATGGAAAGCTCCCGTATCAGGTCAAAGTTGTTCATTGTCTGCTCCTTTTGAGCAAGATTGGCTTCGTTAGATCTTGGTGGTCGTGCTCCAACTGCAACGGATTGAGCTCGATATACTGACGAACTTCGTTCAAGTCGCTCTCATTACGAATGATATGCTCATAATACGACCGTTGCCAGACCGGTGTGCTTGACGTGCCACGCAGCGCATTTATCTTACGCGCGGAGAACGTCTTAAATCCACGAACAATCTCTGGAAGCCCCATCGTGTTCGTAGGGGCGGGTTTGAAACCCGCCCCTACAGGATTTACGCTTTGCTCCAGCGCTTGAGAACAATTTGCTGCTGTTCCTCAAGATAAGTCGCAGTAATTATTCCGTGTCCACCTGGGGTAATGGCAACGATCCTGGTGCGCCCACCCAGATTCCCTGATTCCCAGAGAGCTACACCTTCCCCATTGTAGAGAAGAAATCCGTCCGGCTTTGTAACCGCTATTAGGCGGGCATCCGGCGCAATTTTCATCCCTCCGGTAAACTGTGACCTATAGAATCCCGACGATGACGAGGACAGCGCCCCACCTAGTCCGGAACCTGCGTCGTTGAGCCACAGCGGCTCAGCAGTGGCAGTGTGAAAGAGGCCTATTAGTGACTCTTGTGCCCCGACACGTCCTGCATGGATCAAGCAGTAAGCGCCGTCTTGTGTCAGCACTAGGGGATGAACATACCAACCGTTGATGTCGTTGAGAAACGTGTCGTCATTGGCAAGCACCTTCTCACTAATCAACTCTCCAGATGGACGTCGGAATCTTAACACCTGCGGCCCCCACTGTCCCACGTCATCTCGGTACTCAATATCGATGCTGGCCAGTATAGAACCATCCGCACTAATTTCAGCAGTCTCTTCATTCAACATATCCCAGCGCCAAACAGGCTTCCTCCTGCGAGTGTCCATCAATTCAACGGAATCGATATACCGGAACATGATCCATTTGCCATCCCTGGTAACACTCCGTAAGGCATAACCTAATATTGGCTCCAGCCTGGTAAGTATTTTGCCTGAGAGAGAAAAGACGTTAGTTACATCTTCCTCTCCAATCAGACTCGCTATGATCTTGCCATTTGCAAGGTAGACAGCTCCTTCCCCTTCCTCCTCATAAAAAAGGAAATCGTGAACTTCTTCACTGCCGGTTGCCGCATCCTTACGCCAAAGCGTCTCCCCCTCTTTGTTCACTAGGTATAAGGCGGACCCAACAAGCACTGCACAATGACTGGCGTCTAACTCAATGGCAAAATCAAGGATTTTACCGCCTTCCAATAAACGCTCAAATTGCTCCTCTAGCGTCAAAGGATCAAGCCAGATCAACCGATCTTCTACACGCACAAGCAGCGCGTTACCTAATTCAGAGAGGACTACGTCAAAAGATAAGGTGCCGCTATCCATTTGTACGTCATAACGCGAAGTAGCAGCTATCTCCCAAGTGTCCTTACTTTTCCAGCCCCACTGCTGCTTGAATGCTCTTGCATAATCATGACTCGCAGATGGCTCATCTACTTGTTGAGGGTTTGCATGTGCACTTTTGGGCGGAAGAACACTGTACACCAGTGCCCACAGGGAGTCTGCTAAAGTTCGGACTTGTCGAACATGCAACTCTAAGGGCGGGTAGTCGGAGCGCGGATGAGCAATCATGTCACGAAAGTGAAGAAACTCAAGAAGGTTGCGGGCCGCTTCTCTTTCTGCGCGCTCCTTAGCGCTAAATTCTTTCTTTGTGAGCAAACTTGCCAGCCTTGAGCCTTCTCTAGGTCCCTGACCTAAGTACTCTCCTACTGCACCGTAGATAGCAAGCACTAAAATATGCTTTGCACGATAATCAGCATCGTACGTTAAGCCATGGGCTCTATTCCATAGATCTCTGACCTTCCGATCAAGGGTTGGAGACAACATACTCATCCTTGTCCTCCTTTAATGGACAGGCAAACGGGACTTAAGGCTTAGCGGCTAAGCAACCACTGCGTTTGATTGCTACGCCCCAAGAGGCGCTATTCCAAGTTTGCGGCACAGTTTCCTAGATTCCGACTCCACATTCTGCCACTCTGTACGTCTCGCGTATTTACTCGGGTGGCCGGTGACAACAATATGACGCTCCTGCTGGTCGATCCATGAGAGCTTTGCCCGTATGGAGCCAAAAAATCTAGATTGATTTCTTCCGTTCGGAACCTTAATCCATTCAGATTCTCGGACGTCAGTACATATCGTTCTGAACATATCGTAAGCAGCAGGCGACACAATAAACAGTAGTTGAGGATCAACTACTTTCACTATTTCTTTAAGAGTTGGAATTCCTTCTGAAAATGCATTCTCTGAACTCATCCCATGAAGACGGGAGAATTCTGGTCCAACAGCTTTAGAGCGTCTAAATATCACGTTTGTGGCTGGCACACGGCTAAGTAGCTTCTCATCAGTCGTCTCAAGGACATTGCTCAGAAACGTAGTCATGAGGCCAGCCAGTATATATCCTGGCTGGTTCTGAAATAGCAAATAGTCATGCTCATAGTGCCTGTATAACGGATCTTCTGCCTCAAATAGCTTCCCGTTAGGATCACCGCCTGGATTGAGGCCGAGCACTATCACAGGAAAGGGGTGGATGTGAGAATAAAAGAGCTTGTATAACCTTTTGTCAGTCAGGCCTGATATTTTCTGATACCCTCGTTCAATCGCTTGCATGGAGGCCATACTGTTCTCGTATCTCTCCTTACTTGTCCCGCAGGGCTGCCACGCCGGGGAGGATCTTGCCTTCTAGGAACTCAAGGGTTGCGCCGCCGCCGGTGGAGACGTGGGTTATCTTGTCCGCAACGCCCACCTCTTCGACGGCCTGGGCCGTCTCGCCGCCGCCAACGATGGTCATCGCGCTGGACTCGCCGAGGGCCCGGGCTACTGCCTTGGTGCCGCCGGCAAAGGCGTCCCACTCAAAGACGCCCATGGGACCGTTCCATAGCACGGTCTTGGCGCCCTTGACCGCTTCTGCATAGCGGGCGCCGGTCTCCGGGCCAATGTCCAGGATCATCCAGCCGGACGGTATCTCACCCAGCTTGACCACCTTGTGCGCCGCCGCTTCCTCAAACTCCTCGGCGACCACCACATCGTGGGGCACTTCAACACGCACGCCGCCCGACTCCGTAGCGTCCTCCAGAATCTTGTGCGCATACGCCGCATCCCTCTCGCCTAGCTTGGACGCACCGATGGCGATACCCTGAGCCGCCAGGAACGCGTTGGCCATGCCGCCGCCGATGATAAGTCGGTCTACCACCGTGAGCAGCGCTTCGATAACGAAGATCTTGTCGGTGACCTTAGCGCCGCCCAGCACGGCCACGAAGGGCCGCTCCGGCTCTTCAAATACCTGCCCCAGAAAATCGATCTCCTTCTCCATGAGCAGACCCGCCACCGCCGGCAGGAGCTTGGCTACACCCTCCGTGGAGGCATGGGCGCGGTGCGCGGTGCCAAAAGCGTCGTTCACATACACGTCCGCTAGCGCGGCAAGCTGCCGGGCGAACTCGGGGTCGTTCTTCTCCTCCTCCGGATGGAAGCGCAGGTTCTCCAGCAGCAACACGCCGCCAGGTTCCAGTCCGGCCACCGCAGCCTCCGCGGTAGGGCCCACGCAGTCCGACGCAGTAGCCACCGGCTGCTCCAGCAACTCCTGCAAGCGGCCGGCCACCGGCGTAAGCCGCAACGCTTCCGCCACCTTGCCGTCCGGGCGGCCCAAGTGGGAGCACAGCACCACCTTTGCCTGTTGAGACTGCAAGTACGTAATGGTGGGGAGCGCCCCCCGAATACGAGCGTCGTCGGCAACCTGGCCCTTCTCTAAGGGCACGTTGAAGTCCACCCGGACCAGCGCCGTCTTGTCCTTAACGTCGATGTCTCGCAACGTCATCTTGTTCATTTTCAGAATCTTCTTTCAACCGAGAATTGGATCAGCGCCTGGAGGTCATCCACTGTCGGGTTAGCCAGCCCCGTCGCCACTAGCTGCTCCTGGGCTGCGGCAGCGTGGGCCACGGCGGCGGCCTGTGAATACTCCTGCGCGCCTAGCGAAGTGAGGATATCCAGCGCGCTGTGGACGGCGGCTTCATCCAACGGCTCCGGCAGGTAGACCCGCATCAGGGCCGCTTGGTCTGCGCCGGTGGCGTGGGCCAAACCATAGATGATAGGAAGCGACCGCTTTCGTTCCCGCAGGTCCTCCCCCACTAGCTTGCCCAGCGTCTCCGGTTCTCCCCATAGTCCCAGAACATCGTCCCTAATCTGGAAGGCCAGGCCCAAACGCCGGCCAACTTCGTCAAAGCACGCCAGTTGCTGCGGGTTTGCGCCGCCCAGCAACGCGCCCATCCCGCAGGAGGCGGACATGAGCGCGGCGGTCTTGCCTTCGATCATTGCGTGATAGTCGGCCTCGGTCACGTCGGTGCGGGACTGGAAGTCCAGATCTAGGAACTGACCCTCGCAGAGGCTTAAACAGCTCTCCTCCATACGCTGTGCCAGCTCTACCACGACCTCCGGCGGTACACCGCGGTCAGAGAGGCGCAGCAAAGCGAGACGCGCCAGGATAAAGAGCGTATCGCCGGTGTTAATAGCCTGGGGGTCACCCCACAACCGCCAGACGGTATCACGATGGCGGCGCTGCGGACTGCGGTCTTCAATATCGTCATGCACCAAAGAGAAGTTGTGCACCAGTTCCAGCGCCGCAGCAGCGGGCACCGCCTGCTGTATGTTGTCGCCCAGAGCCTCCGCGACCAAGAGCAATAGGGTGGAACGCAGCCCCTTCCCGCCTCCACCGCTTAACGCTTGGCCCTGGGCATCTACCCAGCCCAGATGGTAGCGCACCATGGTGTAGAGGGGCAGGTCTTTCTCCGAGAAGAGTCCTTCCAAGAACTCGCGGACGGAGAGGGTGTAGCGGTCCAGGGAAGCGGGGGGAGGAGTCTGCACGTTGCTCATAAGGTTACTCCTCACTGTTCTCTACGCGGTAGGTCACGCCCAGGACTTCTTCCAGCGCGATCTGGGTGATGGCCCCTACGCGCAGCAGCCGAGGCGACTCGGTTGTCATGTCCAGCACGGTGGAATCGATGCCAACGGGGCAGAGGCCGCCGTCCACTATCAGATCAACAAGCTCGCCTATCTGGGCGGCCGCCTCTTCTGCGGTGCGGGGACTCGGTTCGCCGGATCGGTTGGCGCTGGTAGCCGCCACTGGGCTGCCGAATGCCTCGATGACCTCCACACACCGCTCCATATCCGGCACCCGCACCCCAACTGTGGCGCCGCCGGCCACTACGGCCTGGGCCACGTTATCAGCTTTGGGAAGCACTAGGGTGAGGCCGCCGGGAAGAAAGATGCGGGCGGCGCGCCACGCTGGGTCAGGGATGTCCTTTGCTACTAACGCGATGTCCTGCACCTTGGCTACCAGCAGTTGGAGCGGACGGGAAGAGTCTCTGCCCTTTACGTCGTAGACGCGGCGCACTGCCTCGCCGTTACCTGGGTCAACAAAGATGCCATAGACAGTGTCCGTAGGAAACACCACAAGGCCACCATCACGCAGCACGCGCGCAGCCTCCGTCACCGCGTCCGGGCTCATCTGGAGCAATTTGGCCATCGTTGGGAGATCTTTCTGGCGAGTTTGTCTGAGTAATTCACGGCATTACGGGACAAAAAGGCCAAAATTAGAACATCCTTCTTATTGACAAGTGTAAAAAGAATGGCAAAATTGGGGGCACGATGGTGAAAAGTGGTGAAAAGTGGTGAATTCTTCTACATCTTGTGGTGTTCTTGGGGCCACGCGTGTAGGATGTCCCGCCATGCCTATTCAGTTGCGCTCCCAAAGGGTAGCACGGGCATCTGATAGGGGCAATAGGAGCAATCGTGTTCCTAGGTGAGTACTCCTACGCCCTGGATGACCGCGGGCGCGTCGCCATTCCTACCCGATTCCGGGAGGAGTTCAAGGACGGCCTTATCCTGGCGCGGGGCATGGACCGCTGCATCACCGCCTATTCGCCCACCAGCTGGCAAAAGCTCATCGGGCAGTTGGAGGGACTCCCTTTCATGCGTGGCGACGCCCGGCGACTCCAGCGGGCTATCTTCGCCGGCGCATTCGAGGCGGAGCTAGACCGGCAGGGGCGCGTGCTAATCCCGGCCCCACTGCGGGAGTACGCCGGCATTCGACAAGAGGTCGCCGTGGTGGGCACCAACGACCATCTGGAGCTCTGGGACCAGGAGAATTGGGCCCAGGAGCGCGTGGACCTAGACAATCAGCTGGCCGAGATAGCGGAGCGCCTGAATGGCTAGCGTCGTGATAGGCAGAAGAGAGCTTGTAGCACCCATGGTAGAGCAACATATTCCCGTCCTTCTGGAAGAGGTGGTGCGATCGCTCCATCCTCACCCGGAAGGCGTTTACATTGATGGCACGGTGGGGCGTGGGGGACATGCCGCGGCCATCATGGACGGGGCCGGCGGCCACGCCCGCCTCCTGGGGCTGGACGCCGACCCCCGTTCTCTTACTTTGGCGGGAGAAACCCTGGCGCAGTTTGGCAACGCTGTCGCCTTGCGGGAGGGCAACTTTCGCCACATCGCCGCGCTGGCCGAAGAGTCTGGTTTTGCCCAAGTGGACGGCATCCTCCTGGACCTGGGCATTTCCAGCATGCAGCTCGATGCAATGGGCCGCGGCTTCAGCTTCCAAGACACGGAGAGCCTGGATATGCGTTTCAGCCCGCGACAGCAGGTGACTGCGCTCGATTTGGTTAACACCTGCCCTGAGTCGGCGCTGGCCGACCTTATCTATCGTTACGGGGAGGAGCGCCAGTCCCGGCGCATCGCCCGCACCATCGTTGCGCGTCGCCCCATTATCACGGCAGCGGAGCTAGCCGCAGCGGTTTCTTCCGCCATGCCCCGCCGCGGGAAGATCCATCCTGCCACCAGAACCTTCCAGGCGTTGCGCATCGCCGTGAATGATGAGCTCGATGCCTTACGCGAGGCGTTGCCACAGGCCCTCGGTTTGCTGACCCCTGGGGGCATCCTCGCGGTTATCAGCTTCCACAGCCTTGAGGACCGTATCGTCAAAGAGCTTTTTCAGCGGGAAGCAAGAGATTGTGTTTGCCCGCCGAGCACGCCCGTTTGTGTCTGCGGCCACCGAGCACAGGTCCGGCTCCCGCATCGCCGACCTATTGCGCCTACACCAGAAGAAGTAAACCGGAACCCCAGAAGCCGCAGTGCCAAGCTGCGCGTAGCGGAAAAGCTTTAGCCCGCCCGTTTGTGCAGGTGAATGTTATGCGAACAGCACCCATAGAGACGTTTGCAACTGCGCCCAAAAGCCCGCAGCAGCCCCGGAGCTTTGGCCGTCAGGTATTTCTAATCGGCCTTGTGATGCTCCTGGGAATGACGATGCTCCTGATCCAGACCAGCATCGTGGCCACCACTGGCTACAGAGTGGAACAACTCAGTAACCAGAAAGCGAATCAGGAGCGGCTCATCCTGGAGATGTCCGCAGCGGTTGCGGCATTGCGCTCCCTGGACCGCATAGAGTACGAGGCGCGCACCCGTCTCAATATGGTGACGCCCACGGAGTATATCTACGTAAGCGTTGATGCCCTGCCAAACAAACCAACTCCACTGCTCCAGAAGAGCTTGAGAGACAAGCAGAGCAGCCTGACAGAGCTGCAGCCATCGTCGTGGTGGGAGTCCATCCCATTAGTGAGGAATATCTTTAGGAGTGAGCCATGAAAGCACAACTGATCTTAAGCCCAATCCGGCTAGGACTTGTCCTTTCATTCTTTGCGCTGTGCACCCTGGGCCTGGTTATTCGCCTCTGGTATCTGCAGGTTTACCTGCACGAGTCCTTTGTGCAGCAAGCCCAGAACGCTCATTGGGACCAGGAGACCGTAAAAGCGCCGCGCGGCTCCATCCTGGACAGCGAAGGAAACCCGCTGGCCCTCTCTCTGGCAAGCTGGGAGGTCACGGTAGACCCCCGCGAGTTCACAAAGCCGGAGCAACGGGAGAACGCCGTGCGCGTCCTTTCCGCAGCCTCTGGATATCCATCCAAGGATCTAGAGAGCACAATAGATAACGGCAACGGCAATCCTGTCCTCGCTATCCCCAACCTCGACTACGAGCGGGGCAAACTTGTAGCTGCTACCCAACTCCCCGGCGTCACGTTGCAGGAAAACAGCAAGCGCACCTACCCAGAGGGCAGTTTAGCTGCACCGCTCATCGGTTTCCTGGGCAGGGACGGCGCCGGTCTTACCGGCCTGGAAGCAGACCTCAACCCGGAGCTGGCCGGCACGCCCGGCTCCATGGTCTTTGAGCGGGATAGCGTAGGCAACCCCATTCCTCTCGGCTACCGCGCTACTACCAACCCTGAAGAAGGGTACGACATTGTGCTCACCGTCGACCGCTACGTGCAGCGGGTGATAGAGCGTGAGCTGGACGATGCCATGACGCGCCACGAGGCCGAAGGCGGCACCATCATTGTGATGGATCCCCGCACCGGCGGCATCCTTGCCATGGCTAGCCGGCCAACTTTCGATCTGCAGAACCTAAGCCTGTCGGATGAGGCGACCCTGGCGTTGGTGCGCAACCGCGCCGTGACCGACCTCTACGAGCCTGGCTCGACCTTCAAAGTGCTGACCATGGCCGCGGCCATCAACGAGGGCCTGGTTACGCCTGAGACAACCTATGTGGACAGCGGCCCCGTGGTGAAATACGGCTACACCATCGACACCTGGGACGGCAACCACTGGGGCAAAGAGTCCATGGCCGAGCTGCTGATGCATAGCAACAACGTGGGCGCGGTCTGGCTCAGCGACACGCTGGGTCAAGACATCTTCTACAAGTACGTGAACGCTTATGGCTTCGGGAAGCCGACCAATATCGGCCTGTCTGGTGAAGCTAACGGCCAAGTCCGGATGCCGGACGATCCCCATTGGTCACCCATAGACCTGGCTACTAACGCCTTTGGGCAAGGCCTCAGTGTTACGCCGCTGCAACTAGTCACCGCCATTAGTGGCGTCATCAACGACGGTGTACTGATGAAGCCACAGCTGGTGAAGGGCCTGGTGAGCGCTGATGGCATGCAGACCATCCAGCCGCAAATAGTCCGGCGCCTGGTCTCTTCGGAGACTTCACGCCAGATTCGCAGCATGATGCGGGCTGTTGCGGAGGATGGGGTATCCAAGCTAGCCACGGTGCCCGGCTTCCACGTGGGCGGCAAGACGGGCACGGCAACCATTCCCGGCCCGGACGGGAAGTACTTAGAGGACGCCACTATTGCTTCCATTGTGGGCTTCTTCCCGTACGAGGACCCACGAGCAGTAGTGCTGGTAAAGATTGACCACCCAAAAGACTCGCCGTGGGGCGGCCAGATAGCTTCGCCCATCTTCAGTAACATCGCGCGGGAGTTGTTGATATACTGGCGAATACCACCCTCCGACGGGGCGCTAGCGGCCAGGATCCCGTAGCGCCAGCAGGAAGCACTATGCTGACCGGACGGGACATCGCTTCTGGGCTAGGCCCACTCCTCCTGCTGCCACTGGACACGGCTGCCGACGCACAGGGGTTTAGCAAGGCTGTGGTCGACTCCCGGAAAGCCGCGCCCGGCGACCTCTTCATTGCCCTCCCCGGTGAGCATGCAGACGGCCACCAGTTCATCGCCGATGCAATCTCCCACGGCGCAACAGGCATCCTTGCGAAGGACTGGCCGGAGGACGTAAGCATAGACACCCGCTCCGCTGCCGTCCTTTTCAAAGTTGCCGATCCGCTCACCGCGCTCCAAACCTTAGCCACTTATTGGCGGGACCGCTTCCAAGTGAAGGTTGTTGGCGTGACCGGGAGTGTGGGCAAAACTACTACCAAGGAAGCCATAGCCGGCGTCCTAAGCACGCGCTATAACGTTCTGAAGAGCACTGGCAATCTGAACACCGAGATCGGCCTGCCGCTGGTACTGCTGGAGCTGGAGGAGCGCCACCAGCGCGCCGTACTGGAGATGGGTATGTACCGCCAGGGCGACATCGCGTTGCTCTGCGGTTTGGCCCACCCAGAGATAGGTGTGGTCACCAACGTGGGGCCAACCCACCTGGAGCGGCTGCGGAGCATGGACAACATTGCCGCTGCAAAGGCGGAGCTGGTGGAAAGCTTGCCCGTTAACGGCACAGCGGTGCTTAATGCAGACGACGCTCGTGTGGCGGCAATGCGCGCCAACACCAGCGCACGGGTCATTACCTACGGGCTTTCCCAGGACGCCCAATGCCGCGCCATAGAGGTCGCGTCCCACGGACTGGGCGGCGTTGGGTTTACGTTGACCTGGGAGGGCGCAAGCCAGCCCGTGGAGTTGCCACTGCCGGGCCGGCACAACGTCTACACCGCGCTCGCAGCGGCATCGGTCGGTCTGGCAGAAGGCTTTGCCCTGGATGAGATAGCCACGGCGCTGCAATCGCCAAACCCGGGCGGCCGCATCCAGACCTGGAAGACTGCTGAGGGCGCCACTATCATCGACGACAGCTACAACGCAAGCCCGATTTCTATGAAGGCCGCCCTCGACCTCTTGAGCGAGATGCAGGGCACCCGCATCGCTGTTCTGGGCGACATGTACGAGCTTGGGAGCGCCGCAGAGTCCGGCCACCTGGACGTGGGCCACTACGCAGCCACTCATGCGGATGCGCTCTACACCATCGGCCCCAAGGCAGCTACTATTAGCGCTGCCGCCAAAGCCAACGGCCTACGGGCCAACTACCACTACGACGACCTAGAGTATCTAGCAGGCGTGTTGCGTGGGCGTATGGGGCCCGACGTCTACGTGCTCGTGAAGGCTTCGCGTGGCATGGCTCTTGAGCGGCTCGTCGCGCAGTTGTGTGAGGCTTAGATGGCCTATTCACTAGCAACGGCGGCCATCGCATTTGTGATTGCCATGATACTTGCCCCAACAATCATCAGAGTGCTGGAGCGCGGCGGCATCGGCAAGGGCATCCGTGAAGACGGGCCGGAGCGCCACCACAGCAAGAGCGGCACCATCACTATGGGCGGGCTCATCATCTTGATCTCTGCTCTCATCACCACCGTAGCGTTCAACCTCCAGGGCCGCTCTATTCTGGTCCCCTTGGGTACTATGGTGGCCCACGGCCTCCTGGGCGCAATCGATGATATCCGCACCCTAGTGGGCCACGCCGAGGGCGGGCTTTCGGCGCCGCTCAAGTTCGCGCTGCTGGCGTTCATTGCCCTGATAATAGCCCTCACCCTCCACTACGGCCTGCTGCTGGAAAGCGTCTATCTTCCTTTCACAGGCAAGATACCCATTGGCGCGTGGTATGTGCCCATCGCCATCTTCACCATCGTGAGCACGGCAAACGCCATGAACCTCACCGACGGCCTGGACTCCCTGGCGGGCGGCACCGCAGCCATGGCCTTTGCCGCGTACGGCATCATAGCCTTCTTACAGGAGCAATCCTTCCTTGCCACCTTCTGCTTCACGATAGTTGGAGCTACTCTGGGCTTCCTCTGGTTCAACGCACATCCGGCGCGCATCTTCATGGGCGACACCGGCTCCCTGGCGCTGGGTGCATGCCTGGCCGTGGTAGCCATGATGACAGGCCACTGGCTGCTCTTGCCTCTGATCGGCGCGGTGTTCGTTGCAGAGACCCTCTCCGTGATCCTCCAGGTAGTGTATTTCAAGCTAACGGGTGGCAAACGGCTATTTCGCATGAGCCCGCTGCACCACCACTTTGAGCTGCTGGGCTGGTCGGAGCCGCAGATTACCATGCGCTTCTGGCTGGCGGGTATGGTGGCGGCGATGATAGGCGTGGCGCTGGCCCTGGCGTAGCAAGTATGGACATGACGACGCTAGCCGGAAAACGCGCCACTGTGGTCGGCCTGGGCATCGAGGGCGTTGCCTTAGTGCGCTACTTGGCCGCTCAGGGCGCACAGGTCACCGTAAGCGATGCCAAACCCGCCGAGGCGCTTCAGGAAAACCTGGCCCACATTGCCGGCGCGCCGGTTCGCCTCTCCCTGGGCGGCAACTATGCCGAAGCCTGCTTGGACGCGGACGTTCTCTTTATAAGCCAAGGCGTGCCCTTGGATATCCCCACGCTAGTAACGGCACGGGAGCGCGGCATCCCCTTCAGCTCCTCCACAAAGCTCTTTATGGATCACTGCCCTGCGCCCATCTTGGGGATTACGGGAAGCGCCGGCAAGAGCACGACCACTGCCCTTACCGGCGAGCTGTTCCAGGCGGCTGGCGGGCCGGTCATGGTGGGCGGCAACATAGGTCTGGTGCTCCTGGACAGCCTGGACCAGCTAACACCGGGTCAATGGGTGGTCCTGGAAGTGAGCCACACCCAGCTGGAGCTTACCGACCGCAGTCCCCGCATAGCCGTGGTCACCAACATCTCTCCCAGCCATGCCGACCGCTATCCCTCTCTGGATCAGTACATCGCGCTAAAGGAGCGTCTCTTTCAGTTTCAAGGCCCAGAGGACGTGCTGGTGCTGAACTGGGAAGATCCGGTGACCCGGGCTATGGCTGGCAAGGCGCAAGCTCGCATCATCTTCTTCTCCGACGGCGAAATTCCCTCCGGGGACGCCACTTACCTGCGTAACGGTCAGATCTGGCTTCGCTACGGGGGGACTGAACAAGCTGTTGTCCCTATTGACCGCATCAAGCCGCTGGGCGCTCACAACGTAGCCAACGCGCTCGCGGCCTGCGCTGCGGGAGCGGCTGCAGAGCTGCCCATCGCTGCGATGGCGCAGGGTGTGGCCAACTTCCGGGGCCTCGCCCACCGCCTAGAGTGGGTGGGACAAGCAGCGGGTGTGAACTATTACAACGACAGCATTGCCACCACGCCGGTGCGTACTATTGCGGGACTCCAGTCCTTCGCCAGGCCTATCGTGCTGCTGGCGGGCGGCAAGGATAAAGCGCTTCCGTTGGGAGAGTGGGTGGACGAGGTCTGCCGCCGTTGCGCCGCTGTGGTGCTCTTTGGCGAGGCCGGGCCGATGCTCCAAGCTGCCCTCGCGACCCGCTGGCAAGGACGCGCCCCCCTTGTGTATGCGCCGCAACTTCCCGAGGCGGTGGCAAAGGCCCGAGCGCTTGCTGAATCAGGTGACGTGGTGCTGCTGTCCCCCGCCTGCACCAGCTTTGACCAATATCCTAACTTTGAGGTGCGCGGCCGACACTTTGCCGAACTTGTCACACAGTTTGCCCACACCTCGGCCACGCCTGCCGATGAAGGCTCCTTATGACCTCGCCCCGTGAAGAGCGACGGCAGCGGCTGGGGCCGCCAGACGCCTTTCTCATGGTGCTGGTCGGCGCGCTCATCCTCATTGGACTACAGGTGGTTTTCAGTGCCACCTTCGCCCTCTCCCTTTCCGAGCACAACCACGTCTTCTACTATCTGATGCGGCAGGGCCTGTGGGCGGTCGTCGGGAGTCTGTTGTTACTCCTGTGCATGCGGGTGGACTACCACCTCTGGATTACCCTCAGCCCGGCTCTGATCGCGTTAGCGCTGGTGCTGCTGACCCTAGTGCTCATTCCCGACTTCAATGTGGAGGCTAACGGCGCAACCCGCTGGCTCCGTCTTGGTCCATTGCCGCCTATTCAACCCAGCGAGTTCGTGAAGCTGGCGGCCATCATTGCCCTAGCGGCCTGGCTTGCCGGACCGGAGGAGCGCGTGCGTTCCTTCGCCCTGGGACTAATCCCCTTTGTCGCCTTTATGGGTATCCTGAGCGTCCTCATTTTGCGTCAGCCCGATCTCGGCACTACCCTCGTACTACTTCTGGTAGCGACCACCATGTTCTTTCTTGCGGGCGCCGACCTTAAGCTCATGGCGACCCTCACTGTAGGCGGGACGGCGACGGTCTTGGCGCTGGCGCTGGGAGCCAGCTACCGTATGGCCCGCTGGCAGTCCTTCCTTGATCCCTGGCAAGACCCCTCCGGCGTAGGGTTCCACATCATTCAGCTACTGATAGCCCTGGGCAGCGGCGGCATCTTTGGCCTGGGTTTGGGAGAAAGCCGCCAGAAGTTCTTCTACATTCCCGGCGCGCATACGGACGGCGTCTTTGCCATCATTGGTGAGGAGATGGGCTTTATGGGTTGTCTGGCAGTGCTCCTCCTCTTTGCCGCGTTGCTCTATAGGGGCATCAGAATTGCCCAACGTGCGCCGGATGCCCAAGGCGCGCTCCTAGTCTGCGGCATCCTCTGTTGGTTCGGTTACCAGGCGCTCATCAACATCGCGGGCATCACCCGCTCACTACCCATGACCGGCATCCCGCTACCCTTCCTCAGCTATGGCGGTTCCTCCCTTGCCGCCGCTATGGCTGCAGTAGGCATCTTACTGAACGTGTCTCGCCAAATGAGCGACCAGCCAGTGGAGCAACCGGTATCCGTGGGCTCTGCGCCCGCCGCTGGAGTGAAACGATAATGCGTATTGCCGTAACGGGCGGCGGCACGGGCGGCCACGTATACCCTGCGTTGGCCGTGGCCGCCGCGCTCCAGCAGCCGCCGCTAAACCTGCCGCCGCAGAACATTCTCTATTTGGGGCTCCAAGGCGGGATGGAGGAGACGCTATCGGCAAAGGCGGGGTTTGCCTTTGCGCCTATCCGGTCTGCGCCGGTACTGGGCCGCAGTCCCCTGGGCGTCCTTCAAAGCGGTCTGCGGATCTCCAGCGGCACTATCAAGGCTATGGGCGCGTTGCGGCGCTTTGACGCTCACGCCGTGCTGGCAACCGGCGGGTACGTGAGCGTGCCGGTAGGGGTAGCCGCGTGGCTCAAGCGCATACCGCTGCTCCTCTACGTGCCGGACTTGGAACCCGGTCTGGCCGTCAAACTCCTCGCCAAGTTTGCCAGCAAAGTCGCGGTGACCGCGCCCCCAGCGACCGCAGCCTTACCACAGCGCAAGACCGTGGTTACCGGCTATCCGGTGCGCTCTGAATTCGCGGCGTTGGATAAAGCAGCGGGGCGGACGCGGCTCAACCTGGCATCGGACCTCCCCGTCCTACTTGCCTGGGGCGGCAGCCAGGGCGCACACACCCTTAACCTGGCGCTGGCTGAAGGCGCACCCCAGCTCTTGCAACGCTGCCAGATGGTGCACATCTGCGGCACCCCAGACTTTCCTGAACTGGAAGCGCGCCGTAACGACCTACCTAGCGACCTGCAGCCACGCTACCGGCTGTACCCATACTTATTTGATGAAATGCCAGCAGCTATGATCGCCGCCGACTTGGCGGTGTCTCGCTCCGGCGCTTCTACCCTAGGGGAGCTCCCCCTAGCAGAACTCCCCGCCGTTCTGGTGCCCTACCCGTATGCGGGAGGGCACCAGCGGCGGAACGCGCAATATCTAGCGGACGAGTCGGCCGCGGTGGTGTTAGAAGAAGCCACTATGCACGAACTGGTGCCCACCATCCAAGCGCTGCTCCAAGACCCGTCCCGTCTGGCCCAGATGGCGCAGCGTGCCAAGGCGCTTGCCCGCCCGGAGGCCACCAAGACGATCGCAGATCTACTGGTAGCGCTAGCGGCTCCTTCCGATGCAAAAGCCACGCAGCACGCGGGGGTGGACTAATGGCGGCCGCCCTTCCTCACCGCATCCACTTTGTTGGCATTGGCGGCATTGGGATGAGCGGACTGGCACGCCTGCTGCTGGAGGAGGGCCGTCAGGTGTCGGGCTCCGACCTCCAGAGCAATAATCTCACCGCCGAGCTTGCCGCGATGGGAGCGACAGTTTATCAGGGCCACGACCCGAGTAACCTGAGCGAGGCCGAGCTGGTTGTCGCAACTCCGGCGGCGCACAGCAGCAACCCTGAACTGCAGGAAGCAATGCAGCGCGCTATCCCCATCCTCAAGCGCGGCGAACTCCTGGGCAAGCTGATGGAAGGCAAGCGCGGTATTGCGATTGCGGGCTCTCACGGCAAGACCACGACCACTGCGCTCATTGGCTGGATCCTGACGCAGGCCGGCCTCGACCCCACAGTGGTTGTGGGCGGCGAGGTGCCGGAGCTAGGCGGGAACGTACGTCGGGGCGCTGGTGACTTCTTTGTAGCCGAGGCCGATGAGTACGACGCGGCGTTTTTATCCTTGCACCCAGAAGTCGCGGTGATCACTAACATCGAGGCTGAGCACTTAGATTTTTTTAAGGATTTTGCCAGCGTAGTGGAGGCTTTTAGGAGCTTTTTACGAGGCGTTATTCCTTCTGGATACGTGGTTTTTTGCCTTGACGATCCCGCGGCGGCAGGACTACAATCAAGCCAGGCTGGCGAGGCAGGGGCTAAGCTAAACACCAAAGACCAACAGGAGGGTGGGGCTAGATTGACGAGGCAGATCCCCGCGCAATCGTTGGTTAGCTATGGACTGCACACTCAGGCCCATTGGAGGGCTGTTGACCTCAAGCCCAACAGCGCGGGCGGGCACGATTTCACTGTCCGTGTAGGAAACCGCTCTCGCGGCCGCTTCTCGCTCCAGATTCCCGGCCAGCATAACGTAAGCAACGCCCTGGCGGCCCTGGCCGCCACTAGCGCCAGCGGCGTAGACCCGTCCAGAGCGCGGGACGCCCTAGCCACGTTCAGCGGCGTAAAGCGCCGCTTCCAAGTGTTGGGCACTATTCGAGGGATTACTATCATCGACGACTACGCGCACCACCCGTCCGAAGTACGCGCTACTCTCGCGGCAGCCCGAACGCGCTACCCCGACCGGCGTCTCCTCACCGTCTTCCAGCCCCATACCTACAGCCGTATCAAGCTCCTCCAACCCCTCTACACCGATGCATTCCAAGACGCCTCGGTGCTGTGGGTCACCGATATCTACGCTGCCCGCGAGGACAACTCTTGGGAGATAAGCGGCCAGGACTTGGTCAATAGCATCGATCACTGCGATAAGCATTATGTCAAGGAATTGGCTGATGCTACCGATGCGGTGCAAGCCGCTGCCCAACCCGGCGATGTAGTGCTGGTAATGGGCGCGGGCGATAGCTATAAGGTGGCACAGGCCCTGGTAGAGCGCCTAGAGAAGGCCAATGACCTTGCCTGAGGCCCTCATAGCCGCCTTGGAGCGTGTGACACCCGTCCGTCGTAACGAGACGCTGGCGCTGCACACCACCTTCCGCATCGGCGGGCCGGCGGAGGCGTATCTTCACGCGTCGGACTGCGTTACCCTGCGTCAGGTGGCTGCCCTGGCCCACCAGTGGGAGACTCCCCTCTTCGTGCTGGGCGGCGGCAGCAACCTCCTGGTCGGCGACGACGGTATCTCCGGCTTAGTAGTGGAGACCTGGACCAACTCAGCTCCCCTGCCCAGCAGCGCCACCGAGCCGGATGAAGTAGTGCGCGCCTGGGTGTACAGCGGCACGCCGTTACCGCGTCTGGCCACTAACGCGGCCAAGGCCGGCCTTGCTGGCCTGGAGTGGGCCATAGGCGTCCCCGGCACAATAGGCGGCGCAGTGGTGAACAACGCTGGCGCCCACGGCAGCGACATGAGCCGGCAACTCAACGCCGTTCTGGTGTGGGACCAGGAGGGCGAACGTGCCATGGAGCCTCAGGAGATCGAGTTCTCCTACCGTAACAGCAACTTCCGGAGCCGCTGGACCGGCTGCACGCCCAAGCCGGTAGTGCTGGCCGCAGAAGTTGCGCTCCACGCCGACGAACCCCAGCGCGTTCGTGAACGCATGGATGAGCACAGCGCATACCGTCGCGCCACGCAGCCTTCGCAGCGGAGCATCGGGTCAATCTTCAAGAACACTCAGGAGCATCCCGCCGGTTGGCTGCTGGAGCAAGCCGGCCTCAAGGGCCGCAGGGTGGGCGGCGCACAGATCTCCACCAAGCACGCTAATTTTATTGTGAACCGCGGCGGCGCACGGGCCGCAGAGGTCAGTGAGCTGATGCTCTACGCCCAGGAAAAGGTGCGGGAAACCTTCCAAATTGAGCTGGAGCCAGAGATCCAGCGTGTGGGCGAGGGATTCTAGCATGGCAAAGCTGCAAGTAGCGGTCCTCTTTGGCGGTAAGTCGGTGGAGCATGATATCTCCCTGGTTTCAGCCCGCTCTATCATCAACGCCCTGAACACCGCGAAGTATGAGATCATTCCCCTGGGCATCAGCAAAGAAGGCGAATGGCTGAACATCGAGGCCTCGGCTGCGATGCTGCGCGGCGACCTCCGAGAGCTTTCCCACAGCCAGCCGAAGCAGCTCGAGTTCGCACTCCCCGCGGTAGACGTAGTCTTCCCCATCCTTCACGGCACCAACGGTGAGGACGGCACAGTGCAAGGCCTTCTGGAGCTGGCAGGCATCCCCTACGTAGGCGCAGGCGTGCTAGCCAGCGCCGTAGGGATGGACAAACTCTACATGAAGCGTCTGTTCCAGCACGCGGAGCTGCCCATTGCGGCATATATCGCTATTGGACGACAGGACTGGCACAAGAACTCCGCAGAGCTACGGCAGCAAGTTGCCGGCCAGATTGGCTACCCATGCTTCGTGAAGCCGGCCAACGGCGGCAGCAGCGTGGGTGTGGTCAAGGTCCGCGGCCCGGAGAAGCTAGACGCTGCAGTAGAGCAAGCCCTGGCGCTGGACCGGCGGGCGTTAGTGGAGCAGGCCATTATCGGACGGGAGCTGGAATGCGCGGTCCTGGGCAACGACGACGCTCTGGCTTCAACGGTGGGTGAGATCATCCCCAAGCGGGAGTTCTACGACTATGAGGCCAAGTACCACGACGATAACACTGAGCTGGTTGTTCCTGCCGAGCTGCCGAAGCACCTTTCCGACGCAGTGCAGGCCCTGGCGGTGCGCACCTTCCGCGCGATAGACGGCGCAGGCATGGCCAGGGTGGACTTCTTCCTGCGGCGTAAGGATGACGCTCTCTTTGTCAACGAGATCAATACCATTCCCGGCTTTACGCCGGTAAGTATGTACCCCCGCATGTGGGAGGCCTCCGGGCTCCCCTACCCTGCGCTCCTGGACCGGCTCATTGAGCTTGCCCAAGAGCGGCACCGTGAGCAGCGAGAGACCTCTTTCTCCCACAAAGCGCCACAGCCGGCCTAATAACCATGACCTACATCGATTTTTCGCACCACGATAGTGAGCGGAGCGCGGGCACCCCGCCAGATCAGACGCAGCTCGCCTCGGAAGCCGCGCCGCGGTGGCGTTCCCGCATTCTCTCCGTGGTGCTGCGGGTGAGCGCGCTCATGATCGGTGTGGGAGCAGGAGCAGCCCTCTTCTATCTGCCGGTGTTTGCCGTGTCCCAGGTCTCCGTGACCGGCGCGCACCACATCGTGGAAAGAGATGTCATCGCCCGGCTTTCTCTGGTGGGTGATAACCTGCTGTCCCTGCCGGTAGAAGACCTGCGGGCGACGCTGCAGGAAGAGCCCTGGGTACGAGACGCAGAGCTTCGCCGCTCGCTGCCCGGCCACGTGACCATCGTGCTGGAAGAGCGGTCGCCTTCAGCAGTGTGGCAGGTAGGCAGCCAGAGCTACTGGGTAGACCGGGACGGTACGGTGCTGCAAGTACTGGCGCAGCTCGACCGGTCGCTCCCCCTTGTCAAGGACATGACCGGCCCGGACCTCTGGCCTGGCCAGAAGGTGGATCCGGATGCCGTTAGCTTGGCCCTTACCCTCACTGAGCGGCTCCCCCAGGAAATGCACGATGAAGCCGTATTCTTCGAGTACCTCAGTTATGCCGGTATTGCCGTCGAAACCCAGAAGGGCTACAGGGCCCGCTTCGGCGTTTCCGAGGACCTGGACTGGAAGCTGGCCGTGTGGAAGAGCGTCATTGAGACTGGAGAGAGCAAGGACCTGAAGGTGGGACACGTGGACCTCCGCTTTGGCGACCGTCCCTTCTTCCGGCCCTAAGAGAGAACTGATTTCATGGCTAGAAATTCGCTCTACGCGGCAATAGACATCGGCACTACCAAAGTGTGCACTCTAGTCGGCCGCCCCGGCCCTGGCGACTCGCTGGAGATCACGGGCGTGGGCATAGTGCCCTCCCGCGGCCTCATCAAGGGCATGGTGGTAGACATGGAAGAGGCGGTGGAAGCCATCCGCGCCTCCGTGCAGCGAGCGGAGCGCAGCAGCGGCAGCCGTATCTTCTCCGCCCACGTGGGCATCACCGGCAACCACGTCTCCTCAATGAACAACAAGGGGATGGTCACCATCACTCGCAATGACCGCCTGGTCTCGGAAGAGGACGTAAACCGGGTACTGGAAGCCGCCCGCTCCTCAGTGGGTGTGCCCACCAACCGCGAGATCATCCACGTGGTACCCCGCAGCTACACGCTGGACGAGCAGGAAGGAGTGCGCAATCCCATTGGCTTGCACGGCTTCCGACTAGATGTGGAGGCCCATATCATCACCGGCGCCATCAACTCCATCCAGAACCTGGCTAAGTGCGTGGAGACGGCCGGCGTGCAGGTGGACAACCTCGTGCTGGAACCGCTTGCCAGCGGCGAGGCGGTGTTGCAAGAGGACGAGCGGGAAACCGGGACAATTTTAGTGGATATTGGTGGTGGAACCACCGATTTAGCAGTGTTCACCCAGGGCAGTGTGGGCTACACTACAGTTATCCCCGTCGGCGGATATCAGTTCACCCAGGACCTCGTCATTGGCCTGAGAACACCGTACGCCGCGGCGGAAGCAGCCAAGATAACCTACGGCTCCGTGGAACCAGCCGCTATCCCCGTGGACGAGATGGCGGACCTGACCGCTTTCGGCTCTTCGGATACCCGGCCTGTGTCCAGACGCCTGATGGCGGACATCCTGCGAGCACGGTTTGAAGACCTGCTCACACTGATCCAGGCGTCGGTGCGGCAATCCGGCTACGATGGCCTGCTGCCGGCAGGGATCACCTTCACGGGTGGATCGTCCAACCTACCGAATATCGTAAGCCTCACGGAGGAATTTCTTGCCGTGCCTGCGCGCGTTGGCAAGCCAGAAAATATCACCGGTCTCTCCGATGCGCTGGAAGACCCTGCCTACGCCACCAGTATAGGCCTGCTGCTATGGGCCATACGTTACGGCGACGAGGACGGCAGCAGCCAAACAGATGGGCGCTCTTTTGCGCTCCGGGATTTCTTTCAGAATCTCTTCTCCTGGCTCGGCCCGAGAAGATGAGACCACCTATTTCTACAACGGTGAACCGACACGAACAAAGGGGGAGCAATGCGACCAAGAAGAGACGCTCATGGTAGCGGCAACCTGCAGGCCACTCTCAAAGTACTGGGTGTAGGTGGTGGCGGCTCCAATGCCATCAACCGAATGATCCAGGAACGGCTCATCGGTGTCGAGTTCATCGCCGTCAATACCGATGCCCAGGCGCTGGAACGCTCCGAAGCGCCCAAGAGCATCCGCATCGGCGACAACCTCACCCGCGGCCTAGGCGCCGGCGGCGACCCCGGCAAGGGCGAGAAGGCCGCTCGGGAGAGCCGCGACGACCTCGGCGAGATGCTGGAAGGCTCGGATATGATATTCATCACGGCAGGCATGGGCGGCGGCACCGGCACTGGCGCAGCGCCCATTGTGGCCGAGGTGGCCAAAGAGGTCGGCGCGCTCTCGGTGGCGGTGGTGACCCGTCCCTTTACCTTTGAGGGCACCAAGCGCCGCATGGTCGCTGAGGAGGGAATCCAACGGCTGCAGGAGCACGTTGACACCCTTATCGTCATCCCCAACGATAGGCTGCTAGCCATCACCGACAAGAAGCTCCCTCTGGCGGAGGCCTTCCGTATGGCGGATGACGTGCTGCGCCAAGGCATCCAGGGCATTTCTGAGCTCATCACCACGCCCGGCGACATCAACCTGGACTTTGCTGACGTAAAGACTGTCATGGCCAACGCCGGTCACGCGCTCATGGCCATTGGCTACGGCGCCTCCGAAGACCGGGCGGCAGAGGCCGCGCGTGCCGCCATCACCAGCCCGCTGCTGGACATCTCCATAGACGGTGCTACGGGCGTCCTCTTTAACATCACTGGCGACGAGAGCCTGGCCCTCCACGAAGTCAACGAGGCTGCGGAGATCATCGCCAAAGCGGTGGAC
Source organism: Dehalococcoidia bacterium (assembly GCA_965220215.1). Taxonomy (GTDB): domain Bacteria; phylum Chloroflexota; class Dehalococcoidia; order SHYD01; family SHYD01; genus CBDDEI01. The sequence goes on from OZ244809.1 coordinate 778,158, forward strand.
CCCGATGCCAACATCATTTTCGGCACTGTCATCGATCCACGGATGGACGGCAAGCTGAAGATCACCCTCATCGCCACCGGCTTCCAGGGCGCAGCGCTGGGCGCACGGCTGGTGAAAGATAACAACGTGGTCACCCGGCTTGCGCCACGCACACCGGAAGAGATGAGCGACCTTGATATCCCACCCTTCCTCCGTCGAGCGCGGTCGGTAGGATAGACCGCTAGTTAGCTGCAGGCGCCCTTCTTGTGAGCAGGAAGGGCGCTTTTTCGCCAATCGCCACGATTCTACGAGCGCACCCCTCCGCTCACCTTGAGCCTAGCAAAGCCCGCACGCGGCAGGCTCACTATGTCGCCGTAGGCGACTCCCCATTGGAAAGAGCGGCTTACAGATTGTCTCAGAACGCTTCAGTTACACCGACTAAGACGCCCTCTCCCACGGGCCGTCCGCCATTCCCTACGCCCTTCTTCTACGGCTGGGTCATTGTGGCGTGCAGTGTGGCGGGTTCGTTCCTAAGCAGCGGCACCTCCAACGTGGTAATGAGCGTGCTGCTCAAACCCATGAGCGACGAAACCGGCTGGTCCCGCACCATGATTGTGAGCGCGATTAGCATCGGCTCTCTGGCCGCCGGGCTCACCTCCCCCATTGCTGGACGGATGGCAGATGTTATTGGCGCGCGGATACTGGTGCCGCTGGGCGCGTTCATCTCCGGCGCCCTCTATTACGTGGTTGGACTTGCCGCGATCTACCCGGTCTTCCTGGTTGGCTACACTATCAACCGCAGCGTCTCCACCTCCACCGTGGGCGGCGTTGCAGGACAGACCGTCGTGGTGAGCTGGTTCGGGAGACGGCGGCCCCGCGCCCTGGGCATGGTAAGCATGGCCGGCGCCCTGGGCGCCACCGCTATGGGTATCATGGCCCAGTTCCTACTGGACGACATCGGCTGGCGCGGCGTTATGTTCATCTACGGCACGCTGATCCTGCTCTTCATGGTGGTCCCCGCAGCGTTCCTGCTGCGGAAGACACCGGAGGAAACGGGCCTCTGGCCGGACAACGAGCCGCCGGAGTCGCCGGAGACAGCAGGCACGGAACAACCCGGCCGCAGGAGGAGAAACTACACTAACGAGTATCCCTGGACGCTCTCAGAGGCCATGCGCACCCGCGCGCTCTGGCTGCTGATATTAGGCTCCGGCCTGGCCTCCTTTGCTATCACGGGAGTCAGCGTGAACCAGATTGCTTATTTCGCCGACCGCGGCCTGCCCCCTGAGACGGCAGCGGGCATCCTGGCGGTATACACCTTCTCCTCCGCTATCGCCAGCCTCCTCTGGGGCTTTCTCATCGAGCGGTTTGACGAGCGACTCGTCAGTTCCGCATCCTTCGCCTTAGCTGCCGGCTGCCTCTGGTACCTTACTCAGGTGGACAGCATGCCCAAGGCGTTTCTCTTTGTAGCGGTGTTTGGGACCTGCGCCCGGGGACAGAACAACATCATCAGTATCCTGTTTGCGCAGTACTTTGGGCGCAGGAGCTACGGGACCATCCACGGCTTCACCAACTTTATCCACACCTTCTTCAGCTCCGCCGGCCCGCTGGCCACCGCCCTGGCCTTTGACCTCACCGGCAGCTACATCTCTATGTTCCGTGTGCTCATCTTCGTCTTCGTGGCTGCGGCCAGCTTCATGTTCATGGCGTTCAAACCCAAACCACCGGCCCAAAGGCCTCCTGCGTTAGACCTCGCTATGGGCTAAGTCCATGCCATCTTTAGCAAATTGTAACAATTACCATAAAACCGCTTGACAAGCCCCTAGATACAGTACTACTCTGCCAACATTCACTCTATTTAGTGTAACGTTGCTACAATAGAGTGGTTAATGCAGACGTGTGTTTCTACTAATGAGGCTACAAGGAACCTGGCGGGATGCAATGCCCCTACTGCCAATGGGAAGATTCAAAGGTCATCGACTCCCGGAACGTCGGTGCGGGCATACGTAGACGGCGCGAATGTCTCAGCTGCAAGTCCAGGTTCACGACCTATGAGCGCATTGAAGCCCAAACTCTGCAGATTATCAAGAAGGACAGCCGCCGGGAAGAGTTCGACCGGCAAAAGCTTTTCTCAGGAATCCGCGCGGCCTGCGCCAAACGCCCGCTGCCTACTGGCACCGTGGAACGCTTAGTGAACGAAGTGGAGACGGAGCTACGGACCCTGGGCCGCGCAGAGGTTCCCAGCTCACTGGTGGGCGAGATGGTCATGGAGAAGCTCCGCGCCCTGGACCATATTGCATACGTGCGGTTCGCCAGCGTGTACCGGGAGTTCACCGACATAGAAACGATGCGCGACGAAGTAGAACGCCTGGCCACCGGCCGGGATACGGGCGTTACTCCCAGCAGCCAGCTCCCGCTGCTGCCTAGAGAGCCGCTGCCGGCCGGCCGGCGCCGTGGACGACCACGAAGCTAACCCTCAGGAAGGAAGGTGGAGAATGCCCAACGCAGCTAACGATCCCGAGCGCCCGGAAGAGCCCCGGCCGCAGGAAGCCTCCCAGGAGCCTCAGACCCAGGCCGAACAAGATGAGCAGGCCGCCGGCCAAGCGCCGGAAGGAGAGCAGCTAGACGCCACTCCTTGGGAAGAGCCTCTGGTGCCTAGCCGGGCTATCTTCACCGCGATCTACAAGGCCGGTGGGAAGAACGCTGACGATCTTCAACGGCTGCTCATGAGCAACCAGACGACTCTGGGCTGGGCAGATTTCTGGGCCAACGAAGGTTATCTGACCCGCACTCAAGGCAACGGCGGCCAGCGCTTTGCCCTCTCACACCGGGCCGTGCTGGAACTAGAACTGGAATAACCCTTAGCCGCCCACTGCTTGTATACGAAAAGCACACCATTTATAAGAAAAAATTTAAAGTTAAAGGTAGAGCTATGGCAACGAGGCAGAGCGCAAGAAACCGCAAAGCGACCGGAGATGAGGCCGCCGCGACGACTACCCCGCAGGTAACCGAACCGTCGCGCCCCAAGAAACCGTGGTCCGTAACAGAGACAGCCGCCGCTATCAACATTACGAACCCAAAGGCGGTGACTCGCCTGGAACGAGAGGTGGCCGCTAAGCAAGCGGGCCGCTCCTTTGGCCCGCCTCAGCCGCCCCCAGCTGTCTACATAGCGCCCACCCGAGTGGAGGGTCTACCCAAGCTCACTCCCCAAGCTACTACCGTCCTGGAAAAGCGCTACATGAAGAAGGACATGCAAGGCAAGCTCATTGAGCACCCCGACATGATGTTCCGGCGCGTGGCGGAGAATCTGGCAGAGGCAGAGGTGCTCTACAACCCCACCGCCAACAGGGCTGCCTGGGCGGAAGAGTTCTATCAGGCCATGGCTACGCTGGACTTCCTTCCCAACTCCCCTGCCTTGGCCAACGCCGGACGGGAGCTGCAGCAGCTCTCCGCCTGCTTTGTGCTGCCGGTGGAGGACTCCCTGGACAAGATCTTCGAGTCGGTGAAGCACACGGCGCTCATCCATAAGACGGGCGGCGGCACTGGCTTCAGCTTCGGACGGCTGCGCCCTGCCGATGACATCGTCTCGTCCACGGGACAGGTAGCCAGCGGCCCGGTCTCCTTTATGCGCGTCTTCGACGCCGCCACAGAGGCCATCAAGCAGGGCGGTATGCGCCGGGGCGCCAACATGGGCATTCTGCCTGTTACCCACCCGGACATCATGGAGTTCATCACCTGCAAGGCAGACATGGTCTCTATCACCAATTTCAATATCTCCATCACCGTCACCGAGGACTTCATGCAGGCAGTGCTCGACGACACTGAGTACGACCTCATCAACCCCCGCTCGGGTGAGCCTTGCGGTCGTCGTCAGGCTCGCGAAGTGTTCAAGGCCATGACGGAGAACGCTTGGACTAACGGCGACCCCGGCATCGTCTTTATCGATCGCATCAACCGCGACCATCCCAGCCACAACATCGGACCCGTTGAGAGCACCAACCCCTGCGGCGAGCAGCCCCTGATGCCCTATGAGTCCTGCAACCTGGGTTCCCTGAACCTGGCTAAGTTCGTCATCCCCACCGCCAGCGGCAGGGTCACGGACGGCTGGGGCCAGGACCCCATGGCCCGAGTAGACTGGGAGCGTATGGGCACAGTTATCAAGCTGGCTACTCGCTTCCTGGACAACGTCATCGACATGAACCTGTACATCGTCCCTGAGATAGAGTTGATGACCAAGGGTACCCGCAAGATCGGCCTGGGCGTTATGGGCTGGGCCGACATGCTGGTGCAGCTTGGCCTGGGCTACAACTCCCCGGAGGCCCTCCGCCTGGGCGAGCGGGTGATGGAGTTCATCAACGAGAGGTCGAACGAGACCTCCCAGGAACTGGCCATCGAACGTGGCGTCTTCCCCACCTGGGAGGGCAGCCTCTACGACTATCCCGGCGGCCCCCGCTATCGCAACTCCACCCGTACCACTATTGCCCCCACCGGCACCATCTCCCTCATCGCAGGCGCATCCAGCGGTGTGGAACCCATCTTTGCCCTGTGCTTCATGCACCACGGCCTGGAGGGCGCCATCAAGGACCGCTTCGTGAACCCCTACTTTGAGACGGTGGCGCGGGAGCGCGGCTTCTTCTCCGAGGACCTGCTGGACGTCATCGCGGCCCACGGCAGTTGTCACGACGTGCCCGGCGTACCGGAGGACGTGCAACGGGTCTTCACCACGGCCCACGATGTGGAGCCGCTGGCCCACGTGCGTATGCAGGCCGCTTTCCAGCGCTATACGGATAACGCGGTCAGCAAGACCATCAACTTCCCGGCCCAGGCCTCCGTGCAGGACGTGTGGGACGCTTACATGCTGGCCTACCGAGAGGGCTGCAAGGGCATCACCATTTACCGTGACAGCAGCCGCACCGGCCAGGTGCTCACCGCCGGCGATAACTCCTCCGTAACGGCGCAGGCCGCGGCCGCAGCAGCTACGCCGGCCATGGACGAAGGCCGCTGGCGTCAGGCGGTGGCCGCTCGCCCGGATGTGCTCAACTCCAAGACCATCAAACAGATCACCCCCTTCGGCAACCTCTACGTGACCGTCAGCGAATGGGAGCCAGGCGATCCCTTTGAGGTCTTTGCCACCGTTGGCAAGGCGGGGTCGGACATCCAGGCCATGACGGAGGCCGCCTGCCGCTCCATCTCCCAGCTTCTGCGGGTGGCCTCCCCCATCCCGCGACGGGAGCGCCTGCTGCTGCTCATCGAGCAGTTTGAAGGCATTGGCGGCTACGCTACCAGCGGTTTCGGCAGCGCTCGGGTCCGCTCCATTCCCGACGCCATCGCCAAGGCCCTACGCCGCTACTTAGGCGAGAACATCACCGAGCTAGAGGTGGCCCTGCATCAGGAGACCTATGCGCTCCCGGAGACCGCCGGCTCGGCTCAAGAGCTGCCTATGGCCAAGATGTCCGCGGAGTATGCGGAAGGACGCTCTATTGGGGCCATCTGCTCGGACTGTGGTCAGGCCGCCGTCTACATGTCGGAAGGCTGCATGACCTGCCAGTCCTGCGGCTGGAGCCAGTGCTAGCTAACATCTGCCCAGCGGGGAGTCCTGAGGGGCTGGCCCCGCAGGCAGGGAGTTTGAGGGGTGTCCCCTCTTATCCAGTTTTCTTCCCCCTCTCCCTAGGAGAGAGAGGGGACTAAGGGGAAAGGGTGCCATGGTCATTCGTAGGGGCCTGCAACGGGGAGTCCTGAGGGGCCTGCCCCGCAGGCAGGGAGTTTGAGGAGTGTCCCCTCATATCCAGTTTTCTTCCCCCTCTCCCTAGGAGAGAGAGGGGACTAAGGGGAGAGGGTGTCATGGTCATACACAGGGGCCTGCAACGGGGAGTCCTGAGGGGCTGGCCCCGCAGGCAGGGAGTTTGAGGGGTGTCCCCTCATATCCAGTTTCCTTCCCCTCTCCCTCGTAGGGAGAGGGGACTAAGGGGAGAGGGTGCCATGGTCATACACAGGGGCCTGCAAAGAAGTGACGTTACTCGGGCGGCAGAAGCCGCCGTAGCGCAATGTCTGCGCCGCGACGACTGGCAGATCGCCTGGGACAACCGGGACACCGCCCTCTCCTACATCGAGGCACGCAAGGGGACTGCCCTACTGCTGGTGCGGGTGACCTCCGCCATCGCGCCCGACGCACCGGACCTGCCCGGCAGCAGCGAGTCAATCCAGCTGCGCCAGCGGGCAACAGAGCTAGAGACAGTGGCATGGATTGCAAAAGTTCGCCTGGACGGCGACCTGAACCTCAACCGGATCGACTGGGTACCGCTCTAACAACTAGATGAGAAAGCATTTCAAGAGACCCTAGGCCGCCTGGTCTGGCGGCGAATCGTTATCAAGCTAGATGACCTTTAGAAGATTCTCCTTCCGCCCATCTCCAACGCCGCAGCCAGCGGAGTATCCTTTCCACGTCTACCTTTCCCACGCCCATGAAGACTTCCTGGTAGTGGAGCGGCTCTGGCACGTGCTGGAGCGGCTAGGTCTACGGGCCTATATGTATGAACACTACCCACATCCCGGCACCTCCGTGAACAATGCGGTCATTGGTGCTATGCGCGACAGCTCGGAGATCGTTTCCTTCCTGACGGATGGTGGCGCGAGCTCGGCGTGGGTGCACCAGGAGCTGGGCGCAGCGCTCGCGTTGGGAAAGCCGGTGGTGCCGGTGGTGGAGGTGAACGCAGTGCAAGCGCCAGGGTTCATGCCGCTGAACCGGCCCGTCCTCTTTCAGCCGCAGCATCCAGAGCCCGCTCTAGGCGAGTTGCTGTGTCTCCTCCGCGCCGACTTCAGCATGATGGACACGGACATCTCAGTGCAATGTCCCTCATGCCAGAGCTACTGGAAAGTGCACTTGCCTCGCATCCACGAGGCCCGGACCGCTATGGAGATGGAGAGGCCACTGGGCCCGCACCTCTGCAAGGGCTGCGCGGAGAACGTCTATCTTTCCCCCTACACCTACGAGGCTATGAGCCAGCAGCTAGCTCTGGGCCGTACCTGGTCGGAGTAAACGCCGCGCTCAGGCGCAAGGGTTTTTGCGCCCGCACCCCGTGAGAAGGGGCTGGCGTTAGCGGGGAGTTGACGGCATGCTGCCGGGCATCGCCGGCAACGGTGGACCATAGCTGAGGGCCAGCATTGTTTGCCCTAACACAAAAGGGATTCTTACCGTGCGTGTTCCAGGGCGCCGGCGCGCAGGCGTCGGAGTTGGCTGATGTGATCGGTTTCGTGAAGGGTTTCCCGATCAAGCATCGCTCGCAGACTGATGATGCCCGTCTCCTCGTGGGTGCCGCGCCGGTCCCAGCTAGCGGGTGCAAGGTCCCGCAGGAAGCTGATTATCTCCAGCCTGTTCTCGATGAGGGCCGGCAGTACCAGCGCCGTATCCTCAGCAAGATAGCCTTTTGCGTGCTCTTCCTGGTTCCAGGCCGGCAGGTAAGGCTCATCACGCGTGGCAATGCGCTGCATGCGCACGTTGTAGAGATTGGCGGAGTCTCGCAGGTGGCAGAGCACCTCTTTCACTGACCACTCGCCATCCTCGGGATGCCACCGGAGCTGCTCTTCACTCAACCCGGCAACGAGCGCATTCACTTTCGAGGGCACTCCGGCCAAAACAGCCAAACAGCGTTCTACTTCCATGGCTCCTCACACCTGCTAAGAATAGGCTCTCATTCTACTCTAAGAATCACCCTTTGTTATGAGATATTCCACAGCTCTCTGACCTTCTGCTCAAGGGTTGGAGACAACCTATTCATCCTTGTCCTCCTTTAATGGACAGGCAAACGAGACTTAAGGCTTCCGGAAGCCCCTTCGTGTTCGTAGGGGCGGGTTTGAAACCCGCCCCTACAGGGTTTACCCCCCGCTCCAGCGATTGAGAACAATCTGCTGCTGTTCCTCAAGATAAGTCGCAGGATAGAGCTTCTCTAGAATTAGTACCTTAAAGGCTGTAGACCGTGGATTGGTTTGAAGCCGAGCCGGCAAGAATCTGCTCGTCTGAGCTTGTTGAAGCGCCGGGCACTCCTGGATTCAACGGAACCGCTACAAGCCCTAAGCAGCTTGCAGGAAATTGCCCCGCTACCAAGTTGCAGCTTTTTGTGACGAATAGCCTTCACTCACCTATAATGGGTGAAACCTATGATGGAGACATGAACATAATTAACACTACGAGCACGCAATGGCCTGGAATCAGATAAGCCAACTACGCGGCCAGCTGGCTAAAGAGCAGGGCACGGTTCTCAAGGATTGGGGTGGCAAGACCGCCATAGCCTTGGCCTACCCCAACAACTACTATCTTGGCATGTCCAACCTGGGCTTTCAGACCATTTACGATAAGTGGAACTCCCTGGATGAGGTCGTTTGTGAGCGCGTTTTTTGGGAACTGCCGAAGGACGAAGCGCCCCTTGCGCCCTTGAGCATAGAGTCTCAGCGGCCTATGCGGGATTTCAGCATGGTGGCCTTCTCCATCTCCTACGAGCTGGACTTCTTCAACATCCCACACTTCCTGCGAGCCGCCGGCATTCCGGTGCGCGCCGAGGACCGGGACGATAGGCATCCGCTCCTGATCTGCGGCGGGCCCTGTGCGACGGCCAACCCTGAACCCCTGTCCCTCTTCTTCGACGCCTTTGTGGTGGGCGAGGGCGAGCCGGTGCTCTGCGCCCTCGCGGAGATAGCCGGTTCGGGCGCCAGCCACTACGATCAGTTGGAGGAGCTCTCCCGCGTGCCGGGCGTCTACGTGCCCCTAGTGCACCGTCCCCTCATAGAAGGAGGCGAGGAGTTCCCGGGCATTACCCGCCAGCTTGAATGGAACATGAACAACTACGCCACCATGAGCCGCCTCTACACGCCGGACACGGAGCTAGGCGACCTCTCTTTAATGGAGATCGCCCGCGGTTGCGGCCGGGGATGCCGCTTCTGCCTGGTGGGCTACCTGTCTCGCCCGCCGCGCTTCCGCTCCATGGACCTGCTGCTGGAAGACGCCAAGGAGGCGCTGCGGCATCGGGAACGCATCGGGCTGGTTGGGCCAATCGTCTCCGACCATCCGGAGCTGGAGGATCTGGTGCTGGCCCTGCGGGCTATGGGCGCCAGGCTCTCCTTTAGCTCACTGCGGACGGACAACCTCTCGCCGGTGGTAGTGCAGGCGCTGGTGGAGAGCGGCACCAAGACGGTGACCATCGCGCCGGAGGCCGGCAGCGAGCGCATGCGCCGCTATATCAACAAGGGGGTGACGGAGGAGGACTGCTTCCGCGCCGCCGACCTTATAGGCCACTACGGCGTGCGGCAGGTGAAGATGTACTTTATGGTGGGCTTGCCCACAGAGACCGAAGAGGACATTGTCGCGATGGCGGACCTAGCCCAGGCCTGCAAAGTTCGCCTGGACCGCCAGAATCCCGGCACCCAGATGACGCTGAACGTAAGCCCTTTTGTGCCTAAGCCGGTGACACCGCTACAGTGGGCGCCCATGACCACGCCGGCGCTTATCACCAGCCGTCTCAACCTGCTGCGCTCCACCCTGAAGCCCAAAGGCATCAAGGTGCGGGCGGACAGCCCCGAGTGGTACTGGATAGAGGGCATCCTCTCCCGGGGCGACCGCCGCGTGGGCGAGGTGATAGAGCTGATGGAGCAGACCAGCCTGGGCGCATGGAAACGGGCCGCAGCGGCCGCGCAGGTCGACGTGAACGCCTATATCGACCATCCCCTCACCGTAGGGGAACCGCTGCCCTGGTCCATGCTGGACTCGGGCATGCCCAACAAGTTCTTCAGCATGGAGCTGGCCCGAGCGGGGAAACTCAACGTCTCCCGCCCTTGCCCGCCCTCCGGCTGCAAGCTGTGCGGAGTCTGCTAGCATGACCACCGCTACAGCGCTCTCCCCGGCGCGCCTCGCGGAGGTCAACGCCAACGTTGGGGAGGTGATGGGCCGCATTGCCGCAGCCGCCAGCGCCGCAGGACGAGATCCCTCGGAAGTGACGCTGGCGGCAGTGAGCAAGACCTTTTCTAAAGAGCTGGTGGAGGCCGCGCATGGGGCCGGCGTGCGCCACTTCGGCGAGAACTGGGTGCAGGAAGCCGCGGAGAAACTGCCCGCACTCGCTTATCTCACTCCTAAGCCCACCTGGCATCTCATCGGTCACCTTCAGACCAACAAGGTCAAGGCAGCCCTCGACCTCTTTGATGTGCTCGAGAGCATCAATTCCGTGCACCTCGCCGAGGCCCTGGCCCGCCGCGCCGGCGGCCGCACCCTGCGCCTTCTGCTGGAGGTCAACGTCTCCGGCGAACCCAGCAAACACGGCTTCCGCCCAGAGGATCTGCCCGCGGCGCTCCAGACCATCCGAGCAGTGCCGGAGCTTTCGGTAGAGGGTATGATGACCGTGGCGCCGGAGACCAGCGATCCGGAGTTGGTTCGCCCGGTCTTCCGCCGCTTGCGAGGGCTCCGGGACGAGCATGGCCTGCGGGAACTTTCCATGGGTATGAGCGGCGACTACGAGGTTGCTATTCAGGAAGGGGCGACTATGGTGCGCATTGGACGGGCAATCTTTGGAGCAAGGACGTACTAGTATGCTCAACTCCTTCACTATCATCGGAGGCGGCGTCATGGGTGAGGCTATCCTGGCGCGTCTGCTGGCGCAAGGCGTGGTCGCAGCAGCCAATGTGATGGTTGCGGAACCCGTCGCGGCCCGCCGAGATCAACTTGCCTCCGACTACGCCATTACGTGCAGCGCTACCAACCGTGAAGCGGTGGAAGAAGCAGAGACCATACTGCTCGCGGTGAAACCCCAGACCCTGAAGCAGGTCTTCTCAGACCTCAGCGGTGTCCTGGTTCCGGACCAGCTGGTGCTCTCCATCATCGCGGGCGCCACCCTACGCTCCCTTACCAAGGGCCTGGATCACGAAGCCGTGGTGCGGGTGATGCCCAACACACCGGCACAGATTGGCTTGGGTATGAGCATGTGGACGGCCACCTCCGCCGTGACCGATGCGCAGAAGACTGCGGCGTTGGAGGTGTTGTATGTGCTGGGAGACGAGATCTACGCTGCAGATGAGCACTACCTAGACATGGCCACCGCCGTGAGCGGCAGCGGGCCCGCGTACGTCTTTCTGGTGCTGGAAGCCCTTACCGATGCAGGAGTGCACATTGGCCTGAGCCGGGAGGTGGCGGAGCGTATGGCGCTGCAAACACTGGTGGGATCATCCCTATACGCCAAGGAAACGGGAGCGCATCCGGCAGTGCTGAGGAACCAGGTCACTTCACCTGGCGGCACCACCACGGAAGCGCTCCAAGTCATGGAGGACGGCGCCCTCCGCAGCATCTTCATTCGGGCAGTAGAGGCGGCTTACCTCAAATCACAAACCCTGGGTAATAAACAGGAGGACTAGTGGATTTTATCGCACAGTTTATTTTCTTTGTCATTCAAGTGCTTACTTGGGCCATCTTCATAAGGGCCATTCTCTCCTGGTTCCCTGTCTCCAGGGACAACACTATGGTGACGCTGCTGATGCAGGTCACCGATCCCATTCTCCTCCCCATCCGTCGCGTCGTGCCCACCATTGCGAATATAGATATCACGCCCCTGGTGGCGATTTTTCTCCTGCAGTTCCTGGGGGAGTTCCTTATTCGGCTCCTCTAATGGGCAGCGCGTCCAGCCGCCGGCGCAGCTCCTCTGCGCTCATAGTCTCGACAAGCAGCACCTTATCGCGGCCGCGCGCTCCTCTGTGGAGGGTCACGGCGCTCTTGGGCACATCCAGCGTCTGCGCCACCAGCTCGGTGACCGCCCGATTAGCCTGACCATCTCTCGCGGGCGCGTGGACGCTGAGCCGGAGCACACCCTCTTCCCAGCCGATGATCCGGGTCTCACGCGCGCCGGGGCGCACCCGTATCTGTAATCGCACTACGTCCATATCCTGTTCGCCCTGCTCTGAGTCTATCACTCCATAACATGCTTCCTGAGGCCGGTCCAATGCTAACGAACATTTACCCAACGGGGAACCCTGAGGGGCCAGCCCCGCAGGCAGGGAGTTTGAGGGGTGTCCCCTCATATCCAATTCTCTTCTCCCCTCTCCCTCGTAGCGAGAGGGGAGAAGGGGAGTGGGTGCCTTTGGTCATACATAGACCCTGCAACGGGGCGTCCTGAGGGGCTGGCCCCTCATATCCAATTCTCTTCTCCCCCTTCCCTCGTAGCGAGAGGGGATCAAGGGGAGTGGGTGCCTTTGGTCATACATAGACCCTGCAACGGGGCGTCCTGAGGGGCTGGCCCCTCATATCCAATTCTCTTCTCCCCCTTCCCTCGTAGCGAGAGGGGATCAAGGGGAGTGGGTGCCTTTGGTCATACATAGACCCTGCAACGGGGAGTCCTGAGGGGCTGGCCCCGCAGGCAGGGAGTTTGAGGGGTGTCCCCTCATAGCCAATTCCCTTCTCCCCCTTCCCTCGTATGGAGAGGGGATCAAGGGGAGTGGGTGCCTTTGGTCATACATAGACCCTGCAACGGGGAGTCCTGAGGGGCTGGCCCCGCAGGCAGGGAGTTTGAGGGGTGTCCCCTCATAGCCAATTCCCTTCTCCCCCCTTCCCTCGTATGGAGAGGGGATCAAGGGGAGCGAGTGACATTAGTCATACATAAGGGCCTGCGAACAAGAGCCAATACTCAGGCGGCAGAAGCCGCCGCATCGCAATGGCTGCGCCACAGGCTACGGAGGATAAAAAAGATGCGGAAGCAGTTTCAGTCAAGGCCAGACCCATGTATAATGCTCGCAAGAGTAGAGACCCCCGGCATACGGCAGACCACCGGGATGCGCGGCGGAATGAACTAAGGCGCTAGGAGCATGGTGCAGGAAAACGGTCGCCACTTCACAGCTCCCCTCATCATGCAGCTCAACATGGTGCACGGGGAGGCTCGAGAAGAAGGCCCCTTCATCCGCATCCACACTCTGCGGGAAGAGGGCGAACTTGCCCATCTCTTCATCGTGCTGGAAGCGGACGGGCCGTACCCGGAGGAAACCTGCACCCGGGTGGCCCAGAGCTTCATCGTGCAATTCTCCGTCGGAGGATCATCTATCACGGGGCGTCTGCAAGAGGCGCTCAAACGCACCCACGAAGGACTGCTGGCAGAAAACTACCAGGCAGCGCCGGAGGATCGCACTACCGTCGGGATCGTCTGCGCCTACCTCCAGAGCGACGACCTCTACTTAGGCTACGTGGGCCCGGCTGCAGCCCAAATCATCGGCCCTAAGAACAGCCTTTCACTGGCCCCTGCGCCGGGCAACCCTAAGGATCGTTTGGGCGCAGCCGACACCCAACATGTCTGGGCGCGCCACCACCGCCTGCTGCCGGAAGAGACCCTGGTGCTCTCCACGTCACCCCTCCAGGAGATGGTGGAAAGCCACCTGCTGCTGGCCAGCTTCCGCCAGCGCCTAGAGCAGGGCATGGCGACTGTCTACCGCGCTGCGGCCAACACTTTGTCCTACGCTGTCCTGTCGGTGGCGCCCCGGGTGCAGTGGAAAGAGGCATCTACTGCAGCGCCCAGCGCGCCGCCCCCACCTCCGAGGATGGAGATGGAGATGGAGGACGACGAGTACTCCCCCTTCGATACCGGTAGAGTGCCGCCCTGGCGTTCCGTTTCATCTCGCTTACCCGCCCGTTCTTGGGAGCCTATTCCTACGCTAGATCTGGGCATCGCTTTAAACCCCAAGATGCCCGGTCGCTACCGCAGCCGCTTTAGCCGAAGCCTACTAAAGCCCGTGGCCCTGGCAGTGGCAGGGCTCTTCTTGCTAGGTGGACTGGCCACTGGCACGCAGGCCGTCCGGGAAGGGATTAATCAACAGACGCTAGTGCAGGCAGAGGCTCTGATACAGCAATCACATACTGTCTGGCTGCGAGCATTGAGCGCGCCCTCCAAGGACGAGCGCCGCGCCCACCTACGGGAAGCGGCAGTGCTGCTGCGCGAAGCCGTGGTCAAGACCCCCAACGCGGGGGTCGCCAGACTCTATCAACAGGTAGAAGACGCTCTGGCCGCGCTGGATGCGGTGGAGCCGCTCCAAGACGTGCGCCTGGTAGCCGATGCGCCTCTGCTGCTGGGCCGCAACGTGCTGCTGCGGGACCCGGTGGTGCAAGCAGACCATCTCTATCTCCTGGACAAGCTAGGCAACCAGGTGCTCCAGTTCCCCCTTTCCGGCGCGCAGGGCGGTGGGACAGCTACGGCCATAACCTCCTTGCTGCCTCAGAGCGACGCATACCAGGGCCGCCTCACCAAGCTGCTGTGGTTGCCCAGCGGAGGCGATTGGACGCGGAACAGCTTGCTGGCGTTGGATGAGAGCTACGGACTGGTGGAAGTGGACGCTGCCGCCGGCCCGCAACCGTTGACCTTAAGGGGCACCCGATCCTGGACCAGCTTCCAGGCCGCCACCGGCGCCAACGGGGCGCTCTATATCCTCGACCCCAAGGGGAATCAGGTGCTGCGCCACCTGCCGGCAGTGGACGGATTCGACGCGCCGGCACGGGTCACCGCAAGGAATATCGACCTGGAGGACAGCGTCGACTTTTTCATCGACCAGCACATCTACTTCCTCTCTCGCGAGGGTAGGGTCATCAAGCTGGTGGACGGCGCAGCCCAGCGCCTCAGCTTGGATGGATTGGACAAACCTCTCACCAACCCCATCGCCATCACCAGCCTCCCCTCCTCAGCCAACCTCTACGTCCTGGACGAGGGCAACAAACGCGTGGTCGTCATCCGCAAGGAAGACGGCGTGTTCCTGCGCCAGCACACGCTGAGTGATCTGCCGCCCATCCACGCCTTCTGGCTGGATCAGGAGCGAGGCCGCATCATCCTCATAGGCGACAGCAAGATCTACAGCGCCTCCTTCCCCGGAGCCTGACCTGCGCGTCCTCGGCGTAGAAACCTCCTGCGACGAGAGCGCCGTAGCGGTGGTGGAGGATGGCCACCGCCTCCTCTCCAACGTGGTCGCTTCCCAAGAGGCGTTGCACGCCCGCTTCGGCGGCATTGTGCCGGAGGTGGCCTCTCGCCAGCACCTCTTAGCGCTGCCCCAGGCGGTCAACCAAGCCCTGGAGCAGGCCGATCTAGACTGGGACGAGGTCGACGCTATCGCCGTAACCTACGGGCCGGGGCTGGCCGGCTCCCTCCTAGTAGGCCTTAGCTATGCCAAGACTTTAGCTTTTGCCCGCAACCTCCCCCTGGTTCCTGTGAACCACATGGAGGGCCATATCTATAGCAACTGGCTGGACGCCGAGCCGCCGCCCTTGCCCGCCCTCTGCCTCCTGGTCTCCGGAGGCCATACCGGCCTCTTCCTCATGGAGGCGCACGGCCGCTACCGGGCCCTCGGCCACACCCGCGACGACGCCGCGGGCGAAGCCTTCGACAAGGTGGCCCGGCTGCTGGGGCTCGGCTTTCCCGGCGGTCCCGCTATCCAAAAAGCGGCTCAGGGCGAAGACGCGGGCAAATTTACCCTACCCCGCGCCTGGCTGCGCGGCAACGACGATTTTAGTTTCAGCGGCCTAAAGACCGCCTGCCTCCACCTCATCCAGCAGCTGCAAAAGGATGACGGGCAGGTGCCCGTGGCCCAAGTGGCCGCGGCCTTCCAGGAATCCGTGGTTGACGTGCTGGTGAGCAAGGCTGTGGCGGCGGCGGAGCGCTTTCAGGCAGCCAGCATCCTCCTGGGCGGCGGCGTTGCCGCCAACCTGGCGTTGCGGGAGGAGATGGCCGCACGAGCCACGGTGCCCGTAGTGGTGGCGCCTCCCCGTCTCTGCACCGATAACGGCGCGATGGTGGCCGCTTGCGGCTTCTTCCGCTGGCAGGCCGGCGACCGCGCCGGCTTAGACCTGGACATCTACCCCAACCTCGTGCTGGCTTAGTCGCCTCGCTGCAGCGGGCAACGGGCCTGCCGCCCCCGGGCGCAGTACCAGCGACTGAGGTGATGCAATCCCTGCTGCTGGCAGGCGGTCAGCCCCTTAGCCTCCAACCCCAGCCGGGCCGCAGTTGCCCGCACGACGGTGTCCGCCTCCAGGCCTGGGTAGTCTCTATAGCTACGGAGCGCGGTCTCTTTTTGCGCCGCGTCACTCCGCAGCTCTGCCTGGGCGGCCAGGTACGGCAGCAGCAGATTCACCACCAGACTATCCGCCCGGCCGGGGCCGAGGGCGGCCCAGGGCAGCCCCAGTTCAGCCTCCTCCGCTGCTACGGTGAAGAGGGAACGTAAACGGGTAAGGGGCAGCTCAAGCGCGATCCCTTGCGACGCCACCGACATCGGGCCGGCTTCCCTCCAGCGGACCATTAGGGCGGCCGCTCCTAGCAGCCGCACCCACGGCTGCGCGGCGGGGCGGGTGCCGGAGCGGCGCCATTCATGCGCCGCTATCATCACGGGATGCTGAAAGCCGGCCCAACGCCGCCTCAGCTCTCGCCAAGAGTCCGGCGCAACCGCCTTTGGCGCAGCGCCCTCTAACGCTAAACAACCGCCCGCGCCCAGCAGGAGCGCCTGGGCGGTGAGGAGCGACCAGCCGTGGGTTGTTAGGATGCTCTGCAACGTGGTCCAGGGCAACGCGGCGCCCAGTCGGGCGTAGAGCGGCCGGTTTGGGCCCACTCCCAACGTCTCCAGCAGTCCTTGATAGAACGCCTGCTCCGGACCCGCTGCTGCGATGCGCCGCATCAAACGCCGGGTGTGGATGGTAAAGCGGATCGCGCCCTGGGCCTCCAGCTGCTCCAGCTCCGTTACGCGGCATCCCGCGCATGGCCCTGCCTGCCCTCCTGTTAGATTAGAGAGAGCGGAGCGCGCGGCCAGATCATGCGCCAGCACGAGCACCGGCGCCCGGCCGCCCATCGGGAGCTCTGTGGGCGCGCCCTGATCGTCCTTGCCCACCACGTGGAGCACCACCCGGGCGTAGCGGGGGTCTGCGCTGTGGCCGTGAGCCCGCCAGCCGCTGGTAGCCTGGTGCACCTCTACGTCTCCCCGCACGATGCGTCCCCGCTCCGTGGCGAGCACCGCGCCCAGGAAGTCCGGCCCGGGCCCTGGATTCACGAGGCCGGGGAAGAGCACCCGCACCTGCTCTCCCTCCTGGGTGCTCAGGGGCTGCTCGGTAGGCACGCCGGCCCAGCGCCGGGCGAGGCGGCTCTCAGCGCCATCACTCTTCTTGCCCCTACCATCCATGTTACTCATGCTCCTAGTATACACGTTTCCGTGTAAACCATAAACACGTGATGCCCTTGGTTCTGCTAAGGGGTTAGGGAGGACTTACGTGTCCCCTCCCCCTCGATGGGGGAGGGTTAGGGTGGGGGTGCTAGGTAGTGTCAAGCGGTTTTCAAGGTAGTAGGATTAGGTTAAGCCACGGACGCCTTCGGGAATCCTCTTCGTGTTCGTAGGGGCGGGTTTGAAACCCGCCCCTACAGGCTTTACGCCCCGCTCTAGTTATTGAGCGTAATCTGCTGCTGTTCCACAAGTTTGGAAGAGGGCGCTCAGGGGACAGGAGGCAGGGAGCTAGGAAGGTGAAGGCAGAGTGGTTGAGCCGGAGGTGTCGTAGTCAAAGCCGGCTCGCTCCGCCACCAGGGTGAGCAGGGTCTGGGATGCGCCCCGGGGCTTGTAGAGCCCCCGTTCCCACTCGCTGATGGTCTGCTGGCGGGTGCCCAGCTCTTCGGCCATGGCGTCCTGGGTCATGCCCATGTGACGCCGCAGCGCCTGGAGCCTGGAGGCGTCCCACTGCACCCGCTGCCGCTTTGATCCGCGCGCCATGCATTCATGCTATGAAGGATGCCTGCGGCTGTCAAACCTGGCATCGCGGCCTCCGCCTCGTGCTATAATCGTCAGCGACTCATCTCTCACCGACCCTGCAAGGAGGCGCAATGGACCCCCGTTTCCCCATCCTAGAGCTCTTCCCCGTCACCGCGGAATGCAGCACTCAGGCCCATCTCACTATTGGCGGCTGCGACGTCTCGGAGCTGGCAAACACCTACGGCACCCCCCTTTACCTCTTTGACGAGGCCACCTTGCGGGAGCAGTGCCGGGGCTTCCTCCAGGAGTTCGGCGGCCGCTATCCGGATCTGACCGTCCTCTACGCCTCCAAAGCCTACATCAATAAGTCCCTGGCCAAGCTCTTTGCCGAGGAGGGGTTAGGGCTGGACATCGTGTCCGGCGGCGAGCTGGCCGTGGCCCAAGCGGCGGGCGTCCCCATGGAACGGGTCTACTTCCACGGCAACAACAAGGGGCCGGAAGAGTTGGCCATGGCGGTGGACTTGGGTGTGGGACGCATCGTCCTGGACAACTTTTATGAGATGGAGACCCTGGAGTCCGTCTGCCAAAAGCTCGACAAGACCCAGACCGTCATGGTGCGTATCACCCCCGGCGTCGACCCTCATACTCACGCCTACATCGCCACCGGTGCCACCGACAGCAAATTTGGCTTCACCCTGGCTACAGGCGCGGCGGAGGAGGCCATCGTACGCACCCAGAGCAGCCCCCATCTGGACCTGGTGGGCATCCACATGCACCTGGGCTCCCAGCTCTTCGAGACCTCGCCTTACACCGACGCCATTGAGGGCGTAATAGCCTTTGCCGCCCAGATGGTGCGGGAACAGGGGCTACGGCTCCAAGAGTTCAGCCCCGGCGGCGGCTACGCAGTGCAGTACCTGCCGGAGCAGCCCGCGCCGTCCCTGGCGCGCTACGCCGAGACCGTTACCGGCGCCCTAAAGCAGGCGTGCGAGCAGAACAACCTGCCCCTTCCGCGCATGATCCTGGAGCCCGGCCGCTCCATGGTGGGCCGCGCCGGCGTGGCCGTCTACACCGTGGGCGCCTCCAAAGATATCCCCGGCGTCCGCAAGTACGTGGCGGTGGACGGCGGCATGGCGGACAACATCCGGCCGGCCCTCTACAGCGCGATGTACGACGCCGCGGTCGCCAACCGCATGGCCGATCCTCCCGCGGAGACGGTGACCATCGCCGGAAAGTACTGCGAGTCCGGCGACATCCTTATCCAGGACTACCATGGCCCGGCGCTCCAGCCCGGCGACCTCCTAGCCCTTCCCGCCGCGGGGGCATACTGCCTCGCCATGGCCAGCAACTACAACCTGGCTCCCCGTCCCGCCGTGGTCATGGTCAATGGGGGCCAGGCCCGCCTCATCCGGCGCAGGGAGACCTACCAAGACCTGATGCAGTGGGACTTATAATCCGCCAGCCCACATCTCCGGCATCCCCGGCGCTAAGGAACCGCTGAGATGGCCCAGGACAACTGGGGGCTCATCGGACACCAGGCCGCCGTTGCCGCCCTCCGCAACGCGTTGGCGAGCGGGCGGCTGGCCCAGGCGTATCTCTTCACCGGCCCCCAGGGCGTAGGCAAGAGCATGCTGGCGCGCGCCCTGGCCGGCGCCGTTAACTGCCGCGGCGAGGAGCCCCCTTGCGGCGAGTGCCCCCAGTGCCAGCGCATCCTGCAGGGGATCCATTCGGACGTCACGGAGCTCTCCTTAGGCGCGGGCGAACGGGAGCTGAGCATCGAAGCGGTGCGGGAGCTGCAACACTCCCTCCACCTGCGCCCCTTCGAAGGCCGCATGCGAGTTGCCATCATCCAGGAGGCGGAGCACCTCAGTACAGAGGCGGCAAATGCCCTGCTGAAGGTGCTGGAGGAGCCGCCGCCGGAGTCCATGCTCATCCTCACCTCCGCGGCTGAAGACTCCATCCTGCCCACCCTCCGTTCTCGCTGCCAGCGCGTCGCGCTGGATCCGGTGCCCACTGCGCCCCTAGTGCGGGCCATGGAGGAGCAGCACGGCCTGAACGCCGCGGATGCGCGCCGCATTGCAGCCTACGCCCAGGGCTGCCCCGGGCGGGCCTTAGGGGCGCTGGAGCAGCCGGAGGTCTTTGAGCAGCTAGAGGAGCGCTTCCAGACGCTGCGGGCGTTGCTGGAGGGAGACACCGTTGCCCGGCTGCAGCTTGCCGGGAGCACCGGCCCCCAGCAGGAGTCGCAACGGGAAGCCTTACAGGCCCTGCTCCAGGTCTGGCTGCTCTGGTGGCGCGACCTGTTGCTGGTGCAGAACGGTTGCCCGGATGGCATCGTCTACGTGCAGGAGACGCTCCACTACCAGCAGTACGGCGCGCAGCTCAACCCATCGGAGGTGGCCTTGGCCCTCGCTGCCCTGCGCACGGCCCTCCGCCGCGTCGAGCAGAATGCTAATCCCCGATTGGTCATGGACACCCTGGCCCTCGCCCTGCCGCAGCTCTCACCAACCCCAGCCCCTGCCTAATCTCTGGAGTAACTGCAGCCTGACTACCCAATTGCCCCCGTACCGCGGACTCATCCTGGACATGGACGGCGTGCTGCTGGACAGCGAGCCGCTCCACTTCCAAGCTTGCTGCCAGGTGCTTGCAGAGTACGGGGCGGACCTCGCCTGGGAGGTCTACCGTGAGTACATCGGCACTGACGCCGTCTCTACCTTCGCTGGCTTCAAGCGCACCTACGAGCTGCCGGGCACGCCCCAAGCCTTCATCGACCGCTACGATACGTTTGTGCTGGAGATTCTCAGCGGCGGTATCACACCTTTGCCCGGAGCCGTGCAGCTAGTTGCAGAGGCCACGCGGCGAAAGCTCCCCCTGGGGCTTGCTTCCTCCTCCCTAAGGGCATGTGTCGAAGCGACGCTCAACGGCCTGGGCGTGCGCCAAATGTTCCGCACTGTGGTCTCAGGGGAGATGGTGCAGCGAGGCAAACCTGCCCCGGACATCTACCTCCTAGCGGCCAAGCAGATAGGAGTGGCGCCGGAGCGCTGCGTGGTGGTGGAGGATTCTCCGGCTGGGGTGGCCGCGGCGCGCGCCGCGGGCATGTGTGTCATAGGAGTGCGGACGGAGTCGGTGCCGGCAGCGGAGATTGCGTCGGCGGATGTGGTGTTGGAGACGCTGGAGCAGTTCGACTGGCGTCTCTTTGGCGAATCCTAGCCGCTGCCCACCAGCTCGCTCACTGAAGGGATGCCTTCCCGCTTAAGGTACTCCAGTAGGTCAAGGTTCAGCCGCCTAATTAGCCCCGGCCCCTGATACACCATGCCGGTATAGAGCTGAACCAGACTCGCCCCCGCCCACAGCATTTTGATGACGTCTGCTACGCTGGACACGCCGCCCACGCCGATGATGGGCGTGCGGCCTCCAGTGAGACGGTAGAGCACGCGGACCACCTCTAGCGAGCGTATCCGCAAGGGCGCGCCGCTGAGCCCGCCGCTTTCGTCCTGGTAGGAGCTGCGCAGATAAGCGGGACGCTCAAGGGTGGTGTTCGTAGCTACGTAGCCTTGCACCGGGTACTCGGCAGCTACCTCCACCAGATCGGCCAGCTGCGCATCCTCTAAGTCCGGCGAGACCTTGATCAGCACCGGTTTGCCCGCGCCCACGTGGTCTAGCCACGCAAAGAACGCGCCCAGCACCCGCCGTAGCGCGTCCTTCTCATGGAGCGCCCGTAAGCCCTGGGTGTTGGGAGAAGAGATGTTCAGGGTGAAGTAGTCGGCCACATCGTGCAGCGCGTTAAAGCAGACGATGTAGTCCTGCAGGGCGAGGTCGGGCTCGACGTGCTGGGCGTTGGGGCCGATGTTTAGCCCACGGATGACCTCTCCACGCTGCTGGGGCAGCAGCAACCCATGAGTGGCCTGCGCGCCCAGGTTGGCAAAGCCGATGCGGTTGATGAGCGCCTCGTCCTCGTCCAAACGGAAGATCCGCGGCCGCGCCCTGCCTGCCTGGGGCAGCGGAGTCACGGTGCCAATCTCCATGTGGCTAAAGCCAAAACAGGCCAGTGCCGATGCGGCCGCACCGGTCTTATCGTAGCCTGCCGCCAGCCCAATGGGGTTCTTGAAGGAGAGCCCAAAGAGGTCGGTTGCAAGCGCCGGGTCCCGCACGTCCAACGCATTGCTTACCACGGCCCCCAGCGGCGGCACGCGACGCAGCAATGAGAGCGCCCGGAGCGAAAGCCCGTGGGCCTGCTCCGGATCGACGCTGGAGAGGAGGGGAGCGATGAGCTGTTTGTACATGAAAGCCGGTTACTTGCGACTCATAGTCAAACGATTATACCGTTGGAGACGGGCCGAGGATCATGAAAGAGCCCGCCACTGGCGGGCTCTTTGCGTTTTGATGTTGTATGCAGTGCGGCAGAGGCTAAGCTGCGGGGCTTTCCTTCAGCCCTTTGAGGTCGCCCACGCCCCAGTAGTCCATGTCGGCATGGCGTTCCTCTTCCCGGACTGTGTCACCACCGCCGCCGGAGAACCGGCGCTGCTTGCCGCAGTAGCGGCATTGGCCCGTAATCTCGTCCGCAACAGAACCACCCAGCACCCAGTAGTGTGCGCAGGGACTGGTAACCTGCTGCGTCTGCTCATCTGCTCGCTCTAATGTATTCTGTACCATCTCACCTCCGTAAGCGGTCGTCGTTCTCGACTGGCTTCAGTGGGATTTCGCACGACTAATCTACCGCCATTTTCTGTAATTGTCAAGGATTTTACGGTATTTTCATTAAATACTTATTTACCTTGCTTGTGGATAACTTCCTTGCTATAATTAGCAAAAGCATATGTTAGTTCACCTCTAGACATGCCAATCCAAGAAACGCGCTGGGCAATCCTGCAACATTTGAAGCGCCAAAAGGCCAGTACCGTAGAGACGCTGGCCCAAGCGCTGCAAATGGCGCCCATGACGGTGCGGCAACACTTAGCCGTCCTGGAGCGGGAAGACCTCATCTCCTCTCACTCTGTGCGTAAGGGTCCGGGACGTCCCGCCTTCTCCTACACCCTTACCGACAATGCGGAGGAGCTCTTTCCAAAGAGCTACGACAAGCTGGCGGCTCGGCTGCTGGACGAAGTGCGCGCCTTGGACGGCCCCGAGCTTGCGTTCCTCTCCGGCCAGGAGAAGATCGCCCTTGTATTCCGCAACATGGCCGTCAACATGGCGGGTGACTATCGCGAGGACATAAAGGGCGAAACGCTGCAGGAGCGCACCGGACAACTAATAAACCTGCTGGAAGAGCGAGAAGGCACCCTTTCGGAATGGACGCCTACGGAAGACGGCGCGGAAGTTGTGGACTACAACTGCCCCTTCCAACGCGTGGCGGCGGAGGAGCCGGAGCTGTGCTCCTGGCACGTCCACTTCCTGGCAGAGGTTTTGAGTGCACAAGTGCACATGGAGCGCAATATTATCCAGGGTCAGTCCTGTTGCCGCTACCAGGTAGAGCCCACTGCAGTGACACAAGACCCGGAACATACTTCTACCAGCTAGCCATTGGGCTGGCTGTTTCTGAGTAGCAAGCAAATCGTTATCACAACACCCTACTGTAGCGCGGTGCATTACCGCGGGAGGAGCAACAATAATGGCCATCACTGAAGCCCAAGTGCTGAGCGTCCTCAGCCAGGTGAAAGACCCGGAGCTGGGACGGGACGTAGTCAGCTTGGACATGATCAAAGACCTCACTATCAAGGACGACGCCGTCGACCTGAAGCTGGTCCTCACCACGCCGGCCTGTCCCGTGCGGGAGGAGTTTCAGCAGTCGGTCCACGATGCCGTCGCAGGGATTGCGGGTGTCGCTAAGGTGAACCTGACGTTGGACGCGCAGGTGTCCGGCGTTACCGGCGGGGGCAAGATCGCGCCCAATGTCCGCAACATTATCGCAGTGGGCTCAGGCAAGGGCGGCGTGGGCAAGAGCACCGTGGCGGTCAACCTTGCCATCTCCTTGCATCGCATGGGCGCCAGTGTGGGCATCCTAGACGCGGACATCTACGGCCCCAACGTGCCCCGCATGATGGGCGTCAAAAACATGCCCCAGCCCCAGGGCAGCACCAGCATCCCCGTTATCGAAAACTACGGCATCAAGATCATGTCTATGGGCTTCTTCATTCCCGACGGCCAGGCTGTGGTCTGGCGCGGCCCTATGATCCACGGCGCTATCCAGCAGATGCTCAAGGACGTGGACTGGGGTGAGCTGGATTACCTTATCATCGACCTGCCGCCCGGCACCGGCGACGCCTCGCTGAGCCTCGCGCAGCTTGTACCCCTCACCGGCGCGGTCATCGTCCTCACCCCCTCTGAGGTGGCGTTGGAGGACGGCGTAAAAGCCATCTCGATGTTCCGCAAGTTGGAAGTTCCCATCCTGGGGCTCATCGAGAACATGAGCTACTTCACCTGCCCGCACTGCGACGAGCCTGTGGACATCTTTGGCCGCGGCGCAAGCAAACGTGTATGCCAGCAGTACAGCATTGAGTTCCTGGGCGAAATCCCCATCGACCCTATGGTGCGCATCGGCGGCGACGATGGCATCCCGGCAAGCGTAGGCGCGCCGGAGAGTCCCACCGCCAAGCAGTTCGCAGAAGTGGCGCGCGGGTTGGCGGGCAAGATCAGCATTCAAAACCTTAACCGCTCAGAGGCCCTGCCTAACATCCAGATGTACTCAGCGCCAAGATAGTAGCCCTGTACCCACAGAACGCTCTAAGGGCGGTCACTATCAGGTGACCGCCCTCTTCGCGCCCTATAGGGACAGCCGCGACGACTATCTTCACCCTCACCCTAACCCTCCCCCATCAAGGGGGAGGGGACAACTACGTCCTCCCTAACTCCTTCCCCCCTCGCGGGGGAAGGTTGGGATGGGGGCGCTCACCGCTTCCCCTACGCCGTATGCCGTGGTTGCTCATGTTAGAGAAGCTCTATTCCGTGACTTATCTGGAGGAACAGCAGCAGATTATGCTCAATCGCTGGAGCAGGGCAGAAATCCTGTAGGGGCGGGTTTGAAACCCGCCCCTACGAACACCAACGGGCTTCCCAAAGCCGTCCGTAGCTTTAAGATGTTCTCCGCGCGTAAGAGAAACGCGCTCCGCGGTACGCCAGGTACGTCGGTCTAGCAACGGTCGTATCAGGAGAAAATAGTTTGTGCACCCCCATCCTAACCTTCCCCCATCAAGGGGCTTTGCACACAAACTCTATTTTTTCCACTACTTTTTGTGCAACTTGCCATTCTGCACAAAAAGTAGTCACAACTTGTACAAGTTGTGGCTACTTTGAAAAGGTATAAGTTGAAGAACAGCCTAACCAAGCAAACGGTGGGTGATGCCGTCGAGCAGTACAAGCGTGACCGACACCCTAGCGAGAAGCTCTTCGAGCTTGGTCGCTGCCTGGCCCACTTCGCCGTCGATGACCAGGCGGTGCAGTTCTGCACGCACCTTCAGGGCAAGGCGTCATGGTTCCTGCCCTTCAACCGGGGGTGGAACGACGGTGCGGGCAATCCGCCGAACCCCAACGGCCTCAAGACCGACTACCTGTGGAAGCAGGCCCTCACCCGCGATGGGCTCACCGACATCATCGAGAACTACGCCCAGGTTGTGGAGACGAGAGACGACAAGACCGGGCGCAAGAGGCGGCAGCAGATATGGCCCCGCTACCACCAGCTAGAAGTGGTGCGCAGGCTGTTGGCCGATGCATCCATTGGCGGAGTCGGCCCCAAGTATCTGATTCAGCACTCGGCTGGCAGCGGCAAGTCCAACTCCATCGCGTGGCTGGCCCACCAACTCATCGGGCTGGAGGAGGACGGCAAGACGGTCTTTGATTCTGCGATCGTCGTCACGGACCGCAAGATACTAGACAAGCAAATACGGGACACCATCAAGCAGTTCGCCCAGGTCGGCTCCGTCGTGGGCCATGCCGAAAGCTCCGGCCATCTCCGCGCCCTGCTCCAGGATGGCAAGCGGATCGTCATCACCACGGTCCAGAAGTTCCCCTTCATCCTGGACGCCATCGGCAACGAGCACCGAGGTCGCAAGTTTGCCATCATTATCGACGAGGCCCACTCAAGCTAGGGCGGCCGGACGTCTGCGGCCGTGTCCAGGGCGCTGGGAGAAGCCGGCGTAGAAGAAGAGGAAGAGACCACCGAGGACAAGATCAACCGGCTGATGGAGTCCAAGAAGCTGCTGCCCAACGCCAGCTACTTCGCCTTCACCGCCACCCCCAAGAACAAGACCCTAGAGATATTCGGCACGCCCGTCCCCGAAGGTGGGAAGACCAGGCATGCGCCCTTCCACTCCTACACGATGAAGCAGGCCATCCAAGAAGGGTTCATCATCGACGTGCTGCAGCACTACACGCCGGTGGACAGCTACTATCGGCTAGTGAAGACGGTAGAGGGAGACCCGGAGTTCGACACCAAGCGGGCCGGGAAGAAGCTTGGCCGCTATGTGGAGGATAACGACCACGCCATACGCCTGAAGGCGGAGAGCATGGTGGACCACTTCCACGAGCAGGTGGCTGGCTTGCAGAAGATAGGCGGGCAGGCGCGGGCAATGGTGGTCACGAGCAGCATTCAACGGGCCATCAGCTACTACTACGCCATCCGGGACCACCTTGTGGAGCGCAAGAGCCCCTACCGGGCCATCGCCGCATTCTCCGGCGAGCACGAGCACGATGGCGTGAAGGTCACCGAAGCATCTCTCAACGGTTTCTCGTCTAACCTGATTGCAGACAAGATCCAGGAAGACCCGTACCGCTTCTTGGTCTGCGCCGATAAGTTTCAGACGGGGTACGATGAGCCGCTGCTGCACACCATGTACGTGGACAAGCCACTCTCGGGAATCAAGGCCATGCAGACGCTGTCGCGTCTCAACCGGGCACATCCCAAGAAACATGACGCCTTCGTACTGGACTTCTCCAACGACGCGGACACGATCCAGGCCGCCTTCGCCGATTACTACCGCACCACCTTCTTGGCTGAGGAGACCGATCCTAACAGGCTGCACGACCTCAAGGCGGCGCTCGACGGCTTTCAGGTCTACGTACCTGCGCAGTTGGACGAGTTGGTGGAGCTGTTCCTGTCCAAGGCCGACCGTGCCCGGCTCGACCCGATCCTGGATGCCTGTGTCTCGGTCTACCGTGAGCAGTTGGACGAGGATGGCCAAGTGGACTTCAAAGGCAAGGCGAAGGCATTCCTCCGGGCCTACGGGTTCCTGGCAGCCATTCTGCCCTACACTTACGCCGAGTGGGAGAAGCTCTCCATCTTCCTCACTTTCTTGGTTCCCAAGCTGCCCGCGCCCATCGAGGACGACCTGTCGAAGGGGATTCTCGAAGCAATCGACATGGACAGTTACCGGGTGGAGAAGCAGGAGGTTCAGGACATCCAGCTTCCCGACTAGGACGCGGAGATTGGGCCGGTCCCTACCGAGGGTGGAGGTCAGAAGCCGGAACCGGAGATGGACCGGCTCTCCAACATCATCAGGGATTTCAACGACCGCTTCGGCAACATCGAGTGGAAGGACCCGGACAAGATCAAGAAGGTAATCACTGAAGAGTTGCCCGTGAAGGTGGCCGCGGATAGGGCGTACCAGAACGCCATGGCCAACTCTGACCAGCAGAACGCCCGGATTGAGTACAACAAGGCCCTAGAACGCGCCATGACCGAGCTTCTCGTAGACCACACCGAACTGTTCAAGCAGTTCAGCGACAATGAATCGTTCCGCCGGGGGCTCTCTGAGGTGGTCTTCGCCATCACCTCTGACAGAGCCGCTGCGCTTAGTGGTACTTCAGCCCGGGGACAGCAGTCGGTAGAATAACGGCGGGTGCCGATTCTCCAATTGCTCCCCTTGTGGCCTCATAGACATTTCCCAAAGACTGGTAAGCAGGCCGCTAAACCGCGTATCGTCGCTTCCTCCTCGTGTGCGGGAGACGCAAAAGGAGGGGGCCTGCTGACCCCCTCCTTACTCAACGCTGGTCTCCTCGCCTACCCCCTATCCCGGCGCTAGGAACACGTAGGTGGCGCTCCACGGTAGCAGGTCGCCGTCGCCCTGAATCCGGGGCCGGACGCGCCAGTAGTAGATCTCGCCCGCCTCTACGGGGAAGGCATCCGGTACCACGTAGCTGTTGGGCGGGGTGCTGGCTCCGCCGTGGACGTACTCACTGTAGAGGAAGGCGTTCGGTCCGAACGCGTAGTCCCTGCTTACCTGCACCTCGTAGTAGAACACGGCAGGGTTGGAGTTCGCCCAGGTCAACGTCGGCGTGAGCGTGCTCACCTCCCCGTAGACCTGCGGCGCCACCGGGGTGATGGTGCTGCTGCTAGCCGGCAGAGTCTTGAAGCTGCTCACGGCCCACGCGCTCCAGTCGTCCTCCGTGGGATTCGTAAGCACCGTGCTGGTGCGCACCCGCCAGAGGTAGGTCATATCGGGCAGCATCACGTAGTTGGGGTCAGCGCTGCCGAAGTTGGGGGCCAGGACCTGGTACTGTGCGGCCTGAACCAGCGCGCCGTCGCCGATAACCAGGTTGATGCCAGGACCGTCCTCGTTGAAGGGGATCACCTGCACCTGGAACCAGGTGGTTTCGGGTGGCTGCATCCACTGCAGCAGCGGGCCCATGGACGAAGCATCGCCCATAGGCGGCTGGGTCAGAAGCGGGCCAGGGTCGGTGATGGCGACCAGGACGAAGGTGGAGAGGTGGTCGATGGTCACCACTAGCCTGCCGTGCATCACCTGCGCGGGCAGCACCACAATGCCGTTTGGGGTTACCACGCCCACGGCGAGGTGGTTCAGGTCACCGCCTGCGGCTGCCAGCTGTTCCGGCGTGGGGTTTATCTCAATGGTTAGGGGCTCGCCCAGGGTGAGGGGAGTTTCCGGAGTGATGTCGATGGTGAGCGGCAGCAGGGTAGTGCCGCTGGGCGCGGTCACGTCGCTCGGCGCTTCGTTGCTCACCGAGACACTCACGTG
This sequence comes from Dehalococcoidia bacterium, assembly GCA_965220215.1. Lineage (GTDB taxonomy): Bacteria > Chloroflexota > Dehalococcoidia > SHYD01 > SHYD01 > CBDDEI01. The sequence continues at coordinate 806,810 of OZ244809.1, forward strand.
CACCGGCAAGGCCACTGCGGTGGGCGGGAAGTTCACGTAGACGCCGCCCGGCAGGTCACCACCGCCGTTGAGGCCGAGGGTAGTACCCTCAGGAACCACTGTTGCGGTCACGTTCGGCTCAGCGGCAATCTGTCCGGAGAACTGCGGTCCGGTCGGGGTTGGTGTCGCCGTAGGAGTTGGGCTCGGTGTGGGCGTAGGGCTCGGCGTTGGGGTAGAGCGACTGCCGCCGCCACCACCGCCGCCACCGCCACCACCGCCGGAACTCGGTGGTGGCGGGCGAACGGAGCCCGGCGTGCCCGTCCTGCTGGCTGACCAGGGGCCGGCCACCGGGACGTCTTGTGGTTGGCGGCTGACCGCCCTGACCTGCACGTCGTACTTGACCGAGTTTTCCAAGTTGTGGAAGCCTGTAACCTCGTTTAGCCGGTATTCCAGGAGGTCGCCGGGAATCCAGATGTCGATCGCCTCCCTCCAGTTGGCGTCGTCGGCCTTGTCCGGCGCGTCGCTGCGGATGTAGCGCAGGTCGTAGGAGGTGATGGCAGACCCGCCGTCACTGGCCGGGGCGGTCCAGGTGATTGACAGAGCCCGGTCGCCGGGGGTAATCCGGGCGATGGTTGGGGCGCCAGGGGCGGTCCGTGGGGTATCGGTGGAGATGGTGGACCAGGGGCCGCCATCGGCAGCGTTGACGGCACGCACCTGCACGTCATACTCGACGCCGTTGGTCAGACCGGAGAGGTCGTATTGCAGCGCACCGGAAGTCCAGACGCTGTCCTTCACCGTCCAGTTGTCGTCGGCCTTGTCCGGCGCGTCGCTGCGGATGTAGCGCACGTCGTAGGACGTGATAGCGGACCCGCCGTCATCGGCCGGGGGAGACCAGGCAATGGTGAGCGTCTCGTCGTCGGGGGTCACCGCGTCGATGGTCGGGGCTGCGGGTATCGTCCGAGGTACGCCGGAAATGGTGGCGGACCAGAGACCATCCCCGGCGGCGTTAACGGCACGCACCTGCACGTCGTACTCGACGCCGTTGGTCAGCAGGTCGAGGGTGTACCGGAGGACGCCGGCGGTCCAGATGGCGTACTCCTCCGTCCAGTAGACGTCGGCCTTGTCCGGCGCGTCGCTGCGGATGTAGCGCAGGTCGTAGGAGGTGATGGCGGACCCGCCGGTGTCGGAAGGGGATGACCAGGACACGGCCAGGGCGCCGTCGCCGGGCGTGACCTGGTTGATGGTTGGGGCATCGGGCGCCGTTTGGGGAGTGGCGGAGGCCGGGGCCGACCAAGGGCCGGGGCCGACGCTAGTGACCGCGCGCAGCCGCACGTCGTACCGGACGCCGTTGGTCAGGCCGGCAAGATCGTACGACCGAGGGCCGGAGCTCCAGATGCCTTCCTGCAGCGACCAGTTGGCGTTGGCCTTGTTCGGTGCATCGCTGCGGATGTAGTGCACATCGTAGGACGTGACAGTGGCCCCGCCGGTATTGGAAGGGGCGGACCAGTCGATGGTGAGCTTCTCGTCACCGTGGGTCACCGTGTCGATGGTGGGGGCTGCGGGTATCGTTTGGAGTATGCCAGAGATGGCGCCGGACCACCGGCCGTCCCCAGCGACGTTGACGGCACGCACCTGCACGTCGTACCCGACGCCGCTGGTCAGACTGCCGAGGGTGTACCGGAGGGGGCCGGCAGTCCAGATGCCGTCCTGCTCCGTCCAGTTGTCGTCGGCCTTGTCCGTCGCGTCGCTGCGAATGTAGCGCAGGTCGTAGCTGGTAATCGTGCTGCCCCCGGTGTCGTCCGGGGCGGACCAGGCCACCGTGAGCGCCTGGTCGCCGGGAGTCACCGCGTCGATGGTGGGGGCGCTGGGTGTTGTCCGCGGTGTGCCGGCGCCGGTGCCGGACCAGAGTCCCTCCCCCACAATAGTCACCGCCCGCACCTGCACATCATAGTCCACACCGTTGGTCAGGCCGCCCCGATCGTGCCGCAGGTCGCCGGTAGTCCAGACGCTGTCCTTCACCGTCCAGTTGTCGTCGGCCTTGTTGGGGGCGTCGCTGCGGATGTAGCGCAGGTCGTAGGAGGTGATGGCGAACCCGCCGTCCCTGGCCGGGGCGGCCCAGGCCACCGTGAGCGTCTTATCGCCGGGGGTCACCGCGTCGATGGATGGCAGACCGGGCGTCGTCTGCGCCGTACCGGTCCTCACCGGGGACCATGGCCCCGCGCCCACGGCATTCACCGCCCGCACCTGCACCTCGTACGCGACGCCGTTGGTCAGGCCGGAGAGGTCGTATTGCAGCGCACCGGAGCTCCAGACGCGGTCCTTCACCGTCCAGTTGTCGTCGTCGTCCTTGTCCGGCGCGTCGCTGCGAATGGAGCGCAGGTCGTAGCTGGTGATGTCGCGGCCGCCGTTACTGGCCGGGGCGGCCCAGGCCACCGTGAGCATTTCATCGCCCGACGTCACCGAGCTGACGGCCGGCGCGCCGGGGACGGTCTTCGGCGTGCCGGAGACCGATCCGGACCAGTTGCTAAAGTCGCTGGACAGTTCGCCGTACTTGTTTCTCCCCCGGACCTGGACCTGGTACCAGCGCCCGTTGACCAGGCGGTCAATGGTGTATTCCAGGGGACTGGTCCCGGTGATGTTCCGGCGGTACTCCCAATCGTCGCTGTCCGGCGCCACACTGAATACGAATCGGAAGTGGGTATAGCGCACTTCATAGCCGGTGATTTCGTCGTCGCCGCCGTCGGTCCAGGCAACCGTGAGCGCGCCGTCCCCTTCAGTCACCGAGTCGATCGTGAGTTCGACGGGCTTCCGCCGGGGGATTAGGGTCAGGCTGGACCAGGGACCTGGGCCAATTCGATTGCGGGCGCGCACCTGTATCTTGTACTCGACGTGGGGGGTCAGGTTCCCGACCCACGTGTTGTTTCCCGTCGACGGCCCAAGAACGATGTCCCGAGCGGGCTCCGAACGCTTGACAACGTTCGTGGGGTCGCTCGTGGGGTGGTAGTGGATGTCGTAGGAGGTGACCGTGTGCCCGCCGTTGTCCGCGGGGCCTATCCACGAGAAGAAGATGCTGCTCTCGTGGGTCGAGATGCGTTTCAGGCTTCCCAGAGCGGCCGGGGCCCTGCCGGGGGAATCCAACGGCAGTGTTGCCGGCGGCCGGCTCGTTCTGCCGACGGAGCTGATCGAATAGGCGTCTATCGTGTACTTGACGCTGTTTTGCAGTCCGGTGATGGCATATTCCAGGGTTTCGGACGGGATGAGGTCGCTGGTTGTCCAATTGTTGATGTTGTTGTACCCCGGATCGTCCGACCGTATGTAGCCCACCTTGTAGCCGGCCACGGTGACCCCCGGCTTGTCCGGGGCGGCGGACCATTTGACCGTGAGCGTGCCGTCGCTGGGGGTCACCGAGATGTTGCCGGGGGGGTTGGGTCTCTCCGCCTTGGGCGATGCGGTCATGGTGGCAGACCAGGGGCCGTCTCCGGCGCGGTTGGCCGCCCGCACCTGCACATCGTAGCGGACGCGGCTCATCAGGCCGACAATCGTGTGGTTCAATTCGCCGGTCAGGTCATCCACCTGCGTCCAGTTGCCGTCCGCCTTGTCGTCCGCGTCGCTGCGGATGTGGCGCAGGTCGTAGTGGGTGACGAGCGCCCCGCCATCATCAGCGGGGGCGTCCCAGAAAACCCGGAGTTGGCGGGGTGTTTCCTCCCAGAACGACCCAATGACGGGAGCGCCCGGGATGGACGGATCCGTATTGTTGACGGTTGCGGACCAGGACCCCGCGCCAGCGGAGTTGACCGCCCGCAGCTGGAAGTCATACTTGACGTCTGCGGTCAGCCCTTCAACCGTGTACTTCAGTGCGCCGGAGGTCCAGACGGTGTCCAGAACGGTCCAGTTGCCGTCGGCCTTGTCCGCCGCGTCGCTGCGGATGTGGCGCAGGTTATAGCCGGTGATGTCGGCGCCGCCGTCGTCTGCCGGGGCGGACCACCTGATGTGCACCGTCGCGCCGTCCGAAATCGCCCGGTCAACGGTGGGCGCGCCAGCTACCACCGGGGTGGTTCCGGCAGTACCGGTGCGCGGATTGTTCCAGTCGGACCATCCGCTAGTGCCCTTTTCATTGACCGCCTGCAGGCCCAGCCGGTACCGGACGCCGTTGTCCAGCCCGCTGAGGGTGTACTCCAGGTCGCCGGAGGTCCAGATGCCGGTTTCTTCGGTCCACACATAGAGGAAGTTAGAGCCCACCAAGTCGTTGCGCACGTACCGGAGGTTGTAGCTGCTTATGGCCCGGCCCTCATCACTCGCGGGGGGCGACCACGTGATGACGAGCGATCCGTCGCCCGGCGCCACCGTGTCGATGGAGGGCGTGCCGGGAGGCCCCACGGGGGTCCTGGTGACCCGTTCGGACCACGCGCCGGGACCCGCGGCGTTGACCGCCCGCACCTGCATGTGATACGCGACGGCGTTGGTCAGGCCCAAGATTCTGTAGCTGCTGGCAGTCCTGCTGAAGTCCTCCAGGTACGTCCAGTTGGCATCGTCCGAATCGTCCGCGTCGCTCCTGATGTAGCGCAGGTCGTACGACGCGATGTCAGACCCGCCGTCGCTGTCGGGGCTCGACCACACAATGGAAATCTGACGGTTGCTGGCAACCGCATACCCTAAGTAGGGGTCGGTCGGGACCGTTGCGGCCTTGCCCGAGACGGTGGCGGACCAGGCGCCGTTGTCGATGGCGTTGACCGCCCTGACCTGCACGTCGTACCGGGTGCCGTTCGTCAGTCCGCTGAGGGTGGACTCCAGAGCACCAGCACCGGTGGTCCAGACGCTGAGTTCGACCGTCCAGTTGTCGTCGGCCTTGTCCTCGGCGTCGGTGGCGATGTAGCGCAGGTCGTACGAGGTAATGTCAGACCCGCCGTCACTCGCGGGAGCGGTCCAGACAACGGTTAGCGCTTGATCACTGGGGGTTAGCGACGCTATGGCCGGAGCCGGGGGCGCCGTTCCCTCACGAATTACCAGCACGGTGTAGGTCTGCGTCGTCGTCGTCCCGCTGTCCGTATGGCTCACCACCACGTTGACGCTCGTGCCGCCCACCATGGGGAGGTCCACCTGCTGGCCGGCGGTAGTCATGTCGGCGTCCGTAAGCGTCGCCCCGCCCGTGTTCTGATAGGCCACAGTGCCATCGCCGTCCGGCGTGCCCGTGACCGTCACCTGGGCCACGCTGTTGGCCACGCTAACCGTGTAGGAATACTCCGTGCTGCTGAACGTCGGATCGAGCGTCTGTGCCGCCCCTCCTGCAGTTACGGTCAGCGCGGTGAGGGATGCGCTGCCAGGCGAGTGGGCGCGGGCCAAGTTAGGCCATGCAATGGAGGGCGCGAGGGCGGCAACAAGGCCAACAACGGCAAAGAGGGCCAGTGCGGCAAACCTTCTGGTGAAGTTTCTTTTGCGCAAGGGGTTACACTCCTATGTTTGAAGGGCGATCCGGGCGACGTCGAGCCGAGGGTAGTGCATCACAGCGTCCGTGCCGTGACAACACTCAACGCTCGTCTCCTCGCCTACCCCCTACCCCGGCGCCTGGAACACGTAGGTAGAGCTCCACGGCAACGGGTCGCCGTCGCCCTGAATCCGCGGCCGGATGCCCCAGTAGTAGATCTCGCCCGCCTCTAGGGGGAAGGCTGCTGGCTCCGCCGTGCACGGCGGACCCCAGCGCGAGCGGCGCAGCGACGGCAGGGGCCGTCGTTCCGTCCACAGTCTCAGGCGCATGGACCGGTCTGTCGAGCGCCATGTGAGTGCCTCCTCCGCTGTCCGCACGTAAAATGGCAGCGGTGATTCCGCTTCTCTTGTGATCCTTCTTATCCATAAGGAACAGTAGAGACGCTTCATCGCTTTGGTAAGTGCCGTGGCACTCTTTTTGCTAACGAGATTGTTTGCTCTGAGGGAGAGTGTTTCTGCAACTAGACAGGTATAAATTGCTCTTGCCGACATAAATGATGGCGGCTAGATTGGTAGTCATGTACACACCGCCGCGACCACCAAACGCTCCATGTTCTCATGTGCATACGGGAGAGGAGATGTCTCAGGCGCCTCGCCAAAGCCAGGGCCTTCATCCAATCAGGACAGCCGCTGGCGGGCTGAGATACGTCGCGACCATTGGTGCTGGAGCGGTCTGAGGAGTTTGAGGTGGTCGGGCATGCCAGGGACGGCGTAGAGGCGGTGAAAGCGGCCTCCGAACTGTCGCCCGACGTGATCGTCATGGACGTCATGATGCCCAAGAAGGACGGCGTGGAGGCGTGCCGGGAGATCCTGGAGTCTCTGCCCGACACACGGGTGATCATGCTGACCGCCTAGGCTATAAGGAGCATGGCTTCAGAGAAATTCAGCACCTTCCTGGAGAGGCGTTCAGGCTGGATAGTGACCGGAATCATCACAGCCACCTTGCTGCTTCTCATACCCCTCATAGCCCTGCACCCGGATGAGCAGGCCTCGACGGAGCCGGGCGGGCCCATCTTCGACCTGCGCGACTTGGTGGAGGAACGCTTCCCTCCCGCTATCTACGTCCCGTCCTACATGCTGGAATCCCCGGATGGGCCAGAAGGCGACGTCCTGACCCAGGCCGCGCTGTGGGAGCTGTACCAGAACGAAGAGGCCCTGCGCCGCGCCGACGAGCGCGGAGAGCTGAGCCCGCCGAAGCTGGAGGCCCAGCCCTACCTGTACCGGAGCAACAGCCCCTACACCCAGCTGCCCATCCACGGCATCTACTCCGTCGCCGACGGCGTTCAGGACGTCCTGAACAGAATGGGCAAGGACCTGGAACATGCCAGCGACGACGAGGTCAAGCTCGCCCTCCACCTCATGTTCTTGGAGAACTCCCCCACCTTCTCCCTGCGCGAATCCCTGTCGGGAGGAGCCTCCTTCACCTCCGAGCAATCGGAGACCATCGGAAACTACCGGCGCTGGCGTTCCCCCGCCATCATCATCTTCGTGAATGCTGACAACAACCGGCTGGGCGGGGGGCCACTGACACTAAACATCGGAGGGGACGAGACCGCCATACAGAGAGAACACCTCGGCCGAAACGTGCAGAGCGTCCTCAGGGGCGAGGAGCGGAACTACCGGCTCTGGGGCATAGCCATAGACCCAAACCTGGAATCCCAGGACGAGGGACGCACCGCCATCCCCTTCATCCTCGCAACCGCATTGGCAGCGCTGGCAGTGACGGGAATCAGCCTGCGCTCCTGGAGTGCAGTGTTCATCACCGCCGCAGGCCTGACAATGCTCATCCTGTGGCTCAAGGGAATATCGAACCTCCTTGGCCTCAAGGGCGGCCTAATCGTGGAACTGATCGTGCCCATCGCCATGATCTCCCTGGGAGTCGACTTCGCCATCCACGCCCTGCACCGCTACCGCGAGGAGAGACGGAACGGACTCGGGGCAGGGCCGGCGTTCAGAGTGGGATTCGCCGGCGTGGCCGGAGCCCTGGTGCTGGCCATGCTCACCGACGGCGCGGCCTTCCTCTCCAACGCAGTATCGGGCATCGAATCAATAACCGGGTTTGGAATCGCCGCCGCCATTGCCGTGGCGTCTTCCTTCGTGATCATGGGGATCTTCGTGCCCCTCGTATTCATGCGGCTGGACGCGCGGCGGGAGACGGGGAACGAAGCCGCCGGGCCCGCAGCCCAAGCGACCCCTTCAGACCAGACGGACAGCCGGACCCGCAGGTCCCTGGGCGCGGAGCGCGCCGTGGCGGGACTGGCCCGAAGGCGCCTAGTGGTACTCCCGGTTGCAGTTGCACTAACCGGCGCTGCCCTCATATTTGCCATCAGGCTCGAGGCCCAATTGGACGCTAGGGACTTCTTCGTCAACGACTCGGACTTCGTGGTCGGACTGGACAAGTTTGACCAGCACCTGGGGGCCAACCAAGGCGAGCCGGGGATCATCTACATAGAGGGCGACCTATCGGCCAGCGAGTCGCTCGAGGCGCTCAGAGAGCTTCAATCAAGGCTGAAGAATAATCCCCACGTTGCCAAGGGCGCCGGCGGAGAGCCCACCCTGTACCGCAGCTGGACGATCTTCGAGCTGATGGAGCGCCTGATGGGCAGCGATTATGCCCTAGCGCAGATGGAACTCATCACCCACATGACCGTCACGGACGCGGATGGCGACATGATGCCGGACACCCCACCGCAGATCAGGGCCGCCTTCGGCTACATCGCGGAGCATGGAATCCCACTGTCGGAATCCACCTGGGCTCTCACTCCAGCCCAGGTCCAGGGAGCCTTCTTCCACGATCCCAACGGACATGACCCGGACGCTCTCCAGATCCGCATCGGCCTGCCAGGGACAAGGGAGCAGTCCCTGGTGTCCAGGGCGCGGCAGGCCGTCAGGACCGACCTGGAGGCCCTCGAGGTCGTGCCCTCCATATCGGCAACGGGCGTCACCGGCTCCGCCTTCACCAGGGCGGCCTCTCTGGACGCCGCAGTGCGGTCCCTGCTCATCTCCCTGCCCATCGCAGTGGCGTCCTGCTTCCTGATGACAGCAGTGTTCATGAGATCAGCGCGCTATGCTCTCGTGACCATCATCCCCATAGGCCTGGTGGTGACCTGGCTGTACGCCATGATGCACCTGATGGGATTTCACCTCAACTTCGTGACGGCCACCATCGGGGCGGTCTCCATCGGAGTCGGCGTGGACTTCTCCATCCACATGACCCAGCGGTTCCGGGAAGAGATGGGAAGGGTCGGCGATGGAATGCGCGCGATGGAGCGGACCGCGAGAGGCACGGGGACAGCCCTCATGGCGTCGGCAGGGTCAAGCATCTGCGGATTCGCGATCATGGCCCTTGCTCCCATGCCCATGTTCTCCGCCTACGGCATTCTCACCGCCGTCATGGTCCTCATGGCGGCCGCAGCAGCCCTGCTGGTCCTGCCGTCCCTGCTATTGCTGGTGACCCCCGAACCCCGACAGGTGGATGGTTAAAGCAAGGCAGGACTGCCCCACGAGAAATAACCGCCGGACATCCCTGGCAGCGGCGCTCAGACCTGCTACGAATGGCCGCGCCGCTGATGGAACGTTGGGCGTCCCGGCGGTGTGTGCCTGACCACTAATCTAGCCGCCATCTTTTATGTCCGCAAGAGCACTTTATACCTGTCGAGTTGCAGAAACACTCTCCCTCAGAGCAAACACTCTCGTTAGCTAAAAGAGTGCCACGGCACTTACCAAAGCCATGAAGAGTCTCTACTTTTCTTTATAGATAAGCGGAATCACTGGCTGCCACGTTACCTGCGAACAGCGGAGGTGGCGGAAGGCTCCGCTCATCCCGACTCTGCGAGAGAGGCATTCCCATGGCGCTCGACAAACCAGTCCATGCACCTGAGACGGTGGACGGCACGGCGGGCCCTGCTGTCGCTGCGCCGGTCGCGCTGGGGTCCGCCGTGCACGGCGACCTAGAGCAGATGTTCACACACCCCAATTTTTGGCCTGGCCAAGCCGGGGGTGAGTCATGATCGCCTCCAAGCGTCTTGCACCGCTCCTACCGCTGCTAACCGCACTGGCCCTCTTTGCCGTTGTTAGCCTTATTTCCGCCCTCGCGCCCTCCATTGCATCGCTAAACCTGGCCCGCGCCCACTCGCCGGGTAACGCCACCCTCACCGCGCTGACGGTGACCGCGGGGGAGACGGCGCAGACGCTCTCCCCGACGTTCAGCAGCACGGTGGCCGCTTTCTGATGAAGTGGCTACCGCTGATCGCAATCTGTGTCGTCCTCTGCCTCATAGTGGGGCCGGGTAGTATCCATGCCGATTCGCACATCGCCCCAACGATCGACTCGGTCACCCCAGGCGACAGTCGACTCACGATCGGGTGGACCGCTCCCACGGGCGTGACGGGCATAACTGCCTACGACCTGCGCTACATAGAGACCAACGCCGACGAAACGGTGGACGACAACTGGACCAAGGTCGAGGACATCTGGACCGGCTCCGGCGACCTTGAATACAGGCTCGGGGGCCTCGACAACGGCGTCGGCTACGACGTGCAGATGCGTACTGTTACCACGACCGACAGCGCGTGGTCGGGGACTTCGACCGGCACGCCTCAGATCCTGGCTCCCACCATCACCTCGGTCGTCGCCGGCGACGGCGCACTGACTGTGGTCTGGATGGCGCCCGCCGTCGCCGCGACAACGGCAATTGATGCCTACGACCTGCGCTACATCGAGACCAGCGCCGACGAGACGGTCGAGGGCAACTGGACCGTCCACGACGAAGCCTGGACCTCCGGCCCGCTGCACTACGTCCTCGCCGGTCTCACCAACGGCACGGGTTACGACGTGCAGGTGCGGGCCGCGGCCGCGACCGACGGCGCCTGGTCGGCCACCGCCACGGGGACGCCCGCCGAGCACGGCGGCACGACCGCGACGGCGACTACGCTGCCGCTGACCACGCGCATGGGCGGGATGATCGCCTCCGAGACCGACGTGGACGTCTTCAAGATCGATCTGACCGCCGCGACGGGCATCATCATCTCCACCCGCGGCGACCTCGATACGGTGGGGCAGCTGCTGGACGGGGACGGGATGCTGATCAGGGAGAACGACCAGGGGGACGAGCTCCAAGGACGCCACAACTTCCTCCTCTGGGGCTCCCTCCAGGCGGGGACCTACTACGTCAAGGTCACGGGCGGTGATGGCGCCACGGGCGCCTACGTCCTGGGAACAACGACTGTCGCCGACTCCACGGCGCGGTCCGATGCCCAGGACATCGAGGTCGGCGGCTTCGCCAGGGGGATCATCGATACGGAGTGGACCGACAGTGACTGGTTCCGCATCACGCTGACCGGGCACACCATTCTGCTGGTGCACACGACCGGCCCCGCGCACACGTCGGGCGACCTCTGGCTGAGCGGGACCGGGCGGCCCCCAAACGTGGAGAGATTCCCCCTGGGGGGTAACCGCTTCTTCGTACGTGCGAACCTGAGCCCGGGGACCTACTACGTGGAGGTTGACGGCTACCTTGACGCAACCGGCGCCTACACGCTCCATGTGAACCGGGCCGCCGAGCCGGGAAGCAGCACCGGGACGGCGGAGCCTCTCGTCCCGCTGTTTCCGAAAGCGGGAACCATCAGCCCGGCGGACGACGTCGACTACTTCCGCATCGAGCTCGCCGAAGCGACCCATGTCGTCCTCGGCGCCTCGGGCTCCGCCGTCCCCATCGCCGGGGAGCTGCTGGACGCGGACGGCAACCCCGTTGACGCGAACATCGCCGAGGCCCGGTGGACCCCGAGCGCACCCGCCGGGTTCCTGCTCCGCGACCGCCTCGGTGCGGGGACGTACTACCTCAAGGTCACGCGCCGGCCCGGCAGTCCCGGGCCAGCGACAGGGCGGTACGCGCTGCGCATGTACGAGGACTACATCTACGGCGCGTTCATCGACGGGTGCACGGCGCTCACCGCGTCCCTGGACGACCCCCTCAGCGACCCCCTCTCCGGGTGCCAGTGGCACCTGGAGAACACGGGGCAGCTGGGCGGGACGCCGGGCGAGGACATCAACGTCCGGGAGGTGTGGGCGGCCGGCCACCTGGGGGAGGGCGCCACCGTAGCCTTGGTCGACAACGGCTTTGACGTCGGGCACCCAGACCTGGCGCCCAACGTGATTGCGGACCGCAACTACGGCTACGGCGGCGCAGCCGTGTACAACCCCGGAAATACCCACGGCACCGGCGCCGCCGGCCTCATCGCCGCGCGGGACAACGACATCGGCGTTCGGGGGATCGCGCCCCGCGCCCAGATCTACGTCTACAACATCATCGACGCCTACAACCATGCCTATGCGGCGGACGCGATGACGCGGGGGATGGAGACCACGGCCATCAGCAACAACAGCTGGTCGGTAACCGAGGGTCCCGGGTATGCCGCGGCGCCCTCGGGCTGGGAACGGGCGGTGGTGCGAGGGGTCACGGAAGGCTACGGCGGCAAGGGGGTGCTGTATGTGCGGTCCGGCGGCAACGACGCGGTGCTGGGCGCCAACGCCAACCTGAGCGGATTCCGGAACCACTACACCGCGACGGCCGCCTGTGCGGTCACGGATCATGGTGTCCGGTCGCACTACTCCGAACAGGGCGCCAACCTGTGGGTATGCGCGCCTTCCGGCGCCAGCTACCTGCCAGCGGCTATCACCACCACCCTCAACGACGGCCGCTACCGGAACACCTACGGCGGGACCTCCGCCACGGCCGCCATCGTGTCCGGGGTGGCCGCGCTCCTGCGGGGCGCATACTCCGACCTGACCTGGCGGGACGTGAAGCTCATCCTGGCGGGCTCCGCCCGGAAGAACGACCCATCGAACGCCGGCTGGGAGGAGGGCGCCCTCCAGTACGGCTCCGCGACCCAGCGCTACACGTTCAACCACGAGTACGGCTTCGGCGTGGTCGACGCCAAGGCGGCGATGGACCTGGCGGCTGGCTGGACGAGCCTTCCCCCGTTGCCCCCGTTGACCGAGGAGTCGCAGGCGTCGGGCGACGTCGATCTGGCGGTCCCGGACCTGCCCTCCCCGGGCACGCCCACCTCGGTCACCGCCAGCATCACCATGGGCGCCCAGGTGCAGTCCACCGAATTCGTCGAGATTCACCTCAACCTCACGGCTGCGGCGTTCCGGGACCTCGAGATCGAGCTCGTGTCGCCATCGGGCAAGGTCTCCGTGCTATCCCCGCACCACCTCGTTGGCCCAGGGGAGTGCAGGTCGTTGTTTGGCATCCTCCCGGGCAAGTGCAACCTGGACGGCTCCGTGCGCTTCGGTTCCGCCAAGCACCTTGGCGAGGATCCCGCCGGCGTCTGGACGCTGCGCATCACGGACCACGTGAACGGCGGGGCGGCCGCCCGGCTCAACTCGTGGCGCCTCACGGTCTACGGGCACCGGGAAAGCCCCGCCGCCCCCGCCATTGATTCGGTCTCCGCCGGCAGCGAGGCGCTCGCAGTCACCTGGAACGCCCCGACCAATACGGGCACGTCCGTCATCACCGCCTACGACCTGCGCTACATCCTGACCAGCGCCGACGAGACGATGGACGACAACTGGACCATCGTGCAGGACATCTGGACCACAGGCTCCGGCGATCTCTCGTACGTCGTTACCGGCCTGACCGGGGACGCCGAGTACGACGTGCAGGTGCGCGGGGTGAACGACGGCGGCGACGGCCTGTGGTCTGACACCGCCACGGGCACACCCACGACGGACGAGGCGCCGACCATCGACTCAGTCAGCCCCGGCGACCGCTTCATCGTCATCGCGTGGACCGCGCCCACCAACGCCAGCCTGGGGACGGTCACCGCCTACGACCTGCGCTACATCGGTAGTGACGCTGCGGATAAGGCCGACAGCAACTGGACCGTGGTCTCGGCGATCTGGACCTCCGGCTCGCTCGAATACACGCTCAACCCGACGACCACCCCGCTGGTGAATGGGGTCTCCTACGACGTGCAGGTGCGGGCGGTCGTGGGGAGCGTCCAACACCCCTGGTCGGGCGTCCGCGCCGCCACACCGCGCACCATCCCGGGCGCACCGGCCATCGACTCAGTGTCACCGGGTGACGGCTCGCTCACCGTCGCGTGGAGCGCGCCCGCGAGTGATGGCGGGGCCGACATCACCGCCTACGACGTGCGCCACATCCGCAGCGACGCCACCGACAAGTCCGATGACCAGTGGACGGTCGTGGACGACGCCTGGACCTCCGCTAGCGGCGCGCTCGAGTACACGGTGAGCGGACTGACGACGGACGTGCAGTACGACGTGCAGGTGCGCGCGGTGAACGCCGCAGGCGACGGCCTCTGGTCGGCGACCGAGACCGGCACGCCGCGGACCCCGCCCGAGGTGCCCGAGGCGGTGCAGGTCTACATCTATGTGACGGGCAAGCTGGAGGTGCGCTGGTCGGCGGCGGAATCCGCGTTGACCACGGGCTTCAAGGTGCAGTGGCGTTCGGGCACGGAGGAGTGGGACGCGTCGCGCTCCGACGAGGTCGACCCGACGACCGCCCACGTGGAGTGGTCGTCGACGCCGGACAGCCGCCGCTACCGGCATCCGCTGGACGGGCTCCGGAATGGCACCGAGTACGAGGTGCGAGTGCTTGCGTCCAATGCCGGCGTGGACGGAAACCCGTCTGCTGTGGCTACCGGGACCCCGCAGTCCGACTCCACCCACGACCAGGCGGCGAATTTCATCGAGAACGAACTGATCAGCGTCCATGAGGACGCCAGTCCCTGGCTGCGGGTCGCGTTCGACTGGATCGACGCCGCCAACACGGACGGCGACCCATACGGCCAGAGATCCGGAATCGAGTTCGAACTCGGCGAAGAGTTTTGGGGGCGAGTCGTTCATTCGTGCTTCAACAGCGCCGGAGTGAAATTGGACGCTGCGTACTGGGACAGGTGGGCGCGGTACTGCCACATCACCTGGCTGTATATCGAATGGGACTTCGTGGACGTGATCCCGCTCATCACCCACGAGCTGGCCCACGTCCTCACCCTGACCAACCGCCTGGAAGGCGCCCCCGAGGTGCCCATGGCAATCGCCAGGCTCCACATCGCACGGACGAACATAGGCTGCGAAAGCTGGCTCCCGGCCCGGGAACTCCTGGCCGACCTGCTCATGGTCGCCACCCTCGGCGAGGGCGCATACAACCGAGCCGGCTACCTCGCCGGCAACTACTGCCAGGGGGACGGCTGGAGACCGGCGCTGGAAGTAGTCCGCACGGCGCTGGCGGGCGAGATGCCGTCGTGGCTCGACGAAACCTATGGCGACGAGGACGGCGACCTCGATCTGGAACTCCTCTGGAGCCACATAAAAGCGGAGGCCGACACCAGCCCGGTGATGAGGGACCTGATGCGCAGCGCGTTCGGCGGCCTCTGCAGATCCGACGCGCTGTGGAACAATGCGATACGCATTCCGTGGCGCGACGGTGGCTGTGTGCCGATGGCGCCCCCGGGCCTGGAGGCTGTCGCCGCCGTAGACGGCGTCATGGCGGTGTCCTGGCAGTCGCCCGACGACGACGGCGGTTCACGGATCACCGGCTACACGGTGCAGTGGAAGTCCGGCGCGCAGGAGTACGACACCTCCCGCGAGGCGTCGGTGACCAATCTCGGGGATCTGTCGCACACCATAGAGGGCCTGTCCCACGGCGTCGACTACACGATCCGGATCCTGGCCTACAACATCAACGGGGACGGCGCTGCTTCCGAGGTGACCGAGACCGCGGTGGGATCCGAAGCCGCCCTCGGAACCCTGACCCTGGCCGGGGTCACGTTCTACCCCACCTTCAGCAGCACCACCAGCTCGTATGCGGCAGCGACGGGCCACGCCGCCACGCAGATCACCATCGCCGCCACGGCGGCCGAAACCAACGCCAGCGTCGCCTTCCTGGACGCCGACGGCAACACCCTCACGGACGCCAACGCGGCCGACGACTTCCAGGTCAACCTGTCCGTGGGCGCCAACGTCATCCAGGTCCGGGTGACGGCGCAGGACGGCGTCACCGCGACCTACACCGTGACGGTCACGCGGGCGGAGGAGAACACCTCGCTGAGCCCGCCGACGAGCGATCCCGTCCCCGCGTCCCCCTCGTCCGCCCTCTACACCATCACCTTCCAGGGCAGCTGGACCACCGATGTCACGCCGGGTGGCCTACCGAGCGGGGCGCACTTCTCACCCCTTATCGGAGGCGTCCACGGGGCCGATGTGACCTTCCTCGAAAGCGGCGGGACGGCCAGCACCGGGGTCGAGTCGATGGCGGAAATCGGGGGAACCTCGGCCCTCCGTGGCGAGGTCCGCGCCGCCGTCAACGCCACCCCGCCGACCGCGCTGAGCGTGCTGAGGCGCTCCGGCAACATCGGCGCGACGGGATCCGACACCCTGAGCAACGTCATGCTCACCACCGAGTTCCCCAGGGTCACCCTGACGACGATGATCGCGCCCAGCCACGACTGGTTCGTCGGCGTCTCCGGGTTGCCCCTGCTCAACGCGCAGGGGGACTGGCTGCCGTGGGTCCGCGTCTTCCTGTATCCGTGGGATGCCGGCACCGAGGAGGGCAATGACTTCTCGCTCAGCCCCAGTGTCGACACCAGCCCGCGAGGCGTCATCCATAGTATCCGCGGGACGGGCAAGTTCTCGGCCAAGAGGATTGCGAATCTCACGTTCACGCTCACTTCGATCTCGCCGTCCTTCCCCGCGACGGAGAGCGGCGAGCGCAGCGTGGCCGAGAACACCGGCAGCGGCGAGGACATCGGCGACGCCTTCCAGGCGACCGATCCCGACACCGGCGACTCGGTGAACTACTCGCTGGGTGGCCCCGACGCCGCGTCGTTCGCCATCGTTGCCTCGTCGGGCCAGTTGCGCACGAAGGCCGCCCTCGACTACGAGGCCAAGCCCGAGTACTCCGTCACCGTCACCGCCGCGGACGCATCTAGCCTCACGGCGGAGATCGAGGTGACGATCACCGTCACGAACGTCGATGAGGAGGGAACCGTCAGCCTCTTCCCCGCGCAACCCCGGGTGGGAACGGTGCTGCGGGCGACCCTGAGCGACCCCGACGGCGACCTGCGGTCGGTGAACTGGCGGTGGGAGCGGTCCTCGGATCAGACCAACTGGACCAGCCGGTCCGGTAGCGACGCGAGCTACACCCCCACGAGCGGCGACGCGGGGATGTACCTCCGCGCCAGCGCCAGCTACACGGACGGGGAAGGCGCCGGCAAGAGCGCCGAGGCCGCATCGGACCACACTGTGGGCGCGCGGGAGGCGGCGCCCGATATCACCATCGTAGAACTGGTGAGCGGGCTGAGCATCCCCTGGGACCTCGCCTTCACGCCCGACGGGACGATGCTGTTCACCCAGCGGTCGGGCGTGCTGAGCGCCCGCCTGCCCGACGGCACGGTGCAGACCGTCACCGCCGATTTCGGCGACCTCTACGTCAGCGGAGAGGCCGGACTGATGGCGACCGTCATCGATCCCAGCTTCGCCTCGAACCGGCGATTCTACACCTGCCAGACGCACACCGGGCCCACGGTGCAAGTAATCGCCTGGACCATCAACACGGCTTTCACCGCGGCCACAAGGGTCAACGACCCCCTCGTTGGTGGCATCCCCGCTGCCAGCTTTCACGATGGCTGCCGACTGCGCTTCGGTCCGCAGGGCTACCTGTGGATCGCCACCGGCGACGGGGCTTCCGGGACGGTTCCGCAGGACCTGACCTCACTGGGCGGGAAGGTCCTCCGGGTCGACGCGTCAACGGGTGCCGGCGCGCCGGGGAACCCGTTCGCCTCGTCGCCGCGGGTCTACACCTACGGTCACCGCAACCCGCAGGGCCTGACCCGCCGTCCCGGCACGAGCCTGATGTGGTCGGTCGAGCACGGACCGAACATCGACGACGAGATCAACCTGCTTGTCAAGGGCGGCAACTACGGCTGGGATCCCGTGCCCGCCTACAACCAAGCCGTCCCCATGACCGATCTCGGGCAGTTCCCCGGCGCCATCGAGGCCCGCTGGTCCTCGGGCGACCCGACCCTCGCCACCAGCGGCGGCATCTTCCTCGACGGCGGTGACTGGGACGAGTGGGAGGGGCGGCTGGCAATCGCCACGCTGAAGGCCAGAGAATTGCACATCTTCGACTTCACCGCGAACGGCACGTTCGTGAGCCAGGTCGTCGTTCCCGAGCTCGACGGCACGTACGGGCGGTTGCGGACGCCGATGATGGGTCCCGACGGCGCACTCTACCTCACCACCTCGAACGGCAGCGGCGACCGCATCCTCAAGGTCGTACCCAGCCTGCCGCCGTCCTTCGCGGCCGCAACCGATGCCCAGGCAGTGGACGAAAACAGTCCGCTCTCGACGATCATCGCCACGGTCACGGCCACCGACCCGGAAGGCCAGGCGCTCACCTACACGCTGAGCGGACCCGACGCGGCGTCCTTCAACCTCGCCAGAGCCGCGCGGGGGCAGCTGCGGGCCAACTCTTCCCTCGACCACGAGACCCGCAGCGCGTACGAGGTCATCGTCACGGCCTCGGACCCGTACGGCCTCAGCGACAGCGTCACGCTGACCATCACCGTCACGAACGTCGACGAGCCGCCGCGCATCTCGTTTGCCGCGACTGGCGGCGTCACCGTGAACAACAACGAACTCTCCGTGGACGAGAACTACGACGGCACGCTCGCTACGTTCAGTGCACGCGACCCGGAGAACAAGCCCGGCCTGACGTACACGTGGTCGCTGGGCGGGACGGACCGCCTCGATTTCGCCATTACCGACGCTGGTGTGCTCTCGTTCGGGGCTATACCCGACTACGAGCGCCCGGCAGACTCCGGCGGGAACAACCTGTACGACATCACGGTGAGCGCCCTCGACAGCGACGGCAAGACGGGCAGCATCGCCATCGCCGTCACCGTCGACCCCATCAATGAGCCGCCCATGATCACCGGCGACGGTGCGCCCAGCATCGAGGAGAAGGGCACGCTCCTCGTCGGGACGTACCAGGCGACGGACCCGGAGAGCGCCACCATCGCCTGGCAACCCCTCGCGGGGAACGACGCTAACAAGTTCGACTTCACCCCCTCGAATGGCAGGCTCTCGTTCAAGGCGGCGCCGGACTTCGAGGACGACTCCGGCCGCAACAACGTGCACGACGTGACGCTCGGCGTCTCCGCCGGCGGCCACATCATCACCTTCGATGTCGCAGTCACTGTCACGAACAAGGAAGAGCCAGGGATGCTCGCGCTGCCCGCAACGCGGCCGCAGGCCGAGGCAGACTACACCGCCATCCTCAGCGACCCCGACGGCGTGCAGTCGACGACGTGGACGTGGGAGCGCTCGATGAACCGCGGCGGCCCCTGGACGGTCGTCACCGGGGCCGTCAACAGCACAATCACGACAAGCGTCTACACGCCCGTCACCGGGGACGTCGGCTACCTTCTGCGGGCGACCGCGGCGTATACCGACGGGATCGGACCGAAGAGCCTCGTCGCCGTGTCGACCAACTCGGTCCTGGCGGTCCCGGTCGTCAACAACCCGCCGGCGTTCATGGAGATGAACCCCACCCGCAGCGTCGCCGAGAACGCTGTGGCGGATGCCCCGGTCGGCGGCCCCGTCACGGCCACCGACCCCGACACGGGCCCGGGCAACACGGTGAGGTACGAGTTCGAGCCCGTGCCGGACCTCTTCACGATCGACGGCAACAGCGGCCAGATCCGGGTCAAGACCGAGGGGGCGCTCGACTACGACGATCCGGCGAACCGGTCGCATACGGTCACGGTCAAAGTCAGCGACAGCTCGAATGCGTCTGCCACCGTAGAGGTCACCATCGAAGTCACGGACGTGAACGAGCCGCCGGACGCCGTCGACGACGCCCCCAGCAGCTTCGACGAGGATACAGAGATCACCATCGACGTCCTCGCCAACGACAGCGACCCCGAGCAAGAGCGGAGCGAGTTGCTGCTGACGGTGGTCACCACGCCGCTCAACGGACGCGCGAGCGTGAATGAACCCGCGAACGCGGGCGATCGTCGCACGATTACCTACGAGCCCAACGCCAACTACAACGGATCGGATACGTTCACCTACCAGGCGCGGGACACCGGCAACCCGTCCCTCTCGAGCACCGCCTCCGTCTCCATCGAGGTCGAGGCGGTGAACGACGCGCCCACGTTCGCGTCGCCGACCACGACCCGCAGCGTGTCCGAAAGCGCGGAGGCTGGCGATAACGTCGGCGCGCCCGTGACGGCGGCGGACATCGACGAGAACGACACGCTCACGTACACCCTCTCCGGTACCGAGGCGCCCTTCTTTGATATCGATCCCCGGAGCGGTCAGATCACGGTCGGCGATGGGGTCACCTTCGATATCGTGGCGCAGGACACGTACACCGTCATGGTCGACGCCGACGACGGGAACGGCGGCACGGCGAGCGTTGAGGTGAGCATCACCGTCACGGCCAGACCGGTAGGACCACCGATCATCATCGGCGGTGGCGGTGGTGGTGGTGGCGGCGGAGGAGGAGGCGGTGGCCGCTCTGCCCAAACGCCAACCCCAACGCCGGCACCTACACCGAGCCCAACGCCTACGGCGACACCAACCCCTACCGGACCGCAGTTCTCCGGCCAGATTGCCGCTGACCCCAGCGTGACCGCTACGGTGGTTCCTGAGGGCACCACCCTGGGCCTTAACGGCGGCGGAGACCTGCCAGGAGGCGTCTACGTGAACTTCCCGCCCACCGCAGTGGCCTTGCCGGTGCACGTGAGCGTATCGGTGAGCAACACCGCGCCAGACGATGTGAATGCGCCCAGCGGCACCACCCTGCTGCCGTTGACCATCGACATCACCCCGGAAACTCCGCTCACCCTGGGCAAGCCGCTTACCATTGAGATAAACCCCACGCCGGAGCAACTGGCCGCCGCAGGCGGTGACCTGAACCACCTCGCCGTGGGCGTGGTGACCCCCCACGGCATTGTGGTGCTGCCCACGCAGGTGCTGCACGGCAGGCTGGTGGTGACCATCGACCACCTCTCTACATTCGTCCTGCTTGCAGTCACGGACCCCGGCCCGGTGCTGACACAGCCGCCTATGGACGATGCCTCGTCCATGGGCCCGCTACTGCAGTGGACCCAACCGCCGAGAACTACCTGGTTCCAGGTGCAGGTGATCCCCTTCAATGAGGACGGCCCCGGCATCAACCTGGTTATCGGCGATAGCGCTCAAGTGCGGGCCGCCCAGTACCAGGTCCTGGGCCCCAACTTCGGCAGCGCTGACCCCAATTACGTGATGCTGCCCGGCATGACCTACCTCTGGCGGGTGCGCACGGCCACGGTGCTTACGAACCCCACGGAGGACGACTGGAGCGCGTGGGCAGCGAGCAGCTTTAAGACGCCGCCGGCCAGCAGCAGCACCATCACCCCGGTAGCGCCGCCGGTCTTCGGGGAGGTGAGCACGCTTACGCCGACGTTGACTTGGGCGAACTCCAACACCGCTGTGTTCTACTACGAGGTGCAGGTAAGCAAGGACTACGAGTTCGGGCCGAACGTCTTCCTCTACAGTGAGTACGTCCACGGCGGAGCCAGCACCCCGGCCAACAGCTACGTGATACCCGAAGCCTTCCCGCTAGAGGCGGGCGAGATCTACTACTGGCGGGTGCGGCCGCGGATTCAGGGCGACGGCGACCCGTTACCGTGGAGCGCCACCTATGTGTTCCTGGCGCCGGGGTAGGGGGTAGGTCGGCCGTGTACCAGTCGCATGGTGTTACTGTTTTCCAATAGACAGCAACAGCTCCGGTACCCGTGGGTGGTCGACTTGAATGAGACCGGGTAAGGTCAGTCTGACGGTCGCGAGTCCGTCCCCGCTACCCGCGTCTCCCCCTTCGGCATCCGGTAGCCGACGCGGAGCTCGGTGGAGATCTAGGTGGGGTTGTGCATCTCGCCGTCGCCGCCCCTGCACTCTAAGCTAGGGTCACGATGGCCGATGCCCGTCGCCAAGCATCCGTATCGTTTTCACCCACAACCTTGATTGCCAACATGACATAGGCCATCCCGCACTGAACGCGGCCACTGACCATTTTTAGGAGCCACGGACGAGCTTCCACAATCTCCTCCGCCTCTCCAGAAAAGCCAATGCCGTGATGCAAGACTTCGCTGCCTATTTTGTTGAGCGTTTTGCTGGTTTCCAAGAGGCCGTCCTTCCCGTGTGACTTCTTCGCCCACCGATTTATTGCCCCGCGAGCGGTTTCCACCAACTGTCTTGACCGACCAGTGAACTTCTCATCTATCTGTGTTTTCATGTACTCTACGTACCTATCCCGAAAACCTGAATCTACAGCAGCCGCGAGAGCGTACTCTGATCGTTCTCGTAGTGGTCTTATGAGGGACATAGCCGCCGTCCATCGTCCCGCTGCCGCCTCCATGCGTATTGCGCAAGCGAACTCGTAGACATCTCGCGTCACATAGTCGAGAAACTCACCTTGGGCCGACTCAGGCCAAGGGGTGTCGCAGACAAGCTGAGAAAGTGCGTCGAGCAACTGATCAAGATACCTAAAGTCTGCACCAACGTCCTCCGGCAGCACCCGCAAACTGGGGGTGTCGAAGTCGATTTCAAGTGAAAACTTAATCGTATGTTTCACAGTCGTACCTCAACTAGTCTAGCGATTTAAAAACCCTCTCCCATAAAATCAGCATGACACGTTCGTCGCAGCATCACGTCAGTTTGTATCGTTCACAAAATCTCCTCTACCCGCGTTTCCCCTTTCGGCATCCGGTAGCCGACGCGGAGCTGGGGGAGGATGTACTTGGGGCTGCCGGCGTCCTCGCCCAGCTTGCGGCGCAGCCTCTTCACATAGATGCGCACTGGCCCCGCGAGATTCCCTGGAAAGCGGCCCGCGTGGTCAGTCATCCAGCAGGCCGTTCCGCACGGCCCAGACCACGATCTCCTGCTTCGAGGCAACGCCCAGCTTGACCTGAATGGTGTAGATGGCGTTTCGGATGGTAACCGGCTTGACTCCCCTTGCCTCCGCAATCGCGACGTATGACCTTCCCTGGGAGAACGACGCAAGTATCTCCTTCTCCCTCGGGGTCAGGTCGACCTCCTCCTTCGATTTCGCCCTGCGCCGAATCCTGTCGAAGACCCGCCTCACCACCTCGGTCGGCAGACGCCCCTCGCCCGCAGCCGCGCTCTTCATCATGCCCAGGACCTGGTCCATCCCGGCCACCTTCTGAAGATAGCCGCCCGCCCCGGCGGCCACCGCCTCCACTCCGTCCCTGGCCTGGCCCACGTTGTGGTTATGGCTACTAATCTAGCCACTTTCGTTTGTGTCAGCAAGAGCGAACAGTCGCAGAAACACTCTCTCTCAGAGCAAACAATTGGCCGTCCCAAAAGTGTGATTTGGCACTTACCAAATCGATGCAGAGTCTCTAGTGTTTTGCTGGGTAAATACGTAAAAAGAATCACACGGTAAGCGGAATCACAGGCCGCCGCTATACGTGCGGACAGCGGAGGAGGTCGTAGGTTCCGCTAATCCCGACCGCGCTAGAGGAGGCGTTTACATAGCGCTCGACAGGCTGGTCCACGCACCTGAGCCGACTGCTGAAGGGGCGTGGACGGCTACATGGAGAGCCGGTTGTATGGACTCTGGGTCGGAACGATCTGCGAGGGATGCAAGGCCCTGGCCATCCAGTTCGCCGCGAACATCACCCGTGACCTGGAAGCCGAGGGCCTGGTGGACGAGGCGGGTGAGTATTGCCAGCTTGCCGACACGCTCCTACGGGAGACCGGTCTGGGACGGTTCTCGGGCTAGGAGACCGGCCTGTTCACCCATATGTGCGCCTTTCTTGCATTTCAGCCGCTGTGGTCGCGGGCCGCTTCCCCGGCAAGCCACCTCAGCCGGTGAACAGGTGACCAAGACCCAGGTCGTCCGCCAGGTCCTGAAGCGCCTTCAAATGCCGATAGCTGGGGCGCACTCCTCGCTGCCACCAACGCCTTACGGTGACGGGATCGACGCCGAGACGACGGGCGCTCTCCACCCATGACAGGCCGGACGCGTGCTTGAACCACACCAGCCGCTGCGGGAAGTCGTGGGGCTTTCTCCCGTACTGTGAGCGCTGTTGAGGCATGGCGCAGGCCCTACCAGTGCACAGCCGGAGACTCTTCTCTCCAGTGCGAGGGCAAGCATCCCCGTTCCCTGTCCGCCTCAGCCCCGGGCGTTCCGGTTGCCGGTGGGGACGCTTGCCTCACCCGTCCGTCCATGTGTGCCTGCTTTTCCTGTTGCCCCCTACTGCCCCGGACCGCTAACGGTGAACTCCAGTCTGTTGGACAGCTTTCTGCCGTCCGCGGTGCAGATGGCCCCGTCGGCGTCGCAGTCCGTGGTGACGGGCAGGACCACGGTCACATCCCCGTTGGAGTCCGGTTCTACCGTGATCAGCCATCGGATGTTGCTGGGCTTGTCCAGCCGTTGGGCCTTGAGGACTTCACCCCCCGACACAGTGAATGCCAAGTCTCTGAGAGTCTTGTAGCTCAGGGGGAACTCCTCGCTGAACCGGATCTCGAAGGTGAAGGCATCCGTCCCGTTGTGGCTCTCCGTGGTGGCTTCCAGGCTAACGGTCAGCGGCGTTTCCCCTTCGGTGGTTTCCCCCGACTCGCCGTTCTCTTCTGATTCTGCGGTCTCATCGGTGTCGTTGAAGACCTCGGTGGGATTGAACCTTGCCGCCGCGTTGCCCGCCAAGTCCCTGGTGCGGGCGGTGGCAGCGTCCGAGGGCGGCGTGTAGCTGACGACCACGACGTCCTCGGACGTAGCCGCCGAAACCAGCGTCAACACCACCGTGTCGCCGTCCACCGAAACGCTCTCCACCGCCCGCTTGGCTTCTTCATCTAGCCAGGTCGTGTCATCGCACGTGCAGGCCACCCTCACATCGAAGGAATCCGTCGGCGGCGCAGACCCCTCGTCCAGGGCCTCGTCGTACAACACTTTCAGGGTCGCTCCGTCCACCCTGGGTCTTACCATTTCCGGCGCCTTGGTCTCCCGGGGGGTGCCGGTCTGCTCAACCGAGGGCGGGCTGTCGCCCACGCCGTTGGTGGCCAGGACCCGCACGCTGTACTCCACCCCGTCGGTCACTCCCGTGATGGTGTGGATGGTTCCGGAGGCCGTCTCCTCCGATACGTCCGCCGGCGTGTCCCAGCTGTCTGCGCTCTCTTTCCACTGCACCTTGTAGCCGGTAATGTCGGAGCCGCCGTCGCTGGCCGGGGCTTCCCAGTAAACGTCCAGCGCTTCGGCGTCGTGAGGGAAGACGTTTAGGTGCCAGGGGACGCCCGGCTTCGTTGCCGCCACCGTATCGGTGTCCGCGCTGGTCAGGAACTCCTGGTTGTCAGCATCGTCGGTGAAGGACACCTTCACCTTGATGGTCTTGCCCTGCTCGCTGGCAGTCAGGGTGTAGGTGGAACTGGTGGCCCCGTTGATGTCCAACCCCCCGGCGATCCACTGGTATCGGTAAGCAACGTTGGTCAGCCCGTCCTCGTCGGCAATGTCCGTCGTATCCGCCGTCAGGGTCTCCCTCACCTGGGGCGTCCCGCTGATGGTCGGCGCGCCCGTGGCATCACGGTTGGGTGCCGCAGCTACCTCCACCGTCGCTTCGCTGGTCAGGGTCTCCTCGTTATCGGCATCGTCGGTGAAGGACACCTTCACCTTGATGGTCTTGCCCTGCTCGCTGGCAGTCAGGGTGTAGGTGGAACTGGTGGCCCCGTTGATGTCCGACCCCCCAGCGATCCACTGGTATCGGTAAGCAACGTTGGTCAGCCCGTCCTCGTCGGCAATGTCCGCTGTATCCGCCGTCAGGGTCTCCCTCACCTGGGGCGTCCCGCTGATGGTCGGCGCGCCCGTGGCATCACGGTTGGGTTCCGCAGCTACCTCCACCGTCGCCGCGCTGGTCAGCGTCTCCTCGTTGTTGGCGTCGTCGGTGAAGGACACCTTCACCTTGATGGCCTTACCTGCGTCGGCGGCCATCAGGGTGTAGGTGGAGTCCGTCTGCCCCGCTATGTCGGTGTCGGTGTTCCCGTCGTTGGAAATCCACTGGTAGCTGTAGGAAACGTCGTCCAGCCCGTCCTCATCGGCAATTGCTGACGTGTCCACCGTCAGCGTCTCTCCCACCTGGGGCGTCCCGTCGATGGTGGGCAGGCCCGTGGCCTGACGGTTGGGAGCTGCCGCCGCCACCTCTTTGGTCGCATCGCTGGTCCGCGATTCGATGTTGTTCCGGTCGTCGGCGAATCTCACCCTTACCGTGACGGTCTTGCCCTGCTCGCTGGCGGTGAGGGTGTAGGTGGAGCGGGTGGCCCCGATTATGGTCAGGCCCCCGGACCTCCACTGGTAGAAGAAGGTGGCGTTGGTTATCCCGTCGAGGTCGGAGATGTTCGAGGTGTCCGCCGTCAGCGTCTCTCCCACCTGGACCGTCCCACTGATGGTGGGCACACCTGTGGCCGGGGTGTTCTCGGCTGGCTCAATCACTCTGACGGCGACCTCATCCCCCTCGGACAAGTCCAGTCCCGGGTCGTTCCACTGGAACTGGATGATGGAGCTGGAGTCCCCCTCCAGGGTCGATGCGTCGGTAGAGGCGAATTCGTCCGTCCCAACTACTAGGACAAATTCGGCAGTCAGTTTTGGCATCACTGAGAGAATCAGCTTGCCGTTCAGAACCCCCAGGGCCTTGACGGTGTAGCTGGCGTCGTCCAACGTGATGGTGTCGGACGAGAGAGCACCCAAGGTGTTGTTCTCCTCGCCCCGGGCGAACGAGGAATAACCGGCGAAATTCTCTCCGACCCCCACCGTCAAGGTCGCGGACCATATTGCTTCCCCCTCTGGTGTTTCACCGCCATGGCCTGGGGCGTTGGGAACGCCAAATACCCAGGGGCGGGCCTGTTTGATGGACAGAACATCGTCGCTGGTGATCTTGAACTCGATCTCCATTGCGAAGGGTTCGTCGGGTCCGGGGTTGTACAGACCCTCGAAATGGTCATGGATATCCTGGAGATGCCGGCGCAACTGGTCAATTTGAGCATCGCTCATGAGGAGTTGTCCTGGCGGCACCTGGTTGGAGGTCACCAGGGTGGTGTATGAACCGGACAGGTCCAACAGGATTTCCTCGGGCACCGAGTGTGCGTCGGGATTGGTGACCAGGTCCTCACCCAACTGCGTGTTGACGTAGTAGCTCCCGTCCGTTTCGTAGATAGGGTCGAAGCTGACGGCCACGCCGTTGGCCAGCTCGTTCGAGTAGTTGGGATGGACCAGCACCCCCATCGCCGTCGCCAGGTGGTCGATGCGGTGGAACTCGCGTTCAGTGAAGGCCCGGAAGTTCCACAGGCTGGCCCACACCCCTTTGATGGACTTGTCGATGCCGTCCTCCTCCGTCTCCTCCGGGTCCTGGGTCTTGGAGTCGTACAGCCCAGCGCCGCTGAAGCCGGGCAGATCCTCGTTGTTGGTGCTGGACCGGTAGCGCAGCGATTGCCCTTCAGGGTAGGTGGCGTGCATCTCCTCCAGCGCGTCGATGATCCAGTCGGGCGTCTCCCCCTTCTTGATCTTCTTGCGGAGTTTCTTGAGTTCTTTCTCCTGGGTGTCATAGTCCGACTGGAAATTCGGGTCTTCCAGCATCTCTTCGATATCGTCATAGAACCCGTTATGCTTCATGAACTCGTCGTAGAAGTAGAAGGGCACCGCGAACCCGTCGGGGACGGTTCCGTCGGGAAAACCCAGCGTCCGCAGCACGGCCACGTTGGCCGCCTTGACGCCGAACGCATTCCAGTCGTCGAAGCCGATGTCGTCCAGGTCGGTGATCTGGGTGACTGTGAGGTCCCGTTCCGGCGTCTGGGTTCCGGGAGGGCGCGAAGCGGCGAAGTAGGCCTCGACTTCGGCGGGAGTGGCGGCGCGGATGGAGTAGCCGTCCGCCGTGACGCTGTAGTGGACGTATCTGCCGATGAGATCATCGATCTCGCCGTCGTCGAGGGCGTCGCGAATGAAGGCGTTGGGGACACCGTCCTGGACGGCCCGCAGGTTGACGTGGGAAAGCGGTGTCTGGGGTACGGTGGTGATGAGGCCGGCGACCCGGGAAAGCTCGTTGGGGATAGTCTCGTAGATCACCACGTCGCGCGGGTCGGGGCGTTCCTCCAGCGACATGAGCCTGAGGAAACCGTACCCCTCGCCAACGTTGAGGGGGAGGAATGGAACATCTGGCAGGATGTCCTCTCTCAACACCACATTGATCCGGGAATCATCGTAGAGGGCCCGTTCTCTGTGATAGAGCGGCAGGGCTCTCCTCGGCATCGGGTAATAGGCAAGGTTGTCATCAAGCAGCGGCATGCTGGCCGCCAAAACCTCATACAAACGGGCCACATGGTCGAAGGGGTATGCATCCATAGGCTGGAACTGGTAAAGGTAGACGCCCAGGGAACCATCGGGAGCAACCACATTTGGGTGGTATATGATCTCGCCGCCCATGTACCCCTGTCCCCAGAGTGGGTCGTTCCAGAGGCCGATTGCATCCCCGAAATCGGGATGTATTCGGTGGGTCTCGGTGTTCATGAAATAGACACCCATGTTGTCGGTAGACGAGCCGATAATGTAGAACTTGACGAACTCCAGGTCCTGGAGATGGCGGTGATAGGGAACGTCTCTGCCCTTGTAGGAAAGGTCCTCGAATGTTTCGCGGTCGGGAATGGCCACCGCGCCATCATGAAAAGGGACCGCGCGCGCGGGGTTCAGCGGGTTCATCCGCACCGGGTCCCCCAGTTCGGTGATGTCGTCGATGCAGTCGTTATCGATGTCGGCCGGGTCGGCGATGAGGAACTTTTCCACCCGGTAATGCTCCTTGGGGAGCGGGGACAGCTGCTCAGTCAGCGTTGTTGTGCCATCTTCGCCCAGGGTCACCGAGACCGGGAACTCTCGATCGGAGTCCAGGGCGGGCCGCACGTAGAGCACGAAATATTCCTCGGTGGTGGACTCGGCGATAGCGGGAACGGCTTGTACCTCTACCGCCGTTGCCGCCGGGGCATGCTCGCCGACCGTACACGCCACGACTGATACCTTGACGGTCCTCTGACTGGTCAGCGCCTCCAGGCTGCCTCTGTCGTCATAGAACGACACCCGCACGCTAATGGTCTTGCCCAAGTCAGCCATAACCAGGGTGTAGGTCGAAGCCGTGGCTCCTTCGATGTCGGAGGAATTGCTCCCGAGGTGGCTGCGGGCCCACTGGAAACTGAATGCAGCATCGTCGAGCCCGTCGGGGTCGGCGATCCCGGACACGTCCGCCGTCAGCGATTCGCCGACTTGGACGGCGCCGTTGATGACGGGCGCTCCCGTCGCGGCACGGTTGGCGGCCACCCTGAGAATCCTGTCGACGCCGGGTTTGTTGGAGGTGGCGATGTACAGTGCCCCGTCGGGGCCGAGCACCGGGGTCCGCAGCCGGCCCTGGGTGCCGTCGAGCTCCGGAACGACGATCTGACTCGCGAAATCGCCCTGTTCGGTGAACTCGAAGACACGAAGCGACTTCGTCTTCAGCGTGGCCACCGCGAGTCGCCCTTCCCACTCCCCCCATTGGGGGCCGTCCAGGAAAACGGCCCCGCTGGTTGCCAGAGTGGGGAATCCCGAGGACCATTTGGCCTGGCGGGCAGATGGGAACTTCGCTAGGTCGGTCATGGGGACGCCGGCCTCGTCGGAATAGTCGTAGAAGACCAACGTGCCGTCGTCCGGGATCGGGTCCCAGCCGTAGTTGCCCCCTGGCGCCAGCAGATTAATCTCGTCGTCGTGTTTCGGGCCGTGCTGCACCAGCCACATCTGATCCGTGCCCGGGCGCAGAGCCAGGCCCTGGGGGTTGCGGAAGCCGTAGGCGTACACCGGCGAGGAGGCGCCGAACGGATTGCCCGGCGCCCCGGCGCCCGTCCGCGGGTCTACGCGGAGGACCTTGCCGCCCAGGGACGTCAGGTCCTGCGCGCCCGTTACCACCCGCCCGTCGCCGGTCGCGATCCAGAGATATCCCTCCGGGCCGAACACCAGCCGGCCTCCCGAGTGCCAAGGGCCCGGACCGACCGGTATGCCCTCCACCAGGGGATCAACGACGCGTGTGGCCTCGTCGTAGTCCGCGTCGATCGTCCAGGCGATCACCTGCATCTCGCGTCCGGTGTGCCCCTGGAGCGTGTAGAACCGCCGGTTGGTCGAAAAGTCCGGGTCCACGGCCAGCGCCTGCAGACCGGCGAACCCGTCAACGAACAGATCTCCGAGATCCGCGGCGACCCGCTTGACGGTGCCGTCGGTCAGCCTCGCGTTCAGCACGCCGGCGCGCTGGGTGAACAGCATCGTCCCGTCGGGGGTGAAATCAATGCCCCAGGGGTAGGACAGGCCCGTGACTATTTCCGTCACCATCAGTTCCGGACCCGGTTCGCGGGCGCCCACGACGGCAGGCGAAACAGCTTCCGCGGACTTGCCGGGGCCCTGCCCGTCGGTGTACGACGCCTCGGCCTTGAGCAGCATCCCTTCGTCTTCTTCAGTTGGAACGTAGCTGTCTCCGTCGTCGTAGGCCTCGACGCCGGTCCAGGCGGTTCCGTCGGAGGACCTGGCCCAGCTCCAAGAAACCGCGCCCGAAGACGCCGCAGGGCCCGAGCCGCCGCCCTCGAGGCCGTCGGGATCGCTCAGCGCGGCGCTGACCACCGTCCCGACCCTCGGCCGCGCCGGAAAGAGCGAAACGGTTCCGGGCCAATCCGCCGCCTTGATAGCCTCGGTGGCCTCGCTGGTCAGCGTTTCATAATTGCCACGGTCGTCGACGAACGCCACCCGCACTTTGATCCGCTTGCCCAGATCCTCGGCGACGAGCGTGTAGGTGGGCGAGCCGGTCCCGATGTTCGTCTCGGTCGCGCCGTCGACCCGCATCCACTGGTACGAGTAGGCCGCCCGGGTCAGCCCGTCGTCGTCCGACACGTCGGAGACCGCCGCGGCGAGCGTCCCCTTCACCTGCGGCGTGCCCGTGACCGTCACCTCGCCGGCAGCCGGGTTGTTGATGAAGGAGCCTCTCGCCTCGATCTTGTAGGAAAACGCGTCGGAGGCCCATCCCTGAGCAGCGGCCTGAGGAGAATATGTCGCGCTTCCGTCCGCGATGGACCACCCCTCCGCGGCTCCCGTGTCTTCGGAGCCGCTCGCCGTTCCACTGACGGCGATGGTGCCGGAACCGGTGACGCGGACCCTTTCGACGACCACGAAGTAGGTCGTCTCTTTCACCAGAGCCGGGCAGGTCGTCCCCGAGGCCGGAGCGGCGAAGGTGTTCACGCTCCGCTCGGACAGGCTCGCCAGGGCGATCAGCGTGCAGAGAGCGTCGCCCGGGACGCCGCCGCCGTCCGCGTTGAGCGTCACCTCGAGGTCGGACGGCGCGGACGACGGGTCCGAAACGTCGCCGAACTCTATCCCGACGGACGCCAGCGCGTAGCCGGCTCTGTTGTTCCCGGTGGTGAACGCCTGGGCCCTCTTGGCGCCGGTCGAGCCCAGGTCGTGGCCGGCGTCGCCGGGCTGTGTCGTGTTGCCGACCAGCGCGGCGGCGGTCTCCGCGTCTTCGACGAACGGCCGAACGACACCGCCGACGCCATGATAGGTGTAGATCATGGCATCGTCGGCGTCGACGACGTAGAAGGTCTCCCCGTCCGACCAGATGCCGTAGGCGTGGTCGTTGTCCCCGTGGAGCGGAAAGTCGTACCCCGCCTCGCTTCCGTCGGACAGTTTCACGCTCCGCACCGCGGAGTCGTTCGAGGCGAACCTGACGCCCCACATCGTCCGCCCGTCGGTGAAGAGGCCCCTCAGCTGGCCCCTGCCGGGGATCGTCAGCTTCCGGGACGTGTCCGGCCTCCCGTATTCGTCCTCCGGCGTCTCCGGGTCGTCGAACAGACGGAAGGCGTGCGCGTGCGACGTGGTGTTGGTGATCCACAGGTGACGGCCGTCCGTCGCCATGCCGCGCACGATGAACACTCCCCCGGCGACGTTCAAGCCCCCGTAGACGAAGTCCCGATCCTCCGCCCGCGTGAAATTCGTCAGGTCGTAGCCGAAGACGTCCCGGCTGGCGCCGTCAAGGGACTCTTCGGCCACGTACAGGCGGGAGCCGTGACCGGTGACGTAATAGTCCGCCTGGCCGAGGCTCGGAACGTCCCAGCCGGGGTCTCGGGTGCCGTACTCGTTGGCCTCGGTGCTGGGGTCGTCCCAAAGCTTGTAGGCGAACACCTTGGCAGCGGCATCGTCGCCCACCCAAAGCGTCTCGCCGTCCGACCATATGCTCTTCGGGTCCGCGTTCTCCGGATGCAGAGCAAAATCTTCGTCCTGGATCCATTCCCTTTGAACCAATGGTCTGCCTATCCACATCAACATGTCACTGCCGCGGTCGGCGCGGATTCCCGACGCTGAACCCCCGGAAGGCAACAGAAAAGCAGCGGAGTCGATTTCTACGGTGACGGGATGATGCCCGTGCGGACGAACCTCGACAACGTCCGAATATGCACTGCCTGAGGCGACAGTGACGGTCTCGGCAGACAACTCTCCTTTCAAGGCCGACAGTTCGATCGTCATGCCGAATGGCGTCGCTCCTTCGGCTATTCGGACCACGACCGTGTCGTCTCCCCGCCGCTCCAGCTCTGCAGTGAACGTGAAAGGTGCGCCCGGATTGTCGCCCGCGTCGAGATCCGTCAGCCCCGACAGACCTTCGAAGACGCCGACAGGCAGGTCCTCGAGCTCGTTTCCCGAAAGGTCCAGCTCCGCGAGGTTCCCGAGGTCGGCGAACAGGTTCTCCGGCAGGCTCTTCAGGTCGTTCCCCGCGAGGGAAAGACTCTGCAGGTCGCCGAAACCGCCGAACACCCCTTCCGGCAGTTCGGAGATCTCGTTGATCGACAGGTCCAGGTCGCGCAGCTCGAGATTGCCGTCGAAGAGCCCGTCCGGCAGTTCGTCTATCGAGTTGGCGGACAGGTCCA
The DNA here is from genome assembly GCA_965220215.1 of Dehalococcoidia bacterium. Lineage (GTDB taxonomy): Bacteria > Chloroflexota > Dehalococcoidia > SHYD01 > SHYD01 > CBDDEI01. Next base: position 839,261 of record OZ244809.1, read on the forward strand.
GTTCGTCGAGTTCGACGAGGTCGTCGAAAAGGCCGCCCGGGAGGTGCGCGAGCCCGTTGCCCGCGAGCGACAGCGAGACGAGTCCGGCCAAGTTTCGCAACACGCCTTCCGGCAGCGTCTCCAGGCCGTTCGCCGACAGGTCCAGAACGCTCAGATTCGCGGTTTGGCCGTCGAACGTCCCGTCCGGCAGTTCGTTCAGAAGGTTTCCCGACAGATAGATCTCCTCCACCGTCCGAAGGTCGTCGAAGAGTCCGTCCGGGACCGTCTCGAGGAAGTTTCTGTTCAGGTCCAGGGCGCGCAGCGCGTGCAGGTCGCGGAAATCCCCGGCCTGCAGGGCCGACAGTCCTCTCCCCTGAAGGTACAGCCCGGACGTGACGCCGGGGCCAAAGTGCTGGGAGCCGGTCCAAGTCCTGAGCCTCGTTTCGGAAGCCTCCGAGCAGTCGCCAACGCCGGGCATCCCGGCGACGATGGCCGCCATCACCGCAGGCGTCCGGTCGCAGATGCCGGAGGCCCCGACCCGACCCGTCGGCTCGCTGGTCAGCGACTCTCTGTTGCCGGCGCCGTCGGTGAAGGACACCCTGACCTTGATCGTCCTGCCCCGGTCGCCGGGGACGATGGTGTAGGTCGAACCGGTCGCGCCCGCGATGTCCGTGTCGGCGTTCCCGTCGTTCGAAACCCATTGATATTCGAAGATGACGGTGTCCAGCCCGTCCGCGTCGGCGATGGAGCGGGTGCCCGCCGCCAGCGTCTCGTCCACTCGGACCGCGCCGATGATCGTCGGCGCTCCCGTGGCAGAATTGTTCCAGTCGTATGCGTAGAGCTTAGCGTCGTCGCGGGACGCCACCCACATCATGGACCCGGCCGACCAGATGCCCTCGTAAGATTCATCGTCGGCGTCCAGCGCGAAGTCTTTGCCGGCGTCCCGGCTCCGGTCCGACATGCTGTAGGCGTACAGCTTGGCGTCCCGCCAGTCCGAAACCCACATCGTGGATCCGTTCGACCAGACGCCCATCGGAGAGTCGTGGCCGGGGCCCAGCGTGATGTCCTTCTCGAAGTCCCAGGCCCTGGTCGACAGGTCGTAGGCGAACACCGTGTCGTTGCCGGTGTCCACCACCCACATGGTGGTCCCGTCCGACCAGATGCCCTCGGGGAATTTGTTGCCGGCGTCAGAAAGCGTGTTGAAGTCCTTGCCCGAGTCCCGGCTGCGGTCCGACATCCGGTAGGCGTACAGCTTGGCGTCGGTGAAGTCCGACGCCCACATGGTGGTCCCGTCCGACCAGATGCCCACCGGAGAGCCGTTGTCGGCGTCTAGAGTGAAGTCCTTGCCCGAGTCCCGGCTGCGGTCCGACATCCGGTAGGCGTACAGCTTGGCGTCCTCGAAGTCCGCTACCCACATGGTGGTCCCGTCCGACCAGATGCCGGTCGGATAGCCGTTGGCGGCGTCCAGAGTGAAATCGCTGCTGGAGTCCCGGCTCTGGGCCTGTACCTCAGGAGTGAGAAGCAGGGCGGCGAGCAGCAGCAGGAGCGGTGCAAGGCGCCGGGCCGCGATCATGACTTATCCCCGGCTAGCCAAGACTGAAAGTCGGGGGTCAACGTCAGTGTAAGGCCGCCATGGGCGGCGGCCCCCAGCGCGAGCGGCGCAGCGACGGCACGAGCCGTCGCTCCGTACGCCGTCTCAGGTGCATGGACCGGTCTGTCGAGTGCTATGTGAATGCCTCCTCCGCTGTCCGCACGTAAAGTGGCAGCGGTGATTCCGCTTCTCTTGTGATCCTTCTTATCCATAAGGAACAGTAGAGACGCTTCATCGCTTTGGTAAGTGTCGTGGCACTCTTTTTGCTAACGAGATTGTTTGCTCTGAGGGAGAGTGTTTCTGCAACTAGACAGGTATAAATTGCTCTTGCCGACATAAACGATGGCGGCTAGATTGGTAGTCAGTACATACCCCGGGACCACCAAACGCTCCATGTTCTCATGTGCATACGGGAGAGGAGATGTCACAGGCGCCTCGCCAAAGCCAGGGCCTTCATCCAATCAGGACAGCCGCCAACGTCTTTCGCATGAGCGGCTCGACGCAGACGGGTTGAGATACGTCGCGACCATACTGGTCTGGGCACACTGGTTCGTGGTCGCCTTCAGTCTTGTGCAGTTGGCGCACCAGCCTCCGGGTTGGCCGGAGCGTTATCTCCTGTATGCGCCGCTATCCCTCCCGCAAAGGCCGGGGGAAGGCCGGCGCGAGGTCGCTGCGCCAGTCGACCGGCGGTCCAGTGTCATCCAATCGGGATACGGCGTCGCTTGGCGTCAGGGGGGTTAGTTTGGGTAATGGAATAGGGGCCTGTAATAGATGAAGGCAGCGTTCGGCGCAATGCAGACGCGGGTTCTTCAGATGCTCTGGCTCGACCCGGGCGAGGCATCGTACGCCGCCAAGGTCACGGTGTGGCTACGCTGGCTCTTCTGGGTCGGCGCCGTGATCGAACTCGCCTATCGCCCGACGTTCACTCAGGCCAAGTACATTCCGTTCATGCTCATGCATGTGCCGCTGATTGCACTCAACGGCTATGTGCACTACCGTCTGCTCTCCGGGCGCAGGGTGACGTGGCGCCACCTGCTCGTCCTCAGCGCCATGGACATAGCGCTGATCACGGCCAGCGTCGTCGTCGATGGTGGTTTCGACACCTTCCTGTTCCTTCCCTACTATCCCGCCCTTGCCGCTTTCGCCGCCGTCTTCACCTCCGCTCTGCTGAATCTCACCTGGACTACGATCACCGCCTCCATATATGTCGGCGTGAGCTTGACCGTCGGCTCGGGCATGGCTTTCGATGGGATCAACGAGAAGATGCTGTTCTCCAGGGTGCTCGCGATGTTCGGGGTGGTCCTGGTTGTCAACTTCATCACCCGGTTTCAACGGAGCAGGGCGAGAGCGGCGATGGAAAGGGAAGGGGCGCTGCAACGGGAGCGGATCGAACTCTCCCAGGCCATTCACGATACGACGGCGCAGTCCGCGTACATGATCGGCCTGGGTATAGATGACACCAAACAGGTTGCTGGAGACTCGAACGAGGAACTCACCGCCAGACTCGATGCGCTCTCACGGCTTTCTAAGACCGCCATCTGGCAACTGAGACATCCGATAGACATGGGCCGCATATTCGACGGCAGGGAGCTGGGCTGGACCCTGGACTCGCACGTTGCGACCTTCAGATCCATCACGTCGGTGTCGGCGGAGTTGACTCAGAACGGAGTGGAGCCGCCACTTTCGATAGAGGCCAGGAGTCTGCTCTTCACCATAGCGCATAACGCGCTTACCAACGCCTTCCGCCATGCCGAGGCGCGCCGGGTGCTGGTCGAGCTTGACTTCGGACAGGATGAGCTCAGGCTGTCGGTGTCGGACGATGGAGTGGGACTTCCCGATGACTACGAGGAACGCGGCCAGGGCTTCGCAAACATGCGGGCGTACGCCGCGCGCCTGGGCGGACGCCTTATCGTCGAGCCCAGGGGATCGGTCGGGGGCACGAGGGTCACCTGCGTGATGCGATTGGGTCGCGGAGAACGGGAGGGATAGGTTGTCAACAGAGTCTCGTCGCATAAGGGTGCTGCTCGCAGACGACCATTCGATCATGCGGGAAGGTCTTCAGCTGATGCTGGAGCGGTCTGAGGAGTTTGAAGTGGTAGGGCATGCCAGGGACGGCGTAGAGGCGGTGAAAGCGGCCTCCGAACTGTCGCCCGACGTGATCGTCATGGACGTCATGATGCCCAAGAAGGACGGCGTGGAGGCGTGCCGGGAGATCATGGAGTCTCTGCCCGACACACGGGTGATCATGCTGACCGCCTCGACGGAGGCGGACGCCGTGATAGAGGCGGTGGCAGCTGGAGCGACCGGCTACCTTCAGAAGGTGTCCGGGATGGACCAGCTCCTGAGCACGGTGAAGGTCGTGGCTGCGGGCGAGATGCGTCTGCCGCCCGAGGTGGTGAGGCGGGTATTCGCCAGGATACGGAGCGGGGCGAATGCGGAAGAGGAGGCCGACCTGACTCCGAGGGAGAAGGAGATACTTGCGTCGTTCTCCCAGGGAAGGTCATACGCCGCGATTGCGGAGGCAAGGGGAGTCAAGCCGGTTACCATCCGAAACGCCATCTACACCATTCAGGTAAAGCTGGGTCTTGACACGAAGCAGGAGATCGTGGTGTGGGCCGTGCGGAACGGACTGCTGGATGATGGGCCTCAGTAAAAAGCCAAGTGAGCCGTTTCTGCGAGGGGGTGGAGAATGAGTAGAACGCTTCCGGTCTCGCCGGCTAGAAGGCCACTATCCGTACCAGTGGGTGGATGCGACTTTTGTGAAGACGCTCCCGGCATAACGAATGTTGAACTGAGCGCCCAAAGTTGAGTTTAGCCGCCCTCGGAAGCTCCAGACGAAAGCAATGCCGTATCGGTCGTCGGCTCAGATTCGAAGCGGCTGAGTCGGATTACCGTTCGCCATGCGCCATCCGAGTCGAGTTGACTGGAGGCGTAATCAGCGACCAACAACTCTTCGCTTAGGAACATGTGGTGCTTCTCCGTGTGTTTGTTCTTGACGGAGGCTGCCAGCCGGCGTGTGTCTGGCGGGTCGGCGTTAGCGAGCTCCATAAGATGCTCATGCAACTCGATCGGGGTTGTGTCACTCACAAGAAGCGCGATCCCGTCGATTGCGACTTCACCTGCCCGCACTGCGACGAGCCGGTGGACATCTTTGGCCGCGGCGCAAGCAAACGTGTATGCCAGCAGTACAGCATCGAGTTCCTGGGCGAAATCCCCATCGACCCCATGGTGCGCATCGGCGGCGACGACGGCATTCCGGCAAGCGTAGGCGCGCCGGAGAGTCCCACCGCCAAGCAGTTCGCAGAAGTGGCGCGCGGGCTGGCGGGCAAGATCAGCATCCAAAACCTCAACCGTGCGGAGGCGCTGCCCACTATCCAGATGTACTCGGCGCCAAGGTAGTAGCCGGTACTCACACAACACAGTTAAGGGCGGTCACCGGATGGTGGCTGCCCTCTTCACGCCCTATAAGGACAGCCGCGACGACTATCTTCACCCCCACCCTGACCCTCCCCCATCCAGGGGGAGGGGACGCTTAAGTCCTCTCTAACTCCTTCCCCCCTCGCGGGGGAAGGTTGGGATGGGAGCGCTCACCGCTTCCCCCACGCCGTATCCCGTGGTTGCTCATGTTAGAGAAGCTCTATTCCGTGACTTATCTGGAGGAACAGCAGCAGATTATGCTCAATCGCTGGAGCAGGGCAGAAATCCTGTAGGGGCGGGTTTGAAACCCGCCCCTACGAACACCAACGGGCTTCCCAAAGCCGTCCGTAGCTTTAAGATGTTATCCGCGCGTAAGAGAAACGCGCTCCGCGGTACGCCAGGTACATCGGTCTAGCAACGGTCGTATCAGGAGAAAATAGTTTGTGCACCCCCACCCTAACCCTCCCCCATCGAGGGGGAGGGAACGACTATGTCCTCCCTCCCCTGGTGGGAGGGAGCTAGAGGAAGGGGGAACCTCGTCCCCCTGAACACAACGAAGGGACGGGATGGCGAAAGAGTAGGGTTCTACGAGGGGGTCGGCCCCGTACTCACATAGCTCGCTAGAGCGCTAGGTCTTTCATCTCAAAGCAAGGGCCGTCCTTGCAGGCCAGGCGCACGCCGCGCCTGGTCTCCACCGCACAGGAGAAGCATGCTCCCGCGCCGCACGCCATTGGCGATTCCATTAGCGCCTGCACCGGCTTCTGAGGCCACTGCCCGTCGACAACCCTAGCCAACTCTTGGTACAGCAGCAACGGCCCGCTCGCGTAAACGGCATCGGCCCAGGGCCAGTACTCAGGTGCAAGATCGGTCACTGCGCCCTGCTTGCCCAGCGAGCCATCGTCGGTAGCGTAGACCACCTCTACCTCTGGCGGCAGCCACGCGGTGGGATAGTGCGCCTTAGCCCGGGGCGCGCCCGCCAGGAGCGTCACCACCTTACTCCGAGCCACCTGCTGCTCCGCCAGCGCTACCAAAGGCGACACACCCCAGCCGGAGCCGACCAGCAGCAATCGTTCTACGTTGCGGTGTACTGTGAACCCGTTGCCCAGCGGCCCCAGCACACTGACGACGTCGCCCGGCCGTTTATGGGCCAGCGCGGCGGTGCCCCTGCCCCGGACGCCGTAAAGCAGCGCAAAGGTCGCTGCCTCCCGGCGCACCCGGTGGATGCTCAACGCCCGCCGCAGCAGCGGGTCCCATCCCTCTCCGCAACGCACCATGACAAACTGGCCGGGCTGCGTCTCGCGCGCCACTTCCGGCGCTTCCAGCCATAGCTGGTTCACGCCGTCCATAGCGGGCTCGTTGGAGAGGACGGTCGCCTGGAGTTGCTGCACCGCTCTTAGCCGCCCAGCAACCGCGGCATCATCGCCGCGCCCAGGCCCAAGAGCATGATGAACCCCCCGACATCCGTAATCGTGGTCAGAAAGATGGAGGACATGAGCGCGGGGTCCAAGTGCACTGCCCGCAGCAGCATGGGAAGGAGCGCGCCTATGATCACCGCCAGCAGCACGTTGCCCATCATGGCCGCGGCAACCACCAGCCCGAGCCAGGGGTTGCCTATCAAGAGAAACGCTATCGCCGCGCTTATTGCCCCTGCCACCAGGCCGTGCGCCAGACCAAAGGCCACCTCTCTTACCAGGACGTTCTCCGTGTCTCGAGGCCTGAGCTCTCCCAACGAGAGGCTGCGGATGACCAGTGTGACCACCTGGGTGCCGGTGTTGCCCCCATGTCCCGCGATCACTGGCATGAAGACCGCCAACGCGGTCAGCTGTCCAATAGTCGGCGCAAAGTAGTGCACTACATAGGCGGAGAGGAAGGCGGTGAAGAGGTTTAGGAGCAGCCAGGGCGTACGGCGTCGCACGGTCTCCATGAAGGGGCCCCGGAGCTGCTCCTCGGAAGACATGCCCGCCTGCCGGAAGATGTCCTCGGTGGCCTCTTCGTCCAAGACGTCCGCGGCGTCATCAAAGGTGATGGTGCCCAAAAGGTGCTTCTCTTCATCCACCACCGGCAACCCCATGAGGTCGTAGTGGCGTATGAGGCGAGCGGCTTCCTCCTGGTCGGTCCCTGCCCGCACGGAGATCACGTCCCGGTCCATGATCGTTTCCAGTTTGGCGTCCAGAGGGGCTACGACGATATCTTGCAGGGAGACCAAGCCCAGCAACCGTTTCTCGCTATCCACCACGAAGAGGTAAAGGATAAGGCCGCTGGGCGGCTGCGCGGCTCGCAGGTAGGTAAGGGTTTCTTCCACGGTCTGGTCCACATCCAGCACCAGGACTTCCGGGGTCATCACGCCGCCGGCGCTCTCTGCGGGCTGTAGCAGCAGCGGCGCCACCCGTTGCCCTTCCTCCATACGCTCCAAGACGACGGCAGCCATCTCCGGCGACAGCTCGCCAAGGACGTCCGCCGCCACATCGGGCTCGCTCTCATCAAGGGTGGCTGCTGCGGTAGTGGGGTCCAGCATGATCACTAGATCTGCCGCGTCTTCGCTGTCCAAGTGGCTAAAGACCGCGGCCACCCGCTCCGGCTCCAGTCGATCAACAAGCGCGAGGCGCTGCGACTCGTTCAGGGCCATTAAGATATCGGCTGCGTCTGCTGGGTGCTCCCCTTCCAGGAGCGCAGAAGCCGCGGCCAGCGCATTGTTGGCTAGCTCATTTTTAATCTTCTCGTAGACTGCCTGGGCTTCCGGTTCCATAACTTCAGATAACCCCCCTCAGGCGCATAACTCTGCTGTCACAGTGAGCATCTGGGAAACGATCGCGCTGCTCGATATAGTCAACGTAATCGCCTTAGGATATGGGCAAAGAGTTCTCACCTGCAACGTAGTTGTGCAGCGGCTGAACGGAATAGCCGGCAGTCCCCATAAGAAGCGAACGCACTGCCACCCGTACCGTGTCCAGTGAAGTGAAGCAGGGGATGCGCATCTCCGCAGCCGAGCGGCGGATCTCGAAGCCGTCTTTCAGGGGGCTGCGCTGGCCGGTGACGGTGTTCACCACCGCCGTGACCTTGCGCTCACGGATAACGTCCACCACGTCCGGGTGACCAAAGCCGATCTTCTTGGCCTCCAGCTCCACGGGGATGTCCAGGGAACGCAGCAGTGCGGCCGTGCCCTCTGTAGCGTAGAAGCGACAGCCAAGGCGGTGCAGGCCGCTGAAGAGGGGCTTGACCTCCTCCTTATCTCGCTCGGCAATGCTCACCAGCAGGGCGCTGCCCGGCTGCACCATGAGGTCCGCGGAGAGCAGCGCCTTGGTCAACGCCGCCTCAAAAGCCGAATCGATGCCCATCACCTCGCCGGTGGACTTCATCTCAGGCCCCAAATAGGTGTCTACACCCACCAGCTTGGACATGGAGAATACCGGCGCCTTGATGGCTACCAGGGGACTGGTCGGCCACAGCCCTTCCGGGTAACCCATCTCGGCTAGGGTCTTGCCCAACATGATGGAGGTAGCCAGCTTGACCATGGGCACCCCCGTGATCTTTGAAAGGAAGGGCACGGTCCGGCTGGCCCGGGGGTTCACCTCCAGCACATACACTGCCGGCTCGCTCGAACCATCCTCACTGGGCATGACTACGTACTGCACATTCATCAGCCCGCACACGCCAAGCCCCAGCCCGATGCGGCGGGTGTAGTCCACCATCACCGCCGTCTCTTGCGGCGTTAGGTTCTGGGCCGGGTACACCGCCATAGAGTCACCGCTGTGGACGCCCGCCCGCTCGATGTGCTCCATGATGCCGGGGATAAGGACGCGTTCGCTGTCGCAGATGGCGTCCACCTCCACTTCCCTTCCTTCCAGATACTTATCGATGAGGATAGGCTTGCCCTGGCTTAGTTCCACCGCCTGGTTCATGTAGCGCGTCAGGTCATCCGTGGTATGGACAATCTCCATAGCACGGCCGCCCAGCACGTAGCTGGGACGCACCAACACTGGATAGCCCACGGTTGCCGCTACCTGGTGCGCCGCTTCCAGCGAGTTGATGGCCGCTCCCGGCGGCTGCGGAACACCCAGACGATTCATCAGCTCCTCGAAGCGCCGGCGGTCTTCCGCCAGGTCGATAGTCTCCGCGCTGGACCCCAGCAGCGGCAACCCCACCCGCGACAGCGGTCCGGCCAGGTTGATGGCCGTCTGCCCGCCAAACTGGGTGATAGTGGCCGGCTCTTCTCCTGGCGTATCGCCTGTAGCTACCCCAGCCTCATTCTCCAGAATGTCCCGCACACTCTCGTCATCCAACGGTTCAAAGTAGAGACGGCGGCTGGTATCGAAGTCAGTGGAGACGGTTTCTGGATTGGAGTTCACCATGATGCTCTGCACGCCCGCCTCTTCCAGCGCCCAGGCCGCGTGCACCGAGCAGTAGTCGAACTCTATCCCCTGGCCGATGCGGATGGGCCCGCTGCCGATGACCACCGCCTTCTGTCCTTCATCCGGGACGGCCTCGTTCTCAGCATCGTAGTCGCTATAGAAATAGGGCGTGGCTGCGGTAAACTCTGCCGCGCAGGTGTCCACCATCTTGTAGACAGGTATGATGCCCCACTCGGCGCGCAACGCCCGCACCCGCTCTGCCAGGCCCTCGGTGCGAGAGCTGTCCGCCAGCCCCGCGACATCATCGTCAGAGAAGCCCATGCGTTTGGCCTCCCGCAGCAGCCGGGGCGTTAACGGCTCGCTGAGCAGCCGGCGCTCCATAGCAATGAGGCCACCGAGCTTTGAGAGGAACCAGAGGTCGACACCGGTCCGCTTGGAGAGCTCCACGGCGTCCGCGCTGCGCCGCAATGCGGCCAGGATGGCCCACAGCCGCAGGTCGTTGGGCGCCAGGGGCAGCCCCTCCATTAGGCTCGCGCTGCTGCTTTCTCCCAGCGACTGCCAGGACGGGTCTTCCCACAGCAACGAGCGGCTGCCGAACTCCAGGGAGCGGATCGCCTTCTGCAGCGCCGATTCAAAGCTCCGGCCGATGGCCATCACCTCGCCCGTAGCCTTCATCTGGGTGCCGATGGTGCGGTCGCCGGAGGCAAACTTATCGAAAGGCCAACGGGGTATCTTCACCACGCAGTAGTCCAGCGCCGGCTCAAAGGCCGCGGTGGACTCCCCTGTTACTTGGTTCATGATCTCGTGGAGTCGCTTGCCCACGGCAATCTTGGCCGCCACCCGCGCGATGGGGTAGCCTGTCGCCTTGCTAGCCAGCGCAGAGCTTCGGCTTACCCTTGGGTTCACTTCGATGACATTGTAGGGCGTGGCGTGGCCGTCCGGGCTGTAGGTTTCGCCCTGCAAGGGCCTCGGCGCCATGCTGAACTGGATATTGCACCCGCCTTCGATACCCAGCGCTCGGATGATCTTGAGGCTGGCGGAGCGGAGCAACTGGTACTCCTTGTCCGTCAGCGTCTGGCTGGGCGCAATAACGATGCTATCGCCGGTGTGGACGCCCATGGCGTCAAAGTTTTCCATATTGCAGACGGTGATGCAGTTATCGGCGCCATCCCTCATCACCTCGTACTCGACCTCCTTCCAGCCCACCAGAGATTGCTCCACCAGCACCTGATGGATTGGGCTGGCAGCCAGGCCGCTGGCGACCACCTCGTCCAGCTCTGCCATGTTGTAGGCAAAACCGCCGCCGGTGCCGCCGAGGGTGTACGCAGGACGGATCACCACGGGCAGACCTATCTCCACCGCCGCCCGGCGCGCCTGCTCCAGCGTGGTCACCGTTGCGCTGGGCGGTACAGGCTCGCCGATCTCTTGCAATAGCTCCTTGAACAACTCGCGGTCTTCCGCCTTGCGGATGGTATCCAGCGGCGTGCCCAGCAGCCGCACGTTGTAGCGTTCCAGCACGCCGGCTTCCGCCAAGGCCACGGCTAAGTTGAGGCCGGTCTGACCACCCAGCGTGGGTAGCAAGCCGTCCGGCCGCTCCTGCGCAATGATGCGCTCCAGCACTTCCACGGTCAGCGGCTCGATGTAGACCACATCTGCAATGCCCTCGTCGGTCATGATAGTGGCCGGGTTCGAGTTCACCAGCACGGAGACCACGCCCTCCTCCCGCATCGCTTTGCAGGCCTGAGTACCGGCATAATCGAACTCCGCCGCCTGGCCGATGACGATTGGCCCGGAGCCGATGATGAGAACCTTGGAGGGCTTACTTGACTGCATATGTGCTAACTCTCTGTCTCATGTAATCTCGTTGGTGCACCCCCACCCTAGCCCTCCCCCATCAAGGGGGAGGGGACGCTTACATCCTCCCTAGCCTGGGTGGGTACTGAGAGCGCTTCCTTCATCCGAGCGCTACCCGTAGTAGTCCATGTTTACGCCGGGCCGATCCGGCAGGATGCCCTTCAGCCGCCTGGCCCCAGGCGTAACGCGGTACCCGCCCGACTCTTCTTGCTGCAGGGCTCCCACAAGGACCAGCTTCCGGATGGCAGCTTGCACGTCGTGAGGCACTTGCGTGGGCCGCTCCTCCAACACTTCATGCACCAGGTCTTGCTCCTCCAACGCCCGCTTGTCGTCTCGCAGCAGGATTTTCAGAATCCACTGGTCCGATACCGTCAGCTCAATGACTCGTTTCGGCTCCTGTGGCTTAAGGTGCAGCAATTGCAACAACCAGTCAAACATGTCGTAGCTCCTCTGCCGAGGCCAGCCGCTGGAGTTGCGCCTGGGCCTGGTCCGGAAAGTTGTGTATGACCGCCGAGACTCCGCAGCGCGCCGCGTGAGCAACTTCGGCCTCGGTCTCGACGCCCCAAGCGCCAACCACCAGGCCGCGCGCCGCCGCCGCTTCTACGAGCTCCGGCGTGACGCCATTGACATGCGGGTAAATGCCCGCTGCGCCCAGCGCAACTGCCTTATCTACAGCGTCGGCGGGCGGATGCTCCGTCAGCCAGCCCAGGTGCAGCCGTCCTGCTCCCTGCGCCGCCAGCTTCTGCACCACCGCTTGGTCGAAAGAAAGGGCCGCTGTGCGGCCCTGCAGTCCGTGACGTTCCACTAATGTGATAAGGGCGCCCTCCAAGTTCGGCTCCTTCAGCTCCACCCATAGCTTGGCCCGCCCGGCGTAGCGCTCGAACAACCCCGCCAACGAGGGGATGCGCTGCCCTGTGAACTCCGGCCCGTACCAGGAACCAGCATCCAGCGCCTGCAGCTCCGCGAGGGTGCTCTCAGCCACTGCGCCCTGCGCGCTCGTGGTCCGGTCGAAGGTGGCATCGTGGATGACCACTGCCGCGCCGTCCTTGCACTGCCGCACATCAAACTCGAACTCGGCGCACCCCAGCTCCAGCGCCTTATCGAACGCCGCGAAGGTGTTCTCCGGCGCGTACCCAGACGCGCCCCGGTGCCCGATGATGGTGGGAAGGCTAGGCATCAGACTTCTTACTCAAATTGAAAAGGGGGAGTGTTATGCGCATAACTTCTCCTACTCACTCCTTACGCACTAACTCTAGGAACCTATCGAAGATGTAGACGTTGTCCTGCGGGCCCGGCGAGGCCTCCGAGTGGTACTGGATGCTCAGCACAGGGAGCCGTTTATGGCGCAGGCCCTCTACCGTGCCGTCGTTCAGGCTGCGGTGGGTCACCTCCGCCTCGTCTCGCAGCAGCGCACCGTCCACTGCGTAGCCGTGGTTCTGGCTGGTGATATGCACCCGGCCCGTCTCCAGGTCCTGCACAGGGTGGTTAGCGCCACGGTGCCCAAACTTCAGCTTGAAAGTGCTGGCGCCCAGCGCTCGCCCCAGGACCTGATGCCCCAGGCAGATGCCCATCACCGGCAGCGGCCTGTCCGATGGCGCCTGCGCGTCCAGCAGCCCCTCTGCCAGCGCAACCGTGCGGTCCAGCCGCGCCGGGTCGCCGGGGCCGGGGGAGAGGAGCACACCGTCCGGCTGCAAGGAGAGCACCTGCTCCAGTGTGGCCGAGGCGGGCACGGCGGTCACCGCACACCCCTTCTGCGCCAGCAGCCGCAGGATGTTGTACTTAAGCCCTAAGTCCACCACTACGATGTGCTGCTTGCCCTCTAGCTTGGCCCGCATTATGGGGCGATCGGTATCCCAGCCGTAGGGCCCGGTAGTGGTCACCACGTGCACCAGGTCCTCGTCGCCGTAGTTGGGCTGGCTCAGCAGCCGCTCTAGCGCGGCTTCCGGCGACTCGTCGGTAGTGATAGTGCCCATCATCACGCCCTCGCTGCGGAGGCGGCGTGTTAGCGCGCGGGTGTCGATGCCCTGGATGCCGGGGATGCCCCGGAGCGAGAGGAAGTCGCCCAGGGTGCCGGTGGACTGCCAGTGGCTGGGGGTCTCGCAGTGTTCCCGCACCACGAAGCCGCGCACCTGCACTGCCCGGGACTCGAAGTCGCTCGCATTGACGCCGTAGTTCCCGATTAGGGGATAGGTCATGGTGACGATCTGTCCGGCGTAGGAGGGGTCTGTGAGCACCTCCTGGTAGCCGGTCATGCTGGTGTTGAACACCACTTCTCCCGAGACGTGCCCGCCCGCACCGAAGGACTCGCCTTCAAAGGTCGTGCCGTCGGAGAGGATTAAGTAAGCTTTATCTGGCATGTAGTTGGTTCAGTCCTTGTAGAGTGTGCATCTTCACCCCCACCCTAGCCCTCCCCCATCGAGGGGGAGGGGACGCTTACGTCCTCCCTCCCCTGATGGGAGAGAGTTAGAGGGAGGGGGAGGCTTGTCTCCCTGAATGCACTGAGCGTGTATTGGCCCTCTGTGTTTGTCATGCTTTCACTCCTCCGCACTGTGCACGCGGACGCCCGCGACGTAAGTGGTGACCACGCGGCCTTTGAGCGAGACGCCTTCCAGCGGTGTGTTCTTGCCCTTGGAGTGAAACGCACTCGGGTTCACCGACCACTCTTGGTCGGGATCGATGAGCGCCAGGTCCGCTGGCGCGCCCACGGCCAGCGACCCCAGGCCGTCGGGAACCAAGTGAGATCGGCCGCGGCTGGCCCGCTCACCCTGAGCCTGTCGAAGGGTGGGCCGCTCTGGTTCGACAAGCTCACCAGGAGCGGCAGGAGCAAAAGGAGTGACAGGAGTAGCTCCTAGGATCCGCGCCGGCGCCGCCGTCATGCGCTCAATGAGCACGGGCAGGTCGAGGTTGCCCCGCTGCACCAGGCTCAGCAGCGCGCCCAGCGCCGTCTCGATGCCGCTGATGCCGTTGGCCGCCCGGTCGAACTCGCAGAGCTTGTCCTCCTGCGCATGGGGCGCGTGGTCTGTGGCGATGCAATCAATAGTGCCGTCCCGCAAGCCCTCGACCAGCGCCCGCGCGTCCGCCTCGGTACGCAGCGGCGGCGCAACCTTGGCGCGGGTGTCGTAGGGCACGGGCGAGCAGCCGTCAGTGAAAGAGAGACCTCGCAGGCCGTAGCCACAGCCCAGCACTCGCTCATCAGTAATGGTCAGGTGGTGGGGCGTAACCTCGGCGGTCACGGGCAGGCCGGCGTCCTTGGCCCGGCGCACCAGATCGACGCCGCCCGCAGTGCTGATGTGCGCAATGTGCACCCGCGCGCCGGTGAGCCGCGTCAGCTCAATATCCCGGGCAATCATAATCTCCTCGCCCGCGGCGGGCCAGCCCTTCAGGCCAAGGCGGGCAGAGACCAGCCCCTCGTGCATAGAAGCGCCCTTGGTCAGGGATGGGTCCTGACAGTGATCGATAATCGGTAGCCCCAGCGCGAGGCTGTACTCTAGTGCGTGTCGCATCAGCGCGGGGTCCCACACCGGCTGGCCGTCGTCGCTGAAACCCACGGCCCCGGCGGCTGCCATCTCGTTCATCTGGGCAAGCTGCGCGCCCGCCAGCCCCTTGCTCACGGCTCCAATGGGCAGCACTCGCACGGCGCCCCGCTCGGCGGCAATCCGCAGCACTAGCTCCACCACGGCTCGCTCATCAATCACGGGGTTGGTGTTGGCCATACAGCACACGGTGGTAAACCCGCCCGCAGCCGCGGCCAGGGTTCCCGTAGCGATAGTCTCCTTGCCCTCGAAGCCAGGCTCCCGCAGATGACAGTGCAAGTCTATGAAGCCCGGCGACGCGACGAGCCCCCTCGCATCGACGACCTCGTACTGGCCAGACGGCAGCGGGTTCGGCGCACCGGACGCGGACAGCCACGCGACCACGCCGTCCTGCAGCAAAATATCTCCCACGGCATCCAAGCCCTGCGCCGGGTCGATGATGCGCCCGCCCTGGATAAGAGTGGCGGTCACTGCGGGCCTCCTACCAGCAGGTAGAGCAGCGCCATACGCACCGCCATCCCGTTGGTTACCTGTCCATCAATAACAGACTGGGCGCCCCGCACCAGGTCGGCGGAGAGCTCCACGCCTTCGTTCACCGGACCGGGGTGCATGAGCAGCGCGCCGGGCTTGGCCCAGGCCAGGCGCTCGGCGTTCACCTGGTAGCGGCCGATATATTCGCCCAGGCTGGGGAGCAACCCGCCCTCCATGCGCTCCTGTTGCAAGCGCAGCGTCATTACCACGTCCGCGCCCTCCAGGGCTTCTGCCAGGTCGTAGGTTACAGAGGCCGGCAATTCTGCGCCCTCGCAGGCCCACTCACGGGGCAGCAGCGTGGGAGGGGCGCACAGCGTTACCTTTGCGCCCAGCGCGTGCAGCCCCCAGATATTGGAGCGGGCCACTCGGCTGTGGAGCACATCGCCCACAACGGCCACCTTGCAGCCTTCCAAGCTTCCGAAGCGCTGCTGCATGGTGTACATATCCAGCAACGCCTGGGTGGGATGCGCGTGCCAGCCGTCGCCGCCGTTGATCACCGATGCGCCGCCGCTCCCGGTGGCTTCCTCGCACTGCTGCGCCACCAGGTAGGGCGCGCCGGAGCTGCCGTGCCGTATCACAATAATGTCCACGCTCATCGCCAGGATCGTTCGCACCGTGTCCACAAGCGACTCTCCTTTGACCGCGCTGCTGGTCTGAGCCGTGAAATTCACCACGTCCGCGCTCAGCATCTTTGCCGCCAGCTCAAAGGACATGCGGGTGCGGGTGGAGGGTTCGTAAAAGAGCGTCACCATAGTCTTGCCCCGCAGCGGCGGCACTTTCTTGATATCGCGCTGCAGGATCTCCTTCATGCCGTCCGCAGTAGAAAAGATGAACTCGATCTCTTCCTTGTCGAAGTCGTCCAGGTCGAGCACGTGATGGTGGCGCAGGCCGCCCTCTACCGCTCTCATGCCAAAGGCTGCTCTACTAACGTTGGTCATACTTGCCTCCTGGCCGGCACACCGTAGCCACCATTAGCTACGCTTCTCCGCGGGAAGCGTGGAGATTAGTCCCACGTTATCTTCACCATCGGTTTCCTGAACGTGCACCACCACCTCCTCGTCCAGCGCAGTGGGCAGGTTTTTGCCCACGTAGTCGGCGCGGATGGGCAGCTCACGATGGCCTCGGTCCACCAGCACCGCAAGCTGGATAGTTGCGGGGCGTCCGATGTCCAGCAGCGCGTCCAGAGCTGCCCGGGCCGAGCGTCCGGTGAACAGCACGTCGTCCACTACGATAAGCGAGCGGCCTGCCAGGTCGAATGGTAGTTGTGTGCTCTGCAACAGCGGGCGGAGCGGACGCTGGTCTAGGTCGTCGCGGTAGAGGCTGATGTCCAGCGTGCCCACGGGGACGTCCACGCCCTCGAACTCCTTGACTAGCATAGCAAGGCGGCGCGCCAGGGGAACGCCCCGGGTGTACATCCCCACAAAGGCCAAGCTGGTTGCGCCCCTGTTGCGCTCCAGCACCTCGTGAGCCATGCGGGTGAGGGCCCGCCGCATGTCATCCGCAGAGAGGACGTTCTTCTCGGGCATGTTCAGGACAAAAAAATACCCTCGCCGCCAACAACGAGGGATCCAATGCAAAGAGACGGGTTACCTAGGCTATCCAGAATATGACTGGTTAGACTACTCCTGTGGGTTGACACTACCATGCTCCTTCCCGGCCTCGCTGGACCGGATTAAAGGGGTACAGTCCCTTATGTGACAAAACAGCCGCTATTTAGTTAGTGAAAGTATAGCATAGAGGTATTGTCGGAACAATCCTTGTTGGAGGCGCGCTCTGCCTGGTATAATTCTCAGGTGAGCCCCATGCAGTATGAAACTATCATCGGGCTGGAAGTGCACGCACAGCTCCTCACTAAGAGCAAGATGTTCTGCGCCTGCAGCACGTCTTATCAAGACGCCCCCCCAAACTCCCACGTCTGCCCGGTCTGCCTGGGCATGCCCGGTGTCCTTCCCGTTATCAACCGCCAGGCCGTGCATTACGTCATGATGACGGGCCTGGCCCTGAACTGCTCCATCAATCCCAACACCAAGCTGGACAGGAAGAACTACCCCTACCCCGACCTCATGAAGGGGTACCAGATCTCCCAGTACGACCAACCTCTGTGCGTCAACGGCTGGCTTTCTGTTGACGTGGACGGCGAGAAGCGACGCGCCGGCATTACCCGCGTGCACATGGAGGAAGACACCGCTAAACTCTCCCATCGCGCAGCTGAAGCTGAGACCTACAGCCTGGTGGACGTGAACCGCGGCGGGACGCCCCTTATGGAGATTGTCGGCGAGCCCGACTTACGCTCGCCAGAAGAGGCGCGCCAGTATCTCATCAAGCTACGCCGCATCCTCCAGTTCCTGGGCGTGTCCAGCGGCAACATGGAG
This sequence comes from Dehalococcoidia bacterium, assembly GCA_965220215.1. Classification (GTDB taxonomy): domain Bacteria; phylum Chloroflexota; class Dehalococcoidia; order SHYD01; family SHYD01; genus CBDDEI01. The sequence goes on from OZ244809.1 coordinate 856,887, forward strand.
GAGGGCAGCTTTCGTTGCGACGCCAACGTTAGCCTACGCCCTATAGGCTCCGATAGGTTCGGCACCAGAGCTGAAGTAAAGAATATGAATAGCTTCCGCTCCGTTTTCCACGCCCTGGAGTTTGAGGTGGAGCGACAGCGCGCCATCCTCGACTCCGGCGGGCGCGTTGTTCAGGAGACGCGTGGTTGGGTGGAAACCAAGGGCGAGACCGTCTCACAACGCTCCAAAGAACAGGCCCACGATTATCGCTACTTCCCAGAGCCGGATATACCGCCGTTGGAGATCAGCCCGGAGTGGGAGGCGACCGTGCGGGCAAGCCTTCCTGAGTTGCCCGACGCCAAGCGAGAGCGCTTTATCCAGGAGTACGGCCTCTCCTTCTATGATGCCGATGTGCTAACCAGCACCCGCGCAATGTCCCAGTTCTTTGAGGACACCGTGAAGCAGCCGGTGGCAGTGGCCGCAGGCAGCAACGGCGCCGGCGGGCAACAGCGCGCCAAAGCAGTGAGCAACTGGTGCGCCGGCGAGCTCTTGCGCCTCCTGAACGTCCATAACTTAGAAGTTAATGAAGCTAAAGTGTCGCCAACCGGCCTGGCGCAACTCCTCGACCTGCTGGATGCAAAAGAGATCAACCAAACTGCCGCCAAGACCGTCTTTGAGGAGCACTTTAAGACGGGTAAGCCTCCGCGGGACATCGTGCAAGAGCAGGGGCTAGGACAGATTAGCGGCGCCGACGACCTCTCGGACATTGTGGAGAAGGTCATCGCGGCCAATCCGCAGGCCATCACCGACTACAGAAGCGGCAAAGAGCAAGCCCTCAGTTTCCTGATGGGCAACGTGATGAAAGAGAGTAAGGGAAGGGCGAACCCCGGCGTGGTGACCACACTGCTGAAGGAAAAACTGGCTCAGTAGCCAGCAGGCAGCGCTATGCCCGACTTATTCGATAGGCTCTTCTCCAGAAGCGATCCGCAACGTAACAGCGGGTTCCGTCGCAGGAATCCCGATTTCCTCACCTGGCTCTACCCAGGAATGCACGTCAAGCGGTGGCTCCTCCTCCTAATGTTTGGCGTTGCTCTCTTTGGCTTGGGCGTTGCTTACTTCCTGCGTGATATCTACGTTTTCTACACCTTCCCTGAACCCGTCTACTACATCACCCTCCAGTTCTTGCCCAGAACCATCCGTGGCGTCCTCTTTATCATAGTGGCTGCCAGCGCTATCGGATTCGGCGTTGCGGGGCTTAACCGCTCCCTCTTATCCGCAATGCGCAACGGGAACAGCAATAATCAGAATGGGCGGCCGTTGGTCAGCCTGGTCTATCAGCACCGCTACGGCAACCGCGGCCCTAAAACCGTTGCCATTGGCGGCGGAACCGGACTTTCAGTGCTGCTGCGGGGCATGAAGGAGCACACCGATAACCTCACCGCCATCGTAACTGTTGCGGACGACGGCGGCAGCTCCGGCATCCTGCGTCGGGAACTGGGTGTGCTGCCCCCCGGCGACTTCCGCAACTGCATCGCCGCCTTGGCCGATGCCGAGCCGCTGGTCACCCGCCTGATGCAGTACCGTTTCAGCGAGGGTTCCGGCCTGGAAGGGCACAGTTTTGGCAATCTGTTCATCGTGGCTATGACCGGCGTAGTCGGCAACTTTGAGGAGGCCCTCCGGGAAACGGGCCGTGTGCTGGCGGTCCGGGGCCAGATCCTGCCCGCCACTCTTGAAAACGTCACCCTTACGGCAGAGATGGCCGACGCGCAGACGGTGCGCGGAGAGCACCTCATCGGAGAAACACATCGCCCCATCTCGCGGGTCTCCCTAGACCCGCCGAACGCGACGCCATACCCGGACGCTATCCGAGCCATTCTAGATGCGGAATTAGTGGTCCTGGGCCCCGGCAGCGTGTTTACCAGCGTCCTCCCCAACCTGCTGGTGAATGGCATTCCCCAGGCCATCCGAGACTCAAAAGCCACCAAGGTCTACGTGTGCAACGTAGCCACCCAGCCGGGCGAGACGGATGGCTTTGACGCGGAGCAACACGCCGAGACGCTGGTGCGGCACGTGGGTCCCGGCATCTTTGACTACTTTCTAGTACACGACGTGGCGAAGCATCCCGTGCCTTCCGATGGACTCGCCCGTCCGGTGCTCGTTTCCAAGCGCGCCCTCCCTGACGTCTCGGTTATACTAGAGAATATGATCAGCAAAGACTCACCCTTGCGCCACGATTCGCAGAAGCTTAGCATCGCCTTGATGCAACTTCTGCAGAAGGGCCCGGCGCTCAGCTCCGATCCAGAGCCGGAGCTTGTGAGCATCCGTGGCCGTTAGCAAACACAAGAAACTCCAATACTAAGAAAGCAAGCTCATGAAGATTACTCTCGAAGTCCTACAGATTGTTCTATCCATCATCTTGATTGCGGTAATCCTGCTGCAAAGCAGGGGCACCGGATTCGGAGGCGCGTTCGGCACCCAGGGAGCCATGTTCCGCACCCGTCGCGGTCTAGAGGAGTACCTCTTCCGCGGCACCGTGATCTTAGCGGCTATCTTTGTTGTGGTCTCACTCATAAGCGCGCGGGCGGGCGGCGGCTAGCCGACCGCGTATTAGCATCCTTTTCTCCGTAGTCCAGGATGGCCAGAAGACGCAGTAGTATTCCTGTTGTTCCCATTCTCTTACTTGGGATACTGCTCGCACTCTCCTCAGGAGTGCTGCTGTTCTTTTTTTATACAAAAGAAGTGCCAAGCCCGGGAGGCGTCTATCACGAAGGGATAGCGGGCAGTCCCATGCACCTGAATCCCCTCCTTGCCTCCTTTAATGAAACTGACCAGGACCTCACCAGCCTGCTCTTCTCTGGCCTCACCAGAGTCGACCAGCATGGCAGGGTAGCCCCAGACCTGGCTTCCGAATGGGAGAGCAGCGCAGACGCCACTACCTACACCTTCAAGCTTCGGGAAGACGCCCTCTGGCACGACAGCCGGCCGGTGCGTGTGGAAGACATTCTCTTCTCCATCAGGCTCATACAGAGCCCAGACTTCCCAGGCGATCCTGAGCTCGCTGCGTTATGGCAGCAGGTAAAAGCGGAGAAAGTAGATGACCAGACGTTGCGCTTGGTGGTGGAGCAGCCATTTGCCCCGCTCTTAACGTACACCAGCCTCGGCATCCTGCCCCAGCACCTGTATGACGGCATTGCTCAAGAAGACATGACCGACGCTCTGAAAGCTCCCACGCCCGTAGGCAGCGGGCCTTTCCGACTCAAGGAAGCCAACTTAGCGCAAGTGGTCATGGAAGCCAACCCGGACTCTTACTTAGGCCGTCCGTTCTTAGATGAGATCCGGTTTTCCTTCATGCGGGACGACCAAGCCCTCGCGGCAGCCCTCAACACGCTGGAAGTGGAGGGTGGACTGCTGCGCCCCTCGGTTGGGCGAGAAACCATCGAGCGCGTGCGTCAAAATGAAGCGCTAACCCTCTACGCGGTGCCTCGCGCCAGCTATACTGTCCTCTTCATCAACACCAACAATCCCATCTTTCAACCAAAGGCCATGCGTCAAGCCATCGCTTACAGCCTGGACCGCCAGCTCCTGGTGAACCAAACCGTCAGCGGCCTGGGCTTGGTTGCCAACAGCCCGCTCCCCTTCAACTCTTGGGCCCATCAAGCGAACGCAGACTGGTACCCCTACGATCCGGTCAAGGCGGGGGAACTCTTTGACCAAGAAGGCTGGAGAACCGATGCAAGCGGGCTACGAATGAAAGATGGCCAGCCCCTAAAATTCACTCTGTACACCAACGATGACCTTCTGCGGGTAGCCACCGGGGAAGAGCTGGCCCGGCAACTGAAGGCCGTAGGCCTCCAACCGGACTTTGCCTACAGCGGGCCTTCCGGGCTGCTGCAGAACTTCTTGCTCCCCAGGCGTTACGAAACCATCATCTACGGCATCGATCCGGGGGTGGATCCGGACCCATACCCCCTCTGGCATAGCTCCCAGGCAGGAGGAGAAGGGCTTAACGTCTCCACCATCGATAACCCAGAGATGGACGGCCTGCTGCAGCGGGGACGTAGTACTACAGACATGGACGAACGTGAAGCGCTCTATGACCAATTCCAGACGCTCTTCAAGGAAGAAGTGCCCAGCATTCCCCTCTATCACCCGCTCTACACCTACGCGGTAGACCAAAGCGTCCGCGGCATTGGTCTAGCAGGACTCTTTGCGCCCAGCTCTCGGTTCTATAATGTGAGGGACTGGTACAAAGAAACCCAACGAGTCTGGGGTCGCTGACCCCTCCCACCAAGCGCGAGACGAGATGCCTGGCCTAATAACACTGCTGACCGACTTTGGGCTTGAGGACAGCTACGTGGCCGCGATGAAGGGTGTGCTGCTACAGCGTAACCCCGCTGCAACCATCGTAGACATCACGCACACGATCCCGCCACAGGACATCTTCTTAGCAGCGTTCACCCTAGGCACTGCCCACTCCGCGTTTCCGGAGGGCACAATCCATGTGGTTGTGGTCGACCCGGAAGTAGGCACAGAACGCCGGGCGTTGCTGCTGCGTACGCCCCACGCCATCTTTCTTGCGCCGGATAACGGCGTCCTGGCTTTTGTACTCAACACCTACGGGGCCATCGTTACCAACGTTGTACCTCAGCAAAGCCCCCACGGGCCCCCGCCTACTTCTGAGGTAGCGACACCGCCGCCTCTGGAAGCGTGGGAGATCACTAACCAGGACCTGTTCAGAACACCGGTAAGCCATACCTTCCACGGGCGCGACATCTTTGCGCCGGTGGCCGCCGCCTTGAGCAAAGGACTGCAACCGGAGGAAGTGGGCCCGCGCGTAGTAACCGTCCGCACCTTTGCCCTGCCGCACCCGCGCAAGGATGCCCAGGGCAACCTTATCGGCACCGTGCTCCACGTTGACCAGTTTGGGAACTTGATCAGTAACCTGCGGGTCACGGACATTCCCCAGACTTCAGCTACCTTCCATATCGCAGGGCGCGACGTTGGCGGCTTACGCGCGACGTATGCCGAGGGCGATGAACTCATGGCTATCGAAGGCAGCAGCGGCTATATCGAAGTGGCCGCTCGCAATGGCAGCGCCGCCCAGAAGCTAGGCGTGGGACGCGGCACCCGGCTCCATGTGACCGGGCGCTGAACTACCGGACACCGCCCAGCTGCGCGCGATGCCGCCAGCGCCACCAGACGCCAGCCGGATAGCCCAGCATCTTTGCCACATCGCCTGCTACCCTAAGCACGGGAGCCAGCGCGCAGGCGGCCAGCCGCTTGTGCCAAGGCAGCGCTCCAAGCCAGGGCCACAGCCTGCGGTAGGGCTGGTAACAATAGCCCACAACGCCTACCGCCAACAGTGCCCACAGCAACGGCGCGCCGAAGGCTCCCCAAAAAAGCAGCAAGCCTGCTAGATACGAGCCGTAGCGGATCAGGTGCCGCTTTAACCACAAGTCCGCCTTGCCGTCACCGCGAGCGTAGTGGTAGTACTGACGAAAGAATGCCCAAAGGGACGTGCGGGGCTGGTAGCGCGCCTCCGCCAGCGGCGCCCAGACAAAGCGCACTCCCAAGGAGCGCAGCCGCAGGTCAAAGACGAGGTCTTCACCATAGTCCAGCCAGTCGGGGTAGCCACCCGCCGCTTCCCAGGCCGCCTTGGTGAAAGCCACCGAGCGGCTGGAGGGCAGGAAGCTCGCGGGGTTAATCTCCTCGAGTGCGGGGAGGGTGGTTGCGCCAAGGGTTAGCTCAAACAACGTGGTTGGAGCGGCGCGGAAGAAGCCTGCCACCGCTTGCGTCTCCTCAGACTCAAAGGGCCGTAGCAGCTCCTCTAGCCAGCGCAGCGGGAGCTGCACGCCGGCATCCGTCACCGCGATAATCTCGCCCGTTGCCTCGGCGATGGCGCTGTTGCGGCCTTGTGCAATCGTTGTGCCGGGCTCTTGGAACATGCGCAGTGGTAGGTTGCCTTCATGCTGCTGAAGCAGCTCCCAGGAGCCATCCACGCTTCCGCCGTCCACGAGGACTATCTCATCAGGCGGCGTCGACTGCTGTTCCAAAGAGTCCAGCAGCGTAGGTAGCGACTGCGCCTCATTCAAGACCGTTACGATGACCGATACGCGCACGGGATCGCTCTTCACGCCGGCTACCAGCGCCACCGAGACGCGGTAGCTACCCCTAAACCTATCGCAAGGGCGCTGCCTAGAAGCAACGCCGCGGCGGCTCCCTGTTGAGGCAGGAAGCCTCTTTGCGCCGTCACGATAAAGCCGTCCACAACTACGTCGCCGCCGTCCAGGGTGGTCATCACCACTCGATGGTAGTCATCGGGAAGACCGCTTGCCAGGGACAACAGGACTTCTCGTTCCGACTCAGACGCTTGCAACGTCTGGACGCCCGCGACTCCCGGCAACCCGTCAATCGTCGCTGCAAAGGTCCCGCCGGCGGGGCCGCGGGCGGTCACCAGCGTAACTGCTGTGCCCTTAAACCAGAAGGAGATGGCATTCCCCGCTTCGCTGGCTAGCCGGTAGCCGTCCGGGTGCGCGGGCGGGAGACCCTGCCACTGCTGTTCCTGCCAGCCTTCCGAGTATTGTATCCCCCAGTGGTCCTCCTGCCGCCAGCCATAGTGGAGCACCGCTGGCGATGAGGTGACCTCCTTGAGGGCATCGTATACCGGGCGAAGTGTGAAGTCCGGATCTACTAACCGGAAATAAAAGTCCTCGTGCTGGCGGGCAGCGTCATCCACTTTACGAAAGTGCCAGTAGAAGACTACGCCCACCCAGGGCCACTCCTGCTGGATACGCTCCAACCCGGCCCTTGTATAGCGCGCCTGCTGCTGCTCCGTAACCCTCCCATGATGGGCGGGTTCGTGGAAGTCCAGGGGTACCGCGTCCCATCCAAACTCCGAAATCCAAATAGCCTTGTGGGCATCGCCGTTGCGCACCATGACCTCGCGGGTGAGCTGCACCCGCGAGAGGTTCGCTTGGCTGGCCTCCGCGCGACGGTCGCCAGGGCCCGTCCACAAGCCATACCCCTGCGCAGCCATAATGTCAAAGTAGTCCTGTGCGCCGGCCTGATACATCGCCGCTAGGTAATCGAGGTCGTTCACGTTCAGACCATCCGGCGTGCCTAATGTGGGGGCAAGCGCCGCAGCAATAATCATAACCTCTGGGTCGACTGACTTGACCCGCTGGTACGCAATTTTCAGAAGCTCTACATACTCCGCAGCTACCGGCGCACGGCCCCACTCCAGCACGGTGTTCGGTTCGTTCCAGATCTGGTAGTGCTTGATGCGCCCTTTGTAACGCGCCGCCAGTGCGGCAACAAAGTCGCCGTAGTCGTTATAGTCATCGGGCGGCGCTCGCACCACGGAGTTGTCTTGGCGGCTCCAGAAGGGCGGGAAGTCGGGGCGAGCCACGATCTGCAGACCATACTCCTCTGCCAATCGGACGATGCGGTCGTAATGCTCCCATGTATCGCCGAAAGGCCCCACGAACTGCCCCTTCCCCGTCCACTCGATGCGGTCCCAAGGGAACTCCTGCCTGATCCAAAGGACGCCGGCCTCCCGCAGCAACTCCATGCTGCGACGAAGCTTCTCTTCCTCCACTTCCTGCTCAAAAAAGGTGGACGCGCCAAAAGGGTAGACGCCGGTGTGGCTCACAGGAGTCAGGTCTTGGGTGACGGGCTGCCGTAGCAGCGCCAAGCGCACCAGCGCCTTCATTTGAGATACAAACTCAGTCTGACCGGTCTGCTCCTCCAGCCAGCTTGTGGCGTTCTCCCGCGGTGAGCACGCAGGCACGGCCAAACAGAGCGCAAGCAAGAACGCAATGAGTGGACGGCTAATCAGAGGGCCTCTTGCCAGAGCGGTTCCCAAGTTGTTCATAGAAAGACTCCAGCGCCGGCATGCGCTGCGACCAATCGGTAGTCCGCGCCAACGCGCGCGCCTGCTGCCCTAACCGTTGCGCCAGATCCACATCCTTGAGCAGGCGGATGGCAGCATTGGAGAAGTCCTCTGGCGCATCCGCTACCTCTCCGTGAACCCCGTGCTGAAAGGGAATCCCAGACGCCCCCATAGTGGTGGTCACTATGGGCAACGCACTGGCCATGGCTTGGAGCAGCTTCAGCCGGGTGCCGCCGCCAAAGCGCATGGGCAGGACAAAGAGGTCGGCCCGCTGGAAATAGGGAAGGTCATCCGTAACCTCTCCGGTGACCGTGACGTGACTGCCTGCCAACAGGCGCACCTCACTGGTGGGTTGGCGACCCATCACCACCAGGCGCGCGTCTGGAACTGCCCGCAACACTTCTGGCAGAGCGTGGCGGACAAACCAGTGCACCGCATCAGTGTTCGGACGGTAGTCCATGGTGCCGGTGAAGAGGAGCACTTTGTCCTGTGGGGCAATCTCCGCCGGAAGCGCGGAGGAAGCAACCATCTCACCCGGCGCGTAGCGCGCGGTATCCGCACCGTTGGGCACCACACTGATGGGCGCTTGGGAACCCAGGCGCTCCAGCGCCGCCTTATCCTCCTCGGAAGTAGCCAGGATGCCTGCGACCTGCTTGCTCACGGCGGCCTCGTAGAAACGCAGCTTCTTGGCCTGCACCCAGCTATAGGCTGCCCGCGGCCAGTCGAGCGGCTCCTCCCGTGCGGCCTGAGAGGCGCGCTCCTGCAAGAGATACTCTGCGTTCAATGCGTCCAGAACTATCGCGGCTCCGTCCAGGTCGCCCTCTAGCTCTTCGAGCGGGAAGAGCGACGCCGCAGCCTCCAGACCGACAACGTGGATGAGGTCGAAGCGCCGCTCACGGAGGATACGGCGCAGTGCAGACCGCAGCGGTGGTTGCCGCATGCGCAGCACCAGGTCCGGCGTGCGGGAGGTCGCGATAGCGAGCGCGCGCTGCCCTATGCCGTCGTTGTGCGCGTATGGGACACCCGTGATACTCCTACACCTCTCGGACAGCGCCTCCTTTATCGTAAGCTCTTCCCTTACCGTGGCCGGGCAGAGCAAGTGGACGTTGTGGCCCTCTCCCAGTAGCCGCATGAAGTGATAGGCCCGCAGGCCGGCGCCGCCGCTGGTGGGCAAGGGTGGCGCAGCCGTAATGAAGAGTAGATTCATTGGAGCGCCGCCTTCTCGTACACCGCCAACGTGCGGCGGGCTGTCTCTTCCCAGCGGTAGAGGGCCGCGCGCTGTAAGCCCGCTTCGCGCAACTGGCAGCTTAGCGCTTCATCGCATTGCAGGCGGGTAAGATGCTCGCTCAACGCCGCGGGGTCTGCGGGATCGAAGTAGAGGGGCGCGTCCCCCAGCACTTCTTGCAGCGCGGCCGCGGTGGAGCTGATAACCGGCGTACCGCAAGCCATCGCCTCAAGGGGTGGCAGCCCGAAGCCCTCGTACCAGGAGGGGTAAACCAGCGCCCAGGCCGCGTTGTAGAGCAGGCGCAGCTCGTCCCTGGAGGCAGGGCCATAAAAGATAGTTCGCGCGCTCAAGCCTAAACGCTCCGCCAAACCTTCGCCCTCCTCTGCGCGCCAGCCGTTGCCGCCAACCAGCACCAAGGTCTGTCCCCGTTCTTCTAGCTGGGCTTGCGCCAGGGCTTCCAGCAGGCATTCCAGGTTCTTGCGCGGCTCAATAGTGCTCACCCACAGGATGAACCGCTCTGGCAGATCGTGCGCGCGGCAGAACGCCGCGACAGCTTCGCCGTCATCAAGCGGACGATAGGATGGATCGACGCCGTGGTGCACCACGTCTATGCGCTCTGGCGCTGCGCCCAGCATCTCCACCATGTCCCGCTTAGTGCTCTCCGAAACCGCGATAACCCCCTCAGCGGAGGCAACCGCCTTGTCTACCTGGCCGTAGTATCGTAGCGCGTCCTCCGGCTTGGTCTCGGGATAGCGCAGGAAGGCCAGGTCGTGGACGGTGATTACGGCGGGAACTTTCCGGCGCAGGGGAGGTATGAAGTCCGGGCTGTGCAGGACGTCCAGCGGCAACCGCGCCAGCTCCACCGGGAGCGTCCACTGCTCTAGGCGGTGATGGGGCGGCGTCCACAGTGTACGCCGCTGCGCGCCGGATGGAGCTGATGACGTCTCGAATCCTTTGCGGCTCTGGAGCAGATAGTAGCTATGCTGTGGCTCTAGATTCCCCAGGGCGGCCACCAACTCCTGGACGTAGGTGCTTATCCCGCCCCGCTGGTAGGGCACCAGCCGCGCGTCTATGCCTATCCGCATTCCTGAACTCGTGAACGTTATCCTGTGCCACCTGCTAGTTGGGCGTCAGGATGACCGGCACTGATACTAGGTCCTCCTCGGAACCGTCCATGACGCTCTCGCTGAACACCTCGATGGTGCCATTCTGGCGGCCTCCAGTCAGCGTGAAGGAAATAGCGGCGGTGTAGTCGCCGCGTAACGGCGCGCCCCAAGTGGCCGTAGTGAAGTCTCTGCCAATAACCTGCCCCTGGGCGTTGCGCACCCTAATCTGCACGTTGGCTTCAAAGACCATAGCGGTGCCCTGCACCCGCGCGGGGCTGCGCACCTGGGCCCTGGCCTTGGGCAGGCTCACGGTGATATTGGCGTCTGCGTTAGGGATGGGCGTCGCAGTAGCCAGAGTCGGGCTGGCGACCACGGTCACGCTGACGGTTGCGGTCGGCGTTGGGGTTGGGGTTGGGGTAGGCGATGTAGGGGTAGGGGTAGGGGTCGCGCTCGCACTCGGTGTGGCATCGCTGGTCGGCGCAGTGTCACTGCTTGGCGCGGCGGGTAAGCAAGCCATTACGGTGGGCATCATCACCATTGCCGTTGTTCCTACCAGAGATCGAAAATGTAGTGTATGCACTGGGTACATCTGCCCTGCTCTGTCGCTCAATCGAAGAAAAGGTATGTACAATAACAAACGGGAGCATCGTTGTTCACGCCCCCTCGGACACGTATTTTAACCCACTTTCAGGGCAGGCGTTTCATTCCCGCCCCGCAGGAGCCAACAAACTGACTACTATCTCCCAAGAACAACAAGCCCAAACCCAGGCCCGCTTCCTAGCTGCCACGGCGCGGTTGGGCCTTTCCCTAAGCAGCAATGCGCTGGAGCACTTCCGGCGTTACCAGCAAGCGCTTGAGCAGTGGAACCAGCGCGCGAACCTTACCGCTATCACCGGCTACGAAGAGGTCTTCTCCCTCCACTTCCTCGATTCCCTCTCCACCCTCCAGGCGCTGCCCAACGGCAGCAGCCCCATCCGGCTTCTGGACGTGGGTGCGGGCGCGGGCTTCCCCGGCCTGCCTCTGAAACTAGCAAAGCCGGATCTGCAGCTCACCCTCTTGGAGGCTACTGCTAAGAAGACTGCCTTCTTGGGTGCGCTGGTGACCGAGCTTGGCCTGGAGAGCGTGACCGTGCTCACCGGACGCGCTGAAGCCACCGCTCACGACGCTGCCCACCGGGAGCAGTACGACGCGGTGGTGAGCCGGGGCGTCGCCAAGCTGGCGACCCTGGCAGAGTACCTGCTCCCCTTCTGCAAGATGGGCGGCCTCGCTATTGCGATGAAGCAGGGAGACATCGTGGGGGAACTCACCAAGGCCGAGCGCGCTATCAGGCTGCTGGGCGGCGTGCTGCAGGAGACCGTAGCTGTTGACCTCCCAGGTCTGCCGCCGGGCCGGCAACTAGTGGTCATGCGCAAGGCGCACGCTACGCCGCCTGCCTATCCCCGGCGCACCGGTCTCCCCACGAAACGGCCGCTCTAGCCGTAATGCGCCCGCTTTTCCCCGACCCCCTGGCGATGGCCCGGCGCTCCTTGCCTGCAGCGCTCGGGCAAGCATCTATACCACCACAACCCGGCGCGGCCACCTGCCGCTCCTCCACGGCATCATCGCGATGGGGTACTATCTGTGGACGCAACGCTACATGGGCCGCGCCAGCATCGTTATCTCCCTCACCGTGGTTGAATTCATGACCATCAGCAATTTCGTTACCGACTTCCAGCACCACGGCGCACTCGTCGAGACGGGCGACCGCCGCGGCTCCTCCGGTGCACTCAACCAGCTTGCCTCGTACCTAGACGAGTCGGGTCAGCGGCAGCCTATCGCGCAGGACTGGGGGCTGAAGTACAACGTCCCGATCCTCACCCAGGCCCTCGCCACCCGCGAGCACGTCCATCTTTCCCACGGCGTGGATGATTATGTCACCTATTCTAGGTTCTCGCTCTCTGAGAAAGCGCCGAGTGAACCAGGCATGCGGCACGCACTCATAGCAGAGCCGCGGGAGCGGGACGGCGCGCCCATCTACCAGGTGTGCGCCGCGCTATGAACCTCCCACCTCAGCCCTGGCTCCACGCCCCCGCGTTGCGCGACCAAGCCCTTGCCGGCGCGGTGGTGGCCGCCGTCACCCTCGCCTTCTACTGGAGCCCGTTGCTGCCGCTGACCGTCCTGCTGGGCGCAGCCCTGCTCTATCTCTTCTGGCAGCGGCTGGACCTGGGCTTGCTGGTAGTGCTGGTGAGCGTCCCGTTCTATCGTTTCCCCAAGCTCTACGACCAGGGGGGCTTGGGCGCACTACTTGGCCGTGAGGGTGCGCTGGAAGTGAGCCTAGCCGAGTCCGCTCTGATCCTGTGCCTCCTGGCCTGGGGCCTCCGGCGCTTCTTCCCGCCCGACATCGACGCAGCGGCGACGGGAGAGTCTCCTTTTACCGACCCCGCGGTCTGGCTCCCTCCCGCGGTGCTCATTGCCGCGGCGGTGGTAACACTCCCCTTCACGGAGCACCTCAGCGTGGCGCTGCGGGAATTCCGCGTAGTGGTGGTGGGGCCGTCGCTCTACTACCTGATGCTCGTGCACACCCTCCGCAAGGAGCAGGACGTGGGCACGTTTATGTGGGCGCTGGCGCTCCTGGGCGGCGGCATAGGGCTGTACAGCCTGTACCACTATCTCTTTGTAGGTGTAGTGGAGAGCACCGGCGGGGTGGACCGGGTGCTGGCGGTCTATCACTCCCCCAACGCGCTGGCCCTCTTCCTCGGCAGGGTTATTCCTGTAGCGGCGGCGTTGATGCTGGCGGTCTACGCGCAGCAGACTGCTAGGGATGCGCAGCGTTTCTGGAAGCCTCTCCTTGCGCTAGGTGGCGTGAGTCTGGCGCTGATGGCCGGCGCGCTCTACCTTACCTTCTCCCGGGGCGCGCTCCTGGGAGTCGTCGCCGCGGTGCTGGCGTTGCTCTTCGGCCTCAACCGCCGTTCTGCGTTCCTGGTGCTGGGCGCGCTGGCCGTAGCCGGAGTCGTCACGCTCATCGCAGTGCCCCAGGACCGCCTCCTGGCCGCAGCGCCGCTTCTGCAACGGCTGTACGTGTGGCAGGCTGCGCTAGCTATGGCCGCGGACCATCCTATCGTGGGTGTGGGCCTCGATAACTTTCTTTATTACTACCCACGGTATATACTGCCGCAAGCGGCGTTGGAGCCTAACGTCTCCCATGCCCATAACGTGTTCCTCGACTACTGGACACGACTTGGCATACTAGGTCTAATTACTTTGACATTTTTACAAGGACTCTTCTGGGGGCGAGTCAGAAACTTCCTGATGCGGCCTGTCGCACCGTACCAGCGCTGGCTCGTCCTTGGCCTTGCTGCGAGTATGATAGACTTCTTAGTGCACGGGCTCATTGATAACAGCTACTTCCTTATTGACCTAGCCCTAATCTTCTGGCTCACCTTTGCGCTTATGACCATATTGCATCGCACCGCTCCCCAGCCGCTTGCGAGAGGCTCGCAGCTGTGAACGTAGTCGTCTCAGGAGGCGCAGGCTTCGTCGGCTCGCACCTCTGCGATTCACTGATCGCAGAAGGGCACCGCGTTACTGTCCTGGATAACCTCATCACGGGCAAGTGGGAGAATGTGAAGCATCTGGAGGGTTCATCCAGCTTCCAGTTCATCCTGCACGACGTCACCGAGCCTTTGCCGGACCTCCCCTGCGACGCCATCTATCACCTCGCCAGCCCTGCCAGCCCTGTGGGTTACTGGGCACACCCCTTGGAAACCCTCATGGTGAACTCTATCGGCACCCACAACCTGCTCCAGCTCGCCGAGCGAGAGGGCGCCCGCTTCCTGCTCACTTCTACCTCCGAAGTGTACGGCGACCCTGTAGTTCACCCCCAGACTGAGGACTACTGGGGCAACGTGAACCCGATTGGGCCCCGCTCCTGTTACGACGAGGGCAAACGGTTTGCGGAGGCGCTTACCGTGAACTACGCCCAAGAGCGCGGGCTGGATTACCGCATTGTGCGGATTTTTAACACCTACGGCCCCCGCAACCAGCCAGAGGACGGGCGGGTCATCCCCAACTTCCTGACGGAAGCCCTTAGTGACGCGCCCCTTACCATCAATGGCGATGGCCGCCAGACGCGTAGCTTCTGCTATGTGTCAGACCTCGTTGAAGGGCTCATGCTCACGATGTTTGCAGAGTCCGCCCGCGACCAGGTAATTAACCTTGGCAATCCTGAGGAGTTCACCATCCTGGACTTGGCGCAGCGCATCAAAGCCCTAGTGGGCAGCGCCTCTACTGTTAGTCACGAACGGCCGCGGCCTGAAGAGATAGTGAGGCGTCAGCCCGACATCTCCAAAGCCAAGAAGCTGCTGAAGTGGGAGCCAAGAGTTGGGCTAGATGAAGGCCTCAAGCTCACTGTAGAGTGGCTGCAAGACCGCTCACTCTCATCCCAACTCCCCACCCTACATTCCTGACCGGAGCGGCTACGGCCACCTTACGCCTCTTTCCCCTGGGCTACCTGGCATGGATCGGCATGCTCCTGGGACTCGCGCTAGCCCTGGCGACACTCCCTCTCCCTAGTATCGGACTGCTGCTGGCGGGCGCCGCGGCCGTCCTGGTAGCCATCACCTATCCCGTCGCTGCTATCGGGCTCGTGGCCTTCGCGGTTCCCTATAGCGATGTCATTAGCATCCCCATCGGTGGTTTTTCGCTGACCGCCGCGGAAGGCGCGCTGGGGCTGGCGCTCCTGGTATGGCTTGCTCGCTGCGCCTTGGAGCACAACCTCTCCCTCCGCAATCCCGCCGCGCTCTTCCTTGTAGGCGTCATGGTGGCAGCAGCGGCATTCTCTGCTGCAGGCGCGCTCTCCCTGGGCCCGGCCCTCAAGGAGGTGGTCAAATGGCTGGAGTTCGGCCTTGCGATGTTGCTGGCGATGCAGCTAATCCGCACCGACACCGAGCGCATGGTAGCCGTAGTAGCCATCCTGCTTGCGGGGGTTTCCCAAACGGTCCACGGCATCTCGCAAGCGAGCGCAGTGGCGGGGCCAGCCGGCTTCCTCCTAGCGCCGGGCACCCTGCGCGCGTTCGGAGTGTTTGACCAGCCCAACCCCTACGCCGTGTACCTGGCAACCACCCTTTGCCTCACCTTCGGCCTCTCACTGGCGCTGGCTACCCATCGCTTCCGGCAACTATTCAGCATGCCTGGGTTGCTCCTCCCCCTCGCAGGGGTGCTGGTTTCTGCAGGCGTGTACCTCTCCTACTCCCGCAGCGCGTGGCTGGCAATGGCCGCTGCTGTTGGCGTGATGGTTGCCGTGCGAAGTCGCAGGCTTGCGCTGGTTGGAGCGGCCGGGATCGCACTTCTGGGCGGCTTGATTTTCACCGGCGGGATCGCCCTGCTGCCTGCGGCGCTCACCGCCCGTTTCAACGTCTTTTTTGATATGTTCTCTCTCTTTGACGCCCGCACCGCCGTCCTCACTTCAGAGAACTTTGCCATCGTCCACCGCATGGCTATCTGGCAGGCCGCTTGGGACATGTTCCGCGACCATCCCTTCTTCGGGATAGGTATCGGCAACTTTGACCTCTTCTACCCAACCTATGCCCTGCCGGGTTGGCCTTTGTTGCCCGGCCACGCCCACAACTACTACCTAAATCTGCTGGCTGAACAGGGAGTCGTGGGGTTGGCCGCCTACTTAGCGCTGCTGGGCGGACTAGCCGTGCTGGTACTCGCCACATTGCGGCGCATCACCGCTCCCGCCGAGACACGCTGGCTACGGCAGGGGCTGGTCTTAAGCGCATTGGGCACGCTGGCCTTGCTGACAGTGCACCACGGCTTTGATAATCTCTATGTGCACGGCATTGGCATCCAGCTGGGGCTTCTCCTTGGCCTTGCCTTCGGGGCACAAGATAACGCGACGCAACGGCGCCAGAACGGCGGCCACTGAGTAGTGGAAGACACTGCCAACAAAGACGCCCTCCTTCCGCAAGAGGAATCCCTCCCTACTTCAGGATGGGGCTGGCGTTCTGCGCTCTCCTTCGCCTTTGCGCTGGCGCTATTAGCCTTCTTTGCATCCCGCCTTAACGTAGACGTAGGCAATATTTGGCAGACTATCCGCGGGGCTGATATGGCCCTGGTAGCCGCGGGCTTTGTGTCCTACTACCTCATCTTTCCTATACGCGGCTGGCGCTGGAGCAAGCTCCTTGGAAATGTGAGTAAAGACGCCCCGGTGCAGTACACCGTGCCACCGCTTAGCACGCTTGCAGAGATCACCTTTCTGGGCTGGTTTGTGAACTGTGTGATGCCGGCCAAGCTGGGCGATGCCTACCGCGCCTATCAGTTCAAGCGCGTTACCAAGGGCAGCCTCTCCTCCGCCCTAGGCACCATCTTCGCCGAGCGGTTCCTGGACGTAGTGGTGCTCGCGACGCTGCTCATCGGCGCGTTGCTCACCCTGGGCGCTTTCAATCGGGGCTCCGACAGCACGCCGACCGCCCTGCTGGGGGCAAGCATGCTCCTGCTTGTGGTGGGCGCAATTGGACTGACCGCCATGTGGACGCTGCGAGAGCGCCTGCCTTCACTTATGCCCCAGCGGGTACAAGCCATCTACTCGCGGTTCCAACACGGCATCCTGGGCAGCTTCCAGAACATGCTAGTAGTTGCGCCGTTGAGCACCCTGGTCTGGTTCGCAGAAGTAGGCCGGGTGTACTTTGTGGTTCAGGCCATGGACCTAGATTTAGCACTCCCCTACATAGTGCTGCTAGCCCTCACTCAAGCACTGCTCACCGTGGTGCCTTTCACACCCGGAGGGCTCGGTCTGGTGGAAACGGGCCTAGTGGGCCTCCTGCTTTTTGCGGGCATCCCCAAAGAAATAGCAGTGGCTACCGCGCTCCTAGACCGGACTATCAGCTACTGGAGCGTCATTGTGCTGGGATTCATCCTCTTCTTCATTCGGCGCAGGGTGTAGGACGTTGCGCATCGGCATCGACTTCACGGCGGCGGTGGAAGAAAGCGCGGGCATCGGCCGCTTCACACGGGAGCTTATCCGCGCCCTCCTGGATACCGAGAGCGACCACAGCTACGTGCTGGTCGCGCCCAGAGCTACATCCGCGCCATCCTGGGTAACGCGGCGCCCCGCAGCCCGATGGGTAACTCTGCCTGCCTCCGCCCGAATCGCCTCCATCCTGTGGCACCGCCTACACGCCCCTATCCCCGTCGAGCGATTCACCGGCCCTTTGGATCTGTTCCACGCCACCAACTACCTCCTACCGCCCTTGCAACACGCGCGGGGCATCGTCACCGTCCACGATCTCAGCTACAAGGTGCACCCAGAGTTCGCGGAGCCGCGACTGGCGCGCTACTTGGCGCAGCGGGTGCCCGCCTCGCTACGGCGCGCCGGCCTCGTCCTGGCCGATTCTGTGCACACCAAGGCGGAACTGGTGCAGCACTACGATATGGCCCCTGAGCAGGTGTCTGTGGTGTACGGGGGCGTTTCCAAGGAGTTCTGCCCGGACATTGAGGAGCAGGAACTTGAGCGCGTCCGCCACCGGTACGGCCTGCCGCCCTCCTACCTCCTTACCGTTGGCCGTTTGGAGCCCAGAAAGAACCTGCTCACTTTGCTAAAGGCGTACCAACTGCTAGTGACACAACAAACGCCCTCGCTTCCCCGCCTCGTCATTGCCGGCGGCACGGGCTGGCGCTATGAGCCTATCTTTGAAGCGGTGTCCGGCCTGGAGTTGACCAACCTGGTCGATTTCCTGGGCTACGTGCCCGACGAGGACCTGCCGGCGCTGATGGCGGGTGCAGATGCTTTCCTCTACCCCAGCTACTACGAGGGCTTCGGGTTGCCGCCCCTGGAGGCGATGGCTTGCGGCACGCCCGTAGTCGCCAGCAACACCTCCTCCCTTCCGGAAGTGGTCGGCGATGCCGGTCTCCTGGTGTCCCCCCACGAACCGGAGGCGCTGGCACAAGCGGTGTCGCTCCTCCTCTCTAATCCCCAATTGCGGCAAGAGATGCGGGAGAAGGGGTTGGCGCAGGCAGCGCGCTTCACTTGGGAGGCGGCAGCGCAACAATTGCTGGAGGCGTACACTGTGGTTGGCGGCTCGCTCACTATGAATCCCGCCCGGAAGTAAGCACCACGATGCACCTTGCCATCAACGGCTATTTCCTAGACAAGCTGAATACCGGCACCGGCCAGTACACGCTGCAACTGCTGCGCGAGCTGGAGACGCTCTGGCGAGACAAGATCACGATCCTAGTTCCCCATAGCGCCAAGGACACTTATCAGAGTCCGAAGGTGAACGTCCACGTAGTGAAGGCATCCCTACCGAATAACTGGAGCAAGGTTTGGTTTGAGCACATTGGCGTGCCGCGCGCGGTGCGACAGCTAGGCGCAGACCTCCTGCACGTCCCCTACTTAGGCCCACCGCTGCACTGTCCCATAGCCAACGTAACCACCATCCACGATCTCATCCAGCAGGTTGTCCCTGCACTGAGGGGAGGGCATTTAGCGGGCTTCTACAACCGCATGGCGGCGGTGGCGGCCCGACGCGCGACCCTGCTCCTCGCCGACTCCGAGCACACCCGGCAGACCATCCAGACCCACCTCAGAGCAGACCAGGAACGGGTGGAGCGCATCTACCTGGGAGTGGATACGTGCTTTTCCGCTACGGTGGAGGAGGGTGAGCGAGAGCGCATCGCCCAGCAGTACGGCATTGATGGCCCTTACATCTTCTACCTGGGGGGATTGGACTGGCGCAAGAACGTCTCCTTCCTCATCCGCTCCTACGCTCAAGCGCAGGTGACCACTCCTCTCGTCATTACCGGCGAGCCCCGCTCCAGCAAGCAGGCCTCCTTCCCCGACCTCCGGGAGGTGGCGCAGCAAGCGGGCGTGGCGGAGAAAGTACGCTTCATCGGCTGGGTGCCGGAAGAGGACAAGCCCGCCCTCTATCGTTCCGCAGATCTTTTTATCTTCCCCTCCCTCTACGAAGGCTTTGGCCTGACCCCTTTGGAGGCCCTGGCTTGCGGCACCCCCGTACTGTGCAGCAATGCTACCAGCCTGCCGGAGGTGGTAGGCGACGCCGCCCTGCTCTTCGATCCCTTAGACGAAGGGGGTCTCGCTAACCTCATCCAACAGACCACCCATGACCAAGACCTCCTTACTTCACTGCGCCTGCGGGGACCCACCCAGGCCAAGCGGTTTACCTGGCGCCGTACCGCGGAGGAGACCATTGCCGCATACCACAAAGCGTTGAGCCTTCATCAGAAACATAATGATTAAGCAACCTGCCGTTACCCTTGAGCCAACGGAATCGCAACCCTGGCAGCCGGAAGAGAGGCTGAACCGCCGCAACCTCACGCTGCGCCGCGCCGCCCGGGAGATTCAGAGCCGCTCGGGCCGGGTGCTGGAGGTGGGCGCCGGCACGGCACGCTTCCTGCGCGCGCTGCGCGCCGGCCGGAGCGACCTCCAGCCCCACGCCAGCGACCGCGACCGCGCCAGCCTGCTCACCGCGCGCCGCATGGACCCGGACGTGCAACTGGTTCAGAGCGACTTCACCGCTCTCCCGTATCATGACGAGAGCTTCGACGTGGCGCTGGTCTTTGACGTGCTGGAGCACCTGCCTGAGCCTGAGCGCGGCCTTGAGGAGCTGCACCGAATTCTGACACCAGGCGGCTTGCTCCATGCCCTTGTCCCCTGTGAAGGCCAGCCTGCAACGTTGCACTGGGCCATGTGGAAGCTCCACGTAGCCTCCGACCTTAAGGAGCGGCGGGTGGGACACGTGCAGCGGTTTACCCACCGCAGCCTATCGAGGCTGCTGCACGAGCACGGCTTCCGAATCCAGCGGGTGAGCTACAGCATGCACCCCATCGGCCAGGTGCGGGACGTGATTATGTATATAGAAGAGGAGCGATGGTTCCCCAACTGGGTGCAGCACAATCCGTTGTACCGGATAGCACGCGGCGCTGTCTGGGGCGCAGCTTACGTGGAGTCCACCGTGCTGCGTAGGGTTCCGCTGTCCGCCGTCGCCCTCCACGTTACCGCCGTCAAAGCATGAAAGTGCTCATGGTCTCCAAGGCCTGCTATGCAGCATCCTACCGGCGCAAGCTGGAGGAGTTGGCGGCCATGCCGGACGTGGAGCTCACGTTGCTGCTGCCGCCGTACTGGCCTACCAGCACGGGCAAGCTCACCTTTGAACCGGGGCAAGACAGCGGTTACAAGGTGCTGATCGAAGAACCGGTGCTGAACGGCCACTTTCATCTGCACTTCTATCGCAAGCTCCCCGACCTTATCCGTACCATTCAGCCCGATATCCTCCACATAGATGAAGAGCCTTACGACTTCGTGACGTATCACGGGGTACGGGCAGCTGCCGGGCTGGCGCGCCGCACCCTCTTCTTCACTTGGCAGAACATCCCGCGCGCCTATCCGCTGCCCTTCGGCTGGTTTGAGCGCAGCGTGCTCTCCACCGTCCACTGCGCCATCGCCGGCAATCAAGATGCGGCGCACATCCTGCGGGACAAGGGCTACGCACGGCCCCTCTATGTCATCCCCCAGTTCGGCGTAGACCCGGACCTCTTCCGTCCCGCTGAAGACTGGCCCCAGCGCATTGAAAGCTTCTCCCAGGAGCGCCCCTTCCGCATCGGCTTTTCCGGACGATTGGTGGAAGAGAAGGGACTACTTGTGCTATTGCGCGCTGTCGCGCGTCTGGAGGGAGACTGGGAGCTGCTCTTCCTGGGGAATGGTCCCTTGCAAGGCCGTCTCATTGAAGAAGCGACGGCAATGGGCATCGGCCAGCGCCTCCGCTTCTTGGGCAGTGTGCCCTCTGAGGATGTTCCTCGCTACATCCAGGAGTTCGACGTGCTCGTGAACCCCTCCCTCACCTGGCGGCAGGGGCAGCGCCAGTGGAAGGAGCAGTTTGGCCGCTCACTCGTGGAGGCTATGGCCTGCGGAGTACCCGTCATCGGCTCAAACTCCGGGGAGATCCCCAACGTCATCGCGGACGCTGGGCTTGTTGCGCCGGAGGGAGACGTGGATGCGCTCCACGCTCATCTGGCCACCCTCATGGCCTCTACCGACCAGCGCCTCAATCTGGCCCGCCGCGGCAGAGCGCATGCCCTTGCCAACTACACCCAGCAGCGCATTGCCCAGCAAACCTACGCCTGCTACCAGCAGCTCCTTCAAGAACCATGAGAGGCCCAACCGCTACCCAGAAACGCTTCGTTGCCGGCCTGGCCAACCCCCTCCTCCGCCTTGCCTCTCTCCTCTTCCGCCGGCTGGCAGGGGTACAGCCTATGCGCCTTCCCAACGACCTCAATCCGGCTGCGGCGGCAAAGGTCGAGCGCGTGCTGGCCGTCCGCTTAGACGCCATCGGAGACCTACTCCTCACCGAGCCTGCCCTCGCCCTGCTGCGGCAGCGTTTCCCCAACGCCCGCATCGATCTCGCCGCTAATCCAGGCAGCGCGCAGGTTCTGCAGGACAGCCCCAACTTTGACCGCCTGATTCCCTACCGAGCGCCGTGGCACGCCGCCTGGCGCGGCGCGAACGTAGACTGGCGCAGCGAACTGAGTACGTTCCGGGAGCAGACCGCCGCCCTGCGCCAGGAGCGCTACGACGTAGGGATAGAGTTGCGAGGCGACATCAGAGACATCTGCTTCTTAGTCGCGGCTGCGCCGCGCGCCGTCATCGGCAATAGCTTTCGCGGCGGGAAGGGTCTCCTGGATTGGGACATTCCGCTGCCCGCGGACGCTCACCAGGTAGCGCTGTCGGCGACGATTGCGGGCCTGGGTCAGCCGCCGCAGCAGATCCCCGCGCCACGTGTTGTGCTCACGGATGCCGACCGCACACGAGCCGCCTCGTTCGTCTCCGAGGACGAACTCCCAATGATTGCGCTTCACCTGGGGGCAGGGTTCGCCAGCAAATGCCTTCCCGTCGGGCACTTCATCCAGGTCTGCACGAGCCTCTGGAAACAGGAGCCGCAACGCCGCTTCCTAATAGTGGGCAGCGCAGACGAGGCGCCTCTGGCCCAGACCTTCACGGCGGCGGCGCCATTCCAGGCCCTCGATCTCACCGGCAAGCTCTCGTTGCTAGAGACCGCGGCCGTCCTTGCCCGCTGCCGGCTCTTCATCGGCAACGATAGCGCGCCCATGCACCTCGCTGCGGCAGTAGGTACGCCGGTGGTCACCTTCTTTGGGCCGTCAGAGCCGTGGAAGTTCCATCCCTACGGAGCGCCATACAAGCTCTTGGAGGTGGCCCTGGACTGCCGTCCCTGCGACTATATCCACTGTATCTGGCCTGAGTCCTTGCGGTTCCAGTGCATGACCGCTCAGTCCGTTGAGGACATTCAAGCTGCCGCGGAGGTTTTGCTGGCACAGCCCGTGCCCGCCCGTCCCGTTTGACACCCCTAGTTAGCCATGCTAGCCTGTGGCATCCTCGCTGGGGAGCCACTTCCGCTAGCAAAGGACACGCTTCATGGCGAACAACGGAATGCAACCCCTGCCCATGACCGCCTTCATTGGCGGCAAGAAGTACGCCACCGCCGCGGCGGCGCTACTTGCAAACGGCGCACACGAGGGCGGACCCGCCTGGGTTCCCACAGACAAGGTCTCCTTCCTCTTCCGCACGAAGGACGGGAGCTACTTTGTACAGCACCGCGGCCTTCCCGAACGCGAACGAGGCCGTCACACCGACCGCAGCTGCTGGGTCGAGCCACTCACTGAGCTGGATGCAGTCATCCTCTACTGGGAGCTAGAAGAACACAACGCTGCATATGACGACGCCTTTCCGCCGCCAGAAGGCAACGGTTCCCTTTCCCCATAGCGCGCAGCGTCTAAACACAAACGTAACCCCAGGAAAAGGATCCCCTTCCACTAGCTCCCTCTCAATGGGTAAGCAATTTCCCGTCCCTTCCCACTCACCAAAGGAAGGAGCACTTACGCGTTCCCTCTCCCTAGACGGGAGAGTTCTTACGCGTCCACTCTCCCTCGATGGGGGAGGGCTAGGGTGGGGGTGAAGAAGCGCAAGCATTGAACCAACGAAATGCCAGACAAAGCGTACTTAATGCTTTCTGAGCATCTGGCAGGGTGGCCCCACTCCAGACCCTTCAGTGCGTGCAGAGTGACGAGGCTCCCCCTTCCTCTAACTCCCTCGCACCAGGGGAGGGAGAACTTAAGCGCACTCTCCCTCTGGATGGGGAAAGGCTAGGGTCGGGGTGAAGGTGGTTTTGTTACGCAGTGTTCTTTGCGCTCACAGCCAGCGCACGATGCCAGCTACGCTCTAGCCGCGACCTCCCGATTGCTCCCCTCTGCGCTGGCACGGGAAGCTGGGACTTTGCCTGCCAGCTGCATCAGCTCGCTAAAATCGGTATGCAGGGCTTCCGCCATCGCCCGGATGACACGCTCGCGCGGCGGACGACGATGGGAGTTCTCTATCTTAGAGAGGTAGGTAAAGTTGATAAGCGAGCTGGACGCCAATTCTTTCTGACTCAATCCGCGTGCTCGCCGTAGCTGTCGAACATGCTCTCCGAAACTCACGCTGTGCTCCTGAAATGAACGTTATTTTCTTCACAAAGTCTGGGTAAGATGCAGCGCATCCTAGCAGCAGACATGGACTTTGTCAACACCCCAACACGTAAGAAGCCTCACCACTGCCTCGCCAAGCGAACGAAGTTGAAGGCCACCTGGAAAGGTAGTAGCAGGCGTGTTATAGCGCTCTGTAACCCCTGATCGGATAGGCTTTTAGATGATTACGTATTGCAAAATACTAGGCTTAGAGTATAATCATCAAAACAGCATCCATTTGTGCCTGCATAAGCGGCTCAGAGCCGTTTCTGCGATAGGCGGAAAAGCACAAGGAGCAAGAGAGCAACATGACAGAATACGCGCTTCGTCGGCTGTTGGCCCTCATTCCCACTGTCTTGGGTGCCTCAATGATCATCTTCTTCACGCTCCGGCTCTTCGCGCCGGTCGATATCATTGAAGAAACACTCCTGGAAAGCCCCGGCGCCTCTGACCCAATTGTTCGTGAACGACTAAGGGCAGAGTTTGGTCTAGACAAACCCATCTACGAACAGTACGTTCAGTGGATATGGGGGGCGGTGAGAGGTGATTTAGGCACCTCTTGGAGTTCCGGCCGCCCAGTCATGACGCAGATCACGGAGTCACTCCCCGTTAGCCTAGAGCTCACAGTTATTAATCTATTACTGGCGGTAATCATAGGCGTGCCTATAGGGGTCATCTCCGCCGTCAACCAGAATAGTTGGTCCGACTACGGAGGGCGGTTCTTCGCGATCTTTGGCCTTTCTGTCCCTAGCTTCGTTATTGCAACGGTGTTGCTCCTAACGCCTGCTATGGTCTGGGGGTGGGCGCCGCCGCTGGGGTACGCCTCGCCATTTGAGGACCTACAAATTCACGCTCTACAGATGTTCCTACCCGTGTTCTCTCTGAGCTTCTCCGTGGCTGCCACCAAGGTGCGCATGCTCCGCTCCACTATGCTTGAAGTCCTCCGCATGGACTATGTAAGAACGGCTCGAGCTAAGGGTTTAGAGCAACGCATTGTTATTCTGCGGCATGCCCTCAAAAATGCGCTTATCCCTGTTGTGACTATCCTGGGCGTACAAGTAAGCTACTCCCTAGGAGGTTCGGTAGTTATTGAGCAGATCTACTCTTTGCCTGGACTTGGGCGGCTGACCCTTGCCTCTATTCAGCGGGGTGATTTCCCACAGTTACAGGCAAATGTGCTCTACCTCCTCATCATCTTCCTAGTTTTTAACCTGATTGTTGACATTAGCTATGCGTGGCTAGACCCGCGCATCCGCTACCAGTAGGCCTTTAGCTTGTCTGGGGTTAGTCAGAAGGAGATCACATCATGCAGCAGCAATCGGTAAGTGAAACAACTATAGAGTCTATGGCCAAGCAGGCCATGCGGCCGCAGCATGGCGCGCTCACCGGCCTTGTTACATTCATACGGAAGCAGCCTATCGGCTCGGCTGCGGGACTACTGCTCCTGATCATCTCCTTTTCAGGCATTTTTGCTGAACTAGTATCAACAACTGATCCAACGGATCAGCGGATGCGCTACGCTCTCAGCCCGCCAGGCACTGTTACCTCTGACGGCTTTGTGTTCATACTAGGCACCGATGCTCTTGGCCGGGACGTGTACAGCCGCACTATCCATGGCGCTCGCATTTCTCTAAGTGTTGGTGTAGTTGCGGTCATGATCGGAACCGTTGGCGGGTTGCTGCTAGGCATGTTCAGCGGCTACCGGCGCGGTAGCCTAGACATGATTACACAGCGCATTATGGACGCTAAACAGGCTATCCCCACGCTCATCTTTGCAATGATGCTTGTTGCTGTCATGGGGAAAGCCCTTTGGGTCACTGCTGTAGCAATTGGTATAGCCCAGATACCGCGCGCTAACCGCATCATCCGCGGTAACACGCTCTCGGTCATTCAGGAAGCATACATTGATGCCGCCAAGGCTATTGGCGCTCGAGAGTCCCGCATTCTGCTGCAGCACATCATGCCGAACGTGATGGCCACTACGCTCATCGTCTTCTCCACCAGTATTGGCGCGGCTATCGTGACCGAATCCACGCTAAGCTTCCTGGGGCTGGCCGCACCGCCGCCGCTGGCTACCTGGGGTGGTATGCTCACCATCCAAGGCCGCCAATATATGCTGGCTGCACCCTACCTCCTCGTGATACCTGCCGTAGCCCTAAGCGTTACTGTGCTCGCCTTCAACTTCCTGGGCGACTCTATCCGAGATGCCCTTGACCCACGGCTCAGAGGTCGCTAGACCCCTTAGCTCAAGAAAACGTAAGAGACCCCATCTAGGTGGGGTCTCTTCTCTTGTCTTAGCTCATCAGGTTAGCTGGGCTTATTGCAGCGGGGCGATACGGTATAGACCTGCTCCTGATTAGCCGGAGCGGGGTGCGGCGAAGGTAGACAGACAGGTCTGGGCCATTGGTGACCTTACTGTCTTCCAACCGCAGCTATGCCTTTCTGACCCTGCGTTGGTGCACCTCCACCCTAACCCTCCCCCATCAAGGGGGAGGGGACACTTACGTCCTCCCGCCCCTGGACGCTGGCGCCATCCCCCGTCCAATAGAACACAGCCTGCCCATTGCCATGCCTGTACCGGCGCCGCTGGTTATTTGGCGTGGTCGCTCACCATCCAGGGCCGCAGTACCTGCTAGCAGCACCCTACCTCTCGGCGATACCAGTCGTTGCCCTAAGCATCACCGTGCTTGCCTTCAACTTCCTGGGTGATGCCATTCGCGATGCCCTCGACCCACATTCCGGGGGCGCTAGACTCCGTAGCTTAAGAAAACGCGAGAAGACCCCACGTATGTGGGGTCTTCTCTTTTGCCCTAGTACAGGTTAGTTAGGCTTATTGTAGCGGAGCTATGCTGAATACCACGTGAAACGCCAGGCAATAAATGACGACGCTTTGCTGCTTGGACACATCCACATCTGCAGGAATAGGGTAGTTCAAGTTCCCAATGTTCCCTCGTAGCTTGCCTAGGTCTGCATAGCCTTCGGTATGGACATCCTCCTGAGTAGCCGGTGCGGGATGCGGCGAAAGGTAGACGTACAGGTCTGGGCCATTGGTGACGTTAATATCCTCTAGGCGAAGCACGGTGGAGCCGTCCGCCGTCTTGTAGAACACTGCCTCCCCACTGCCCTTGTGAAAGTCGTCCGCATCCTGCAGCGCGCCGCGCTTCATCACAACTGCCTCCGCAGACTGCTCGCTGCTTGCCTGAGGCGTACTCGCAGCCGTGGACTGTTCAGTGCTTGCCTGCGGCGTACTCGAACTCGTCGACTGCTCGGCGCTTGGTTGGGGCGTATTCGAAGCTGTGGGCTGCTCGCTGCTTGCTTGGGACGTACTCGAACCCGTGGACTCCTCGCTGCTTGCTTGGGACACAACCACGGCCGGGAGCGTTTCATCCACCGTAGTGTTCAGAAACAGCGGCGATACCAGCCACCACCCCACGCCAAAGGCGGGCAGCAGAACGATTACGCCAATAATTATGAGTATCTTTCGCTTAGCCATGTGCGAGTATCCTGCCTCCATTGAGTTTCAAGATGGGCATATGCTACCATGAGAGTGCCTAATGTGTAAGGCGGAGACCAAAATTTAACTGATATTGCTCTATCCACATGCCCGCGGCCGCAAGGCCCTTTTTAGTGTAAACTGACACCCCATGGAACACCCTTTTCGACAACGCCTGCGCGGCGGTCCAATCCTAGCTGACGGCGCGATGGGTACTATGCTCTACGCAGAAGGTGTGGACTACCGCCGCTCCTTTGAAGAGCAGAACCTCACCCAGCCTGATCTCGTCCAGGCTATCCACCGCAGTTACATTGCGGCCGGCGCTGAGCTTATCGAGACCAATACCTTTGGCGGCAACCGCTTCAAGCTGGCGGCCCACGGCTTGGAAGGACGCGTGCGTGACATCAACTACGCGGGCGGCAAGATTGCGCGAGACGCCCGGGAGGTCAGCGGCGAGCAGGTCTTTGTGGCAGGCTCCATTGGCCCCTCCGGACTGGGGCTCAAGCCCGGTGTTGATGTGAGCGAGACCGCGTTGGCGGATGCGTTCAAGGAACAGGGCGAGGCGCTGGCAGAGGGAGGCGTAGACCTCCTCATCCTGGAGACTTTTACTGACGTTACCGAGCTAGCTACCGCCATTCGGGCCGTGCAGGCCATCAGCGACCTCCCTATCATCGCCCAGCTGACCTTCGCGGAGGACCTGCTGACCCTGGCCGGTCAGGACATCGCCACAGTTATCGCCGCGCTCAAGCCCCTGGACATCGCGAGCCTCGGCACCAACTGCACCATCGGCCCACAAGGGGTGCTGGACGTGGTAGAGTCGATGAAACCCCTGACCGAGCTGACCCTCTCTGCAATGCCCAATGCCGGCTTCCCCAAAATGGTCGATGGCCGTTACTTCTATCTCACTACGCCGCAGTACTGCGCCGACTACACCCGCCTCCTCTTAGACGCAGGCGTAACCATTGTGGGCGGCTGCTGCGGCACCACGCCCCAGCACATCAAGCTCATGCACGAGGCGCTGACCACTCTGCGGCCAGTCAAGACAAGCCCTCCCGCCGCCAGCGTGTCCGTCCGTCCCGTGACAGAGGAGGAGGAAAGCGGCCCGACCAAAGGCGAGCATGAATCGCAGCTTGCAAAGAAGCTGGCCGCCGGCAAGTTCGTGACCAGCGTGGAGCTGGACCCTCCCCGGGGCAGCAATCCTGCCAAGGTGCTGGCAGGAGCGTACATGCTCAAGGAGCAGGGGGTGGACTGCATCAACATTGGCGACAGCCCAATGGCACGTGTACGCATGAGCGCGCTGGCGATGGCGGTCCTCATCCAGCAGCAAGCAGGTATCGAGGCCATCATCCACTTCACGACCCGGGACCGGAACCTGATGGCTATCCAGTCCGACCTCATCGGTGCGCACGCACTGGGCGTTCGGAACATCATCGCGCTGACCGGCGACCCGCCCCGTGTAGGCGACTACCCAAACGCCACCGCTGTGTGGGATGTGGACTCCATCGGCCTCATCAGCATCCTCAAGAAGCTGAACGAGGGCCAGGACGTTTCCGGCAACTCCATCGCCCGGCCCACCACGTTCAACGTCGCTTGCGCCGTCACACCTAAAGCGCCCGACGTAGAGCTGGAAAAGAGCCGCTTCCGAAGAAAGCTGGAGGCCGGCGCAGACCTGGTGATGACCCAACCGCTGTATACTGTCGAGGACTTGGAGCAGTTCCTGGATGAGTTCGGCCCCCTGGAAGTGCCGGTGCTCCTGGGCATCCTGCCGATGCAGAGCCACCGCCACGCCGAGTTCCTGCACAACGAGGTCGGCGGTATTGATGTGCCTGAACACCTGCGAGAGCGCATGCGTCTAGCCGGCGACCGCGGCAGGGAAGAGGGCTTGAACATCTCCCTAGAGTTTGTTACCCAGATCAAGAATAAAGTGAATGGCGTCTACATCATGCCCTCCTTTGGCCGCTATGAGGTAGCCGCAGAGATAGCCCACGCACTACACAACTCCTAAGCCACTGCGAGCGCTGGCAGCGCAGCAATCGGGAGAATAGGGTGGTCTAGCAGGAGCGTCCAGAGAGGCGTAGCCTCTTTGGCAGGGGTTTCAAGGGGCGCCCCTGAACCTGATTCAATACCAAAGGAATCTCCTTGAACCACCTTGAGGGAGTTTGGGGATAACAAAATGACCGCAGAAATCATCGACGGCAATCGCATCGCAGAGGACGTCCGGGGCGAAGTTAAGGCCCAGGTAGACGCCCTCAAGCAACAGCACGGCCTCACCCCCGGCCTGGCTGTCGTCCTGGTGGGGGAAAACCCCGCCTCCGTATCCTACGTTCGGGGTAAGGAGCGTGACGGCGTAGAGGTCGGCTTCTTTGCAGAGACGATCCGTCGCCCCGCAGACATCTCTCAGGACGAGCTCATGGCTCTCGTGCGCGATCTCAACAAGGACAGCCGTTACCACGGGGTGCTGGTGCAGCTGCCACTCCCACCGCACATCAACGCGGAAGTGGTGCTGGAGTCCCTAGACCCCCACAAGGATGTGGACGGACTCCACTCCGTCAACGTGGGCCGCCTGCTCAAAGGTGAACCGCGGCAAGTGCCCTGCACACCCCTGGGCGTCCAGCAGATGCTCCTCCGCACCGGCCACGCGCCGGAGGGCCAGCACGTAGTCATCTGTGGCCGCAGCAATCTGGTGGGCAAGCCCTTAGCCGCCCTGCTGCTCCAGAAGCAGCCCGGCGCCAATGCCACCGTCACCATATGCCACACCGGCACCCAAGACCTAGCCCGCTACACCCGTCAGGCCGACATACTGGTGGCAGCCACTGGCGTCGCGCGGAGCATCGGCGCGGACATGGTGCGCGAGGGCGCGGTGGTGATCGACATAGGCATCAACCGCGTGGAGGATGCCAGCACCAAGAGCGGATTCCGCTTAGTGGGTGATGTGGACTATGCAGCCGTGGCGGAGAAAGCCGCTGCCATCACGCCAGTGCCCGGCGGGGTAGGCCCCATGACGCGCGCGATGCTGCTGGTGAACACACTGCGCGCTGCCGCAGACCAACGGGGCATCACGCTCCCAGAGTAGCGTGGCTACAACTGGCGTTCAGCCCCAAATCGCTCTTCCCCAACCCCAGCAACGCGGCCGCTTCATCCGCCGGCTGAATCGCTTTGCCGTTGAGGTGGAGCTGGACAAAGGGGCAGTGCAGGCCCACCTCCCCAACTCCGGCCGCATGACCGAGCTCCTTGTCCCCGGCTACCCAGTAGTACTCGTGGAATGTCCCTCACCAAATCGCAAGACCGCTTTCGACATTCTGCTGGTGCAGTACCAGGGCTGCTGGGTGTCCGTAGACTCCCGCCTGCCCTCCGCGCTAGCGTACAAAGCGCTGGAGCAGGGCGCGCTTCCTGCCTGGGCCGGCTACACGCAGGTGCGCCGCGAGGCCGTCTACGGCGACAGCCGCATCGATCTCGCGCTGCGCAACGGCGACCGGCGCGCGCTCATCGAAACGAAATCTGTGAACCTGGTGGAGAACGGCGTGGCGCTTTTCCCGGACGCACCGACGACGCGCGGCCAGCGGCATCTCCGCACACTTATGCAGGCACAGCGCGAGGGCATAGCCGCGGGCGTGCTGTTCGTTATCCAGCGTGAGGACGCCCGCTCTTTCCATCCGCACGACGCCGCCGACCCCGCGTTCGGCCACTGGTTGCGGGAAGCGGCCCAAGCCGGCGTGCGAGTAGAGGCCTACCGCTGCCTCGTCACGCCGGAGGCCATGACCCTGAACTCCGCCATCCCCGTCGAGCTATAAGCGTCAAATCCTCTCCCCATCGACGGGGGAGAGCTAGAGTGGGGGTGAACTCATGCCTCAGCAATCCCATAGCCCATCACCCGCTGACGACCTCCTCGCCCTGCATCAGCGATTGAAGGAGCACTACAACTCCCCCCATTGGTGGCCCGCAGACGGCCCCTTCGAGGTCGTGGTGGGCGCAATCCTGACGCAGAACACCAACTGGCGCAACGTGGAGAAAGCGTTGGGCAATCTGAAGGCTGCCGGCGCTCTGGACACCGCGGCGCTGCGAGCCATGCCGGAACCTACCCTTGCTGAGCTGATCCGCCCTTCCGGCTTCTTCACCGTCAAGGCGCGCCGCCTCAAAGCGCTGCTCGAGTGGCTAGGCGAGGACTGGCGGGAGCGGCTGGCTGGCGACCTGAACGAGGTGCGCGCCGGTCTTTTGAGCGTCAACGGTGTGGGCGAGGAGACCGCAGACGCTATCCTGCTTTACGCTGCCGGTCACCCCACCTTTGTGATCGATGCATTCACGCGGCGCATCCTCAATCGCGTAGGCATCACGCCGTTGGCGCGGAGCAACGAGGGGTATCGCCGGCTGTTCATGGACAACCTGCCTCACACGGCATCCCTCTTCAACGAGTTCCACGCCCAGTTCGTGCAACTCGGCAAGGAATACTGCCGCCCGCAGCCGCGCTGTGCCGCTTGCCCGCTGCGCGATCTCTGCCAAACGGGGAGCCTACTACCCTCCCAAGTTTGACAGCCAGGCACGGCCACTCCTATCATAAGACGGAAGCAACCTAACAAGACCATTGGGTTAAGATGATGGCTCGCTTGGATCCCCTGGGACCGAGACGGCTCAAGACCTCAGATAGAGCAGCGCATGGCCTCACGGATGAGAGGCTGTTTCTTTTTTAGGGAGATTCCCTTCCCATAATAGGCACAGCAACAGGAAGAGAGGAGATGGTACCTTGCAACGGACCATGCTCAAGAGCAAAATCCACCGAGCGCACGTCACCGACGCTAACCCGCACTACGAGGGCAGCATTACTATCGACGCAGCCCTTATGAAACTGGCCGATATCCTGCCGGACGAGCAGGTCCACGTCCTGGACGTGGACAACGGACAGCGGCTCCTCACCTACGCCATAGAAGGTCCGCCTAACAGCGGCGTCATCGTAGTCAACGGCGCGGCCGCCCGCCTCATTAGCAAGGGCGATACCATCATCATTCTGGCCTACGGGAGTTATGACGAAGCCGAGCTTGCCGCCTACTGCCCCCGTCTGGTGTACGTGGACGACCTTAACCGTCCCATCGCGCGCCCGTTAGCACCCCAGGCGTCCTCCACCGCGCTGGAAGGCTAGCAGCGCCATGCGCGTTACCGTTACGCAGATAGCGGAGATGAAGCAGCGGGGAGAGCGTATCCCCATGCTCACCGCATACGATTACCCCACCGCGCGCTTCGTGGACGATGCGGGCGTCCCCCTTATCCTGGTGGGAGATAGCCTCGGCATGGTAGTGCTGGGCTACGATTCCACCCTCCCTGTGACCATTGACGATATGCTTCACCACACCAAGGCCGTTGTCCGGGGGTCCAAAAACGCCCTGGTCATTACTGACATGCCCTTTATGACCTACCAGACCAACCAGGAGGACGCCCTCCGCGCCGCGGCGCGGTTCTTGCAGGAGGCGGGCGCACAGGCGGTGAAGATAGAGGGCGGCGTACGCAGCGCGCCCACGGTGGCGCGGCTGGTGGAAACGGGCATACCGGTGCAGGGTCATATTGGCCTAACGCCGCAGTCTATCAACCAGATGGGGGGCTACCACGTCCAGGGGCGGAGCGTCCAGACCGCCAAGCAGCTCGTGGCGGACGCGATTGCCCTCGATCAAGCCGGCGCGTTCAGCATCGTGCTGGAGGCGGTGCCGGCCCAGCTCGCAAAGCTCATCACGGAGCGGGTCAGTGCGCCCACCATCGGCATCGGCGCGGGCCCGCACTGCGACGGCCAAGTGCTGGTGCTCCACGACATGCTGGGACTCTATCCTGATTTTGTGCCCAGGCATACCAAGCAATATGCCAAAATAGGTGAGCAAATTAAGACCGCCGTAGACGGCTATATCCAAGAAGTAAAGGATGGGGTATTCCCTACAGCCAAAGAGAGCTTTACTATAGATGAAGCAGTGCTGCGGGAACTCGCTAATTAAGCAACTCTCCCAATCCCTATAACCGCTTACCCACGAAAAGAGGCCTGTTTGACTACCCAGTCTGGTCAAGAACATATACCTGCTGCCAACACAGCAACCGACGTTCCCCAACGGGTACCCATGGGGGATTTTGCCGCACCCAGGGTGATGAGCACCCAGCATCCCGATAACGCACACCTTCCGCCCTTCTCCGACGAAGAGGTACTGAAAGGGGAAGGCGAGATTGCTGAAGCCCAGTACGTCTACTCCAACCTTGGCTGCGATGAGCAGATGTGGGACTACGAAGGCAAAGCTGCCGATGTAGACGTCGTCCTCAAGCTCCTGCTCAAAGACCCGGACTACTATCGCAAGAATATCCTGGGGAAGGACATCTTCCTCACCCTCCGCATTCCCAACCCCACCGTTGAGCATGAGATGCGGAAGAAGGTGGAAGAGGCGCTCCACACCATCGTCACCAGCTACGACCTTGCCAGCAGCTTCTATAACGCGCCCATTGCGCCCATATTCCAGGTCATCCTGCCCTTTACCGTCTCTGCCGACGAAATGATATGGATAGACTCTTACTACCGAGACGTAGTGGTGGGCAAGCAGGACCACAAGCTCCCCGGCGGCATGATGGTCCGTGACTGGCTTGGAGAGTATCGGCCGGAAGCCATTCAGATGATCCCCCTCGTAGAGGACAAGGAGAGCGTCCTCAAGGTGGATCAGATGGTTGAAAAGTACGTGACGTCCGTTGGCCGTGACATCCCAGGGGTACGCATCTTCCTTGCCCGCAGCGACCCCGCTATGAACTACGGCATGGTCAGCTCCACCCTGAGCAATAAGGTTGCTTTACAGCGGCTTAACAAGCTAGAGGGCAAACTCGGTATTCCGCTCTGCCCAATGATCGGTGTTGGCGCAGTGCCCTTCCGCGGCAACTTCCGCCCCGAGCGGGTGAATTCGTTCCTGGAAGAGTATCCCAGCGTGCAGACGTTTACCATCCAGTCATCCTTCAAGTACGACAACGACGTGAACACAGTGCGTGACGCCGTCCGCACCCTCCATGCCCACAAGCGCAGCGACCCCACGCCTATCGATGAAGACCGGGCGACCAATCTCATGGACCGTCTTACCGCAAGCTACCAGGCACGCATCAGCACTATCGCGCCGCTGGTCAATGCTATTGCGCCCTATGTGCCCGCGCGTAGGGACCGCCGGCTACACATCGGGCTCTTCGGCTACTCTCGCAATGCGGGAGAAGGTCAGGCCAATATCCGGCTGCCCCGCACCATCACCTACTGTGCCGCGCTCTACTCCATCGGCGTGCCACCGGAGATTATCGGCTTGGAAGCGCTAACCGAAGACGACCTCGCCTTCCTTAAGGATGTCCACCCCCACTTGGAGGACGATCTGGCCGACGCGCTAACCTACGCCAACGAGTCTGCCGTCGAGCATGTGCTGGGCAAAGCAGGCGTAGATGTGATGAAACGCTTCACTCGAGACATTGACCACGAGCATCGCGGCTTCACCAACCTGCTCTTTCAAAACATCAATGAAAACGTTGACCCTGACAAGACGCGACAGCTTGTCACGTGGGCGGCGCAGACCCGACGGTTCCTGGGATGACCCAGCGCTCTGACGAAGCGAACGACGCGTCAGTCAGCGCCATCGTCTACGACCGTATAGAGCACGTTCAAGAGGCGTTGATCGCCACGTTCCCAGAGGCTAAGTTCCACGTAGAGACCACAGATGACCCCACTATCTGGCACTTTGCCATCTACGCGGAGAATGGGCGGCTCTTCCTGCCCATGGAAGCCACTCAAGAGCTTAACCAGATGTGGGTTGAGCACAAGATCAGCGTGATTACCACCATCTATCCAGCTACGGCGTACAAGGAGCACTCACATGGCTGAAGTCCTGCCCTTCCGAGGGCTGCGCTACAACCAGCAATTGCCGGGGGGACTCAATACGCAGCTTGCGCCACCCTTTGATGTCATTAGCCCAGCGCTCCAGGAGGATCTCTACCAGCGCAGCCCTCACAACGTCGTGCGGCTAGAGCTCGGCCTCACCAAACCGTCGGACACAGATGCCGATAACCGCTACACCAGGGCGCAGACCCAACTCTACGAGTGGCTCCAGCAGGAGGTGCTAGTACAGGAAGCCACGCCCGCCTATTACGTGTGCCGCCACCAGTTCCGGCTGGACGGCGCTCAGCACGTCCGCTGGGAGCTGCTGGCCCAGATTCGCCTCGCACGTTGGGAGGAAGGCGTTGTCCTGCCCCATGAACGCACGCTGCCTGAAGCCAAGACAGACCGGCTACATCTGCTGCGGGCCACTGAGACCAATATCAGCCCGGTGTTCTCCCTCTACAGGGACGCAGAGGGCAAATTGGCCTCGCTATTGGAAAGCACCACCGCCGCCGCGCCAATCGCGCAGGTGGACGAGTGGCACGACGCCTCCTTCACTATCTGGGGCATTACCGACCCTGCCATCCAGCGCAAGGTGCAGGACTTCTTTGCCGCAGGCCAGCTCTACATCGCCGACGGCCATCACCGCTACGAGACTGCGCTGAACTACCGTGAAGAGCGCCGTAGCGCCTCTGGCGGCAACGAACAGGCGGGCTACAACTATGTGCTCATGTCCCTAACCCGCCTAGAAGACCAGGGACTCACCGTGCTGCCCATCCACCGTCTGGTGCGTGCCCAGCCCCAGGAGCGGCTCGACCGCATGATTACCTCCCTGGCCGACGAGTGGGAGACGGAACGGCTTCCCTTACAGGACGCGTCGCGCGACCTGCCCTACTGCCTTGAGCGGCTGCGCACCCTGGGCGAGCACGGCCCTGCCTTTGCCGTCTACGGCGCCTCTCCAGGCGAAGCGCTCATCGTCCGCCCGCGTGACCGCGCCTCGCTATTGCGACGGCTTCCGGAGCAGCTGAGTGACCGCTTGCGAGACCTTGACCTCACTCTGCTCCATCAGATCATCATCCACGGCTACATGGGTATCGGCCAGGAGGCCAATGAGATAGAGGCAACGCTAAGCTTCACCCATGATGCGCACGAGGCTATCGAAACGGTGCAGCAGGGGACCCGGCAGCTGGCTATCCTGGTGAACCCCACACGCGCGCCGCAGATAGTCGCCATCGCGGAGGCAGGTGAGACCATGCCCCAAAAGTCCACTTTCTTCTATCCGAAACTACCCACTGGGCTCCTCATGCGACCCGTTGAGAACGCCCTGGAATAACCCGCCTCTCAAAAGGACTTGGCACTTCCGCGGCACGCGGCCGATACAGCACCCAGGTGGCGCTGGGGCGCACTAGCCGCCCTACTCTTGGGCGCGCTGGCTCTACGCCTCTATGGCATCGACTGGGACCAGGGTTACCACTACCACCCTGACGAGCGGTTTCTCCTCCTCTTCAAAGTTCCAGAGATCCAGTGGCCCAGCGGCGACCTCTGGACGTCACTTCTAGACCCCGCTACCAGCAGCTGGAACCCCCGCTGGTTTGCGTACGGCAGCTTCCCCTTCTACCAGCTCTACTTTCTCAATCAGCTAGCCCCTGCGCTGCACCCGGACTATGTCCTAGACGACCTGCGCTTTCTGGGCCGCGGCCTCTCTGCGCTCTTCGATGTCAGCGCAATCTTCCTCACCTACCTGCTGGGCGCGCGGCTCTTTGGTTGGCGGACAGGACTGCTGGCCGCGGCCTTCGGAATGCTGGCGGTCATCCACATCCAGCTCAGCCACTTCGCCGCCTTCGACGTGCAGCTCGTCTTCTGGGTGCTCGTCGCCCTCTACGGCGCGGCTCGTGTCATGGAGCGGCCCGACCTCCCCGGCGTGCTTCTCACAGGCGTCGGCCTCGGCCTGGCCCTGGCCACCAAGACCTCCGTGCTTCCGCTGATCATCCCCATCGCGACCGCGTACCTGCTCTACGGATGCACCGAGCAATCGTTGCAGCGGCTCCGGCTGAACATAGATCCGGCGCGCGTGCGACGCGCACTCTGGGGGCTCGCAGGCACGGCTGGGGTCGCCGCCCTCCTCTTCGTCATCGCAATGCCCTACGCGCTCCTGGACTGGGCCACCTTCACCAGGGATGTGCTGGAGCAGTCTGAGATGGCGATGCGCATCCGGGACTACCCTTATACCCGCCAGTACGTGGACACCACGCCTTACCTCTACCATATCCAGCAGCTCATCTCCTGGGGGTTCGGCATACCTCTGGGCCTTCTCGCGTGGCTGGGGCTTGTCCTAGCCTGCCTCCGCGGCCTGCGCAAGCCTCAGGCCGGCGACTTGCTCCTGCTGGCGTGGGTGCTCCCCTACTTCCTCTTTATTGGCGCAACGCCCGTCAAATATCTGCGCTACCTGCTGCCCATCACACCGGTCTTGCTGCTCCTAGCGGCCCATGTCCTTGTGCTCTGGTGGGAGTCGTCACGCCTGCGGGAGCGCGCATTATCGCCCGGCGCGCCTAGGCTCAGAACCCCTCGCTTCTACCTCGCGCTCGTGCTCCGTCGCATCTTCTCGCCCGCAGGAGTAACGGTCATCGTCCTAGCAACTACCGCGTGGTACGCCCTTGCTTTCACCAACATCTACCAAGAGGCGCATCCCGCCACCCGCCTCTCGGAGTGGGTGAATGAGCATGTGCCAAAGGGCAGTGTGCTCTTGAAGGAGCACTGGGAGGAGGGCATTCCTCGACTAGAGCAATACCAGATCCAAGAGCTCCCCCTGTACGAGCCCGATGATGCCGCTAAGCTGGGCCAGCTTGTCCATAAGTTGGAGGGCTCTGACTACGTGGTCTTTTTTAGCAACCGCCTTTACGGTACTATCCCCCGCCTGCCGGAGCGCTATCCCCTCACCAGCCGCTACTACCGGCTGCTCTTCTCCGGCGACCTGGGGTACCGGCTAGTCCACACCAGCAATGCTGAGGTGAGCTTTCTGGGCGTGACTTGGCGCAACGACACATTCACCCGTCCAGGCTTGCCACCGCCGGAAGGCATTTCCTACCCGTCCCAGGGTCTGGTGCTGCACATGGGTTACGCCGACGAGAGCTTCACCGTCTATGACCACCCCATGACCCTTCTGTTCAAGAAGGAGCAGGCGCTGAGCGCTCCGGAGCTAACTGCGCTGCTGCAACCGGCATTGTTTACTGATACGCCCTCCAGCGTGAGGGAGGGCCCGCTGCTCACACCACAGGATGCGCAGACGCAGCGGGCTGGCGGCACCTGGAGCCACATATTCCAGACAGACTCGCTTCCCAATCAGCATCCCTGGTTCACCTGGCTGTTAACCATAGAAGTCCTGGGGTTGTTGGCCTTCCCCCTGGCTTTCTGGCTCTTTCAGGCCTTCCCTGACCGCGGCTTCCTGCTGGCAAAGGGGCTGGGTATCCTGGGGCTGGCTTACGGGTCGTGGCTGCTGGCCAGCCTGCAGTGGCTGCCCTTCACGCGAAGCACCATCATGCTGGTGGGCATCCTCCTTGCGCTCATGAGTGTGCTGCTCTTGCTCAAGCAGCGCACCGTCATAGTGCGGCACATTAGGGAACGCTGGCGGCTCTTGCTGGGTATGGAAGGGCTGTTCCTGCTGGCCTTCATCGTCTTTTATCAGATACGTTTAGCCAACCCCGACCTCTGGCATCCCTGGCTCGGCGGCGAAAAGCCCATGGACTTTGCCTACCTCAACGCGGTCGTCCGCAGCACCATCATGCCTGCTTACGACCCGTGGTATAGCGGTGGCATGATCAACTACTACTACTTCGGCCAGGTGATTGTAGGTACGCTCATTAAACTCACGGGCATCTTGCCGGAGATCGCCTACAACCTGGCTATCCCCACCCTCTTCGCGCTGACGGTGGGGCACGCTGCTAGCCTGGGCAGCGCGTTGCTGGCCGCCCAACGCGCGTCACTACTCCGAGGTAGAGCGCTGCTTGCCGCAGGCGCGTCGGCAACCGTAGCCGTCGCGGTAGTGGGCAACCTGGACGGCTTGGTGCAAGTCTTGGAGAACCTCCGCAACGCCAGCGGTCTGGACTTCGTTAGCACCATTCCCGGATTGGAAGGCGGCGTCAAGGCTGCTGCCGGATTGTGGAACTTCCTCAGCGGCCAGATCGCCCCGGAGCAATTCGACTACTGGCGTAGCCGGAGCCTGGGCGGCATGGACCCAGGGTTCATCGATCCTGCGCTACAGGCACCCAGTATCAGCATCACTGAGTTCCCTTTCTTCACCTTTCTCTTTGCCGACCTGCACGCCCACCTTATAGCGCTGCCCTTCACGGTGCTGGCAGCGGCCTTCGCTTTGCAGACCGCCA
Source organism: Dehalococcoidia bacterium (assembly GCA_965220215.1). GTDB lineage: Bacteria > Chloroflexota > Dehalococcoidia > SHYD01 > SHYD01 > CBDDEI01. The sequence continues at coordinate 896,330 of OZ244809.1, forward strand.
TACGCAGCCAAGGCAGCCCGCTCCTGCGACGCCTCGTATTGCTCCTCACCTTTGGGCTGGTGCTGGGCGCGCTGCGCTGGACCAACACCTGGGACTTCCCAACGTACCTTGCCCTGGGACTAACAGCCATAGCAATCAGCCGCCTGGGGCAGTGGTCGTCCTTCTCTCTTGGCGCCGTCCTCATAGTCGTCTTCCAAGCGCTCTTCCTGGCCGGCTCCAGCCTCATCCTGTTCCGCCCCTTTGAGTCCGCTTTTGAGGTCTTCTATAGCGGCGGTCTGCAACCTAGCCCGGAGGCTACGCCACTGCCGCTCTATCTACGGATGTACGGCCTCTACCTCGCGGTGCTCGTTGGCTTCGTGGTGTATGAGATCGTCCATCGTTTCAACAACACTCCCCTTCTACGATTGGCGCGGCTTGCCTTTGCCCGTCCTGCCCATGCAGCACGCGTAGTGAGCCTTGCCCTGCGGTTGGGCCTCCCGACCAGCCGCGCCCGTTTCAGCGCAATTGCAGCAGTTTTGCTGATCGCAGCCTTAGTTGTGGTCGTTGGCGCAACCAGCACCGTCGGCTTCTTACTGCTCTTGCTGGGCGCGCTGGCCCTCCTAGGTTGGCGGGAGATCACCCGGCCTACCGAACGGGGCAGCGCGTACCTCTTTGCTCTGGCTTTGGCCGCCGGCGCAGCCTCCCTCAGCCTGGTAGTGGACGTGGTGAAGCTGGACATTCCCGGTGAAGTGCAGCGCATGAACAACGTGTTCAAGCTCTATTTCCAAGTGTGGACGCTCTACGCCCTGAGCGCCGCGTACGCGCTCTGGTGGGTGCTGGGAGGGCTGCGCCGTATTACACCTCCCGCGTCTCGCCGCTGGTCTGCTTTCTGGCGCCGGGCCTGGCTAACGGGCGTCGCCATCCTGGTGGCAGGCGGCCTGGTCTATCCGCTAATGGCAACACCAGTGCGGGTTGCCGACCGCTTTGCACCCGCACCGCCTACCAACAACGGCATGGAGTTCATGAGAGGCGCCGTCTACAACGATGAGCACGGTCCTATCGAGCTGCGGTGGGACTATCGCGCTATCCAATGGCTACGTGAACACGTGCAGGGCTCGCCGGTAATCCTGGAAGGGAATACGCCTATCTACCGCTGGGGATCACGCGTGTCTATCTACACCGGCCTGCCTACTATCCTGGGCTGGGACTGGCACCAGACGCAGCAACGCTGGGGTTATCCAGATGGGCTACACCAGCGCAAAGCGGACGTGACCGCCCTCTACAGCACATCCGACATCACGACTACGCTGGCGCTGTTGCATCGCTATCAGGTGGAGTACGTTTACGTAGGAGAGCTGGAGCGCCTCTATTACCCGGTCAGCGGTATTGATAAATTCCATACCATGACTAACCAAGGAATGCTGCAAGCTATCTACCAGAACTCCCAGGTCACCATCTACAGGGTGTGTTATCTAGCCCCATGGTGCTAGATAACACAAAAGGGGGAGAGCAAATGCTCTCCCCCTTTTTCTACGATCAGGATTAGTTAGGTTGCGGCAAGTGGGGTCAGCACGACTGCCGCATTCTCTGTTCCTTCAGAAGTTGCGGTAGAATTGCCATCAAGAAGTTTGGTAAGCTCCTCACCTTCGATGGTCTCTTTCTCTATCACCGCACGGGCAATGTTGTCCAGCCGGCTGCGATACATAGTAAGGATGCGCTCCGCAGTGTCCGCGGCCTCTTGAACCAGTTGGTGCACCTCTTCGTCTATATCCTCAGCAATACGCTCACTATAGTTGCGCTGCTCCGAGATCTCCCTACCCAGGAATATCATCTCTTCTTTACGCCCAAAGGTGCGGGGGCCCAGCTTCTCGCTCATGCCGTACTCGGTGATCATCCGTCGGGCGATATTCGTAGCCCGCTCGATGTCGTTGCCTGGGCCCGTGGTGGACTCTCCGAAGACGAGCCGCTCGGTCATGAGACCGCCCATCAGGCTGGACAGCATATCTTTGAACTGCGACTTAGTCCAAGTGTAATGGTCTTCCTCGGGCAGATAGCGGGTATAGCCGCCCATCGTACCTCGGGCAACGATGCTAATCTTGTGCACCTTGTCCTGATGCGGCAACACATGCCCCACCAGTGCGTGGCCGGCTTCATGATAAGCCGTAATCTCTTTCTCGTGTAGGCTGATAATGCGGCTCTTGCGCTCCGGCCCTGCGACGACTCGGTCAATAGCCTCTTCCAGCTCGTCAAGGTCAATATCCGTCTTGTTGCGCCGGGCGGCAAGGATGGCAGCCTCGTTCACCAAATTCTCAAGGTCAGCGCCAGTGAAGCCGGGCGTCTGCTTCGCAAGGACTTCCAGCGCCACGCCGGCAGCCAGGGGTTTGCCCTTGGCGTGCACTTCCAGGATCTGCTTGCGGCCGGAGATATCCGGGCGGTCGAGCACCACCTGCCGGTCGAAGCGGCCAGGACGCAGCAGCGCCGGATCCAGCACATCGGGACGGTTGGTGGCCGCTATTACGATGACATTCGTGCTGGTGTCGAAGCCGTCCATCTCCACTAGGATCTGGTTCAGCGTCTGCTCCCGCTCATCATGACTGCCGCCGAGTCCCGAGCCCCGCTGCCGTCCAACGGCATCGATTTCATCCACAAACACAATGCAGGGCGAGTTCCGCTTAGCCTGGTCAAAGAGGTCACGGACACGGGAAGCGCCCACTCCAACAAACATCTCCACAAACTCGCTACCACTTATCGAAAAGAAGGGAACGCCCGCCTCGCCGGCCACGGCACGGCTGATGAGCGTCTTGCCGGTGCCCGGAGGGCCAACCAGCAGCACGCCGCTAGGGATGCGCGCGCCCAAAGCGGAGAATTTCTCCGGGTACTTCAGGAACTCCACTACCTCCTGCAACTCTTGCTTGGCTTCTTCAACGCCAGCCACGTCGGAGAAAGTGACTGTGGGACGTTTGCCAGTGAACATCCTGGCGCGGCTTTTACCGAAGCTCAGAGCTTGGTTGTTGCTCCCTTGAGCCTGGCGCATCATAAAGACGAGCAGGCCGGCTATGATAATCAGAGGGACAAAGTTAAGCAGCAGGCCAAACACGTTGCTCATCTGGCTTGGCTCACTCACCACAACGGGGATATTGGTCGCGGCCAGGTCAACGCCGCCCTTCTGCAGCACGTCCAAGATGCTCGCGCTGGGCTCTTTACGAGAGCGCACACGCTCTCCGTTACTCAACTGCACCATCAATATGTCGCCCTGCACCTCAATGCGCTGGATATCACCACTTCTGGCCATGCTGATGACCTCAGTGATGTCCAGATCCCGGTTCTGTTGCGAGGGCGGGAAGAGGGTAAAGAAGATCGCTGCAACTGCAACAAGGAGGAGCAGCGGTATGAAGCTATTGCGTAACCAGCGAGTATCCACGGTGTTTAGAACCTTCTAGCAAGAATGCTACTCAGTTTACTAGCTAATCTTCTACGCTGCATCTAGTATACCAAAAACTCTTCCTTAATAATTGCTTATTGAGCGCAACGGGCGTGAATCTCTTATCGGCTCCTGATACACACGCTGTGCTCTTGCGTTCCAATAAGCAGGACGCTACAGTGAGGCAGCGTTTCAAGCGGTATCTCTCCAGTACTAATCCACTCGACGTTACACCGGCTTCTCTGTGCAGCCTATTCTTGAGCAAGTCCTAGGCGCCGGCGCTCTGCTGCTCCTGGCGAGCCTTGCAGGCTACGCGCCTGCCCGGCTTTGGCTTCCAGAGAGCCTTAGTCGCTGGTTCTGGCTCACGGTGCCGCCCTTGGGATTGGCTACCCTCGCCGTAACCCTGGGCTGGCTCAACAGCTGGCTTCCACTTACCGAGGCGGTATGGCTGATCCTGGGTGCAAGCGTACTGGCGGACGTCCTCGTTCTCCGTCGTCTTGGCCTCGCGCCGGCTGAGCAGTCGCGGACGGAAAGCTACGCAGTGGTCGCGCTTGCTGCCCTAGCATTCTGCGTCGCATTGCTCCCCCTCTGGGACCATCCTGATCTCCTCTCCATTGGTCCCAACTGGGACATCGAGATCCACCTGCCCCTATCGGCTTACCTAACCAGCTACTCCAGCGGGTTCTCCTTGAGCAACCCCGCCGGCGATCCCTTTCCCGCCCACCCGAACCCTCTCCTCTGGCGAGTGAACTTCTTCGATGTGCGCTGGGCGGGACTAGCCTTCACGCAGTGGTTGGGCACGGCCGGCGCGTTGCTGGATAGAGGGCCGCACCAGTCGTTCGTGGGGGTGCTGGCGCTGCTCCACGCGCTTTCCATTCCAAGCGCTTTCCTGCTCTTCCGGTCCGCAGGCGGCCTTACCAGTCGCTTTGCGCTGGCCGCTGCTGCCGCCCTTGCCATCAACACCGCGGCGCTCTGGATCGTCTTCTGGAGCTTTGGCCAACAAGCCAGCGCGCTCCCCTTGTTACCCCTTGCGCTCCTTCTCGGCTGGCAGGCGCTCCGTTCGCCAGGCCTCGGCTCGGCAATCCTGGCCGGGCTTACTCTGGCTGCGCTGCTGGCCGCCTTCGCGCCGCTGGCACTACTCTACTGCCTGGCGTTGGCCGCCTTCGGCATCGTTGCCTTTGCCACTGCCAGCGATAAGTTCGGGATGATACGCGGCATCGCCGGTATTGGAGCGATCTCCGTCGTCCTAGCCCCCTGGGCCTACCTGCGGGGCATCCAGCGCTTTTTGCACGGCCTGCAGGAGGGCGGCGTGGCAGGCTTAACCCAGGGCCCGGACATCACCCTATTCCCTCCTCTGCTATGGGTAGCAGGGCTCTCTCCGGATCAGAAGAGCGGTTTGGGCGGCTTCCTGGGTTCCGCTGCGCCCTGGCACGGGCCGGCGTCAACCCTCTTCACTCTTGCTCTCTTTGGACTGATGGCCGTTGGGACCTACCGTGGCGTCAAAGACCGCCAGTGGCCGCTGGCCCTAGCCGGACTCTCGCTCGCGGTGCTGCTCCTCGCCTTGCGCTACGGCGACCCTTATCCCTATGGCTATCAGAAGCTGATGGCCTCCGGCGGCTTCCTCTTCATTGGCCTCTTCTTCTTAGGGGCACAGGCGCTATGGCAAGCACGTAACCAGTTGCCGCAACACTCCGCTGTAGGGCTCAGCGCTGCCGCGGCGCTGTTTGTTGGGTTGAACCTTGCCAGTGTCCCCCAGTTCATCGGCGGCATACGGGACGATAGCGCGATGAGCTACCGCCCGCTGCACGTCCTCGAGGAGATCATCCCTCCAAACGCCGCGGTCTATATCTCCGGCCACCGCGATTACCAGGGGCCTGAATCGGGTGCCCTAGCCTACTTCCTGCGTCACGCCGACCTGTACGGGCACATCGAAACCGGGTTCTCCTCCTTCTTCAAAAGGAATCCTGCCAATCCATACCAGTACGCCGTGTACCACGAATCAGAAGGCGCGCCCGCTGAGCTCTTCCCCTCCGAGAATATCGTCTGGGAAGGATCTGGCCTCAGAGTGTACAAAGCGCCCGACGACCTCCGCTACGCGCAACTGACCGGAGATGCCGCAACGCCCCCCGTCATTGAACGCAGCGCCGGCATGGGCAACGCCGGCGGCCTCCGCCTTACCGAGTGGCGAGAAGACGGCGCGCCCGTGTTCGAGGGGTGGTCACCACCATTGCTGGGCGTCCTTGCAGACGTCACACCGCCTCAGGACAACTACCCGCAGGCAAAGAGCGGCCAGGACTGGGCCTCCGACCTCACGGTGCCGGGAGCGGCCTCCACGCAAAGCCAGCCCTCCGGGAGCCTAGTTGTTACGTTAGCAACTTTCACCGCACAGGAAGTGACGCTCCTCGTCGGCCAGGACACGCACCACCTCAGCGTGCCTGAAGGCGTTAGCACCCACACGGTCAGCCAGGTGCAGCTACCCGTACAACTCACCTTGCGCAATGAGACGGACAACCCCGTGTATCTCCGGTCCGCGCTCGTACGAGAAGCAACGCCCGATCCGCCTAAGTTCACCCACAGCAATGCCGTGCTCCTGCAGTGGCAAGCAGCTATGGACGGCGAGAGCATCGCCCTGAACCTGCGCTACTCCGGCCCCAGCCAGAAAACAACCCTGGACGTCTACGCCCCCGCGGATGGTCACCACCTGGGCTGGTGGGAGTTGCCCGCTGCCCAAGACAACAGCCGTGTATACGGCGTGGGCTTCCAACCCGCGGTCCCTACGATGGACATACTGGAGCGTAGCCGCTGGGTATCGCTGCCCGGTTGGCGCGGAGAACCGCTGCCAGGCAGCTACCGGCTCTACTTCCTCCTCTGGGAGAGCGATAAGATAGTGCGCTCAGTCTCCCTCCTGGACTTTGGCCTAGGAGCAGAAACCCAGGTCGAGCTGCACGCGGGCGCAGCCGGACTCTCTATCCACTAACGAAACGCTATCCAGGACGGACTTATAGGAGCGCGCTATGCAACAAGAGCCTCACAACCCTCCCATTGGTGTACTGGACAGGGCGAGCATTGCCAGCATGTTGACACAAACACCGCCGCTCGTGGAAGGCGTGCTCGATCTGGAGGCGCAGCTCCAACCCAACGGCATCGACCTCACACTCCGCACCGTCGCAGCGCTGGACACTCCGGGCCAACTGGGAGTAGCCACGGAGGACCGGGTGCTCTCCCAGACCACGGAACTCGCCTACGATGCTGAGGGCTACGTGCAGCTTGCGCCGGGCTGCTACCTCATCACACTCAACGAAGTGGTGCACCTGCCTAAGGGCATAGCCGCGCTGGGATGGCAGCGTTCTTCATTGCTCCGCAGCGGTGTCACCATTACCTGTTCGGTGTGGGACGCGGGCTACGAGGGTCGCTCGCAATGCCTGCTGACGGTGCTGAATCCCAAGGGGTTCCGCCTCGCCAGGAATGCGCGCGTAGTGCAAATCGTCTTTTTCCCGCTGGCGCAGTCCGTAACTCAAGGGTATCAGGGCATCTTCCAGCGGGAGAACCTCTGACTGCGCTCCCTAAGCTAGACGTGCTACACTAGGAAGAGATACAGTGCAGCAACCATCTACGCCCATGGCAACGTCCCCAGACACGGAACCACGCGAAGGCATGCAGCGGCGGCTGAAGCGGGATATTCTGTTTTTTTCCATCGCTGGGATCATTCTGGTCTTTGATCAGCTAACCAAGAGCCTGGTGCGGGCCAACCTGCCCCTGGGGTCATCCTTTCCCGAAGACACCTGGGTCCGCCTAACCCACGTGGCGAACACCGGCGCAGCCTTCGGTCTGTTTCCGGACCAGTCCTTCTTGCTGCTCATCACCACGCTGGTGGGCGTCATGGCGATCACCCTCTACTACTTCTACCCGCCCCTCAATACGCCGCTGCTGGTGCTGAGCCTGGGCTTGCAGTTGGGCGGCGCGCTGGGCAACCTCATCGACCGGCTGCGGCTGGGCCACGTCACCGACTTTGTGAACTTTCAGGTCTGGCCTGTGTTCAACGTGGCCGACTCCGCCATTGTGGTAGGCGTATCTATCCTCGCCTGGTTTGCGCTCTTTGGAGACCGCGCGAAGCCCGCTTCGCCGCCCGAGTCCGAGTCCGAATCCTGATGGCCCAAGCGCCGCAAACGTCCGCACAGGGCCCGTTCAAACTCGTAGTAGGAGCAAAGGAAGAGCGCCTGGACAAGCTCCTCAGCGGCCACCTCAAGCTCTCTCGTACCATCGTCCAACGGCTCATCGAAGCCGGCAGCGTACGCGTCAACGGCCAGCCGGCCAAGTCCGCGCACAAAGCCGAGCCCGGCGACGTCATCGAGGGCGAGGTCACCCCTGCTGAGCCGGTCACCCTCGAAGCCCAGAGCATTCCCCTACACATCGTGGCAGAAGACCCCGACTTTATCGTGGTGAACAAGCCGCCCGGCCTTACCGTGCATCCCGCGCCGGGACATCGCAACGGTACGCTGGTGAACGCGCTGCTGGCGCGCTATCCGGAGCTACGCGGCATAGACGACGCGCAGCGGCCGGGCATTGTGCACCGGTTGGATAAAGACACCTCCGGCCTCATCGTAATCGCCAAGAACACTCAGACCCTGGAGCTTATCTCCCGCCAGTTGCAGAGCCGTCAGGTGACCAAGGGTTACGTTGCCCTTGTTGAAGGCCTACTCACCCCCAACCGCGGCCGTATCGAGGCGGCTATTGGCCGCGACCCCGGGCACCGGCAACGTATGGCCGTTGTGGAGCACGGAAGAGAGGCCGAGACCCAGTACGTGGTGCGAGAGCACTTCCCTCGCCACACCTTGCTGGACGTGCATCCCGCCACCGGCCGCACCCACCAGATTCGCGTCCATTTGGCGGCCATCGGCCACTCTGTCGTCGGCGACGCCCTCTACGGACGGCGGGCGGTCTGGTGTCCTCGCCAGTTCCTCCACGCACAGACGCTGGGCTTCAACCATCCCCGTAACGGCACGTACGTGGAGTTCCACGCCGACTTGCCGGAAGACTTGGACCGTGCCCTTACCTGGCTGCACCAGCAAGCGTGATAGAGCACTGCGATATAATGCATACTGTGATGAATAGATACGCGCTGGTGATGTATGGCTCCCATGATTCGCAAGCAAATCTACCTTGAACCTCATCAAGAAACGCAACTCAAAGCGCGAGCAAAGGGGAGTGGCGTTTAAGAATCTGAGCTTATTCGAGAAGCAATTGATAAGCTGCTCAACGCGCCCGTAACCCTACTCCCCGACCTGAACGCCTGGGAAGAAGCTAAAACATTCATCAAAGAGCGCATGGCGATGGAAGTCCCCCAGACTGGACGGCAGTGGACGAGAAACGAACTCTATGACGAACGCCTCAAACGGTTTGCTGATTGATACAAATCTCCTCGTGACAAACGTAGCGCGTTAACCTACTTGTTGTGAGCTGTAAATGACTACTGAACCAGAAGCAGAAGCAGAACCTCAACGCCGCCGACGCGGCCAACCTGTTGACCCGGATGCCCCCCAGGTGCGGGTGCGCTTTGCCCCCAGTCCCACTGGAGAACCCCACGTTGGCAATATCCGTACCGCGCTCTTTAGCTGGCTCTACGCGCGCCACACGGACGGCGTGTTCATCTTGCGGGTGGAGGACACCGACCAGGCGCGCGTAATCCCCGGCGCATTGGAGGCGATCTTTGAAGGCCTCCGCTGGCTTGGCCTGGACTGGCAGGAGGGGCCGCAGGTAGACGGGCCCTATGCGCCCTATATTCAATCGGAGCGGGCTGCCCTCGGCATCTACGCCGACCATGGCCGCCAGCTCATCGACCGCGGCTGGGCCTACCAGTGCTACTGCCCGCCCGAGCGCCTGGACGAGGTGCGCAAGCAGCAGCAGGCGCAGAAACTTCCCCCCATGTACGACCGCTGGTGCCGCAACCCTGACCAGCGCGCGCAGATGGCCGCGCAGAACCCCGGCGCCAAGCCGGTGGTGCGCTTTGCCATACCCCAGGAGCCGGACGAGCAGGTGACCTTCAATGACTTTGTGCGCGGCGAGATCTCCGTTGCTGCTTCTACCCTGGACGACTTCGTGCTGCTGAAATCGGACGGCTTCCCCACCTACCACCTGGCGAACGTGGTGGACGACCGCCTGATGGAGATAAGCCACGTCATCCGCGGCGACGAGTGGCTGCCCAGCACGCCCCGTCACGTGCTCCTCTACCGCGCCTTTGGCTGGGAGGATAAGATGCCCGTCTTTGTCCACCTTCCCCTGATCCTGGGGCCGGACCGGGCCAAGCTCTCCAAACGCCACGGCTCCACCAGCATTGCCGACTATCGCATAGAGGGCTATCTGCCGGAGGTGATGATCAACTTCCTGGCCCTGCTTGGCTGGGCGCTGGACGACAAGACCGAGATCATCGAGCCGCCGCGCCTTATCCGCAACTTCACCCTGGAGCGCATTGGCAAAACAGCCGCCGTCTTTAACAAAGAGAAGCTGGACTGGATGAACGGCGTCTATCTCCGGGAGATGGACGGCCTGGAGCTGGCGGACCGAGTGCTCTTGCTGATGGAAGCGCCTGAAGCGGAGGGCGGCCTGCCTGACGCCATCCCCCGGCCCGTAGATGAAGGCTACCTGGCGCGCATCATGCCCCTGGTGCAGGAGCGAATGCGCGTCTTCAACGATGCTGCGCCCCTCATCGACCTCTTCTTTGATGAAGCCTTTGCCTTCGACGACAAGGCCCGCAAGACACTGGAAGCGCCGGAGGCGGCACGACCGCTACACGCCGCGCTGGAACGGCTAGAGCGCCAGCAGGACTGGAGCCACCCCGGGCTGGAAGCGCTGCTGCGCCCTATGGCCGAGGAGTTTGGGCTAAAGACCGGCCCCTTCTTTGGCCTGCTGCGGGCCGCCATCACCGGCCGCACAGTTTCGCCGCCCCTCTTCGAGAGCATGGAGGTGCTGGGGAAGAGCCGTTGTCTCGCCCGCCTGGGCCAGGCTTGCCAACTGTAGGCAGCCCCGCAACTCAGTGGGCAACCCTGGTCGCACCCTAGCTTGAGCTCCTTCCTGCGCAGCTTCCGCTGGGCCATCCAAGGCATTGCCCAGGTCATCGCAACCCAGCGCAATATGCGCATCCACCTGGCGGCAGCCGTCGCAGTCACAGTGCTTGCCCTTTGGCTGGGCCTTTCCCCTGTCGAGTGGGCGGTGCTTATCCTCACCATCACGCTGGTGCTCTCCCTAGAAACCCTAAACACCGCGGTGGAAGCCACAGTTGACCGGATCTCCCTGGAGGAACACCCGCGCGCCAAGCTCGCAAAAGACGCCGCCGCGGGAGCGGTGCTCATCGCGGCGGCGGGTGCGGTGCTGGTTGGCTTTGCGCTGCTGGGCCCCAAGCTGTTGGACCAGCTTGCGCCCTAGAGCCAGGCTGTCCATGTGCTAGGAGCTGCAGTAGTCCTCGCAGATCTCAATCTGATACCTGCTCTTCAACGCTGGATTCTGCAGGATATTGTCGGCGGAAGTAATACTGTCATCAAAGGTAATGTCGCTGGTTCCCTGACGCCAGTTGACGCTGGCATAGCGCACGCCTTCTGCCTGCTTTAGCGCAGTGGCTATAGCATTAGCGCTTTCCGCGTCCGGAATGCTGCGGATGAAAAGCTGCAAGCTCTGTACGGCCATTGGTTCCCTCCTGGCGCCGGCTCAAGATAGTGCTTCCTATTATGGTACTCGGCTGGCGCCCCGTCCAGAGGCAGGCAGCGCAATTAGCGCTACCCCCTTCGCAGCGCCCATCCCCTGATGTATACTTTGGGAGCGAGATTGTGTTTTTTTGCACTAATGAGGGGGCGACGTGCTGACCGAGTATGGCCCACTGTTAATCTTGATGTTGGCCGCTCTTATTTTCCCCATTGGAGGTGTGGTCACCTCCCTGCTCTTTGGTCGTTTGCGGCTCCGTCCTGATAATCCAGACCCCATCAAGAACGATACCTACGAATGCGGTGTTGAAACCGTTGGCCCCTCCTGGATTCAGTTCAACTTCCGCTACTACTATTTCGCGCTCCTCTTCGTCATCTTTGATGTTGAGGTGATCTTCCTGCTGCCCTGGGCCGTCTATTTCCGGCAGCTGGGGCTCTTTGGCCTCATAGAGATGGCGCTCTTTATTCTCATCCTAGTTGTGGGTTTCCTCTACGCCTGGAAGAAAGAGGCGTTGGAGTGGACGTAAGCCCTAGGAGGCATTATGGCTGATCTACCCCTGCTGAACTCCTTTGGCGTAGAAGACGAGGACAAACGCGAAGGCCGCGCCGCCCTCGACCTGATGCGGGAGGCCCAGCAACCTTTCGCGGACAACGCCTACACAGTGCCGGAGGACTGCCCTCAGAACGTCATCGTCTCCTCCCTGGACGAGGTGATGACCTGGGCCCGAAAGGCGTCGTTGTGGCCGGCAATGTTCGGCCTGGCTTGTTGCGCCATCGAGATGATCACGACCACCTCTTCCCGCTATGACATCTCTCGCTTCGGCATGGAGATCTTCCGTCCCTCGCCCCGTCAGGCCGACCTCATGATCGTGGCCGGCTGGGTCACCTGGAAGATGGCTCCCGTGGTGCGCCGCATCTACGACCAGATGGCGGAGCCCAAATGGGTCATCGCTATGGGCGTCTCCGCTATGAGTGGCGGCCCCTTTGTGGACACCTACAGCGTAGTGCCCGGCGTTAATCTTATCGTCCCAGTAGACGTCTACGTTCCCGGCTGCCCGCCGCGCCCAGAAGCGCTGCTGGCCGGCATCGTTAAGCTGCAGGAGAAGGTACAGCTTGAGCGGAAAGCTCGGGCTGCGGGCTAGGCGCAGGCTACTGTGACAAAGCCCCTCAGCGGCCGGGACCTAGCTATGATGCTGGACCCGTCCTTTGGCTCCTCCGTGATGGAAGTAACTGCCGATGCCGTGGTGGTAGCGCGGGAGGGCGTGCCGGAGATCTGCCTGCATCTGCGGGATCACCCTGGGTTGGACTTCAACTACCTGACGGACCTGACTTCCGTGGATTACATCGACTACTTCGAGGTGGTCTACCACCTGCTCTCGATGAACAAGAACCACAGCGCGGTGCTCAAAGCTCGGGCTCTGGGCCGCACAGACCCCTGGGTGCCCTCTGTGACCTCCATATGGAAAGGCGCTGAGATGCAGGAGCGAGAGGTCTGGGACTTGATGGGCGTGCGCTTTGAGGGCCACCCCAACCTCCGCCGTGTCCTGCTCTTTGAAGGCTTCCCCGGCCACCCGCTGAGGAAGGACTTCCTGGAGTTTGACCACCGCACCATCACTATCCCTTCGGAAGAAGACGTCTAGCATGTCGGCATATCATCAAACGACACTGCAAGCTGGGGCGTGCACAAAAGCTTCTCTTTCACTGGGCTTGCGCTGGAGTCCCTCCCAATGACAACGCCCAACGTATTCATGGTCAACATGGGGCCGCAGCACCCCAGCACCCACGGCGTGCTTCGTCTACGGCTGGCCCTGGACGGCGAGACCGTGCTGGACGCGGAGCCGGTGCTGGGCTACCTCCACAGCAGCAAAGAGAAGATGCAGGAGGAGCACACCTACCTCCAGACCGTGCCCATCACCGATCGTATGGACTATCTCGCCTCCATGAGCAACAACCTGGGCTGCGTGCTGGCAATCGAAAAGCTCGCAGGCATCCCTGTGCCGCCTCGTGCCACCTACATCCGGGTGCTGATGGCGGAGATGCAGCGGTTAGCCAGCCACTGCTTTGCCCAGGGGACGCTCCTGCAGGACATGGGCGCGTGGGGCACGCCGCTGATGTACTTTCTCCGAGAACGGGAGCAGATCCTCGATCTCTTTGAGATGGTGTGCGGCGCTCGCCTCACGTATAACTACATGCGGCCCGGCGGCGTCGCCCAGGACCTGCCACCGGAGTTCTACCGTGGGCTCCAAGACTTGCTGGACATCATGCCTCAGCGTCTGGACGAATACGAGGACCTCCTGCGGGGTAACGAGGTGCTACAGGCCCGCACTGTAGGTGTCGGCGTGTTGCCCAAGGAACTCGCTATCAATGCGTCGATCTCCGGCCCCACGTTGCGCGCCAGCGGTGTGCCCTGGGACCTGCGTAAGACCGACCCCTACTGCGGCTACGAAAACTTTGACTTTGCGGTGCCGGTAGGCACTAACGGCGACTCCTACGATCGCTTTGTGGTGCGCTTTCAGGAGATGCGGGAGAGCGTCAAGCTGGTACAGCACGCGCTGGACGGTATGCCCGCCGGTCCCTGGAAGACGCCTACGCCCATCGTCATTCGCCCGCCAAAAGGCGAGGTCTACGTGCAGATAGAGTCGCCGCGCGGGATGCTGGGCTATTATCTGGTCAGCGACGGCAGCGGTGCGCCCTGGCGCTTCCATGTGCGCGCTCCTTCTTATCTGAACCTGAACGCGCTGAAAGAGATGCTCATCGGCTATAAGATAGCGGATGTGGTGGTCACTGTCGGCAGCATCGACATCGTCATGGGCGAGGTAGACCGCTAGTGATCAACGAGATCATCATCGCCACGCTGAGCGGCACGCTGCCCAATTGGGTGGTGGCCTTTATCACTGGCGTCGTCTCCGTGGTGAGCCTGCTCACCTTCATTCTGCTTTGCAACCTCATGGCCGTTTGGACTGAACGCAAACTCATCGGACGCTTCCAGATACGTTCCGGCCCCAACCGCGCCGGACCGGAGGGCCTTCTCCAATCCATGGCGGACGGCATCAAGGTCATGGGCAAAGAGGCTATCACGCCCTTTGGCGTCGATAAGTTCGTCTACTGGGCCGCCCCTTCTTTGGTCTTTGGGCCGGCGTTCCTCACCTTCGCGGTCATCCCCTTTGCGCCTGGTGCGGTGCTCCTAGACATTGAGATTGGCCTGCTCTACGTCGTGGCCGTGGGCACGCTGGGCGTTATCCCGGTGTTCATGGCGGGTTGGGCTTCAAACAACAAGTTCTCGCTCCTTGGAGCTATGCGCGCCGTGGCCCAGACTATCAGCTACGAGATACCGCTAGTCCTCTCCGTAATTGGCATCATCCTTCTGTCTGGCACGCTGGATCTGAGCCGTATAGTGGACTACCAAATCCAGAACGGGTGGTTCCTGTTCCTGCAGCCTCTGGCCATGGTTATCTTTATCATTGCCGGCTCTGCGGAGTTGAACCGCACTCCTACGGACATCATGGAAGGCGAATCGGAGCTTGTGGGCGGCTACCATACCGAGTACAGCGGTTTCAAGTTCAGCCTCTTTTATATTGCTGAATACACCCACCTTCTAGGTATCTCTGCCCTTATTGCAACCCTCTTCCTGGGCGGCTGGGGCACTGGCCCCGTCCTGAGCGCTATACCCGCTGTCCTGTGGTTCCTCGTAAAGCTCTACCTGGTGCTCTGCTTCTTCGTGTGGGTGCGGGCGACCCTCCCCCGCCTACGCATCGACCAGTTGATGGGACTCGCATGGAAGTTCCTTATCCCCCTAACCCTTGCCAACATCTTTATCACAGCATTTGAGGTATATCTGGCGCTGCCAGGGATCGTGGTGGTTGCCATCAACATAGTGCTAGCGGGATTATTCATCATGTTCTGGTCCCGAGTAGTGTCACAGCGCAAACCGGCCCCGGTGGCCCCGTCCTTCAACGCACAGGTTAGCAGCATCCGATAGGAGCCGCGTATGTACGGTCTAGGCATCTTAAAAGGCTTAAGCGTGGTGTTCCAGCACCTAGCGCGCAAACCCCTAACCCGGCAGTATCCGGAGGAGGCAGTGCCCATCAAGCCTCGCTTCCGCGGCTACGACTTTGCTTGGGTGGAGCCACGCTGCACGGCGTGCGCAACCTGCGCGAAGGCCTGCCCTCACGGCTGCATAGACATCGTCACACACCCGCAGGACGACGGACGCTACTCTATCGACCGCTTCGACATCGACCTCGGCAAGTGCATGGTATGTGGTCTCTGCGTAGAGGCCTGCCCCTACGATGCGCTCTTCATGGGCCGCGGCTTTGAGCTAGCGACTTACGAGCGGGGGAGCTTGGTGGCGCACAAAGAAGACATCGCCAACAGGCCACTCCTAAGCGCATACTACCGGCCTCCCTTCAAGGAAGAGGGCGCCGACCGCGACGTGGCCGACAACGCGTATCTCCCCACGGCCGGCCTACCCAAACCCCCTCCGCCCGAGGAGCAGAAGTAACTTATGCCCGTTGCCGCAGAAGCAGATATTGCCCACGCGCTTAGCTTTTACGCCCTAGCAGGGCTGACGGTGCTTTCGTCGCTGCTGGTGGTGTCGCTACGCAATATCTTCCACGCCGTCCTTGCTCTGGTAGTCTCCTTTATCGGCGTTGCCGGCATCTTCCTTACGTTAAACGCCGGCTTTATGGCTATGGTGCAAGTGCTTGTCTACATTGGCGCAATTGCCGTGCTCACTCTTTTTGCAATCTTCCTCACCCGCAACGCCATGACCCAGGGCAACCCCCCGGGGCGCTTGCAGCTCTCCGCCGTAGTGACGGCGGGTCTTATGTTCGTGCTCCTTGCTTACACCTCTTTGCAGAGTCACTGGGCCCCGGGCCCGGAGCAGGCCCCTACCTTTGGACCGGAGTCCATCGCAGACCGGCTTTTCACCGTGTACGCATTCCCCTTTGAACTCGCCTCAGTCGTGCTCCTAGTAGCCATGATCGGGGCCATTGTCCTAGCGAAAGAGTAGCCTTGGACGTCACATTCAACCATTACCTAGTCCTCTCCGCTCTGCTCTTCAGCATCGGGCTGTACGGCTCGCTTTCCCGGCGCAATGCCGTCGCTATCCTTATGTCTATCGAGATCATGCTCAATGCTGTGAACATCGCGCTGGTGGCTATCTCTCGCTACGTAGGCGCATCAGGGCAGGTGACCGCCCAGCTATTTGCGGTATTCGTCATTACCGTAGCCGCTGCGGAAGCAGCCGTGGCCCTAGCCTTACTCATTTCCCTCTACCGTTCACGGAACACCGTGGACGCCGAGGAGATTAACTTAATGCGCTGGTAACAGCACACTTCTGTCGTTCTCGCGAGCGTCGCCGGTGGCGGCAAACGAAGAATCTCAGACTTTCTGTTGACCGGATGCGATCCTTCGCTCTGTTCAGCATGACGTGCAAAGAAACGATGGTGTTCAACTATGTGGACTGAAATCAAAAAGACTCCCAACCTGGTAGTGGCAGAGCTATGGAAAGACCTGTTCGATAGCGAAGGCATTATTGCGTTCATTGCGCCGGACGTCCCCAACTGGGAGGGCGTCAGCCAGGCGCAGCCCCGACGCATCATGATTCCCATAAGCAAGAAGCACGTAGCGGAGGAGGTCCTCAGGAAGCTCTAGATGACACCTGAGTTTCTCGCCTGGGCCATCTTTGCGGCCCCGCTGGCCTCCTTCCTCATCATCGTCTTTGTACTGAGGCCCTTGGGCGCGCATACCGCCGCCGGCTCCGTGACCATCCTAGCCATGGGCATCGCCTTCGTGCTCTCCTTGGTCACGCTGGGCACAGTCTTCGGCGCTCCCGGCCATGAGTTGCACCTGGCCGATTACCCCTGGATCACCCTCGGCGAGGTGGAGTTCCACGTCGGCCTGGCGGTGGACTCCCTCACTGCCATGATGCTAGTAGTAGTCACCTCCGTGAGCCTGCTGGTGCAGATCTACTCCACGGGCTACATGCACGGCGACACCGGCTACTCCCGCTACTTTGCGTATATGTCCCTGTTCACCACCTCTATGCTCGGCCTGGTGTTGGCGGATAATCTGCTCCAAGTCTTTTTCTTCTGGGAGCTGGTTGGCCTCTGCTCCTATCTACTCATTGGCTTCTGGTTCCAGCGGCCCGCCGCCGTGACCGCGGCCAAGAAGGCCTTCCTCGTGACCCGCTTCGGCGACCTGGGCTTCCTAGCTGCCCTGCTTATCATTGTGAACCAGACAGGCACTCTCACTATCTCAGCGCTCTTTGAGGAGCGCAGCGTCGAGGCATTGATGCACGCCGGCTTCTTGGGTTTCCCCATCATCACCTGGGCCACCCTCGGCATCTTTGCCGGCGCAGCAGGAAAGTCGGCGCAGTTCCCCCTCCACGTCTGGCTCCCGGACGCTATGGAAGGCCCCACGCCGGTCAGCGCCCTGATCCACGCCGCCACAATGGTGGCCGCGGGCGTCTACTTAGTCGGGCGTATGCTGCCCCTCTTTGTCCACGCGCCGGACACTATGGCAGTGATCGCGTTCCTGGGCGCATTCACCGCCATCACCGCGGCCGGCCTCGGTCTCGTCGTCACCGATATCAAACGTGTGATGGCCTACTCCACGGTGAGCCAGCTCGGCTACATGATGCTGGCTCTGGGCCTGGGCGGGTACGTTGCCGCCTTCTTCCACCTGATGAACCACGCATTCTTCAAGGCGCTCCTCTTCCTGGGGGCCGGCAGCGTGAACCACGCCTCCGGAACCTTCAACATGCTCTACATGGGCGGCCTCCGCAAAGCCATGCCCATCACCTGGATCACCCTGTTCATCGCCTCCCTTAGCCTCTCCGGCATCCCGCCCTTCTCCGGCTTCTGGAGCAAGGACGAGATCCTGGGCGAGGCCTTTGCCAAGAGTCCGGTCCTCTTTGCCATGGCCCTCATTACCGTCTTCCTCACCGCCTTTTATGTCTTCCGGATGCTCTTCCTCACCTTCTCCGGCGAGTACCGCGGCGGCCTTGAAGCCGAGAGCGGTGAACATGTGGAACCCGCCAGCCCCCACGACGCGCAGCAGGATGACCATACTGCCGATAGCGGCCATGCTCTGCACGAGTCGCCCTCGGTGATGACCGTGCCCCTGATTATTCTGGCAGTACCCGCCATCTTCTCCGGTCTGGCGAACTTGCCGGGGGTGCATTTCCTTAGCGACTTCCTGCAGACTGAGGCCATCCATGAGGCCCTGGGCGAGCACGCGCTCCCCTTTGACCCTATCCTGGCAATCGTCTCAACCCTCGTGGCCCTGAGCGGCATCTGGCTGGCCTGGCAGATGTACGAGGTGAAGGCGATCTCTCCTACAACCTTCAGCCGCTTGCTCTGGGGCGTGCCTGCTTACGTGCTCAATCAGAAGTATGGGCTGGACCTGCTCTTTGAGCGCGTCATAACCCATATATTGACCTATTCCGCCATCGCCAACGGTTTGGCCGGCTTCGACCGCTACGGCGTGGACGGCGTGGTGAATGGCGTAGGACAGCTCACCAAGCTCTGCGGTGACGGTCTGCGCCGGTTGCAGACGGGCCAGGTGCAAGCCTACGGTATGGCAATCTTCCTGGGCGCGGTAGTCATCGCCGCGGGACTGGTGATTAGGGGCTAGCAGCTATGCCGTCACTGCTCTCCCTCATCGTCTTCCTGCCCGCCCTAGGCGCGATCGCGCTGGCGGCAGTGCCCTCCGCGCAACCTAAGCTGGTGAAGCAGGTGGCCGCCGCCATCACCCTCGCAGACCTGCTCCTTGTCCTCTACCTCTGGATCGGCTTCGATACCTCCAGCACCGCCATCCAGTTCGCCGAGCACGCGCCCTGGGTGCCCGCCCTCAACATCTTCTACTACATTGGCGTGGACGGCCTGAGCTTGCCTATGGTGCTCCTCACGGCGCTCCTGGGCTTCCTCTCTGTCATTATCTCCTGGGGCATAACGCACCGGCCAAAGCTCTACTTTGCCCTGCTCCTGCTGTTGCAGACCGGCATCTTAGGCGTCTTCACCTCTCTGGACTTTGTGCTCTTCTTCCTGTTCTGGGAAGTGGAGCTGCTGCCAATGTATCTTCTCATCTCCATCTGGGGCAGCCCGCCGCCGCTGGGTCGCCGTGAGTACTCGGCGATGAAGTTCCTGGTGTTCACCATCTTCGGCTCCGCGGGTATGCTGGCGGGCATGCTGGCCCTCTACGCCAGCACCGGCACCTTCGACCTCATTGAGCTGAGCAGGGTCAGTCTTCAGAACACGGTCATCCCTGCCGGCGCCATCTTCTGGCTCATCTTCCTGGCGTTTGCGGTCAAGCTCCCCATATTCCCGGTGCACACCTGGCTGCCAGACGCCCACACCGATGCGCCCACCGCGGTCAGCGTGATGCTGGCGGGCGCGCTCCTCAAGATGGGCGGCTACGGCATCCTCCGCATCTGCATCTCCATCTTCCCCAACGAGGCCTCCATCTTTGCCCCCACCCTGGCGCTATTGGCTGTGGTCAGCGTGCTCTACGGCGCACTCATCACCCTGCGCCAGCGGGACCTTAAACGGTTGATTGCATATAGCAGCGTGAGCCACATGGGCTACGTGCTCCTGGGCATTAGCGCGCTTGGCGAAGTGGGCATGACGGGAGCGGTGCTCCAGATGTTTACCCACGGCACCATCACGGGCCTCCTTTTTGCGCTGGTGGGTCTGATTTACGACAAAGCCCACACGCGCCAGATCCCCGATCTCCGAGGTCTTGCCCACCGCATGCCCTTTGCGGCCACCATATTTGGTATCGCGGCGCTTGCGGCCCTCGGCCTGCCCTCTTTGAGCGGCTTTGTGGCGGAGTTCCTGATCTTTGTGGGCACGTTCCCCGTCTTTGGGCTCTACACGCTCCTGGGCGTGTTCGGCGTGCTCTTAAGCGCCGGCTACATGCTCTGGACAGCAGAGCGCAGCTTCTTCCAGACCGTCAACCCCAGGGTGTCCCAACTGGAGGACGCCACGCTACTGGAACGCGTGCCTCTGGCGGTCCTGGTGGCTACTATCCTGGTGGTTGGTCTCTTCCCCAAGGTGCTGCTGGATGTGATTAAAGTGGGCATTCTCCCTATCCTGAGCAGGTTCGACTAACATGGCAGCAAGCCTCGGCCTCATCACCCCCGAGCTGGTCGTCCTCGCCTTCGCCGTAGCGCTTCTGCTCATTGACCTAGCTTCGCCGCGCAAGGAGCTGCTGGTCTCCTTAGCACTCCTCGGCCTGCTCATCTCAGCCAATCTGACGATCACGATGGCCGGCAGCAACCCCGGCGCGGCCTTCGGCGGGATGCTCGTGATAGACGACTTCTCTATCGTGCTGAAAGTGCTGATGCTCTTCAGCACCGCCATCGTCGTCCTTGCATCCACCAGCTATGCCCGGCACTTTGAGCGCTTCCAGGGCGAATACTACTCGCTGCTCCTCTTTGCCTGTGCCGGCATGATGTTCATGGCTTCAGCAGCGGAGTTCATCACGATCTTTCTGTCCCTTGAGCTCACAGGCATCGCGCTAGCCATCCTGGCCGGCATGATGAAGAACCGCACCTCTAGCGAGGCCGGCATTAAGTATCTCCTGCTGGGCGCGCTGAGTTCAGCGGTCTTGCTCTACGGCATCGTGCTCTTCTTCGGCCTCACGGGCAGCACATACCTCACCCAGATCCAGCCCGTGCTGCTCCAGAGCTACCAGGAGAACCATCTACCCATTACTGTAGCCACGGTGCTGCTTATTGCGGGCTTTGGCTTCAAGCTGGCGACAGTGCCCTTCCAGATGTGGGTCCCGGACGTCTACGAAGGGGCGCCCACGCCCGTGACCGCATTCCTCTCAGTGGCGAGCAAGGCGGCGGGCATTGCGGTGATCCTGCGGATCTTCCACACCGCGCTGGGAGACGGCCCCCTGCCCTCGGACTGGACCATCGTCTTTGCCGTGCTCAGCGCGTTATCCATGACCATCGGCAACGTGATAGCCATTCAGCAGACCAACATCAAGCGCATGATGGGCTACTCTAGCATCGCCCAGGCGGGCTACCTGCTGGTGGGCATGGCCGTGCTGCCCACCCTCGGCCCAGGCGGCGTGCTCTTCTTCCTGGTGAGCTACACCGTCACCAACTTGGGCGCATTCCTGGCCATCATCGCCCTCTCAGAGCAACTTGGCAGCGATCTCATCGACGACTACGCCGGCGCGTGGCAGCGTGCGCCGTGGCTTGCGTTTGCGCTCGCGTTCTGTCTCCTCTCCCTCACGGGTCTACCGCCGACCGCAGGCTTCTTCGCCAAGCTATTTATCTTTAACGCGGGCGTCCAGCAAGGGCTGGCGTGGCTCGTGCTGGTTGGTGTTGTGAATACCGCCATCTCCGCGTACTATTATGTTGGAGTTATCAAGACCATGTTCTTGCGCAGCCCCGCCAGCGAATCTGCGATACGTATACCGGTACCCTTGGGAGTAGCGCTCCTTATCGCCACGGTGGGCACATTCTTGTTGGGCGTCCTCCCAGGACCCACCTTCTCTATCGCAATGGCGGCAGCCGGCACTCTCGTCCCATAACCAGCTTTTCAGCCACGTTTTCTAGGGTCTGCAGCAACTAAAGCTGCACTAGGGTGGTAGTACCTAAGAGATGAGTTACGTCTTCTGCCTCATACTCAGCCTAATAGCGGTAGGCGCCCAGTCCCTTTTTGAGCTGCCTCGCCTGCTGCAACCCACGTTTCCGTTGCTCTTTGTATTGGGCTGGGGCCTGGCCTTCGGGCCCGGGCAAGGTCTGCTGGCCTGCGCGGTGAACGGCCTGTTGATGGACACCGTTAGCGCAGCGCCCCTAGGCAGCCACCTCCTTGCAATGATCACGGCAAGTATGATCACCTTCCTAAGCGTCCAGGAGCTAGAACTGCGCCTAACCGAGCGATTCATTCTTATCCCGATTGCGACGCTGGCCTACTATGCCGTGCTCACTGTAGCCATTGCCCTCACCGGCTACGCCATTAGCTGGCCTGAAACCGTGGTCTGGCACTGGTTCCCGGGCGTGTTCGCTAACCTTCTATGGGGATTCCCCCTTATCTTGCTGCTTAACGAGCTGATCTCTCGCGACAGGCGCTTACCTGCTAACATCCTGGGAGCAACCCCTCTACCGGGCGGAAGAGTCTAAGGCATGTTCCTCTTTTTTCGCGAGAAGCGGTGGCGCTCCTCTAAGCGTAAGCCTCCAACAGACGAGCAGACCCTGGTCAAGCATCGGATATGGTTGCTGCAGGCAACAATCGTCCTGGCCTTCGCCATCCTGGCAGGACAGCTTTGGCGGCTACAGGTAGTGGAGGGTAGCAACTATCGCGAGCAGGCGGACGGCAATCGCGTACGTTTGGGCACCGTGGACGCCACCCGCGGCATCATCCATGACCGCAATGGGAGGCTCCTTGTCCGCAACGAACCCTCATTCACCGTGGCTGCTGTGCCGGTTGACCTCCCACAGAACCAGCAGCCGGAGGTGCTGGACAAACTTAGCAAGCTGCTCAAACTGCCCGTAGGCCAGCTGTATCAGCTTGTGCAGGAACGGCGCGCCAGCGGCCACGTTCACACTCCTGTCCCCCTCAAAACTGAGGTGGACCAGGAGACGGCCTTCATGATTGAAGAGCGGCACTGGGAGCTTCCCGGCATTACTGTGCTCTTGGAAGCGAAACGCGTCTACCTGGACAATAGCTTGATGCCCCACATTCTGGGTTACACCGGCCGTATCTCCGCGGAAGAGTACAACCAGCTGAATGAAGAAGGCTACACCCTGAACGACCGCCTGGGCAAGATGGGAGTGGAGCTCACGCATGAAGACGAGCTGCGCGGCTCTCGCGGGCGGCACCGAGTAGAAGTAGACGTGACCGGACGCCAGCGACGGGTGCTCTATGCCGAACCCCCCAGCCCGGGCGGCAACCTTACGCTGACCTTGGATTGGGACCTGCAGCAAGAGATGACCAAGATTCTCCAGGAAAGCATGGGCTACTCCAAGTACGCTGCAGCAATTGCAATGGACCCCAAGAACGGCGAGATCCTGGGCATGGTTTCCCTCCCCAGCTTCAATCAGAACCTGCTAAGCAGCGGCCAGAATACCGAGGGGATTCAAGCCATTTTGGACAACCCTAACCGGCCTCTCCTCAACTATGCCATCGGCGGCACATTCCCACCCGGTAGTATCTTTAAGCTCATCACGGGCACCGCCGCCTTGCAAGAAGGAGTGGCAACGCCATCCACCCGCATCACCAGCGTGGGTAGCATCTCCATCCCCAACAAGTACGACCCCAGCATCGAATACAACTTCTACGAGTGGATACCCAGCGGCCTCGGGCAGCTCGATTTTTACCGCGCGGTTTCCATGTCCTCAGACATCTACTTCTATTACCTCGCCGGCGGCTTTGAGGATTTTGAGGGCCTGGGACCGGACCGCCTTGCCTCCTACGCGCGGAGTTATGGGTTAGGCCAGCAGACACGCATTGACCTGCCCGGCGAAGCAGCCGGGGTGGTTCCCGACCCGGAGTGGAAGGTGGAAACCTTCGATGAGGAGTGGGTCACCGGCGATAGCTATAACTTCGGCATCGGCCAGGGCTTTGCTCTGGTCACCCCTCTTCACATGGTGCGCGCCGTCTCTGCCCTGGCCAACGGCGGTGAAGTCCTCCGCCCAAGAGTAGTGCGGGAGGTGCGGGACCGCGATGGCAACCTTATCCGCTCCTACGACAAAGTAGTGGAATCGCGGCTCGACATCACACAACAAAACCTTCAGGTATTCCGAGAGGGTATGCGTCAAGGCGTGGAATCCGGCACCGCCACGAACGCTCAAGTCCCCGGTGTTCAAATTGCCGGAAAGACTGGCACCGCGGAGTTCGGCCAACCGTTGGATGAAGAAGGCCGCCTGCATGAAACCCACGGCTGGTTCATTGGTTATGCGCCCCTTGAGAATCCGCAGATCGCCATTGTCGTGTTCCATCAGTTGGGGCAGGGCGCAAAAACGGCTGCACCAGCCGGGGGCAAAATACTGAGCTACTATTTCAGCAGAGCAACCCAATGAACCCATCAGCAGCGCTGCCCCAGGAAAAGGGATTTAGGCTAGACTTTGCCCTCATCATAAGCGCTGTGGGGCTCGTTACGACGGGCGTTTTGTTGCTCTTTAGTGCATCAAGTGTCCAGGAGCTCAATGGCCCCTTCATAGACTCTCCCCCTGGACACCATGCGTTTCTGGGTCTGATTGGGCTGGTGCTTATGCTGATAATGGCCCGGCTGGACTATCGGTTGCTGGGCGCGGTCATCTTGCCCATCTACCTCTTAGTGATACTCCTCCTCGTCGCGGTGCCCTTCATAGGCGAGTCCGTAAATGAAGCACGGCGGTGGCTCAACCTGGGTCTCTTCCTAATCCAACCCTCAGAGATAGCCAAGCCAATCTTGGCGGTCATGCTCGCTAAGATATTTGCCGACCATCGTACGCAGTTGTCCAGTATTCGGATTCCCATCTTCTCCGTCCTGCTGGCGGCTCTCCCCGCAACGCTGGTCTTCATACAGCCAGACCTGGGCACTACGGTTATCTTTGGCGCCATCTGGGCGGGAATTGCCATCATGGCCGGTATCCGAGTGCGCCACCTGGCGCTGATTAGTGTCCTGTTTGCTGTAGCGACGCCCCTCATCGTGCTTTTTGCAGCCCGCTCTTATATGCGAGACCGGTTACTCCTTTTCCTCAACCCAGAGCTAGATCCCCTGGGTGCCGGGTACAACATCCTGCAATCGGAGATCAGCGTCGGTTCTGGCGGCCTCTTCGGGAGAGGCCTGTTCAACGGCACGCAGAGCCAGCTCAACTTCCTCCGCATCCAGAAGACCGACTTCATCTTCAGCGTCTTGGGAGAAGAGCTCGGCTTTATAGGCGCCATCTTCATCCTGGTCTTGTTCGCTATCCTATTGTTCCGTGGGCTGCACATTGCCAGCAATGCGCGAGACGATCTGGGACGCAACATCGCCATAGGCATCGTTATGATGTTCCTGTGCCAGATCTTCATTAACATTGGTGTAAATATCCGGCTGCTGCCCGTGACCGGCATCCCACTGCCCTTCCTCAGCTACGGCGGCAGCTCACTACTCACCTCATTGATCTCGTTGGGCATTCTGCAGAGCATCTACGTACACCGTAGACAAACTAACTGGTGACGCAAAAGCCCCCCGCCAATGGCGGGGGGCTTTTCTAGTCGTTTTTAATCTATGGATTAGGCTCGGTTCCTTTACGCAGGGGTTGCCGCAACCTCCACTGGCTTTAGGACTATCTCCTCTTCTTCCACATCTACCAGAATAGTATCGCCGGCGCTGTACTGTTCTTGCAGAATGGCCTCAGAGAGCTTGTCCTCCACAGTATCCTGAAGCAGCCGCCGCAGTGGCCTAGCACCAAAGGATTCGTCGTACCCCTTGGTCCCCAGATAATCCTTCGCCGCAAGCGTGACTTCCAGCTTCATGCCATTCTCTTCAACCTGCTTGGCAACGAAGCCCAGCTCCAGGTCAACGATAGAACGTAGCTGCTCTTTGTTCAGCGCATGGAACACTACCGTAGCATCAATGCGGTTCAGGAACTCAGGGCGGAATGCCTTTTGCAACTCAGCGGTGACTTTCTCCCGCATCTTGCCATAGACCTCTTCCTGGGTTTTCGCCTCGTCACGCTGTACCGCAAATCCTAGCGTTGTATCTCGCTTAATGAGCTCTGCGCCCAGGTTGCTGGTCATCATAATGAGCGTGTTCCGGAAGTCTACCTTACGCCCTTTGGCATCGGTTAGGTAACCATCCTCAAAGATCTGGAGAAGCATGTTAAAGACCTCAGGATGGGCCTTCTCTACTTCGTCCAAGAGGATAGCGCAGTAGGACTTGCGCCGCACGGTATCAGTTAGTTGGCCGCCATCGTCGTAACCTATATACCCTGGAGGTGCGCCCACCAGCCGAGCAACGGTGTGCCGTTCCATGAATTCAGACATATCCAGTTTGATGAGCGCGTCCTCGCTGCCAAACATAAAGTCCGCCAGCGCCTTAGCCAGCAAGCTCTTCCCTACACCTGTGGGGCCAAGGAACATGAACACGCCAATGGGCCGTTTTGGATCCTTAAGTCCTGCCCGAGCTCGGCGCACTGCCTTCGCAATCGTAGTGATGGCCTCTTGCTGGCCCACCACGCGATTGTGCAGCGCCTCCTCCATGTGGAGTAGCTTGGCCGACTCTTCACTGGCCAGCCGCATGACCGGGATTCCGGTCCACATGCTTACCACCTGGGCGATGTCTTCTTCCATCACCACCAGCGGGGCAGGCTCAGGCGCCTCTTCGTAACTGCCGCCCTCTAGACTCTCTATGCGCTCCACAAGGTGAAGCTCGCGGTCTCGGAGCTCGGCAGCGTACTCATACTGCTGAGAAGCGATGGCAGTTTCTTTCTCCCGCCGCACACTCTCTAGCCCACGCATGGCCTCCTTCACGGAAGGCGGCATCTGCGAGCGCTTGATGCGGACTCTAGAAGAAGCCTCGTCTATCAGGTCAATTGCCTTGTCAGGCAGGAATCGGTCGGAGATGTAGCGAGCGGAAAGGTGCGCCGCGGCTTCCACAGCCTCTTGACTGATTGTCAGGTGGTGGTGCTCCTCATAGCGGCCCTTAATGCCGTCCAGGATTAGAATCGTGTCCTCCACGGAGGGCTCTTCTACCATGACCGGCTGGAAGCGCCGCTCCAAGGCGGCATCCCGCTCGATATGTTTGCGATATTCGTCCAGGGTGGTGGCGCCAATGCACTGGAGCTCGCCGCGAGCCAGCGATGGTTTCAGGATGTTAGCCGCATCCACTGCGCCTTCTGCCGCGCCGGCGCCCACAAGAGTGTGCAGCTCGTCTATGAACATGACGCAGTTGCCGGAACTTTTGATCTCTTCGATAACTTTCTTTAGGCGTTCTTCAAACTCGCCGCGGTATTTGGTGCCTGCTACCAGCGACCCCATGTCCAGGGTCACCAAACGGCGTCCCTGGAGCGTGTCCGGCACGTCGCCACTGATGATGCGCTGAGCCAGCGCCTCAACAATAGCCGTCTTGCCCACACCAGGCTCGCCGATGAGCACAGGGTTGTTCTTAGTACGGCGGTTCAGAATTTGCACCACCCGCTCTATCTCTTTGCTGCGGCCAATGACAGGATCCAGCTTATCGGCTCGCGCCAGCGCCGTGAGGTCCATGCCTAACTGGTCGACGGTAGGAGTGCGAGTGCTGCTGCGGCCCTGGGTGTGGGTCTGCGGCCCGCTCTGACTAAGGATGCGCGTGGTCTCCGTTCGCACCTTCTCCAGGTTGACGCCCAGACTTTCCAGAACGCCGGCGGCAATGCCCTCTCCCTCTCGGACGAGGCCAAGGAGAAGGTGCTCGGTGCCAATATAGTGATGATTGAGACGCCGTGCCTCATCCACCGCCAGCTCGATGACTTTCTTGGCTCTGGGAGTCAAGCCAACATCACCGCTGCTGGGGCGGTCGCCACGACCAATGATAAATTCGACCGCGGAACGTACTTTGTTTAGCTCAACACCTAGGTTGGACAGTACTTTAGCAGCCAGGCCATCCCCTTCCCGTACCAGACCCAGGAGGAGATGCTCCGTACCTATGTAGTTGTGATTAAAGCGCTGGGCCTCTTCTTGGGCAAGGCTTAATACTCTGCGTGCTCTCTCTGTAAACTTGTCGAACCTATCTGCCATGCTCTGCTCCTTAGAAGCGTACGGCTAACGCCCTATACTTCCAACTAGGATCTCAATCTAAACGCTTGTCTGTTAGCACTATTATAGTACGTTCTGGGGCGCTTCGCTCCCCTAAACCAGGTCTTTTGCGAGCATTTCCCCTAGTGGGACGTTAAGTTGTTGTTTCGTCTTCTTTGGCGTCGTCGCTGTCCTGTTCGTCGGCCAGATTGCCTTGAGCGCGTAGTTGCTCAAGCACAGAACGGGAGCTCTCAGACATCGTTTCTTCTAGCGTGGGCGCAGCAGAAACGGCCTCTTGGTGGACAGGCTCCACCTCTTCCGGCACCTCTTTGCGTTCTTGCGTCTCTATTTCCGGCAGCGCTTGCCGCAGACTAAGGCCAAGGCGCTGGCGGTCCCGCTCAATGCGGATGATCTTCAGCATCATCACGTCGCCTTCCTTTACCACCTCTTTGGGGTGGCTAATGCGACGGTCTGCCAGCTCAGAAATATGGATGAGCCCCTCTACCGGACCTTCTATTGAAGCAAATGCGCCAAAGTTAGTGAGCTTGGTGATGGTGCCGTTGATGAGTTGCCCCACCATATACTTGTCCATCACCTCTTCCCATGCTTGAGGCTGTGCCCGTCTGAGACTAAGCGCAATCTTCTTGGTCTCTTGGTCTACCTTCAATACGTAGACGTCTAGCTCTTCACCAACTTTTACTACTTCCTCAGGGTCCCGGTTACGCCCCCAAGCTAGCTCGGAGAGGTGGACGAGACCATCGGCGCCGCCAACGTCTACAAAGACCCCAAAGGGACGGATACTGGTGACCGCACCTTTGGTTATTGTGCCTTCTTGCAGCTCAGAGAGTAGGCGCTCTTTCTGTTGGGCGCGCCATTCTTGTTGCGCGGCGCGTTCAGAGAGGATAAAGCGGTTGCGGCGGCGGTTGAGTTCAATAATCTTGAGCCGCAGGAATCTCCCAATCCACTGAGCCAGACGCTCGTCAGAGATAGCCTCTTCCGAATCGCCATCAGGGCGCAGGCCAACCACCTGCGATGTGGGGACAAACCCGCGAACGCCTTCAACGTTCACCAAAAGGCCGCCCTTGTTGTAGCCCATAACCTCTGCGTCAAAGATCTCGCCGGCCTCAAAGCGCTGCTGCAGGGTACGCCAGCCTCGCTCGCCGGTAGCACGATCAAGGGAGAGCACTACCTGACCATCCTGCGTCTCAGGCTGCAGCACGTAGGCTAGCACCTTATCACCCACCTGCAACTCTTCCCACTCTGGAGGAGTGAGGGAGCGCATCTCGTTAGCGGGGATAACACCCTCGGTCTTAAAGCCAAAGTCCACCAGGATACCATCATGGTCTAGCTGGGCAATAATGCCCTCAATGATGTCACCGCGGTGAATCTCTTTGAAGCTATCTGGCTCCCCTTCCCAGAGTTCGGCCATACCCAGGGCAAACTCCTCATTGGGAGTTTCTTCTGGGGTTTCCTCCTGGGTTTCTTCGGTTTGAGATACAGTTTGGTCGCTAGGGTTCATAGTCACAGAATCCAGCTCCTTCCCAGCTGCCCACTGCGTCTATAAATTATCCATAGCTAAGGGACGCGGCAGTGTAGGTAATAAGTGCTTCATGGTAGCACAGGCAACAGAGAGGGGCAAGCCTAGCACCCTAGGGGCGCCTAGGCGGAGTTTGTAGAGTAGCTAGGTAAGTCGGGTGGAGCACGTTAAGGAAAAGGAAAAAGCGCTTCTGGCAACGGCATATTTTCCACACCCAGTTGCCCGGGCAGTATCGTCTGCGCTGAGGCGTTTCACTTCCGTGTTCGGGATGAGAACGGGTGGGGCCACCTCGCAATGCCACCAGAAAGCGCTCTTAACCACAAAGTAAGTTGGTAGCGGGAGTTGGATTCGAACCAACGACCTTCGGGTTATGAGCCCGACGAGCTGCCACTGCTCCATCCCGCGCCAAGTCTCGCAGTTCTCTCTTCTCTGCCGTAGCGAAGGGAGCCGTAGCGCCCATCCGCTGCAAGTAGAGAAGAGCAGCGACCAATCTGAAGAGGGTTTGTTCATCGGGGGAACTTGTGTGCGGTTTAATGTAGGTCAAGCCCTCGACCATTAGTACCGCTCAGCTGCAACCATTACTGGTCTTCCACATGCGGCCTATCAAACAGGTGGTCTACCTGCGGTCTTACCTAGTTACCTAGTGGGAGATCTCATCTTGGGGTGGGCTTCGCACTTAGATGCTTTCAGCGCTTATCCCTTCCCGACTTGGCTACCCAGCTATGCTCCTGGCGGAACAACTGGCACACCAGAGGTCAGTCCCTCCCGGTCCTCTCGTACTAAGGAGAGCTCCCCTCAAATCTCCTGCGCCCACGCCGGATAGAGACCGAACTGTCTCACGACGTTCTGAACCCAGCTCGCGTACCGCTTTAACCGGCGAACAGCCGGACCCTTGGGACCTGCTTCAGCCCCAGGATGCGACGAGCCGACATCGAGGTGCCAAACCTTGCCGTCGATATGAACTCTTGGGCAAGATAAGCCTGTTATCCCCGGGGTAGCTTTTGTCCGATAAGCCACGGCCCTTCCACGCGGGACCGTAGGATCACTTTGTCCGCCTTTCGGCCCTGCTCGACTTGTAGGTCTCGCAGTCAAGCCCCCTTCTGCCAATGCACTCCACGGGTGATTTCCATCCACCCTGAGGGGACCTTTGAACGCCTCCGTTACCTTTTGGGAGGCGACCGCCCCAGTCAAACTGCCCACCAGACGCTGTTCCCCTGCCGGATAACGGTCAGGGGTTAGCACCAAAACTTCGCCAGAGTGGTATTTCAACGTTGACTCCCCCAGGCCCAAGAGCCTGGGTTCATAGTCTCCCACCTATCCTACGCAGACGAAGCCTCAATGCAACGCCAAGCTGCAGTAAAGCTCCACGGGGTCTTTTTGTCCTGGCGCGGGTAACCCGCATCTTCACGGGTACTTCAATTTCGCCGAGTTCCTCGCTGAGACAGCGCCCAGATCGTTACGCCATTCGTGCGGGTCGGAACTTACCCGACAAGGAATTTCGCTACCTTAGGACCGTTATAGTTACGGCCGCCGTTCACCGGGGCTTCGGTTCAATGCTTTTAAAACATCTCCCCTTAACCTTCCGGCACTGGGCAGGCGTCAGCCCCTATACTTCCGCTTGCGCGTTAGCAGAGACCTGTGTTTTTGTTAAACAGTCGCCTGGGCCCTTTTGCTGCAGCCCCAAGAGGCTCCCCCAGCAAGTGGGTTCACCCCCAGGGCACCCCTTTTCCCGAAGTTACGGGGTCAAGTTGCCTAGTTCCTTAGCGAGGATTCTCTCGAACACCTTGGGGCTCTCACCCCCGTCTACCAGTGTCGGTTTGCGGTACGGGCACCAACGGCTCTGACAACGAGGCTTTTCTTGCCGGCCTAGGATTAGCAGCTTCGCCTTGGCTTGCGCCGCGACTCCCCCCGCACCTCAGCTTAACGAGCCAGGGGATTTGCCTCCCAGCTCACGCCTACGTTTGGGAACGGGCTCAACCAGTCACCCGCTCTGCCTACCTTCCCGGGTCCCCTCTTTGTTTTAAAACGATCCGTTAGTGGTGCAGGAATACTAACCTGCTGTCCATCGCCTACGCCCTTCGGCCTCGGCTTAGGCCCGACTAACCCTACGCGGAGTAACCTTCCGTAGGAAACCTTAGACTTCCGGTGCGCCGATTTCTCATCGGCGTTAACGCTACTCATGCCGGCATTCGCACTTCTGTCCCCTCCACCGTTGTTCACACAACGACTTCACCGCAGACAGAACGCTCCCCTACCATTGCTTTACAGCAATCCCTAGCTTCGGCGGCGGACTTGAGCCCCGATACATTGTCCGCGCTGTGTCCCTCGACCAGTGAGCTATTACGCACTCTTTAAAGGATGGCTGCTTCTGAGCCAACCTCCTGGCTGTCTGAGTGACACAACTTCGTTTAACACTTAGTCCGCACTTAGGGGCCTTAGCTGAGGGTCTGGGCTGTTTCCCTTTTGACCACGAAGCTTATCCCCCGCAGTCTCACTCCCTGACTGTGAACGGTGGCATTGGGGGGTTAGTTGGGTTTGGTAAGCATCGCGCCCCCTAGCCCATCCAGAGCCCTACCTCCACCGTTGATCATCAAAGGCTGCACCTCAATGCATTTCGGGGAGAACCAGCTATCTCTGCGTTCGATTGGCATTTCACCCCTACCCACAACTCATCCAGTAGCTTTGCAACGCTAAAAGGTTCGGGCCTCCACGAGGTGTTACCCCCGCTTCACCCTGGCCATGGGTAGATCACGCAGTTTCGGGTCTACTCCCTGCGACCTCGTCGCCTTATTCAAACTCGCTTTCGCTACGGCTCCGGCACGCCAGTGCCTTAACCTTAACGGCCACAAAGAGTAACTCGCCGGCTCATTCTTCAATAGGCACGCCATTACCCGCCAAAGACGGGCTCTGACCGCTTGTAGGTCCACGGTTTCAGGTCTATTTCATTCCCCTCCCGGGGTGCTTTTCACCTTTCCCTCACGGTACTAGTTCACTATCGGTCGTCAAAGGTATTTAGCCTTGGAGGGTGGTCCCCCCAGCTTCCCACAGGATTTCTCGTGTCCCGTGGTACTTAAGCACAGAAGGGAAGCCTCACTTTTTCGCCTACGGGACTGTCACCCACTACGGTGGCTCTTTCCAGAGACCTTCGGCTAAAGATCGGTTTGTAACTTCCTGGGCTAGCAGCAGTTCGCCCTCTCCTGGCTTACAACCCCCATGGTGCATAGGACTGCCGTCCACTAAGCAGCATGGGTTTAGGCTCTTCCCCGTTCGTTCGCCACTACTAAGGGAATCTCATTTTGATGTATTTTCCTCAAGGTACTAAGATGTTTCAGTTCCCTCACTAGCCCCCAAATGGCCTATGTGTTCAGCCATAAGGTCACCAGCCATGACGCTGGTGGGGTTGCCCCATTCGGATATCTCCGGCTAAGCTTGCTAGACAACACACCGGAGCTTTTCGCAGTCTTGCCACGTCCTTCTTCGGCCTTTGACGCCAAGGCATCCACCATGGACCCTTTGTAGCTTGACCTACACTAAATCCCACACAAGTAAAGTACCCTCAGAACATTCCCTCTTCAGTTGTTAACGTGCCGCCGTTGCCGGCTTTGGGCTTAACCGCCCAGGAGAATGTAGCGGATCCCGCTGCCCTCTCCTGATAGGTTAAGCAATCACTATTGATGGGTGCTAAGTATTTTAAGGCAGAAAAAAACGGCCCACGTCTTCAGGCCGCTTCCTGAAGTCCGCGCTTTCTCAGTTTACCCGGTGCCTTCTGCCGTTGCGGTGTTCCTTTCTACTTGGTGGAGCCGAGGGGATTCGAACCCCTGACCTCCGCCGTGCAAAGGCGGCGCTCTCCCAACTAAGCTACGGCCCCGCCTCTACGCTTCCTATGGCGTTCTTTTTATCATACCAGATGCAGCGCGCATTGTGATACTTTGCCGGTTTACGGCGGTGGTGCAGCTGCCTTCTGTGTTTGTCTACCTGCCTTATTACTTGCGTGATGGTGGGCCACGATGGACTCGAACCATCGACCCCAGTCTTATCAGGACTGTGCTCTAACCAGCTGAGCTAGTGGCCCAAGAACCCTACTCGTCAGCGCCGCCTCGATGCGGCAGATGCGTTCAGGCGCTTGGCCCACTCAGCGGATGCCTCCTGAGCGACGCCTTAACCTCTAGATAGCGGAAGGACCCCATTGCGGGCTTGGGCAGCGGGGACTGCCCATCGACCTAGGAGATTGGGGGCAGAAAAATGCATCTCTGACCTCCGAGAACTCCCTAGAAAGGAGGTGATCCAGCCGCAGCTTCCGCTACGGCTACCTTGTTACGACTTCGTCCCAGTTACCCGCCCCACCTTCGGCGCCTGCCTCCCGAGGGTTAGCCCAGCGACTTCAGGTGTTGCCGGCTTCCATGACGTGACGGGCGGTGTGTACAAGGCCCGGGAACGTATTCACCGCAGTGTGCTGACCTGCGGTTACTAGCAACTCCTACTTCATGCAGGCGAGTTTCAGCCTGCAATCTGAACTGAGGACGGTTTTGATGGGATTGGCTCCGCCTCGCGGCTTGGCAACCCGTTGTACCGCCCATTGTAGCGTGTGTGTAGCCCAGAACGTAAGAGCCGTGCTGACTTGACGTCATCCTCACCTTCCTCTGCGTTTTGCACAGCGGTCTCGCTAGAAAAGTACAACTAGCGACGAGGGTTGCGCTCGTTGGGGGACTTAACCCAACACCTCACGGCACGAGCTGACGACAGCCATGCAGCATCTGTGCACTAGCCCCGAAAGGCGCCGCCATCTCTGACGACTTCCAGTGCATGTCAAGTCCTGGTAAGGTTCTGCGCGTTGCGTCGAATTAAACCACACGCTCCGCTGCTTGTGCGGGCCCCCGTCAATTCCTTTGAGTTTTAGCCTTGCGGCCGTACTCCCTAGGCGGGGCACTTAATGCGTTAGCTACGGCACCACGGGGGTCGATACCCATGACACCTAGTGCCCATCGTTTACGGCGTGGACTACCCGGGTATCTAATCCGGTTCGCTCCCCACGCTTTCGCGCCTCAGCGTCAGTAATCGCCTGGAAAGCCGCTTACGCCTCTGGTGTTCCTCCCGATATCTACGCATTTCACCACTCCACCGGGAATTCCACTTTCCTCTGCGACACTCAAGCCTCCCAGTATCTACAGACGCCTCCCAGTTAAGCCGGGAGATTTTACCATAGACTTAGAAAGCCGCCTACGCGCGCTTTACGCCCAGTAAATCCGGACAACGCTTGCCACCTACGTATTACCGCGGCTGCTGGCACGTAGTTTGCCGTGACTTATTCCTTGGGTACCGTCATCATCTTCCCCAAGAAAAGGGGTTTACAACCCGAAAGCCGTCATCCCCCACGCGGCGTTGCTGCGTCAGGCTTTCGCCCATTGCGCAAAATTCCTCACTGCTGCCTCCCGTAGGAGTCTGGGCCGTGTCTCAGTCCCAGTGTGGCTGATCGTCCTCTCAGACCAGCTATCGATTATCGCCTTGGTAGGCCTTTACCCCACCAACAAGCTAATCGAACGCAGGCCCCTCCGAAAGCAATAAATCTTTGGTCGAACCGCCTTAGCAGTCGACTTTATGCGGTATTAGCCCCTCTTTCGAGGAGTTGTCCCCCACTTTCGGGTAGGTCACCCACGCGTTACTCACCCTTTCGCCACTATCACCGAAGTGACCGTTCGACTTGCATGTGTAAGGCACGCCGCCAGCGTTTATCCTGAGCCAGGATCAAACTCGCCGAATAGTACCCCTATTACGGGGCATTTTGGCATGTTTTTAGCATGTTTTGTTTGCCCGCTTGTTCCTTCCGCTATCTAGTTGTTAAGGTGCGCCCTGAATTAGGGGCATTGAGTAATGTATCAAGCGGGGGCTCCTCTGTCAATAGTTCTTTTTTCATTTAACCCAAACGCGGCACGCCCAGGCCGCTGCGTCTCAAGGGCCTGGGCGTGCGTCTAATTACTTTAACGGGTTAGAGAATGGCGATGGGGTTCACCGGGCTGGCGCTGGCATTGTTCAGGCGCAGCGGCGGGATCACCATCTGGAACTCCCAGCGGTCCAGGCGTGCACACTGCACGGCCAGGTCCTCATAGTCTGCGCCGTCAAGCAGCCAGAGGCCCAGCGCGGCCATGCCAATGCTATGGACCGGGCGCACCATCTTGCCCTCGTCTGCGGGGAAGACATCGTTCGCCGTATCGCAGGCCAGTAGTGCTACGTCTCGCTCCTTGAGCCACGGAAGGCATGCGCCATCCGGCCCCGCCTGTTCGCTGGGACGGGAGTTCCAGCCTTCGGCGCGCTTGCGCATGGGGTGGCCGGAGCGAATGCAAAGGATGTCTCCGGGCTCTACTTTCACGCCTTGGGCCTTCTCTGCCGCTTCCAAGTCCTCCGGGAAGATCTTGGTGCGCGGCTCCAGCCAGTCCACGCCCTGGAGACGGGCAATGTCCAGCAGCACGCCGCGGCTCACAACGCCATCAGCCACCAGCGTGATGTCGCCTTTGACGATGTCCCGCGAACTCACTGCCTCGGAAGCGAGTACGCCGTTGAACAGGGTCATCGGCCTGTCCATCGATGGCTTGAAGAAGGTGTGGCCCGGCGCGTCCAGATGAGA
This sequence comes from Dehalococcoidia bacterium, assembly GCA_965220215.1. Classification (GTDB taxonomy): domain Bacteria; phylum Chloroflexota; class Dehalococcoidia; order SHYD01; family SHYD01; genus CBDDEI01. Next base: position 932,277 of record OZ244809.1, read on the forward strand.
CAGCGTTAGGCCGTGGGTGTTCAGCACTACCACATCGGAACTGGCGCCGCGGCCAAGAAAGTCCGGGCTGTGGATATCGCCAAAGGTGCTGGTGAACCGGCGGGGTTCCGCCCACGCGTCGTCCAGATTGTGCTCAAAGAAACGGATGGGCATGGAGCAGGAAACGCTAATCCCCTCTGTGACCAGCGCAGCGGCCTGTCGCCGCTTCTCTGGCATAATGAGGTTGAGCGTGCCCATAAGCTCGTCCTTGCCCCAGCGGCCCCAGTTGCTCAGCTCGTCAAACCATTTGTGGAACTGCTCGGTGCTGGGTGTTTCACGGGATGTTTGGGTAGCCATAGTCTTCTCCTGTACGAGTTACTGTGCGCGAGCTGGGGCAGTCCCCTCTCACAAATGAGCCGCCCGCATTGCTGCCCAGAGTGTAGCACACGCGCTGCCTGCTTCAAGTCCAGCACCCGCGCACAAAGGAAACGGGGAAGCGTTTAGCGCTCCCCCGTTGTACACCCGTAGTTAATAGACTACTCCGGACCGCCCGGCTCCTGAGCATCCCAATTGCCAAAGTTGGAGTTCCAGTAGGACTCTACCCTCACCATCTCTTCCTCGGTGAGGCCAGGCATACCTGAACAAGCAGCAATCTCTTCCAACTGGTTGATGTCGGAGAAACCGCCAAGAGAGGTGGCCACGCCAGGATACATCAGGTTGAAGCTGGTCCCTGCCTGGGCCAAGTTACGGCCGGGCTTGGACAGGAACGCCAGCTTTTTGGCCCTTTCTATATTGTTGAGGAAGGCAGGAGATGGATTGGCCCGCGGGCCCGCCGTTACCAGCGGATGGGGAGCGCCGCCCATGATGGTGTTGTCTGCAAGCACGCCGCCGGCCAGCGGGCTGTAGATGACGCCCATAGCCCCTACTTCCTCAGCGTAGGAGATGACGTTGCCAAAGTCCGACTGCACCTTGAGTCCCAGCGGCTTTTCCATAGTGCCGGTGGGGTTGAGTAGGTGCGTGGTTACGTTGATAAGAGAGAAGATGCCGGTATCCAGGAGCGTGCGTACCTGAGTGCCGTCATTGCCGCGGCAAATGAAGCCCAGATAACGCGCTTTTCCAGCGTCCCTTACGCGCTCCAGCCCTTCAATTGCGCCGCCCTTCTTGAAGTAATCTTCTATCCAAACCGTAGAGTAGTAGCCGCCACCATCAGGCCGGGAGTTCATCTCCGGCTTGTCCCACACTGGGCCGTTGTGGATCATCAGTACGTCGGTATACTCCACGCCCATCCGCTCCAGGCTCTCGTTTAGAGAACGCTCCACAAGGCCGGCGATGTCGTCTAGATTATGCCCGCGGATCTCTATCTTGGTGCAGATTAGGGGCCGCGCACCCAGTTCACGCATTACTTTGCCCAGATTGACCTCAGAAACGCCGGGGTAGCCGTAGTCCGGCGACTCGTCAAAATAGTTGATGCCCAGCTCTAATGCCCGGTCGATGACCTTGACCTGCTCCTCAAAACTACCCCGAACCATTAGGCCGGCCGCGCCGCCACAGCCAAACCCAATCTCGGAAATCTTGAGATCGGTATCTCCAACCATACGGTATTCCATGGAACCCTCCTCCTTCGCTTGTTTCACCGATATCCGGGCCATTACACTCGCGCATAACCACCCAGGCCACATCTCTATGCTCTTTCAGCGGTAAGCGTATGAGGGGCGTTACGTGCTGTCAAGAGAACTACTGCGCAAAGCAACACACCGCTCACCGGCTCTGTCTCACAAGGCGATACGAGAAGCAGTATAATCGGCGATAGTCAGTACTTAAGCGCTTTGCAGCTAGAAAGCCCCTATGCCCCCCATACGCGTTATGTTGGTAGTTGCCCTCTGGTTGGGCAATGTGCTCCCGGCGGTAGATGCCACCCTGATAAGCACCGCACTCCCCACCATTATTGGAGAGTTGGGCGGCCTCGACCTCTACGGCTGGGTCTTTGCAGTAAACCTGCTCACCTTCACCACGGCCGTGCCTATAGCGGGCAAGCTGGCCGACCTCTACGGCCGCAAGCCCTTCTTCCTAGGCGGCGTTGTCCTCTATCTTATTGGCCATTTGTTGAGCGGCTTGGTCCAGAGCATCGAGCAGCTCATCCTCTGCCGCGCCCTGGTTGGCCTGGGATTGGGCGCGATCTTGTCCATGGGCCTAACCATCATGGGCGACGCCTTCCCCCTGGCGGTGCGGGCGCGCATCCAGTGGATATTTGCCACAACCTGGCTCAGCGCGAGCATTATCTGCCCTGCTCTGGCGAGTATCATCATCCTCAATGCCCATTGGCGAATCGTCTTCTACCTACCGGCGCCCCTGGCCCTGATGGCCCTCTTCTTCCTTTCTAGGGAGTACCAGGAAACAGTCCAGCGTCGGGAACACCAGATCGATTTCTTAGGCGCATTCCTGCTTACCGGCGGCATCGTGAGCCTCCTGCTCGCCCTTGCGCCCATCGGACGCGGGGGTGAGCTGAGTCTTGGCAGCGGCGGACTGCTCTTCCTGTTAGCCGTAACACTGCTGGGGCTTTTTGCTTGGAACGAGCTTAAAAGTAAGGAGCCGCTGTTACCTCTGGGCATCGTCTTCAGCCGGCTTGTGGGCCTCTCCGTAGCCATGAGCTTTGTGACGGGGCTGGTGCAGTTCGGCACCAACTCCTACCTACCGCTCTACGCACAGGGCGCTCAGGGAGGCACGTCGGCCAACGCCGCGGCCGTCATTGCGCCGCTTACTATAGGTTGGCCCATCGCGGCGGGCGTGGGAGGACTGCTGCTCATGCGCCTTGGTTTCTACCGGAGCATCCGTTTCGGCATGGGCGTGGTTTTTGCCGCCCTCATTGCGCTCACCTTCCTTACAAGAACAACGCCGCTGCCCTTGGAAATGCTTGTCATGTTCATCATGGGAGTGGGCTTCGGCTTCGCAAACATCGCCTTCCAGATGGCGGTGCAAGAGGTGGTGGAGTGGCACCAGCGCGGCATAGTCACTGCATCCGTGCAGTTTGCGCGCACTATGGGCGGCAGCCTGGGCGTAGCGGTGATGGGCGCGGTGCTCAACCTGCACATGGCGCCCTTCCTGACCTCCGAAGGGTCAGGTGACGGCCGCAGCGTAACTAGCTACCTGCTGGACCCCGCGGCTCGCGCGTCCCTTTCTCCGGGCGCGCTGGAGACGCTGCAAAGCGAGCTAGCTAGCGGACTGCACACCGTCTTCCTCATGATGGCGGTCTTCGGGCTCATCGGGTTCATTAGCGCGCTCGCCTTCCCCAAAGCGAGCCCAGTGCGGGGCACCCGGGCCGACGGCACGCCGGAACCACTGGCCGCTTCTCCTAGCGATACATAGTAAGCGCGGGGCTACCCGCGACATGTCATTCTGAGAGAGCGAATCCCGTAGGGGCGGGTTTGAAACCCGCCCCTACGAACACCAAGGGGCTGCCCAAAGCCGAGTAACCGGCTAGTCCTCCCAGCTAATGTCGCCGGTATCGGTGAGCAGCAGGTGCGATTCGCCCCACTGTCCGGCAGCCGAGACATCCCAGCTTGCGCCGTCGGCAGGGCGAAACCGCAGACCGCCGTCGCCGCCCATGATGAGATAAGCATGCCCCTGACCCGAGTCCTCCACCTTTATGGCCTGCGCGGGGCTGGGCTCCCCTTCATTGTTCCAGCCGATCACGTCGTAGAGCTCGCCGGGCCCTGGTTTCACGTAGAGGCGCACCTGTCGCACCGTGCGGGGCTCCTCCAGGCCGGAGAACATCAGCTGCATAGAGTACGGGCAATTGTCCCCCGCCTCTACATCTAAAAAAATGCTGGTCATTGCACCATAACTCCCTCTAGTTCAGTCTAGCCTTCTGTCACTTGCTCTTCTGATTATATTGACATTCCGCTGCCCCATCACTAGGCTTGGTGCTGCACTATACTGGACATCAACCCTTATCATGTAGGTAGAGGGAGACAGACATGGAATACGAAGGTTTAATTGCGGAAACACTCCGCTACCCCGGCCACAACAACGACGTCCTTTTGTCCTATTTGGCCCGGCCCACAGGCGCAGGCCCCTTCCCCGGCGTCGTCGTCATCCACCACGCGCCCGGCTGGGACGAGTGGGTGAAAGAGGTAGCGCGACGCCTGGCCCACCACGGTTACATGGCCATCCTCCCCAACCTCTACACTCGCTACGGCGCAGGTGAGGTGGATGACATCGCCGCGAAAGCACGCGCAGAAGGCGGCACCCCCGATGACCAGCTTCTGGGCGATGTGACCGCCAGCATGAACTTCCTCCGCCTGCAGACCAACCACAACGGCAAGGTGGGTGTCATGGGCTTCTGCTCCGGCGGACGCCAGACCTACGTGAGCGCCTGCCGCATCCCCGGCTTTGATGCCGCCGTGGACTGCTGGGGCGGCGGTGTGGGCGCGGACCCGCCGCGTATCACGGACCGTCAGCCGGTCCCACCCATAGAGTTCACCAAAGACCTGGGCACCCCGTTGCTGGGACTCTTCGGCAATGACGACCAGTCGCCTTCACCCGCAGACGTCGACCGGACAGAGGCCGAACTGAAAAAGCACGGCAAGACCTACGAGTTTCACCGCTACGATGGCGCTGGCCATGCTTTCTTCAACTGGTCGGCTCAGTCTTATCGGCCGGAGCAGGCCAAGGACGGCTGGAAGAAGGTCTTCGACTGGTACGAAAAGTATCTCTAAACACTCGCCGGCTCCACGGCGCAACCCGTGGGCGCGGCCCTGTAAGCAACATACTAAAATCAGGAGAAGTGCAATGTGCACCTACATCATCCAAAAAGCGGACATCCTGGGCAGCGCCAAAGGCGCACAGGGCTGGTTCCCCCTCACACTAGCCAACGTAGGGTTTGACCATCCCTCTCACCTGAGTTTGGAGCACGCGCTCCTCATCGACTTCGTAAACCCGGAGCACGGCCGGGTAGCCGTGGAGATGAGTGCGTCCTCAGCGCGGTCGTTAATCACCGCTATTGAGACCGCGCTGCGCGAGGCTGAGGAGCAGGGGGTAATCATGGAGGAAAACCTCCCGCCGGCCCTCTCCGTTTCCAGCAGCTCCCACTAACTACGCACGTCCGTCAATCTAACGTACACAAGAGGGCAGATAAAAAACCTCCCCTCTGTCAGTCTTTTGGGAGGATGGAAAGGGGCACTGCCATGACGCAAACATCCACAAGAGAGATGGTTATCCTTGGAGGCGGCTGCTTTTGGTGCCTGGAAGCAGTATTCGATGAGCTACGGGGTGTAGAGGACGTGGTCTCTGGCTACGCCGGCGGTCATGTGCTAAACCCCTCTTATGAGCAGGTTTGCAGCGACACTACCGGCCACGCAGAGGTAGTGCAGATTACCTTCGACTCAAGCGTCGTCTCCTTCAAAGAGCTGCTGGAGGTGTTCTTCACTATCCACGACCCAACTACCCTCAACCAGCAGGGGCACGACATTGGGAGCCAGTACCGCTCCGCCATCTTCTACAGCAACGAGGACCAGCAGAAGGTAGCGGAGGAGACTATCGCGGAGCTAACCGAGGCCAAGCTCTGGCCGCGCTCCATCGTCACTCAAGTGATGCCGCTCCCGGTCTTCTACCCTGCGGAAGACTATCACCAGGAGTACTTCAAGAATTACCCAAGCCAGGGCTATTGCCAGGCGGTCATTGTGCCCAAGCTGGTGAAGGCCCGCACCCACTTCTTAGAGAAGCTCAAGAAGTAGGGCCGCCGCCAAGGGATAGAACTCTATAAGGAAGAGTCAAGTTAACCGCTTGATTGTGTTTTGATACACTTGTGTCCTATTATAGTCATCAATTTACAGTCCTAGCCTCGTAGGCAAGGTAGAACAGCAAGCGCAGTACTAACGCTCGCCCGGAAGGCCGGCGTTAGAGCATAGGAGGAGATGTATGGTAACGCTACAGCATACAATCGACCGCCCGCTCCGCTCCCTTTTCGATACTGAGAAGAGTTCGGTTAGCCGGGAAATCTACGTCAACGAGGCCATCTACCAGCAGGAGTTGGAGCAGATCTACGCCCGCTGCTGGCTCTTCATCGGCCACGAATCCCAGGTCCCCAACCCTGGCGACTTCATGATCACCCGCATGGGTGAAGAAGAAGTCATCATGGTGCGTGACCGCAAGGACAAGAAAATCCACGCCTTCCTCAACTCCTGCCGCCACAAGGGCATGAAGGTCTGCCGCTACGACGACGGCAACACCCTCGTCTTCACTTGCCCCTTCCACGGCTGGAGCTATGACACCGACGGCAGGCTGGTAGGCGTCGCCTACTTCGCCGATGCCTACAATGGCGAGCTCGATAAGAGCAAGTGGGGCCTCCATGAGGTCGCACAGCTTGAGAATTACTACGGCTCCATCTGGGCCACTTGGGATGCCAAAGCGCCCTCTTTCCTGGATTACGTAGGTTCCTACGCCGAGAGTATCCGCCACTGCTTCCAGAGTTCTGATGGCGAGGACAACGGCATTGAGTTGTTCAACCCAGTCATCAAGTGGCGGCTTCCCACCAACTGGAAGTTCCCGGGCTTCAGCTTTGCCACGGACAGGACCCACGGCGCAATGACCCATCGCTCCGTGAACGTAGCGGCCATCGGCCCCCAGGGCGACCGTGAGGGCGGGGCACGCAGCCCTATCCGCAAGCCCTTCCCAAGCCAAGAGGTGACTGTTGGCGACCATAACCTGGGCCACGGCGGCGCTTATACCTTCTACAAGCAGCCCGGCGTCCGTGAATACACTGATACCTGGGTAGAGCCCGGCATTGACGACTACTACCGCGTCACCAGCGCCGCTAAAGCCAAGAAGTACGCAGACACTATTATGCCCGGCAACGGCTGGGGCGGCGGTCACTTTGCCATCTTCCCCAACGTAGTGTTTGATAACTGGCGCATCCTCCCGTGGCAACCCCACGGCGTAGGCATGACCGAAAGCTGGCGCATCTATCAGGTTGATAAAAATGCCCCCAAAGAGGTGAAGGACGCACAGCGTCACTACGTGATGCGCTACTGCGGCCCCACTGGCGTTACCGAGTCCGACGACATGGAGAACTGGAACTACGCCTTCCCGGCTAGTCTGGGTACCATGGCGCAGAAGCTGCCCTACAACTTCGAGATGGGCCTGAATCGCTCCTTCAAGGATGACCGTGTGCCTGGCTTCGACCTAAACTACTATATGTCGGAGGAGCCGGCCCGAGCGCGCTTCAGCCGCTGGTTAGCCTTCATGGAAGCCAAGAGTTGGGACGAGCTCTACCCCGTTGATAAGAAGGCCAACCACAAGATATTCCCGTAAGGTTCTCAAGTTTCTACCCATCGTCGTAGAATTAGCGCACACAAGGAGCCCAGGCATCTGGGCTCCTTTGCTATCTTGTTGCGTTTGTTTTCGGGTACGGGCTGTACTATAATCCTCCCCAGTGACATAATGTCTAGGACAAGTTCCAAGAAGGAGTAGCCCTATGGTCACGCTACAACATACTATCGACCGTCCGCTCCGCTCCCTTTTCGATAGTGAAAAGGGTTCGGTCAGCCGAGAAGTCTACGTTAATGAGGCGCTTTACCAGCAGGAGTTGGAGCAAATCTACGCCCGCTGCTGGCTCTTCATCGGCCACGAATCCCAGGTCCCCAACCCCGGCGACTTCATGGTCACCCGCATGGGTGAAGAAGAAGTCATCATGGTGCGCGACCGCAAAGACAAGAAGATCCACGCATTCCTCAACTCCTGCCGCCACAAGGGCATGAAGGTCTGCCGCTACGACGACGGCAACACCCTCGTCTTCACCTGCCCCTTCCACGGCTGGAGCTATGATACTGACGGCAGGCTCGTGGGCGTGGCCTACTTCGCCGATGCTTACAACGGCGAGCTCGATAAGAGCAAGTGGGGCCTCCACGAGGTGGCCCAGCTTGAGAACTACTACGGTTCCATCTGGGCCACATGGGATGCCAAAGCGCCCTCTTTCTTAGATTACGTAGGCTCCTATGCGGCAAGCATCCGCCACTGCATGCAGAGCAGCGACGGCGAAGACAATGGCATGGAAGTATTCAACCCAGTCATCAAGTGGCGGCTCCCCACCAACTGGAAGTTCCCGGGCTTCAGCTTTGCCACCGACTCCACTCACGCAGCCATGACCCACCGGTCAGTGAATGTGGCAGCCATCGGCCCCCAGGGTGACCGTGAGGGCGGCGCACGCAGCCCCTTGCGCGTCCCCTTCCCTATGAAGAATTACACCATCGGCGACCATAATCTCGGTCATGGTGGATCCTACTCCTTCTACGAGCAACCCGGCGTCCGTGAATACAAGGAAACCTGGATAGAGCCCGGCGTAGATGCGTACTATCAGGGAACACGAGACAAGAAAGCAGAGAAATACAAGAACACCATCATGGCGGGTAACGGTCACGGCGCCAGCCACTTCGCCATCTTCCCCAACGTGGTCCTAGACCACTGGCGCATCCTCCCGTGGCAACCCCACGGCGTCGGCATGACGGAAAGCTGGCGGCTTTATCAGGTGGACAAAAATGCACCCAAAGAGGTGAAGGACGCACAGCGCCACTACGTGATGCGCTACTGCGGCCCCACCGGCGTCACTGAGTCCGACGACATGGAGAACTGGAATTACGCCTTCCCGGCTAGTCTGGGCATCACCGCCCAGAAACTCCCATACAACTTCGAAATGGGCCTCGGTCACGGCTTCGAGGATGATCGGGTGCCAGGCTTTACTCTCAATAAGTTCCCCTCAGAGGAGCCGGCACGTGCCCGTTTCAGCCGCTGGCTCGCCTTTATGGAAGCCAAGAGTTGGGACGAGCTCTATCCCATCGACAAGAGCAAATTCGGAACAACCAAACTGTACCCGTAAAGCGCACTCAAGAAGTAAGAAGGCCCCGCCAAAGTTGGCGGGGCCTTCTCGCGCCATAGAACCTGCCCGCAACAATCGTTTTGATTTGTCATCCCCCTTGCGCTGTTCTATAATTCTCCCAACTTATATAAGTGCCCACAGGGTGCTTGAGCCTTACCAGCGAGGATAAATGGGCAGCGATTAGCAGGGAGCGTTCAAGGCGCAATCCCATATCGAGGAGGACACTAATGGTCACCCTGCAGCACACAATCGACCGGCCCCTCCGTTCGCTCTTCGACTACGAGAAGGGCACAGTGAGCCGGGAAGTCTACGTCAATGAGGCACTTTATCAGCAGGAGCTAGAGCAGATCTACGCCCGCTGCTGGCTCTTCATCGGCCACGAATCCCAGGTCCCCAACCCCGGCGACTTCATGGTCACCCGCATGGGTGAAGAAGAAGTCATCATGGTGCGCGACCGCAAGGACAAGAAAATCCACGCCTTCCTCAACTCCTGCCGCCACAAGGGCATGAAAGTCTGTCGCTATGACGACGGCAACACTCTCGTCTTCACCTGCCCCTTCCACGGCTGGAGCTATGACACTGACGGCCGACTGGTCGGCGTGGCCTACTTCGCCGATGCCTACAATGGCGAGCTCGATAAGAGCAAGTGGGGCCTCCATGAGGTCGCCCAGCTTGAGAACTACTACGGCTCCATCTGGGCCACCTGGGATGCCAAGGCGCCCTCTTTCTTGGATTACGTAGGCTCCTATGCCGACAGTATCCGTCACTCCTTCCAGAGTTCTGACGGTGAGGACAACGGCATGGAAGTGTTCAACCCCGTCATCAAGTGGCGGCTCCCCACCAACTGGAAGTTCCCGGGCTTTAGCTTTGCCACGGACGCCACCCACGCAGCTATGACCCATCGCTCCGTCAACGTGGCGGCCATCGGCCCCCAGGGTGACCGTGAGGGCGGAGCTCGCAGCCCGCTGCGCACCCCCTTCCCATCTAAGAACTACACCGTGGGCGACCACAACCTGGGCCACGGAGGCTCCTACAGCTTCTACCAGCAGCCCGGTGTTCGCCAGTACCAGGACACCTGGGTGGAGCCCGGCGTTGACGAGTACTACCGCGGCACCAATGCGGCAAAGGCCAGAGCCTACGCCGACAAGGTCATGCCCGGCAACGCCCACGGCGGCGGCCACTTCGCCATCTTCCCTAACGTGGTTCTAGACCACTGGCGCATCCTCCCGTGGCAACCCCACGGCGTGGGTATGACTGAAAGCTGGCGCATCTACCAAGTGGACAAAAAGGCTCCTAAGTACGTGAAGGACGCGCAGCGCCACTACGTGATGCGCTACTGCGGCCCCACAGGCGTCACCGAGTCCGACGACATGGAGAACTGGAACTACGCCTTCCCCGCCAGCCTGGGCAACACTGCGCAGAAGATCCCGTACAACTTTGAGATGGGCATTGGTCACAGCTTTGATGACGACCGTGTCCCTGGCTTTACCCTTAACAAAACTCCCTCGGAGGAGCCGGCACGAGCACGCTTCAGCCGCTGGATAGCCTTCATGGAAGCTAAGAGTTGGGACGAGCTCTATCCCATCGACAAGAGTAAGTTCGGAAAGAACAAGCTTTTTATATAGAAGCTTCTCTTCTCCCAAAGTAAGAGTGTCAAGGGCCCGGTTTTAGTAGCCGGGCCCTTTGGCATAGCATCTGCGCCTGATCACGCCCGTATTGCATGCGTTCCTTAGAGTGAACGGCTGGCACCTGAATAGAACGATCGCATTGGCTTGAAATGTCTCATAAGGACGGATGTTTGGTCTGACGATGGCCGCAACATTGCATAGATTTGCAGCCGTGGTATTATGTCCGCAATACATTCAATATAAGCTCATTGGCATGAGACAGCAGAAGCGTTTTCTGGCGGGACAGAGGGTCTCATGCGGGCAAAGGCAATGAGTTAATGTGCGGTAAGGCAACCAGAAGGCACCTTGCGCCAGGAATTTTCTAGGCACTGAATAGGAGAAGATCTATGGTCACTCTTCAGCATACGAATGACAAGGTGCTGCGTACGCTCTTTGATGCCAACAAAGGCACCGTGAGCCGTGAGGTCTATGTCAACGAGGCCATCTACCAGCAGGAGTTGGAGCAGATCTGGGGCCGTTGCTGGATCCTGCTCGGCCACGAGAGCATGGTCCCCAACCCCGGCGACTTCGTTACCCGACGCATGGGTGAAGAAGAAGTCCTCGTCGTCCGCGACCGCAAAGACAAGAAAGTCCACGCTTTCCTCAACTCCTGCCGCCACAAAGGCATGAAGGTCTGCCGCTACGATGATGGCAACACCCTCGTCTTCACCTGCCCCTTCCACGGCTGGAGCTACGACACCGACGGCCGTCTGGTCGGCGTCGCCTACTTCGCCGATGCCTACAACGGCGAGCTCGATAAGAGCCAGTGGGGCCTCCATGAGGTCGGCCAGCTCTGCAACTTCTATGGCTCCCTCTGGGCCACCTGGGACCCCAAAGCCCCCTCCTTCGAGGACTACCTCGGCCCCTTTGCCGCCGGCTTACGTCATGTGATGCAGAGCTCCGAGGGTGAGGACAACGGCGTCGAAATCTTTAACCCCATCATCAAGTGGCGCCTCCCCACCAACTGGAAGGTGCCTGCCTTTAGTTCCTCCACCGACCCGACCCATGCGGCCATGACCCACCGCTCCGTCAATGTGGCGGCCATCGGCCCCCAGGGCGACGTGGAAGGCGGCAACCGTGCGCCTATGCGGACTCCCTTCCCCAAGAAGAACTACGTTATCGGCGACCACAACCTTGGCCACGGCGGCGGCTACACCGCCTATGAGAATCCCGGCTCGCCTGAACACAAGGACACCTGGATTGAGCCCGGCGTGGACGAGTACTTCCGTGAGGCCGCCATGAAGAAGGCGGAGGTCTATAAGGACACCATCATGGCCGGCAATGGCCACGGCGGCGGCCACTTTGCCGTATGGCCCAGCTTCGTCATCGACCACTGGCGCATCCGACCCTACTATCCCCACGGCGTCAACGCCACTGAGCGGCATAGCATGTACGCTGTGGATAAGAACGCGCCCAAAGAGGTCAAGGACGCCATGCGCCACTACGTCATGCGCTACAACGGCCCCTCCGGCATCACCGAGTCCGACGACATGGAGAACTGGAACTACGTCTTCCCCGCCAGCCTGGGCACCATCGCCCAGCGGCTCCCCTACAACTTTGAGGCGGGCTTGGGCCACGAGTTCACCAACGACAGGCTCCCCGGCGTCAGCTTCAATAGGAGACCTTCTGAAGAGTCGCAGCGGGCGCGTTTCAGCCGCTGGCTCGCCTTCATGGAAGCCAAGAGTTGGGACGACCTCTACCCCCTCAATCAGAAGGCCGACCACAACATCTGGAAGCGATAGTGCTATCGGGCGGCTGGGGCGTAGCCTCAAATGCCCCCTATTGAATACAAAGGGCCCAGCTCTAGGAGCTGGGCCCTTATCTCTGCACATCTAGGAGCCAAGTTTGTATTACAAGCAGTCCTGTATTATAATTCCGGTGCCCTAGTATAAAGACGCCTGAATACAGTCGAGGTTATGTGCAGCCGACTTGAGGGTCTGCCGCACTGAAACAGGAGGAGATCTATGGTCACTCTTCAGCATACGAATGACAAGTTGCTACGTTCGCTCTTCGATCCCTACAAAGGCACCGTGAGCCGTGAGGTCTATGTCAACGAGGCCATCTACCAGCAGGAGCTGGAGCAGATCTGGGGTCGCTGTTGGATCCTCCTCGGCCATGAAAGCATGGTCCCCAACCCCGGCGACTTCGTTACCCGCCGCATGGGCGAAGAAGAAGTCCTCGTCGTCCGCGACCGCAAAGACAAGAAAGTCCACGCCTTCCTCAACTCCTGCCGCCATAAGGGCATGAAGGTCTGCCGCTACGACGATGGCAACACCCTCGTCTTCACCTGCCCCTTCCACGGCTGGAGCTACGATACCGACGGCAGGCTAGTGGGCGTCGCTTACTTCGCCGATGCCTACAACGGCGAGCTTGATAAGAGCCAGTGGGGCCTCCATGAGGTCGGCCAACTCTGCAACTTCTATGGCTCCCTCTGGGCCACCTGGGACCCCAAAGCCCCCTCCTTCGAAGACTACCTCGGCCCCTTCGGCCCCAGCCTCCGCCACGTGATGCAGAGCTCCGAGGGCGAGGACAACGGCGTCGAAATCTTTAACCCCATCATCAAGTGGCGACTCCCCACCAACTGGAAGGTGCCCGCCTTCAGCTCCTCCACCGACCCCACCCATGCGGCCATGACTCACCGTTCCGTGAACGTGGCGGCCATCGGGCCCCAGGGCGACGTGGAAGGCGGCAACCGGTCTCCCATGCGGACCCCCTTCCCCAAGAAGAACTACGTTGTCGGCGACCACAGCCTCGGCCACGGCGGCGGCTACACCGCGTATGAGAATCCCGGCGTGCCCGAGCACAAGGACACCTGGATTGAGCCCGGCGTGGACGAGTACTTCCGTGAGGCCACCGCAAGGAAGGCGGAGGTCTATAAGGACACTATCATGGCCGGTCACGGTCATGGCGGCGGCCACTTTGCCGTATGGCCCAGCTTCGTCATCGACCACTGGCGCATCCGCCCCTACTATCCCCACGGCGTCAACGGCACCGAGCGGCATAGCATGTACGCCGTGGACAAGAATGCGCCCAAAGAGGTCAAGGACGCCATGCGCCATTACGTCATGCGCTACAACGGCCCCTCCGGCGTCACCGAGTCCGACGACATGGAGAACTGGAACTACGTCTTCCCCGCCAGCCTGGGCACCATTGCCCAGCGGCTTCCCTACAACTTTGAGGCGGGCTTGGGCCACGAGTTCACCAATGACCGGCTCCCTCGCGTGAGTTTCACCAAGAGTCCTTCTGAAGAGTCGCAGCGGGCGCGCTTCAGCCGCTGGCTCGCCTTCATGGAAGCCAAGAGTTGGGACGACCTCTACCCCCTCAATCAGAAGGCCGACCACAACATCTGGAAGCGATAATTCCAGCCTATACGCTATCGGGCGTCTGGGGCATAGCCTCAAATGCCTTGCATTGAATACAAAGGGCCCAGCTCTGGGAGCTGGGCCCTTTCTTCAGACAGAGAGATAGCGCTATTTGTGTTCCCCTCAGTCCTGTATTATAATCCGCTTACTTAATAGGGATACTTATGGAACACCCTAGTAACGTGCGTATGACCTCACGGTCAACCCACAAGGGATAGGAGGAACTCTATGGTCACCCTGCAACACACGATTGACCGGCCTCTCCGCTCACTCTTCAACTACGAGAAGGGGACGGTCAGCCGAGAGATCTACGTCAATGAGGCGCTTTATCAGCAGGAGCTAGAGCAGATCTACGCCCGCTGCTGGCTCTTCATCGGCCACGAATCCCAGGTCCCTAACCCCGGCGACTTTATGGTCACCCGTATGGGTGAAGAAGAAGTCATCATGGTGCGTGACCGCAAAGACAAGAAGATCCACGCATTCCTCAACTCATGCCGCCACAAAGGCATGAAGGTCTGCCGCTACGACAACGGCAACACCCTCGTCTTTACCTGCCCCTTCCACGGCTGGAGCTACGACACTGACGGCCGACTGGTAGGCGTCGCTTACTTCGCCGATGCTTACAACGGCGAGCTCGATAAGAGCAAGTGGGGCCTCCATGAGGTCGCCCAGCTTGAGAACTACTACGGCTCCATCTGGGCCACCTGGGATGCCAAAGCGCCCTCTTTCCTGGATTACGTCGGCGAGTACGCCGAGAGCATCCGCCACTGCTTGCAGAGCACTGCAGGCGAGGACAATGATATCGAGGTATTCAACCCCACTATTAAGTGGCGGCTCCCCACCAACTGGAAGTTCCCTGGCTTTAGCTTTGCCACCGATGCCACGCACGCAGCCATGACCCATCGCTCCGTCAACGTGGCGGCCATTGGCCCCCAGGGCGACCGTGAGGGCGGCGAGCGCAGTCCGCTACGCAAGCCCTTCCCATCCAAGACCTTCACCGCCGGCGACCACAACTTGGGCCACGGTGGGTTCTACCGGTTCTATGAGCAGGCTGGTGTGCCTGACTACATGGACACCTGGGTAGAGCCGGAGGTTGACGATTACTACCGCGAGACCAACGACGCAAAGGCCAAAGCCTACGCCGACAAGGTCATGGCCGGTAACGGCCACGGCGGCAGTCACTTCGCCATCTTCCCCAACGTGGTTCTAGACCACTGGCGCATCCTCCCGTGGCAACCCCACGGCGTAGGCATGACCGAAAGTTGGCGCATCTACCAAGTAGACAAGAGGGCTCCTAAGCACGTGAAGGACGCGCAGCGCCACTACGTGATGCGCTACTGCGGCCCCACCGGCGTTACCGAGTCCGATGATATGGAGAACTGGAACTACGCCTTCCCGGCTAGTCTGGGTATCACCGCCCAGAAGCTCCCGTACAACTTTGAGATGGGTCTTGGCCGCGGCTTCACGGATGAGCGCACTCCAGGATTTACCCTAAGCTTCCGAATGTCGGAGGAGCCGGCCCGGGCCCGCTTCAGCCGCTGGATAGCCTTCATGGAGGCTAAGAACTGGGACGAGCTCTATCCCATCAACAAGAGCACTTTCGGAAAGAACAAACTTTTTCCTTAGGAGCCGGATCATGGTAGAAGCAAGCAACAACAAAGATCTGAATAGCAGTAGCGCTGCCTTCATCTTCCGTGACCTCCCCGTCGGAGGAAAAATAAAGATGAGCGGCGGAGCAATTGGCGAGATCGTGGGAAACCCCGGCGACGGCGCCTGGTTGATAGTCCGCTTTACTGAGCACCCCGCGGAGCCCACAAGAGTAGGGGAAGAAGCTATGATCTTCTTCATGGACGTTGAAGAAGTAGTCTAAGCCCCTTTTCGCCTAGACGCTCTTGTAACCTAGCAATTTAGAAAGAATCTAAAGTAGGGGAGGCAAAAGATGACCACGACGAACAGCATGCAGCAAGGGCTGGAACAACTACTTCTAGAGCGAGAAGTTGAGCAGTTCCTCTATCACGAGGCCGAGTTGCTGGACGAGCGCAAGTATTACGAGTGGACGGAACTCCTGTCTGAGGACATCCACTACTGGATGCCCGTCCGCCGCAACATCAAGTTCGGCGAGTTGCACCGTGAGAACTCCGACCCGGAGTCGGAAATCTCCTGGTTCGATGAGGGCAAAAAGACTCTGGCAGGCCGTGTGCGTCAGATCATGACCGGCGTCCACTGGTGCGAGGAGCCTTTCTCCCGTATCCGCCACTTTGTAACCAACGTCCAGGTCTACGGTGTAGAGGAGGACGAGGTGCTAGTACGCAGCCGCTTCCTCTGCTACACGCAGCGTCTGGCAAGCGAAGTTAACATCTTCGTAGGCAAGCGGGACGACGTTTTGCGGCGCGACCCTGACACCGGCTGGAAGATAGCAAAGCGCCATATCCTGCTGGATCAGAACATTCTCCTGGCGAAGGTAATCACAACATTCTTCTAAGCAAGAGTGACTACTATGACAATGCACGTAGAGTGGAGAACCAAGGGAGAAATCAACGATACGATCATCCTCGTTGATGTAGACCAGCACAAGGTTAACAACGCGCTTGAAGCAAACCCGAAACTGCTCACTACCTACTTAAACGAGATGGACCTTGCGAACTGGCAGAGCGGGAACGCCGTTCAAGGCAACCTGACTGAGCCGGAGTCGTGGGGTGAACTGGTCATGTCTAGAGGCGCAGGGGGCGAGATTGTAGATATGGACCCCGAGCTCTTCTGGGATGGAATCTACCAATGGTTCCGATCTCGCGGCATAGACCCCAACCTCATGAGTGTGGTGAATCAGCTCCGATCCGGCAGATAGAACAGCACATAAAAGGGGCCCGCTGCTTGTGTGGCAGCGGGCCCCTTTTTACGTACTCTGTTATTGCGACAGGCGCAGAGTGGCGCTAACGCGGCCCCTCGACCTGTACTGTAACAATATCCACGCCGTGATACTTCTGGTGCCGCACCGAAGAGGCGTAGTGCCGTAGCAGGCGGAACGATAGCTCCCGCTCGTCCGGTATATCCGGCATTTCTCCCAGATACGCCAGCTGGTCCTCCAAGTTCTCCCCCTCTGCTGCCGACACAAACTCCAGCTCCGCCGCGCGGCCTAGGGGACGGGCGGTGACAACCAAGCGCCGCGCTTCCTCCCCTGCTGAGTCCTCCCTTTCTTCTGGGAACAGGCTCGCCAGTGTCTCTTCTCCCACTAAGACCAGACGCTCCGTTGTAGCAGCGTCCCATCCGCCCTTCGCCGCAAACCCGCGCAGGAACTCGTCAATCCTCGGCAAAGCGTCGCTGTCCAATGCAACCTCCAGACGCCGGGGCCGCGGGCTTGTCAGATCCATGAAAACCATCATTATGATCGCGACGATGGCGCCTGCCGTCATGCCGTTGCCGAGCAACACGCCCATGAATCCTTCTCCCAGCAAGTCTGCAAAGATTAGCTGGTTCTGAAAGCCCACACCGATCCAAAACGCCAATCCCGCAACGGTGGCCTTCCGGTGATCGACGCCGTCCTGGATGATGATCTTCATCCCCTGCACAAAGAGCAGCCCCAATAGGAGGATGATGTAGGCGGCAGTCACGGGGCCGGGAACAGCGATCAACAAGGCGGCAACTTTGGGGAAGAACGCCAGCACCAAGAAGACTAGGCCGATAACCACACCCACTCGCCGCGCGGCTATTCCTGTGACCTCGGCAAGTGAAATGCTGGTTGAGTAGGTTGTATTGGGCAGTGTCCCTAAAAGACCGGAGAGCAGATTACCCACGCCGTCGGCGTTGAGGGCGCCCTGCACTACCCGGAAATCGGTCGCCCGCGGCCTACGTTGGGAGACCCGTTGAATGGCTACTCCGTCGCCAATGGTTTCTATCGCGCCCACTAGGGTAACCACAATGAATGCCGGCAGAAGCGCCCAGAACTCCACACCCGGCGTCACATCGAATCCCGGCCACGACGAGACCGCGGGAATGCCGAGCCACGCCGCTTCCAGCACATTCTGCACGTTAAAAATCCCGAAGGGCACAGCCACTGCGCAACCCACCACTATGCCGATGAGCGGCGACCATAGCCGCAACGCCAAGGGGGCGCGCAACACAAGCCCCGCGACCGTGGCCAGGGTTGCAAAAGCCACTGCCGGAGCAGCAAGCGACGATGCGCCATCAGGCACGTCCTTCAGCGTATCGAATACTATCGGCATAACCGTGACGGGTATCAGCATAATCACGGTGCCGGAGACAACCGGCGTGAAGATGCGCCGTAGTAGCGAGAGCCGCGCGGCCAACAAGAACTGAAAGAGCGACGACACGACGATGAGGCTCGCCATCAGAGACGGGCCGCCCATCACCAGAGCCGCAACGCAGACCCCGATAAACGCTCCTGATGTGCCCATGATGAGCACACGCCCAGCCCCGACCCGACCGACCCGGACCGCCTGGAGAATGGTAGTGGCTCCGCAGATTATCAGCGCAGCAAAGACGGCCCACGACAAGTAGCTCTCGGGCTGCTGGGCAATCCGGGCCACAATGACCACGGTCAAAACCACCGGCGCCACAATGATCATGGCAGCCTGAACGCCCGCGC
Source organism: Dehalococcoidia bacterium (assembly GCA_965220215.1). Taxonomy (GTDB): domain Bacteria; phylum Chloroflexota; class Dehalococcoidia; order SHYD01; family SHYD01; genus CBDDEI01. The sequence goes on from OZ244809.1 coordinate 950,757, forward strand.
CAATGGCCACTAACGAGGGCGGGTTCTCATCCGGTTCGTAGCGGATGTTGTCGTTTACAGATGTCGCAGCCACTGTGCACACCTTAATACCTTGCGCAGGGATGCGCCTCAGTCGATTTTTCTGCTTTGCAATCCGGGCAGGTTTTTATTGGCTTGATCTTCTCTCCTTCTTCCTTCTACTTACTAGGGGCCTTGGCCGCCTGGGCCTTGCGCCCGATGATCTGCTGGATGGTGAACACGGACCGACCAGAGACCCGCATCTGACGAGCCTTGAGGCGCTTCTTCTCGCGGGCTGCTCCCTTGATCCTCATGTCTTCCTCCGTCACTAGAAACTGCTCAACCAGAAAAGACCGCCCAAGACCGCAAAGACGACTTCGCCTACACCTATTCCGGCGTTGTATGATCGGGCCGGGGCGACGTGATCCCAATAGTTGTTCAGGTTTGGTTGGATCCGCGTCAAGAGCAATACTAGAACCGCTGAGTAGATTACTCCGGCAAGTACGGGAGAAACGCTCATGCTTAGTGTATATAGGGCGGTCATGGAAAATGAAAGCCCGACCGCCTGACCAGGGCTTATGGTCATACGCAGGCCCTGTTTCTCCATCAATTCCTTGTACACCCGCACATGAGCGTGGAACCGGAAGAATTGATAGACGGGAACGACAAACGTCAACGCATGCCAAACAGGAAATGCTTTCTCGCCGGTATGATCGCGATATTGCTTCCACGTCAGAAAGAGCCAATAGAACATGTAAAATCCGCTGGATAGGATAGACATGATGACCACTCTAGGCAGGGGTATCTTGTAACGCAGCTCGCTCTCCTCCTCCTGTGAAGGGTTTAATTCTTCGACAGATGGGCGGCCTTCTTGTTCCGGAGCGGGGCTATCTTCCTGTAGAGGATGCCCGCAACTAGCACAAAACCTAGCACCCTCACGAACCTCAATTCCGCAGTTAGTGCAATACTTCATGATCTTCTCTCCTTTAAGGTTATGTCCAGTATGCGCTGCCCTGGCGAGTTTTGGGGAACCTATGCCAAGAACTTTTGCAACGGGAAACGCCATTGTCGCCGTCATGGGACGGTTTGCTCTACAGTCCTGAAGTTACAGGACAGTCTGACCAGAGGCAAGAGCTCAGGGAGACCGAGGCGGCGGCTCAGTTCTTCATACCGTACATGCAGACAGGAAGTGTGGGCCTACACGTACTGTACTGCGAACTTTTCGCTGGGAGGTTCCGATGTAGGACTGCTCCAAAGGTTTGTGCCATCCCGGTACATGCTTGCCTTCAATGCCTGGCAGTGCGACATAACTGGTGACACGATTATCGCAGGCCGATCAATTTACTAAGAACAGATTTAAGCTCATTAGCATTCATCTCCGGTGAACACGGCTCTGTCAGAGCGATTGCTCCTCGACATCGTTCCAAGCAGATGTCCGTTTTCGTCAAACACAGGAGAGCCTGAATCACCTGGTACAGCATACGCATCTGTGGTTATGTCTCCCCACAGAGTGTCCTTGACGATACCAGTTTCCATTCGCGCATTTGGATACATTACTCTGCCTGGACCGTATCCCCAGAAGAAGATTTCTTGGTCAACTTGGGCAGGTGCGGCAGCCCTGTAAATGCGTTCGAGGAATAGAGCCGATAGCGATTGTGGAGATATCCGTAAGAGCGCTCTATCTATCGAAGCACAGTGCTTAATGGACGTTGCCGTCAGATTATCCTCGATTCCCTGTACATACACCTCTATTGTCTTGCATTCATTCTCGTCCGCAACGAGGTGATGTACGGTCAATACAAAGCCCTCTCTGGCATCTATGATGACCCCTGTACCTTGGTAGTCATCGGAAAAGATTGAATCCGATATACAGTAGATCTGTACAGTGTTCCGACGAAGCTTTTGTGCTGATACTGTCGGTTTCTTCTCAAACTCTATTCCTTCAATTTCACATCCAAACATTGTTATTTGGTCTGTGTATTCATCCGTTCCGCTAACTCTGCCGATCACCGAGACAAGTTGTCCTTTCGTCAAATGGAGAGCGGCTCTCGTGTCTGCGTAGTAGCAATCCAACCCTTCATACCACCAGTCTTGCTCTTGAGTAGGCGCAAGACTAACGTAGAGTTCTTCTACCTCAGACACATAGCCAGAAGTGGATAGAGGCGCTTTGCCGTTCTCTTGATACCGCAGTCTGGTATTCGCACGCACTTTATTTTGATCATATTCGTCTAGTAATTTTGTAAGTTCCATTTGGATAGGCAATGGAGTCGGAGTCGAGGTTGCGGTGGGGATGGGAGTTGGAGTCGAGGTTGCGGTGGAGATAGGAGTTGGTCTCGGTGTAGTAGTGGAAATAGGAGCAAGCGCCGGGGCTGCGGTGGGGGTACGGCTGGGTAACCCAGCAGTCGTGCCGACCCTATTCGTTTCGTCGGATACTATCTCCTCAGTGGAATTATCATTGTCACCTAGATAGCTTATAAAGGCTACGATAAACAATAGCATGCATAGTATAAGAAAAAGGCCAATAAGCTTAAGAATAAGCCCAAGACATCCTATAAACGTCATTCTGGAGCCGTCGCCCTTTTGCGTGGGTTGAGCGATAGGATCGATGTTTACAGAAGCGTTAGCTAAAGAAGTTCCACAATGTTGGCAGTATGAATCACCTTGGGAGATTTCACCGCCACAGTTAGTGCAATAGGCCACTTTCAAACTCCCCGCTACCGTAATTGATTGTCGGCGTCAAATTGTAATTGATCGTCTCAAGTGTCGGGGATTGAACGGGCCTGTTTATACACTCACAGAGCTGCGATCTGCCCCGACAGTTATACCACCTGCTGTGTAACAGCGGCAAGCATAGGGACTAGGTCTGCGGGCAGGACGGTTTTCGGCGCTGATAGCCTGTAGCGTAGGGAGCCGAGGGGGTGATGCGGTTGTGAGTCTGCCGGTATTGCCTGGTCAGCACCCTCACGTCCACAAGTGTGCAAGGAACTCTATGTCTAACAGCTCTACCCTTAGTTAGCCGTTGAATCTGTCGATGTTGTCCATCCCCCCAACCTGACCGCGCCCATACAGTCGGTGATGGGAATTGGTGGTGCAACCGTCGGAATAGTTCATGTGTCTCCGCTCCCCAGACCCCTTGCAGCAGCCGATCGTGGGTCAACACCCGTCCGGCAGCCGCCGAAAGCCGGTGGAGCAGCGCGTACTCGGTGGGGGTCAGCCGTGCCTGACGCCTCCGCCGCGCGGCCGGCCGGGCCGGGCGAATCTCACGGCGAACACCAGGACCGAGGCTGTGAGCACAGCCACCGTGATCGCCATGAACGCGTCATGCGCCGATAACGACTCGGTCCTGAACAGGAAACCGAACGCGTCGGCGCCGGTGTTGCCGCCCGCGCCGACGATGCCGGACACCGAGCCGAGCGCGCCGCGGTTGATGAACGGCACCACCGAGAAGGTTGCGCCCTCGGACATCTGCACGAACAGGCTGAACACTATCATCGAGGCGATCGCCAGCGGCGGCGTAGGCCTGCGCGATGGCCCTCCCGATGCCCCGGCCTCCACCTGTGATGAAGGCGATGCGCCCGTCCCGCCTTTTGAGGTCAGTCATCGGAACGCCTCCTGATAATCCCCGGGTTGAACACCGGGATGGTAGAATTAAACCCTACTCTACATCCCTCAATCCTACATTTATTGCAGCGCGGAGGTATACGATGTCGGACAACACGGAGGTGGTAACCTTCACCAGCATGGCCGAAGGCACGCGGAGGACTACGAGCTGCTGGATCGCCTGGAGGCTGAGTTTTCTAAAGGAACGGCCGACCGTGTGTTGACGATGCTTCGTGACCTGGCCGGGTCGCTGTCCGGATATAAGATTGATCGTCTGGAGCATTCGCTGCAATGCGCCAGCCGCGCCTACCGAGACAGAGCCGACGAAGAGCTTGTAGTAGCGGCCCTGCTGCACGACATCGGGGACCTGCTGTCGCCATTTAACCATAGCGAGCTGGCCGCAGCGGTGCTTCGCCCCTATGTCTCCGAGCGAACGTACTGGATAGTGCTCCATCACGGCCTGTTTCAGAGCTACTACTACGCCCACCATACGGGCGGTGACCGCAATGCCCGGGACACCTACCGCGACCATCCGTGGTATCAGGACACTGTGGAGTTTTGCCACCGGTGGGACCAGTCATCTTTCGACCCGGACTATGAATCCCTGCCCCTAGAGTTCTTTGAGCCGATGGTGCGGCGCATCTTTAGCCAGCCGCCTTTCCGTGGTGGCAGTGGCAGTCGGCTGCCAGATGCTTAAGAAAGAGATGTCGGAACAAGGAGCGCAGACCCCGCCGTCGCCGGGCTGGGACCAGTGTTCGATTACAGATCAAGAACGAACCTCAAAGTAGAGGTTCTCGATTTTCTCCAGGTTGGTGGACTGCACGGTCAGGGTACAATGCCTGTCTCTCCCCCACAGGAGCCCGGACGGCGAGTAGTTGGCTCTATCGGGTCTGATCTTGCCTACAGCATAAGCAACAAAAACTGGTTCGGCTGACCTGACAGGTACTGTCTACAGTACACCAAGGCCGAAAACGGTGGGCCTACACGTACCGAATTGCGAACTTTTCGTTGGGAGATCCAGCTATAGGGAGCCTAGTTGGGTGGGGGTGAACTCTCCAACTGCATAACTCCTGTATACTCTGGGGCGGAGTGGACTCGTTTCATTTCAGTCCGATCGGTGCTGTATACCTGGATCTGGGGATGTCTGTTACCTGAGATGCTGGCGACCCGTCATTTGATTGCTGAGCAACGATGTAACAACCAAGCAAATTGAGGATCTTCGCAGGACAGGGAGGGGGAGCCCCTTTGGTGGGTGAATCTCGGATGAAATGGTTGCTATTGATAGGGATGTTGGCGGCCGGCATCACGGGTTCGTTCATGGTATGCGGCTCCCCTCCTAATGCTGCTCCTGCAACGCCAACGCTGGAGTCGCATTCCTCAGTATCTCCTGCGCCCAGTCCTGAATCGTCTCCAATTTCAGAGGAGGCGACGTTACCAGCTTCGCCTGTACCTATCCAAGCGCAGTACACTCTCCTGCAACTCCAGAAATGGTACGACCAGTTGGGCCAAGACACTGATATATTCGGTTTGCCAGAGGTGACACTGACAGACCTGGATGAAGGGAAGAATCGTATCGAAGTCGGCGTAGCCTGCGAGAGCGACCGAGACATGGTGCGCGAGGAATTGCAGAAGCGCTTGACTTCTCTGGGCGTCCCGCTAGACGCAGTCATCTTTACAGTGAGGCCCCGCGCCTATCCGCTAATAATGCCCCCAGTATTCGAGTGCATCCCATCTGAGGTCATCGATCCGGCTACGGGACTTTCTACCCCTGGGTTCGGGGGCCTTTACGTAGACTCTGGCATCGCCTACGTCTACCTGCTGGAACCGTCACAAGAAAAGGCTGAAGAGCTCGTACTCACTCAGTTCGGCAGCGAGTCCTTTGAGGGCATCCAGGAGGTGCGGGCACTCAAAGGGCTATACACGTGGACGCAATTAACTGAATGGTATGAATCGATCAAGGATGACATACGGGGGATTCCTGCTACGGGTGTCGTATCGGTTGACCGCCACAAGAACCGCTTGACCATAGAAGTGCGCACAGAACACGAGGGCAACACCGAAAGCCAGATAAAGGATGTTCTATCAAGGAATGGGGTGCCTTACGAGGCGGTCATTCTATTGACCCACTAATTGAGGCATCCTCTCAAGTGATCTTTTCTCGACGCTACGCGTCCAGTCGAAAAGGTCGTCCGCTTAGGTCTGTATCCTTCCTGCACGGCTTCACTGATTCCTCGACAATGGACTCCACCGGGAGAAGAGCGACTGCTGCGGCCCAGTTCTTACTACAGTACAACTGGGCGGAAGTGGTGGGCGATAGAGGGCTCGAACCTCTGACCTTCTGTGTGTAAAACAGACGCTCTAACCAACTGAGCTAATCGCCCGGGATCGCAGAACCCAAGTCTACCTGCCCCCCTGAAACAGCGTCAAGCAGAAACCGCTATTGGCCATCTCCCACGCTGCACCTGTCTGCCTGCCGCACGCTTGACAGCAGATCGCCGTAGGAGTGTATGCTGAGGCGTCTTTATGGAACAACGGCTACTCATCGCAGTCATTGGGGGCAGCTCCTGCCCACCGGAAGTTGCCGCCGCGGCCGAAGAGGTAGGCAGGCGGCTGGCCGAGCAGGGCGCGGTGGTCGTCTGCGGCGGGCTCACCGGCGTCATGGAAGCCGTCTGTAAGGGCGCTCGCCAGGCCGGCGGGCACACCATTGGGCTCCTGCCCGGCTCAGAACGCTCGGATGCCAACTCCTATGTCGAGTTTGCGCTGCCCACGGGCATGGGCCACGCCCGGAACGCGCTGGTGGCACGGTCGGCTCACGCAGTTATCGCTATCGACGGAAGCTACGGCACCCTCTCCGAGATGGCTTTCGCTCTCGCCTTTGGCACACCCATCATCGGGCTCAACACCTGGGAGATAGGCCTGGAGGGTCAGCAGGACACCGGGGTTATCAGGGTCGCCAGCCCGCAAGAGGCGGTTGAGCGGGCACTGGCTGCCGCACAAACACATTCATCCTAGGAGACTCCCACGACTATGATCACCATCCAAGACTTGAAGGCACGGCAAATCCTGGACTCCCGGGGCAACCCTACCGTAGAGGTCGAGGCCACGCTCTCCGATGGCTCCCGCGGCCGAGCGGCAGTCCCCTCCGGCGCCAGCACCGGCGCGCACGAGGCCGTAGAGCTGCGGGATGGCGATAAGAGCCGCTTTGGCGGCACGGGCGTCTCAAGGGCCGTTGCCAACGTGCGAGAGGCGCTCTTGCCCGCAGTGAAGGGCATGGACGCCGAGGAGCAGACGGCGGTGGACCGCAAGCTCATCGCGGCGGACGGCACGCCCAACAAGGGCAAGCTCGGCGCAAACGCAATCCTGGGCGTCTCCCTCGCGGTGGCCCACGCCGTGGCCGCCTCCCGCAAGCAATCGCTCTTTCGTTCAGTGGGCGGCGACCAAGCCAACGTCCTGCCAGTGCCTATGATGAACATCCTCAACGGCGGCCGTCATGCAGAGAACTCTACGGACTTCCAGGAGTTCATGGTCATGCCCGTGGGCGCCGCCAACTTCTCGGATGCCCTCCGCATGGGCGCAGAGATATATCAAGCGTTGAAGAAACTGGTGCAGGCTAGAGGTCAAAGCCCAACCGTAGGGGATGAAGGCGGCTTTGCCCCCTCGCTATCGTCCAACCAGGAAGCCCTTGCGCTGGTGGCGGAGGCTATCCAGGCCGCGGGCTACACGGCGGGGTCGGACTGCTACCTTGCCCTGGACCTTGCCGCCACCGAGTTCTACGAAAATGGCCAGTACCACCTGAAGAAGGAGGGGCGCAGCCTCACCTCGCAGGAGATGGTGGACTTCCTGGCTAGCCTGGCGGACCAGTACCCCATCGTCAGCATTGAGGACGGCATGTCCGAGGACGACTGGGACGGCTGGAAGCTCCTGACCGCCCGGCTGGGCGACCGGGTGCAGCTTGTTGGCGACGACCTTCTGGTCACCAATACAACGCGCATCCAGCGCGCCATCGACGAGCAGGCGGTCAACTCGGTGCTTATCAAGCTCAACCAGATTGGCTCCCTTACCGAAACCCTAGAGGCAATGGAGATGGCCAAGCAGGCCGGCTGGACGAGTGTCATCAGCCATCGCTCCGGCGAAACCGAGGACACCACCATTGCGGACCTGGCGGTGGCGACCGGCTGCGGCCAGATCAAGACGGGCGCGCCCGCCCGCAGCGAGCGGGTGGCTAAGTACAACCAGCTCCTGCGCATTGAAGCGGAGCTGGGCGAAAAAGCCCGCTATGCCGGCCGCTCCGCCTTCAAGACACTCAAATAACTGCCGCGCATGTCCCGCGACCCGCAGCGGCATCTTCTGGTATGAGAGCTGCCTTAGCCCGTTCTTCCACGTTAGCGACGTGTTTCCGCAAGAAATGTTGGGGAGAGGACACGCCCGAGCCAAATGGCCTGTAAAAAGTCTAGGTTTCTGTCTCTCTTTTTGCTATAATCAGTTTGCCTAGTTCTCACCGTTAGGTTTGCCCAGCAGCAGAGGAGTCTCTCACGCCCCAAATGCACCGGGCCCCCCAAGATGAGTCCGCAGCGCAAGATCAGCTTCACGAGGCTTGCGGAATCTTCGGTATCTACGCCCCAGGCGAAGATGTCGCCAGGCTGACCTTCTTCGGTCTCTATGCGCTACAGCACCGGGGACAGGAGAGCGCCGGCATAGCCTCCGCTTCCAAAGATAAGATTAACGTCCACACCGGCATGGGACTCGTCACCCACGCCTTCGAAGAGGCAGACCTCATTGCCCTCCGCGGCGACATGGCTATAGGCCACACCCGCTACTCCACTACCGGCTCCACCCATCCCCGCAACGCACAGCCCTTCATTGCTGAGGGTGAGTTGGGCCAAATTGCCCTCTCTCACAACGGCAACGTGGTCAATGCCGAGGACCTGCAGGTAGAGCTGCGTGAGCAGGGCAAGACTTTCTCATCTTCCACCGACTCCGAGGTCATTGCCGTTGCGATTGCCCACGCGCCGGGAGACACCTGGGTAGAGAAGATTAGGCACGCATTGCGCCGATTTAGCGGCGCATATTGTTTGACCCTCCTAACCAAGGACAGCGTCATCGCCGTGAGAGACCCCATGGGCATCCGTCCCCTCTGTCTCGGCAAGCTCAACAGCAGTTGGGTAGTGGCCTCCGAAACCTGCGCGTTGGACCATCTGGGCGCACAATACATCCGGGACGTCGATCCCGGCGAGATGGTGGTCCTTGATAGCGCCGGCGTCACCAGCCATCAAGTTGAGGAATCGCCGCGCCAGGCCTTCTGCATCTTTGAGCACATCTACTTCGCCCGACCGGACAGCGTCCTGAACGGACGGCTGACTTATCTCTCCCGCGAACGCATGGGCGAACGCCTGTCAGAGGAGCATCCTGTGGAGGCCGATCTCGTCATCGGCACGCCGGACTCCGCCATCCCTGCCGCAATCGGCTACGCTAAAGCCTCCGGCATTCCCTACAGTGAAGGGCTCATCAAGAACCGCTACGTGGGCCGCACCTTCATTCAGCCCGACCAGCGCATCCGCTCCCTAGGCGTGCAGCTTAAGTTCAACCCGCTGCCAGAAGTGCTGCAAGGGAAACGCGTGATAGTGGTGGACGATAGTATTGTTCGGGGCACTACCACCCCTCGCGTCGTGGGCCTGCTACGGCGCGCCGGCGCAAAAGAAGTGCACCTGCGTATCTGTTCCCCGCCCATTCAGAACCCCTGCTTCTTCGGAGTAGACATGGCGACGAAGAGCGAGCTTATCGCTGCGCAGCACAGCATAGCTGCAATCCGGGACATCGTGGGCGCCGACTCTCTCGGCTACCTAAGCCTTGCCGGCCTGGAATGGGCCATCAATTTGCCAGACAGCGTCCTCTGCACCGCCTGTCTGAGCGGCAACTATCCCGTGCCGGTACAGCTGGAGCTAGACAAGCTTGCGTTGGAGTCCGGATGGGCGCTGGACCTGGACCGGCAGAGCGGCGCAGCCGGCGACCGCCTCAAGTAGTTCGCCACCCCTGCCTTCACAGGCCACCTATCAACACAATCTGAACTTTCGGCTCTTAATCTGCTCGCCCGCAAGAATCGGGTGAGTTAACCCACAACGTGACTAGGAGCATGCCATGCGGGCAATACTGAGTGTCTACGACAAGACCCAACTCCAGGAGTTGGCCGCCGGCCTTACTGCGCTGGGCGTTGAGCTTTTCAGTACTGGCGGCACCAAGAAAGCCTTAGAGGACGCCCGCATCCCGGTGCGCGCGGTAGAAGACCTCACCGGCTTCCCAGAGATGATGGACGGCCGCGTCAAGACCCTGCATCCTGCGGTCCACGGCGGCATTCTGGCCCGCAGAGACGTCCCGCAGGACATGGCCCAACTGCAGCAGCACGGCTTTGGCCCCGTAGACATGGTGGTGGGCAACCTCTATCCCTTCGTGGCTACCATTGCACAATCCGGCGTTGCGCTATCCGAGGCGCTGGAGAACATCGACATCGGCGGGCCGACAATGCTGCGCGCGGCTGCCAAGAACCACACCAGCGTGTGGGTAGTCACAGATCCCCAGGACTACGAGCCGGTGCTCGATTCGCTGAAGCAGGGCGAGAACGATGACAACCGCGCGTTCCGTCGCCGTCTTGCGGCTAAGGCCTTCCAGCATGTGGCCTACTACGATACGGTCATCGCCGGCTACCTGCGTGGCGAAGACGACCCGTTCCCCGAGGAGCTCACCTTGGCATACCAGCGCAAACAAACGCTCCGCTACGGCGAGAACCCCCACCAGGAGGGTGCGCTCTACCAGGAGCCGCTGATTGGGTTCAGCAGCCTGGTGGTCGGCGAGCGGCTCATGGGGCAGCAGCCCTCCCTCTGCAACTTCTACGACCTCTCTGCGGCATTGGAGACGGTGCGAGACCATCCCGACCGCGCTGCTGCGGTGGTGATTAAGCACGCTACACCCAGCGGCTTCGCCTTTGGCGCAACGCCGGCCGAGGCGCTGCGGAAGGCCATCCATGCAGACGCTACCTCTGCATTCGGCGGGATCATCGGCCTCAACAGGATGCTGGACGTAGATACCGCCCAGGTGGTGGCCGCGTTCAAAGAGGACGAAGCATCCAACATTGACGCTATAGTCGCACCAGGCATCGAACCGGAGGCCAAGGAGATCCTAGAAAAGACCCGCCGGCGCACCATTCTCTACTCGGTGCCAGCCATTCAGCGGCTTCCCGCTGGCTATCGAAACCTGAAGCAGATCCCAGGCGGGCTGCTCTTTCAAGAGGCAGACGCGCTGCCCATCCAGACCACGGACTGGAAGGTGGTCACAGAGGTAGCGCCCACGCCTGAGCAGATGGAGGCCATGCAAGAAGCATGGTCGCTGCTGCGACGCATTCGTTCCAACACTATCCTCATCTGGAACGGCACGGAGAAGGTCACGCTGGGCATCGGTAGCGGGCAGGTGAGCCGCGTGGGTGCGGCCAAGCTCGCGCTGCAGCAGGCGGGAGAGCGGGCCAAGGGCGCTGTCCTGGCCTCGGACAGCTTCTTCCCCTTCCAGGACTCAGTAGAGCTTGCGGCCAGCTATGGCATCGCTGCGGTAGTGCAGCAAGGCGGCTCAATTAACGACGGCGCGTCCACAGCCGCCGCAAACGCCGCTGGCATCCCCATGGTACTCACAGGCCAGCGCGCCTTCTGGCACTAGCCTAACGCCCGTTCTTCTACCCCATGACGACGCCAAGCGGATCGCCTTCTTCAGACCGACCCGCTGGGCGGTTGCCCCATACGGTAACCACTGTGGAGACCGCTGCCGGCCTCATTAAGCCCCAACGTGTGGATGTGGTCATCCCTGTGTACAACGAGGCGCACGTGCTGGCGGGAAGCATTGAGCAGCTGCGCGCCTTTCTCTCCGCTAACCTCCAGCCGCACCGGTGGCGCATCGTCGTCGCAAACAACGCCTCCACCGACCACACGCTGGAAGTGGCTCAGCAGCTAGCCCAGACCTACCCCGAAGAGGTCGGCTACGTCCACCTCGACCAGAAGGGCCGCGGCAGAGCCCTCAAGCGGGCCTGGCTGGAGAGCGACGCCGACATCCTGAGCTACATGGACGTGGACCTCTCTACGGGGTTAGAGGCCTACCCTTTGCTGGTGCAAGCCATCATCAATGGCTATGACGTTGCTACCGGTTCCCGGCTCATGCCGGAGTCCCAGACCAGCCGCTCTGCCAAGCGTGAGTTCATCTCCCGCACGTACAACCTCATCGTTCGCCTGAGCCACGGCTCCAAAGTTATCGATGCCCAATGCGGCTTCAAAGCCATCAGCCGCCCGGCCGTGCAGGATCTAGTGCCCTTGGTGGTGAACAACGAGTGGTTCTTTGACACTGAACTCCTGCTCCTGGCTCAACAGCGCGGCTACGCGATCAAGGAGATGCCTGTCCGCTGGGTAGAAGACCCGGACACCCGTGTGAACATCCTCCGCACTGCCATAGAAGACCTGCGCGGCCTAGTGCGTGTCCGCTTCCGCCCGCCCAAGTAGCCCCACCACCTTCCGCCGGTCATCCGCTATTCTCAGTGTGCACACGCGCCGTGTATACTCATGTCAAATAACAACCTCATCGTAGAAAGCGTTAGGTAACCCCATGAACATCGTCGTTTGCATCAAGCAAGTGCCCAACGTGGCCCAGATCAAGTTCGACTCCGAAACCCGCACCATTGTGCGAGAAGGTGTCATGCTCCAGATCAACTCCCTGGATCGTCGTGCCATCACCCAAGCCATACGCTTGAAGGAAGCTCACGGTGGAACCGTTACCTTTATCACCATGGGCCCTCCTCAGGCGAAATCGGTGCTGGCCGAGGCGATGGCCACCGGCGGCGACCGCGCCATCCACCTCAATGACCGCGCCTTTGCCGGATCGGACACCCTTGCCACCGCCCGAACGCTGGCAGCCGCTATCAAGAAGCTGGACTACGACGTGATCATCTGCGGCCGCTTCACCAACGACTCCGAGACGGGCCAGGTAGGACCGGAAGTTGCCGAACTCCTAGGTATACCGCACGCAACCAACGCCCGAATAGTGGAGTATGAGCCCGAAGGCGGCAAGATGCTCGTGACCCGGGAGATAGAGGAGGGTTGGGACAAGTGGGCGCTTGATCTGCCCTGTCTCTTCACTGCAGGCGAGTTCCTCATCCTCTCCATCCGTCCCAGCGCCGCGGAAGTTGAAGCCGCTATGGCCCAGGAAGTAGAGGTCTGGACTGCTGCCGATCTTGGCCTCTCGCCGGAAGAGGTAGGTCTAGCCGGCTCGCCCACTTCCGTCTCAGAGATCCGAGAGATGCACATTGACCGGCGCCAGCAGGTCGTCAGTGGCGCTAACCCAGAGCAAGCCGCCGGTCAAATGGTGGACTATCTCCTCAAAGAAGGCCTCTACACTCCCTGGCAACGCTCCATCGCATCGCTGCCGCCACGCGCTTCTGCTGCCGCACTGGGCACGGCACAAGCCGTATGGGTGGTCCCTGAACTAGCCCAAGGACAGATACGCGGCGTGACCTATGAGCTATTGAGCAAAGCGGCGGAGCTGGCGCAACGGCTGAACAGCGAAGTAGCCGCCGTCCTCATTGGCAACAACGTTAGGGCCCAGACGGAAGTCCTGGCTAGCTACGGAGCAGACCGGGTCTACGTAGCAGACCATCCCGATCTGGACCACTACCACAGCCAGCGGTATACACAGGTACTGGCAGAGGCCATTACCAGCCATAAGCCGTACGCCGTGCTCTTCCCCGCCAGCATCAACGGGCGGGACCTGGCCCCCAGAGTAGCCGCTCGCTTGGGCCTGGGCCTCACTGGCGACTGCATTGGCCTGGAGATCGATGACCAGGGGCGGCTGGTGCAGCTTAAGCCCGCGTTCGGCGGCAACATCGTGGCTCCCATCCTTACGCGCACCACACCGGCTATGTGCACCGTACGCCCGGGCGTCCTGGACCGCCTGGCTCCGGCCTCAGGGCGAACAGCCGCTATCGAAGCGCTGTCCCTGGGCCAGTGGCAAGAGAACCACATGCGCCACCTGGGCCTTGAGCGCCTTCCCGGCGATGAGGGCCTCGCCCTGGAAGAGGCCGAGACGCTGGTGGGTGTGGGCAACGGCGTGTCCCTCCCCGACGACCTGCCGCTCTTCCAGGAGCTGGCGCAGCTTATAGACGGCAGCATCGCTACCACCCTACGAGTAGTAGCCAATGGGCAGCTGCCAGGGCCGTTGCAGGTGGGCCTCACCGGACGGTCAGTTGCCCCCCGCTTCTACATCACTTCAGGTATTTCAGGAGCGTTGAATCACTTAATCGGCGTTCAGAAGTCCGAGCACATCGTCGCTATCAACAACGACCCTGAAGCGCCCATCTTCAAGAGCTGCGACTTCGGCATCATCGGTGACTACAAGACGCTGGTTCCCGCGGTCATCGACCAACTGAAGGCCGCCAAGGCTGAATCCGGCAGGGCACACTAACGCCACAAGCCCTTGGGAGAAGCATCCGTGGCAAAGGGTTGGTTCTTCCTAGGGTGTGCCGGCATCTTCGCGCTGGCGGCGCTGCTCATCTTCAGCGGCCCTTCTGACGAGCCGGCCCCAAGCGTTGCGGCTGCTCCTGCGGCTCCTCTTGCCGCCACGGCGCTGAGCAATCCTCCTGAAGTCACAGAGGGCGGCGCAGGCCCCATCCTCGCGCCGGACTACCAGGAGCCGGACCCTGCGCCTGAACCACCGGACGCGCCCGCGATACTGGACGTGGCCGCGGAGGCCTACATTGAGGAGGGCGAGGACCCCATCCTCGTGCCGGACTACCAGGAGCCCGACCCTACGCCTGCACCGCCGGAAGCGCCCAAGCTACCAGGCGTGGTCGCGAAGGCCTACATAGTGGTGGACGCGGCAACGGGCGCCGTGCTAGCAGAGCATCAGGCCCATCAGCGGCGTCCTGTCGCAAGCCTTACCAAGATCATGACTGCGCTCTTAGTGCTGGAGCAGGCTCGCCTCGATGAAGTCGTCACGGTAGACGATGCCATAAGCAGGCTGTCTCGCTACAGCACGGTTATGGGCGTTGTCCCCGGCGAGCAGCTTACGGTGCGAGACCTGCTCTATGGCATGATGCTCTCTTCTGGTAACGACGCCGCGCTGGCATTAGCTATCCATGTAGGCGGCGCCGAGAGCGCCTTTGTGGGCAAGATGAACGAGCGCGCAGACGGGCTGGGGATGAAGAACACCCACTTCGCCAACTCTCATGGCTTGGATTCCCGTCGCGGCAACCACTACAGCAGCGCCTACGACCTCGCCTTGCTAACCCGCGTCGCCATGGAGAACGCTACCTTCCGGGAGATCGTGGGGACCTACTCATGGAGCGCGCAGGGACTGCTGCAACCCTACGGCATATACAACCGCAACTCACTGATCAACACGTACGCTGGAGCAGATGGTGTGAAGATTGGCTACACCCGCCGCGCTGGCCAGACCATCGTCGGATCTGCGGTGCGCAAAGACACGCGCCTGCTGGCCGTTGCATTAGGCAGCACCCAGTCCATTACCGACGCCATCCGTCTGCTGGACTTTGGGTTTCAGCAACCTCCCTAGTTCCCCTGAACACGCTGCGCCGCCACACGCCGCGCCGCCACACGACCTCCACTAATCCGACTTCCGCTCTGCCTCGTTGTCGTATGCAGCAGCAAGCCGCGCGCTACTGTACCTGACTGCTACCTCCTGTATGCGCCGGCAACGCTACGCTCCGTAAGCTGCAATCCATGGTTGTGGCACGATGCCGACCGCTGCTCGCGCTTCTTGTAGCCGTGCTGCCAAGCTGATACAATACCTGTGCGCCCGCTTCTAGCGGGCACCATTGCGCGGTGGGCGTAGCCGAGTGGTTAAGGCGCCTGGTTGTGGCCCAGGAGAACGTGGGTTCGAACCCCACCGTCCACCCCATTCTCCCCTAGAGAGTGCTCCTCTTGCACCAAGCTTCCCCAACATCCCCAGCAATAGAAAGCCGCCGCGAGCATGGCTCGCGGCGGCTTTCTTCTAGCGGTCTGACGAGGAGAGTACCCTCCTCTCAGCTGCGCCTAATGGCTATTTGTCTATCCATGCATGGATCGTTGAGTAGCCTTGATCCAGGTGCGCGGTATAGTTCTTCACGTAAGGATGCCAGAAGAACGCATTGGGAGACCGGGCAATGGCAATGCCAAACGCCTCTTTATTGATGTAGGTGATTGCTTCCTTCATGATCGCCAGACGCTTCGTCGGATCACCCTCTCGTCGCTGCGCCTCAATGTACCCCCTGAGCTTCTCGTCTTTCACACTCGTGTAGTTAAGACGCTGGTCGGGGTAGTAGTATCCGTACAGGCTGTAGTCCGCATCTGGGCGTGGGTACTCTCCAAACCAGTGCATCTCAAACAAGCCCTTCTTCCGGTCTCGAGAAACTTCTGCACGGGGCCGCACATCAAACTCTACTGTAATCCCCACCGTTTTGAGCTGGGCTTGCAATAGCTGCGCAAGGGAGCGCTCTTGATCGGTCCCTAAGTCTGTCAACAACGCGTATGTGAAGCCATTTGGATAGCCAGCTTCGGTAAGGAGTTGCTTCGCCTTTTCCCGGTCAAAAGGCTGTAATGCCTTTACCTCTTCTTGCGTAAAGATGTCCACAAAGGTGTTGGCGCCCGCCAACCCATACGTTCCGCCACCTATAACCTTAATGAATTCATCCCGATCGATGGCCAAGGAGATGGCCTTACGCACCAGCTGACTTTGGAAGGGCTCAAACTGATAGTTCATCAGCACGTAGCGGGGGGTGCCGGGGAAATCGTGGCGGAGCGCCTCAGGGTTCTGACTTGCCAAGTCCTTGATCCCCTGGCCGCTGGACGAGTTCATGACATCTAGCTGTCGCGTTTGGAATGCCGCAAATGCGGTCGCATCCTCCGGCAACACCAGGTAGCGAATATCATCTAAGTAGATTGAGTCCGCATCCCTATAGGTGGGGCTTTTTGTGAATACTGCTCTGGTACCCTTTTGGGTATCCGCCTCACTGTGTTGGAAGGGGCCAGTACCCACAATATTCGTGGAAAAATCCCCCTCAAGCTCCAAGAGCTCTTTCGGGTAGATGGGGTTGAACGCGCTGCTCGCATAAGTTAAGAACGGCGCAAACCCATCTTTGAATTGAATCACTACTGTGTAGTCATCCGGCGTGGTGATGCTCTCAAGTCCGGCCCACATAAACCCGTTCTGGCTGGCCTTAAGATCGGAGAATTCACCGCTGCTGGAAGTATAGTGATAGCTCCACTTCACGTCCGCAGAGGTGAGCTCACGGCCGTTAACGGGAGCTATGTTGGCATACTTCACGTCCTTCTTGAGGTAAAAGGTAAAGGTCTTGGCATCGGCTGAGACATTCCACCTCTCCGCCAGCTCCGGCGCAACGGTCTTATCGAAGTAGTTAATGTTCGGATAAGGTGTTACCACTTGCTGTAGGAGACTGTCGTATGCAAGTCGGATGCCGTTGACATTGTTGCCATTCTGCCCGTTTATCCGCATATTCCAGTCTGTCATGTCCGTGGTGTTCCGAATCCTGAGCGTACCCCCGGTCTTCGGCTTCCCCATTGCATCGTCCGTCTTCGCCATTGCGTCGTCCGTCTTGGGCTTCGCCATTGCGTCGTCCGCCTTGGGCTTCGCCGTTGCGTCACTGCTCTCGGTCTTCGCCGTTGCAGCGCTGCTACTAGGCGTAGGCGCAGCTGGCTGTGCGGGCGCGGCGGGGGCCGCGCAGGCTACTGCGATCAAAGAAGCGATCACTAGATAAAACATTGGCTTGAAATACATCAAGTTCCTCCTTGTTCTCGGGGACAACCCACTCTTCAGCCACAGGTAGGGCCGCGGCTAAAGCAACCGCAACGTTTGTCCCTTACGTTGTACTTGAGATGCTAGTGCAGAATTATGAGTAATGCATGATAAGTTCATGAGAATTATCACGATCTGGCACTATTGCGCGGTGGGCGTAGCCGAGTGGTTAAGGCGCCTGGTTGTGCCCAGGAGAACGTGGGGTCGAACCCCGCCGTCCATCCCATTCTCCCTTAGAGAGTGCTCATCCTGCACCAAGCTTCCGCAACATCCCCAGCAACAAAAGCCGCCGCGAGCATGGCTCGCGGCGGCTTTCTTCTAGCGGTCTGACGAGGAGAGTACCCTCCTCTCAGCTGCGCCTAATGGCTATTGGTCTATCCACGCATCGATTGCTGAGTAGCCTTGATCCAAGTGCGCGGAATAGTTCTTCACGTGAGGATGCCAGAAGAACGCATTCGGAGACCGGGCAATGGCAATGCCAAACGCCTCTTTATTGATGTAGGTGATTGCTTCCTTCATGATCGCCCGACGCTTCGTCGGATCACCCTCTCGCCGCTGCGCCTCAATGTACCCCTTGAGCTTGTCGTCTTTCACACTCGTGTAGTTAAGGCGCTGGTCGGGGTAGTAGTATCCGTACAGGCTGTAGTCCGCATCTGGGCGACCGTACTCGCCGAACCAGTGCATCTCAAACAAGCCCTTCTTCCGGTCTCGAGAAACTTCTGCACGGGGCCGCACATCAAACTCTACTGTAATCCCCACCGTTTTGAGCTGGGCTTGCAATAGCTGCGCAAGGGAGCGCTCTTGATCGGTCCCTAAGTCTGTCAACAACGCGAAGGTGAAGCCATCCGGGTAGCCCGCTTCAGTAAGGAGACTCTTCGCCTTTTCCCGGTCAAAGGGCTGTAATGCCTTTACCTCTTCTTGCGTGAAGATGTCCACAAAGGTGTTGGCGCCCGCCAACCCATACGTTCCGCCGCCCATAACCTTAATGAATTCATCCCGATCGATGGCCAGGGAGACGGCCTGACGCACTAGCTGACTTTGGAAGGCAGGAAACTGATAGTTCATCAGCACGTAGCGGGGAGTGCCGGGGTAATCTTGGCGGAGCGCCTCAGGGTTCTGAGTTGCCAAGTCCTTGATCCCCTGGCCGCTGGATGAGTTCATGACATCTAGCTGTCGCGTTTGGAATGCCGCAAATGCGGTCGCATCCTCCGGCAACACCAGGTAGCGAATGTCGTCTAAGTAGATTGAGTCCGCATTCCTATAGGTGGGGCTTTTTGTGAATACCGCTCTGGTACCCTTTTGGGTATCCGCCTCACTGTGTTGGAAGGGGCCAGTACCCACAATATTCGTGGAAAAATCCCCCTCAAGCTCCAAGAGCTCTTTCGGGTAGATGGGGTTGAACGCGCTGCTCGCATAAGTTAAGAACGGCGCAAACCCATCCTTGAACTTGACCACTACGGTGTAGGCGTCCGGCGTGGTGATGCTCTCAAGTCCGGCCCACATGAACCCGTTCTGGCTGGCCTTAAGATCGGAGAAGTCACCGGTGCTGGAAGTATAGTGATAGCTCCACTTCGCGTCCGCAGAGGTGAGCTCACGGCCGTTAACGGGAGCTATGTTGGCATACTTCACGCCCTTCTGGAGGTAGAACGTGAAGGTCTTGGCATCGGCTGAAACATTCCACCTCTCCGCCAGCTCCGGCTCAATGGTCTTGTCGAAGTAGTTAATGTTCGGATGAGGTGTTTCCCTCTGCTTTAAGAGACTGTCGTATGCAAGTCGGATGCCGTTGACATTGTTGGAATTCTGCCCGTTTACCCGCATATTCCAGTCTGTCATGTCCGTGGTGTTCCGAATCCTGAGCGAACCCCCGGTCTTGGGCTTCGCCATTGCATCGTCCGTCTTCGCCATAGCGTCGTCCGTCTTGGGCTTCGCCATTGCATCGTCCGTCTTCGCCATAGCGTCGTCCGTCTTGGGCTTCTCCATGGCATCGTCCGTCTTCGCCGTTGCAGCGCTGCTACTAGGCGCAGCTGGCTGTGCGGGCGCGGCGGGGGCCGCGCAGGCTAGCGCGATCACCATAGAAGCGAGTACTAAATAAAACACTGGCTTGAAATGCATCAAGTTCCTCCTTGTTCTCGGGACAAGCCACTCTTAAGCCACAGGCAAGCCTACGGCTGAAGAAACCGCAACGTTTGTCCCTTACGTTTACGTTGTAATTGAGATGCTAGTGCAGAATTATGAGTAATGCATGATGGATTCATGAGAAATAGTAAGAGCGGCACAAATCACTCTTTCCTCACTATAGAGTCACGCATTACTCATGTGGCCCTAACGTATTGACCTTACAGTCCTAGCATCCTACAAACGCGTGCGGCATCCAGTAAGGAGGTAGCCACAATGAGTACTAAGGCATGGCTAGTAGCCCTGTCAATCAGCGCACTGCTAGTAAGTGCCTGCACTGCGGCGACACCCGCGGCGCCTGCTGAAAGCGGCGCGTCCACGAGCAGCGGCGCCAGCAGCAGCACCAGTGGTACAAGCGACACCAGTAGCAGCACCAGTGGTACCAGCGACACCAGCAGCAGCACGAGCGGGACCAGCAGCCCTAGCGCGACCCCTGTCCCCGCTGCTAGCAGTAGCAGTAGCACGACCAGCACCACGGGCAGCGGCGAAACCAAGAAGGAAACCGGCGAAGCCGCAAAAGCCGAACAGGTGATGAAAGATACCGCCGGCAGCTCGGACGTCGTGTGTGAAGAAGGCAAGGAGTCCTGGCGCTCCCCCGGTCCTCCCAAGCGAGGCGGCAGCCTGGTCTGGGCCACTTCGCCCGTCAGCCATCTCGAGAGCGGCGGCGCGTTCCAGGTCTACAACAGCCTGCTCCAGGAGCGTAAGTGCTTCGTCACCGACCGCGTCATCGTCCCCAGTCTCGCGAAGTCCTGGGAGGTCTCCCCTGACGGCTTCACCTGGACCATGAAGCTCCACGACAACGTGAAGTGGCACAATATGCCCCCGGTCAACGGCAGAGCCTTCGACTCCTCCGACGTGGCCTGGATGATCGACTACCAGAAGGAAAAAGGACGCGAGCGCGTCTGGTGGGAACACGTCAATTACACCACCCCAGACAAGTACACCGTCGTCCTGACCCTTACCCGCCCTGACCCCGACTTTGTCTACAAGCTGGGCGCGGGCGCTAACCTCATGAAAGCCAGAGAGGTCTTTGAGCAGGACGACGGCTTCCGGAAGACCGCCGTCGGCACCGGCGCCTATATGGCGCGGGATTGGAAGACCGGCCAAGGCGTCACCGGCGTTAAGAATCCCGACTACTGGGAGACGGGCGCAGACGGCAAGCCCCTTCCCTACCTCGATGAGGTCAAGAAGGTAGCTTTCGGCGATATCGCCGCTGAGTTGGCCGCAATGCGGGCCGGACAAACGCACCATCCTGGCACCTTTGGCTTCCGTCCCGACATGCTGAAGATCCTACGAGATAGTGATCTGAAGCTGACCTACTACGACATCCTCCCTCCCATCCATGGCGCCGTGTGGTTCGATACGACTTCTGCGCCCTGGAACGATAAGCGGGTGCGCCAAGCCACCCTGAAGTCCATCGACCGGGAAGCCCTGATCATCTCCTTGCAGGGCGGCGTCGTCCACTCGGGCTATGTACCCGGCCCCTTTACCGATGCGGCCTGGTCTGAAGCAAAGACGATTGAGAAGTTCGCTCAGGACATCCCTGCCGCCAAGAAGCTCTTGGCCGAAGCCGGCTACGACGGCAGTGGCCCCCCCGCCAAGATGACTACCACCGGCCAGTATGCCCAAGAAGCCGAAGTGGTCCAAAACTTGATGAAGAAAGCTGGCTTCAACGTGGAGCTCGAGGTCGCGCCTGACCGCTCCTGGACCACCACCATGCGGAAGTTGAAGTTCGAGATCGGCTGGGGCGTTGCGGGAGGTTCCATCACAGAGTTCCCGGTCTACTACCTCTGCCAGCTGGTGACTGATAACCCCCTGAACACGACTCGGTACGGTGATGCCACCATCGATAAGCTGTGCGGAGCCCAGGCCGTTGAGCTAGACCCCGTGAAGCGCAAAGCCACCTGGGACCAGCTCCAAGACCACCTCTATGACGTAGTGCCTTACGTGCCCACGGTTGGCACCATCTACGGCATGGCTTTGGCCTGCGAAGTAAAAAACTACAAGCGTGTCCACACCGGCCGCAATCCTTCCGGATTCGTCCGGGCCTGGCTCGACAAGACCGGCTGCTAGCACCTAGCTAACAGTTGTCCCGGATAAAGTGGCCGGCATCAGCTGCATTTGGCCGAATAACCTTGGTTAATGCAACTGATGCCGGCCCTTATCACAACACGTACGAGTGGAGCCATGAACTCACCAGAGCCAGAAGAGTGGCTGACGGAGTTGCGGGCCCTTTACGATAAAGCCTTCAGTTACGATTGGGACCGGCACGTTGACCAACTCAATAAGCGGTATAAATTGCACGGCAGCAGTAAGTTGGGCCTGCCGGTGCGTGGTCAACCGCCTGCATGGTTTAACGGCGATGTTGAAGCTATCCAACCGGGACGCTGGGTATTGGTTGTCTCGCTAAGTCATCAGCTTCCTAGCCAAGACCTCGAAGACCATGTACCCGATAGTTCGTGGCAGGCGTGTCGTCAAAACAATGCCAGCTCAGTCATACAATACCCGCGGTTTTTCACGCGAGCGGCAGAACTTGCTGCTACCGCCCTGGAACACAAACACTTACAAGAAGAGGGGCCTCAGCTCACTGCGAAGGACCTAGTGTTTACCCAACTGTGTCCCTATGCCTTTGGACGATTTGAGCCGCCTTTAAGCACAATCAGGACAGTAGTAAGACGCGATATAGGCTGTCTTACCGCCGCATCAGTCGGGAAAATCCTGGTAGAGAAGGCCAGGCCTAAACTCATCCTCGTCAACGGCAGTCCTACCGTGCTTGAGTTTGACGCCATCTACGGCAGCAACCTTTCCTGGGAGGAAAAGCAGTACCCCTCAGAGAGCCACCCGCACCTAATGCTACGGCACAGGGAGGGGTATTGGAAAACAGAGCATGGCGCTATACCAGTAGTAGGAATCCCTCTCTTGGGCACACAAGGAAGCCATGACTCTGCACTTGAACGCGAACAGCTGAACGCTGCAATACGAGAAATGGTTGCCTGACCGGTTGCTGCCTCCAACCTTCGCCCGTAGCATCTGCTTCCATACACCGCGTACGGCGTAAACCCCTTCTGTGCTGGCCGAGCCGGCATGTAGCCTCAAGTTACTGCTCTAACGAGCACCATACTGGCCGTTCAGTCTGCTACAATTTATTCGCCGTGCGCCCGTAGCTCAACGGATAGAGCATCAGACTTCGGATCTGAGGGTTGGGGGTTCGAGTCCCTCCGGGCGTACCATCTCTCTCTTGCTGACAACAGTGTCCCGCAGAGCTTACAAGCGAGCAAGGGGCCAGCCGTATAGGCTGGCCCCTTGCTCGTGTAGCTTCTAAAGAACGGCTACTACTGGGTGAGCATCTCCTTTAGCTGGTCAATGGTGGCCTGCCGCCACGTGCCCCAGTTCTCTTGCCGATAGCGGGCAGTGTGAGCCGCGCGCTCTTCCTGGGACATATCCTCAGTGCCGGCCCGCGCCTCATTGATGTGCTCCTCGGCGTACTTGGAGCGCTCAATGAAGTGGGTGATGTACTCGTGGTCTTTGGTGTAGAACACAAAGACGGGGATGGACTCAAACTCTCCATCCTTCTTGAACTCCGCCATGATGTCCTTGTGCTGGTCCCGCTCAAACACCCGCAGCTCCATGCCGCAGGCCTCTGCAATGCGCGCCATTACGGGGGCTTCCCTGTAGCAGTCCGGACACCAATTCTCGGTAATAACCATAACTTTAGCCACACCGCCTGGTTGGGCCATAAGATTCTTGAGGTAGGCGGCGTCCTCGTCGCTTACTACCGTCGCAGCGTAGTTTTCGTCGTACCTGTCGCCATACTCGGTGAAGGATGCCCTATACTCTGCGTACGGTTTTCCAGTAGCGTACCGCTCCGGCGTCACTACACTCTGCTTACTTGTAACCATGGTCAACTACTCCTGTGTTCTCTCTTAACGCGTGCCAATAGTGCCTAACCGCTCCATTGTTAACCTGGTTAGCGGGGCTGTAGTAACGGCCCTCCTGGGTCCTTGACCATTCCGTCTAGGGCGATAATTGCCGGCCGCTCTTCGCAATAATCACCAAACTCGCACTTCTCAAAAAGAAATGCGCTCATATCCTTATCATAACGTATATTCCAAGAGCCTACGACGACACCGTCTGGTCCTAGTTCAAGCTGCTGCTGCAACACCTGAAGCAATGCGTTGAGCTGTGCTTTTCCCATTGTCCCTCCTACTAAGCAGCTTACGCAGCAGATTGCCGCTCTACTCGCTCAAGAACGCTACAGCGGCCTCGTTGAACTCCTGCGGCTTAAGAACGGCTACGTCATGCCCGCACTCCAGCACTGTCAGCTGAGCGCCAGGCGTCAGAGCCATCGCCTGCTCCGATGCAGGGAAAGAGGCATCGGTGCGACCCCAGGCGTAGAGGGTGGGCGCTTTTGTGTGTGGCATGCGGCGCATTAGGTCGTAGCGCTCCCTGGTAACGCCATCCCCCATATGGCGGGCAAGCTTGGCAAAGGCTTCGATGCGGCCAGGCTCATGAGCCGACTGGATCCGCTCCGCCACAAGTCCTTCCAAATCAACATCTGCGCCAGCCCCAACCACGCGCAGCCAGTCCGCGATAGCCTCATCTGTGGGAGGTTTCCAGTTCATCATGCCGGCGTTTGGCCGTGCGCCAATGCCGTTGTGCCCGGTCTGGACGACCTTTTTCACGCGCTCCGGGCTTTCGTAAGCCAGCAGGCCGGCAATCCAACCGCCCATAGACGCGCCAACTATGTGACTACTGCGCAGGCCCATAGCGTCCTGGAACTCCCGCACAAAGTCGGTAAGATAGGCAAAAGAGTACTCCTGGTCAAGGAAGTCGCTAGGCGCCCAGCCCACACAGTCCGGCGCAAGGACATGAAAGTTCTCCGCAAGGGCATCAACGTTGGGAAGCCAGTCGTCGGCGCTCCGCTGGAAGGGAAAGCCGTGGATGAGCACCACCGGCTCTCCGGAGCCCATATCTATGTAGCGAGTATCGCCGTGACTCAGGGTGACTGTTTTATATTGAATAGCTGCCATTGGATTCTCCTCTCATCCGCTCTGCGTCTAGTCAGTCCAGCCGATTTTCTCCCACAACGTAGCAGTCAGGGCCACAGGGGTCAAGTTGCCGTTAGGCAGCCGGTTCTTCTGCAGTCCGCAGCCAGCGCCGCTCAACGCCCTTGATCTCGCTGTGGACAAAAGCTATCACTACGCCGCCAATGCTTCCGCCCACCAGGTCGCTCACCACCGAAAAGAGGAAGTCCGATCCGACGCGTCCCATGAAGATGGTGAGCACGTCGTCCACAATAACCAGAACCACCGCCGCGGCAAGCGCCGTGTTGATGAACCGGTCCTTGGTGGTCTTTGCCTGGTCCGCCACAATGGTGACTACGGTGCCGGGGATAAGCCCGCCGTAAAGCACTACGGTGGGCCAGTTAGCAAGCTGGTTGTAGAGCGGGCTATAATCGCCCCTAAAGATCCCCCAGGCGGCAGGCTCAATAATGAAGCCGCTGCCAAAAAGTCCTGCCGCAAGCGCCAGCCGCAGCAGCACCAGGCCGCTGGTGGCGGCCCTGGGGCGCATGCCGGTTTCCCGCAACAGGCCCCAATTATTCGCTGTAAGTATGACCCAGGTTGCCAGCGCGGCAACCACAGAAAGAAACGACCACAGCCACACGGATCGTACCTCCTAACGTAATGCTGAGTAGGCCGTCGGCCTCAGGATGGTATTGGTGATGTTGAGGATCACTGGCCGGCCATCTCGCTGTGATTGAGCCGATGCCTCAACCCACTCGGGATCGCTGCGGAACGCTCCCCAGACTTTTTCCCGCGCGCCCAGACTCTCGTAGGCTACAAGGTAATCCAAACGATTATTCACTCCTACTTCCTCAGTCCAGTAGCCAATGTTGTGGATGCCGTGCTTCTCAAAGAGACGGCAGGTGACGTTAGCAAAGCGCTGGTTTAGGGAGGGAAGGTGGCCGGTCTCGGTGTCGTACCTCCGCAGCTCGTAGACTCGGCCCTCGCCACTCTCTGGCTCCTGGGGCGAGTAATCCGTAGGACGGAGGATGACGTTGCTGATCTTGTTCACAATGGGTGAGCCTCTCTCAGCCGTTTCTTTGTTGGATGCCGCCCACTCAGGATCAGTACGGAACCCCTCCCATGCAGGGTAGCGGTCCGCTAGGCTGTCATACCCAACGATGTACACCAAGCGTCCGGTGGTGCCTATCTCTTCCGTCCAGTAGCCAAAGTTGTACATGCCATGCTTTGCAAACAGTTTGGAAGTTAGGCTGCCAAAGCGTTCGTTCAGCGCCGGCAGATGGCCGGGAGCGGCCTCATAGATGCGTAGCTCGTGAATCATTGCGCCCTCCTGACTAATTTCAATAAATAGGGGAATTATATACAATCTTACCCAAAGGGGCCGGTGAGCAGGTTCGGTGTCAAGGAGGATCGACAACCAAGTGCGGGAATAGCGGAGTGGTGCTGCGCCCTGCTCACCGGCCCCGCTCATAATACAACAGGTAGAGAGCCGACCGGCACGGGTGTCACAGTCCGCCCACTGTGGTTTGTGCGGTCGGCTCTAAAGCAAGTATACCATCCCAAGTAAAGTGGAGCGCCGACTCGCTAGGAGGGCCTACGCTTGAGCGGTAAGCGTAGGCAAGGCTGCGGCAGACGCTACAGCCTTACGGGTCGGCGCTCCACGGCCCATTATACCATCCTGTTTACCCAAATAAGGAGACGCGCATGACTACCGAAGCACCCTTCCCACTACAAGATGGGGTCATTGACCAAGGCATTAGACCCGTGGTTTCCGCGTTCCTGAAACAGGGCATTAGGACTACAGAGTCGTGCGAAGGCGGGGAAGGCCACAGCTTCCCTGAGCCTACCGTGCGATTTGCTGGGCTTTACGGTGACGGGTTCAAGGCGCTGGGCATCGCCATTGACCACGGGTTTCCCATAGCAAACCTCCGTCGTTCATGGACGTTTTTGGATGGTGAACTAAGTGGCCCAGAGTGGGAGATGACGTTCAGCAAGCGCCTTCTCGGATAAGGCGAGCGCACTCATCACACATAGTCGTGTTGTTCCCTGTGCCATCTCTGCGATTCTCTCGCTCGATGTTATTCCCCAGATGGCAGTTGCTACACACGTGATAGCGATCCGAGTTTACTGCGTGCCATGCCGCTAATCTAGCCATAGAAGTCCTCCTACGTTTGTTCTACAACTACTCTATCACACTTGACATAGACCGTGCGTTCGGGTAAAATAGTTCTATAAGTCAGGAGGAATTATGGCACAGAACGCACCAGGCAAGCACTACCGGAAGGGGATCACGCTCATTGAGCTTACGCGTATGTTCCCCGACGACGCAACCGCGGAAGCGTGGTTTGTTGAAACGCGCTGGCCCAACGGCGTCTGCTGCCCGCGCTGCGGCTCTGTGGACGTGCAGGAGCGCGAGACGCGGAAACCACAGCCCTATCGCTGCCGTGATTGCTACAAGGACTTCTCGGTCAAGGTGGGCACGCTGATGCAGGGATCTAACCTAGGCTTGCAGACCTGGGCTATCGCCATTTATCTCCTGATGACAGGACTCAAGGGCACATCAAGCATGAAGCTGCATCGTGACCTGGGCATCACACAGAAGAGCGCATGGCACTTGGCCCATCGCATCAGGGAAACGTGGGCAGACCACGCGGCGATGTTCGCTGGCCCGGTAGAGGTTGATGAAACTTACATCGGCGGCAAGGAAGCTAACAAGCATGGTAACAAGCGGCTGCACGCGGGTAGGGGCGCGGTGGGCAAGGTAGCAGTGGTGGGAGCGAAGGATCGGGAGACAAACAACGTAAGCGCCGCCGTGGTAGAGCACACAGACGCCCACACGCTGCACGGCTTCATAAGTGACCATGCGGCTCCTGGCGCAACAGTCTACACAGACGAACACAGGAGCTATCTAGGGATACCATTCCGACATCAGTCGGTAAAGCATAGTGTGAGTCAATACGTGAATGGACAAGCGCACACTAACGGCATCGAGTCCTTCTGGGCCACCTTGAAGCGAGGCTATCACGGGACGTATCACCGCATGAGCGCCAAGCACCTCAACCGATACGTAGGCGAGTTTGCAGGACGCCACAACAGTCGCCCTAGGGATACCGCCGACCAGATGGCTACGACAGTGCGGAGCATGAACGGCAAGCAACTACGTTATCAGGATTTGATAGCGTGATGATTAGGTAAGGACGCGCATTTGTAGACTTGACAACTTATCGTTACGATAAGTACAATCAGACTGGTTCAAGTCTTGCCCAGACTCGGACCAGCATTTCGTAGGGCAGCAGACTCATTAATGAGCGGAGAGTATGGGATTCGAACCCATGAGTCAGTGGGTGTCCGTTAGGCACTGACTGTCCGTTTCTCAAGCGGACGCAATCAACCACTCTGCCAACTCTCCGGGCAGCTAAGATAGCCGTGATCTTTAAGTAGGTCACGGCTATTTTATCATGCGGAAGATTTAGAGCCAATAGACTTGACAAGGAGTACAGAGCATGTAATGTAGTACATACCTGCTCGCCACAGGAATTGTTTAGAACGCGTGATCTTGGCAAAGGGCCTCGTGCCCCCTTGTAGGCTCACGCGGGATTGGAAGCAAACTTGTGGCGAGTAGAGTTGAAAATCCTTTGCCACAAGGGGGCTTCGTTATGCACAAGGTTCTAGTTTTCATAGTAGCGTTAGGTGTGATAGGAGCGGGCTGTAGCTTTAGCCAGTACAGCCAGACGGTAAAGCTCGACGAGAACATTGATACCTATCGGACGGGCTGCGAGGTCAATGCAGATGTATTGCTCGCGGAATACAAGCAGTATGAAGCTAACCAGTACTACACTCCGGGATATGGGCCTACACCACGGCCTACACCAGTTCCCAAGCCTGTTTCCGATAGCGACTTGACGATCAAGGCCATGCTAGAGAAGGTATGGGAGAACGGCTGTCTAACGGGCAGAAGGGATACGGTAGGCGCGGAGCAGGTTGAGATCATGGCCCTTCGCGACCAACTCACGATTCTTGATGGACGGATTGCAGCGATGGAGCAAAAGCAGGCCGCCAAACTTGCAGCGGTGAACTAAAACATCGTACTTGACAAGCGTCCAGAGACTCATTATACTTAATCCGTACAAGAACAGAAGGGCACGTAATGGCTAGGAAGAAGAAGCGACTAGGCCGACCACCACGGCCCATGCCAGAGCCGATCCCAGACACGGCGACTAACATTGCACGAGCAATCATGCAAGGGCCTCCGAAGAAGGACTGGGACTACCTAAAGGAAGCGAAGAGGGAGGGGCAGAGTGGCGACACTAGAGGAGCGGGTGACTAAGCTAGAGGTCGAAATCCCAGAGGATATTGACCGCGGCGTCAAACAGATCCTAGGGGCGATACACCGACTCGACACGAAGGTAAACACCCTCGACAGCAAAGTCGAGCGGCTCGACACGAAGGTAGACAGCATGTCGAGGAAGCTAGACCGCCTGGTCGCGGACAGCCATAGCCGCTAACATAAGGCTACAGAACACAGAGAGGCGGCTTAGTAGTCGCCTCTCGTCGCGGGTAAGATTGTATATAATTCCCATAAATAGTATAGCGGAAGGGCAGTGTCCTGCGTTGGTATACCCACACCTGGGACCGCTACGAGAACTGGAAAATGAGGAAAGAGAGGGAAAGTGGGACTCCTAACCCCCAGGCTACTCTCCTTCTCCTTAGGAGACAAGGAGAGGGGAAAACGCGCTGCGAAAGCTTAAGTGCCGCTGGCTACGATTGCTTAGTGCTTGGGTAGCGTGAATGTGAATGTTGCTCCCTGGCCGGGAGCGCTCTTCACCCAGATGCGTCCGCCGTGAGCCTCCACAATGGCCTTAGCAATACTCAAGCCCAGCCCGCTGCCAGCCGCTTTCTGCGTCCGGGCCTTGTCCCCGCGGTAGAACCGCTCGAAGACCTTCTCGGCGTCCTCCGGGGCAATACCCTCGCCCGTATCAATCACATCCACCTGCACCTCTTGCCCTTGGTCGCTCGCCTGAATAGAGACTGCTCCATCCGCGGGCGTGTGGCGTATGGCATTCTGCACCAGGTTGAACAGCACACGGTGCACCCGGCTGGCATCCACCAGCACGGTGAGCGTCTCATCCTCTACGTGTCCTTGCAGAGAGAGCCCGCTCTGACGCGCCTGCGCGCTCATGCTCTCCAACGCATCGGAGATAAGGTCGTGCAGGCTGGCGCGCTCCAAGTGGAGTTGCAAAACGCCCGTGTCTATCTGAGTTAGCTCAAATAGGTCGTCAATGAGCACACTCAACTCCCCTACTTCGTGCTCTAGTGTCTGGAGATAGCGTCGCACCGTCTCGGGGTCTGTGACCACACCATCGTTGATGCTCTCCACAATCGCACGGATGGACGCTACGGGCGTCCGCAGGTCGTGGGATACCGCCACTAACATCTCCCGTCGCGCCTGCTCAAGGGCTTGCTGGCGCTTGAAGGCGTCCTCAATGCGGGCGGCCATCACGTTAAATGCCTCGGCCAGCTCACTAAGCTCACTCTTGCCGCCAACCTCCACGCGCGTCTGAAGATCGCCGCCAATCATCCGCTGCACGCCTACCGCCAGTCGCTGAATGGACGTCCGCAGCGATTCCGATAAAAGATAGGTTAAGAACGCAGAGAGTCCCAGGGAGAAGAGCAGCACCAGTGCCAGCAGGGCGAGGTCGTGTGCGGAGATGAACATGAGCTGGGCAATGAACCAGGTGTTGGCAATGGCCACCACCACCACCACCAGCGGCACTACTAGCAAACGCAGCCGCACGGAGTGAAGGAAAGGGAAGTCGCCAAGGTAGACCGCCAAGTAGCCAACGGTCAGGGCAGCGCCGCCTGAGGCAAGCAGAAAGAGACCCAGGAGCGTCAGGTCTTGCAGAGGAGCCTGCAGCAAGGCCAGGCTTCCGGCCAGTACCGCCAGCGTGAGCGCGGCGAGCCCAAAAATGCCCGGCAGCAGGGTGGAACGCATCCAGGGGGTCACGGGGTCGCCTCAAACTTGTAGCCCACACCCCACACCGTCTTCAGGTAGCGGGGCCGCACCGGGTCCGCCTCAATCTTCTCCCGAATACGGCGCACGTGCACCGTCACGGTGCTGGCATCGCCGGCGTAGTCGTAGTCCCACACCGCATCCATAAGGTGTTCACGGGTGAATACCTGGCCGGGGTGGCTGGCGAGAAAGTACAGGAGGTCGAACTCCTTGGCGGTAAGGGTGACCGGGCCGACCTGGGTCTGTACTCCCCTAGTAGAGGCGTCGATAGTGAGGTCGCCAAAGTGGAGGCTTTGCTGGGGCCCAACGGTGGTCTGTGAGGTGACCGCTCGGCGTAGCACCGCCTTGATGCGCGCTACAAGCTCTCGCGGGCTGAAGGGCTTGACTACATAGTCATCGGCGCCCAGCTCCAGGCCAACGATGCGGTCGGTCTCCTCTCCCCGGGCAGTCAGCATAATTATGGGCACCTGGCTCTCCTTGCGGAGGATGCGGCACACCTCCATGCCGTCTATCACGGGCAGCATCAGGTCCAGTACCAGGAGGTCTGGTTGCCAGGAACGGAAGAGGGCCAGGGCCTCGCCGCCATCCTTGGCGCTGGCGACTTCGTAGCCTTCAAACGTAAGATAGCGCCCAAGCACGTCGGCTACCACCGGTCCGTCGTCTACCAGCAGCACACGGCCGCGGCTCGTTTCACCCACTTCTAGCGCGTTCCTCTCCGGCGCACGACGCTTCGCCGCTGCCCTGCGTCATTACGTGCCCAAAGCGAGCGCACTGGAGATACGGGGGAGCAGGCCGGTGAACAATGATATCCCAAAGGCGATGAGCAGCACGCCCGCCGCCTGGTGCGCGACCTCCAACCAGCGGCCCTGGGTGCGCAGTAACTGGCTCGTCCAGCCGGTCACTAGTCCTGCCCCCACAAAGGGCACCATCAAGCCAAAGGAGAAGCTGGCCAGCAAGGCCGCTCCGTAGCCTGCCGATGCGCTGGTGCCGGCAACGGCGAGGATTGCGCCCAGGATGGGGCCGACACAGGGCGTCCACCCCAGGGCAAAGGTCGCGCCCACCAGGAAGGAGGCCAGCCAGCGGAACCGCACGCCCGTTGCCTGCTGAGGCTTGAACCACGGGATAAAGGTGGGCGTCTGGATCAACCCTAGGGTGATGAGACCCATGAGGATAATGAATACCCCGCTCACCTGGTTCAACCAGGGGCTGAAGGTGACCACCGCCGCCGAAAGGGTGCCCAGGGAGGCTCCCAGGGCTACAAAAACCACGGTGAACCCCAGGGAGAAGAGCAGGGTGTTGACCGCCAGGGCCACCTGGTTCTTGGATTTAGCGCTGTCCACCTGCCCTGCAAGCGTGAAGCCACTCAGGTATGAGAGGTAGAGGGGCACCAGGGCCAGCGTGCAGGGTGCCAGAAAAGATGCCACGCCTGTCGCAAAGGCTGCCAGATAGCTCAACGGAGCGTCCATCTACACCTCCGCCTCGCTAACATTGCGCCGGGTGGTCTCTCGCAAGGGATCATTCCTGGCCATGTTAAGCCCTATCGAACCCCTAAGCGGCCCGCCCCTACCTGCGGCAGGTAGGCCTGCTGCCATAAGCAGTCTTTAGCAAGCTCAAGACGAGGGGTTGTAAACTGACTCACGCTCAACCTAGAGCGTGCCCAGCGTACGGTCGGGGTCATGTGTCCTTAGGAGCCCTGCTCCTTGGCTTCCTTGAGCAGCCGCTGGATCCACTCCTCCGTGGTGTCGTACCCGCCTTCGCCAATGTGGTCGTAGCGGATGCGGCCCTGCGCGTCGGCCAGGTAGAGGTGCGGCCAGTAGCGGTTTTCGTAAGCGCGCCAGGTTGAGAAGTCGTTATCCATCGCTACGGGCCATACCACGCCCAGCTCTTTCACCGCCTTCTGTACGTTGGCCAGATCCTTCTCGTGGTTAAATTCCGGCGAATGTACACCCACGATGACTAGGCCATCGTCTGCATACTTGTCGTGCCACTCTCGCAGATAGGGCAGGGTGTTGACGCAGTTGTAGCAGCCGAAGGTCCAGAAGTCCACCACGACCACTTTGCCCCGCAATTCCGCGATGCTCAACGGCTCCGAGTTCACCCACGCAGTGATGTTCTGCAGCTCCGGCGCCGCTGGGGCGTCCACCGCGGCCGCCTGTTCGGCCGACGAGTCTGATGGCGTACTGCTATCCGGCGTCACCGAGTCCGGCGTGACCGAATCAGGCGTTACCGAATCAGATTTAACCGAATCTGACGTGACCGAATCTGACGTTGTCGAACTCGGCGTTACCGAATCCAGCTTTACCGAATCAGGCGTTGTAGAACTCGGCGGCACCGAAGCCGGCGTCGCCGTAGGTGGTAGCCACGTTTGTAACGCCACAATGCTCCCCACTATCACCGTCACTGCCAACAACAGTCCTTTTACGCCATATCTTCCAATCATGAGTCACCTTCCTGTGTGTCAGACCTGTGTATCAGAGACTACTCTAACAGTAGACTACACATCAAACCTTGCCTGCTAGTCACGATTCTTACGTTTATCTTAAATCATTTCCAAAAGCATTAAAGAGCCCCCTAGAAGGGACTTTCTCGCCTGAAGCCGGCAGGCTCATCATGACGGTTAGACGCGGGATCAGGTACGATGTATCAGTAACCCTATGCTAGTTACGCCATCCTACCGCCATGCCTGACATTCTGAGCTTTTTTGCTGCCATCGAGGGGTTCATGGTAGGCGTCGCCAGCCTGCTCCCCTTTGGTTATGCGTTCGGGGCGGGCATGGTGGCCTCGGTGAACCCCTGCGGCTTCTTCATGCTCCCGGCCTTCGGCACCTACTACCTGCGCACACAGGACCCCGGCTTTGAGCAAGCGCCCATCCTGTTGCGCTTGCTGCGGGCCGTCTACCTGGGCACGATTGCCTCCGCTGGCTTCGTGCTGCTCTTCGGCGTCGTGGGCTTGGCCCTCAGCCTGGGCGGCCAGGGTCTCATCAGGGTCTTCCCCTGGGCCGGCCTCCTCATTGGCATCGCGCTGGCGGGCACGGGGTTATGGCTCCTCCTCACCCACAACGATATCGGCATCTTTGCCGCCAGCCGCGTCCGCGCGCCGCTGGGCGGAAACATCGGCAACGTCTTCCTCTTTGGCATTGCTTACGGGATCTCATCCCTAAGCTGCACGCTGCCCATCTTCCTGGTAGTGGTGGGAACGGCGCTAAACAGCGGTGGGCTGGTAGACGGCCTCACCCAGTTCGTGAGCTACGGCCTGGGCATGGGGCTGGTGCTAGTGCTGGTAACCATCAGCATGGCGGCGTTCCGCGGCGCGCTCACCAGCCGGCTACAGGCGCTGCTGCCCTACATTCACCGCGTGGGCGCGGTCTTACTGCTGGCCGCGGGAATCTACCTGATCTACTACTGGGTAGTGCTGGGCGATATCTTCGGCTAGTCCGCCACCCGAAACGCCTCGAACTCAGTCAACGCTTCGTCCCAGCCCTCCCGCGTCTCCGACCCGATCGCGTCGGCAGCGCGATAACCCATGTACAGCGAGTGGTGGGTGTTGTTGTGCAGGAACAGCCCCTGACGGCCAACCAGCCACAGGTTCCGGAAGCCCTCCATCCATGCCATCACTGTGTGCATTGACTCCTGATAGGTGAGGTCGTAGATGGGGTAGACCTGGCTAAAACGGCGGCTGAACACCTCCTCCACCTCATCGGCGGCAACCAGCCCAGCCTCCTGCAGCGCGGGCAGCACATACAGCAGCAGGTCGGCATCGGAAGCCGAGAAGATATCGCTATCCGGGTTGCAGGGGATGTCCAGGCAGAGCACTGTCTTGCCTGCAGGACTCATGCGAGGGCTGAACTTCTTGAACTCCACCGCCCGGTTAAAGGGGAACTGGGGCTCCGGAAAATAGTAGGTATCGGCATCACCCACGTTTGGTTTGTTGAGCGCCAGGTAGAGGAGCACCACCGCGCGGTAACGCAGGTTGCCCACGGCCTCCCGCACCTCATCCGGCGGCGTGGGCGTCATGCGTCGCACTAACTCCGGCAGGGGCGCGCTCCAGATACAGTGGCCCGCCGCCGCCTGCTGCTGCAGCCCGCGCGCCTCGTAGCGCACCGCGACCACCTGGTCATCCGACCACTCCATTTCCTGCACCGAGGCGGCGCGCTCTATGGTGACGCCGTCCATACCTTCCAACGCCTGCTCGTAGGCTGCGGGGATCTGCCCAAAGCCGCCCTGGGGGTAATAGTATGCCGCTGGCGCGCCCCTGCCCGCAGCGGCCCGGAGCAGATCGCTAAAGCCGCGCTGGTTCACCCGCCGCTCCGCCTGAGCCACGGCGATCTGACTGCCCGGGAGGCCCCAGGTTTTCTCCGCGTAGGGGCCGTAGAAGAGGTCGTAGAGGGGTCTGCCCAAGCGGCGCACCAGCAACGCTTCGTAGCTACCCGCCGGGCTGGAGTTACCCTGCGCCTTCGCCAGAGCGATGCCAGCGGTGAGGGCCGCGAGTCTTGGAATCCCCAAACTAAGGGCAGCACGCGGCCCCAGCGGATAGGGTACGTAGCGGCCCGCGACTCGAATCTTACCGTGACGCATGCGCTGAACAAGGTCTTGTCCCAGCAGCAGTTGGAGGTCGCGCAGGACGTCCGGAGCCAGCTCTGTATGGAGACGGTGGGGCCCAAAGTCCAGGATGTAGTCTTTGTGCCGGAACCCGGCGGCCAGGCCCCCTAGCACCGGCGCTCGTTCCAGCAGCAACGAGCCAACGTCCCAGCGTTGCGCGAGGCGGTAGGCAGCAGCCAATCCTGCCGGCCCTCCGCCCACGATCACTACCGAGGCCACACCGTCTTGCTGTAAGCGAAATTTGGGCTAAGCACTGCTTTGTGCTCTGGCACGCAACCACCGGTGACTGTAGATCATTCCTGCGCACAGGAGAAGCCAGAACCCGGTCAGGATCCAGGTGCGGGGCTCGTAACTGGTGTAGAAGGGATACGCCTGGGCCAGTAGCCGGAAGGGCTCCCAGGCCAGGGCAAAGGGGTCCACTACGAGCACCACATCCTCCGCCGCAGCCTTTTCGTACAGGGCGCGAGTAATGAGTAGCGTGTACAACCCCAGCACCGCGGCGCTCCCCATCCACAGCGCCGAAACCTGAACCCGGGAGAGCGTCCATGCCAGGAGCGGCGCGAGCAACGGCAACACGACAATGAGCATGCGGCCGGGGAACCACCAGCCGCGCATCGTCAATGAAAAGAAGACGGCAACCAGCACTTGCGTCACCAACAGCAGCGCGAGGGTCCAGCGCACGCGAGGAGGCTGTCTGAGGAGCCACGGCACGGCCGGCAGCGCGAGCAGCAGGACTGGCATCCACCGCAGTACACCGAACTCCCCATCGAACCACAGCCCTGCCAGCCTGTAGAGACGCTCCCACAGCGCAAAGTGGCTGCCCACCAGCTCCAGGGTATCCTTGCCTGCGTACAGCACATTCACCGCGTAGGGCGTCAACCCGCCGTAAGTCGCCAGGTGAAACCAGGCGTAGCCCATGCCAGTGACCGCTGTGCCCAAGAGGAACGGCCCGCGCAGACTGGCCGGCATTCGCGCCAGGGCAATGAGCCCGGCTACCGCACCCACCAGCAGGTACTTGCTGCCGAGCCATGCCAGGCCGTTGAACGCGAGCAGCAGCAGCAACGCGCCGCGCCAACCCAAGCGAGGCTGCACCAGGATAAGCGTCGCAAGGACGAGGCAGAGGGCGGCAGGCATCTCCGGATAGACCTGCGTGCTGTAGACAAAGAGGGGAGCGCTGAGCCCCAACAGCCCTGCCGAGATAACGGATGCGCCGAGGTTCCCGGTGATGCGATAGGCAAGGAGCATCATGCCCGCCACTGTCAGGCCGCCGATAAGTCCCAGGAACCCCTTAGCCGCATCGACGCCGCCTAGCGCGTAGGCCGGCGCGATGAGCAGCGGCAACCCCACGTTGTGCGGGGCGATGATGCGTCCCTGCGCGTCCGGCGCAGATTGGTGCCACAGCGGCTGGGGATGGTCATAGAACGCGGTGTAGCGCTTCAACTCGTAGTCGTTACGGAGGTCTAGGTCGCCGTCCTCTAAAAGGCTCACCGTAGTCAGCAGATAAAAGGGCTCGTCCGCCGTGACGCGTGCGCCGTGGCTGGCCCGCAGGGGCACGCCCCACTGGTAACACCATGCCAGCACAACCGCCAGCAGGAGCGCCGTACACACAACGGGAAGCATGAGCCTCCCTACTTCACCCCGCTGCGTAGCCTGGGATTCGGCGCGGCGTTGCAGCAACCCTACCAGGCCAGAGCGCGCGCCTGCCAGCGTCGTGCTCACGGCTCCAGTAGCTCCTGGGCCATCGCGGGGATCACCCGCCGCAGATACTCGCGGTAGCGGATGAAGGAGCGGCCATGGAAGCGCACCTGGTAGGACACGGGAGTCTGGCTCAACCGCATCCCTTTGCGGAGCAGGTCCAGCGTGAGCACCTGCGCGTAATTATAGTCGTGGCGGATCTCCGCCTGAGCCAGCGCCCGCGCGCTGAAGGCCCGATATCCTGTCTGGCCGTCCTGCAACCGCTTACCTGTTAGCAGGGAGAGCAGCAGCGTGAACGCACGGTTGCCCAATTTGCGAGACCAGCACATGACGCCGTTCGCGCCGGGAAAGCGGGAGCCTAGCACGTAGTCGGCCTCCCCGTGCAATACCGGCTCCAGCACCGCAACCATATCAGCGGGGTCGTACTCGCCGTCGCCATCCAGATAGACTACTGCGCCCGCGCCCATGTGCTGCGCCGCGGTCAGGCCGGTCCGCAGCGCTGCGCCAACGCCCTGCCGCGCCTCATGGCGCACCACCACATCGGCTCCTGCGGCGCGCGCCACTGCGCCCGTGTCATCGGTAGAGCCGTCGTCCACTACGATGACCCGCACACTGTACCTCATCGCACTTAGGGCGGCGCGGGGCACACCGGAGACCACCTGTCCCACCGCAGCGGCTTCGTTAAGCGCGGGAATCACTACCGCAACCCAGTTGCCGGCAGGAAGCGGCGCAGCAGCGGGCAGTTGGTGGTAAGAGAGCCACCACTGCCGCAGCAACACGATAGCGGCTAATGCAGCCATGCCAAAAAGCAGCGCCTCTCCAGGGCGGGACGCTCCGAGAAGGATGCTTTGAGCGGTCAGTGCAGGCCACAGCGCTCCCACGAGTGTTGCGCCCACGGCTGCACGCTGCCCAAGGGCCAATGCGCCGGCAATACCTAGCCCAAGTGCAATGGCACTAGCTGTCAGGGAGAACACTCCAAAGAGCGCCACGAAAGCAAGGGGGACCAAGAGCAGCACGGGCAAGGCTCGCAAGGGCAGGTGGTGGGTCTTGCCCAGCAACACAAGCGGCAGTGTGGCCGCCAGTCCTGGCAGCAGCGTCCAGCCGTGCTCCGGTACTGCCACTATGAGCGCAGCAACCAATGCCACCAGGATGCCGTGGTCGACGTACCGGCTCAGCGGCAATGAGCTAGTACGCCATCGCTGCAACAACGCCTGGGCCCACGGCAGCCGCCAGTTAGCGGGCAACCCGCCAGAGGCTGCTCTTGGTACGAGTTGCCCAAGCAACGCAAACGCGCCGCCCTCAAAAGCACAGCTAACGGCACCGGTTGCGTAGGAGTAAACAAACTTGAGGCCGTGGGTGGATAACGCAAGGGCAAGGGCCACGGTGGGATCTACCCCGAAGAGGGTTAGCCCGCCAGCCTGGGCCACCTCGTAGACGCCCAAACCGCCAGGGGTTACCTGCACCGTCTGGAAAAGGATAGTAAACGCAGTGACCGCCACCGCCGCCTCAAAGGCTAGGGGCACACCGCCAGCCTGGGCCACCACCCAGAGCACTGTGCCTTCCAGCACCCAGCTCGGCAGCACCAACGCCCAGGCCAGGGCAACGCGGGGCGCTTCCAGTCCTTTAGTAAAGTCCTCCAGTACGCTCAACAGCCGTCGAAAGCGATCTAAACGACTTAGCAGCAGCGCGCCGCCCAGGGCAGCAACGGCAGCGATTCCCGTCACGCCGCCCAGCAGCGCCACGTGGGGCGAATCCAGGCCGGTAAGAAGCACGGTAGCGACAAGAGCGAGGCCAAGCACTGCGCCCAAGTCCAGCAACCGGGCCAGCACGGTGGCGCTAGCCGCTATAGGCAGCGCGATGCCTCGGCCAGCCAGGAGCACGATACGTAAAGGCTCGCCAACCTTGATAGGGAAGAGGTGGTTGGCGAGCAACGAAATATGCAGGATGGCGAGTAGATGGAGAGTCTGACCTCCGTTGCGGCCCAGCAAGACCCGCCACGCCCAGGCCCGCAGCAGGAACGCGCCGCCGTAGCCCGCAAGGAAGAGCGCCAGCCACTGGAGCGTGAGCGAAAGGCCGCTGATGGTCGCCAGCACCTGTGCGCTAAGGGGAGAGTAAGACAGCGAAAGTAGGAGAAGGAGGAGCGCGCCCGCCGTGCAAACCAGGCTGAGGACGCTCCAAGAGGCCCGCCCCTGCAGCGACTGCTCCGCGCGCTGACCCAGTTGCGCCGCATAGTTGAGACTGGGCTTGGGAAGACTCTGCTGCATGCTAGCCTCGGGTGTAAACGGAGCGACTACGTGGGGGTTGAGCCTACTGCTTCTTCAGCGGCAGCGAAGACCTGCACCGGGCCGACCACTTCAACCTCCACCCGCTGACCCAACTCGAAGGCATTGGCAACGTCCACCCGAGCGCGGATCACACGGCCGGAAGCAAGCTGAATCGCGTAGCGCTGGGCGTGACCAAAGTATTCGCGACGCATCACTTGGCCGCGCCCCTCTGCTGCGGCCTGCAGCCGCACACACTCCGGCTTCACATAGATGTCCACCGGCCCGGCTGCTTCGCCGGTAAACTGCAGATCGCCCAGCTCGCACACTACGCGGTCGTCGTGCGCCTTGCCTGGCAGACAGTCCATGTCTCCCACAAACTGCGCAACCTCTCTGGAGATAGGGGTCTGATACACCATTTCCGGCGTATCCACCTGCAGCACGCGTCCCTCCCACATCACGGCCACTTTATCGGCCAGGGACAGCGCCTCTTCCTGGTCGTGCGTCACGAAGACCGCGGTTGCGCCGGCATTTTCCAGGATCTCACGCACTTCGGCGCGCACCCGGGCACGCAATGTCGCATCGATGTTGGAGAAGGGCTCGTCCAGCAGGATAACCGCAGGCTGAGGGGCCAGCGCCCGGGCCAGCGCGATGCGCTGCTGTTGCCCGCCGGAAAGCTGGTGCGGGAAGCGCTCCCTGAGGTCGGCCAAGCCCACCATCTCCAATATCCGTGAGACAGCGCTGTTCCTTGCCTCCTTGCTCATATGCATCAGCCCAAAGGCTACGTTATCCGCCACGTTCATATGGGGAAAGAGCGCGTAGTCCTGGAACACCATCCCCACGCGTCGTTGCTCCGGCGGCAATACGTGGCCGCGGTCTGCGACCACTCGTCCACTGATCTCGATTCGGCCGGCGTCGGGCGCTTCAAAGCCGGCCAACAAGCGTAAGGTGGTGGTCTTGCCGCAGCCGCTGGGCCCGACAAGAGAGAGCACTTCCCCCTCCGACACTTCCAGGTCAACGCTGTCCACCGCCGTGGTGTGGCCAAAGCGCTTAGTCAGTCCGGTGCAGCGAATCACTACAGAAGCCATATTAGTTTACCTCCCCTCCTGCCTGAACAAGAGAGCAACGGATAAAGATGACGCCACTACTAAGAATAAGGATGGGACTGCGGCCTGTGCAAAGAGCGCTTCGCTGGCGGCGGACCAGATAGAAGTGGCGAGGGTCTCCACGCCCGGCGGACGCAAGAGCAGGGTGGCGGGCAGCTCTTCCATAGTCAGCAAAAATACCAGCGCCGCGCCGGCTATAACGCCCGGCAATACAATGGGCAGCGTCACCTTAAAGAAGACGAGCCACGGCGGCATGCCCAGACTGCGGGCCGCCTCTTCCAGGTGTGGCGTCACCTGTCGGAGCGAGGTCCCTATCCCGCCAAGGGCAGTGGGCAGGAAGAGGATAGCATAAGCCAGCAGCAGCAGGAACAACGTCTGGTACAACGGCTGCATATAGTTCGCGCCGAAAAATACCAGTCCCAGGGCCAAGGCAATGCGGGGCAGCGCGAACCCTATATAGGTGGCGCTCTCCAGCAGCCTAGTGAGCGGCCCGGGATAGCGCACCGCGAGAATTGCTATGGGCAGCGCCGCTAACACCGTGCACACCGCCGCCATCGCGGCGATGGACACCGAAGTGAAAGCTGCGTTCATGAAGAGATTTAAGGACTGTCCCGCTGCGATGCCCCGTACCGCCCATGTGATGAGCACGCCCAGCGGCAAGACCAGCGCGATCAGCAGCAGCACGCTTGAAAAGATAAGGGACGGCGCCTTCCATGGCCCCAGACGATCCACCTTGCGCTCACGAGACGAGCCCGGATCGGAGCGGTAGTACTGCACGTTGCGCCGGGTCATCGCCTCCCCCAGGAGCACGAAAGCCGTCACCCCTACCAGCACTAGGGAGAGGCCGGCAGCCAGGCTCCGGTCGAAGGCGGACTGATACTGAACGTAGATGGCCCAAGTGAACGCCTCGTAGTTCATCAAGGAGACCGCGCCAAAGTCGCCCAAGCTGTAAAGCGCCGCTAACAGCGCGCCGCTAATAATGCCGGGCCGTAGCTGCGGTAGCAGGACTTGCCAGAAGGTCTCCCTGTTACTTCTTCCTAAATTGCGGGCCGCCTCTTCCATAGACGGGTCCAGCCGCTGCAACGCCGCGCGCACGGTGAGCATCACATAGGGGTAGGTGTGAAGTGTAAGCACCAGCAACGCGCCGGGAAAGCCGTAGAAGTCCGGGAGGCGTTCCACTCCCAGCGGAGCCAGCAAGCCCTGCACTAAGCCTTTTGGCCCAAAGGCAGTGATGAAGGCCAGTCCGCTCACATACGTCGGAATCACGAGGGGAAGAGTGGCCGCTATCAGCCAGAAACGGCGGAAGGGGATATCCGTGCGGGTAGTGAGCCAGGCCAGTGGCACTCCTATCAGCACGGCCAGGGCCGTTACCGCCATAGTCAGTGCAAGGGAACGGAGGAAGATCGCCAGAATGCGGATACTGAACAGGAAATCGAGTAGCTCCGGACCTGCGTTCAGCGCCCGCAGCAATAAGTAGATTACGGGCAAGGCAAGTGCTATGCCCACGACTGCCGCTGGCAGCGCCAGTCCAATGGGCGGCGCGCCGTGCCGGGAGCCGGACAGCAGCGGCCAGGTGATGGCCCGTGCCCACGACTTAGACATGACTAGCTCGTGTTATGGAAGTACTCCTGTCTCTCGAAGCAGCTTCAGCGTACCCTCAACATCCCCCAGCTTATCCTGGTCTATCGCTGGAGGATCCAACTCATCAAAGGATGTCAACCCGGCTGGCCCTGCCATACCCGCCACCAGCGGGTACTCAAAGGTCTTCTCTACAAAGAACTGCTGTGTCTCTTCGGACAAAAGGTAGGTCACAAATTTCTGTGCCGCCTCCTGCTGCTGGCTGCGCTTCAGGATACCCGCGCCTGCCACGTCCACTAACGACCCCGGATCGCCTCCCTGAAGAAAGAAGTTCCGTGCGCCAAAACTCTCGCCGCGCTCGTTGATGTACCGTGGCACGTAGTAATGATTCACAAAGCCGACCTCTATCTCACCATCAGCGGCAGCCTGCACGGTGCTGATGAGGTTGGGGTAGACGCGCGGCTCGTTGGCCTTGATGCCCAGCACCCATTGCCTTGCCCGCTCTTCGCCAAGTTGGATACGAAGCGCAGTCACCGTTAGCTGCCACTCTCCGTGGGTGGGCGACCAGCCGA
The DNA here is from genome assembly GCA_965220215.1 of Dehalococcoidia bacterium. GTDB lineage: Bacteria > Chloroflexota > Dehalococcoidia > SHYD01 > SHYD01 > CBDDEI01. The sequence goes on from OZ244809.1 coordinate 993,203, forward strand.
TCTTGCCCTTCCATGCAGGATCGGTGTAGTCAAGTATGGAAGTTGGGAGCGTCTTGGGGCTTTGCGCCTTGGTGTTGTACACCACAACCTTGGCGCGGCCGGAGGTGCCGACCCACTCCCCCTTGGTAGAGCGAAACCGCGGGTCCACCTTGTTGAGCACCGACTCAGGCAGCGTCGCCAGAAATCCCCGCTGGGATAGGGCTCCCAAGCCGCTGCTCTCGCCCAAATAGACGAGGTCTGCGGGCGAGTTCTCCCCTTCTTCCAGCAGCGTTGCCACAATCGAAGCGGTCGTATCGTACTTCACTCGCAGGTTCACGCCCGCTGTTGCCGCGTAAGTGGTGAGTATGGGCTGTACCAGGCTCTGTGACCGGCTGGAGTAGACCGTGAGGGTAGGTGCATCGCCTTGGCCCATGCCGGGAATGGCGCACCCGCTTGCTATCAGCAGCCAGGCAAACGCCAAGCCCTGCAGGAAAATCAATCGGTTCATAAGCGTGTGAAGCTATCCTCTCTTGTGCTACTGAACGGAGCCCTTCTACTTGTTACGGCGTCACCGTAAACGGCTTCCACATACCCAATTCATAGTGGCTCTCTAACGTGCCCTCCTCTACTTCCGCGATGTTGCAGATGAGCGCGTACTTACCGGGGGTCAGATTGAACACTCCCGATGCCTTAGAGTTTGCTGCAAAGGGCTCTATTTCACCCACTAGGTTTACCTTGTCCTCGGGCACTCTTCCCTCAGATGTCGGAAGGCCCTCAGGCGCAAGGTCTGTCTTGATAATGACCAACTCATGGGCATCATCCGGACCCAGGTTGTCAACCAGGAAGTAGATGTTACCGGCCTTGACTGTTGTGGTCTGCAACTGAATGTCCCACTCTCTGAGCGTCACGTTCACTTGGGTTGCGCCCGCTGGAATCGGTTCAACAACGCCTGGCTCGGCAGCGGCTCCGCTTACGGAGACGGAGGCCGATCCGCCCAAGTTCTCCACGGTCCCCGGACGCGGTTCCTCCTGGCAGGCGGCCGCAAGAAGAGCTAAGGCAAATGCGCTCGTAAACAGAAGTCGTGGGCTCATGTACTCATTTCTTAGATTATTGTGCCTTTCTATTATCCTGTTAGGTCTGCCTAATGGCAAACGTTGTAAAAGCTAATACTATCTGTTTGGTATGTCAATACGGAAGTACCGTAGCTAACTCGGTTTTCCCCAGCTTGCGGCCTGCCGTGATGCATGGGCAGGCCGCAAGCTGCTATGTATAACAGCTACTGAAAGTCTGCCGGATTCACCAGGTCGCTATCTTTGAGCATCAGTGCTCCGGCCGTCCCATTGATAGCCGCGAGCGCACTATCCCGCATAGCGGTTGTGAGCTTGGTGGCATCACCCGTGTAGAAGTCCACAATTGCTTGATTCGCTGCAGCGTCCGCCAGGGCCACTTGCGGCTGGATATTCAAGTAGTAGGAGTAGCCCTCCACCATGGCCGTCTTTGCCTTCTCTACATCGCCGCCTTGCACTGCCTTCACCGCTTCATTCAGGTACCGCACGCTACATAGGTAGAAGATCGCGTGGTATCGCGAGTAGACGTCGTTTGCTGCTGCGTCGTAGGCTTCCTGATTATCGTTGGTAGCTGCCTGCTGTGCCCGGCTCAGAGCTTCACGTAAGGGTGTGTCCAGCGTGCCCGGCCGGTTGAAGTTGGCCTCCCTGCTCTGTGCAACGGCTGCCAAAGAGTTGGGATACTTGCCGTCTTTCTCCTCGCCCACATAGATGGCCCATGCCTCGTCAACCCAGCCTTCATTGAGAGTCTCGCGGGCGTTTTGTACGTAGCGCCGCGACCAGTGGTAGATGATTCGAAGGATGCCCTTCTTGATGGCTTGGCTTTGCTGGGCCGGAGTGTATCCTTCTGCGCTACGGCGGTTGCGAATTACGTCGCTAATATGCGTGTCCAGGAATGTCGGAGTGGCGTAGAACTCCGCGGCCACCGGATACTCTTTAGCACGCGACTCTGACCGTGCAAAGGCTCTCAGGGAGCGGCTGGAGGCCCCTAACCTGGTGTGCATCCCTGCTTCATACAGCAGCAGAATTTCAGCAGCGGGTAGCGGCTCGCCGTCCTTGACCCGATTAGCCAACGTTGCAATCTCCTGGTAGTCGGTAGAGATTTTCTGGTAGATCTCTCGGTTAGTGGTAGCGGTGAAAATACCATCGGATTTAGTGGGACCAGAAGTCTCAGGTTCTAGCCCAACTGGAATGAAGATTCCCTTATCGCCGAACTTGGATGACATGGCTGGAGTTGGTGCCGGCGCTGCCACAGCAGAAACGGATACGCTGCCTCCTGTGCCGTCACCTATCGTCTCAACCGTGACAGGCCTGGATTCCACCTGGCAGCCTAGTGCCGCCGCGGACAAGAGAAAAACGCTTACTATAGTGAGCCAACGTGAAAGGAACATCCCTTACAACCTCCCAACTGTTAATTTATTGGTTAGGGTCAGTTTATTAGGTAACCCTAATAAGAATTATTAGTGATTTTATAGCTGAGTTATTAGGCTGTCAATAGCAAATCTCTTCCCTATTTCAAATATTCAGAACTTTTTTGCCCTCGAGTGTCTTAACTGTGACTGCTTCGAGCTAATGTTGCTGATGCCCAATAGAGCGGCAGCAGTTCTATACACCACCCTCCAAGGAGCTCGGCGCAGCAGGGACGATTAGCCACGGACAATTGACAGTGGTTGTAGCTTGCCCGCATCATGATTGAGCTATGCCGTTGACACAAAAAGTTAGATCCCGACGATGGCTTTTACCGACCTTCACCAATTTGTAGAGTTCCTGGACCGCAACCACCGGTTGCAACGGATCAAGGCGTCCGTTGACCCGGTGCTGGAGCTCGCCGAGATCACGGACCGTGTCTGCAAGGCAGACGGCGGCGGCACAGCCCTCCTCTTTGAGCACGTGCAGGGTTCGAGCATGCCCGTGCTTATCAACACCTTCGGCAGTGAGGAGCGTATGTGCTGGGCGCTGGGCGTGGATAGCCTGGACGATCTGGGCGCGCGCATCAGTCACCTGTTGAGCATGAACATGCCCACATCCTTTGTGGAGCGCGCAAAGAAGCTCCTGGAGATGAGCGAGGTTGCCCGCTTCTCACCCAAAGTGGTAAGCCAAGCGCCCTGCCAGGAACTCGTAGAGACCGTCAATCCCTCTCTGGCAGATATCCCCATCATGCAGTGCTGGCCTGATGACGGAGGCCGCTATATCACCTTCCCCCTGGTCTTCACCAAGAACCCTTCTACTGGGCAGCGCAACGTGGGGACGTACCGCCTCCAGGTCTACGACGACCGTACCCTGGGGATGCACTGGCACATTCATAAAGGCGGCGCAGAGCACTTCCGGCAGGGCCAGGAACGCGGTCGGGGATTAGAGGTCGCCATCGCTCTGGGCGCGGACCCGGTCACCATGTACGCCGGCACCTGCCCGCTCCCGCCTATTGTGGACGAGATGATGCTGGCGGGGTGGCTCCGTCGTGAGCGTGTAGAGATGGTGAAAGGTGTAACCGTAGACCTAGAGGTGCCAGCCCATGCGGAGATCATCCTGGAAGGCTACGTTGACCCGCAGGAGCATCGCACAGAGGGCCCATTCGGCGACCACACCGGTTTCTATTCCTTAGAGGACGAGTATCCCGTCTTCCATCTGACCGCGGTCACCAGACGCCGCGATGCCATCTACCCATCGATCATTGTTGGACGGCCGCCCATGGAGGACGGCTGGCTGGGCAAGGCTACGGAACGCCTCTTTCTGCCGCTGATACGGTTAATCCATCCAGAAGTGGTGGACATAGACATGCCCTTTGAGGGCAGTTTTCACAACCTGGTGATTGTCTCTGTTCGCAAGTCCTATCCAGGGCAGGTGCGCAAAGTGATGTACGGCCTGTGGAGCCTTGGCCTCTTGATGCTTGCCAAGAACATCATCGTGCTGGATGAAGACGCGAACGTGCACGATGCAAGCGAGGTGGTGTGGCGCATCACAAACAACGTCGACCCCAAACGAGACGTGGTCATTGTTGACGGACCGCTGGATGCCCTGGACTACGCATCGCCGATGCCGCACTACGGCTCTAAGATGGGCATAGACGGCACTAAGAAGGGGCCAATGGATGGACACACCCGACCCTGGCCGGAAGAGGTCACCATGTCGCCGGAGGTCAAGGAATTGGTCACTCGGCGCTGGCAGGAGTACGGCATCCGGCTCAACTGAAGTTCAACAAACTAACACTCCTAACGAAGAGTTGAGGCGCCTCCCATATGCGGGTAAAACACGCACACTACACGCACAAAACGCCCTTCCGTGCCCATTCCTTCCTGTCCGACGTGCCGCTGCACGATGTCTGGGCTATCCTTCTGCACGCACGCGGGCCTAAACGTAACATTCAGGATGTACGACGCGTCCTTGCCTCCCTGCGCACTGAGCACCCTGACCCGCTTGTGGCCTTCTTTCTACGCGCCCGGCAGCGGCTAGGACACATCTTTGAGTGGGACGACGATAATCACGGCACACCGGACAGCTCTTACGTGCACCGTCTCACGCCGGACGACCGCAGCCGCTCTTTGGAACCGCCGGGGACGATTGACCCCGCCTCCGACTTTCGTGTGCTCTACGTCTTTGAGGATGAGGCCGCCTTCGAAGTCATTAACGGCACCGGGCAGTCCTTCTTCGTCATCGCAATGGAACCTTTGGCTGAAGGCTACATTCTTTATGCCGCAGTCTACGTGAAGAATACGAACTGGTTCACACCTTTCTACACCGTCGTAGCAGACCCCTTTCTCCGCTACATCATCTACCCCACCATCATCCATAACCTGGAGTCATTATGGGCGGGACTCTACGCCCGGCCGCGCGGGCACGCGCCGCCGCCACCCCCGCCACTTCCTCCCCCTAGGTCATTTAGAGGCCGGTTCTGATGCTGCTCTACCGCAAGCTGCGCCTGCTCCTTGAGAACATCCGCTTTGAGCAGTCTGTGTTTGCCTTGCCCTTTGCCTACCTGGGCATGGTGCTGGCGGCCCAGGGCCTGCCCACGCTTTACCAATTGCTGTGGATCACTCTCGCCATGGTGGGCGCGCGCAGCTTTGCCATGAGCATGAACCGCCTCCAAGACTTAGACTTAGACCTTCGCCATATGCGAGCACGTGAGCGGCCAATCCCTTCAGGACGGTTAAGCATTGCGGAGGTGCTGGTGTTCAGCCTTGCCGCCGCTGCGCTCTTGCTGTTCGCCGCCAGCCAGCTCAATCCGCTGTGCGTCCTGCTCTCCCCCATCGCCCTAGTGGTGTTCTCCGGCTACTCTTATGTGAAGCGGGTGAGCTGGCTCACTCACTTTGTGCTGGGCATCGCGCTGGGCGGCGCGCCGGTAGGGGGCTGGATTGCAGTAACAGGCGCATTGGGCTGGGAGCCGGTGCTGCTCGGACTCTCCGTAGCGGCCTGGGCCAGCGGGTTTGATGTGCTCTATGCTTGTGGAGACGCCGGCGAGGATCGCAGTTTGGGCGTCAAGACTATTCCGGTGCGCTTCGGCATCCCGACTGCGCTGGCGCTTTCCGCCGTGCTCCACGTGATAACGGCGCTATTGCTCATCGGCGTGGGCGTTGCCTTTGGGCTAAGCTGGCCTTATTGGCTTGGGCTAACCTTTACCCTTAGCCTCTTGGCCTACCAGCACCGCGTGGTCACTCCAAACGACCTCTCTCGCCTCAATGCGGCCTTCTTTACCGTGAACGGTGCGGTGTCCCTCGTCATCTTTCTCAGCGCCTTCATCAGCCTGCCGCGCTAGTGTAGACTCCTTGCTATACTAAAAGCGGACTTTACGAATCTAACGGGAGTACACGCACGTGGCTGAGCAAGAAGAGACCCACGAGCTTCCCCTCTTTCCCCTAAATACCGTCCTGTTCCCCAGAATGGAGCTACCCCTCCGCGTCTTTGAGCAACGCTACCGAGAGATGGTGGCCCACTGCATGGAAAGAGACCAGACCTTTGGCGTCGTCCTCATCAAGCACGGGAACGAAATCGGCATACCGGCCGTACCCTACTCCGTGGGCACTACCACACACATCGACTCCATTGAGAACTTGGCAGACGGCACGCTGGCAGTGATGACCAGCGGCGTCCGGCGCTTTGTGCTGGAGGAGGTAATCCAGGAACGGCCCTTCCAGATAGGGCGCGTCACCTATCCGGAGGACACCGCTAATCCCCTCTCGGACACCGCCTTTGCGGAGATGCGGGAATTAGCAGCGCGCTGCGTTCAACGCTGGCTAGCGCTCAACCGCCAGTGGATGCGTGAACCGCCGCTGCCTCGTAGCCAGCGCGGCCTCTCCTTCTCCATCGCCGTGCGCTTGCCTCTGGAGATGGACGTCAAACAGATGCTACTGGAATGTCCTAGCGCATCGGAACGCCTGGAAAAAGAACGAACGCTCCTCACCCAAGAAGAGGAGCGTCTCAACCGGCTTATTCTGGAGCAGGCTTGGCTCCAGACGGCCAGAATGAACTAGTCGCCGCTGCGGCGCACTACTTCAACCCCTGCGTAGTCCAGCGCGCCCGGCAATGGTACGCCCGGCTTCTTTACCCGTACCAGCACGCCGTTCACGGGAAACGTTTGCAGCACCTTGTTCGCTATAGCCGTTGCAAGGGCTTCCAGTAAGCGATAGGGCGCACCCTGCACGATTGAGGCCACTGTCTCGTACACGTTGCCGTAATCGATAGTGTCGGCTAGGTCATCGGAGTCCCCGCTCTTGGAGAGGTCCGCCTCCAGTTCCACGTCTACTACAAAACGCTGGCCCAAGCGCTGCTCTTCGGGTGAAACCCCGTGATAGCCATAGAAGACCATGCCGTGCAACAGCATGCGGTCAGCGGTCACGATAGGGATTGACTCCTTGTAACCCTAGTACCGGCGCGGCCTCTTTCATGGCATCGATGACAAAGGCGATGTGCTCCTTCATGTCCAAGTCCATCTCTTCGATGCCTACCCGGATATCCTCGCGACTGACCGACCTCGCAAAAGCCTTGTCTTTCATCTTCTTGATGACCGAATCCGCATCAACTTCCCATATGCTTTTGTTAGGCTTGACCAGGGCCGTAGCGGTGACAAGGCCCGTGAGCTCATCTACGGAAAAGAGGGCCTTATCCAGCAACGTAGAGCGGGGCACACCCGTAGCCGCGTTGTGGGCCATCACCGCATGGACCACCTCCTCTGGAAAGCTACGCTCTGTGAGAATGCGTCCTCCCACCGTGGCATGCTCTTCTGGCGCGGGATACTGCTCGTAGTCAAAATCATGGAGCAGTCCCGTCATGCCCCAGAGGTCCCGATCCTGCTTGAATTTCAACGCGTAGGCACGCATCACTGCCTCAACGGTCAGTCCATGCTTAACTAGGCTGTCTGCCTTAGTTAGCTCTGAGAAGACTTCCCAGGCATCCGAGCGGGTTTTCTTGCTGGCCTCTGCCATCTCTCACCTCAGCATTGTTTGCTACACCATATATATTGAGCACGAATTTGCACTCAGTGACCTTGACGCACTTTGCACCCGATGCTATGATGCTGCTGTTTGTGATTTTTGTCATTAAGAGACACAGCATGGAGCGCATACTAGTAGCCTTAGGTCTGATCATTGCGTTAAGCATTGCGTGTGCGCAAGCTGGCCCTGTGCCTGCCACTCCTGTCGGCGGCGGCCCCATGCCCACAGCCACTCGTCCCGCTACAGAAGACAGCGGGGTGATTCCCGGTCAGTCTCCTGCCGACGCGGGGAAGGGACTGTTGACCTCCAAGGGCTGCATAGCCTGCCACACTGTTCCCAACGTACCCGGCGCCGTCGGGACTATCGGCCCAGCACTGGATGGGGTCGCGGATCCCGAAAAACGGCCTACTATTGCGGACGGTAATTTGGAAAACACCCCAAGCAACATGAGGCGCTGGCTTTCCAACCCCCCTGCCGTAAAAGCAGGCACTTTGATGCCCAATTTGAGCCTGAGTCCCGACGAAATAGACAGCCTGTTAGCGTATATTGAAACGCTGAAGTAACCCCCTAAGGGGGTTACTTTTTTATGGCCTTGGTCCGCCTATGGTAGAAGCGATCTCTTCTACCGAAGGGCGACCTTCTCTCTGAGACGCCTCTAACTGCCGGTAAATGGTGATGAGTTTGCAGCACTCTTCCAGCAGCGATGTCCAGCGGTGCGCCTCTTCCAGCAACTGCCCCACAGCAAAGGTGCCGTGGCCGCGCACAACTACTACTTTGGATTCCCGCAGGAGCGACGCCAGCTCTTCAGCCACCGTACGCACCTGAAACACTACCTCATTGCCCACAACCGGCACGAGTTCCAGATTATGCCGAGCTTCCGCATCCAACGGCTGGATGACCCGCTCACGCAGCGAGAGCGCAACAGCATACGCCGGATGCGCGTGGACAATAGCATGCGCGCCCGTGCGCTGATAGAGGAAGCGGTGAATAGATAGCTCCGACGAAGCGGAGGGCGTGGCGCGGTCGTTCCAGTCCACACCTGTCTCCACCAAATCCTGCTCCCTGAGGTGTGCCAACCGGGAGGCTCGCCGAGTAATGATAAGCTTGTCACCAGCCCGCACGCTCAGGTTGCCACCGTGGGAGGACACTAGCCCTCTTGTAAAAAGATCGCTGCCTACTTCTTGAAACTCTTGTAAGCGCATGAGGCTACCTCACTCAACTAACTCATCCATCCCATTCATATAGATATAACAAGAAAGTACGGTCTTAGTAACAGCTTTTTTGCATTATACGGAATGCTTTCAGCCGCTGCCAATTCCAGCAGCGCTGCCCGCTGCAAAGCCGTTGTATACTACCTAAAGCTTCAAGCAAGCTAAGGCTCAACGCTCCTAGCTAATATCCTGCGATAGTACATACCCATTATGCGCAAGTTCGTTTCTACTAGACCTGACCCCTACGCCGACATTGCCAGGTTCTACGACCTGGAGTACAGGGATTACGCTGAAGACCTCCCTCTCTATCTGAGTCTTGCTCAGAAGAGCGGCGGGCCCATTCTGGATGGCGGCGCCGGCACTGGGCGCGTCGCTCAGGCGTTGGCGGAAGCCGGACACACCATAGTGGGACTAGACACCTCGCCCGCGATGCTGGAGCTTGCGCAGCAGCAGATTCCGAAGGACATCGCAAAGCGCATTACCCTGGCGCTGGGCGACCTGCGGAAGTTCAGCCGCCCGGAGCGGTTCACCCTCGCCCTGCTGGCCGTTAACACCTTCGACTATTTTGCAACGCGTGAGGAGCAGGAGCAGGCCCTCAGCTGCTTATGGGAGCACCTTGCGCCGGAGGGGATGCTGGTTATAGCGCTCCAGAACCCGTATCTCTGGGCAGTGGACACGCAGCAGCACGAGACCATTCTTGAGTGGGACCTCGCCGGCCCTGGAGAGGGAGAGCACACGAAGAAGTTCTCTTCCGGATGGTCTGATCTCGCTAATCAAGTCCGCCATGTTGCTTTATGGTATGATGTCGCTGGCCCCGGCGGGGCGCTCCACCGTGCTTCCACCTCCATGACTCTCCGCTGGAGCTACCGTTTTGAGCTTGAGTTGCTCCTTGAGCAGGCGAGTTTTCACGCCGAGCACTGGTACGGCTCTTACGACTTAGAGCCGTATATGGACGACAGCCCCTTGCTCCTTGTAGTGGCAAGAAAAAGCCCAAAAAAACGGTAGAGACCGTGACATACCGGTCAATTTAGTGTTTGTAACCATAGAATACCTTTTAAGTAGATAGAGGCAGCGTGGAATTACCTGCATCACAAGTACGAAACAGCTTACATATAGCGCACGCAATCCTAAAGCGCGCCCCCTCAAACTGTCCCAGTAAGATGGTTTCAGTAGGAGCGTCTGCGCTCCTAGTGGTTGCCTCAGCGGTCATGGCCCGCTTGGTCATCACCAAACCGGAAGATGCCGCCCATGTCGAGGCCAAGGAGTTTTGTCGGAACTGCGCCGTCCGGCCTCAATGCAAGCACAGCCTGGTAAAGTAACCAACCCCTGCTTGTAGCCACCTCCAGATGCGCATCGCGGTAGACGCTATGGGGGGTGATGCCGCCCCCCAGGTAGTAGTTGAGGGTACCCTCGCCTTCGCTGCTCAATCCCCAGTAGAAGTACTCCTCGTCGGCCAGGAAGAGGCCATCCTTCCCCTTCTCAACGCACGCGGCTCTGTGCCCAGTTCTATTCACGTTCACCACGCGCCGCAGATTGTGGAGATGGGCGAGCACCCCTCCGTTGCCGTGCGCCAAAAATCAGCGTCCTCCATTGCTCTCGGCCTGAAGCTGGTCAAGGACGGCGAGGCAGAGGCCTTTGTCTCGGCAGGCAACACCGGCGCCGTGATGGCGTTTAGCCTCCACCTCGTAGGTCGGCTACCCGGCGTCGAGCGGCCGGCGCTGGGAGCGGTGTTCTCCGCCCAGGACCGTCCATGCCTGCTCATAGACGCGGGCGCAAACGCAGACTGCAAGCCTAGCTACTTACTCCAGTTCGCCGGGATGGGCAGCGCATACATGCGCGGCACCTTCGGCATAGACGAGCCTCTGGTTGGGCTGCTCAACATCGGCGGGGAAGAGGGCAAAGGCAACCAACTAGCCCAGGCCTCCTACAAGCTGCTTCAAGAGAGCGGCCTGCCTTTTGTGGGCAATATAGAGGGACAGGAGTTCTCCCACGGGCGTGCCCAGGTGGTGGTGACCGACGGCTTTTCCGGTAACGTGGCTCTTAAGATAGCGGAGGGCACAGCAGCAGTACTGCAGAGCAGCCTCCGTGAAGCCCTCACCGCTAAGCTCCACTACAAGCTGGCGGCAGCCATCCTGCGCCCTGCATTCCGGGCCGCAGCCCGGCGCTTAGACTACGCCGAATACGGCGGCGCGCCGTTGCTGGGCGTGAATGGCATCGTGATCATCGGCCACGGCAGAAGCACGCCCCGAGCTATCCAGCAGGCTATCGTAGCGGCAAAGAACGCCGTGGAGGGCAACGTAGTGGAACGCATCCGCGCCTTCACCGCCAACGCTGCCGCACCTACCGAGACGGAATGACCTATCAACAACCCTGGCGTCTCTTCACCCTGGAAGAAGCAAAGGAGGCGCTCGTCGCCATTGAGCCGCTGGCGCGGGAAGCCCAGCAGAAGGTCGGCGAGCTGCAATCCTTGCGCTTGAACCAAGGCCGCACCTTTCAGGAGACGCAGCATACTAATGGACACCACACCAACGGGCACCACGCAGAGGCCGAGGAAAACGCAACCGGCCAACGCGAGCGCTCAGAACGGCTGCTGAACGACATCCAAGAGCTTATCAACCAGATCCAGGCGCACGGATGCGAGCTGAAAGACCCGTCGCTGGGGCTGCTGGACTTTCGCGCTATGCGGGAAGACCGGATTGTCTATCTATGCTGGCAACTGGGAGAGGATACGATTGCCTACTGGCACGAGCTGGAAACCGGCTACGCCGGCCGTCAGCCGCTTTAGCAGCGTATCTGCATAAGCATCGATAGTAATTTTTTACAGGTTCGGCTATACTGTTGCTACGCCTAAAAAGCAGCGTGCAACGTTGAAAGGAGCACCATGATCACGGTAACAACCGATGCAGCAGTTCAATTAAAGCAAATTATGGAGAACCAATCCCTGACGGACGTCAGCGTGCGTGTATTCGCTCGCGGTCAGTGCGGTTGTGGCAAGATCCACTTCGGCATGGGTTTTGACGACAAGGTTGCCACCGAGGACCAGGCCATGGAGAGCGAAGGCGTCAAGCTCCTCTTCGATGAGCAAGTAGCTCCTTCTCTAACTGAGGCAACCATCGACTTCATCGAAACCGAAGCCGGTCAAGGGTTCACTATCAATACGCCCAACGCGCCGGGCTGCAGCTGCGGCCAGTAGGAGTATTCTAGGGCAGGGATACCTCCCCTCCAGACTGCGCGCGTGCCCCTGTAGCTCAGAGGATAGAGCACCGGCCTCCGGAGCCGGGTGCGAGCGTTCGAGTCGCTCCAGGGGTACCATCCCCCCGAACTACAACAGCTAAACCCGCTCTTAATCAGGGCGGGTTCTTCACGAATATGAGTCAAACACGTCGTCTGCGGCGGGAAGCCGCACGCCAACAACTACAGCTTCGCCTCAGAAGAGCCTTAGCCACAGGTCGCACGCGCCGCGGGACCTATCCGTGGTGGGCCTTCTGGTCGTCCCCAAAACGCACCATTGCCGTCATCGCGTCGATAGGCATGGCCCTCGTCATTGGCCTGCCGGCCCTCGCCCCGCCTGCGCCTAGCGCCACTGCCGAGCCGACACCCGCCACTATCTCCGAACCAACGCCAGGTCCAGAGTCCAAGAAAAGATCAGCGCCCCCTGAGATGCAGCTCACCCAGGAAGCAGCGTACTCGGCCGCTATCCGCACCAGCCGCGGTGAAGTTAGGGTGAATTTACTTAGCGCGGAAGCGCCCAATGCAGTAAACAACTTCGTCAGCCTGGCTAATGACCGCTTCTATACCGATACACCCGTTGCTACCAAGTCCACCGCTGCACAGGTCTACCTGGGCGGTCTGGACCCTGCCGGCGAAGAAGGCCCCGGCTACGGTATCCCCGCGGAGACCACTTCAAGCCAGCCCGCTCTTGGCTCTGTGGTAATGGTGGACCAGGGCGATGGCACTCTAGGCAGTCAGTTCATCATTGTGCTGGAAGACCAGCCCACCGTCAGCGGCCCGTACACGGTGATTGGTCGGGTGACGGTGGGCCTAGACGTGGTACGGCGGCTGACTCCCAACGACCAAATCCTAAGCGTAGATATCACTGAAGCGCCGCCGGCTGGCGGATAGCTTCACTTGTAGGAGCGCTCATTGCACACAGTGGGCGTAGACATCGTCGAAATTGCGCGGGTAGAAGCAGCTCTCGATCGCTGGGGTGCGCGCTTCCTCAATCGCATCTACACGGACAAAGAGATCCGCTATTGCCGCGGGCGGGTTCCAGAGCTGGCCGCTCGGTTTGCCGCCAAAGAAGCGGTCATGAAGGCGCTTGGGACCGGCATTAGAGGCGTGGGCTGGCGGGACATTGAGGTGCTCCCCATGCGCAGCGGCAAGCCTCTGGTCTTCCTCCACGGACGCGCCCAGCAACGGGCGCAGACTCTGGGCTTGGAGGATTTTGCTATCAGTCTCACCCATTCCAGAGACTTTGCCATCGCCTCGGTGGTAAGTGGCTACGGATAGCGGCGGCAACTCCTCCCGCCAAAGGCGCATCCCCAGGGTGCTGGTTCCCACGCCCTTCGTCTCTCTTATTGTCGTGCTCCTCGTCGGGCTTGCGAGCGCCGCCGCGGGCATCCGCACCACCGAGCGCGCCGTTACCGTTGCGCCTGAAGCTACTATCGCCCAGCCAGTAGCGGCCTCCCCTGCCAGCACGGTTACCACCGGCCCCACTTTTATCACCGGCGGCACGATTATCACCGGCAGAGCTGAGACCCTGGTGCTCCATTCGGCCGACGTGCTGCCGCTGTCTCGAGACCTGCGCTTATCCGAGGACCAAAGCGGCCCCCTCGACTCGGCTTTGGCGAACGGACGCTGGCCCACGCCCACTGGCGCACAATACAATGCGTGGGGACGAGCCGATGGCCATCGGACCACGTACCAGCGCAGGCACCTGGATACCGACTCCAGCGCGCCGGTAGAAGTCTACTCCCAGGTAGATGTCTTCAGCTCGGTCTCCGGCGCACAACAAGCCCTTGAGGCGGTATCAGCAGAGCGGCGCGCGGCCCCCGCCGTTCCGCTTTCCTACAAAAGGATTGCCAATGCCTCATTTATTCTTATAGGCGCCAATGGCCCCTTTGTCCAGACGCTGGTAGTCTTCCGGAAGGACAGTGCTGTGGCTCAGGTGCTGGTTACAAGCTATAGAGAGCATCCACCTCAGCAAGCTGCGGTAATACTGGCACACCTACTGGAGGAGCGCATCGAGCTGCTGGGAGGCGGCCAGTGAAGGTCGTTACCATAGCCCAGATGCGTGCCTTGGAAGAGCACGCTTTCCAGGAAGGGATGTCTTCACCCATGCTTATGGAACGGGCGGGGCTAGAGACGGCCCGCGGTGTGCGGGACCAGCTCGGCGGGGCAGCCGGACGGCGCATAGTGGTGCTGGTTGGGCCCGGCAACAACGGCGGCGATGCCCTTGTGGCTGCCCGCTATCTCTCCGACTGGGGTGGGCTCCCCCACCTCTTTCTCCTGACCGCCCGCGCAGCCTCCGACTCCAACTTCCAGGCCACCCAAGAGCGTCGTATTCCTGCAACCCTTGCCGGCGACTCCACTTATCTCCCTGCGTTGCAACACGCGCTAGGGCAAGGCGAGGCCGTGCTGGACGGCGTTCTGGGCATTGGCAGCGAGCGGCCCTTGGAAGGCATCTTCAAGGAGACGCTGGAGTTGGTCCGTCAGGGCAAGGCGCAGCGGCCCAGCCTGCAGCTCATCGCCGTAGATGTGCCCACAGGGCTGGGCGCAGACACCGGCGCCGCCGACCCCAGCGCCTTTCCCGCAGATACTACTATCTCCCTCGGTGCGCCTAAGCGCGGCCTCTTCGCATTTCCCGGCGCAGCTCTGGTGGGGCGCTTGCTGACCGCGGACATTGGTCTACCGCCGGAATGGAGCGCAGACCTTCCCGTGACGCTGCTGACGGCGTCGCACGCCCGCAGCCTGCTCCCCGGCCGTTCTCTAGACGCCAACAAGGGCACCTTTGGCCGTGTGCTGGTAGTGGCCGGGTCGAGCAACTACCCAGGGGCGGCTATCCTGGCCTGTCGCGGCGCAACCCGCACCGGCGCCGGCTTGGTGACGCTGGCAGCATCACCGTCTGCGATAGACGCCGTGGTTGCGGCCATGCCGGAGACTACCTATCTCCCACTCTCGGATGAGCCATTGAGCGATGTGAAGGCCCTGCTCACAGCGAGCAGCTACGACGCGCTCCTAGTGGGCTGCGGTCTCGGCGCTCAGCCCGCCTCAAACGCGCTGGTCTCCGGCCTCTTATTGGATAACCCTGATCTGCCACCCAGTCTGGTCATTGACGCCGACGGCTTGAACATTCTGGCGGGCATCCCTGAATGGTGGAGGCGTCTCAGCCGCCCCGCCGTTGTCACGCCACACCCAGGAGAGATGGCGCGCCTGTTGAACACGACAATACCGGCTGTGCAGCAAGACCGCATCGCCACGGCTACTAGCGCCGCGCAGTCATGGGGCTGCGTAGTGGTGCTCAAGGGCGCCCACACGGTAATCGCAGCGCCGGACGGGCAGTCCTTGGTCAGCCCCTTTGCCAACCCCGCGCTGGCTACCGCGGGCACGGGTGACGTGCTGGCGGGCGCACTCGCCGGCCTGCTGGCCCAGGGCGCTTCACCCTTTGACGCGGCGGGCGCAGCGGTCTACGCCCACGGCCTCGCCGGAGAGCGCTTCTTCCAAAATCATGGCAATGCGGGCCTGCTCGCGTCTGAACTGGCATCGCTGCTGCCCGACGTGCTCACCGCCATGCGGCAGGGGACTTAGTAGCGTGATCGCCGGACTACTGTTGGCCGCGGGCGAGTCCCGTCGCATGGGTTCGCCCAAGCCGCTGCTGGACTGGCATGGCCGCCCGCTGGTGCAACATCAGGTGCGGGAGCTGCGGCGCGGCGGCTGCGACCTCGTGGTGGTGGTGCTGGGCCATCAGGCGGGTCGAGTGGAGTCCTTTGTCCAAGCATCCCAGGCGCAAGTAGTCTACAACGCCGGCTACCGGGAGGGCAGGGCAAGCTCGGTGCGGGCGGGCGCTCAAGCACTGCCGGGCAACCTGGACTGGATTGTAGTGCTGGGCGTTGATCAGCCTCGCCCTGCAAGAGTCGTTGCCGCCATGGTCCAGGCGGCGCGCCAGAGCGATGCCAGCATCCTGCTACCGGTCTACCAGGGACGCCACGGCCACCCCACGCTGTTCTCGGGGCGTCTTCTGGCGGAGATGGCGCAGGTGCAGGACGAGACCCTCGGCCTGCGGGCGGTCGTCCGCCGCCACGAATCCGAGTTGCGGGATGTGCCCGTGGACACCGGTGCAGTGTTGCTGGACCTCAACACACCCCAGGACTACACACGAGCCCTTGCATCAGCATGATAGAAGGCTGTAGGCAGGCCAAAAGCGTCATGCAACCATCTCTATTGGGAAGTTCAGAGGGGAAGAGGTTCTAGGGAGTATCCCCCAAAGTATTTCGATAATCTACCTCTTGAACCCCATTGACGAGTTTGGGAGTGATACAAGGACGAGTACCATGGCAATCAGAGTCTTTTCAGATATAGGCCCCTTTGGCAACAATGTCTACTTGGTCTGGGACGAGGTCAGCAAGGAGACTATGGTTGTTGACACCTCCCTGGGCAGTGAGCGCGTGTGGGACGTCATCCAGCAAGAGGGGCTGACCTTAAGCTGCATTCTCAACACCCACGGCCACCTGGACCACCTGATCAACAACGCCTACTTCAAGGGTAAAGCGCACGGCGCGGGGCTGATCCTGCACAAGGACGACCTCTTCCTGCTAGAGGGCATGGTGGAGGATGCCAAGCGCTGGGGGGTGAACGTTGCGCCCTCTCCTGCGCCCGACCGCTTCATTGAGGGCGGCCAGCAGATCACGCTGGGCGAAACCCACTTCCAGGTGCTCCACACGCCCGGCCACACGCCCGGCAGTGTGTCCGTTTACGGAGAGGGCTGGGTGATTGCGGGCGATACGCTCTTCCAAGGCGCCATCGGCCGCTGCGACCTGCCCGGCGGGAATATGCCCCAGCTGCTGACTTCTATCCGGGAGCAGTTGCTAACGCTGCCGCAGGACACTACGGTCTACCCCGGCCACGACGCAAAAACAACCATCGGCGACGAACTGGTAGATAACCCCTACCTCCAGGAAAGCTTCCTCAAGCGTGTAGGGCTGGCGTAGCATGCCCGCTACATTGCTTGCGGCTTCGCCGTGCCCTTTTATCCCATACAACAAGAAATGGGAACGCCCGGAAGCAACGCCCTCCGCTGCGCCTCTGTAGGCTTTAGAAATCCAGCCCCGGCTGCGCCTTGATCCCCTGCTTGTAGGGGTGCTTTACCTCTCGCATCTCGGTAACCAGATCGGCGTACTCGATAAGCGCAGGGTCGGCCTTGCGGCCGGTCAGGATGACGTGCAGGTGCGGGGGCCGCGCCCGCAATGCCTCTAAGACTTCCTCAACAGGGATCCAGCCGTAGGTTATGGGGTAGGTGATCTCGTCCAGCACCACCACCTGATACTCCGGTGCTTGCAGTTTCTCCTTGGCCGCATCCCAGGCCTCGCGCGCCAGCGCCTTATCCCGCTCGATGTCCTTGGAGAGCCAGGTAAAGCCTCCGCCCAGGCTGATGATCTCGATGTCCAGCTTGCGGGCTGCGTGGTGCTCACCATACATGCTCGTGCTCTGCTTGATAAACTGCACGACGACCACCTTCATGCCCCGGCCCCACGCGCGGAACACCACGCCTAGCGCTGCGGTGGTCTTGCCCTTGCCGTCGCCGGTGTTGACGACTACCAGTCCCCGACGCGTCGAGCCGCCTTCGGAGATACTACGGCGGCCCTGGGTTTCGTCCTGGGCCGCCGCTTCTTGCTCTGGGTGTGGCTCTTGTGTCACGGAAGCAGGTCTCGCTGCTTGAGCAGCTCTCCTACGAGCACCGCGCCCTTGGCAGCGCCCATCTTGGTGTTGTGGGAGAGGAGCACGTACTTGATGCCGTTGTCCAGCGCGCCGTCCTCTCGTAAGCGGCCCACTACCGTCGACATGCCGTCTTCGGTGTCGCGGTCAAGACGAGGCTGCGGACGAAAAGGGTCGTCGCTCACGACAATCATATGCTCAGGCGCGGAGGGCAACCCTAACGGCTGCAGCACCGGTGCGTAGGACTCCATCACCGCACGGATGTCGGCCACGCTGGCCGGGCGCTCGGTAGAGAGGAAGACCGTCTCTGTGTGGCCGTCCATCACATTGACCCGGGTGCAGGTGCAGCTGATACGAAAGTCAGCGCCGTCAATAGCGCCTTCTCCCAAGCGGCCCAGGATCTTCTTGCTCTCTAATTCGACTCGCTGCTCTTCATTGGGGATGTAGGGGATTACATTGTCCAGAATATCTAAGCCCAGCACGCCGCCGGCGCGGCCCGCGCCAGACATAGCCTGCATGGAGGTCATGAGCACTTGGCGCACCCCAAAAGCGTCCATGATGGGGCGCATGGTCACCGCCAGGCCGGTGGTGGTGCAGTTGGGCTGGGTAACGATGTAACCATGCCAGCCGCGCTCTCTCCGTTGCCGCTCAATCAAGGATGTGTGGTCGTCATTAACACCGGGGATGAGCACCGGCACGTCCGGTTCGTCCCTAAATGATCGCGCGGTGCTGATGACTACGGCATGCTTAGCAAAACGGGGCTCTAGCTCCTTTGCAGCTGCCGTCTCCAATCCGGAGAAGTAGATATCTGCCTCGGTGCCGTCCAGCTTGTCAGCCTGTACCACGGGCATCTCTAGGACATCCTTATCCGGAGCTTCGTCGCAATACCAATGCGTTGCGCCGGAGGGATCACGCAGCGCATCCTTGTAGCTCTTGCCGGCGGAGCGCTCAGACGCGGCGAGTAGTGAAAGCTGGAACCAGGGGTGCTTTTGGAGGGCCACCACAAACTGCTGGCCTACGACTCCGGTGGCACCAATGACTGCGGCGCGAAGCATGGGTATGGGTATCCTTTCGATGAAAAGTAAAACTATAGACGAGAACGCCTAACAATTATAGCATCACTTAGGCGCTACGGGGAGGCGTGTTGCGGCTGACAATGGGGCAGTCGATATAGTCGCGTTCCCGATCATGGACTCTGCGGGCTGATGTTCTGCGCCACGCTAACGTTACGGGGCAACGGATCCTCCATGAGCTGCGCCCGCCGCGGCGTGAAGGGCAGCGTGATGATATAGCTGCTAGCTGTGTTCTCGGAGCTGCTAGCCGTATTCGCGGAGACGTACCAAAACCCGGAGCGAGGCCGACCGCCATCATTCAGCGTATCGGGGTCGGAGAAGGGAATGTCCGCCGATTTCCGGCTGGGCAGCTCCACGATCGTGAAGTGGAGATGCGGCGAGCCACAGACATAGCCCGTCTTGCCGGTCACACCCAACGCGTCTCCGGCCCTTACCGTTGCGCCTTCAAGCGGAACCACGCTCTGGGGAGCTAGGTGCCTGTAGATTGACCCGTACCCATCGCCGTGGTCCAGCACCACATAGTTGTCCTGCCCTGAAGAAGCAGGATCGCAGTCGGGGCTGGTTGAGTAGTCTTCCTCCAGCTCCACGACCGTCCCGTCACTACTGGCGACTACGGTGAAGGTGCCATCACCGGTGGGCGCGGGGGCAAAGTCGTAAGCATACTTGGAGTAGTAGCTCTGGTGGGTGCCTTGAGCCTGCCCCTGGAAGACGTACATCCGCTGACCCGCTTCCCAGGGCAACAGGAACACCGGCGCTGCGACCGCTGAACGGAGACCGGCTCCCCCAGACAACGCCGTAAGAGCCAGTACGAGAAGGCCGGCGGCTCCTGCTACACGCAAGAAACCCGGCCATTTTCGCCAGGTGCCATTCCTAACTTGCCGTGGTTGTGCCCCTATGGCTACCCCCTTAGACGCGTGCAGGTTGCTTCATTTGTTCTAACGGGGATAGGGGAAAGAAGTTTCGGAAGGGGCGCTAGGCGTCTTGCTGCGCCTGTTGCGGCTCAGGAGCAAGAAGCTCCATGTGGATGAAGAGATAACCGTTACGCATGACTTCCCGTACCGGTGTAAAGCCAACTTTCATGAAGGACTTCTGTGCCCGCACGTTCCACTTGAGGGTATGCAGATAGATGCGCTTCAGGCCGCGTTCGCTGAAGAGATAGTCGGTGAAGAGCGTAATGGCTTCCGTGCCGTAGCCCTGGCCCCAGTAGTCCTTCCGGCCAATCATGATGCCTAGCTCCGCTTCCGCCCGATACTCGTTATAGTCATAGAACATGCAGTTGCCAATGTGGTCGCCTGTCCTGATGGCCTCAATGGAGAGATTGAGCTGCCGCGGATAGGGGTGCCCCAAGTCACGCTCTAAGATGCGCTTAAAGTCCGCTCGCGACATGCGCAGCGCCGGCACGGCGTCGAAGGTCGCCAGCTCTGGGTCCGACCGCCAGTCGAAATCGTCGTCGGCGTCGTCCAGCCGTTTCTCGCGTAGCACTACCTGCTCGCCAACCAGGCGGATGGGGGTGCCATCACTGATGGGCGCGGGGTCCGGACGAGCGCTCACGGCTGCTCTTCGTTGCCGGGTGAAGACTCGGGCACAGGTGGATCATCGTCTAACAGAGGCTGGCCGGTCAGCGCTTCGTAGGCCTTCCTAACGATATTCACCTCATTGGGATAGCTCATAGTATCCATTGCATCTAGAATGGGGAACCAGCGCACCTCATCAAATTCGTGATCATGCAAAGAGATATTGCCGCCACAAGGACGCATCAAGTAGTGGTGCACCGTCTTGTCGCAGCGGGTATTGTCCTGGGTGCGCATGAAGAAGTAGCGGATGGCGCCCAGCTCGCTCTCAATCTCCACCTGCACGCCGGTCTCCTCGTTCACCTCACGCCGCGCGGTCTCCTGAATGGCCTCGCCGGGATTGGGCGTCCCTTTAGGAAGCGCCCAGAGGGGCGGCTGGTTGCGGCCGCAGAGCAAGATCTCTAGCTTCCCTTCACCGCGACGGTACACCACCCCGCCGGCGGAGATCTGCCGCTCGTATTTTGGTCTACGGTTGCTGTTTTCCGAGGTCATTCGTTTCTCTTCAAAACTTGCTGCAGTGGGACAGCCTCAACGCCCAAGGCTCCCGCTACCGCAGGATGGGTTACCGCACCCTGGTAGATGTTCAGCCCCAGGGCAATCGCCTGGTCCTGCGCCGCCTGCTCCAGGCCCGTGTCTGCAATCTGGGCTATGTAAGGATAACTTGCCGCGGCGTAGGCCTGGCTGGCGGTACGGGGCACCGCTCCCGGCATATTTATTACACAATAATGTACCACGCCCTCATCAACGTAAGTGGGGTCGCTGTGGAGCGTGGGCCGGGCCGTCTCGATGCAGCCGCCCTGATCAATAGAAACATCAATGATAACAGCGCCGGGCTGCATGGTCCGCACCATCTCGCGGGTCACCACAGAAGGGGTTTTAGCCCCCGGGACGAGCACTGCTCCTACCACTACATCAGCCACGGGCAGCGTATCCGCCAGCGCGACCTCATTGGAGAGCATGGTTACCAGATTGCCGTGCAAGTTTTCCTGGAGATAGACCAGCCGGCGGTGGGAGCGGTCGAGCACTGTAACCTCTGCGCCCACGCCCAGGGCCATGCGAGCCGCAGCCGTGCCCACGCTGCCGCCGCCTACGACCACCACTTTGGCAGGCGATACGCCTACTACGCCCGACAGCAGCTTACCGATACCTCCGCCCGGTTTGGAGAGATAGTATGCGCCAACTTGCAACGTCATCTTGCCCGCAATCTCGCTCATGGGCGAAAGCACCGGCAGCGCGCCGTCCGCGGTCTGCACCGTCTCAGCGGCAATGCTGTTCACCCGCTCCTTCAGCAGCACCCTCGCAAGGTCTGCCTCTGCAGCCAGGTGAAAGAAGCAGAAGAGGTTCAGTCCGGCCCGGAAATAGGGATACTCCTCGGGCAACGGCTGCTTAACCTTGACCACCAGCCCTGCCCGCTCCCAGACCTCGGCGGCGCTCTTAGCGATCTTTACGCCCTGCGTCTTGAAGCTGGCGTCTTCATGGCCGGCGCTCTCGCCCGCGCCGGACTGGAGCAGTACCGTGTGGCCGCGCTTGACCAGCAGGCCGCATACGCCGGGTGTGAGCCCCACGCGATACTCCTGATCCATCACTTCCTTGGGCACCCCAATAATCATGGCGTTTCTACACAACTAGAATGCGCGCTGACTCAATACTACTTGATGGCATAGCGCAGCGAACCTTGCAGCTAGAACTGGGTGAGCGAGAGCAGATTCCCGTCCGGGTCCTTGAACCAGGCCACTTGTGCGCCGCCCGGCACGCTCCAGACACCATCTTCGTCCTGAGGAAGAAACTCGTAGCGCTCAAAGACCACGTCTTGCTCGGTGAGACCACGTATAGTGGCGCGAATGTCCTCCACTCGCCACCCTAGCGCGGTGTACGGCGTGGGCGACACTTGCTCCACTTTCTGAAGCCACAGCATTGTCCCGTTGGCATTGAACACCATCGCCCACTGCTCATCGGTCACCTGCTGCAGCCCTAACACCTCCCCATAGAAGTGCTTTGCCTGCTCCGGGTTCTGGGTGGCGGCAAACGCGATAAGACTACTTTTGTCTAGCATGCTACAACTCCTTTTGGGGAACTAGCGGCTGGGCGCGGCCGCTTTCACAGGCACTGGCGTTAACCAGTGGGCGTAGCGCTCGTCTTTGCGACGCACCACCTGCTCAAAGCGCTGCTCCAGGCTCTTGGTTAGGGGTCCCATTGCGCCCTCGCCCACCGTGTAGTGATCGACGCTGCCTACAGCGGCGATCTCCATTAACGTGCCGCAGAGGAAGACCTCGTCGGCCACGTAGAGCTCGGTGCGGTCCACCTCTCGCTCCTCCGTCGCCACGCCCATTTCGTGCAGCATCTCAATGAGACTCTCTCTGGTGATGCTCTCCAGGATGCCCTCTGTCTTGGCCGGCGTGATAGCGACACCGTTGCGAACTATGAACACGCATGCGTAAGAGCCCTCGGCTACCTTGCCGCGGTCGTTGAGGATAAGCCCTATGTCGTAGCCGTGAAGCTGTGCCTCGTTGGAGACATAGCGGCTGTTCTGGTAGTTGGTCACCGCCTTGGCACGGGCGGGCATGACGTTATCGGAGATGCGCGCCCAGGAAGAGACGCCGCCGGACATGACCCTGCTCTTGCCCAGGTTGGAGGGCGCAGGCCGAGTGGTAATAAACACCTCGCTTGGGAAGCCGTCTGCTGGGAAGTAGCCGGGCACGCTGCGCCCCATGTACGCCAGCGGCTGGCAATAGGCGTCGTCCCGGTAGCCGTTGGCTTGGATCAGAGCCGCAATGGCAGCCTCGATATCCTGAGCCGAGTAGGTCTGCGCCATACGCATGAACTTGATGGAGTCGGAAAATCGCTTCATGTGCTGATCTAAGCGGAAGATGAGAAACTCCTCCCGCTCCGCATCCCAGTAGGCGCGGATGCCTTCGAACACCGCAGAGACGCCGGACCAGCCCACCATGGTGACGTGGACGTTCGCCTCCTCCCAGGGGGTGACTTTGCCGGCCCACCAGATATAGGGCGGGTGCTCCGGCGCGGCGCCCACGTTAGCTGCGTTTTGCTTGGGGTCTTGCGTAGTCATGGTACGCCCGATTGTAGGCCCGCACCCGCAGCGCGGTCAATGCACTGGGGACTTCCCCAAGCAAAAAAACCTAGTACTATATTCCCTGGCAGTACTACTATCTCTGCGCTATACCAGCGCCACACTAGGGTTGCATGCAAGAGTTAAAAGCCACAGCCAACCGGCTGGAGTTGCCCGCAATAGCCACTGCGACGGGCCTCGGATTGCTCACCGCGATTATTCTGGGTGGGACTATGTTCCTCTTGCTGTTGGGCGGTCTGATAGTCGGCTATGGCCTGCTCAAACTCTCCACTCTGCTTAAGGAGCGTCCCGTCAACGAACCCACCGTCCGGGTAAGCGCTGCCACCGTTGCTGCCGGCAGCGACATCACTGTGCGCTGCGAGCTTCGTCCCAGGCCAGGCACTGCGATTCGGCAGGTGGCCATTGGTCTGGAAGGGATAACCGCTCACCAGTCACGGCGCAAGGTGGGCGACATCGATCTTGCAAAGCACAAGCGAGCAGAGATAGTGGTTCCACAGGACAACGAGCCCGGTAGCTCCGCCGCGGAGGCTTCGCTCAACGTCCCCTTTGATGCACTCCCGACCGTACAGGGGGCGAACTACCGCTGGTATGTCACCCTGCGCGTCTCTACCGACCGGTGGCCGAGTGCGCTCAACCGCCGCTACGAGATAGACGTGCGCCCTCACGCGTAAGGTGTGCAGCTACGTCGCTTTTTTCGACTCCGCACCGGCGGCGTCAGCCCGTGCCATAGTGTTGCCAAGGAAGGTCTGCGCCAACACCGATACCAGCAGCGCGCATACTGCCAGGTAGATAAATCCCGAGCCGTAGCCCTGCCACTCCGCAAAGAAGGCAAAGAGGGCGGGGCTAATGGTAGCGCCCAGCTGGGCGATAAGCCTCCAGATAGCAAAGAAGCGCCCTCTGGCAAACGCGGGCGCTAGGTCCGTCCCCAAGACCTGCATCGTGCCGCCCACTGTGCCCTGAGCCATCTGCACCAGGATGTACGCGCCCAGGAAGAAGGTTAGCGGGAGCGACAGGAACGAGGTGAAGGACATGACGATGACCGCCACCGCGTAAGAAGCCCACCCCGGCACGATAACCGACCGGCGGCCAAACTTGTCCATGAGATACCCCGTAATGAAGGGCACAGGCAGCCCAAAGACTACCGAGGCCGTATTCAAGAGCCCGAGGAGCTGCGGGCCCACGTTATACGCGTACACCGCGTAGAGGTTCAGCGACCCGTATTCCTGGCCGCCGCGCGCCAGCTGTCCCGACATCTGCACGATGAAGAAGATGATCATCTGGAAGGTGAGCATGTAAGCAATGACGCCCCTCCAGCCCTCTTGCGTCCCGGCAGCGGTGGCGGCCGCAGCCTGGCGCGCTTTATCCGGCCTGCTCTCCTTGATCAGCCAGAAGCTGGGCAGCACGATAAAGAGCTCCAACGCAGCAAAAAGCACAAAAGGCACCCAGATGCCAAACTGCACCGCAAGGATGCCGCCCAGCGCAGGGCCAATGAGGTGCCCCGCCCGGCCAAAGCCCATCATCCACTGCACCTGGCGCGCCCGCTCATTGTCTGCCGCAGTGTCCGCAATCACCGCCAGCCGTGACTGCTGCCAGAGCTGGTTCGCGCCGCCTGCCAGGAAGCGCCACATTAAGAGCTGAGTGAACGTGCTGGAGAAGGGCGTCATGGCGGAACCCACAGCCTCCAGGATGGGGCCGGCCAGGAGCACCGGCTTCCTGCCGATCTTATCGATGAGGTAGCCGGCGGGAAAGGTGACGGCCACACCGCCCGCGTTGTAGGCCACAAAGACTAGGGCGGCAGCGCCAAAGCCGACGTTGAAGGACTTGGTGAACACGGGAATGATGGGCGCCACCATACTAACGCCAAAGGACAGCACCACTGAAGGAAGATAGAGGGAGAGAACCTGGTGGAGAGAGAACAGCCCGTTACGGCGAGCCTCGTTCATTGCCGGCACCTGTTTCTAAGGCTAAGTGATTAGTTAGGCACCGCGCGCTTACGCGCCGAGCGCTGCCGAAGATACTATCTTCCTTTGTGCAGCCTAGTGCAACCTACCCCGCGGTTACTGTACCGAAGGGCAATAGTGGATGGATTGACAGTGTCCTGAAACAGGACTAGCCTTGAATTCCTGGCAGCGATCGCGCTGCCAGGAAGCTTTTCACGAGAGCTAAAGCAAAGCGCCCAAAGGAGTGCATAATTTAGTGAAGCGGCAAGTGGGAATGGCGATTCTGGCGATGGCGGTGCTTTCTCTCCTCGCATGTGGCGACAACGACGGCGACAGCGACAGCACCGGCACAAGTCCTAGCGCCGGCAGTGATACCAGCAGCGTTACCAGCACTCCTGCGCCAGCCGCAAGACAAGGAGGAGCAGTGCAAGACGGCGATACAGTAGAAGTCAACTATAGAGGGACACTTGACGACGGCGCGGAGTTCGATTCATCGTATGGTCGTGCACCGCTCAGCTTTGTTGTAGGACAGGGCCAACTCATTCCCGGTTTTGAGGGCGCTGTGAAGGGCCTTACTCTTGGCGATAAGGTCACTGTGCGCCTGGAGGCAGGTGATGCCTACGGCGAGCCATCAGACGATATGATCTTTGAAGTACCGCGAGCGCAAGCCCCGGAAGACGTCTCTGAGGGCGATCAGGTGCAGCTTAACAATGGCGCAGCGGCCACCATCGTACAGGTGACTTCTGAGATCGTGCGCATTGATGCCAATCACCCGCTGGCAGGCAAAGCCCTTACCTTTGAGATAGAGGTCGTCTCCATCAACGGGTTGGCGCGCTAGCTACTCACAAAAGACATACCAAAAGGGACGGGCTAGCCCGTCCCTTTTTCTAACTTAGCGAGTGTTTAGCGAATAGCAGCTAGCGCTTGCCCTAGGTCTAGGCCCCATTCATCACGCAGCTTCTGGTGGAAGGCCCTGTTTGTAGTGAGCTTGAGCAAATGCAGCTTGCCAGTGACCTGCGAAACCTTGTCGAGGCTCTCTTTCATTGCGGTAACGTCCATGTTAGCCACTTGGAGCATGGCCTGGGAATGCTTCTTGTAGTCTCTAATGAAGGTGGGGCCAGGCATCTGGAAGCGGAGTAGCATGTCGTCCACCTCATCCATCAAGTGCCTGTCCTCTTTCAACTCCATCTTACATTTCTCTAAGTAGAACTGGCAGTGACGGTACTCGTCCTTGGATACCAGGTTCAAGATAGTTTTCAGCAGCGGTTCCTTGGTAGACTCCGCAAATCGCTTATAGAACAGGCCGGTCACCTGCTCCTGGAGCGTGGTGTAGGTAAAGCTCTGCACGCGGGTCATGTTCATCTCTTCGTCGCCCCATGGGCCGGCGCGAGTCTCGTCCAGTTCCTTCAGAAGCTCTTTTGCGTCCACCATGCCGGTTGCTTCCAGATATGCCTTCAGCGCGGCGTAATGCTTCATCTCCTCGTAGGCCCAGGTGACCACAAAGGAAGTGAGCTCATGATCCTGGCGAAAGTAATCCAAAATACGGGCTGTATAGACGGGGTTGTGAGATTCCACTAGCATGGCGCCGCGAATGGCGCCGATATCTTCCGGCGTCAGCAATTCTTTCTTGATACTGGAATAATCCAAGTCATTGAACTGCCACATCACCTTCTCATGAATGCGGAAGAACTTGTCAAAATGGGGGGAGAAGAGCATCCCGGGAGCGTTCTTAGGGGCAGAGCCCTGCCTGAACTTACTAAAGACCATAGATATTACTCCATGCTAGATATCAGCCAAATGGGCATAAACTCGTGAAAAGTTTCGCATAGACTATACCATGAGAAGCTCTCTCCCAAACGGACTCTTGAGACGATTTCTTAAGGAAATGTGGACTATTAAATCCCGGATTTGCCCCTATCTAGGACCCATACACGCAGCAAGCCAGCTACGCTCTTAGCGTCTCTGATCTCCCCACTCTCTATAAGCCGCACGGCTTCTGGCAGCGATGTTGGCACAAGCTGCAAGAGCTCGTCAACATCCGGAGCCAGTGGATTGTGGCGTAAATCCTTTGCCAAGAACAGGTGCAGATACTCCTCGGTGTAGCCGGGTGCGGCGTAGAAGCCGCCCAGAGCCTCCAACACGCCCGCAGAATAGCCCGTCTCCTCTTGCAGCTCTCGCATGGCGCTCTCTTCCGGCGACTCGCCAGGCTCCATCCCGCCCGCTGGCAGCTCCAAAAGGCTCGCACCAATGGCTTTGCGATACTGTCGCACTAGCAGCACACGTCCCTCGGCATCAATGGGCGCCAGCACCACCGCAGGACCGTGCTCCACGATCTCGCGTTGACTGGTAATGCCGTTGGGCAACTGCACCGTATCCACACGCAGCCCGAGCACTCTACCGGAGAAGAGATGCTGGCTGGAGATGGTCTCTTCAGTTAGGGGATCGTGCTGCTGTGTCATAGCGATGTGCTGATCCTCGATCTAACACGATGCCCCGCCAAAGCGGGGCCTGGTGTCTTTTGTCTATCCCGCGCTAACCAGAGCGTCCGGCGTTGTTCCATACAGGCAGCAACGCAGAGGGCACGTCTCCATCAGGGTCCTGCTGCAGGCTGTCTGCGCCGCCGGGCTGTAGGTTGTAGACCATAGCCACCTCATTACAATGAGGGAACTTAGGACAGCGCAGGCACTCGCCCCATACTTTGCGAGGGAGGGTCATCACGTCCACCTGTTTGAAGCCAAGCTGTTCGTAGTAGCCGGTCTTGAGCACCAAGACGAACACACTGCTAAGGCCCATACTCTTGGCCTCTTCCATGCAGTGGTGAATGAGCTGTTTGCCCAGCCCTTGGGACTGGTGGTCCTCACGTACTGCGACTGCCTTGATCTCCGCTAGGTCCGACCACACTACGTGGAGTGCAGAGCAGCCAATGATCTCGTCCCCTACCCGGATGACGAAGTAGTCACGAATATTCTCGTAAAGTTCGCTGAGGGGACGGTGTAACATCTCGTCCTGATTTGCGAAGTAGGTAATGAGCTGGTGGATCTTCGGGACATCACTAAGCTGAGCGCGCTGGATAGCAAGCTCTGCAGTGGCTGCACCGTCTACTTTCTGCTGTGCCATAACCTGATGTCCGGATTCCGCCGCCCCTGAAACTGCATTCCTGATTGCAGAGGAATAGAGAATAAGTCTAGCACGAAAGCCCACGTTTGCGAAATAGGGATTTCACGCTACAATAGAGTCTACACACTGTGGGCGCAAGAGCGCCCATTGTGCGCTTTAGGGTGCAAGTAAAGCCACGAGCGGGGCACGCCGCTTGAAGGGAAGAGGTGCGATGGCCGATGCATTCGGTGCTCTGCACGAACAAGTGGCGGAAAAGAGCCGCTTCGTCGCGCCGTTACTCTCGGAAGTTGCCAAGGTCATCGTGGGCCAGCCCCAGCTCCTGGAGCAGCTCCTCATTGGGCTGATGTGCAACGGGCACATCCTCATTGAAGGCGTGCCCGGCCTCGCCAAGACCCTCACCGTCCGCACCTTCTCGGACGCGCTCCAGTGCCATTTCCAGCGCATACAGTTCACGCCTGACCTGTTGCCGGCCGACCTCATCGGCACGCTGGTCTACAATCCCCAGTCCGGCAGCTTCTCGCCCAGAAAGGGCCCCATCTTCGCCAACCTCATCCTGGCGGACGAGATTAACCGTGCCCCAGCCAAGGTGCAGAGCGCTCTGCTAGAGGCTATGCAGGAGCATCAGGTGACTATCGGGGACACCACCTATCCCCTCGACGATCCTTTCATGGTGCTGGCTACCGAGAACCCTATCGAGCAGGAAGGGACTTACCACCTCCCTGAAGCCCAGGTAGATCGCTTTATGCTCAAAGTGCTCGTCTCCTACCCCACTCCTGAAGAGGAGCTGGTTATCATGGAGCGGATGATGGGGGAGGAGATGCCGCCTGTCCAGACTATGGTCACGCCTCAAGACCTGTTCGACGCCCGCCGAGTGGTGCGCAGCCTTAGTCTGGACGATGCGCTAAAGGACTATATCATCCAGATCATCTTCGCCACTCGGGAGCCGGAGCGCTTCAACATGCCGGATATGCGCCAGCTCATCGCCTACGGAGCTTCGCCGCGCGCCACCATTTACCTCGCGCTGGCTGCCAAGGCCCGGGCGTTCCTCCAAGGCCGCGCCTACGTCATCCCGGAGGACATCAAGGGGGTGGCCCATGAAGTCCTGCGCCATCGCATCATCGTAACCTACGAGGCAGAGGCGGAAGAGATCACGCCGGAGACGGTGATAGACCGGGTGCTGCATCAGGTGGCTGTGCCATGACCTCCCAGGGCGCAGCGCAGGATGCTCACACCTTGGGCATCCCTGCGGAACTGCTGCGCAAGATCCGCAGCATAGAGATACGTGTGCGCCGCATTCTGAATACCTCCTTCCTTGGCGAATACCACTCCGTCTTCCGCGGGCAGGGCATGGAGTTCTCCGAGGTGCGCGAATACCAGCCCGGCGACGACGTGCGCGCCATCGATTGGAACGTCACCGCCCGCATGGGGTACCCCTATATCAAACAGTTCGTAGAAGAGCGGGAACTGACCGTCCTTCTAGTAGTGGACGTTTCTGCTTCCGGCGATTACGGCAGCGCGGACCAGTCCAAGCTGGAGGTGGCCACAGAAGTGGCGGCGCTGCTGGCTTTCTCCGCCATCCGCAATAACGACAAAGTGGGCCTTGTGGCCTTCAGTGACCGCGTAGAGAAGTTTGTGCCCGCCCGCAAAGGCCAGCAGCACGTCCTGCGCATCATCCGGGAGCTGCTCTACACCAAACCCCATGGCCGCGGCACCAACATCGTAGAAGCCCTACGCTACGCCAACCACCTGCAGCGACGGCGCAGCGTCATCTTCCTCCTGTCCGATTTCCTTACGGAGGACTTTGAGGCAACGCTGCGGGTGACCGGCCGTCGCCACGACGTCGTCGCAATCATGCTTAGCGACCCCAGGGAGGAGCAACTGCCCAATGCCGGCCTAGTAACCTTGGAGGACGCCGAAACCGGCGCTCTGGCCGTGGTGGATACGGGCAACCCCTCCGTACGCGCCGAGTATTATCGCCTGGCGCTGGAAGCACGGGCCAAGCGCAAAAGCACCCTGAAATCGCTGAAAGTAGACAACCTGGAGGTCTCTACACAGTCCTCCTACCTGGAGCCGCTGGCAGTCTTTTTCAAGAGCCGGGCGCGGAGAACGTGACATGTCACGGATAAGGCTCACCGCCCTCGTCTTTTCTATTACTGCGCTGCTGCCGCTGATGGACACGCCCGCCGCTTGGGGCGCACCTGCCGCTGCCGAAACCGTGGCGGTAGAGACACGCCTCACACAGAACAGCTTCCGCGTGGGCGATCAGGTGGGGCTCCAAGTAATTGTCATGCACCCTCGTGAAACGCTTGTGCAGTACCCCACTCTCCAGGGCAAGCTGGGCTCGGCGGAAGCCCTCGGCTTCAAGGCCCTTACCCCAATCCTCGGCATAGACGGCATCCAGACTTCAACGGGGGAGTACGCCATTACCAGCTTCCTACCCGGCCAGTTCACCTTGCCGCTCATCACCGTCACGTACACCGACACAGACGGCTCTCAGGCTTCTGCAACCAGCACACAACCCCTTGCTTTCGAGGTCGTCAGCGTCCTCACCGGCCCGGCGGAAGAGCCGCTGCGGGACATCAAGCCGCCCTTAGCCATCGCCAAGGTCCCGACGTCTTACACCAATCCCATAGCATGGACGGCCCTCGTTTTGGGCAGCTTGGGCCTAGCTGCCATTACTGCCCGACGCATCAAGGGAAGCAGGAGGCGTCCCGTCCCCGTGGCTTTGGGAAGGACGCTGGACGATGTGACACGCGAGGAGCTAGACCGCATCGGGGCGATGGGTCTGGTGGACCAGGGCCGCTACTCTGACTATTGCAGTCTCATCTCCGCAGCGGTGCGCAACTATATCGACCAACGTTTTGAGCTGGAGTTCACGGCTTCTACGACCACAGAGATTCGAGGCCAACG
Organism: Dehalococcoidia bacterium; assembly: GCA_965220215.1. GTDB lineage: Bacteria > Chloroflexota > Dehalococcoidia > SHYD01 > SHYD01 > CBDDEI01. Next base: position 1,024,512 of record OZ244809.1, read on the forward strand.
GCTGCAGGAGCGTTTGGGCACCTGGGAGACCCGCGTAGTGCTGGGACTCTTGGAGGAGTGCGACGCCATCCGCTGGGCGCATTACCATCCCGATCCACAGCGGGCCGCTCGTTTGCTGAACATGGCCTACGAGATACTAGACTTAACTGCAGAGGAACCTGCGGAAGTGGCGAATGAAACCCTTGCGGGAAGGGAAGCGCGGTAAGGCAGCGTCATGACGTTCCATCTTGGTGAGCCGTTTGCCCTGCTGTTGCTCATTGCCCTGGTGCCGCTGCTGCTGTGGCGAATCCGCACCAGCGGACAGGCACGCGGCACGCTGCGCTTCTCCAGCGTAGCTATTGCGAGCAAGCTCCCGGTAACGCCCCGGCAGCGGCTGGGATTTGTGATGGACGCGCTGCGTGTGTTGACCCTCGTGATGCTCATCGTAGCGCTGGCCCGCCCCAGCATTAGCCGCGCCGTGGAGGTCATCCCCACAGAAGGCATTGACATCGTCCTTGCCATCGACGTCTCCTACAGCATGGCAGCCACGGATATGGGGGCTCTAACTCGCCTTGAGATGGCCAAGGGCACTATAGAAGAGTTTGTGGCAGGCCGCTCCGGCGACCGTATGGGCCTGGTGGCCTTTGCGTCCGAAGCCGTGACGGTTAGCCCGCTGACCCTAGACTACCCCCTGCTGCTGCAAACGCTCTCCGAGACGGGGCATGGCCGCCTTCCCGAAGGAACAGGCATTGGCAACGGCCTTGCCACAGCGGTCAACCTGCTGCGAGAGGGCCAGGGCAAATCCCGGCTGGTCATTCTCCTAACGGACGGACAGAACAACGCCGGAGACATTGCACCCAACACCGCCGCGGAGATGGCGCACCTGCTGAAGGCCCGTGTGTACACCGTAGGCGTCGGCAGCGATGCCAGCGCCAATCCCAGTAGCGGCGGCACGCGCCGGGGCGTGGTCTCTATGGACACTGTTATCGACGAAGAAACCCTGCGCACCATCAGCGAGATTACCGGCGGCTCCTATTTCCGGGCCGTTGATGAGGACGCGCTGCGAAACATTTACCGGCTCATCAGCAATCTGGAGACCACCCAGAGCGGCGAGACAAAGTACGTTGATATCATAGACCTTAGGACACCGTTCCTGTTGCTGGCCTGTCTGTTCTTGTTGCTAGAGATAGCCGCTCGTACTCTAGGCTTTAAGCGCATTCCATAGTGAGCTTATGCACCTAAACTATCCTCTGGCGTTACTCCTCCTTCCCACGCTTATCCTGGCGGGGGTCATGTTCCTGGTGCTCACTCGCTGGAAGGTGCGCAGCTTGCGGCTCTTTGCCCAGGGCACAGTGCTGAACTCCTTACTTACCTCGGTAAGCGGGTTCAAACAGCGCTTCAAAGTAGCCCTCCTGCTCTTCGCGCTGGCTGCCAGCGTGGTTGCGTTGGGACGGCCCTACTTCGGCACACTGGAGGACGCGCCCAAGCCCGGCCAGGGGGATGTGGTTGTCGCAATGGATGTGTCTTTGAGCATGGCCGCTCAAGATATGGACGTTTCCCGGCTGGACGAGGCCAAGGCGCAGACCCTCAGCCTTATCGATGCCCTCCAGGGCGACCGTATTGGCCTAGTGGTCTTTGCCGGTGATGCAACGCTGCGCTTCCCCACTACGTACGACTACGGTGCGGCAAAAGTCTTTGTCCAGTCCGTTAATCCCGACTCCGCCCCTACCTCCGGCAGCGCATTGAGCAGCGGCACCAGAACCGCAGTCCATGCGGTGCGCCAGAGTCTTTCGCCCTTCAAGGCCGTCTTCCTGTTGAGCGACGGCGAAGATCACGGCAGCGACGTTGCTTCCGCCATTGCCCAAGCCGCCAAGGAAGGCGTGCCGGTCTACACCGTGGGTTTTGGAACGCCGGGTGGCGGGCCCATCCCCATGGAAGACGGCGAGATGAAGCTGAACCAGAGCGGCGTCATGGTCCACACCAGGCTGGAGGACGCGCCTCTCAAGCTCCTGGCAGAAGGCACCGGCGGGAGCTACTCCCTGGCGTCCTTTGGCGGCAACGAACTGCGACGCGCCTACGAAACCGCTCGGCAGGCCGAGATAGATCCCACACCTACGGCAGAGCAGATCCCCTTCAACGATCTCACAAGCATCTTTGTGATTCTGGCCTTTATCTTTCTCACCGGCGAATATCTCATTACCGAACGCCGCTCGGTAAAAGTGCCCGTGCTCCCTGCGCTCACCTTGGCGCTGCCCCTAACCTTGATGCTCGCGCTGGCCTGCGGGACCACCCCGGAAGGCGCCGCCTTCAAGCTGAACGAGCAGGGCGCCCGCTTTTACCAACAGTCCTTCTTCTTGCAAGCGCTGGACTCTTTCCGGCAGGCTCAGGTCCAGCGGCCCGACATGCCGGAGCTCTCCATCAACGTGGGAACCGCCCTTTACAAAATTGGGGAGTATAAACGTTCCGCGCGGGAACATCAGCGCGCGCTTACTTCCGAGTCTCAAGAGCTACGCGGCCCGGCCAACTTCAACATCGGCAATGCCTTCTACCAGCTCGGCCAGTACGAGGAGGCTTACGAGGCTTACCGGCGTGCGCTGCTCCAAGACCCATCGGACCTAGACGCCAAGATAAACCTGGAGCTCGCGCTGCTACGCATACAAGAGCAACAACAGGCTCAACAACAGGAGGGGGATGCGCAGCAAGAGGGCGATGGTCAAAGCGACCAGAACTCGGAGCAGCAAGCAAGCCAGCAGGGTGGCGACTCGCAGCGGCAGGCTGGGAACCAGAATGCTCAACCCCGCCCGCGCGAGTTGCGGCAGGCGCTCAGGATTGCCGGCGAGGACGTAACGCTGGAGGACGCGTTCCTGATCCTTGATGCGCTACGGGAAAAAGAGAACGAACTGCAACGCCGCTATCACCAGTCAACTTCCAATACCGGACGGAACAGTGGCGTAGTGAAGGACTGGTAATCCTTCTTCACTTCTCCCGCCGAAGACTAAAGCGTGCGTTAACCTAGGGGCGTCGCGGACGTCCAAACCGTCTGATACGAACCAGAATTCCTATGAACAGCGCTTGCCGCAACGCCGTCCATGCTTTGTTGATCCCGGTCATCTCCTCGGGGGTTAGCGGCTCCTGGCTGTAGCGGCTCCTGGCATACCCCTGGGCAATCTCATCCGCCTCGCCTTGCACCAGTGGCATGGAACTGCCGAGCATTTGGGCATATTCGTGCGGTGTCTCCTGGGCCTTGGGAGCAAGGCCAGCTAGGCCAGCCAGCCGGCACATCTTCTCGTATACCTGCGCGGAAAAGCTCAGAGAGCGCAATCCCAGCTCCCACAGGAAGCGTAGTAGCAAAGTGACGAACCCAATGGACGCACCAATAATCGCCAGGGCTACCAGAAGCTTCGTTGGGTCAGTCCCGCCCGTCAATATTCCGGGATCAATAAACTCATCCTCTTCTTCCAACGGCTCCGACAGGTCACCGCCTTCAAGCAGGTCATCATCAAAAAGTTCTTCCTCTTCAGTAAAACCGCCGCTGGTGAGGAATCGGCGCGGGAACGTGGGCCAGTTAGGGCTAGGGTTGAACTCCACCCAGCCATAGGAGGGAAAGAAGACATCCACCCAGGCGTGTGCGTGTGATTCCTGCACCACGTAATGCTCTTGCTGGCTATCCCAGTCACCGCTCACATAACCCACCACAACCCGGCTGGGAATACCCACGCCTCGCAGCATGACCGCCATTGCAGAAGCAAAATAGTCTGCATAACCCCGCCGCGTGGACAGAAAGTAGTCCACTCCGTCGCCGTCTCTCGGCGGCGGTGGGATATTCGTGCTGTATTCAAATTCCCGTAGCTTGGCTTCGATAGCCACGGCTTGATCGAACGGAGTAGTAACGTCCTTTGTCCACTCCCTAGCCGTGTCCATTACCCTTGGCGGAATGTCCTGTGGAAGCTGGAGATACTTATCCGTCACCCAGCCGGGATACTCTCGCCCTGCTTCCTGCAACGATTCCACCGGCGCGACAGAGATTGACGAGGTCACGCTGTACGCCTGCCTCCGGCCCACGGGAACGGAAGGCCGTACAACGTTAAAATCTGGGGGGAAGGACTCTGTTCGCCTTATGTCCAGCGCCAGCACCTCCGAGCCTCTCACGGTTGGCTGGGTAACCCGCAAATCAGGCGGCAATAGCCTCTGGAGTTCCTGCTGGCTTACTAACCTCCCCGGGTTGCGCAAACTCGAGCGCAGCGTCCTGGCAAGCTCCTGAAGTGTGGGGCTGAGCGTGTTGTTGTTTCCCAGATCGTCCAGGTCCAGGGTAACCGCAAGGGGGTCGCTAACCTCGCCCTTCGCGGGTGTATTGCCGTAGATGGCCAAGCCGCGATAGAAGAGGATATCTTGAGACGAGACGGGTTCCATTGTTTGCGTAAAGGGCACGCGCTCCTGGTACTCGTTGATGGCGCCTTGAACCGGGCTCTGCGGCAACTCTTTCTCTGTTCTCGGCGGCTGCACCCATCCTTGTCCGGTGTAGGTGCTGTAGGTTTCGGCGCGCCAGTTGCCCGGCTCATCCGCCTGAGCGAAAAACACGGTGTTTCGAGCCAATCTCATCCGGCCGGCTACGGCCAGTTCGTCACCAAAGTTGACCGCGCCTCGCAGCGGTAAGGCTCCACCAAACGAGTGGAGCGGCGCCGCCTGACCTGAGCTAAGGGAAGCAAAGAGCCGGTCAAACTCACGCTCAAATGAGCGCCAGGGCGCAGTCGTTTGCTCCCAAAAGATAGTCACCGGCAGTGATTGCCCAATGTGCGGCATCCAGAAGACCAGCGCCAGCAGTATGCCGCCGGAGAAGAAGACCGGGGCCATGGAGCCCGCGCGGCGCATCTCATTGGGGCTAACTTTCTCATTCCGCCAGTGGCGCTGCAGCTCAGAGCGTTGTGATGCCATCACTAGCGCCAGTCCTAGGAGCACAAACATGAAGAAGAACTCCCCAAACCGGCCAGGCAAGTAGGTTAGGTTAACCAGCAACGCTATTGCCGGCGGAACCAGCGCCAGCCAAACATTGTGGTGGCGGTACAAGAACCAGGTGGACCCGTAGGCAACCAGCCAGGCCAATATAATCACCTGTACCGCAAAGGGTAGGCCGTCCGTGCTGATACCACCCTCCTGGGCAATGATCCAGAACTCATTCAAGCGCAACGCCGCATCGATGGCCTGCTCTTCAAAAGTAGCGCCTTCGGAGACGGTTATGGTGAGCCAGCCTCCCGCTACCAGCCCAAGAAATGCTCCTAAGGGATGGAGCAATAGAGCCCATACCTTGAATCGGGAGAGCACATAGCTGATCAGAACCGCCAGTAACGTTAGTCCGGAGAGCCCGGGCATTTCCGGCACCCAGCCGGCCCCTTCTACGGACCAGACCGTCACCAGGAAGAGCATGGTGGCAAGAAAAAGGACCAGCCACCCCTCTGCCGGGTGGAGTATGGCTTTGAAGCCGTCGAACGAGAAATTGTCTAAGCGGAAGGCCGGCGGCGTATCTTGGTCGCTGTTTCGGTTGAACTGCGATCTCGTGTTCATAGTGGCCCGCTACCTTCTGGTACGGCTATCTGTGCGACTGCGGCGATGTCCTCCATCCCCTCCACCGCTTGCTGTACCGACTCGCCCCGCTTGAGGGAATAGGACTGCACACCCGCGGCCAGCAGTGCGCTGACTACCAAGAGGGGGTTGGACGCTGTTCCAAAGGTATTCGGCTCCACGAAGACAGAAGCTACCCGAGCGCCTTTGCGCATCAGGTGTTCTAGCTGGTGAACCCAGGACTCCTCAACAGAAGGCGTTACAACAAGTAGCGTGGAGAACCGGCCAAAGCGCCCGGACTCTGCCGCCAGCAAGCTAGCCAGGGGGATGTGTCCCTCCGCACGCACCAAGGCCAAGGCTTCCATGATCTTAACAAGCTGATGACCGCCGCGCTCCGGACGATGCACGTCCAGGTAGCGGCCGTTGGTGAGCATCCCCAGCGGACGGCTAGATTCCAGATAGAGCTTCGCCACAGAAGCCGCCAGGGTGACGCCGTATTCTTCGGTACTTTGCAGCCCAGAGCCCGCGTGCACTCGCTGCTCCATATCCAAGATCAGCCATGTTTCACTGGCAGGGTCCAACTCAAACTCTTTCACCATCAGCGTGTTGTTGCGGGCTGTGCTGGGCCAGTGGATACGGTTGTAGCTATCGCCAAAGACATACTCCCGCACTCCGGACGCGTTCGGGGTGATGAAGTGGGTGCGGCGACGGTGCCGCCCCTCGCCGGGAAGCTCGGCAGGCGGCAGGGCGAAGTCCGGCAGAGCCACCGTGGCAGGATAGACGAGCACATTGTGGCGGCCAGGAAACTGTCGCTTTCGCTGAAACAAGCCAAAGGGGTCGCTGCTGCTCGCGGTAATGGATCCGACTGTGTAGCGACCCCGCTGTATGCAGGGAAAACTCAGGGGAACATTCACCCCCATACCGGCTGCCAAATGCACCACATGGGGCACAGGAGCCACAGGGAGGGTAGACTGCACCTGCAATTCAAGCCACTGCTTGGGTATAGGGTGACTATTCTGGACAGTGAGGGGAATAGCAGCGTCTTGCCCTACCGTTGTGAGCGTCGTCCCCGCTGGCATGCGCACGGTGACGCCCGACAAACTAAGACGCGCCCAGATCCCTCCTGCCACTAGCAGGCCGGTGAGCATATAGGTCACCCGAGCAAAGAGGTCTGAGCCGTTGGCCAGCGCGAAGAGAGCACAGAGGAGGGTAAGAAAGACTACCAGTGCCACGCGCATGGGAATTAGCTCATACCTTAAGGTTTGGGGACAGTCCCGCTGAGCACGGCAGCGTGCAACATTGCTTTACGGTTCCCAGGGGTTCTCTGCATCATCCACCGCCACACAGTTCCAGCGCGGTTGAATTAGGATGCGACTCCCCGTCCGGCGCGAGCGCCCGGCACCGGGGTGACAGCAATAACTTCACGGATAACGTCATCCGGAGACATATCCTTAACCCTGGCGGCAGGATTGACGATGATGCGATGAGCAAGGGCCGGGATGGCTAGCGCTTTGATATCGTCGGGGAGCACAAAGTCCCGGTCGTGCAACATCGCATAAGCCTGCGATGTCCTGAACAGCGCCAAAGAACCGCGTGGAGAAGCTCCAAGATAGACATCATCGTGATGGCGGGTAGCATCGGACAGCGCCACAATGTACTGCTTCACCAGCGAATCCACGTAGACACTCTTTATTACTGCTTGCATCTGCAAGAGTTCCTCAACATCCACTACCTGCTCTACTTCTCCCACCTCGTCGTTATCCTGCAGGCGGTCTAGGATCACTACTTCGTCGGCCGTGGAGGGGTACCCAAGGTTAATACGCATGAGGAAACGGTCTAGCTGCGCCTCTGGAAGCGGAAATGTGCCTTCGTACTCGATTGGGTTTTGTGTCGCCATTACCATGAAGGGATCGGGCAGCATGTGCGGCATACCGTCCACGGACACCTGCCGCTCTTCCATGGCCTCCAGCAACGCCGACTGCGTCTTTGGCGTCGCTCGGTTGATCTCGTCTACAAGGACTATCTGGGCAAAAACCGGCCCGGCGCGGAACTCAAAGTCTTGGTCGCGCTGGTTGAAAATCGAAACGCCCGTAACGTCGGTGGGCAAGAGGTCGGGCGTAAACTGAAGCCGTCTAAACGAGCACCCTAGGGAACGTGCAATACTCTTTGCCAGCGTAGTCTTGCCCACGCCCGGCACGTCTTCGATAAGCAGATGGCCCTGGCACAAGAGCGCCACAACAGCCAGCTCTACCTCAGCCCGCTTCCCTACAATAGCGCGTTCTACGTTGGTTACAATGCGCTCATTGACACTGCTAGAGCGTTCCAAGGCGGCTCCTTTCGTCTCAAGCTGTGAAACTTCACCCTTTGGCGGGCGCACAGCCGTGACCACATTCTAGCAGCGACTTGCTAGATAGCAAGATGTCAGACAGGGCTGCGGCGTTACTGGCTACTCCTGACCCCGAAACACTACCAGGATAGATCCTGACACTACCAGCCACAGAAGCACATCCAGGAGGAGCGGCTTGTCTCCAAGCAACGTCTCTTCCGGGCTCCCACCCATCTGCTTGTGGTAGACCAGGAAAAGGTACCGAAACACCCCATATACCACAAAGGGAAGTGTCCACATCATGGCATGATTGGTAGGAAGTGCCGCAGCACTGAACGTGTACAGGCAGTACGCGATTACGGTGCTGGGGGCCACAACGCCTAGCATCTGGTCCAACAACTCCGGAGAGTACGCCTCCAGCGTCTTCCTATGCTCCGGCGCCTTGTCTTGGAGCAGCAGCAGCTCATGGCGACGCTTGGGAATCGCGAGGAAGAGTGCGCCCAGGAAGGTGCACACGTAGAGCCACGGAGAGATGGGCACCTGAATGGCTACTGCGCCCCCTACCGCTCGGAGCACAAACCCCATCGATAGGATGCAGATGTCCAGGATGACCTGATGCTTCAAGCCCAGGGTATACGCCGTTGTGAGGGCTATGTATCCTGCCGTCACCAGGGCGAAGGCAGGCCCCAGCAACAGGCTGGCCCCAAGGCCGCCGGCAGCAAGCACGCCGGACGCCGCGAGGGCTACTTTTGGAGAGACCCGGCCTGCCGCAATGGGACGGTTGCGCTTGGTCGGGTGCGCCCTATCCTGGGAAGCATCCATCACGTCGTTGAGCAGATACGCAGCGCTGGAGAGCATGGAAAAGAGGACAAAGGCGGCAAAGGAGCGGGCAACGATCTCCGTGACCGCCGGGAAGTCGGTAGGAGACCAGTACTCATTGATGGAGAACAGCAGTGCCATGAAGACCAGGCCGTTCTTCAACCACTGGCGCGGCCGCAGGGAGGTCACCAGATCGCGCCACGGACGGGTAACAGCGGGCGTCAGCTCTGTCGCCGTGGCATCGGCTGGGGCCGGAGCCTGGAAGTTCATCGTTTCCTCAGTACCACTCTGGCCTTCACAGTAGCGTAGCTCCCAGTAAGCGTCAATTGTCTATGATTGACTTTGCATCTGGGGCCTACGTATGCTGATATATTGCTATGTCACGGGTGCGTCTAGACACACTATTGGTTGCGCAGAGCCATACCGCCACACGTGGGCGCGCTCAAGCGCTCACCCTGAGCGGCGCGGTGCGCATAGGTGACCGTTCTATGGTGTTACCCTTCAGCAGCCCAGCATGAGCAAGCGCATCGGCATCCTCTATCACCCCCGGCTCTCGGAAGCGCTTACCCTCAGCGAGGCGCTGAAGGAACGCCTGCAGCAAAGCAAGTACGAGGTCTGGACTGCCTCAGCCTGGGCGGAGCAGTCTACTACCCCTTTGATGCCCGATACTTCCGCCCTGGTGACCATCGGTGGAGACGGCACCATCCTGCGCGCTGCCCGCTCGCTTATTCCGCATCCTATCCCCATTCTTGGCATCCGTTACGGCCGTCTAGGGTTCCTGGCAGGGGTGCCACCGGAAGACGCTCTGGAGCAGGTTCCCCACATGCTGGAAAGGGAGGAGGCCCCCACTACGCGCGCCATGCTCCAAGCCATCTGCCCGCCAACGGTGCTGAACGCCCTCTTTACGCAAGAGCACCACCCGCTTCTGGCGGACGAGCCGCAGCTTAACGGGCTCAACGACGTGGTCATTGCACGCGGTGCGGTGGGCCGGCCCATTACTATCGAAGTGAGTATAGACAAGCAGCCGGTCACCAGCTACCGCGCAGATGCCGTCATCGTCGCCACGGCCACGGGCTCAACGGGCTACGTCCTGGCTGCCGGCGGGCCCGTGCTGCATCCAACGTCGCCCAATATCATCCTTATGCCCGTCTCTGCCCATGCCACCCTGGACAATCCGATGGTGCTGGAGCCCTATGCAGAGGTTGAGCTTACCGTGCACAGCGACCAAGGCGCATTCCTGAGCGTAGACGGCCAGGTAGACCTACCTCTGCCTGAAGGCGCGACGGTCACCGTGCGCCGCAGCCCGTACAACGCCTATTTTATCCACGACGGCTCAATAGACCAGTTCTACAGCCAGCTCCTCACCCGCCTCCGCTTTGGAGAAGCAACAGACCCCTAATCACCCGACGGCGGGCACTACTCGCCGGACCCTGCGGTGACCATACCAGGCGTCAGCACTCTATGAGCAGCGTTCCGCCCAGCAAGCCATCCCAAGAAGCGGCAACCGCCAGCGCCATCCTTCAAGCGTTGCGTGATGAGCTGCGCGCTGCAGAAGCCCGGGCGTCCCAGGACGGCGGCCCAACGGCTCCCGCGTCCGGCTTGCAGCAGGCGCGTGATCCCCTGAAGCAGCTCACCGCGGAGCTTACCGAGCGCTGGACCATCAAACCACGGCCTTTCACTTCTGGAGCGCCGCTGGTAGGCGGCCTCATTGTCCGCTTCCGCACCCTCTGGAATGAGGTCTCGACGCGCTGGTACGTCGACCCGCTTGTTCAACAGCAGTCCGATTTCAACAACGCCGTGCTCCGCTTGGCCCAAGTGCTACAAGCTATGCAAGAAGAAATGCGCCTGGTCTGGGAAGAGGCCGCCCAGAACGACCGCCGGGGACTGGAGGTTAGCCGCAGCCTGGCCCAGCTAGACTTAGTACTCAAGGCCGTCCAGGAGCAGCAACGACAACTCCAGGAGCAGACCGAGCACAGCTCGCTGGCTGCGTTGGAGGCCCGCCTAACCCGTTTAGAGGGGCTGCTAGCTCAGCCTGCAAACCAGGCAACCACACCAGACACACTTCTGCCCCCTCCGCCAGCTCTACCTATGGATTATTTTGCCTTTCAGGAGCGCTTTCGTGGCTCGGCAACGGCCATCAAGGCCCGCCAGCAGCCCTACGTGGAGTACTTCCGCGGCCGTGAACCGGTGCTGGACCTGGGCTGCGGCCGGGGCGAATTTCTGGAACTGCTCAAAGAAGCAGGCGTGGCCTCACGGGGCATCGACTCCGACGCCAGTATGGTGGCCTACTGCCGGGAACGCGGCCTCCCAGCTGAACAGGGCGACTTTATGCCCTTTCTGGCCGGCCAGCAGGACGCCAGTGTGGGCGGCATCTTTGCCGCACAGGTGATAGAGCATCTGCCGCCCAGCGTGCTCCTGGCGCTCCTGCAATCCGCCTATGCTAAACTGCAGCCCGGCGGCGTGCTGCTGCTGGAGACCATCAACCCGCTCTGCCTGTGGGCCCTCGCCTCCAGCTACACCCTCGACCTCACCCACGCGCAGCCGGTGCATCCAGAGACCGCCGCGTTCCTGGCAGAGTCGCTGGGATTCGACGCCGTGGAGATACGCTACACCTCGCCGGTGCCGGAACAGGCGCAGCTCCAGCCCCTGGCGCCGCTGCCCGACCCTCAATGGGAGCCCTGGCGGCAGCAGCTCAACGAGAACCTGCAGAAGCTCAATAACTTGCTCTACACCTATCAGGACTACGCGCTGATGGCGCGCAAGCCCGCCTAGCGCTGCCGATGGCGATTCAGCGAGTGTGCATCTGCCACGTGCAAGTGCCCTTTGTGCGGGGGGGCTCGGAACTACTGGTGGAGAGCCTGCAGCAGGCGTTGCGGCAGCGCGGTATCGCCACAGACGTGGTGAGCCTCCCCTTCAAGTGGTACCCCAGCCGGGAAGTCCTCACCCACGCGCTCGCCTGGCGTCTCCTCGATCTCACTGAGAGCCAGGGCCGGCCCATAGACTTGGTCATCGGCACCAAGTTCCCTTCCTATTTGGTACGGCATCCCAACAAGGTCACCTGGCTCTTCCACCAGTTCCGCCAGGCCTACGACCTTTACGGCAGCCCCTTTGGGGAGTTGACGGACAGCCCGGAAGACCAGGAGGTGCTGAACACCGTGCGGAACATGGACGCAACGCTCCTTCCGGAGTCCAAGCGTCTCTATACCATCGCGGGCAACGTGAGCCAGCGGCTGCAACGCTTCAACGGCCTGGACAGCCAGGTCCTCTATCCGCCGCCGCCATTGGAAAACCGCTACTACTGCGAGGACTACGACAACTACGTCCTCTCCCTGGGGCGGCTAGAGTCCATCAAGCGAGTAGACCTGCTCTTGAAGAGCGTGCAGCAGGCCAAGGACAAGGTGCGTTGCGTGGTGGCCGGCACGGGGCCGGAAGAGGGCAACCTGAAAGCGCTGGCAAAGGAGCTTGGAATCGAGCAGCAGGTCACCTTCGCCGGTTACGTATCGGAAGAGGAGCTGCTGGAGCTGTACGCCCGCTGTCGCGCCGTCTACAACGCCCCTTACGATGAGGACTACGGCTTCGTGACGTTGGAGGCACTGCGGGCGCAGAAGCCCGTCATCGCCACGAACGACTCGGGCGGCGTGCTGGAGTTCGTCCGCCACGAGGAGACCGGCCTCATTGCTGAGCCGGAGCCGGCCGCGCTGGCTGCGCTGCTGGATCGCGTGACCGCCGACCCCGACCTCTGCCGGCGCTTGGGCGAGCGGGGCAAGGGTGAAGTGCAAGACATCTCCTGGGACAAGGTGCTGGATGCCCTCCTTCAAACGGCCCCTTAAGCTGGCCTACTTCAGCCCGCTGCCACCGGAGCCCTCCGGCATCTCCGATTACAGCCGCGAGCTCCTGCCCTACCTAGCGCGCTGGGCGGAGGTTCATCTCTACATCGACGACTACCAGCTTGCCGATAAGGAGATCGCTTGGGAGTTCCCAGTATTTAACTATAGAGAGTTCCCTTGGCGTCGCCCGCTCTACGACTACGACTGCACCCTCTACCACTTGGGCAACAGCGCCGTCCACCGCTACCTCTACCCCTACGTCTCGCAGCACCCTGGCGTGGTGGTGCTCCATGACTGGGTACTGCACCACTTCCTAGCCGGCCAGGCATTGGACTACGGCCGCTCCGGCGGGTACGTGCGGGAGATGAGCTACGCTATGGGCCCAGCAGGCGCAAACCTTGCCTGGGAGATCATCGCCGGACAGCGCACGCCGCCTTATTTCGAGCAGCCCCTCTCCCAACGCACGCTGGACGCCAGCCTGGGCGTGCTGGTGCACAGCGACTATCTGCGCGGGCTGGCCCGGGCCGCCGCGCCAGAAACGCCGGTGGGCGTGGTGCCCATGGGCATTCCGCTGCCGCCTAATCCCGGCCCAAAACCAATGCTACGGCAGCGTCTTGGTCTGCAAGCTAACGCGTACATAGTCGGCTCCTTTGGCGTCGCTACCAGCTACAAGCGCATCCCCTCAGTGCTACAGGCTGTCGCGCAGCTTGCCGCCGAGGGCATAGACGCACGCTATGTGGTGGTCGGCGAAGTGGCGCGCGACCTGGACATCGCCAGGGACGCTGCAGAACTTGGCATCGGCGATCGGGTGCTTGTGACCGGCTACTTGCCAGAGCAGGACTTCAACGCCTACCTCCACGCAGTAGATGTGTGCGTGAACCTGCGCTTTCCCACCGCCGGCGAGACCTCGGCGTCTGCGCTTCGCTGTATGGCCGCGGGGCAACCCACCCTCGTCTCTAACGTGGACGCCAACCGTGAGCTGCCGGACGAGTGCGTGCTCAAGATACCCGTAGGCGCGCCGGAGGAGGCGATGCTGACGCGGGCGCTGCGCACGCTGGCAGCGGAACCTTTGGCGAGGCAGGCGTTGGGAAGCGCTGCGCGGGAGTATGTAGCTAGCCACCACACCCTGGAGCAGGCCGCTCGCAGCTACATCATGTTCCTGGAAGACCTAATTCAGCGGCCGCGGCCCTTACGGGTCACCGCCGCTGCTGATGAACAAATGCGTCCTGCTGCAGGAAGTGGTAACCTGCAAGAAATTGCTGGCCACTTACGTTCTCTATCTATGGACGCCCATACGCTGACCTGGCTCAGTCCAGTAACGGACGCCATAGCAGACCTGGGCCTGTGGAAGCCGCAGACAGAAAAAGAAGACTAAAGCTCACCATGCAAACCAGCCCGCACGCTAGCTCAAGCACACAGGCCCCCGGCGCGCCGGTGAGCTACTCCCTCATCATCCCCGTGTACAACGAGGAAGGAAACGTGGAGCCGCTGCACCAGGGGATCGTGCAGGCTATGGAGCAAGTGGAGGGCGACTACGAGATCATCTTCGTGGACGATGGCAGCCGGGATGCCAGCTTTCCCGAGCTCGCGGGCCTAGCCGAGCGGGACGCACGGGTGCGGGTGGTGCGCCTGCGACGCAACTTTGGGCAGACACCCGCCATCGCAGCCGGCATTGACCACTCCCGCGGCCAGATCATCGTCTTCATGGACGCAGACCTCCAGAACGACCCCAACGATATTCCCCGCATGCTCAGTATGCTAGACGAAGGGTACGACGTGGTCAGCGGGTGGCGGCAGCGACGCCATGACACCTATCTCACCAGGGTTCTACCCTCAAAGCTCGCCAACGGCCTTATCTCCTTCATCACCGGCGTCCACCTCCATGACTTCGGGTGTAGCCTGAAGGCCTACCGCCGGGAGGTGCTGGCCCACGTGAACCTCTACGGGGAAATGCACCGTTTTATCCCCGCCTACGCAGCCTGGGCGGGCGCTTCCATTGCTGAGGTGGTAGTGGAACATCACCCCAGGGTGCGGGGTAGCTCTAAGTACGGACTCTCCCGGGCGTTCAGGGTGGTGCTGGACCTGGTGACGGCCAAGTTCCTGTCCAGCTACGCCACCAAGCCCATCTACGTCTTTGGGGGTGTAGGGCTGTTCTTAGAATCCCTGGCGTTTCTGTGCATCTTCGTAGCGCTTATCCAGAAGTTCACCGCCGACGTGTCGCTCATCCAGACACCGCTCACCATGTTGTCAGCTATCTTAGGGGCTACCGGGTTCATCGCCATCTTACAGGGGCTCAATGCTGAGGTGACAATGCGCACCTATCATGAGTCGCAACAAAAGCCGACCTATGCGGTGCGGCAGGTGCTCAACCCGGCTCCATCGCCAAACGGGGCGCATCCCAGTGAAAGCTCGTCGGCCGGTTCGCAGGTGGGAGAGCATCCTGCTACGTAATACATTAGAGGCCGGTCAACTGACGCTAGGCGCTAGTGTCGCCGTGGTCTACGATACAAATAAAGAGGAGAACACTATGACCTCAGGAGTGAACCCCATCCCGGAGGGCTACCATACCGCAACACCCTACCTGATCATAAAGGGTGCGTCAGACGCAATCGAGTACTACCAGCAAGCCTTTGGCGCGGTGGAGCGCTTCCGCATACCTGGCCCTGATGGGCTCATCGGCCACGCGGAGATCAGCATTGGCGATTCAACCATCGCGCTGGCCGACGAGATGGTAGAGATGGGCTTTAAGGGCCCCAAGACCCTCGGCGGTTCTCCTATCAGCCTCATGCTCTATGTGACGAACGTAGACGCGGTATTTGCCAGCGCCATTGCCGCCGGCGGAAAAGAGGTCCGCCCGGTAGAGAACCAGTTCTACGGCGACCGCACCGGCGGCCTGGAAGACCCTTTTGGTCACAGCTGGTATATCTCCACCCACGTAGAGGACGTTACCCCGGACGAGCTAGAGCGGCGCGCCGCTGAGATGGCGTCGCAAGAGTAAGGAGTACGCTTCGTTAGAGCATGTGCGGCATTGCGGGGGCGGTTGATCTAACCAGAGCCGAGCCTATTACCAGCGCAGTGATGGGCTCTATGCTGGCGACCCTGCGCCACCGCGGCCCGGACGATGAGGGCACCTACTTTGATGACCACATAGCCCTGGGCGCACGCCGCCTCTCCATCGTCGATCTCGCTGGCGGCCACCAGCCCCTGAGCAACGAGGACGGCAGCGTGTGGGTGGCCCAGAACGGAGAGATCTTCAACTACCCGGCGTTGCGCTCCCAGCTTGAGACGCGGGGGCACCCCTTCGCCACCAACTGCGATACGGAAGTCCTTACCCACGCCTACGAGGAGTGGGGCACAGACCTGGTAACCCACCTGAATGGCCAGTTCGCCTTTGCACTGTGGGACAAGGCCCACCAGCGCCTGCTCTTGGCCCGAGACCGAACGGGCATCAAGCCCCTCTACTACTGGCACAAGGACGGCGCGCTGGTCTTCGGCTCCGAGTTACGATCAGTTGTCGCTCACCCAGATGCGCCGCAGGAGCTGGACCTGGCGGCGGTCGACCAGTACCTCACCTACGAGCACATTCCGGTGCCTCGGAGCATCTTCAAGGAGATTGCAAAGTTACCACCGGGCCACATCCTGACGCTGGACCGTAGCGGCTTAAAGCTGCGCCAGTACTGGGACATGGATCTTGCCCAGAGTGAGCGTGCCCCTGTCCGTTCGGTAGATGAATGGGTGGAAGAGTTCAGAGCAACGCTTACAGAGGCCATTGGGATGGAGCTAATGAGCGACGTCCCCCTGGGCGTCTTCCTCAGCGGCGGCATCGATTCCAGCACCATAGCAGCGCTAATGACCGAGGCTGGCGTCAGTGATGTGCAGAGCTTCTCCATCGCGTTCGACGACCCCTCCTTCGATGAGTCCAGCCACGCCCGCCTCGTGGCGCGTCACCTGAACACCACCCACCACGAGCGCACCGTCACCGAGACCGAGCTCCTAGACCTTGTCCCCCAGCTTTCGGACATCCTGGACGAGCCCCTGGGCGATTCCTCCTTCATCCCCAGCTACTTCCTCGCGCAGTTTGCCCGGGAGCACGTGACCGTGGCCCTGGGAGGCGATGGCGGCGACGAGTTACTGGCAGGCTACTCTACGCTCCAGGCCCACCGCCTGGCCGATACGTACAATCTGTTGCCCGGCCCGTTGCGCACCAAGATGCTGAATCCCCTGGCCCAGCGGCTCCCCCTCTCCATGAACAACATAAGCCTGGACTTTAAGGTGAAACGCTTCACTGCCTGGGCGGATGCGCCACCCATCGTGCGGCACCATCTCTGGCTGGGCTCCTTCTCTCCGGCTGACAAGCTGTCACTGCTGCGGCCGGAGGTGCGAGAGGCAGCAGGAAATGCTACCTTTGATCTAGCCGCAGACTACTACAATCACGGCGATGCACGAAAGTCCCTGAACCGCATCCTATATATGGATATGAAGCTCTACTTAGACACGGACATTCTCACCAAGGTGGACCGCTCCAGCATGGCAAACTCCCTGGAGGTGCGCGTCCCCTTCCTGAACCAGATCGTCCTAGACTTTGCCAGCCGCCTGCCGCTGAACATGAAGCTGCGGGGCTTCACCCGCAAGTACCTCCTTCGTAAGGCAGTGCGGGACATGATCCCCGCCTCCATCATCAAGCGCCCCAAGAAGGGGTTCAACATGCCCGTGGCTAAGTGGTTCCGCAGCGAGCTTCGGGAACTACTGCAGGACACCCTCTCGGAGGGGGCGATCAACCGGGCCGGACTCTTTGAGTACGCGGCCGTGCAGCGGTTGCTGGACGACCACCTGCGGGCGCGGCGGGACAATCGCAAGCTGCTCTGGACGCTGTTGGTCTTCCAGCTTTGGCACGATAAGTGGATGTCCCCTCACCAATCCGTACCTATGGTGGCTCCGGCATGAAGCAACGTCTGCTGCAGTACCTGGTCTGCCCCCGCTGTGGAGACGCCCTCTCCCTGACCGGTGACGCAGCTGCTGAGGAGGTGCTGGCGGGCGAGCTGCGGTGCGCCTCCGGCGACCACCGCTTCCCCATCACGGGTGGCATCCCCCGCCTGTTGCCGCCGGAGCTGGCGCAGGACGTGCAGCGCACCTCAGACAACTTTGGCTGGCAGTGGTTGGAGTTCAGCACACTCCATCCTTCAGAAGACCTCTACCAGAGCCAGTTTCTGGACTGGATATACCCCATCCAGCCGGATTATTTCACGGATAAGGTGGTGCTGGACGCGGGCTGCGGCATGGGGCGCTTTGCGCTGGCCTCCGCAGAGTTTGGGGCCAAGGACGTGCTTGCCATAGACGTGAGCGAGGCGGTGGAGGCAGCCTATGCCAACACCCGCCACATGCCCAACGTTCACGTTATCCAGGCGGACATCTACAACCTGCCCTTCAAGCAACCGCTGGACTTTGCATTCTCTATCGGCGTGCTCCACCACCTACCCAACCCCGAGGGCGGCTTCCGCGCGCTGGTGCGGCACCTAAAGCCGGGCGGGACTGTCTTTGCGTGGGTGTACGGACGGGAGAACAACGGCTGGATCGTCAACATCGTGAGTCCGCTGCGGAGCAAGGTGTTCTCGCGGCTCCCTCGCATGGCGCTCTACAGCTTCTCCCTCTTGGCCGCTCTCATGGTGCACCCTACCCTCAAGCTGCTGTATCGCCCAGCTAACACCTGGTCCTTTCTCAAGCCTCTGACTAAGATACTGCCCTACAACGGCTACTTGAGCTGGCTAGCCCAGTTTGGCTTCCGCCACAACCACCACGTGATCTACGACCACCTGGCCGCACCCACCGCTTTCTACATCAGCCGCCAGGAGTTCCAGGAGTGGTTCCGCCGCGCCTCCCTTTCCCAGCCCACTATCTCCTGGCGCAACCAGAATAGCTGGCGCGGCTGGGCAGTGCTGGAACATGCGGGTCCTAGCGCTTAACTACGAGTTCCCTCCTCTGGGCGGCGGCGCCGCCAACGCGACGGCCCATATCTGTAGGGAACTGGTGCATCTTGGCTGCACCGTAGAAGTGATCACCTCCGGCTTCTCCGGCCTGCCAAAGCAAGAAGAGCTGGACGGCTACCGGGTGCGCCGCGTGCCCGTGCTGCGCCGCAAGACGCACCAGAGCTCGCCCTTAGAGATGGTGACCTACGTCGCCAGCGCGCTCGTTCCAGCGCTTCGCCTTAGCCACTCCTTCAAGCCGGACATCGTTCACGCCTACTTCGCCATGCCCACAGGGCTCATCGCGCTTGCGCTCAAGACCTTCACCGGCGCGCCCTATCTCCTCTCCCTGCGAGGCGGCGACGTTCCCGGCTTCCTGCCGGAGACCTTGGGCACGTTCCACCGCCTGACCGGCCCCTTCGCCAAGCCGGTGTGGGGCCGGGCCGGCGCCATTGTGGCAAACAGCCAGGGCCTACAGGAGTTGGCTCAGCACACGTCGCCCATTCATGTGGAGCTTGCCCCCAACGGCATCGATCTCGAGTTCTACCGCCCGCCGGCTACTCCGCGCAACGATGGCGTCTACCGCATCCTTTTCGTGGGAAGGCTGGTGGAACAGAAGGGGCTCCGTTATCTACTGGACGCGCTGCCCGGTCTGCGCACGCAGGCGCAACAACCCGTGGAGCTAGTAGTAGTAGGCGACGGTCCCGCCCGTCTGACGCTGGAGGAGCAGGTGAGCGCCCTTGGTCTGGAAGCAGCGGTTCGCTTTGCCGGTTGGGCGCAGCGCGCCGAGATGCCCGGCCACTATCAATCAGCGGATGTCTTTGCTTTGCCCTCCTTCGAGGAGGGTATGCCCAACGTAGTGCTGGAAGCTATGGCCTCCGGGCTGCCCGTTGTCACAACGGACATCTACGGCAACCGAGAACTGGTAGCCCACGAAGAGAACGGCCTGCTCTTTCCCCCGGCCAGCGTCCAAGCCCTGGAAGCGGCGCTGCTTCGCCTCGCGCGGGAGCCGGAAGCTCGCCGTGGGATGGGCGATCGCTCCCGCGCACGAGCGCAGGACTACGGCTGGGGTCGAACTGCGCAGACCTACTGGGAGTTAAGCCAGCGGGTCATCACCAGGCGGCGCGAAGGTCACGTGGCGGCGGGCGTCTGATGCGCATGCTATTCGCAGCCGCCGGGCGTCTAATACGCATGCTATTCGTGACTGGCGGGCGTCTGATGCGCATGTTATTCGCAGTCGGTGGGCGTCTGATACGCGTGCTGTTCGCAGTCGGTGGGCGTCTGATGCCCATGCTAATCGCAGCCGGCAGGCGTCTGGTGCCCATGCTAATCGCAGCCGGCGAGCGTCTGATACTCGTGCTAATCGTAGCCGGGGAGCGTCTGATGCGCATACTATCCGCGGTTGGCCGACGTCCCGCGCTGCGCGCCGCTGCGCAGGCGCTCTTTAGCCTGGCGCTCCTGACCTGGCTCTTCACCCGAATTGATGTCGCCCAACTTGCGGAGGCGCTCCTCACTACCGACCTCACCCTCTGGGCAGCGGGACTGGCAACAGCCGTAGCTGCGTGGCTGCTGAATACCGCCAAGTGGCGGGTGTTACTGCGAGCGCTGGGCTATCCCAGCCCCTATCTCAAACTCCTTGGCTTAAACTTTATCGGCATGTTCTACAGCATCGTCCTGCCCGGCCAGGTTAGCGGCGAGGTGGTCAAAGGCTTCCGGCTGGCCCGGCAGGGCGTGCCCTCCGGCCCGACCACAATGACCATCACCCTGGACCGTCTCACCGGCCTCGTCGCGCTGGGGCTGCTGGGCCTGGCGGGACTGCTCCTCGCGCCGCCGCCCTTCCCCAGCGGACCGTTCCTCGCCCTCTCCGCGCTGGTTGTGCTGGCCGCCGCCAGCCCTATTGTGCTGCTGGTCCTTCGTCCCTCCCCACACCCGGCACAGCCCCCTCCCAGCGACCTCAACCTGCTGCAACGCTTTCTCTATCAGGCCCAGGAGGCCATTGCCACCTACCGCCGGTCGCCCCAAGTGCTGGCATTAGCTCTGGTCCAAGCGCTTGGCTTCCAGGCGCTGGTCGCGGTATCTAACTACCTTATCGCCCTGGGCGTCGGCGTGCAGGTGTCGCCCATTGCGTTGCTTTGGATCGTGTCGGTGGTATCCCTGGTGAGCATGCTGCCGCTGGCGCTGGGGGGACTCGGCCTGCGCGAGGGCGCGTATGCGTTCCTGCTGCTGCAGTATGGCGTGCCCCTCTCCCTCGGCATCTCCCTCTCCCTAGGCGTGTTCGGAGTTATCCTTACGCTTAGCGTCATGGGCGGCGTAGTAGAGGCCCTCTGGCCCCGGCTGGCCGGTGATGCCACAAACGCTACCCCAACGCCCCTGGAGAGCACCGAACCCCAACACCGGTAGCGCGCCATGATCGCTGCACAGCTTCTTTTTTACTTTGCCTTGAGCCTGGGGCTACTGAGCTACCTGGGCTACGGCCCGGCGCGCCTCCTGCTCCCGGAGCAGTATCGCCGCTGGCGGCTGTTGCTCGTGCCTCTCCTGGGTTTGTGCGCCACCGTGGTGCTCTCCTCCTTCCTGAACTACCTACTGCCCATGACCCAGGTCACCTGGCTCATCCTAGCCGCCGCGACGGTGCTGAATGCGACGCTCGTCTGGCGCAGCCGCTCCTTAGGACTCGACAAGCCTACTAGAACGGACGGCGTCGTGCTGGCCTTAATGGCTGTTGCCTATCTGCTGGGCGTACTGCCCCTTATCCACGATGGCACCACCGCTTTCCTTGGCCTCCAGTGGGATCTTGAGCTCTACCTCCCCCTCACCGAGTACTTGAAACGTTATCCCATGGGCCTGCCATTTACTGCGTTCCCTAACCCTCTCCTGGACGCTATTAACTCCGCCCCGGTGCGCGGCGGCTCTGGCTGGGGCTTCTCCTACCTGGACGCGTTCCTGGGAACCGTCGTAGGCCACGCCTCCTTCGAGACCTTCCGGCCAACGCTGCACCTGGTGTTCGCGTTGAGCGTACCCGCCGTCTACCTGTTCTGCCGCGGCGGCCTGGCAATGGGCGCGGGCGCGGCGCTGCTGGCGGCTGCCCTTACCGCAACCAACGGCCTCAACCTCTGGATCGCTTCTATGGGGCTGGCAGGCCACGCCGTGACGTTCAGCGCGCTGCCCTTAGCCTTCACTGCAACCCTGTGGGCGCTGCGCGATGGCACCCGGCGATCAGTCATGCTGGCCGGACTCTGCGCCGCGACACTCCTACTCTCCTTCTACACCGGCGCGGTCGTCCTCTACGCCCTGGGTGTCGGAGGGGCCGGCCTAGCGTTGCTCGTCCGATCCACGCAACGGCGGGCTACCATCGTTACCGGGCTGGGCATCGCCGCCGCAACCTTGGCCTTCGGCGCGGCGGGACATCTGCGCTTTCTGGAGCTACTGCCCCTCTACTTCCAACAAGGCTTCAGCGGCGGCTGGCAGGTCAACCAATTCAGTCCTATCAGCCAGGGGCTGGGCCTTACCCCCTACGAACTGGTAGTGCAGCGCCTGGGCAGCAGCACCGCCTGGGACTGGCTCTCCCCAAACATCCTCAATTTAGCGGCGATCATGCTCACACTGGGAGCAGCGGCGTTCACTGCCGCGGCGCTTCGGCGGGGCAACTGGGATCGCACCGCCTTCATTGCGTTGCTGCTTGTCTTCGTCGCGTTCGGACTCTATCTCCGCTACGTAAGTGCGTACCCCTACGGCTACTTCAAGCTCATCTCCCTCAGCGCGTTCCTGCTGGCCGCCGGCCTAGCTCAAGGCATCGCGACGCTCTGGGCCTGGTCCTCGGCGCAGCACGTCCCGCGCCCTGGCCCGGGCGCGGCATTGGGCAGCGCAGTGGCAGACAAGGCTTCGTTGCTACTACCGAGACTTGCCCAGAGCCGCCTTGCCACAGCAGCGCGCGGCGGCATGCTCCTTTACGGGCTGCTCTTTCTCGCCCTCCTTAGCCACAACTCCCTACTGAGCGTGCGCTTCTTCTGGCAGCCCGACCCGGACGAGCTGCCTCGTGCCACCTGGGAGCTGCACGCGCTACAGAGCATCGTTCCTGCGGGAGCTCCCGTGCTCCTGAGCAGCCGCTCCAGCTTTGAGCCCCGCTTTGCAGGCATGGTGGCCTACTTCTTGATAGACAGCCCCATCACCGGCGATGCCAAGACCGCCTACGGACAGGTGGAGAGCAACCGCCCTGATATGGACTACGAGTACATGGTGCTGCAAGCCAGTGAGCGAGCCGACGTCCGCGGCCTGTCGCCGGAGGATCTGGTGTGGCAGAACGACCTAGTGGCCCTCTATCAGCGGCCTGAACAATGGCTGGAGGACATCGACCTGGAGAGCGTGCGCAGCCCTTTCCTCTTGAGCAGCCGCCAGCCCGCTACCCTTTCGCTCTCGCCTGGTGGGTGGGACATTGCTTCCGGCGGGACACGCTTTGAGGACGCGCCGCTGGCAGCGGACGGCCCGCTTCAGGTTGAGTACACCTTCCTGAGCTTTGCGGACGTGACGGCGCAGGTCAAGGGTCCGCAGTCCACTATCGACGTGAAGCTGCCAGCGGGCCTCTCCACCTACCGCACCCAGGCGCTACCCCTCCCAACACTCCTGGAGCTTTCTCTGGCCGATACCTCCACCCCAGCCTGGTTGCTCAACGTGCGGCTGCAAGCGCCCGAGAGCGCCACGGCCGCACTAACACACTTCCCGGACACCCTCGCGCTACGCCCAACCGTCCGTTCCGGCGACGGGCAAGCGCAGCTCTCCCTGGACTACTCCTTTGGCGACTCCCGCGGCGGTTCAGTCTCGCTGGCCGCAGAGCTGTATCAGCAGAGCGGTCAAGACCGAGCGCTGCGCCCCAGCGGCTTCTGGCGGTTGGAGGAGCTCAAGGCCGCGGGCTTTGGCAGCAGCAGCTTCCTGCTAAACACGGCCGACTGGCAGTGCGGCGTCACGCCCACCGACCTCTTCCCTGCCACACAAACTGCCCTAGAGGACGGCGCGTATCAGGTCCACCTGGCTGCATATTATGTTAACGAAGAGGTGGGCCGCTGGCCCTGGCTCTCATTCACCGTCCAGCAGGGGAAGATCATAGACACTCGCTCCGTAGACCTCCCGCCCTACCAGTTGCTCTACCTCTCGCCGCCGCAAGACGTGCGGGGCATGGCGGAGGCGCTCCCGGCCGGCGCGCAGGTCTACCTTCCCCCGCTCATCCAGCCCAACACCTCCTTCCAGCGGGTCGCGGTGGCTAGCCTCCAGGACCGCCGCTTCTACACCGACGCTCCTACCTTCTTCCCCGGCGCGCTGCCGGCCTCTCCTAGCCAGGTATACGGCTACGGTTTGCTGCCAGCCGAGGCAGTCCCGGCAGACTGGGGCTTCCTGCCCAAGGCGCTGTGGTCGAACGACCAGACGGCGCTCTACCCGCGCGATCCCAACAGCACCCAGCCGAGCGCTCGGTTAGGCGCAAGCAACGCGACCAGCGAGCAGTTCTCTGAGAGCACGCTGGTGGTGGATGCCGAAGCTACCCTCAGTGCTACAGGCGCTCACGTCACGCTCGCGACCCGCGGCAGCGTGCCCCCGGGCGCAGTCCTGGGCGTCGATATCTACGGCGAGTCCGCCTGCAACGTGCAGCACTTCGGCTACTGGGCGACCCCATTGGATGCTCCATCCTCTGAGCTGCGCATCGATCTCAACCTCCCGCAGCAACAGGGGAGCATCTCAAGCGCCAGTAGTGGTGCGCTACCTGCCCTCACCGAAGTCTGGCCGGTGCACCCCGGCTCCTTCCGCGCCTTCCTCTTCTACAAGGACGGCGACCGCTACGAGACCTCGCCCCTCTTTGAGTTCACTCTAACGCCCGAGGGGATCACCCGCACCCGCACCTACCCGCAGACCATGCGTATTCCTTTAGGGAGCAATAGTGGCCATACAAGCTACGCCCGGTAGCGGAGCCGCGCCAGTTAGTGTAGCGAGGGGAAGAAGCGTCTGGCGCGCACTCCTGCACCGAGACGCCATCCTTGTTGGGGCGCTCTTTCTGCTCACACTAGGCATCAGCATCCCCAACCTGGAGCACAACCCGCCGCTCTCCTACGATGAGGGCTACGTGTTGCAAACGCCTCACAACTTGCTGACGCGGGGCTTCTACGGAACCTGGGCTAAGAGCTGGAACCTCCCCTTTGATACCTACACCAGCACCGGCCCCACCGTCCTGCTGCCAGTCGCTGCCAGCTTTGCAGTCTTTGGGGAGGGCGTGGTGCAAGCCCGCATGGTCGTTGTTATCTATGGCGCTCTAGCGGCAGCGGCCGGGTACGCGCTCTTCCGGCTCACCCTAAGCCGCGGCCTCGCGCTCTTGGCAGCGCTGCTTCTGTCTCTCTCCCTCTACCCCTACCAGCGCAGCGTCTTGGGAGAGGTCCCAGGCCTCTTCTGGCTGCTGCTAGGATGCTGGCTCTGGCTTCGGGCCATCGAGCGCGGCGGCCACACCCGGTTGCTCGCCCTCGCGGGTGCGGCCTGGGGCGCAGCGGCCCTCACTAAGCTGGCTCTCGGCCCCATTGTGCTGGGCGGGCTGGCGCTTTGCTGGCTGCGTTTCAGGTTCGGAGCAAAGGATGCTTATCTTGCGCCCCGCTCGCTCTACTTGCCTCTGGCGGCTGCACTGCTGCCCCTGCTGCTGTGGTACGGCCTGCAAGCCGTCATCCTGGGCGGCGACACAGTAGTAGACCGTCTGGCGACGGTATGGACGTACCAGCCTCAGGTGGCTGCTGCGACGCCCGGCGGCATCCTCCAGAATGCGCTGGCTCTGCCCACCATCTTGCCTCAAGGGCTGCTTGTGTGGATGGGGCCAGTCGTTCTTGTCATCTTCTCCTGGTTACTCATCTCACCCACGCCCGCTAGGACACTCCCTGCAGCTATGTGGCTTATGTTCCTGGGCTTCTATCTTGTTTCCGTTGGATGGCCCCGCTACGGCTTCTGGGCTGTGGCCCTTACCGCCGCTTTCACCGCGCAGCTCATTCCCTTGCTACGCGCCGCGCTCCCAACCCTCGGCCAACGACAACAGCAAGCCGTAACCGGTGTCATCATCGCGGCACTGGTAGCGCCCCTTGCCCTCTGGAACTGGAGCGCACTGGAGCGGGTCGATGCAAGCCCCCAAGAGGTCGTCTCGCTCTTACAGGGGCAGGTAGCTCCCCAGGAAAACATAGGGAGTACCGAGTGGGAGCTAGTCTTTCTGCTGGGTCAGGAAGTAGAGGTCCCACTTCTCCGCATCGCCACAGCAGTCTCAGAAACGGGGACGGGCAACAACGACTCGGCCTGGCCCGAGACCGACTGGGTGGTCACCGGCCCCATAGGCGATTTCCTAGGCACAACGACCAAGCTCGTGGAGAACGATTCGTTCTTGGAGCGCAGCGTCGTAGGACCCTACCGCATCTTCCAGCGCACTGCGGGGCCGCCGCCCGGCTGGCGATGGAGCACGGCGGGTGCGACGGCGATCTCTCTCGCGCCTGGTGCTACCATCGGTCAGTCATTCACCGCCGACTACGACGTGCTCACAGAGGTGCGCTTGCTCATCGCGGGAGGTAACGGGCGTAGCAATGCTCCGGTGCGGCTGGCGCTGTATGCAGACCCCCGCGGCGGCGCGCCCTTAGCCACCGCAACGCTCTCCGGCGCCCAGCTCACGGAGAACAAATGGTACACTTTCCCAATAGGACGGCTTGCAGTGACAAAAGGCGACCGCTACCACATTGAGGTCACGGGGCTGGAGCAGCCTGGCAAGGTTGCACCCGGCCTTTGGTACAACTCCTCCGCAGACCTCTATCCTTCCGGCAACTGGTACAGCAACGGAACCTCCCAGCAAGGCGACCTCTACTTCGGGCTGCTGGGGCACAACAACACGCAACGTAGGGGCTCCTGATCTATCGTGACGGCTGAACCGGCGTCCAACACCCCAGAAGGACAGCCTGGTTCTGCCCGTACCGGCTCCCTGGCCGAGGTCGCGGCGCTTTTCTTTAAACTCGGCTGCATTGGCTTTGGAGGGCCGGCAGCACACATCGCGATGATGCGGGCTGAGGTGGTGGAACGCCGCAAGTGGCTCAGCGACGAGGAGTTTCTCGACCTGCTAGGCGCCACCAACCTGATACCAGGCCCCAACTCCACGGAGCTGGCTATCCACCTGGGGTATCGCCGGGCCGGCTGGGCCGGACTGGTGGCCGCAGGCGTCTTGTTCATCAGTCCGGCTGTGGCGATTGTGCTGGCACTGGCATGGGCCTATATGGCTTATGGCAGCCTGCCCCAGGCCCAATGGCTGCTTTATGGCGTAAAGCCCGTGATCATCGCCATTGTCCTCCAAGCCTTGTGGGGACTGGGGCGCACTGCCTTCAAGCAACCTCTATCCATAGTCCTCACAATAGCCGTCATTGCGCTCTACCTCTGGGGCGTCAACGAGCTAGCTCTCCTCTTTGGCGGCGGCTTGGCCATGCTCGTGATCCAAGGCGGTCGCAAGCTAATCGCTAAGTTCAGCGCATCTGCCCTCGCACTCGTAGCGCCTGCTAGCTCCGCGCCCGCCGCTCTAAGCGCCGTGACCGCAATGGCTGCTCCCTTCAGCCTCACCACCCTCTTCCTCACATTCCTCAAGATCGGTTCCGTGCTCTACGGCAGCGGCTATGTCCTCCTGGCATTCTTGCGAGGCGACCTCGTGGAGCGCCTCGGCTGGTTGACCGACCAGCAGCTACTGGACGCCGTCTCAGTGGGCCAGTTCACGCCCGGCCCTGTTTTTACCACCGCAACCTTTGTGGGCTACGTAGCCGGGTATGAACACAGCGGTCTGGTGATGGGCGGCATAACGGCAGCTTTGCTCGCCACACTTGGCATCTTTCTACCCTCTTTCGTCTTCGTTGCCATCTCCGGCCCGCTCGTCCCCCATCTGCGGCGTTGGACTGTCACCGCCTTATTGCTCACCGGTGTGAATGCCGCCGCCCTCGGCCTCATGGCTGCGGTGACCCTGGTCCTGGCCCGCGCCGCCTTGCTCGATCCCTTCACGGTTGTCCTTGCCATTGCAGCGCTTGTCGTCCTGTTGCGCTGGAACGTGAACTCCGGCTGGATTGTGCTGGCTGGAGGCCTGTTGGGCATTGCGTGGCGATTCGGTACACTAGCAGTGAGTATCTAGACCGCTATGCTGCTTCTTGGAAACGCGCCATTGCCCCTACACCGAGCGCTGGTACGCGTAGGCTACCAGATTGCCTACGGCCGCTCGCCCCTCGCGCGACGCGCCGCGGAGCTGGAGCGCAGCCAGTGGTGGTCGCCGGAGCAGCACCGCGAAGCCCAGTGGCAGCGCCTGACGAGACTCATTGAGCACGCCTACCGCACCGTCCCCTTCTATCGCGAGGCCATGCAGGGGTTAGGTATGGAGCCCGGCGATATCCGCTCGCCGGAGGATTACGCCCGGCTGCCGGTGCTCTCCAAAGCTACTATCAACCAGGAACAAGAGCGCTTGATCTCCTCAGACTTCCCTAAAGAGCATCTTATCCGCACGGCCAGCGGCGGCTCAACAGGCCGGCCCGTCAGCCTCTACCATGACGCCGCCTTCGTTACCGAGTACCGCGCGGTAAAGCTCCGCAACTTTCGCTGGGCCGGCTGGCAGCCTGGCGATGGTTGGGCGCGGCTGTGGGGCTCTCAGTTCGATGTCGCACCGCACCAGGCGTTGAAGCAACGGCTGCTGGACCGCCTCTCCCGGGTGCTTATCCTCCCCTGCTGGGACCTCAGCGGGACAACTATGGCCCACTACGCGAAGGACCTCCAGCAATTTCAACCTGACCTCATTGAGGCGTACACTACTCCTATGTATCACTTTGCCGGCTACCTTAAGGCAGAGGGCATCGGCGGCATCCGCCCCAAAGGGGTCATCGTCTCCGCGGAGATGCTCTACCCCTACCAGCGGGCGCTCATTGAGCAGGTCTTCCAGTGCAAGGTGTACAACCGCTACGGCGGCCGCGAGATTGGGGACGCCGCCCACGAATGCCCGGCCGGCACCATGCACCTGAACGCGGAGCACGCCTACGTAGAGTTCGTGCGGGAGGGTAAGCCGGCGGCTCCCGGTGAAGCGGGCGAGATCCTGCTAACTCCTCTGGGCCTCTACGGAATGCCATTGCTACGGTACCGCGTGGAGGACGTGGGCAGCTCCAGCGACGCCGTTTGCGCCTGCGGGCGCGGCCTTCCGGCCATGGCAGTAGTGGAGGGCCGGGTTCAGGACATCATCAGCCTGCCCCAGGGCGGCTTCCTGCCCGGTGAGTTCTTTCCCCATCTTCTTAAAGACTTTGATATATCCCAGTTCCAGGTAGAGCAAGAGCGTTTGGATAAGCTGACCCTACGCCTGGTGCGCGGCCCTGGCTTCAGCGAGGAACAGCTGGACTATGTCCTTGGCAAAGTCCGGGAGTACACTGGCGGGCGCATCCAAGTGGACGTGGAGTTTCCGGACAACATCCCAGCCTCGCCCTCCGGCAAGTTCCGCTACACCATCTCCCACGTGCCGCCTGCCTTCGCGCCGGCCCAGGAGGTTGAACGTGCTTGACCCGCAAAGTGTCGTTGCATGGAACGCCGGCGTAACGGCCTACCCTAAAGCGCCGCCCTTCCATCCCGATCAGGTTTTCCCGGAATACCCCTTCGGCGCAGAGGCCACCGGCCCGGCCAACGCGGTCTACGCCGCGGTGCGGGAGATGCTCCACGCCGCGGGCATGGACACCCAGCGCTTCGGCACGCCCTCCTGGAATCCCTTGGGAGAACTAGTGCAGCCGGGCAACACCGTGATCCTGAAACCCAACTTTGTCGTAAGCGAGCACCCTCAGGGCTTGCCCGGTATGGAGGCCGCGGTAGTCCACGGCTCCGTTCTACGACCGCTGGTGGACTACGTTTACCTGGCCTTACAGGGCCGCGGCCGCATCATCATTGCAGACTCCCCCATCAAAGAGGTGGACTTCCAGCAGGTGCTGGACCTCACGGGTATCACCGACGTGCACGCCTTCTATCAACAGCGCGCCCCCAGATTACTCGAGACGTTGGACTTCCGCGACGCTTACGTGCGGCGCGACAAAGACGGCTTCATGACCGACCTCCAGCCTTTGCCAGGCGATCCCTCGGGCTACACCATGCTAGACCTGGGCCGCCAGAGCATGTTCCACGACATTTCACAACACGTTCGGCGGCTTCGCAGCACCGCGGTCTACTATGAAGACGTGATGCCGGAGTTTCATGACGGCAACCATAATATCTACAGCATCCCTAACACCCTCTTGCAGGCGGATGCGGTCATCTCAGTGACTAAGCTCAAGACCCACCGCAAGGGCGGCGTGACCCTCAGCCTGAAGAACGCCGTGGGCATCACCAACGAGAAGCGCAGCCTGCCCCATCACCGCGTCGGCACCCCCCATGAGGGCGGCGACTCTATGGCAGAGAACGCCCGGTTAGACGCCCGGCTGGAGGACCGGTTCCGGGACTTCATGCTGAGCCGGCCGGGCGGCCGCGCGGGGCTCCGCGTCATCGGCCCACCCTTGCGCGCCGTTGCAACCCGCGTGGTCAAGCCCCTCTTCCAACGCGTCAGCCCCAATCAGTCGGCCATCGTTGAGGGCGATTGGTGGGGCAATGACACCGTCTGGCGCATGGCCCTGGACCTCAACTGGCTCCTGTTCTGCGCCGACCGGGACGGCGAGCTCCAGGATAAGCCGCAACGGCGTTACCTTTCCGTGCTGGACGGCGTAGTAGCTGGTGAGGGAGAAGGGCCGTTGCTCCCTACACCCAAACCCTGCGGCGCGCTGCTGTTAGGAACGCATCCGGTGCTGGTAGACCTCATTGGCGCACGCCTTATGGGCTACGATTGGCGCAAGATCCCCATGCTACGGGAAGCAGTGGAGCGGGATTGGCCGTTGAAAGCCCCAGTGGCGCCGGAATTGGTGCAAGTTGCCAGTAACGAGGATGTATGGAAAGATGTTTACCATAACGGTAGTCCATTTTTTCACTTCCAGCCTAGTCTAGGCTGGAAGGGGCATATTGAGGTATGATTTCTCTGTCAAGTTTCGACAGATTGCTGTAACAGGTAAAAATATCAACTCGTTTTAGCTTATGGAACCGACTAAAGAACGGGCAGTCCTAGCTCAAGATCCTCAGGAAGTGGTTCTTATTGAACGGGCCATTGCCGGGGACGCTGAGAGCTTTGGGCAGCTTTATGACCAGTACATCGATAAGGTCTACCGCCATCTGTATTACCGTGTAGGTAATGCGACTGAGGCGGAGGATCTAGCGGCGCAGGTCTTCCTGAAGGCCTTTAACGCGATGAGCCGGTTTAAGCCTATGGGACGGCCCTTTGGAGTATGGCTGCTTAGCATCGCACATAACCTGCTGGTGGATCACTATCGTGCGCAGCGTGACAGCACCCCCATTGATGACGTCATTATCCCTGCAGGCGATACTGTAGACCCGGTGGCCCTGGCGGAGAAGAGTTTTGCAACCGTGCACCTTCGCCAAGCCATAAGTAAGTTAAAAAGGGAGCAACAAGTAGTCGTAGTTATGCGTTACATAGATGGACAGGACTATGCAGACATCGCTGCGTTCCTGAATAAGAGCGAAGGCGCTGTACGCGTAATCCTCCATCGAGCGTTACAAGCATTGCGACGTATTATGGCAGCAGAACCGGCACAACTGTGATAAAGCAAGAAGACTTACTAGCACAGGGTCTCTTGGAACTGCAGTCCGGCAGGTCCATTAAGGAGATCGTGCATAGCTATCCTATCGACCAGCAGCAAGAGCTTGCCTCGCTGCTAGAGGTAGGCGTCCACTTGCAAGAGCTGCCACGCAGCATCGAGTTGCCCGGCACGAATAAGGCCCGTCTGCGGGCGCAGCTCATGTCCCAGATCGCACATCCAGCCCCGCGTCCGGCGCGCTTCTCTTGGCGCAACCCCCTGGCCGGCGTCGCGGAACTCTTCTCAATGCCCGGCTTGCAGCCCATGCTGCTCCGGCCCTTGGGCGCCGCTCTGTCCGCCTTCATGGCTATCAGCGTGGTCAGCGGCGGCACCGTATATGCTTCTATGGACACTATTCCCGGCGATAATCTCTACCCGGTCAAAATAGCGGTGGAGCAAACTCGCCTCAACTTGAACTTCAACGAAGAGGGTCGCGCAGAAACGTACCTCTGGATGGCAAATGCCCGCGTTAGCGAGCTCAACCGGATGGTTTCTGAAGGCCGTCTAGACGAAGCCCCTATGGTCATCGCTAACTACGAGCACAGCGTGAGTGAGGCCATCCGCCTAGTGTCTGCAGAGAAAGACCCGCGGGCCCCCAGCTTCTACGAGCAAGCCAACACCGTGCAAACTGCTCTGGTCGCGCTCTATGAGAAGGCCCCGGTGTCCGTGCAATCTATCCTCGGAAACAGCCTATCCCTGGCCTCCACCTTCAGCCCTGGCGAGAGCATAACTAGCCAACCCGCAGACGTTGTTCCTGCAAAGGATGCGCCGGCGCTGCAGATCCCCATCCGTGATACATCCGTCACTACTGAGCTGCCCAGGGACCCTACCCTGCCTAGAAACAGGGGCGCTGCCATCCCTGCGCCGCCTATCAAGACAAGTCCCCTCTCCAATCTGCCAAGTGATGATACCGTGACCATTGATACACCCAAGTCGAAGGGCAACTTGGGTCCGGAGACTGGTCCTGTGACCACGAGCGAGCAGCAGCCACTCACTCTGCCCAGTAGTGATGGAAGTAAAGACACGCCTCTGTCAACAACGCCAGCGAATGTGGATGACAAGACGCCCGGTGGCCTGAACAGTATCCCGCTGCCCCAAGACAGTACCCGGGGCACTGGGCAGGGCGCATCATCTAGCACTATCCCCGACAAACAGGCCCCGTAACCCCGGCCTAGCGGCCGTTCTCAGTACCTGTACCTCAGTTAGGCGCGCCTAGCCGGCGCGGCGCTTTGGGATTACTCCAGAGGTCCTTTAAGAAGAGCGGCTGCGGAAGAGGGCAAAAGAGCTGGTGTAGCCGTGGAGATAGGTAGTGTTGTCCACGGGCCCAATCTCACCGTTGCAGAAGAACCCGCCCAGCGGCACTATCCCCAGATAGTCGCGTAAAAGGCCGGTGTCGTGATCGGGATGGCCGTAGAGATACTCACCCCGCCCAACGCAGGAGAAGAGCAGCGCGCCCGTGGGCTTGGCCTGCGTGCCGCCGGACACATACTGGGAGAGCATTGCCTGCAGGTCTTCCCGCGCCGCCTCCGCGTCCCGCAGGTGGAACTGCACTGTCTGATGCTCCCGGAGCATTGCGCCAATGTAGAGTCCGCCGGTCTCCCGCTGCACACCCAGCAGGTTTCGGATGAGGAAGTCCCCCGTCTTGTAGTCCTCTTTTAGCTCATCCATCACCACGCCCAGGAAGAGTGAACTGGACATCAACGCGCGGTCACTATCGGAGGCCCGCTCGTAAAGCTCCTGCATTACCGTAATGGCAGACCTGCCGTCGACCTCCTCCAGCAAGTTCTCGTCGCACTTGGTGATACGCATGGGTGAGCCGATGGGCCGGCACCCCTGCGCCACGACCGTGTCCAGAACAAGGTCGCCGGTCAAGGCAACGCCCACCGCGCCTTCGCGATAGCACTCGCCGTTGAGATAGAGCGCGTTCAGCCTGGGACCCTGCCCTCCGCTGGCAAGACCGCCCAACTTGGGGCTAGTGGGATACGCATAGTCCAAGCCTGCTAGTAATTCCTCCGCGCGTAGCGAGTAGGGGTCTGCAAGGATGACAAAGGCCGGATTGTCCTGCCTGCTCACGCCCATGAGCGTCTCCCATTCCGAGGGGCTGGCGTCCTGGCTGGGCAACGCACCGTCCTTGATGCCAAAGGGCGTCAGCGTAACGCCAGGCAGCTCGCCCACTGTCATGGAGAGGCTGTGGCGATACTCAATCTCGTGGCCCGCGCCAATAACTCCCGCCGCGGAGCAGCCTACTACCAGCGTGTTACCCAGCGCGGCCGAAAGCAGCTCATTCAGGCGAAGGTAATCGTTTGCAAAGGAGTTGGAGATAAAGACAAAGGCCACATCCGGCTGCGCCCCCTCCAATGCCGCCTTCACCTCAGTCACGCAGGACTGTACGGCCTGCTCAAGATCGGTATTATCTGAAATTGCTGATGCCCAACGCATAACATAGCTCCTGGGTCGAATTAGCCTCTATTATAGCAACTTGTGGGGCCGCCTTCGCCCGCAAGCCATGCAAATCCGCTCGTCCTGTCACAGTAGGGGAGTCGCCTCATTAGGAAGGCTATCGAAGCTCTGCCTGCGGTAGGCAGGCCCTTACCGTTGCAGGTAGGCCTTACCGCTCATGGTGAGCCTGTCGAATCCAGGAGCGGCAAGGCGCAACCAGAACATTCACAGACAACCAGCAGGCGCTTGTTCCCCCAGCTATAATGGAAACAACTTTTTCAGGAAATCCCTCAAAGGAGTTAGCCATGGATCTCAAACTCGTCACCGGCGATATTGCCGCCCAGCAGGTGGATGCCATCGTGGTCAACCTTTTCCAGGGCGTCACGAGCCCAGCGGGCGCCACCGGCGCCGTGGACCGCGCGCTGGACGGGGCCATTAGCCAGCTCATCGCGGATGGCGACGCCAAAGGCAAGGCCGGGGAGTTCACCCTGCTCCACACCTTGGGCAAGATCCCGGCCAAACGCGTAGTAGTTGCCGGCCTCGGTAAGGCCGATGAGTTCGACGCCGACAAGATCCGCGCCGTCTCTGCAGAGACCGCCCGCTTCCTGCAACGGCATAACTTCGCACGCGCAGCCACCATCGTCCACGGGGCGGGCATCGGCGGCATAGACCCGACTGCTGCGGCACAAACGCTGGCAGAGGGCACGCTCCTGGGCAGCTACTCCTTCGACCGCCACAAGAGCAAGAAGAATGGCAGCGATGACTCCGAGCTGCAAGAGCTGCTAGTGGTGGAGTTCGACGCTGCCAAAGTTCCTGCGCTGCAACAAGGCATAGACGAGGGCCGCATCATAGCCGAGGCCACCAACCTGTGCCGCGATCTGGCCAATGAGGGCTCCAACAATATGACCCCGCTGCTTCTTGCGGATGCGGCCCGCCAGGTGGCGGAGCGCTACGGCCTGGAGTACCGCGCCTATGACCGCCCGGAGATGGAGAAGATGGGCTTTGGCGCGTTGCTGGCCGTAGCCCAGGGCAGCGCGCAGCCACCCCAGTTCATTACCCTGCGCTACAAGTCCAGCGATACCGTGGGCGACAAGCCCGCCCTGGCCATCATCGGCAAGGGCGTCACCTTTGATTCCGGCGGCATCTCCATTAAGCCTGCCGACGGCATGGACCACATGAAGGGGGACATGGCGGGCGGCGCGGCCATCATTGCGGCTATGCAAGCCATCGCCCAGCTCAAACCCCACCTCAATGTGGTCGGCCTGGTGCCGGCGGCGGAGAACATGCCCAGCGCCACCGCCTACAAGCCCGGCGACATTGTGCGCGCCGCCAACGGCAAGACCATCGAGGTGCTGAATACCGACGCCGAGGGCCGCATGCTCCTGGCGGACGCCCTCTCCTGGGCCAATAAAGAGGGCCTCTCTCCCCTCATCGACGTCGCCACTCTCACCGGCGCGTGCTCGGTGGCCCTGGGCCCCTACTACAGCGGCGTTATGGGCAACAATCAGCCGTTGGTAGACCAAGTGCTCACCTCTGCCAAGCGCTCCGGTGAGCTCATGTGGCAGCTTCCCCTCACCGACGAGTTCAAGGAGCTAGTGAAAAGCGACGTGGCCGACGTGCGGCAGACGGGCACCAGCCGCGCCGGCGGGGCCATCAGCGCGGCTCAGATGCTCCACGAGTTCGCCGAGGACACACCCTGGGTGCACCTGGACATTGCGCCAACCTCCCGCAGCGACCGCGACCGCGGCGCTACGGTGAAGGGCCAAACCGGCGTGGCAGTCCGCACCCTGGTAAGCCTGGCTCAGCTGCTGGCGGGAGAGTAAGCGCCCTCACCCTACAGCCTCCTAGAGGGGGTAGACAACGAACGCGATGAGGGCGCTCGCCAATGACGAGCGCCCTCACTGTTTCTGCTAACCAGCCGTTAAGGGTTAAGGCGCTGCCGTAGCGCCTCCGTCATCAGCCCTCGCTTCTCAATCTCCTGCCGGCCCTGCTCCGTATTCTCAAAAGGCACTGTGAACTCAATGTGATAGCCGTCGGGGTCGTCAAAGTAGATGGAAATGCGCCCCAGGCCGTGGGTGCCAAGACGCGTGGGTACGTTGTGGTGCGTAAAGTGCTCCACCCAGGCGTCGTAGTCCTCCAGCCCAATAATGTAAGCGTGGTGTTGTGCGCCGCTACCGGGCATGGGCTGCTGCCCCTCGCGGGCGGGGAAGAAGTCGATGAGGGTTCCGGCCAGCACGGCTGAGGTGGGACCGCCGGTGCGCTGGGGCTCCTCTGCGCCCAGCACGTCTACGTAGAACTTCTTGGTGCGCTCCACGTCGCTGGCCACCAGGGTCCAATGCTCCAAGCGTTTCACTGAAGGTGCGCCGCTCATCATCGCCTCCTTATGTCGAGTTTAAGTGTTGCTGCCCATGATACCAGTTGGGCTGAATGCGTCAAGAAAACAAGACCTCTCTTCCGCTGGGAGAGGTCGGATGAGGGCAGTTGTCAGCGGTTGCCGAGTTCGCTGTCGTTCCT
Source organism: Dehalococcoidia bacterium (assembly GCA_965220215.1). GTDB lineage: Bacteria > Chloroflexota > Dehalococcoidia > SHYD01 > SHYD01 > CBDDEI01. Next base: position 1,060,648 of record OZ244809.1, read on the forward strand.
GACCCGATAAGCACCAAAGGGGTCCCAGAGCAGCCAGCCTTGCGCGCCTGCCTCAGTGCTGGCGTCTATCTGCGCCACAATCTCATCGTGGCCGTAAGGCAGGCCTTGCCCCTGGTAGTCGTCGTAGGCCTGGAGCCAGGGACGCACCTTTGCGCCGTAGTCCTCCAGCCGCTGCACCGCTCGCCCCACGCTCAGGTTGACTATGCGGTAGGGCTCCGCAGGCGGGTAGTCGGAACTGAAGGAGCCGGGCAGCCAGGTGGAGGGATAGACCATAGGCGAGACGTAATCCACATGCTCGGCAATCCCCTCAATGACCTGGCCGATGCCAACGTCCTCCTCCACAGTGGTGAGGCCGAACACATCGGCAGAGATGGTCACACCCAGAGGATGGAGCCGCTTCCGCGCCTCCTGGAGAAACTCCTCAATGGCCTTCCGCTGGTTTTCCGGCGTGTTCGGCTGGGCATAGACCAATTCCCCCGGGATGCAATCGGTGGGGAAGCGCACGTAATCAAACTGAATCTCATGGAAGCCTAGGGCAGCAGTGCGCTCAGACATGTCCAGAATATACTCCCGCGCCTGCTCGCTATAGGGATCGAGCCAGCGCTGGCCTTCGCAGTCCACATAGAGGCCGCCGCCGGTGCCCTTGATAGCCATGTCCGGGTTCTCAACGGCGATTGGCGTGTCCTTAAACACCACCACTCTGGCAATAAGGTACCAGCCGTCGTCGCGCAGGCTGCGGAGAAACTGCGGCAAGTCTTGCGGCTCCGACGTGGTGGCTTCGGCTTTTTTTGCCATCTCCGGTGCAATAGCTGCGTGGACCAACCCTCTATCGCTCTTTATGTCGATGACGAGGGTGTTCAGGCCGAGGTCTTTGCCCTTCTTGACGATGGCTGCCCGCCGATCCTTCAGATTCAGATAGCCAAACCCAAGATAGATGCCGCGGCTCACTAGTGGTTCCAGGAGCACCTCCATTGTGAGGTCTTTACTTGGCTCCAGCAGTACGGGCAGATAACCCGGCGCGCCAATAGCTATGGCGGGGTCACGGGGCACGTCCTCTAGACGGAAGTCGCCGGAGGAGCCAACCATGATCTCCTCACCGTTTAGGGTTAGCCATGCGTGGGCAACCGGTTCTCCCGCGGCGCTTTCCACCCGGCCGGTGATCACGTTGGGACGGAGCTGCACCACCTGCTCTCCCCAGAGGATGTCTTCTTCCACAGTCTCATAGCCGTCTTGAGAAACGGTGAGCGTCTTGACAGGGCTGGAGCGGTCGACGCCAGGCAGCTCGAACCTGCCTTCTTCGGTGACCTGGGTAATGCGCTCCTCCCATTCCACCAGTGCGCCGACCACTGGTTGACCGGTGTATTCATCCACCACGGCCCCAGACACCGTAGTGGTATAGCGGTCGTAGGCAAACTTGCCGACAACGAGCAGCACCACCAGCACCGCAATCACGGCGAGACGGCGGGGACCTCGGCGACGCCGGTGGCGGAAGTCCATCTGTCCTCCCTCAAGCTCACCAGGTGGGCAACTACTACCCCCTGATATTGCGGCCTATTGTAACATGATGCCTATCTTGAGCCCCGTCGCTCAGCAGTCACAAACCGATCAACGGCTTGACTATTACCAGGCCCCAGACCATTATTAGCGGTAGCCTAAAAGGAGGGTGAATATGGCAAGATTAAACAAGCTCATCGAGGTGCTGGAGCAGGGCAAGGTAGCTATTGGCCCCGGCACGATCCCGAATGGCAGCATCAACGACGCCATGATGTTCAGCGAGTCTAGCTACGACTTCATCATCATCGACATGGAGCACGAGAACTTTGATGTCCCCGGGCTGCGCACTACGCTCCAGTACATGCTTAACCGCAAAGTTATAGCCAACCTGGGCAATCTGCAGTCCACCGTAACTCCCATTGTCCGCATTCCACCCAATGCCAAGGAAGGCGACCAGTGGGTGACCAAGCAGATTTTGGATGCCGGCGTCTACGGTATCGTTGCGCCCCACGTGGGTAACGTGGAAGAGGCCCTGAATGTAGTGAAGGCCATCCGTTACCCGCGGCCGGCCGAAGAGCCCAACGCGGACGACCCTCGCGGCGAGCGCGGCTGGTATCCCGGCGGCCCGGCCCGTTACTGGGGCCTCCCCGTGCCCGAATACTACAAAAAAGCCGACCTTTGGCCGCTGAACTCGGAAGGCGAGATGTTCCTCATGCCCATCATCGAAAGCGTGGAAGGCATGGAGAACTTGCCGGAGATCCTGAAAGAGGTCAAGGGCATCAGCGCCATCTGGGCCGGCTCCGGCGACCTCTCGGTGGACATGGGCCTGGCGGGCCAGCCCGGCCATCCGATGGTGGAAGAGGGCGTGCAGAGGATCCTCAAGGCCTGCATGGATGCCAACGTCCCCTGCTGCATTGTGGCCAACCCACAGAACGTCGAGCAGCGCATCAACGAGGGATTCAGGATGCTCTGCGCCAGCCCGCAGCGCGCGCATACTTCTCTAGAGATCGGTCGCAAGCTTACCGGCGGCTAAACGCTCGTTCTTCGCGCATAGTCGTGAAGAATCGTCTGAATAGAGAGCGCTCCACTTCACAGTGGGGCGCTCTTCACGTCACCATACATCGAACATGGCGAGCAACAATACCGAGGGCAGCGGTGGGCATTGCTTATGGTTCGACAGGCTCACCATGAGCGGGGAGGGGGCAGGGATAGGGGCGGGAAAGCGGCCGTGAGCCTAATCTGAGGGGCGGTCTTTTGCGCTGAGGAGGTGCGCCACCTTGTCGAGGATACGGTCCGCCACCTCATCCTTGCTCAGGAGCGGCAGGTCGTCCTCGCCGCCTTGTTCGTCCAGAATGGTCACTTTGTTCGTGTCCACCTCAAAGCCAGAGTCCGGACGGGACACGTCGTTCGCAACAATAAAGGCAAGCCCCTTGGAACGCAGCTTCTCCCTAGCGTTGGCAAGCAGATCTTCCGTCTCCGCGGCAAAGCCCACCCGCAACACGTCTAGCGGCACTTCGTTGAAGAAGTCCGGGTTCTTCTCCAGCTCCAAGGTTAGCGAGTCCGCCTTCGGGTCCTTCTTCAGCTTCTGGGCGTGCGGGTGCGCCGGACGGAAATCGCTCACTGCCGCGGCCATAATGAGCACGTCCGCCGGACGGCACGCGCCCAGGACTGCCTCCCGCATCTGCGTCACGGTCTCAACAGGGATCGCCTTAACGCCGTAGGGCGCAAGCAGGCTCGCCGCAGAGACCAGCACAACCTCCGCGCCGCGGTTGCGGGCAGCCTCCGCCAGCGCATAGCCCATCTTGCCGCTGGAGCGGTTAGTGATGATACGCACAGGATCGATGGGCTCCTTGGTGCCGCCTGCAGACACTACTACCGTGCGGCCCTTGAAGTCGCCGTCACGGCCCAGCGTCTGCGCCAGCGCGCCTAGGATGGCCTCGGGTGAAGAGAGACGTCCCATGCCGGTCAGACCGGAGGCCAAGCGTCCCGCGTCCGGGCCCACCAGGGTGACGCCGCGCTCGCGCAGGGTAGCCACGTGGCCCTGGGTAGCGGGATGGTCGTACATGTTTGCGTCCATGGCCGGCGCTACTACCAGCGGTGCGCGCGTCGCCAGCGCTGTACCGGTGAGGGGGTCGCCGGACAGCCCCAGCGCCACCTTGGCGATGCAATCGGCAGTAGCTGGCGCAATGAGCACTACGTCTGCCTGCTCCGCCAATGAGACGTGCTGGATGCTCAGGTCGGAGTCTGGGTCGAACCAGTCGGTGACCACCGGTTGATGGGTGATAGAACGAAAGGTGAGGGGTGAGACAAACTGCTGGGCGGCGGCGGTCATGATTACACTCACCCGCGCGCCGGCCTGGGTCAAACGACTGGCCAACTCCACCGCCTTGTAGGCGGCAATACTCCCCGTTACCCCTAACACTATGTGCTTGTCTTGAAAGATCACGTCGTTATTCCTGGTTCATCTCGTAGATGTAGCGCAGACCGTGGAGCGTCAGGTCGGGGTCCACGGCATCTATCACCGTAGTTTCGCTGGCAATGAGTCCCGCCAGGCCGCCCGTAGCGACTACTTTCGCCTCGCTGTTCAGCTCCGCCTTGAAGCGGGCCACCAGCGCCTCGATGAGTCCCACGTTACCAAAGAGGATGCCCGACTGCATGCTCTGCACGGTGTTGCGGCCGATGGCCTGCTTGGGCCGTGCCAGCTCGATGCGCCGCAGCATGGAGGTGCGGGCCACCAGCGCTTCCACCGCCACCTGGATGCCCGGCGCGATGGCTCCGCCCAAGTACTCCCCGCTCTCCGTCACCACGTCCAGCACCGTGGCCGTGCCGCAGTCCACGATGATCACCGGCCCACCATAACGGCGGAAGGCCGCCACCGCGTCGGTGATACGGTCCGCGCCAACTTCACGGGGGTTTTCGTAGAGCACTCGCACGCCGGTTTTAATGCCCGTCCCTACGATGAGGACTTCCTTGTCCAGATAGTGCTTACAGAGCTGGCGAAAGGTCTGGACCAGAGGCGGCACGCTACTGCAGAGGGCTACTGCGCTGATGTCTGCGGGACCCAGGCCCGCGTGCTGCATGAGGCCGTGGAGCAGCACCTGGTACTCGTCCTGGGTGCGCTGTGCGTCCGAGGCCAACCGCCAGGTGGCGCGCAGCTCCTCGCCCTCAAAGACGCCCAGAGTGACGTTGGTGTTGCCTACGTCTATAGCCAGCAGCATAGCCTTCTTATTGTCCGCTGCGTACAGTAAGGCGTCAACTTAGGGCGAGCGGTAGGGGGCCAGAACCTCCAGCGCCGCCTGTACCGTAGCCAACATGCCGCCGTCCTGGTAGACGGATGCGGCCCAGGGCAGCAGCGCAACCACCCGATGGTGCACCCGCCAGCTCTCCTCCAGCCGGTCGAAGGACTCAAGGGCCTGGCGCGCCAGCACAGGGTCGCCGCTGTCGTAGAAGCGATAAGTATAAAACAACCCGCTCAAGTAATCGTGGAGCACCGCCAGCAGCGACCGTTCGTACTCCAGGCTCACTTCCACCTGCTGCGCCAATTGCGCGTCGTCGATGAAGGGACGCGCCGCCTCAAAAGTAGCCTGCATACGTACTACCAGCGCCAGCGCCGTCTTTTGGTCGGCTAAGGCTTGCTCCAAACCGCCATGCTCCTTGCACGTTTGGTAGAGCAGGGTAGCTTGATCGCCGCCTGCCACCGCGTCGTCCCGCACCCAGAGCGCGTTGGGCGTCCACGGGCCGCTGTTGATGGCGTAGCACTGCGGGTAGAAGCCCTTGAGCACCACATCCGATGAGATAGTCAACAGCGATGCCATAGCGGGACCGGCTGCATCGCCAAAGTGCAGCCGTGACCAGTCCAGAGCGATAGTATCGGGATCGGCGTCCACGTCCCATAGGAGCCGGCTGGTGGCGTAGATATTGGCCTCCCGCCAGAGGTCGGTGCGTAGCTCCGGGCCATTCCAGCCGCCGCCCTTTGGCCACACCCAGGCCTCACGCACTCCGGCGCGGTATGCGGCGCGCAGTCCGCCCGGGCCGGGCACTTCCGGCGGCCCCACACCATAGACCTCGCCCACATAGTTGGGAAATGCGCCCTTGCCCTCATATTCCCGTGCTGCCTGCAACTCCACCATGCGGGTTTGCTGGGAGTTGAGCAGGTTAGGATTCAGACGGTTGTAGCGCCAGAAATCCGTCTCCGTAATCTTGTAGGAGAAGGTTAGGTCTGTAGGGTTAGTCAGCGGGCCATCAAGACTCTGAGCCAAGTGTGGTTGCGCGTGAGAACCCTCGCTGCCCAAATCCCATGCCCGCAGGATGAGGCTCCTCTTATGACGGGTCACGACCTGGCCGTAGAGGAACTCCCAGGTGCGGCGCTGGCTGTCCTGGCCGCTGCAGCGGATATCCATAGGAGAGTTGCCGATCAGCGGCCCCAGCGGGTAGTTTTCTCCCGTGCGCACCATGATGCCGTCGATCTCCGGAAACTCCGCAAAGAGCTCGTCCAGTCCCGCAGCCAGGATCGCCTGCACCTGGGGCCGCTCGATGCAGTAGCGCGGCGGGTCCAGCCCGTCGGAGACACCCAACGCGGTCATCTCCAGCAACTGAGCAGGTAGGCTAATAACGTCGCTGGGGGCCAACACCTTTAGGTGGAGCGCCTTGGCCTTGGCAATCTGCGCGTGGGCAGTACGCCGTTGCTCTTCCACCCAGCTTCGGGCTTCACCATAGACTGCCGGATCATAGATATCCCGCGAGAATTGCTCATAGAAGACCAGGCTGGGCCAAGGCTCCGTCATCACTGCGTTATAGCCCCATCGTAGCGCCTGGGCTGGGTCAGGGTAAGTGGGATCCAGGGGATCCGAGACTAGCCGCAGCGCCATGTCCGGCGCGCGGCGCACCGGCAACGGCGTCTCCAAATAGCCTCGATGCAGGCGCAGGTCCTCCGAGAGCCTCAGCATCCCGTACGCGAGGCCTAACACATCGCCCCCGGCAACCAGCACCCTGGGAGTGGACCCGCCCAGCAGCGGCTGGATGAGATACTCCTCCGGCGCCAGCACAGGCAGGGCGACGCCGTACTTGTGAGCAAGTTGCCGCACCTCTGGGTTGGCGGCAGTGCCCACCACTACCGATACCAGCGGCGAAGTCCCGCCCAGCCAGCCTGGCATCGCGAGGCGCTGGGCCGGCTGCATGTCGTCGATGGTCTCCAGCAGCTCCTGGCGGGCAAGCTGCACCGCCGCATCAGAGCGGTGCTCTATCAGATAGACCGCCGGCTGCTCCTCGGGTCGGGGCAGCCACAGGAGGCCCGCCACCACTCCGAACACCGCGACCGCGGGCAGGAGCCGCCGCTTCTTTGGCCAAGACACCTAAAAGCCCCTTCTCAACTCAACGATACGCACGGCAGTTCCGTGGTTTCGCAGGGGTTGCTGCGCCACCCCAGCCTCAGGCAGTAGGGATGGCAATGGGGCATAGGGTTCTTGCGTGCCCACCATCGCTACCCGCACCTCCGCGTGGTCGGCCCTCGCCAGTGGCAGCCAGGGGAGCTGCACCTGCATCAGCTCTCCTGGCGCCCATTCGGTCGGCGGGACCCAGAGCGTGGTGGGCTGGTAGCGCTCGTGGTAGATCTCTTGATTGCCAGCACCAACAACAGAAACGGAGATAAGAAAATCTTGTGGCAACCACTGGTGGGTCTTGAAGAAAAGCGTCATCTTGGCATGGGGAACCGTGCCGTGGAGCTGCTCCCCCGGCACTAGGTCATAGCCTGCCAGCTCAACCGCATCCCCAAACATGAGGCTAAGGGGCACAGTGACTGCGGAAGAATCGCCTCGCACAAAGGTGTAAAACTCCTCCGTCAGCGCGGAGGACGGCGCACCGCGTCGCAGCAGCAGGTAGCCGTTTCTGGCCGCGACCACGCCCCAATCGCCGCTGTTAAGCAGCTTCTGCACGCGCCACCACTGGTTCGCCGCATCAATGGGATAAGGGCTGGCGGTGACGTCCAGGAAGATATACTCGGCTTGCTCAATGTCCGGGAAGAGGGAGACCTGCTGCCGCTGGCTCACATGGGGATTCAGCGTCGTGCTCGCCGCCACAGCGGCATCTGGTGGTATCAGTGCCATCAGCGCATGCGCCGCATCCATCCGTTTCGTGGTCTCCGGCAGATGGTCGGTTAGGGGCAAGAACACCTGCTGCCAGAAGCTCAGCAAAGAGCTCCCCAGCACCAGCACTGCCAGGACCCCTACGCCCCACTGCGCCGAGAGCGGGTGCACCCGCTCCAACAGCCGCCGGGCGTTGGCCAAGCCCAGGATGGTGCTTATCGTAACCACTGGCACCAGCACTGCGCCGTAGTGCGCCCGCCCAGCGAACATCTCGGGGAAATTGCTCAACAGATTGATGGCCAGGTCCGGCAACGCCATCACCACCGTGGCAGGGCTCAGCAGCGCCAGGTAGAGGGTAGGTGAGAAGACGCTATGCACGTAGTCCAGCTTGGCCGGCTCCAGCACCAGTCCTATAGCTGCGCCGGGATCCGAGAGGACATTAGTGAGCATGTCTAGGGGATCGCGGCCCAGCTGGTCGTAACGGCTGAGGTAGGGCGACACCCCCTCCGGATTGAAGTACGGCAGCACGATGCCAAAGGCGATGGCCGCCCATGCCAGCGCGATACCGGATGCGGCATAGCCCACTATCAGCCGCCGCTGAACGAACACGATGTAGAGCCCCATGATGAAGATAGTGAAGGGAACGTGCTCCTTGGTCGCCATTGCCAGGACGGCGGCAAGAAAAAACCCCACGTTATTGCGTTGATACGCGTAGTAAAAGGCAAAGAGCAGCAGCGTAGAGCTAAAGGACACGGCGTGGAAGTCCGCCAGGTTGGCGATCTCCAGCGCCGGCGCCAGCAGGTAGGTGAAGCCGCACACCGCCGCGGCAAAGACGTTGTCCAGCACCCGGCGCGCCAGCCAGAACGCGGGCAACGCGCCCAGCGCCAGCACCACCGATTGCAGCACCAGCAACGTCTCCGGTCCGCTGTACAGCGCGTAGAATGGCGCTACTAAGAACAGGATGGGCTCTACGTGCACCGCCAGGCGGGTGTTCCCGCCCTCCCAGTTGGTAAACTCCAGGAACCGCCCGTGGAGGGTGTTCCACACCGCCTGGTCCATGTTGCCCAGATCAAAGGCATTGGTCTGGAAGCTGGCATGTTGCATTACGCTGAGAATGGCGAAGGTAACCGCGTAGAGCGCCACCACCGAGCCAAGCAGCGCCGGCGCCAGCGTTGATTCCACGGTTGCAGTAGTCTCTACGACTTCTTGCTCCTGAGCCGGAGCCGGAGTGGCTGCCGCCTGCCGTGCCTTCTTCCAGCTCACACCCCCAAACATGTGCGCCATAGCTACTGCTAGCTGCGCCGCCCGCACAAGACGATGATCCAGGGAAAGGCGGTGCGCACCTGCCGCACCTCGGCGCGTTCCTGCACCATGCGCTGGAAGGTTGCGCCGCGCCAGTGCTGCACGTGCTCCGGGTCTTCCCCCAATGTGCGCAGGTTCTTGCCTCGCAAAAAGTTGGCTAACGAGAAATAGGGCTGGTTAGGCACGCTGAGAATGAGCGCTCCCCTGCACACGCGCTGGAGTTCAGCCAGGGCCTGCCAAGGGTCGGCCAGATGTTCCAGCACTTCCGCACAGACCACCACTTCCGCCGCATTGTCCGTCAGGGGAAGCTGGAATGCGTCTCCGGCCAGCCAACCGGCTGCATCCGGGCCGGAAGTGCGGGCGTAGCGCAGCGCCTCCCAGCGCGGCTCCACGCCCAGGCACCGTGCTGCAGGGATCCGCTGCGTCAGATAGTTGGTCACAAACCCTTCGCCGCAGCCGACTTCAAGCATTAGAGGCTGCCGCCCGGAAGGAGCGTCTTGCAGCGCCGCCTCCACCAGGTTGCCCAGTGTGCGATGGAAGCGGCTCAGCAGCCAGCGGTGCAGCGGATTTGCGTTGGTATGTTTCTGGAGGTTGCGGCTGGTCATGTGTAGCGTTCTGGGGCGCGGCCGGCCTCGCGGGCGGCGGACGCGGCGGGCGCAGTTGCCACCGGCCCGTCGTGTTCTGCCGCCGGCTCGATGACCTCGTACACGTGCACCTTCTGCTGCCCCCGCGCCGTCGAGAGCGTCACCATCTCTCCGAGGAGGCCCAGACTCAGGAACTGCACACCCGTGAACATGAGCAGCACCCCCAGCTGGAGCAGCGGACGGGTGCCTATGGGTTGCCCCGCCAGCCAGAGGCCGGTGAGATAGAGATTAATGAGACCACCCACCATTAGACAGATAAGTCCCATGCTCCCGAAGAGATGAAGCGGCTTCTGCTGGAAGCGGGTGAGATAGAGGACAGTGAGCAAGTCCAGAATGCCCGAGAGGAAGCGGGCGGGCCCGTACTTGGAGCGGCCATACTGGCGCGGATGGTGCACCACCGGCACCTCCGTGACCCGGAACCCCTTCCAGTGGGCCAGCACAGGCAGGAAGCGGTGCATTTCGCCGTAGACCTGGAGTTCGGTGATAACACGGCGGCGGTAGGCCTTGAAGCCGCTGTTGAGATCGTTGAAGCGGACGCCGGTGAGCAGTCCTGCCATCGCGTTGAACACGCGGGAGGGGAAGGTCTTGGAGATGGGATCCCGCCGCGGGTGCTTCCAGCCGCTGGCGAGGTCGTGCCCTTCGGCTAGCGCAGCCACCAGTACGGGGATTTGGCTTGGCTCGTCCTGGAGGTCGGCGTCCATCGTAACGATGACCTCGCCCCGAGACTCACGGAAGCCGGCGGCTAGCGCCTCAGCCTTGCCGAAGTTACGGGCGAAGCGCAGGATGCGTACATTGGCGTCCTCTGCCTGGAGCGCCCGTAGCTCCTCGTAGGAGCCGTCCGTGCTGCCATCGTCCACAAACAGAAGCTCGTATGCGCCGCCGCCCAGCGTGCTGGTAAGCGCCGTATAGAGCGGGCGGAGGCTCTCCTCCTCGTTGTAGAGCGGCACCACAACCGTGAGCCAAGGCGCATCCCCTGGCCTGTCCTCAGCGATACTACCCGGCGCTCGCAGCATCCTTCTCCGCACTCATGTTCTTCCTCCAGCATAGCTGATAGCCTAGGAAGCGGGCAAGAATGGGATTGTTCCTCGAGTCCTAAGATAAGTTCAGCGCAGGCTTGTCGGGAGAACGCGCGTTGTCACCCACGCTCTTCTGGGTGAAACCGAGGAACGTCTAGCACTCCTTACGCTATACTAAAGCTGCGGTCCGATTTACGATCGGCGTGCGCGTGCCCCAGTAGCTCAGGCGGATAGAGCAACGGTTTCCTAAACCGTGTGTCGGGGGTTCGAGTCCCTCCTGGGGTACCATTACTAATGCACAACGCGCCCTACCCCTCTGCTACTTGCTATACTAGAGAAAGAGAGCTTTCTTATGAATAAGAGAACCCTGTTCTTCATTCTTGTGGCCGTATTCTTAGCCGTCTCCCTCGCCACCTCTTCCTGCGCAATCGCAAACGATGAGCCCGACGCGGACGATGGCGCAGATAGAAAGTCTGCACCTACGTTCACCGTTGCCACCACCGATGGCGGAACTTTCAGGCTCGGAGAGCAGCGCGGCAAAGTAGTAGTACTATTCTTCACAGCACCCGGATGTACGGTTTGCATCACCCAACTGCCCGCAATGGCGCGCCTCCATAGCGAATCAGACCAAGCTAAAGTGGCCATGATGGCGATAAACATTTTCCCCCAATACTCTGAGCAAGAGTTCCTGGCATATATGGCGCAACACAAGGGGGCTGCTCACTACTACGCCCTGGACAAGAATTCCTCAATTACCCGCTCTTATGGCGTTCAGTCCACCGGCGTCACCGTCGTCATCGATAACAAAGGACGCATTGCAGAAATGGTTCTCCCACCCGGGCTTACCTATGACGAGCTCAAGGCCTTGGTTGAAGGGCTAATTTAACCGCTTGCCCTCATCTGGTTGGCCTTTCTTCTCACGAAAGGCCACAATTTCCTAACCGCCACGTGGCTGCCCAGACGGCCGTTTCCTTGACATACGTGCCTGTGCAGGGGTAACATGAGGATGTTCATAGCTTTCCATAACACTGACCCTGGATACTATCAAGAGAAAGAGAGGTAATAATGCCGGAAGGTGCCCTACTATGGGGCTTAGTGGGACTTGTAGTCCTAACAGTCAGCGGAGCCGCTGGTTACTACTTTGGTCACGCTGCTATCCTGAGAAAAGCGCAGAGTGCAGAGGTTGAAATCGGGTTGCAGCGTCAAGAGGCGCAAACCGAGTCCGCAGACCTCTTATTAAAAGCAACGAAAGAGTCGTTGCAATTGCGCAACACTGCCGAGATCGAAGTGCGAGAGCGGCGACAAGAGATCCAGCGTCTTGAACGCAGAGTTAACCAAAAAGAAGAAAACCTTGACCGCAAACTAGACCAGGCAGACCAGAAGGAAAGCCAAATCACCACCAAAGAGAAGGAAGTAGAATCGGCCAAGGCAGAAATACTAAACAATCTAGACCGCCAGCTAGCCGAACTTCAACGGGTAGCAAATATGACGCAGATAGAGGCCAAGGACGCCCTGCTCCAAGCAGTGGAGCATGAAGTCCGTGAGGACGCCAATAGACGCCTCATGCTCTTGGAAAAAGCCTACAAAGAAGAAGCGGACCGTCGGGCCCGCGACATCGTTATGCAGGCCATCCAAGGCGTGACTGCAGAAGTGGTGAGTGACACCACTACCTCTATGGTCACGATCCCCAATGAAGAGATGAAGGGCCGGATCATCGGCCGGGAAGGCCGAAACATCCGGGCGCTGGAGCATGCAACCGGCGTGGACATCATCATCGATGACACGCCAGACTGCGTTACGCTTTCCAGCTTCGACCCGATTCGCCGTGAGATCGCCCGGTTGGCCCTCACTCGGCTAGTGTCGGATGGACGGATTCATCCCAGCCGCATCGAGGACGTAGTGGAGCTGGCCAAGTCGGAGATCGACCAGACCATGCTGCGAGAAGGTGAGCGGGCCAGCTATGAGTCCAACGTACCGGACCTGCATCCGGACCTGATACGACTCATGGGCCGCCTCAAGTATCGCTACAGCTACGGTCAAAACGTCCTGGAGCATAGCATCGAAACCACTAAGTTCGCAGCCATTGTGGCCGCTGAACTTGGCGCAAACGTAGGCATAGTGAAGAAGGGCAGCATCCTCCACGACATCGGTAAGGGCCTTGACCATGAGATAGAGGGCCCCCATGCCCTCATCGGCGCAGGCCTGGTGGAGCGCTACGAGAAGTCACGTGAAGTGATCATCTGCATCGCAAAGCACCACGATGATTGGTTTACCAACACCCTAGAGGGCGCAGTGGTGCAGGTAGCAGACGCCATCAGTGGCGGACGCCCAGGCGCTCGTGCAGAGTCCATGGACCGCTACATCAAGCGCTTGCAGGCGTTGGAAGAGATTGCCCTCAGCTTTGACGGTGTGGAGAAGACCTACGCCGTGCAGGCTGGTCGAGAGATCCGCATTATTGTCCGACCGGACAAAGTGGATGACCTTTCGGCAACACGGTTAGCCCGCGAAGTTGCCAGAAGAGTAGAAGAAAGCCTTGAGTACCCGGGTCAGATTAAAGTCACGGTTGTCCGTGAAACCAGAGCTATTGAATACGCCCAGTAGTCATTACTAACACTAGAACGCACATAAAAGCGGGGCCTCTTGAGAGGCCCCGCTTAATTTCTAGTTTCTTGAGGTAGTTTTCTAGCCTTCACCCGGCGCTTTCTCGTTGTCCTCTTCCCCACGCTTCTGGCGCAGGAAGTCTTCTAGGTCTTTCACCAGGGCCTCGCCGCTGGGCAACTCTTCGATTCCACCCCGGGGGAGAGTCTCCTCTTGTCCTGTGCGGCCCGCTTCTTCTTCTAGCTTGCGCACATAGCTCGCGATCTCAGCGTTATCCAGTATCACTTGAGCAACCTGCTCCTCAAAGCGTGCGGTACGCGTCTGCAAGCGGGTTAGGTCAAACTCCAGGTGAAAGAGCTTCATCAATTCATGCACCATAGCGAGGCTAACCTTTAGGTTAGGCCGCGCCGCCAGATAGTGGGGCACACTCCCCCACAACGAGGCAAGAGGAACATTCGCTTTCTCCAAGGAGGTGTTCAGAACGCCCATGATGCCCGTAGGGCCCTCGTAGCGGGAGGGGGACGGCGGTATCTCCTTCAGCCGGCTCATGTCCATGCTCAGGGCAGTGCCGGTGAGCCGGACAGGCTGGGTATGGGGGACGGCTGCAAGCACTCCGCCAAGGGAGAGCACCAGGCTCACGTTCATCTCTTCCACGAGTTGCTGCACAGAGGACACAAAAGTCTTCCACTTCAGGTGGGGCTCTGGGCCCACCATCACAATGAAATCCCGGTCGCCATTGGGGTCTAGGTGGTAGTAGAACTCGTTGCTGGGCCAGAAGATGGCCCGTTCTCGCTCGTTCACCCACCGGGTATAGGGCCGCGTCTCAGTGAACACGTAGAACTCTTCAGCGTCTATCGCGGCAAACTTAGCGGCAGTCCACCGTCTCACTAGGAAGCGCGCTGTCCAGGTGGCTACTTCGGAGGCATCGCTCCAGCCCTCAAAAGCTGCAATGAGGATAGGTTGGCGGAGCGCAGGCCGTTCGTCGTAACGTAGGTACTCCATCGTCATCCCTTTCCATTGCCAACGGACCGGCTACTATTTCAGCCTATCCCATACCTATCTATCCTGCAACCCTGCGCGGCTGTCCGCCAGCCTGTGCTAGGCACGCTCAAGTTGCTTCACTACCCCGCACACGCTAGAATGAACTATTGGCTGCAACGTCTCCACAGCGGGAAAACCTCCCAAGCCCACTAGTAAAGGACCACGGTGCCCTACACCATAGCTGAGAGCACATTTGAAGAGCTGGCCGACATTTGGGACGATATGTTGGCCCAAAGCCCAAGCGATACGCTTTTTCTCACCTACCCCTGGCAACGTCTCTGGTGGCACTACTTTAGCGATGAGTACCAGCCTCACTTCCTCCGCATTGCCCATAATAATACGCCTGTCGGGATCGCCCCACTGATCGCAAAGGGGCACGAGGTCACGCTGCTGGGCAGCACCGCAGTCTGTGATTACATGGATTTTATCCTTCCTGCAGAGCACATCTATGGAGGCCTCTCAGCAACCTTTGATCACATGAACGGCAACTCGTGGAGCACCGCCGTGTTCCAGAGTGTCTCCGGCGGTTCCCCTACCCTGGACGCCCTAAACAAGCTCGCCGATGCGCGCGGCTACAAGCTAAGCGTCGAGCAGGAGGACGTCTGCCCGCGGGCCGTACTCCCGGCCGACTGGGAGACTTACCTCAGCGGGCTAAGCAAGAAGGACCGACATGAGCTGCGGCGCAAGGGCCGGCGTCTGGAGCAACAGAGCGAGGTGCGCCTGTACGCCTGTAGTAGTTCGGGCGCTGACCTTGACCGAGATTTGGACGATTTCCTCCGCCTGCACCGCTTGAGCAGGGATGAGAAGGCCGTCTTTATGACGGAGGACATGGCAGACTTCTTCAGGAGCGTTATCGCGGAATTGCTGCCTGCGGGGATAGCCAAGCTCTTCTTCTTAGAGGT
This sequence comes from Dehalococcoidia bacterium, assembly GCA_965220215.1. Classification (GTDB taxonomy): domain Bacteria; phylum Chloroflexota; class Dehalococcoidia; order SHYD01; family SHYD01; genus CBDDEI01. Next base: position 1,075,725 of record OZ244809.1, read on the forward strand.
AGCCGGTGTGCGCGCCGCCGCCGCCCTCTGCTTCGATTACCGCAACAAGCGACTGCTGTACAATAGTGGATACGACCACGCCTACGCGGCCCTGAGCGTGGGCCTTCTGCTGAAGGCGTACATCATCCGAGACGCTGTGGAGGGCGGTCTGGACACTTTCGATTTTCTGCGGGGCGATGAATCATACAAGTATGATCTGGGAGGCGTAGACCACCCTATCTACACCTGCACCCTACAACGTGAGTAGCACAGTGAACCCAACAATGCGCATAGCCGTCATTAGCGTGCACGGTTGTCCCTTGCTCGTACCCGGTACCCGGGAAGCGGGCGGGATGAACGTCTACGTTGCACAGATGAGCCAGAAGCTCGCGCGCCTTGGCATCGCGGTGGACGTTTTCACCCGCTGGCACGACTCGGACGATCCACCCATCGTGGAGCTAGAGGAGAATCTTCGAGTCATCCATCTTGAAGCCGGTGGGCGTGACCCGCTCCCTAAGGAAGACCTCTTCCCTCATCTCCCTGAGTTCCTTCGCAACCTGGAAGTCTTCCAGCAAGAGCAGGGCCTGCAGTACGATCTCATCCACTCTCACTACTGGCTCTCCGGCTGGGTGGGCGCACTCCTTGGCCGGCGCTGGCAGGCGCCCCACGTTGTCATGTTCCACACGCTGGGCGCTATAAAGAACCAGGCCCGCATCGGCGAGAACGAGACCGACGAGCGCATTAGCGAAGAGCAGAAGATCATCCGCTCCGCAGACGCAATCATCGTGGCCTCAGCTCAGGAGGAGCAGTTGCTCCAGCGGCTCTACAAGGGCGCGTCAACTAAGGTGCGCGTCATCCCCTGCGGCGTAGACCTGGACATCTTCCGTCCCCTGGACCAGCTGGCGGCGCGTCACGAGCTCGGCCTCAACGGCGAGCGCGTCCTCCTCTTCGTTGGCCGGCCAGACCCCCTCAAGGGACTGGACATCCTGGTCTCCGCGGCCGCGCAGTTGGAGCACCCAGACGGCGTCCGCCTGTTAGTGGTCGGCGGTGAAGGCGCGCCTATAGAGTTCGATATCAAGCAGGAGGATATCCAGAGCCCCCTTGTGGAGCAACAGGTCAGCTTCCTGGGTCGTGTAGAACACGACCGCCTGCCCTATTTCTACAACGCTGCCGATGTCTGCGTCATCCCCTCGTATTACGAGAGCTTTGGCATGGTGGCCTTAGAGGCTATGGCCTGCGGCACCCCCGTGGTCGCCGCGCGTGTGGGTGGCCTGCAGAGCACCATCCGCGACGGCGAGACCGGCTTCCTCATCCCGTGGCATTGCCCGGAGCCCTTTGTCGACCGCCTGGAGCTGCTCTTGGACAACGAGGCGCTCCGCCAGCACATCGGCGACGCGGCGCGCATTGCCGCGGAGGCGTATCCCTGGTCCTCCATTGCGGCCAGCTTACTGGCAACGTATGAATCGCTTTTGAACCACCCCACTAAGGCGGCCAGCGCCTAAGCATATATTGCAACAGGACCAAAGGAGCACAGCATGGCAGATGCGGATAACGAAGCGCCGGGGGCATGGGCGCAAAGAGTGATGATGGTGATGGCCCACCCGGACGATGTGGAGTTCTCCGCTGGAGGGACCATCGCCAAGTGGATCAGCGAGGGCAAGGAGGTCTACTATGTCCTCTTCACCCGAGGCGATAAGGGCAGCAGCGACCCGGAGATGACCTCCGAGCGCATGGCCGTTATCCGAGAGGCCGAGCAGCTAGAGGCCGCCCGCGTCATGGGCGCTAAGGGCGTCACCTTCCTGGGCTACCCGGACGGCGGTGTGGAAGACACTCCTGAAGCGCGCGGCCACGTAGTGCGGATGATCCGCATCCACAAACCGGACATTGTGGTGGTCATGGAGCCTTACCGCCGCTACTGGCAGCACCGGGACCACCGCAACGCCGCTATCATGGCTATGGACTCGGTCTACCCCTTTGCTCGTGACCGCCTCTCCTACCCCGAGCACGAAGCTGAAGGCCTGGAGCCCCACAAAGTGGGCGAGGTCTTTGTCGCCGGCCCGGATGAACCCGAGATCTTCATTGACATCTCTGATTATGTCGATAAGAAGATAGACGCCTTGCTGAGCCACAAAAGCCAGGTGCACGATCGCACCCACGACGAGATGAAAGAGCAGCTCATGCAGATGGGCCAGCGCTTCTCCCACCTGCCAGAAGGCTACACCCCCGGCATGGTGGAGAGCTTCCGCCGCATAGACTACCGCCGAAGGTAAACGAACTACGCCAATTCGCTAAAGGACGCTACAACAGCACTATGGAAAAGTTCTCCCTCTACCTCCTCACTTCGGCATTCATTTGCCTCTCTTTCGCGTTTGCCTTCCATGCGTTCAACACGTGGAAGCAGGAGTATCGAGCCAGCCAAACCCTAGCCACCATGTTCACTTGGCTGGGGACCATCTTCCTGGTTGGCGCATGGGTCACCCGCTGGGCAGCCACTGGCCACGCACCCTACTCCAACATGTACGAGTTCGGGATGAGCTTTGCCATGGGCACTACTTTGTCCTACGCCGTCATCGAGCATAAATATCGGACCCGGACGCTGGGCACCTTTGTCCTGCCGGTGACCTTAGCCCTGCTGGCCTACGTGTTCACCCTGCCCACAACTATCGAGCCGCTAGTGCCGGCCCTACAGAACCAGGAGCTGCTTACCATCCATGTGGCTATGGCTATCATCTCCTACGGGGTATTCGCCGTTGCGTTCGGCGCGGCGGTCATGATGCTCATACAGACGCCGGCCAATCGCTTCGCGTGGCTTCCCGCCTCGAACACGCTTGACGAGCTCAGCTTCCGCGCGGTGGTAGTGGGTTTCCCCTTCTTCGCGCTGCTCCTGGTGCTGGGCGCCTACTGGGGCAACATCGCCTGGGGCCGCTACTGGGGTTGGGACCCCAAGGAAACCTCCGCCTTGGTGACCTGGCTCATCTATGCCGCCTACCTGCACACACGCAACCTCTCCGGCTGGCGCGGATCGAAGAGCGCCGTCCTCCTCATAGTTGGCTTTGCGGCAGTCCTCTTCACCTACTTTGCGGTGAACCTCTGGATCGTAGGACTGCATAGTTACGCCGGATTGTAGAACAGCGCCGGGGCCGCGTTGAGCAACCAGGCAGCCGCGGCGCCCGCTTCCTCCGCACCGCGTAAGACCCCTCGCTTCTTCTTCGGCTGGGTTGTCGTCGTAGCCTCCTGCATCACGGGAGGAATCTCCTCCGGCGCAGGCCACACCAGCCTTGGCGTGCTTATGCGTCCCATGAGTGATGGCTTGGGTTGGAGCCGCACCACCATCACCGCGGGCTCTGCTTTCCAGGCGCTCTCCAACCTTGTGCTAGCGCCGGTTCTCGGGGTCATCGTTGACCGCTATGGGCCGCGCATGGTCATGGTCCTGGGCGCATGCATTGCTTCGGTCAGCTACATGTTCATGACTAGAGTCACCGAGCCTTGGCAGTTCTACATCCTGTACACCTCTGCCGTCTCGGTGGGCCTGTACGAGGTGGGCAATTTTGTGACCACGACAGTGGTCAGCAAGTGGTTCATCCGCCTCAGGGGCCGCGCGCTGGCCTTCACTACCCTCGGCATCGATGCCGGTACCGCCACCCTCGCGCCAGTCGCCGCGTTCCTAGCGGCGAGTATCGGGTGGCGCAACACCTGGGGCGTCCTGGGGGTCATCATTGCGGCTGTGGTGATACCACCCTCCACCTTCTTCATGCGCCGCACTCCAGAGGACATGGGCCTCCGCCCTGATGGCGATCCGCCCGACCTACCGCCGCAACCTGGCAATGTCGCAGCGCCGCCCCGGCCCGCTCGCCGCGTTGAGCAGGACTGGACGCCCCGAGAAGCGTTCAGGACCCGCGCGCTCTGGCAGCTTGTTATCGCCATGAACTTTGCGTCCATAGGCGCAAGCGCCCTCTTCCTCCACATCGTCTCCTACATTACGGACACTGGCCTTTCCCTCCAGACTGCCAGCCTGGTAGTCTCCATCCACGGCTTAGCGGCTATCGGCTCCAAGCTCATCTATGGGTTCTTGGCGGAACGCATACCCATCCGCTTCTGCTTGGGCGCAAACGTCGCCGGGAGGGCGTTGGGCTATCTCATCCTCCTGTTTGGTCAAGCGCCGTGGCGGGTATTCGTTTTTGCACCCCTGGGAGGGTTGACCGGCAGCGCCTTTGCGCCCCTTTCGGCGCAGATCTGGGCCGACTACTACGGCCGGGCCTCCGTGGGCGCCATCCGCGGCTTCATCACGCCACTTAGTCTGATAGCCAGCGTTACCGGCCCCCTAGGAGCGGCGTACGCCTATGACCAGTTGGGCAGCTACGACCGAGTATTCTCGCTCTATGCCGGCCTGCTCGTAGTGGGCGCAGTGATGATCTTTACCGCTAGGCCGCCCGTACATCCTGCAGCCGTCGCTGCTGCCACTACCTAGCCGGCTTCACCAGCGCACCAAGCCTCACGAGCAACATGCCGCGCGCACGCCGCCCGTTGAGCCGCAGAACTAGCCGAAACCTAAACGCGCTGCTTGCGAAAGCCGGGGAACAGGAACAGCACCGCCAGCATGTAGCTGATGAGGAGGGATGCGCTAACGGTCACTGTGGCCTGCACCCCTACTAAATCGCCAAAGAAACCGATCGGCAACACGCCGATAGGCTGCGATGCGTGACTCAGCATGTAGAGACTCATCGCGCGGCCTCGCATCTCTGGCGGCGCGTTGAGCTGGAAGAGGGTGCTGGTTAGTGTGGTGTAGGCAGCCTGGAAAACGCCCACCACTACCATCATGAGCACGCCCACAGATAGCCAGGGAGCGTTGGCAAAGAGAATCAGCGCAGCACTCTGCAAGGTCCCGCAGATGAGCAGCAGCAACGGCTTGCGTTGCATGCCGCCCAGCGCCGCAATAGCCATGGAGCCCAGCAGACCGCCCAGTCCCTGGCTACCTTGCAGCATCGCTAGTCCCACACCTCGGGGCGCTTGAAACACCTCCTCTGCAAAGATCGGCAGCAACGGTGTGGTCGAGGTCGCGAAGAATGTCACTCCCAGAGCCGCCCCAAGGAGAATCAGGATGGTAGGCGACCGGAAGGCAAAGGAGAACATCCCGCCGATGTCCTGAAAGATGGAGGTATGGCGTTTCGCCTCCGCCCTTTTACGGCTGAACACAGGCAAGAGCGCCAGCAACCCGATGCTGTGCGCGATGGCGATGAGCAGAAAGGCCAGCATGGGCCCGCCGGTGAGGCCTATCGTCACTCCCGCGATGGCCGGCCCGCCGATGCGCATGGTATTCAGGGCAACGTAGTAGATGCCATACGCCTTCAGAAACTGCTCTTCCTTCACTACTTCCGAGACCATAGAGAGGCGCGCCGGCAGGGAAAAGCCCGTGGTCAGGCCGCGCACGACTCCCAGCGCTACCAAGTGCCAGAACTCGATGAGGCCGGTGGCCAGGAGGAGACAGAGGAGCAGGCCGCTGGAGGCCAGGACTACTTGAGCAGCCAGCAACATGCTGCGCTTGGGAATACGGTCCGCAAGCGCTCCACCCATGATGGACATGAGGGTTGAGGGAAGTCCCAGGCTGAGGGCCGCGACGCCCAGTAAGAAGGCCTGGCCCGTGAGGTCGTAGGCTAGCTGTGCGCGAGCCGTCAGCTCCATGTGCAGGCCGGTGTAGTAGGCAAAGCTGCCCAGCCAGTACCAGCGATAGTTTGGGTCTTGGAAGACGTTTAGGGCTTCAAGGGCCCGGGCCCCACGCCCGGGTTTTGGAGCGTCCTCTACGTCGGAAACCGCCAAATCTGCTAGTCTCCGCTCCTCAGCTCGGAAATAATGCCAACGAGTGGACGCCCTTCCGCGAAGGCAGCAATATTCTGGAGCACTATCCCCAGCGACCGCGCCGGGGCGAGCCGGCTTGATGCGCCTGAGTGCGGCGTCACCAGGACGTTGGGCAGGTCGTAAAGGGGATTGTGGCCTGGCTCTTCCTTGTCATATACATCCACCGCTGCGCCGCCTAGATGCCCGCTCTGGAGCGCTCGCACCAGCGCGCCTTCATCCACCAAGCCGCCTCTAGCAGCGTTGATGAACAGCGCGCCCTCCGGCATCATGGCAAACTCTGCATCTCCCAGGAAGCGGGCGTTCTGTGCGTTCAAGGAGGCGTGCACCGTCACGATACTGGAGCCGGTGAGCAGCTCCTGTAGAGACGACGCATGGGTAACGTGCAACCGCTCCTCTACCTCAACCGGCACTCTGTGCCGCGCATAGTAGCGTTGGATCGCGCCAAACCCTTGCAGGCGGGCGGCTACTGCCTGCCCTATTGCCCCAAAGCCAATGATCCCCACGTGGGAGCCCTCTAGGTCGCCGCTGCCGGAGAACTCACCCCGGGGCCAACGTCCGGAGCGGGTCGCCTCAACCGAAGGTACCAGCCGCTTCAGCAACGCCAGCATCATCATCACCGTGTACTCTGCCACCGGCGTGGAGTTGCCGCCGGCGTTGTTCGCCATGATCACGCCGCGGCGCTTCAGCGCCTCAATATCTATCATGTCGTAGCCGGCGTTGGACTTCTGGATAAAGCGCACGTTGGGCGCCAGGTCCAGCAGGCGATCGTCTATCGAACGTCGTCCCACCAGCAACACATCTGCGTCGCTAATGTGGCGCTCAAGCTCCTCGTCACTCGCATCCGCTACTGCTACCACTTCGATTAAAGCGGGCAGTCCGGCGCGTATGCGGTCAAAGCGCTCTTTTGAGGTGGGGTCTATGAGGACTAATTTTATGCTGCGGTTGGTTGGGGGAAGCGTTTGCACAAAGCTAAAGATACCTGGTGCCTCACCCTCACGTCAAGGGAAGGTTTGGCCTCCAACAGGTCAAGGCATAGGGAATGGCCCCCGCACTGCTGCGAGGGGCCTCTAAGCGTTATGCCGTTGTTTTGGATGCGTCTAGAGCTGACTCCTCCAGCGGAGGAAGGTGGGCCATGATCTGCTGCGCCAGCTCCAACCGGTACTCTATGGACGTCCGCTCAAAATCCTCTGAGTTGAAAATGCGGCCGGGCTGGTCGCCGGGATAGGTGGGCACAATGTGTACGTGATAATGCGGCACCATCTGCCCCGCCGTCAGGCCATTGTTCTGGAAGATGTTCAGACCGGCGCAGTCAAAGGCGCTGGAGATAGCCGTAGCAATGCGATGCACCTGCCTCATGATGTCCATCGCTTCTTCCTGCTTCAGGTCTAGCACCGTGGGCGCGTGGCGTTTTGGTACCACAAGCACGTGTCCCTTGCCAAACTGCCGTGGGTTCAGGAACGCATAGGTTCCCGGAAGGTCCACCACCGGCGCCGATTCTCTCTCCCCCGAGCCAAACCCGCAGAAGGGGCAGCGTTCTTGAACGGGAATCTGTATGGGCATAGCAACTCCTCCACACTAGCGCTTGCAACTTTCGCCATGAGCAATTACCCAGAGATTTTACTCCAAACCGCGCCGCGCGTCCTCGTTCGCGTCTCCTGTTAACCAGCCTCATCGGTATTTGACATGCACATTCGCCAAGCCTATGCTACCGATTGTTTCCCACACCACACTTGGTTTCCCAGCCTTTGATGTTACTCCAATGGCTCCATAACCTACTTTGAACGCAAACACGCAGGGCGACACTCCAGCGCCTGAAGCTCCCGTTGTGCAGCTCAGCAGGATTAGGATGGCGCAGGTCTACCTGACCAGCCCCTTAGCCATCACCTACATGAGCCTCACCGGCATCCTCATCCCTCTACGTCTCATTGACATGGGCACAGAGCCGGCAATGATCGGCATCTTTGTGGGCTCTGCTGGCATCCTTGGCGCGACGATGGCGGTGCCGGCAGGCGCGATGGCTGAGTCCATTGGCCCCAAGCGAGCCCTGCTCATCGGCGGCTTCCTTAATACCCTGGCCGGAGCCAGTTTTGCCCTGATTGACAACTACTGGATCCTCCTCATGATCCAGATCCTCAGGGGCGCACCGCACAGCCTAGGTTGGGTTGCGGGACAGACGTATATCATGGGCATCGGCAGCCCCGACCAACGCGCCACAATCGCCGGGCGCTTTGGCTCCGTCAACAGCATGCTGGGTTTCTTCTCCCCGATTATCATGGGCGTCATAGCCCAGTTAGTCGGCACGCAACAAGCCTTTTGGTTCGTCGCCGCCTATAGCCTGTTCTTTACTACACTCGGCCTCAGCCTGCCAGAGCTTCGTACAAAACCAGCCGCGGGAGGGTCCTCATCTCAACAGTCCTTTGGAGGCTTTGGCTCTGCGCTAGAGCTTCTGCGGCTGCGGCCCGTCAGAGTCGCCTTGCTGCTCACCTTCGTACGGCTCTACATCAGCTCCGGCTGGATGCCCTTCTACATCGTCTTCCTAAGCACACAGGGATTCCCGCCGGCACTCATCGGCACCGTAAGCGGTATGACCGCCCTGGTCTCCAGCGCAACAGGCCTGCAGACTGGTTGGATAGCCAGGCGTATGACTAAAGAGATAGCTACCGCCATTGGCCTGGCTATGGGCGGCCTTGCTGTAGCCATCTCTCCCTTTACGGCGGTCATCCCCTTTGTTTACCTCCCCTCATTGCTGGCAGGTGTCAGCACTGGACTGAGTCTGCCCCTCGTCATGGCTATCCTGGCCGACGTTGCCCCTGCGGGCAAGCGTGGCATTGCGATGGGTCTGCGCACTACTGGCAATCAGTCCGCCAACCTCGTCTCCCCCATCGCAATGGGCTTGGTAGTCGGTCCGGCCGGTATGATGCTCGGGTTCTTTGCCCATGCCATGATCATCTGGGGCATGGTGGGCGTATCCGTCTTCCTCCACCTGCGGGACGTTGCCGAATCCCGTATGCGGGCGCTCCAGGACCTTGCACCGGCCGACACCCGCACGTAATTCCGTAACGCAGGTTGGCGGCTCGGAGGGCGCAGTACGCTAGCTCATGGAAAATCGTAAAAACACGCTCGCACCACACTCTTCATCTAACGCTGTCCCCTGTTCAACACAAGAGGTTGAATGAGCGCTGGTAAAGCGCCGCCGCGCGTGTTCTACGGCTGGGTCGTGGTGGGAGCTTCGCTCCTCTCCAACATAATGGTGTTGGGCGCTGGGACAGCGAGCTTCACCGTCTTTCTGGCCCCAATGACCAGCGCCCTAGGCTGGAGCCGGATTACCTATACCGGAGCGGTGACTGCCCAGAGCCTCCTCAACATCGCGGCCAGGCCCATCATAGGGATCGTGCTCGACCGTCTCGGCCCCCGTCCTTTGATGGCGGTAGGAGCGCTTATTGCGGGCACCTGCTATCTGTTATTGAGTCAGGTCTCCCACCCCTGGCAGTTCTATCTCCTGTACAGCTTCGCGGCGGCGTTCGGACTGGGTGAGACCGGAAACCTGGTTACTTCTGCCACCATCTCAAAATGGTTCATCAGGATGCGTGGCCGCGCCCTAGCCATCGCATCTACAGGGATGAACTTAGGCCAAATTATCTTCACCCCACTGTGCGCCCTGCTTATCGTTGCCATCGGGTGGCGAATGACGTGGAGCGTGACCGGCCTCATGGTAGTTGGTGTCGTCTTGCCCATTGCTTTCGTGATGCGGCGGTCTCCTGAAGATATAGGGCTCACGCCTGATGGAGCTCCACCTACGGAACCGGTGCCCGGCGGCACAACGACTTCACGAAACGCAGAAGAGCCAAGTTGGGGGCTGCGCCAGGCCATCCGGACTCGGGCGGTATGGATACTAATGCTCAGTTCAAATCTATCGAGCCTCGCCTACAGCGGCATCCTCTACCATCTGGTCGCGTACTACACCGACAGCGGGCTCTCACTGCAGGCAGCAGGGGTGCTCATCGGGCTGAACCACACCTTCGCGCTCATTTCCAAGATCCCCTGGGGAATGGTGGCCGAGCGCTTCCCGGTGCGCTACTGCATGATGGTTAGCTATTCGGGAAGAGTAGCCGGGCTACTCATTCTCCTTTTGAGTACCTCGCCCCTGCGTTTCCTTGGGTACGTGGTGGTCAGCGGCTTAATCAGCCACGGAGTCGGTAACCTACAGTCACAGATTTGGGCCGACTACTACGGACGAGCAAATGTTGGCACCATCCGGGGCGTATTGGCGCCGATCAGCATCCTCTCAAGCATCGCCGGGCCGCTCTTCTCCGCCGCGACCTTCGACAGGACCGGAAGCTACCACGGCGCGTTCTGGGTCTACGCTGGAACGCTGACGTTGGCGGTATGCCTGCTTTATTTTGCTACGCCGCCCCGCACGCAGCCGCTCGCCACTCCGGAAGCGCAGTCAGCCACGACTAACCAACCTGCGTAAGCGTACACCGCGCCATCGGATGATGTTGTTGGATGTTTGTATCGTGCGGGCCCTACTACTGGAGCCAAATTCGTCTGTTAAGCTAAGAAGAGCGCAGACCGACAGAGCAGGGCGCAAACCGGTAACGCGGGGGCTTCATGAATCCAAACAATCCTATATCGGTGTAAGTAAGCTGATGAACCCTACACTTACGGCGAAGAGTATGGTCTTACGCAGCCTAGCTATTGGCGTGTTATCGGGCCTGGTAGGCATTCTGTGCTGCGTGTCCCCGGTCGTGCTGGTACTGGTGGGACTCTCCTCCGCTACGGCAGCCATCTCCCTTGGCGATACGCTGTACTACGAATACGGCTGGTATTTTCGTGGAGCGGCGGTACTTTTCGCCGGAGCGGCCATGTACTGGCAGATGCATCGCAAGGGGTATTGCCGCCTCGACCGGCCGCGAAGTTTTGTCATTCCGCTCGCTATCATTGGCGGGACGGCCGTAGCGGTTTACGCAGCCCTCTATTGGTTTACCACGTACCTCTCGGTAACCTTCGGCTAACCTTTCATGAAGCTTTGCGGGGTTTTGCTGCGTTAGCCTACCCCCGGAAGCGACAACGACTGGTGCACCTCTATTTCACAGCTACCGTCCATATGGAGAGGGGAGCCAATCGTTCTCTCCCCCTTGATGGGGGAGAGCTAGAGAGGGGGTGAAGGTAGTACCTGTGTGCTGCGCAGCTGAAGTCTAACCAGTGGAGCGGCGCACAAGAAGTTCAGGGAGATGGTTAACCGTGTGCGGGCGCGGTGGTGGCGCCTCTGGAGCTAGAGAACAGCTGGACTTGGCAACTCTGCTCAGGATAGCGGGCGACACTAGCCGATAGCCGTACCCTCAAGGGTTCGCGGAACGTCGAAGAGTATAAAGGCTGGCGTGCCTGGCTTCGAACTAGAGCTAGCGGACCAAAGCTGGTTTTACCCTACGTTCCCTAACGACCCCGCAGCCTCGGGTCCAGGGAATCTCTGATAGCGTCACCAAGGAAGTTAAAGCACAACACCGTGAGGCTCAGTGCAAAGCCCGGGACGATCAGGAGCCACGGCCCTCGCATCATGTACTGACGGCCTTGAATGGTGAGCATTCCACCCCAGGTTGCTATAGGCGGCGGGAATGCAACGCCCAGAAAACTCAGCGTAGACTCTGCTACGATAGCCGCGCCGATGCTGGTTGAGAAGATGATAAGCGTCGCGGCCATCACGTTTGGCATTATGTGCTGAATAAGGATGCGGGACTCTCGGGCGCCTATCACCCGGGCCGCGTCTATGTACGCTTCCTGGACAACAGAAAGCGTATTTCCCCGGATGATGCGGTTTGCTCTGGGTATTTGGCCTATGCCTATGGCGAAGGGGATAACCCAGTTGGCTGTGCCGAGCACGGCAATAAGCAGCATGGCGAAGATCAGCGTTGGTATGCTTTGTTTAGCGTCCATGACCCTCTGGAGAACCATGTCCAGCCGGCCGCCTCTAAGGCCGCTAAACATGCCCAGGAACAGCCCGCCAATGGTGCCGACCGACACTGCTGCGACTCCAACCGCCAGGGAAATGCGCGCCCCATGCACAACTCTACTTAAGACATCTCGCCCCAGTCCATCGGTGCCGAACCAGTAGATAAACCCATCCTCTCTAACCGTGCCAGGTGTGTTCAGGCGGTCGGTCATTATCTGAACTTTTGGGTCTGCCGTGGCCACCAGATCGGCAAAGACGGCGGTGAATACAATCAGGATGAGGACAGTAGCGCTTGCGGCGCCAATGGGTTGTTTACGTGCAAATCTAAGCAAGCCAGCCACCGCGCCCTCTCGTGGACGCATCGCATGCTGGGCCATGGTTTCTAATGTTGCACTGCTAATTGATCCCTGCTGCATGGCGTGTTGCCCCTCTCTTCTAATGCCTCAGGCACACACTACTGGTAGCGGATGCGCGGATCTAGCCACGCATAGCTAATGTCTACTATAAGGTTAAACACCAAGAAAATGAGGAGGAAGTACAGGACGTTGGCCTGCAATTGGGGAAAATCCCCTGTCTGGATTGTGTACAGGGTTAACCGACCTAGTCCGGGCAGAGAGAAGATCTGCTCAATGACTACAGCGCCGCCCAATGAGGCGCTGACCTGTACTCCCAGGATAGTGACTACCGGAATCAGCGCGTTCTTCAACGCGTGGCGGCTTACCACGATCTGTTCCTCTAAACCTTTGGCGCGAGCCGTCCGCACATAATCCATGCGCAGCACTTCCAGCATCGTAGAGCGCAGCATACGGATCTGAGTCGCAGATATCGAAGCACTCAAAGCAATAACCGGCAGGACCATAATGAGGGCGTGTTGTTGCAAGTCCTGGAAGGGCGACATGTAGCGAATCGGCGGCGACCAACCCCAGACAACGGCTGGCGTCAGAAGCAGTGCAGTGGCCACCACAAAACCTGGTACGGAGAGCCCCAGCACTGCGTAAAAGCGGGTGGCGAAGTCCGCTTTGCTGTTTTGATAGATTGCTCCCACGATGCCTAGCGGAACTCCAATAAAAACGGAGAGCGCCAAGTTGATAAGAGTGAGTTCCAGACTAACAGGGAGGGCTTGGGCAATTTCCTCCATGACTGGCTTGCCTGAGCTCCAAGAGGTGCCCATGTCTGCCCGTACCGCTCCCCACATCCACAGCGCGTATTGGATGTAAACAGGCTTATCTAAACCAAACTCGGCGCGAAGAGCAGCCAGTACTACTGGATCATCCGCGCCTGGGGTTTCGTCGATAGTCGCCTCGATAAAGTCGACAGGCGCGAGGAGGCGTAAGGTGAAAAAGACTATTGCCGAGGCGATAAAAACTGTTGGGATAAGAGCGAGCAGCCGGCGCAAAATATAACTCGTCATAGATTGCTCCTATGGGCGATCCGCTTCCATTCTTGGGCACTTGATACGATCACATATGCCGATGAGTATAGCGCAACGCGGTTGTCTTCTGTCAACAGTGACGACTACACCCAGCGAACCATGATGGGAAACCATCTTCCCAGCCATTTGAGCAGGAACCGACATGCTAACTAAGATAATGAACCACAGCCTCACCCAGTTGGTCTTCTTCTCGCATAGTGATGAGTTGGTGCGTTGCTACCACAACAACACGCTACCATCCGAATTTGCCCTCGCCGCTTGATCACCAAATACTCATGTATTACTCACTAATGCGTCACCTTGATGCACTAGGCTCCCTATACGATATGTAAAGTACTCGAGCTTAACTTAAGGAGGAAATGTCGTGGTAGCAACGAATCGTGAGGCGCCTTCGAGTATCAGACAGGCCCTGGTGATGGTTGCAGTCGCAGGTCTGCTTACCATAGCTTGTGCACAAGCGCAGGCCCCGCCGGTAGCACAACCAGCAGAGCAAGCAAAACCAGTACAGCAAACCGAGCAAGCAAAGCCAGAACAGAAAGCAGAACCAGCACCGCAAGCAACAGCAGCACCGCAAGCCCCGCAAGCCCCGCAAGCAAAGCCGGATGCGGCGCCAAGTACGGTAGGTCAGGTACAGGCCAAAGCTGCGGAAGAAAAATTTGAGGCGCTTGCTGACCAGTGCGCGCCGGGCAAGGAACACTGGTCGGACCCTGGACCGCCTATCAGAGGTGGGATTTTCAACGTAGGATCTGCACCCCGACACCTTGATCCTAGTGCTGCCTCGGCGCAATTCAAAAGTCCAATGAGAATGTATGAGTGGCTAATAAAGCAACGCATGTGCTTTGGAAGCGACACTGCGGTTGTACCGTCTCTCGCAAAATCTTGGGAAATCTCCCCAGATGGCCTGACTTGGACGTTTAAGTTGCATGAAAACGTCAAATGGCACAACCTTCCGCCGGTAAACGGCCGGGCCTTCACGTCTGCTGACGTTGGCTGGACGCTCGATTACTACGCGGAGGCCTCGCCACAACGGCGATTTTATAGTGGCGTTACCCACTCCGAACCCGATCCTAACACGGTAGTTCTCAAGCTTTCCAAGCCAACCGCCGACTTTGCGCTCATGCTCGCAGATGACTCGAACGCAGTGCTCCCGCACGAGATCAAGGAGCAGCACGGCGATTACAAGCAGATTGCTGTCGGAACCGGAGCGTGGCAATTAAAGGAGTACCAGGCAAGGCAATACATTACCTGGGAGCGGAACCCTAACTACTACATCATGGGAGCTGACGGCAAACCGCTACCCTACATGGACGAGGTCCGGGGCGTTGACCTGCCGGATTCCGCCGCCACCTTTGCAGCCCTCCGCACGAGCCAGCAAGATTTTAACCGTGGGACGAGCTTCCGCCCGCCGGAAGCGGCTGAATTGCAGGCGGCAATCCCCAACGGGAAACTAGTGCCAATTCCTGCCCTCACCGTCTTTGGCCTTTGGTTCAACCACAACAAGGCGCCCTGGAACGATGTTCGGGTACGCAGAGCCATCTCTATGGGTTTCAACCGCGACGAAACTATCGCCAGTGACGATGGAGGCTCCATTTATTCAGGGTTCATGGCCGTAGCTTTGGGTGATTTCTCTTGGTCAGAGGAGAAGATAAAGGAGAAGTTCAAGTATGACCTGCCGGGCTCCAAGAAGCTTTTGGCCGAAGCCGGTTTTGCCCTGAAAGAACCAGTAAAGATAGCTACCGGACGCGGCTCTACCTATGGTACGCACCTGGAAGTGGCCGGTAGTCAATTCGACAAGATGGGTATTCCTAACGAGCTGGTGTTGGCTCCTGGTGGCAAGACCGCAGCTGGTTCGGTTATCCGCAGCTTTGAGTTTGATATCGCTTACGGACCCCCCGGCGCCTGCAAGTTCCCCACGTGCTGGGCACAAGAGCTCATCGCCACTGGCCCTGGAAACATCACCCAGTTGATTGATCCCAAGCTGGATGCAATGGCTGAAGCTCAGGCCAGAGAACTTGACCCAGTCAAGCGGATAAAGCTGGTCCACGCGGTGCAAGATTACGAATATGAGATCTTGCCCTTTATACCTCTGGTAGTACGGCTCTATCAGACGTGGGAGGGATGCCGGGTCAAGAACATGCGGCCACACCATGGTTTGAACACCATTTGGGGTGTCCAACATGCTTGGCTTGACGACAAGGATTGTTAGCCGACATTAGCAAGCGGCGCAGATTAACGAACGCGGGTGGCCGGTTAACCGGCCACCCGCGTTCAATCTACCCTCTCCGATAACCTTTCATAGTAGGGATAATCGGAACGTCATCTTGCCAATGTTGCGATAGTTGACAAACAGAACTAAAATCAACTCAAGTTTAGTGTAGAGCGACCATTTTGGTCGGAAATAGGCGGCTTCGGGCTTTAGCCAAGGAGGAAAGATATGGTTACGCTTACCCGCACAATTGACCGTCCGCTTCGCGAACTCTTCGATCCCGTTAAGGGCACAATAGATCGGGAGATCTATATCAATGCGGCCATCTACCAGCAGGAACTGGAGCAGATCTGGGGCCGGTGCTGGATCCTCCTCGGCCATGAGAGCATGGTCCCCAACCCCGGCGACTTTGTGGTCTGCCGGATGGGTGAAGAAGAAGTCATCATGGTGCGGGACCGCAAGGATAAGAAAGTCCACGCCTTCCTCAACTCCTGCCGCCACAAGGGCATGAAGGTCTGCCGCTACGACGACGGCAACACCCTGGTGTTCACCTGCCCCTTCCACGGCTGGAGCTATGACACCGACGGCCGCTTAGTGGGCGTAGCCTATTATGCCGACGCCTACAACGGCGAGCTGGACAAGAGCCAGTGGGGCCTCCATGAGGTCGCACAGCTCTGCAACTTCTACGGTTCCATCTGGGCTACCTGGGATGCCAAAGCGCCCTCTTTTGAGGACTACCTTGGGCCGTTCGCTCCTAGCCTGCGCCACGTTATGCAGAGTACAGACGGCGAAGATAATGGGGTCGAAGTCTTTACGCCCGTCATCAAATGGCGGCTTCCCACCAACTGGAAGTTCCCCGCCTTTAGCTCGTCAACTGACCCAACCCACGGCGCGATGACGCACCGTTCCGTAGACGTAGCTGCTATCGGCCCGCAGGGCGACGTGGAGGGCGGCAAGCGCAGCCCGTTGCGTAATCCCTTCCCCAAGAAGAACTACACCATCGGTCACCACAACCTGGGCCACGGCGGCGGCTACACCTACTACGAGCAGGCGGGCACGCCGGATTACAAGGACACCTGGGTAGAGCCGGGCGTAGACGAGTACTTTAGAGAGACGGCAGCAAAGAAGGCCGAGGTGTACAAAGACACCATTATGCCGGGCCATGCCCACGGCGGCGGCCACTTCTGTGTCTGGCCCAGCTTCATCATCGACCACTGGCGCATTCGCCCTTGGCACCCTCAAGGAGTCGGCATGGTGGAGCGGCATAGCATGTACGCGGTGGATAAGAATGCGCCGCAGCATGTGAAAGACGCCATGCGCCACTACGTGATGCGCTACAACGGCCCCACGGGCGTCACCGAATCCGATGACATGGAAAACTGGAACTACGCCTTCCCGGCAAGTATGGGCATGATGGCTAAGAAGCTGCCCTACAACTTTGAGATGGGCCTACGGCGAGGCACCACGGACAAAGAACGCATGCCCGGCACCACCTTTGACTACCGGAATTCTGAAGAGTCGGGCCGTGCGCGCTTCAGCCGCTGGCTGGCCTTCATGGAAGCCAAGAGCTGGGATGACCTGTATCCCGTCAACAAGACTGCCGATCACAACATCTGGCGCTAGTAGTCATACGGCACAAAAGAAGGTGGGCTGCTTTGTAAGGCAGCCCGCTTTCGCGCTGAAGTGATTCCAGCTTTGACCGCAGATTAGCCAGCAAGTTTCACCAGTTGTCACTCAGACGCGAGAGCACCCCGCTCGCTCTGAACGGGGCGCTACTTGTTGCTGCCTAATGCGGCCCGTATTACAAACAATGCAATGGCTGGCGAGCCTGGATTCGAACCAGGGCTAGAGGATCCAAAGTCCCCCGTGCTACCGCTACACAACTCGCCAGCGGAACAAGCGCGTCACGCTCTCCAACCTAGCATCGCATAGGTAGGCGCTCTCCTACAAGTCAGGGAGAGGCTTCGGGATCAGGGATGCCTTCGGCCAGAGATGCGCTGCTCTCCGACCGCCGCAGCTGCACCTTAGCGTCCCGCTGCACAGGCTCAAGCAGCACGTTAATCTCAGCGCCAATCAAGAGGACCACGCTCACCAGGTAGAGCCACAGCATAAAGACGATGATAGTGCTAAAGCTGCCGTAGGTCGCATCGTAGTTTGTGAAGCTGGAAAGATAGACGCTGAAGCCGATAGTCAGGACCGCCCAGCCCACCGTGGCAAAGGCGCTCCCAGGCAACGACCACCAATACTTGTGGCTGACATTGGGCAGGATAAAATAGAGGATGGAAAGCCCCAAGAAGAGCAGCAGCATCAGCACCGGCCAACGCGCCACTGTGAACAAAACCGTAAAACCCTGCTCCAAACCCACCACCGCAGCCAAAGCATCCACGATTACCCGTCCCAACGCGCCGACGATGAAGAAAGCCAACCCTACGGGCAGCAGCAGGATTATCGCCAACATCGCGAGAAGCTGTCTTTGCCAGAAGGGCCTGTACAGTTCTACGTCGTAGGCGCGATTTAGCCCTTTGATCAGGGTGCCAACGCCCCCGGATGCGCCCCACACCGTGCCAATGATACCAATGGCTAAGAACGCCGGTGACCGCTCGCCCAGCAGTCCGCGCAAGTAGCCTTCGACTAATACGTAGATCTCGCCGGGAAGCAGCGGCTGAATCTGGCTCAGTAACCATGAGAAGAGATCATCAAAACCCAAGGCTTTTCCTACAAAGCCCAGGCCCGCCACCAGGAAAAGGAGCATTGGGAAGAGCGCAAAGAGGAAGCGGTAGGCCATCTCCGCAGCCATGCCCATGATGTCGTCGTCGCCAATCTCATGGGCAAGGACGAACAGAAACGCGCCCATGTGGGTGCCGGTAGCCCGCCCCTGAAGCTCCTGCTGACGGGCTTGTAGCTTTGTGACTCTCGTCCTCACCCAGCTACTCCCGCTTGTAAGCTGCTGATGTTCCTCCAGTGCATATGCGCGCGGGCCGGGCCTAAGCCAGGTTCAGCGTCGTGGGGTCAAAGATCTCTTCTATAGTAAGCGCGCGGGAAATCAGACCCTGATCATAAGCATATCGCACCATCGCCTCAAGGGAGCGCTGGTTCTGTGCAATGCCGTAGGGAATAGGGTCGTCCCCTACCACGCTTTTCCGCTGCACCATCATCTGGTCCCGGGGCGATGCCGGCTCCCCCTCGGTAAGCTCCTTCAGATAGCCTTCCTTGGCGGCTTTGAAGGCGTCGAAAAGCGACTTGGCTACCCAGGGATGCGCTTGCAGCACACTGTCCTTCACGACGATCACGCCGTGGATGGGAAAGATGCCGGTCTCCTTGTAACGCTCCCGCTCTGTAGCCCCAATATCAGGCGTCAGCGGACTTAGATGCGGCGCAGGCTCCACCCGCCCAACGCCCGCTGCTCCGGTAAAGGAGGCGGCTAGCTCTCCTGCGTACAGGAGGTCACGGAGGGACTTGCCCTGGGGCGCCGCCTGAACATAGTCGGGGGAAGTGTATTCGGTAACATGCTCTTCGTCGTCGGTCACCCAGGTCACGCGGTTCAGCGTCACGCCAAAGGCGTCTTGCAGCAGACCGCGCACCCACACGCCTGTCGCCACGGTGTACGCCCTAACCCCTACCCGCTTGTCCTCAAAGTCCTTGTAGGACTGAAGGCCGGCGTCTGTATGCGCCACCAGCGCGCCATCATGAAACACACGGTTCAGAAAGATAGGGAGGGCAGTGAAGGGCTTGTGATGCATCTTGGCCGCCAAGTAGGTGGTTGGCGACATCTCGCAAACGTCGAAAGCCGTCTCACGCACCATGCGCCGGAACGCGGCAATGATGGAGTCGTGCTCAATGAACTCAAAAGCGATCCCATCGGCGCTAATGCGACCATCTTTCAACGCAGCCGTGTGGCCGTAAGTTGCAAGGGCCGTCTTCAGCGTAAGGGGCTGTGGGGCTGCAACCATGCTTTGTCTCCTCTGGCAATGTCTGCTCTGCAGGCAGAGTAGGCGGCTCAGTGCGCCTCCGTCAAGGGGGTAACCCCTCAGCGACAGAGCCCCTCCTACATGGAGGGGCTCTCTACACGTGGTTCGTCAGGTTATGCAGGCTACTCGCCGCCGCCGCCACCACGACCGCCGCGGATCTGGCTCGCCATGAGTTGGCTGCGGGGGTCCTTCACCAGCGTCATAACGGCCATTGCCGCAGCGTAGGAGATAGCCATGACGCCGAACGCCGTAGAGAAGTCGAAGTTCTCGTAGAGGAATCCAGTGAGGATTGCCCACACCGGGGATGCGAAGAAGCCGAGGAAGAAGTACATGCTAAAGGCCGCATCGCGGTCTTCTTCCTGCACAGTATCGGCAACAAGCGCCTGGGTCAGCGTGCCTCTGGAATGGGTCACTGCCCCATAGAAGAGTACGCTGGAGATCAGCATTGGCAGGCTCGGACCTTGAAATGCCAACCACAGTGTGGCAATACCAGAGAGGAAGAGCGATGTCTGGAGAATCTTCACCCGGTTCATCCTATCGGACAGCCAGCCAAAGAAGATCGGGCCACCCATGCCGGACAGGTTGAAGAGGAAGAGCGCAGCAGCGCCGTACCACAACGGAAAGCCAAAGTCGTTGACCAAGTGCAGCGGCAGGTACACAGGCGTGACGTCGCCGCGGCCCGCGCCGCCTACCATAAACACCAGGGCTATGAGGAGCATGTTCCGATTTTTGAGCACTCGCAGATAGCTGATCTTGCTCGCAGCCAGCTTGGCTCGATTGGAGCCGGTCTTCTGATCCCGGACTTTATCCTTGAAGAAGAAGTACGTGATAGCCATCATTACGCTGAGGATAGAGACGAGCATAAACGTCACGCGCCAGCCCACAAGCTGCAACAGGAAGATGGAGACCACCGGAGCCAGCATTGTCCCTATTTGAGAGACGCTGGTATTCAACGCCAGTACTTGACCACGGCTCTTGGGAAAGTAGCTAGAGAGCAAGCTGGCTCCCACCGGATGTTGCGAGCTGCCGCCTGTTGCTGCAACACAACGTGCTATTACCAGGGTGGTGAAGTTGGTGGCGAACCCTGTACTAAAGGTGCCGATGGCCATGATGATGGCGCCCACACCCAACAAGTGGATGCGATGGATGAAGGGCGTCAGAAACCCGTAGCCTAGCTGCGTCCAGCTGTTCAGCATAGTGCGGATACCAGTGAGCAGACCTATCTGAATAGGACCAAACCCCAGGGTCGGCATGAGGGCTGGGTACATTGGATTGAGCATCTGGTTCTGAAAGTGGTTGGTGAGATGATTGATGTTGGCCAGCCAGAGCACGATCGTGCGCTCACGCTTATCAATGGCCTCAGCCGCAGCCTCCGCCGCTTCTACGATGTTGCGGCCGCCGTTCTCTAGTGAGTCCGGTTGAGGCTGTTCTGTTTGTGCTTGCATACCGCTCCCTTGGACTCACCAACCCTTGCAGCGCTTCAGAAGAGACAAAAGCGCTATAAATCGCCTAAGCTTACCGCCTTCCGAAAGCCGTTGCAACAACGCCCGCGCGGCCCCGTGAGCGCCTGGCTGCTGTGCTACAATCCTCCTAACTCGAGCTAGACGCGTGATTGCGCCGCAGTGCTCACGTAGGAGGAACTAATGCCCAAAGCTGAGAAACTCACGGAAGCTGCAGTACGTTTTCTTCAGGAGAAGCACATCGCCCATTTTGTCACCCTCATGACAGACGGCTCGCCACAAGTGACGCCGGTGTGGGTTGACGTGGACACAGACGGCAGCCACGTCCTCATCAACAGCTCGGAGGGCCGCGTGAAGACAAGAAATGCTGCCCGGGACCCCAGAGTAGCGGTGAGCGTGCTGGACGAGCAGGACGTCTTCAAGTTCGTGATTGTGCGTGGGCAGGTTGTGGAGCGCAACCATAAGGACGCCTCTGCGCACATCGACTCCTTGGCAAAGAAGTACACCGGCGCGGAGCGTTATCCCTACGGCCAGGGGCAGGAGCAGCGGGTGATCCTGCGGATCAAACCAGACTATGTGCTAGAGCAGGGACTCGCTTAATCACCGACGCAATAAGAGCGGGCCAACTAAGTGGCCCGCTCTTGCGCTATCGCTTTTTAAGTGATTACCAGGACTAGCGTCCCGACTGCTGGGGAGAAGACCCCCGCATCTGATCGTAGCACTCCCGGCAGTAGACGGGACGATCGCCCCGCGGCTGGAAGGGCACTTCTGTGTCCTTGCTACACTGTGCGCAAACCACCGAGAACATCTCTCGCTCACGTCGCCCGTAGCCACCACCGCCGCCGCCGAAGCTGTTCCGTTCCCGGCGAACTTCCCGACAACTAGGACACCTGCGAGGCTCATTCGTGTAGCCACGTTGTGCGAAGAGCTCCTGCTCTTCTGCCGAGAAGACGAAGGGAGCATTGCATTCCCGGCAAGTTAATGTTTTGTCTGGCATCGCGCCCGACTCCTTATGGGTAGCGTCGGTAGTCGTCGGTCGCTCCTCCCGGGGTGAAGGATCGGTCCTGGTTTCAGTAGGAAGCACACCTAGGGTAATGCGCCGTTGATTCCCGCGGCAACACTATAGCACGGAAATTTAAAAATGAAACCTTTGGGGCAACTGATTGTAGGAACAGGCATAGCTAGACGTTGCCTGCCATACCGCATGGTGAAACTCCAGTCATATTGTTCTCTTGCATTGGGTCGCTACAATGCCTGGCGACACAACGCTACTCTGTTAAGAGGTGCTCAGCTAGTGACATCACTGCGCTACTCCATCCCCCTATTGTTCCTCGTTCTAGTTCTAGCCGCCTGTACGCCGGCGGCCCCAGCGGCTCCAGCAGCCCCAGCGCCCGTCAGCGAAGCCACCAGCCAGCCCGCTCCTACTGCGCAGGCCGCAAGCGAAGCCACCAGCCTGCCTGCTGCTACTGCGCAGCCCGTTAGTGAAGCGGCCAGCCAGCCCACTGCCGCGGCGCAGCCTTCCAGCGGAGCGGCCGGCGTTACCGAAGTCCGCCTCACCCAGGAATCGGAAGCTCGCTATCGTGTCCGGGAGCAGCTTGCCAACCTCCCTGCCCCCAACGATGCAGTAGGCGTCACCACCGAGGTGTCCGGTTCAGTATTCCTGAATGCCGACGGCTCCTTGGACACAAAGCAGCCTTCTCAGCTTACCGTTGGGCTGGCGAGCCTCAAGAGCGATAGCGACCGGCGCGACCGCTACGTCCGGAACAACACGCTGCAGACCTCCCAGTTCCCCAACGCCGTCTTCACAGTGAAGGAGTTCCAGGGGTTGCCTACGCCTCTTCCCACCAGCGGAGAGCACAGCTTCAAGATGACGGGCGACCTGGAAGTGAAGGACGTGAGCCACACCGTGACCTGGGACGTGACCGCAGCCTTCACAGAAGAAAGTATTGATGGCATGGCCACAACAAGCATTACCTTTGACGACTTCAAGATGGAGAAGCCCAGAGTTTCGATAGTCTTGAGCGTGCAGGATACCTTCAGCCTCGAGATAGACTTCAAGGCCACCGTCGGCTAGTCACTGACACTAGACGCGAAACGGGTGGGAGCAGTGCTCCCACCCGTTTTTACTTGCCTTACTGAGCGGACTAGCTGAGGTGCTTGCCGAAGAACTCGTAGATCTTGCCCCACCCGTCCATGGCCTGTTGCTGACGGTAGTTGGCCCGGTCGTAGTAGAAGAAGCCGTGGCCGGCGCCGTCGTAGCGGTGGAACTCGTAGGTCTTGCCCGCTGCCTTCAACGCCTCCTCGTGCATGTTCACCTGCTCCGGCGATGGGCCCTGGTCCTCGTTGCCAAAGATCCCAAGAATGGGGCAGTTGAGGTCGGGCGTCATATCAATGGGAGCAACCGGGCGCTTGGGGTTGGTCTCCGGCTGTACCACGCCTCCACCCCAGCAGTCCACGATGGCGTCGAACGCCTTAGTGCGGCAGGCTACTAGGTAGGAGTGGCGTCCACCGGAGCAGGTACCCGTGATGCCAACCTTGCCGTTGCTGATGGGCAACGCCTTGATGTAATCCAGCGCCGCCTGGCAGTCCCCCACCACGCTATCATCGGACACGCCGCCGTCACCGCGAACTGTAGCCGCTACCTCATCCGGTGTGCCGTGGCCGACGCGCGCATACATGTTGGCGCAAACTACTATGTAGCCGTGCTGCGCGTAGCGGCGTGCCGTCTCTCGATAATACTCGTCCCAACCGGGCAGGTGGTGCACCAGGACAATGCCCCCAAACGGCCCGTTGCCGGATGGACGCACGTAGTACGCGTTAATGGTGTCGCCGTTGTAGCCCTGCAGGTCGATGACCTCAGCGGTCATACCGTCCCGGCCCTCAGTATTGTATGAATTCCACATTGCTTCTCTCCTTCACTCACGTTTGACTACAGCAATTTTCGCTGGATTCCGCCTGATGTCAAGGGCAAGAATGCCCCACCAGTACGGCGCTAGTCTACCACTAACTGCAGTTCAGAGCGCAGTCCCAGGCCTGCAGCAAGATACCTGGAAAAGCAACAACAAAGCAGGGTGGCCATATTAGCAGCCGCCCCGCTTGCGTACTCGCACGTTCCGTAGAATATCCTTGTCGGTGTCCCTTTACGGCCCTTCAAGGCCATGGGCTTCCAGCAGCGCTTCATCCGCAAGTAGATCGTAGGTGGGGCCGTCCGCCACTACACGTCCGCCATCAATGATCACCATGCGGGGAAACAGCTCTTTTACCATGTGCATGTCGTGGGTGGTTACTAGAATGGTGAGGGGGAGCGCGCTCAGTAGGCGGATGAGCTCTCGCCTGGACCGCGGGTCCAGCCCTGCTGACGGCTCGTCCAGGCACAGAATCTCCGGTCGCATGGAGAGCACCGTCGCCAGGGCGGCGCGCTTCTTTTCGCCGCCGCTCAGGTGATGGGGCATGCGTTGACCGTGGTTGGGCAGGTTTACCTGCACCAATGCCTCACTCACTCGCTGGTTCACTTCTTCCGGAGGCAGCCCCATATAAATGGGACCAAAAGCCACATCTTCATAGACTGTGGTTGAGAAGAGCTGGTCGTCCGGGTCCTGGAACACCACACCCACCTTGGCCCGTAGTTCCCGCAGTTGCTCCGCCTTTGCGTTGATGACGTCTCTGCCCAGCACGCTAAGCTCGCCTGTCCCCTTCAACAATCCATTGAGATGCAGCAAGAGGGTGGACTTGCCGGCGCCGTTCGGTCCGACCAACGCCACCTTTTCGCCGGGCTGCACCGTGAGGTCCAGGCCGCGCAAAGCCTGAATCCCATCCGGGTAGGCAAAGCCTAGCCCGCTCGCGGTCATTGCTGGGACATCGGGCCGCCCCACAGCCGGGATTTCAAGTCCTTGCTGCGCGCTCATACCAGGAACCTCGCAGCAGCCACTACAGCCACTAGCCCTAGAAGTGTTGCGATGCCGGCGATCAACTGCGGTTGCGGCAACGGCTGGGCGACGGTCTCTCGCGGCGAGCCGTCGTAGCCGCGGGCAAGCATCGCCATGTAGATGCGGTCACTCCTGTCGTAAGTGCGGAGGAAGAGGGACGCGGCCATCTGGCCCGTCACCCGGGCGCGCCAGGATATCGTCCCGCCCGTCTTCAGCCCCACAGTGGCGCTTCGCGCGCTACGCGCACGCAACAGCCTTAGCACCTCATCCACCAGCACGAACAGGTAGCGGTACATGAATGACACGATGGCCACCAGCACCCTTGGGATGCGCAGAAACCGCAGGCCATCCAGCAACGCCTGGAAAGGCGTGGTAATGGTGAGCAGCAATGCTGCCGTTACGGAAACCCACGACCTTATAAGCGTGGTCAGGAAGAAGACGAACCCATCGTAAGAGGCGTGCAGCTGGATGGGGCCAACCGCCGCCTGCCAGAAATAAGGCTCCGGGCGCGTGAACACGATGGGCAGCGCTATCAGTATGAAGGGCGCAGCTAGCAACGTCCGCTTCAACAGTCCCACCACACTGATACGAGAAGCCAGCACTAGCGCCCATAGCGCCGCAAACATAATCCCGAACGCCCACCAGGTACCCGGCGGCAGCGCGGATAGAGAGAAGATGAACGCCAAGGTGAGCACCAGCTTCAGACGCGCGTCCGCCTTGTGGAGAAAGCTTTCACCCTCTTCGTAGCGTTCTAGAAAGCCCAGGTAGGATGACATTTTGCTGTAAGTAGTGTGTTAAGCCGTGTCACGCGTTACGCGCCGCTGGTGCGCCAAATAGGCGAGCCCGGCCACTAGAACAAACAAGATGGTCACGCCCACCATGCCCGCCAGGATAGTGGCCAGCGCCTCGTTCGATACGCCAGGCAGCACGTAGTTCGAGATGACGGAGTAGGGCGCGTCCTGTGCCGCATCGCTAAAGACCTGGTCTTGGGCTACGCGCTCCAGACCGTCCGGCTCCCCCGACGCCAGGGGCGAGATTACGGTGAGGGCAAGGGCAATAACATAGCCAATAATCCACCAGCGCTTGTTCTGCATAGCTATGCGCCCGAATTAAGTGGCCGCTTCCTTAAGCAGATCGCTGTGCACGGTCCGGATAAAGCTGAGCGCGCCCACCGTAATGAGCCCTTCGCCGACACCGATGAGGGCATGGACGCCGATCATTACGGGAAGCGCAAGGGAGAGGGCGGTCGTTCCGGAAATGGCGAGCTCAATACCGACTGCCGCAGCCGACAATACTACGGAGATCCAGGACGCAGCGAAGCCCCGCACTAACAGTCCGCGCATACCCGATCCCAAGAACTCAGTAGAACGATAGACGCCGTAGCCTACCAGGCAGCTCAACACACCTATGTTCAAGATGTTGGCCCCTAGGACTACCAGCCCGCCGTCCTGGAACACCAGCGCCTGTACGGAAACTACAGCCGCCATGACCAGTACCGCGGCCCAAGGACCAAGCAGGATACTGGCAAACGCGCCGCCGATGAAGTGGCCGGATGTCCCTCCCGCTACCGGAAAGTTGAGCATCTGCACCGCAAACACAAAGGCAGCCATAACGCCCATCAAGGGAACCATGCGTTCGTTCAGTTGCTTATCGGTGCGCTTCACGGCGTAGCCAATCACCAGCGCTGAGATCGCGTAAGCCACCAGCGCGACCGGAAGGCTCATGAACCCGTCCGGCGCATGCAGGGGAGGCGGCGCGGTTTGCGCGGCGTGAGGCAGGGCAAGGTCTATCATCTAAAGTCCTTCTCGCTTCAGTTGCAGCAAGATACCCTATAGCGTCTCTGAATCATCGCAAGCGGCACAGACCCCAAAGATGGCGAAATGGGTAATCTCAGGGCGAAACCCGTAGGAGTCTAGAAGCATCGCAGAGAGGGAACCCATGAAGGTGTCGTCTATCTCCGACGCCGTACCGCACTTGCGGCAGACCAGATGGTGGTGATGGGCCTCCTCCGCGTAGTGGTACTCAATGCGTCCAGTGCCCAGATCCGTTTGAGTCACCAATCCCAGGTCTCGCAAGGTTTCCAAGGTGCGATAGACCGTAGAAAGGCTCATGTCGGGATACTGCTCGGCCACTACCTCATGGATAGCTTCTGCCGTAACGTGTCCCTTCTCCGTGCTCACTGCCTCCAAGATCATGAGCCGCTGCGGTGTGAGGCGAAAGCCTCTTTCTCTAAGTTGTTTGCCTAGCCGGACCAAGTCTTCAGCGTGATGCATGTGCGTTAGCTCCCAAATCCACCGAAAGACGTCATGCTATCGCCCTAACACTTTCAGCGCACACTCTAACAAAAAAGCAGAAGCTATTGCAAGTACTTGCAATAGCTTCTAGCGGTAGCTGCAACGAGTCGGTTTAGCGAGGGGATGTAACTGTGACGCTCACTAAGGTACCGGAATACCGTTTGGAAAGACTGTCGAGGAGGGAAGACAACGGGGCTTAGTCTGCTGGAGCGCCGTCCTTAAACCGCCATCGAGTGGCCGAGCCAGGGAAATCCTGCTCGCTCCATGCAAAAGCGGTGGTAGGCGGCACTACAAAGACTGCCATGCTAGGGTCCGCCGGGTCTGTCGGGTCCGCCGCGTTCAACGAGTCCGCCGGGAGGCTGTACTTGGCTTCAAGGGCTGCCAAAACTCGCTTCCACTCCGCTTGGCCTAGTACACGCTGCGCTTGCCCTTCAATGATGACGGCGTCGTCGCCGCTCTCTAAGTGGACGATGATATGGGGATTGGTTGCCAGGTTGCGTCCCTTACGGGATTCGGCTTCGGTGCCAAAGTAGAAGGCTCCGTCCATCCAGAGGCCCCACACCGGCACAACATGGGGCCGGCCGTCAGGCCGTGTTGTGGCAACCCAGTAGTTGCGGGCGTCCGTAAGCTTAGCAACAGCTTCCTCCCAGGAAAGCAATCCGCTGGTCACGGCCGGATCGACGCCGTAGCCGGAGGGCATCTGGGGCCGGTCGGGCTGAGGTGATGCGTCCATAGGAAAATAGTACGCCTTCAGAGAGCGGCAGACTAGCGGGTTGTAGATTAGCTAGTCGATGTGCAGGCCCGCAACCACGGTAGCAGCCTCGTCCGGCTCGCCGCCACCGCCGCGACGGCCGCGGCCGCCGGCTTGGCCATCGCCCCAGAGACCGGAGCCGGTGAACTGCCAGACCTTTGGACTCGCTACCCGTGCTGTAAACAGCGCTCCCAGGCACACCAGCCCGCCGATGGCTGTAGCCCATTGCACTCCTATAATTGAGGTCAACGCTCCAGACTGGAAGCCGGCCCCCTGACCCAGCCCACGCTGGGAGATGGAGTTCAAGCTCATTACCCTGCCCAAGTAGCTGCGATTTACCAGAAGCTGGATCACCGTCTGCTTGGTGGTGCCAAACATGATATCCACAAAACCGGAGAAGATTAAGATAGGCACAGCTATTAGGAACGTTGGCGCAGCGGCAAACGCGAGCATAGAACCGCTGAACAGCAGACCGCTCACAAAGATAAGCCGCCCCTTATTGTGCACATCTCCACGGGCGGCCAGTACGATGGATCCCAGGATGGCCCCTACGCCCACCGCACTTTGCAGAAAGCCCAGCCCCTCCGGGCCGGTGTTGAAGATATCCTTCGCAAAGACCACCATCATGGGCTGTGTAGACCCAAATAAACTCACTATGCTTTGCATGATAAGCAGGGTGGTCAATGAACGGTCGGTGGCGACATACCGGACGCCTTCCATCATCGACTGGAGTGGACTGCGCGCCGGACGGTCGTCTATTGGGTTGGTGGTGCGCATGAGCGCCAGGCAGGCGAGCAGCACTACGTAGGCAGCGCTGTGGATGAAGAACGCTCCGGCTACACCAAAGCTTGCGACGAACAACCCTCCGAGCGCGGGGCCAATAACCTGACTGCCCTTTCTCACCGACGAGTTCAGACCGATAGCCGTCATTAGGTCTTCTCTGGGCACGAGATAGGGGATCAAGGAGGCTCGCGCCGGCGCTTCGAACGCGGCTACCGCGCCGATGCCCGCACTCACCGCATAGATGTGCCACAGCTCGACCCAGTCGCCTGCCACTAGGATCGCGAGAAACAGCATCAGCAACCCGTTAAGGCCCTCGATGGTGATAAGCAGTTTGCGGCGGTCCACCCGGTCCACCACGGTGCCGGCATAGAGCGTGATAAAGATGAAGGGAATGGTGCGCACAAAACCGGTCAGCCCCACCTGCAATGCTGAGCCGGTCATCTGGTACACCAGCCAACTCTGGGCAGTGATCTGCATCCAGCCGCCCAGGTGAGAGATGACTTGGCCTATCCATAGCAGCCGGAAGTCACGGGAATAGAACGCGCCAAAGGAGCGCGCTTTGGGTTCGTCGGGCGGATTTACGTCATGGCTCATGGGGCAATAGTCTGATCAATGCGTCGCTAAAGTTAACGTTAACGTCATTGTCATTGTAGTCCCGCCTGGTGGCTTTGGCTAGGGCCAATCATGACGGGGCTGCCTGGAGCCTGCCTCCGAATGGTATGACGGAGAGAGCGTCTTCAGCATGTAACCCCAGCTCACCGATACCAAAATGCCCGCCAGTAATGGGCGGGCATTTACGTTCTTACACGGAGATGGCAGGTGTTTACGCGGGCTTGGCTTCCCTAGCAGCCTTCCAATAAGAGAGGGCCGTCATCAGGAACGCGCTCCCTGCTTCCGGAGAGGGGAACGCCCGTTTAGGTACTATGACACCTATGTAAGAGCCCGACTGTAAGAAAATATGCTTCTCAGTTTCAATTATTTCCTTAATGCCTGCCCAAGAAGTCGTTCCTTTGGAATTTGCAAGATCATAACTGAGCCCCTCCTCTGAGATAGAAAGGTTGCAAAAACCTACAGTTTCTGCAAAGTCTCGTGCTACGTTAGAGACCCACGCTTTAAAAATAATAAGTCCTACAAGGAGGAGAACCCACAGAAACGCGAGTGCCCATAAAACGCTCGTCAGTGTAATCTCAATTTGTGTGGAAGCCACCCATAGTGCGGTGCAAAAAAGCACAATTAAGGCTACAAACACATTGCCCAGCCTGCCGCTAAGCCTGTTCTTCCGGGAGGCGTAGGACCGGAACGCTAAGAAGTCCTCAGGCAGAATCTCGAAGGAGACGTTCACTGCAAAACCTTTCGTGGAGATACATCACTATACCTTACTGACAATGCAATCACACATCCCCGCGGCGGTTTGACACTGCTCCTATGCTTTACTATGCTTGGGCCACCTGCCAGCCCGCCCCCACTCATGCGTTCGCGGCCGCTGGCTAGAAAGAGGCAGCATGCAGAGCCAGAGCGCTGAGAACGCCTCTACGGTGCCCTCTCCTCCCGCCAAAACGGGCCGCTTCTACTACGGCTGGGTGGTCCTGGCGGTGGCCAGCATTGCCAACACCATCGCCTTCGGAGCCGGTTCCGTCAGCTTGGCGGTCTTCATCCGGCCCATGACCGAGTCCCTTGGCTGGACACGCACGCAGCTCCTTGCCGGCGTCACCTTCACCAATGCCACCAACCTACTCGTCGCGCCCATCGTTGGGCCCATCATCGATAAGCACGGCGCGCGGCCGGTTATGCTGGTGGGCGCGATAGTCGCGGGCATCTCCTACGTCTTGCTGCGCAACGTGACGGATCTGTGGCAGTTCTACATCATCTACGTGCTGGCCACCAGCCTGGGTATAGCGGAGATTGGCTCTCTGGTCACCACCACCGCGGTTTCCAAATGGTTCGTCCGCATGCGTGGCCGCGCGCTGGGCATCGTAACCGGGTTCAACAGCGTGGGCGCGGCCATCGTAGTGCCCATAACCGCCTTCCTTATTACGGTCATTGGCTGGCGCGATGCGTGGGCGGTCCTGGGTATCGCGCTCATTGTCATCGTGGTGCCGCCCGTGTTCCTGTTCATGCGCAACACGCCCGAGTCGATGGGCCTGCGGCCTGACGGCGACCCGCCGGACGCGGCTCCCAAGCCCGGCCAGCGCCAACCGCTCGGCGAAAGCTACTCCTGGACTCGCAACCAGGCCCTGAGAACCCACGCGCTCTGGTACATCGTCGCTTCCACCAACCTGACCAGCTTGGCCTTCAGCGGCATGCTCTTCCATCTGGTTGCCGCCTTTACGGATGCGGGCATGAGTCTGCAAGAAGCGGGTTTTGCTTACTCTGCCTACTCCATTGGCGCTGTCGCCTCCAAGCTCATCTGGGGGTTCTTGGGAGAACGTCTGCCGGTGCGCTACGGGCTGGCCGCCAATTCCGGCGCTCGGGCCGCCTCACTGCTCATTTTCTTGTTCTACCCTACCCGGGCCGGCGCGTGGGCCTTCGCCATCCTGGCCGGCCTATTCAGCACCGGTTCGGCGCCCCTCTCCGCACAGATCTGGGCCGACTACTACGGCCGCGGTTTTCTCGGCTCCATCCGGGGTATCACCCAGTCCATCAGCCTTATTAGCAGCATCCTGGGCCCGCTGCTGGCCGCGTACCTCTATGACCAGTTGGGCAACTACACCGCTGCCTTTTGGATCTACGTCATCACGCTTGCTATGGGGACGGCGCTCATGTCCATAGCCAAACCGCCAACACCCCCCGTGACCGCGGCCGCGCAGAGCTAAACACTTCAGCCATATCAACAAGAGAGAGCCTTTACGGCTCTCTTTCACGTGCAGCCCAGCAACCAAAAAGTTCGCAAGAAATTATTCTGTAACCCTCTTGACAGACCTGCCACCTTCTGTTAGCTTACCCACTAACAAAGTATTAGGTAGTCCTAATAAAAAGAGGTAGGCATGTGTATCTACTACGGAAAAGTCATCGCTCCCCTCGACGTTATAGGGGCGTTCAGCGGCGGCATAGAGGCATTCGACAGTCTAAGGGAATCCACCTGCTGGAACGACCAGGGGTGCAGCGGGCTATGCTTTATGGACGCTCCCTCGCTGATGGAGCTAGCAGCACATCGAACAGAGACTTCCCAGGTCGGCGATTTGTGGATACCGGACTTCATAGGCAGGTAAGCACAGACCGGGTCACTTAGGCAAGGGACATGATGAGACAGAAGCATACCGAGCAGTCGGATACGATGGACTTTCAGGGGCCACTCACGCTGCTGCTTCCCAACAGCTGCCCTCGCTGTACGGGAGATCTCTGGCAAGTAGTGGACAGAGGAGAACCTATCCTCTTCTGCAAACGCTGTTTCGTGATCCCTCCGCTCTACGTCCCAAATACCTTTACAACACTAAGAAAAGCCCTGGAAGTAACACTTAATATGACCGTCCATACTGCTATCCAGTGGGCCCTGGGCGCACTGGGTTGGAGCCAACGAGGATAGCAAGAACGCGGTGCAGATAGCTCATATTGAGCGCTAAGAAGAGGAGGACAACAATGGTCCAGCAACGAGCAGAACAAACCCAACGACGCCAGCGGCCCCGGCCTACCTACCGCACCGTGCAGGTGCAGCGGATTAACCGCATTACGCCGCACATGGTGCGCATCACTCTGAGCGGCCAGGAGATGGAGGGATTCGCGTCTCGCGGCCCCGCGGAGCACATCAAGGTGTTTTTTCCGAAACCGGGCGAGGAGCGTCCCGTGCTGCCGGTCTGGGGTCCGGACGGCCCTATCTTTGCAGAAGGCCAGGAACGGCCCACCAGCCGCACCTACACGCCCCTCAGTTGGAATCCCGACACCCTAGAGCTAGAGATAGACTTCCTCATCCACGGTGACGGCCCAGGCGCAACCTGGGCGCTTCACGCTAAGGAGGGGGACACCGTCGCTATCGGCGGGCCGGGCGGCCCTTACAACCTGGATACGGAAGCGCCGTGGCACCTCATCGCCGGCGACGACGCCGCCTTGCCTGCCGTTTCTACCATCCTCAAGGCGCTCCCCGCCTCGGCTCATGCAAAAGTCTACGTAGAAGTGCAGAATGCGGCGGAAGAGCAGGAGCTGGAAAGCCCTGCACAGCTCGAGATCACCTGGCTACACCGGGGCGGCCACACTGCGAACGTTGGCGCGCTGCTGGAAAACGCCCTTCGGAAAGCGGAGCTACCGGAGGGTGATGGCAAGGTCTGGGTAGGCTGCGAGGCGAACGTCATGCAGACCATCCGCAAACACCTCCGGGACGACCGCGGCCTTGATAGCGGCTCCCTCCATACCCAGGGCTACTGGAAGCAGGGCGCAACTAACCATCCCGACCATGATCTGGGGCAAGACGCCTAACCTACCTCCTGGTAAGGCGAAAGGGGCGGTCCTAGGACCGCCCCTTTGCGCGTTCTAGCGTTTCTCTTTATCCAGTAGCGCTTGGGAAGCGACGTGTGCGCGCCAGACGCTCGCGCGCCTTCTCGGTAGCGACACGCTCGGCCTCCTCTTTGGTTGCGCCCTGGCCTCGCGAAAAGTTAGCGCCAGGATCTACATCGTCCACCGTACAGTGATAGGTATCGCCAAGCTTGTAGGAGATGATGTGCATCTGCCACCCGCCCATCTCCTCTTTGCGCTCGGTGTAGTCTTCCGGTTTCATGGTCATCGTTTGTATTCCTACTGAGAGGCTCGTTACTTCTCCACCGCTGCGCCCACCAGGTTGCCCCACTCCGTCCAAGAGCCGTCATAGTTCTTAACGTCAGAGTAACCCAGCAGGTACTTCAGCGCGAACCAGGTGTGGCTGGAGCGCTCGCCGATGCGGCAGTACGCTATGGTAGGCTGGTCGGCGGTGATGCCTTTCCCCCCGTAGAGGGCCATCAGCTCATCGTGGCTCTTGAAGGTACCGTCCTCGTTGGCCGCCTGGCCCCAAGGGATGTTCTGCGCACCGGGAATGTGGCCGCCGCGCTGGCAGGTCTCCGGCAGCCCTGGCGGTGACAGAATCTCTCCCGAGAACTCAGCGGGGCTGCGCACGTCCACCAGACCGGCCGACTTAGCTTCCACCGCCATCTGCACCTCGGGCAAGTACGCCCGCAACGAAAGGTCAGGAGCGGAGGCCATATAGCTCGCACTCGCCATCCCTGGCGCGTCCTTGCTCAGATCTCTGCCCTCGGCAACCCACTTCTTGCGGCCGCCGTTGAGGATGTGGAGGTTTTTGTGGCCGTACATGGTGAGCTGCCAGAAAGCCCACGCAGCAAACCAGTTATTGTTATCGCCGTAGAGCACCAGCGTCGTGTCGTTGCCAATGCCCGACTCTCCCAGCAGTTGCTCCAGCTTGCTCTGGGGGATGATGTCCCGCACTACGGTATCCGCCAGTTGGGTAGACCAGTTCCAGCCTACTGCGCCGGGGATATGTCCCTCGTCGTAGGCCGCAGTATCGGCGTCCACCTCTACAAAGCGGACGTTGGGATCATTCAAGTGCTGCGCTGCCCAGTCGGTCTCAACCAAGACCTCCGGATGTGCGTAATCTGCCATGCCTCACCTCCTTGGATTCTCACTAAGTCAATTTTACGCAATGCGCATACATACGTATATATCTCGACGAAGGCCTTACCGCGCGGTCACGGCCATGAGCGGCCCTTCTAAGCAGAACGCCCATAAACGCGGGAAGCCCCTGTAAGTATAGTGGGGCCACATTCACAGCCGCAATCCTAGCAACAGCGCCTTTGTGCGCCCCGCTGCTTCGCGATTGACAGTGGTCTCGCTCCGCTTTATGTTGAGCGCATATCAGAAGGCGGCTCTCTCAGGCAGGGGGCGCTGGAAAGGGGCCACTATGAGCAGTATCTCCACCCTTGTCTCAGACATGACGGAGGCAGCCACCAACCTGCTGAATATTTTGAGTCCTGAGCAGCGGCAAGCGATCACCCTCTCCTTTCGGGACGATGAGGAGCGCCGTCGCTGGTACTACACCCCCACACCGCGGGCTGGAGTGTCCTTGCTCCACCTGAACCCTATGCAGCAGGGACGCGTCATGCGGTTACTCTCCATCGGTATGAGCGAGGCCGGCTTCAACCACGCAGCCCTCATCATGGGGCTGGAAAATATCGTGGCCTACCACGCCAACTTCCCGGAGCGCACCTACGGCGATCTGCCCGGCACCAGGGTGCGGGACCCCCTCAACTACTTTGTTGCCTTCTTTGACGAACCTGGCTCGGACATGTGGAGCTGGCGCATCGGCGGCCACCACTTTAGCATCCACTTCACCGTCCACGACGGCGCGGTCTCGCCTACACCCGCCTTCTACGGCGCGGAGCCTGCCAAAGCGCCCATGCCTGGCGGCCTGTGGCTGCGCCCTCTGGCAGCAGAGGAAGACCTAGCGCGCCAGTTGCTGACCTCGCTGAAGCAGGACCAGCTTGCCAAAGCGGTCATCTCACCCATTGCGCCCACCGACATTGTGCAGCAGAACCGCCCGCGCATCGAGGACAACGCACTACCACCCACCGGCGGCACCGGTCCTGGCGGCGAGGCGCGTCGCCAGGAGCTGGGCCTCACTCCGGAGCACGATGAGATGGTGCGCTTCTCCCTGCAGGCAAAGGGACTGCCCGCCACGGCCATGGACGCCTCCCAGCAGGAAACCTTGAAGCGTCTGGTGAGCACTTACTTTGAGCACCTGGCAGAGCCCATCGTGGCCCAATACACCGAACAACTTACGCCCAGCGCCATCGAGGCCACCACCTTCGCATGGGCAGGCCCGCCAGAGCCCGGTGCACCCCACTACTACCGCATCCAAGCGGACCGCATGCTCATCGAGTACGACTGCGTGCAGAACGGCGCCAACCACTCCCACAGCGTGCTACGCGATCCCCAGGGCGACTTTGGCGAGGACATCCTGGCCCACCACTACGCCACAGAGCACCGCTAAGAGCCTCACAAGCTATGCAAAAGGGCGGCCCCAAAAGGGCCGCCCTTAACGTTTCCTCTAAGTTCTGGCAGACTACGCGCTCACCGCCGCCAATTGCCGTGCGATGAACGCCTTCATCTTACGCACCGCGCGGTCGTGCTCAAAGCTCTTCTCTCTGGCAAAGCCGTGGGGGGCGCCGGGAAACCACTCTACTTCAATGTGGCCGCCGCGGGCTTCATACGCATCCTCAAAGTTCCAGACAATGTCCCGGGGCACGTTGCCGTCCGGATAGCCCTGCACAATCTGGGTGGGCGGCAGCAGCATGTCTTCGCCTCGTTGTAAAGCCATCGTGGGGTTCCCCTCCTGCATGGCCTCTTCCGTGACGAAGTACTTAAAGCTGTTCTCGGGAATCTGTTCCATCTGCATGCCGGAGGATACCAGCTTCTCATCCTTCAGGTCCACAGTCAGTCCGTACTGGTAGCGGAACCAAGGGTCCAGCACCGCCCACAGCAGCATCTGGTAGGCAAGGCTAGCGTCCACGTCCGGCGCTTCCGGCAGCGGGAACGCGGCGTAGCGCGGGTCCTTGGGACGCATCGCGCTCAACGCCATAGTGTGGCCGCCGCTGGAGGTGCCGTTGCCACCAAGGCCCTCAGCCGTCGCGTTCAACTCTGCCGCGTGGGCTTTGAACCAGCGCGTCGCCAGATTCACGTCCTGTACCTGCGCCGGGTACGGGGTAGTGTCCGACCTACGGAACTCCGGCGAGGCGATCACCAGCCCAGTCTCGGCCAACTCGGTATCGATGAGCGTGTTCTGCATCCGGTTTGCGTAGCGCCACTGCCCGCCGTGGACATCAATGAGCGCGGGAAACGGACCTGGGCCCTGGGGCTGATAGATGCGTAGCTCCCAATCATTCCCCTGCTCGTCCTTGCGATAAACTACGTCAAAGACCTTCACTTCATAACTAGCGTTAGGGTCATACGACACTTTGGTCTGGGTGGCCATTGAGCTCTCCTTATAATGATGACAACGTTAAGTGTGCCCCAAGCCTACTTTTCTACAATCTGGTTGTCAATCAGTGGCCGAGGCACAGAGCAGCGTTCGTCTCCACAGCCAGCTCTCCTACTTGCTCCAGCGTCCCCGGACTGAGGATCGGTTTGCAACCCTGCAAAGACTTCTTTCGCAACGCGGCCTGCGGCAGCACGGAAGGGCGCATTTCCGCCAATGCCCTGCGTAAAAGCGCGTTAATCACACAAACGCTATCGGTTGCTCTTGAATCCTGGCTCTGGTGACATTACAATTTCGCCATAGCTGTAACATGGCGACTTTTTGCCTTACAATGCTCTAGACTTGTTCGGGATGACGTGAGAGGAGACCGTTATGGCGCGCTATACCAAAGCAGAAGCGCAAGAATGGGCCTGGGAGGCCCTGCAGGGGCAGTGGACCACCATCATGAGCCCCTTTACCCAGGACTATACCCTGGATGAAGAGGGGCTGCGAAAGAACGTCCAGTACATCCGTACGTTGGGTACCCGCGGCGGCGGTTGCACTTGGGGCATGGGCGAGTTCTGGAGCCTTACCCACGACGAACGAGTGCGCGTCATGGACGTGGTTGCGGACGCAGCGGAAGGAAAGTGGCTCATCGCGGCGCACGTCACGGACACCTCGCCGCAGGAGAGCATCTCCCTATCGAAGCACGCGGAGTCCGCGGGCTTCGACCTGCTGATCATCGCTCCCCCCTACATCAACACCAAGACGGAAGAGCAGGTCATTGAGTACGTCCGCCACGTGGCTAACAACACCAACCTGGGCATTATGTTCTACAACTCGCCGCAGTTCGGCATTGTGATGAGTCCCGCGGGCCTACAACAGCTCTGTAATATCCCCAATGTGGTCGGCGTCAAGGAGGCCAGCTTCAACCAGCAGCTCTCCATTGAGACCCACCTCCTGCTGGGCAAGGACCATGTCATCAGCACCCCCGATGAGTGGATCTACTGGAAGGCCAAGGAGATTGGCTTCAAGCAGCAGGTCATGTTCGCCAACACCTCGGACTGGCGCTTCGACACGCCGGAGTGCAACTACTACGTGCAGTTCATCGAGCGCGCCAGCAAGGGTGAGCTGGACGAAGCCTTCTACGACCGCCACCTCCGCCGCCTGAACGAGCTGTCCGATACCTGGTGGACCCGCATCCAGGACAAGCACAACGGCGCGCTGCCCGTCCCTATGGTCAAGTACTGGGGCGAGCTCATGGGCATGGCCGGCGGCCCCGTCCGCCCGCCGCTGCTCAACTTGACCCAGCCGGAGAAAGACCAGCTTAAGCTGGAGCTGGAACCGCTGAAGCCCAGGCCGCCGCGCGTGCAGGTCTACGACCGGAAGCCGGAGCCCGAGCGCACTGCTTGGCTCACCGGCAACAATAACTTTGCCACCGGCATGCTGCTCATGGTCAGCGTCCAGAACCTAGGAGAGGCACTGGAGGCCGAGCGTGGCGGCGCTGACGTGGTGGACGTGAAAAACCTCCAGGAAGCCTTGGTGGGTTCCGGTCACCCCAACCTGGTGCACCAGGTGCGAAGCCGCATCCAACCAGAGAACCACGTGAGCGTTACCCTGGGAGTGGTGCCCGGCCAGCCCGGCACCGTAGCTATGGCTGTCTACGCGGCCGCCAAGCTAGACGCCACCTCCGTGAAGGTGGGCTTCTGCAACACCGATTATGAAACCGCCCTTGAAACGCTGAAGCAGTCCCGTGAAGCCTTAAAGGGCTCCAACACCAAGCTGGTGGGCTCCCTCTTTGCCGATAACCCCCTCTACGGCGGCCTGGACCCGCACCACATGGTAAGGCTGGCCACCGAGAGCGAATGCGACGGCTGGCTCATCGACACCCTGACCAAAGACGGCCGCAACCTCTTCGACTTCCTGACGGAGGAGGAGCTGCGGGATATGGTCTTTGAGGGCAAGCAGCTGGGCCAGAGCACGGCCCTCTCCGGCCATCTGAAGATAGATGACCTGGACGAGCTGGCCCGCATCAACCCAGACATCGTAGGCGTGCGAGGCGCAGTATGCGCCTCAGGCGACCGCGACCGCACCGTCGCCTGGGAGTCCGTGGCAGAGTTCAAGCGCCAGGTAGACCTCCGTAAGAGCGGCCAGATTGCCGTCCACAAGGACCCTGTCGGCGCAGTCAACGGCAACGGGAACACGGGCAGTACTGGAAACGGCAATGGCGCCAGCGGCTGGACTGTCCTGGATGGGCGCGGCAAGAGCTGCGCAGGCATCCTCGCCGCACTCACCCAGCAGGTGGAGGCTGACCGCCACTCCATCGTAGAAACCATCCTGGGCGATGCCCTCAATATCTACGACGTGATGGTTTGGATCGATAAGGGCGGCCACCAGATGATCACCCGCCGCATGGAGAGTGATGGCAGCGTCCGTGTGCTCATCCAGCCCGGTGAAGGCGGCAACGGCCACTACGCCAGCGGTAACGGGAGTGGCGCCCAGACAGGTTCATCCGTCACCAAGTAACCCTTCCACAAACTAAGCGTACTTATAGTAAAAGGGGGTCGCGCGAATGGAGCGCTCCCCCTTTTGTGTAAAACGGGCTAACTCTACGGAAAGAGGATACTGCTGGCTAAGTTCCCACGCAGTTCAGTGTCTCTGCTCTTAGTCTTTGCTGCCGTCCTGGGCACGGCCGCCCTCGCCTGCAACGCGCCCGCCGCGCCGCCGAGCGCACCGGACAAGACGCAGACCGCCTCCGGCGATGTATCCCCAACGCCTGCACCTTCCTCCCCTACCACGGCGGGCACACAGACCGCCTCTGGGGACGTGCCTCCAACACCTTCCTCCCCGACCACGGTGGACACACAGACCACCTCTAGGGACGCGCCTCCTACACCAGTACCTTCCCCCCTGGCTACGGCTGACACACAGATCGGGCTCACTCCCGCCGACCAGTTCACTATTGAAGAGTACGATGTGCCTGGAGGATCGCGGCCCCACGACGTTGCGCCCGCGCCGGACGGCACGGTGTGGTACACCGCTCAAGGTTCCGGCGCGCTGGGACGCCTGGACCCTGTCAGCGGCTCGTCAATGAACTTCCCCCTCGGGGAGAACTCCGCTCCGCACGGCGTCATCGTGGGGCCGGACGGCGCAGCCTGGGTAACCGACAGCGG
This sequence comes from Dehalococcoidia bacterium, assembly GCA_965220215.1. Classification (GTDB taxonomy): domain Bacteria; phylum Chloroflexota; class Dehalococcoidia; order SHYD01; family SHYD01; genus CBDDEI01. Next base: position 1,115,427 of record OZ244809.1, read on the forward strand.
CCTCAACGCCATCGTCCGCGTAGACTCCGCCACCAACGAGGTTCGCACCTTCCCCCTACCTGCAGACCGCGGCAACGCCAACCTGAATACCGCCACATTCGACGCCGGCGGAGACCTCTGGTTCACCGGACAGAACGGCATCTATGGCCGCCTGAACCCCAGCACCGGCGCGATGCAGGTCTACGATGCGCCCAGGGGCCGCGGTCCTTATGGCATCTCCACAACGCCAGACGGCAACGTGTATTACTCCTCCCTCGCAGGCAGCTACCTCGGGCACATAGACATAGAGACAGGCGCGGTCACCGCCCTGGAGCTGCCCACGGCCAACGCGGGCGCGCGCCGGGTGTGGGCCGACTCTAAAGGCGTGCTCTGGGTGAGCGAGTGGAACGCGGGCCAGGTGGCCCGCTACGACCCGGCCACAGGCGAATGGGAGGAGTGGAAGCTCCCCGGCGACCGGCCGAGGGCCTACGCGGTGTACGTGGACGAAGAGGACGGCGTGTGGCTCACCGACTTCGGCGACAACGCCATCACCCGTTTCAACCCAACCACCGAGGAGTTCGATGTCTTCACCCTGCCTAGCGACCGCGCGAGCGTGCGCCAGCTCCTGGGCCGCCCAGGCGAGATATGGGGCGCAGAATCGGCACGGGACAAGCTGGTGGTTATCCGAAAAAAGTAACGCAATGCTTGGGGCTGCTCATCCCGTCCTGCCGCTTGTGTCGCTCCTCATGAACACCTACACTGGGTGCTACTAAAAAGGGCACTCATTGGAGGCATCCACACACCACCAGCAACGTACAGGCAGAACTACCGCAAGCCCAAGCGCCCAACCCACCAAAGAGGTCTTGGTCTCTTTTGCCAGGCGTAGTACTATACCAATCCACACGATTTGCTCATAATAGGCGGCAATCCGCTATAATGGTTGGTACGCATTATGTAGAGGAGAGGTCATGGTTACGAGAGTCCTTATCGTAGACGACGACCACGCTGTATTAAGCGGCCTCAGGCGGGCCCTTGCCCTTGAAGGCTATGCCGTCCTCACCGCTGAAGACGGCGAAAGCGGCCTCACTACCGCCGATTCTGAGAAGCCGGACTTGGTGGTGCTGGATGTGATGCTGCCGGGCATTGACGGACTCACCGTCTGCCAGCGGCTGCGAAACATTTCATCGGCGCCCATCCTCATGCTCAGCGCAAAAGACACCACCACCGACCGAGTGGCGGGCCTTAACCAAGGCGCTGACGACTACTTAGTAAAGCCCTTTGCCCTGGACGAACTGCTCGCCCGAGTGCGTGCCTTATTGCGTCGCTCCCAGCCTACTGAGCCCGCAGATTACCTTGAATTTGAGAATGTAGTCCTGGACCTCAAGACCAGAGAGGCCTCCCGCGGCGGCAAAACGCTCCGGCTCACTCCCCGGGAATACGAGCTCTTACATTGCTTTATCAGGCATGCTAAGCAGGCCCTTACTCGGGAGCAGCTCTGCCAGCAAGTCTGGGGCTATGCCTTTGAAGGGGAGTCTAACTTCATAGACGTTGCGGTGAAGGAGTTGCGGAAGAAGCTGGAGGCGGAACGCCAGTCCCGTATCATTCACACAATCCGCGGTTATGGCTATGCGTTACGGGATGGCTAAACCGTGTCCCTACGCCTGCGGTTGGCGCTTGCCTACACCTTTCTCCTAGTCGTCCTGCTGGGTGTCTTTGGCGTAGTTCTCTACACCAACATGTACCGCAGCCTGGAGGCGGAGATGGACCGCCGCCTGTATGTGCGCGTAAGTCAGGTGCACACGGCTATCTTGCCCATTACTCGTACCTTCAGCACTATTGACCTCCGCACCGCGCAGCTAGACCTCTCCCCGGTAGACGACTTAGGATCCCCCGGCCTCTATGTCCAAGTGCTGGACAGGACAGGAAAGGTAGTAGGTGTTTCCGCCAGCCTTCGCGGACAGGTTCTGACGACAGACCCCGCCAGCTTTACCCGCGCCTGGAACAAGGAGCGGATGATAGAAAACGTGATAATAGACCACGACAGGGTCGTCCGTATCCTTAGCGCACCCATCATGTCCGGTGAGATCGTCATTGGCGTATTACAGGTCGGCCAGTCCCGCCATACACTCACGGAGGCCATGAACAATCTCCGTAATATCCTGCTCACCCTCGGCCTCCTCACCATGTTCCTGGGTGTGCTCGGCGGCGTATTCGTGATCTACCGCAGTCTCATCCCACTACGCACCATCGCCTCCCGTGCCGCCGCTATCGATGCCGAGCGAGACTTCGGCCAGCGCGTAGGCATTAACTTGCCCCAGGACGAAGTAGGTCAGCTAGCCACTACCATGGACCACTTGCTCGGGACGGTGGAAGAGACGTTACGCCACCACAGGGACTTTGTCGCAGACACCTCCCATGAGTTGCGGAACCCGCTGATGGCCATCCGCACGAACTTGGAGCTGCTCAACCGGGTAAAGGATGATGCGGCGCGGGCGGAGTGCCTGCGTGAAGCGCACCAGCAAGTGGCCCGCATGAGCCGCCTGGTGTCAGACCTACTCCTCCTAGCCCGGATCGAAGCCAGTCAGATGCTGGAGCGGCGTCCTTTACGGCTGCGCCGCCTCATCAGCGATATCTCGGACGAGATGTCCCTGCTTGCAGATGGCAGGACCATTACTGTTAAAGAGCTGCAAGCGGTACAGGTGTTAGGTGACGAAGAGCGGATTGCTCAAGTCATCAAGAACCTGGTAGACAACGCTATCAAGAACACGCCGGTGGGCGGCGCCATCTCCCTCTCTCTGCGCAAAGAGGACGGCTGGGCCAGCATCGCCGTTCAGGACACCGGCAAGGGCATAGCTCCAGAGCACCTGCCTCATATCTTCGAGCGGTTCTACCGGGTGGGCAACCAGAACGCCGCCGCCAGCGCGGGCACCGGCCTGGGCCTAGCTATCGTAAAGCACCTGGTGGAGGCTCAGGACGGTTGGGTGAAGGCGGAAAGTGTGCTTGGGCAGGGCAGCACCTTTACCATTGGACTTCCCCTCTACGTCCAGCCCCAGCCCGAGCCTACGGAAGCCTCTAACAGAGAGGCGGAGACAGATGCCGTTGGAGCTTAGCGCTGGGAGAGCAGTTCTTCACACCGGGCTATTGCATTGCGTTGCCTGGCGTTTTGTCTCTAATGCCCCCTGATCGCTGGTGCCCCTTTATCTCTTGCTCATACTCAGTTAATATGGGGTAACTTTGTTTACAAGGTTATTTGTGGAACGTTGCCCCAATCCCCGTTGAATCTCCCCCGTTTGTCGTCTTACTCAACATGCACTTGTGGTGCAACCCATAACAGAACATCCTAGGAGGTGAAGATGCGATCAGACAGAGATGATGCGCCGTTTCGGCCTAATGATCCTGAACGCGGCCCAGACTTAGACCAGTTCATGAGCTCGCTCGGCGGCGGTGGCGGCGGTATCCTCCGGCGTCTGCCCCGCCTTGGCGGTATTGGCCCCGGCGTCATCCTGATAGTCATCGCGATCCTGTGGTTGGGCAGCGGCTTCTACCAGGTGGACCCGGCATCCCAGGCTATTGTCCGCATCTTCGGCGTCCCACAGCCGCCGGAGGGTGAAGGCTTGCACTGGCGTCCTCCGTCGCCCATTGCACAGGTAGATGTAGTGAAAGTCCAGGAGATCCGCAGCATGGAGCTGGGCTTCCGCACCGTCGATCCGGGCCCACCCGCCCGGTTCCAGCCTGTCCCCGTAGAAGCGCTGATGATTACCGGCGACACCAACATCGTGGACGTGGAGATGGTGGTGCAGTACCGGGTACGAGACCTTGATGGTTTCCTCTTCAACGTAGCCGACCCCGGCGACGTATCGCGGCAGATCCGCAACCGGCCTGATGGCCGCACCCTACGTGACGCCACTGAAGCAGCGCTGCGGCAGGTAGTCGGCAGCCGCACCCTAGACGACGCGCTCACCGTTGAGCGCGCCGCTATAGAAGGCGAGACCATGGAGCTGCTCCAGCAACTGCTGGACCTTTATTCCACCGGCATCAGCATAGAACGTGTGCAGCTCCAGATTGTAAAGCCACCGCAGCCCGTTGAGGCAGCGTTCCTAGACGTGGTTTCCGCCAGAGAAGAGAAGGAACAGCTCATCAACCAGGCACGCGCCTACGAGGCCGATATCATCCCGAAAGCCCAAGGCGAAGCAGAGCAGATGATTCGAGAGGCCGAGGCCTACAAGGAGACGAGAATTGCCCAGGCAGAGGGAGACTCCGCTCGCTTCCTCTCTATCCTGGCTGAGTACTCCCAGGCCAGAGACGTTACCCGCGCCAGGCTTTACCTAGAAGCTATGGAGCGGATCATGCCCAATATCCGCAAGTTTGTCATCACGCCCGATGCCAGCGGCGGTGTGTTGCAACTGTTGCCCTTGGAGGGTCAGGCATCCATCGGCGCCACTCGATCGGCGCCTGCGCCCGCGGCTCCGCCCGCAGCGCCGCCTCCTAGCGGCACTCAGACTCAGGGATCCGGAGGGTAACTCATGCGATTAAGCTTAATTTTCGTCGTCGGCATTTTCGTGCTAGCTTTTGTTGGCGCAAATCAGTTGCTCTTTACCGTGGACATCACGGAGCAGGCCATCGTCACTCAGTTCGGCCAGTTCAAGCGGTCTGAACTAAGCCCCGGCCTCAAAGTCAAGTCACCCTTCATAGAGCAGGTGACCCGTTTTAGCAAGCGGTTGTTGCGGTATGACCTATCGCCTACCTCGCTGCTTACTAGTGATAAGAAAAACCTCATCATCGACGCCTACGCTCGCTACCGCATCATCGACCCGTTGAAGACCTTCCAGACGGTGGGCGATGAACTGGGCGCAGATGCCCGGATAGGCTCCATCATCTCTAGCGAGCTACGCAAGAATGTGGCTTCCCATAGCCAGCAGGACATCATCGCCAGCACACGTGCTGAGTTGATGGCAAACATTACCGAGCTGGCGGCAATTGAGGCCAATAATTTCGGGATCGAAATCATAGACGTGCGCATCAAGCGCGCCGACTTCCCGGACGAGGTGGCCCAGAGCGTCTTCTCCCGAATGAATGCCGAGAGAAACCGTGAAGCCACCCAGTTCCGGGCAGAAGGCAGTGAGGAAGAGATCAAGATTAAGGCAGAGGCGGACAAGCAGCGGGCAATCATTCTCGCAGAAGCCGGGAAACAGTCGCAGATCATCCGTGGCGAAGGTGAGGCGGAAGCCATCAGTATCTTTGCCGAGGCCTACGGTCGGGATCCGGAGTTCTACTACTTCACCCGAAGTCTGGAAGCCTACGGCCGTGCCCTTGCATTGGATACAACTGTAGTCCTCTCCGCGGACTCAGACCTCTTCCGCTACTTGGAGGACCCAGCAGGCGAAGAGTAGTTCCTGTAGCCCTTCCCATAGACCGTTGAGCGCTGCCTCAGTGATGAGGCAGCGCTCTCTTTCTTAGGCCAGCGGCGTGTACTACATCCTTTGCACATTTACCGGTCAGGTCAGCGCAGGCGGAGCTGCGACAGCTACCAAATGGAGGTATCACACTATGGTCAGCATGAGCGATTTAGCCGCATCACTACTTTTGGCGAGCTTAAAGGCGAGCGGTGTCACCGAGGATCAGGGGCTGCGCTTGGTGACTAATGAAGGAAGCCTGAGCATGGAGATAGACTCCGCGACTGACGATGATCGTGTCATCGAGCACGACGGCGCTAAGGTGCTCATCATCGGCAAAGACGTCGACGAGTTGCTTGGTGACATCCTCATAGATATTGAGGACACTCCCTCAGGGCCGCAACTCGTGGTCAAAGAGTCCGCTTCCTAAGCCAAGCGGCTCCCTAAGAGGCCCAGCTAAGTCTGTGGGAGCCTCCCCAGCGCGTCAGCCGGCAGCGGCCCCCGCTCCACTGCGGCCAGGGCGTGCTCCAATTGCTCCACGCTGGAAAGGCCCACTAGCACAGTAGAGAGCTGGTTTGTACTCAGCGCAAAGCGAACGGCGGCCTCCGCCATATCCCCTGCAATCCCCTCTCCTACTAAGAATTGGAACCGCTCGGCAGCCTGAAGGTCTGCATCATAGTCTGCGCCGGTGCCTATGGGCGCTACGCTACCCGCGGCAATGGGATGGCGTTCAGGGCTGCCTGTGAGCGCCCCCGCCGCCAGAACCCGTATGCCCAGTGTGCCCATCCCCCGTTCCGCGGCGTGGTCTAGCAGCAACCCGTAGTCCTGATAGGCAAAGCCCTCGGGCGCCGCTCTCCCAGCGCTTGGGTTGAGCAGGTTGTAGCAGACCTGCACCGTGTACAGTGCTCCGGAATCCACCACTTCATTGACCGCCTCAGTTTCGCCCAAGCCGGTGAAGCCGTAGAAGCGGATCTTTCCCGCCTGCTGCAGCCTGGTGAAGGCAGGCACTACAATCGAGATAACATCGTCAGGGCTCAGGTTGGCGTCTGTGCGGTCCCGTCCAATGGAGTTGTGGAGCTGGACAAGGTCGACTCGGTCACGTCCCAAACGGCGCAAGCTCCCTTCCACCGACGCCATAAGCTCTCTGCCAACAAGGTCGATGTCTTCCGAGTGCACCCGCACCTTTGTGCCCACAAAAACTTCGCGTCCGGTCTCCTTCAACGCGCGCCCCAAGTTACGCTCGGACTCGCCGTTGCCATACTGGGCAGCCGTGTCAAAGTAGTTGATGCCCGCATCGCAGGCGATATTCACGGCGCGTACCTGGTCGGCGTGGTCGCCGCGCACCATGAGGGCTCCCACGTTGCCGCACCCAAATCCAAGAGCAGAGACCTGCAAGCTGGTCTGTCCCAGCGGACGATATTCCATTGCGGTGCACCTCTTTGCGCCGAGTCTTCTAAACCAGGGTAGTTTCGCAGGTAGAGCAGCCAGCGCGCAAGGGGCGCAGACTAGACGTAGCAATACCAAGGCTCTACTATGGCGTCATGGCAATACCTACACAGCCTTTTGGCCGCACTGGGCACAACAGTAGCCGCATCATCTTTGGAGCTGCCGCGCTCTCAAGAGTCACCCAAGACGTGGCTGACCGCACGCTGGACCTGCTGCTAGAGCATGGCATCAACCACATAGACGTGGCCGCCAGCTACGGCGAGGCAGAGTTGCGCCTTGCGCCCTGGCTGAAACGCTACCCGGACCAATTCTTTCTGGCTACCAAGACCAGCGAGCGCCGAGCACAGCCTGCCCTTGAGGAGCTGCAACGCTCTCTGGACCGTCTGGGCGTAGACCACGTAGACCTGTGGCAGTTCCACAACCTCTCGGATCCCATCCAGTGGGACACCGCCCTCAGCCCCGGCGGCGTCCTGGAGGCTGCAGTGGAGGCGCGAGAGCGGGGGCTGGTGCGAGCCATTGGGATCACCGGCCACGGCCTGCAGGTGGCGGCTACGCACCGTCGCAGCCTTCAGCGCTTCGACTTTGACTCAGTATTGCTCCCCTACAACTACTTAACTATGCAGACCCCCTACTACATAGAGAACTTCAACGGGTTGGTGGCTACCGGCATGGAGCGCAACATGGCGGTGCAGACCATCAAGTCCATTGCCTACCGGCCTTGGATGGGCCGCACCCGAACCGCCACCACCTGGTACCAGCCCCTGAACGACCCTGCAGACATAGCGCAGGCCATCCACTGGGCGCTGGGCCGTCACGAGATCTTCGTCATCTCCGTTGGCGACGTGGAGCTGTTGCCCCATGTGCTCAACGCCGCGGAGCGCTTTTCTCAGGGCACCAGTGAAGAAGCAATGGCGGAGCTAGTGGCGCGCTTGACCATGGAGCCCCTCTTTGTCTAACTCCCCAGCATCCTTCTGAACCCGTCCGCCTCTGGTAGAGCAGTTCGCAGTAAGCAGGCGACTGACGGATCAGGGCGGCAGACCCCACGCATCCGCCTGGGAGAAGAGGGGGAAGAGTAGTACTTTGGGCGAACCTTAGCCCTCTTGCGCCGCAACAGCCCCCTCTTCAACTCGCACCGAGCGCAGCAGCAGCCAGGATACCAGCAACAGGAAACCGCCGCCCAAGAGTACGGTGCGGAGCGTGCCAGTGGCATCCGCCATCAACCCCAGCAGGGTCGCACCAAGCGGTTGCCCCATAGACCAGATCATAGTGCTCAGACCACTGAGTTCACCCATGCGCCGCGCCGGAACAATCTCTGTGAACAATGGATAGGCGAGGGCGGTCGGAACCGCCTGGGCTATTCCTGCTACCGCAAGGGCAATCACAGCCTGCTCCAAGGTAGCGATCTGCGAACTCACGATAATAATCACGCCGAATACCAGCATTCCCCAGACGCTCACGCGCATCTTGCCCAGTTTATCCCCCAACCAGCCGGCGGGCACTACCGCCACCAGCGTGCTGATGAACACCGCCAGAAGCAACAAGAAGGTCTCGTTCTCGGGAATGCCCAAGTCTTCGTGGCCGAATCGAGTAATAAAGGGCGTTACGCCACCAATGCCCATCCAGAAGAAGAGGTAGCTCACTACGTACTTCGTAGCCTCTCGCATTGCGAGCAGGTCTCGGAGATAGTCCAGCGGCCGGAACTTAAGTGAGCCGTCATCTTCGCCCTCCGGGATTGGTCCCTCCTGCACGGTGAGAAAGGTAATCAAGAAGCCCAGGCCCAGACCCACCGCCACAGCAAGGAAGATCCCCCAGGGAGCGTCCTCCCAGAGCGCAGAAGAGAGCAGCAGCAGCCCCATACCCGCAAGAAAGGCGCAGGCACGGTTGACGCCATTCACCAGCCCGCGCTGCGCTGAAACCACGTTGTCTGGCAGCAGCACTTCGTAAGCGGTGACAGCCACCCCCAGAAAGATGGGGCCAACAAGAAAGATGGTAACGGTAAGCCAGGTATCGGGCCGGTTCATGAGGATAAGAAAGCCCAGCACTACGGGAATGATGCAGAGCATAAAGGGCTTGCGACGCCCGAACCGCCACCGCAACCGGTCGCTGACGCCACCTGCTATAGGGTTGAGGACGCCGCCTACAAAGGAGCGTTCGTTCGCGAGAAAGCCGATGACTACGTTGGGTAGTCCGTAGGATGCTAAGAAGAGCCCTGCAGCAGCATTGAAGAAGGTATCGTGAACGCCTACCCCCGCGCGCGCAACGCTATAAAGCAGCATCCAGACAACGGAGACGCGGCGCATTACGAGGGGGTATCCAGCAGTTCCGCGAACGCGCACAGTTTGGCAGCGGCCTGCGACTGGATAGGCGGAAAGTGGCTAAAGCAGATAGTCTCCACATCCAATAGTGCGAGCTTCCGTATCGACTCCTTGGCCAGAACCATGTCCACGCTGAACAGGCGGGACGGCAGCCCCAGCCGTCCCCAGTAGCATTGCAGTGCGTCTCCGACGATGATCAGACCAATGTCCCGGAAGTAGAAACTAACGCTGCCCGGCGTGTGCCCCGGCGTATGAATGATCTCCATCCTTCCTAGCACGTCAAATGTGTCGCCGTCACTGAACGGAACGTCCACAGGAACGGCCCTTGGTTCCAACACCGGGATAACAGGATGAGTAACCTGCGCCAGGACGGGATGCACGAATGGGTTAGGAAAGGGATACCTCCCTGCCACATAGGGAGCCTCCAGCTCGTGCGCCCCCACCGCACCTCCACAGTTAGCCCTCAAATAGGGGAGGCCTCCCATATGGTCAAGGTGATAATGCGTAACGAAGAGGTAGCGCACCTGCTCGGGCGCTACTCCCTGGCTCCGGAGGTACTGCAAGATGAGATAGCCGCTTCCCTTAAGGCCGGCATCGATTATGGTGACGAAATCGCCCAGCACCAGATACACGTCTGCACCAAGAGCCGTGACTCTGTGCACCTTGGACGCGACTTCCTGGCTTCTCAGTAACCTGACTAATCTGCTTGAACGCACGTCACTCACGCGCGGAACGTACTACGTCAACAACCACTCGTCAAGGCATCCAGTAAAAGAGGGCGCGGATCAGGGCGCAGCCCCGCACATTTCCGCTCATGGTGAGCTTGTCGAATCCATGAGTCGCTCATCCTTCGACTAGCTCAGGACGAGCGGATACGCACCACCGTGAACTCAGCAAGTCAGCGTCAACCCACTACACGCAGTCATACTCGCCTTTCAGCGGGCTAAGTTGCCCCGTTATGCGTAAACGCCATAGCGCGGTGTAAATGAATACGCTGCCGGGACGACCGCGCAGCGTAGTAAGCCCGCCGTTTAGTAAGAGCCCGCCTCGATCAGTCGTGCCAGGCCATCTCACCGGCGCGGATGGGCACGTCCAGCCAGTTTTCCGCCGGCGGCACAGGGCAGCTCCACCGTTCGTTGTAGGCGCAGTAGGGATTGTAGGCATAGTTGAAATCAACCATTATCGACCCGTCCCCCATGCGGTGCGCTTCCAAATAGCGGCCGGCGGGGTAGCTCTCCTGCCCTGAGGTGGCATCCCGGAAGGGCACAAAGAACTGGTTAGGATCGTCCACGCTGTAGAGGTGGATTGCCGTTTCTTTGCCGTCCACGGCAAATGTGACCACGCCCTCCCTGCGATAGCGTTGCACGCCGCCCGTGGAGGTCTGCATCTCTATTACCGTCTGCTCTACGTTCTCATCCAACGGCCCGACAATACGCATACCCGGGTTCTCTGGAAAGTACTTCAATCCCTCAAAGGAGAGCTTCTGGTTGGGCAACAGCGGCGACTGCGGATGTGTTTTGAATGACTGATCTTTTTGCTTACGAAACTCTTCTAACTCGGACATCTTGCCATTCCTCTTTTTGCGTTAGTCTAGCCAACTCCATCCAGCGTTATCTGATCAATAATCGACAAGTCCTCTTCTGAGAGCTGCCACTCCTCCGCTCTGCCGTTCTCCACGACCTGCTCCGGACTCGTGGCCCCCGCGATGACGCTACAGACTTGGGGCCGCGTGAGGAGCCACGCAAGGGCCAGCTCTCCAACAGTATGGCCCCGCTCCTGTGCAAAGCCTTGCAGCGCCTCTACCAGCGTGAAATTACGGTCGGTCAGGTTAGCAGAGAACGTGGGGTTGTTGTACCCCCGCACACCCTCCGGTATCGGCTCTCCCCGGCGATACTTGCCCGTAAGGAAGCCTGCCGCCAGGGGCGTATAGGGAATAATGCCGACATTATAGGCTCGACATGCGGAGACGAAATCCTGTTCGATTCCGCGCGTCAGCAGATTATAGCGGGCCTCTACGGCGACCACTGTGGACAGCCCATAGGCTTGAGCCATCTCGTTGGCCTCCGCAAGCTGCCACGCTGCATAGTTGGATGCGCCCACGTAGCGGAGTTTGCCAGCCCGGACAAGGTCATCAAAGGTGCGCAGCATCTCCTCCATCCGGCCCTGTCCCGCCACGGGCAACTGTCCCTCAAAGAGGTCGATGTAGTCGGTGTTGAAGCGGTGCAGCGCCTGGTGCACGCCCTCGGTAATCCGCAGGCGGCCCATACCGCTCTCGTTGGGACCAGTGCCTATGGTGGGCCCGCCCACTAAACGTGCGCTGAGCACCACCTGGCTGCGACGGTCCGCGATGGCCTTCCCCACCACCTCCTGGGATGCGCCGCGGCCATACGCCGCAGACGCGTCGATAAAGTTGACTCCCATGTCCAGCGCCTGGTGGATAATGCGCGTGGACTGGGCAGCATCCACTTGGGTGCCAAATGTAGTACCTCCCAGGCCAATGGCAGAGACCTGGAGTCCAGCATGCCCTAGACGACGGTATTCCACGCTACAACCTCTTCCTCATGTTTGGGGTATCCTTCCGGAGCGTTTGCTGCCCCATTGTACCAGCATCTCTTACCAGATCATGCGCATTTACGCCTGCAACAGGCTTCGCCCCCTTGTGTGAATTGGCGTCTAGGCGTATATATATGTTGACTTTATATGGTCAAGTACCCTTGGTCTGGCCCAGTGCCAAAAAGTAACACCGGTGAGGAGAGCGAGAGAGCAATGGCAATCAGAAGCTTACTGAAACTCCCTGTGGTTGGCTACGCTTCAGAAGCGGACTTCCTGAAGGACATCGAGGCGATGCTAGCGCTCGCCAAGCAGCAGCAGGGCTTCATCAGCGTCGAGGTCTGGAAGTCTCACCTGGATACCGACCCCATAGTCTACATGGTGGAGAGCGAATGGGAGACCAGAGCAGACATGGCGGCAATGGAGAACCATCCGGAGCATGACGAGGTTATGTCCGGCTACCCCCACGCCCCCATCCACCTGCGCTTGGTGCCCTGGGAAGCCCCACCCCCCGCATAACGCTTGTAAGCAAACAAAGAGCGCCTGTTAGCCAGGCGCTCTTTGTTTGTCCCCACAAACCACTTATGTTGACAGTGGCCCTAGTTAGCGCGATAAGCGTGCGCAGTACCAGTTGTGAAGAGAAGGGGTGACACTATGGAATATCGTCAGTTTGGCAACACAGACATGCAGATTTCTGTCATAGGATTCGGCGGCGGAGCAACGGCAGGCCTTTTCAGCCGGGGTGACCCCAAAGACCGCCGTGAGGTAGTAGCCCGCGCGCTTGACCTTGGCATCAACTATTTCGATACTGCCCCCGGCTATGATGCTACCCTCTCGGAGGCAGGTCTGGGCCAAGCCCTGGGCGAGCTTAAAGCGCGGCCGTTTATCGGGACTAAGGTCTCTTTCAAGCAGGAAGACCTGGAAGACATGGCCGCGGCAACCGCCAAGTCGGTGGAAGGCAGCCTCCAACGCCTGGGCGTGGACACCATTGACCTGCTGCAGGTGCACAACAAGCTGAGCGTCACCCGGAGGCCGGAGTACCCTGCCGAACTCTCTGCGGATGAGGTGCTGGGCCCTGGCGGCGCACTGGAGGCCTTTGAGCAGCTACAGAAAGAGGGCAAAGTTCGCTACATAGGCATCAGCGGGATAGGCCAGACGCAGGCCATCCAGCGTGTCATAGACGAAGGCCGCTTCAACACCCAGCAGGCCTACTACACCATGCTCAATCCCAGCGCCGGCCAAGCCGTTCCAGCCGGTTTCCGCAACAACGACTACGGCCAAATCATTGACCGCGCCGCGGCGAAGGGAATGGGCACTCTTATCATCAGACCTCTGGCTGCCGGCGCGCTGGCGGGAGCACAGGAGCTGCACCCCCTGGCGGGCGGCTGGTCCCGCGGCGCTTGGTACGAAGTGGACGCCGACCGCGCCCGCGTGCGCGCCTTAGACTTCCTCCTAGACGAAGGCAGCGATGCGACCTTTGCCCAGGTAGCCATCCGTTTTGCGCTGGCAAAGAAAGAGGCCTCTGTGGTGGTCATAGGCTTCTCCAGCATGGAGCAGATGGAGGAGGCCGTGTCCTGTGTCGGCAAGCCTGGACTCAGTCAGGAGCAACTGGAAAAACTCCAGCACCACTACCACGCCGACTAATCGACGCTCCTAAAACGCAGGGCGGGGGCTCCCATTGAGATGGAAGCCCCCGCTTCTTGGTTCGTTCAGTGTGAGGGGTTAGAGGATAGCTATGGGATTGACCGGGCTGGCCGTCGCGTTGTTCAGCTTCAGTGGCGGGATGACCAAAAGGAACTCCCAGCGGTTGAGCCGCGCGCAGGCATCGCCCAGCGCCTCGTAGTCTGCCCCATCAATGAGCCACATGCCCATTGCAGGGATGCCGATAGCGTGGATGGGGCGGGCCATCATGCCCTCATTCTTCGGCAGCCAGTCGTTGGCGGTATCGCAGGCCAGGACAGCCACGTCGCGCTCCTTCATCCATGGCAGCAGTGCGCCATCAGGGCCGGACTGCACGCCGGGCTTGTCGTTCCAGCCGTGCTCACGCTTGTGCTTGCCGTGGCCGGTGCGGACACACAGAATGTCGCCGGATTCTACATTAACGCCCTGCTTGGCTTCTGCCTCTTCCAGGTCCTCCGGGAAGATGGCTGTGCCCGGCTCCAGATAATCAACGCCGCGCAGGCGGGGAATGTCCAGCAGCACACCGCGGGAAACAATGCCGTCGCCCGCCAGGGTCACGGCAGCCTTAGGATCTACGCCGCGAGAGCTAAGTGCGCTCGGGGCAAGCCCGTTATAGCCACTGAGGGGCGCTTCCTTGGACTGCTTGAAGAAGTAGTGCCCCGGGCAGTCGATGTGAGTAAGCGCAAGCCCGTGACAGTTCAAGATCACAATGTCTGAGCTACCGGACGGGCCAAGAAAGTCTGGGTCCGGCTCCATCGGCGGCATGTTGTTCATGTAGTGCCGCGGCTCCGGCCAGGCGTCATCCAGGTTGTGCTCGTAGAAACGGATGGGATAGGAACAGGAAACGGTGAGCCCTTCCTTAACCAGTGCGCTGGCTTGAAGCCGCTTCTCTGGAGTGATGAGGTTCAGCGTGCCTAGGGTGTCATCCTTACCCCAACGACCCCAATTGCTAAGCTCATCGAACCACTTGAATATCTGATCGTTTGACGGACTTTCTTTGGCCATGATTCCCTCCTATAGAATTATGAAATGCGTACTAGGTGCGGCTGATTCCTGCAACATCCTACAGGATGGCGTCCTGCGCTTCAACTGACCACTTGTGTAACCACTAGACTTCCGGAGGCGCAGTCAACTGCCCTCAGTGGTTTTAGGGGCCTCTGCAGGGTTCTTCACGTCTTTTACGGTTAAGAGCGCCATCGGGATCATGACGGAATAGATGCCGGCAAGCAGCATGAAGGGGAAGCTGAAGCCCAGGGTGTCCGTGAGCCCGCCCACCGCCATGGGGCCAATGAGCTGGGCAAAGTGCTGCGCCATCCCCTGGATACCGTAAAACTGCCCCCGTGTCCCCCGCGGCGCAATGTCCATTGCATAGGACCGAGCGCCCACGTCGGCAAGGCTTGTCCCCATTCCCATCAGCAATGCCAGCGGGATGGACGCCCTACCCGCAATCGCAAACATGATCAACGCGGTTACGGACACCACTGTGCCTGGAAAAATCCCGAAGCGAACGCCCCAGCGGTCCACAATCCGTCCCGCCGGGAAGGAGATCAGCAAGTTGCCCATACTGATAGCGCTGATGATCAGCCCTACCTCCGCCTGAGAAAGCTCCAGCACATGCCGAGAATACACGGGGATGATCACCTGGGTGATGCCGTTGCGGAACAGCGTGGTGGCAAACATCTCGTAGATGCAGAAGAAGAAGCCGGTGGCAAAGATGGCCTTCAGCACAAGGCTGCTTGGCAACAGGCTGGAACGTTGTGGCTGCTGCGGTGGCTGTTCCTGGCGAGCGGGGGCTGCTGCAGGCTTCGTCGCCGCCTCTGTTGCCGGCTCGGCGGCGTATTGTTTTGTCTCGCCCACCATGAAGATGAAGGTGATGAGGCAGATGAACTTAGTGAAGCCGTTGATGAAGAAAGGGATACGGATGGCGTTCGTGACACCCATAGACGGCGTCGCCCAGCCCCACACCAAGCCGCCCAGCAGCGGACCGATGATGTTCCCCATGTGGCTGAAGGACTGCCGCCCGCCAAAGATGGAGCCGCGGTCGCTGCGGGTGGAGATGTCTGCAATGATGACTTGGGAGCCGGTGCCATAGACAGCCGTGCCAATGCCGGACATAAACCGGTACGAGGCGAGCTGAAGGATGTTGGTGGACGTCCCTTCCATGAAGGAGAAGATGGTGCGGATAACGATGCCGACGATGGTCACGCCCCGTCGCCCTAGGCGGTCTATGAGCGGCCCGGCAACGTAGGATGCGATGAGGCTGCCGATGCCCGTGGCGCCGGTTGCCATCCCTGCCACTGCCAGGATGGGGACAAGCTGATAGGAGAGCAACGGGAACAGCGGCACGGAGGCGCCCAGGCCTAGTGCCCAGACAAAGGACATGATATTCAGCCCAATGATAATTCTTCTTCTGGGCGCTCCAACCGGTGTACTCACAGGCGCATCCTTTTCCGGGCAACAAGACTACATCCCAGGCAACCGTACTTGGGTCGCCTGGGATGCATAGGAGTTTAGCTAAGCTTGGTTGTCGTGGCTCGCATAAGCGAACAGTTGCTTACATATAGGAGGGGCACTGATGGCTCAGGGTGATCTCTGTATGCTCGGTGCTGGACTTGATGGCCGCGAGGATAACCTCTAAAGTCGCCATGCCCCACTCACCGCTCTGGTTCACCTTCTTGCCCTCGGTGATCGCCTCGTACACTTCGGTGATCTCCAGCATGCCGCCCTCGTGCCCAGCATCCGCCTCAACCTCGCGCTGGCCGTCGTCGTCGTAAATCCAAAGTCCCTGGGGGGACTGCCGGATATCGCCGTGCTCGCAACTGACGATGACGATGCCCACGTCCGAGCGGTAACGGGCCGTGCGGTTCCCCTCGTCTTCCGCTGCGGGCTGCGAAGCGGCGGCATCACGCGCACCGCCAAAGCGTCGGGCTTCCTTGGCTGTCACGTCATCGAATGTCCCATCGCGCAACGCGCGGCGCACTTCGCCGGGGTTCGCCACGGTGCGGCGTACGCCTGCCCACGGCACCAGCTCTCCGGTGATGAAGTAGCCGTAGCCGTTGTAGGTCACGTTGGCCGGGGTGCCGTCTTCAAATTCTAAGAAAGCGGTATAGTACCCGGGCGCTGGGCGCTCCGGCATCCACTGGCCTACGCTGGCCCGCACACTCCTCACCTTGCCGCCGCCCAGCAGTCGGATGGTGTCCAACTGGTGCGGCGCCTGGCGGTAGATGATGCCGCCGCCCAGGGCCAGGTTTACCTCATCTGGCAGACGGGGGAGCAGCATCCAGTCGGTGTAAGCAAACACCTGGATAGCCTGCAGCTTACCCAGCTCGCCAGAGGTGATGATCTTACGCATGGCCTGAATTGCGCCATTAGTGCTGCCGGTGCGGCCGGAGACCAGGTGCACGTTGTTCTTCTTGGCGGCGTCGACCATCTTCTGGGCCTCGTCCAGAGAGTTGGCCATTGGTTTCTCGACGGAGATGTGCTTGCCGTGCTCTGCCGCCGTGACCACGTGCTCGCAGTGGAACTTGTTGGGCGTTGCTACCCAGACCAAGTCGATGTCCGGATCTTCGCACATCTTCTCCACGCTATCGTAGGTACGGCCTCCGTAGCGCTCTTTGAACGTGGTGAGCGCCTGCGGCCGCACATCAGCAGCAGCCATCAGCTCGACATTAGACGCGCGGCTCAACTCCTTCACCGTCCCCGCAGCAGCTACGCCTAGACCGGCAACGCCAACACGGAGCTTTGTTGTATTAGTAGTCATTTCCCCTCCCTTCGTCCTTTCACTAGATTTTCAGGGCTACTCCCAGAATTTGCTCTTATGAAGATAGAGCTGCTGGCCTTCCTCCGACAAAGCTTCTATGCCTGAGATATTAGACAGACGATCGGCGAATTTGATCATAACGCCCTCCTGAGAGTGCAATCTCGGAAAGGAGTGTCCGCGCTCATCTGGTCGTTCCTCGCGAGTTACTTCCATAACGAGGTTGGCTACTTTCCCTCCGAATTCCTCCAGGAGGTCCGTGTAGGTCGTCTCTGTATGCTCGACAGTATCATGGAGATAGCCTGCAGCTATGATAGCTGGGTCATCTGTCACTTGCCTCAGGAGATGTACGACCTGTTGAGTATGCTCAAAGTACGGCCTGCCTGAAGCTTTCAGCTGTCCTTCGTGCGCCTTCTCGGCGAATACTTCCGCCCGGCTAACTAGATCGGGATGGGTCATACTTCCCCCCTTAAAGGGCTGAGAGGGGAGTGTCCCCTCCCTACTAATCCTCATTGCTCTCCAAAGAAGTCTGGTATACAGCCCTTAGCAGCAAGGGCGAGTCTGATGAGCCGGATAGGGCGCTGGTGGCAGCGCTTTATGCAAAGCGCTGCCACCACCCTATGATTAACGTTACGTTAGGGCTAGAAGTCGAGGGTGACTCGCTTCCCTTCCTCGTAGACCTTCTTGTAGTACTCCCAGCCTGCATCAGCCTCGCTGCCTGCCTGCGGCGCACGGGCTAGGGATTCCTCAACGTCTTCCCAGGGTACGTCCGGAGCACACATGCCAGAGAGGGCAACCTGCCACTGCAGACGCGCCAGGTTCTCCAGCTGGATGGCCCGCACCGTCGCCTGCTCCACCGAGCGGCCGCACACCACGTTGCCGTGGCCCTTGAGCAGCACCACGTCTTTACGACCCATCACCGCCAGCATCGCCCCCGCAATCTGCGGGTTGTGTATGAGCAGCGCTCGCGGGTACACGCCTATGCCGCCCCGCGCAAGCTGCGCGCCGCCGTTGTTCTGCGCGCCCACAATAGGCCGCAGCTCTATGCCGGCGTTGGCGCACAGCACCTGCGCCGGCGGGTGCGCATGGATTGCGCAGCCTACTTCTGGACGCATCTTCATGATCGACGCGCCAATGTGGCGCTCTGGCGGGATCACGTAGTCATCGGTGGGCTCGGTAGGGATACCATCAAAGTCGATGCGGTGTATCGCCGCCCTCATGACGTAGGCCGGCGACTGATCTGCCATGTTCCGGCAACGAGACAGAAAATCGTTGGCCCCCGGCACCCGTGTGAACACGTGGCCGGTGGTGTCGCCCATGGACCTGGTCATCACCAGGATGCGATGGGCAAGCACTACTTTATCTTTTAGTTCGTCTAATTGATCTGCCATAGTCTTGCTAACCTTCCTTAGCGTCATGCAAACGCTAGAAATCGATAGTGACGCGCTTCCCTTCTTCGTAGACCTTCTTGTAGTACTCCCAGTTGTAATCCTGTCCGCTGCCCTCTTGCGGTGGGCGGGCAATGCCCTCCTCAACGTCTTCCCAGGGCACGTCCGGAGCATACAGACCGGAGAGGGCTACCTGCCATTGCAAACGCGCTAGGTTCTCCAGCTGGATGGCCCGCACCGTCGCCTGCTCCACCGAGTGGCCGCACACGACGTTGCCGTGGCCCTTGAGCAGCACCACGTCTTTACGACCCATCACCGCCAGCATCGCTCCCGCAATCTGCGGGTTGTGGATGAGCAGCGCTCGCGGGTACACGCCTATGCCGCCCCGCGCAAGCTGCGCGCCGCTGCCATTCTGCGCGCCCACGATAGGCCTCAGCTCTATGCCAGCGTTGGCGCACAGCACCTGCGCCGGTGGGTGCGCATGGATTGCGCAGCCTACCTCTGGGCGCATCTTCATGATCGACGCGCCAATGTGGCGTTCCGGCGGAATCACGTAGTCATCGGTGGGCTCGGTAGGGATGCCGTCAAAGTCGATGCGGTGTATCGCCGCCCTCATGACGTAGCCCGGCGACTGATCCTCCATGTTCCGGCAACGAGACAGAAAATCGTTGGCCCCCGGCACCCGTGTGAACACGTGGCCGGTGATGTCGCCCATAGACCTGGTCATCACCAGGATGCGATGGGCAAGCACTACTTTATCTTTTAGTTCGTCTAACTGGTCTGCCATAGAGTTACTTCTTCCTTCCCAGATTACGCTGTCCAGCGACCTAGAGATGATGCCTTAGTACTGAATCATCCCGTCTGGAGAGCTCTCGTCGGGGAGGGGCTGCCCTTCACGCAGCATCTGCACGTAGTAATCCCAGCCGCCCGAGGTGCCGCGGGTGGGTGCGCCGCCCTGCGCCTGTGAGGCCTCCCGACCTCCGGCGCCGGAGACACTGTCGTCCCAGTCTTCCCAGGGAATCTCCCAGACCGGATTGTTGCTGCGCTGCTGGACCGCAAGCTGCCAGCAAAGGCGGGCCAGGTTTTCAATACGGACCGCTTTGAGGGTGCAATCTTCAGTAGAAGTGCCCGCCACTACATTGCCGTGGCCGTGCAGTAGGCAGACATCCTTGTTGCCCATAACCCGCAGCATCGCCTGGCCCAGCACATGGTTGACGATGGTCAGCGACCGCGGATAGGTGGCGATGCCAGGACGCGCTAGCTGGCTGCCCGCCCAGTTCTGGGAGCCCACAATGGCCTGCAGCTGTACGCCGGTGACGCTGCACAGCACCTGCGCCGGCGGGTGCGCGTGGGCGACGCAGTTGATCTCGGGACGGGCATTCATGACCGTGAGGGCGATGAAGCGCTCGCCGGAAAGCCAGTAGCCGGGCGTCAGCGTTTCCGCGGGCTCGCCCGTCATCAGCTTAACGCGATGCATACTCCTGGGCGTTGCATAGGCAGGAGAAACATCTTCCTGATTATTGCGGCAGCGATATAAGAACTCGTCGCTGTCGGGAATGCGAGGCATAACATGGCCTGTGGAGTCACCCATGGACCCCGTAAAGGTCAAAATGCGATGAGCTACGGCCGCTTTCCACTTAAGCTCTTCCAACGTATCTGCCATTAGAGACCTCCTCTACAATAACTCGCACAATTAACCCGCAGGGACACTGCAAACTAGGAAGGACTGCTCATCTAAACGCAGCCCTTCTGAACGTAAGATTACTCGGGATCTACCGGTATTCTTCGACCTACCTCGTACATCTTTTTGTAGTACTCCCAGGTCCAATTGTTGCCGCCACCGCCGCCCTCATTACGAGAGATGGTCTCCTCAATGTCCTGCCAGGGAACCTCCGGCGCGGTGCGGCCGGTCAGCGCAATCTCCCAGGTAAGGCGCGCCAGGTTTTCTATCTGTATGGCCCGTACCGTGGCCTCCTCGACGTTCCTACCGGCTACCACGTTGCCGTGGCCCTTCAGCAGCACGATGTCTTTGCGGCCCATGGCCGCCATCATTGCGCCGGCAACCTCTTTGTTGTGAATAAGGAGCGCCCGAGGATACACGGGAATGCCGCCGCGGGCTACCTGAGAGCCGCCGCCATTCTGCGCGCCCACAATGGGCCGGATGGGCACACCGGTGTTCACGCACAGCACCTGCGCCGGCGGATGCGCGTGGATAACGCATCCCACTTCCGGGCGCATCCGAAAAACGGCCGCCCCAATGTGGCGCTCCGGCGGGATTGTCCAGCCGTCTACCGGCTCTGTGGGGATGCCGTCAAAGTTAATGCGATGTATCGCCTCTTGTTGCACGTAGCCGGGCGAAACATCGTAGTCGTTCCTGCAACGAGCCATAAACTCATCGGCGCCGGGTACGCGTATAAAGACGTGGCCCGTGATGTCGCCCATGGACTCCAGCATGGTCAATATGCGGTGCGAAAGCACCTGCTTCTCTTTTAGTTCCTGTAGTGCGTCTGCCATAAAATACGCCTCCTCTTCCCTACGGTTGATGCCTAATGCACCTAGTACTGCGTGCGTCCAACGGTGCTTTCAGGGGGAATCAACGCCCCGGCTTGGAGCATCTGCACGTAATACTCCCAGGAGGCATTGCCCGTCCGGCGCGGCCCGCCGCCCTGGGCTTCAGAGGCCTCCCGCATGGGCAACCCGGAGGTCATGTTGTCTACGTCCTCCCACGGGATAGTCCAGGGGACATACTCTTCGTTACGTTGCACCTTGGCGATCTCCCAGCAGAGTCTGGCAATGTTTTCCGTCTGAATGGCCCGTACCGTGGCCTCTTCTACGTTCCTGCCGGCTACCACGTTGCCGTGGGCTTTCAGCAGCACCACGTTCTTGTTGCTCATCATAGCAACCACCGCGCGGGCCAGCACATGGTTCACGATGGTCATGGTGCGGGGGTAGACTGCGACGCCCTGACGCGCGACATCGTGCCCGCCCCAGTTCTGCGACCCGACGATAGGCTTGATTTCAACATCGGCCATGCTACACAGCACCTGCGCCGGCGGATGCGCATGGATCACGCAGCCCACCTCCGGACGCGCCGTGAACACACCCACGCCTATGAAGCGCTCACCCGACATGGTGTACCCCGCTCGCAACGACTCCGTGGCCTCGCCCGAGGTGATGTCCACACGATGCAGTGAGGTTTGGGTGATGAACGCGGGGGAAACATCGTTATCGTCATTCCGACAGCGATAGTAGAACTCGTTCGTATCCGGGATTTTGAGCATCACGTGCCCGGTTACATCGCCCATAGACCCGGTCATCACCAGGATGCGGTGGGAGAGCACGCTTTTGCGCTTAATCTCTTCGATAGTATCGGCCATTCAAGACCTCCTCTTCACAACTTGCTGCTGTGCTATGCACACAGGCTCATGAACTCCCTGCCCCGTACTTTATACTGCTAGAAGCGGCGCGTTGCAACACGCGCTGTTTCTAGTAGCACGCTAGCTCAATGTCGCTGGCTTTGCTGTCTAGCCCCGCCTCGTAGCAGTCGAACGGGCTGTGTGCTTGGCGCACTTCCTTAAATAAAGTTGGGCCGACACGATTACTTTCGTGTCGGCCCAAGCCTATGCAGTACTAGAGTGCTGGCGAGAGGACTACACCGGATCCTTCATACCTTCTTTGATCTGCTCTGCGTAGGTCCCCTGCGCAATCTCCAAGGTCTTGAGGTCGTTCTCGCGCACCATGACCTCGCCCAATTCCTGCGCTACCACTTCCGGATCGGAGGGCGTCACGCCACGGGCGTGCTCGGTGAAGAGCCTGCGCATGCCCACTACCACGGAGTCGGTGGAGGAGAGGTATTCGGGCTGGTCGTACTGCCCGTACATCTCCGCAAAGACGTCCTGGTTGCGGAAGTTGTAGTTCTTCATCCAGTTGCGCACGGGCCAGGTAGCGCCCTTCACTACCCGCGTCACCAGGCTCGGCGGCTCAGCGTACCGCTCCACGTTCAGGTACACCATGCGGGTCAGGCCTTCTTCTACCGGCACCGGCCAGCGAGTATCTCGGTACTTGTCATTTGTGCCCGCCGTGCGAGACATGCCGGGGAGGCAGGTGCCATTCCAGCGGTCCGGTACATTCCGCGTCGGCTGGAAGTTGCCGGTCCGCTTCTCCCGCTGGCGCCTCGAACGCCGGTCGGCAATCCACGACCACAGCCGCCGCCAGCGGTGCAGGGGCCATACACCCTTCACTCCGGGGTAGTACATCTGATAGGGAATCTTGCCGTCTTCGTCGTAATAGTAGCGGTCCACCGGCGCCTTGGTCCCGTCCTGCTTGTAGTGGACGGCATGGTTGTCCACTATCTGGACACGATAGCCAAAGGGTGTCCGCGGCCGTCCCCCCAGCATGCCGCTCTGGAAGAGCACTGTGAGCGAATTGCGGTGGGTGAAGAATGCGTTGTGCGCATCCAGCGTATTTTCCAGGGTCAGGATCCAGTTGCACGGGATCATGTAGAACGCAGGCCGGTAGATGTTGTTTGGCTCAAACATCTCCGGGGGAATGTCCTCCCGCGGGTCAACCGGCTCGCCTTCACCCATCCACACAAACACCAGCCCAAGCAGGGTGATGGTCGGGAAGGCCCGCGCCTTCAACTGCCCCACCATGCGTGAGTCGGGTCCTTCCGTTATGAAGGCCACACAATTGCCGTCGCCGTCAAAGGTTGCGCCGTGGTACGGGCAGGTCAGAAAACCCTTGAAGAAGCAGTCGCCGTTGGAGAGATAAACGCCGCGGTGCGGGCATACGTCTAGCAGCGCCTTCACTTCGCCGTCTTCGCCGCGAAAGAAGGCGAGGTCTTTACCCAGCATGCGGAGCACCGTCGGCTTCTTAGAATCTATGTCTTTGGCCGGCAGCGCCGGATACCAGTACTCCTGGTAGCCTAGCGCAGGAATGCGGCTTCGTCGATCTCGAGGATCCGTGGGCTGCTTGAACTCCGGCGGCGCGTACCGGGGCTGCGTGCCCCTGGGCATATGCTTATAGCCACCCGGATAGCCGCCGATGAAGCTCTGTATCCCAGACACTAAAAACATGGCTGTTCCTCCTAGCGTGAACAACGTTGCATTATGGAACTGTTGGTCAATCTTATACTGGCCGACACATAGTATGTCAAGCACAGGCGCGACTCTTATAGTAGGCAACACGGGATGGGTGAGCGCTCCATGAGATTTTAAAGAAAATCGCCACGCCTACGCAGCAGCATTTGTAGAGACAATGAGCTTATGCTACACTCCGACCACTTTGGATTTTAGAAGCCCAGCCAGGCACGTTGGCTGAGGCAGTCCGACAAAAACCTAAAATAATTAGGAGGGAACTATGACAATGGAAAAGAAAGCGCTTGATCCCCTGGCCCGTGGCGCACGGCGCTTTGAGGGCAAGGTCTGCGTGGTTGCCGGCGCCGGTCAGGGCATTGGCCTGACCGCCGTGCGACGCCTGGCTACAGAAGGCGCAACCGTCGTGGTCGGCGACTGGGCCGAGGACATCGCTCAAAAGGCCGCCAAGGACGTTGAGAGCATCGGCGAAAAGGCCAGCGTCCATATTGGCGACTATCGCAGCTGGGACGGCTGCCACGACCTTATCAACCATACCGTGGAGAAGTGGGGCCGTATCGATTCTCTCATCGTCATCGTTGGCGGAACGGTCTGGAGCTATCCGTACCAGTACAATACCGAACAGCAAATTATGGAGACCGTCAACAAGAACTTCTACCCCACCATGTACTGCGCGCATGCCGCGTTGCCATACATGATTGAGCAGCACGAAAAGTCCAGCGATGGCGTTGGCGGCAACATCGTCACCCTGGCTACACACGCACTGGTTGGTCTGAACCGGGTGCCCTATGCCGCATCCAAGGGCGGACTCATTGGCCTAACCCTCTCCTTGAGCAAGGAAGTTGGCCGCTACGGCATCCGGGTCAACTGTGTAGCCCCATCTCAGAACGACGGCAAAGAGCAGGTCTACCGGCGAGACTACAACCTGGAGTTCGTCGCCAAGAGCGAAGTGCCCAAAGAGGCGGAGATCGCCCAACCCGTGGACGAATCCGGCAACCGTCAGGAGCGTCCGTTGTCCATGGGCCTGAACAGGCCCGCAATGGTGGAAGAGGTTGTCTCCGCGATTGCGTTCATGGCTTCCGACGATGCCGGCTACATCAGCGGTCAGGTGCTTTCCGTAGGCGGCGGCGAGACCTTCCCCTTCTAAGCAAATTATCAACTTATTGGATAGTTTGGTAATCTTGCACCATACGCGGACTTCCAACTGTCTAACCTAACGAGCGGAGGACTCTCATGTCTGAACTAAAAATTTTCTCAGCGGATTCTCACGTCAGTGAGCCTGGCGACCTCTGGGAAAAGCGGATTGATAAGGAGTTCCGGTTCCGTGCTCCCTATATGAGACGGCTGGAACGAGACGGCAAGATGCAGGACCTCTTCTTCTATGAAGGGTTCCCACCTCACCCGGTAGGCGTAGGTTTGGGCGCGGCCCAGCGCGTGGGCGCCCGTCCTGATGCGGCGGTGGGCTCCACCTTCCGTGACGAGCAAAAGGGCTACAACGATGCCCTGCCCGGCGGCTGGAACCCTGAGGCCCGCCTCAAAGACCAGGACATTGACGGCGTGGAAGGCGAGCTGCTCCATTGCACCATTGCCTTCCGCATGTTCTGGATGCGAGACGCCAAGCTCCAGCGCGCCATCTTCCGGGCCTACAACGACTGGCTGGCAGAGTTCTGCAGCTACAGCCCCAATCGCCTCGTTGGCGTGCCTCTCATCTCGCTTTACGATGTAGATGAGGCGGTAAAGGAGCTTTATCGGGCGCACAAGATGGGCCTAAAGGGCGCCATGATCGGGCTTTCTCCGCCATCGTCTTGCCCGCCCTACTCCTCTACGGCCTACGACCCCTTCTGGGCAGCCATGCAGGAAGTAGATCAGCCCATAGTCCTGCATGAGATCACCGGCGGCGGCTTTGAGAGCCCCCTCTCACCCTCGTCCTACTGGGATGACAACTACTCCCTCGGCCTGCTGATCCGGCCACATGAGATCCAGAGGACGCTGGCCCAGCTCATCATGTCCGGTGTTTTTGAGCGTTTTCCTGCGCTAAAGACCATCTCCGCGGAGAACGGCACGGACTGGCTGCCCTACTACGTGCGGCGGCTTGAGCGCGCGGCTAGGGGACCCTTCTCCTTCCCCACCAAGCTCTCCCTCTCGCCTATCGAGTACTTCCGGCGCAACGTCTGGTTCTCGTACATCAATGAACCGCATGCAGTGCGAGACCGGGATCTGCTGGGCGAAGAGAAGCTCATGTACGCCACGGACTACCCCCACAGCGCATCAGTGTGGCCGGAGTCCATGAAGCTGGTTGAGCGAGACCTCAGCGATTTCCCAGAGGCAGAGCGAGCGGCTCTCATTCGAGACAACGTTCGGAAGCTCTACAACCTCCCGGCGCCGGTGCTCGCCTAAGCGGAGTTCCCGCACACACCTTAACGAACGGCACTCAGAAGAGGTGGCCTCATATGAGGCCACCTCTTTACGCAACTTGGGTGCTTTCTCTGAAGGAGCAAGCTGGTCGTGTCTTATTTTCTCACGCTCGGAAAAGCCGCCGATTTCCCTGACGGCAAGATGCGCGCCTTCGACATAGGCGGCTACGAGATCGCCGTTGCCCACGTTGGCGAGAAATACTATGCCTTTCGGAACGCCTGCACCCACCAGCAGGAATACCTCACGGACGGCTTCCTCACCCGAAGCCATCAGATCATCTGCGCGTATCACGAGGCAGAGTTCGACCTAGCCTCGGGCGTAGTGCAAGCGGGTCCAGCCCTCTATCCGCTTCCCACCTTCCCGGTGCGCATTGAAGAAGACAACCTCCAAGTAGAGTGGCCCGGGGAGGTGCTTCAAGATGCCATCAAAGAGGTAGACCACAGTGATGAAGACCGGTCTACCGAGTACATCATGTGATGCTTGGATGTGGCCCTACTAGCACCGCGTCAGAAGCGGCTAGCTACTCCGGCTAGTCGTACCCCCTTTTCTATTGTATGCGTCCAGCATCGTCTCTTTAGCCTCGCCCGTTAAACATGAAGAACGTATAAATAAAGCATGATTGACTTGTCACATCGCCGTCATCATTATCGGCAGAATTACGCATTCTATAGAGCATTACCTGAGCAAATCATGAGTCACTAATGACTTGCTCATTATCCCGTCATCTTTTACACTTAGAGTTCAGAGAGGTTCCCGCTGGCAATTGCAGGCGGGATTAGTCTCCAATCGGCAAGATTCGCATACGTTGAGCGCCTTTGGGCTCAACACAGAAAGGAAAAGCAATGCGGTTAGTGAGCATACTGTTGCTGACAACTGGCCTATTGGCCTTAGCATGTGGCCAGGCGGCGGCACCAACTACACCCGCTGCACCTGCAGCATCCGACTCATCGGCTGCCGCACCCGCAGCTACGGCGGCACCCGCATCATCTGCTGCAGCACCCGCAGCTACGGCGGCACCCGCGGCACCCGCCGCACCCGCCGCACCCGCTGCACCCGCTATGAAGGACGAGAAGGTCGCAGAGGTACAGAAGCAAGCCGTTGAGAAACTTGCCAAGCAAGCGGAAAAGCAAGCTGAGCTGAGCTGCGAGCAAGGCAAAGAGCACTGGCGCACCGACGGACCACCCACCCGCGGCGGCATCCTCACCTGGGCCACCGGCAACTTCTCCCACCTCGACCCCACCGGCGTCAGCCGTGCCGGCACCGGCCAGGGCCAAATCTTCAATAGCCTTATGGAGAAGCGCGGCTGCTTCTACGAGGACACCGTCTTAAAGGGCAGCCTCGCCAAGTCCTGGGAATCCAAGGACGCCCAGACCTGGACCGTGAAGCTGCGCGACGACGTCGTCTGGCAGAACCTCCCCCCCGTCAACGGACGCAAGTTCACCGCCGCCGACGTCGTCTGGAACGCCAACTTCCACGTCACAGAGAAGACCCGCTATCGCAGCTACTACGACGGCGTCGACGTCTCCGCTCCCGATGACTACACTGTCGTCTTCAAACTCAAGGCCCCCGACCCCGACTACATGTGGAAGTGCTGCTTCTACACCACCAAACTCGTCGCCCACGAGATCTTCGACGCCGACGGCGACTTCAAGACCAATGCCGTCGGTACCGGCGCATGGATGGTCGACAAGGTCGAGCTCAACTCCGAGGTCCGCCTCAAGCCCAATCCCGACTACTACGAGATGGGCAAAGACGGCAAGCCCCTCCCTTACATGGATCAGGTCCGTAGTCTGGTCCTCCCCGACTACGCCTCCTGGGTCGCCTCCCTCCGGGCTGGCAAGCTGGATGTCCCCGGTTTCTCCGGCATCCTCGCCCAGGACGTCCCCTCCCTCAAGGAGTGCTGCCCCCAATTGCAGTTTGCCGTCCAGAACCGCCATTCCAACTCCTCCCTCTGGTTTAACCTCGACAAGGAGCCTTGGAACGACTTCCGGGTGCGCAAAGCGGCCCAGCTCTCCATCAACCGCGAGGACATCGTAGCGAGCTACGAAGGCCAGGCCGGCCACGCAGGCTACATGCCCCCCGGATTCAAGGAGTTCCTGCCGCCACAAGAGAAGCTCATAGAGATGTTTAAGCAGGACGTTCCCGCCGCCTTGGCCCTGATGAAAGAGGCCGGCTACGGGCCCGACAACCCCGTTACCGCCACCATCAGGACCGGCTCAACGTATGCAACCCAGGCCGAGGTCGTGCAGCAGCACCTCGCTGCCATCGGCATCAACGCCTCCGTTGAGGTCATTGGCCGAGGCTTCACTCCTATCCTCCAGGAGCACCAGAAGGAAGGCAACCTGGACTTGGGTTGGGGCAACCTCGGCAGCGTCTTCTTCCCAGGCTACTGGATGGGCGACGTAATCAAGACCGGCAGTTCCCAGAACTTCCCCGGCCTCAGCGACTCCAAGATAGACGAGCTCGCTGCCGCACAGAGTCGAGAGACGGATCCTGCGAAACGGGCGCTGATATTCACCCAGATCCAGGAGCGCCTCTACGAGCTCATCCCCTGGGTGCCTACCGTAGGCGGCCACTACCAGCGCGTGATTGGATGCCGCGTGAAGAACATGCCGCTCTACCAGCACAACCACAACTCCTACTTTGTGGTCACCGCCTGGCTGAACGACAACGGCTGTTAGCCATCCCTCTTCCTTCGTAAGGAAAACGAGGCCTCGGAATGACTCCGGGGCCTCGTTAATTGCTCAGTCTCAAGCGCGGAGAGGAGTGCGTATGGGTAGACGCATCCTTACCCTTCATGCTACTTTGTGACGCGGAACACGCGGGCCGCCTCAACCAAGTTTGTTAAGGCTATGGCCTGCAGAGAGGGTGCCTTCATACACAAGAGGCATCCCTAGACTACAGATACTTTATTAGGAGATGCGAATGGCGGACTTTGTTAAGGTAGGCGAAACGAGCGAGATTGCACCGGGCCGAATGCAATACTACACGGTGAACAAGAAGGAGGTCTGCATCGCCAACATTGACGGCACGTTCTACGCGGTGGACGACCTCTGCTCTCACGCGGAGTGCAACATCTCCGACGGTGACATAGAGGGCGAGACCATTACTTGCCCCTGCCACGATAGCTCTTTTGATGTGCGGACAGGTGAACCCAACCACCCTCCAGCTACGGAGCCTCTTGCCACCTTTGAAGTAAAGATTGAGGGCAACGATATCCTGATCCTCATCTAAGTCCTCACAGAGCGCACACCATTTCATTGCGCTCCTATGGGGTAGGTGCAAGAGAGGCAGGCACGATGATCGTATCGGCCTCTCTGTTGATGTTTTACTGTTGTGGGTGGTACCTTCATGAGCATTATGAGAACAACATCATGACATATTCATGGTAAAATCATGTTGCAAGGCTACTATTGGCCAACTTAACACTCACACGCGAGCGCGTTTAGGCGTAAAATCGTTGGCAACTGATTATGTACCGGTTGCCAAAATCTCTAGTAAGTGAAAGGAGCAATATATGCGATTTGTGAGCATACTGTTGCTGACAACTGGCCTATTGGCCTTAGCATGTGGCCAGGCGGCGGCACCAACTACACCCGCTGCGCCTGCAGCATCCGACTCATCGGCTGCCGCACCCGCAGCTACGGCGGCACCCGCATCATCTGCTGCCGCACCCGCAGCTACGGCGGCACCCGCCGCACCCGCGGCACCCGCGGCACCCGCCGCACCCGCTGCAGCAATGAAGGACGAGAAGGTCACAGAGGTACAGAAGCAAGCCGTTGAGAAACTTGCCAAGCAAGCGGAAAAGCAAGCTGAGCTGAGCTGCGAGCAAGGCAAAGAGCACTGGCGCACCGACGGACCACCCACCCGCGGCGGCATCCTCACCTGGGCCACCGGCAACTTCTCCCACCTCGACCCCACCGGCGTCAGCCGTGCCGGCACCGGCCAGGGCCAAATCTTCAATAGCCTTATGGAGAAGCGCGGCTGCTTCTACGAGGACACCGTCTTAAAGGGCAGCCTCGCCAAGTCCTGGGAATCCAAGGACGCCCAGACCTGGACCGTGAAGCTGCGCGACGACGTCGTCTGGCAGAACCTCCCCCCCGTCAACGGACGCAAGTTCACCGCCGCCGACGTCGTCTGGAACGCCAACTTCCACGTCACAGAGAAGACCCGCTATCGCAGCTACTACGACGGCGTCGACGTCTCCGCTCCCGATGACTACACTGTCGTCTTCAAACTCAAGGCCCCCGACCCCGACTACATGTGGAAGTGCTGCTTCTACACCACCAAGCTCGTCGCCCACGAGATCTTCGACGCCGACGGCGACTTCAAGACCAATGCCGTCGGTACCGGCGCATGGATGGTCGACAAGGTCGAGCTCAACTCCGAGGTCCGCCTCAAGCCCAATCCCGACTACTACGAGATGGGCAAAGACGGCAAGCCCCTCCCTTACATGGATCAGGTCCGTAGTCTGGTCCTCCCCGACTACGCCTCCTGGGTCGCCTCCCTCCGGGCTGGCAAGCTGGATGTCCCCGGTTTCTCCGGCATCCTCGCCCAGGACGTCCCCTCCCTCAAGGAGTGCTGCCCCCAATTGCAGTTTGCCGTCCAGAACCGCCATTCCAACTCCTCCCTCTGGTTTAACCTTGACAAGGAGCCTTGGAACGACTTCCGGGTGCGCAAAGCGGCCCAGCTCTCCATCAACCGCGAGGACATCGTAGCGAGCTACGAAGGCCAGGCCGGCCACGCAGGCTACATGCCCCCCGGATTCAAGGAGTTCCTGCCGCCACAAGAGAAGCTCATAGAGATGTTTAAGCAGGACGTTCCCGCCGCCCTCGCCCTGATGAAAGAGGCCGGCTACGGGCCCGACAACCCCGTTACCGCCACCATCAGGACCGGCTCAACGTATGCAACCCAGGCCGAGGTCGTGCAGCAGCACCTCGCTGCCATCGGCATCAACGCCTCCGTTGAGGTCATTGGCCGAGGCTTCACTCCTATCCTCCAGGAGCACCAGAAGGAAGGCAACCTGGACCTGGGTTGGGGCAACCTCGGCAGCGTCTTCTTCCCAGGCTACTGGATGGGCGACGTAATCAAGACCGGCAGTTCCCAGAACTTCCCCGGCCTCAGCGACTCCAAGATAGACGAGCTCGCTGCCGCACAGAGCCGAGAGACGGATCCTGCGAAACGGGCGCTGATATTCACCCAGATCCAGGAGCGCCTCTACGAGCTCATCCCCTGGGTGCCTACCGTAGGCGGCCACTACCAGCGCGTCATTGGATGCCGCGTGAAGAACATGCCGCTCTACCAGCACAACCACAACTCCTACTTTGTGGTCACCGCCTGGCTGAACGACAACGGCTGTTAACCATCCCTCTTCCTTCGTAAGGATAACGAGGCCTCGGAGTGACTCCGAGGCCTCGTTGTTTGTGCCTTAAGCACGGCAGGCTTAACAGGAGCAACGGCTTGGTGTGGTAGACTAGTAAGTGTTCTGCATTCATCCAAGCACGCAGGATGTGGCTCAACGAACCCGTAAAGTGAGGAGTTGACAATTAGGTCAGCGCCAAGAACCAAAGGGGCAGAGCCAGCGCCTCCCCGGTTGCACGCTCTCCAGCACAGCCCTAAACAGAGAATGGAAGGCGCATCGGGTTTTACGATGGCACAAGAAATAACACGACCACGAGTCGACCGCAAAGCGCGGCTGCAAATCCCTCCCCAAGACCTTATCAAGCAGGACCCAGCCCTGCGTCAATGTAATTGGAATGAAGTTGTCATAGGTTTCGAAGACACCCAGGCAGCTATAGAAGAAGCCACCCGCTGTATCCAGTGCCCCGACGCGCCCTGCATAAAAGCATGCCCCGTCCAGAACGACATTCCCGGCGCGCTCTGGGAGATGGAGCAAGGTAACTACATTGAGGCCGCCAACATCTTCCGCCTTACCAGCACTATGCCGGAAGTGTGCGGCCGCGTATGCCCCCAGGAGCGCCTCTGCGAGGGTTCTTGTGTCGTTGGGCACGTTAAGAAAGTGCCGCCCAATCCGCCGGTAGCCATTGGCCGCCTTGAGGCTTTCACCACAGATTATCAGCGCACTACGGAGGGCTTTCCCATGCCTCCTAAAGCCGCTGCAACCGGCCACAAGATAGCGATAATCGGCGCCGGCCCCGCCGGCCTTACGGTAGCGGAGCACGTAACTGTGGCCGGGAACCAGGCAGTGATTTTCGATAGCTGGCCCACTCCCGGCGGCATCCTGTACTACGGCATTCCCAACTTTAAACTGGACAAAGACATCGTTAAAGAGAAGCTCAGCTACCTGGAAGCCCTGGGCGTGCAGTTCCTTTGCAACACAACCCTGGGCAAAGACATCACGGTCGAATCCCTCCTCGAGGAAGGCTACGCAGCGGTCTATCTGGGCCAGGGCGCTGGTGTTGCCAGGACCATGAATATCCCCGGCGAAGACCTGGCCGGCATCTACCCCGCGACAGAATTTCTTGTGCGGTGCAACCTGCCGGCGGAGGACCTCCCGGAAAAGCTCGCCAAGCCAGTCCAAGTACGCAAACGTGTGGTGGTCATTGGCGGCGGCGATACTTCTATGGACTGCGTTCGTACCGCCGTCCGTATAGCAATGGAGCAGAACGTGGACGCAACCGTTACCTGCCTCACCCGCACCATCGAAGAAGGGCTGCCCGGACGGGCTGAGGAGCGTCAGCACGCCCTGGAAGAGGGTGTGCAGTTCGAATACCTCACTGCTGCCACCCGGTTCATTCCGGATGCCGACAGGCGCGTCTCCTCTATCGAATGCGTCAAGACGGAGCTAGGCGATCAGGACCCTTCGGACCCAACCCACGTGCCCACACCAATAGCAGGCTCTGAGTTCGTTATAGAAGCGGATACTGTTGTCATAGCCGTTGGCTATCAGGGTGACGACGTGCTGGTCGAAAGTGCGGGTGTGGAGCACAACGACGGCCGCATCACAATCGACCCGGAGACCGGCATAACCAGCCGCCCTGGCGTCTTTGCCGGCGGCGACAGCGTCCGTGGTGCGGATCTGGTCGTTACCGCCGTGGCTCAAGCTCGCACTGCTGCGGAAGGCATCCTCAACTATCTGAAAGAGAAAACGCCCGTTACACAGTAGGCGCACAACCTCCCTACTACGTTAGAAACCCAGCCGTACTATGGCTGGGCTTCTTGAACGCTACTCAGATAGCCTTAGGTAGAGGGGCGTGAACCAGCCTCAGCCAATCGCTCGTTAGCACTAGCCAGCAGGTCAGCCGTTAGCGGACCTTTCAGCGCAGCCGCTATGTTGTCCTTCAGGTGACCCACATCCCTTGTCCCGATGATCGTGCTGCCTAAGTCCGGGTTGGATAAGGTATACCGCACAACGAACTCCATACGGCTCATACCGTCCAGCAGGTCGTCCAGTTGCGCCGCTTCCCAGCGGTCCTTGGCGACGGTGCCCGGCTGCATATAGTACCGGCGCTGCTCCCAATCCGTGGGCTGGCCTCTTGATGCACCCCCGCGCACCACAATGCCGGAACCCGCCGCAGCTGCCGCGTTCATCACACCCTCGTGCTCACGTTCCAATGCAGAGTACGGGATCTGAAAGACATCAAAAGCGCCCATCTCCACTTGCTCAACCAGATTAGGCAGCGTGCCAGACATGCCGATGAACCGCACCTTGCCCTCTTCCTGGAGCGCCACAACGGTATCCAGAGCCTCTCCTTCCAATTCAGTGCGGGGTAAGCTGCTGTGGAACTGTACTACATCCAAGTAGTCGGTCTTCATCAAGCGCAGGCTGTGCTCCACGCCCGCGCGGATGTTTGTAGCAGTATGCACATGCTTGCCGCGCTCACCAGGCACACAGCCGCACTTGGAGGCCAGGTAGTACTCCGAGCGCCGATGAGCAATGTACATTCCTATGAACTCTTCGCTGCGGCCGTAGTCAATGGAGGTGTCTATGTAATTGATGCCCTCGTCCAGCACCGCGTTCAGTATCAGTTTAGCCTGGTCATCGGTGATCTCCGGGCCGCCAAAGGGCACGCCGCGAAGCTCCATAGCGCCATAGCCCAGCGCGGTCACCTCTAGGCCGGTGCGGCCAAGGATTTTGCGCGACAGGTCGTTCATTTATTGCTCCTTCAACGTTACGGTAGGCTGGCTCATTGCTTGATTGCTTGATTGCTTGATTGCTTGATTGCTTGATTGCTTGATTGCTTGATTGCTTGATTGCTTGATTGCTTGATTGCTTGATTGCTTGATTGCTTGATTGCTTGATTGCTTGATTGCTTGATTGCTTGATTGCTTGATTGCTTGATTGCTTGATTGCTTGATTGCTTGATTGCTTGATTGCTTGATTGTAGGCTCGCCCATGTAACCTGTCGAGGCACTTACGGAAGTCCATGTCTAGGTCAGGTGTCGCCTACATAGAGCAGTAGGCTCTCGACCGCCTGCTCCGGAGACTATCCTGACACCTTTCTGGGCTCTAGGGCTTACCCCTGTCTCGTGATATGTGGTACAACACTGTGAGCAGCTCAGTCTGTGCTCTCATCCCATTAGGCGGTGGTTCAGTCTAAGAGCCAGCGCTGCACATAGCTAGAGAAAGGGGTTCGCGGGAGCGCCCCTGAGAACTCTTCGTGTATTCAACCCCTAATAACCAAGCAGGTGTCCATGAAACCAGTCCAACCGATCACCCTCACTTCTCCTGAGCTCACTGCAGTAGTAGATGTCCAGGGGGCAGAGTTGCACTCCCTCCGCACCTCGAGCGGCGTTGAGTTGCTCTGGCAGGGCAGCGTCGCCAGCTGGCCAGACCACGCGCCGGTGCTCTTTCCCGTGATTGGCCAGCTGGTGGGCGGCCTATTCCGTCATGCCGGCAAAGAGTACCCCATGCCGGCCCATGGCTTCGCACAGAATACGCGCTTTCAGGTGACGGAACAGAAGACGGACCGGTTAGTGCTGGAGCTTACCGATAACGACGAAACTCACGCGGCTTACCCCTTTGTATTCTCCCTTCGAGCTGAGTTTGAGCTAAACGGCCCCACCTTTACCCTCTCCCTAGTGCTAGAGAACCGGGACAAACTGCCCATCTTTGCGGATGTAGGCTGGCATCCCGGCTTCAACTGGCCGCTGCAGCCGGAGCTCTCCAAATCGGACTACAAGGTGACGTTTGCCTACCCCGAGCCAGGGCCTATCCGCCGCGGCGTCAGTGACCCCATCATGCTTTTGCCTGACCCGCACCCTTCACCCATCCAAGGACGCGTCCTCCAACCCACGGACGACCTCTTCAGGGAGGGGCCTATTGTCTGGGACACACCGAACAGCCCATCGGTAACCTTCGGTGCGGCGGGCAAGCTTGGCTTGCAAATAGACTTCCCGGACAGTCCAAGCCTGGGTCTTTGGATGATCCCGGGCGAGCCCTTCCTAGTCATCGAGCCGTGGAAGGGCTACCCCTCTGCACCCGATTTTACCGGCCCCTTCCAGGACAAGCCCGAGACCTCCCGCATCTTCCCGGAGGCGCTGGACGCTTGGCGCTTCGGCGTGACGGTGCTGCCGGTAACCCCGGAATAACCAAGCGCGTTCGCATATAACTTAGGCGCGTTCTTCCCTCCCTGTTAAGCTCCTGGTAAGGGTAACCATAGGATCACTGTTGCCTTGGCGCTAATCGGCCTGTTCATCGTGCGGCCTACCATGCACCATACCTATCGCGCTGCTTTTTAGGCGCGAAGAGACGGGGGCTACCTCGCAGTGTCTCGTTAGCTCTGCGCTTACTGTGCAGGTTCCGGTGGTGTAGGCCGCCGCGCCAAGAAGAAGAGGCCGCTCGCGAGCAAGCTCAGAGCCACCATCGTCGTGAAGGTGATCTGGTAGCTGCCCGTTAGGTCGTGGATGAGCGCGCCGCTGAAGCCTGCCAGAGTGATAGAGGGCATCATGACTACCGATGCGTAGCCGGTGACAGCGCCCACAATCCTGCGGCCAAAGTAGTCGGCCCATACCTGCCCTTGCAGCGGCATGGTTGCGCCGGCGGCAACCCCAACAAAGAAGACCGTCACGTACATCTGCATCAGGTCCTGCGCCATCACAAAAGAGGCCATGACCACGGCGTAGCTGAAGGCAAAGGCGATCATTGCGCGGCGGATGCCTTGCCTAACCACGATGAAGGGCCACACCATTCTG
The DNA here is from genome assembly GCA_965220215.1 of Dehalococcoidia bacterium. GTDB lineage: Bacteria > Chloroflexota > Dehalococcoidia > SHYD01 > SHYD01 > CBDDEI01. The sequence goes on from OZ244809.1 coordinate 1,151,598, forward strand.
GCTACCACGCAGCCAACGGAGTAGCTGGTAAGGATAAGCGCGGACGCTGCCGCGGTAAACCCGTGGTCCAGCCCATAGGGCGCAAGGTGCACCAGCATCCCGCTGCCAGCAAACATAGTGCACATAAAGCCCAGCGCCACCAACCAGAACGTGGGTGTCCGCAACGCCTGCCCGCGCGTCCACCTGTCTTCCGGTCGCTCCTGCACGGCAATCGGCGCTCGTTCTTGCGCGGGCATACCCTCCCTGCCTGCCACCGGCTCGCCATCGGGCAGCAGCCCCACGTCCTCAGGCCGGCGTCGCATGAAGATCCAGGACATGGGCGTCACGATAAGCATGGTCAACACACCCATGAACACCCAGATGAACCGCCAGTCAGTGAAGGTGAGCATCCATGCGGCCAGGGGCACAAACACCACTCCGGACAAGGGCGCGCCAACCGTAAAGGTTGCGAATGCGCCGGGACGCTTCTTAATGAACCAGTTGGCGATGGCGGTTCGAGGCCCAAGGTTGGTGAACGCCCGGCCAAACCCCAGCACGCCGCCGATGAGCAGATAGTACTGCCACGGCTCGTTCACCGTGCCTATTAGCAGGATTGCGATACCGCTCACCAGCGTGCTGCAGGTCATCATGAAACGCGGCCCATAGCGGTCGAAGAATGGGCCCACAATACCCGCCCCAATGCTTGCTACTACTGTAGCCACGCTCATCGCCCCGTAAAGCAAGGAGCGGCTCCACCCCAACTCGTCCTGCATGGTGGCCACTAGGATGCTGAACACGTAGCCAGTGGAGCCGGCGCTGATCATGCCATTCAGAACGCCGGTAAAGACGATCCACCAGCCGGGGTAGATGGCTCTGAGTGTGTCTAACGGTCTGACGAGGGGTGTGAGGAGCGCTGCCGCGTGTGCCATATTGAAGCAATATTACACGCTTGCATTGTAAAAGGGCTAATCCAATACCGAGTATCAGCCTAACCGCATTAAGCGAGCCGTGCCAGGTGCTAAGGGCTCACGCAACGGAGGCGCAAGCATGGTGAAGGTTGCTCACGGCGGGAGTGGGAGCGTTCGCCTAGGCCAGCGCGGTTTGACGATCCTCAGAGGCCAAGGGTACTGTATTGCTGTCCTGTTGGTACTCCACGGAAGCCTTGGGCATCACCCAAATGGGAAGCTCCAGCTGACAGGATGAATACTCTGAGGGGAGGCAGCGTGCAAGAACAATGAATATGTTAAAGCGGCCTGTAGCAGCCTTTCTAGTAGCGACGGCGGTTGCCGTGGCGCTCAACCTTATGCTCACGCCGGTGTACCACGACGGGTCGCCGGAGTACCCTATCTGGCAGATCGTGAACTGGTTCATGGCTGTTGCGGTGATTAAGGCGCTGGTCGTGAGCTACCTGCGAAGGCGGGACATGGGAAACAGGGAAGCCAGCACCCTTGAGCACGTGCAGACCAGCATGACCTACTACGGGGCCATCGTGCTGACCATGCTGTTCTTCTGGGGGTGGTTCTGGACGTTGAATCCCGCTAGCGAGACCGGGGATGCCGTAACCTCGCACCTAGTCTACTTCCCGCTCGTGGACTCGCTCTTCGTAGTAGTGGCCCTCGCCACCGGCACCCGTCTCTGGAACGAGGCAAGCGACTCAGCAGCGTAGGAACCGTTCAGTGCGCTCCGCCTGACTTGGGACGCATCTCTCCTGGCTGCTCAGGTTTGGTGAGGCTCACAACGGAACCACGCGCACGAACTTACGTAATACACAAAAGACGCCATAAGCTCTGGCATTCTTGGGCAGTGGACTTGCAGGCGCCGCATAGCCTGAAGTGATCCTTCTCGGCAAGGGACACAACCACGCACAACTTTATCGCCTGCGCGCAGGGTGCCCCTGATAGCGTAGCTACTAAAGGCATTCGTTGGCGAGCCTCCCTTCGCGGTTGCCCCGCTTCCAATCTCTGTACTATATCCGGGTCCTTAAGTTACGCTTATGATCACACGACGATGCTTCGACCTCTCGCCACGGCGAGCTCGGTACGCGGCACATAGGAAATGCTTAGCGAACGTTGCAGAGAGCCTTCGTACGGAGAAGCTGATATGAAGTGGAACGAAAAGCTACCCGACGTGACCATATGGCAACCGCGCTCACACAGGAATGCCACTCTCAGCAAGGGACTGCTGATGAGCTGTCAAGCCACTCAATCCAGAATTCTGCGTGAAGCCGAAATCGAAAGGAGATTCAACGTAGACAACTTCGACTCTGGGCCGGGCCTTGAAGACCTTGTGCGCCAAGAACTCTCGAAGTTGCTTCCCGATAGATATTCAGTGGATGCGGGTGTTGTCAATGATAGAGAGGGACACACGGCCGGCGACTATGAGGTTGTCGTCAGGGATAGGATATGGTCCCCGGCGATCAAACTAGGAGCGACACCCACTTCGCGCAGATTTCACTTTCCTGTCGAGAGCATATACTGTGCCATTGAACTGAAGCAGACATTCGGGTTTGAACAACTCGACGAGGCTATGGAGAAACTTGTCACTATTGCGAGACTATATCGCCCCGCCAATCCGTATGGGCACATCACAGAGAATCAGCATTTGATATTCCTCGACAAGGATGGACACATTCTGAATCCACTTCACACCGCGATAATGGGAACGAGACTCCCTGACGGTGTCACATTCAAAGAATTGGCTCTTCGCTTTGGCAGGATCAACTCTGGTCTAAATCGTGACGAAATGGTCAATATGCTATGTGTACTAGATCATGGCGTTGCTTCATACGAGGTGAAGACTGGAGAAACAACGTATCGGGATGCCACCTTCATGTGGGACAGGAGCGAAGATCTTTATATGTCAATCGAGACTTCCGAGCCCGACAAGGTGTTTTACAGATTATTTGCTACCCTCTATGGACACCTTAGCCGCTCAGTTCTCGATACGAGGGAAATTGTTGCAAATTATGGTGAAGTCAACCGTCAGTTTGAAGTTCGTGAATTCGATGGTGCTTTGTACAATCAAATTAAGAGTTAGGGCAGTGTGCCGTACAGGAGCCGAGTAGATGGCAGCGGGGCACTCATGACAGTACAAGTTGATGAAATCTGAAACAACATTCGCAGTACAGTCTCCTTAGGCCCACCATTTCCGACCTGCGCGCACTGTATTAGAACCAGGACGCATTAAAAACACTCGGGAGCGTGCTCATCCCCTGGAGTGGCTCCCGCAGGACACACCACTGCCGTTTAGCGTTGAATTGCACCGAGCCTGAGGGCAGTGGGCGGGAAGCTGCCGGGCTAGCGAATCGGCTGCGGGGATGTATTGACTTCCCGAGGTGGAGATTCCTATGCTGGCATAGGGTTTTTGTAACATGGCGGGCAAGCAGCCCCCTTCCGGCCGTAAGGTATAACCCTGCCGGCCTGGACCGGAAGTGTTGGAGTGGAATCGTTAGGGGCAGGCAGGGTCAGGGATCTGACTAAAGGGGGCAGCTATGACAGAAGGAAATGTAGAGGCACCGGGAATCTTCGGGCGATTCCTCCAGCCACTGACTGATGAGTTCTACCTGCTCTTCAGGCTTATCTTCGCAACTCTGGTTGCGCTGCATGGCGCACAGAAAGCGTTCTTGCTGTGGGGCTTTCCTGCAGACGCGAATCCGAACGGGATGGGCGCGATGGTGGATCTTGCGGGCTGGGTAGAGCTTATCGCGGCAGTCCTTATCGGGTTCGGCATTCTGACCCGACTGGGGGCGGGCGCACTGGTTGTACTGACGACTGTCGCGTACTTTAGCGTACACGCGGCCCTCAGCCCAGTATGGCCTTGGCCGCACCTGTATCCTAATCCTCCCGACGGGGGCAATGCATTCGTGGCGCACGGTGGCGAGGTTACAATCCTCTGGTTCATCTGCGCAGGCATCATTGGTGTCCTTGGCAGCCGCAAGTGGGGTATTGAGCGACTCCTATCTGGCAAGGAACGTCTGTAAGTATCCACTTACCACCCCCGTGCAGTACGGGGGCAACAGAGCGAGGGTCAAAGTCCGGTGCCACGGACCGGTAGCTACGACGCGATCGTGGTCGGCGCGGGGCCCAATGGCCTGGCAGCCGGAATAGCTATTGCGCAAACGGGGCGTTCAGTGCTGGTCGTGGAAGGCCAGGACACGGTCGGAGGGGGTGCCCGGTCCGCCGCCCTGACGTTACCTGGATTCCTTCACGACGTGTGCTCGGCGGTCCACCCACTGGCAGTGGGATCGCCATTCTTCTCTACACTGCCGCTGTCCAGCCACGGCTTGGACTGGGTTCAGCCTCCTGCGCCGCTGGCGCATCCACTGGACGACGGCACGGCTGTAATGATGGAGCGCTCGGTCGAGGCGACCGCAGACGGCCTGGGGCTCGATGCGGCGTCGTACCGCGGGCTGTTTGGCCCTCTCGTGAGGGACTGGCCCAAGCTCACAGACGACCTCCTAGGCCCGCTGCGATTGCCGCGTCACCCGCTGGCGACCGCCCGTTTCGGACTCACCGGCCTGCGGTCGGCGCTGTCAGTGGCCCGATCCCGCTTTGGAAGCGAACGGGCCAGGGCGCTGTTTGCCGGACTGGCTGCACACTCCATACTGCCGCTTGAACGACCCGTCAGCGCCGCGTTCGGCCTCGTCCTGGGCGCCAGCGGTCATGCCGTCGGCTGGCCGATGCCGCGGGGCGGGGCCCAGCGAATAGCCGATGCCCTGGCCTCCCATTTGACCTCTCTCGGCGGTCAGATCGAGACGGGCAGGCCGGTGGAGCGTCTGGAGGACCTGCCCACCGCGGCGGTCACCCTCCTCGACTTGACGCCCAGGCAGGTCATCAATGTCGCCGGGCAACGCCTACCCGACTTCTTTAGACGCCGGCTCGAGGCGTACCGCTACGGACCGGGGGTCTTCAAGATGGACTGGGCGCTGAGCGGACCGGTGCCCTGGAGGGCCTCGGAGTGCGCGCGGGCTGGCACGGTGCATCTGGGAGGCACGATGGCCGAGGTCGCCCACGCCGAGCGTGAGGTGTGGCGCGGGAGTCACCCTGACCGGCCCTTCGTGCTGCTCTCCCAGCCGAGCCTCTTCGATCCGTCCCGAGCCCCCGGGGGCCAGCACACGGCATGGGCTTATTGCCACGTGCCCAACGGGTCCGGCTTCGACATGACTGACAGGATTGAGGCCCAGGTGGAGCGTTTCGCGCCGGGGTTCCGCGAACGGATCCTGAAGAGAAGCGCTCGGCCGCCGGCGGCGATGGAGGAATACAATCCAAACTACATCGGCGGAGACATCAACGGCGGCGTTCAGGACATCGGCCAACTCTTCTCCCGTCCCGCCCGCATGTTCAGCCCCTACTCCATCCCGTCGACCGACCTCTTCATCTGCTCCTCGTCGACGCCGCCCGGGGGCGGCGTGCACGGCATGTGCGGCTACTTCGCCGCCCGGGCCGCCCTTCACCGCCTAGACCGCTGACTTCCCTACAGCAATCGCATCTGAACATCCGCCGCTTTCGAGACCACTCTCGCTCCATCGCCGGCCACACGCAATGAGTCAGGCCGCGTTAAGCGACACGCGGAAGCGCGCTCGGCTAAGGGCTCGGTTCCAGAGGACGCGTCTAGTCCGTTTAGCGTTGAACGGCGTCGAGTCGGTAGTTATTGCGTCGCCACTCTCAATGTACCTGCGGCAAGGCGGCGACAGCGGCTTCGGGGCAGATGCCTACCCGGGCCACATGTGCGCCTGGGCTGAGGCGGCGACCGATACCCGGATGTCGTAGGTTGCCTGGGTCATGGCTTGACCGATGAGGTCAAGCTTGCTCACCTGCTCGATGCGAGCGGCCGCCCTGTCGATCTCCTGTCTAGACAGCAGCTTGTCAAAGATATTGCAAGCGTCGGCCAGGGAGATGATCATCGCGTCGCGCGGGGCCGGTATCCCGTCGCTGAATAGCACTTCCATGATGCGCAGCTTAACTTCTCGCTCAGCCGCGCCATCAACGAGCGGATAGCGCCTGGAGCGGAAAACCCACAAGAAGGTGTCCTCCTGGCGTTCCAGAATGCCGCGCTCGACCAGGTGGGAGAGGGCAGCCTCATGGATCGCGTTGGCGCGCCCGGCGGTACGTTCTACCCAGAAACGAGCGTTGTGCTTTTCCCCGGCTGCTATATCGGCCAGCGTCGGGTCAAGCAGGTTGTCGCCCAGGGGCGTGGCATCGAGCAGAATCAGATTATCTAGGTCGGTATCTATACGGTTCTCTATCGCTAGGTCCATCAGCACGCCGCCGGCCAGGGCATAGTCCAACGACCAGCTTGGCATACCTACGAACATCCCACCCTCGTCGCGGAGCAGGAGTAGAGTGATTTCCTCTGCTAGTCTCAGCATGCTACTTATCTGCCTCCAGTAATTTGCTTACTCAAGCCCCGCTACCGGACCTTGGCCACCTGACGGCTGCGCCGGGAAGTTGGGCATCATAGAATATTTAGTGGATCCTCGCAAGCCCACACCTATACCGAAGTGGCTATCCGGTGCTTCACTCGTTTATCTACCTAAAGTCGTCCAATCGACATCAGGTAAGTCCTCTAGTCCGGGATCCTAAACGGAATCTCCCCTTTGGGTTGCGCCCAAACCTTCCATGGAGCCCCAATAGGATAGCGAAATTGTAGCCCTAGCCTCTAGGGCCCGTCAACCGCTCTAGGCTGAAGTGTAACCCTACCACGTATAGCATGAGCAACCTCTGGAACCGCGCCGCCGCGGTTCGCTGGATTGGTGTCAGAGGGCCTATTACGCCTTGTCGCTGAGCACCTTCAAAGATGCATCACACCAAGGTCGTCGCCTCAAGGAAGTGGGAGACCTATCCCGGCACAGCCCGACCCTGTCCTTCGTAAAACCTGATATATTTGTCCTAAGGATACGCATAGGCTCGGCAGCCGTCACGCCCGGCGGTTTGTAGCCCACTGAGCTATGCCGTCCGGTGGGCTGACCCTGCCTAGGAGGAATTGAGTGTCTGCGAGAATAGCCGCCGTATTAGCGGGGTTGGCCGTGTTATTGTCTGCTTCGGCGCTGGTCGTCGCGGTCATAGCGCTAACCCGCGATGCGCCCACAGTGTACACACCGACCAAGGACGAGCCGGGCGCGTACACCAAATGGGTGGTGCAAGATGCCATCCAGCGCTACCAACGGGACGGGTTGCAGGCAACCTTGGAATACTACAGCAACCCTGAGCATGTTGACGGCCAGTGGTACGTGTTCATGATCAACGAAGAAGGCCGCACTTTTGTCCACTACAACCCTGAGCTCAGGAATCGCGACCCCAGCCTTCGCGTTGACTCGACCGGACGGTTCTATGGCGACGACCTGCTCGGAGCCACCGAAGAGGGCCGGTGGGTCGACTACTTCATCAAGAATCCAGAGACGGGCGAGGATGACCAGAAGCACACGTGGATAGTTAAGCACGACGGTCTCTTGTTCGCCTCAGGCTGGTACGAACGGTAGCCCGCCGACCCGGGGCGCAGCCGCCCCTTGTGCATTACTCCTTACGGTAAGGGCTGCTGCGTCGGCGCACCCTCCTGAACACCCGCTCCGCGACGACCATTGCTATCTTGCCATCGCCCCTCGGTCGCAGCTACGTATCTGCTAGGCCTCGCCGGTGTTTTTGTCGACCAGGTTACGCAACGCCTCGCCGTCCATCCGGAAGGTCCGCCAGTCGTTTAGCACTTCCGCCCCCAGTCCCTGGTAAAATCGGGCAGCGTTCTGATTCCAGTCCAGCGCCGCCCATTCGAACCGGCCGCACCCACGCTCCACCGCAATCGCTGCCACATACGTGAGCAGCATTGTGCCTAACCCCTTCCGCCGATGCTCCGGCATCACGAAGATGTCCTCCAAATACATGCCGCGCCGCCCCAGAAACGTCGAGTAGGTGTGGAAGAAGACCGCAAACCCCACCGGATCGTCACCCAAAAACCCCAATGCCACCTCTGCGCTAGGGTTCGGGCCAAACAGCGATTCCCTAAGGCTCTCTTCCGTGGCCGCCACAGCGTGGCTCAGCCCCTCAAACTCCGCCAAGTCCCGAATGAACCGGAGGATCAGAGGCACATCATCGGGCTGAGCGGGACGAATGTGGAACCTGTTGTTAGTCATCGTCATTGTTGAATCCGCCTGCGCCCAAGTTTACTGCATCCCAATTGAAGAGCAAGAACCAGCGGGACAGAGGGTGTAACCAGAGTCTGCCGGAGGTCAAGACTTAGTCGTTAACTTGGACCACGGATAGGTGAACCACTTATACTTCTGGTTGAAGATTGCAACCGCAAGTGCCGAACTGCAGACGTTTAGCAAGAACGAGGAGGGCAGTGAGGCTGGGTCCAAATGAATTACAAATAGAGAGGGCGTTTCTAGCACCGAAACTTCAAGGTTCGCTATTAGGCCAATGAAGAGATTGTTCATCGCGTGGAATCCCACCGCCAACTCGATTCCGCCATCGAGCAGTGTCAATATAGCAAAGAGTATCCCAATGGACATGATCTCGAGAACATACCACCCGACCCCATAGGCCCATGGTTCCGGATTGGGAAGATGCGGGAGAACGAACACCATCGCCGTTGCAAGGGCTAGAACAAGCTTGTTCCTGGTGAGCAGTATTAAACCTTGCAATATGTAACCACGGAAGAATACTTCTTCAAATCCGGCCTGAAGGGGAGTGAGGACAAGCGCAAACAGGGCGAAAGGCAGGTATTCCCAGAGACTTGGCGCCCTAAAAGTCATCTCTACCTGGAGGATGAATCTTATTATCAGGAGGCCCATGAGGGAAATGAATAGTCCTACCGGCATTGCGTGCAAGACCCGGCTATAGTCGAACGATGTCCTCCCCGTGACTACTTGTGTCAAGCGCTTCTTATGTACCAGCTTTACTACTACCCAAACGCCGATTAACCCCACTACGAAGGTCGAATTTAGCAGAACGAACTCGGCTAGCGACGATTCTGCTGTGATCGCCAGGCCGTCACACGTGAGCCCATAAAAGTTGGCGGCCCTTAAGTCTGCGCACCATTCGGCAAGCGGAAGAGTACTCCCTAGAACTATCCCAATGGCGAGGATTGCGACAAACGAGAGAATAATCCCTAGTATTTGCCATATCGCGATGATTGCAATTACGCCCAAGACCCACCGCCGCCACCGGTTCAAGCCAAGGGAGGCGTTGAGGAATAACTGGTCGGCGGGCGTTCGTGCCGCGACGGGTTGCGGCTGCGGGTCTTCGAATGGTTGTTGATTCATGGTGTCCTGCTTGACTCATGCCCGGCGTTAAGCCCTACGCCCGGCTTGGTTACTCTGCCGTTTCAACACGCAAACCTCGTTGGATACGGCCCCTATCGCTTCCTAAGACTTACTTGGCCAATCTATCCCCGTTGTTGATGACCCTAACATACACGAAACTGGCAGATAGCCTTCTACCGTATACTATATGGGGCTAGTATTCTTGGTTTCCCCAAGATATGGAGGTCTTGCACATGATTCGTACTATTCTCTATGCTCTTTGGCTCCCTATTCTAGTGCTGGTCGTCTCGGCTGTCAGATTTGGCTTTACCATGCCGCTTGAAGGTCCCGGCCTGATGGGCATCGTCACGCTGTTCGCGCTGGCATGGCCTGCCGCGATTCCTCTTACCTTGGCAATCCGGCGTCTGCATCGGCGCTCGCGTATCCTGGCATACGGTTGCGCCGTAGTATTGGGCCTCGGGTCGGCTTGGGCGGTCATCCTGGGCGGGCTGTTTGGGCCGATAGGCGTCGTCCTATACACGCTCATAGCCTCCCTCCCCGCTTGGATACTCCTGGGCATCCTCGCCAAATTCCAAGGGGACATGGGGAGCCAGCCTTCCAGCGCCTAGCTATCACCTCAAAGCTCACGCTGACACCAGCATCCTAATCTTTCCCGCGGATGGGAAATGGACTTGGCCCCTGCTTCGACTGAACGAAAGCAGGGGCCAAAGTGTGTCAGACGCCTTTCTGGCGGGATGGCAGCGGCGCTACGGCTTGGTGGCGATACCCTCGCCGAAAGCAAAGCCTCCGACGGCTCAGGGATGGCTCTTCCACTGGTCGAGGTGCAAGCGCCATTCGTCAAATTGCTGTTGGGTCACTAGTCCAAAGGCCGTCGCCGCTGCGATGACCCTAGGCGAGAAGAACCAGTCGCCAACGAAGCCGTGAAGGAAAGCGACGTCTTCCGGAGTACTGAAGACATCAAAGGAAGCAGTCGCCCGGACGTTTGTGAACCCGGCCTCGATGAAGGTGTTCTTTAGGTCTCTCCCCATCTGTGGATGGCCGCCATTGGCTGCGAGAAGTCTTGCGAACACGCTCCATCCGGATCGGAGGCTGTCGGAGGTGGGTTCCATGAAGGAGGATGCGACGATCATTTCACGGCTGGCAATGATGCCGCCGGGCTTCAAGACCCGCTTCACCTCAGCTAGGGCCGCCGTGGTGTCCGGGACGTGCATGAGCACGGCGTGGCAATGGGCTACGTCGAAGGAGTTGTCTTCGAAGGGAAGTTCAGTCACGCTGCCAACGTGGAACGTTACGTTGCCGTGTCCACCCGCCTCGGCGGCGGAGCGGGCCAAGTCAATCTGCGATTCTTCTATATCGATGCCGTGTACCTCGCCGGGTTCCACCGCCTTGGCCAGACCGACCGAGATGGTCCCCGGTCCGCAACCAAAGTCGAGGACGCGAAGGCTGGGCTTGAGATACGGGAGCAGATGTGCGGCGTGGGTCTCCAAGCTGCGACGGTTTAGCAGCTGCTGAAAGTCCTCGCTATAGCCCATGGTGTAGCCGGATGTTGGGGATGTCTCCTCAGCCATTGTCATGCGATCCTTTACGAGTCGGTTATTCATTCTATAAGGAGCAAGCAGGGCGGCGGGTGCGGGCTTAAACTTACGCCCTTGCCCCTTCGAAGAGAGTCACGCTCGTTCTTCTTCATCGTCCGACTTGTCCCCATTCTGCTCTACCCCAGCCTTCACGCGCGGCTCTAGTGGCAGTTCGATTATCATCTCGGTGAACTCGCCGGGTTCGGTTTCCACGCGGATAGTGCCGCCATGCTCGCGCACGATGTCGTTGGAAATAGCAAGGCCGAGGCCTGTGCCTTGACCGGTGGGCTTGGTGGTGAAGAACGGGTTGAATATCTTCTCCACCACTTCGGGCGGCATCCCGTTCCCGTTATCCCTAATGCGGACCACTACGTGGTTCTCCGTCCGCTTGGTAGAGAGCAGGAGCGTCGGAGAGTAGTCGCTGGCGCCGCTTCCCGTTTCCATGCTGGCGCGCCGCTTCTCATCAGTCGCGTAACAGGCGTTCCCCACCATGTTCAGGAATACACGGCCCAAGTCCTGCGGAATAGCTTCTATTTCGCCGGCATCGGGGTCAAGGTCTTGCCTTATGTCCAGTTGGAAATCCGGGTCGCTCGCCCGTGCGCTGTGGAAGGCAAGCCTGGCGTATTCGTCGACCAAGGAATTGATAATGGTGGGCTGCCACTCGGAGGAGCCCCGGCCCATCATGAGCATGTCGTGGACAATCCGGTTGGCGCGTTCCGTGTGTTGTCCGATGCGCTCGAGGTTGCCGGAGAGGTCACTAGAAATATCCTCAACGAGTCCTCGCTGGTTCTCGCTCATGTTATTTCCGTCCTCCTCGAGAGCTTCCCGAAGTTCAACAAGGAGTTCCCCCGAGACCTCGGAGAAGTTCTTCACGAAGTTCAGCGGGTTTCTGATTTCATGAGCCACGCCGGCGGTGAGTTCGCCCAGCGCCGCCAGCTTCTCACGCATGACAATCTGGTCCTGCGCCCGGTGCAACTCCCCAACGGTACTCTCCAGTTCAGCGTTCTTCTCCTTCAACTCCTCTGCCAGTAACTCCACCAAGTTCAGGCGCTGCACCTCAAGGGCATGCTGGCGGAACACCTCCAAGGCCGCAGCCATATCTGCCACCTCGTCGCGCCCGCCAATCTCTACCTGTGCCTCCAAGTCGCCTGCGGCCATACGGCGCATCCAGTCCGACAACAGCTCCAGACGGCGCAGCAGTACCCGGCCCACGAAGACCCAAGCGATGAGCACAGCGCCGACGACGCTCAATGCGCTGATGCTCAGCAGAAGGGTGCGGCCTGTTAGGGTTGCATCTGTTGAAGCGCGTGTGGCTTCCTGAGCGTTCGCGTTGGCCTCGCTCACCAAGCCATTGACCTCAGCTACAAGGGCGACGGATATGCTGCGATTTTGCGCCAGCAGATCGCGTTGACTCGCGACTAGCCTAAGCTCCCGGTCAAGCAGATCGAAGCCGCCCTGTTCACCGATTCCTAACTCTATCAGCCTCCTCAGGAGCGGGCCGACTTCGGCACGCAGCGAGGAATCCTCCAGCGACGCCAAGCTCCGCTCAATGCGGCCGGCTGAGGACTCGAAACGCTCCCGCAGCGGCTCGAGGTGAGGGGCCTCCGAGACGCTGAAAGCGCTTTCCAAGAGGTGCGCAGCGATGCTGGCGTCTGCGTGTAAGTCTGCAAGGTGGCGGTAGCGGTCGAGTTCTATCTCAGAGAAATGATCCGTGCGCTTGGCTTGGGAGTCGTCGCGGGAGCGGTAGCCGGTCATCGTGTAAAAGAGCTGATCGTCTACGGCTGGAACCAGCAAGTTGTCCAAGCGGGTGAGTAGTTCCTCCTCAAGCTCCGTTCGCAGTGCTCCAGAGCGGGCTCTCAGGTCGAAGATCTCTGCCCTCTCGTCCTCGATGGCCTGGATGTTACTGAATAGCTCGTTGGCGTTGGCTTGGATACGTTCGAAGTCTTCGTCGTACCCTTGATCCTGTCCCAAAATGGCCAGCTCTTCCTCCAAGGCCTGGTGCGCTTCGGTGATTTCGGCGTCGGCCAGAGCAAGCTCTTCAGGAGTTACGGCCGTCGTCAGGCGGGGGGCCGCAACCACCAGGGTACCGCTGTGCTGTGCGACTCCGAAAGCGGCCACCAACTCTGGAACGCTGTTTTCGTTTACGCGACCTTGGGCTTCGCCCACCTGGTTGAAGGAAAACCAGCCCACCAAGCTCGCGGTCAGAGTCATAACGACACCGCCCCCGATTGCCAGGTAGAGTTGCGTGGAGATACGGTTGCGCAGCTCCAGCAGGCTCTTCAATCGGGCTTGCATTATCGCGCGTCCTGCAAGCTGCCGACGGACTGATAGTTGCCGTCGGGGCCGATAGTAGTCAGGAATACTTTGTCAGAGCCTTGGTTATCGCCGGAGCCGTATCGTAGTTCAAACCCATTGATGTCGACGACGTCGGCGCGGCGCAGGCTGTCCAGGAAGCAGGCGCGGTTGACCTCCCTGCCGCAGCCCTCAAGACCAGCGATAGCCAAGCGGCCCGCCAAGTATCCCTCAAAGGAGACGAAGCCGGGGATGGCGGTGGCGTCGTAGTCCGCCAAGGCCTCAAGGTAGGCGTCAGTGACTGGGAGGGAATCGTCTGTCGGAAAGGGCACCACTTGGGTGACATAGACACCGGCGCCATCGGAACCGAGTTCCTCCGCCAGTGCATTGCTGCCTACAAAGGAAACAGTCAGGAAGACCGGATCCATGCCCAAGTGCCGCGCCCACGTGATCAGCTCCGCCACCGGCTGATAGGCCCCGATCATGATGATAGCCTCCGGCGATCCATCGCTCAGGTCCAGTAGAGCGGTCTTCACGGCCGTTGTGTTGCGCGGGTACAACCCGATGGACACCGGTTCCAAGCCGCGCTTATCCAGCGCAAGCCGCACTCCCCTATACCCGGCGCGGCCGTAGGAGTCGTCCTGATACATCACCGCGATACGATATATGCCAAGGTCTTCAGTAAGGCGGGCAACCATCTCCTCCGTCTCCTGGTAGTAGGAGGCGCGCAGGTTGAGTATGTTGTCCCACTTGGGATCGCGCAGGAATTCGGCGCCGGTGAACGGAGCGATGAAGGGAACGTTTGCCTCCGCAGCAACGGGAGTGGCGGAGCGCGACGTAGGCGTGCCCACCTCACCAATCAGCGCGAAGGCCCCCTCCTCGATCAGTTGGAGGGTGTTGGTGATGGCGGCTTCTGGTTCGTAGGCGTCGTCTAAGGAACTGAGCTCCAACTGCCGGCCATGGACGCCGCCACTCTTGTTCACTTCTTGGAACGCCGCCTCGATACCCAGCCGCATATTCCTGCCCAACTCCTGGGCGGGACCACTGAAGGCGGCGGATTGGCCGAAGAGGACGCGATCGTCTGAAACGCCTGGTACTGAAGTAGAGCCGCCAGTCTGCCCATTCTCAGGCGCGGCCGATGGGTTAGTAACGGGAACTTCGGGATTGTCTGAGGAAGTGCACGCAAGATTGACGGCTGCGATGAGGGCTACGAGTAGCACGGGCAGAACGGCCCGCTGCGAGAAGGGGGAGGCCATGGGCGGACGAGGGATGCGCTTCATTTTGCCCTGCGGGCGACCAAGGTCAGGTGGTTCCTATCCTCCTCACGCCGATAGTGCACCTCGTCCATCATCGTGCGTACCAGATGGACGCCGAGGCCGCCCACCTTCCGCTCTCCGACCGGCGCATCCAAGTCTGGTTCGGGAACGTCGTTCAGTGGGTCGAAGGGTCGGCCATCGTCCACAATCTCAATAGTAAGTGTGTCGGCCTCCGAAATAAGGGTCACGTCAAACTCGTGGAGACCTTCGCTGTACCCGTAATCCATGACGTTGAGCACCATTTCTTCGAGCGCCATGTTCACCCGGAAGACGAAATCGGGAGGCCATTCCTCCTGCTCTGCTAGGCCTTCCATGGCAGCGACGACGGTTTCCAGTTCGTCACGCTTGGTTGCGACCTTCAGCGACAGCCTCGCACTCATGCTCCGAACTCACCTCGGCAGATTGTTAGGCAGGTAATATCGTCGGACTGAGGGGTGCCGACGACGAAAGCGTCCACTGCTTGGAGGACTCCATCGTTGGCCTCTTCTGCATTTGTCGGGGGGGCCGCTGCAAAGACCACTCGTAGGCGGTCATTCCCAAACTCTTCGTCCTCGCCGTTCATCGCCTCGGTAACTCCGTCGGTGTACAGCACTACGGTGTCACCGGGAGAGAGGGTGAGGTTGTTCTGCTGGTACTCAAGGTCGGGCATCAGGCCGAGGGCGATGCCATCGGTCAAGGGGAGGAAGTCCGCTTTTCCATCTGAGTGAACGATGAGCGGCGAGTTGTGTCCCCCGTTGGCATAAGTCAACTCTCCGTTCGCCGGATCATACACCGCATAAAAGGTAGTGACGAACATAGCGGCTTCGTTGTCCTCATTGAGCAAGTTGTTGACCTCGCGCAACACGGCGCCGGGGTCACGGGCACCGATGGCCGCGCCTTTTAGTAGGGTGCGAGAGGACATCATGAAGAGGGCAGCGGCCACCCCCTTGCCGGAAACGTCTGCGATAGCCAAACCGATTCGTCCGTTCTCCAAGCGCATAATGTCGAAGAAATCGCCGCCCACGCTGCGCGCGGCTTTCATGCTGCCGAATACCTCGTAGTTGGGCCCCTTGGGGAACTGGGTTGGAAGGATAGACTGCTGCATACTGCTGGCCACATCGAGCTCGTTCTGCAGGGCGACCAGCTTGTCCCTAGACTCGAGCGCATCACGCCACTCAGCTATGTTGCTCAGCGTCCGTTCGATGGTGACTTCAAGGTCCTCGAAGTCAATGGGTTTGGTGACAAAGTCAAACGCCCCACGGTTCATCGCCGTGCGAATGTTCTTCATGTCTCCGTATGCCGAGATAATAACCGCACGTAAGTCAGGGTCCACTTTAGGTATCTGTTGAAGCAGCGTAAGGCCGTCCATCTGGGGCATATTAATATCGGAGAGCACCATTGCGATCTCTTTATCTTCATGTAGCCGCGCCAAGGCCTCTATACCGTTCTGTGCAAAGACGAATGAGTAGCTGCCGTCCCGGATTTTGCGCCGCATACGCTGCAGCACCAGTGGCTCTACGTCCGGTTCGTCGTCAACTACGAGTATCTTGTATGGCTGTTGGGTCGTCATGCTTTGATAACTCGCTTTGCTAGCTGATTATGTAGTCCCAAGCCTCTGTCGTGCTCGCCTTAGTCACTAGACAAGCGGGCGGGGACTTGAATCGTCGGTCTCGTTGTCAGGTTCGGCTACGCCCGGTTGCCTCGCGATTATTCGTACCGCTTCGAACAAGGCGGGGTCGTCATGTGGAGGGGGCGGCGGCGCGGCGCGTATCCCAGTTATTACTTGACAGCGGAAAGCGCGTCGTCCTGCGCGGCGTAAGTCGGGATGATCTTGTCGAAGCCGCTAATCTGGAACACCTCGCTAATGGGGCCCGGGAGCGAGCACACTGCAAATTTCGCAGACTTACTCTGTAGCTGCTTGGCCACTAGAAGTATGACCCTGAGCCCTGCGCTGCTGATGTAGGACAGATTCGCCATGTCCAAGACCATGGCGCTGTTGCTCCCTTCCAAGACGGTTTGCAGGGCACTCTGGAGTTGACTGGCGTTGCTGCCGTCGACGCGGCCCGTGGCCTTTACGACCAATGTCCCGGCTTTCTGTTCGCCCTCTAATGTCAAATCCTTGATATCGTCAACCGTCCAAGTGTTAGCTTCCATTAGGGCCTGCTCCTTTATAATTGCTATCCAAGATTCTGCTTCACCACAATTGGCACGTTCCGCGCCCGATGACATCGGTATGTCTTATCTACCCTCATGTCCTCTTCAATGCTTCGGGCAGCGATTTGTTCATACTACTATATTAAAACCCTGTAAGTCTCTTCAAGTAATACCTTAACACTCAGTTTCCGCCATCGTATATACCGGCATCTATGGAGTCCACAATAGCAGCGGGCAACCACTGTCTACTCGCGGTCGTACTAGTCCCCCACACTCTGCCAGTACCAGTGCCGCACCAGCGCCCTGCTTTAGGGCTTCAGCTTCGTAGACTTCTCCGCAGCTAGCCTGTAGGATATGATCCGAAATCAATCGTGGAGGAGCAAGTCATGCCGCAACGCCGTCAGTGTTATCAGCTTTCAGACACCTCTGCCGAGCGCGATCCGTGGGGCTCACCCGCTGCAACTAAGCTCGGCGACTATCTATTCTCCGGCGCTTGCACGGGCCAGGACCCAGCCACGGGCCAACTGGCGCAGGGCGCAGACCAGCAGGCGGCTCAAACCTTCATGAACGTGAAGGCAGTGGTCGAGAGCTCCGGCTTCAGCACAGACGATATTGTCCGGGTGTGGGTCTGGCTCAAGGACTGGAGCGCACAAGATTCAGTAAAGAAACCCTGGATGGAGATGTTCCCGAATCCGGACAGCCGGCCTGCGGCCACGTTCGTGGCAGCAGCAGACCTCCCGCCCGGTCAGCTTCTGCAGGTCGAGATTGCCGCGAAGCAGAGTAGTGATGCGCGTCGCAGCATCAGCATCCCCGGCGCAACCCTCGACGATGCCTATCCCACCATCTCCATCAAGGGAGATTGGTTCGCAACGGGCTCGCTCCAGGGCGATAGCGGAGCCTCCACCCCAGACCAGGCCGAGAGTCTGCACGGACGACTGCAGGCAGCGCTGGAAGCAGCCGGCACCAACACCGATAGCGTCGCCCATATATTGTCCTGGTATCGCGACCACAGCTCACGTGATGTCCAGAATACGCCCTTCGCAAGACTCTTCCCGATGTTGGGTGACCGGCCAAACCGCCACTCGGTTATTCGAAACATGCCTGACGGTATCGAGATCACTTCGGAGGCCATGGGCGTTGTGGGCGGGATGCGCGTGAACTTCACCATGCACGGCCCGCGGCATGGCGGCATCGATGGGCTGTCGAACTCGCTTCCCCTGGGCATAGCCATCGGGAACCTGGTGCACTCAGCTGGAACCATGGGCCGCGACCCGGTCACCGACGACACCCCCAAAGACCCCAACATGCAGGCGGAGCTCGCGTTGGCAAACACCCGGCGCCTGATGGAAGCCGCAGGGCTTTCCCTCTCCGACATCGGGCACATGTTTGTCTGGCACAAGGGTCAGGCCGCCCGTGACGCCCTGAATGCACCTTTGCAGGCGTTTTTCCCCGACCCCAACGACCGCCCCGCCTGGCACGTCCTTGAAGCTGACCTGCCAGGAGACATGGTGGTCCAAGTGGAGGTCATCGCCGTCAGACCATAGTGTGGAGCTAGCATGGCCTAACGGGTTGATCTAGCCCTGACACCCTTGAACTAGCTAAATAAAACAGACGAGCGGGAGGCGCATACTCCAAAATGCCTCCCGCTTTTTTGTTGCCCAACAGCATGGCAGCAGCGCCCAAACCTGCTACGAATCGCGTCGCCGCGCGGGCGGCGGTTGCCCGTTTTTCCCCAGAAAATCCCGTTGACTATCATCGACGCGATGCGTAGTATTGTTGCCGTAATTCACTAAAAATATGGCCTATTAAGTATTGCCTTACGAGCGAGCCCCAGATGTAGTAGTATGGAAGCACACACTGGTCGTATCCGACGCGGGGTACGGGCCTCATCTTGTAACCGAATTCTAACCCATGATTACTAGGCACCAAAACAGCCTAACCCTCCTAAGCAAGCACTGCACTGCCCTTCCCTGCTGAGGCTGCTCGACCCTCCTTCACTAGCAGGGAAAGTAGGACGGGTGTTGGCCCGGCTACTCCCCAAAGATAGGAGTGTGACGTTACCCCATGCCTAAAAGAACCCGCACGAGTACGGTTGCCGCGCTGGGCCTCTTTGCCGTTGTTGGCCTGCTTGCCGCCCTCGCACCCTCAATTGCATCGCTAAACCTGGCCCGCGCCCATACCGCGACGGAGGCCGCCCTAAGCGCGCTGACGGTGACTCCGGGGACGCTCTCCCCGACGTTCAGCAGCACGGTGACGGACTACACGGTCGCCGTGGCCAACACCGTGACCCAGATCACCATCGAGGCCACGGCGGACGGTGACGGTACTAAGGCCTATCAGAACACGGACGGGACGACGCTTACGGACGCCGACACGGGCGCCGACGTTGAGCCTCTCTACCTCCGCAGCAGGGCACCACTGCAAATCTAATGTCCACATGTTACCTAGACTCGCCTGACGCGTTGGAATGAGACTTAAGACCGCTTGAAAACCGTACTAATGTGCTATAATCTACTAAAATACTACTGGAGACGGCAGAATGTCAGATAATAGCGCGATCGAATGGACGGACGCTACCTGGAACCCCGTCACGGGCTGCACCAAGATCAGCCCTGGGTGCGCCTACTGCTACGCGGAAGGTATTACGTTGAGGTTCAAGCGCGGAGGTCCGTATCTTCCGGGGAAGACTACAATCAAACTCCACTACGACAGACTCGGCGCTCCCGAAAAATGGAAGTCATCGCGGCGCGTGTTCGTCAACAGCATGAGCGACCTCTTTCACGATGAGGTACCTTTCGACTTCATACGAGAGGTGTTCCTCCGGATGGCCAAGTACGATCAGCACATATACCAGGTGCTCACCAAGCGTCCCGAACGGATGCTTCAGTACGTTGAATGGGGCAAAGGCCCAGACTGGCCCGATCACGTCTGGGCGGGGGTATCGGTCGAGAATCAGTACTGGGCCGACCGACGCATTCCACTCTTGTCAGAGATTCAGGCAAAGGTGCGCTTCCTGTCCGTTGAGCCGCTGCTCAAGGCGGTCGCGTTGGGCGGCCACCTAAAGCATGTCCAGTGGGTGATTGTGGGTGGCGAGAGCGGGCATAGGGCAAGGCCCATGAATACTGAGTGGGCCATACGCATTCGTGACGACTGCCTTGATGCAGGGGTTCCATTCTTCTTTAAGCAATGGGGCGGACGATACAGCAAGGCGGGCGGGCGTGAGCTCGAAGGCCGTACCTGGAACGAGATGCCCAAGCCTGGGTCTACGGCTCCGAATCTGGTCGGCGCCCTAGGTGCGTCTGGACAGATCTCGGCAGAGAACGACGCTTGATGTCGACACTTCCAGCGATTCAGCCGCACACCAGAGCAAAGCATCACATCCTTCAGTACTACTTGGACGAGTGGTTCCCAATACTCGGCAGTGCCCATAGATCTTTGCGATACATCGACGGCTTTGCGGGACCTGGAGAGTATGAGGGCGGCGAGCCAGGTTCTCCCTTCATAGCATTACGTGCCGTTGAGCGGCATCGGCAGTTTGAGAATTTCTCCGGAGAGGGCAAGAATATTGACTTCCTCTTCGTCGAGAAGGATCCAGATTATTATCATAATCTCGAACGCAAGATCCGTGAAAGTTCTTGGTTGAGCACCATTACAATCAAAGTCAGGCACGGTGAGTTCGAAGAGATCATGACTCGTCTCATGGATGACATCCCGGCTCATGCGGAGCCGATGCCTCCCACGCTTGCATTTATAGACCCATTCGGTCCTGCTGGATTTTCCATGGAACTGCTCGAAAGGCTCTCGTCGTTTGAGCGAATGGATGTACTTATCAATCTGAACTACAACGAGTTCGTGCAGTGGATTCTCCCAGACCCGTCCAAACACGTGACTGCCAACAGGCTCTACGGCGGGCCGAGATGGAAGCCAGCCATCGACTTGATGGGCCGTGAGCGCTCAACGTTCTTGGTTCGAGAGTATGAGGCTGCTCTCCGGGAGATCGGGTGGCGAGGCACGAGTTTCGAGATGATAAACATCCAGAATCAGCCAGCGTATCACTTGGTCTTCGGGACACACAGTCCGAAGGGTATGGAGGCGATGAAGCGAGCGATGCGCACAGCCTCACCAACCGGGGAGTTTCGTTATACGGATAGGCTCGACCCCGACCAGCTTGTCTTCCCGGGATTGGACATTGCAAGCGAACACTCAGAAAAGATCGGCGAGCACCTGTTTCAGAAGTATGAGGGGCAAGAGGTTGCCTTCGACAGCCTGGTGGCGGATGAGATTGACTGGCACCGGTGGTGGTTGGAGGCAGATATGAGAAGGGGTCTCGCTTACTTGGAGTACGGTGATAACCCGAGAATCGCCGGTGTCCGCAATGACGACGGCAGAAGGCGCCAGCAGAGGTCATACCCCGCTGGCTGCTTCATCACGTTTGGCAGACCACCACAACTCCGGCTTATATGAGGGCGTTAAGGCGGCGCGACCTAGCCAAGCGGCCATCCTCCGTGGCGCCGCAGCTATTTGGGGAGGTGCGCACCCTCACCCCGACGTTGACCTGGGCGAACTCCAACACCGCCGTGTTCTACTACGAGGTGCAGGTAAGCAAGGACTACGAGTTCGGGCCGAACGCATTCCTCTACAGTGAGTACATTCATGGCGGAGCGAGCAGCCCGGCCAACAGCTACGTGGTACCGGATGCCTTCCCCCTAGAGGCCGGCGAGATCTACTACTGGCGGGTGCGGCCGCGGATTCAGGGCGACGGCGACCCGCTGCCGTGGAGCGCCACCTACGTGTTCCTGGTGCCGGGCTAGGGCGCAGGCGAGACAAGCATTGTGTAAAGAGGGGGTCATCAGACCTCCTCCTTTCCTTAGTAGCGTTTTTGATGGGCAGATAAAGTAAGGTGAACTGGTCATTAGCGGGCGGGGAGGCTTGTCCGGATACCTTATCTCCTCAGTTGTCTTCTGAATGGTGCGCCACGCCCAGGCCGCGGCAAATGTGCGCGAGGGGTTCCAAGATGGAGCCCGCGCCACGCACGTCTCAGCGGACCCTGCTAGTAGTTGGCTATGCTGGAAGTAAGCTGCTAATGTGTCTAGCAATCTCGAGGGGGTGAGCTGTGGGACGTCGGAGCGAAGTATCCAACTCTACCTGGGCATCTGTGGCGGCGCTGTTGTTGGGCGCTCTGACGGTGCTGTTTGGCCTCCAGCTGATGCGGATGCTCTTCGTGGGGATGGCGGTCTACCTGACTCAGATCCAGGACATCAGCTCGATTTTGGTGGGCGTCATGGGTCTGGCCGTGTTCCTGTGCGGATTGCTGGAGCCCCTAGTGCGCCGAATTCTCGGGTTCCGGAATGCCTTACCAATAGTCGTTGGTAGTCTATCGCTGGTATGGCTGGCCGAGAAGCTCGTCTTATCTCTTCCCGTGGACCTCGGCCTCTCCATCGCCGGTACGGTGCTGTTCCTGTGGTCCTTGTCGCTCCTGTTTCGGTCGCTCCGAACGCCGAGGGGCCATGGCAGCGCCGCGCATGCCGTGATCGCCTTCTTGGTGGGCGTTTCCGCCGATACCGCGGTCAAGGGCATCTTCGGCACCATCGACCTCTCCTGGGTGCAAGGAGTTGCGGGATACAGCGTTGTTTTTGGTTTGGTTGCCACCCAAGGGTTCCTTCTGTGGCAACTCGCATCGCATAGGAGCCAAGAGCAGGAACAAGGGCCCGCTGCCTCAGCCTTGTCCTATTTGGCCTTTGGCCCGGCGCTGGCATTGCAGTTCCTACTGTTTCAGAACGTTGCCCAACAGACCGTGCTCATTGGCTGGCCACAACCCGCAGTGTACGCTTGGATTCTTACAGCCAACCTCATTGGAATTGCAATCGCTGTGGAGCTGACGAGATGGGCAGACACCCATCCTGGCCAGTACTGGCGCTGCTCGGAGGGCTGCTGATCGCGATGGTGACAGTCGAGCAGTCTGGCTTGGCGGCGGCCTTAGTAGTGCTAGCCGGCCAGGTCGTCATTGCAGTCTCCTTGGTGTCCGTCGTCAAGGCGGCACGCGAACCCATCGTCGAACATTCGAACCGCGGTATTTCGATTTGGATGGGCGTTAGCATGATAGTTATGCTGATGTTGCTCTTCATCTACTACGCAAACTACGATACCAACGTCTTGGTGCCAAAGGAGGCCGTGCTCCCCCTAACTGCACTGTTGATTGGTCTAGCGGCGCTTTGGGCCAGTTTAGCTAACCACTCGGTTGGAGCGCCGGTAACCAGGGCGGCCAGCATCCCTGCGCTGCTCCTGCTGTTACTCCCATTGGTCTATCTGGCTATGTGGAAGGACGTGCAGCCAACTCCGGGCGCAGGATTCCCTGTTAAGGTCATGTCCTACAACCTCCACCAGGGATTCGACGTTTATGGAAGCCACGGAATGGAGAACCTGGCCAGGGTCATAGAGGCCGAAGACCCGGATATCATCGCGTTGCAAGAGGTGTCGAGAGGCTGGGTCATCAACGGTTCTGTCGATATGCTGGTATGGCTCTCACAGCGTCTCGAAATGAACTACGCGTGGGGTCCGGCAACCGATTCAGTGTGGGGCAACGCAGTCCTCAGCAAACGCCCTATTACAGGGTTCCAGAACCATGAGATGCCAAACAACGGCGTACTACGCCTCGACCGGGCGTTCCTGGTAGCGGAGGTCGATGTGGGTGGCGGAGAGGCGCTCACTGTAGTAGCTTCTCACTTCCACGACGACGAGGACGACTCAGCGATCAGGGTTTCGCAAGCGCGGGCGGTACTGGAGGCTGCTGGCAGCGACCGGGCTACCGTCTTGATTGGAGACTTCAACGCCCACCCCGATCACCCGGAGATGCTGCTGATAGCCGGCGCTGGCCTTAACGATACCTTTGTCGCCTCTGGAGCAACGGGGGACGGCTTTACCTTTCCCACAGACGGTCCCTGGCGCCGCATTGATTACATTTGGGCCAGCCCCAACTTGAAGGCGCGGGACTTTTCTATCCCCACCAGCCTAGCCTCGGACCACTTCGCAGTGGCGGTAACACTCTACCGGTAAAGCTGCGCAATCTAGCGCTGGCTTAGCGCCGAGCAGACTTTGATGCTTTTTCCCAGCAGCCCGTAGCTTCTCTCGCGGTAGATTGGGATGTTATGCCACTGATCAACTAGAGGGGGACGCCCAAAGGTACCCAAATGATGGGCCAAGGGGGTACGGGGCTCGATATCCGAGGGGCTTTCTCTAAGCCACTGCCCCGCCTGTTAGAGCGGGGCAGTGGCTTAGATATCCAATAGTCTGGATATGTTCTAGCCGATATTGGGGGAGAGTGAGCTACTCCGTCGGCCAGCCGTCAGCGACTTCGTTGGCGCTGAGGGCGGCATTGATGGAGCTAGCAGCATCGCCGGTAACCCAGTTCGACCAGACGTTGGGCTGGCTCTTGAGCCACCAAAGAGCGGCGTCATTCGCGCTCGCGTCCGGGTTGTCGCTTTGCCAGGCGGCGACTTCCTTATAGACGTCGATGTTGAAGCCCCACGCCTCAAGCATAGCCACGACTTCCGGAGCCCTCTCCGGTAGCTCTGGGTGCACCGCTATCAAGATCGTTGCATCTTCGTAGGCGCATGCCTTGGTGCTCTCCCAACACTCATCGCTATAAGCGGGCTCTTTGAGCCGCACCAGGTCCAGGAGTAGGGCTGGGTCATTAGTGCCCCACTGATAGCCAAGCCAAGGCTCACCCTTTTCAAAGGCGCCGTACAGATCGGCGTTGGCCGCCGCCCCGTCTCCAGGGTTGAGCACATGAACGTAGTCGGTCAACCCGTAGCTCTCGATCTGCTTCGCGTTCACTTCTTCACATGCCCAGCCGATTACGCAAGACACCAGGCGCGCCTTGCCGTCGGTCTCTGCAGTCGCAAAGAGCTTCGAATACTTCTCATCCTTCAGGTCTTCAACGCTATCCAGATCAGGATATTCCTTCTGCAGATAGGCCGGGATAGTGAAAGCCGACTGCCAGTCCTTGCCCAGACTTTCGCCCAGGGGAACCACCTCGTTGGCGGCTAGGGCCTCCGCCCAAGCTTCGTCTTGGTTAGGCAGCCAGATCTCCATAGTTACGTGGGTGTCACCCTTGCGCAAGCCCTGGAAGAGGGGTAGCGTTGCGCCGAATACCACGTCCGTAGGGTAACCGTACCCCTTCTCTACGATGTACTGAGCAACGCGATTCTGGACTTGGGCGCTTGCCCAGTTCAGGTCGCTGAAGACTATAGGCTCCTTCGGCCCGGCAAGTATGTCGCAGGCGGAGAGGGCCATGGCGGCCACCATCGCTACTACAAGGAGTAGTAGTCTGATCCTAGTTATCAATTGTGCACCTCCTGATTGTTTGTTGGCTGCAATGCCGGGTACTCTCCCATTCCGACGATTCGCGCCTGGCACGATTGTGGCACAAATATTGCGAGACGTACAGTCAAGCGACGCCGGCAGTTAGCCCACACTCGTTTCTCTTCTTCCACTCCTGGCCAAGGCCTGGGTCAAGCGGTCTATTATTATGGCGAGGAACACGATGGCAAGCCCTGCAATTGCCCCATTACCAGGCTGGTTCTTCTGCAGCGCCCGCAGCACGTTATCTCCCAGTCCACCCGCGGCCACCATGCTCGCGATGGTCACCATTGCCAGAGCCAGCATCGTAGTCTGGTTAATGCCGGCCATGATCGTGGGGAGAGCCATAGGTACCTGAACTTTGGACAGCACCTGCCAGTATGATGCCCCGAAGGACCGGGCGGCTTCAACGGTCTCGGCGGAAACCTGGCGTAGCCCAAGGTTAGTCAGCCGTATCGTCGGCGCGACCGCGTAGATGATGGTGGCGAAGATGCCCGCCGGGTCCCCCAATCCAAAGAAGAGCACACCCGGCAGTAGGTAGACGAAACTGGGCATGGTCTGCATCGCGTCCAGGATGGGACGCAACACGTAGTCCGCCGTCTGGTTGCGAGCGGCCAAGACGCCCAGCGGAAGCCCGATCGACACTGCGACGATC
Source organism: Dehalococcoidia bacterium (assembly GCA_965220215.1). Classification (GTDB taxonomy): domain Bacteria; phylum Chloroflexota; class Dehalococcoidia; order SHYD01; family SHYD01; genus CBDDEI01. The sequence goes on from OZ244809.1 coordinate 1,177,158, forward strand.
ACCGCCACTACCATGAGCGCTATGGTTTCTATCATGTTCTCCCAAAGGCCCATGAAGCCGATGAAGAGCAGGGCCAGGGCCGTGAAGATCAGCAGGCTCCATCGACCCGCCACAAAGGAAAGCAGCGCAAGGCCCACCACGACGGCCGGCCAGGGCAGCCACTTCAAGGCCCTTTCGATATAGACCAGCGCATAGGTGACTGCCGTACTCGGCCCGTCGAATAGCCAGGAAGCCTCCTTGGTAATCCAGTCCACCGAGTCGTCGATGGTTCTGCTGGCGACGTCTCGAATCGATCTATCAAGGGTAACCGCGCCGGATGTGGTGGTGGATACGGTAGTCGGGAAACCCATCTCCGGGCCCCAGACCAAGACGCTCGCCACAAGGACGGCCACCACCACAATCAGCCCCGCTACCAAGCGGTAAATGGGCGAGCCAACTCCGGACGTGACCTGCTGTGCCCAAGTCTCGATACTGGATTGCGTATTCTGGGTTTCGGCCATGTCAGACCTCCTAACTGCCATCGGCCATGCCTGTGAGCAGGACGCCCCGGGGGATCTCCCCCAACAGGCTCCCGTTGTCGCCAACCACCGCGATCGGATACTCGGTTTCGGCCGCTTTCGGGATTATAGACTCAATATAGTCATCAGGGTCTGTGGTCACCGCCTCGACGACTTGCGTGCCTACCAACGATTCCTTCCCCTCTGAAACCAGTTCACTGGCCCGCTCCCGCGTGAGAATCCCCCGCAGGATGGTGTCCCGCGCTATCAGGAACGCCGCGCCGACGTCGTGATTCAGCATGACGTGCAACGCCACACGGGGATTCTGCCATTCGTACACGACCACGTCGGGCTCCCGCATGATCCCCTTAGCCCGGATTACCTTTGCCTTCGACACGTCTCTCACGAACTCGGTCACGTAGTCGTCGGTCGGCAGGGTTACAACCTCCTCCGGCGAACCCTCTTGGATGATCTCCCCGTCCCGCATGATCGCAATGCGATCGCCTATTTTGAGGGCTTCGTTTAAGTCGTGCGTGATGAACACAATGGTCTTCCGAAGCGCCGACTGAATGGAGACGAGCTCATCCTGCATCTCCCTACGTATGAGAGGGTCCAAGCCGCTGAACGGCTCGTCCATGAGTATCACGTCGGAGTCCACGGCCAGCGCCCTTGCCAGGCCGACCCGCTGCTGCATCCCGCCGCTCATCTCACTCGGATAGTAGGTCTCCCAGCCCTTAAGTCCCACGGTCTCAATGGCCTTCTCAGCAGCCTTGTACCTCTCCGCCTTGTCCATGCCCTGAATCTCTAGGCCGTATGCCACGTTATCCAATACGTGACGGTGAGGGAGAAGACCATAGTGTTGGAAAACCATGGCGACCTTGGTCCGGCGGAACTGCATCAGCTGCGCCGGTGAGTATGTGCAGATATCCTCGCCGTCGAAGCGTATCTGCCCGCTCGTAGCTTCCATGAGCCGGGTGAGACAGCGCACCAGGGTCGACTTGCCGCTGCCGGACAACCCCATGACGACGAATATCTGCCCGGCGTCCACCTGGAACGAGATGTTCCGTAGTCCCACCACTAAGCCCAGATGCTCCTGGAGCTCTGCGCGGCTCATCTCTAAGTACTCCGGCTGGAAGAGCCGCTCCGGCTTGTCGCCGAAGACCTTCCATACGTCGTTGACCTCAATCCGTCGCTCTGGCTCGTTCATGTTGTCAACATCTCCTCTGAGCAGCCATTCACGCCAACCAGCTCTCTCACCTGCACCTCTGTTGGGTGCACACTATCCTATCAAAACTGCGGCAGCGATGGCTTCAAGCTTTTCGCTTAGGCTGCCTGAGATAGAATTGGTGGCGATGCCGGTGCGTATGGCCCACTCCCTTTCTGACAGGGGGATTGTCCCGCTCGATATAAAATACGTTGTGTTGGCAGCTAGTATACTGCTTCTAGCAGAGTCCTAGAAGTAGCGCAAGAGTGGCGCCTGGCTGTCTGGTCAGGCTGCCCCGGCGGGCGGCAGCATCGGTTTATCCGCCGTGTGCCGAGCGCCGACGTTGATGCTGGGGCGGTGAGATAACGCCGAACGACCGCGGAACAGCACGGGTTTGTCCTCGATGAAGGGCAGGGCGTTTCAGCCGAACGCCAGCAGTACGACCCTAGTAGAGTAGGAGACGAGCATGGAAGGACAGCTTCCGACTGCCAGCGACATTGACGAGCTATTGGCGTTTCTGCCGCGGCTCTACGCGCCAGGCTTCAAGCCGGTTGATCAGTGGAAGGGCGGGGAGAAGCTGCCTGACGGGTCAACCCACGTTCCTTGGCCCGAGTACAACGCGGCGGTTAGGGAGTTCTTCGAAAAGGCGGAACAGCCAGCTTGGGCGGACTACGACTACTTGGCGAAAGTAGAGGATTCGATGATCGAAGCGACAGACACGATCAAGATGGCATCGCTAAGCGAGATAAGGGCGATGCTCACGTATTGCGTGCGGGGCGAACGGTTTAGCGACGGCCATTGGGAAGCCATGGTCGAAAGCGGTGTGATCCGGTCCATCCTGGAACGGCTCCAGGAACTGCGGGCTGAGGTTTCCTAGTTACAGGTAACTCATGGGCTGGTTGCTCCAATTACTCCTAAGATTTTCTGGGACTATCGCCCCAGCTTACGACGCCTGATGCATCCTGCCCTTCCCTGAGCATAGGCGATGATAAGACAAGAACTGCAGCTAGCGGCGCCTGAGGACTTCAACTTCAGGGGAACTATCCTTAGCCATGGCTGGCATAGGCTGGCGCCCTTTGCCTATGATGAAGCAGCCAACGTTCTCTATCGACCTGAGTGGATTGAGGGACAGGCGGTTATGCTAGAGATAACGTCTGAGGATGACGCCATCATCAACATCACTGCCGAGTCCAGCCAATCTTTGGACACTGAAGGCGAAGAGGCACTCTTGGGACGAGTTAGAACTATGCTGAGCTTGGAGCAGGATATCGCGGAGTTCCACGAGGCCATCCGTGGAGACACGGGATATGAGTGGGTCATTCGGCACAAACTTGGACGGTTCCTAGTTTCGCCTACCGTCTGGGAAGATCTCGCCAAGACACTGTCGACCACGAACACCACTTGGAACGCCAGCATCCTGATGTGCCAGAAGTTGGCCGCACTGGGTATCCCGATAGGAAGTTCCTTTACGTTCCCACAGCCCCAGCAAATTGCCCTTAAAGACGTGGCGATGCTCGCACAGTTGACTAGGTTTGGTTACCGCGCACCTAACCTGTGGGCGCTAGCGAACGCTATAGTGGATGGCGAACTAAACCCGGAGGCATGGCGCTCCCCCAACCTGCCACCTGAAGACCTTTACGGTCGTGTTAAAGCGCTCCGAGGGTTCGGACCATACGCCGCCGGGAACATGCTCAAATTACTCGGACGTTTTGGCTATCTTGCCATCGACACCAACGTACGGGACGTGTTCCGTGTACAACTCAACAACGGACGTCCTGTGTCTGACAACGACATAGAATCACACTACCGTGCCTTCGGTATATGGGCTGGTCTGGCCATGTGGTTTGATGTCATGCGGGCCAGATTGCAACCCTACCTAGATGGCGCAGGACCTACGTTGGGGATTCGGGATGCACGTTAACGATTTATCCTTGGGCAGTGTCATCAGGTTTGCCCCAGGTAGAATATGCATAAGAGAGCAGTGACGTACGAAGTCCCGAGCACCCAAGCTTGGCTCTTCATCCGCCATCAACAGCAGCCACCACCGAAATTGGACATCAGCGGGCGACGGTTCAGATTGAAGAAGACGAACTCAACCTCGGCGCTCTATCTGTACCTCACCAGCGAGGAAATTGTGAGCACACAATGCAGACGCTAAATGGGCAGCTGGTCTACTCGGCGACGGACCTCGTGGGCTTTCTCGAGTGCCGGCACCTCGCCAACCTTGAGCGAGCGGCCACGGAAGGTCACATTATGAGGCCCGCGCGTACAGACCCCGTGCTAGACCGGATCGCCCAAAAAGGGCATGAACACGAAGCCCGTTTCCTCGAGGACCTGGCTACCGACGGCATCACCGTGGAAGAAATCAAGCCGGCCGGGAATACTTCCCCGGCAGCGCGCATCGAGAGCGGGCGCGATGCCACATTGCAGGCGCTACACTCGGGGGCAGACGTTGTCTACCAGGCAACCTTCTTCGATGGCCGCCGGCTTGGTTACGCCGACTTCCTGCGCAGGGTGGAGCGTCCCAGCAACTTGGGTGCGTGGAGCTACGAAGTCTGGGACACGAAGCTGGCGCGGCACGCCAAGGCCTCTGCGGTGCTGCAACTCTGCATGTACTCGGAGATGCTGACTGCGATTCAGGGCGTTGCGCCCGAGCGGATGCACCTGGCGCTCGGCGGTGTGCAGCGTGAAACGGTCTCGTTTCGTGTGGCAGACTACGCTGCATACTATCGCTCGGTGGCACGAGACTTCGAGCAACACTTGGGCGCCGCGGAACCATCCTACCCGGTGGCAACGACGCCTGAGCCCGTGGAACACTGCGACATCTGCCGCTGGAGTGAGAAATGCACGGCGCAGTGGCGACGGGATGACGATCTGGCGCTCGTTGCGAACCTGAGTGCTCGCCAACGGCGCGCCTTGCACACAAAAGACGTTACTACGAGGACCGCGCTCGCAGAACTGTCGCTCCCGCTCCCCGAACCTCTGGACGGCGCTGGACGGGATGCGCTGTCCCGCATCCAGGCGCAGGCAAATATCCAGGTGCGTGGCGAACGGCAGCAGCAGATCATCTCCGAGCGCATCCCCCAGGCCCGTGACCGCGAGGGCGTGCTTGACGCAGACCTGGGATTGCTGATACTCCCTGAACCATCTGCCGGCGACCTCTTCTTTGATATTGAAGGCGACCCATTCTTTGGGTCCGCTGAGGCCGACGGCATCGACTATCTGTTTGGCTTTATCGAACCTGGGCGTGTCGACGATGCGGGGCAACCGACCTTTCACGCGCTATGGGCCATCGAAGACGGCACCGTAACAGGCGGGGCCGAACGCCGGATGTTCGAGAATTTTATCGACCGCGTCATGGAGGGGTTGGCTGCCGACCCCAACATGCACGTGTACCACTACGCACCGTATGAACCCACTGCGGTGAAGCGGCTGGCCGGCCGTTATGGTACCCGAGAAACGGAAGTGGACCAACTGCTCCGCGGCGGCGTCTTCGTCGACCTTTATCGCGCCGTGCGCCAGGGCATCCGGGCCTCGGTAGAAAGCTACTCTATCAAGAAACTAGAGCCACTCTATGGCTTTAAGCGAGTAATCGACCTGCGTGACGCCGGCGACAGCATCGTCCAGTTCGAGACGTGGCTGGAGCTCGGGGAAGGCCAAAAGCGCGACGAGGTACTGAGGGAGATAGAAGGCTACAACCGTGACGACTGCGTTTCTACCCTGCTCCTCCGCAACTGGCTAGAGGACCAGCGAGCCGCGCTTGAAGGTGAGCTGGTCGAGACGCTGCCGCGAGGACGTGTGAAGGAGCCGGAAGAGACTGAGGATAGCGAGGCCCTGAAGGCCGTTAAGCAAAAGGTAGACCAGCTGACGGCCGGTGTTCCCGATAACCTGGAAAGTGCGACCGAAGAGCAGCGGGGGCGATGGCTGTTAGCACAAATGTTACTGTGGCACCGCCGGGAGGCAAAATCTATCTGGTGGCGGTATTTCCTCCTGAAGAACGAACTAACCGACGAAGAGCGTCTAGGAGAGCCGGATGCCTTAAGCGGCCTAGTCTTTAAGGACTCCTGGCCCGATCCGAACCCTAGGGCCCGTTCTACTATCTATCGTTTCAGCTTCCCACCCCAGGAGCACAAGATCAGCGTCGGTGACTCGCTCCGTGATCCTGTGACCGACATGTCCGCTGGCACAGTGGAGTCTCTTGACGACGAAGCATGCGTGCTGGAATTGAGGCTTGGGACAAAAAACCCGCCGCCAATAGCCGCCACCTCGCTCATCCAGCTTCCTCTCGTGGCTCCCAGGCCTAAGCCGGAAAGCCTCCAGTGTCTCGCAGACTGGGTGATCAAGAACGGCTGTGAGGCAGACGGCGATTTCAGGGCAGCGCGTGACCTACTCATGCGCCGCCTGCCGCGTGTTAGCGGTTCGCCGGAGGGAGTCGCACTCCAGCAAGGCGAAAGCCCGCAGCATGCGGCGCGTCGGCTCGTCCTTGCCCTCGACCACAGCTACCTTGCACTTCAGGGACCGCCGGGTTCCGGCAAGAGCTCGGTTGGAGCAGAGATGATTGTGGACTTGGTTGCGGCCGGGAAGCGTGTCGGAGTAACGGCCAACAGCCACAAAGTCATCGGTGAGCTACTGGACAAAGTGGACAAGGTAGCCCGGGAGCGAGCCGTTACCGTTCGCATCGGCCAGCGGACCCCCGAAGAGCCAACCTTCCACAAGGCAGTTCGATTAAAGTCGACTGCTGACGCACAGCAGCAGCTGGCTAACGGAACCCTCAAGGTGGTAGGCGGCACCAGCTGGCTCTGGGCAGCCAAGGAGATGATCGACAGCGTTGATGTGCTCTTTATCGACGAGGCGGGCCAGATGTCCCTTGCGGACGCACTCGCGGCCGCGCCGTGCGCGGCAAACCTTGTGCTCCTTGGGGACCCGCAGCAGTTGGACCAGCCACTCCAGGGTATCCACCCGCCGGGGGCCGAGCGTTCGGCATTGGCGCACGTCCTCAACGGCGAAAGCGTGATGCCGGATCACCTTGGCATCTTCCTGGATGGCACCTGGCGCTTGCATCCCACAATCAGCGCCTATACCTCTGAGGTCTTCTATGAGGGGCGACTGCACTCCCAGCCTGGCCGCGAGTTCCTCGCCCTGCAGGGCAGGCCGCCCCTTTCCGGTGTCGGTATGCGGTTCATCTCCGTACCCCACGAAGGGCATTCCAGTGATGCGCCGGAGGAAGCTGCCGCCATCGCTGAGCTGCTAGACCAACTACTGGCCGCGGGCGCGACGTGGACTGATGCCAGTAGTCAGACGAAACGGCTGACGGCACAGGACGTGCTAATGATAACCCCGTACAACGCCCAGGTGAGAGCGCTTAGCGCCGGCCTTCCCAACTATCGCGTTGGCACCGTTGACAAGTTTCAAGGGCAGGAAGCGCCCATTTCGGTTTACTCAATGGCGACGAGCTCCTCGGATGAGGCCCCTCGTGGGTTGGAGTTCCTCTACAGCCTCAACCGCTTGAATGTCGCGACCAGCCGGGCGCAGTGCCTGGCCGTCGTTGTCGCGAGCCCTCGGCTGCTATCGGTGCAATGCCACACGCCCCGTCAGATGCGGCTGGTGAACGCGCTTGCTCGTCTCGTTGAGGTTGCCACCACCGAAACTGGGCCCTAAGCACCGGAAGAGTGTGCTTAGCAGGAGCCGGCTACTAATGACCTGCCCCGCAAGAACTGGTCCAGGCTAAATGGCCTGGCGTAGACACACCCGAGTGGGAGCGAGTACGCTGTCCATTGAGCCTGGATCGCCGTGGGTGAGCGGCTACATAGTACTCAGACACCTCCCTCTGCCTAGGTGGCGTTATTGCCCTCTCCGGCAAGTACAACCTTAGGCAATACTATCCGGTTCCTTGACGTATTCCATCTTCATCAACAGGGCCGGCACAATTGCAAGCAGGGACAAGAACCCCGCGATCAGAAAGAGGTTCTGGAACACGGTGACGCCGGCTTCTATCAGGATGGCCTCGGTCTCCGCAAAGTTCGCGCCAAGACTCACGTCAGCGGTCAGGCTGTAGAAGCGCTCAATACCCCAGGCGGACAGGGCAGCCAGCCCCAGCGCCATCCCCACCATTCGCGACGCGGTGACCAATGAGGCCGCTGCTCCCCAATAATCACTGGGCGCTGCGCTCAAAGCACTAACGCCTATCGGAGGGATGACCAGGCCAAATCCAAAACCTGCCGCCACCAGAGGCAAGGTTAGCCCGAGCTCCCCAACATCCGTCTCCCACCCACTCATGAACAGCAAGCCCGTTCCCATCAGCACAAGGCCGGTTATGCACACCTGTCTCACTCCCGTCCAGCGAAGAATGTAGCCTCCTACCAACGCCCCCACCGGAATGGCGGCCGTAAGGCGCACCAGGCTAAGAGCGCTCTCCCAAGTCTCCCTTCTCATGACGGTGCCGGTCATGAGGGGCACGCATACCAAAGCCATGATCAATGCGATCCCCACTAGAAACTGGGTAATGTTGGACGATAAGAACGTTCTGGAGGTATACAGGAAAGAAGCCAGCAGAGGTTGGGCCACCCGTCTCTCCACCGTGATCAGTACGCCGATAAGGATAGCCGCTCCGGCCAACGCCAGGTACGGGTAGATGGACTCCGCGGTGAAGATGCTTCTTTGGGCCAGTGCAACAGTTAGGACTGTGAGCGCCGCTCCAAGCGCCAACGCCCCCAAGTAGTCCATCTTTGCAGCAGGATTGGCGCGGTTTGGCAAGATGGCCATCAGCGCTATGAGAAAGAGGCTCTGGGGTACGTCCAGCCAGAATATCCATCGCCAGCCAATCCATTCGATGATGGCTCCTCCGTAGAGGGGCCCCACAACGGATCCGGCTTCAGCCGAGGCCGCCACTAGTCCTATTGCAATCCCCCTTTTCTCCGTTGATACGGCTGCCACGGCCATTGCAATGCCTATGGGTACCGTAGCGCCGCCGCCAATGGCCTGGACCACCCTGGCGGGCACAATCCAAGCGATGTTTGGCGCCAGCGCTACCAACGCCGATCCAAGGGCGAATACAACCAGCGCCGCCTGGAACATCCTGACGCGGCCGTAGACGTCGGACAGACGCCCCGCCAATGCCATGGCCACCGTGTAACTGATCAGATACGCGGTTATGATCCAGGACGCCTGATCCAGGTCCGAAAGGGGGAGCTCCAGGTCCAGCATGACGCGCTGCAGGGCGGTGACCACAACGGTCTGATCCAGCGCAGTCGAAAATACCCCCAGACAGAGAATCCCCAATACAACGGCCTGGGAAGAGCCCAGGCGGTTGAGGGCAGACCTCACGCCGCTCACGGGCCGGAGGCTATATCCGGAAGCTCGATGTCAACGGGGACGTTAATGTCTTCGATGGTTAGAAGACGGCTAGTCTCCGGGGCGTCGCCGTTGTAGATTTGGCCCACGAGCCTCACCTGACGCAAAACAAACTCATTTTCGTCAATCCACAAGGTCAGGAGCACCTCATTACCCGGATCCGCAGACGTGATGAGGTCCAACAGAGCCTCAGACGCGACGACTCCTTCAATGCGAATGGTCTGGGCTCCCAGCACGGTCTCCCGGCCTGTCATTGCTACGTTCTGTACCGTAGCAGGCAAATTGGCAAAAACCATACCCAACCCTGCAAAGTTGAAGGGCACCTGCTCCACGGGCAATGGGGACCACCGCGCGTTTTTGGAAAGTTTGACGAAGGCCTGATCCCCAACCTTTATCATCTCAATTTCCACAAAACCAAAACCCGGAGCCACCACGTTCACCTGCATTCTGAGGCCGTCTGGGGCTTTTAGGACCGCTTCCATGCTCTTGAAAGTCGTCCCAAAGAACGGCGCCCCCGTTTCCGTTTCGTCAACCATACTGAACTTTGCCGTCTGCATGGCGCCAATATTCGCCCCCGCTGCCGCAAGGTAATCTTCCGCACTTGGGGTGGGTGTAGGTGTGGGCGTGGGAGCAGGAGTGGCAGTGGCGGTGGGAGCAGGAGCGGGAGTAGATGTAGCCTCCTCTGCGCACGCAGCGCCCATGAGCAGGGAAGCGGCCATCAACACAGTGATTGACAACCCGCGAATATGTGCCATGGACACTCTCATGTCATATCTCCTTCACCCAATGTCCGGCTGGAAGGCAGCAATCCCACGAGGAGCGAAGCCTACGCGCGAGTTGACCAGACGATTGCCCCCTACCGACGTAGTGTTTACGTATCCTACTATGCTGCAAACCGCAGCGGAAGTGCGGTTCTTGGGACTCTTGTAGTTATGGGTTCGGAGGAGCAAGTGTTGAGCACGGGATTCGCCCCTGCTTGGCGCGGCAACTCCTCTAATAGTCGGCGAGCAGCGGGACAGCCGGTCCCTCAGCACATCTATCTCTCTACCACGCTCGTCGACGTGCTCCATCTTCCTCCTCGACACAGGCGGCCGACCCGTGTTCGCCCCGCTCGGGAATCCGCCGCGGATTGGGCATCATCGCCTAGGCTGGGCCGATTGCACCAGCCGAAGGCCGGAAAATACGCAGTAATTGTCACGATGGCGGCCTATGTGTACACGTCATGTATACATAGGGGCTGTATCATGGACTATATATAATTTAGAGATAGTACTTAGGGCCATACAGGTGGAGTGAAATGAGAAAGCATGTTGTCCTGCTGACCATAGTTGCCCTTGGATCAAGCGTGATGACGGTCATGGCCGGATGCGGATCGTCTGCACCGGCGGACCAGCCCGCTGCAGCGCCCGCGGAGACCACAGCGCCACTCCTGAAACCCTCAGCCAGCGTATCTACTCCTCTAGTGGGTGACTCCGTGTCAACACCAACTCCCGCGTCGTCTGCTAGCGATGGGATTGAATTCGCGCCCGTCGACTCATTCGGAACGTCCAAGAAACAGGACCCTATAACGGTTGCTGATCCGGATTCTCCCCAGAAGGATGGCCCCGGCGCCGACGGCCCTGTCCAGGGTGACCCCTACACCTGGCAGGACGGCGACAGGACCATGACGGTGAAGCTTCAGACAGACCTGGTAGTCGAGAAAGGCTCCGGCGGACTGCCTCGTGACGTCGTTTCAGCCAACGAGGATGGAACTAACGTTGTCAAGAGTGCGGATGCGCAATCGAAGAGTGATACCTTGCCCGTCTTTCGCTCGGAGTCCGGCGCGCTGATGACCCTTCCCGGCGGCGTTCTGCTGGTGCTCAGCTCTGAATGGAGCCAGGCGGAAACGAACGCCTTTTTCTCCAACAACGGGATCAAGATGGACCGCGTGTCAGAGTTGGGCTATGTTGCCAACGGCTTCTTCGTTGAAACTGAACCAGGGTTCCCCTCGCTGGACCTCGCCAACGCCCTGGCAGCGCAGGACGGTGTGGAAATCTCCAGCCCCAACTGGGGAAGAGATGCCACCCCGAAGTGATTGTTGCCTGGGAGTACCCGGGGCGTTGCGACCAACCGTTCCCGTGAACGCTAACGTCTCTTCACAGTCATCTATCCCGTGACCAGGATGCTCAGTCCGGCCAGACTGCTCTCGGCGGCGGGATGTGCCCTGCTCTGCCTAGTGCTGGCCCTGAGCTACGCCAGCGCGCAGACTCCTCCTGCCGCGCCAACCATCGATTCTGTAACTTCTGGCGATATCACACTTACCGTGGCCTGGACCGCTCCCGCCGGCGAAACCGGCATCACGGCCTACGACGTGCGTCACATCGAGACCAGCGAGGATGAGACGATTGAGGCCAACTGGACGGTAGTGGACGACGCTTGGACATCCGGTACGCTGGAATACACCATAACCATGCTGGACAATGGGACACAGTACGACGTTGAGGTACGGGCGGTAAACTCCCACGGAGACGGGACCTGGTCCGCAACAGAGGTCGGGACGCCGGCCTTGCCCGCTCCCGCAGTCGATTCCGTTCGCGCCGATGACCGGGCCGTGCTGGTTTCCTGGAGCGTTCCCACCGGCATCACCACCGGCGTCGCCGCTTACGACGTGCGCTACATCGAGACCAGCGAGGATGAGACGATGGACTCCAACTGGACTGTGGAGAAGGATGCCTGGAAAGAGGGCGGAGGCAGCCTGGCCTACGCCGTCACTGGCCTGACTAACGGCACGGAGTACGACGTGCAGGTGCGCGCGGTTGACGAAGACGATGTCGACGGCGCCTGGTCGGCCACAACCAGCGCAACCCCCGCGGACCACGGCAACACTCGCGCCGCAGCCACAAGCGTGACCGCGGGCGCCAGAGTGTGGGGAGCCATTGACCCCGCCGACGATGAAGACTACTTCAGCTTTAGCGTGTCAAGTACAGCCGATTACTGGATATATACTTTAGGCGACCTGGATACCTTGGGTGAGTTGCTGGACGGTGACGGCATGTCCATCGACATCATTGATAGAGGAGGTGTGCTGCCCAACCCGGACAACTTCTTCCTGTGGCAAAGACTCCAGTCCGGGACGTACTACATCAAGGTAACCGGCTTCGGATCTACTGATGAACCATATGTCCTTCGAATCAGGGAGTTCACGGACACTACGTCCAGGAGCAACGCTGCCACTCTGAATCTCAACGGCTCTGCGAGCGCCACCATAGACCCGGAAGACGACGAAGACTATTTCAAGCTGGAGCTTTCCGAGACAACGGAAGTTGCCATTCGCGCCTCCGGGTACCCAGACACCGTTGGTGAGCTGCAAAGGAGCAACGGCACGGTGATAGCATCCAACGATGACGGCTATCTCCCTGGCGGCAGGAGGAACTTTCTCATCCGGGAAAGCCTCGCCGCCGGGGTGTACTACGTCAAGGTTAGCTCTTTCGCAAGTAGTTCCGATGGGCCGTATTCGGTGTACGCTGCGGCCATCACCGAGCCGGGCAGCGCCATCGCCGACGCTCAGCCGCTGACCCTCGGCGGTGCGGCGGGCGGAAACATAGACCCGGCCGGCGACGAGGACTACTTCAGCCTGACTCTCACTGAGACCACTTACGTGACCGTCGGCGGAGTGAGCAAAGTTACTAATATCAGCGGTGCCCTGACCGATGAAAACGATCTCCCGGCCCCGGTCGATTCGATTCACTTTGACGACAAATTTATCTTCCAAGGCAGACTGGACGCAGGCACATACTACTTGAAGGTGACGGGCAAGGATGGCACAGAGACGGGACGTTACACCGTTAGGGCAATCGTAGAGGGCTCCTACACCTATTTTGTAGACCGATGCTCCAACATCCCAACCAGCAGCAGCATCAACGACCCGCTCTACGGCTGCCAGTGGCACCTGAAGAACAATGACCAGTTCCGCAACAGTGCTGGGCAAGACATACGCGTCGAGGAGGTCTGGCCAACTTACACGGGCTCCGGCATCAACGTGGCGGTAGTGGACGACGGTATGCACTACCAGCACGAGGACCTGACCGACAACGTCCTCACCTCCTTCAATCACAACTATCACCCGGACCAGACCGACATCTACCATCCATTCGAGGACCACGGTACCGCCGTGGCCGGCCTCATCGCGGCGAAGGACAACAACCTGGGTATGCGCGGCGTAGCCCCCGGGGCCAAGATATACGGCTACAACCTCATCTTAAACTTCACCACCTTCACCGATATGAATATTGCGAACGCGATGGACCTGAATGCGACATCAACGGCAATTTCCAACAACAGCTGGGGCCCTGGAGATTCCGGTCAACCTGAGCCTGCCACTGAACTGTGGGAAACGGCGGTCAAGGACGGCGTCACCACCGGATACAGCGGGAAAGGCGTTTTCTACGCCTGGGCTGCCGGCAACGGAGGAGACCTCGAGTACTCCTCTATGGACGAGTACGCGAACTTCTACGCCGTCACTGCCGTCTGCGCTGTCGGGCACGACGACATAAGAAGCAGCTACTCGGAAGCAGGCGCAAACCTGTGGGTGTGCGGGCCGTCCAACAGCGGGAGAGTGGGCCAGCCCGGAATAGCCACTACTGACAACGGACACCGCTACACAGGCGGATTTGGCGGCACCAGCGCCGCCACTCCCATAGTCTCCGGCGTGGTAGCGCTGGTTCGCGAGGCCAACAACGCATTGACGTGGCGGGACGTCAAGCTCATTCTGGCGGCCTCCGCCCGCAAGAACGACCCGGATAACACCGGCTGGGTGGAAGGAGCTTTCAAATACGGGTCGAGCACGGACCGCTACAACTTCAACCATGAGTACGGCTTCGGCATGGTGGACGCCAAGGCGGCCACGGACCTAGCTCCAGGCTGGAGCAACGTCACGGACTTCCGTGAGATAACCTCCGAATCCGGCGTCATCAACTTGGCCATCCCAGACCTTCCCTCTTCCGGGACGCCCACCACGGTAACCACCAACCTGACCGTAGACCCATACGTGGAGTTCGTTGAGTTTGTGGAGGTCAACGCCCATTTTGACCACTCTTTCTTCCGAGACTTGATCATTGAGTTGGTCTCGCCCTCAGGGGCCGTTTCAACGCTGTCCACTTCCGCCCCGATAGGCGGGGAGTTGACCACCAGATTCCGTTTCGGCTCGGCCCGCCACCTGGGCGAGGACGCGGCCGGCGAATGGACCCTGCGGATCAAGGACGTTCAGGACGGAGATAGCGGGACCCTCAAGTCGTGGGGGCTCACCATTTACGGTCATGGCTTCGTTCCCGGCGCTCCGGAGATCGATACGGTTACTCCGGGAGGAGGCACACTCGAAATTGACTGGAACGCGCCGACCGACACTGGGGAGACGGCCATCACATCCTACGACCTGCGCTATATCCGAGATGACGTCACCGACAGGAGCGATGCCAACTGGTCTGTGGAGACGGACGTGGGGACGCCGACCAACCGGAGCTACACCATCACCGGACTGATAGGCGGAGTTAAGTACGAGTTCCAACTGCGGGCTCACAACGATTCCGGACACGGCCCCTGGTCCCAAGCGGAAGCCGACGAGCCCACCACGGTCGCGCCGTTGGCGCCATCCATTACCAACGTCACTCGCGGCGATAGGACTCTGGCTGTCGTTTGGACTGCCCCCGCTGACACGGGTGGCGGGGTCATCACAGCCTACGACGTGCGCTACATCGAGACCAGCGAGGACGAGACAGATGACGCCAACTGGACGGTCCGAGACAACGCCTGGAGAAGCGGCGACCTGCGATACATCATCAGAAACCTAACCAACGCCACGGAGTACGACGTACAGGTACGGGCCGTCAACTCCGCGGGGGATGGAGCATGGTCTGTCACAGAGACGGGCACACCGCTGCCGGATGACATACCCATAACCCTGCAGTGGGAAGAGACCTCTATTGAAGTGGCCGAGGACGCCGGGAGCGTGGTCCTGAAGGCAATATTCACAACCACACTTGACGCGCCGCCGGAGGCTGACTTCACCTTCGATGTGACTCTGACCACTACCGATAGCGGCACGACCCAAGACGACGACTACACGGCTCCGCCTTCGTCCGCGACCTTTGTCGCGAGCGACTTCAGCCAGACCGACGTGAACGGCCAGCAGCGATACCGCGCAACCAGGGATTTCACCGTAGCCATCATAGACGACACCGCAGATGAATCGAATGAATCATTCAACGTAAGGCTGGCCTACCTGACTCCCGGCCTTACGCATCTCCAGGGAGGCCCCTCTACCGCAGTCGTCACAATCCAGGACAACGAACACGTTCCAGTTACGCTCAGCTGGGAACAGCCGGACCTAACGGTCGGTGAGAACACCGGAAACGCCACCCTGCGCGCTTACGCCGTCACCACTGTGGACAAGCGCCCTGAAGACGGGTTCACCTTCGACGCCTTCATCTATACGTCTAATGGCAGCGCGGCCCAGCCCGGCGACTATACGCGGGTGGACGATACCGTCACTTTCAACCGGAACGACTTTAGCCGGGTAACCATCAACGGCGAACGCCGCTATCGCGCCGCAAAGCAAGTGCCTGTGACCATTCAGGATGACACATCTGACGAAGACGGGGAGGACTTCACGGTAACCATTGAGTACGCGAATCCCGGCCCACTGCACCTGCAGGGCGGATCAGCCACTATGACCGTAAAGATTACCGACAACGACTTCGTACCCGTCACCATCAGCTGGGACCAGTCGTTCGTGAGCGTCGACGAGCATGCGACAACAGTCACCCTGCAGGCCCGGGCTACCACCACGTCGGACAAAATGCCGGAGAGCGGTTTCACCGTCCCCTTGTCCGCGACGACGGCCGACGACACCGCCACTCAAGGCTCGGACTATCGGAGGCTGACCAGCAGCTTCAGCTTCCGCCAGAGCGACTTCACGCGCGTAGAGGTGGGGGGCCAATTCCGCTTCCAGGCAACCCGGGACATCAGCGTCTCCATCATCAATGACACCGTCGACGAGCCGGACGAGGACTTCACGGTAATCCTGAACTACTCCGACCCAAGCCTCCCACATCTACAGGGAGGTCCCGCCACTGCGACGGTGACCATTGCCGATAACGACCACGTGCCCGTGGTCCTGAGTTGGGAGCAGGCGGCGGTGACGGCCGAAGAAGCCACGAGTCCTGGGACCACTCGCCCCGTCTCCCTGAGCGCCGTCGCCGTCACCGCCAAGGACAAGAGGCCGGAGAGCGGCTTCTCCTTCGACGTAACCGTAGCCACTGCTAACGGCAGCGCAACCCAGCCCGCCGACTACCAGCAGTTGTCCGACACGGCGACCTTCAACCGGAGTGATTTCAGCCTGGCAACCGTCAGCGGCCAGCGGCGTTACCGCGCGGAGAAGACCTTTACGGTACGCGTCACTCACGACACCGTCCAGGAACCCAACGAGACCTTCACTGTGACCCTGAACTACGCCGACCCCGGTCTGCCGTACCTGCAAGGGGGAAGGGACACGGCGACGGTGACCATCACTGACGACATATCATCTACCGTGGACTTGAGTACATCGGTATTCGGCTCGCTCGTCCGTGTCTCCCGGGACGAGGAGTTGACCTACGACTACACAGTCAGTAACTCCGGACCGGCTGCATCGACAAACACGGTAGTGAGGAGCACGCTCGACCGGGGCGTGAGCTTCGTGTCGGCTACTCCCGCTGACAAGTGCGCCCACTCGGGAGGAGCAACCGGCGGCGTGGTCACCTGTACGTTTGACACCCTGGATGCGGGCGCAAGCGAGGCAGGCGAGATCGTGGTGCAGGTCGGGCCAGCGGCATCCGCGGACATCGCCATTACCTCCATAGCCACTGGCGACGAGCTGGACCGCAGTCCGGGGAACAACACGGCCACCGAGTTCTCCGAACTCTTTGCCCCGCCCGAGCAGGTGAGTAATCTGTCGCCCATCCGGAGCGGCGTCGATTTCATCGAGCTTTCGTGGGCCAGGCCCTCAGACAATGGCAGCCCCATCACCCGATACGAGCTTGAACGCAAGGAGGCCGGCGAGAGCTATGCCCTCGTCACTCCCGGACCTAGCGTCGCGGCTACAACGTACCTGGACAGCCAGGTGTCGGCTGGAACGACCTACACCTACCAGTTGCGCGCCGTCAACGACGACGGCGACGCCGAATGGTCCAACGAGGCGACCGCGACCGCTAGGGTAACCCCGCCTCCCACACGGTCTACGGGCGGCGGCAGTGGCGGCGGCGGAGGCGGAGGCCGCGGCCGCTCTACTCCAACCCCAACGCCTACACCAAGCCCAACACCAATAGCGACACCGACGCCAACCGGACCGCAGTTCTCCGGCCAGATTGCCGCTGAGCCCAGCGTGACCGCAACGGTGGTTCCCGAGGGCACTACCCTGGGCCTCAACGGCGGTGGAGACATGCCAGGCGGCGTCTACCTGAACTTCCCGCCCACCGCAGTGGCCTTGCCGGTAAACGTGAGCGTCTCGGTGAGCAACGAAGCACCGAGCGACGTGACTACGCCCAGCGGCACCACTCTGCTGCCGCTCACCATCGACATCACTCCGGAAACTCCCCTCACCCTGGGCGAGCCCCTGACCATCGAGATAAACCCCACGCCGGAGCAACTGGAGGCCGCGGGCGGTGACCTGAACCACCTCGCCGTGGGTGTGGTGACCCCCCACGGCGTTGTGGTGCTGCCCGCGCAGGTGATGCACGGCAGGCTAGTGGTGACCACCGACCGCCTCGCCCCCTTTGTCCTGGTGGCCATCACCGACCCCGGCCCAGTTCTGAAGCAGCCGCCTATGGGCGATGCCTCGTCCATGGGCCCGCTACTGCAGTGGACCCAACCACCGAGAACCACCTGGTTCCAGGTGCAGGTGATCCCCTTCAATGAGGACGGCCCCGGCATCAACCTGGTTATTGGCGACCGCGCGCTGGTGCGGGCCGCGCAGTACCAGGTCCTGGGCCCCAACTTCGGCAGCGCCGACCCCAACTATGTGATGCTACCCGACATGACCTACCTCTGGCGGGTGCGCACTGCCACGGTGCTTACGAACCCCACGGAGGCCGATTGGAGCGCATGGGCAGTGAGTAGCTTCAAAACACCGCCGGCCAGCAGCAGCACCATCACCCCGGTTGCGCCGCCAGTCTTCGGGGAGGTGAGCACGCTTACGCCGACGTTGACCTGGGCGAACTCCAACGCCTCCGTGTTCTACTACGAGGTGCAGGTAAGCAAGGACTACGAGTTCGGGCCGAACGTCTTCCTCTACAGTGAGTACGTCCACGGCGGAGCCAGCACACCGGCCAACAGCTACGTGGTGCCGGCAGCCTTCCCGCTAGAGGCGGGCGAGATCTACTACTGGCGGGTGCGGCCGCGGATTCAGGGCGACGGCGATCCGCTGCCCTGGAGCGCCACCTACGTGTTCCTGGCGCCTGGATGAGGCGCAGGGGCTAGCAGGCCAGCAGACTAGCGTTGAGTAAGGAGGGGGTCACCCGGCCCCCTCCTTTTGCGTCTCTAGTACACGATGAGGAAGCGTCGATACGTTAGATAGATGGCTTTGTGTTGTCATAGGCAAGGCATACTGAGCTATCACCTACGGGACAATGGTGCTGCAGCCCAAGTTCATGGAGGCCGCGGACAGGCTGAGCAGGTTGGTGGGTTAGGAGAGCGAATTGGTCCTTCTTGACTCTGATGACAATTTAACCTAGTCTACTAACTAGTCATAAGAATAGCAGCTGAGGTGTACCATGATTAAGAAATGGCCGGTCCAAGACGCCAAGTCGCGGTTCAGCGAGCTTCTCGATACCACCCTCGCCGAAGGGCCACAGATCGTGACCAAGCGCGGCGTGGAAACCGCCGTGCTCCTTCCCATCGAGCAGTGGCGGAGGCTGGAGCGGATGACCAGGCCGGACCTAAAGGAGCTGCTCCTCGCCCAAGAGGCGCGCACCGAGGACCTTACGCCGCCGCGCCGACCGCATCGCCACCGAACGCCTTTGGCTGTGGAGTAGGCCCATGTTCCTCCTCGATACCAACGTGGTCTCGGAGTTACGCCGTCCCCGCCCCCACGGCGCTGTCTTGGATTGGATCGCTGATGTGCCGGCTGAGCAGCTCTTCGTGTCTGCCGTTACGATTGGAGAGATACAGGCCGGGATTGAGATTACCCGTGAACAGGATGAGGCTAAGGCAGAGGAGTTGGAGGCCTGGCTGGACAAGGTCCTGGCTTCCTACGGTGTCTTGCCGATGGACGCGCCTGCCTTCCGGGAGTGGGCTCGGCTCATGCACAGGAGATCAGACACCATAACCGAGGACGCCATGATTGCGGCGACAGCCACAGTGCACCGGCTGACGGTGGTCACCAGGAACGTGAGTGACTTCGGCCAGCTTGGCGTAGAACTGCAGAACCCGTTCGAAGACGAGGTACGATGACCACAGCTCAGCAGGGCAAGTCAAAGACCAACGCAGACAACCACAGTGCCACCAGCGGCTTCGAAGCCAATCTGCAGCGGATGACAGAGCCCCCAAATACTTGGTCCAGCCTGCTACGGACTAGGAGCCTGAACTAAGGCGTACTCCTACGAACAATCCCGGCTTCGATCGGAAGAAGCTAGGCCCCGACGGGGAGCCCATCAAGTGGGTCGAGGTCAAGGCGATGAACGGTACCCTCCTCGACTGACCTTTGGGTCCCTCTCGAACTGAGTTCGCGTGGGCGCAGGAGCACGGAAGGTCATACTGGCTCTGTGTCGTGAACACGCTTGGGACCCTGAACACGCCTAGGCGTTCGTGTCAAAGACTCGGCGGGCAAGGCGCGAACCTTCACCTTTGATTACGGCTGGGTCGCTGTCGTCAACGACAGCAATGGAGCAAACTCAGAGGTCCGCGAGGAATGAACTCTCGGCGAGTGTAGTCGCGGTTCAGCCCGAGGTCACACAGCCGGGCAGTACCGTGACTTGTGATGAACGGACGAACCCTATGGCGCAACCGGAACCTGAGCGTGAAGGTTCTCGATTTTGTCCAGTTTGGTGGCGTGGTGTCCCACGTCTCATTCAAGACTTCCCGCACCTTGCTTGGTGGGCTCCTTCTGGCAAAGGCCCTGAACCTACCTTTCACACACTACACCATCGCCATCCCCATCTCTGGCGCTAGGCACCATCCACTGGGGGAATCCTTGGCCACTTCCCTTACTACCCTGGATGCGGGGTTCTCCAGCGGCCTGGGCTGCGTCGCACGAGCTGTAGACTGTGGCAGGCATCTCCGCCTGGGGCGCAACGGAAGTGCTGGTGGGACGGGCGTGACGTCGGTGCGGTGACCTCCAGAAGTCATCAGGACAGGAGGAGTGGTGCAGGTGTTGAGCATTGCGCCAAGAGCGGCGTGCTCTGGCTCCGTGACGGTGAGGTCCCAGGTGCTCTTGATGGTGACCCAGTCAATGGCATATCGGCACCAATAAGTGCGGTCCTCCGGCTTCCATCTGTCGGGACCTCTGGCACCCTTGGAACGGTTGGCTCTGGCAGTTACGGCGATGAGGTGCTGGGGGTCGCCCAGGTCATTGGCGTAACGTTCCTTGCGTTCCGGCGGCCACTCCGAGGCTCGCTCTCGTGGGCATTGCCCAACGGTACCATGTGATCCACGTCCAGTTCTTGGGGAGTAGAAACGGTGACGGCAGAATACGGGGCTAGCCCTGGCCAGTGGCGACCCTGCAGCCCTTACTTGCCGGGATACGTGCCGATCAGATCAATGTCATCGCCTGCACCGCGCTCGACCGCCTCTGTCGCAACGTGCGCGATTTCCTGGAGTTGTTGGAGCTGCTCAATGAGCACGGCGTGGAGTTCGTCTGCCTGAAGCAGAACTATGACACCACCACGCCTCAGGGCAAGCTCTTCATTACGATCATGATGGCGCTGGCTGAGTTCGAGCGCGAGCAGACCTCCGAGCGCACCAAAGATGCGGTCAGGGCGCGCGCCGAACGGGGCCTCTGGAACGGCGGGCGGGTCTTGGGTTACGACCCCGACCCCAAGAATAAGAGCTCCCTCTTGATCAATCAGGATGAGGCGGCGGTGGTCAATGCCGCGTTCCGGCTCTATCTGCAGACGGGCTCACTCAAGGATACCGCTGCCGCTCTGAACGAACGGGGCCATCGCACCAAGAGCTATACCTCCCGCCGGGGCCAGGTGCATCCCGGCAAGCCCTTCAGCCTGACGGCAGTCCAGGGCTTGCTCAAGAACCGGGCTTTCGTCGCCATGAAGGAGATCGGGAAGCGCAATACGCGTGGTGTGGAGGTCGTGCCCGCCGTATGGCCCGCCATCGTCTCGCAGGAGACCTTCGACGAGGTGCAACGGCTCATGGCGGCGAATGGACAGCGGCGGCATAACAGTGCAGAGGGCCTCAAGCACGTCCACGTCCTGGTCGGGCTGCTCCACTGCGGGCTCTGCGGTACCGCCCTGCTGGGCCGGAGCGGGACGGGACGGCTTGCTCGGCGCTACTACTATTACACCTGCCCAAAGCAGGGCTGCGGCCTGCGGGTCGTGGCTGACGAGATCGAGGGTGCGGTGCTCGACCACATCGGAGAGTTGGCCCAAACCGAGGGATTGCTGGAACGCCTGGTCGAGGAGACCAATACCCGCCTCCTGAAACAGAAACCGGCCCTCCTGCGCCAGCAGAAGGCCCTGCAGCGGAATCTGGCCGAGGTCAACGCCCAAGCGGGGAGTCTGCTTACGGAGTGGTCTAGGGTCTCCGCCGACCATGGCAAGAGCTTCGTGACCGAGAAACTCACCGAGTTAGCGGAGCGACGGGCGGCGCTCGAGCGGGGCGTAGCTGAGTTGGAGCAGCAACTGGCCAGAGTCCAAGATAAGGCGGTGACGGCTGAGGTGGTGCGCGCTGCGCTCTCCCAGGTCCACCAGGTCTACGCCTGCCTCAAACCGTATGAGCAGCGCGAATTGATGCGCTTAGTGGTGCACCGAGCGGAGGTACATGTGCGAGAACTGGTTTTGGAAATCAACGGGGCCGCCGGGCAGGAAATCACGCCTGCGACGGTCAACAACGGGGGTGTGGTTCGCCAGACACAGGACTGGCTCCCCGAGCTGGATTCGAACCAACAACATGCCGGTTAACAGCCGGCCGCTCTACCATTGAGCTATCGGGGAGCGCAAACAACCACCCTAGTATATCAGCCCCTGCCACTGCCTGGAAGAGTGCGCGTCCTTATTCGTTGCTCTTCCTAGACACCCAGTGCTATAGTGAGCGATAACGCTCGTGGTGAAGCGGTTGGTTTGAGAGGAGCAATAGTGGCGTTCGATTGGTTAACGCGTCGGAAAGAGCGCGACGAGAAAAAGGCGGCCTATAAAGACCGTATTCCTCCGGGACAGTCCATGACCGATAAGTGGCCTGTGCTCCATTACGGCGATATTCCTGATTTTAGGCCGCAGCTCTGGGACTTCTCCATCACCGGCCTGGTAGCTAACCCCCTCAAGTTCAGCTATGAGGAGTTCTTGGCGCTGCCCGCAACGCTGGATACCTCCGACATCCACTGCGTCACCGGCTGGAGCAAATTTGATAACGAGTGGGAGGGCATCCGCGTCAAGGCCCTTCTGGACAAGGCTGGTCCCACCGCGGACGCACGCTACGTGGTTATTCAAGCCGAGCAAGGCTACACCACAAACCTCCCGCTGGACGACCTTCTGGACGACAACGTTCTCCTAGCCTACAAACACAATGGTCAAGACCTCACGCCTGAGCACGGCTGGCCGCTCCGTCTAGTAGTGCCTAAGCTCTACTTCTGGAAAAGCGCCAAATGGGTGCGCGGCTTTGAGCTACTGGACCATGACGAGCGCGGTTTCTGGGAGAACTACGGCTACCATAATTACGGAAACCCTTGGAAAGAAGAGCGGTACTCTTGGCAGGAGGGCTAACTGCACAGCCTATGAGCAGCATCCGCGTACTCACCAGCCTCCAGGCAGTGGATAGCGATATCCGTTCCCATCGCACCGTTCAGGAGGAACTGCAACGTCAGCTCGATGATATTGAGCGTCTAGAGGCGCTCAAAGAGCAGGTCGCCGGCGTGCAAAGCGTAATCGCCGATCTGGAGAAAGAGCAGCGTGAGGCGGATGGTGATGCCGAGGGTACTCGCGAGCAACTCCAGGGGGTAGAAGCCAAGCTGTACAGCGGCTCGGTTCGCATTCCCAAGGAGTTGGTCGCGCTGCAGCAGGACGCAGCCATGATCAAGACCCGACTGGAAGGCCAGGATGAGCGGGTGCTTGGACTCATGACGCGGCTTGAAGAGCAGCGCGGCATGCTAGAAGGACTCAAACAAGAGCTCGCCCAAGTAGAGGCGGAGCGCAGTGAGTTGGAGAGTAAGCTAGGAGCAGAGCTCTCGCAGCTGGCCAGTGAGCTAGACCAGCTAAATGTGCAACGAGTTTCCTTAACTACTCAAGTCCCTAGCCCAGACCTCGCCCTCTATGAAAGCCTGCTCAATGCCAAGCAAGGAAAGGCCGTTGCCCGCATAGAGCGCGCCACCTGCCAGGGCTGCAGAATCAACCTTCCCACTACCGTCCAACATCGGGTGCGCGCAGCACAGATACTTACCCAGTGTCCTAGCTGCAGCCGCGTCCTCTATATGGACTAAGCAACGCTTTTCACTGAAACACGTTCTACGCAAGTAACAACGTACTTATTATGGAAGCAGTAGGTTATTTCCGCACCCGGCCCCAGGCAGCGCTGGACGAAACCGTCCCCACGCTGGACGAGGACGAACGCGCCTTTTCCAGTTTCTGCCAGGAGCACGGCTACTACCCCGTAGCCACCTTTGTAGATCAAGCCCCCAAGGAGCAGCGCGGCTATAAGCAGCTGTCCGAGTTCTTGCAGCAGGACGGCCACGGCTTCATGGTCGTGGTGGTGCACCGCCCAGAAGATCTAGCGGATAACGGCAAGGAGATCGCCAGGCGGCTTCTGGAGATTGAATACCGCGGCGCGCAGGTAATCGCCACAGAGCACCCAGATGAAGACATCCTAGCGCTTGCCATCACATTGTGGCGGCAGCGCCGGGGAGGAGCCTCTCCAGCGGCTCGCACAATGGACGGTACCCTTAGGAGCAAGGCGTTACGCGGCTACGGGCTGGGCAAGACCCCCTTTGGTTACACTATTGGCGCGGAGGGCCGCCTGGAGATCGTTCCTGAAGAAGCCCGCGTGGTGCAGGAGATCTATCGGCTCTATCTAGAGGAGGGCATGGGGCTACGCCGCATTGCCCGCGATTTGAACGACGCTGCTACCAGCACCCGTCGCGGCAGCCGCTGGAGCGTAGTTACGGTGCGGGACATCCTGCGCAACCGCACCTACACCGGCACATACATACGCTTCGGCATACGTGTGCCATCCAGCCATCCGGCCATCATCGCGCCGGACGTCTTCCGACAAGCGCTGCGGAAGCGGGAGCAGCCCGCTCCGCCCCGAGCGGATGGGCGAGAGTCTGCTTTTGCCCTCTCCGGCATGGCCTACTGCGGCGCGTGCAATGGCCGCATGATCGGCGTCAGCCGGCGCCAAAGCTGGGCGCGTAAGCGGGACGGCGGTCGCACCGTCGCCGAATATCGTTACTACCGCTGCGGCTCTCGGGTGAACCAGAGCGTCTGCGAATATCACACCTGGCGCGCGGATGCCCTCGAAACGGAAGTCCTTAAAACCCTGGCCCAGAACATAGAGGCCGCCAATACCCCCGCGGAAGACGTCTCCCTTAGCGACCTCTTAGCCACGCTGCGCGGCCGCCTCCGTAGCCTTGACCAGCGCTTCCAGCGGCAACTCAACTCCGCCGGTAGGGGCGTGCTCTCCCCTGCCGACCTGCGCGAATCGGCTGTCGCGTTGGTGGAAGAGATTCAGTACTTGGAACAACGCATCGAGGCGTTCCAACGCTTCCCTGACCCCGCAAGCCAGCGGGAGCTTTGGCAACTGCAGCAGCGCCAGAGCCTGCGCACCCTGCAGAGCCGCTGGCCGGAGCGGACGGCCCAGGAGCGCCGTCGCTACCTGAACGAGCTCGTGCGCCAGGTCGTTGTCTACGACGACCGCGTAGACGTCTCCCTCCAAGCCTAGTCAAGCGCGTTTCCTTCTCTCCTAGCTCTTCCTGACGGACGTTCCCTACGGTTTCGGGTTCGGTTAGCCGCAGCTTTGACGGCTCCTACCGCCCAGGGTAGACTACAGAGAGGGCAAGGAGACCGGGTGACCGCTTGCCACTGGCGAGAGGAAAGTCCGGACTCCACTAGGCAGGATGCTGGGTAACACCCAGGAGGGGAAACCCTACGGAAAGTGCCACAGAAACATACCGGTTGCTTAGGCGACTAAGGGTGAAATGGTGCGGTAAGAGCGCACCGCTCCAAGGGTGACCGCGGAGGCAGGGTAAACCCCATCCGGAGCAAGGTCGAATAGAGGGATATTACGGCGCCTGGCCGGTCCCCGGGTAGACCGCTTGAGCCCGCAGGTAACGGCGGGCCTAGAGAGATGGTCATCGGTCCGCCTCTGGCGGATTACAGAATCCGGCTTATAGGTCTCCTTGCCTAAACCTCTTCTATCTGAGAGTTATGTACAGCAAATAACTCCCACTGCGCTTTCTTCCTCCAGACACCGCAGACTGCTCCTGATTGCCCTGTTCCCTACTCTTCGCCTGCTCCTCCGCAACGTTTGGCAATGCCTCCTCAGTGGGATCAGGGTAGCGGCGCAATCTTGCCATACGGCTCGCGCAGAATAGCGACCGAGCAACACAAAGGGAGCGCTCACCTTTGGTGAGCGCTCCCTTTCCTATCTCTGTAGGTGAATCTTTAGGGACACGTTCCGGCGGGGTCGATCCAGGCTTCGATAATCCCTTCACGCTGATAGGTGTAGTGCTTGGGCTTCAGATTTCTCACCTTACAAGAGTCCACGGGGGTGTAGAAGAGGCTTTGTACAGGGACAAAGGCCATGATCTCCCACAGGCGCTCCTGCTGCTGGTCGATGAGTTCAGCGCGCTTTACAGGGTCCAGCTCTTTCTGCTGGGCATCTGCAAGTCTATCCACTTCTGCGTCTTTTACACGTGTAATGTTAGCCACGCTCTCCGAGTGGACAATGCCGCGCGCCCAGTAGGACGGGAAGAAGGTGGGGGCAAGCACGGCCCAGGCAATCTCATAGTCGCCCTTGGCCACGATGCGAGAGGAGCCGCCGCCGCTGCCAACGCCCATATCTCGGATGTTAATCTCGGCGTCAATGCCCACATTCTTAAAGTTCTCCAGCACTACGGCAGC
Source organism: Dehalococcoidia bacterium (assembly GCA_965220215.1). Taxonomy (GTDB): domain Bacteria; phylum Chloroflexota; class Dehalococcoidia; order SHYD01; family SHYD01; genus CBDDEI01. Next base: position 1,203,494 of record OZ244809.1, read on the forward strand.
GTCCTGTGCGTAGCTGCCCGTCGTGTGAATCTGGAACTTAAGGTCACCGGCGTTATAGCCCGCCTCGGCCAGAAGCGACTTCGACTTCTCCGGGTCATAGGGGAACTTTTCCAGGAGTTTAGCGTCCTGCCAGGAGTAGGGAACCGCCTGGGGAATAAAGCCCGATAAGGTGGCCCCGCCCTGGCGGCTGCCCAGGTAAATGTCATCGCGCTTGATGGCTAAGGAGATGGCCTGGCGCACTCTCACATCGTTGCCGGGCTTCTTCTCTCCGTGCACCCAGACGGCGTGGACGCTGCCCTGACGGGGAAGATACACCCGAAACTGATCGGCAAACTTCTCGCGGAATTCATCAACTTCAAGCTTGTTGGCTGCAGAGCCGTAGTCGAGCTGTCCCGAGCGTACGGCAGCGCTGGTGGCCGCCCTGTCCGCTAGAGCAATGCTCCTCACCTCATCAATGTAAGGCAGGGACTGGCCGTCCGCGCCCATGCGATAGTAGGCGGGGTTGCGCACCAATTTGGCGGACTCACCAGACCGGAACTCTTCCAACATGAAGGAGCCGGTACCAATAGCCTTCGATTTGAAGTCGCCATCCTGCTCATAGACCTCGTGAGCAAGCATGATGTTGGTATGGAACGCAAGCTGCTGAAGGAAGTCGGCATTCGGCTTAGCCAGCTTCAGCACAATGGTATAGTTATCGGGCTCAGTGTGGCCGACGTCTGCCCAAAAGCTTCGGAGGACGCCCTGCTCAACCTGATAATCGATGGTCCAGGCCACATCTGACGAGACGAATTGGCGTCCGTTTACCGGCGCTTTGTCATGCCACTTCACGTCGTTACGCAGGTTCAGGGTCCAGTTCAGGCCGTCCGCTGAGATGTCCCAGGACTCGGCCAAGGCGGGCTCGACCGCATTGTCTTCCGCGTAGCAAATGCGGGGCCTGAGCAACATGTCATAGACCTGGGGAATGGCTGAAAGCCCGACTGCTGAGCCTTTGGTGAAGTCGATGGTAGGAGAGCTACCAGACTGCGTCCATGTGCCGCCTCTAATGGGCGTGCCTTCTGAGCGCCAGAACTCTTTGCCCGGCTCACACGAGGCTGCTTCCAGCTCCTTGGGTAGCATGACCATCGTCTCGATGTTATACTCAGCCATCTTTTCCATGCTTGGCATGCTCGCCTCAGGTGTGGCGGCTGGTGTGGCGGCTGGGCTGGTGCTGGAGCTCTCTGTGCTGCTGCTTGTGCCACTGCTAGTACTGCTGCTAGACGGCGCTGTCTCCGTGCTGCTTGGTGGCGCTGCAGTTGGGGCGCATGCGACCAATACCAGGCTAAGCAGTACGGCAAGAGATAGTATCCAATAGCTCTTCATATAAACCTCCTGAGCTAGATCTTGCTGCCTTGTCCCAACGTGTGTGTGGAAGAAAATCTATGTCCTGCGACTGCCGCCGCACGACCTGCCCAAAGTGGGAAATAGTGAGGGCCCTTAAGGCCACGAGGAATCCGAGCTACCCAAAGCCCGCTTCACGCCTTGCTGGTGGTAAGCACGCTAAAGTGCCTCTACCCTCCTTCTGCTAAATACACACCTACCAAGCTCAAGGATGGGGCAATAATAGCACAGGGATTGTCAAGTGCAAAGGAAGGCAACTCAGCAGTGTGCCCTAAGCGGGCAATTCAATCGTGCGTGCGGAGAGCTTAGGCGGTAACCGCCTTTCCCAAGTACTTCTCTTCCCACTCCTCCAGCTCCGTGGTGAAGTAGCGGACGCGCGTCTTCTTATACTCTTTGGTGCTGAAAAGGACAGTGTAGTCGCCAACGCCGGTGGCCTCAGAGATGCTTTTTGCCACTGCGTGACAGTCTGCCACCTTGCGGCCGTGGAGCATGGTGAAGATGTTGTACTGCCAGTCCTCGTACTTGGGGCGGAGGTAGCAGTGGCTCACCACGCTGAACGAGGCCATCTGCGGCCCAATCTCCATGACCTGATCCTCCGGGACGTTCCATACCGCCATGCCGTTGGCGGCGTAGCCAGCGCGCCGGTGATACAGAATGGCGGCAATGCGGCGCAGGTGGCCGGTGCCCTGGAGCTTGCGCGCCTCGTCTAGCAGCTGCTCTTCTGTCATGCCCAGGCGTTGCGCCGAGGCAAGCAACGGGCGCGATGTAAGCACGAGATCTTCCTGGAGCTCACGGATTACGCGAATATCGTCGGGAGTAATGGTATAGTCGCCCGCGGCGTCCCGCTTCTCGAAGGTGTAGACCGGCTCGGAGCGGCGGGTCAGGTCCTGGTCGCCGGTCATGTCCAACTCCACGCCTATCTTATAGAGCCGTAGGGTTGGCAGGATGCGCGTTGCGGTTGCGCCGGAGAGCTCGTGAAGGCGATCGACGGTGGTTTCCAGGTCGCTGGACGCCGGCGCGGCGAGAGTGTACCAGATATTGAAGCTGTGGTTGCGGCGATAGTTGTGGCTTACGCCGGGATGGGTGTTGATGATGGCCGCCGCCTGCTCCAGCCGCGCCGGATCCACTGCGGTGGCTACTAGCGTGCTCTTGTAGCCCAGCGCCCGCGTATCAAAGATGGCGCTAACTTGTCGGATGACCCTGTCCTTCTCCATCCGCCCCATGCGGGCGATGACCTCGGCCTCGGAGATTTCAAGCTGCTCGCCCAGGCGCGCAAAGGGCTGCGGGTCCATGGGAAAGTGGCTCTGAATGATGTTGAGAAGCTGCTTATCGAGGTTGTCCAGGTCTGGCATGGGAAGTCCTCTCCTGCGGTAGTTGCGTATTGCACGCCATTATACAGGGGATGGAAGTTGTTGTAACTTAGTATGAGCGCAGAAGATTTTGGATGGCGCGCAGAGACCGCTACCTGAGACTGAGGACTACTACCGCGGTGCATAAGCTAAGCCAAGCACAGGAAGCCGTTGCTGCATCGTTGATGGACGGCTGGCTGGTCTACGACTTTCGTCACAGCAACCCGCTGCTGTGGCAGCTGCTCGGGGCGTCGCTGCACTCCACGCGGCGGGTGTTTCTGTGGCTGCCTCGTGAGGGTACTCCGTCGCTGCTTGTGCACCAGGTGGACGCAGGCCACTTCCCTCACAATGGTCTGGAGGTCTGCTCCTATCGCGACGGCGACGATCTGCTGCGGCAGTTGCGAGTGCTGCTTGCCGGCAAGGGGACGGTAGGTATGGAGTACTCACCCATGGGTGCGCTGCCCACCCTTTCTCACGTGGACGGCGGCACGCTGGAGCTCGTGCGGAGTCTGGGCGTGACCGTGGAGTCGTCTGCAGAGCTGGCCCAGCACGCGCTGTGTCGTCTCACGCCGGAAGAGCTAGCATCGCACCGGCGGGCGGCAGCGGCGCTTGGGGATATCGTGATAGAGGCTTTCGACTACATTGCCAAGCATGCCGGTGGAGGAATCCGGGAGCACCAGGTAGCCGGCTTCATCCGGGAGCGTTTCACCGCGACCGCGCTGGAGACGGACTCGGGGCCAATTGTGGCGGTGAACGGTCACGCGGGCGATCCCCACTATGAGCCGCAGGCGCCGGACTCTGCGGTGATAAGGGCGGGAGATTGGGTGCTCATTGACCTCTGGGCCAAGGAGCCGGGCGGCATCTACGGCGACATCACTTGGGTGGCCTGCCTGGGCGAGCCCTCCGCGGAGCAGCAATGCGTCTTTGACGTGGTCACCGGCGGTCGAGACGCCGCAGTAGCGTTCTTGCAGCAGGAGGCCGCGGCTGGGCGCTACGCCCCGGGCGCAGCCGCAGACGGAGTAGCGCGGGAGTATATTAAGACAGCAGGCTATGGAGAGCAGTTCACCCATCGTCTGGGCCACAGTCTGGGTGACGTGGTGCACGGCTACGGGGCAAACCTGGATGGTTACGAGACCCAGGAGCCGCGACGGCTTGTGCCGGGCCTAGCATTCACCATAGAGCCGGGTGTGTACTTGCCGGCCTTCGGGGTACGCAGTGAGATAGACCTCTATATGACGGAACACGGTCCGGAGAGCACTACGGTTGTGCAGCGGGAGATTGTGCGGATATCTGTGAAATGAACAACTGGAGCACACATGGTACGACGTAACGACGAACCAGAGGACGAAGGCTACATTCCCGACGAGGACGACCCTGACTACGAGCTGTCGGAGGTGGCGGGCAACGCTGGTTGGGAGCCACCCCAACGGCAATGGTTGCGCCCGCTGCTGCTCGGCATTAGCCTGCTCATCCTCGCCTCTTTGCTTGCGCCCATGATCCTCGTTGTGCTGCGCTAGCTAAAGTCCACACAGCCCTTGCCTTCAACCACCTTCAACTGCGTGCTGCTGCGCTTTGACGCGCCGCGCTCGCTGCCCCTACACTTAGCTCCATCTATCTGAAGGAGCCTAAACACCAACACTATGAGCGTAGAAGATAAGCTGAAAGAGCTTGGCCTTACCCTGCCGGAGCCGCCGCGCCCGGTGGCAACCTATGACCCCGCCGCGCGAGCCGGGAACCTGCTGTTCATCAGCGGCCAGCTCCCCCTTGTCGATGGGCGGCTACAGAAGATGGGCAAGCTGGGCGGCCAGTTCACACTGGACGAGGGCGCAGATGCTGCCAAACGCGCCACGCTGAACGCGCTGGCCGTAGCGAAGCAGAGCGTGGGGAGTCTGGACAACGTGCTGCAAGTAGTGCGCCTGGGTGTGCACGTAGCCTCTGCCTCCGGCTTCACCGACCAGTCCCGGGTGGCTAACGGCGCATCGGAGCTGCTCATTGCGGTGTTTGGGGATGCGGGACGCCACGCGCGCCTGGCCCTGGGCGCAGCCGAGCTGCCGCTGGGATCGCCGGTGGAGATAGAGCTTATCTTAGAGGTGAAGTAGCGCCGCTCCCAAAGGCGGGCACGCTCAGCATGACGTGGTGGGCATGCTAGGCATCGCCGGGCTTGAGGTGGGGGCGACGCAGCATTTGTAGCAGCACTAGGTTCACCGCCACAATGGCTGCAAAGGTGAACATGGCTATCCGATAGCTGCCGGTGTTGTCGTACACCAGTCCCGCAAAGAGAGGGCCGCTGATGGTTCCCAAGGTGTTTATGGGGGTCATTGCGCCCGCGATGGTAGCAAACGCGCGTCGTCCAAAGTAGTCTCCCCGTAGCGCAGACATGAGGGCAGCCGCACCACCGTACGCGGGGGCGTAGAGCACCAAGAAGATGCCCACCTGCCACACCTCCGTGGCAAACGCCAGCACCAGCACTCCTATAAGAAGCACCAGCAAGGCCGCCGTATAGACCACCTTCTTATCGAAGCGATCCCCGATAAACCCTAGCCCTATGCGCCCAATGATGCTCAGGATGGCCTGCGCGCTCAAGGCAAAGGCCGCTTCCACGGGACTCCTCCCCATGTCGCTGAGCAGCGGCACAAGATGGAGGGTCACGGCGCTAGTGACCATCACCCGCATAGCGAATGAGAACGCCAGCACCCAGAAAGCGGGAGTAGAGAGCGCTTGCCTAACAGTGAACTCTTCCTCCACAAAGCGCGATCTCTCATGCGTGCGCTCGCTGTTAGCCGGGGGTGAGTCTTCCGCTGGTGCGGTCTCGCCATCCGGCAGGTAGCCGTAGTCTTCCGGACGGTGCCGCATCACGAAGGCGGCGGGTATGCCAACAATAAACACCAGGAAGGCCGCAAAGACCGAGGCCTGCTCCCAGGAGGTGCTGGCCAATACCAGGCCGATGACCGGCACCCACAGGCCCGCGCCAATCCCTACGCCCGCGGAGAGGATGCCCAGAGCCGTTCCCCTACGGCGGATGAACCAGTTGGCTACAGCCGTGCTGGCGGCTATGCTGGTACCCAGCGAGCTGCCCAGGGTGATGCCCAGGACGTAGATGGCATAGAAGAGAATCAGTGCGTCCCAGCCAGTGAAGGCGGTGATGTCTTCCAGGCGTGACAGCAGATAGAAGCCTACCGCAATCAAGGGCACGCCCAAGAGCATCATCTTGCGAGGCCCAAAGCGGTCCACCAGGAAGCCCTCCAGCGGGCCGATCAAGCCGCTCTCCAAGCGGGCCAAGGAGAGGGCGCCGGAGAGGGCCGCCCGGCTCCAGCCAAACTGGGTGATGAGGGGGATAAAGAAGAGGCTAAGGCCGTAGGTATTGGTGGTGCCCACTACCGTCATGATGGCAGTGCCGGCGATGAGGATCCACCAGCCATAGAAGATATTGGGAAGGAATGGGATCTTGCGGCGGACCGGGCCTGCCGCCGGGGCCTCTGATGATGCGGCGCTCACTCCACCTTCTCCAAAGGCGCAAAACTCAGCAGAAGTTTCTTGATCCCGGACTCGCCCTTAAAGGCGACGGTGACCAGGAAGTCGCTGCGGTCTGGCACGCAACTTAGCACGATGCCCTCCCCGAACTGCTTGTGGCGCACGTGGTCGCCGGCGCTGAAGCGCGCTGCAACCGCTTCCTCCTCAGACGGGGCGGCCTCGCGGGCAGGCGCGGCGCTGGCGGGGATGCGCGTAGGCTGCGGTCGGGGCACGGCGCGGGGCGTCGGCGGTGACAGCATCGGTTGCGACGAGGGCATGTTGGGACGCCCGCCCTCCGTAAGGTGCGCGGGCAGGTCGCGCAGGAAGCGCGAGGGCGGGCTGTGCATCCGGTTGCCGGCAAAGCCGCGGCGGAACGCCCGCAGGAGATAGAGGCGCTGTTTGGCGCGGGTGAAGCCCACGTAGGCCAGGCGGCGCTCTTCCTCCATCTGGTTGGGGTTGTCAAAGGAGCGCATGTGGGGCAGCACCCCCTCTTCCAGGCCGGTGATGAACACCACCGGGTACTCCAGCCCCTTGGCTTGGTGCAGGGTGATGAGAGTAACCGAATCCTGTGATTCCTCAAGGCTGTCCAGGTCTGAGACTAGCGAGACGTTCTCCAAGAAGCTGGCGAGCCCTTCTTCAGGCTCGGCGTCGCTGAACTGCTGAGCTACGGTCTGAAGCTCCTGGATGTTCTCCCAGCGCTCCTCGCCGTCTTCCTCATAGTTGTCCAGGAGGAAGCGGCGGTAGCCTACCCGCGCCAGCAGCAGCTCGAAGAAGGCATCCAAGCGCTGGGTCTCGGCAGCCTGTATTAGCTCGTTGAGCAGCCTCAAGAACTGCTGGAGCGCGCCGGTGGTCTTCGTCGTGAACTTTGGCTTATCCCCCAGGGCAGAAGGGCTCTCAGCAGCATCAGCGTCATCGGCCGCAAGAAGCAACTGGAGCGCAGTATAACGGGGCACCCGGTGCGCCGCTGCCCAACGGTTGAGCTCCTCCAGGGTGCGTTGGCCGATACCCCGACCGGGCACGTTGATGACCCGCTGCAGGCTCACGTTATCAAAGGGGTTCATCGAGAGGCGCAGGTAGGCCAGGATATCCTTCACCTCACGGCGCTCGTAGAAGCGGGTAGCGCCCACCAGCTTGTAGGGCGTGCCGCTGCGCACCAGGGCCTCTTCCAGCGCGCGGGATTGGGCATTGGTGCGGTACATAACGGCACAGTCGCGCCAATCAAAGGTGCCGCGCACCACCAGCCGCTCCAGCTCCTGCGCCACGTAGTAGGCTTCTTCCTCCTCGTCGTAGCCCTCCCGCACGGTGATGGGAGAGCCGGCGTCGTTCTCCGTCCAGAGCTGCACGTCTTTGCGCTGGCGGTTCACGGCGATGAGGTTATGGGCGGCCTCTAGAATGGTCTTGGTGGAGCGATAGTTCTGCTCCAGGTGCACCACTGCCGCCTCCGGATAGTCCTGCTCAAAGTTGAGGATGTTGCGGATGTCCGCGGAACGCCAGGAGTAGATCGACTGGTCGGGGTCGCCCACCACGCAGATGTTGCGGTGCTGCTCCGCCAGCATGCGCGCCCAGACGTACTGGGCCACGTTGGTGTCCTGGAACTCGTCGATGAGCAGATGCAGGTAGCGTGACTGGTACTTCTCCAGCACCTCTGGGTTCTCTCGCAACAGCAGCACGGAGCGCATGATGAGATCGTCGAAGTCCAGGGCTTTGGCCTCGGTAAGCGCGTGCTGATACTCCTCGTAGGCCCGCCGCACCACCTCCTCGAAGTAGCTCTGACTGCGATAGTCCTGGGGTTCCAGCAACTGGCTCTTAGCCTGGCTGATGGAGGAGAGCACGGAGCGAGGGCTGAAACGCTTAGTGTCCACTTCCAGGGTGATAAGACAACGCTTGATCACCTCCATCTGATCGTCGTCGTCATAGATGACGAAGCGACGGTCCAGGCCCACGTGGTCGGCCTCCGCCCGCAGCATGCGGGTGCACACAGAGTGGAAGGTGCCCATAGTCACGTCGTCCGCCATGGGGCCAATGAGGCTGCGCAGCCGTTCTTTCATCTCCCGGGCCGCCTTGTTGGTGAAAGTGACCGCCATGATGCGGTAGGGGTGGACGCCGTCCTCCTGAATAGTGTGGGCAATGCGATGGGTGATGACGCGCGTCTTACCGCTGCCGGGGCCCGCCAGGATAAGCAAGGGCCCGCCGGTGTGGGCCACCGCGCGGCGTTGCTCAGGGTTGAGGGCTGCAAGAATGTCCATGAGTGAGAGGCTCTAGGGGCATTATAATCCCACAGACGCCCCTCACCCTAGCCCCTGCCTGCGGTAGGCAGGCCTGTCTACCTGCGGTAGGCTCTCCTAAAAGGGGAGGGGGCTAAAACTTTACGGCAAACTTGGAGGGGTCTTCACCGCACTTAATTGTGAGATAGTAGGAGTTCCTAATCGTATCAGGAGTGTTCCAATTCACCGTGAGGTATACTCGCTCATCAGATGGCATTATGTTCAGTGTGACAAAATTAAAAAAATACTCCCTCTCCCTTTGGGAGAGGGTTGGGGTGAGGGAATGACCTACCGCGGCGGTCTGGCTAAAGCCACACTCTTAGAGCGAAGCCGCGCATTGCGCAAAGCTGGCACAGATGCAGAACCGTTGCTCTGGGGCTCTCTCCGCAGACGGCAGATGGCCGGCGTAAAGTTTCGGCATCAGCACCAGTATAGTGGCTACATTTTGGACTTCTTTTGCCCTGAGCGCAGTCTGGTTATTGAAGTAGATGGCGGGCAGCACGCTCTCAGCGAACAGGCAGAATACGACGTTGCTAGGACTCAGTATCTACAGGCAAGCGGGTTGAGAGTAATCCGCTTTACCAATACGGAAGTGCTGAATGAGACCGAGGCTGTACTGAGTATTATCTGGGATGCAGTTACCTCACTTCCCTCACCCTAGCCCTCTCCCAGAGGGAGAGGGGATTCTATCCTTGCAGCGCGGGGAAGCTTCCCGATAATTCTGGTGTCCTGGGGCGCAACGCACTACAATAGGGCTTGCGTCACGAACAATTTAGGAGTGAGTACATCACTATGGCTAAGTTTAACCAGGACGATAAGGTGCGCGTAGGAGGCTATTCCCGGCACCCTATCTGCGTCACGGGCTACGAGCTAGGCGCCGATTGCCGGCACATTATGGATGAAGAGGGCGTTGTTCAGGAGGTCACCGATACGGCGATTTACCCCGATGAGGACGATCCAAGAAGCGGGGACCTGCAACCAAACTTGCTTTACAAGATCTACATCCCCTTGTCCGGCCCGGACCATGAATTGCACGTTATTCCGGAAGACTGGCTTATTACCGTCGAGCCTTAAAACCCCCGGCATGTGCTACACTCGTGCGGGCGTTAGGAATGCCCGCACTGCTTTTGAGTCGAATGGAGGATAGGCGATCGTGGCCAAGTTCAATACAGGCGATAGTGTAGTCATCAATGAAAATGGGGCCTTCCCCCTGTGCCTGGAGGGAGAGAAGGACAATATCTCTTGCAGCTACATCCTGGGACAGACCGGCATGGTCAAAGGGATGGCGGACACCACTGTTCCTGTGCCAGGGCGAGTTCCCGCCGGACAGACGCCGCCACCGCCGCGCGCCGTGTACATGGTGCAGATCGCCCTTGCCGGTCGGGATGACACTCACGACGTGCATCAGGTGCCGGAGGACTGGCTAGACGCCGCACCGTAGCAGCCGCTTCGATACGGCTCCTATCCTGTGCTACGGTAAAATGGAAAAAGGGCACGCCGACGACCTAGTCAGCTTGCTAGAGACCATGAGCGCGATCCATTAGCTCAGAGAGGCGGGGACGATGGATTTAGGACTGAACAGTAAGATAGCCGTGGTGACCGGCGGCAGTGAAGGCATTGGCAAAGCGACGGCCACCGCCTTAGCGCAAGAGGGCGCGAAGGTAGCCATCTGCGCCCGCAGGCCGGACCAGCTAGAGAGCGCTGCCCAGGAGATCCGCTCGGCCAGCGACGGCGAGGTTTTGGCCATGCCCACGGACGTGATGCAGCCTGACCAACTCGAAGCTTTCTTGCAGCACGTCATCGACACCTGGGGCGGCATCGATATCTTAGTGAACAACGCGGGCACCGCCGCGTCCGGCGCCTTTGAGTCCGTCTCGGATGAAACATGGAAGTCGGACATGGAGCTGAAGCTATTTGGCGCTATCCGCACCTCTCGTATCGCTATCCCCGTGATGCGCGCGCGCGGGGGCGGGCGCATTATCAACATCACCCAGATTCTGGGCAAGCAGCCTCCCGCCAACTCCGTCCCCACTTCCGTCACGCGTGCAGCGGGCATTGCGCTTACCAAGGAACTCTCCAAAGAGCTGGCCAAGGACAAGATTCTGGTCAACACCATATGCGTGAACCTGGTGAAGAGCGGGCAGATGGCCCGCAGCGCCCAGCGCAACTACCCAGGGATGAGCGTAGAAGAAGGCTGGGCCGAGATGGGGAAGAGCGTGCCCCTAGGTCGTATGGCCGAAGCTGAGGAGGTGGCGAACGTTATCGCGTTCCTGGCCTCCGACCGCGCGTCCTACCTAACAGGCGCAGCCATCAATGTGGACGGAGGGGCCAGCGGCGCGGTGTAGCTGCTACAGCTAGTTGGGTAACGCTCCAGCAACGGGAAGGTCAAGCATTCCACGTCATTCTGAGTGAAGCGAAGAATCTGGGGCGGGGAAAGCGAGCCGTTGGACAAGGACTCAATTACTCACCTGCCCGTGTCCTGCTCCCTCGATTAAGTGCCATGCGTTCTCGAATTTGCTGCCGTCGGTAACAAGCTTACGGGTCACATTTATCCGCCCTCCTTTATAGCGCCTTATAAACGGTTCTAATTCCGAAAAAGGTACTATCCAGACGCGTGGGGGTGGCATCTCCGGCTTATCAATAAGACCCTCGAAGGAAACTAGTGCGACGAAGTGAAGCTCCGGCTTCACAGGCTTCTGGGTCACGAGGTTGTTGGCCGGCCACTCATACTTCTGAGCTCCACCTTTTACCTCTACCGTGACAGCATCTCCCGAGGCTGTCACGACCACCACATCGACGCCTTTCTTATTACCGAGCGTCAGGTTAGCTGTCAGGCCCCGCCTATGTAGGCAGGACAAGATGTAAAACTCAGAAGCAAGATTGGTGTCGTAACGAGCCATTATTCTGATTCCATTCAACAAAAAGAGTGGGCCGCGTCATGCCCTAACGCCCGGCCTGTTCATTCGGCTGCGGGATCGCTGGGGAGGGTGTCCTTGTTAGCATTTTTTCGCGCGTAGACGGCCAGCGCCTTGCGGAGCACGGTGGCAGCCAATGTGGCGCTGTGGAGCTTGCTGGGTGGCAGCCCGCCGAGGGCGTCCAGCACATCCTGGTGGGTGAGCGCTTCCGCCTTCGCCAGATTCATACCCTGCAGAAGCTCGGAAAGCATGCTCCCTGCCGCGGTGGCTCCAGTGCAGCCTTGCACCTGTTGCTTAGCTTCTTGAATAAGGCCGTCCTCTATCCGCAGGAAGAGGGTGAGCACGTCTCCGCAGACGGGGTTGCGGTCCACGGCAATGCCGTCAGGCTCCGGGATAGACCCCACGTTGCGCGGGCTGACGGCGTGGTCGAGCGTGAGTTCTGTGTAGCCGGAGTCGGGAGGAATGTTCATGATTCTATCTTAGCGTTTCTGAGGACGGTTAAGCCGGTCCGCTTGAATAAGAAGCGCGCTCAGGCCCGCGCGAGGGGAGAGAGGGAGCGCAGCCGGGTCACGATGTCCGGCAGGGTATGCAAGAGATAGTCCACGTCCTCCTCAGTGTTTGCTCGTCCCAGGGTGAGGCGCAGGCTGCCGTGGGCAATGTCTGCTTGCCGCCCCATGGCGGTGAGCACGTGAGACGGCTCCAGGGAGGCCGAGGTGCAGGCGCTGCCGCTGGAGGCCGCAATGCCCGCAAAGTCCAGCCCCAGCAGGATGGGCTCGCCCTCCACGCCTTCAAAGGAAAGGTTCACGTTGTTGGGGAGCCGCTGGGTAGGATGGCCGTTCAGGTGTAACCCGTCCACAACCTCCATGAGCCCGTTGGTAATCCTGTCCCGCATCAGGCTCAGACGGTGGTTGCTCTCTTCCTGCTCTGCCACGGCAAGCTCCAGAGCCAACGCCGTGCCCACAATCCCAGGAGCGTTCTCGGTGCCGGCGCGGCGGAAGCGCTCCTGCGCGCCGCCCTGCTGCTGCGGCATGAAGGGCGCGCCGCGGCGCACGTAGAGGACGCCCGTCCCTTTGGGGCCGTAGAACTTGTGCGAGGAGAGGCTGAGCATATCCACGCCCAAGCGGTCGACGTTGAGGTCGAGCGCACCTGCGCCCTGGACGGCGTCTGTGTGCAGGACGATGTTTTTGCCGCGCTGCTTGCTCTTGGCTCTGACCACCGCCGAAACTTCAGCGACGGGCTCGATGGTTCCCGTCTCGTTGTTGGCGTACATCACGCTCACCACGGTGGTGCGGTCGGTGATGGCGGCTTCGAGCTCGTTGAGGTCGATGAGGCCGTGCTCATCCACCGGCAGATAGGTCACATCAAAGCCGAATTGCTCCAAAAACTGGCAGGTATGGAGCACGGCGTGGTGTTCTATAGCGGTAGTGATAATATGATTGCCCAGCTGCCGGTTGGCAAAGGCGGCGCCCTTCAGCGCGGTGTTATCGGACTCGCTGCCGCCGCTGGTAAAGATGACCTCCGTGGGTCGGCACCCCAACAGCCGTGCGACGGTAGCGCGGGATTCGTCCACGGCTCTGCGGGCTTCCTGGGCCAGGCTGTAGATGCTGGAGGGGTTGCCGTACTTCTCGGAGAAGTAGGGCAGCATAACATCCAGGACCTCTTGCCGGACGGCCGTGGTGGCCGCGTGGTCAAAATACACATACCGTTGGGACATGACGCTTCTTTCCTAGCTGCTGGTGAGGGTGGGAGATGAGAGCCTAATCCGCTGAACCTTTTTCTGCGTTCTTGTGTGCGTTCCAAGTGTGAGTGCGTTCAGTATAGCCAGCGCGCCGTGTGGTGTACAGTTTGGAACCCTGAATTACTATCGGAATGAACCACAGCGACTGCGCTTCTTCGCTCCTTGTTTTGGCGGGTCCCCTGCTGAGGCGGACGAGCGCAGAGGGCGGTTCGGCTAGAGGTCGGAGCAGTCCCGCATGTAGCCGCAGTTGCGGCAGATGATCTTGCAATGAAGCTCGTAGGTGGGGCCGCTGCAAACGTCGCAAGGGCCGGCGGAGGGTCGCTGGGGCAACTCCGCTTGGGGGGTTGGCCGTATTGGAGGCTGAGGTCGTGGTGTAGTCATCTCACCCTACTTTGCGATTTTAGACAACGCCATGTGCGCCGCTCCTGTTGAGCCGTTATAGAGGGAACCGTATACTGGACTCTTATGAAGCGCATCGGTATCGTCATCGTTAATTTTAACGCCAAACCCCTGTTGGATGCATGTCTGGCTTCGGTTTACCGTTCCCAGGACGTGGAGTTCGATGTGTCCGTAGTGGACAACGCCTCCGATGACGGCAGCAGTCAGATGGTGCGGGAGCGCTATCCCCAAGCCACTATCATTGAACACGCCGATAATCGCGGGTTTGCGTATGCCAATAACCAAGCGTTGCAGGCCTGGGGCTTCACAGACGATGGCGCGGCTGAACCGGACGACGGCTATCCCTACGTGCTGCTGCTGAACCCCGACACGGAGCTTCCTGCTGATGGCCTGGCGAAGGCAGTAGCGTACATGGACGCGCATCAGGACGTAGGAGTGGTAGGCGCAAAGCTGCTGAAGCCGGACGGCACCCTCGATCTGGCCTGTCGCCGCAGCTTTCCCGCGCCCGGCGTTGCCTTCTACCGTATGGTGGGACTGAGCCGCCTCTTTCCTCGAAGTAAGCGTTTTGGCCGCTACAATCTCACTTACTTGGATCCGGATGAGACAGCGGAGGTGGATGCTGTAGCCGGCGCATTCATGCTAGTGCGCGCCGAGGCCATCCGCCAGGCAGGCCTTCTGGACGAACGCTTCTTCATGTACGGGGAAGACTTGGACTGGGCGTTGCGGATGAAGCAGCAGGGTTGGAAAGTGGTCTACTATCCAGAAGTGGTAGTGCTTCACCACAAGGGCGGCAGCAGCCAACGCAACCGCAGCAAGGTGGTGACCTCCTTCTACCGCTCGATGCTCCTCTTTTATGAAAAGCACTACGCCAAAAGTATGCTCCTGCCCCTCCACTGGTGCATTCTGCTGGCTATCCACCTGCAAGGAGCGGGGGCCTTTATCCGACATCTAATCGGATCTGTTGGCAACCTCAACCCCAAGAGGCCGCGGGCCAACCGCACCCGCACCTAGAGCGCAGGCTTGGAGCAACGCAGCTATGCCTAGAACACCGGTTACTTCACCAAGAACGCTCGACCATGGCAATGCGCCGCGCCAAGGCCATCCGGTTCGGTTGCGCCTGAGGTAATCATGGCGTCTCCCCTGCTCTTTTTCCTCCTTTCCGTGGTGATGCTCATCGTAGATATAGTCACCCTTGGACTTGCGCTGTTCCTCGCCTTCGACCTGCGCTTCCATACGGATCTGTTCGCCATGCCGGTTGAAGTGCACCTTTGGGTCGAGTACTGGCCGCTGATCGTCCTGCAATCTACGGTATTCGGGTTGGTCTTTGCGGGACGAGGCATGTACCGTATTCAGCGCAATGCCTCCAAGGTGGACGAGCTGCAGCGGGTGTTCCTGGGCGTGCTCATAGCCGGGGGGCTGACCCTCGGCGTGATTGCGCTTGGGCCGAGGGAGATCCCCTTTTCTCGTCTAGTGGTGCTGATGGCTTGGGTAAGCGCCGTCCCGATGCTGTGGATAGCGCGCATTGTCCAATACTGGCTCCACGGGCAATTCCGGCGCTTGGGCCTAGGCGTAGAGCGAGTGCTGGTAGTGGGTGATGGGCCGGTGGCTTACGCCGTGCTGGAAAAACTGCACCACGGCCCTGCCTGGGGTTACCAAGTAGCTGGCTACGTGTCCGGCCCTGTTGCGTCCGGACGCACCTCCCTCAATGGCAGCGATCTGTTGGGCACGCTAGAGGAGCTCGATACCGTGGTGGCGCACAACCGAATCACCGAGGTCATTGTTGCGGAGCCGAGCCTGGATCACCAGCATCTGTTAAACACGTTGGAGCGGCTCGACCCCAGGAACGTAACCGTGAAGGTGTTCCCAGACGAGTTCCAGCTTCTCTCTACCCAGGTGACCCTCAGCGACCTGAACGGCCTGCCCCTCATCAGCATCCGCGACGCCGCGCTGCAGGGGTGGCGCTCCATCGTCAAGCGCATAGTGGATGCGGTAGTGAGCGCGCTGGTGCTGGTGTTCCTCTCGCCGCTCCTGCTGCTGCTTGCGTTGCTCATCAAGCTGTCGTCGCCTACGGGGCCGGTCTTCTTTATGCAGGAGCGCATCGGTTTAGATGGACGTCACTTCTGGGTGATCAAGTTCCGCTCCATGCGTCCCGATGCGGAGGCCGGGAGCGGGCCGGTGTGGGCTACACGGAACGATCCCCGCGCGACGCCGGTGGGGAGATTCCTCCGCCGCTTCTCCCTGGACGAGCTTCCCCAGTTCATCAACGTGCTGCTGGGGGACATGAGCATTGTGGGCCCGCGCCCGGAACGCCCTGAGTTTGTGGAGGAGTTCCGGCAGCGCATCCCCAACTACTGGGCGCGGCACCGGCAGAAAGTGGGCCTCACCGGCTGGGCGCAGGTAAACGGCCTGCGCGGCGATACCAGCATTGAGGAACGTACCGCTTACGACCTGTGGTATGTTGAGAATTGGAGCCTCTGGCTAGACTTCAAAATCATGATTCGAACCATCCCCGTTATTTTCAGGCACAGCAATGGCTAGGTTTGGCAAGACCTTTGGCGTAACCATGCTGGTGGTCTTTGTGGTCGCGGTTTCGTGCAGCTTTGGCGCGTACCTCGGCTCGGCCTCCAGCGGCGGAACACTGCCCGGTCTGGGTGGCGACGCCATAGCAGTGATTTACGTGGAGGGGGCGATTCAAGGCGGCGAAGGCGGCGGCCTCTTCAGCTCCGACGGCGCGTACAGCGATAGAATCATCCGCTGGATAGGCCGCGCGCAGCAGGACCCCTCCGTGCGGGCGGTGGTGCTGCGGGTGGACAGCCCCGGCGGCGGTGTGACCGCCTCCGACGAGGTCTACAACGCACTGGTGAAGCTACAAGCGGTGAAGCCCGTCGTGGCCTCTTTTGGCAGCCTGGCGGCTTCGGGCGGCTATTACATCAGCGCGCCGGTCAATACCATCTTCGCTAACGAGACGTCTCTAACCGGCAGCATTGGCGTAATCACGGTAGTGCCCAATGCCCAGGGCCTTATGGAAAAGCTGGGCGTGGAAGTCTACACCATCACCAGCGGCGATCATAAGGACGACACTTCCGGCCTAAAGCCGCTGAGCGACTCGGCGCGGGGCATCCTGCAAAGCATCGTAGACGAGTCCTACCAGCGTTTCGTCACCATAGTGAGCGAGGGCCGCGGCATTTCAGAAGCTGCGGTCCGCGAGCTGGGGGACGGTCGTATCTATACCGGACGGCAGGCGTTGGAAGCGGGGCTAGTGGATGAACTGGGAGACCTACCGGAAGCTATCGATGCGGCGGCAGCGTTAGGTAACGTCCAGGGAGAGCCGCGGGTCATTCGCTATCGTAGCGGCGGGCTCTTCTCCGGCACGAGCGCGTCGCTCAAAACGTGGCTGGGCTTGCCAGAACTGCCCTTGCCGTCGCTCGGGCAAGCGCCCTTCTCCCTGCAGTACCTCTACCTAGCCCCCTAGGGCACGCAGAGACTTGGGGGTGAGGATGGAGTGGAGCGTTGCGCCCCCCGGCTCAATGCCGCCCATCAGTGAGAGGTGCACGCAAGCCCCCTTCTGCAGGTCGATGGTGATGCGATCAGCGTCGCCGCTGAGCAAGTAAGCGACCAATTCGTGCAGGTCCGGCTCGTGGCCAACCAGCGCGACGGCGTTGCTACCGCCCTGCTCACGTAACACTTCCAGCACTTCTTCCGGACTGTGCCCCGGCTCAAGGGCTTCGCATGGCACCGGGGCGGGCCACCCGGTGTTTTTTTCCAGATAAACCGCCGTATCCCACGCGCGCACCAAGCGGCTGCTTAGGGTGGCCTGTACATCTTTGGCTACCTGCTTGAGGCCGGTGGCCGACTCTTTCCAGCGCTTCTCCCCTTTGGGCGTGAGAGGGCGCACCCTATCGTCGGGCCAGAGCGCGTCATCCCTGTCGTACGCCACCGCGTGCCGGATGATGTAGAGGTCCACGGCTAACTCACGCTCTTATGAAGCGGCTGCGCAGGCATTGCCGTCATATCCTTCAGTATCACCCCAAGCTCTCCGCTTATCTCGGAAAAGACCTCGGCTATGCTGCCACGGGCATCCACAACGGTCATGTTGTAGTCCCTGGCCAGGATCTGGAACTCGCTTAGGAAGAGCTTTTTGTACTGGACAAAGTTCTGGAAGAGTTCGGGATTTCTGAGGAAGTCTTGGCCGGATTCCCAGTAGTCAAAGCCCTTGTTGCTCAGCACTCTGGGAATGAGGCTGTTTACATCAATGTCTAGATAGATGATCTTGTCGGGTACGGGCGCAAAGCCATACAGGTTTTGCAGCCATTCAGGCGCAAGGCCGCGCGCGATAGCCCGGGCCATGATGGAGTAGAAGTAGCGGTCTACCAAGGCAACTGCCCCCGCCCGCAGCGCAGGGATGATTTCCCGCTCCAACCGGTCACAGAAGTCTGTGGCATAGAACAGGTTGAGGGTAAGCGGGTCTAGGGTGTTGCCCTCTTTCGCCCGCTCTATGCCGCGGCCAGCCAACGTGGAGCGGGTAAGCCCGCTGGTCAGCACGGCGTGCCCTCTCAACTCCAGCCATTCGCTCAGAAGCGCAATCTGGGTGGAGCGACCAACACCATCCACGCCCTCAATGACCACCAGCCGTCCGGGGAGGGGGTCTGTGGAAGTACCTGGAGGTGGCTTGCCGTAGAAGCGCAGGTCAGTCACTATGTATTCCTCGCTAGTTGGTTGCCCTAGATTCGCTATAAGTAGCGACCCTGCAAGCTGGTTTCATGCAAGGCTTCCGTGACCCCAAAGGTATCGATTTTTATTGCGCCTTCCAGCATTGGCGCAACGATTTTGCGCATAAGATCCTGCTGGTGTACTAGGGTTTCCGTAGCGTCCATGCGAAAAAGTCCGTACTCATCAACTAGCTTGTCGTACTCGTCCTTAATAAGCCCCTGGAAGAGCCTGAAGCTGGTGTAGACATCTGAGCTTAACCCTAAGTCCTGTCCGGCTTCATAGTGCTTAATAGTGGGCCGTCCGGACAGGATGCGGTTCATGGCTTCATCCAACGGAACATCAAAATAGAACGCCAGGGTGGGCGGCATTGCGAAGGAGTAAAGACTCCTTAGCCAGGCGCGGTCCACGCCGCGGGCGGCATCCCGAGCGTAGGCGGTGTAGACGTAGCGGTCTGCGAGCACCACGGCGCCAGCCTGCAGCGCCGGCAGGATCTGGGAGTGCATCCGGCTGGCAAAGTCTGCGGCGTGAATCAGACTGAAGGACATAGGGGAGAGAAGCTTCTGATCTTTCCCTCGACGAGTGGTTGCCTTGACGATGGGCGAGGAGTTCCATTCGCTGAAAATAACCGGGTAGCCCTGGTTAATCAGCCATTTGTGGAGCAGGTCTAGCTGGGTGCTCTTGCCGGAGCCGTCTATCCCTTCCACCACAATAAGCTTGCCTGGAAGATCGCCTTCCCCAAGGTACCTGGGAGCAGGCTCGTCCTCGGGCTCTCTGTGCTGCGTGAGGACGAGGGACGCGGTTTCAGCAGCTTTTCCGGGGGCATAGGCTGGAAATGCCAAGTAAAAGAGATTCTTTAGCCAGCGCATAGTTTTAGCCCACCAAGTACGCCTGAGTAACGTTCAGAGAGGAGCTTGAGTTGTCGGTGATCAAGCAAGGGAACGTTCATCATTAAGGCATCTCCCACGCGCCTAAAGGCTAAGTCTGCCAGCACGCCAGGGCCACAGCGCTTCTCCAGAGTGTCCGCCATGTCCAGCAGCGCGCCCAGACGGGTTACGGTTGCTTCATCTTCAGTAGTTAATAGCGGCCTATATGCTTTGATGTCGACTTTTTCACTATCGGCCCGACGGATGCTTGCAGAGAGCAAGGCGATGTCCTCATGCGAGAAACCTGCGAGGTCTGTCTCAGTGATTATGTCAGCAGCATGATCGTGGCGATTATAATAGTCTATGGCTCTGCCGATGTCCAGCACAGTAGTAGCGTAGGCAAGCATTTCTAAAGCGTTGGGAGAGATTGGGGCCGGCAAGGCCTCTGCAAGTGCGATGGCTATCTTGGTGCAACGCTCCGCGGTCCCGCGGTTCCACCTAGTGAAGCGCCGCGTCAGCGCATCAATGGACGCATTCCGTGCCTCACGCGCCGACATGTGCACCAACTTTGCCCGCTCAAGCGCTAGGCCCTCGCGTAGCCCCTGGCCAGAGACTTTGATCTCGCTGGCATGGAGAACGCTGAGCAGGGCCAGTATGGTCAGCCCTCCTCCAACAATGGAATCCGTCCTGTCCGGATTTAGCCCGCCCATTTGGGCGCGCTCCTCCATCTCCTGCCCGGCCAACGTGTGCACGATGTGTAGCAGGCGCTGGCGACTAACTGTGTAGCCATGCAATCGGGAGATAGGATACTTGTGCCCTCTTCGGTCTATTTTGGCTAGGTTGCGTATTGTGCCGCCTGTGCCAACCAAGGATTCCCCGGCCCGCAAGCGGGGGACTCTCGCCTCTGTGAGCGTATCCTTGACGTAGCCTGTCAACTCCTCAATTTCAGCCCTTTCAGGGGGATCGCTGGTTAAATAGTGCGTGCTTAACCGAAGGGCGCCAAGGGGAAAGGACCAGCTAGTAACCAGTCGGCTCTTTCGGAAGCGGACTATCTGCATGCTGCCACCGCCGATGTCCACCAACATACCGTTGTCTACTCCCAGACCGTGGAGCGCGCCATAGAAAGCGTACTCCGCCTCCTGTTTGCCGGAGATAATCTCAATCTCAAATCCAAGGTCACGTCGCAGTCGAGCAATGAACTCTTCACCATTCCTTGCTTCTCGGACGGCCGCGGTGCCTACGGCGATGATTCTGCCTGCTCCGGCATACTGTGCCACTGCACGGAAGTCGTGAAGTACGGAGAGGGTATGGTCCATGGCTTCTTGCGGAAAGACGCCCAACATATCGACGGCTTCCACGAGACGGAGGGGGGCATGAACATCTTCCAAGAGCTCAAAATGACCCCGCTTTGTGCGCTCCAGCACCACCAACCGGCCGCTGTTGGAGCCTACGTCTATAACGGCAGTAATCTCCGGGCCGGCGTTGCTGGAGGGGTAGAGCTCCTGGACTAACTTGATAGAAAAAGCGCTGCCTTTAGTATTCATACTGCATCTGCTTTCGGATCTCCCAAATTGTGGGCGCGCAATAAAAATGTCAACTCGGCTGTGCCTCCGTAGGATAAGTAAAGATAAGTACGCGGCGTGTAAGTAATATGTTGCTGCTAATAAAACTATTAACTTAACGACTAGCATGTGTCAACGTATTACCAATCGGTACTAGTAGTTGTAGTAAGCGGAATGGGATCATAGTAACAGGACGCTTGACCCTCACTCCCCTTTCCTGTAAAAAGAGGTTCGTCTCCCAACCTAAAGGAGCCCACCTTCATGATGCATCACCATGATAACGCGTCCCCGCTCCAGCAGCATGTTGCTCCCTTTGGGCTTACCCTGAGCGATACGGCCTCTGCTCCGCCGCGCAAGATGGCCGGCACGTCCTCCCGCCAGACTATCGCGGTGCGCGCCAAGCCTACCCACGAGTTAGCGGACCAATCTTTCTCCTTCACTTGGCGCCAGTGAAGCTCCCCCTGTATCAGATAGACGCCTTTGCCGATGCGCTCTTTGCCGGCAATCCGGCCGCGGTCTGCCCGCTGGAGACGTGGCTGCCAGACGCGACCATGCAGCACATTGCGGGGGAGAACAATCTGGCTGAGACTGCCTTCTTTGTGCGGGACGGGGCGGACTACCACATCCGCTGGTTCACCCCCACGACGGAGGTAGACCTCTGCGGGCATGCAACAGTCGCCAGCGCCTACGTCCTGCGGCACTATCTGGGTGTGACAGATGCGCGGCTGCGTTTCTATTCCAAAGGCGGTGTGCTGGAAGTAACCCATGAAGACGGCTGGTACTTACTGAACTTTCCCACCGACAGCTTTGCGCCGGCGGAGACGCCACCGGCATTCCTGCAGGGCCTAGGCGCGACGCCTACAGAAGCGTACAAGGGCCGCACCGACTACATGCTGGTCTACGAGCGTGAGGAGCAGATAGAAACGATGCGGCCGGACTTCGGGCTCATCGCGACGGTGCCTTCGCGCGGCGTGATGGTCACCGCGCCCTCTCGTGCGTTCGACTTCGTCTCGCGGTTCTTTGGCCCGCAGTCCGGCATCAACGAGGACTATGTCACCGGCTCCGCGCACACCACGCTGATCCCCTACTGGGCGCAGCGCCTCGGCAAGACTGAGCTCCTCGCCAAGCAGATCTCTTCCAGAGGCGGCGTGGTGAAGTGCCGCCTGCTGGGAGAGCGGGTAGAAATTGGCGGGCAGGCTGTGCCCTACCTAAAGGGAGAGATAGAGGTCTAACACAAAGCGGGTGGCTTGTAGCCGCCCGCTCTTCAAATCCTGAGTGTCTTGGGGTGTTAAGAATCCAGCAGACTGGAGTGATACACGTCCTCAAGCTTCAGCGGAGCCTTGAGGAGTCCCTGCTCCACCAGACCATTGATGGCCCGCTCCATGGTTGGCCGCATCGCTCGGAGGCCCAAGGGATACGGGTCCGGGCCAAAGGTCTCAGTGCCAAGCCCCGTAGCCTCGTCGGTGCGTGCTTTGTCACCCCCCTGCGCGTAGGCCATCTCCTTGGAGCGCACTAGCGCGTCGTAGAGCGACTGGGCAATCCAAGGGTGCTCCTGCAGCAGCCGGTTCTGGACGAAGAAGTGGTGGTTGGGCTGGTGGACGCCGGTCTTGCGAAAGTACTCCGCAATCACTTGCTTCCCGGCGTCCGGCAGCAGGCGGCGCACCTCCGGGTTGTTCTGTGCTTTGTCCCGGGGCAGCGGCGACGCATCAAGCTCGCCCTTCATCAGCATTTCGTACTCGTCCCAATCTTCCCTCGGCCAGTGCACTTCCACGCCGATAGGCTGCTCCACGTCCAGGTAAAGCTCCAGTGCGTGGCTTTCGCCGCGCTTGCGGAGGCTGTACCAGGTAATGTCGCTGGCCTTGATGTCGTACAGGTCTCTGAACACGTTGCGCATCCAGACGGCTTGGGTCATCTCATAGTCCGACACGCCTAGCCGTTTGCCTTTAAGCTCTTCAATGCTCTTTATGGGCGAGTCGGCGCGGACGTAGAGGCCGGCCCAGGCATGGCCGCGGCTAAGGTAGGCAGGAATGGCGCTCCAATCCCATTTGCCGTTGCCGAACTGCTCTCGCCGTTCGTGGGCAATGAGGGTCTCCGAGATAGACATCTCGGAGATGTCGAGATTATCGTCGTGGAGGTTACTGTAGTAAACGTTGTTAATCTGGCGTATCTCCAACTCCAGACCCTCAGCCTTCACCGCCCCCTCAAACAACGGGACGGCACGCGGGCTTACTCCAGTGAATGCCATAGTTAATTTCATGCGAACGGCTCTTTCTAGCTTGTTTAGATTTTGTCGGGAGCTACGATGTTCCGCGGCGGCGGTGGAGGATGCCAGCAGTCATGCGCAGCGCGAGCAATGCGGGCACGAGCGCGCGCCATTTAACATGCAGGCGATAGTGCGTGCGGCACAGGCGCACCGCGCCGGAGGTCACCCTCCGTCACGTGTGTACAGTTTGAACGCTAGGCGTTCTTCTCCGCGGCCTCTCGATCTTTCTTGGTCTGCTCAATAACTTTCGCGGTAAGGTGGCCCGGCACCTCTTCATAGTGGCTGAATTCCATGGTGAAGCTGCCGCGGCCTTGGGAGATGGAGCGCAGGTCAGTGGCAAAACGCTGGAGTTCCGACAGTGGGGCCAGCGCTTCTATAACCGTCGTCCCATCTACTGGCGTCATGCCGGATACCTTGGCTCGCTTGGTGTTGAGATCGGAGATGGCGTCGCCCATGATGGAATCCGGCACCCTCACCTGCAAGCTCATTACCGGCTCCAGGAGGGTCGGCTGCGCTTTCTCAACGCCTAGCTTCAGGGCCTGGGACCCGGCAATCTGGAAGGCCATGTCAGAAGAGTCCACGGGGTGATAGCTGCCGTCGTAGAGCGTGACCCTAATGTCGACCATGGGGAATTGGGCCAGCACGCCCTCATGCACCGTGGACTGCACGCCCTTCGCCACCGCAGGGATGTAGTTCTTGGGCACGGAACCGCCCACCACGCGGTCGGTGAACTCTACGCCGCTGCCCCGTGGCAATGGCTGCAGCTCAATAAGCACGTGACCGTATTGGCCGTGGCCGCCAGTCTGCTTCTTATGCTTGTATTCCGCCTTAGCGGACAAAGTGATGGTCTCTTTATAGGAAACACGGGGTAAACCCGCAGCTACATCGGCGCCAAACTTGCGCTTCATCTTCTCGATAGCGACGTCTACGTGAGACTCGCCAATACCGGCCATGATAGTCTCCGCAGTATCCGGGTCTTTGTACACTTGGAGCGTCAGGTCTTCCTCCACCAGGCGGCTCAAGCTGTTGCTCAACTTGTCCAGGTCCGCCTTGGTCTTGGCATGCACCGCTACCCGGAATAGGGGCATTGGGAAGGAGGTGGGCGGCAGCATGACGGGCTGCTCCTTGATGCAGAGGGTATCGTTAGTGGTGGTGTCTGTCAGCTTTGCCACCGCGCCTAGGTCGCCGGCGGTTACTTCCTGCACCGGCTCCTGGTTCTTGCCCCGCACCATAAGAAGCTGACCAACTCGCTCCAGCTTGCCTTTATTGGCGTTCCACACCTGGGAATCGCTTTTTAGGGTGCCGTTGAACACTCTAAAAAAGGAGAGCTTGCCCACGTAGGGATCGGCAGTGGACTTGAAGATGAAGGCGGCCAGTGCGCCAGTGGGGTCGGAGGCTAGCTCTAGCTCTTTGCCGTCTTCTCCGGCGCTGGCCATTACTGCCGGACGCCCCTCCGGGCCGGGGAGTAACGCGATGACGCTGTCCATGAAAGCTCGGACGCCCACGTTCTGGGTAGCGGAGCCCACTGCCACGGGGATGATGCTGCCCTGGGCCACGGCCTCTCGGAGCGCTGAGTGCAGCTCCTCGTCCGAAAGGGCCTCCCCTTCCAGGTACTTGGTCAGCAGGTCGTCGTTTGTCTCGGCAATAGCCTCAATAAGCTTCTCACGATAGTCCGCCACCTCATCGCTCAGGTCGGCGGGAATGGCTTCCTCTTTGCCCTCTTGGCCCAGATAGGCCTTCTGATTGATAAGGTCTATCACGCCCTGGAAATTCGCTTGAGAGCCAACAGGTATCTGTACAGCCACGCAGTGGGAGCTGAGTTGCGCCTGGGCTTGCTCCAGCACCCGTTCAAAATCCGCGTTGTCTCGGTCAATCCGGTTAAGCAGGATCATTTTGGGTAGGCCGGCTTCCTCCGCATACTTCCACACCATCTCCGTGCCTACTTCAACGCCGGAGGCGGCACAGATAAGGATGACCGCAGTGTCTGCTACTACTACGGCCGACTTCATCTCTCCAATAAAGTCTGCGTAGCCGGGCGCGTCCAACACGTTGATCTTGGAGTTTTGCCAAGCCACGGGGATCAGCGAGGTGTTTATGCTAATCGTGCGCTTCTGCTCATCCGGGTCCCAGTCAGAGGTAGAGGTGCCTTCATCTACCTTACCTAGGCGGTTGATGGCGCCCGAATCAAAGAGCATGGCCTCTGCAAGCGAAGTCTTACCAGCACCGCCGTGGGATAGCAGCACAATGTTGCGGATCTGGTCGGTACGATACTTTTGCATAGCAACCACCCTCTGGAAAATGTGGGCAAATTGTAGACCATCAGGAGAGGCCTGGCAAATCGCCTGGCTCACCGTCCTGTTGGGGCTACGAGGGGTGGTCTCGGTAAGAAGGCATGGGGATAGGTTCCCCGGCTACTTTGGTTAGGAGGATACCGCTGCCAGCCAAGAACGAGAGGATGAAGCTGAGCAAGATGAGGCCATCAACGGCCCAAGCCTCGGCCAAGAACCCGCCAAGCCAGCCGCCGCTGAGTTGACCGATACCAAGGAGCACGGAGTAGAAGCCCATCATGCTGCCGCGCTCGCTCGGAAACTGCTCGGATATTTCGGCCAGGTGGGCAAGAGCAGCCGGAGTGAATCCGCTGGCGACCAAGATGGTAACAACAATGCCAAGAAAAGAGAACGCCATCAGCAACGAGCCATCACCGCCGCGCGGCGAGTGATTGAGCAGGTAGACGAAGACGCAAAAGGCACAGAGTCCCACGGA
This sequence comes from Dehalococcoidia bacterium, assembly GCA_965220215.1. Lineage (GTDB taxonomy): Bacteria > Chloroflexota > Dehalococcoidia > SHYD01 > SHYD01 > CBDDEI01. The sequence continues at coordinate 1,229,207 of OZ244809.1, forward strand.
GGCTATGCCCATTATGGTTGTGGACCGCAGCCAGCCGAATAGAGGCATCCACCCTGCCGTCCCTACCACTACCGTAGCGCCCATGCCGGCGATCACCAGTCCCACTACTGTGCCGCTGTAGCCTCCCACTAGGAACTGGTCCGGGTTCACCGCCTGAGCCATCTGAAAACTGAGATGGGTGAACCAGATGCCTAGGACGGCATTTACCGCCAGCCAAGAGGGTATGAACCCCAGGATGGCTCTATGGCGGAGCAGGGACTGGTAGGTTTGCCAACCTCGGTGTTGTCTGCCTTCTAGGCCTTCTCCCTGCACCAGCATGAATACACCACTGGCAACTAAGAAGATCACCGTAATGACTACAAAGGCTCCCACCTGCAGCCGGTCCCAGAGAAAACCACCTAAAGCGAATCCTAGGGCGATGCCGGCAATGGTCGCGACCTCAAAGACGGCCATTACTCTGCCCCGCAGTGCAGGGCGCTCAGACGTCATTGCAGCCAAGTAGCTGAGGACGGCAGGGATGGAGCTGGCGGAGGAGAGCCCAGTGAGCACTTTGGAAACGACAAAGATGGGCAGCGCAGGGATAAGGGTAATAGGCAGCATTGCCCCTGCGCCCAGAAAGCCACCCAGCAAAAGGAAGGGCTTACGTCCCCGAACATCCGCCATTGCCCCAAAGACAGGCGCTCCCAGAAACTCAGCGCCGTAGAAGGCGAGGGCAAGAACGCCCAAAAAGGTAGCGGGAACTTCTGAGCCGGAGCGGTTGTGAAAGCCCAGAAACAAGGCGATTGTTCCCAACGCAGCGGCAGCGGCAGCCCTGAGCAGGAGGTTGCCCAGGATGCACGCGGCTATGGACAGAGCGAGCGTGGACAAGATGATATTGCTATTGCCCTAGTGTGGTCATGTTAGCACGCTATCGTGCTCCTGAGTACGATTGTAACGCCTAAACCTCTACCTAGAATAATATTGACATTGAGGATTGGAAATTGCGAATTTTGGGGTAAGTTACGAAGGAAATTATCCTTGACAGCCCTAATCCCCTATGTTACCTTGAGCACCACTAGTCAGCAGGGCCTAGCTACTAAGTACTTGGGCCGCTAGCTCAATGGTAGAGCAACTGACTCTTAATCAGTGGGTTGCAGGTTCGAGTCCTGCGCGGCTCACCGACCTCTTCTCCTGTACAGGGACTGTAGGGCAGAGGATATGGGGGAGTGTCGGAATTGGTAGACGAGCATGACTTAGGATCATGTGCCGAAAGGCGTGGGGGTTCGAGTCCCCCCTTCCCCACCAGTTGGGAAGGGGACGCAGTACAAAAATCTGGTGCTCAAAGGGGCAAGGCGCTACTAAGGCTCCGAGAGAGTACTAAATCTAAGGATAGGCAAACATGGGAACATTGCTTGAAGTACGCGACCTCAAGACCTATTTCTTTACGCAAGAGGGAATGGTAAAGGCCGTAGACGGTGTCTCCTTTGACCTGCAAGAGGGCGAGACCTTAGGGCTGGTGGGAGAGAGCGGTTGCGGCAAGAGCGTCAGCGCCATGAGCCTGATGCGCCTTATACCAGACCCTCCCGGTAAGATTGTGGGCGGTGAAGTTATCTTTGAGGGCAAGGACCTTGTGACCATGTCCGATGAAGAGATCCGCACTATCCGCGGCAACCGCATTGCCATGATCTTCCAGGAGCCGATGACGTCACTTAACCCGGTGCTCACTATTGGCCGGCAGCTGACAGAGGCCCTTGAGCTTCACCTTCACCTGGATAAACAGGCCGCGCGCGACCGTGCCGTGGAACTGCTCCAGGCTGTGGGTATTCCTGATGCAGCACGCCGCGTTGACGACTACCCCCACCAGTTCAGTGGCGGTATGCGACAGCGCGTGATGATTGCCATGGGTATGAGCTGCCAACCGAAACTGCTCTTGGCCGATGAGCCGACTACCGCACTCGATGTGACCATTCAAGCGCAGGTGCTGGAAGTTATGCAGAAGCTAAGCCGTGATACGGGCACGGCTACTATCATCATTACCCATAACCTGGGTGTGGTCGCCCGTTACGCACAACGGGTGAACGTGATGTACGCAGGACGCATCATCGAGCGAGCAGATGCAGGAGACCTCTATTCGCATCCGCTGCACCCCTATACACTGGGCCTGCTCCATTCGGTGCCTCGTTTGGATGAGGCGCTGAGAGAGAAGCTCGATCCTATTGAAGGTCTGCCCCCTGACCTAATTAACCTGCCGCCTGGATGCCCGTTTGTGCCCCGCTGTAAGTTTGTGAAGCCCAAATGCATGGAAGAGTACCCGCCGTTGATGGAAGTCGCCAAAGACCATACCGCCGCGTGCTGGGTCGACGTTACAACCGGCGAGTTGAGGTGAAACATGGCTGAGCAAGAAATCCTGCTAAACGTTAAAGACCTCAAGGTCTATTTCCCTGTCACCAGAGGAATCGTCCTTGAAAGAAAAGTAGCTGATATTAAAGCGGTTGATGATATTAGCTTCTATATCCGTAAAGGGGAGACCCTTGGCCTGGTAGGCGAAAGCGGCTGCGGCAAGACCACTACCGGTCGAGCCATCCTCCAGCTTAACAGGGTCACCGCCGGCACCATCGAATTCTGGGATGACGAGCGCGATGAGTACCTCGACCTGACCACTCTGAAGGGTGAGGAGCTTAGGCGTGTGCGCCGGCGTATCCAGATCATCTTCCAGGACCCGTACGGTTCTTTGAATCCCCGCATGTCCTGCGGCGGCATTGTTGGTGAGCCACTCAAGATCCACAACTTGGCTCGTGGGAAAGAGTACGATGAGCGAGTAGAAGAGCTGCTCACTATTGTGGGGCTGCATCCCTACTTTGCCAGCAGGTACCCTCACGAGTTCTCTGGTGGTCAGAGGCAACGCATCGGCATTGCCCGGGCGCTGGCGTCTAACCCGTCGTTCGTCGTCTGCGACGAGCCCATCTCGGCGCTGGACGTTTCGATTCAGGCGCAGATCATCAACCTACTGGAAGAGCTGCAAGAGCGGTTTGGACTGACCTACCTCTTCATTGCCCACGACCTCGCTGTGGTGCGCCACATCAGTGACCGCATCGTCGTGATGTACCTGGGCAAGGTAGCAGAAATTGCCGACCGCACGGCGCTGTACGAGAACCCCTTGCACCCGTACACCAAGGCGCTGCTCTCTGCCGTGCCCATTCCTGACCCCTCCATTGAAACCAAACGAGAGCGCATCATTCTTCAGGGCGATGTGCCCAGCCCGCTGCGGCCGCCGCCAGGATGCGTGTTCAACACCCGTTGCCCCATCGCCATTGATGTATGCCGAGAAGAGATTCCCGAGCTTCGGAACATCGGCGGCGAAGGTCCCGATGAGCATTGGATCGCCTGCCACCGGGTGTAGCCTTAAAAACAGTGATCGAAAGCCCTCCGCCTGAGCGGAGGGCTTTTTGTTGGGCGCATAATAGTACTCATGCAGTTGTCTTCTTCTATACGCCTTCGCCGCTGGCTCCTCTTCGCATCGTGTTGCATCCTGCTGGTCGCCGTAGCGGGATGCCAGACCGCGCAGCACGACGTGCGCATGGTCAAAGTGGGGTTGGTGACGCCGCTTTCCGGTCCCTACAACGCGGAGGGCACGCGGTGGCTTTTTGCGGCCAAGATGGCAGTGGAGCAGTGGAACGCTTCTCATGAGTATTCGCCTTATCGGATAGAACTGGTTACTCACGATGAGACGGAGGGCCCGGACGTGGCGCGGCGGCTGGCCTTGGATCCGGAAGTGCTGGGCGTCATTGGCTACACCGGCGGCGAGCTAGGTGTGCAGACCACCTCTACTTATTGGGCAGCAGCCCTCCCCTTACTCACGGTGGGACCTGTGGCCTACGACAGCCCAAAAAGTGGGCCACCGCGCCTCCTGCGGCTCGCTGCCGACTATTCGGCGCAGGCGGAGGGCATCAGCGCATTCCTAGAGCTCCAGTTGCAAGCGAGCAGCGCAGCGCTGGTGACGGGCAACGACCCCATGCATCAGAGATGGCTGCTGGACTTGGAACGTGCGCTAGCTACTAGGAGCGTGCGCACAGCAGTTATTGCGCCACTGCCTGCGGACACCGTGGACTACCGTAGTGTGGCGCAACAGGTGTTGGGGCAAGAGGTGGGTGCGGTGGTAGTCGCAGCGTCGCCGGCGGAGGTCCTCGATTTCCAGCGGGCGTATAGCCTCTGGGAAAGCCCGCCGCCTCTCATCTTCATCGATACTTCTAAGCCGGCCGTCACTACTGAGGCGCTATCCAGCGTGGAGCAGCTGTACTGGACCACGAGTGCGGGCGCAGCCTTTGAGGAGCCCTCCCAGCAGCACTTGGGCGAAACCCTTAGCCCACAAGCGGCACTGGTTTACGACGGGGTGCTGCTCTTGTTGCAAGCATATCAGCGGGTCTTTGAGCAGGATGTGGAACCCACTAGGGACGCGGTCTGGGTGGAGCTGCGCGAGGCTGAAACCTACTATGGGATTCTCAGAAGCTATGAGTTTGACGAGAGCGGCGGCCTAATTGAGCCAGTGACTTCTCTATTGCAGGTCACGGCTGATGGTGAATGCTGTGTGCTCGTTCCCCAGCTATCCGTGCAGCAGTGATCTAAAGCGGCCTCAACTGACCGCTGCCCCGGATAATCCACTTATAGGTAGTAAGCTCTTCCAGCCCCATGGGGCCGCGAGCGTGGAACTTCTGCGTGCTAATGCCTACCTCTGCGCCCAGGCCAAACTGCGCGCCGTCGGTGAACTGGGTGCTGGTATTCACGTAGACCGCTGCGGCGTCCACTTCCCGTAAGAAGCGTTGGGCCGCGCTGTAGTCCTCGGTAAGGATTGCTTCCGAATGCCCCGATCCGTAGCGCTCGATGTGCGAAAGCGCGCCGTCCAAGTCGTCCACCACCTTGATGGCTGCCGTGAGGGCCAGGAACTCCTTGCCCCAATCTTCCTCTGAAGCGGGTTGCACCGTTGCGCCCTCCGCGGAAGCGAGGATGTTCAGCGAGGAGGGATCGCAGTGGAGCTGGACACCCTCGGAAGCAAGCCGTTGTGCTAGAGAGGGCAGGAACGCATCCGCAACCTGTTGGTGCACCAGCAGCGTGTCCAACGCATTGCAAATAGTGGGACGCCGGCACTTGGCGTTCACCACAATCTCCAGCGCCTGCGCCAGGTCTGCGTCGCTATCAACATAGGTGTGGCAGACGCCGATGCCGCCGGCTACTACGGGCATAGCAGCGGTCTCCGCTACGTAGCGGATGAGATCCGCACCGCCGCGGGGAATCAGCAGATCGATGGACTCCTTCATCTGGAGCATCTTGGCTACCAGGCTGCGGTCGGAGTCGGTAATAAGTTGTACGGCTCCCTCGGGCACGCCCGCGGCGTTGCACGCCTCCCGGATAACCGCTACCAGCGCGATGTTCGATTGCAGCGCTTCCGAGCCGCCGCGTAGGATAGCCGCATTACCCGACTTGAGGCAGAGCACGGCGATATCTACTGAAACATTTGGACGGCTCTCGTAGATGGAACCGATGACGCCCAGGGGCACCCGCACCCGTCCGACTTCTAGGCCATTGGCCAGTGTACGTTGCTCTAGCAGCCGGCCCACGGGATCCGGCAGGGCAGCCACGGTCCGCACGTCTTTCGCCATGTTCTCCAACCGCTGCGGGTTGAGAAGCAGCCGGTCCAGCATCGGCTCGGAGAGGCCTGTCTTCTGGGCCGCGGTGTAGTCCGCCGCGTTAGCGCGGAGTATAGTCTCCTGGTTAGCCAGCAGTCCCTGGGCTATGTCCTCCAACGCCCGGTTCTTCACCTCCGTGGAGAGGAAGGCCAGCTTGCGGGAGGCCGCCTTAGCGGCAGTGCCCAAGGCAGCGAGGTCTATGGTTGTGGTAGCCATTACGCACTCTATCTTACCAGCTTCCACCGCTAAACGCCTATCCTTGCATGCGGCGGCTCACCCTCACCCTCACCCTAACCCCTGCCTACCGGCAGGCAGGCCTGTCTACCGCAGGCAGGCTCGCCCAGAGGGAGGGGGAGCGCGGCCCTGCCCCTCGTAGTTAGACAAGCTCACTACGAACGGGCCCGCCGTCGGCCCTCCATTGCCCCCCGCTCCGCTCATGGTGAGCCTTCCTGCCGCTCATGGTGAGCCAGTCGAATCCATGAGCGCCGCGCCCTGATTGCATCGAAGCCTACTTCCACTGGCAGAGGCGAGCGGGTATCGAGACTGTTTGCTTAAGACGCACAACCCGTTGCTGGTAAGAATGCTAGACTTGCTGTGTGACAATTGTGACGGAAGCGCTGAAGCAGCTCAGGAGGCCACCCCTACTCGTGGCAGGGCTGGTAGTCCCTCTGCTGGTAGTGTCCTGCTCCCTCACTGAGCCTCCGCCGTCACCGCCGGCTCCTATTTCCTCGGAAGCGCTGATAGCCGCCGGCGCTGATCCAGCGCTAATCCCCTCACGCTCTCAGGTCGCCTTGGCAACACCCTCCGTGCCCCCCACATCTATCGTGGACACGGGCGGTAATCCGACGGTAATCCCCGTAAGCTCCCCTACCGCCTCAGCAACACCCTTCGTGCCCCCCACACCCACCGTCGTCCCCACTGCCACGCCGACACCCACGCCAACCGCGCCCGCGCTGAGCATCAATATGACGCTGCAAACGCCCGCTATTGCCCAAGGTGGTGTGCAGGTGGTGCTCTTGACCAGCAACACTGCACTGACCAAGGTTAGCGGCGCCGTGGGGGAGCGGCCCTTGTTCTTCTGGAAGGAAGAGGAACGCTGGTACGCACTCGTGGGCTTGCACTCCGATGCCGCCTTGGGCGCACGTCATGTGACCGTCACGGCAGAGGGCGCTGCTGGTGATTTGGCCACGACAACCGCGGACTTTCAAGTGGTCTCAGGCGACTTTGCGGTGGAGGAGATCAGGCTGCCACCCGGGCAGGAAGGGCTTCTTGCGCCAGAGGTGCTGAACACGGAGTGGAACGCCCTCCTCAGCCTTACTAGCACAGTGACGCCGCAGCGCCGCTGGACGGGATCCTTTGTGTCGCCAGTAGCGGGGGTTATGAGCTCTTCTTACGGCACGCGGCGCTCCTACAATGGAGGTCCACCAGAAAACCCGCATCAGGGCACAGACTTTGCGGTGGACATGGGCACCCAAGTGGTGGCTGCGAATGCCGGTATTGTGGTCTTTGCCGGCGTGTGGCAGGTCCGGGGCAACGCTATCGTCATCGATCACGGCATAGGAGTGTACAGCGGCGCTTATCATCTAAGTGAGCTGCTCGTCGAGGAAGGCCAGGAGGTCGCCAAGGGGCAGATTATCGGTCGCGTAGGAGCGTCGGGCATGGCGACCGGCCCGCATCTGCACTGGGCTATGGTGGTGCAAGGAACGCACACCTCCCCGGTAGGCTGGATGGAGTTCGCTCTACCACTTCCGGCCGCTACGGCCGGTGGTATCGCGAACTAACAGCTCGCTGTTAGAATATTACTAGGTTAAATCGAAATACTCAGAGGAGGAGGAGTCATGGAACCATATCTGAATGCGCTAGCGCTTTATGTGCACATCGGGGCCGGCATCGTCTGGATAGGGGTGTTGCTCTATATCAGGTTCTTGCTGCTGCCATCCGTTGGCGCAATCCCATCCGAGGCGCGCGGGCCCATTATGATTGAGCTTGGCCCGCGGGGTGTGCGCTATGCCATGCGCGCCGCTGAGATCACCCTTATCGCGGGCGTGGTGATGATGTTCATCATGGGGCGGGCAACCCGGATGGAGCACTTTCTCACCACACTGTGGGGGCAGGCGATTCTTGCAGGCTTCGTTGGCTCAGTAGCAATCTACGTCGTGGGGCGACTAATAACCGCGCCCGTCACCCGCTTAATCGTTGATACGCTGCAGCAGATGGCCGCGGGCACAGCCAGGGAGGATGCGGCCGCCTACCTGCAAGCGTTGACTGACCAGCAGAAACGCGCGCTGAACCTACAACTGGTCTTAGCGGCCATTGTGGTGTTCACTATGGCGCTAGCGCGCTTCGCTTAAGCGATGCGTAGGGGATAGAGCAAGGACGAGCTTCTGCGTCGATCGCCCGCCGCGACCGTCTCAGCATGACGTGATTTAACCGCGTCTCCCGAACTCCCGCTCAAGATGTGCTGAGCTAACATGGATCATGGTCGGGCGGCCATGAGGACAGGTCTGGGGTTGCTGGCAACGCTCAAGGTCTTGCAGTAGCGCTTGCATCTCCGCGGGCGCCAGGGGATCACCAGCGCGCACGGCGCTATGGCAAGCGACCGTGGCCAGCACACCATTGAACCGGTCCTGGCCGTTATGCAGGCTGTCCAGCAGGTCCCGCACTACGTCCGAGACCTCTGCCAGCCGCAGGCCGCGGGGCAGTGCGCGTACCAACAACTGCCGCTCCCCAAAGGACTCCAGTGCGAAGCCGTAGCGTTGGAGCTGGCTGCTGTCCTCTAGCACTAGGTGCAGGTCGTCTAGGGGCATCGTGACCAGGTGCGGCTCAATGAGTCCCTGGGAGTCCCAGCCATGCTCCTCAGCCTGACGGGCCACCTGCTCAAAGACCACCCGCTCGTGGGCGGCGTGCTGATCGATGAGGTACATGCCGTCAGGCCCCTCAGTGATGATATAGGTGCCGTTCATCTGCCCCACTACACGTAGCAGCGGCCAGGGGCGCGCGCCGGGGGTTGCAGCGGCCTCCTCTTGAGTTTGAGGCACCGTTGGCGGGGTGAACAGCGCTGCTTGCGCGGGCGCAGCAGCCTCTTGTGGGGTTAAGGCAGGCGCTAGTGCTGGCGCGGGCGTTGGCGCTTGTTGCCCGCCGGGCGCGCTTGCCGCGATAGTGTGTCGCACTGCCCGCTGCACAGCTCTGTAGACCTCGCCCTCGTTGCGGAAGCGCACCTCCGTCTTGCGGGGGTGGATGTTCACGTCTACCTCCTGCGACGGCACGGTGACGTGGAGAATGGAAATCGGATGCCTGCCTACCATGAGCGCGTTCTGGTAGGCCTCCTCAACGGCATGGGCCAGCGCGCGGTGCTGCACCCAACGCCCGTTCACATAGAGGCTCTGGTGGGCGCGGGACGACCGCGTTAGCCCCGGCGGGCTGACCAGACCTGTGACCTCGATGTCCGAGGACTGAGCCGGCTCATCGGGAGGGAGGACCTTCACTAGCGCGGCCGCGGCCTCCGTGCCCAGCACCGCTGCGGCCGCGTTGCGCAGCTCGCCATCTCCGGGCGTCTGGAGCGCCCGCTTGCCCTCGACAGTCATGGTGAAGCTGACCTCAGGCCGGGCCAGGGCGTAGTGGGTCACGATGGTGACGCAGTGCCCGGCTTCGGTGGTATCCGAGCGAAGGAACTTGCGGCGCGCGGGGAAGTTAAGGAAGAGGTCTCGGATAGCGACCGTGGTGCCTTCCGGCGCACCTTGAGGTCCGTGCCCCGCTTGCTTATCGTCCTTGAAGCGGACGTACGCGCCGCCCACCGCATTGTGCTGGCGAGAGAGAAAGGTGACATCCGCCACCGACGCGATGCTGGGGAGGGCTTCGCCGCGGAAGCCGAGGGTGCTTACATAGAGCAGGTCCGCTTCCGAAGCTATCTTGCTAGTGGCGTGGCGCTGAAAAGCCAGGGCAAGCTGCTCGGAGGGCAGGCCGACACCGTTGTCACGCACACGGATCAAGCCGCGGCCGCCTTCTGCAATATCCACCCAGATGGCAGTGGCGCCGGCATCGAGGGCGTTCTCCACTAGCTCCTTCACTGCGGAGGCCGGCCGCTCAATCACTTCACCAGCGGCAATCTTGGCGGCTACTTCTGGGGGGAGCACCTGTAGGGGCATAGCTTAACCTCACGAGTATTTTACCAGGAGTAGGCAGTCGTTGGTGATATGCGCTCAAGTAATAAGCCGCGAGTTAGCGAGCTTCAGGCTTGTAGACGTGGCGGCGCACTACATTGCGCGGGTGAGCTTAGTGGGGTCATGCAGATTCGGTTTCCCTTTGGAACGACTCATTGCTATAATCGCTGTGCCCATCATCCAGCAGATCAGGCCTCTGACGCTCCGTAGCGCTCGCGTGTAACTCTCGCCGTAGCAGGCCCTCTGCACGTGAGACAACTGAGATGCAGATGATGAGCGCAACAGGTGTATCGGAGGTCGCTGAAAATGTACGAACGAATCTTGGTCCCTTTGGATGGTTCCCCTCTAGCAGAGGAGGTGCTCCCTCATGTAGAGGGGATAGCCAAGCAGTTCGGCTCCCAGATCACCCTGCTCCGGACTATTACTCCCCTTGAGAAGCTCACGCTGCAGACTGCCGGCGGTGGAGCATTGTCCATGCCTGATGCTCCTGTAGCTATTGCCCAAGATATCCTGGAAGCGGAGCGGGAAGACGCTGTGAGCTATTTGCAGACCATGAAAGAGAAGGTGCAGGCAAGCGGCACAAATGTGGACACCCTATTGCTTGAGCAGGACTCGGCCACGGCTATCATCGAGACTGCCCTGAAGATGGACGTGTCCCTCATTGCTATGTGCACCCACGGCCGCGGCGGACTGGGCCGGCTGATCTTTGGCAGCGTTACGGACGAAGTGCTGCGCAAAGAGCCGCACATTCCAATGCTACTTATCCGCGCGGAAGGTTAACCGTTAGCGGGCTGAACCGCAGCGCGCACTTCCTATAATCCCGCGTAGCCTAACTGCGCCAGCGTCCCTCACACATCTGAGCCACGTTGAGCGTAGCAGGGCTATGCTATACTTTGGGGCGCTCAACGGCAGCGTTCCGTACTGATCCGACACTACTTGGGGGCTTTTTTTGGTGAGAGGTGCTTCGGGACAAGTTCTAGCTGGATTTCTTGGTCTAGCTCTTCTCGTGGTGCTTTTCTTACCGCCGGCTCCAGGCTTGGCCTCAAGTCTTATCGCTCCCAGCGGAAACACGCCCGCGGCCAATCTCATTACTCCGCCAGTCCCTGGCTTAGAACCTACTCCTGACGACATCCCCGGCATGCCTCCGCCAAGCCCCTACGTGTCTGTGCGATTTAAGGACGGCCAGGAACCGGCGGGCCTGGCGTTTGCGCAGCAGCGGTACGGCGCAACGCTCACCCGCCGCAATAACGATCTCAACATCGTCACGCTGAAGGCGCCCAAAGGTGTTACGTCAGCATTCCTAGCGCAGAAGCTCTCACAGAACCCGCGCGTCCTGTGGGCGGAGCCGGCTCAATGGCGGCGGCTGTTTGATGTCCCCGCTGCTCCGCTCATACCCGACGACCCGTTCTACGCCGACCACCAGGAGTGGTACTACGATGTGATGAACGTCCAGGACGCCTGGGAGCTAGAGACGGGGAAGCCGTCCGCAATCATTGCGGTGTTGGATAGCGGAGTGTCCTGCGACCATCCGGACCTCGCCGATGCTATCTGGGTGAATGCGGGCGAAATTCCTGGCAATGGCATAGACGACGATGACAACGGCTACGTAGACGACGTCAACGGCTTTGACTTTGTGGGCGCAGGCATCGGCAGCCACGCCGAATCAGAGACCAACACCCCTGGAGACAGCGACCCGTGCATCAGAGTGGGTGATCCGTCCATCGGCAACGGCTTGGATGATGACAGAGATGGTTTTGCAGATAGTGGAGTAACCCACGGGACGTACGTTGCGGGTATTGTCGCGGCCAAAGGAAACAACGAAATCGGTGTGGCCGGCGCCTGCTGGGGCTGCAAGATTATGCCCGTGCGCATGGCGACCCCGGAGAAATGGCTTGTTTCTGCAGACAGCGCCGATGCCATTGTTTATGCGGCCAAGGCTGGAGCTAAGGTTATCAACCTTAGCTTTGGAGGGCCCAATGTGAGCGAAGCTGAAAGAAACGCCATCAGCTTGGCGGTGCATACCTACGGCGTGCTGGTTGTGGCGGCCTCCGGCAATGATTATCAGACACCTATTTCATATCCGGCCCGTTTACCAGAGGTCATGGCCGTGGGCTCCGCTGCGCGCACTAATACCAAAGCACGGGCTAGATTTAGCAACTGGGGTACCGGAACAGCTAACAACCCCGCGGTAGATGTTGTTGCTCCAGGCATTGACCTTGCCACAACCGGCATGCTAAGTGTAGCCGACCAGAATGCGGGGCATGGCAAGGCGGGGGAGGCTACTTACCGGAACGCGAGCGGTACATCCTTCTCTGCTCCATTGGTGTCCGGCATTGCAGGGCTGCTCTGGTCCCGCTACCCCGGACTCACGGCCCAGCAGGTAAGAGACGTCTTGAACAGAACTGCGGTTCCTCTGCCTGACGATCCTGCCGATAACCCAGATGCCGGCCCGAATTGGGCGGGCTCCGGTATGGTGAATGCACTGGCAGCCATCAGAGCGGCGGCGCTGCTTCCCATTCCTACCCAAACGCCAACGCCGAGCCCCACGCCAAGCCCCACGCCTTCCGTCAGTCCGACGGCATCAGTGAGCCCGACGGTTTCTGCCAGCACGACGGTATCGCCAACAGTGTCCGCAACGGTCACACCCTCCGGTACGCCTTCGGGCACTGTCACGCCTACGCCGTTGCCGGCCAATAGCACTCCGGTGCCGATAAACCCGCCCTCGGGCACTGCACTCACCAGCATGGGGACAACCTTAGAATGGAACTTACCCATAGATGCCACGCAGTACCAAATCCAGGTGGTGCCATTTAACAATGACGGGCCTGCCATTAACCTCATCCGGAACGTGGAGTCCTCCTATGTTATCCAGCCGCCCGTATTCGGCGTAGGTCCCTACGTGATGCTACCCAGCATCACCTATATGTGGCGTGTGAGAAGCTCCACGGCCACGGTCAGCGTAAATGAGTCGAGCGCTGGGTGGGGACCGTGGTCTCCGACATTCACTTTCAGGACGCGTCTTGTAGGCAGCGCAGGTATAGTGCCCGTAACGCCGCCCGAAAACGGTATAGTGAATTCGCTCATGCCGGTAGTGCAATGGTCAAACACGGATCCCAACGTCTTCTACTACGAAGTACAGATAAGCAAAGACCCTACTTTTGGGGAAGATGGCGCCATAGCGATGGTCTACTGGGAGTTGCGTCATGGCGGAGCGACTATACCGCGGAACAGCTATGCGGTGCCTGCTGCGTTCCCGCTGGAGCAGGAGGTGAAGTACTTCTGGCGCATACGGCCGCGCATTCAGGGAGACGGTACGCCAGTGCCCTGGTCTCGTAGCTTTAACTTCACCACCCGGCAATAGCGAACGCGCGGGCTTTCCTGGTATACTCTCATTATAGGAGCTAACTGAGCAGTGCCTAAAAGAACCCGCAGCAGACCAAGAATCATCGGCAGCCGTCCTGCCCCGCGTCCTGAGGCAAACCCTCAAGCCAAGCGCAGCGCACCGGCCTCTACCGCTGTAACTGTACGAAGCTCTGCGCAGTCACGCCCTACCACTGCCAATAGCGCCACTATACGGGAATCCGTAGCGTTGACTGATTACAGCCACGTGTTCCGGGATGTTGTACGCATTGTTTCAACTGCTGGCTTCCTTCTAGTGATAATGGCAGTCGCAGCCTTCCTCTTACCCTAGCTACATACTCTTGAGCTAACGAAAAAGCCGCAGCACTAGGTGCTGCGGCTTTGCTTTTACAGAGTGGAGAGCGTTAACGGGCCAAGACAGTTTCCGGAATAGTGACGCTGAGCACACGCTGCGGTAGCTCGCCGTCTTCCGTCAGATCATGCGCCACGCTGTGGGTGGCTTCCGATGGGTGCGGCACCACTTTCCAGAACAGCTCAATGTAGCGGTCCCAGTCCTGCAGAACGCGGGCAGCTTTAACGCTGTTGGTCCGTTCCAAGTGACGCTCTATGAGTGTACGCAAGCCCTGCTGCTCTTCAGGCCGAGTGACGCGCTCAAGACCAACCAGTTCAGGATTATAACGGCCAGGGAACTGACCTTCTTCGTCTAAGACAAAGGCAACACCGCCGGACATGCCAGCGCCAAAGTTGCGTCCGGTCTCTCCCAGCACAATGGTCACGCCGCCGGTCATATACTCGCAGCAATGGTCGCCCACACCTTCTACAACGGCAGTAGCGCCGCTATTGCGCACGCAGAAGCGTTCCCCCGCCCGGCCTGCGGCGTAGAGGCTACCGCCGGTAGCTCCATAGAGCACTGTGTTGCCAATGATCACGTTGTCTGCTGCGGCGAAGGACGCTGTGGGCCCGGGGCGGACCACTATCTCACCGCCGTGGAGGCCCTTGCCAACATAGTCGTTTGCTTCCCCAATAAGCTTAAAATAGAGGCCGGTGATACCGAATGCGCCAAAGCTTTGGCCTGCGCTGCCAGTGAAGGTAATGCGTAGGCTGCTGTTCTCCGGCAGTCCGTTATCTGTATGGAGGCGGGCGATGGCTCCCGACACTCGAGCGCCCACGGTGCGGTTGGCGTTGGTGATGGGATACTCCAGGTGCACGTGCTCCCGGCCCTCGATAGCCGGCGCTGCGTCCTGCATAATCTGGTCGTCCATAGGCGTATCGCCCCGGTCATTGCGTTCTTGCATGCGGCGTCGAGGCAGTTTGCCGGTAGGGTCGGCGTTTACCAGCAGTGGACTCAGGTCCAGGCCCATGGCCCGGGTGTTATTGGTCGGCGTCGACTGCGTCAGCAATTCGGTTTGACCAATCACATCGTCTAGACTACGGTAACCCAGCTCGGCGAGCAGTTCGCGCACTTCTTCCGCTATGTGGGTAAAGAAGCGGACGATCTCCTCTGCCGTGCCGGTAAACTTGGAGCGTAGGTCTGCCCTCTGGGTAGCAATGCCCACCGGGCAGGTGTTGAGGTGGCACTGACGGGCCATCTGGCAGCCAAGCGCCACCAGGGCAATAGTGCCGAACCCGTACTCCTCTGCGCCCAACATGGCCGCAATGAGCACGTCTCGGCCGGTGCGGAAGCCGCCGTCTGTCCGTAGGGTGACGCGGCCGCGCAGGTTGTTTTGCACCAGCACCTGCTGCGTTTCCGCCAAGCCAAGCTCCCACGGCGTGCCCGCATTTTTGATTGAGCTTAGGGGAGAAGCGCCGGTGCCGCCGGAATCGCCGCTTATGTGGACTGCATCGGCGTAGCCCTTAGCCACGCCGGCGGCAATAGTGCCCACGCCGGCCTCAGAGACCAGCTTTACGCTAACCCTAGCCAGGGGGTTAACGACCTTCAGGTCGTAGATAAGCTGGGCCAAGTCTTCAATGCTATAGATATCGTGATGTGGTGGCGGCGAGATTAAGCCCACACCCGGCTGGGTGTGCCGGATGGCCGCAATGTGGTCCATAACCTTGTGGCCGGGGAGCTGGCCGCCCTCACCGGGCTTGGAACCCTGCGCAATCTTTATCTCCAGCTCTTTGGCTGAGGCCAGGTAGTCAGGCGTCACGCCAAAGCGGCCGGAGGCCACCTGCTTGATAGAGCTGTTGTAATCATGGCCGTTAATGGCTCTGAATCGCCAAGACTCTTCACCACCCTCACCCGTGTCGCTCTTACCGCCGATGAGGTTCATGCCCTCGGCAACAGTACGGTGCGCTTCCGGGCCAAGCGCGCCCAAAGACATGGCGCCGGTGACGAAGCGCTTGGTGATGGCTTCAACCGGCTCTACCTCATCAATGGGGACAGGTTGGCCGGGCTTGAAGTCGAGCAGGCTGCGCAGATGGGTCGCTGCTTCGTTGGCTTCCACCAGATCCGTGTACTTGCGGAAGTCCTCTTTCTCATCGGTAAGGATGGCCTTATGCAACACCCGCACTAGTTCTGGGTTGTACGCGTGGTACTCTCCATCTTTGCGGAAGCGGTAATACCCCAGGTCGTCTAGCTTGGGCCGCATTTTGGGCGGAAGAGGGGGAAAGGCGAGTTGGTGCCGGCGGAGCACGTCCTCAGCCAACTCGGTGTAGCCAATGCCTTGGATGGTGGACGGCGTGCCGGTGAAGCACTCGTCAATCACTTTGCTATTCAGGCCAATGGCTTCAAATATCTGTGCGCCCTGGTAGCTGCTCACCGTAGAGATGCCCATCTTGGACATGATTTTGAGCAGGCCCTTGGTGGCATAGCCGCGGTAGTTGCTCAGGGCATGCTCGAGGTCAAGGCTGCCGCCTTCGCCTTCATCGATCATTCCCTGGATCACCTGATGAATGAGGTACGGGTTGACGGCGCTGGCGCCGTAGCCTACGAGCGTAGCAAAGTGGTGCACTTCCCAGGCTGCGCCCGTCTCAGCGATAATGCTGGCTCGCATGCGCTTGCCCTCACGGATGAGGTGGTGGTGCACCGCGCCAACGGCAAGGAGTATTGGTATGGCCGCGTGATCATCGTCCACACCGCGGTCACTGAGAATGATGAGGGACTTGCCCTGGTCGACGGCTGTGCTGGCGGCCTGACACACCGCGCGTAAGGCCAGCTCCATACCCTTTGCGCCTTCTGCGGCGCGCCACAACACTGAGATAGTCTCCGACGCAAACTCTGGTAATGGGTGGAGGCGCAGCGCGTCCAACTCGTTGTCATAGAGGATGGGAGTGGTGAGCTGTATCAAGCGAGCATGCTGGGACATTTCCTCCGTGATGCTGCCTCGCGAACCAACCAGGGAGAAGGAAGACATGACCAATTCTTCCCGAAGGGAGTCAATTGGCGGGTTGGTCACCTGGGCGAACTTTTGCTTGAAATAAGTGCTCAGCACGTGCGGTTTAGAGGAGAGCACGGATGGCGGGGTGTCGTTGCCCATGGAGCCTACTGGCTCCTTCTTCTCCAGGGTCATAGGCCGGAGCACAAGCTGCATCTCTTCAAAGGTAAAGCCAAAGGCTCGCTGCAGGGCAAGGTCACCTTCTTCATTGAGCACCAGGTGGCCGTTGCGCCCAGAGAGATATTCGTCAAAGGGGACAACGCTGCTGCGCAGCCACTCGCTGTAGGGCTGCTGGTTGGCAAAGAGCGCCTTCACCTCTTTGTCGTGCTGCACCAGGCCGGTCCGCGTATCCACAGCAATCATCTGGCCTGGGCCTAGACGGCCTTTTGCCCGGATGTTGTGGTCATCAAGCGGCAGCACGCCCACCTCAGACGCCATTGCGATGACGCCGTCTTCTGTGATCACATAGCGGGCCGGTCGCAGGCCGTTGCGGTCGAGTGTTGCGCCCACAATGGCGCCATCTGTGAAGGAGAGTGCGGCCGGGCCGTCCCAGGGCTCCATCAAGCACGCGTGGTATTGGTAGAAGGCCCGCAGCGCGGGGTCCATGTTCGGCATGTTTTCCCAGGGCTCCGGCACCAGCATCATCATGACATGGCGGATGTCCCGTCCCGAGGCCACCAGGAAGTCGAGCACGTTGTCCAGCATAGCGGAGTCGCTGCCGCCTGGAGTGATGATGGGCTTCAGCGCCTCGATGTCGTCGCCCCAGATGGTGCCCTTCATCTCGGGCTCCCGTGCCCGCATCCAGTTGACGTTGCCCTGGAGGGTGTTTATCTCGCCGTTGTGGGCAAGGAACCGGAAGGGCTGGGCCAAGTACCAGTTGGGGAAGGTGTTGGTGCTATAGCGCTGGTGGAAGAGCGCGAGCCCGCTGGTGAACTCCGGGTCCGCCAGGTCTAGGTAGAACTGGGGCAACTGTGGCGCAACCAGCATACCTTTGTAGACCACCGTGCGGCTGGAGAAGGAGGGAAAATAGAGGTCGCTTAGGTCTGCTGAAGCCGCCCGCTGCTCCATAGCCTTACGCGCTAGGTAGAGCACCCGCTCAAAGTCCGGCAGGCTCACCTTGTCCCTAGCTACTATAATCTGCCGTACGTCCGGACAGGTCTCCTCAGCAATGCCGCCCAGTGCGCTCTTATCAATGGGGACAGCTCGCCAGCAAAGAGGCTCCAGGCCATGGTGCCGCAGGCAATCTTCGATAATGCGGACACTCTGGGCAGCGGCATCGGTGTCCTGCGGGAGGAAGACCATGCCGAGGGCCATGTCCTCGTGGGAGGGAGGCGTGCGTCCTGCCTCTGCGAGCGCCTTCTCCATGAGAGCGTATGGCAGTTGCGCGGTGATCCCTGCGCCGTCGCCGGTCTTGGCGTCGCTGCCGATGGCGCCTCGGTGGGTGAGGTTGATGACTGCCTGGACTGCCATCTGGACGATGGCGTGGCTCTTCTGCCCATCAATATTAGCTACGAAGCCTGTACCACAGGCGTCGTGCTCAAACGAGGGGTGATAGAGAGTCTGAGGCCATTGCAGAGGGGCTGCCCGTTTACTTGTGTTCATTTTCACAAACTTTGGCCCGAAGAAATATGAGAGATAATAACATACCCCCCTCTAGCTACGCAAGACTAAGTAGGGGGTATATATGTGAAGTAGAATAGGCCTGTTCTCAATGGGCGTACGCTCACTATAATGGACGCAGAGTCCTATGAGCAACGAGAATCTCCCCATAGACGTTTCCCCGTCCGCCGTAACCCCTCTGCGCGCTTCATCTATGGGAGGGAGTGCGCTGTTTACTGTGCTGCGCTCCCCGCGCGTTGTAGTGGCGCTGCTGGCCTTGGCCACCTTGCTGCTGGGGTTGTACCGTTTGGACTACGAGAGCCTGACCATCGATGAGGCGGATGTGGCGGTCTTTGCCCAGGAGCCGTTGAGCGCGCTGATGGGCAAGCTGACCCAGCCCGGCGAGAACGGGCCACTCTACCTGCTGCTACTCCACGGCTGGATCCTTGTGGCCGGCACCAGCGAGTTCTCGCTACGGCTCTTCTCCCTTGCGTTCACAGTCGCGACCGTTCCGCTGCTCTATCTGCTGGGCAACCGGCTGTTGGGGCCGCCGGGGGGGCTGTACGCATCATTGCTGCTGCTGTGCTCCAGCTATGTCCACCAGTACAGTCAGATGGCAAAGATGTACACCATGATGCTGTTCCTGGCAGTGCTCAGCAGCTACTTGCTGCTGCGGGCGCTGGAGCAGCCCACCCTCCGGCGATGGCTCGGCTACACCGCGGCCACATCCCTCGCGATGTACACTCACGTCTTCGGGGCGCTGCTCATCCCCTGGCACGGGCTGTTCGCGCTGGTGATCATGTCCCGGACGCGGCGCATCCAACGTGGCTGGCTGCTTTCACTGGCGCTGCTGACGCTGCCCTACATACCCCTCGCGCTGCAACGTCTGAACGCGCTGCGTGCGCCGGAAACGCTGACCCGCCAGTTCACCGGCCCCCAGGACCTGCCGGGGATGCTCGTGACGCTGGCCCGGGAGTACGGCACCCGCTGGGATAATGTGTCCTCGATCTATCTGGAGGCCAGTTTTGTGCTGCTAACCTTCGGAGGGTTGACCGCGCTCCTGCTGAACCGGGACCGCTGGCCGGAGGGCGCGCGGCCGCTCTGGTTCCTGCTGCTGGGCATTACCGCACCGACGCTCATCACCTTCGTCTTCGTGCAACTGGGCGCGCCCCTCTTTTCATCCCGCTATCTCATCATCACCCTGCCGTGCTTCTTGCTTGTGTGGTCGGCAGCGCTGGTTGGACTGGGACGGCGTAGCTGGGTGCTGCCCGTCGCGCTGCTAGTGCTCTTTGCCGGCGTGAACGGCGCGCGCTGGAGCCAGACGGCCATTGCGGGGCAGCGCTTCCACGAGGACTGGCGCGGTGCAGTGGCATTACTGCAGAGCAAGAGCACGCCGGAAGAACCGGTGCTGGTGCTCCACGACCCGTCCTGGCGAGCGGTGCGCTACTACGCGCCGGGGCCGATTACCCTCGCGAGCCTTGAGGGTGGTCCCGACCAGCCGCCAGACCTCTCTAAGGCGCCAGCGCTGCCCGAATCGGGTCGGGTGTGGCTGCTGGCAGCCTACTTTGACGTGGACGACCTGCCCGCCGTAGAGGCGTGGCTGGAGTCTAAGGGGCGGCTTGTAGAGAAGACCTGGCTCACCGGCGTAATGGTGAGCCAGTACGAGATGGACGGAGGGGAATGAGCAACTCTGGGACCAAGCTGGCACTCTGACTATCACCAAAGCCCCCTCTTCTGCTAAGAAGAGGGGGCAAATAAGCTCTTGGGGACATTCCTCAGACCCCCGCGAAGGGGACTAGATGCTGCTGATCTCGTCTACTTCCTTGAGCTCTTCCGGGGTGAGCTTCCACTCCAGGGCCTTGGCGTTGGCCTCCACCTGCACCGGCTTGGTCGCGCCAACGATAACCGTGCTGATGGTGGGCTGCGCCGCTACCCAGGCGATCGCCAGCTCAGCCAAGGTGTGGCCTCGCTTTGTGGCAAACTCCTCAAGCTGCTCCAGCATGGTCCAGTTGCGCCCGTCGTCATAGCGGCGGAGCATGGCGGGGTTGCGGCCCGCGCGAGAGTCCTCTGGGGGCGCGCTGCCCCGGCGGTACTTGCCGGTGAGAAAGCCCGCGGCCAGAGGATAGTAGGGCGTGGTGCCGACGCCGTAGGCCGCGCAGGCGGGGATGATCTCATCCTCTATGGAGCGGTCTAAGAGATTGTACTGAGGCTGGTTGCAGACGATGGGCGCAAAGTGATTAACCCGGGCCTGCCAGACGGCCTCCGCTATCTGCCAGGACTGATAGTTGGAGCTGCCAATGTAGCGGATCTTGCCCGCTCGCACACAGTCATCCAGCACTCGAAGAGTCTCCTCCATGGGCGTGTTGCTGTCCCAGCGGTGGAGGTAGTAGAGGTCGATGTAGTCCGTATCCAGGCGTTGAAGGCTGGCGTCCACCGCCTCGATGAGGTGCTGGCGGGAGGCGCCGCCCATGTTTGGGCCTTCTCCCATACTACCGAACCCCTTGGTGGCGAGAACGGCCTGCTGTCGGCGGCCCTTGAGGGCCTTGCCCAGGTATTGCTCCGAGGTGCCGCGCACGTAGGTGTCCGCAGTGTCCAGGAAGTTGACGCCGAGATCCAGGGCGGCGTGAATGACACGGGCGGTGCCGGCCTCGTCCACGTCCCGGCCGAACATGTTGCCGCCCATGCCCATGGCGGAGACCTGAAGGCCGGAGCGGCCTAAGTAGCGATATTCCATATTGGTGATACTCCTCAGTGGTGTTTGGGTAGATTATACATCGTACTTAGTAGCGATTCATGGTTCGACAGGCTCACCATGAGCCGCCTGGCGAGCTAGATGTGCGGCTCGTCCTTCGACACGTTCAGGATGAGCGGGTTGCACTGAGGCGATGCAGCGAAGGCTGGATTGAGCGCAGTGATAAAGGTATGCCTACTCCACCATCACTCGCTGGCCGGTCTCCGAGGAGCGGACCATGGCCTCCAGCATGCGGTGTACCTTGGCGGCGTCCCCGAAGTTGGGGGAGATGTCACGGCCCTCCCGGACCGCACCGGCAAAGCGGCTGAAGAGCTGGGCCATGTTGAACGCGGAGTGCTCCTGCCCATACCCGGACACCCAGGTGTGGCGGGCCGGCGTCTCTAGCTCGTGCTCGGACTCCCCCGCATGCGCGCCGGTGAGAGTAATCTTAGAGAGCTCAAGCAGCCCCGGCGAAGTGGCCGCCAACTTCCCCTCGCTGCCGTAGACTTCCAGCCGGAAGCCCTGCCCGCCGTGGGCCGTGTTGCTGGCCTGGAGCACACCCATGCCGCCGCTGTGGAGCCGCGCCGCCACGGCCACGTTATCTGGTGTGGTGACCGAAACGGTCTCGCCTGTGTCTTGCAGCTTCCACTCGTTGATCTGCGGCGCGACGAGGCCGCTGACTTCGGCGAGGTCGCCCAGGAGCCAGGTGAACCCATCGACAGAGTGGCCCATGCTTACGGAGAGGGTGCCCGCACCAGACTCCCGGCGCCCCTGGAACGCCGCTGCCGAGCTGCGGGGAGCGAACGCGCCAGCGCCCAGCATGGTGAGGGTGAAGGTCATAACTCTGCCCACATAGCCCTCCGCCAGCAACTCTTTCATGTGCAGCAGCGGCGGGGAGAAGCGCGCCTGAAGGCCCACCATGCTGCGGAGGCCCTTGGCGTTGGCGAGGTCTGACAGCTCCTGGGCCTGCTCCGAAGTGACGGTGAGGGGCCATTCGCTGTAGACGTGCTTGCCGGCCTCCAGCGCCGCCTTGGCGATCTCGTAGTGGAGCAGCACCCTAGTAACCACGCTGACGGCGTCGATGTTCGGGGACTGCACAAGGTCGTGGTAGTCGTGGTAGTACTCGGAAACGCCGTACTCTTTGGCGGCCTGTTCTGCGGTCTCCGGGTGGGCGGTGCATACGGCCACTAATTCCACGTCCGTCAGCGCCTGATAGGCGGGTATATGGGCGCGGTAGCCCCAGCCGCGGCCGGGTGTTGCGCCTACCAGTCCAATGCGTAGTGTTCTGTCTGCCATCTTGTTCTCCTTATCCAATTCCCTCCCCCTTTACGGGGGAGGGTTAGGGTGGGGATTTTCCTAGCGGTCGCCACTCTCACCGCCCCTCCCTATCTTCCTAGTAGGAAGTGGGCGTTGCCCCTACTAATCCGATGCGTAGTGTTGTATCTGCCATGTTGCTCTCCTCGTCCATTCCCTCCCCCTTTACGGGGGAGGGTTAGGGTGGGGATTTTCCTAGAAGTTGCCACTATCACTGCCTGTTCCCCTGTTCCTAGTAGGAAGGGATGAAGAAAAAGTAGCTCTTCGAGGACCCCCACTCACCCGTTGAGCAGGTCTTGGAGGAAGGGGCGCAGCTCCTGGGCAAGGTCGGGCCGCTGGAGGGCCAGGGAGACCGATGCCTTGATGTAGCTGGCCGGCGTGCCTACGTCAAAGCGCTGGCCGGTGAAGGCGCAGGCGTACATAGGCCCTTGGGCCAGCATCTGCTGGAGGGCGTCCGTGATCTGGAGCTCGCCGCCGGCGCCGGGCTGCAGCGCATCGATGATCGGAAAGACGTCCGGGGTGATGACATAGCGACCAACGATACCGAGGTCAGAGGGGGCGTCCTCCAGCTTGGGCTTCTCCACCATGCCCTTGATCTGGTACACGCCGCCGCCCAGGTCCTCCCCGTCGATGACGCCGTATCGGCTGATGTTGGCCATAGGCACGTGCTCCACGGCGATCACGGGGCGCTGGTAGCGCTCGTAGACGGCAAGGATCTGTTTGGTCACCGGCGTCTCGCCCACAATAACATCGTCCGGGAAGTAGAGGACAAAGGGGCGTTCGCCGATGGCATGGCGGGCCTCCTTCACCGCGTGGGCAATGCCCAACTGCTCCTGCTGGCGCACGTAGGAGAGGTGCATAGCATGGTTCATGTCGGTGATGCTGGCCAGGGTCTCCTTGTTACCGCGGCGCTCCAGCAACGACTCCAGCTCCGGCACGCGGTCAAAGTAGTCTAGGATGGCATCCTTGCCCCGGGCCGTGACGATGACCGCGTCGGTGATGCCGGAGGCCGCGGCCTCCTCCACGCTGTACTGGATGACCGGGCGGTCCACAAGCGGCACCAGCTCCTTGGGGATGACTTTGGTGGCTGGCAGGAGGCGAGTCCCCCAGCCCGCTGCCAATATGACTGCTACAACATCACTCATGGGATCCCTCTGTCTTGGATAGCGCTTAGGTTATTCCGTTACGCCCAAGCTCACTACGTCCGGAACTTGAACCGGCCAACGGGCGAAACAGCCTATGTAATGGTTACTACTGCATAGTGTCCCTGATCAATGTATTATTCTGCACAGCTATTCTGCGAGAAGCAACTAGTACGGCTGATTTGATGCGAGGACATTCAACCCATGCCTGCCGCTAACTTAGGCACACAGGTAGACCGGCGCGCCTTCTTCCGCAGGGCGTCCCGTGGAGCTGTGCCCGCTGCCGACGCATCGGTTAACGCAGCCGCCTCTCCGCTGACTAATCCGCGCATTCGGTTGGCCCACCTCCTACGACGTGCAGGGTTTGGCGCGACCAAGGCAGAGCTAGATCGCTACCAAACGCTCGGCTATGAAGCCTCAGTGGCACAGCTTCTGGATTACGAGGGCATCATCGACCCTGCGGAGGGACGGGTTACCGTTGCGGCCTTCGACCTCAACAGTAGGGAAAACCTAAAGCGCTGGTGGATGATGCGAATGCGCTACACCACGCGTCCGCTGCAAGAGAAACTTACTTTCTTCCTCCACGGTCTACTTACCAGCGCCCTGACAAGGGCCAAGCCCGCTGCAATGTTGCAGCAGAACGAGCTATACCGTAAGCAGGGCGGCGGCAGCTACCGGGAGCTGTTAGAAAACGTGTCCAACGATGCCGCCATGCTCCGGTGGCTAGATGGGCACAACAGCAAGAGACAGCACCCTAACGAGAACTACGCCCGGGAGCTGATGGAGCTCTTCACCATTGGCATTGGGCATTACACCGAGGCTGATGTGCAAGAAGCAGCCCGCGCCCTCACCGGCTGGCGCGCGGACAGGTATACCTTCCAGGTCACTTTTCGTGACAGGTCTTATGACAGCGGGCTGAAGACGTTCATGGGCCAATCCGGACGCTTCAGCGGTTCCCAGATTATCGATATTATTCTTGAGCAGCGCGCTGCCGCGGAGTTTCTAGCCCGTACGCTGTGGAGCTACTTTGCATACCCCGGCCCGGAGCCGGAAGTGGTGGGCGCGCTGGCAGATACCCTCGTTGCCACAAAGTACGATCTAAAGAGCGCACTGCGGCACATTTTCTTGTCCGATGCATTCTCCTCGCAGCGCGCCTATCTGAGCATAGTTAAGAGCCCCGTAGACTTGGTGATATCTACCTACCGGTTGCTGGGACTAGAGGTAGACCCCAAGCCCCTAGCCTACTACCCTCGCATCATGGGTCAGGATATCTTCAATCCGCCCAACGTGGCCGGCTGGCCTGGCGGGCCCACATGGCTAAGCAGCGCCCTGTGGCTGCAGCGTGCCAACTTTGCGAACACTATCGCCACCAAACGCAGGGGCGCAACGGGCACGGTCATCGACCTACCGGCGCTCACAGAGAAGCTAGGCATCACTACTCTGGCAGGCTTGCGAGACTACTTTGTAGAGTTACTGCTGGATGGTCAGTTGGGCGACGAGCGCCTCGCGGTGGTGAACGATTATTTAGGCTCCGACGGCGGCGCATTCAACAAGGCGCTGCTGAACCGAAAGGGAAGCGGATTGCTCTATCTGCTGTTGGCAAGTCCTGAGTACCAGTTGATGTAGGAGCAGACGTGTTAACGCGCCGAGATTTTCTGAAACGTAGCGTGGTGGTGGTATCCGCCGGACTGGCCGTCCCGTCCATTTTTGCGAAAGCGGCTTACGCCAGCGAAGATGGGCCGGTCCTCGCTCCCCGGTTCCGCAACCGCGTCCTTGTGGTGGTACAGATGGCCGGCGGCAACGACGGTCTGAACACCGTCATCCCCTACGGCGACGGCCATTATCGAGACCTGCGTCGCAGCGTCGGCATCCAGGAGGATCAGGTGCTTCCCCTGAACGGGACCCTTGGCCTACACCCAAGCCTGGGTGGACTCAAGTCTTTCTGGGATCAGGGCACACTTGGTGTGGTGCAAGGCGTAGGGTATCCCAACCCCGTGCTCTCTCACTTCCGCTCTATGGAGATATGGCAGACGGCAAATCCGGAGCAGAACGGCGCCGATGGATGGCTAGGGCGCTATTTCCAGCAGGTAATCGATGAAGATGGTCATCCGTTGGACGGGCTCTCTGTAGGGAGCTTGGTGCCCCTGGCGCTGCGCGGCGCAAGCTCTGGCGTTGCAACGGTTGACCGCGTTGAGAACTACAAACTGCGCGGCGACCCCGCGCTCCCTGACGATGCCGATGGCCGGCTAAACGCACTCCTCGATCTCTACGCCCGCTATCCCGATCATGCGCCATACGCTGCCGTATTCCAGAGCGTTGCCGCGCAGGCATACCGCAGCGCGGAGGAGATTCAGCAGGCTATTGACAGCTATGTTCCTGCAGTCGAGTATCCGGAGACGCCGTTAGGGACGGGGCTCAAAGTGCTGGCACAGGCTATCAACGCTAATCTGGGCATCCGCGTGCTGCATATTGGCCTCGGCGGATTCGACACCCACGCGAACCAGCTCAACACCCAGGCTAGGCTGCTGCAAACGTTGGGCGATGGGCTTAACGCCTTCTATCAGGACTTAAGCGCGCATGAAAAAGCAGACGACGTGCTGGTGATGACCTGGTCTGAGTTTGGGCGCAGGGCCCACGAGAACGCCAATCGCGGCACCGACCACGGCACTGCCGGCCCTATGTTCCTAATCGGTTCGCACGTGCAGCAAAGGATCTATGGCGAAACGCCCTCGCTGACAGCGCTGGAAAACGATAATCTGCGGCACACCGTAGATTTCCGTTCGGTCTACGCATCCGTGCTGGGGAACTGGATGGGCGCTCCGGTGCAGGATGTCCTGGGCGCTTCTTACGAGCAACTCCCGCTTTTCACCGCTCCATAACGCTCCCCTAACTTGCCGCTTGAACCGGCGTCACATGTCGGTCAGGGGTTTGCCGGTCATCGTTCCAATGGTAGCCATAAAGTCCATGCTGCCCCGGAAGGGGATGCGCCACCGTTCCAGTTCCTTCTCGCTAAGGCGGTCGCTTCTCAGTTGGTAGTAAGCCTCCTTGCCCTGCGCGCCCATGATGATGAGGATGACGCCGAGCATGAGGAGGGCGAAGGAGGTGACGAGGCCGATGATGAACCAGAGGGCGA
This sequence comes from Dehalococcoidia bacterium, assembly GCA_965220215.1. GTDB lineage: Bacteria > Chloroflexota > Dehalococcoidia > SHYD01 > SHYD01 > CBDDEI01. Next base: position 1,255,683 of record OZ244809.1, read on the forward strand.
GGCCTGCAATACCGGCCACTACGCCCCGGGCCATGAGGGTGCGGTTCGGCTCCCGCACGAGCTCCACGGAGCGTACCCAGATATAGGGAAGCTCTTCCAACTCTTCCGACGTGCGGGTCTGGTAGTACCAGATCACGCGGTGAGTGGTGGCGTAGAAGCGGTCTCTGCGGCCGACTACCTCTTCGCCTGGTGTGAGATGATCGATTAAGCTCAGCGTGCGCTCCGGTCAAGTGAAATCGTTTCAATACCCCGCATAGGTCATGCTAAATATACTATCATCCTGTCTGCATTGTTAGGAGCAAGCGGCAGTCCTTTGGGCGAGATTTGACACTATCTGCCGCGCCTCCTTAGACTGCGATAGCTTTCCCGCCAAGGTTAGTGCCGTTAGAGGTCAGCCGCAAGCGGACCCATTCTCTTAGATGTTAAAGGAGTGCCTCATGGCGCAAAAAATCCGGGTTGGTATCATTGGCGCAGGCGGTTTCACCACCGGCCGGCTGCTCCCTAACTTAAAGAAGCTGCCTGACGTTGAGGTGACGATGGTGGCAAACCGCCGCCGCGAGACCGCAGAGAAGGTGGCGAGCCAGTTCGGCATCCCCCACGTGGCGGAGGACTATCGTGAGGTGGTTGCGAGCGATGACGTAGACGCAGTGCTGATTGGCACGCCGCCCTATTTTCATCACGACGCCGCTATCGCAGCACTGGAAGCCAACAAGCATGTGCTCTGCCAGACGCGCATGGCCACCACCGTTGCGGAGGCCAAGGAGATGCTGGCGGCGGCAGAGGCGGCCAAGGCGCGCGGGGTCGGCTCCGCCCTCATGCCGGCGATCACCATGTACGCAGGCGCCAAGTACGTAAAGCACCTGCTCGACTCCGGCTATGTGGGCAAGGTGCTCCACGCGATGATCTTCAGCTTGAACGATACGCGAATAGACGTGAACTCGCCGCGAGCCATCCGCACGCCGGAGGTGTACGGACAGTACAGCCCGCTACAGATAGGCCTCTTCTACGATGTGCTGTGCCGTTTCTTTGGCCCCGCCACCAGCGTAATCGCCCAACATGCCACCTATATTCCGGAGCGTCCCCTGACGCCGGGCGGCCCTCTGCAGAAGAGTCCCTACCCGGATGAGATGACCATCGTCGCGGACACGGCGAGCGGCGCCGTGGTGATGAACTGCCAGAATTACATGGTGCTTCACCCGGAAGCGCGCCTCGAGATCTACGGGTCGGAGGGATCGCTGATCTACCGGATAAACGAAGAGCAGTTGCTCGGGGGACAGCGCGGCGACAAGGAGTTGAAGCCCATGGACGTCCCGCCAGAGCATCAGAACCCCTGGCTGGTGGAGGAGAACTTCATCAAACTCTGCCGCGGTGAGATTGAGGACACTGACTTTACGTTCTACGACGGTCTGAGGCACATGGAATACCAGGAGGCCACCTACCAGGCGGCCGTGGAAGGACGGCGGGTAGACCTGCCGAAAGAATGAGTCTATGCCCTACGTTGCCGCACTCTATCGCTATCCCGTCAAAGGACTAACGCCGGAGCCCCGTGAAGCGCTGACCATCATGCCCGATGGCCGTGTGGAGGGAGACCGCGTCCTAGGCTTCCGCTTTGCTAACGTTGCCGGGGATGACTGGGGCACCAAGCACAACATGCTGGTGTTGATGAACACGCCGGGACTGGCGCGCCTTAACCTCTCCTTTGACTCCGAAGGCAACCGTCTAGCCCTCTCCGTGGACAGAGTAAAGCTGGTAGATGCGGTGTTGGACGAAGAAGGCCGCGCGCTCATCTGCGCAGCCGTGGCGGACTATGTGCAACGGACGAGGGAGAACCCCCTGGCGGGCAACCCGGAGCGGCTGCCGCTGCGGCTCATTGGCGACGGGCAAACCGCAAAGTACCAGGACAGCAAACAGGGCTACGTGACCATGCACGGCCGCGGCAGTCTCATCGCGCTGGGGGCGGCGCTGAACGAGCTAGCCATCGACGAGGAGCGGTTCCGCTCCAACATCGTGCTGGACGATCTGGACGCGTGGGAGGAGATGACCTGGGCTGGACGCAGGATACGCATCGGCCAGGTGGAGTTCGACGTGCTGGAGCCCGCGGAGCGGTGCATCGCCACCCACGCCAACCCTGAGACGGGAGAGCGGGACATGGACGTCCTCTCCATGCTCACCAAGATGCAGACGCCCCAGCCCGCAGACCAGAACGCGCCGAAACCAGAGCCCACCTTTGCCGTGCTGATGACGCCGCGTGGCACAGGCGATGTGCGCTTGGGCGACGAGGTGACGCTGCTATAAGGCGTGCAGCCTAAATGCTGAAGAGCACAGTACTCTTAATTGCAGGCTTTAGATGAGAGGCAGAGAAGTTGCCTTAGTAAACTGTAGGGCAGATGGCTTACAACATCCAAGGGAGAACTAGCGAGTGCTCGCCTTTGTAGATGAGTCTGGGGACACTGGCAGGAAACTTGAGCAAGGTTCTAGTTCTCACTTCGTTGTCGCTATGGTCACTTTTGAGGATCATGATGATGCGCTTGCTTGCGATGACCGAATTACAGCACTAAGAAGTGAACTAAAACTTTCACAACGGCAGGAATTTCATTTCGCAGTGAACTCTAATAGATTGAGAAAAGCATTTCTAGAAGCAGTAACGCCCTTCCCATTCTCTTACCACGTATTTGCGCTAAACAAAGACCCACGGAAACTTTACGGCCCCGGGTTTGCTTATAAAGACAGCTTATATAAGTATGCATCTCGGCTTACTTTCGAGAACGCAAAACCTTATCTAAACAGTGCAATTGTAGTAATGGATGAATGCGGTAACAGAAAGTTCCGCATTGAGCTTGCAAAGTATTTAAGAGCAAGGATTAAAGGCGAGGGTGGTAACCAGCTAATAAAGAAGGTTAAGCTCCAGCGGTCATCGGGGAATAATTTGCTACAGCTCGCGGATTATGTTGCATGTGTCGCAACACGAGTAATAAACGGGGCGGCTGATGGACTAGAGTTGCGGCGTAAGTATCTCGCGGCTCATGAATTAAGCTTCGAGGTTTGGCCAAAATAAAGACTGCATCCTAGCTCTTGCGGAGCACGCACCCCATAAAGGGGACAGTTCAGATGCAGCCTGTATCCAATCACAATGTTACCCTGTAACGCATGACTGGTCAATACTTCTTGACACCACTTCTAACAGGATTCTCCTCGAAGCGTAAGGAGCACCTGAACAGGCGTAACGTATGGTAAACTAAAGGAAAGCGTGATCTTCCATCGAATAAAAGAACGGGAGCGGGCTGGAATGGCCCGCCTTTTTGTGCCTTAGCACTGATAGGACTTATGCAAACATTGATCGCCGCCACAGACATTAGAACTGACCTGCGCAATGTGGCCATCATTGCCCACGTTGACCACGGCAAGACCACCCTGGTGGACCATCTGCTGCGCCAGGCCAATACCTTCCGCTCTAACCAGGTGGTGCAAGACCTGGCTATGGACTCTAATGATCTGGAGCGAGAGCGGGGTATGACCATCCTGGCCAAGCACACCGGCCTGGTGTGGCAGGGCACCCGCATTAATATCATCGATACACCGGGCCACGCCGACTTTTCAGGCGAGGTGGAGCGGGTCATCAACATGGCGGACGGCTGCCTGCTGCTCATCGACGCGGCGGAAGGGCCCATGCCCCAGACCCGCTACCTGCTAAAGCGGGCGCTGGCAACGGGGCTGCGCTGCATAGTCATCATCAACAAGTGCGATAGGCCGGACGCGCGTATTGCCGCGGTGGTGTCGGAGACCCAGGACCTCTTCCTGGAGCTTGCCACAGACCCGGAGCAACTGGATTTCCCCATCATTTACGCCATCGGTCGAGAAGGCCGGGCCGGCTACAGCCCGGACGCCATCGGCTCCAACCTTGAGCCCCTCTTCACCACGATACTGGGCTCGATTCCCGCCCCACGAGTGATCCTGGAAGGCCCGCTAAGGCTCCTGGTCACTAACCTGGACTACGACGACCATCTAGGAACGATTGCCGTGGGACGTGTTGCTCAGGGCGATATCAAAGTGGGCGCAGCGGTTGCCGTGCCCCAGGTGGACGAGGCTCCGACGCGGCATCAGATTAGCGCCCTTTTCGGCTTCGAGGGGTTGAAGCGTCTGCCCATTGCAACGGCCTCTGCGGGCGATGTGGTGGCGGTAGCCGGCGTCTCACCGGTGCGCATCGGCCAGACCATCTCCAGCGCTCAGGACCCCGGTTCACTTCCTGCGCTGCAGATTGAGGAGCCCACGGTGCGCATGACCTTCGGCGTGAACAGCAGCCCCTATGCGGGCCGTGAAGGCAGGTTTGTCACCTCACGCCAGCTGCGGGCGCGGCTCTGGAAAGAGCTAGAGGTTAATGTTGGGCTGCGGGTTGGCGAGACCGGCCTGGCCGACACCTTCCTGGTGTCTGGCCGCGGCGAACTGCACCTCTCTATTCTCATTGAAACGCTGCGGCGGGAAGGCTACGAGCTGGAGGTCTCCCGACCCGAGGCCGTCACCCACTTAGAAGAGGGCGTGGAAGTGGAGCCGGTGGAGTGGTTAAGCGTGACTACACAGGAAGAGTACGTGGGCACGGTAACTGAGTACGTGGGCAGCCGCCTAGGACAACTCCAGAACGTGTCGCCGGACTCCCAGGGCGGTATGCGCCTGGAGTATCGCGTTCCCACACGCGGCCTCATCGGACTGCGTAACGCGCTGCTCACCGCGACGCGGGGCAACGTGGTCATCGCGAGCAGCCTGGAGGACTATCAACCCCTCTCCGGCGATCTGCGGCGGCAACGGACTGGCGCACTGGTGGCTTTCGAGAGGGGCGTGGCGACGACGTACGGGCTAAACAACGCCCAGGAGCGTGGTTCTACCTATGTGCTGCCCGGCACCGAGGTCTACGCGGGGATGATTGTTGGCTACCACGCCCGTGACAAAGATATTGCTATCAATATCTGCAAAGAGAAGAAGCAGACCAACATCCGCTCCTCCACCTCAGACATCGCGGTGAAGCTATCGCCGCCCGTGCTGCTGAGCCTGGAGCAGATGATCGACTTCCTGGGGCCGGACGACCTGTTGGAGGTCACTCCTGAATCGCTGCGGCTGCGCAAGCGCACGCTGACCGGCATCAGGTAAGGCTAGCTCAGCCCCCTCCAAAACGAAGAAGGGAGACTATTCACCAAAGCCCTCTGCAGAAGGGACACTCCCTTCTGCACTACTCTCTTCTAAGACGTAACTAGTCGTTTATTTCGCAGGGAACGCCTCATCTAGCGCCGCTGTTTGCTCGGGTGTGAGGCTCCAGCCGGAGGCTGCTACGTCCTCGTCCACCCGCTCCATCTTGTCCGTCTTGGGGATGGCAATGACACAGGAGCGGGAGAGGCACCAATTGAGGGCCACCTGAGCCGGCGTCTTGCCCGCTTCATGCGCGACGCGCTGGAGCGTATTGACCCCTGGGAACATGCTGGAGAAGAGCAGCTCTCCCTGGGCCAGAGGGCTGTAGGCGATGACGCTGATCTTCTGCGGCTCGTAGAAGGACGCAAAGTCCGCCTCCGGCTCCCGCTGTGCCAGGCTGTACTCCACTTGGTTCGCGACAATGCGGTGCTTAGTGAGGGCCGCCTGAGCCTCCTCCACCTGCTGGCGGGAGAAGTTGCTCACACCAATAAAGCGCACCTTGCCCTCGTCCGCCAGCTTCTCCATAGCCCGCATGGTGTCTCCAATGGGAACCTTCGGGTCAGGCCAGTGCACTTGGTAGAGGTCGATAGTGTCGGTGCCCAATCGCTTGAGGCTACCCTCCGCGGCCTTCAGAACGTCACCATAGCCAAGGTGATCGCCGGAGACTTTTGTAGCCAGGAAGACCTTCTCCCGCAGTCCCCGAATCGCCTCGCCAACCACATCCTCCGTGCCGTAGACCTCTGCGGTGTCAATGAGCCATGCACCCAGCTCTATGGCACGGTGTAGAGGGGCCACACCGCCGCGGTAGCGCCATGTCCCCAGTCCAATCTCTGGCACCATCACACCGGTACCACCCAGTTCTCTTAGTTCCATATACTCATTCCTTATTCTCTGGCCGCGTAGGGAGCGGGAGTGTCTTAGTTGTTGTCTAATTAAAGACAGAACGGCCCAGACTCTTAGGTCTGGGCCGTTGCCTATGCGTTGGTTGCTTAGTAGCCAACCACCAGAGTGGTTACGCGGCTACTTAGACATTCTCCCACAGCTCGAAAGCTGCGCCAATGGGGGAGGCGTAAACCGGAATGTAGTCGACCTTCTGGCCCTTTTTGCCTTCCACCGCGCCGCCTGCGGAGATGTGACTGCAGGTCTCCCGAGTGCCGCCCTGGGGGCCGCCAAAGCCGGGCATGCCGGTGATCTGGGGGCCGGGCTCGCGCCACGCTTGGCTGGTGTCGCCTTCGGGGATCGTATAGCTGTCGAAGAGCTGGGCAGCCAGCTTAGGGTTGCCATCAACCAGAGCGTCAACGATGCTCAGGTCGAACTTCTCGTCGATGTAAGCGCCCTTCATGCTGGGAGTGTGCCACATGCCGCCGGAGCCTACGATAGCTACTCGAGCGTTGGTGGGGGCTTCCTCGATAACCTCGCGGATAGCTTTGCCCAACTCATAGCAGCGCTTGCCGGTAGGCTGCGGAGCGTAGTAGCAATTCAACAGAATGGGGACTACCGGGATGTCCCAGTCAGTCAAGGACTCGGCTGGGCGGAAGAAGGCGTGACCCATGCCGCGCACCGGGTTCGGGAGCTCCATGCTGAACGCGGGGTCAAAGCCCTTGAGCATCAGACCGCGCAGAATGTCGATGGAGAGCTCCTTGTTGTTCTGCAGGGTGCGCCAGGTCTCCGGCGTCTTCACCACGTGGCCGCTGTCATCGCGAGGTGCTCTGGCGTCCGCCTTGGAGGTGTAACCATCATAATTCTCACCTACGTAGACGGCAAAAGTGGGGAAGTTCTCAAAACCAAAGCATTCCTTCTGGTCGTCGCCCAGGACCACCAGGGTGTCTATGTTGGCGTCTTTGATCTTCTTCTTTAGGAGCGCAAAGGAATCCTGAATGCGCTGGTGCTTTGCCTTGTTGACCTCAGCGGGATCAACCGGCATATCTTCACGGATAGGGCGACGCTGGCGCTGCTCATCCCACCAATCCAGACCGGAATAGCAGAATGGCGTGTGCGCTACGTTCATTACTTGAACTACTTGTGCCATTAGTTCCTCCTCACTCTTTGTTTGCTCTTTAAAGACCTGTACTAATTATAGGGTTCTGCTTACACGCGTCAAGAACGGGCCGTCTTAGAACCACTTAGCCTTATCCACAACGTTCTTCAGCGGCTCGCCCTTATCGAAACTCATGCAGTTCTCCAGGAAGAGTTCAGAACGGCGGTCCTCCAGGTACGGTCCAGTCAGCGCCGAGTGGGGTGTCATCATGACGTTGGACATATCCCATAATGGGTGCTCTGCAGGCAGCGGCTCTATATCATAGACGTCCAGGCCTGCCCCACCGACTTGACCGCTCTGGAGCGCGTCCACAAGGTCGTTGAGCACAACGGTTTGGCCGCGGCCAATGTTGATCACGACTGCGCCCTTTTTGAGGACGTCGAACTCCGGTTTGCCAAACATACCCTTGGTGTCCGGCGTTAGGGGCACGGTGATAGCCAGGAAGTCGGCCTTGGGCAGAACGCTGTGCAAGGCATCCGGCCTGTGGAGCTCTGCGAAGCCGGGAGGCGCCTCCGGAATGCGGGGGTCGACGCCGATGACCGTCATGCCGAACTCGTGGCATAGCCGGCCGGCCTCTGCTCCCACGCCGCCTACACCCACGATAACCGCGGTGCTCTCCGGCAGGTGCCAGGTGGACCCACCGCGCTTGAAGATGTGCTGGTGCTGCTGCCAGGCATAGAAGGGCAGGCCGCGGGCAAAGGCCAGGACAAAGGACACGATGTGGTGGCCAATGTGGTCGTTATAGATACCGCGGGTGTTGGTAACCTCCACGTTGCTGTCTATCAGCGCTTGGTGGAAGTAGCTGGGGCTGGGATTAGCCAGCGGTGCGGAGATCCAACGCAGCTTCTTGGCGTGCTGGAAGAGTTCCGGCTCAATATCGCCAAAGGCGGCGTCTACCTCGCCGATAACCTTCATAGCCTCGTCCATAGAATTGGTGACGGTCACCTCAATACCGGGGATGAGCTTCTTTAGGCTCTCCGGCCAGTGGGGAAAGGAACGCCGCGCCGCAACGTTCTCCGGTTCCAAAATCAAAAGCTTGAATGCCATGAGCTTCCTCCTCAAGTGAGTGGATGTGAACTGGTACCCATACAGATAGATTGTCCCGCCGCTAGTATACGCCGTGCCTCTAAACTGACGCTAGCATACTAAGTCGTTCGGCGCGCCTTGCTCGATGGGCAGCGCTTACGCGTTCGTTAGTGATGCTGAAGCCGGGACAAGAACGCGGGCGGGAAAGAGGGACCAGAAGCAAGCAGTGGTCGAGCAGAGTGGCAGCCCGGGAGGGATTCGAACCCCCGACCATCTCCTTAGAAGGGAGCTGCTCTATCCTCTGAGCTACCGGGCCGCAGGAGCAATCTTAGTGCAGTGCCCCACTATGTTAACCATTAGAGACTAGGTTGGCCTAGTCAAAAGCCTAGAGTGGCTAAAAAACGAAAGGATGATGGCCGCGCCGTCTTTATGCTGGCATCTCCATCACTTCGGCAACTTCAATTGTACCGCCGTTTTCTAGGAACGGGCAGCAATTAGCCATTTCAAGAGCAGCATCCATGCCGTCGGCCTGCACAATTGAAAATCCTAACAAGGGATTCGGCCCACCACCGTCTATTACGCCATCGGAGCTTACGGTCTTGGAGTTTCCCATGGGAGTACCTGGGTTGACCATGGCATCGCCAAGGCCGCTGACCCAGCTGTGCCATGCCTCCATATGTTTGGCTCCCTCCTCAGGGCTCTCAGGCATTTTCCCACCGTGATAGGCTAAGACGTAGTTAGACATAGATTCTTTCCGCCGCGTAAGCCGCGACTTTCCTATTAGTTATGACTTAAAGTACGTGTAATGTGCCGATAGGTTGCAGAACAGGAATCCCTAACCTGCTGGGATACGTTGCAACGGCAACCCCACCGCGATGTCCAGGTGTACGTTAGAAAATAGCGCCGTCGCTTTAAGTATTGCGCAGTCGACGCTACTGGCGTTCCTAGATCACTCTCAGCTATGACTTGATCAAGGTAACTAGGCGATGCTCGAAGAAGTCGTACTCCCACTCGGTTCCCGGCCACTGCTCCGGAGGAAGCCCGGACAATTCTTGCAACTCCTGCACAAGCAGCTTGAAGTGGAGATGCACCTCTACTCTGCCATTATTGTCATCAACTTCAACAAGGGTGCCACTTCCTGGCGGAAAATTAGCATTTGCACTCTTTACGGTTACCTTAGCCTTATAATCTCGAGTCGTGTGACCCTGCATCATGGTACCCTCCTTCTAAGTTCAGATTTACCAACTTGCGCTCAATAATAGCACCTGAAATCTACACTCCGTCAATCTGAGTGTCAACTACAAGGTCTAAATACGTTTCCATTGCTTGGTCTTAGGTTGCATTCAGTATTACTTGCGTAGCAGTAGCGTAGACGCCTATTATAGGTTATCTTTAGGTGTGGTGAGAAAACTTGCCATATTGGCAGGTTACGAGTATTCTAGGCGGCAAGTTTGCCTTAACTAATTAGGAGGTGATGGCATGGTTATAAAAGCGTTAGATACAGACGACCTGATTCGGCAAGACAGAGTCAAGGGAGCCATCTACACCGATCCAGACATCTTTAACCAGGAGATGGATAAAATCTTCCTGCGCAGTTGGGTATTCATTTGCCACGATAGCCAGGTTGCGCAGCCGGGCGATTACTACGCCACGTGGTTAGGCACAGTACCGATTATCGTGTCCCGCGGTTCGGATGATAATCAGGTGCATATTTTCTACAACCGCTGCCGGCACCGCGGCAACATCGTTTGCCAGTACGAGTCCGGCAACGCCAACTACTTCCGTTGCGCGTACCATGGCTGGACATTCAGCAATCGTGGACGCGTTGCCGGTGTGCCTTACAAAGAAGCCTACGGAGATACCCTCAATTGGGATGAGATGGGGTTGATAGAGGTCGCAAAAGTCGGCGTCTACCAGGGCTTTGTCTTCGCTAGTGGTAGCGAGAACGTCCCGTCCCTTGAGGAGTGGATTGGTCCTGCGCACTACTACATAGACCTGTTCAACAATCAGGGCCCCGCCGGCATTTCGGCTAAAGCAGGCACGCAGAAGAGCCTGTACCGCGGCAACTGGAAGTTCCAGAACGAAAACGACGCGGACAACTACCACACCGACTTCACCCACGCTATTGGTGCAGTGCTGCGAGCAAAACGAGCGCAGCGAGAAGGCGCCGCCATCGGACGCACAGGCCAGCCCCCTGAGGCTATTGTGCGAGCGTTGGGCTACGGCCATTCCGCCAACCATCGCACCGGCGTCGTCGACAGCCGTGACCTTTACGCACAGGCTAAAAACAATAGCCTTACCAAAGGATACGTAGAAGCCTTGGAGCAGAGGGAGGGCTTAGAGAAAACCCGAGAGCTGCTAGGTAATGCCGGCAGCCCTGGCAACACCTTCCGAATGTGGCCCAACCTCGTAGTCATTGGGACCCAGCTACGCGTCACCCGGCCCCTGAATGTGGGTGTCTCGGAGAACTACTACCATCCTACCCTGCTCAAGGACGTGCCCGATGAGGTCAACGCCATTCGCCTGCGGTTCCACGAGCAAGGCTTTGGGCCCGCTGGTTTCACTTCGCCCGACGACGTAGAAGTCTTCGCCCGCAATCAGATAGGCCTGCGCTCACGGAAGAATGACTGGCAGATCATGGCTCGCGGCCTCCACCGGGATCAGATGGCAGACGACGGCACGCTCTTTGGCCCAGTCAAAGACGAGACCGGTATGCGAAGCATCTACCAGGAGTGGAAGCGGCAGATGTCCGCCCCTGACTAATCAGGAAGACGCTGCACTAAGCTATACGGAGAGACAATCTATGGCTGTAGATACGCGTGAAATAGAGCAGTACCTGTACCGAGAGGCCTGGCTGCTGGACAGCCGGAAGTTCGACGAGTGGTTGGAACTGTACACCGAAGACGCCCTCTATTGGGTGCCGGCAAACGAATACGACATCGATCCGATGACCCACGTCTCGCTGATTTACGATGACCGCAGCCGTATGCAGGACAGGGTATGGAGCGTTCAGAGTGGTGTACGCTGGTCTCAAGACCCCCAATCTCGGACCCGTCATATCATTGGTAATGTGATGGTGCTGGAAGATAAAGGGGATGAACTGACGATCACCTCTAACTTTGTGATGTTCGAGATCCGGCGGGCACTCTATGGTGACCGCTACTTCTCTGGCCGCTTTGAGCATCACCTCCGGAAGGACGGCGATTCCTGGAAGATCGCCATGAAAAAGATTGAACTGTTGACCAACGACGCACCGGTTGAAAACTTGGTCATGATCATCTAAGAGAACTGAAGATGATTGCGGGCAGGGTATGCATCCCTGCCCGCAATCATTTCTGCCCCATTTTCTTAGGGCAAGAAAGGAAGGAGGAGGAAAGATTCCGTGCCAATTGAAATGAACCAAGAAGCCCCAGATTTTGAGCTCTCCGGAACTGCTCCTATGGCTATCAGACTGAGCGGTCTCCGGGGGAAAAATGTCGTGCTGGCCTTCTACGAAGTCGCCTTCAACGAGGAAGATACCGCCGAGATGGAGGCCTTCCGAGAGTTGACTCCCGATTTCGAGGCCGCCAATGCTAAAGTATTGGCGATAAGCCAAGACCCAGTAGGGATCGCATCTGGCTTTGCAGCCTCCAACAACCTGGATTTCCCGCTCCTGTGTGATGATTATGACCACGCGGTCTGCGTGCTTTATGACGCGTGGCGCACGGATATGGGTTACGCCAGCGTTGATGGCGGCATGGCTAGGCGGATGGTCTACATCATCGACAAGGACGGTATGATCCGAGGCGTGGTTAGCAGCGATGTTCCGGCCGCGCAGCAGCCGGAGGAAGCCCTTAAGCAGGTCCAAGCCTTAGCGTAGCGTAAGCAGCAACGGCCAACGCCACGGGGAGGGCAAGAACACCCGCTTGTTGACGGGTTCTTCCCAGGAGTTGCCTACACTGTTATTCCCGCCAGTTCGTCGGAAAACAATACGCTTAAGTCAACAACGTTACCCGTCCTTACCTCATACGCGTTGGTAGTCAGAAAAAGAAAAGAGGGAGCCATGGACCTCAGAAACGAATATGCTCATGTACGTGTTGAGCTGGACAACTCCGGAAACGGGCCGCGGCTGCTTATTCGGGATGAGCGGCGAGGCCGAGAGATCTACTTGGATCCGCTGGAGTTGCAGACCTTAGCCTGGTGTGCTCATGAGGACTTAAAGCCCTTCTTGGACCCCAACCGCTGGGTAGATGAATGGGACGAGGGACTTGCCGCGGCTATTGAGGGCATCCGCTCAACCTAACCAATTCCAAGTACGTAACCTAAAGGGGCACCCGTTAAACGGGCGCCCCTTATTGTGTTCGTCTCCCTACTAAGCAGGAGCGAATCTACTATTCCGTCCAGGGATTCACAAAAACGCTGACAGGGCTGCCACCCTCGCCGCCAGAGACGAGACAAGCGTCTGCGGTCTGGGACAGGGGGAACTGGTGGCTTACTTGCAGCTCGAGCTCTCTGTCGTATCTGCCGGAAGCAATCCATTCGCCGGCCTGTCTCACAGAGTCGTGGTTGTGACCACGGGTCACCCGGATCGAACCGTACTTAGCCGACAGCATCTCAAAGGGGAAGTCGGGCACTGGCCGGCCCTGCATCACCATGGTGCCGCCGCCACGGCCCCGCCGTAGCGCCTGAATCGCATTCATGGAAATCATGGGAGAATTGGCATCGGTCGCGTCTACTGCGCCATCTACGCCCTCTCCATCTGTGTATTCCATGATCTTCTCAAGCAGGTCTTCCTTCCCAACGTCAATAACGTGGTCTGCGCCTATCTGCTTGGCCACCTCAAGGCGGCGGGCATCGGCTGAGAGCCCGCTAATAATAATGTTCGAGGCGCCAAAAATCTTGGCAGCAAGCACGCAGCCCAGCCCTTTGGGCCCGGGGCCTTGGATGAGTAGGGTCTTGCCTGGTTGTGTCTGTGGCTCTTTCACGCCCCATTGCACGCCGTTGGCCAGGGGTAGTATTAAGGCCGCGTGCTCAGGTTTCACGGTCCGTGGCATCTTCTGGAAAGCCACGTTCAACGGGAGGAAGAGGTACTGGGAGAAGCCGCCCCATAGCGCAGGGGCCCGGTCAATGCCGGTGGAGCCAAAATGAAAGTAATCCGGATTGTGAAGAGCGTACTCCTCATAGCAGCGCCGGTACTCACCCATGAGGCAATACTCGCAATGGTAGCACGGGCTGTACTCTTCCATCGCCACGTAATCGCCTTCTTCTACACCCCAGCGCTGGGCAAAGATCTTGCCTACCTTCACTAAGGTCCCGACGTTCTCATGACCAACGATTACAGGGCTGTCGCCACGTAGTTCGCTCTTGTAGCCGTGGAATGCGCCACACATCCCTGCGGCCTCTACTTTCAGTAGGGCGTTATCAGGGCCAATCTCAGGCATAGGAAATTCACGGACCTCCATGCTCTCCTTGCCTGTTTTTACTACGGCTAATGCTTGTTCAGCCATATTAGGAACCCATCCTTTCTCGAGGTCTTCTTTAGGGGCTCATAGGTGTTGCCCCGTCGGGCAAAGGGTGCTGCGGGAACCGACCACCCCCTACTCTATTTATAAAGTCCTTCCCGCTCGTTGCACAACACTCTAACACCGTGTGTGCGGTGCTGCGATAGTAGTCCTGCTACTACTCGTTGTCAATACTGAGCGCACGATCGCACGCTCAGGTTCAGCCTCATGCGGGCTAGATTACAGGCTAAGATGCGGAGAGAGTTCTGTCATGGTTGGCCCCAGCGCGGGCGTGGGCGCCGCAAACCAGGACGCCGGTGCTACCGTGATAGTTCCTAACCTCGCTAACTCTTGGCAAGTAGCTTCGGCTGGCCTTACCTGGACACGAGCAAGCTTGACCTAGAATCTGCATCCGTATAGGCTATCCCCAACCCCCCGCTAGGAGCGCACAACACAGGCCCTAAGGGAGCTTAATGACCGCGCCAACCCAAAACGAGTCCGCACCACTGCCACCCCCAAGGACTAGATTCATTGTTGGCATTAACATTATTTCTTTCTCCTGGTCCATTGGCCTGGGCGCGTCTATCCCCCTTATCCCCCTCTTCTCGTATCAGTTTGTCCCCAACTTAGCGCTGGCGGGGGTCGTCACGGCCATTGGTGGCGTCGGCAGCATGATTGCTTCCTACATCAGCGGCCCGATGGTCGACCGTTGGGGACGGCGAAGCGTGACCGCCTTTGGCATCGCGATGCGAATGGTCTTCTCTTTTGCGGAGGGACTTCCCCGGAACTACCAAGAGCTGGCCTTTTATCGCTTTATGTCTGCCATAGGCACTTCTATCTATGGCACAGGGTCTCAGGTGATGATTGCTGATATTTCAACCAGGCAGAACCGCGGCTCCGTACTGGGGGGCCGGCAAGTCTTCATGAACGTAGGCATGGCCATTGGGCCCGCCCTTGGTGGCTGGCTCTGGGGGATCACGGGAAATATCCGTTACCCCTTCTTTTTCAACGGCTTTAGTAAGCTCGTTTGCCTCATCACCTTCTTTACGCTGATGGGCGAAACAAAAGACTTTGATAGGCCGTCGCCTACAGAGACCGCAGCGAGCAGTCAACCCCGCATCAAGCTTTCTCGAAGCGCCCTCTTGAAGGCCGTCTTTGTGACGGGTTTCTTCTATTGTATCTATCAGGCCTTTGCTACCACGCTCTTCCGGCAGGGGATCACTAATGTGATACTTCCGGTCTATACCAAGGAGATCCTGGACCTCTCTCAGACGGAAGTGGGAGCGCTCATAAGTGCAATTAGCGTTGGAAACTTGATTAGCTCCTACCCCGCCGGCTATATATCCGACCGTTTGGGAGTTCGCATAAGTATTCTTCCCGGTTTGTTTCTCTCTGTAGCTACCCTTGTGCTCTTTGCGGTCTCGGGTGGCGCATCCATTCCGCTCGCTATGGCTATGGGTATTGGCACCGGCCTTACGGAGGTAGGGTCCCGGGCCTTTGCGGTGGACATTGCGCCCAGAGAGACGCGCGGTCAGTTCTTTGGCATCCAGCTCGCGGTGGGAAATTTTGCCCAACTGTTGGGGCCCCTTGCCATTGGTACCGTCACCGATCAGCTGGGCTTTGGATTCCCCTTCTTCTTCCTAGCCGGTATTTACGCGGTGATGATCCCGCTGTGCCTTATAAGTGTGCGCGATGCTCCTCGGGAGACCCCACAACCACAGGCAGGCGAGGCTCAGACACCATCCGGCCAGTAGTAGTAGGACATCCTCCTAACCGCATCTTTTGCAACCTGGGCCTGAAAGGTATCCAAGAGCGCTAACTACCGCTGTGGAAGAGAGGCACATGTTCGGCTTGACAGCGTGAAGGCCCAGTGAAATAATCGCCTGGAAGCCTCTGTAGAGGTATACAGCTGCAAGGAGTAGCTTGAAATGCTGAATAAAGAAGACAACCAAACGTTAACCAGAGTCGGGCCCGGCACGGTGATGGGTGATTTCCTCCGCCAGTATTGGCAACCCATCCTCCTTACCGACGAGTTGCCAGAGCCAGACTGCGCTCCCCTTCGAGTACGTTTACTTGGTGAGGACCTGATTGCAGTCCGGACAAGTTCCGGGAAGGTAGGACTGCTGGGGAACCACTGTCCCCACCGGGGCGCATCCCTTTTCTTTGGTCGTAACGAGGAAGAAGGCTTGCGCTGCGTCTACCACGGCTGGAAGTTCGACGTGGACGGCAACTGCGTTGACATGCCAAACGAACCGCCCGAGAGCAACTTCAAGCACAAGATTCAGCACACGGCGTATCCCTGTCAGGAACGGGCCGGCCTTATCTGGGCTTACCTTGGGCCGCAGAGTCCGCCACCAGCCATCCCCGACCTAGAGTGGACCATGGTGCCAGACAGGCATCGTTACGTCTCCAAACGCTGGCAGGAGTCCAACTGGGCGCAGTCCATAGAAGGCGGCATAGATAATAGCCATGCGTCCTTCTTGCACAGCAAGCTACGCATCAATCCACAGCAAAGCGCTACTGCGTATATGTTCAACGACCGGCATCCTCGCTTTGAGGCCGTTGACACCGACTACGGAACGATGATCGTTGCCCGCCGGGAAGCCGGCGATGACAAGTACTACTGGCGTGTCACCCAGTTCTACTTGCCCTTCTATTCGATGATCCCCGGCTTCGACCCATCCGGCCTGAGTGACGGCCATGCTTGGGTGCCCATTGATGACGAGAATACGATGACGTGGAGCATTTCCTGGCACACGGACAGGCCGCTTACTGAGGAGGAGGTCACTGAACGGAAGACCTACCCAACCTCCGGTATTCATGTTGGCATCAACGGCGGCTTTAAGCCGGCAACCAGCGCTCCTGGCGGGGCTTGGCGCACGGCGCCCGATTTCTCCAACAACTTCCATCTGGACTACAACCTACAGAAAACAGAGCAGTTCACCGGGATCATCAACTTTGGGATGCAGGATAGCGGCATCCAGGTAAGCATGGGCCCCATCTACGACCGCACGCATGAGCACTTGGGATCCAGTGATACCGGCATAATCCGGGTACGCCGCCGCTGGCTCAGCTCTGCCCGCGCGCTACGGGAGCAAGGCACGCTGCCCCCGGCGGTCAATGATCCTGAGATCTTCCGGGCACGAGCAGTACCCATCGTGCTGCCGAAGGACGTGCCTTGGGCGGGTGCAACGGAAGAGTTGCGTAAATCCAAGGTCACGCCGCAGTCCCAATAAGCTAGTCGGTTAAAACCAAAGAGAGGTCATGGGTAAACCGTGACCTCTCTTTGCGTTGCTGTTGCTCTGGTATTTCAAAAGTAATACGCTGTCTACACTACTCAGACCGTGAGAAGATAATCCCTAGACGACATCTAAGAAGGAGTTCCATCACTATGGCGGATAAAGTATTGGCCTCGACGCTGATCGCGCCGAAGCAGTTCGAAGTGCGTGAGTACCCAATGCCAGAAATAGGCCCGGACGCCGGCCTGCTGAAGGTTGATGCTTGCGGAGTATGCGGCAGCGATGTCCACCAGCAAACCCGCATGTTGGGTACGGCCCACATTTTGGGGCACGAGAACGTGGGCACCATTGTGAAGCTAGGCAGCGAGGCGGGGCGGAAATGGGGCTTGGAAGAAGGCGACCGTGTCTGCCTAGAAGAGTACATGCCCTGCGGCCGTTGCGAGATGTGCCGCTCCGGAGACTACCGCTTCTGCAAGCAGACCGACCCCATGCAAGGCGCTACGGCAATGTTTTACGGCACCACACCCGTTGACGTTGCACCCTCCTTGTGGGGCGGCTACAGCCAGTACATGTACTTGCACCCCAATGCAGTCATGCACAAGCTGCCCGATGACCTACCAGTGCACGAGGCCGTCCTCTTCCTGAGCGTTTCCAACGGGATTGAGTGGATGTATCGGTACGGTGAGGTCAAGCTAGGCGACACCGTTGTCGTCCAGGGCCCGGGACAGATGGGCCTTTCGGCCGTCGTCACGGCAAAGGAAGCCGGCGCATCCAAGATCATCGTGAGCGGCCTAACACACGACGCTGAGCGTTTAGCTCTAGCAAAGCGGTTCGGCGCAACGGACACCATTGACGTCCAGACGGAAGACTTTAAAGAGAAAGTCATGGATATCACCAATGGTAAGGGCGTTAACGTTGTGGTGAATGTATCCGGCGCCGGCAAGAGCACGGTCCAGGAAGCCATCTCAGTCGCCGGACATCGCTGCAACATAGTGCTGGCAGCGCCGGGCGACGAAACGGTGCGGGTTGCCGGCTGGGGCCGGAAACGCATCGCGTTAAAAGCGGCCAACGGCCACTGCTACGATTCCATTGAGGATGCCATAAACCTTATTGCTTCCCACAAATACCCCCTGCACGAAATGTGCACCCATACCTTTGGGTTGGAGGACGCGGGTCTAGCCATCAAGACCGTCGCCGGAGACGGCGTACCTGGCGGTATCCACGTCTCCATTCTCCCCTGGTCAGAATAAAGCTGAAACCAGAACAAGTAGCGCAGAAAAGGCCGGGCAATCGCTCGGCCTTTTCTGTACCGAGCGAAGATGCTCCCAGCGTTGGGCTGGCGCAAGTTGCGGCGCCATTCCATTGTGCGTATCATCTTCAACAGATCAGGAAGTGTAGAAGGAGGGGCAGCCAATGCTTTCTGCAGCGGATAATGAGCTTGTAACCCGTATCGGCCCCGGTACTCCCATGGGAGACGTAATGCGTCGGTATTGGATCCCGGCCATGCTCTCAGAAGAGCTGCAGGAGCCTGATGGTATTCCAGTAAGGGTCCGGCTGGTGGGCGAGGACTTGATAGCGTTCCGAGATAGTGACGGCAAGATTGGCCTACTAGGCAACCACTGCTCTCACCGGGGCGCAAGTCTCTTCTTTGGCCGCAACGAGGAATCCGGCCTGCGGTGTGTTTACCACGGCTGGAAGTATGATGTGAGCGGGGCATGTGTAGATATGCCCAACGAGCCCCCTGAAAGCAACTTTAAGCACAAGATCCAGCACACCGCCTATCCTTGCCAGGAGAAGGGTGGCGTGATCTGGGCCTATATGGGCCCGCCAGAGAAGCAGCCGCCTCTGCCTGACTACGAGTGGATGCGCCTCCCTGAGGGTAGTTCTTATATTTCCAAGACCTTTGAGGATTGCAACTACTTACAGGCCATTGAGGGCGGTGTGGACTCTTCCCACTCCTCCTTCTTGCACCGCAACCTCACAAATACCGGCGAAGCTGGGAGTGTTCAGGGCTACCGTGCCCGTTCCACTGCGCCGCACTTGGAGGTAGTCCTGACGCCCTTTGGGTATACCTACGCCAGCATCCGCCATATTCCGGATGAAAGTGTGAACTTCACCCGTGTCTACCAGTTTGTGATGCCCTTTCAGCAGCAGCGCGCCGGGGCATACGGTAAAAGCACCCTGAAGCGCGAGACCGTTCAAGGTCATCTCTGGGTCCCCATAGATGACTACACGACCAACGTTTATAACTTCTTCTATCTTAAAGACGGAGAGGGGATAAGCCGTGAGACCTGGATGGACTATGAGCGGGGAGCAGGCCGGGGTCAGGAGGAGTTTGTTCCGGGAAGCTACAAGCTCCGGCGAAACAGAGAGAACGACTACTGGCTCGACCGTGAAGTCCAGCACACGGTGAATTACACCGGCATTATGGGCACCAATACCCAGGACTACGCCATCCAGGAGAACATGGGCCCGATCTATGATCGGACCAAGGAACATCTAGGGACGGCAGATTCTGCCATCATAGCTACGAGACGACTGCTGATTCAGGCCATCAAAGACGTGCGGGACGGCAGAGACCCTCTCGGCTCCAAAGGTGAGGCGAACAACGCTCAACCGGCCGAAGCGGTGCTGCCGATTGACGTTGCTTGGCCGGAGCACTTCAAGATTGAAATTGTAGCCTGACAGTAAGCAGGTGGCATGTCGTCACT
Organism: Dehalococcoidia bacterium; assembly: GCA_965220215.1. Taxonomy (GTDB): domain Bacteria; phylum Chloroflexota; class Dehalococcoidia; order SHYD01; family SHYD01; genus CBDDEI01. The sequence goes on from OZ244809.1 coordinate 1,275,352, forward strand.
TGAGTGTGAACACGAGCGCGCCTAGAGACAACGTTACATTAGCTGAATAAACGAAGGCGGTGGGTAAACCCACCGCCTTCGTTCTTGCTATCGCCTTATGACTAAGGGAAGCTTAGGTGTTTGGCTCCACCCTTACTTGTCTACCCAAGCATTGGTCAGAGAGCCTTGCGACCTTAGGTCAGCGTGATGGTAAAAGTCATGCACGTACGGATGGGTGAAGATGTTCTGGTTCGCCCGGTACATGCCGTGGAGAATTTGGTTCCCATTCGCATACCGCAAGATCTCCCGCAACAGCTCACGCCGCTTCGGCGGGTCAACTTCCTGCCGTTGCTCTACCAAGAGCTTGTTAATCTTCGGATCGTCGATGTTGGTGTAGTTGAATGATCCAGCAGGGTGTATGGCTAGGTGCAGCGACGCATCTATGTCAGCACGCTGGGCCTCACCCAAGAACATGATGTCGATCTGTCGGGCTCGGCGACGCTTCGTGAAGTCCGCTCCCGAAACAATGTCAAACTGGATGTTGATGCCCGCCTTCTTGAGCTGCGCCTGAATCAGCTCCGTGGGAGCCGTCGTTGCCTCAGCCGCCTCTGGGTTATACAGCATAGGGATTTCTACCCCTGCCGTATAGCCCGACTCTTTCACCAGGCGCTTCGCTTTCTCCAGGTCTTGGCACAGGATTGCTTTAATCTCTTCCTGCGTGAAGAGGTCCGACCGGGTGTTGGCGAACATCAGCGCCCACTCGCCGCGGCCACCGCCGCCCACCTGGATAAGCTCATCCCGGTTCAGCGCACACGCTACCGCTTCACGCAGTTTGGGGTCGCTGAAGATAGAATCTTTGAGCTGCAAGTACAGGCTACGGGGCGTAGACGTAAAGATAAACTCATCCGCTTCAGGCGCTAGTCGTCGCACCTCGTCCCACGTCTTCGCATCCGTCGTGCCTACGTAGTAGTCTATCTGCTTCGAGGCGAATGCCGCCTGACGGGTAGCCTCGTCTCTGACTACCACAATGTGGTATTCGTCCAGATACGGTCTCCCATCCTCATAGTAGGTGGGATTCTTCTTCATCACCCATTTCGAGCCGCGCTGGCTCGCCTTAGGGTCTAGCTGGAAGGGACCAGAACCCACTGCCGTATCCTTGAAATGCCCCTCCGCGTCGAAGATCTCGCGGGGCATGATCACGTTATCCGAAGAGGCCGCGTAGGTTAGGAATGGCGCAAAGGAGTTCTCAAACTTCACAACTACCGTGCTGGCGTCGGGAGTGGTGACGCTCTGTAGGCCAGGGAACATCCATCGGAACTGTCCCCGCGTTAGGTCCTTGTACTCGTTGACCCGCGCCATGTACTCATAGCTAAACTTCACGTCCGCTGCGGTCACCTCTCGCCCATTTACCGGCGGGAGATTCGCAAATTTGACGCCCTTCCGTAGCTTAAACGTGTAGGTCTTGGCATCCGGGGACACTTCCCACTTTTCCGCAAGCGCTGGCTCGGCAATCACGTCGGTGAACCCTACGTCCGGCCCTAGTTTCATCTTCAGAACGGTAGAATAGGTATTCTTAATCACGTACGGGTTGGTAGAAGATGAGCCTGTGTAGCTCATGTCAAAATCGTAGGGGTCGTCCGCCACTACGGCCCTGAAGGCGCCGCCGCTCTTCGGCTTCATCATCATGGCATCATCTTTTTTAGCGGGTGCAGGTGCAGGTGCTGCTGCTGCAGGTGCCGCAGTTGCTGCAGGTGCTGCAGGTGCTGCAGGTGCCGCTGCTGCCGCAGGTGCTGCCGTCGCTGCAGGTGCTGCTGCTGCCGCAGGTGCTGCCGTCGCTGCAGGTGCTGCCGTACTGGAGCTCGTGTCGCTGGAGCTCGACGCGGGGCTCGGCGCCGGCTCGACAGCTGCAGCACAGCTGATCAATAACAAACTAAATACGGCTGATAGTATGCTCAGCCCTAACCGTTTTGGCGTCATCGTAGCCTCCCTAGATTTCGCGATACTCTATCCTACTCCAGAAGGTTCGACTACAAACCTATCCTAGAGTTGTAGAATCATATCAATCGTTGGGGTAGGGGTCAAGACTTTAGCGATAACTGCCGCGTGTGGGAATGCTGGCCCGCAACGGAGTAGCGCCGGAGCGTGGACATGCCTGGCAGCAGGTGAACAAACGAAGGCGGTGGGTAAGCCCACCGCCTTCGTTCTTGCTATCGCCTTATAACCAAGGGAAGCTTAGGTGTTTGGCTCCACCCTTACTTGTCTATCCAGGCATTGGTCAGAGAGCCTTGCGACCTTAGGTCAGCGTGATGGTAGAAGTCATGCACGTACGGATGGGTGAAGATGTTCTGGTTCGCCCGGTACATGCCGTGGATGATGTTGTTCCCATTCGCATACCGCAAGATCTCCCGCAACAGCTCGCGCCGCTTGACTGGGTCAATTTCCTGCCGTTGCTCTACCAAGAGCTTGTTAATCTTCGGATCGTCGATGTTGGTGTAGTTGAATGATCCAGCAGGGTGTATGGCTAGGTGCAGCGACGCATCTACATCTGCCCGCTGGGCTTCACCCAAGAACATGATGTCGATCTGTCGCGCTCGCCGACGTTTCGTAAAGTCTGCTCTAGAAACAATGTCAAACTGGATGTTGATGCCCGCCTTCTTCAGCTGCGCTTGAATCAGCTCCGTGGGAGCCGTCGTCGACTCAGCCGCCTCTGGGTTATACAGCATAGGGATTTCTACCCCTGCCGTATAGCCCGACTCTTTCACTAGGCGCTTCGCTTTCTCCAGGTCTTGGCACAGGATTGCTTTAATCTCTTCCTGCGTGAAGAGGTCCGACCGTGTGTTGGCGAACATCAGCGCCCACTCGCCGCGGCCACCGCCGCCCACCTGGATGAGCTCATCCCGGTTCAGTGCACACGCTACCGCTTCACGCAGTTTGGGGTCGCTGAAGATAGAATCTTTGAGCTGCAAGTACAGGCTACGGGGCGTAGACGTAAAGATGAACTCATTCGTGCCGGGCGCTAGTCGTCGAATCTCGTCCCACGTCTTCGCGTCTGTCGTGCCTACGTAGTAGTCTATCTGCTTCGAGGCCAAGGCAGCCTGACGGGTAGCCTCGTCTCTGACTACAACAAGATGGTATTCGTCTAGATACGGTTTCCCATCCTCATAGTAGGTGGGGTTCTTCTTCATCACCCATCTTGAGCCGCGCTGGCTCGCCTTGGGGTCTAGCTGGAAGGGACCAGAACCCACTGCCGTGTCCTTGAAATGCCCCTCTGCGTCGAAGATCTCGCGGGGCATGATCACGTTATCCGACGATGCGGCATAGGTTAGGAACGGCGCAAAGGAGTTCTCAAACTTCACAACTACCGTGCTGGCGTCGGGAGTGGTGACGCTCTGTAGGCCAGGGAACATCCACTTGAATTGTCCCCGCTCCAAGTCCTTGTACTCGTTCACCCGAGCCATGTACTCAAAGCTAAACTTCACGTCTGCTGCGGTCACTTCACGCCCGTTTGCCGGCGGAAGATTTGCGAACTTCACGCCTTTCCGTATCTTAAACGTGTAGGTAGTGGCATCCGAGGACACTTCCCATTTTTCTGCAAGCGCTGGCTCGGCAATCACGTCGGTGAACCCTACGTCCGGCCCTAGTTTCATCTTCAGAACGGTAGAATAAGTAGGCTTAATCACGTAAGGGTTGGTGACAGATGAGCCTGTGTAGCTCATGTCAAAATCGTAAGGGTCGTCAGTCACTACGGCCCTGAAGGCGCCGCCGCTCTTCGGCTTCATCATCATGGCATCATCTTTTTTAGCGGGTGCAGGTGCAGGTGCTGCTGCAGGTGCTGCCGTCGCTGCTGGGGCCGCAGGTGCCGCAGGGGCCGCAGGTGCTGCGGGTGCTGCCGTCGCTGCTGGGGCCGCAGCTGATGCGGGTGCTGCCGTCGCTGCTGGGGCCGCCGTCGTGCTAGAGCTCGTGTCGCTGCTCGGCGCGGTGCTCGGCGCCGGCTCGACAGCTGCAGCACAGCTAATCAATAACAAACTAAATACGGCTGATAGTATGCTCAGCCCTAACCGTTTTGGCGTCATCGTAGCCTCCATAGATTTCGGGATACCTTATTCTACTCTGAAGGTTCAAATGAAGCCTCTACCAGAGTTGTTGAATCATATCACAATTGCTGGGATAGAGGTCAAGACTTTGGCGATAACTGCCCCGTGCGGAGTTGCGGAGGTGCTGACCCGCAACACAGAAACCCTGGCTCCAGAAAGACGCGCGCTCATCTGAATAATGAGCAACTCGTGAACAGGCATCAGATTAGGCCCAAGGCCCAAGGGTCCCACAAATCAGATGCTGAGCACCACTTTGGAGAGAATGCAACGACGGAGAACAAGTATGAAGCTTGAGACGAGGTTGGCTTGGAGCAACATGCGGCAGTATCGCGCGCGTGCCGCTCATTGGCGTTAATCCGATTGTGGTGGAAACGTACGTAAGCGGCTAGCTACTTCTTGTTAGAGAACATACCTGTATGCCGCAGCGGACTATGTAGAACCCGCCGCTTCTGCTTCTTCAACCTGCGGTTGGCCCGTGCGGTAGCCCCAGAGCTCCGGAATCATCTTCACGATAATGGCGGAAAGAATTATGGCCATGATGCCGCCGCTGACCACGGAGAAAACGGCATTGCTCAAATCCGCCACTAGCCCTGCCCGCACCTGAGCAAGCTGGTTGGATGCCCCCACAAATACAAAGTGCACTGCACTCACCCGGCCGCGCAGCGCGTCCGGCGTGCCCAACTGGATGACGACGGTCCGCATAACCACGCTAATTTGGTCGGTTACTCCTACTAGCCCATAGAGGACGCAGGAGAGCACAAAGTTAGTGGAAAGTCCGAAGGCAATTGTCGCAACGCAGAAGCCGAACACCGTGAGCACCATGGCCCTGCCCGCGGCTTGGATGGGCGGCAGGAAGATGAGCAATGTCGCCATCCCAAAGGAGCCTATAGCTATAGATGCGGTAAGCACCCCAAGGCCCACCGGCCCTACCACCAGTATATCTTTTGCATAGATAGGAAGCAGTGCGGTTGCACCCGCAAACACCACGGCAAAGAGGTCCAGGATCATAGCTCCCAGCACAGCCTTTTTGTCCCGTACGAACTTCAGGCCGTCTTTTACCATCTCCATGCTTACCGTGCCGCGCGGCACCGTACCGTACGGTATGTTAACCAGAGCGATAAAGGCCACCGCTACAAGAATGAGTCCCAGGTGCACCCCATAGGCTTGCGCAATCCCAAAGGTAGCGATAACCACGCCGGCTACCATCGGTCCCGCTACCATCGCAAGCTGCTGCACTGTGGTGGCTGCGGGCACGGCACGCTGGAAAAGCTCCGGCGGCACGAGCTGTGGAAGCACGCTCTGCCGCGCAGGGTTCTCAAAGGAGCCAATAAGCCCTTGCACCGCCACAAGTGCGTAGACCAAGCCAGTGTTGAAGGCGCCCTGGGCTGTCATTATCAAGAGGCTCAGGGTGGTTAAGAAGAGGAAAGCCTGCGACAACCCGAGGATGAGCCGGCGATCACGGGTGTCGGCTACGACGCCGCCGACAAGGCTCATGACGAAGGAGGGGATGAACCGAGCGACACCAAGGAAGGCGATCTGGAGCGCTGAACCGGTGGTGTCGTAGACCTGCCAGGTAAGCGCCGTAAGCTGCAGACTTTGCCCCATGCTGGCGGCAAACCTGTTGCCCACATAGAGGAGAAAGTCTCGTTCTCGGAAGAGGTTGTAAGTACGTCCAGATTGCATAGTAAAGGCTCTGCCATCATACAGGAAGCGTCACGCTTTGTCTTAGTAGGCGCGTCTGCTTTCACTTCTTTCGTCGCTAGCTACTATACTTAAACAACGTTTCATGACCCGCCTACCATATGCTTTGCTCCTCTGCTTCCTGGCTCTCGCGCTCTCCTGCGCCAGCCCCGGGGCCGCGTCTACAGCAACGCCACCACCGGCGGCATCGCCCGCGGCGGCACCCACTGGAGTAGGCTCCGTGAGCCGTGCCGACATCCAGCGCTTGGAGCAAGAAGCCCGCGCACTAGCCAAGAGCAACGGCTGCGCTCAGGGCGCCCAGTGCAAGGCTGCGCCCGTGGGCGCCAAGGCGTGCGGCGGGCCCCGCTACTGGCTGCCGTACTGTCCCCTAACCTCAGACGTCAACGCGCTCATGCGCAAACTTGCAGAATTGCAGGCTGCGGAGCACACTTTCAATCAAGAGAACGGCATAATGTCCGACTGCGCCTATGTTACCGAGCCGCCGCTCACTTCAGTGAGCGGATCGTGTCAGGCGCACTAACAACCGGCGACACCGCGATATAAGAACATCCAATGCGATCAGGCGAATGGGGTAGACAAGAGCGGCGGCGGGCGCGCCCCACCCAGCCGGTTGGCCCCACGCTGCGGCGCATTGCGGGACTACTCGGTCCCTATCGGCTAACCCTGGCGGGCTACCTCGTGACCGTCGTCATCGCCTCTCTAGCGGGGCTTGGCCCGCCGCTCCTCATCAGGGAGATCATCGACCGCGCGCTGCCGCAGCAGGACGATTCGCTGCTCAACCTCCTGGTGGTGATCATCGTGGCCCTGGTGCTGCTCACTGCCGTCAATAGCACCCTCCAGTCTTACCTCAGCAACATCACCGCCCACAACGTGGTCTTTGACCTGCGAACCCGCATCTACCGACACCTCACCCGCATGTCCCTGCGCTGGTTCACGGCCAACCGCACGGGAGACGCCCTCTCCCGGGTCAGCAACGACGTGGGCGGGATTCAGGGCATCATCGCCGACACACTGGGCAGCGTGGCGGGCAACATCATAACTGTGGTGAGCACTTTGGCCGTGATGGCAGCCATAGACTGGCGGCTTGCGCTCTTCTCTATCATTTTTGTGCCCATCTTTCTCATCCCCGCCCAGCGCATCGGCAATATCCAACGCCAGCTGGTGAGTGAAACTCAGGAGCAGCTTGCCGGCCTTAACAATCAGATGCAGGAGACCCTCTCCGTCAGCGGCGCGCTCCTGGTGAAGACCTTTGGCCGGGAAGAGCAGGAGATGGGTACCTTCCAGGGCACGGCCCGCACAATCAGAGACCTTAGCATGCGCAGAGCCATCATCGGAAGGTGGTTCAACACGGCGCTCACCCTCTTTGGGTCGATTGCTCCGGCAGTAGTCTACTGGTACGGCGGCCACCAGATCATTGGAGGGGAGGCCACGCTGGGCACCGTGGTGGCCCAGGCGACACTGCTAGCCCGCCTCTACAGCCCTATCACTAACCTGCTGAACGTCCACGTCTCCGTCCTCAGCTCTATTGCCCTCTTTGAGCGGATCTTTGCCTACATGGACCTGGATCAGGACATTATGGACGCGCCGGACGCTCGGCCTCTGGGACCGGTGCTGGGCAACGTCCGCTTCCAGAACGTGGGCTTCAGCTACCTGCAGGATGGGCACACGCTGGAAGACGTCACGTTTGAGGTGCCAGCAGGACGGTTTGCCGCGCTCGTGGGCCCAACCGGCGCGGGCAAGACTACTATCGCGTACCTCATCCCCCGCCTCTATGACGTGACCAATGGGCAGGTCCTCATCGACGGCGAAGACGTGCGCGACGTGACTCTTACCTCCCTGAGCGCGGCTATCGGCATGGTGAACCAGGAGCCCTTCCTGTTCCATGCTACCGTGCGCCAGAACTTGCAGTATGCTCGACCAGACGCCACCGACGACGAAATAGAGGCGGCCGCGCGCGCCGCCAACATCCACAACTTCATCGCGGGCCTCCCCGAAGGCTACGAGACCATCGTGGGCGAACGGGGCTACCGCCTCTCCGGCGGAGAAAAGCAGCGCCTAGCCATAGCCAGAGCCATCCTGAAGGACCCCGCTATCCTCATTCTGGACGAAGCTACTTCCAGCGTGGATAGCGCCACAGAGCGCAGTATCCAAGAGGCCCTTGAGCAGCTTTCCCGCGGCCGAACCGTCATCGCCATCGCGCACCGGCTCTCCACCATCCTCTCGGCAGACATCATTCTGGTCATTGATAACGGACGGCTAGTGGATTCAGGCCGCCACGAGGAGCTACTCGCCCGCGGCGGCCTCTATGCCCAGCTCTACGCCCAACAGTTTCGCGTCTTGGAACCCGTCGGCGAGCACTAGGCGTCAATTTTGGCGAGGAGGCCGCATAGGCGAACGGCGATGCACGCTCATGTTGGGTGATCACTTAGCCGGCAACGGCTTCGCAAGGCTTGCTATGACCTTGCTTGCAAACCCCTGCGCACTCTCGGTAGAATGGCGGCACATGGGGCTTTACCATTGCACTAGGAGGATCCATGCACCGGTTTGACTATTACGCGCCTGACACTATTGCAGAGGCCATAGACCTGCTCCATACCAAGGGGCCGGAGGGCAAAGTGCTGGCTGGCGGCACCGACCTCGTGCCGCAAATGAAGGAGCGCGACCGTCACCCCAAATATATCGTCAGCCTCAAGAACATCGAGGCGCTCCAAGGCATTAGCTTTGGCGCGGAGCACGGCTTGCAATTGGGCGCGGCCACCAAGTTCGGGGCGCTGCGGGACCACCCCATGGTTGGCCCACACTACCCTGCCATTCTGCAATCCGCAAAGATGATCGGCTCGTTGCAGACCCAAAACCTAGCCACTATCGGCGGCAACTTCTGCAACGCCGCCCCTTCTGCTGATGCGGCGCCCGCATTCATAGTGCTGGACGCAACGGTCACCATCCAGGGGCCCGGCGGCAGCCGTACGCTGCCCGCCAAGGACGTGATGCAAGGCCCCGGACGCACGGCCTTAGCCTCGGATGAGCTCCTGACCGAGGTCTCCGTACCCATCCCAGTGCCCCATGAGGCCAGCATGTACGCGCGCCACGTGCCGCGCCGGGAGCTGGACATTGCGGTGGCCGGCGTGGGCGTCTACCTCCGCATGGATGAGGCCCACGAGCGCATCACTCACGCCCGGGTCTGCCTTTCTGCGGTTGCACCAACTCCTCTCCTTGCTACTGAGACAGAGGCGGCGCTGGTGGGCCAAGCGCCCTCCGAAGAGCTGTTCCGTCTTGCCGGCGAGATCGCGGCTAGGGAAGCCCAGCCCATCGCCGACCAGCGGGGTTCCGTGGCCTTCCGCCGCTCGTTAGTGCGGGCGTTGACCGAACGAACACTGGCCCAGACCATACAAACCATAAGAGCGGCATAACTATGAGCAAGCAAGTCTTTCGATTACAGGTCAACGGCGTAGCCCACGAAGTGTACGCGGAATCCAACCGCTGCCTCCACGACGTGGTTCGGGAAGAGGTAGGCCACCCCGGCACCAAGGAGGGCTGCGGCACCGGCGATTGCGGCGCATGCACCCTCTGGATTAACGGCCAGCCCGTGACTTCCTGCCTCATGCTGGTAGGCGAGGGCGAAGGCGCAGAAATCACCACTATCGAGGGACTGAGCCCCGATGGTGAGTTGCATCCGTTGCAAAGAACCTTCGTAGAGTACGGTGCGCTCCAATGCGGCTATTGCATCCCGGGGCTGCTCATGTCTGCAGCCGCTCTGCTCAAATCTAACCCGTCGCCTACGGAAGAAGAGATCCGCCATGGCATTGCGGGCAACCTTTGTCGCTGCACTGGCTACACCAAGATCATCGAGGCCATCAAGGCCGCCAGTGGATAGATTCGCTCAATCCGATCCTGTAGGAGCCTGCCACCGGAGGCAACGGTTCAACAGGATTACCGTGAACGGCTATAACTCTAAGTTGATGCTATAGCAAAGAGAGGCGTTATTATGGCTACTACCCCAACCTACCGTACTATCCACAAGCGACAACCGCGCCTAGAGGGTGTCGCCAAGGTCACCGGCAAGACCACCTACGTGGGCGACGTCCAGCTCCAAAGCATGGTGCACGTAAAAGTGCTGCGCTCTCCTTATGCTCACGCCTTGATCAAGAAGCTGGATGCCAGCGCCGCTGCTGCCTATCCCGGCGTAGTGGGTGTGTACACCGCCGCCGACCTGCCAGCTCACCTTCCGAAGGACAGCGCCAACCGCCTCTACACGGCGTTTGCAGAGAAGGAGGTCATGTTCTACGGCCAGGCGGTCGCTGCGGTGGTTGCAGAAGACCCCTCGGTAGCGGAAGAAGCCTTAGATCTCATCCATGTAGAGTACGAGGAGTTGCCGGCAGTTCTGGACATCCTGGACGCGCTCAAGGCCGATTCCCCGCCGGTGCGCAACTCTATGACAGGCATTGACCGCTCAGAGCTACAAGCCCACACTACCGTGAGCGATTCGGAGGAGGAGGCGCAGGCAGCCTCTCCCAATATCACTCATCGCATGGTATGGAGCCGCGGGGACGTGGCTAACGCCATCAATGAAGCCGAGGTCGCCATTGAGAAGAGCTTCCAAGCCTCCTGGGTACATCAAGGCTATATCGAACCCATGGGCGCGATCGTAGACTGCGACCTAGACAACAACTACCGGGTCTGGGTTAGCACCCAGGGCGACTTCAACTCCCGCGAGAGCATCTCTCGTATCCTGGGCGTGCCGGAAAACAAGATCGTTGTGGAATACGTGGAGATGGGCGGCGGCTTCGGCGCAAAGATCCAGCCCTACGCGGCGGTCATTCCGGCGATCATTGCGCGTCTGCTGCACCGCCCGGTCAAGCATATCTACACACGCAGTGAAGACCTCCGCTCCGCAGACCCTGCGCCCCAGGCCTACTTTGATATCACCCTCACCGCGAAAAAGGACGGCACGGTGACCGGCCTCAAAGCCCGCGCCATCTACGACTCCGGCTCCTTCCCCGGTAGCCCCCTCATGGCGGGCGCAAACCTCTTGGGCGGATACTACAAGTTCCCTAACCTGGAGATCGAAGGCATTGAGGTCATCACCAACCGGGTCAGCCAGGGCGCGCTGCGCGCGCCGGGCACGCCCCAGGCCACCTTTGCCGTGGAGTCCGCTATGGCTATGCTGGCGGACGAGCTGAAGATGGACCCGCTGGAGCTGCGCCTGAAGAACGTGGTAGAGCAGGGCGACCCTATGCCCAACGGCCGCAACTACGGCCGGATCGGCGGTCGCGAGGTGCTGGAGCGCCTCAAAGAGACCGAATTCTGGAAGAACCGCAACGACCGCTCCGGGCCAGAGGGCACAAAAGTTGGCGTAGGCATCGCACTGGGCGGCTGGCTTGGCGGAGGCGCACCATCCAGCGCAGCCGTTCAACTGAACAGCGACGGCAGCGTATCCGTCATGGTGGGCACTAACGATATCACCGGCATCCACACCTCCTATGCGCAGATAGCCGCTGAAGTCCTCAACCTGCCCATTGAGCATGTTACCTTGCACCCCGGCAGCACTGCTGCAGCCCCCTTTGCCGGCACCAGCGCTGGCAGCAAATCCCTACGCACCGTGGGCCTCGCCGTCAAGATGGCGGCGGAAGATATTCGAGACCAGATGTTCAAAATTGTGGCGCAACGCCTTGAGTCCAAGCCAGAAGACCTAGAAATGGTGGACGGCGTTATCCGTGTGGCGAGCGACCATGAAAAAGCCTTGAGCTTCGAAGTGCTGGGAACCCTTTCTACCGGCTTCGGTTCGCCAGTGCCGGTCATCATAGGCCAGGGCCGTATGGGATCACCAGCCGCCGCGCCCGGCTTTGCGCTGCAGTGCGCAAAAGTGGCCGTGGACGAGGAGACCGGCCTAGTCACGCTCCTGGAGGCCGTCTGCGTGCAGGATGTCGGCTTTGCCATCAACCCCCTCTCCGTAGAGGGCCAGATCCAGGGCGGCGTCGCTCAGGCGCTGGCTATCGGCTTCTCCGAGGAGATGCTGTGGGATGAAAAGGGTGTGCTCCGCAACCCTACTCTGTTGGACTACCGAATCCCCACGTCCCTAGACGTGCCCAATATCGAAGTAGCTCTGGTAGAGGTTCCTGTTGAGGGCGCAGGCCCATACGGGGCCAAGGGTGTGGGCGAGCCGCCCATTGCCGCGGGCGCAACGGCAGTAGTCAACGCCATTGCCGACGCGGTAGGCGCTCGGGTCACCACCGTTCCCGCTACCGCCGAACGCGTGCTGGACGCCCTGGGTAAGCTCTCAGAATAAGCCGCCCCCGCTTAAGGGGGAACCAGCTTAAACGAAGGCGATCGCGGTTCTTACGTCGTCTCCTCCGGTTACGCGCGGCTTAACTAAACCGCGGTTGCGCTTTCTGCCTGCCTAGCAGAGAAGAGCTTGCTGCCCGCATTGGCGCTTTTGCGGGCGCATTTCTCTTGCTGCTGGAGTGCTCTTCACACGGCGCTGCACGCTGATGCGCCAGGAAATATGTGCTACACTAAGTAAACTAACTTCTGAGTGTAGGGGGACCGCGCACTATGCAGAAAGGGAGTGACGTCGTGTTTCAGGACATGCCGTTAACAGTACTGACAGGCAATACCCATCCCTCTCTCGCCCAATCTGTTTGTGACTATCTCGACGTACCCTTGGGCGCCGCGGAAGTCTTCCAATTCAGCAACGACAATACGTTCGTCCGCATCATGGAGAACGTTCGCCACCACGATGTCTTCTTAGTGCAGCCCACTAGTGCGCCTGTGAACAACGGGCTCATGGAGCTCCTGATTATGACCGACGCGGTGAAACGGGCCTCCGCTGGCCGGGTCACCGCGGTAATCCCCTACTACGGCTATTCTCGTACCGACAAAAAGGATCAGCCCCGGGTTCCCATCACCGCGCGTCTCATTGCCGATCTGCTGCAAGTGGCGGGCGCCAACCGGGTGCTCACCGTTGACCTCCATGCAGGGCAGATCCAGGGCTTCTTCAACATCCCCGTTGACGAACTCTCCGCCCTCTCCATCCTCACTCAGCACTATATTAGACTAGACTTACGAGATCCTGTAGTGGTGGCAGCCGATATTGGCGGTGCCAAGAAGGCTAGGAACTTTGCAGAGCGGCTGAATGCGCCCTTTGCCGTTATAGAAAAGCGCCGCAGCCGGGCAAACGACGATTCTTCCGAAGCCTTGAGCGTTATCGGTGACGTGCACGGTAGGACCGCAATCATTGTGGATGATGAGATAGACACCGCCGGCACACTGTTGGAAGCGGCGAGCACGCTGGGAAACTACGGGGTAGAAGCCGTGTACGCCTGCGCCACCCATGGGCTTTTCTCCGGCCCGGCCGTCGACAGGGTGAGCCACAGCGCCCTGAAAGAGGTTGTAGTAACGGACACCGTCCCGCTGGAGGCCTCTAAGCAGAATCCTCGCATCACCACGCTTTCGATTGCCCCGCTCTTAGGGGAGGCGATCTACCGCATCCACACCGGGCAGTCTGTGGGAGCGCTCTTTGATGATCCAGTCATGCAGAGCTCTGTTTGAGCTTGGAGGCATTCCCCAAGTAACTCTTCCCCTCTCCGCGCGGTACTATACTAACTACAGAGACTCTATTTATTCCCCCAACATTTAGGTAAAAGCCATGTTTCAGTGGATAAACAAGATCCTCGATTCCAACGAGCGAGAGATAAACCATCTCCGCCCCCTCGTCGCGCAGATCAACGCCCTGGAGCCCGAGTTCGAGCGCAAGTCTGACGCAGCGCTACGGGAGCTTATGGAGCAATTCCGGGAGCAGTTAGCAGACGGCGCTACAAACCTGGACAGGATCCTGCCGGAGGTCTTTGCTGCAGTACGAGAGGCCGCTAAACGCGCGATAGGCCAGCGCCACTACGACGTGCAGCTTATGGGAGGCGTTACCCTTCACAGCGGCAAGATTGCCGAGATGAAGACAGGTGAAGGCAAGACCCTGGTGGCCACCCTGCCGGTGGCTCTCAACGCCCTCTCCGGTAACGGCGTGCACGTAGTGACCGTGAATGACTACCTGGCCAAACGTGACACCCAGTGGATGGGCACTATCTACAGCCTGCTGGGCCTTTCCGTGGGCTGCATCCAGCACGATGCCGCCTTTATCTACGACGAAGAGTACAGCACAGAGGATCCCCTCTATCTCCGGCTGCGGCCCGTCTCTCGCCGGGAGGCCTACGACGCGGACATCACGTACGGCACCAATAACGAGTTCGGCTTTGACTACCTCCGGGATAACATGGTGACCGACCTCTCCATGTGCGTGCAGCCGGACCTCAACTTTGCCATTGTGGACGAAGTAGACAACATCCTCATCGACGAAGCCCGCACGCCGCTCATCATTAGCGGGCAAGCCGAGGAGTCTGCCGAGCAGTACCAGTCGGTGTCACGCCTGGTGCCGCAGCTCCACGAGCATGACGACTATCTGGTGGACGAAAAAACAAAGTCGGTATCCCTCACAGAGAAGGGCATCGCCAGCCTGGAGCAGTGGCTCAGAATCCCCAACCTCTACGATTCCGAACATTTTCAGATGACCCACTTTGTGGAAACGGCGCTGAAGGCCCACGTCCTCTACAAGAGAGACCGTGACTACATCGTGAGGAATGGCGAGGTCGTCATTGTGGACGAGTTCACCGGCAGGCAGATGCCAGGCCGACGCTGGTCGGACGGCCTGCACCAGGCGGTGGAAGCTAAGGAGAACGTCAAAATCCAGCGGGAGAGCCTCACCCTGGCTACCATCACCTTCCAGAACTACTTCCGCCTCTACGACAAACTAGCCGGCATGACCGGCACGGCGGTTACGGAAGCAGAGGAGTTCCACAAGATCTACAAGCTGGAAGTTGTGGTCGTCCCCACTAATCAGCCGATGATTAGGGGCGATCAATCAGACCTGGTATACAAGAATGAGAAGGCTAAATTCCAGGCCGTAACGGAAGAGATCAAGGAACTTCATGAAAAGGGCCAACCCATCCTGGTTGGTACAGTATCCGTGGAGAAGTCGGAGTATCTCGGCGAGCTACTAAACCGTGTGGGTGTAGAGCACCAAGTCCTAAACGCAAAGTTTCACCAGCAAGAGGCCGCTATAGTGGCCCAAGCCGGCCGCTCTGGCGCAGTGACCATCGCCACCAACATGGCGGGCCGCGGCACCGATATCGTGCTGGGCGGCAACCCGGATGGTCTGGCCTTCCAGGAAGCGCTGCATCGCAACATCGACCCAGAGGATGAAGAGGGGGAGTACCCCCGCATCCTTACAGCGCTGCAGACGGAATCCGCGGAGGATCACAAGCGCGTGGTCAATGCGGGCGGGCTGCACATCATCGGCACTGAGCGACATGAGGCCCGGCGCATCGATAACCAGCTCCGTGGCCGCGCAGGCCGCCAGGGCGACCCCGGTTCGTCTCGCTTCTACGTGTCCCTGGAAGACGACGTTATGCGTCGCTTTGGCGGCGACCGTATCCGACAGTTCATGGACTGGGCCGGTCTAGAAGATGACGTGCCCATTGAGCACGCCCTGGTGAACAAATCCCTAGAAAACGCCCAGACTAAAGTGGAATCCCACAACTTTGATATCCGCAAGCACTTGGTGGACTACGACGACGTGATGAATACCCAGCGCACTTGGGTGTACCAGGAGCGCCACAAGATTCTGGAAGGCGCGGACCTCCGGAGCAACGTCCTAGAAATGGTCCACAGTGAGCTTACCTTCTTGATGAACACCTACCTCCAGGGGCGGGACAGTGAAGACTGGGATGTTGAGGGCCTCTTCATAGAATTGGGCGGACTCCTTCCGGAAATCCCTGGGCTCACCGTTGATGATTTCCGCCTCATGACTCGAAGCGAGGCGGAGGAGACCCTCCACACGCACGCCGAAAGCGCCTACGAGGCACGGGAGGGTAATCTCGGCGAGGAGCACACTCGCCTGCTGGAACGCCTTGTGCTACTCCAGACCATCGATAACCTGTGGGTGAACCACCTGACCGCCATTGAAGAGATGCGCCAGGGCATTGGTCTGAGGGCAGTAGCCCAGACAGACCCGCTGGTGGCCTATAAGCGGGAAGCCTACCAGATGTATGAGGAGCTCAGGGAGAACATCCGCAGAACCGTAGCAAGGACTATCTATCGCGTAAGTCTCATCCAGCAGCAGCAAACCCCTGCTCCGGTGGCGCAAAACGTGCAGACCAACCAGAGAGCGCTCGGCCAAGGCGCCCCCGTTCCTGCCAGCCCCTTTGGCAGACAGGCGCAGCCCGCCCGACAGACGGCCCCCGCCACACCTGGCCAGGGCCGCAAGCTGGGCCGCAACGACATATGCTGGTGCGGCAGCGGCAGGAAGTTCAAGCGCTGCCACGGCGCATAGCTCTTACGCCCACTGATGCGGCACAACCCCCTGACCCCCAGCATTGAGTTCACTAGGAAGCTGGGCATTAAGCGTGGAGACACCGTAGCTGCCCTGGACGCGCCGCCCTTTATCGATATGCTCTCCCCCGTGTTCTACCTCATGGAGGTTGAGCTCCAAACTGGTTTGCAAGAGAACGTCACTCCCAACGTGGTGCTCTATTGGCCCCAAGACCCCGAAGAGATGGCGCAAACCTTTGTCGAACTGCGGGCGCGCATCCATCCCGATGGCGCGGTCTGGACCGTGATCCCCAAGAAGCCGGTGGCAGACAGCCGCGGCCCCAAAGTCTACTTTGACGCGTTGCTGGCGGCAGCGCTGCCCACCGGCCTGGTGGACAACAAGACCCTGACCTTCTCCCAGGACGAATACGGCATCCGCTTCGTGATCCGCAAAGAGCTGCGTAAGCTAAAGCCCTGGGAACAGGAGTAGTAGCCCTCCAAAGCGTGCTGCGGTAGACTCTGTCTATGACGAACGCAGAGATCGCCAAGATATTCGAGAATATCGCCAAGCTCCTAGAGGTTCAGGGCGAGGTTGCCTTCAAGACCCGGGCCTACCAGCGGTTCGCACACGACCTCAAGCGGATACCGGAACCGCTCCAGGAGTTCGCAGACGCCGGCGAGTTGCGCACCATCCCCGGCGTTGGCATTGAAATAGAAAAGAAGATCCTCGAGCTGCTGGCCACCGGCAAGCTCGACTTCTACGAGCGCCTGCTGGCCGACTTCCCGCCCCAGTTTCCGGAGGTCCTGGGCGTGCCCGGCATCGGCGCAAAGCTTGCCGCACGGCTGTGGAAAGAGCTTGGCGTCAGCAGCCTAGCAGAACTAGAGACCGCCCTGCAGAGCGGTGCAGTAGCCGCGCTGCCAAAAGTCGGCCCCAAGACCGCCGCAAAGCTGCTGGAAGAGGTGGAAGCCCTAAAGCAACACAAGCGTCAGGAGACCGCAGCGCCGTGACCACCCGCGCCGCCGGCGCCTCTACCGCCGAGCCAATGCCCGGCGGCGACAAGGAGGCCCTGCAATACCTCCATAGCTCTGTCGCGCAGGGCACCCACTGGTTCACCGCCCTCCTAGAGACTGTGGCCCTCTGGCAGTGTCCGGAGGAGACCTACCAAGAGCGCACCTACTCCTATCTCATCGGCGGGGAAGCCTTCGACTGGCTGCTCTTGGCAGAACGCCTCTGCGAGGAGCTGGGAGACATCGTCCCCCACACGGAGAAGGAGGCCCTCCTCTTCTTTGGCCGCTTCCCCACGGACATCAGCCCCTGGGAATTCCAGCGCATCATTGGGCGGTCCAAGTTTCGCAGCCATCTCAACTTCTGGTACGGCGTGCTGGTGGAGGAGGCGATCATACTTGCGATGGAGGAGCGCGTCGCGAAAGACCGGGCCTCCTCAGGCATTCGCGGCCAAGCGCCCGATCCCAACCTGCCCTTCCTCCGCATCTATGGCACTACCCAGGAAGAGCTATTGGCCCAGTACCAGCAAGCGCAGGGGTTGCCCAGAGTCAACGAGCTTTCCCACCGAGAGCTCCAAGCCTTCACGTACTGGTGCTTCAAGTACCGCCTAAACCATGAGGACCCCGCTAAGGTGGCTAGCGATACTCGCCTGGGGTTACAGCAGCTCCAGCGCATGCAGATAGGCCGGCTGCACACCGCTCCCTTCTAGGCCATTACCCATAGCAAATCCATGCGGCAACGCTATCCCCTGGTCCTCACCGTCGTCCTTACGGCCATCGCCTATCTCTTTGCAGGCAACATTCCGGCTGCGGCGGCCTTCGTCCTCGGCATGCTGGTGACCGCGGCCCTGGCCTTTGAGTGGAGCCCCTTAGCGTTCCTGGGCGAGGAGAGTTTTAGCAGAACTAAGGCCGGCATCAGCGCGGCCTCGTTGACAACCCTGGGGCTTACCTTCACCTCCATCCTCATCGGAGATTTCGCCGACAACGACTACTTCTGGATAGCCATCATAGGCAATACGCTCATCTTGCTGGGCACACTCTTTGCGCTGGCCATGATGCCCGTTGGCCGGCTGCAGCGGCCCTTGTACTTGTTCGGCATCGGCGCGCTGTGGGTGCTGGGGCTCGTTGGTCCGGCCTTGCTGATCATCGGAATGATCGCCATCTTCTTCCAGGAGACGTCCAGCGGCCAAGCCATGCTTAGCCATATTGGGGCCCTGCTCCTCCTTCTTCCCAGCGTCTATATGCTGGGCTACTGGCTGCCCCGCTGGCGGAGCCAAGAGCCGCCCGAGGCCGCGTAGCCGCCGCGCGCGTTTCCTTCATGGTTCGACTCGCTCACCATGAGCGGGTGGGCGTTAGGGCGCACGGGGCCACCCCACCTCCCCAGATTGCTTCCTCGCTCCTTCGTCACTCCTCGCAAAGACAGGGGCGGGCTGCTGCTCATGGTTCGACTGGCTCACCATGAGCGGGCGGCGTTAGGGCGCACGGGGCCACCCCACCTCCCCGGATTGCTTCGTCGTTCCTTCGTCACTCCTCGCTAAGACGGGGGCGGGCTGCTGTGCATGGTTCGACAGGCTCACCATGAGCGGGCGGCGTTAGGGCACACGGGGCCACCCCACCTCCCCGGATTGCTTCGTCGTTCCTTCGTCACTCCTCGCTAAGACGGGGGCGGGCTGCTGTGCATGGTTCGACAGGCTCACCATGAGCGGATGGGCGTTGCTCCTCACTGGGAGATCCCAATAGGCTACGCCGTGCGCTCACAACGCTCCACGTATTAGGCACTACGCTCGTCTAGCACTTGATTTACCCGATGGGGTGGCAGTACAATTCCGCTCATGATTTCGGCTGGGAGGTGGTTCACGTGGAAGCAATAGCGTTCCCCCGCTGTCAGAAGTGTCAGACCGGCGATCTGGTTCCTCTATCCGACTTTGGCAGTCAGGGCGCTGCTATCCACTACAAGGCCTGGGTCTGCACCAATCCTGACTGCGGCTTCAACCTCAAGATCCGCAACGGCGACGTGTACGTGAATGAGCCCATCACCGCCGCCAACGGTCACAGCCCTCGCATCAGATAACCGCCGTCTGCACCGCCAGAGACCATCGCGCTAGGCGCGTCGTCCCAGGCAACCTCGCAGCCTGCAAGCGGTGCCGTCGCTACTCTTCCCGGAGCGCGTAGCTACATGGGCCCTACTGCTGATCCCCCAACCGGCGCCACTGCTCCCGCTCCACAGACCTCCGTGGCAGCACCGCTATCGCCCAACACCCCCCACCGCATCCTCAAGATTGCGCCCACCTCCTTCTTTGCCGACTATGGCTGCCACGTCCGCATCTACGAAGAGTGCCGCATCCTCCAGAAGCTGGGCCATCAGGTCACCATCTGCGCTTACCACACCGGCCGGGACCTGCCGGGCCTGGACATCCGCCGGGCCATGAACACGCCCTGGCAGCGCACCGTGACTGTCGGCTCCAACCTCCACAAGGTCTACTATGATGCCCTTCTCACCCTCAAGGTCGCCCAGGTGGCCAGGGAGGTGCGCCCCACCATCATCCATGCCCATCTCCACGAAGGCGCGCTCATCGGCTATCCCATCAGCCGCATGATGGGTGTGCCCTTGGTCTTCGACTTCCAGGGCAGCCTCACCAGCGAGATGCTGGACCACAAGTTCATCAGCATGGACAGCGCGTTCTTTGGGCCGCTGCAGCGGCTGGAGCGGCTCATCAACAGCATGGCAGACGTTATCATCACCAGCTCTCGCAACGCCGAGACCCTCCTCATCAACGACTTCTCCTATCCCATGGAGAAGGTCATCAACCTGCCCGATAGCGTCGACACCGCGGTCTTCATGCCCCGCGCTTCGTTCGACGCCGCCGACCTCGCAGCCTTGCGGCAACGGCTGGGTATTCCCGCCGGTAAGCCTGTGGTAGCCTACCTGGGCCTCCTAGCCCAGTACCAGGGCACTGACAAGCTGCTGGAGGCCGCAGCCCGGCTCATCACGCAGGGAGTCTCAGCGCACTTCTTAGTGATGGGCTTCCCCGGAGAAGACGCCTACCGCGCCCTGGCGCAGCAACTTGGCGTAGCAGAGCACTGTACCTTCACCGGCGCTATCCCTTATGGGGACGCTCCCCGCTATTTGGCTCTTGCCGATGTTGCCGTTTCGCCCAAAGTATCCGAGACTGAAGGGAACGGGAAGCTGCTGAACTACATGGCTGCCGGACTGCCCACCGTGGCGTTCAACACCCCAGTGGCGCAGGAGATCCTGGGCAATCTGGGCGTTTACGCCCGCACCGGCGATGGGGAGGACCTGGCGAATGTGCTGGGCGCGCTGCTCCAGGACGCAGACCAGTGGGCGCAGCGGGGCGCAGAGCTGCGAACTCGTGCAGAGGAGCAGTTCTCCTGGAACGCCACCGGGCAGCGGCTGGTGGAGATCTACCAGTATCTGACCACGCCCCGCTAATGGTGAGCTGTCTTTGCGAGGAGTGACGAAGGAGCGACGAAGCAATCTGGGGTGGCGGGGCAGCCCCTCACAGAAGCACACCACCGCTCATGGTGAGCTTGTCGAACCATACACAGCGGACTGCCGCTACCCGCCCATGCTGAGCGAAGGGAACCAGGAGCATATACTTAAGTCTTAACGGCGCCTCGCCACTCGACAGGCTGAGGTGAGAGATCAAATCAGCATAAGTTAGGCCATCGCAAAAGCTATCTACCATGCCTCTCTACACAAGACTACAAGAGCTGTACCAGTACCGGGAGTTGGTCAAGAACCTGGTAGTGCGAGACCTCAAGCTCCGCTATCGCAGCTCCGTCCTGGGCTTCCTCTGGTGCCTGGTGAACCCCCTCCTCATGATGGGCGTCTTTACCCTGGTCTTTACGGTACTCCTCACAAACAACAACATCGAGCACTTCCCCGTCTTCATCCTTATCGGCATCCTAGCGTGGAACCTCCACTCCACCGCGCTGGTGGGGGCCATCAACTCTGTGGTGGGCGGCGCACAGCTCATCCAGAAGGTCTACTTCCCCCGGGAAGTCCTCCCCATCGCCACGGTCCTCTCCAACACCGTAAACTTCCTGCTCTCCCTCATCGCGCTCTTTGCCTTGGTGCTCATCTTCCAAGTGCAGCTCACCGCTACACTCATCTTCTTGCCCTTGGTCATCCTGGTGCAGGTGATTTTCACGGTGGGCATAGCCCTCTTTCTGTCTGCGCTCAACGTCTTTTACCGGGACACTGCGTCCATTATGGAGACGATGATGCTGGCCTGGTTCTTCCTCACCCCCATCTTCTATCGCATAGAGGACGTGTTTCCTGCCTACAGCCGCCTGATGTACATCCTCAACCCTCTGGCCTCCATCATCGCCGCCTATCGGGACATCCTGTACTATGGCACTATGAGCAACTTGGACTTCTTCTCCCGTACCGCCGTAACTGCGTTGGTAGTGCTGGTGCTGGGCTACCTCTTCTTCATCCGCTCCAGCCGATCCTTTAGTGAGGCGCTGTGACCGCCTCCATCCGCTTTGAGGGCGTTTCCAAGCGCTTCATCATCACCCATCAACGGCCCCAATCCTTTCAAGAGCTGCTGGTCGGCATGATGCACGGAGGCAACGGCCAGACCGAGGCGTTCTGGGCGCTGCAGGATGTGGACTTCACGGTGAATGCGGGCGAGACCTTCGCCATCGTGGGGCCGAACGGCTCCGGTAAGAGCACCATACTCAAGCTCATCGCGCGGGTGCAGGAGCCAACCGCCGGCCGAGTGCTGGTGGACGGCCGCGTGGTCGCGATGATCGAGCTGGGCGCGGGCTTCCATCCCGACCTCACCGGACGCGAGAACGTCTTCTTATGGGGCTCCATCATGGGCCTCTCGGAGCGCATCATGAACCAGCGCCTGGACGAGATCGTGGGCTTTGCGGAGCTTGAGCAATTCATAGACACTCCGGTGAAGCACTACTCCCTGGGCATGTACATGCGCCTGGGCTTTGCCACTGCCGTGCACATGGACGCGGATATCTTCCTTATGGACGAGGTGCTGGCCGTGGGCGACCAAGAGTTCCAGCAGAAGTGCCGGGTAGTCTGGGACGATCTGCAGCGGCAGGGCAAGACCCTCATCCTGGTATCCCATGACCTGGGCCAGGTGGAGCGCTTCAGCCAGCGCGCCATGCTCCTAGAGCACGGCCACGTCGTATCCTGCGGCCCTACGGAAGAGGTCGCCGCTGCGTACGCCGAGTCCTCGCGGTAGGGATAGCCGCGCATGGACACCCTCCTGGTCACCGGCAGCACCGGCCTTACCGCACGCAAAGTGCTGGAGCAGGCCGTAGACCGCTACAACGTCGTCCTACTGGGCCGTACGCCGCCGCCTGGGAGCGTTGCCCCCCACCGCTACATCGAAGCAGACCTAATGGACACCGCCTCGGTGCAGCGAGCAGTTGCGGAGGCCCGCCCTCATGCCATCATCCATACTGCCGCCATGACCGACGTCGACCGCTGCGAGCGGGAGCCGGAGCTGGTCTGGGCGGTGAACGTGGACGGCACAGGCCATGTAGCTGAGGCCGCCCGCGCGGCCGGCGCACACCTGGTCTTTGTCTCCACCGACTACGTCTTCTCCGGCGAGGCCGGTCCGTACAGTGAGACAGATGCCACAGACCCTCGCTCGGTCTACGGCAAGAGCAAGCTGGCCGCGGAGCAGGTAGTGCAGGAACGTTGCCCGGACGCGGCCATTGCCCGTACCAGCACCCTCTACGGCAACGCGCCGGGAGCACGCCGCAACTTTGTCGGCTGGCTGCTGGATCAGCTCCTAGGGGGCGCGGAGTTCACCGTGGTCACAGACCAGGTGTCCTCGCCCACCTTAGCCGACAACCTGGCGGAGATGCTGCTGGCCCTCTCTGCTGCCCGCGCCTCGGGCATCTACCACACCGTGGGCGGCGAGTGGCTCAGCCGCTACGAGCTGGCCTACGCGGTCGCCGATTGCTTTGGTTACGATGCCGCACACATCAAGGCGGGCCGCACCGCCGACCTGCGCCAGGACGCGCCCCGCCCTGCTCACTCGGGCCTCGTGGCCGAGAAGATCGCCCGGGACACCGGAGTCCGTCCTCTCACCTTGCGGGAAGGGTTGCTCGCGCTGCGCGGGCAGCTTGCGGAGGCGCGCCGGTGAGCCGCATCCTGGTGTGCGGCGTGCAGACCCTCTACGTACGCGGCGGCGCGGAGCTCCTGGTGGACACCCTGGCGGAACAACTGCGCGCCCGCGGCCACACCGTTGATCTGGTATCGCTCCCTTACACCGACGTTCCTCGCACCCAGATTCTCATGAGCTTCCTGGCCTGGCGCTCCCTCAACTTTCGCCAGATCCACGGCAACGCCATCGACCTGGTCATAGGCACCAAATACCCCTCTTACGCCGTGCGGCACCCCAACAAGGTGGTCTGGCTCACGCACCAGCACCGCCAGGCCTACGAGCTCTATGGCACCCGCTACAGCGACATGCACAGCCGCCCGGACGGACGCTTCTTCTCCTGGCTGGTGCGCCGCCTGGACCGCTGGAGCCTAGGCGGGGCCAAGGGCCTCTTCACCATCTCTCAGAACACCGCAGACCGCCTAAAGCAGTACAACGGACTGAACGCCCGCGCCCTCTATCCACCGCCCAAACTTGCGCCCCTGCTCCACTGCGAGGAGTACGGTGATTTTCTCCTGGCGGTAGGCCGCTTTGAGCCCATCAAGCGCTTCGACCTCATCCTGCGGGCACTCGCCCAGACAACGTGCGAGGCTAAGTGCTATCTAGTAGGCGACGGCCTCCAACGGCGGGAGCTGGAGCGAATGTCCGCGGAACTAGGCCTCGGCGACCGCGTGCGCTTCCTGGGCGCGGTGGACGACGCCACTCTGGTAGACCTCTACGCACGCTGCCTGGGTGTAATCTACCCCCCCTACGACGAAGACTACGGCTATGTGACTGTGGAGGCCTTTCTAGCCCGTAAGCCTGTCATCTCCACCCCAGACGCCGGCGGCGTGCTGGAGTTCCTAGACGACGGCCAGACCGGCTACGTGGCCGCATCTGCCACGCCCGAGGCGCTGGCGGACGCCATAGAGCGGCTGTGGAGCGACCGTGACCGCGCGTCCGGCCTGGGCGCGGCCGGCTACCAGCGGGTGCAGGGCATCTCCTGGGACCCCGTCGTAGACGCGCTCACCAGCACGCTGTAGCGCCCACCTGCCACTACGAGGGACGCTGGTGCCAAAGCAGTCTGGGTGGGAGACGACCTGGTATACATCCATCGCCCTCCGGGCCCTCCTCCTCTTCGCCCTCCTCTCCCTGCTGCTGGAGGCTTTGGCCGTTGCCGGACTCTTTCGTCCGCTCCCCATCGCGCTCACGACGCTGGCGGCCATTGCGGTCACCGTAGCGCTGCACCGCATAACGAGTAGCGCGCGCCCACAGGAGAAAGCAGCGACAGGCGATAACTGGGCGGCCCTGGCCCTCGCGGGTGTGCTCATTGCTACCACTGCAGTGCTATGGCCGCCCGCCCAGTTCGTCCTCGGCGGCCTCGACCCCGGCGCCTACTTCAACGCCGGCGCATTGCTTGCCCAGGAAGGCGGCTTTGCCACCCAGGACGCCCTCCTTGCAGCCGCGCCGGAAGCCCGCAGTGCGCTCACCCTGAGCCTGCCCGGGTCCCACGGCCACTTGCAGCCCGGCTTCTACTGGAACAACGCGTCAGGCGAGGTATCCGTCCAATTTCCCTTCCTGCTTACCCTCTGGACCGGCTTGAGCATGCTTGCAGCCGGCTCCACGGGCGCATTGGCAGTCCCCGCGGCCGGAGGGCTGATGGCCCTTGTCTACTTCTATCTCTTCGGAAGGCGGCTGCTCAGCCCCTGGCCTGCGGTCCTAGCCGTTGCGCTGGTGGCCTCCAGCGGCGTGTTCCTGTGGCACAGCAGTAGCCACTACTCCGAGCCGTTGCTGCTGGCGCTCCTCTTTGGCGGACTGTGGGCGGGCCTGCGCTGGCAGGAGGACCGCGACACCCTCGCCGCCGCGACCGCGGGCCTCTGCCTGGGCTTGCTCCCCCTCATCAAGACCGAAGCACTGCTGCTGGGGCCGTTGGCGGCAGTAGGGCTCCTCGCGCTTTCCTTCAGAAGCGCAGAGCGTCGCGGTTTAGCGTTCTTCCTTGCAGGCTACGTCCCGCCCAGCTTGCTCGCGCTGCTGGTGTACGCCACCCTGGCCTCGCCCGTGCTAGCCGACCAAGCTCCCAGAGCCTGGGGCTACCCCCTGCTCGCCGTGGCCGCTGCTGCAACCATCCTAGCCGCTCGCTGGGGCCTAAGCAGGTTCGTTACGATACGTAAGGCAGCGTCCATCACCGGCGGCGCGTTAGTGCTGCTGGCGGGCGCGGGTTGCGCCGTCCTGGCATCGGGTACGCCTAGTGGGCCATCACTGCTGCAAGCGTTGTGGGATGGTCTGTACCTCTCGCCCTTAGACGGCGCGCTGCTGGCAGTGGCGCTCCTGGCATTCCTCTACACCAGGCCGCAACCACCCAGCACTGTCCAGCAGGTCGTCCTACTGGCGCTCCTTGCCGCCGCGGTGGTCTATCTCGCCCTCTTCTATCGCTACACCCTCACCGCAGACCAGCGGCCCCTCCACATGTGGGCCGACCGGCGTCTCCTGCCGGTGGTCATACCGCTCCTTACCCTGGCTCAGGCGTGGGTAGTCTCCCGGCTGATCACGTGGACGCGCAGCCAGTGGCGTGCTGTGCTAAGCGTCTGCGTCATCGCGCTCCTCCTGGCCGCCCGCGTGCCCGACCTGGCGCTCTTGCTCTCCACCCGCGAGTACACGGGCGCGCTTGCCGCGGTCGAGACCATCGCGGCGCAGACCGAACCCGATGCCATCATCCTCGCTGACAGCGATGCAAACGGCATCCGCTTCGCAGCGCCCCTGCGCTTCATAGCAGACCGAGCAACCTACCTCAACTACGAGCAAGGTGAGCCGCTGCCGCTGGCGGCGCTGTCACAGCACGGACAGCGGCCCCTCTACTACCTCTCCTCCGCGCTCACCGACCCTACAGCGGTGCTGTCGGCTGCTAGCCATGAGGAGATCGCCCGCTGGCGCTTCGATCTGCCGGAGCTGGAGCGGACGTCCCAACACCGGCCGCAGTGGGGCGGCACCTACCGAGCGGAGCTGACCCTGTACCGCTTGGAGCCCGCTGAGTAAGCGCCAGTCCAGATTACCGTCCTCGCCTAAGCGAGATTAGGGTAAGCACATAAATGGTAGACTGTGAGCACCGATCTAATGCGTCGGCCTGCCATGAACCTACGATTTCTCTTCGCCACTATCGGCTACCCCCCCTTCCTGGGCGGGGCGCAGACCTACGTGCGCCAGCTCTCCGAGAGCTTAGCTGCGGAGGGCCACCAGGTCACCGTAGTAACCACAAACGCTGCGGAAGTGGAGGCCATCTGGTCGCCGGCCAAGCAACGCCTTCCGGCAGGCGTGGAGTGCAGCAACGGGGTCACGGTGCACCGTCTCCCCCTGGCCTATCTGCCGGCCACGCCCGCCTCCTTCTACCTCCTGCGACGGCTCACGGTAACCCTAGCCGCTGCATCGGTCATCCCACCCGCACTGCTGCACAGCCTAGCCAGATACACTCCCTGGCTACCCGGCCTTCACGACACCTTGGATGAGCTGACCGGCTCCGTAGATGTCGTCCACGGCTTTGCTATCCCCTTCGAGTCCATCCTCGGCGCAGCAGCAGACTTCGCCGTGAAGCGGCGCGTGCCTTTCCTGCTCACTCCATTCCTGCACACCGGCCCGCTGGATAGCCCATCGGTGAGCCGCGGCTACGCCATGCCCCACCAGATAGCGCTGCTGCGCCAGGCCGACGCAGTGGTCGCGCTGACCAAAGTGGAGAGCGCCTTCCTTGCCCAGCGCGGCGTATTGAGCGAGCGTCTCCACGTGATCCCCGCCGGCATCCCCCTCTCCGACTATCCCAGTGCAGAAGAATCCCCCGAATCTGGCCCGCCGGTCGTGCTCTTTCTGGGGGCAGCCACCTACGAGAAGGGCGCGCTGCACTTGGCCCAGGCCATGCAACAGCTGTGGTCGGAAGGCGTCACGGCACAGCTCGTGCTCCTGGGCACCGTGACTGAGCAGTTTCGCGGCCACTACCAGGCTCTTCCCGCCGTGGACAAGGCCCGCATCCGCCTCCAGGGCGTGGTGAGCGATAACGAGAAGCGGGAGTGGCTGCAACGGGCAACCCTCCTTGCGATGCCATCCCGGGTCGATTCCTTTGGCCTAGTCTTTCTAGAAGCGTGGGCCTACCGCAAGCCCGTAGTGGGCGCAGACGCCGGCGGCATCCCCGCCGTAATCGATCACGGGACTAACGGCCTCCTCGCTCCGTTTGGCGACGTTGCCGCCATCGCATCGTCCATCCGCCGCCTGCTGCAGCGCCCGGATGAGGCCAAGCGACTCGGGCAGTCGGGCCGGGAGAAGCTACAACGCGACTACGCATGGGAGGGGATCGTCCCCCGCCTTACCAATCTCTATGAAAAGGTGCTTACTCAATGAAGGTGTTGCATGTCCTCCATCAGTTCCTGCCCGATTACGTGGGCGGAACAGAAGTCTACGTGGCCGACCTGAGCCGCGGCCTGACTCGGCGGGGCCACCAGCTGGCCCTTTTCACCGGCGGCGATACGGAAACCCGCGGCGAGTGGGAAGGACTGCCCCTCACGCAAGTTGTGGGCGGCCTACGCAGCCCCAAGGGCCTTACCGCCGGCTTCCTCGCTACCTTTGGCAACGCCTCAACTGAGCAAGCCTACAAGGAGGTCCTGGCCGCCTTCCGCCCTGATATCGTCCACGTCCACCATCTCCTGGGCCTCTCAGCCCGCCTCATCCGGCAGACCAAGGCCCTGGGCATCCCCGTGTGCTGCACCCTCCACGACTACTGGTTCATGTGCCCCAAGAGCCAGCTTATCGACCACAAGGGGGAGCCTTGCGACGGCCCCGCCGGCGTCAACTGCGCCCGCTGCGCAGCCGAGCGCCTGGGCGACGGCCTCTACGTTGCCGCGACGATTCCGGCCGCGCCCCTCTTCTTGCTCCGAGAACGGGTGGTGCGCCGCGCCTACGCCGCCGCCGACCGCCTCCTTGCGCCGTCCCACTTCCTTGCCGGCCTGGCGGTGCAGCACGGCCTGCCCCAGGAGAAGCTAGAGGTAGTGGAGTTTGGGACTATGGCCGCGGCGGCGCCGGAACGCACGCCCAGAGAGGCGGGCAGCCAGCTGCGGGTCACCTACCTGGGCTCGCTGGAGTGGAGCAAAGGCGTCCACGTGCTGGTGAAGGCCTTCCGCCAGCTGCACCCAGACCAGGCAAGGCTACGCATCGCGGGGGATACGAACGCCTACCCGCCCTATGCCGGCAGCCTACGTGGAGGCGCTGAGGGGTTCCCCATCGAGTTCCTGGGCGCGGTGCCCCATGACGATGTCCCTGCTCTCCTGGCCGACACCGATGTCCTTGTCGTGCCCTCGCTGTGGTATGAGAACGCGCCGCGCGTCATCGCGGAAGCCTATGCCGCGGGCGTGCCGGTGGTGGCCTCCCGCATCGGTGCACTGGCCGAAAAAGTGAGCGCGGGCGAGAACGGCCTCCTGTTCACGCCAGACAACGCCGTCGAGTTAGCGCAGACGCTGCAGCGGCTCATAGACGACCCCGTCTTGCTGGCGCGCCTTCAGGGCGGCGCAACGAATGCTCCCTCCTGGGACGCGCATCTGGACCACATGGAGCGGGTCTACGGGGAGCTTACGGCTCTGCAGGCAGCTGGGGCACTTAGATGAACCAGCAGGCAAACATCGAAGACAGCGAAGCCCCGCCCGCGGACCTCGGGCTAATCAGCGTGGTCATCCCCGCCTATAACGAAGAGGCGGCCATCGGCCACGACCTCCGGACGATCTTCGACACCATGGACGCCTCCGGCTACACCTACGAGGTGCTGGTGGTGGACGACGGCTCCACCGACGCCACTGCGGCTATCGTTGCTGAGTATCCCCGTGCGCGTCTGGTGCAGCACCCCGGCAACCTGGGCGTGGGCGCGGCCCGCACCACCGGCATGCGCCAGGCCGGCGGCGATATCATCGTGACTACAGACGGCGACGGCACCTATCCTAATCAGCAAATTCCCCGGCTGTTGGCTCTGCTGCAAGACAACCACATGGTGGTGGGCGCGCGGGTGCGGGAGATGGGCACGTTGCGCTGGCTGCGGGGCGCGGTCAAAGGCGGCATCCAGCTGCTTGCCAGCTACCTCGCAGGCAGAAGCATCCCAGACCTCAATTCCGGGCTACGCTGCTACCGCAAGGCCATCGCGGCGCAGTTCATCCCGCGCTTCCCCCAGGGCCACTCCTGGGAGAGCACCATCACCCTATGCTTCCTCACCGCGGGCTATCGCGTCGCGTTCCTGCCGGTGGAGTACTATCCGCGCCTGGGCGGACGCTCCTCCTTCCACCCCCTGCGAGATACCCTCATCTACCTGCGCCTGGTAGTGAAGACGGTCTTCTATTTCAACCCGCTGAAGTTCCTGGCGCCCCTCAGCCTTGCGCTGCTGCTCATGGGCGCACTGGCCTTTGCCGTTCAATTAGGGCTCGCCTCGCTCTTTATCACCCTTGGCCTTGCTACCGGTGTTTTGGGCTTAGTCGCCGAGCGTAGAGTTCGCCATGGCCTGCACCCCTCCAACATAACTGAACCGGCGCCGGCCAAGAGTGTAACCGAGTAACGTATTGATAAGCGGCGTGAACTACCCCTATGAGGTGGGCGTGAGAACACCCCCCGAACCACCACTGAGCGACGGCCCACAGCAAGACTCGCAGCTCCTGGAGCAAGTGTACCAAGAACATATCCAGGCTGTTTACCAATTCCTGTACAAGCGGGTGGGCAATAAAGAGGATGCGGAGGACCTGTGTGCACAGGTCTTCCTAAAGGCGGTGCGCCATTTGGACCCCGCCTATTCAAAGCTAAGCATCCAAAGTTGGCTCTTCCAGCTTGCCCGGACGGCTCTGGCCGACTACTGGCGCCTGTACTACAAGAACCCCCGCGCGCCGCTAGAGCTGACGGCCGTTGAGGAGGTGGAGCAGTCGAACCCGGAGCGGGAGGTCGCTACCGCAGAGATGCTCCGGCAGGTAATGAGCAGATTGCCTGCACATTATCGTAAAGTGTTAACGCTGCGTTTTCTTGAGCGCCGTTCAATCCGGGAATCGGCGGCGGAAATGGGCATCTCAGAAGCAAACGTAAAGGTACTCCAGTTGCGGGCATTGCGGAAGGCTGCGGAAGTTGGGAAAGACCTGCTATGAATCTGTTCTCCTTTGTTGACCCGGTACAGCGTTACGTGGAGGCCCTGCTGGCAGGCAAACGTCCGCCCAGGGTGCGCATACGCTCCGCAGAAGATGCCGATGCGCTCAAGATGGCTGCCCGCCTGTGGGGCGAGTCTGATCCTGCTGCCAGCGACCCTGACCCCGCCTTTGTGGCTGGCCTCCGATACCGCATGCTCCAGGACAACGCGCCTGAGCCCACGCCCGCCACCGACCGCCGCGGCTTCCTCGCAGCTGGTCTGTCAGCCGCCGCGTGCTTGGCCGCCGGACTGCTGGCTGGCATTGGCCTCGAACGTTTCACCTCAGCCAGTAATCTAGTGGCTCCACCCGTCGTGACGCAGCCGCGGCTGAGGATGCGGAATAGAGGCCGCTGGTTCCCCATCGCCCGCCTCTCGGAGCTTGGGGACAACGCCGTGGTGCGCTTTTCCGCGGGTGCGCTTGAGGGCAACCTTGTGCGTCGGGATGGCGAGGTCTTTGCCATCTCCGCTATCTGCTCCCACCTCCCTTGCACCCTGATCTACCAACAGCAGGAGGATAACTTCCTTTGCCCTTGCCACAATACCCCCTTTAGCGTCTACGGCAAGAAGCTGGTGGAGCGCTCCTACAACGACCTCACCTCAATAGAGGTCTCCGTAGAAGAGGGCGTAGTGCGCGTCTGGAGTGTCGACCCGCCAGCCAGCCCTCCTGAAGGCAGCGCCCAGTTCACCGACTACTCGTAGGTGACCTGAGACGCTCCTCCCTACCAAAGGGCGATGCTCTCTCTGGACGCACTCGCACTGAGTGCACACCCTCCCACGAATCCGCTACAATCTCCTTAAAGACAGCGAAGGATGGGGAGGGCGCCACATGGACTACCGCTACTTAGGCAACTCAGGCCTGCAGGTCTCGGCTATCGGGCTGGGCACCAACACCGTCGGGCCGGACCTGGACGAGGAAGGCACCGCCGCGGTGCTCAACAGCCTGCTGGACAGCGGCATGAACTTTATCGACACCGCCAACGTTTACAGCAACGGTATCTCGGAGAGTTACATCGGCAAGGCATTGGCCGCGTCCAAGCGGCGGCAGCAGGCCCTCATTGCCACTAAGTGCGGCATTGCGGTTGGTGAGGGGCCGAACATGGGCGGCGCATCCCGCGCCCACATCTTCGAGGAAGTGCACGCAAGCCTCCAGCGTCTCCAGACCGACTACATCGACCTGCTGCAGATCCACCGTCCCGATCCCGATACCCCCATAGAGGAGACGCTGCGCGCCCTGGATGACTTAGTGCGGGAGGGCAAGATCCGCTACGTGGGCAGCTCCAACTACGCCGGCTGGCAACTGGTGGAGGCCGCCTGGACATCTCGCAACCATCACCTTGTCCCCTATGTCTCTGAGCAGCCCGCCTACAACCTGTTTAACCGTCGCGTGGAGGAGGAGATAGTACCCGCCTGCCTGGCCTACGGCATCGGCCTTATCCCCTACTTACCACTAGCAGGCGGCGCCCTCACTGGTAAGTACCGCCGAGGTCAGGAGCGCCCCGCCGGCACCCGCGGCGCAAAGCGCCCCGGCAGCTTTAACCGCATGCTCACCGACCGCACGTATGACGTTCTCGAGAAGCTGGAGAGCTACGCCGCCGACCACGGCCACCCCTTGAGCGAGCTGGCCATTGCCTGGCTGCTGGCCAAGCCGGCCGTAAGTGTGGTTATTGTGGGAGCAAGCCGAACAGAGCAGGTGGAAGCCAACGCCAAAGCCGCCGAGTGGCATCTCACCCCCGCAGAGGTCGCGGAAATAGAGGAGCTAGCAGCGTAAGAGTAGCCGCCGCTTTCTCTGGAGCGTTCATAGCGCGGGCAGGGCGATTGCGACAGGGTTACCACGAAAGCCCCTTCTTGAGCTAAGCGCAGTTGTGTGTGCGCCCATCAGGACAGAACGCGGGCGGCTAACGCTTCCTCATTCACCGACCCGGCCTCCAGCGTGAGCCGGTATGCGGTTGCGCCGGGCTGCGAGGCCACGACTTCTTGAACCTCGTGGTCTACAAAGCGCACCGCGGCGGCATCATCAAGCGCGATGCCCGGCTTGATCTCTTGCTTGAGCAAGAGGTCGTGGTAAGCGGGCCGCCGTGCGGCCTCAGAGCTAAAGTGGGGGCAACAGCTACCAGGCAGCAGTCCCAAGCAGGGAACACCACTCATGCGGTCTGCATACGCGTCAGCTACGCCCTGTTCAAACCAACAGTTTGCCCCTGCGCTGGTCCCCGCTAGGACGATGCCCTCCGCCCACGCCTCACGCAGCAGTTCGGGTAGTCCCCAATCGCGCCAAACGGCAAGCATGCTCTTGGTGTTGCCGCCCCCAACGTAAATGACGTCTTGAGCCAGCAGGTATGACCGTAGGTCGGGTGTTCGATCAAAGAAGCTGAGGTGAGAGGGCTGACAGGGCAACCCAGCGAACGCGCTATAAAACCGAACGATGTAGGAAGGCGCATCGCCGCTGGCGGTAGCCAAGAAGGCCACGGCCGGTTCTGGTTTACGGGCCTGCGCAAGAATGTAGCGGTCAATAGCCAGCCCTTCCGGGCCAGCCGAAAAGCCGCCTCCTCCGATAGCAATGATCTGCCGTGGTGGCACCGTCACACCTCCCTTAGCTACAACCGGGGCGCTTCGAGGTCATCCGCCTGCGCTGCCGGGTTGATCCAGTCTGCCTTCAGCATGCCATAGAGGAGCGTGTCCCACCAACGCTGCTTAATGAACTGTTGCAGCCAAGCGCTGGCCCCACAGCGGTTGCCCTAAGCTGTCCAGCGGCGCTCCCGGAAAGACCGCAGCGATTGAAAAAGGATGAGAGCCTAACGTGTGCTAGGCTCTCATATTCGTTATATGTGAGGGACTCCGCCCAGTGCGCCTGCCGCGCTGGTACGCTCCTAGAATGGGTAAGCCTGACCACCGCCCACGGGCAGCACTTGGCCTGTAATGTAAGAGGCATCGTCTGAAAGCAGAAATGCAATAGCCGAAGCCTGCTCCTCGGGAAGTCCTGCTCTCCCCATAGGAACCTCACCTATCCGGCCTGCACGGTATCGGGCTTGCAGTGCTACTTCCTCCTCAGGCAGCTCCTCCGCCGGAGCCTGGAAGAGGCGCTCCCGAGGGATGCCCCTGTCCGGCCCAAATGTGCCGCTGGGAGCCACCACGTTGACGCGGACCCCGAACTCCGCCACCTCTCGACTGATGGACGTGGCAAGGGCGATGTTTCCCCCCTTACCTGCGGCATAAGGGACGCGCAGTTTGCCCACCACGCCGTGGGTCGCTATGTTTACGATGGATCCGGAGCCCTGCTCCAACATAATTGGGAGCACCGCCCGGCAGCACCACATGGTCGTCCAAAAATTAATGGCGAAGTCCCACTCTATCTCTTTGGGGTCCCACAGCCAGAACGACTTCTGGCGGGTGTTGCCGCCAGCAATGTTCGCGAGCCCGTCGATGCGCCCATACTCTTCCTTTGCCCGATTCATCAGCCCTTCGGCGGTCTCCCAGGTAGTGAGGTCTCCTATGTATGAAATCGCGTTCGTGCCGAAGTCGCGTAGCTCGTCACGTACCGCGTTGGCAGATTTCTCCCCGGCATCTGTAACCACAACACCCGCTGCGCCCTCTTGTGCAACCCTGCGCGCGGTTGCGCTGCCGATCTGCCCGCCGCCTCCGGTGACGACAATAATCTTTCCCTCAAACCGCCTCCCACCTGCTGCACGGGGCTCCAATACCTTCTCAGTTGTCAAAGTACGCTCCTTTGCATTGTCCTTATGAAGAGAAAGGACTGAGTCTGGCTGAAAGATGCGCCTAGCGAGGTTATTCGCTAGGCGCCGTAGGCGTGATCACGGAAAGCGGCGGCGACTTTTCACAATAGGCGTCGCCCTCTCCCTTCACACTCAAGTAGATTGTCTAGGTACTAGCTTTAGCCCTATTGGCTCATATGTGTGGCGCTATCGTATCCCCGCCAAGTACGGTGGAGGGTAGCAGTCTAACCAGGTCTTCGATAGGCCAGGGGCCCTCTTTCTCGTAGTCGCGGTAGATGCCTCGCAGCTCCATAGGATGGCTGAAAACAGCGATCTTGCCTCCTCCCGCTCTGAAGACGAGACCAGTCACATTAGACGCCAAGTCTGAGGACAGGTAGACCAACATTGGTGGAACGTACTTCGGCTCAACTTTTAGCTCCACGTACTTCGCCCGTTTTTCATTGCCAGCGTGGGCTGCGGCAACCTTCTTGGCCCGCTCGGACGTATCCTGCTCCCTGCCCTCCGAGGTGTTAGCAAAGGGCGAGATTGCGTTTACCGTAACCCCGAAGGGATACAGCTCCCACGCCAAGTCCCAGGTGATGCTGACGATAGCGCCCTTAGCGGCCGAGTAGACTACTCCTCCGTCGGGCGCCCGCCATTGATTGGAGGCGGTGTTAAGGATGCGACCGGAGCGCTGCTCCTTGAAAATGGGAACAGCATGCCTACACAGATTGAACGTGCCTTTCACGTGGACGTCTATTACTGTGTCAAAGTCGTCCTCGTCGAGGTCCTCGATGAAGCCACTGCGAAACACGCCGGCGTTGTTCACTAGAATGTCCAAGCGTCCAAAGGCGTTCAGCGCGCGCTGTATGATTTGTTCCGACGCCTTGTAGTCGGCCACGGATTCATAGCTAGCCACCGCCTCGCCGCCCTTGGCGCGGATCTCCTCCACCACCTTATCTGCTACTTCCTGTGAACTCCCGCCACCCTGGCGGCCACCGCCCAAGTCGTTCACTACGACCCGCGCGCCCTCGGCCGCCAGGGCCAAGGCGTGCTCTCTGCCGACGCCTCTGCCTCCGCCTGTTACGATGGCGACCTTCCCTGCTAGTAGATCTCCCACCATACTCTCCTCAATACTTAGTACTTAGGCTTACGCAAGCCCAAAGCTCTAGGCTCGTCAATGCCGTTTTTTATCTAATGACAGTCTCCGGCGTAAGCGGTCGTTTAGGTAGCCCTATTTTTCTAGCCATATTTCTTCAAAGTAACGGTTGTCCAGATGGGGGGCATATTTCCTTAGGTACGGCTGCCAAAAGGTAGTGCTGTTGCGGCCGTAGAGGTTGACGAGTGGAGTCACCTTCGTAGTAACGTAGATGACCGCCTCGCGATGCAACTCACGCCGCTTAGCCGGATCTACCTCACTGCGCTGGTCGGTCAGTAGTTTGGTCAGTACGGGATCGTCTACCTCAGCATAGTTCGTCCGCAGGCCGGGGAAGAAAGTCGGGAAGAGCACCCCGTCCGTGTCGATGCGTGAGCGTATGGTAATCAGGTTCATCTGGAAATTGTGCTCTTGCCTGGTTTTTGCGCTCTCCAAATAGGCGCTTCCCTTCAAGACTAGGTTGACGCCTATTTCCTTCAATTGAGCCTGCGCTAGCTCAGCCATAGAAATCCAGGTTTGGCCGCTGCTAGTAGAGTACGTCATTTCTATATCAACCCCGTCTGCGTACCCAGCCTCTTTTATGAGCTGCTTGGCCTTCTCGGGGTTGTAAGGCCGAAGCTTCTTCACTTCCTCTTGGCTAAAGAGGTCGAACAGCGGAACTTCCACGCCTAAGGACCACCGGCCAAGGCCTTGGCCGGGCCCATTAATGAAGTCATCTGGATTGATGGCCAACGAAATGGCTTGCCGAACTTTGAAGTCCTCGGTGGGGCCTTTCTTCGTGAACATCCATATAAAGTAACCGTTTCCTGGGTAGTCGTATCGGATCGCGTCTGGGATGGTGCCAGCAATGTCAGTGGCAGTCAATTCATCGACGGCAAGGATGTCCACCTGCTTCGTCTGGAAGGCGGCGTGGGCGGTGGCTGAATCCTTGACAATGATGCCCCGCACCTCGTCCAGATAGGGCTTTCCTGGATTCCAATAGGTGGGATTCTTCGAAAAGACCCAGACGCTGCCCGACTGCGTTGCTTCTCTATTCAGCTGATGCGCACCTGTACCCACCTGGTTGTCCTTAAGGTGGCCGTCCGCATCATAAATCTCTCGGGGCATTATCGGGGTCAATCCAGAGGCTGCCCATTTTGGAAAGGGCGCAAAGCCCTGCTTAAAGCTGACCACTACGGTGTACGGATCAGGTGTCTCGATACCTGTCATTCCCTCAAATGCAAAGCCTTGCTGGCTCCTAGGCAGGTCCTTAAACTCACCAAAGCGGGCCAGGTACTCGTAGCTAAACTTCACATCATTAGAATTAAGCTCCCGGCCGTTTACCGGGGCACTATCAGCCCACTTGACACCCTTGCGTAGCTGGAAGGTGAAGGACTTCGCGTCTGGGGAAGCCTTCCAGCTCTCTGCAAGCCTGGGTCCCAGGTTACTATGCCAGTAGTCGGCCTTCGCCCCGGGAGTGAACTTATAGGATAGCAGGCTGTCGTAGGCGATCTTGTTGCTATCGCCATTGGTGCCCGACTGACCGTTGTAGGTCACATCAAAGTCTTGGGGATCGTCGTTGTAGAGTAAGTTGAGCGTTCCCCCAGGTATCGGCTGGCCAGGTATCGGCATAGCCTTTTCCGTCTTCGCCATAGCATCGTCTGTCTTCGCCATAGCATCGTCTGTCTTCGCCATAGCATCGTCAGTTTTTGGCTGAGCTTGTTCGGAAGAAGCGGGCGCGGCTGGAGCCGGCTGCTCTGCTGTTGGCGCCGTACAAGCCAAGGTTACTAAACTCACTAACACTACTAAACTCGTGAGCGCACTACCAATTCGTTTCACTTAATCCTCCTAAGACATCCGCGCTTTAGTAACTCTAGCTTGTAGATGCACCCGCTTGACCTGCAGATGCTAAGACGACTTATCGAGAAGTTGGTGTCCGGTATCTGATTTTGTGAGCAAAAATGAGCGCTGCGTTATGGCCGCTCAAGAATCTTCTCTTTGATTTCCTCCACATTCGCGCTCTTCCTTGTTTCGGCAATTTCAAGCACCTGCTGTTCAACTTCCTGGGCGTTCTTCTCGCCTACATCCTCCATTGCCAGCTCAGGCTCAGAGGGTTTGACACCCCGCGCGTAGTCAGCTAAAAGCCTGCGGGTAGCAATCACAAACGTGTCGGTGGACAACAGAAACTCGGGCTTATCGTACTGTCCGGTCATTTCAGCATAGATATCCTGGCTCCGGAAGTTGAAGTTCTTCACAAAGTTCCGTAAAGGCCACGTTATGTGACTCGTAAAGCGTGTCCACGGGTTTGGTGGCGAGGAGTACCGCTCCACGTTCAGGTAGATCATGCGGGTGAGGCTCGCCTCTACGGGGACGGGCCAGCGGGTGTCCCTAAAGTTCGGGTTGGCTCCTGCGGTACGGGACATGCCGGGTAGACAGGTACCATTCCACCGGTTGGCTTCATTCTGCACCGTGTTAAGTTTAGCCGCCTGGTTTTCACGATTACGTTTCCTCTTCCTGTCCGCAATCCACGTCCAAAGCAGGCGCCAGCGGTGCAGGGGCCACACCCCCTTTACGCCCGGATAGTACATCTGGTAAGGAATGTCTCCATTTTCGTCATAGTAGTAGCGGTCAACCCTCGGCTTGGTCCCATCATTCTTGTACCACACGGCGTGGTCGTCGATGATCTGCGTCCTGTTGCCGAATGGTGTGCGAGGGGAACTGATGGCCTTACCACCGCCGAAAAGGATGGTAATTGCGTTGCGGTGGACAAAGCTGACATGGGAGTCGTTGGTGTTCTCTAAAGTGAGTATCCAGTTGCAGGGGAACATTACGAAAGTAGGCCTATGGATATTGTGCGGCTCGAACATCTCCGGCGGGATGTCCTCTTTAGGGTCCACCGGCTCACCTACGCCCATCCATACAAATACCATGCCTAAAAGCGTTACCGTGGGATAGGCACGCGCCTTCAGCTTGCCCACAGCTTGAGAGTCCGGCCCTTCGGCAATGAAAGCAACGCAGTTGCCCTCGCCATCATAGGTCGCGCCGTGGTACTTACAAGTCAGGAACCCCTTGTAGAAGCTGTCGCCAAAGGAAAGATACACGCCACGGTGGGGACAAACATCTTCCAGCGCCTTCACATCGCCATCTTCACCATGAAAGAAGACCAGATCCTCGCCTAGCATCCTAAGCACTGATGGCTTCTTCCAACCGACATCCTTAGCCGGCAAAGCGGGGTACCAGTACTCCTTGTGTCCTAGTGCTGGAATACGGCTGCGGCGGTCTCGAGGATCAGTCGGCTGCCGGAAAGGCGGAGGTTCCCATCTACCTTGGGTACCACGCTCCATTTTCTTGTAGCCCCCGGGCCAGCCTCCAACAAACTCCTTCAACTCAGTAAGCAGAGACATTGGTTTTTCCTCCTCTTCACATGAACCTGCGCAACACCTAGCTGAAATAGCACCGATAGTTAATGTCCGAGCTTGACATAGTAATGAAGAAAAAGGCAATATCCAATAACCTATGAAGTAGATAAGATATTCCTATCATAGTTATGTTGGCTTTTGGCCTGCTAGGAGGAGCTCCGCTATGCGTTCTTATTCCTTTAGCCTGCATCAATTAAAGACCTTCGCGACCATAGCTCATGAAGGGAGCTTTACCAAAGCCGCCGAAGTCCTTTCGCTATCCGAGCCATCGGTTTCTGAACACATTAAGTCCCTTGAGCACGTATTGGGGATTAGCCTGTTTGACCGTGCACCCGCGAGGCCGGCGCGCCTGACCGAGGGTGGCTCCCGCCTCCTGACCGCAGTCGAGGAGGTTCTTGCCCGTTTGGAGGACGCTCTGGGGGAGCTCGAGTCACTCAAGCGAGGAGAGGAGGGCAGCGTCGCCTTGGGTTGCAGCCCACTTTTCTACCAGGAGCTGTTTCCTATGCTGCTCGCATCCTTTCGGTTGGAGTTTCCTGGCATTAACGTATCTACCAAGATAGGCATCGACGATACGTTGACGGAGTTACTAGGAAAGGGGCACATCGACCTCGCAGTAACTAGCTCTCCCATCGGTGACCCCCATACCACTAGACTGCGGTGGGCCGAACGGGACCTCGTCCTCGTGGGCCCTCCGGGTCATGCGCTAGAAGGCCAAACGCCCCACCCGTTCCATACACTGAGCAACGAGCCGCTCATAATGAACCCAACGAGACACAACAACTCGATCCGAGAGATTCTGGAGCAGAAGGCAGCAGAAGCAGGTGTTTCCCTTCAGTTTGGTTGGGAAGCCTCTGGGGCGGAAACGCAACTCAACGCAGTGCGCAGCGGTATGGGCATAACAGCCTTACCCTATTACGCTGTCTCCGCTCGCGCGTTGGGCAAGGAGGTGTCTATTCTATCCGTCGAGGGATTTCCTATTCGCTCATCGTGGTATCTGGCTTGGTCTACGGGTGAGGTTTCTCCAGCCGCTAATACCCTCAAGAACCACTTAATGAGTAAGCGAGCAGAGATAGAATCGATTGCTCTGTACGGAGCCGCTGATTCTGCCGGCGGGACCCCTCTTCCGTTACGCCTCTAGGCCCCGGCTGCTGGCGCCGTGACGTAGAACTCGCCTGCCTGTGTGATGTGACTACGATGCAGAACGAGCTGTTGCGTGGTTACGAGCAGGGGAGACGCTGGAAGCGGAGCACGTCTACTTCGAGCGCCCACCTTACTGTCATTCTGAGCCAAGCGAAGAATCCACTCTGACAACCGTAGCGGATTGGATTCTTCCTCAATCCTGGGTCGCCGACAGACAGACGGCAGGAACCGCGCTACTCCTTTGCGTAGTTACGAGTGGGGGAAACGCTGGAAGCGGAGCACGTCTACATTGAGCGCACATCGTACTGTCATTCTGAGCCAAGCGAAGAATCCACCTTACAGCCGCAGCGGATTAGCTTCTTCGGTACGCCTGCTGAGCAACGTCTAGGCTTACTGTAGCGTGGCAGTCGAAGTCTGG
This sequence comes from Dehalococcoidia bacterium, assembly GCA_965220215.1. GTDB lineage: Bacteria > Chloroflexota > Dehalococcoidia > SHYD01 > SHYD01 > CBDDEI01. The sequence continues at coordinate 1,315,626 of OZ244809.1, forward strand.
GCTGTCTCTCCCGGAGTCGTTGGCCGCCAAGCAAAAAAGAAGCAGATAATGGCGAGCATGGCCGAAATGCTGTAAGCCGAAAAAGGAATAAAGTAGCTCTTTCTTGCGTCATGAAGAAGCGCGGTAATAAACGGGCTAGAAGCCATAGCGGGCAATATGAGAAAACTGCTATACCCTGTCAGCGTTCCAACATAGCGCCGGCCAAAGTAGTCAGGCAGCACCTGTGCCTGCAATTGACCGTAGCCGCCTATTATCACCGCCTGCCAAAACGCCGCGAAAGCTACCCACACCAGCCCTGTAGTGAACGTGAGCAACACCATGGAAGCGCTGTAGCAAACGGCAAAAGCAATGAGGCAGCGGTGGACACCAAATTTGGTCACGAGCATGGCCCAGAGCGGTCTACCCATTAGGGCTACAAATGCGTACAGACTAAACAATCCGGTAGCCTCGGCTTGTGACAGCCCTTTATCAAGCCAGAAAGGCACTAAGTGGACTAGGACGGTAGAAGAGGGGAAAGATATAAGCAAGAAGCCCAAGATGAGCAACCAGAACGCTTTAGTTTTCAGCGCCAGCTTCGGTGTCCAGGAATTGTCCCTCCGCTGTTCTGAGGCCTCAAACGCGCTTTCGGCTGCTGCCGGGGTAGTTTCCCCGTCTGGGCGCAGGCCAAGCTCTTCTGGATGCCTGCGAATGACGAGCCAGGCAAGCGGTGCAATCAAACACGCCTCTAGTAGGCCCATGGCGATCCAAACACTTCGCCAGCCCAGCGACACAATCATCCAGACAGCGATTGGCACCAACACTATGCCTGAGATAGGCGTGCCCGAGGTCAGAAGAGCAAAGGCTGTTGGACGCTTTCTAAGGAACCAATTTGCGGCAACGGTGCGCGGCCCAAGAATCTGCAAAGCAGGGCGAGTGATGGCTACGCCCAGCCCTAGAAGGGCAAAGTATTGCCAAGGATGGGCGATGCCTCCCACGGCCGCAGCGCAAATGCCACCAAAGCCCGCGCTTAGCGCCATCATTACACGCGCCCCATATTTGTCGAAGAGCGGACCTAGAATAGGGGAGATAAGGTTACCCGTCACAGTGCCAAGGGAAAGTGCTAAGTAGATGGTGGCCCGGTTCCACCCGAGGTCCTGCTCCATGGGCACCACGAGCGTGCTAAAAACATACCCCGCAGACCCCGAACCAACAATCTGCGCGAGCAGGCAAATGAGAACAATCCACCAGCCCCAATAAATCTTCATGCCCTCTTAGCACTTACCTAGCTCTAGGTAGCTATTAACCCCTCCTTGCCGCTACTCACCATAAGACGCACTTCTCGCGTAGCTCATACATAAAGAAGGCTCCTATTCCTTCCCCCTGTCTGAATAATCATAGGAGGGAACAGGAGCTATGCCGATTCCACTGAGGTTTGTGAATTACTGGGGATGGGATTTTCTCTAACCCCTTAGCAGACTCATGCGCCAGAGTGGCATAGCTGGCTATAGTCAGTGTGGTTACAGAGTCCAGGCCCCGCTTAGTTGGCCTCCTCTACGTTTTAACGCCCGCCAACTCTCCAGCGGTAATGTATGCCTCGCCCAAGGACAGGCACTCCGTCTCCGTGGAGTTGAAGCGAATGGTATAGACAAACCGCTGGCCACCGCTCGGCTCCGGCTTAGCAATTTCATAGATCTCGGCCTTACCACGAGGCCCTTCCACCGCGGTAACAAGGGTATCTGCCATGAGTAACCTCCGTACTATCTTTATCTTTAGCTGCTACAAAACCTTAGCAACCGTCTACGCGTTATCGCAAATCTTTACTTCAATGCTGATCGGTGATGTGCCCGTGATCAACAAGCCACTTGGTAAACTCAAGCTGTTCCTTGTTCAACGCGGGCAGAGAGGAGCGCAGCGGTGGTCGCGGCACGGGAACCGTTTCGCCTTCTTGCAGCAATTCCATTATGCGCCGCACCCGCAGCTCTTCTAGTTCCGCAATGATGTCTACCGCCCAGAAACCTTCTACTACGCAGTCCGGCAATTCGGGATATGAGGCGCGACGTTGCCACTCCCCATCAGGGCCTTCAAACGATTCGACTACTAACACGTAGGGGATAGCAAGATACTCTTCGAGAGTCATAGTCTGCTCCTTGTATCCATCACTGCTTCTGCCTCTAATACCAGCAATCCTCATCCAGCGGAAGCAGAATTTGGATTCTGACGAATTATAACAATAGCCATTCAAGAAACCAACCTGGTGAAGTATCCTATCTCAGCTCATTGCGGCATACGCTACCTGAGCACCGAGAACACGATCACAGCGCCTCCCAAGCCGGCACCGCAATGCGTTTCCCTTCATCCGACGACCGTTCCAATGCTTGCAGCATCCTATACCGCTTCACGGCCCAGTTAAAGTCCGGATCCATTCTCTTATTCTGCTGAATAGCCTCTGCAAAGCGCTGGTAGAGGCCTGCAATGTGCAGCGCCGAAGTATGCGGCACGGATTCGGGCGCAGTAAACAACCGGCTAGGAACTTCCAAGTCCTGCAGTTCCTGCTCTCCCTTGCGTACTCCCTGCAGCTGGTTGGGGATCAGGTGCCCCACAGTAGGGGAAGTCGCAATGATAGTGCCCTCGTCACCGTAAATCTCCAGGCGCCAGCCTGTCGCACCCGCCGCAACGTATGCCATATGTGCAGCAATACGTGCGCCGCTAGCCGTCAGGCCGTTGAACATCACATAGTCAGGGACATCCACCTCAATGGACTCCCCGGTTTCCGCAAAGTTCCAGATGGGGACTTGTGTGCCAATCTGCGCAGAAACCTCGGTAAGTTCGCCAAAGATGGAGAAGAGCATGTCGGTGATGTGGCCGCCCTGAATGGTCAAGATGTGATTGCCATTGGAACGCTGCGCCGCCCACGTGAGGCTGGGAGACCGGTAGGCCGCACCCATAAACATGCGCGCATCTACGTAGAGCACCTTGCCCAGGTAGCCCTCAGCAATAAGCTCTCGAACCCGCTGCACCCATGCTGCGTATCTCCCCTGTAACCCAACCATAGAGTGAACGCCCTTCGCGTTGGCGGCAGCGGCCATCTCTTCGGCCTGTTCCGGGGTTATTGCCAGCGGCCACTCGCAATAGATGTGCTTGCCCTCCTCTATGGCGGCTTCTGCTACTTCCTTGTGCCACAAGACCCGGATGGCAACCGAAACAACATCGATGTCCGGGTGCCGGACCATCTCGTGGTAGTCCCAAAAGGCTAGGCGGGCACCCACTGCAGCAGCCGACTCACGCGCGGTCTCTTCATGAGCGGTGCAGACGGCAACAAGTTCGTACTCTGGTAGGTTGAGCAAGGCAGGAACATGGCTGGCCATTCCCCACCCTCTGCCTACATGGGCTCCTACCAGACCAACTCGTATCTTCGGCTTTGTTGTCATTATTTGTTGTCCTTTGCCTATTGTGTGGTTGCGAAGAACTACTCCAGTTTCACGCTACTCTACCAGCCAATTAGCCCCTCGCTCCCTGTGACACTGCAGGAACTGGTGCTCTATTTTTTGGTGCGCCTGCCAGCAAGACTAGTAGTCCTCCTAAGAAGAAGGTAGCGGCAAAGAGCGCCCATACCGCCCAGTAGGAACCAGTGCTCTGGAAGAGGAACGCGGCGACAAGGGGGCCGCTAGCACTGGTAAAGATTATCGGCATTGAGGAAAACCCTCGGATGGTTCCTAAATAGCGGCGGCCATAATAGTCCGCAAAGATGAGGTTTTGCAGCTGCGGACCAGGGCCATGAAAGAACCCGCCAACGAATGCCCAAAGAAAGAGGAGCGGCACACTTCTACCTATGAAAAGCAGGATGACCATAGCCGCGCCCTCACCAATATAGCTTATGGCGCAACTAATGCGCGCAGGAAACCACTCTGTGATAAAGCCCCACACAACCTTTGAGATAGTGGAGAAGATAAACCAGATGCTCCAGGCCACATTGGCCTCTGTGCCAAACCCCTGCTGGCCCTGAAGGTAGGGAATAGTGTGAATAAAATAGCCTGACGTTGGGAAGGTAGCAAAAACCATTGCCAGAAGGATGAACCAGAAATCCCTTGAACGCAGCACTTGTCGTGGCGTCCAAGACTGCTCTTCCATCTGAGGCGTAGGTTGTGTCTCAGTGCCAACGTTGGCGCTGTTGCTCGACGCAGTCTCCGCGCCGTCCGGAAGCAGGCCCATTGATTCAGGGTCTCTACGCATAAAGAGGACTGAGGGCACACCAATGACAAATATGATGACCATCCCTAAGATGGCTAGGCAGAGTCGCCAACCTACCAGCTCCAATGTAGTGGTTACAATCACAACACCTACAAAGGAGCCCATAGAGATGCCAGTGGCTGCAAAGCCCAGCGCTCGCCCGCGCATGGCGACAAACCACTTAGCCACAATCACGCCGGTGGTCTGGGAACCTACATTCTGGACAACGGTAACGCCAAGGACGCCGTAGAACAGATAGAAATGCCAGGGTTCAACGGACTGGCCGGAGAGCATGATGGCAACGCCGCCAACAATGGCGCCTGCCGACATCAGTACCCTGCCGCCATATCTATCTATATACGGGCCAAGAATGGGACGCACCAAAGCGCCTAGTAGGGTAGAGATGGTAGTGGCAAGGATGATGGTAGCCTGGCTCCAACCCAATTCACGTTGCATGGGCAGGAGCAGAATCCCGAGTGATGGGGGAAGAATGCCGGTGGCAAGGTTAACCAAGCCGCAGACCGCGACTATAACCCAGCCGTAATAAAAGCGGGGGATACTAGGCGCGCTTATCATGGCTCCCGCATCCCCCGCTTTTTGCTTTTAGAAAACTAGCGTCTTGGGCTGCTATTACTTACTTCCAAGCGGCTGGATGAACGGGGCCCCCGGCTTTGTGTAATTCAGTCACGGCTTCCACCCAAGATTGCGTATCTGTGGGAAGCAAGACTGAAATAGGACGCATGTAGAAGGAGTCTGGGTTAGTGGCCCCTGGCGGGGGCGTACCATTTGTCCGCAACGCTTGGGCAGCTTGCATAAGCCTGCGCCGAATCGCTATCTGGCCAGTGTCTGAGGTGCCGAGGTGCTCCTTAGTCCGGTCATAAACGTAGCCCATGCTCTGCTGCATACCGGAGTCCTGGGGCCATACGCCGGGCAGTCCAGTAAACCGGGTACCGTTCGTCTGCGCTTCATAGTCCAAGTTGAAGTTGTTATCGTTATCCCACCTGGGCCAGTACTGGCCGTAAGGCTTAGCCGAGGGGGGATAGAAGATGTCTTCAGACGCGTGTAGCCCTTCCAAGTTGTTAGGCGGACGCCGTAAGTGCTGTAGCTCGGTTTCGGTAAGGGGGCGTTCCGCGTTGTAGGTCCAGCAGACGCAAATTGTGTGCTCATCATCCATAGGCACCCAAGCGTGGCCAGACCAATTCGCATCCTGACCACCTGAAGGTATGAGCGTATGGAAAGGCAGGGCAAAGGGATAGATACGCCAGTATGTGGTTTCTCCATCTCCTAAATCACGGCGGCTGCCAATGAGCGTACCGTAGTCTGTATCCGCTACTTCCCACTTAGGCGCCTTGTACTGTCGCGCAATCTCAAACCAGGTCCAGTTCTTGTCATAGGTACGCTTTGGGCGCAGTACATTGTCGACGAAATTCGGGTCCTGATCATTTAGTATCCCTTGGTGCAGGAAGCCGATGTGGGTGGAGTCGTACTCACCCTCAATGGGCTGCATAAAGTTGTTGTCTGCAATGCGAATGGAGTAGTGCACCTGGTCACGCGGTACTGTATTCCATTCAAAGTTAGGTAGTTCCGGCGGATTCTCTAAGGGGCCCATGTAGGTCCAGAGCATGCCGTTCCGCTCCCGAACGGGATAGGCGGTGTGCTGGATCTTGTGCTTGAAGTTGCTCTCCGGCGGCTCGTTAGGCATATCCACGCACGCGCCGGTCACATCGTACTTCCAGCCGTGGTAGACGCAGCGCAGGCCGTCTTCTTCATTCCGTCCGAAGAAGAGGGAGGCGCCCCGGTGGGGGCAGTGGTTGCCCACTAGCCCCACCTGGCCGGAACTGGCGCGGAAAACGATGAGGTTTTCCCCTAGCAGGCGCACCCGTTGCGGAGGGCCATCGGACTCAAGGTCATCGCTCAGATAGAACGGAATCCAATACTGACGCATCAGATCGCCCATAGGCGTAGCGGGGCTGATTTGGGTTAAAAGCTCATTCTGTTCTTTTGTGAGCATGGTTCACCTTCTTAAAACTACGCGCTTACGGGTGCTGTTGACGACCCTTTGAATACACGCCTACCTAAACAGCTTGTTGTTGCCGGTCTTGTTTATGGGATAGAGATCATCCCAACTCTTCGCTTCCATAAAGGCTAGCCACCGGCTAAAGCGGGCTCGGGCCGGCTCTTCTGATGGCCCTTCCTTCACAGAGAACGTAGGCAGCCGGTCATCTTTATGACTACGACCAATCCCCATCTCGAAGTTGTAGGGCAACCGCTGAGCAATCGTGCCTAAGCTCGCAGGGAAAGCGTAATTCCAGTTCTCCATATCATCGGACTCAACCATTCCTGTCGGACCAGAGACACGCAAGACCCAGTGTCGCTCCGCGTCTTTCACGTGCTTGGGAGCGTTCTTATCGATTTGGAATAGCCGCCAGTTTTCGCACACGCCGACGCCGTGAGGGTGCCACGGGAGAATGCGCCAGTTGTCGACAACGACGTTGGGGAAGATGGCAAAATGTCCGCCACCGTGGCCGCCGCCTGGCAGGACCTCGTTCGCGTACTTCTCCGCCTTCTTGGCGTGGGTTTCCTTGTAGTATGCGTCTACTTCGGGTTCCCACCAGCTCTCGGCGTATTCAGGCAGGCCGGGCTGATGGTACAGCTTAAAGTTTGCGCCGTGACCCAGATCGTGGCTGCCCATGGTGATGTCTTCAGCGGGGAACGGGACTCTGTTAACGCCCTGGTCCGAGCCGCCCTCTCCATCCGGGCCCAGCATTGCCGTTCGGACGGAGCGATGCGTCATAGCCGCATGAGTCCGATCCGCTGCAAAGCTGAAGGCAGCAAATTTCCAGTTGGTGGGGATACGCCACTTCATCGTTGGCTTGAACACTTCAATGCCGTTATCTTCGCCATCAGTGCTCTGCATGCAATGACGTAGGCTTGGGGCAAGCGCACCTATGTAGTCCAGGAAGGAGGGCGCTTTGGCATCCCAGGTAGCCCAGATGGAGCCATAGTAGTTCTCTAGCTGAGCGACCTCATGGAGGCCCCACTTGCTCTTATCGAGCTCGCCGTTGTAAGCATCGGCGAAGTAGGCCACGCCCACCAGACGGCCGTCGGTATCGTAGCTCCAGCCGTGGAAGGGGCAGGTGAAGACGAGGGTGTTGCCGTCGTCGTAACGGCATACCTTCATGCCCTTGTGGCGGCAGGAGTTGAGGAAGGCGTGGATCTTCTTGTCCTTGCGGTCACGCACCATGATGACTTCTTCTTCGCCCATGCGGGTGATGACGAAGTCGCCAGGGTTCGGAACCTGGCTTTCGTGGCCAATGAAGAGCCAGCAGCGGGCAAAGATCTGCTCCAACTCCTGCTGGTAGATGGCCTCGTTAACGTACATCTCTCTTGAAACACGTCCCTTCTCGTAGTCGAAGAGCGAGCTAAGTGGACGATCTATGGTGTGCTGTAAAGTGACCATGCGATATCCTCACTTTCTTTCTATGGCTATGGCTGCATTGAGCCCTTACCGCATCCGGTTGTTCAAAATGGCGGGATGAAGCGGTACGCCCGCCACTTGCATCTTCTTGATGCTATCAACCCAGGGCGCCGTATTGGGCAGGATAGTGGAAATCGGCCGCATGTAGTAGGCGTCAGGAGTCGTGACTCCTGGCGGAGGTGTGCCGGCTTCACGCAGCGCGATAGCCGCGTTCGTCAGCCGCCTACGAATCTGGATCTGCCCGCTGTCCGAAGTGCCGAGGTGCTCCTTAGTCCGGTCGTAAACAAAGCCCATGCTCTGCTGCATGCCGGAGTCCTGGGGCCAGGTGCCGGGTAGGCCGGAGAACCGAACACCCCTCTGCTGTGCCGAGTAGTCAAAGTTAAAGCTGTTAGCGTTGTCCCACTTGGGCCAGTACTGCCCGTACGGCTTAGCGGAAGGGGGATGGTAGATGTCTCTTGAAGCGTGAAGCGCCTCCAGTCCATTGGCTGGCCGTTCGAGGTTTTTCACCTCTTTCTCTGTGAGGGGGCGGAGCGCATGGAACGTCCAGCAGAGGCAGATGGTATGCTCGTCGTCCATCGGCACCCAGGCATGTCCCGACCACATGGGCTCCGGCCCGCCGCCAGGGATCAACGTGTGGAAGGGCATAGCAAAGGGATAGATCCGCCAATAGCTTTCGCCGTTCTCCAGGTCTCGCCGGCTGCCAACCAAGACGCCGTAGTCGGTATCGGCCGTCTCCCAGCGGGGAGCCTTGTAGCGGCGGCCAATTTCATTCCACGTCCAACCCTTCTCGTATTTGCCCTGAGGACGCAGCACACTCTCGATAAAGCTCAAGTCTGCTTGCTCGTTCTGGTTCCCCTGGTGCAGGAAGCCAATGTGGGTCGTGTCGTACTCGCCCTCAATGGGCTGCATGAAATTGTTGTCTGCAATGCGGATGGAATAGTGCACTTGGTCAGTCGGCACTGAGTTCCATTCAAAGTTAGGCAGTTCCGGCAGGTCCGCACTCTGACCCATATACGTCCAAAGAATCCCATTTCGTTCCTGGACGGGATACGCGGTGTGCTGGATCTTGTGCTTGAAGTTGCTCTCCGGCGGCTCGTTGGGCATGTCCACGCACGCGCCGCTCACATCGTACTTCCAGCCGTGGTAGACGCAACGCAGGCCGTCTTCTTCATTCCGTGCGAAGAAGAGGGAGGCGCCGCGGTGCGGACAGTGGTTGCCCACCAGGCCCACCTGGCCGGAAGTAGCCCGGAACACGATGAGGTCTTCCCCTAGCAGACGTACTCGCTGTGGCGGGCCATCGGCTTCCAGATCATTGCTCAAGTAGAAAGGTATCCAGTACTGGCGCATCAATTCACCCATAGGAGTGCTGGAACCTACCTGGGTTAGCAGCTCGTTTTGTTCCTTTGTGAGCATAGTGTTGCCCCTTTCTTAACCGCTAGCTTCTTGCTTGATACGTGTCCGCCATCAGAAGGCGGTTGAGCGTTGCCGATGACCTTCTGGCTTCCGGTGGAGAGTCGCTATCGTAACACCTCCCCTATCCCAACTTCTATACACATACTATCGCCGCGCCTCTGGGTGAACAGGCCCCCCGGCTTTGTGCAGATCTTGTACCTGTTCAACCCACGCGCCCGTGGAGCTCGTAGGAAGGACTACGGAAATGGGGCGGTAATGATACGCGCCTGAATTCGCGGCGCTTGCTGGCGGAATACCATGCTCCCGCAACGCTCGTGCGGCGTTGAGCATGCGACGCCGTATGGCAATTTGTCCGCTATCAGACGTGCCGAGGTGCTCTTTAGAGCGGTCGTAGATAAAACCCATGCTCTGCTGCATTCCCGAGTCTTGAGGCCAGAAGCCCGGTAGGCCGGAAAACCGGAGGCCCTTCTGCTGTGCTGCGTAGTCGAAGTTGAAGCTGTTGTCGTTATCCCACTTGGGCCAGTACTGCGCGTACGGCCTGGCTGTAACCGGGTGGAAGTTACCTTCGGAGGGATGCAGCGTTTCCAGCCCATCTCTCTGATACCTCATGCTTTCGATCTCCTGCTCGGTGAGATCACGGGTTGGGTGGTAGGTCCACATCACGCAAATAGTATGCTCGTCATCCATGGGTACCCAGGCATGGCCGGACCAAAGGGTATCAGGCCCGCCTGCCGGGATACTCGTATGGAATGGCATGCCAAAGGGATAGATGCGCCAGTAGGTGTTCTCTCCATCGTCTAAGTCACGTCGGCTGCCAATGAGCACACCGTAGTCTGTCTCTGTCACTTCCCAGCGGGGGGTCTTGTGTTGTCGGGCAATAGAACCCCATGTCCAACTATTGTCCGATTTCCGGTTGGGGCGGAGCACTTTCCCCACAAAGTCTGGCTCTACCTCAGTGTTGTATGCGCCCTGGTGAAGAAACCCGATGTGGGTGCTGTCATATTCGCCTTCTATGGGCTGCATAAAATTGTTGTCTGCGATGCGGATAGAGTAGAAGGCCTGACTCGTGGGAACGGTATTCCACTCAAAGTTAGGCAACTCCGGTGGGTTCTCCTCCGGGCCCATATAGGTCCACAACATGTTATTCCGCTCCTCTACGGGGTAGGCGGTGTGCTGGATCTTGTGCTTAAAGTTGCTCTCCGGCGGCTCGTTCGGCATATCCACGCACGCGCCGCTCACATCGTACTTCCAGCCGTGATAGACGCAGCGGATCCCCTCTTCTTCATTCCGTCCGAAGAAGAGCGAGGCGCCGCGGTGGGGGCAGTGGTTGCCCATTAGGCCCACTTGGCCAGAAGAAGCGCGGAACACGATGAGGTTTTCCCCCATCAAACGCACCCGCTGCGGGGGGCCATCGGCCTCCAGCGCTTTACTCAGGTAGAAAGGAATCCAGTACTGACGAACGAGATCGCCCATAGGAGTTCCAGTGCCCACCTGGGTTAAGTACTCGTTTTGCTCTATAGTCAGCATTGCATCACTCCTTCATTAGCCGGCTGCTACGCTTACGTGACCCTCTCATTGAGCGTCTGCTATTGCTTGTTAGCTTTCTCGCGGGACCCTGGTCTGGTAGTTAAGGAACGGCCCTCCCGCTCTGCGCAGATCTGCAATGGCATCAACCCAGTTCACTTCTGATTTCGGGATAATTGCCTCGGTGGGCCGGTGGAAGTAGACTTCTGGCTCCATTGCCCCGGGCGGAGGAGTCCCCTGCTCACGCAGTGTGCGCGCCGCATTAAGAAGCCTGCGGCGGATGGCTATCTGGCCGGTATCCGCAGTGCCTAAGTGCTCCTTAGTGCGGTCATAAATATAGCCCATACTCTGCTGCATACCAGAATCCTGAGGCCAAGTGCCCGGCAGGCCAGAGTAGCGTATCTTCTTCTGCGCCTCATAATCAAGACCGTAGTTAGTGTCGTTGTCTAACCGGGGCCAATACTGGCCGTAGGGCTTTGCGCTGGCCGGATGAAAAACATCTACAGTGGGATGCAACGCCTGCAGGCCATCCGTCCCATACTTCAGTGACTGTAGTTCTTCCTCATTCAGCGCGCGGTCTGGATTGTAGGAGAAGCACACACATATGGTGCGCTGATCATCCATAGGTACCCAGGCGTGGCCTTGTAATTGGCCGCGATCTGCACTGGCAGCAATGGGCGTGTAGAAGGGCAGGGAGAAGGGATAGGTACGCCAGTAGTTATTCTCTTCATCCATTGGCCGAGCTGCACCAATAAGAAGGCCGTAAGGCATCTCCATCACGGAAAAGGTTGCATGAAGCCGCCGCAATCTAAAGAAGTTGCCCTGAAAAAACCCAGCGTCCGTCTTTGCCATATCCGGCGACGGGTCATTGAGCGTAGGGAACCTACGGTGCAGGATGCCGTTATGCGTATTGTCGTATTCACCCTCAATAGCTTGCATGAAGTTCTCATCTGCTATGCGGATGGAGTAGTACGCGTTCTCGGCTGGAACCATATTCCATTCAACATGGGGAAGGTCGGGCGGAGTCTCCAACGGGCCAAGGTAGGCCCACAGCAAGCCGTTGCGCTCCCGTACCGTGTAGGCGGTGTGCTGGATCTTGTGCTTGAAGTTGCTCTCCGGCGGCTCATTGGGCATATCCACACATGCGCCGCTTACATCGTACTTCCAGCCGTGGTAAACGCAGCGAAGGCCGTCTTCTTCATTCCGAGCAAAGAAGAGGGAGGCCCCACGGTGGGGGCAGTGGTTACCCACCAAACCCACCTGGCCAGAAGAAGCGCGGAACACGATCAGGTTTTCCCCAAGCACGCGCACGCGCTGGGGCGGGCCATCTGCTTCTAAGTCTTTTGAGAGATAGAAGGGAACCCAATACTGGCGGACCAGATCACCCATCAGGGTACCCTGCCCTACCTGCGTTAAGGCTTGATTCTCTTCTTTGGTTAACATCTTTTGCTCCTTATAACATTAACCTTGCTTGGTTATTACTCAACTTTATGAAAAGGAAATTACGAAGATAGCTGCGCCAAAACCTAGATATTACGTGAGGAGGCTACCGGGCTTGACAGGCACGCCGGCCTGAAGCCGCTCCTGAATAGACTCCATCCAGGAGGGATCATTGGTTGGCAGCAGCGTAGACACGGGACGTATGGAGCCCGCAGTTATATCCTGCGAACCGGGAGGCGGATCGCCATGCTCCTGCAGCGCCCGAGCAGCGTTGATCATCCGCCGGCGGATAGCAATTTGGCCGGTGTCTGCCGTGCCCAGATGCTCCTTTGTGCGGTCGTAGATGAACCCCATACTCTGTTGCATGCCGGAGTCCTGGGGCCACACGCCCGGTAATCCGGAAAACCGAGCACCGCTCCGCTGCGCTGCGTAGTCGTAGTTGAAATCGTTATTGTTATCCCACTTAGGCCAATAGCGCCCATAGGGCTTGGCGCTGGGCGGATGGTACGCATCCACAGAAGCATGCAGCGGTTCCAGCCCGCCGTATTGGAAGCGTGCCTGGTCAAAGTCCACGTCGTTGAGTGGGCGGGTTGTGCTGTATGTCCAGCAAATACAGATGGTGTGTTCATCATCCATAGGGACCCAGGCATGCCCGCTCCAGACAGGATCATCGCCGCCAGCAGGAATTAAGGTGTGGAATGGCATGACGAATGGGTAGACGCGCCAGTAGGTGTTCTGGCCGTCATCTAAGTCCCTACGCGTTCCTACAAGAACGCCGTAATCTGTATTGGAGATCTCCCAGCGGGGGGCCTTAAAGACACGGGCGATGTCTCCCCACCCAACGCGCGTCGTTTCAGGATAAGGGTAACCGCGCTTAGGCCGCAGGACAGAGTCGAGGAACCCGGGGATTTTGGATTGATTATCCTCACGGCGGAACGCTCCTTGATGCAAAAATCCTATGTGGGTGGAGTCGTACTCACCTTCAATAGGCTGCATAAAGTTGTTCTCCGCAATGCGGATGGAGAGGATGACATGGTCTTCTGGAACCATATTCCACTCTAGGCTTGGTAGCTCCGGTGGGTTCTCTTCCGGACCCATATAAGTCCACAACATGCCATTCCGCTCCTGTACGCGGTAGGCGGTATGCTGGATCTTGTGCTTAAAGTTGCTCTCCGGAGGCTCGTTCGGCATATCCACGCACGCGCCGCTCACATCGTACTTCCAGCCGTGGTAGACGCAGCGCAGGCCGTCTTCTTCATTCCGTCCGAAGAAGAGCGAAGCGCCGCGGTGGGGGCAGTGGTTGCCCACCAGGCCCACCTGGCCGGAAGAAGCGCGGAACACGATAAGATCCTCGCCCATTAGGCGCACCCGTTGCGGCGGGCCATCTGCTTCCAGGTCTGCTGAGAGATAGAAGGGCAGCCAGTAGCGACGGACCATCTCTCCCATAGCTGTGCTAGGACCTATTCTGGTGAGAAGCTCGTTATCTTCTTTGCTTAGCATGGCCTGCTCCTTGAAGTAGTGTAACAGCTACTAAGTAGGTGGAGGTTAGGAACCCTCAACTTCTCGTAGGGGAACCTGGCGGGACATGTGAATCTCTTTACGCTCTCTTGCCGACTGCAGAATCCCTTGGCAGACCTCAAGAGTAGCCAACCCCCAGCGAGCATCGTGGACAAGGGGTTTGTTATTGACCACAGCTTCGTAAATCTCATCGATAACGTCGCCACGACCGGGCTGGCCGCGGCCAGCCGTCAGGGGCAGGTCGCGCTTACCCTCGTTGTCATAGACAACAATGCCATCAGCAACCAAGCGCATGTCGCCTTTTTCACAGCTCACGATAGTGAGGCCAATTTCGCCCTGGAACATGTCGCCGGGGCCCATGCCCATGCTGGTACGGTTTGCGCCGCCATACCCCATTGCGGCCAGCAGTGCGGTTTCTTCCGCCTGGCTCTTTGCGCCGGCCCCTAAGGCTTTCCGTGTCTTCGCATACCCTTGTGGCTGCTGGTATTGGAGACCCTCACCAATCTTGATGCGGAACTCGTTGGAGTCGAAGTGGTCGTACCCGTTGTAGACCATAGTAGCGGCAGCTCCGTCTTCAAACTCAAGGAACACCGCTGACGCGCCTTCTGTGGGGCGGTTGCTGTCCCACCTACCAGTTGCAGCACGCACGCTGCGTACCATGCCGCCGCCAAGAAGGCGGACGGTATCAACTTGATGGGGCACCTGATTGTAGATGATGCCGCCACCCAGCGAGGTATCCAGCTCCTCGGGCCGACGCGGCCGGTAGAGGAAGGGCGTGTAAGCAGAGATGTTCACAAAGCCCAACTTGCCCAACTCTCCACTGGCGATGATCTCCCGCATTTTGCTAACAACCGGATTGTAGCTGGCGGTATGGCCGATAATCAGCTTGATGCCGGTGCGGTCAACTGCCTCAATAATGGTTTCAGCGTCTTCTAAGGAAAGTGAAATGGGCTTCTCCAGGATCACGTGCTTACCATGCTCTGCCGCCATAACCGCATGCTGAGCGTGAAACTGATGGGGCGTCGAGATGTAGATAGCGTCTATGTCCGGATCAGCGCATAACGCCTCTGCGCTGTCATAAGCCTTGCCGCCGTGCTCCCGGACGAATAGGTCACGAGCATCCTTCTTGAGCTCCGCGACCGCCGCCAGCTCCGTGCACGGATGCGTGCTGAGCGGCTGCATCATGCCGCTGCCCGCCCGGCCTAAGCCGATGATTCCGAACTTTAGGACTCTTGAAGGGCTCTGATTAGTCGTCATAGTGCTCTCTTTCAGTTCGCAGTTCGTCTATGCAATCCTAATATTCCAAGCTAAATGAGGTGCTAGCCAAATATAGTGAACTAGGTTCTGTATTTTCAAGTATCGGTAATGATACCATTAACCATCAGAGCGTTGTCAAGAACGCTTCTTATACCGATATGCAGGGAGCGATTATGACTGCAAGGGCTACGAGCGAAGAAGAAGATTTCTCACCTGATCTCTTCCTAGACTGGGTTACCGGCCATTACCTGCTGGCTTTTCCGTGGGCCGACGCAACTGAAATCAGAGCCGTTAAGGCATATGTAGCGCTGGGACGAGCTTACAGGGCTGGAAGCAATGCATTCGGAGAGTTTCTCGCCCAGTATAACCTTACGCCGGCGCATTATTCAGTCGTCCGTCTGCTCTATGTTGCAGATGGTAAGCGGATGGCCATGAGTGACATTGGCAAACTAATGAGCATTTCGACCACCGCCGTTACAAAACAGATCGACTGGTTAGCACGCCGAGAGTGGGTAACGCGTGAGGCGCATCCAACTGACCGCCGTGTAACGTATGCGCAACTCACGGGGTCTGGGGAGGCCCGTCTCAATACCGTGATCCCTGCCGTTCTCCGGTTTTCTGACGAACTCTGGAAGGACTTTAGTGTAGCTGACCAAGAACAACTCATCCGTCTGCTCTCGCGGTTCAGGGCCCATGCTGAGGGTGACCAGTCTGACTAGCGGCGCCGTCTAGCGCAAACGCACACACCCCTTGAATCAAAGCCGTCATCTGTTCCTGTATTAAGGAAGGACCTGGCATTAGCCAGGTCCTTCCTATTCTCGATACTACGACGAGCGCTATTAGCAGTTAGTCTCGTCTTTCCACGCTTCCTTCATTCCGGTGAGGGCATTGTACCAGCCAATACCTGCCATATTCTTCAGCCTACAATGTTGATACCGGAAGTACGTACGGCTTCCTGTAGGGAAGTAGGGGGTCAATTCAAACACAACGTCCTGCATTGTGTTTAAGATCTCACCGCGCTTCACAGGATCTAGCTCGGTCATCTGCTGTCGGGCCAACTTATCAACCTCGGGGAAATTGAACCCGCAGCAGTTCTGGAAGGAGTCGCTGAGTAGCTGAGTACCCATCCACCGGGATGCTCGGAACTCGCACGGCGACTGAGTTCCCCACATGGAGTCGTACTTGCCCTCTGCGAGCGCCCGCTGGTTTAAGTAGGAGCTACTGTTTAGTTCCAACAGCTCAATCTCGGCCTGTACGCCGACACGCTTCAGTTGCTGCTGAGCAACTTCTGTCCTGCGGCTGTCACCACCGGTCTCACCAGAATGGAGCTTAAATTTCAGAGGATTATCCGGGCCGTAGCCTGCCTCCGCAAGGAGACGCTTCGACTCGTCTAAATCAACTACAAACTTCTCTTTTACTTTGGAGATCGGCCAGGCGAAATCGGTGATTGCAACTGGAAGGAAACCCGTGGGAACGCTTCCACCGTCCAGAGCGCCTTGGATCATCTCTTCTTGATCCAGGGCCAACGCAATGGCTTTCCGCACCCGAACATCGTCAAAAGGCTTTCGGTGTGGGTTTATCCAGCCGCCCCAGGGACATCCTGTTACATCCTGAGAAAACCGAGCCTTAGGGTACTCTGCCTTCAGTGAATCAGCATCGGTCTTTAACACGGTCTGCAGGGCCGATCGGTCGATCTGCCCCGACCGAATGGCCGCAATCTCCGAAGCGTTGTCATCAACGTAGACAGTCCTGATGGTGTCCAGATAGGGCAGGGACTTACCGTCTGCACCCATCTCTGGCCAGTTCGGATTCCTTTCGAATTCCTTGAGAACGCCCCACTGAAACGTCTTAAGCATGAAGGGACCGGTGCCCACCATATTCGTTTTGAAATCACCATTCGCTTCATAGACTTCCCTAGGCATGATCAGAAACCTACGGGCGCCAAGATTAGAAAGGAGGAAATCTGGTTGCACTTCTTCAAGTGTAAGGATAACGGTTTGCGCGTCTGGTTCCTCATGAGTCATCTTGTCCCAAACACTGCGCTCCGCGCCTTCTGTAGCTATGAGGTCAATGGTCCAACCTATGTCTGCAGACGTGAAGGCGCGTCCATTGACCGGCGGCTGGTCATGCCACTTGATGTCGCTTCGGACTTTCAATGTCCAAGTCAGTCCATCTGCTGAAACGTCCCAGGACTCCACCATGTCTGGTACAACCGCGGTGTCCTCGTAGAAACAGGACCGGGTTTGGAGCAACCGGCTATTCACTTGGTCAAGCGCTTGCCCGCCCCGAAGGTGATCGTAGATAACGGGAGCGCCTCTAGACCTAGCGGCCCACGTAAAGGTGCCGCCTCGTATGGGCGTGCCTGAATCGCGCCACCACGCTTTATCCCCATCGCATTCACGGGATAGCTTCTCTTGGAGAATGTCTTTGACCGCTTCGGGTGCCGCTGTGGGAGCGGGCTCGGGCGCGGGTGCCGCTGTCGCAGCGGGTGCAGGAGCGGCCGCAGGACTGCTATCTGCAGCGCAGGCAACTCCAAGTAATCCGATAAGCATGACTACTGTGGCCCTTATCCACAATGAAAAGAAACTTCTACTCACTACCTACCTCCTATGCTTCTGGCTGCTTGAACCCTACCACAAACTTGCCTAACTATAAAGAGTGGACTATTCATCTAGTTCCACAATCGTGCAGATGAACGACTTTAACAAAAAATCAACCATTTATCTAGTCTTTAGCTCCCCAACCGCGCAGCCTGCTCGTATTTGATGGGTAGTAGATGTTGAAAGTATGGTGAAGCCGAGCATTTCGAAGGTCGAGGGTACCGCCGTGCACCTCGTCCGGCGCCGTTTCTAAGATTTGGGTTTGCTTCTAGCAGTTAGGCGTCTGTGCGGCCCAAATCGCGTTGTTTGGGGTTTTGGGCGCCGGAAATGGCTGGCATTGTAAGTATGAGCGGAGCGGCTGCGGCCGCTAAGATGCCCAGAATAAGCCATGCTGACCGGTAGCTTCCTGTACGATCAACTATCCATCCAACAAAGAGGGGCCCCACGACATTATCAAAGAATGTAAACAGCTGAGTTAGCCCCTGAATAGTCCCCATAGCCTTTGTCCCGAAGTAGTCAGCCTGCAGTGCGGGACGCAGCGGATTCGGTCCCCCGAACCCTATCGAGTAGGCTATCGCGAAGAGAATCAGCCACAACAGAGAACTACCATTAGCAAGAAAAAGCAGGCTCAATGCACTGGATAAGTAGCACACTCCAAGTAAAAGCCGCTTATCAAAATAGTCCCCTAGCCACCCCACGATTAGGCGCCAGGGCAGTGACAATAGCGGCAGTGAAGAGGCAAGTATCAATGCCGTAGGAGTGGCTACATTTTGTCTGAGTAGGCTTGGGACGAGTAGCGTCATCACCGGCGTGGTTCCAAGCCCAGCGAAAGTTATTGCACCGGCAAGATGCCAAAAGCTACGGCTACCAAGGGCCTGTCTCGCGGTAAAATCCTCGGCGACAGCAGTGGTGTCACGATCCCTATTCCGAGTGGCAGGGTCAGGACGTTCGGGAGCATCTGTAGTGGAAGGCGCATCGCTGCCCGGGAGCGCGGCGGGTTGCTCTGGGCGATCCTTGACAACAAAAGTAAGCGGAATACAGATCAGTGTGGTCATGACGGCAAAGACACGCAGCGCCATGCGCCACCCTAAGCTATTGATTGCCAACCCCAAAAAAGGAATTGTTAGCCCTCCAAAGCCATTGAGTACGGTAAAAATGGAGAACGCGCGCGCTCTTCGATAAGTAAACCAACGGGCAATTGCAACGGTACCAGGCATGGGGTTGGACAGGCCGTTGCCCACTGCTAGAAAGACGAATGATCCATATAAAACGAACAAAGACTGCACATTACTTAGAATAGCCGCCCCTATCGCCGTGGACACCACACCTACGGTAATTATTCTGCGTGGTCCGAAACGATCTATAAGTACCCCGGCTATCGGCCCACCAAGATTGCGCATTGAAAACGCAAAAGCAAGGATAGAAGTACTCCATCCCAGTTCTCTCTGAATGGGATCGAATAGGGCGGTGAACCCGTAGTTCACCCAACTAGCGCCGAATAAAATAATGCTGCTACACGCCAGTAGGACCCACCAACCATAGAAGATTCCTGCGCCTAGCATATGTGCGTGTCCAGTACGTGTAGTCCTACAAGCCACGCTATCCAGGGAAGGCGTGGGACAGGCCAGGCAGCAAGCGGCATCAACACCGCTTGCTGCCTGCGCTTTACTGCCTGTTTCCTTAGAGTGCGTTCACTCGCTTCTCGCGAGCAGTTACCTGCCAGCTCAGCAGGGCCTATAGGCTGGTACATTGTGTAGTGAGGTATAAAATTGTAGCTACAGCAAGAGCTGAACGTCCACACCCAATTCATCCATATGCTGCAAGCGAGCTTCTACGTTCTCTACTGAACGTGTTTGTTCAGTGGTAACTACGTTCCGGCCTGATTTCTCAGTAAAGTCGTGTAGGCGCTCCTCCGTAAGTACTGCCCGAGCAAGGCCACGAACCTTTCCCTCTACCAGCCAGTAAGCGGTTGAAGCATTTTCAGAAGGCTTTACAAGACTTGGACGATATTTTTATCTTCCTTGTCCATGAAATCCCACGTCAGCTCAGACTCGACCACATGTGCGTCAGCATCGATAGTAATCACTGCAGCACATCCTTTCAGACTTAAGGGAAGTTACACTTCCCACTCTCCCACTGAAATAACTCCCCCAACTCAACCTAAGAACTAAGCAGACAGGGACCAGGGAACAAGACACAAGTGAATTGGAGTCTAAGAAGTCTTCTAACTGCCAACAAATACTCCTCCTTACTACAGGATTTCAAGAGCGCTACGCTCTGGGCAATCCTAGGCTGTTCAGGATAAGCCACCACTAATCGCGGGTAGAAATGTGACTTCGCTGTTCTCCCCAACAGATTCTGCCAAGCCCATCTCGCTTTCCCGTCCGTCAATAAAAGCCGCAATAAACGGTACTAGACGATCATCCTGGATGAGGCGGTCTCTGAAGCCGGGATAACGCTGCTCCAATGATGTGACCACCTGACGTACTGTGCTTCCTGGGACAGTTACGTGCTCAGTCCCTCCTGTAAGATCTTGCATTAGGCTTGGAATCCACACCACCGGCATGGGTTAATTGCCCTCAATCCGCTCTTGTTCCCAAAGCGCCTCAAGAACATCCCCAGGCGTCATAGGCATTTCCATCAAGCGAATGCCTACAGCAGCTTCTATAGCGCTTCCTATGGCTGCCAACGGAGCAATAATCGGTAGCTCCCCCACGCCCTTAGCCCCGTAAGGATGGTTGCCACCGGGAAACTCCAGCACAACTGTATCGATCATCGGGACATCCAGGCTTGTCGGCATCCGATAGTCAAGAAAACTCGAGTTGAGCATCTGGCCCTTACTATCAAAGAAGTAGCCTTCATGGAGTGCCCAGCCTATTCCTTGTACCGCGCCTCCTTGAATCTGTCCTTCCACGTAGCTCGGATGAATGGCCTGGCCAACGTCCTCGAGAGCGGTAAAGCGAGTCACTTGGACTTTGCCCGTCTCCGGGTCTACCTCAACATCCACCATGTTCACTGCGAAGGCTTCGCCGCCTCCGGTCGCCATGAGCGTAGCCTGTCCAGCGATAGGCCCACCTGTGGAGTTCAGTCTTGCGGCTAGCTCCTTAAACGTCATTCGGCGCTCAGGATTTTCTGTAGAACTAAAAACACCATCAGTAAAGTCAACAACGTCCTCGCTAGCTTCCCAGATCTTGGCAGCACGCCTGCGCATTTGCAGAACCACATCCTGTGCAGCTTGATAAGCAGAATGTCCCACTTTGAAAGCCGTACTGCTGCCTACGGTGGCTCCCGTAAACCCGATACTATCTGTATCAACTACAGTAGGATGCACGTCTTCCGCGGGTATTCCTAAGACTTCAGCGGCTTGCATAGCAGCTGCAGGGCGAGTCCCGCCTATATCCACAGAACCTTCAGTAAGACTCACCTGGCCATCAGCGTGCACACTGATGAAGCAGCTACTCTGGCCGCCTCCGGTGTGCCAGCTAGCAAAGGCAACGCCTCTTCCTCGATTAGGACCCGATAGGGGAGCAAGGTAATGAGGATGTTGAATAGCAGCTTCCAAAACAGCTATTGAAGAGCTATCTTCGTGACGAACACCATCCAGGCCGCGGTCACCTTCCTTTACCGCATTACGTATGCGGAACTCCAGAGGGTCCAGCTCGAGCCTCTTGGCAAGCTCGTCCATGACTTGTTCGATTCCATAGGATGCTTGCGGGGCCCCAGGCGCCCGGTAGGGAGCAACCTTCGGTTTATTGACCACAACGTCGTAGCCGTCAATGAGGGCGTGTTCAAAATTGTAGAGAGCGATGGTATTCATACCCGCTCCTACAGGGGATCCCGGATACGCACCCGCCTCGTAGGCGAGCATCATCGTAGCCGCGGTCAGCGTGCCATCCCTACGGGCCCCAATTTTTATCTGCATGTAGGACCCAGCCGCAGCTCCCGTGGCTTCAAAGTCTTCCTTCCGCGTCATGACCAGCTTAACCGGCCGTCCAGTTCGCTTTGAAAGGAGTGCCGCAACGGGCTCAATATATGCAGGAATCTTCCCGCCAAAGCCTCCGCCAATCTCCAAAGGCACAACTTTGATTTGGGAGGTGGGGTGTTTCAATACTTGAGCTACCTGATCACGAATCCGGAATGTGCCTTGGCTACTGCACCAAATAGTGATGAAATCGTCTGAATTCCACATGGCGGTCGCATTATGCAGTTCAATGTAGCCTTGGTGGACAGTAGCTGTCTTAAACTCACGCTCAACGATAACATCCGCTTCCCTGAAGCCTTGTTCTACATCTCCACGCTTTATTTGGAAGTGATTGGCGATATTACTGGACACGCCTGTATCCGTTTTTTGTCCTTGGCCTAACGTCCGAGTTGTAAGTAGGGGGTGCAGTAGAGGAGCACCATCGGCCATCGCCTCTTGAGCCGTCATAACGGGAGACAAGACCTCGTAGTCCACTTTGATTAGCTTTACCGCTTCGTCGGCCGCTTGAGCAGTAGTAGCTGCAACAGCGGCTACTGCATGACCCGTGTACAGGACTTTGTCTCTAGCCAATACGTTGCTTCCAGGAATGGTTGGGGGCACTATGCTTTCCCCTAAACCCTCCTCGCGGCTTGCAGGAGCCTGCAGATCTTGACCAGTTACAATACCGCGAACGCCGGGAAAAGCGAGCGCGTCGCTTATGTCGATGGAGCGAATGACGGCGTGTGCGTATGGACTCCTTAGGATAGCCCCGAAGAGCGTTCCTGGAAGCTTGAAGTCGTGACCGTAGATGGCCTGACCAGTAACTTTTTCGGGACCATCGTGACGAATTGGACGAGTACCGACAACCTTAAGGCTACGCCTTTGGGTTATGGCCATTTTGTGCCTCCATAGCTTCCGCAGCTGTCATTACAGCGCGAATAATCTTGTCGTACCCGGTGCAGCGACAAAGGTTGCCTGCTAGCCAGTGACGCAGGCGTTCCTCCGTAGGATGAGGTTCCTGGTCGAGTAAGGCCTTTGATGCCATGATGAATCCTGGCGTACACACTCCACACTGCAGGGCAGCTTCTTCTAGAAAACTCCATTGCAGTGGGTGCACTGCTTGCGGAGTAGCAAGGCCTTCTATAGTCTGCACGTGCTTCCCTTGAATTTCAGCAGCCAGGACGAGACAGGAATCTACAAGCTGTCCATCAAGGATGACACTGCAGGCTCCACAATTCCCATCGTTGCAACCTTCCTTAGTACCGGTCAACTCCAGGCCGTCACGTAGTACTTCCAGTAGGCTCTGCCATGCTTCACAGAGAAACTCTACTTCTTCCTGGTTAATTGTTGCTTGAACTTGAATCTTCATATCCCACTCCCAGTGTGGGCCCTTCTAATAGCCCCTTCTAGCGCTCTTCTTGTCAGCACTCTAACCAAGTGCCTCCGCTGATCCGCAGTCCCTCTCATATCTGAAATCGGTCGAGAAGCAGCCATTGCCTCGTCAGCGGCTTCCCGTAGAGTTGCGTCATCAGCCGCACGACCCACCAGAGCCGTTTCTGCCTCCTTCACGTAAAGGGGGGTAGGAGCAACGGAGGCGAGTGCAACACGTGCCGCCACTATGGTTTTACCATCGCCATTCAACGTCACGGATGCGCCTGCGCCTGCCACAGCTATGTCCATTTCGTTTCGTGGAATGAAGCGCAAGTAGTGGCTTCCAGATTCTGGCGCCGGTAGTGGAATTCGTACGTGCACTAAAAGTTCACCATCCTCTAGCACGCTTCGGCCTGGCCTCACGCAGAAATCGCTCACTGGTATGGTTCGTATCCCACTAGGGCCTGCAATGGTACATTGAGCATTTAATACTATTAGAGAAGGAATACAATCAGCGCTAGGGGCCGCATTACATAGGTTGCCCCCCACACTCGCTCTGTTTTGTATCTGGATGCTGCCTATCATCGCTGCAGAATCAACAAGCGCTGGATAGTAGCGAGCGATTTCTGGGTGCTCGTACACACGCTGGCAAGAAACAGCTGCACCCAGAACTACGCCTTCCTCCAGGTTGAAGGAAAGCTCGTTCATTTCTGGGATCGGCTTTATGTCCACTATCCGATCGATCTCTCGCCGGTCTCCGCGTAGCTGAACCAGGATATCTGTACCCCCAACAAGGGACCGAGCTCGTACATCCTTTTCGTTCAGCAGACCCACGGCCTCGTCTATGTTGTGTGCTGCCACATACTCAAATGGGTGCACTAGTTTCTCCTTAGTGCTTCAGATGAAGCGTATTGGGTTCGCTTGCCCATGCTCCTCGAAACGTCCTTTATCGAGATGCGTCCATTAGCCCATGTACGAGCCACCATCTACCGAAATAGTCTGTCCACTGATAAAGGCGCTTGCTGGGGACACGAGGAAGAAGACGATGCCCGTTAGATCTTCAGCTCACGAGCAGCCTGTTCAGTATCAATACGGCGTCCTGATGCCGCTGCGAACTCTTTGAAGAGGGTGTTGGTAAGGACAGGACGCGCTAAGCCACAGATCTGATTGTTAACAACCCAATACTGAGATCTGTTGCCCTCCGGTGAGACGAGTCGAGGACGCCAACGAACGTCAGACTTGTCCATAAAATCCCATGTTCGATCGCTCTCAACCACATGGGCATCAGAATCAATAATTGCCATATCGCGCCACCTCCTACAACTCGGCTGAGTTAGGGACATACTAGGAAGGGCTGTTGACAATTGTCAACTAAACTTTAGGCTCCGCTTGCATATTCACAAAATGCCCTAATATTTTAATATCCTAACTTATCAGCAGAATTTCTATGCGGAGAAATAATGACTAGTATGGCATTCCCCACAGCAGCGGCAGGGCCGTTCTACTCAGCTGATTACGATAGATATAGGTTTATTGAGCTATTGCTTGAGAAAGAACGAAAGTTAGCAGGTCTAACCCAGGAAGAGCTGGCAACCAAGTGTGGTTCTCCATACGTGAAGGCCTTTCACATTACAACTATGGAGAATCTAACAAAAACAATCAGTGACAAAAGCAGGCGAGTCGACCGAGCTCGACTATTAATGGTTGTCTCTTGGGGGCTTAGGCTTCCCAAATGGAAGGTTGATCTGTTTCTAGAATTGTTCGATGGCAAGCCGCTAAGCGAACCAGAGTTCGACCGATATCTCTTCTTATATGAGCATGAGGGAAAGCCCGCCACGGTAGCAGCTGTGCAGGACGGTGGTGAGCGGCTTAGGAGCGACTGGTTCAAGGCGACTCATGAGCTATTAGCCGACTGGCTATGGCCACATCGCGGTCCAGTTTCTGTGAATGTCTCAGTGCATAGCGACCGGACGTACAACGACTTGGAGCGTGAGCGATCAGTCCTGGAGCTAGAGTCCCGACCTGGCATGCACCTAGCTATACGGTCTGTGCCCCCACGATTCACTGTCCCCCCGCCCCGGGATAAAGAGGAGTTCGCTTTTCAGCTAGAAAAAGCTGACCCCCTAAGCCCACAGCCGGGGGCCGATATAGAAGCACGTTTTGCTATCGAGCTAAAAAGGCACGAGACTTTTTACCATACGCTGAGGACGTATGGCTACATCTCTATCCATTCGATGCCAACAATAAAGCATTTACTGCAACAAAACACTTACTTCAACAGC
Source organism: Dehalococcoidia bacterium (assembly GCA_965220215.1). Lineage (GTDB taxonomy): Bacteria > Chloroflexota > Dehalococcoidia > SHYD01 > SHYD01 > CBDDEI01. Next base: position 1,340,676 of record OZ244809.1, read on the forward strand.
AAGACGAATACAAGCGGCTGCTAGCACGGGAGCAATTGAGAAGATTGACAAGTTTGCTCTGGGAGTACGATGACTTCCATATCGGATTGGCAGACAACACACCTTTCTTGGAACTAAAAATAGTCGGTTTTGACTGGGCGATAATGGCAGGAGTGATTGACTCGTTATTTGAGCGAGGGAATTGGTGGACCAGTGAGGCGAAGTTTTACAATTGCGTACACAAGCGCAGGCTGAGCGTGCCTGAGCCGTTACCAGCGGCTACCATCTTCCCATGCCAGATCGTGTATGATTGCCGCGATTCTACACACGAGGTGACTCTTGGATACAATAACTCTCATTAAGGAACAAGCTACTGCGGCAGACACTCAGCTTATGGCAGTGATGAAGCCCGTGACGCCGGAGCAGGGCGCGTGGAAGCTGCCTAACTCCAAGGCCAACACCATCACGTCAACCTTTCTCCATGCCTATAGCGGCTGTGACAACCTGATCGCCATCCTTATGGGCCAGCCTAGCCTTATGGAGCAGCGCTGGAAAGAGCGCATCCCGCTGCCCCGCGAGTGGTGGACCTTCGAAGCTCGCCCAGAAACCGACCTGCTGCTGGCCTACGCCGGCGATGTGACGGCGGTGGTCAACGCCTACCTGGACAACGTGCAGCACGAAACCCTGGACGATCTGTCAGAGACCCCGCGCGGCCCGCGCACCATCGGGTCACGCCTCTCGACCCTCCTGGTCACGCACAAGTTCCAGCACACCGGCGACATTTCTTCGTTGCTCGGCTGCCAGGGACTTCAGGGCTTGCCGTAATAGCCAACGGTCACACTCACTAAAAGGTAAGGGCGTCATGTGAATGACGCCCTTCTTCTGTGCGCTATCTGTCTATGTGGTTCACGTCTGTACGGGCGACGCTCCGGCGAAGCTACTCAGCGCTCCCATGTACTGGTCCCAGCCAAGTTCAAGCAGGTTGTTGTGGCCCGCGCCCTTAATGATCTCCAGCCGCTTCTCCTGCATGGTCAAGGTGCTGAAAAAGTCCGTCACGCTGCTCTGGGAGACCAGTTCATCGTGGTCGCCGTAGATGAAGAGTGTGGGGATGCTGATAGTGCGCACCTTCTCCAGGTGCTGCCGCTCTAGGGTTTCGGCATCCTCAGTGCGGCCCACTTCCCGCAGGTAGTTGAGCGCACGCGTGGGGTAGCCCACACCGCTCTCCAGGATGAGCCCCGCGATGTCTTCCGGGTAATGGGCCGCCAGCTCCACCACGGAGTGAGAGCCCATAGAGCGCCCCATCACGTAGCGAGGCCCCGTGTAGTCGTGCGTGTCCAGCATGATCTTGAAGTTGGCAAAAATCTGGTGCGCATCGGTAATCATGGCCGGGTAGGAGGGGACGCCGGTGCTGAAGGCATAGCCGCGGTAGCCCGCAAAGCAGACGTTGAGCCCTAGTCGGCCATAGTGCTGGGCCAGGGAATCGTAGTCACAAACGGTCTCCCCGTTGCCGTGGAAGAAGAGCAGCGTAGGCCACGCAGGATTGCGGGGGTGCAGGCGGCAGCCCACTTCCACGTCGTCACCCACCGGCACCATAAGGTCCACCGCGCCCGGCTGCGCTTCGCTAAAGTCCTCCCTGGGGAAGAAGCCCTGGTAGGCGGCATCGGTGCCCGCAATGATGTCGTAACGCGGCGGTTCAAACATGGTCTATAGCGTGCCGTCGTCCTTAAGGGTTGCGTGGTACGTGTGCCACATTACCCCGGGAAAGTCCTGTGCCTGAGTTCCTAGAGTGGCTCGCATAGAAGTAATATCGGCGGCACTCTACGCTTCCGGTACCAAGCCTGCCGCGGTCAGCTTGCGCTTGGCATCCTCGTAGAGCCCTGTGGATAGTGGGCCTCTTTGCGCCAGCTCCACGTTCTGCTTCAGGTGCTCCGGGTTCATGGTCCCTACAATAGTGGTGCTCAGGTCCGGGTGGCTCAGGGTGTAGCGCAGCATCATCTCCATACGGGACACGCCTTCGTCTAGGAGCGAGTCCAAGCCGGAGCGCTGCCAGGTGACCCAGCGGTCGCCTGCTTGCTTGTCGGGGCTGGGGGCGCCCTTGGCCACACCGCCGCGGATCACGGTGCCCGCGCCGGCCTCGGCGGCTGCGCTTATCTGCTCTTCGTGCTCCCGCTCCAACGCTGAGTAGGGTATCTGGAACACGTCGAACACGCCCATCTCGATATGGTCTTTGATATCAGGAAGGATGGCGGAGATGCCTATGAAGCGGATCTTACCCTGCTCCTTCAGCTTGACCAGCACGTCCACCACGTCTTCCTTCTCCAGCTCCTCCTGTGACGGGCTGGAGTGGAACTGCATCACGTCTATGCAGTCTGTTTTCATGCGCCGCAGGCTCTGCTCAATGCCGGCCTGCACGTTCTCTTTGGTGAACTCGTGGCCGGAGCGCTGCCCCGCAACCATTTCTGCGCCCACTTTGCAGCCACACTTGCTCGCCAGGAAGTACTCCGACCGGCGCTGTGAGATGAACTGGCCGATGAGCTCTTCGCTGACCCCGTAATCAATAGAGGTGTCGATATAGTTGATGCCGGAGTCCAGTACCGTGTTCAGCACGATGTCCGCTACCTCCGGCGTGACGGGTCGCCCGCGCGGTTCGCCACGCAGCTCCATAGCCCCAAAACCAAGGGTGGTCACTTCCAGGCCGGTACGGCCTAATGTCCGTTTGGGTAGATCAGGCATAATAACTCTCTTCCTTCATCCTCTCTTACGCTAACAGTCGCAGTGTCCCACTAAAGAGCAAACCCTCTATCGGCAAGACAGACGCCACGAGAAGATAGCTCGCAAAGCGCTCCCGGCGGTAAAACGCAATCCCAAGAGTCGTGTTGGCTACCATTACCAGTGCGCCTATCGCGGGCAGTGCCAGCAGCAGCTCCCGCGGTCCGGTGCTATCCGCAATGCCTAGCGGCGTGACGTGGAGCGCCACCATCTCCGGCAAAGCGGGTATGAGCCAACTCTGATAGCCAAAGTGTACGACGTTCACTACCAGTGCGAGCAAGAGCAGTGCCTGCAGTGGCCTATCCTGCCAGATGGGCGAGTCCCACACATGCCACCGGTGCACCCGCTCCTCTACTGGCGCTGTCTGTGCCACCATACGGCCAGGATCGCGCAACCGGCGTATCTCATCGGCAAACACGGGAGGGTCCGGCACGGAGATGCCATACACGCGGACATCTGTAACCAGGTACAGAAGGTCGGCCGGAGCAGCGTGCGCGGAAAAAAGATGCACCTCTCGAAGCTCACCAGCCTCCTGCACAGAACCGCGGCCCAAGTGGAAGCCAGGCCAGTGGATGCCGGAAGCCATGCGAGGCAGCGGAAACTCTGCGCCGGGAACCAACCCCAGCATGTCGCCCAAGGGAACCTCCAGCGTGTTGCCCGCCCACCGGATGACCAGGCGGTCCGGTTCAAGCTGGTATGTGAGCGTCCAGCAACAGTAGGTCCAGTAGACAAAGGCCAACGCCAGCGCCAATAGCGCGAGGGCAAGGATACCTGCGGTGAAAGAGGCGAGCCCGATGGGTTCCTGGCTGATCCTCCAGAGCAGGAGCGCGCTTAGGAGCAGGTTGAGGATCGCAAGGCTCAGGCCAAAGACCAGTCCTCGTCCTCGGGTTGGGAGTACCGGCATCTGCGCCTAAACGTTTACGAGCTTATGCGCAGGGGTGCACCAGGCCTTATACTTGGCCACCTTGCCGCGGATAATATCGAAGTAGAGCTTTTGCAGCTGACCCGTCACTGGGCCAATCTTCCCGTCACCCACATTGCGATGGTCCACCTCAATCACCGGCGAGACGTGGGCCGCCGTGCCTGTCATGAAGCACTCGTCCGCAATGTACAGCTCGGAACGGTCAATGGGCCGCTCAATGATCTCCAGGCCCAGCTCTTCCCGAGCGATAGTCATAACGGTATCTCGGGTGATGCCGACCAGGATGTTATCGGAAGGCGGTGGTGTAAAGAGCTGGTTGTGCCAGACGATGAAGATGTTCTCACCGGAACCCTCGGAAACATGGCCGTCCGCGTTGAGCATGATGGCCTCTTCGTAGCCGTGATCGGCGGCTTCGGTCTTGGCCAGCGCACTGTTCACGTAGATGCCGGTCACCTTGGCCCGCGCCGGAATCATCGTATCGTCCACCCGCCTCCAGGATGAGGTGCCGCAGCGGATGCCGGCCTCCACATCCAGGTAGTTACCAAAGGGCGTGACGAAGAGCAGGAAATCGTCGTCGATGGCATGCAGGCGGACACCCACTACCTCAGCGCTCTTGTAGCCAAGAGGGCGCACGTAGATGTCCTCGCTGTACTCGCACATCTCCACCAGCTTCACGGTCATGTCACAGTATTCGTCGATGGTGTAAGGCAGATCGATCCTCAGGATACGGCAGGAGCGGACAAAGCGTTCGAAGTGGTCTCGTACCCGGAAGAGATAGAGCTGCTTCTCTTCCTCGTTCCAGTTGCCACGGATGCCCTCGAATACGGCAGTGCCATAGTTGAATGCATGGGTCATAATGCCGATTTTGGCGTCTGCCAGGGGCACGAACTGTTTTTGGAAATACGCGTAGGGGGTTGCCATTGGGCCGCTCCTTTTGGTGTACGTGGGCAAATTATATGTTGCCGCTCCGCTGCCTGGCAAGCAGGGGGGCGAACCGAACGCACAGGTGTTGTTCCTGCGCAAGTTGGGGCGTATACTAGCTTAGTTACCCCCCATAACATCTCATCTGCAGGGAATAGTATTGAGCGCGCAAACTTCCACATCTCCCGCCCCCACCGAAGCACAAGCATCATCCTACCGCTGGGTCATGCTGCTGCTGATGTGCTTAGTCTACGGCTCCTTTGGCATGGTCAGCGCCTCTCTGGCGCCGCTGATTGCGCCCATTCTCCGAGACCTGGACATGACCAGAACGAGCATGGGCTTGGTACTGGGCTCCTGGCAGTTCGTCTATCTCTTTGTGGCTATTCCCGCCGGCGCTGCCATCGACCGCTTTGGGCTGAAACGAGCGTTGCTGATTGGCATCTGCTTCGTTGCCCTCTCCCAGATCATCCGGGCCGGCGCCACGCATCAATACGTCCTCCTTGCAGCAGTGATGGTCTTTGGGCTAGGCGGGCCGTTCATCTCCGTAGGCGCACCAAAGCTCACCTCCCTCTGGTTCCCCCAGAAAGAGGTAGGCTCTGCCCTGGGCATCTACACCGTGTCCCCATCCTTTGGCAGCATGATCGCCGTCGCCACCGCCAACAGCCTCCTGATGCCACTCTACGACAACAGCTGGCGCCTCACCCTTCTCAGCTTTGCAGGGATTGCCGTGATGGCGGCTATCATGTGGCTCATCTTTGCCCGAGACCCTGAAGCAGGGCAGAGCAGCGCTCCTGCTTCAGGAGCAGCACCGCCAACCATGTTCGCAGCCTTTGGCTATCTTATTAAGCTGCCTTTGGTGCAGATAGTGCTGGTGATGGCGACAGGAACGTTTCTCTTCAACCACAGCTTTAACAACTGGCTACCGGAGGTGCTGCGCACAGGCGGCATGACGCCTTCCGATGCCGGGTACTGGGCTTCCTTCCCGACCTTTGTTGCTATTTTTGCGGCCTTGCTCATCCCAAGGTATACCTCCGATCGGTGGCTCACCCTGGTGCAAGTAGCGGTTTTTGGCCTATGGGGGCTCTCGTCCGTGCTCATTGCCTTCACCAAAGGCCTCCCGCTCTATTTTGGCCTGTTCCTGCTGGGCATGGGGCGAGGCGGCAGCTCTCCGTTGCTGATGCTGAACTTCCTGAAATCACCCAAGGTGGGGCCGAAGCTTATGGGGGCAGCGGGCGGTCTATTCTTTACCGCAGGCGAGGTGGGCGGCGTGCTTGGCCCGACCCTCACCGGCGTTTTTTCCGATGCTACCGGCGACTTTACGTTCGGCCTGCTTATGCTGGGCGGTGTGGCCGGTCTACTGGCGCTACTAGCTCTTATCCTAGGCACCGTAACCAGCTCGGAGAGACGGGAAGCGGCGGTGGAGGCAAGCACTCAATCCTAATTGCCTGACTAATCAAAAGAGCGGGAATAATCCCGCTCTTTTTTTGTTGCTGTGTTTCTCTGGGCGCTAGCTGAGCTCCTTGAGCCTGTCCATCAGGCGCTGCAGACGCTCCTGCACCGCGGCCATGCGCGCGCGTTCCTTTGCCACCACCTCCACCGGCGCGCGCTCCACAAAGCTAGCGTTGCTCAACTTTGCCTGGACTCGTCCTAACTCCTGCTGCTCCTGAGCCTGTTCTTTCTGCAATCGAGCAAGCTCCTCACCCGGGTCCACCAAGCCGGCCAGCGGCAAGTAGACCTCGCAGTGCTCCAGCACGATGGACACCGCCTGCTCCGGCCGCGTGGCCGCGTCTGGGAAGCATGCGATGCTCTCCAGCCGTGCCAGAGTGTTCACATGGTCCCGCTGCCGTTCCAGCGCGGCGATAACCTCCGGCCGTCCGAAGACCTGCGCCTGGATGAGGCGGCTGGGCGGCACGTTGCGCTCTGCCCGCGCGTTGCGGACGGCCCGCACCACCTCTATGGTCACGTTTACCTCCTCCTCAGCGTCCGCATCCAGCCGTGCCGCATCGCTCACCGGGTAGGGCGCGATGATGAGCGCTTCCGGCGCGCCCTCTGGCCATGCCAGCAAGGGCTTCAGCGACTGCCAGACCTCTTCCGTGACATAGGGCATGAAAGGGTGCAGCAGGCGCAGGCTGCCCTCCAGCACGTAGCAGAGCACAGGAGTCGGAGAAGGTCCCGTCGCATTCTCGCGTTGCCGCACCTTTGCCATCTCGATATACCAATCGCAGTACTCATTCCACAGGAAGTCGTGGAGCACTCGGCCTGCCTCACCCAACTGGTGATGCACGAGCAGATCGTCCACCTGGGCCGCGACGCGGTGGTAGCGGCTGACGATCCAGCGGTCCTCCGTAGGCCGATCTGGATCCAGCGCTTCCCGCGTGTCCACGGTCACGCCTTCCGGCAGTCCCGAGATAACGAAGCGGGCGGCGTTCCACAGCTTGTTAGCAAAGTTGCGGGCCGCCTCCAAACGGACGGGGTTCATTTTCATATCGTTGCCTGGGGTGCTGCCCGTGGCGAGGCTGAAGCGCAGGGCATCGGTGCCGTAGCTGGCAATGGTGTCCCCTGGACTAATAACGTTGCCCTTGGACTTGCTCATCTTCTCGCCGTGCTCGTCCCGGATGAGTCCGTGAAGATAGACGGTTCGGAAGGGCGCCTCGTCCGTGTTCTGCAGGCCCATCATCACCATGCGGGCCACCCAGAAGAAAAGGATGTCGTACCCGGTGACCATCACACTGGTGGGATAGAAGGTCTTGTAATCATCGGCTTCGTCCGGCCAGCCGAGGGTCGAGTGCGGCCACAACCCAGAGCTGAACCAGGTATCCAGCACGTCCGGGTCTTGGAGCAGGTTGCCGCCGCCACAGGTCGGACACGCGGCCGGCGCCCCCACTTGCACGATGGCCCGGGCGGTGGAACTCACGATGACGCTGTCGGCGCGCTCCAGCACATCCGGCGCAATGCCTGCTGCTGCGAGCGCCTTGTAGCTCCCCTTGCGATGACTAGTCCCCTGACCGTCCTGTACACCGTCGCCAAAGCGCAACTCGATAGCATCGCCATCGCAGTCGGTGCAGTACCACGCGGGGATACGGTGTCCCCACCAGAGCTGGCGGCTGATGCACCAGTCCCGGATGTTCTCCAGCCACTGGAAGTACACCTTCTCGAACCGCTCCGGCACGATGGTAATGTCGCCGGTCTCCACCGCCTGGGTAGCCTTCTCCGCCATATCCTGCACCTTCAGGAACCACTGCTCGCTGACGATGGGCTCCACCACGGTGCGGCAGCGGTAGCAGTGCCCCACGGCGTGAGCATAGCTGGGATCGATCTGGTCAAGGAGGCCCTGCGCCTCCAGGTCTCGCAGAATAGCCTGGCGCGCCTCTCCGCGGTCCAGACCGTCGTACGGCCCCGCCTCCGCGTTCATGTGCGCGTCCAGGTCCATTGCAACGATGATTGGAAGCTGGTGCCGCAACCCGACCTCGAAGTCCACAGGGTCGTGGCCCGGCGTGATCTTCAGCGCACCCGTGCCGAAAGCGGTGTCCACCGCCGCGTCCGCGACGACGGGGATGCGCCGCCCAATAAGCGGTAGCTCCACCGTCGCACCAATCAGGCCCTTGAAGCGGGGGTCATCCGGGTTCACCGCGACCGCCACATCGCCGGGAATGGTCTCCGGCCGGGTAGTGGCCACGGTGACGTAGTCCGGGCCGGTGCGTTCGCCCTCCGGCAGCACGGGGTAGCGCACGTAGTAGAGCGCGCCGGGGTCCTCCTCGTGGTCAACCTCAAGGTCGGACAGCGCGGTGCCGCAGCGAGGGCACCAGTTGATGATACGGTTACCCCGATAGACAAGGCCCTGGTCGTAGTAGCTCACAAAGGAGGTCAGCACCGCTTTTGTAGGTCCGGGGTCCATGGTGAACCGCTCCCGAGACCAATCGCAGGATGCGCCCAGCGTCTTGTGCTGGTCCGTGATGATGTGGCGATACTTGTCCATCCACTCCCACATCCGCTCCAGGAAGCCCTCCCGGCCCAGCTCCTGGCGCGTCAGACCCTGCTTGGCCAGCTCCTGCTCCATTACCCACTGCGCCGCGATGCTCGCGTGGTCTTCTCCCGGCAGCCAGAGTGTGGGTTCGCCGCGCATGCGGTGCCAGCGCACCAGCGCGTCGGAGATGGTAGCGACCAGCGCATGGCCCAGGTGCAGCTCGCCGGTCACGTTGGGCGGCGGCATGATGATGCAGAAGGGCTCCTTGCCATTGTTCGCGCTAGGAGCAAACCAGCCGCGCTCTTCCCAGAAAGCGTAGAGGCGCGCCTCGACCTCCTTGGGGCTGTAAGCCTTTGCCATCTCTCGAGAGGATGAGGCGTTCGATGTCATGTCGGGTTGTTACCTTTCGGATTGATGCAGTGGGGGCGGTTTTAAGCAACAAAAAGCTCCGTCTTCGAGGACGGAGTGCGGGCGGCTATGCTCAGTGTTGAGTTAGGGGTTTGGTTTGACGGGCCGGCCGGACACGCTCCATCCTTGCGCCGGCCTCATGGGCCGGCTAGGTTACTACTACGGGTACGGCCAAGACCGTGAGATAGTGTTTCATAGCGTAATTTACACTAGCACAGGCACGGAAAGGGTGTCAAAGCTCGCACGCTGGCCTTCTGAGCACTCGCGTGGGCGGGGAACACACAAACTCAATGGACGCAGACGCAGCGGGTGGATTCTTCGGCCGCTTAGGCGACCTCAGAATGACAGTTAGGAGTATGGTTGTCTTATTAGTTCGTGGGAGAGTGCTATGGCTGAGTTTCAGCCGGGCGACAAAGTGAAGATAGTCCCCCAGGGCAGCTTTGCGACCCAGTATGCCCTGTACATGGGCCGGACGGGCGAAGTGGAAGAAGCGGTGGGCGACGACCTGCTCGGCCTCTTCAAGGACATGCCGGAAGGCACCCGCGGCGGCTATGCCATTGTGTTAGAGCCTGATGGGGAATACTCGGTCTTCCCAGAGGAGTGGCTGGCCCACGCCTGGTAGCCTTCCCTTACAGCGCCAGCGCCAGTTGTCCTCGGTTAGACGTGCGGGGCGGTAATACCCGTCGCTCCGGCAGGCGGTACGCCTGGCGCAGCGCCTCTACCTCCGCCAACACCTCCTTTGTGTAGGCCGATCCCTGATACCGCCCCTTGTAGAAGCGCAGGTACTGGGGTGTGATGTGCGGATAGAGCTCACGAAGCTGCGGCTGGTACCAATCCACTGAACCTGGCGTGAGCGACGTGACGTTGGGAGCGAGGAAGCTTGCACCGTGGTTGGCGGCAGCATAGGCCAGGCCGGCAAGCTGCTCCGAGCCATCCGTCAAGTCCGGCAGTATGGGCGCTAGAGACACGCCTGCCTCCACGCCGCCATCGACTAGCCGCTCAACGAGCTGCAACCGCCGCCGCGGCTCTGAGGCCTGGGGCTCCACGTGCTGCCAGTGGCGCTTCTCCAGGCTGCAGAGGCTCACCTGCACCTGCACCAACCCTTCTTGCGAGAGCGCCCGTAGCAGCTCTAGGTCCCGGAGGATAAGGGTAGACTTGGTCAGAATGACGCAGGGCTGCCGCAGCCCCAAGAGCAGGAGCAGCGCCTGGCGCATCAGCTTGTATTTGAACTCGGAGAGCTGGTAGGGGTCGCAGCCAACACCCATTGCGATGGGCTCGCCGGCCCAGCCGGGCTGGGTCAGCTCCTGTCGCAGCACCTGCGACCCGTTCACCTTGACCACAATGCGCTCCGTCATGTCCTCGCCGCTGCTGTGCCCCCAGAAGTTGTGCGAACCCAGAGCATAGCAGTATGCACAGGGATGGTTACAGCCCCGATAGAAATCCGCGGCCCAGCGCACCAGCAGCCCGGGCGCCACCACTTTTCTGAGCACCCGCCGGCTATACACCTCTTGGTAATTGATATCGGCCGTTGCCTGCCTCCACGTTGTCGTCCTCTGGTTATAGAATAGAATATATGTTCTGTCAAGGCGGTCTTACTCGACTAATAATGACTAGGGGCTTAGAATAGAATTCGTTAAGGTAGGAGCAGCATAGGGTTGGGAGGAAGGCAATGCCATTGAATTTAGGCGGACCGGAACTTGTGGTCCTCCTGCTCATCGTCTTTGTGATATTCGGCGCGGGCAAACTGCCGGAAGTTGGCGGCGCAATAGGCCGCGGCATCAAAGAGTTCCGCAAAGCGCAGACCGACATAGAACAGGCGGCGGAGCCGCCTAGCGAAGGCGAGAAACGCGCCGAAGGCTAGTCAGATTGCGCCCTCTTCCCGCACGGTGAGCTTGTAACCAGCGCGGGAAGGAATAAGGGCGCTGATGAGCCGCACTACGCGGAGTAAGAACGCATACTGCGGCACGGTACGGGAGCCGTAGCATGCAGGCTATTGCATTAGGAACACATGCCGCCTACCCCGGGCCCGGCAACGCCTGCACCGGCTGGCTTGTGGTTGAGGGGGAGACAAAAGTCCTGATTGACTGCGGGCCGGGTATCCTTTCGCACCTGCAGCGCTTCTACCCCCTGAACAGTCTCACGGCTGTGTTCATCTCCCACATGCACGCGGACCACTTCCTGGATCTTCTTCCCCTGCGCTACGCCTACAAGTATGGCCTGGAACCGTCCCCAGAACCTGTAGCCGTCTACCTCCCTCCCAATGGTGAGGAATTGCTACGGAACATGGTGGCTCCACTGCACAGCGAGAGCGACTACGATTACTTCAAGGACGTTTTTATGCTCACAGAATACAGCCCCGCCAAGCCTCTAGAGATAGCCCCCTTTACGCTCACCTTTGCTCCAACCACCCACTACGTGCCCGCTTGGGCCGTATCGATACAAAGCGATAGACGCCTGGTCTACACCGCGGACACGGCGCCGTGCCAAACGGTGGCTGAACTTGCGAAGGGGGCCGACCTGCTCATCACGGAAGCAACCTACCTATCCGTCAACGAGGAGGGGGATGGCCGCCGGGGTCACCTAACGGCGCAGGAGGCCGGTGAGCTGGGCGCCTACGCGCAAGCGGCGCGTACCCTCATCACTCACACTTGGCCGCACCGCGACCCGAACCATATCCTCGCCCTTGCCCAACAAGCCTACTCAGGCTCCCTGGAGATGGCGCAAGTGGACGCCCGCTACGACGTCTAACCCCGCTCTTCCGCCTCAAAGCGCCGGTACAGGTAGACAAACACATCTCGTGATATTGCGACCGCAGGCACTACGATCAGCATGCCTACGAACCCTGCCAGCTCGCTAGCCATCACTATCAACACCATGATTAACGCGGGATGCAGCGACACCGCTCTTCCCTGCACTCTGGGCACTAGCAGCGTGTTCTCCACCGCCTGCACTCCGATATAAAGCAGCACTACCCATACCGCCAGTGTAGGGTTTGTTGCCAGGACAACGAGGATGCCCGGGATAGCGCCCAGGAATGGTCCCAACACTGGGATGAGCTCCGTCACTCCAACAATGATGGCAAGCACGGGCGCAAAGGGCACGCCAAGCAAGCTCAGCCCCACCCAGGCCATAATGCCAACGATAACGCCCAAGAAGAGCTGCCCCCGCACGTAGGACCTCAATGTCTTGTCAACAATCGCCACGAGTTCGGACACAGCCTCTCGCTGTTGAGTCGGCAGCAACCCTGCGATCCATTGGTCCGTCTTATGCTTATCTTTAAGGAGATAGAAGAGCCACACAGGCACAGTGAGCAGGCCGAGGAGAATGCTGAAGGTCTGCGAGACGACCGTGATAGAGCCCCGCAGAGCCGCCTCAATCGCAGTGACGAAGTCGCTCCCTAGAGCGGCCACTATCCCTTCTAGACGACGCTGCACTTCCGGCGGAACACTGGTTTGGTAGCGCATAACCAAGGAAGCTATGGTGGCCTGTGCTTCTTCCAGCAGGAGCGGCAATCCAAGGATAAAGTTGTTCGCTTGCCCGATAATCACCGGGAGCACAAAGACCCCAAGCAGAAACAGCGCTGCCAGGACAACGATGTACACCTGCGCCACGGCAAGCAGCCTCCGCCGGTCCTGGTTCCAGCTTTGCGGCAAAATCCCTTCCAAACTACGGACTAGGGGGCTCACAACATACGCAATCACTAACCCCAGGAAGAACGGGAAGAGGGCGGCGCGCGCTTGGAACAAGATGAACAGCGCAAGGAGGATGGCGCCGCTTACTAGCAGCAACCGATTGCGGCGCGCGGGCGAGCTACTGAGGAATGTCTGCACGAGCTTAGCGGTTAGCGAGGGCGGCGGGTATAACTACGCCGCGGCGCAGAAGCCCCCGAACGGGACTCTTGGCCGGGATCGGGCTCGCCCATGCGATAGTCAGGAGCCTCAATGGGGATCACCTGGCTCACTCTGGGATCGCCTAACCGGGATGCCAGCGCCTGGGATATTTGGGTGAAGCCGGACCGGTTCAGGCTGGTGGTGATGACCGTGGGCAACCGTCCGTTGTAGCGATGGTTCAGCAACTGAAAGAGCTTCTCCTGGGCCCAGGGGGTAGTACTCTGGGTGCCTAGGTCGTCCAAGATGAGCAAAGGCGCATTCCGCATCTTGTCAAAGAGCTCGTCATACGTGACCTGGCTCTCCGGCGCAAAGGTGGAGCGCAGGTGGTCCAGGAGGTCCGGCACCACCAGGAAAGAGACCGGATTGCCCTGCTGCACCTGGTAATTGGCGATAGCGGCCGCTAGGTGGGTCTTGCCTGCGCCCACCGGCCCGGTGAGCACCAGCCAGTCTTGCGGCTCCCGGGCGAATTGGAGCGCCGATTGGTAAGCTGCCTTCAACGTGTCCTGTTGGTTACGAGTGGCATTCATCCCACTCGTGTCAAAGCGTTGAAAGGTCATCTGGCTGAGCAGGTTCAGGGACAGCGCACCGCGGTACTGAAGTAGTATCTCCTCTTGTTGCTCCAGCACCCAAACCTGGGACATGGCCGTGTCCGTCACTCTGCTCGCTAACGGCCCCAGGGCTTCGACAGAAGTCGCCAGCGTGATGAACGTCGGTAGTTGCGTGTTGTAGCGGTGGTTCAGCAGTTGAAAGAGCTTCTCCTGGGCCCAGGGGGTAGTGCTCTGGGTCCCCAGGTCGTCCAGCACAAGGAGGGGCACGTTGCGGACCTGCTCAAAAAGCTCGTCGTAGGTGTCTGGGTTCTGCGGGGCAAAGGTCGCGCGCAGGTGGTCCAGGAGGTCCGGCACCACCATGAAGAGCACCGGCTCTCCTCGCGCAATGCGCGCATTGGCGACGGCTGCCGCGAGGTGGGTCTTACCGCTGCCGCCGGGGCCTTGGAGCACCATCCAGCCCTGAGGGTCCTCCGCGTAGGCTTTTGCCGCTTCCAACACCTTGCCAAACTGCTGCTGGTTTGCGGGCAGGCCGCTGCGTCCATAAGCTGAAATACTGTCGAAGTTCATGCGCACCAGGGGGCCCAGGTTGCTGTACCGTTGCAACCGATCGACCCTGTGCTCCTCTAGCTCCTCTTCTATGCACTGGCACTGAACGGCAAGGCCGTATTCGGGGTCCGTGTCGGGGAGCTGGGGGTACACAAAGCCAACCCCGCGGCAGCGGGGGCAATCCGGCCGTCCGGCGCCTGGTAGCGCGCCCCTCGCGCTAGGGCTGCTCGCGTCGCCGGGCGGGGAGCCAGTCGGTGTAGTCCACCCGCTCCGTTTGAGAACGTCGTCCAACCGTTCCATCGTCTTTGCCTTCACTTTGCCAGCGCTCCAGGATCCGTTCCACGTAGCGCCAGCTCCGTTTATTCTGCTCCACTGCTATCTGAAAAGCTTCTTGTATCCAGGCCGCAGGATACTCCTGCTCCGCCTCTTGAAGCCGGTCTACGATGAGGGGAGATAGCGTGCCGATACACTCCTCATAGAGGCTAAAGATGTCTCGCTCCGGCAACGCCACCGGCAGCGGCCGCGCGGGGCCTTTCTTCGGTGCGCCCGCGGTAAGCCGGCCTTGCTGGATTGCCTCTGCCGCCCGCCGGTCCTGCTCTGTGTTCAGCAGCAAAATCTGCGCGCCCTCGCCGGAAGCGACGCTGAGAAACGTGCCCCGTTCTATTGCGGCCGCAAGCCCCCGAGTGATCGCGGCCTGCGCGTCTCCACCAGGCTCGCTGCGGCCAAGGGCGGCTACCAGCGCCCGGTCCTGCTGCAGCTCCTGTGCGGAGACCCACCTCGGGTAGCCCCGTTTGGCGCTCAACAGCCGGAACAAGTGCAGCGTAACGTGCAACTCCGCCGCGTCCTGAATAGCAGGCAGCAGGTCGCTGAAGAACACCCTAGGAATTGCTACATAGTCGGGCTTGGCGGGGAATCCCTGGAAGCTGCTCACAGGTCGGTGCGCTCTAACTCTGGACTGGCGAGGGTATAGAAGCGCGCGTTCTTCTTCTGGAAGAAGAGGTCGACCTGCCCCGTGGGGCCGTTGCGGTGCTTGGCGATGAAGATATTGGCAATGCCCTCCGGATACTTGCGCGTGGGAAAGCGCCGCTCCCATTCCTCCTCCGAATAGTACGCGTCGTCTCGGTAGATGAAGAGCACCACGTCCGCGTCCTGCTCGATGCTGCCGCTTTCTCGCAGGTCGGAGAGCTGGGGGATGTGCGGCTGGCGGGACTCTACCGCGCGGCTAAGTTGGGATACCGCTAGCACCGGCACGCGCAGCTCCCGGGCCAACGCCTTCAGCGTTCGGGATACCTCGCTCATCTCCTGCACCCGGTTCTCCCCCCGCTGACCGCCGCGGCCGTCGTCCGTGCTACTGGCGCCAGAGATGAGCTGCAAGTAGTCCACAATAACCAGATCCAGCCCCACGTCATAGTGCAGCCGGCGCGCCTTACTCCGCATCTCATACACGGTCATCATGGGCGAATCGTCAAGATAGATGGGCGCTTCTGAAAGGACGCTAGTGGCCTCCAGTACGCGCTCGTTCTCTTCGTCGGTCAAGTACTTGGGGTCAATGTGCCCCAAGCGGAGGCGCTGCACATCCACGCCCGCCTCACCGGAGAGTAGTCGCTCCACAAGCTGGTCTTTAGTCATTTCCAGGCTAAACACCGCCACCTTGGCGTGCTGGCGAATGGCGGCATGGTAAGCCACATTCATGGCAAGGCTGGTCTTGCCCAGACCGGGGCGAGCAGCCAGGATCACGAGATCCGAGCGATGGAGACCGCCCAGCACCCGGTCCATGCGGTCGAACCCGCTGAGGATGCGCGCCACGGAAGCGCCATCCTCCTCCTCGCCGGAAGACTCCAGGTACTCGTCGATGACCTCTCGGATGTGCACAAAGTCGTGGGGAGAGCGCCCGGTGCGCAGGTGGAAGAGCAGGTCCTCCGAGGTGTCGAGAATAGCATCGGCATCCGGCCCACCTTCGTAGGCCAGGGCAGCCATCTGACCGGACACGGCGATGAGACGCCGGAGCACTGCCGTTTGACGCACTATCTCCGCGTAGTGCTCCACAAAAACGGAGGTGGGGACAGCCATGATGAGGCCGTTGAGGAAGGCGTTGCCGCCCAATTCCTCCAAGCGGCCTTCAGCAGCAAGCTGGTGGCTGAGAGTAACCTGGTTAATAGGCTCCCGACGGTCGTACAGCGCGAGGCAGGACTGATACACCCAACGGTTACGCTCTCGATAAAAGTCGTCGGGCTTGAGGACCGCCGCGACTTTGAAGACAGCCTCTTCGTCGAGCATCAAGGAACCCAGCACCGACTCCTCAGCTTCGATGCTGTGAGGCGGGAGGCGTTCGGCCTGATACATAGCTGCCGCTATGGAGCGGGTGGTTCGCCGGCTTCGGGCTCTTCCTCATCCGCGGGAGCCGGGGCCGGAGTAGGGGCCTCCTGCACTGGAGGCATTGCGGCAAGCTGGCCTTCTCCCACCTCTACGGTGACGGTGGCCGAATGCTCGCCGCTAATACGCACTTCCACCGGGTAGACGCCGAGCCTGCGGATGGGGTCCGGCAGAATGACATTCCGGTGATCGATGGGTGCGCCGGTGAGGGTGGCCAGTTGATCCGCGATGTGCGCGTTGGTCACCGAGCCGTACATGCGGCCGTTTGCGCCGGCGCGCGGAAGGATAGTCACCGTGACACCGCTAATCCGCTCGGCTAGGTTGGACGCTTCAGAAACCATGCGCACCTGCCGCTTCTCCCGGGCGAGGCGATCCACTTCTAGCTGCTTCAGCACACTGGCCGTAGCGGGAGCCGCCAGCCCGCGCGGCATCAGATAGTTCCGGCCGTAGCCGTCCTTCACCACTTTCACTTCGCCCGCGGTCGCTACCTTGGGCACATCTTCAAGAAATACTACTCTCATAAGTCCTAGTTCCCCTCTACCTCACCTGGGCTTAAGTATACTCACTCACCATGAGTATAGAACATGGGTGCTATCTCAGCAACATTCCTGTGCATTATAGCCTAACCGACGCCGCGGTTGCTTAAGGAAACTGAGGGGGCTATGAAATTTTTGCTAATTTTCTCCGCGATCTCCCTTATTGGGTGCGCAACCCTCCCGCGTCTGGCGTCAGCAACTCCACGCGCGCCGCCAGAATGAAGTCGTTGGGCGAAAGGCCGCCCACGCTGTGGGTAGAGAGGTTGACCACGACCCGGCCCCAGCCAAGCTCGAGGTCCGGATGGTGATCCTGCTCCTCCGCTACATCCCCGATGCGATTAACAAAGGCCAAGGCATTGGCGAAGTTGTTGAAGCGGAAGGCCTTGCGCACCAACTTCCCCTCCTCTACTGTCCACCCCGGCAGCGCGTCCATGTACCCTGCGACCGCGTCCGTGGCCACCGGCGGCGTCCCTTCTGGGTACTCCTGGCACTGCCCCTTGGCTAGCTCTACAGTCTTCATCTCCATCTCACACCTCACACTAAATGCTCTTTGTTATCGTACTGTTAGCGCCAAACGACGGTCAAAGCCTGCTCAAGACTTAGCGTCGCCTTCCGGCGCGTCGCTGCCCCGCTCTCGCAGATGCTCGAGCCACTCCTTGATCTTGGCCTCGTAGCCCTGATCACCTGCCTCATAGTAGCGGCGGCCCGCAAGCTGCTCCGGCAGGTGCTCTTGCGCCGCGTAGTGCTCCTGGTAGTCGTGCGCGTACTTGTAGCCCTGACCGTACCCCAGCCCGCGCATGAGCCCCGTTACCGCATTGCGGAGGTGCAACGGCACCGGCACGTTGCCGTGCGCCCGCACGTCCTCCGCCGCCTTTAGATACGCCATGTAGGCGGTATTGCTCTTGGGCGCAGTGGCAAGATAGACCGCGCACTCCGCCATGGGCAGGAAGCCCTCCGGCAGGCCGATGAAGTGTACTGCCTGCTGGCACGCGGTGGCCACCACCAGCGCCTGGGGATCCGCCAGGCCCACGTCCTCCGCAGCCAGGATCACCATGCGCCGCACGATGAACAGCGGGTCCTCCCCGGACTGGATCATCCTTGCCAGCCAGTAGAGCGCGGCGTCCGGGTCCGACCCCCGCAGCGACTTAATAAAGGCCGAGATAGTATCGTAGTGGGAGTCGCCGGACTTGTCGTATTGGAAGGCGCGGTGCTGCAGCACGTCCTCAAGCACTGCCAGCGGCACCACTCGTCCGTCGCCGGCATCCGGCGTTGCGTTTGCTGCTACCTCCAGAGTGTTCAGCGCCGACCGCGCGTCGCCGCCAGCCATATTCAAGAGATACTCCCGCGCCTCCGGCTCCAACCGCACGCGCAGCTTCCCAAGCCCCCGCTCCTCGTCCGTCAGCGCCTGGTCGATGATAGACGCGAGCTGCTCATCCGTAAGCTGTTGCAAGACGTACACCCTTGCTCGTGACAGCAACGGGCCAATAACCTCGAAGGAGGGGTTCTCCGTGGTCGCGCCAATGAGGATGACGGTGCCCTCCTCCACGTAGGGGAGCACCGCGTCCTGCTGGGACTTGTTGAAGCGGTGGATCTCGTCGATGAAGAGAATGGTGCGCTGGCCCGTCTGCTTGAGGAGGTCGCTGGCCTCCTGCACGATCCTGCGGAGGTCGGCCACGCCTGCGGCCACGGCGCTCACAGGAGCGAAGTTCGCTTGGCTGCGCTGGGCAATGAGCCGCGCCAGGGTTGTCTTGCCGCAGCCCGGCGGCCCCCATAGCACCATCGACGGTATCTGGTCGCTCTCGATGCTGCGGCGCAGCGCGTGGTCCGCCCCTACCAGGTGCTCCTGCCCTACAAACTCATCCAGCGTGCGGGGGCGCATACGCGCCGCCAGAGGAGCGTATTGATTCTGCCGCTCCTCCCAGGCGTGATCAAAAAGAGACCGAGGACGATCTGCCATCGGCCTCTAGTTTAGCGAGGGTTTGCTGCGCCCGCCAGTTAGCGCCAGACCGCCATCAGCGCGCCCACGATGGCGTAGCCCACCAGATAGTAGCCGTTACTGAGCAAGTAGAGGGTTACCGCGCGCCCCTCGAACAACACGCCGCCCAGGCTGCTGGTGGCGACAAGGCCCAGACACAGCAGCGCGCCGGTGAGCGCCCCGCCGATGATGGTGTCCACACCGGAACCGCTGATAACCAGCGCTAGTACAAAGGAGGCGACCAGCGCGCCAGCAAAGCTGAGGGCGTAGGCCCCGGCCATGCCGCCCTGTGCCTGGATCTCTTCCATGGACTTGCCCATAGCCACTAACCACGGCTTTGTAAAGAGCGGACCGTACCAGAGCGCGCCCAACACCGTCATAATCACTGTTCCGGCACCCACTGCAAAATAATTCAGCTCCAGCATCTGCTTTAGTCCTTTCACTAAATAGTGTGCTCCATATAACCCCGCGATACGGGTGAGGTTACGCGAGAGAGCGGACGGCGCGGGCCAGCGCATGGAACGCGGCTTCCCGCTCTACTAGCAATGCGTTGTTGGCGGGACTGGTGGATGGCACTACGAACACCCGCGTGAAGCCAAGGCGCTCCTTCTGCTGCCCGTAACCCACCGGCGGATGCCCAAAGAACGCTCGGTACACCCCCAGCCCGTTGAAGCATACCGTCTGGGGCTGGTAGCGCTCCAGCTTCTCCCGCAGCGCGTCCCGGCCTGCCGCCAACATGCCCGCGGGCAGGTCTGCCACCTGCGCCGATGGCGTTTTGCACAGATCCGTCAGCCCTATGCCATACCTAAGCAGGGTCGCATCCTCCTCGTAGCTCAGGAGGCGCGAGGTGAGTCCGGAGAGGTGCAGCATCCGGTAGAAGTAGTTCTGCCCGCCCGCGTAGTAATGGCCGGCGCGGGATGCCGGCAGGCTGGGGTTGTACCCCACGAACACAAGCTTGAGATCGAGCTCCAGGATGTCCGGCAGGCCGGGCAGCGACGGATCAAAGGGCGGGCGGTTCCTCACTGCTTCAGACTCTCCTCCCTGACCCGCATAATGCAATCATGTGTGTCTTGACTGAGCACATATCCGACGGCTCTTCCCTTCCCAACCATGTGCATTAAACCGCGCTCAATGAGGTCGTTGAAGTCATGTACAATCATCTGCCGCGACTTCCTAGACCATGCTCTGTATTCATTATTGGTTACTTTTCCTTGAACAAACGCCTGGAACAGCACAATCTGCTTTTCAGTAGACAGGCCTTGACCTGCGAATTCGGCCTCAATGCTATCTAGAACCGCGATAGTCTGCTCAATCCCTGTGATTGCAGCTCCTGCTTGCTCAACGTGAGCGGTGAGGTAGTACTCGACCCATGGAGTGACATCGCGCGGTGGTCCGTAATGTGTTCCTAGCGCTTCAGCAAGCGCACTGTAATACCTCCTCGTATCACGGCCATAGTACGACTCCAGCGAGGCTAGTTCCTGGTTTCTGAATCCATCAGCATAAAGTACAAGCGACTCCATCACCCGAGCGGTACGACCATTGCCGTCCATAAACGGGTGAATGGCTACGAGGTTCAGGTGTGCTAATCCTGCTCGTATCGGGGCTGGAAACTCTGCACCGATTCCATTCAACCAAGCTATGAAGTCTTCCATCAATCTTGGAACTTCTTGCTGCGCTGGTGGAAGGAAAAGTCTGCGCTGCGAGATCCGATCGACCACGTAGTTCTGTTCAGTCCGATATGTTCCTGGCGCATAGGCGCCTGGAAGCGATTTGGTTACCAGGTAGTGAATGGTCTTAACCGTTTGCTCTGTGAGGTGACCGACTTCGGAAGTATTTAGTGTTTGAATATATGCCAGGGCCTCCCGGTAGTTCTGCACTTCTTGAATCTGATCAGCGGGCGCAGAGACCACTTGACCAGCAAGAAGGCTTTCGACTTGGGATAACGTCAGTGTATTGCCCTCTATGCGGGTGGAGTAGTGGATCGCCTCAGCTAGCACGTGTCGCCGGAGTTGAACCGTATACTCTTCAGGTAGTCGCGCATACGGGTCGAGCTTTGCGCGCGCCTCTTCCAGGTGCACAAGCTGCTGCGAAACCTCAAACGTGGGAGAAAAGTAATCGTAAATCATTATTTTTAGACAATTATAATCGATAATCGTCTATAGTAGACACTTTTATTGACTAGTATTTACAATTAGTGGGTCAAATCGTAAACCAGAATGAGTAACTACGGCAACTCCGATGAGATGTCGTCTGCTACTTGTTCAATGCGGGGCGTGCAACGGCTAGCCGCCCTTGTGCAGCAGCCGCCGGCTCCGTAGATAGTCCACCAGGTCTCGTAGCATCCGCTTCTGCTCGGGTGAGAACGCCGACGAGTGATCGAGCACCGTGTCCACTAAGTCGGCCCAACTCAACCAGCCGATGCGTCCATCCAGGCGAGCCAGCTCCTCCGCCGACCGATGCGGCAGGCGCGCCGCCCGGAAAGCCGCGTCGTCCCGGTAGCGCGGCAGCAGCGTCTCGTAGGCCATGGCCGGCGTCTCCAGGTTCGCGTGGGAGTAGTCATCCGTAGCGAGCAAGAAGTAGGGCTTCCGCGCTTCTCCGGCCAAGTCCAGCGCCGCATCCAGGCACCGTGCTATCTGGTCTCGCTGCGGGTCCCACGCGGTTCTTTGTGAAAGATCACTCTTGTACTTAGCCTCCACTACGATGACTGCATCCTGAGTAGAGAGGCAAGCATCCAATTCGGTTACTCCCTCAAAAATGCCTTCCCCACGCTCAGGCGGACCCGACTCAATCGCCGCTCGCCAGCGGCCGAGTTCATGACTAACTCGAGCCAACCGGCGTTGCCCCTTCTCAGTCTGTCTAACATCCTGGTAAGACAGCTCATCCAGATGCTCTAACAGCCACAATAAACGACCGCGCGACGGCGCAGCTTTTTTCCAGAGCTCTACTTGTACCTCAACCGGCTCCGCTATGGGAATAAATGAAGCTTTTGCAATGATGTGCGGGAGCCAGTCGGCAGCATTGAGGCGCGACAGCGTGCGGAACACACTCCAGGTAACGGCGTCCTCGCTATTTTTACTGACTAGATCGGTCAGCTTTTTACGCGCCGCGCCGCTCTCACCTACAAAGAGGGGGCCACTGAAAATGGGGTCGTCCCAATCCAGGACTAGTTGTCCGCGGAGACGTGGGAGATACTCAGTGGCGGCAGGCATAGCGGCCCTCTACTGGTTAAAGTGCACGATGGTCACGCCCTCGCCGCCTTGGTCCTGAGGCGGCGTCTCAAAGGAGCGCACCAGCGGGTGTCCCGTCAGCAGCTCACGCGCCGCACGACGCATCACACCGGTGCCCCGTCCATGGACAATACGGACAAAGGGCATCCCGGCCCGGAACGCCTGATCAAGATACTCCTCTAGCTTGCCCAGCGCCTCTTCCACGCGCATCCCCCGCAGGTGTAGCTCCAGGTCAACCGTCTCCAAAGGCGCGGACGGCCCGGCGTACGTGACCCGCGCCGGCTTGCTTTGTGCGGGTGGAGCCGCGCCCTCCACCGATTCTAATTGGTCAGCCCGCACCGTAGCGCGGAAGGAGCCTAGCAGCACCTGTACCTCGCCCTCTGATGAGGGGCCGCTGACTACTTCTGCCGTCTGACCCAGGCCCTTCAGCCGCACCAGCGCGCCCGGCGTCAGCACGGGGGCCTCGGCAGCGGGCTGGGTGCGCCGACGACGGATGATGCGCTTCTCCAGGTTGGCGGCGCGTTGTTCCGTCTCCTGAAGTGCAGCGGCCGCGGCTACCAGCTCGTCACGGCGCTGCTCCTGCAACGCTCGCTGGATGTCCTGCTCCGCGCGGTGCAGCGCGCTCTCCAGATCCTGCACTCGCCGCAGCAACTGCTGCTGGGCCTCCAGCACCATCCCCTCTTTGTCCCGTTGGATGCGATCGAGCATGGCCTGGCGTTCCTGCCGTAGAGCCACCGCCTCCGCCAAGGTGACCTCGGCTTCTGTACGCGCCTGGGAGGCGGCGTCGCGCTCTTGCTGCAGTTCCAGCAGGAGTTGGTCCACCTGCAGCGACTCCGGCCCCATGAGGCCGCGCGCCGCGTCCAGCAGCGACTTTGCCAGGCCCAGACGTCCGGCGATGGCCAGCGCGTTGCTGCGCCCCGGCACGCCCACCGTGAGCCGGTACGTTGGCCCCAAGGTCTCGGCATCGAACTCCATTGAAGCGTTGCGCACCCCCGGCGTGGTGTGGGCGTAGGCTTTCAGGTCGCTGTGGTGTGTGGTGACAATAGTGGGCACATTCTGCTCCAGCAGATGCGAGAGCATGGCGCGGGCCAGGGCCGATCCCTCGGCGGGTTCGGTGCCGGCGCCCAGCTCATCCAGGAGCACCAGGCTGTCCTCGCTGAGGCGCTCCATAATGGCGATGATATTGCTCATGTGGGAGCTGAAGGTGGAGAGGGACTGCTCGATGCTCTGCTCGTCGCCTATATCGGCAAAGACCTCCCGGAACACCGGAAACGTAGTGCCTTCTCCTACCGGCGTGGGGATGCCCGCCTGGGCCATGAGCACCAGCAGGCCCACCGTCTTTAAGGCAACGGTCTTGCCGCCGGTGTTGGGCCCGGTGATGACCAGAATAGTGAAGTCTGAGCCCAGCTCAAGAGAGAGGGGGACTGCATCGCGGCGCAGCAGGGGATGGCGCGCCCGCTCCAGCTTCAGCACGCGGGACGGGTCGCCTTCCCGCCGGAAGCCCGGCGCGATGCCCCGTACCTGCACGCCATACTTGGCTTTTGCCAGAACGAGGTCGAGCTGGGCAAGGACGGTGATCATCGTCTCGATCTCCGGCGCGTAGTCACCCACCAGAGTGCTCAACTCCCGCAGGACGCGCTCCACTTCACGCTCTTCGGCAAGCTGCGCCTCGCGCCACTTGTTGCCGAGCGCAACGGCGGCTATCGGCTCCATGAACACCGTAGCGCCGCTGGAGGAGAGGTCGTGGACAATGCCCTGGAACTCGCCGCGAAAGTCCGCCTTTACAGGTACTACGTAGCGGCCGTTGCGCAAAGTGACCAGCGGCTCCTGGAGCACGGTGCGGCCTCGCTCGGAAGAGAGGAGGTCGGTGAGATAGCCATTGAGACGGTCGTGGCTCTGGCGCACTTCCTTGCGCAGGCTGGCCAACAGCAGACTCGCCGTGTCCAGCACCTCGCCACGGGGGCCGATGCTGCGGTTAACTTCCTCCGCGATGGCGCCGCACTCCGGCAGTTGATCCACCAGCGCGCCCAGCAGGGGTAGCCGGTCGCCCAAGCTCTGCACAGTTCGCTGCGCCCGCATCATGCCTTCCACTGTGTCCCGCAGGTCCAGCAGCTGCGCCGGAGTTAGCAACCCACCCAAGCGCGCGGCTTCCGCCGTTCCACGCATGTCGTGGATGCCGCCCAGGGCAAAGGCAGTGCGCAGCTCCAGCAATGCGCTCGCCTCTTCCACAATGCGATGGCTCCGCACCACCTCGTCATGGTCGGAGGAGGGCGCGATAGTGAGGGCAAGCTCGCGCCCGCCTGAGAACGAGGCGTGGGCCGCGATCTGTTCCCGGATCTTGGTGAACTCTAGGAGCTCCAGGACTTTCTGGTTCAGTGCAAGACCTCCCTACTGTGTGCTTTCAGCATACGAGGGCTAGGAGAAGGGGACAAGGGCAGGAGTTGGGAAGGGGATCAGGGAGGAGCAGCTATTGCCGGACAAAGCGGTAGATGCCCTGGTTGTGGGAAAGGATGTAGACCTCCCCCGCCAGATCTTGCGCAAAGGAGGCTATCTGCAGGTTGGTGTCCAGGATCTCTTCGTTGCTGACGCTGCCATCCGCTTGCGGCCACAGCGCCCAGACCTTCCCGGAGCAGTAGTCGGCATAGAGGTACGCCCCCTGCAACGAGGCCAGGCGCTGCCCTCGATAGACGAAGCCGCCGGTCACGGAACAGCCGTCGTTGTGGGAGTACTCCGCCAGCGGCAGGATGAGCCCCGACTGGTCGCACCCCGACGATGGCTTGTAGCAGTGCCGCCCTTCCATCACGTTCCAGCCGTAGTTGCCGCCCCGCTCAACGCGGTTGACCTCCTCCCACGCGTTCTGGCCCACGTCCGCCACCCAGAGCCGGCCTGTGGCGCTATCAAAGCTGAACCGCCAGGGGTTGCGCATCCCATAAGCCCACACCTCCGGCCGCGCGCCTTGTACGCCCACAAAGGGGTTATCCGGCGGGATACGATAGCCATTGCTCACGCCCCGCACGTCAATGCGCAGGATCTTCCCCAAGAGCGTACCCAGGTTCTGCCCGTTGCCAGAGGGGTCGCCGCCGCTGCCGCCGTCGCCGGGGCCAAGATAGAGATAGCCATCGGGGCCAAAGGCCAGTTGCCCGCCGTTGTGATTGCTGTAGGGCTGCGCGACCTCCATGATGACCGCCTCGGTGGCGGCGTCCGCGCGATCCGGACCGTCTGCCCGGGCGGTGAAGCGAGACACTACTACGCGGCGCGGGTTGCCGGCGGAATAGTAGAGATAGAAGTAGCGGTTCTCCCGAAAGTTTGGGTCTAGCACAAGGCCCAGGAGCCCTTCTTCATTCCCCCGAGTGAGCACCTTGCTGCGAATATCCAGAAAGACTTCGGCCTGCCCGCCCTCACGGAAGACGTAGACAATGCCTTGCTGTTCGGTGGCAAAGAAGCGGCCGCTGCCATCGTCCGGTTGCACCATGTTAGTCAGCCGCTGGAAGGTGACCCCAGGGAAGACCCGCTCCACACCGAGTTGGCCGGCGGGCGTCCTAAAGCTATAAATCCTGCTCCAAAGCAACGGTCTTCCGTCGCCCTGCACGCGGGGACGCACCCGCCAGAAGTAATGGCTATCAACGTCTAGGGGATACTCCTTACGCACCTGGTAGCTATTCAAGGGGTCGGTTGCGCCGCCGTGCACCAGCTCCCAGTAGACGGGCACGTTAGAAGGTACGCCGCCCGTGTTGAAGACCACGTCTTTGCTCAATTGCACTTCGTAGTAGAAGACGTTGGGGTTGCTGTCTTCCCACCTAAGCAGCGGCGTTGCGCTGTTCACCATGCTTCCACTGCCCGGTTGCAGCAGTCGGATGCTGCCGCTGGAGGCCGCGGGCGTGCGGAAGGTGCGCTGAGCCGCCGGACCGTAGGACCCGTCCCCAGGCGAAGCAAAGGAGCTGCTATCGCTCACCTGCACCCGCCAGGTGTAGGTCATGTCCGGCAGCAGCAGGTAGTTGCCCTCGCCCAGCACCGGCGGCTCGATGGTGAAGCTGGTGTCGATGTCACGTACCAGCGTGATAGCGGGGCCGTCGGGTGCACCGCCCTCTGTCGAAGGGGCAGGGAGGACCTCCAGGTAGTATTGCGTTGCGCCGGGTGGATTCAACCACCGTAGCGACACGCCAAACTCCTGAAGCTGTGCCCCATCCGCCGGCTCCAGGAGTTCCGGTGCGGCAATGGTGGCCTGCACCCTGCTGCTCCCAGTTAAGGCAAGCAGCGCTGCTACAACCAGCGCAAGTAGCGCCAGCGTTCCAAGCACAAGCGAGATTGGACGATGCATAGCTTTTCTTTGTTAAGCAGTGACGCCCGGAGACTCGGCCACGCCCTTAAGCAATAATTCTAATCATACAATCACAAAGAGTTCACGCGTGCTTCATTAACCGCTGCTACTGTAAGTATGCTTCTTAGCAATAGGGAGTCCAAACAGCATACTGACCGCCTAACGTGGGAGCGGAAGAGGCCCTGTACAGGGCCTTTTCCGTGTCTGGCGATAGGCGGTTCGGCATTTTGAGGAAATGCGCACATAACGCGAAGACCCGGCGGGGAGCGCGGATCCCGCCAGGCCTTTGCCCGCGATAAGCGGAGGTGTAGGGAGTGGAAGGGGTCACTACAATACTGCTGGCGCCTCGCCGATGGTGATGGTCACGTTTACCGTCTCGCCGTCGCGTAGGACGGCGGCCGGCACCTGGTCGCCGGGTTTGTAGTGCACCAAGCTGTCCAGCAGTTCGTCGGTTGTGTACACCTCGTTGTTGCCAAAGGAGACGATGACATCGCCGGATTGCAGGCCAGCCTTATCAGAAGGGCCGCCGCTTACCACTTCACCAATCAGAGCGCCGTGTTCAACGTCCGGCTGGGCGCTGTTGTCGCTGAAGCGGCTGCCGGGTGGCCGAATGCTGCCAAGGCTCAGGCCCAGGAAGGGCTGGCCACTGTTGGTCACTCTGCCGTCCCGCACTAGCTGCGGCGCAATGCGCTTGGCGGTATCGATGGGGATGGCGAAGCCGAGGCCTTGTGCAAACATGCCCAGGGGCGCTGCGACCAGCGTGTTGATGCCAATCACTGCGCCGCTCATATTGATGAGGGGGCCGCCTGAGTTGCCGGGGTGGATGGCCGCATCCGTCTGCACCATGGGCTGATGGTACGAGCCCCGGCCTTCTGAGACGGGCCGGTGCACGGCGCTTACCACGCCGCTGGTGACGGTGTGATTCAGCCCGTAGGGATTGCCTATGGCAACTACCCGCTCGCCCACCTGCAGTGCACTGGAGCTGCCCAAGCGCGCCACCGGCAGGTTTTCACCCTCAATCTTCACGACGGCCAGGTCAAAGCCCGCGTTGCTGCCCAGCACCTCGGCCTGGAAGTGGCGGCCGTCTTGCAGCGCGACGAGCAGACTCGTTGCATCCTCCACTACGTGGGCGTTGGTCAGGATAAGGCCGCTAGAATTGTAGATGAAGCCGGAGCCCAAACCGCTATCTGTCTGTATGCTGACCACTGCGGGGCTTGCCGACCTGGCGACGTCCACTAAAGTAGCCGCTTCTTGCGACGGCAGCACAGGGGCCTGTTTTGCTTCTGCAGGAGCCTCCTGCAACGGCACTGTGGGAGCCGGCTGTGCTTCTACAGGAGCCTCTTGCAACGGCAACACTGCAGGAGCCGGCTGTGCCTCTGCGTAGGCTGTGGGCAGCGCGTCCTGCACTTGGGGCTGAGCCGGGGCTTGAGCGGTGGCGAGCGCGTAACCGGCGATGCCGAAGATGCCTCCAATGCTGCCCACTACGATCATCATGCTTAATATGAGGGTGGCGGAGAGCCCGCCAAAGGTCCAGGCCGGACGGGCTGCGGTGCTTGATTCAGATTCACGCCGTGTTTCGTCAGGGTTACTGCTTTCTTGCGTACGGTCTTCCATGATACTCACCTCCCTGAGTGACCCCTAGGATCACTTCCCATGGATGGATAGGGCTTGGCTCTATCCATCCCCGATCTTACTGAAAAGTTATGAAGGAATTGTGAATGCTCTATGTAAAGATTGTTAATGAAAAAACCCGTTGCAAGTTGTTGCAAATCAGGCACGGTCTTATCTTTACCCAGGTGAGCTCCTGCGGTACAATTGTCCTAGAACGCGCGATTGTGAAAAATGCCGCGAAGAGGAGGCTCCCCCAGTGCAGTTACGTATCCCCGGCCCTACTCCTGTCCCCCCAGAGGTGCTCCAAGCGGGTGCCCATCCTATGGTCAACCACCGTGGCCCCGAGTTCGCTGAACTGATCCGCAGCGTCACTAAGCGCGTCAAAGCGTTCTTCGAGACTGAAAACGACCTCTTTCTGCTCACCAGTTCCGGCACCGGCGCTCTAGAGGCAACCATAGTCAACAGCTTCTCACCGGGCGATAAAGTCCTGGCCGTCTCCATCGGCGAGTTTGGTGACCGCTTCGCAGAGATTGCGCGCATCTACGGCGCCGACGTTACTCCCCTGAAGTACGAGTCCGGAATGCCCGCCAACCCGGATGACATCCGCAAAGCTATCAAAGAGAACGCCGGTCTCAAGGGCGTGATGATTACCCACAACGAGACTTCCACCGGCGTCACCAACGACATCAAGTCCATTGCTGCGGTAGTCAAAGAGGCTGACCTGCTCTTCCTAGTGGACTCTGTCAGCGGCATCGGCTCCCTGCCGTACCCCGTAGACGAGTGGGGCGGCGATATCGTATCCGCCGGCTCCCAGAAGGGCTGGATGGCCCCTCCAGGCATCGCGATGGTGAGTGTCAGCGCGAAAGCCTGGGAGGCGCAGAAAGAGGCCAAGATGCCTCGCCTCTACTTTGACCTGGCCTCCGCCAAGCGTTATCTAGAACGAGATCAGACTCCCTTCACGCCGGCTATCTCCGTCCTCTACGCCATGGACAAAGGCTTAGACATACTGGAGGAAGAGGGCAAGGCTCAGGTGCACGCCCGTCACGCCAAGATTGCCGGCATGATCCGGGAAGGCGTGAAGGCGCTGGGCCTTGAACTGCTGTGCGCCGACGAGCGCTACGCCTCCAACACCGTGACCGCCGTGAAGCTGCCGGAAGGTGTGAAGTCCGCGGACTTCCTCAAGATGGTCCGCACCGACCACGACATCGAGCTGGCTACCGGCCAGGGCCCGCTGACCTCCTCCATCTTCCGCATCGGCCATCTGGGTTGGGTCACAGAGGAGGATGCCGGGGCAGTGCTTGATGCGCTCAAGGACGTGCTGCCCAAGCTCGGCCACAAAGTAGGGGCAACCGCAACCCGATGAGCTTCAAGGTCCTCGTCACCGACCCCATCGCCCAGGACGGCATCCAGATCCTCCAGGAGCGCGCCACGGTAGATGTGCGCCTCGGCCTAAAGGGCCAGGAGCTTCTTGACGCCATCAAGGACTATGAGGGCCTGGTAGTACGGAGCGAGACTAAAGTCACCGCAGAGGTCATCCAAGCCGGCGCCAACCTTCAGGTTGTTGGACGGGCGGGTGTCGGCGTCGATAACATCGACGTTGAAGCCGCCACCCAGCAGGGCATCGTGGTGGTCTATGCGCCCACCGGCAACACCATCTCCGCCGCAGAGCTGACCATCGGGCTCATGCTTGCAATGGCCCGGAACATCCCCCAAGCCCACGGCACCCTCAAGGCTGGCCAGTGGCGTCGCACCGAGTACGTGGGCATGGAAGTGCGCAACAAGACCCTAGGCGTGGTTGGCCTGGGCAGAGTTGGCTCCGGCGTGGCAAAGCGCGCCGTTGGTCTGGAGATGAAAGTCCTAGCCTTTGACCCCTTCGTTTCTTCCGACATGGCCCGGGTCATGGGCGTGGAAGTAGGCACGATGGAAGAGGTGCTCCAGAACTCCGATTTTATTACCATCCATACTCCCCTGACCGATGCTACCCGCAGCCTCCTGGGCGCCAAGGAGCTTGCCATGTGCAAGCCGGGCGTGCGGCTGCTCAACGTCGCCCGCGGCGGCATCATCGATGAGCAGGCGTTGGCCGATGCGGTAGCCTCAGGCCACGTTGCTGGCGCCGCCGTGGACGTGTTCACAGAAGAGCCGGTGAAGGACAGTCCCCTCCTTCACAACGATAAGATTATAGTTACGCCTCATCTGGGCGCATCAACGGAAGAAGCGCAAACCAACGTGGCAGTGGACGTGGCCCACGAGGTCTTAGCAGTGCTGGAAGGCGCTCCTGTCCGCTATGCGGTAAACACACCTATGGTGAGCCCGGAGAGCCTGTCTGTGATAGCCCCCTTCGTTCCCGTGGCCGGCCAGTGCGGTCAGATAGTCACCCAGCTCTTTGAAGGCCAGTGGGACGAGATTCGCATCACCTACGAGGGAGACCTCGCAGAGTATGACGTAAGCCCCCTTAAAGCAGCCGTGGTAGGCGGCATGCTCCGTTCTATCTCAGAGGAGCGTATCACCTTGGTGAACGCGTCCTTCATCGCCCAAAGCCGCGGCATCAGTATTATCGAGGAGCGGCGGCCCGCCCGCGAAAACTACACCAACCTGGTTACGGTAGCGGCTCACACCAGCAGCGGCGTCACCAGCGTCTCCGGCACGCTCATGCGGGGTAAGGTGCACATTGTGGAGGTAAACGGCTCCTGGCTGGACATTGAGGCCGACGTGGCTCCCTACCTCCTCTTCTGCGACAACCTAGACCGCCCAGGCCGCATTGGCGCGGTGGGTACTATCCTGGGCAACGCAGACGTGAACATCGCCTTCATGCAAGTGGGACGGAATATGCCTAGGGGCGAGGCCTTGATGGTGCTCGGTCTGGACGAGCCTATCTCAGAAGACTTGGTGCAGCAGATCCACGCCATTGGCGACATTTACTCTGTGAAGCAGGTGCAGGTCTAAGCGCCGCAACCCAACTTGGTCGCTGGGCAAGTCCTTGCGCCACGCTCCACACAACACATTTGCCTGGCCTCTCCTCTCCGTGAACCCCTAAAGGCATCTCCCTGTAGCCATCCATGAGTGCATCCTTCCGTAACCTGTACGTGCCCCTCGCCATTGGCCTAGCGCTGGCGTTTGTTATCCTAGCGGCAGCGGCTCTCCTGGGTCCGCAGCTCCTCTCGGGCAGCGCATCGCAAAGGCAGACCACTTTGGACTACCTTGGCACACCGCTGGGCGCAGAACTCGCGAAGGACTTCCGCCTGACCGATCAGAAGGGACAGGCAGTGGGTCTCTCCGACTTCCGCGGCAAGGTGGTGCTGCTCACCTTCCTAGCTCCTGAGTGCACCGACGTATGCCCGCTGACCGCCCGCGAGTTCCTCTTTACCAACGCTGCCGTAGAGGAGGCCGGGCAGGAAGTAGCGTTAGTGGCGGTCAATACTAACGTGCAAAGACCCGCTATCCCGGAGATGGCAGAGGCCGGCAAGAAGTGGGGTGTGGACGAGCTACCCAACTGGCACTACCTGACGGGCGGGCCGTTGGAGCTAGAGGGGGTGTGGAAGAGCTACAGCATCTTCTCAGGTGTGCCCAAAGTGAACAAACCCCAAGAGATAGACCACACCTCCGGGGTCTACGTCATCGATCAGAGTGGCAGGCTGCGTTGGTTCGTCAGCGTACCCTTTGGCGAGCCGGGGTTTCGTCCCCTCAGTGAGATCCTAGTCCAGCGAGTCCTTGAGCTACGGCGCTAAAGTGGGCGATTAGCCGTTTACCATAGGCTATGCTGTACTACAACCTGTGGCGCCAACGATGCTACGATAAACGAGAGCACCCATGATCGAAATCAATATAGATCCCACTATGTTCACCCTTGGCCCTCTGGTCATCTCCTGGCACGGCTTCTTCAGCGCGTTCGGGCTGGCTGCCGGCCTCTTGCTCGTAATGCGCCTTGCCGTGGAGCGGCGCATTGATGAGGTAATCAGCACCCTTATGTTGCCTGCAGTCATCGGCGGCATCCTGGGCGCACGGGTGCTCTTTGTCATGGAAAACTGGTGGCTCTTCACCGACCGGCCGCTGGCGGCCCTCGCCATCAATGAGGGCGGCATCTCCGTCTACGGCGCAGTCTTTGGCGGCAGCCTGGCCGCCTGGCTCGCCACCCGCATTTTGCGACCGCCAGCGCCAGACATAGAGGAAGGCGATGCTGCGCCCAGTACGCGCAGTTTCCCTGTAGCAAAGATAGCGGACCTCGCCGCTCTAGGTCTGATCTTCGGTCAGGGGCTTGGCCGCATCGGCGACGTCATCAACGGCGAGCACCACGGCAAGGATGCCGCGGACTTCCCCCTCAGCGTCTCATACACCCATCCCAACACCCTCGGCGAGCTGGGCGTGCCCGTCCACCTAGCCGTGGGCTATGAGATGGTCTACGACCTGATAGTGGGCTTTGGGCTTATTTGGCTGCTGAAACACCAGCCCAAGGACGGCGTGGTCTACCTAGCCTACCTCTTCCTCTACGGCCTGGGCCGGCTGGTGATCGGCTTCTACCGAAGAGATACCCTGGTCATGGACGGCCTAGGCATGGCTCAGGTCATCGGTCTCATCACTATGCTGATCGTGCTCCCCTGGCTCATGTGGCACTTCCGCACGCGCCCCCCCGACCGCGCCCAACGCCGCCGCACTGGGCGCTAAGAGAAGAATCAGCCAGGCGTTACTTCGCGCGATGCGATCTGCTTAGATGCTTCTAGCTGTTTCTTTAGGTTCTCGGGAGTTGGGCGTGACGAAACTCAATTGATAACGGGACACGTCCCAGTTCTGCTTGTTCTTTCTTACAAAGCTCAAACATG
Source organism: Dehalococcoidia bacterium (assembly GCA_965220215.1). Taxonomy (GTDB): domain Bacteria; phylum Chloroflexota; class Dehalococcoidia; order SHYD01; family SHYD01; genus CBDDEI01. The sequence continues at coordinate 1,373,477 of OZ244809.1, forward strand.
TCGAATTCAGTCAATATCGCTAGGCGCCGAACTGCATTAACAAGCAGAAGGAAATAAATATCCGCCCTTATCTTGATTAGTTTTGCTACAGCACGCTTTCCAGACGCTGTCTGAGCATTACTTGTAGAAATCGTTGCGACAACTTTGCCATCATCACTCACAGCATCAAAGCTATATTTACCACCCGATGCCAGAACCATATCACGCCTGGAAGATTCTATGCCCAAGTGCTCAGGCATCCAATTACTTCGGACCCATTCCTCTTACTTCGGACCCATTCCTCCACTTCGCTCTGAACTCTTGTATTAGCCATTCAAGCCCTCCCGCGCCTTGATGAGGAGGCTTATCGATTCGTTGACGGGCGTGGGCACGCCGTGTTCCTGGCCTAGGCGCACCAGCGCGCCGTTCATGGCGTCGATCTCCGTGCGCTTTCCGTGCCGTAGGTCGGCGTACATGGACGAGTAATGCTTGGCCGTGGGCGGCAGCAACTGCTCGTACAGCACACGGGCAAACTCTCCTGGCGTCTCCCACAGCAACGGCGCGCCGGCAACTCTCCCCGCAGCAAACCCTTCCGCGATCATCTGCTCCATGAGCCGCCGCGTGCTTTCGTGCTCCGCCAATGCCCCGTAGGGCACGCTAAGCAACCCCGAGAGGGGGTTCAGCGCCACGTTGTAGAGCACTTTGCCCCAGATATACGCAAACACTTGCGGCGTGGCCTGGGACTTGATGCCCGCTGTGGTCAGCACCTCCGCTAGCTCCTGCATCCGTGGGGTCGGCTCCTCGCCTCTTTGGCTGCCCAGGAGCACGTCGCCGCCCCAAACGGTCACCACTACCCGGCCGGGGCGCTCCACGTCGACGCCGAAGATGACACGCGCCGCCACGGTACGCTCGACACCTACTGCCGCCTCGATAACCTCCAGGTTGCCCAGCCCGTTCTGCAGCGACACGACCAGCGTCTCCGGTCCGACGACGGGGAGAGCCTCCTGGATCGCCGACGCCGTGTCATAAGACTTGGTGGCAAGGAGCACGACATCAAAGCTATCGGAAGGGAGCTGCGCTACGCTGGTGGCCGTCTCCAAGCCCGTAATCAGCTGCTCGCCCCACAGCCCGCCGATGGAGATGCCCTGAGCGTCCACCGCCTCCATGTGGGCTGGCCTGCCTACCAGCGTCACCCGGTGCCCAGCCTTTGCCAGCAGCCCACCGAACACGCTGCCAATGGCCCCTGCGCCTAAGACTAGAATCTGCATGAGATCAAAGCCCTCACCCTAACCTCTGCCTAACGGCAGGCTCTCCCATAGGGGGATGGGATTAAGACCGCAGCGCCTGGAAACGCTCCCAGAAGTCCGGGAAGGTCTTGCTGACACACGCTGGGTCTTTTATCTTCAGGCCGGGGAGCCCCAGGCCGGTGATCGCAAAGCTCATCGCCATGCGGTGGTCGTCGTAGGTCTCAATGTCCGCGGCGTGGACGGCGCCCGGGTGGATCGTTATCCCATCGGGGTGCTCGTCCGCCCGAGCGCCCAGGCGGCGTAGCTCCGCAGCCAGTGCGGCAATCCTGTCGGTCTCGTGGCCCCGGATGTGCGCCACGTTCCGAATGGTCACGGTACCGTCGGCAAAGGGGGCTATAGCGGCAAGGGTCTGGACCACGTCCGGAATGTCGCCCATATCCACCTCGATGCCGCGGAGCTGCCCCGTGCCGGCTACTTCGGTAAAGTCTTCTTCTTGAGTCACAGAACAACCCATGCGCTCCAAGATATTGGCGAACTGCAGGTCTCCCTGGGCAGAGCTTCTGCCCAAGTGCTGCACTCGCACTCTTCCTCCCGCCACGGCCGCTGCGGCAAAGAAGTAGGACGCGCCCGTGGCGTCGGGCTCTATGTCGTAGGTGCGGCCGGTGTAGCGCTGACCTCCTGGCACCTGGAAGCGTTGGTAATCTTGGTATTCCATATCCGCGCCAAAGGCCCGAATTGTGCTGGCCGTCATGTCCAGATAGGGTTTGGACACCAGGTCGCCGATGACGTCCAGCACGACTCCCTGCTGAGAAAAGGGAGCAGCCATGAGCACCGCCGTAAAATACTGGCTGCTAGTATCGCCGCGGATTGCAGCACGCCCGCCGGGCAGTCCATCGGCCTCAACCACTACCGGCGGGCAGCCGGTGCCGTCGCGGGAGTAGGCCTTGACCCCCAGCTGGTTGAGCGCTTCTAACAGGGGTTGGATGGGACGTTGGTGCATGCGCTCGACGCCGTCCACGGTATACAGGCCGTGTCCCAGCGCAAGGAAGGCGGTGAGAAAGCGGGCGGTTGTCCCGGAAGCGCCTATGAACAGTTCGGCCTTGTCTGCGGGAATACGCCCGCCGGCGCCCTCCACTCGGAAGGTTGCCGCGGCCTCGTCCTGCTCCACGGGAATGCCCACCGCGCGCAGCGCAGCCGCCATGTAATCGGTATCGTCGCTGAAGAGCGCCTGCCGCAGCAGCGACGCGCCCTCCGCCATCGCCGCGATGATCAGCGCCCGGTTGGTATAGCTTTTTGAGCCGGGCAGCGTCACTTCCGCGTCTATGGGACGCTCCAGGGGCAGTATCTCCAGGACGGCTTCTTTTACCATGCTGTAGGCTCACTCTTTGGTCGGATGGTCTCCGCTTTCACCCCTCAGTATACTCACGACGCCCGATCTGCGCCTCAATTCCTGCAGAACGTGGTGACACCCGCAGACCTCTATGCTATAAGTGAAAGGTGACTCCAGTCCTAGAGTTTATTTTTGTCCTTGCCGTCATCCTAGTAGCTGCAAAGCTGGGCGGCCTTCTCAGTTCCCGTTTGGGGCAGCCGGCTGTCTTGGGCGAACTGCTCGCGGGCGTTATCCTGGGCCCCACAGCCATCGACATTCTCCACGTCTTTCACTCCCCGGTCTTGGAGGAGTTGTTCCATCACCTGTCAGAGCTTGGGGTGGTGGTTCTCATGTTCATGGCAGGACTCGAGACCGACTTAGCAGACCTCAACCGCACTCGAGCGACCGCCATTCTGGCGGGCGTCCTGGGCGTCGTGGTTCCCGTGTTCATGGCACTGGGCATCGGCTACGCTTTTGCTCTGAACACGGAGCATTCCATCTTCCTGGGGCTCATCTTGGCGGCCACCAGCGTGAGCATTACTGCCCGCACTCTCATGGAGTTAGGCGTCCTGCGAGGCCGCGCCGGCGTCTCCATTCTGGGCGCCGCGGTGGTGGACGACGTGCTGGTCATCCTCGCGCTCTCCGGCTTCCTTGCCCTCGCCACCGGCAGCAGCGATGCGAGCGGCGTAGAGGTGCTGGCGCTTATACTCGGGAGGATGCTCCTCTTCTTTGCTATCGCTATAGGCATAGGCTACGTGCTCTTGCCACGCATAGGACGGTGGGTCTCCGACTTGCCTATCAGCGAAAACATGGCCACCTTTGCCCTGGTGATAATGCTTCTCTACTCCTGGCTGGCCGAGTACCTTGGCGGCGTAGCTCTTATCACCGGCTCATTCATGGCTGGTTTGCTCTTTGCCCGCACCGACTTCCGTCGTACCATAGAGGAGCGGGTGCATGTCATAGCCTACGCCTTCCTGGTCCCCATCTTCTTTATCAATATCGGCCTTACCGCCAACCTGCGCGCCTTTGACGCCAGCGATCTGGTGCTGCTGGCGACTCTCACCGTCGTTGCCGTGGTCTCCAAGCTCCTCGGTTGCGGCGGCGGCGCCCTTCTCTCTGGCCTACCTTGGCGTGAGAGCATACAGGTGGGTGCGGGCATGGTCTCCCGTGGAGAAGTGGGACTCATCGTCGCATCCGTGGGCGTTACCGCCGGCCTCATTAGCAACGACCTTTTCTCAATTTTTGTGGTGGTGGTGGTCATCACCACTCTAATGACTCCCTTCTTACTCAAAGTGGTCTTCTCTGGTTCACCCGTGGAGGCGCGTCATGGCTGATCTTGTCCTATTCATCACCCACGAGACAGGGCTTGCGGAAGAGGTAGCAGACCAGTTGGAGGAGTTAGGCGTCTCCTGGACAGCCTCGATTGATCTCCTGAGCACTGTTGCCAATTTGGAACGCCTTACGCGTGACGACATGCCCCTCATGCCCTCGTTGCGGGATATTCTCGATTCGGAGGAAGCGCCGGGGAAAGCCGTGATGTGTGTCGTCGGCAGCAACCAGCTGCGAGACGTGGTGCTGAAGGCGTTGCGCGCCCGCCAGAGCGGTTCAGAGAAACCCTGGTGCATGGTGCTCTCCATGCCCCTGAGCGGGGTGTGGGGCCTCCCTCCCCAACGGGGGAGCTAGCCCGCCTCACATCATTCTGAGGACTCGCCGAAGTGAGGATATTGTCATTCTGAAGGAGCGCAGTGACTGAAGAATCCAATCCCCTACGGCTCTCTCAGTGGATTCTTCGCTCCGCTCAGAATGACAAAAGGGGAGTCAGGAGGGCAAAGGGGAGACAATGCCGCAGTACGTCAGTGTCGCGTAACTCAGCAAGCTGGTAGAGCGAGAGCTGAAAGCCGCCAAGCTCCAGGTCGATGACATCCTGGTGACCATCTAACACTTCGTATTGTCATTCTGAGGGAGAGCAGCGACTGAAGAATCCAATCCCCTGCGGCTGTCTCGGTAGATTCTTCGCTTCACTCAGAATGACAATGGGGAGTCAGGATGACCTGGGGGCTGGGTGACATGAAGTGGCTAAGTGGCAGGTGGGGGCTGAGCGACAAGAGCGTCTGAGTAACTAAAGGCGCTGGGTGCCGAATGGCTCAGAACATGCGCTGCTGGTCGGTCCTGGGGGGATAGCCCAGGTGCTCCCGTGCTGTGTCCGTGGCGCGGCGACCGCTGGGGGTGCGTTGCACAAACCCTATCTTCAACAAGAACGGCTCCACCACATCCGATAGCAGCCCTGATTCCTCGTTGAGCGTGGCCGCAATCGCCTCCAGCCCCACCGGCCCGCCCTGGTACTGTTCCAGCATCGTCGTTAGATACGCGCGATCCACGCGGTCCAGCCCTCGGCTGTCCACGCCCTCCCGGCTCAGCGCTGCATCCGCCACCTCCTGCGTTACACGGCCGTCTCCCTGAACCTCTGCGTAGTCCCGCACCCGCCGCAGCAGACGGTTCACCACGCGCGGCGTGCCACGAGCCCGGCGCGCCAGCTCCAGCGCCGCCTCGTTGTCGATGGCCGTCTCCAGCAGCCGCGCCGACCGCATCGCCACCTGCGCCAGCTCTTCGTCGCTATAGAAATCGAGGTGGGAGACGATGCCAAAGCGGTCTCGCAGCGGCGCGGAGAGCAGCCCCGCGCGCGTCGTCGCTCCTATCAGCGTGAAGTGCTCCAAGCGGTAGCGGAGGGAGCGCGCCTTGGGCCCCTGGCCCGTCACCAGATCCACGCTAAAGTCCTCCATAGCGGAGTAGAGGTACTCCTCCACGGTGTGGGAGAGGCGATGCACCTCATCAATGAAGATAACCTCGCCGCGCTCCAGGTTGGAGAGCAGGCCAACGATGTCGCCAGGCTTCTCCAGCGCCGGGCCGGAGGTGTGCATGATGGGCACGCCCATCTCCTGAGCGATGATATGGGCTAGGGTGGTCTTGCCCAGCCCCGGCGGACCGTGAAATAGGACGTGGTCCAGCGGCTCCTCCCGCCCCCGCGCCGCGGCAATGGCGATACGTAGGTTCTCCACCACCGCCTGCTGGCCGATGTACTCGTCCAGGATGCGGGGGCGCAAGCTCCACAGCAGCGCGCTCTCCGCGACCGCGGCGGGCGCCTCGCCCTCATCATCGAGGGGCTCTGGGCCGGTGATCAGCGGTTCAAGTGGCATCTGGGTGGGTGGGTTCCTCTCGCATAAGCCCGCGGACGCCTGACAGGTTAAGGGCGGCTATCCCCACGGTAACAAGGGTAAACATGAAAAGAAAGCTCCTAAAGGGCTGCACCGAGCTCGTCAGGGTTAGCACAAGCTCTACGAGGAACGCGCCCGTCATCGCGTAAATCCCCACCCGGTAGGCTTGCCCGTAGCTCAGGGAAACACCCACTACTGCGGCTGCCAGGCGGACGAGCAGTGCCGCAAGGAGCAGGTACACCAGGCGGAGCGTCCCTCCTATGACCATCCCCATGAACACCAGCCCCGTTAGGACCGGCGTGACAAACTTGGCGATGAGCTTGCCCGTATCGGCTACCTTTCGGACGCCCTCCTCGTCCACAGTGAAGCCCTCTACCCCATCCAGAGGATAGGGAGTGATCTCTCCGTCGGAGTCTACAACAACGGCATCGCTCGTGAGCCAGAAATGGGTGTCGAAGCTTACAAACTGCTCCCTGCTGAAGGGGGTGGCCGTATCAATGACCAGCAGGTTGCGCTTGCCTTCATCATCTGCCGTCCCTAGCCGCCGTCGCACCGCATCGATGTCCTCGGCCTCGCGACGTTCGGTCTCAACGACGAGCAGGTCGCTCTTGCCTTCGACATCTGCCGTCCCTACCCCCAGATAATAGGGCTGCTGCAGGTTAGTAGTAGTTACCTCACCATCGTTGATGTGAACGGTCGCGCCCGGAGGATAGCCTGCCATAACCTGGTCGATACCCTCCTCAATGTCGGACCCAAGCCCTGAAAACTGCGTCACGCCCACGTAGATGGCATGTATACCCGCAAGCAGGGCGATTAGTATGAAGAAGTAGCCCACCGCCTTGCCACTAGAGGACGTCAGAACGGCCGCGTAGTGGCTGGGGCCATAGATGCTGTCCCGAATTGTTTGGAAGAATGAAGTCATGCGCTACCTACGTTTGCCAGGGGTCACGTGACATCAGGTGCTCACTTAACTAACACGAACTCAGCAGCCTTATCTGATTTCTGTTTATTACAACCTTTGTGCGCTAACTGTCCGTTAGCCGTAATCGTTTCCCCACCTTTTGCCCATGGTTCTATATGATCCACAACAGCGTCCTGGTATCTATTGATTACTCTCTTACATATTTGGCAGGTATGCCCATCTCCCCACAGCTTCTGTCGTAGAGGCTGATCAAACAGCCTATTGGGATCCAGTTTCACAGAGAACGGACTCACGTAGTCAATCAGAATATCAACTCTTGCCTTGCGCTTTGCCTTTTGACGAATCGCACCCTGTACCGCTTCTTTGTAATTTTCAGGTTGGTTTTCCAGGAATTCTTGTAAGCTTTCTCGCAGGGACTCGGGATCTCCAAGAAGGTAGTTCTCTTCAAGTAATTCGGCGAAGGTAAGGAAAAGACTAATGAAGTGAGTTCGCTTGCCCCATTGGGTTTCCTGAAGATCCCCCGAGGTGAGAACCTCCTTTAAATTCTTAATTATCTTTCGGAATTTTGCCCTGACATCACGAGCATCACCCTCACTGATGTCTCTAAAATTGCCCAGGAACTTCTGCAGGTCACCTTTACTCCCACCTTCAACTCCACCCTTCTGGAGGGAATGACAAAGGTCGACTATGTCGTCCTCAGGCAACTTCCTTTTTATATTCTCTTCCGTATAGATAGCTTCTTCGTAATAAACCATGTGTTCCTTACGAATATCTTGGACAAGTTTTAAGATTTTTGAGCCGAAGTATTCGTTGTTCCATACCTCCATATTGGTCAGTTTGACGCCAGTCCTATTCAGTCGCTGGAACAGGAAATTAATATCACTCTGTGTGTAATCCCTAACAAAGTGCCCATTTAACTTGTACGTCGTTAGCTTTTGCTGATTTGCTAGATCCATATCCTTGAAGTATTGCTCGCCTGCTTCGGGAACCACGACGGCAAATCGATTGCTCATGAATTTATGCATAGCAGTCAATCGTTGTTGTCCGTCGATGGCGTGATGAATATTCGCGGCTTTCTTCGTGTCGTATTGCTCTGTTAGGTAGAATTTGGGTATGGGCATGCCGTTGAGTATGGAATCTATAAGGTATTGCTCGTCCTTAAGGCTCCAAATGTAGCCCCTTTGCCATTCGGGATCTGGAATCAATTCTCCGCGGTCCATTTTGCCTTTAACGTCAGAAACTTGTAGTTCCCAATTTCCATATTCTGGCATATCATCTCCCTCTACATATTAGGGTTAAGCTCCCTGGTTAGATTGTTTTCTGGATCATCTTTTTTGTATCCCCCTACCGCCCGCGTTCGCTGCGGAACACCTCGCGGATCAGGGCTTGTTCGTCCCGCACGTCCGGCAGAAGCTCCAACGCGGCCTCAACCTTGGCTCGAGCATCGGGGCGTCGGTAGCCCAGGCTCACCAGCGCCTCGGTCACGCTATCGATCATCTCCTTCTGGTCGTCCGCCACCGCCTTCGGCACACTATCGTAACCCTCGTCCTGGAGCAGCGCCCACTGGGTCACCTTGCCCCGCAGCGTGGCCACTACTTTGTCGGCGGTGCGAGCGCCGATGCCGGGCAGCTTGCGCAGCGTCTCGGTGTCGCCATCCTCAATTGCCTGCGCGATAGTCGAGATAGAGAGCACCAGCGCGCTGGCCGCCTTGGACGGGCCGATGTCTTCCACCCCAATGAGCTGCTCAAAGAAGGACTTCTCGTGCTCCCGTGTGAAGCCGATGAGGATAGGCTTGGGGTTGCGTTCCGTGGCGTAGTAGTAGATCTCCAGCTCGATGGGCTGGCCCTCCGCGCCCTCCTCCTCCAGCGCCCGCTTGACGAAGTAAGGGAGCAGCACCTCATAGCCCACGCCGCTCACGTCCACCAGCACACGCAGGTCCTCCCCATACGTGCGCTTAAGTGTCCCCGAAAGATGCGCGATCAAGTCCGCACCCTAATCCTCTCCCCCTCGATGGGGGAGAGTTAGAGAGGGGGTGAAAGGGTGAACCACCCTCACCCTAACCCTCTCCCAGAGGGAGAGGGAATAGCTTGCGTATGCCGAAAGACGGGCGCCATAATCCTCTCCCCCTCGACGGGGGAGAGTTAGAGAGGGGGTGAAACGCCGCACTACCCTCACCCTCTCTCTGAGGGCGAGGAAACATTCTGTGCCGCCAGCGGCGAATGCAGAGCGTCCAGATGCGTGATAGCAAGGGCCAGGGCATCGGTGGCGTCCAGAGGCGAGGGCACACGCGCCAAGCCCAGCCGGCGCGCCACCATGTGCTGCACCTGTTCTTTGCTCGCGTGGCCGTTGCCCACCAGCGCCAGCTTCACCGATGTCGGCGCGTAGCTGTGCACAGGCACTCCGGCGCGGGCCGCTGCCAGACAGACCACGCCGCGTGCGTGGGCCATCCATAGCGCACTGGTGGGGAAGCGATGCTGACTGAACACCTCCTCCAGGGAGAGGGCGTCCGGACGGAACTGCACCAGGACTTCAGTCAGGGAATCGTAGAGCTCGGAGAGGCGCGCCTCTAGGGGCAGCGAGGCCGCTCCGGGGCGGATGACGCCGGCCTCGGCCAGCGCGAGGGTGCGGCCGTGGCGAGCCACCACGCCGTAGCCGGTAACGTTCAGGCCGGGGTCAACACCAAGAATGGGCATAAGGCTCTTCTTTAAAGAACGAGTGTTCCATGTCATTGTAACGGAGAGAAGCCCTTTTGCCAACGGGACGAATCTCCATGCTAAACTAGCTGGGTAATCAGCAAACCACTCTCCTGGAGCATGCATGTCGGAATGGGTGAAGGTAGCGCAGTTCAGCGAGCTGGCGGACAAAGAGATGAAAGCGGTGAGAGAGAAGGGCGAGCACATCGCCGTAGTGCAAGCGGAGGGACAGGTCTATGCCTTTGAGGACTACTGCACCCACGCCTTCTGCTCCTTCACACCCGGCGAGGTGGAGGAGGACGGAGAGGTGCTTTGTCTCTGCCACCTGGCTAAGTTCAACTACAGCACCGGCGCGGTGATCTGGGGCCCCGCCTACCTGCCCCTCAAGGTCTTCCCAGTGCGAGTTGAAGGCGACGACGTCTTCGTGGAGATTTAGTGCCTATACTGTCATTCTGAGGGAGCGTAGCGACTGAAGAATCCAATCCCCTGCGGCTGTCAGAGTAGATTCTTCCCTTCGCACGCCTGAGGCGGGCAGACTCAGCATGACAAGCGAGAGACGATGTCAGAGTATGTGAAAGTCGCGCAACTTAGCGAGCTGGTAGAGCGAGAGCTGAAGGCCGTCAAGATCGGACGGGACGACGTTGCCGTGGTGCTAGTAGACGGCACGCTCTACGCCTTTGAGGACAACTGCCCCCACGCCTCGTGTAGCATTACCCCCGGTCTAGTTGAGGGGGATGAGGTCTACTGCATGTGCCACTGGACCGTGTTCAAGTTCGCCACTGGCGCCGTGGTGGAGGGTCCTGCCGGCCGCGGCCTAAAGGTCTACTCCGTCATGCTCCAGGGCGATGACATCCTGATAGCCATCTAACTCCGCCCATTGTCATTCTGAGAGAAGCGAAGAATCCACCCGTGTAGCCGTTGGGAGTGGATTCTTCAGTCCCTCCGCTCCTTCAGAATGACATTAAGACCGGCGCTCAAATACACGTGCGCCGCTGCCAGCGTCTCACTCACCCGTAACCACTGCGATGACATCCTGGTAGCCCTCTAACTCCGCCCATTGTCATTCTGAGCGCAGCGAAGAATCCACCCGTGTAGCCGTTGGGAGTGGATTCTTCAGTCCCTCCGCTCCTTCAGAATGACATTAAGACCGGCGCTCAAAGTACACGTGCTCCGCTTCTAGTGTCTCCCCCACTCGTAACCACGGCGATGACGTCATAGTCGCGGCCCAACTCCGCCCATTGTCATTCTGAGAGAAGCGAAGAATCCACCCGTGTAGCCGTTGGGAGTGGATTCTTCAGTCCCTCCGCTCCTTCAGAATGACATTAAGACCGGCGCTCAAAATAGACGTGCTCTGCTGCCAGCGTTTCCCCCACCCGTAGCCACGCAAAGGAGTAGCGCGGCTCCCGCCGCCTGTCTGTTGGCGACCCCGGATTGAGGTAGAGCACGTCCCCGCGCCGCTCAGCCAGCGGCTGGTGGCTGTGCCCAAACACTACGCAATCCACCGACCCCGCCGCGAACGCGCCCGCCGCGCGGGAGAAGGTGGTGCCGCCCGGGCCGTCGCCGTGCACGAGTCCTATGCGAAACGCCCCCGCCGGCACTACGGCCTGCCGCGGCAACTCAGCACAGAGCTCCGGGGTATCGTTGTTGCCCGCCACTGCGACCACCAGCGCGTGACTGCGCAGCTCCTCCAGCACGCCCCCCGTGGTCAGGTCGCCCGCGTGCAGAATGAGGTCGGCCTGGGGCAACACCGCCTGCACGGCCGCCGGCAGCACGCGGCCCCGGGAAGGCATATGGGTGTCGGACAGGACCAGGATGTTCTTGAAAGACATGGCTGTGAAGCGAAAGCCCTTTAGCCCGGCGTTAAGCCTTCCAACGTCGGGAGGGCAGTGAGGAAGCTCTCCTGTGCGCTGCCGCCGGGGGTTGGGAACATCTTCCCCGGATTGAGAATCCCCTTGGGGTCCAGCGCAGCCTTGATATCCCGCATGACTTGCACAGCATCCGCGCCCAGCGCTTCTTCCAGAAACTCTTTCTTAAGGGAGCCCACGCCGTGCTCGCCGGTGAGTGCGCCGCCAAGGGCCAGCGCCGCACGGAAGATGGCCGCAGCGGCGCGCTCCACCCGCTCCAGCTCTCCGGGGATGTTGAAGTCAAAGAGGATGTTGGGGTGCAGGTTACCGTCGCCGGCGTGGCCGAAGACGGGGATAACCAGACCGTGCTCCTGGCCGATGGCCTTGATGCGCTCCACCATAGCGGGCACCTGGCCGCGCGGCACCACGATGTCTTCGCCCAGCTTGTTGGGACGGTAACGACCGAGCGCGCCGGAGATGGACCGGCGCGCCATCCACAGCGAGTCGCGGTGCGCGTCATCCCGAGCCACCTCCACCTGCTTCGCGCCATAGCGGCGGCACACCTCGCCGATGCGGGTCATCTCCGCCGACACCACGTTTACGTCGTTGCCATCCTGCTCAATGAGCAACAGCGCCTCGGCCTCCGTGTCTAACCCAATGTGCAGATACTCCTCCACCACGTGGATCGTCAGCCGGTCCATGATCTCCAGCGTGGCGGGCAGGATGCCCTCCGCCATCACACCTACCACGGCGTCAGTGGCTGCGGCAAGGGTTGGGAAATAAGCAACTGCCGCCCGGCGCGCGCGGGGCAACGGCAACAGCCGCAGGATGATCCGGGTCACCACGCCCAGGGTACCCTCCGCGCCGATGATGAGCTGCGAGAGATTGTAGCCGGTGACGTTCTTGTAGAGCTTGCCGCCAAGCTGCATCACGCGGCCGTCCGCCAGCACTACAGTGAGGCCCAGGACGTAGTCCTTGGTCACGCCGTACTTGAGGCAATGGGGACCACCGGCGCAGCAGGACACGTTGCCCCCCAGCGTGCTCTGGGCCATGCTGGAAGGGTCCGGTGGATAGAACAGGCCCTCGGACTCCACCTGCGCCTGGAACTCGCCGTTAACTACGCCCGGCTCCACCACGGCGCAACCGTTAAGGTGGTCCACCTCCAGGATGCGGTTCATGCGGGTGAGCGTCAACACGAGGCCGCCTGTGAGGGGAATGGTGGCGCCGGACAGGTTGGTGCCTGCGCCCCGGGTAATGACCGGCAGACCCTCACGGTGCGCGATGCGCAGCACGCCCGACACCTCCTCCGTGGTCGCAGGAGTGACCACCACGTCGGGCGGGCGCTGCGGGTAAGTGCCATCGTAGGAGTAGGCGATGAGCTCTGCGGGGCCGCTGTGCACCTGTTCGCGGCCCACTACGGTCCGCAGCTCATCAAGGATAGGTTCAGGGAGCATTAGTCACTCAACGCTTCTTCTCAACCGTTGCTGGATTCGCTTCATGCAAGCCCAATCAAGCGGGTTCGCAAGGGTATTTTTGCGGATCCGCTCCAAATCACGCTCAGGGGGCCTAATAGACCTCCGTCTAAACATAGCGCGCTACCGGTACACCTGGTCCAGCACGTCTGCAATGTGCATCACGCGCATGGGCGCGCCGCTCTCCCGAAGCCCCTGACCGAGCTGCACGTGGCAACCCGGGTTGGCCGTCACGATAACCTCCGCCTCCGTGGCCGCCGCGTTGCGCAGCTTGCGCTCCCGTAGCCCCAAGGATGACTCCGGCTGCGTCAGGTTGTACATAGCCCCCGCGCCGCAGCACAGCGAGGGCTCTCGCATCTCGCGCAGCTCCAGCCCGGGTAGCAGCCGTAGCAGCGCTCGCGGCGCTTCCCGCACGCGCTGTGCGTTGGCGAGGTGACACGGTTCCTGATAGGTCACCCGCAAGGGCAGCGCTCGTTGCGGCGGTCGCGGGCCCAGCTCCATCAGGAATTCGGAGAAGTCTCGCACCTTGCCTGCAAAGGCCGCGGCCTTCGCCTCGTAGGAGGGGTCGTCGGAGAGATAAGCGCCGTAGTGCTTCAAGGTGTGGCCGCAGCCTGCTGCGTTGACCACGATGGCATCGACCTGCGCCTGCTCGAAGGCATCGATGTTGCGGCGGGCCAACTCGTGGGCGGTCTCCAGTTCGCCCCGGTGCGCGTGAAGCGACCCGCAGCAGCCTTGCTCCGCCGGCACGATGACCCGGCACCCGTTGGCCGCCAGCACTCGCGCCGTAGCCCGATCTGTCTCGCCAAAAACCGCGCTCATGTAGCACCCTGCCAGCAGCGCAACGGTGGCCCGGTGCTCGCCCACTGGCTCCCACACCTGCCCAGCGGGCACCAGCGGCTCCGACTCCACCGGCGGCAGCATCTCCACCAGCTCTGCTAGCCCAAGCGCCTGCTCCAGCCTCAGCGACCGCGCCAGGCGGCCCAGGCCGGTGCGCTGATAGACGCCGCCCAGCGTCACCGCGGCCCGGAGCACCTTCAGGTTGGGGAGCGCCCAACGCAGCAGCGCGTTCATCACCCGCCCGTGCGCATAGCCTTTGGTCTCGCCTACCGCAGCGCGCAAGGACTGCCCAATGGGCTCCATGCGCACGCCCGCGGGGCAGATGGCGCTACATGCGTCGCAGAGGATGCAGGTGTCCCAGTGGGCCATCAGGTCGTCCGTAATGTCCAGATGGCCCTCCACCAGCGCCTTGGCCATCGCGATGCGCCCTCGCGGCCCCTCGTATTCGAGGAAGCTCTGCTGGTAGGTGGGGCAGACGGAGTTGCAGAGGCCGCAGCGCACGCAGGCCTGCATGTTCTGGTACTGCGCGGCCATGCGTTGCTGGGGGATGGGCGGAAGGACGGGATCAGCCATTACAATCGCTTACAAGGTTGCATCTTTTCAGTAATCAGTGCAATGCGCTGAGGTTACACATCCAACCGCACACCCATAGTGTCAGGTGGCAAACTCCTCCTCCGCAAGGTCAAAGCGAGGAACGTGCATCAGTACTAGCATCGCAGCAACGTCTCCTGCGTTGTGATAGGCAAACCATACATCCTTGGGGACGATAAGGAGGTCCCCATACTCCAGAAGCGCTGCCTCCCCCGCCACCTCAAAACGGACAGCTCCTTCAATGCACGTGTAGATCTTATCGCTCTTGTGCGAGCGTGCAGTGGTGTGATACGCCTTCGGTGGCACTTTGATATATGCAACAGATGCCGGCTCAAACTGCGCTTGAGTAAGGTCTACAATCTCAAGCCCGTTGAAATCGAAGCCGGGTGTTGTTCGCCTCTTGGTAAGCATCACGATGCATTACCTCCTCGTTGAAAGGTCCGCGGTGGAGCCGCGCGCTCGCCGCGCACCACGATGCTGATTCCTACAAGCACCGCCGCGCCGCCAACCACCACGCCTACGGGCGGCAGCTCGCCCAGCAACAGCACGGCCACGATTGCCGCGCCTACTGGCTCCGCCATGAATGCGGTGCTCACCGCCGCCGCGCTCAGGCGTCTCAGCGCCCAGTTGGCCGTCGAGTGGCCCACCAACTGCGGCAACAGCGCCAGCAGGAGTATCGCGCCGTAGGTTTGCCCAGAAAAGCCCGTGAGGGGCGCGCTCACCGCCACCGCGCCTGCCAGCAACACAACTGCGGCCACAGGATAGGTGATAGCAACGTACACTTGGAGCGGCGTCCGTACCAGCAAGCTGCGCCCCAGCAGCCAGTGTCCGGCCATGGCCGCTGCGCCCAGCAACGCCAGCCCATCACCCAGGAGCGCGCCCTCTGCGTAGCCCGCGTCGGCGTACGCAATGACACCCGTGCCTGCCAGCGCAACCACGATGCCCACCACCGACCGCCAGGTGATGGAGTCGCCGCGCCACCGGCGCGGCACCAGCGCGAGCATGAGCGGCGTTGTAGTCACCAGCACTACAGAGCTGGCGACCGAGGTGTAAGAGAGGGAGGTGATCCAGAAGGCGAAGTGGAGCGCCAGGCACACTCCCGAAAGCAGGAGCAGCCAGGCATCGTGCTTAGATAACGCTAGCCCGCTCCGAGACCCACGCAACAGCCCAAGGGGCACCACTATCACCGACGCAATGCTCAGCCGGTACGCCCCGATGACCAACGGCGCCGCTTCCCCTGCCAACCGTACCAGCGACGCCGCCGGGAAGGTGGCTGCCACACCTATGAAGAGGACTGTCCAGGCCAGCATCAAACCCGTCCTTCCGTCATTGCGGGAGCGGGACCCAAGGGAATCGCGTAGCTCGCAGGGAGCGCGAGACCGCGACGGGATCATAGGGGCGTCTGCTGGTCATATCCGGTCTATCGTACCAAGTGAGCAAACTTTGTGAAATTATCTTGCATTACAAAGATGTTCACACTACAGTATCCGCAGGTAGGGTTAGAAACGCGATGCTGCCCATTGTGGTGGGGATTACTGGCGCCAGCGGCGCAGTGCTGGCCGAGCGCTGCGTTGAAGAGCTTACGGCTCGTGGCCGGGAGGCTCTCCTGGTGTGTACCAACGCCGGCGCGGTGGTCTGGCAGCAGGAGCGCGGCCGCCCCTTCAAGGACTGGCTTCATGAGCGCTCCCTCAAGAGCTTTTCTATCAACGACATCGGCGCTCCCATTGCCAGCGGCACCTATCCCACCGGCGGCATGATAGTTATCCCCTGCAGTATGAACTCAGTAGCGGCCATCGCTCACGGGCTTTCCAGCAACCTATTGGAACGAGCCGCAGACGTCACGCTCAAGGAAGGCCGGCCTCTGGTGCTGGTGCCCCGTGAAACGCCTCTTTCCGTCATCCATCTCCGTAATCTGCTCTCCCTGGCAGAGCTTGGCGTGAAGGTGGTCCCGCCCATGCCGCCATTCTACGCCATGCCTCAACGCATCGAGGAGATTGTTGAGCATGCGGTGGCCCGCACCCTCGTCGCGTTGGGTGTGGACGATCAGATGCCCCCGCAGCACCAGTACGGAGTCGAGGTCGACTAGTGGCGACTGCTCCCTCCAGAGTGCGGCAGGTGACGGCCATGTTCGGGCGTATCGCCCCCAGCTACGACCTGATGAACCGCCTCATGTCTCTGGGCCGGGACCAGCAGTGGCGCAAAGAGGCGGCTGCTTTGGCGATGCCGCCCGCGGGAGGGTTAGCCCTGGACGTGGCCAGCGGCACCGGCGACCTGGCCCTGGCAGTGGCTGCTCACGGCTGCACGGTGGTGGCCGCCGACCCCTGCGCGCCCATGGTCTCCCTTGGCCGCGAGAAGGTGCAGGCGCACCCGTACGGCAGCAGCATCACCTTTGCCCTAGCGGACGCCCTCGCTCTGCCCTACGCCGATGACACTTTCGATTGCGTGACCGTGGCCTTTGGCGTGCGCAACTTCGCCGATCCCTTAACGGGGTTCCGGGAGATGCGGCGAGTGGTGAAGCCGGGCGGGCGCGTTGTCTGCCTGGAGATCATGCCGCCCAGCACCGGACTCCTGGGCAAGGGATACCAACTTTACCTCACCCAACTAGTTCCACGGCTCGGCGGCGTTATGAGCGGCCAACCAGAGGCGTACCAGTACCTCTCCACGTCGGTAATGGCCTTCCGCACACCGCAAGAGCTGGAAAACATCATGCGCCAGGCCGGATTCAGTAAGGTGTTCTATAAGCGCCTCAATCTCAACACAATTGCATTGCACGTGGGTCTCAAGTAGGAGGAGCCTGAATGCCAGAGATCGTTCCGGAAGTAGTGGTCATGCGGCTGCCGCTTTACGTGCGGGTTCTTGCGATGCTGGAAGCTTCGAAGCAGGAACTGGTTAGCTCTCAGACTCTCGGCGCGCTGCTCCAAGCAACGCCCGCACAGATCCGCAAAGACCTCAGCTACTTCGGACGGTTCGGCAAGCAAGGCCGGGGATATCGGGTCTCCCACCTGCTCAAAGAGCTGCAGCGCATCATGGGATTGGACCGGGAGTGGTCAATGGCCCTAGTAGGCGTGGGGCAGCTCGGACGGGCCATCCTCAGCTACGCCGGGTTTGTTCCCCAGGGCTTTCACATAAGCCAGGCCTTTGACGCCGATCCTGAAAAGATAGGTGCTTCTGTAGGCAATATTGTTATCCAGGACCTAAATACGCTGGAGGCCTTTACCGCTGCTCACCGCGTGGACATCGGTATCGTTGCCGTGCCTGCAGAGGCTTGCCAGAACGTGGTGGACTTGATGGTGCGCTCCGGCATACGGGCCATCCTCAACTACGCACCATACCAGGCGCAGGTGCCTCAGGGCGTCTGGGTTCGGGACATAGACCCCGTGGTAGGCTTGCAGAGCATGACCTACTACTTGAAGACGGTTGAGGCGCTGACGGAAGTGTCGTAGGGCGCTAGTAGGTGGTGTAGCTGGCGGCCAGCATCTCTTCGTCAGAGGGCATGTTGCGCAAGATGAGTTCTAGGTACTCCAGCGCGTAGCCGGCGCCCACCGCCACGCAGCGCATGGGGTCGGGAGCCACGTAGCAGGGCACTCCGGTCTCCTGGGAAAGCAACTCATCCAGCCGGCGCAACTGCGCGCTGCCGCCCGTAAGGACAATCCCCTGATCGATGACGTCCGAAGCGAGCTCCGGCGGCGTCCGCTCCAACACGGACTTCACTGCGGCCACCATCTGAGCCAGAGGTTCGCTGATAGCCTGAGCAATCTCTGTAGAGGTCACCGTCATAGTACGGGGCAGGCCTGTCACCTGGTCACGACCGCGCACTTGGCAGGTCAGATCCGGCTCTACGGGCAGCGCGCAGGCGACTTCCAGCTTTACCTCTTCCGCCATCCGCTCGCCGATGATCAGGTTGTGGCGACGCCGCACGTACGCGGCAATAGTGTCATCCAAGCGGTCGCCCGCAACCCGCACCGACTGGCTCACCACCAGGCCGAACATTGATATTACTGCGGCCTCTGTGCGCCCGCCGCCGATGTCTACCACCATGTTTCCCCGTGGAGAGCCCACCGGGATCTGTGCGCCAATAGCTGCAGCAAGGGGCTCGGGCACCAGCCGCGCCGGGTGGCGCGCGCCGGCCTGCTCTGCCGCATCACGAACCGCGCGCTGTTCTACGCTAGTGGAGCCTGCGGGGATGCAGATGACCACCTCCGGCTTGGAGAGCCTAAAGCGACCACAGACCTTGGCAATGAAATAGCGGAGCATAGCCTCCGTGATGGTGTAGTCCGCAATCACGCCCTCACGCATAGGGCGGATGATGGCAATGCCATCCGGCGCGCGGCCCATCATGCCCCGAGCCTCGTTGCCCACTGCCACAATGCGGTTCTCCCGAACAGCCAGCGCCACCACCGACGGCTCGTTGATGACCACGCCCCGGCCTCTTTCATAGACCAGGACATTGGCCGTTCCCAGGTCAATGCCTATGCGTTTGCTGAACATTAATGCTCCCCTGGCCCGCCTACACGGCGCACCCGGGCCCCCAATCCTCGTAGTTTCTCGTCAAAGTGTTCGTAGCCGCGCTCTAAGTGCCAGATGTCGGACACCTCTGTGGTTCCGCTGGCCTGCAACCCCGCGAGCAGCAGCGCCGCCCCGCAACGGATGTCCAGCGCACGCACGCCGGTTCCCACAAGCGGCGTAGGACCGGAGATGATGGCGGTAGTGCCCGCCACTACTATCTCCGCGCCCAGCTTCCGGAGCTCGCTCACGTAGAGCAGCCGGTTGTCGTAGACCCGCTCATAGATCATACTAACACCCTTAGCTTGAGTAAGCAGAGTGCCCACCGCAGCCTGCAGGTCGGTGGCAAAGCCGGGATAGGGCAGCGCCTGCACATTCACCGCGCCTATCTGCTGCCGGCAGCAGATTCGCATCTCATCTTCTTCGGTAAATACGGCAACGCCCGCCTCTTGCAGCTTAGCCGTCAGGGCATCTAGGTGTTCAGGGTTCACGTCCTCCAAGGTTACGTCGCCGCCCGTGATCGCCGCCGCCACTGCAAAGGTCCCCGCCTCGATGCGGTCTGGGATGATCCGGTGCGTTACGCCGTGCAGCGACGGCACGCCATCGATCTCGATAGTGTTCGTCCCCGCCCCTGTGATACGCGCGCCCATTCCATTCAACATATCAGCAAGACAGCCGATCTCCGGCTCTGCCGCCGCGTTCTTGATCGTGGTGTGGCCCTCAGCCAGTACCGCGGCCAGAAGCAGGTTCTCTGTGCCCATGTTGCTGGGGTAGTCCATAAAGATGCGCGCACCGTGTAGCTCTTCCGCTTGGGCCCAGTATTTGTCCTCTTTGCGGGAGAGGTTTGCGCCCAGAGCGCGGAAGCCGGCCAGGTGCACATCCAGCGGACGCTGGCCTATGACATCCCCGCCGGGAGGGCAGGAACCGGCCTCGTGGAACCTCCCGAGGAGCGATCCCATGACCAAGAAGCTGGCCCGGTTCTTGACTACCAGGTCGCTGGGAGCTTCAACGGTGTGGATATTGGCTGAGTTGACGCGCAGTACGCCGGGCGCTGTCCACTCCGCAGAAGCGCCCAGTGCGCGGAGAACCGCCACCATGATCGAGATATCTTCTATCTGGGGGATGTTCTCTAGGATACAGTCATCAGCGGTTAGGATGGCCGCCGCCAGCGCCGGCAGGGCTGCGTTCTTGGCTCCACTAATATGCACGCGTCCATTGAGCGGAACCCCTCCCTGAACAGCAAACCGCTCCTCCACGTGCCCTCCTGTATCCCAGAAGTAAGGGGGCTAAGAACTTGTGCCGGAATCCATGGATGGTGCGCCACCGCCACCACGGCGCCGCGCGATGCGCAACCGGGTCTCCGCCCGACGCAGCGATGCCTCCGCCCGGATCATGTCCTCCAGGTTGGCGGGCCCCTGCGCTATCACTTCCTCGGCGCGCTTACGGGCGGTTTCTGCCCGGTTCACGTCGATCTCATCGGCCCGCTCGGCCATGTCCGCCAGGATGATGACTCTCTCCGGATGCACTTCCAGGAAGCCGCCGCCCACGGCAATGTCCAGTTCCTGAGTGCCTTTGCGAATATGCAGGTCTCCATAGCTAAGCACCGTCAACAGAGGTGCGTGATGCGGGAGCACGCCCAACTCGCCTTGCACGCCGGGCAGCGTCACCGCGTCCACTTCCTCTGAGTAGACGGAACGCTCAACGGTCACCACATCTAATTGGAACGGCATTGCTTACTCTGTTCTTAGTCTACCATCACTAAAGAAGTCTCGCGTCGACTCCCACTACCCTTGGGCCATGCGCTCTGCGTTCTCACGGGCCATCTCAATGGAACCTACCATGTAGAAGGCTTGCTCAGGCAGATCGTCGTGCGTGCCTTCCAGGATCTCCTTGAAGCCCCGCACGTTGTCCTTAATCGACACGTACTCGCCGGAGCGGCCGGTGAACTGCTCCGCCACAAAGAAGGGCTGGGTGAGGAACCGTTGGATCTTGCGGGCACGGGCCACTGTAAGCTTGTCTTCGTCAGACAGCTCGTCAATGCCCAGAATAGCGATGATGTCCTGGAGGTCCTTGTAGCGCTGGAGCACTCGCTGCACGCCACGAGCAACATTGTAGTGTTCCTCGCCAACCACGTTAGGGTCGAGAATACGGGAGGAGGACACGAGCGGGTCCACCGCGGGGTAGAGCCCCTGCTCCGTCAGGGCTCGCTCCAGAGCCACTACCGCGTCAAGGTGACCGAAGGTGGTGGCCACACCGGGGTCGGTGTAGTCGTCGGCGGGCACATAGATAGCCTGGAAGGAGGTAATAGAGCCCTTCTTGGTGGAGGTAATGCGCTCCTCCAGGGTTCCCATCTCGGTCGCCAGCGTTGGCTGGTAACCCACGGCGGAGGGCATGCGGCCCAGGAGTGCGGACACTTCCATGCCTGCCAGGGTGTAGCGATAGATGTTATCGATGAAGAGGAGGACGTCGCGGCCTTCCTCATCCCGGAAGTATTCAGCCATAGTGAGGCCCGTTAGCGCGATGCGGAGGCGCACGCCCGGCGGCTCGTTCATCTGCCCAAAGACCAGCGCGGTCTTGGACAGCACGCCGGACTCTCGCATTTCGTTCCAGAGGTCGTTGCCTTCACGGGAGCGTTCGCCCACGCCGGCAAACACGGAGAAACCGCCATGCTCTTCTGCTAGGTTCCGGATGAGCTCCGTGTTAACCACGGTCTTGCCAACGCCGGCGCCGCCGAAGAGGCCGACCTTACCGCCTCGGGCAAGCGGCGCAATCAGGTCGATGACTTTGATGCCGGTCTCAAGCATCTGAGCTTGAGTTTCCTGCTCCTCGTAGGTGGGAGCAGGACGGTGGATAGGCCAATGTCCCTCGGTCTCTACCCCTGCCTCGCTATCGATGGGCTGGCCCAGCACGTTAAAGAGACGCCCCAGGGTGCCGGGGCCAACGGGCACACTGATGGGAATGCCTGTGTCCACAGCCTTATCGCCGCGCTTCAGACCGTCGGTAATATCCATGGCGAGGCAGCGCACCCAGTTGTTGCCTATGTGCTGCTGCACCTCCGTCACCAGGATCTTGCCCTCGGACTGAATCTCCACCGCGTTGAACAGCGCGGGGAGAGACTCCTCCGGAAACTCAACGTCAATGACGGTGCCAATAACCTGTACTACTCGTCCCTCTGCCATGGAATTGCTCCTTACGACCTGCTGCTTGAGAACGTAGGTAGGCTAGCCCGTGATGGCTGCTGCGCCGCCCACCAAGTCTAGAATCTCTTTGGTAATCATTTCCTGCCGCACTTTGTTATACGTTTGGGTCAAAGACAGAATCATGTCCTTGGCGGCTTCGCTAGCGTTGCGCATGGCCACCATCTTGGCGGACTGCTCGCTGGCTATGTGCTCCAAGATGGCGTGGTAGACAAGCATCTCCACGTAGCGGGGGAGCAACGCCTCCAACACCTCCTGGGGGTTCGGCTCGTAAATATAGTCCACCGCCTTGAAGCGGTTGTCTTGGGACTCCTCTTTTGGCTCCACGGGCAGCAACCGCTCGACAACGGGTCGCTGCACCACGGTGTTGACGAAGAGGGTATAGCCCAGATAGACCTCGTCTATCTCTCCGTTGATGAAGTCGTCCATGATCACTTTGGAGATAGTCACCGTGTCCAGCAAGCCCGGCGCGTCTCCCAGATCCGTGAACACCGCCTTGACGTCGCCGCGGCCACGCGCCATGAACTCTCGCCCGCGACGGCCGACCGCTACTACGTCCACCGGCGCACTCTGCGACTGGATGAACTGGAAGCCGGCCCGATTCATGTTGGAGTTCAGCGGCCCGCACAGGCCGCGATCCGCCGTAATGTGGATGTATGCAATGCGCTTAACGGGACGCTTATCCAACAAGGGCTGGGGTTCTTCTCCCGCGTTGGGGAGCGCCGCCAGATGGCTAATAACCGTGGAGATCTGCTCCGCGTAGGGCCGGCCCTGCAGGCCGCGTAGCTGGGCGCGGCGCATCTTAGACGCCGCCACCATAGAGATGGCGTTGGTGATCTTTGCCGTGTTCTGGACGCTGCGGATGCGTCGCTTAATAAGTCTGATGCTTGGCATAGTTACTTCAGCGCAACGCTCTGGTAGTCTTCGATGGCTTTGCGGAGCTCCGCCTGGAGCTCATCCGGCAGGTTCTTTTGGGAGTCACAGTTCTCCCGAACCGACTTCAGGATCTCAGGATGGGTGGTATCCATAAACTTGTGGAAGCCCGTCTCCCAGGCTGCAACCTGATCCACGGGCACATCGTCCAAGTAGCCGTTGACGCCGGCAAAGAGGATAGCCACCTGCTTCTCTACGGACAGGGGCACATACTGCGGCTGCTTCAGCACTTCAGAGAGGCGCTGGCCTCGCTCCAACTGGCGCCGCGTAGCCGGGTCGAGGTCGCTGGTGCCGAACTGGGCAAAGGCGGCTAGCTCTCGGAACTGGGCCAAGTCGAGGCGAAGGCGGCCCGCCACCTGGCGCACCGGACGCCGCTGAGCCGCGCCACCCACACGGGATACCGAAAGACCCACGTTCACGGCGGGCCGGGTGCCAGCGTTGAAGAGGTCGGTTTCCAGATAAATCTGCCCGTCTGTGATGGAGATCACGTTAGTGGGCACGTACGCGGACACATCGCCCGCCTGCGTCTCAATGATGGGCAGCGCCGTGATAGAGCCGCCGCCGTACTCCTCGGAGAGCTTGGCAGCCCGCTCCAGTAAACGGCTGTGCAGATAGAAGACATCGCCCGGGTAGGCTTCACGGCCGGGCGGTCGCCTTAGCAGCAGGGAGAGCTCTCGGTAGGCCCATGCGTGCTTAGAGAGGTCGTCATAGATGATGAGGGCTTCCTTGCCCTGCGCCATGAACGCTTCCGCCATAGCGCAGCCGGCGTAGGGCGCAAGGTACTGCATAGCAGCGGAGTCTGAGGCGCTGGCGGAAACCACAATGGTGTGCTCCATAGCGCCATTCAGCTCCAGGGTAGCCACAGTCTGAGCAATCTTGGCGTTCTTTTGTCCAATGGCAACATAGATGCAGACCAGGTCGCCGCCCTTCTGGTTGATGATGGCATCCAGGCAGATGGCGGTTTTGCCCGTGGAGCGGTCGCCGATGATGAGCTGTCGCTGGCCCCGGCCTATGGGGATCATGCTGTCCACGGCTTTAATGCCCGTCTGCACCGGCGTGTCCACTGACTTACGGGTCACCACGTTGGGCGCAACGACTTCGATGGAGCGCAGGGTGGTGTTGGCCAGAGGCCCTTTGCCGTCGATGGCCTGCCCCAAGGCATTGACCACCCGGCCGACGAGGGCGTCACCAACCGGCACCTCTACGATGCGGCCAGTTAGGCGAACTTCATCGCCCTCTTTGATCTTAGTAAAGTCGCCCAGAATAATTGCGCCCACCGTCTCTTCTTCCAGGTTGAGGGCTAGGCCCAAGACCTCGCCGGGGAAGGCTAGGACCTCGTTGGCGCGGACGTCGGCCAGACCATGGATGCGGGCAATACCATCGCTCACTTCTACCACCGTGCCGGTGTCTACTGCGGTGACAGACGTGCCGAATTTTTCGATCTGTTCTTTGAGAATTGCCGGAATGTCTTCTGCCCGGATGGTCATAGCGTTACTCCCTCTGAATCCTTACCTGCCCCTGTGGTGCGCAATGCTGGTTCTCTTGTTGTAGTAGTCCGATTAATATGCGCCGGTGAGTTGCCTACGAAGGCCCTCGAGACGCCCCTGGGTGCTGCCGTCAATGACCTTGTCCCCGATGCGAATGACCACGCCCCCGATGATGGAGGAATCCACTTCCATAGCCACGCTCACCTGTTTGCCAGTGTAGGCCTCCAGCCGTTGCTTCAGTGTCGCTTGGTCTGCAACCTCCAGCGGGATGGCCGTGGTCACCAAGACGTGCTCCACACCGCGCTGCTCATCCAGAAGCAACTGGAAAGCATCCGCCAAGTCTGGCAGGAGCTCAACGCGATGTTTCATCACGAGCAGCTTAGTGAGCTGGCGCGCCAAGAGGCTAACCTGAGCCAGGTGCTCATCCACAAAAGAGAGCTTCTGGCTCTGGGCCACCTTGGGGCTTTCCATCAACTGGCGGAACCCATGATCCGCCGCGAGATTCGCGAGGAGGTGCATGTCCTGGGCCCATTCGTCCCACGACCCTTGCTCCTTTGCGATGCTCGCAATGGCCTGAGCGTAGCGTTTCGCGATGGCTGTTCCTGGCATCTCAGTTACCTGGCATGGGAATGGAAGCGGAGTAGCGCATAAGCAAGGCTACGGCCTAGTTCAAGCGGCTCTCTTCCAGAACATTCTGGATGAGACGCTCGTGCCTGTCCTTATCTAAGGACTCGTTTATCACCTTCTCCGCGGCGACGATGGTCAAGTCAGCAAACTGGCTGCGAAGCTCCTGCAGCGCCTTGTCACGCTCCAATTGGAACTCGGCCCGGGCCCGGGCCAGCATGGCCTCGGACTCTTTATGCGCCTCCGCCAGAATCTCCTGGCGTACTTGCTCCGCTGCCCTAGAGGCCTGCTCAATGATGGCCTGCCCCTCTTTGAGAGCGCTGTCCAGCTGCACCTGCATGTTGGCCTGCGCCTGCTGGGCTTCTTGCCGAGCGCGTTCCGCGGCTTCCAGACCTTCCTGAATCTTCCGGGCGCGCTCGTCCAGGGCGTTCAAGATGCGCGGCGTGAACCGCGACACGATGAACAAGACAATCAGGAAGCTGATTATCTGGGATAAGAAACCTGGAAGATTAATGCCAAGGGCTTCCAAGGCTATCCTCCTCTCGCAGTGACCTCTTGTTCCAAGCGTTCCTCACTAGACGAACTTCAGGATCAGAGCCACAACCAGCGCGTAAATGCCAATAGCTTCTGCAAAGGCCAGACCAAGAATCATGTTGGTCTGGATGGTACCGGCGGCCTCTGGGTTGCGGCCGATGGCTTCCATAGCCTTACCTGCCAGCAAGCCGATGCCAATACCGGGGCCAATAGCGCCAAGACCAATTGCGAGAGCTGCTCCTAACAGCTTCATTGCTTCAGGTTCCATGAACCGACCTCCTATTGTGTTCCCTTACTAAAAACTGATGACAATACTAGTGATGCGCCGCGGCAGGCACTGCGCCAGGGTCTGCTGTATCATGCTCATCGTGCCCCTCTTCCGCGTGGCCTTCGCCGTGGCTGGCCACCGCCATAGAGAGAAACACCGTGGTGAGCGCCGCAAACACAAACGCCTGGACCAACCCAACCAGGAGCTCCAGCCCGTAGAAGAGCGAGCTCAGCACCCACGGGATGAGGAACGCAATGACCGCTAATAGCACCTCACCGGCAAACATGTTACCAAAGAGTCGGAAGGTGAAACTGACCAATCGCACTAGCTCGCTGATAGTTTCAAGGATGCCTACAAATAGATCAATCAGGCCAAACCCAATCTGCCCCTTGACCAGCCGCCCAACGTTCACAAACTTGCTCAGGTAGCCAAAGAGGCCGTTGGCTCGGATGCCCCACATCTCCACTAAGATAAAGGAGATGACCGCCAGCGCCAGCGGGGTATTCAGGTCTGTGTTCGCGCCGCGCAGGAAGGGCACCAGCACGCCCTCTATCGCACCCTCCGGGCCGTGATGGCCCTCCTCCAGCGGCTGCGTCCCCGGCATGATTACCGCCACAGGGCCAACGGACTGGAAGGGCACCGGCCTGTGCTCGCCCTCGGCGTGGTGGATAACCCCAATTGTGCCGAATCCTGGTATCAGCGACAGCCACGCATTTGCCAGCACAAAGAAGAAAATGCCCGCGATGACCGGGAAGGTGGGCCGAGCGTAGCGGTTCCCCACGATACCTGATACAAAGTTAAAGAGATACTCCACCACTACCTCTATAACGCTCTGGAACCGGCCAGGGATCAGCGCCGGATTCCCCGCTGCGCGGAGGAAGATGAGGAACAGCACCACGATGGTAAACCAGCCTGCCAGGATAGTGTTGGTGAGGATAAGTGATTGGTGACCAAAGACGGGCAGAAAGAACTCGGCGATGTGCGCAATAGGCTCAGGCGCCACCTGCAACACGGGTAGGGGGCCGGAGAAGAAGAGCTTGCCCACCACAATAAGGGCAAGTACTGCTATGACAATGACTATCTTGTTCAAGGGTTGTTACCTAGCGCCCCTTTGGACTCCCACCATCTTCTCCACCGGTTACCTGCTTGAGCATCCGCATCATGCCGTAAAACGCAGCAATCAGCCCGAGCGCAAGTCCTGCGAGTAAGAATAACGGTGCTGTGCCAATCTGCTCGTCCAGCCAAACCCCACCTAGTATACCCAGCACTAGGCAAAGGGCAATATACCATCCCATCCCCAGCAGTTGCCAGACGCGCGGATTCATCGTTCAGCCTGCGCTCCGAGACTTTGTGAATAATAGCACATAGTTAAATGTAGGTGTCAATGCTTCGCGCAGGAAATCACTCGTCTCTTTGGGCGTTTCTTCTGGCAAGGTAGGCCAGCGTCATCACCAGCGCCAGTGCAACCACCGCCATGATACCTATAGCATACAGTTTGGCAAGGCGCGTGGACAGGCTGAGGGCTAGCAGCCCCAGCACAAATGAGCTCGCGTACATGCCCAGCACAATGTGCTGCTCTTTCCACCGCAACGCCAGCAGCCGGTGATGCAGGTGGCCTCGGTCGCCCTGGAAAGGCGATTGGCCCGTGAGCATCCGCTGCACGATCACCCACCCGGCGTCGATGAGGGGGATGCCCAGCACCAGCAGCAGCGTGGCCGCCTTGGTGCCGCCGATTATTGCAAGCACGGCCAGTCCGTAGCCCAGGAACACGGACCCCGTAGTCCCCAGGGTGATCCTGGCAGGAAAGAAGTTGCTTGGCAGGAAGCCGAAACACGCCCCCGCAAAGGCTAGGGAGAGCACTGCTATGGTCACCTGCCCAAGTATCCAACTATGGATGGCAAATACCAGCGCCGCCACACCCACCACGCCCGTTGCCAGCCCGTCCACCCCATCCAGAAAGTTCACGGTGTTCATAGCGCCCACAAGCCAG
Source organism: Dehalococcoidia bacterium (assembly GCA_965220215.1). Taxonomy (GTDB): domain Bacteria; phylum Chloroflexota; class Dehalococcoidia; order SHYD01; family SHYD01; genus CBDDEI01. The sequence continues at coordinate 1,401,179 of OZ244809.1, forward strand.
AAGATGGTCACGCCAATAGCCAGCCATTCAGGAAACACTATCAGCTCCGCAAAGGGGCCCAAACTCAGTGGGTTGGTGATCTTATCGATGAGGATGCCGCTCCACAACGCCAGCACCGCAGCGGCAACTTGGAACGCTAACTGTGCGGCTGGCGGCAGCTCCCAACGGTCGTCTATGATGCCGCCTACCAGCACCAGCAGACCGCCGCCCAGTAGCCCCATCACGCGCCACTCCTCCTCGGAGGTCCGGCCTGTCAGCGTTGGGTACACCAGCCCAACCGCCAGCGCAAAGGCCGCGTAGATGCCCAAACCGCCCAGACGCGGCTTCAGGTCCGGTGACCGAAGTGGCGAGGGGCGGTCTACAAAGTCGTACCGCAACGCCAGCCACCGCACTGCCGGAGTGAATAGCAGCGCGGCCACTAAGGCTATGGCATATGCAATAAGCAGAGGAATCACAGTTTCAGATCATAACAAAAGCGCCCCTTGTACGGGGCGCTTGCTCTGTTGTTTGGCTGGTTGTGGGGTGGTGTAGGCACTGGACACGGGCCGCTACCCCTGGTCCGACCCCTTCTTTTCAAAGTCTTCCATGTCCAGAGTATTGATGAAATCGGTAAAGGCAGAGAGCCGCTTACGCTCCTCTTCGTCAACTTGAACACCGAGCTCAGGTGTCTTGGCCTGGAATTTGCCCGTCTCCGGGTCCATGACGACGCCCGCTTTGGTGAGCACCGTTTCTTCGGCAAAGATCGGGGCTCGAGTGCGGACCGCCAGCGCCAGCGCGTCACTGGGGCGGGAGTCGATCTCTACGTTCTTGTCCTCCACCTTGAGGAGCACCCGAGCGTAGAAGGTATCGTTGTTCAGGTCGTTGACCACCACCGACTCAACGTTCGCACCTAACGCCGCGATCATCGAGTTCATGAGGTCGTGGGTCAAAGGACGCGCCACCGGCGTCTCCTGAAGCTGCACCACAATGGCATCAGCCTCCGGAGCGCCAATCCAGATGGGTAGGTAACGGTCGGCGTCCTTCTCTTTCAGGATCACCACCCGCTGATAGTTCATGACGCTAACACGAACACTATCAACCGTCATTTCAACCATCTTGACACACTCCTTCAGGCACAAACGGTGGGATCATTGTAGTCCTGGCACTAGTCTCAGTCAAACGTATAGGCCCGTTTAGTGAGCGCTCTGGAGCGCAATGGCTACTCCAAAACGACCCGACGGGCGGCCTTCCCGGCGCTCTGAAAAAAACTGCTCGTTATTACAACTAGTACACATACGGAGCACCTCTATGTTTCCTTCGGGCACTCCGGCCTGCAACAGTTGCAGCCGGTTCAACTCCTGCACATCTAAGTAGCCGTGGCCCGGACGGCCGGGGCGCACTACCTGTTGCTCCCAGTGGGGAAAGCGCTGGCGCACCGGCTCCAGCACTGGCCCGTCTACCTCATAGCAGCAGGAGCCAATGGCTGGCGCTATGCCAACGCGCACGTCGGCCGGCTTTGTGCCGAAGGTGCGCGCCATCTCCGCGACCGTCTTGCCCGCCACGCCTGCGACGCTGCCGCGCCAGCCCGCGTGAGCTGCTCCCACGACTCTTTGCGCTGGATCCTGCAGCAGCAGCAACGCGCAGTCCGCCGCGATAAGCAGCAGCGCCAGCCCTTGCGCTTGGGTCAGCGCCGCGTCCGCCTCTATGGGGGGACGGAGGTCGCCGTATACGCCCCGGCCAGCGTCTTGCTCGCCGACCACTACTACGTTGTCGCCGTGAACCTGGCTTGGGCTGAACACCTGCTCCGGCTGAAGGCCTAGCTGCTGCAGGAAAATCCCGCGATTCTGGGTCACGGCTTCCGGCGCATCTCCCACCTTGCGGCCAAGATTTAGGCTGGCAAACGGCGGGGCGCTCACGCCACCGCGCCGCGTGGAAACGCCGTGGCGCACTGCATTGTCAAAGATCGCAAATTGCAGCACCGGAGCGTTATCGCTGGAAGTCATAGATGGCCTGCGTCAAGGCATGCGGGCCGAGCGCGTCCGGCTCAGGCTGTACCCACCTGCTACACAAACCACTACCGACGCTATGAGCGTTACCTGGCTAATACCAATGAGGTCGGCTAACCCGCCCATGAAGAGAAGGGGCAGCACCGCCGCTGCGTTGGCAAAGGCGTATTGGGTGGCAAAGATACGGCCTCGGAGCTCAGGCGGCACCCGCTCTTGCACAAGGGTCTGCGCAGAGACGTTTACTAACGCGTAACCAAAGCCCAGCACCAACGCCAGGACCATGATGAATAGGATCAACCCGATCAGTGGAGAAAGATTGAACGGTCCAGAGGCGGCCATATAACCGGCCTCTCGTAACATTCTGCTAAGATGGCCTGCCGCGCCCAAACCCAGAAGCACACCTGCAGTGAGAAAGACCGCATACGTTGCGATGCTCTCCTTGGGCCAGCGCCGCGCCAGCCGGTGGAGCACACCGATCCCCACCAGCATACCTATGCCCGCGGGCGCCATCACGTAGACAGAATCATCGGCGCGGATCCCCAGTACACGGGCCACATAGCCGGGCGCCAGCATACCGATTACCAGCACAAGAGAGTTCACCAAAATCAGATGCATCACTGAGAGCGAGACTGACTGGTCATGCACTAAGAGCCTCCAGCCCTCCCGCAATTCGTCCATCACAGGCCGCAGGATGCCGGCTTTGATGGATACGCGGCTGCGCTGTCGGGGCGGCTCTTGCAGCGGGATGAGGGCAACGAGCACAGCGCACAACCCGTAGACTATCGCCAACAGCAGAAAGACGCCGTGCCCGGCTATCCCCTTCGCCAGCAACGGCCCCACAAAGACGAACCCTACGAGCTGCGCGCCGCTGAGTGTCAGATTAAACAGCCCGTTGGCCAGGACAAGCTGCTTCTTGGCGACAATCGCAGGAATGGAGGCTATCTCTGCAGGAATAAAGAACTGGCTCACCGCTGAGTAGAACAGGTTTACCACCAGCACCAGCAAGAAGTTCCGCGCCAGCAGCGCAAAGCTCGCTACGATAACAGCCCGCAGCAAGTTAGTAACCAGGAGGACTAGCTTCTTGGGCCAACGGTCTACAAAAACGCCGGCAGCGGGCCCAAAAAGCACGGAAGGAAAGATGAAAGAGAAGATGAGCAGGCCCAGCGCGGTGCTGGACCCCGTCCATTCCTCTACCTGCACCATCAGGATGTAGATGGTGGCGTTGAGCGCTACCTGACTAAGCGCCTGCGCGATCCAAAGAAAAAGAAAGGAATGGTTTTGGAGGACACCGACAACGCTGTCCTGAGATTCTTGCTCCGTACTCATACGTGTCATGTCAGGCGGAGGGCGGTGTAGGTTCCGGCTGGTGAAGGGACTCACCCTGGCTCACAAACGACCGCAGTCGGCGCTCCACTAGGCTTCTCTCCAGCAAGACGCGCCGCTGGCAGGTATTGCATTGGAGACCAATATCAGCCCCCAAACGCACGATTGTCCAGGTATCACCTCCACAGGGATGTTGCTTGCGCAGGCGCACCACATCCCCCATCTGAAACTCCACTACCATGCCGGTCTACTTCCAAGGCCTTAGATTAACGTGTTTTGGGACAGGGGAAGACGGAAAGTGAGCCGTCTTTCCTTCTGGCTGCTTGCGTCCTACGAACCACCGACGGAGCGCACTGCGTTCATCGCATCTCGTAGACGCTGCGACTCATTACGGGCCGCCGCTGCATAGTCCTCATTCCGGGAAGCATAGATAATCTGCCGGCCAACGTTGATAATAGCCCCCCTACCAGTGCTGGTTACACCATTGCGTATGGATTGTTCCATATCTCCGCCTTGCGCGCCTACACCGGGGATGAGGATGGTCTGGTCGGGGCAGATGCTCCGCACTTCTCGCAGCTCTTCCGGATAGGTTGCGCCAACCACCAGGCCTACGTTGCCGTAGGTGTTCCATACCTTGCAGCGCTCCGCCACCACCTGGTAGAGCGGCTTCGCACCATCATTGCCCTGCACGATGAGCGATTGAAACTCCACCGCGCTGGGGTTAGAGGTGCGACAAAGCACAAAGACGCCCTTATCGCGATAAGCCAGGAAAGGCTCCAAGCCATCGACCCCCATATACGGACTCACCGTCACCGCGTCGAAGCCCCAAACATCAAACATCGCTCGCGCGGACATAGCGGAGGTGTTGCCAAGATCGTGGCGCTTCACGTCCCCTATCACCGGAATGTGCGCCGGGACCCAGGAGCGCACCTGTTCCAGGACGCCCAGCCCTTCCAACCCCAACGCCTCGTAGAAGCCCCAGTTGGGCTTGTATGCGCACACCAGGTCGGATGTGGCGTCTATGGTATTGCGGAGGAAGCGTGTGAGGTCGCGGTCACCCATCATGTCTAGGTCGACATCCAAGCCTACGCAAAGCAGGCTCTTGTTCTGAGCCATCGCGCCGTCAAGCTGTTCAAAGAAGTTCATCGTGGGAGCATCCTTGCCGCCGGCCAGAGCGCATCTACTACTGCTAAGAAGCCCTCTAGGTCTGCGCTGGCGTAGAACGCAATGCCTCCTTGGCCGGGGCCTGGGTTGAGCAGGTCGTGACTCTCCAGCACACGGCCCACCTGTTGGGCAACGGGCATCGCGGTATTGATCACCGCCACATCCGGCCCGGCCACGGCGCGGATATCGTCCTCCAAGAAGCCGTAATGCGTGCAGCCAAGGACAATGGTATCTACGCCCTGCTCTTGCAACGGCTCGATATAGCGGCGGAGCAACGCCCTCACCGGTGCCGTGCCCACCTGGCCTTGTTCTACCAGTGAAACGAGGTCCGGGCACTCTTGAGAGATAATCTCCACGCCGCTGGCAAACTCGCTCACCAGCTCAGAGAAGACCTGTGTTTGAAAGGTGGCTTCTGTGGCGAGCACACCTACTTTAGCGGCCGCGGAGGTGGCGCTGCCGGCTTTAACCCCGGGCACTACACCTACAAAGGGAACATCGTATGTTGCCCGTAGGTCTTGTAGGGCGACACTGGAAGCAGTATTGCACGCGCCTACCACCAGCTTCGCGCCCTTCTCGATGAGGAATCCCGCCGCATCCAGCGCCAGCTTCCGCACCTCCTCTTCCGCGCGGTCGCCGTAGGGAAAGTACGCGCGGTCGGCGTAGTAGAGGAGGGACTCTCGGGGAAGTAACGTGTGGACGGCGGCAGCAATAGTAAGCCCGCCCACGCCTGAGTCGAAGATGCCTATGGGTGCTGATTGGGCCGTCACTTAGTGCCTCGCCAATTCCAGTCGATGATACCAGCGGCTCCTTAGGAGCGTCAAGAAAAAGCCCGCGCCATCAGTCCGTAGCAGGGGCTGTGATAGCAGATAGATAGCCCACCGTCCGTTCCACTGCGGTAACAAACATAAACCCCACACCATGCTGATCCAGGTGACCCGCCTTGGTCATGGCATCAACCACCTGATCCAAGAGAAACTCTTCAACCACTATCAGTATTATTTCCTTCTCCGGCTGGATAGCTAGTCCCAATAGTCCCAGGCGTTCCCGTACGCCCTGCCCTCGTCCCAGCAGCACGGTTGCTCCCGGCGCGCCCGCTTTCAACGCAGCCTGAACGCAGCCGTCCGCGCGGCCCCGTTGGACAACGGTGGTGATGAGCTTGAGGGGGAGCCCCGCGGCGTCACTCGTGTTTGCCGATGTCATGCACTACCTCCTGCCTGCATATCAGGCCGCTGCCAATGCGGGATCGACGCGCCGCGTCCGGCCCACTGTGGAGACGATAAGCCCAAGCGTCAGCACCGAAAGAATAGGCCCGATGGACGCCAGCGCCAGCATTCCGAACCCTTCCGGCGCGTTCACCGTGATGCCGATACCAAGTCCCAAGGCCAGCACCAGGGGCACCGTTATGGGCCCTGTGGTCACGCCTGCGCTGTCCCAACCGATATTAATAAACTCTTCGTCGCTCACAAGCGTCACGATGGTAAGCAACGCGTAGGCAGGCAGTATCAGGTACTCCAACGGAATGTGAAAGATGATCTTAATCACCCCCGCCGCCAGCCCCATGCCAACTCCAAAGGCAACGGCGTGCAGGAGAAAGGGTTTTTTGAACGCTCCTGCGGTCACTTCTTCAACGGTGATGCCCATCGCATTCAGTGCAGGCTCTGCCAACGTTGCGCCGTATCCCAGGGCAAAGGCAAAGGCCACCGCAATCACCTTGCCCCACGTAGGCCCGTAGATCGCTTCAGGCGGCGCGAAGGCCAGGGGGACGTGGCTCCCTACCTGCTGCCCCAACGGCACCAAGCCGGTGAACAGTCCCAGATTAAAGAATCCCAAGCCTATGATACTGAAGATAACCCCTAAAATAATCTGGCTGGAATGGTTAACGTCCTCCCGCAGCAGATACTTCTGGACCACGAACAGCAGCAGCATGAGCGGCACTACTGCCTGTAGCGCGGTCTGGATAGAGGTTCCCAGCAGCCCTAGCAGCGGTGGTGAAGAAGCGCCGGCAGCTGCGCCGCTCTGCGCCAGCACTGCAGCCTCAGACGGAACCGTATAGTTTCCACTGAAGAAGAGGTACAACGACATAGCCAGCACCGCGCTAATTGGCCACAGCGACGCCAGCGTCACGATACCGAAACAGTTCACCCCCGAATCGGACTTGTTGAGGACGGTAGACACACCCAACCCTAGCGCCAGCACCAGCGGGACCGTAACGGGCCCGGTGGTGACAGCGCCGGTGTCCCACGCCAGGGAGATAATGTGGCGGGTCTCCTCGTTGGCGGCGGCGAGCACCGTAAGGGTCAGGGGAAGGAACAGACTGGGCAGCAGCAGTGTCCGCAATCTCCAGTGGCGCACAAAGCGGTAGACACCCAGCACCGTGGCTATCCCGACGCCGAAGCCGACGCTGCCCACCAGCAAGTGGGAGCTTCTGTTCAGCATCTCGTAGAGCAAGGGCGCATCCTGGGGCTTCACGTTTGCGCCGGCCGCTTTCAGGGTGCTGATGGCCGGCTCCGCAAACGTTGCGCCAACGCCCAGGACAAACGCAAAGCCTAGCACAAGGCTTATGGTCGCTTTCGCGGGGAGAGTAGCGCCTATGCTCTCTCCCAGAGGCATAAGGCCCAGCTTCAGCCCCTCCATGAAGAACATGAGGCCAAGGACCACCGCAGTTAGCCCAGCGGCAATGGCAAGGCCCCCGCTGACCGGCTGACGCAGCACCAGCACCTGGAAAACAAAGAGGAAGACGGAGATGGGCAGCACGGCGGTTACCTGCGCCCACACGCGCTGCAAGAAATAAGGCCCCAGAATAACCAGGACCAGCTTGGGAGTTATCGCTACTTCTCGAACAACTTCCTGGTAGTCCGTTTTTTCGGAAGTTTGCATACTCTCGCTAATGATGTTGGGTTCGTGTTGTTAGAGGATACCCTGCCCTATGGTGGTATAGGCGTTGAGCAACTCAGTCTCTTTCTTTACCCGTTCCTCCAGGTCATGCAACGCTTTCTGCTTGGGGACGACCTCGTCTTGCACAATGCTCTTAGTCACCTCTGGCTGCTGCAGCTCTTTCGCCGCCCGCGCCCGCACAATGGCCGCGGCAATCTCGCTGGTTTTCAGCATGGCCTGCCGCTGCAGCTCCGCTACCTGTTTCTGCTGTTCTTCGTAAAGACTACGCAACGCAGAAGCCTTGGGGCCGTGGGAAAGGCTGGCCCACTGTTGCTCCACGTCGTACACATCCACCATCACGCTGGCAGCAGCTTCGGGAGCCGCCTCTTCCACTGGCGCGCTGGCAGCAGCCTCGGGAGTCGCCTCTTTCACTGGCGCGCTGGCAGCAGCCTCGGGAGTCGCCTCTTCCACTGGCGCGCTGGCAGCGGCTTCGGGAGTCGCCTCTTCCACTGGCGCGCTGGCAGCAGCTTCGGGAGTCGCCTCTCCCTCAGGGACTTGCTCTTCTACCATTGCTTCCACTCCTTCACTTGCTGGTTGCACATGTCAATCATAGTGTACATCGCTCGTCCTGCGTAGCCGCAAGTTCCGATGGGTTATTCCGACTAGCGCCACTCCTGAAACCATCGCACCGCCCGGAGCGTGACGCCGGTGGGAATCAACCAGAGCGCCGTAACCATCAACCGGTTCCGCCAGCCCGTTATTACTACCCGCTTGCCTCGCATAAGTCCGCGATACCCAATCCGCGCCACCTCTGCCGAACTCATGACGGCGCTCTTGAACGCGCGTGAGCCCTGCATCCCGGCGCGCTCCTGGAACCTCGACTCGGTGGGTCCGGGGCAGAGCGCGGTTGCAGTCACGCCGCTGCCCTCCAACTCGCTAGCCAGAGCCTCGGTAAAGCGTAGTACATAGGCCTTGCTGGCGAAATAGACCGCCATCAACGGGCCTGGCAGATACGAAGCCGTGGAGGCCACATTCAAGATCCGACCGGACCTGCGACGCAGCATTGGCCCCAAGAAGAGCTTGGTTAGCTCCGTGAGGGCAACGATATTGACCTGCAGCAAGGCCACTTGTTTGGTCAGATCAACCTCCGCAAAGTAGCCAAAGTTGCCAAAACCGGCGTTGTTCACCAGCACGTCAACCTGAATGCCCTGCGTCTCCAGCTCGGCGTACAGCTCCGCAGCGGCGGTGTGGGTCGAGAGGTCCTTTGCGATGGCCGTTACGTCCCCGTGGAACTCCATTGCGATACGGTTCCGCGCCTCCTCCAGCGCGGGCCTGCCACTAGCGACAATGATGATGCGGTACCCATCCCGGGCAAAGCAACGCGCTAGTTCGTAACCAATGCCGCTAGAGCCACCGGTAATCAATGCGGTCGGACTTGCACTGTCAATCATTTTCTTCCTCTCAGGATGCTGGCCGCACGCGGTAGTGATAACCGTAAACAGGCTCAAACCCAAGCGTTTGGTACAGGCTTAAGGCAGGCTCGTTGTCCTGCTGTACTTGCAAGTACGCGTGCTTTGCACCCTGGCGCTGGCCCCAAGCCAGTATATGCAGCGCCGCATCACGGCCAATGCCCTGGTTCCGTTTGCTCTGCCGCGTGACGAGGCTGAATAACCCAAGGTAGTCCTGCTCCACGACACCCATCCCCATACCAACGACCTCGCCTTCCTCACGAAGGACAAGGAAACCCGCCGACGTGGCAAGCCGGCTCATCATCTGCATGATCGTCGAGAAATGTCGTCGAGCGGAACGATCCAGCATGCAGTAAGCCGCAACCCACCCGCTCGTCACCTGGGGTAGCAACTCAATATCGGTGCGGGAGGGTAACGGCAACTCACCCAGGTCCTTCATTAGCACCAGCGAATCAGCCTCAGTCACATAGCCCAACCGGCCAAGCAGCCCGTCAATCGTTGCCGCCGGTGTCAGCTTGAAGACTGCCGGAAGGCCGCGATCACGATAGAGCCGCAGGCAGAGGCGCACCTTCTCTTCGTCGTCGTCCAGCGATGGGTAGAGCGGGTGCACTGAGTTCGCCCGTCGAGTGTAGCCAGCAGCGAACCGCAACGCCCAGCCGTCGTACAGGATGGTTTCCAGGCTCGGCCAGGCATTCATCGACAGCTCCTCTAGCCGGCGTATGTAGCTGTCTGAGACCCCTACTGCGCGGGCGAAGGGTGCAGTCATTGAGCTGCGTCGAAGACGGCTGCGAGGCGCTTTGGTGCAGTGCGGCGCCACGCATCGACAACCAGCTCCCGCATGATGTCGGGCTCAACCGAGGCAAGTTGCACCGTCACCCAGCCAAAGCGGCCGACATACGAAGACATCGAGAATGTGCTCGGATCCATGTCGATGAGCGCCTGCTGATCGACTGGGCTGGCCTTGACGCTAGCGGCAGGCGGTTCGCCGCTTGTAACAACAAAGATCTTATTGCGGACACGGAAGGTTAGGTCGCCCCACGTTTCGCGCTCCTCCGCTTCCGGCATGGAGAGCGCTAACGCCCGCAGCTCTTCAGAGGTCACTGCTTCAGCTCCAATCGCGGGGGCGGTACTGGATGGCCTCGGCCAGATGCATTGACGAGATCGCCTCCGCGCCCGCCAGGTCTGCGATGGTACGGGCAACCTTGAGGATACGGTGAAACGCCCTCGCCGAGAGCTGGAGCTGCTGCATCGCCGCGCGGAGGAGGGTCTGCGCGTCCGGCTCCACTGCGCAATACTGGCGGACTTCAACCGCGGTCATATCGGCGTTAGCGCCCAGGCGCGTACCGGCAAATCGTTGCCGTTGCAGCGTGCGAGCAGCATCTACACGCGCACGGATGGAGGTAGAGGGCTCACCCGCCGAGACGTCGGCCAGCTTGTCATACTCCACCCGAGGCACCTGCACAAAAAGATCAATGCGGTCCATCAACGGCCCGCTAATCCGCTTCTGATAACGGTTCACAGCGCCGGAGCTGCAGGTACACTCCTTCACCGGGTCTCCATAATAGCCGCACGGGCACGGGTTCATCGCCGCAATGAGCATGAAGTTGGCGGGAAAACTCACCGAGCCGTTCGCCCGACTGATAGTGACCACCCGGTCCTCCAATGGCTGGCGCAGCACTTCCAGGTCCGCCTGACCAAACTCGGGCAACTCGTCCAGAAAAAGGACGCCAAAGTGGCTCATGGTGATCTCTCCGGGCCGCGGGATACGGCCGCCACCCACCAGGCCGGCTTGAGAGATGGTGTAATGCGGCGCTCTGAAGGGTCGTTGGCGAATAACGGGAGTGTCGCCCGGTAACATGCCGCTCACACTGTAGATCTTGGTCACTTCCAGCGCTTCCTCAGGGGTGAAGGGCGGCAGGATGGAAGGCAGACAGCGGGCCAGGAAGGTCTTGCCGCTCCCTGGCGGGCCGCTCATGACCAGGTTGTGCCCGCCCGCGGCCGCCACCTCCAACGCACGCTTGACGTGTTCCTGCCCCTTCACGTGCTGGAAGTCCATGCTGAACTCATCCTCCGCCGGCGCAGCCAGCACATCCTCATCAGTATGGAATGGCTCAATCTGGCGCTCGCCCCGCAGGTGCGCCACCAGATCAGCAAGCGTTGGGACAGGGTAGACCTCCGGGCCTTGCAGCAGCGCCGCCTCCCGCGCGTCTACCTCCGGCACAAAGACGCGGCGAATGTGCTGCTCCTGCGCCAGGGCCACCATGGACAGGATGCCTGCGGTATGCCGCAGCGTCCCCTCTAATGAGAGCTCACCCAGGAAGAGGGCGGGCTCCTCCAACAACGGCGCTTGTTCAGAGCTCATCAGCACGCCCACCGCGATGGGCAGGTCGTAGGCCGGACCCTCCTTCTTGAGGTCGGCGGGGGCCAGATTCACGGTGATGCGCCGTGAAGGGAAGGTGCAGCCGGAGTTGCGGATGGCAAACCGCACCCGCTCCTTGGCCTCCTGCACCGCCGTGTCCGGCAGGCCCACGATCAAGAAGTTGGGCAGGCCGGGCGCCATGTCCACTTCAACCTGGACTAAGGCCCCTTCCAGCCCAACCACCGCGCTGGTGTGCACTTTAGCAAGCATTTTGGCAATCCATCACTAGGCGAAGCATAGCAGCGTAGCTACATCGTGCCAAGAGAACTCAGCCAGCAAGAATACTTGACATTTAGTTTTACTAATCTACCATGTAAAGATAGTATTACTATTGTGATGAAGGCATAGTATGGTAACCACCAAGCCGATAACTATTGCTGACGAGGTATGGATAGCCACAGCATTTCTCCATCGTGAGCAGCCGGATCGTGCTGATTTTACCATCCGCGAGATCCAGGAACGCGTTGTTGCCGAAAGACTAGCGGGAGTAGTCCGCCCTGGCATTTTGCCGCACATCTATCACCATTGCGTGGCCAACTACCCTCCAAACCCAGCCACACTCTGCATGCTGCTTGCAACAAGTAAAAGTACTCGCCGTCTCTGGCGTCCGGGAGACCCATGTCACCCGGATAGGACCAAGGGACGGCAGCGTCCGGATGTAGAGGTCATCCCCTTGCGCTACCGTGACCTACTTGCCTGGTACCTCACGGAGTATGCCGCTCAAGGGATCACTTCCTCCCAAACAGATCCCATTCTCGCTCTCAGAGGTCTTGGGAAGGGCTACTTGGGTGACGAACACCCGGACGACTACGTTCGACGCTTGCGAGAGGGCTGGGAATGAGCAGAATCTTCTGGGACACAAACATCTTTGTCTATCTCATAGAAGACTACCCCGTATTATCCACCCATGCCTTTGAGTTACGAGAGCGCATGTTAGAAAGAAATGACCAACTCTTTACTTCAACCATGACCCTTGGAGAATTACTCATAAAACCGCTAGAGGTAGGAGATAAAGACGGTGTTCTGAAATATCAAACGTTGCTTACCACTGGCACGGTCCTCATTCCCTTCGAGCAGCGTGCGGCATTGAGTTACGCCGAGATCCGCCAAGACCGAAGCATAAGGCCATCCGACGCCATTCAACTAGCCTGCGCCTCAACGGCAGACATCGATCTCTTTATTACCAACGATGAGCGACTAAGCCAGAAGAACGTGCCCGGAATCCAGTTCTTAGTCTCGTTCGATAGTGCCTTTCTCTAACGGCTTCCTTCACTACACACCTCCCTTGGGCCACTGCCGCCAGTAGCCCTACTCTACTAGTACGAGGCTGGCAACGCGTGGGAGTGACCGGACACACCAAAGAAAGCGGCACCCTCTGTCGCTGAGTGGGAGGACGCTGCGCGTCAGTCGGAAGGAAGAGGGGGTGAAGCGGTGCGCTCTAAGCGGCGGCGCACATTCGCCGGCACTTGGCCGTAGCGCTCCCGGAGCGTGTTGCTTATAGGCTCGGCGCACGCCTCTACTGCGGCAAGGAGCAGCGCGCCCGCGCCCGCAAAGTCACTCCGGTGGATGTTCTCCAGCGAAAGCATGCCGTCGTCGCCCATATTGTGATAGTTGCCCAGAGGCAGGGCCACTCCGGTAGTGGTGTAGCCAAACGCGCTGAACATAGTAGCCTCGCAGGTGCCGCCGCTCATGAGCTGGCGCTGCACCTTGAACCCCTGGTCGGTCTCCCGGAGCCGGGCCCAGCCCGCGTGTAGGATCGCCTCGGCCTCTGCATGAAAGGTGCTGCGAAAATCGCCCACGCGGATAACCGGACCGCCGCCCTGCACCGCGCCGGGGAGAGTGCGGCTGGCCTCTACGGACACAATGAGCGTGCGCTTGGGGATGCGGCGGCTCCGCGCAACCAACGCCGCGCCTTGCAGGCCCACCTCCTCCGCGCGCGTGAAAACGCCATAGAAGTCTGCCGGGCCTCCGTGCTCCTGCAAACGGGCGAGGGTAGAGAGGGTGAGCGCACAGCCGCCCAGGTCGTCCACTGCTCGGAGGTGCAGATAGTCGCCGCGCACTTCAAAGTCGGCCATCTCCCAAACACCCCAATCGTTCGGCTCTAGGGCAGTCTCTGCCTGGATAGAGAGCGTGGTGCGCGCCGTCGCAGGATCAGTGGTAGCTTCGACCAACCGGCCTGGAACAACCCCTGCTTTGCTCATGACCCGCAGCGAGGTGTTGGGCGTGAGATAGGGTACCAGCGCTGTCCCGCCGCCCAAGAGCAGCGCCTGGTGCTCACCACGGTCATGGGCGACCACCTCGAATGCTGGGTGGTCCATGTGGGCCACCAACGCCACCGGACGATGGGCCTGGCCCCGGACGTAATGAGCGATGATGTTGCCGTAGCGGTCCATGTGATACGGGACGCCGAGGCGCGCTAAGTGCGCCTTGATAACGCCTGCGACTCCCTCCTCATGGAAGGGCGCTGCAGGATGGGCAGCCAGTTCTTGGAGCGTCTGCTCCGCGGCTATAGCGGGGTCAGCAGCAGCCATAGGGGCCTTTCTCGGGAGAGCGGTGGCGCCTCCCTGAGCGTCTGATAATGCCCGTGGCGCCTAAACCACCTCACGCATCACGAGGTACAGATGATAGTAGAGCTTAGACACTTCCCGCAAGAGCTCGGAACCCTCTGCACTGGCGTCGGGGTGCATGTGCTTGAACAGAGAAAACTCCGTGTAGTGCTTGTCTGGGTAGCCTGCCAGCGCTTCTAAGAGCCGGCGGCTTTCCGTGTGGGGGATGTAGGTGTCGTTGCGGTCATGCATGATGAAGATCTGCGCCTCTAGCCGCTCCAAGGAGCCGTTAAGCGATAGCCGCTCGAAACGCTCTCGCAGAGACTGCGGCAGCGCCCGATACAGCGCATCGTACTGCGCGGGATCACTATTTGCGACGATATTGTGCACGGCCCGCGCCTCCGCGGAGAGCACCGTTAGCTCCGATGCACTGAGGGGCGTGCCTCGCGACGCTGCCGCTGCCAGTAGCTCAAGTTCTTCTTGGGAAGTCAGCGCGGCGCCTAGCTGCTGCAACAACCACAGGTACGCATCGGCGTTCGGCTCCCATACCTCTACGGCATCCCCAACTGCTATCTGATGCGTGGTCATCGCGCTGAGCAAGCTGCGCGCGGAGTAGTATCCAGCAAAAAAGTTCACAAACTTCACCTGTGAGCTGATGCGCGGATCCGCCGCCGCCAGCAGCGATACCGATGACCCAACACAGTACCCCACAAATCCAATCCGGTCGGGATCGGTGTAAGCAGCATCTCGGAGATAGCTGAACGCGCCTACCAGCAGATCCACCTCTTGCAGGGTCAGCAGGCCCTCATGTAAACTCGCCGGCGCCGCCACCAGCACGACCACGCCTTCTCGAGCTAGCGCCCGCCCAAGGCGATGGAGGGTTGCGTCCTCCATGTCGGGGTTGATGCCCAGGAACATGATTATTGCGCCGTGCTGGTTGTCGTCGTCAGGGCGGTAGAGCACGCCGTTGCCTGTTCCGCCGGAGTAGGGGAACCGGACGCGCTCTTCTAACGGCGCAGCAGTGAAACGCTCCAGTGGCTGCACGGGCACGTTGGGCAGCACCTCTGGCAGCAGCAGCGCGGTGGCGATGGTCGCCCGTCCTTCCCGGGTGACCACCAGGAGCACACTCATTGCCACTAAGAACAGCAAGAGCCCTATGAAGAGGTTTCTGAGAAAAATCATAATTCTACCGGTACTAAAGCCGCCTCTTCTTCACGATAGGGGCATTCATCCTTATTACGTTGACATGCAAGCAAAGCTGTCCATAAGATACTTCCGTGGGTGCGGGTGTAGCTCAGCTGGCAGAGCGCTTGCTTCCCAAGCAAGATGTCGAGGGTTCGAATCCCTTCACCCGCTCCAGGAGTCCTTGCTGTACATCATACAAGACCCTGCCTCAACATGGAGCATCCAACCACCCAGCGATGCTCTCTTTGCTATTCCCTCTGTTCTAGCAGCGCACAAAGTGACCCTTCCTAGACGGTAGATGCACCCTTCCCTCGTCGCCTGGCAGCAACCTACTGACGCCGCAGCGGAGGCCTTCCGCCAGCTCAGCGCTATCGTCGCGGCCGCGCCTGAGAGCGCTGTGAAGAGCATCGGGGTCACGGCGCCGACGGAGGGCACAGGAAGGAGCGCTGTGGCCGCCAATCTGGCCGTGGCTCTGACCCAGAGCGGCAAGCGGGTAACCCTGGTGGACGGCGACTTGCGAATGCCCACGCTCCACACCCTCTTCGAGGCCGACAACACCGCCGGACTGAGCGCGGTCCTCAGTGGCAGTGCGGATGCCCGGGCTGCTCTCCGGGACAGCGGCATCCCGCAGCTTGCCCTGTTGCCCGCCGGACCCGCAACCCAGGACTCCCACCAACTCCTAGCCGGCCCAGCCAAAGCCACGCTGCTCCAATCCCTAACACAGCAGGCAGACTACGTTGTCCTGAACCTGCCGCCGGTGCTCGGCCGCAGCGATGCGTTAGAACTCGCTCCGTTACTGGATGGCGTGTTCCTGCTGTTAAGAGCAGGCTCCAGCAGCACAGCAGACGGGCAGAAGGCCGCAAGCCTGCTCCGGCAAGTGAACGTCAAGGTCCTTGGCATTCTCCTGAGCAACGCCGCTCCGTGAGCCGGTCGTCTAGCTCCGCTGCCGCATCTCCTTCACTATCGCATCACCCTGGCTGCCGTGTCCCGTAACCTCCCAACGTGGTTCTGGGGCTGGTCCGCAGCCGTCTTGGTGGCAGCAGCGTTACCCTACCTGCTCGCGTGGGCGCTGACGCCCAACGGCTACCAGTTTACCGGCATGCTGGCGAACCCCCAGGACGGCTACTCCTATGTGGCCAAGATACGCCTGGCAGCCGAGGGCAGCTCGAGCGGCTGGTTCCCCTACGCCGTCCAGCCCCATGGCGATGCCCCCATCTATCCGCAGTACGTGCTCTTAGGGAAGGTAAGCGCCCTCACTGGCGTACCGCCCCTGTTGGTCTATCATGGCGCGAGGATTGCTGCCGCGGCGTTCCTATTAGCCATGACCTTGCTCCTACTCAATCAACTCATCAAAAGCGAAGAGGCACGCAAGACCGCGTTCATCTTCGCTGCGGTTGGGGGCGGCCTCACCTGGCTCACCGTGCCCTTCGGCGCGCTGGGATCAGACGTTACCATCCCCGAGTCGACGACCTTCGGCAGCAGCTTTGTTAACGCCCACTTCCCTATGGCAACCGGACTGCTGTTCCTGGTGGCGGTGGTAGTCCTCCGCGGCCCCCTCAGCAGCCCACGCCTCGCCTTCACCGGCCTCCTCGCGAACCTCGCCGCCATTGCAATGCAGCCCTTCCTGTGGGTTACCCAGGCGGTGGTCGGCGGCGTGTGGGCGGCGCTGATGATCGGCAAGGGCCGCTCAACTCCATCAGCCGTGCTGGCGCGCTGGCAATCGGCGGCGCTCCTCCTGGCCCCATCGGCCCTTCTGCTGCTGATTCTGGCCCGCGCGCTCTACGGCGACCCCGTCCTGGCCGAGTGGAGCGCGCAGAATGTGAACCTCTCGCCGCCGCCAGCCACCTACCTCATTGGTTATGGCGCGCTGCTGCCCCCTGCGCTGGCGGGTCTGTGGACGCTGTGGCGCACACCGGACGAGGCGGGATTCACCTCTCGCGCCGCGCTCTTCGTCATCGCGTGGGCCGTCGCCGGCTGCGCGCTGCTCTACGCGCCCGCGCCCTTCCAGCGCCGCCTCAGCGAGGGCTTGCAGCTCCCCATCGCCGTCCTGGCCGCGGCAGGGATCCACGGTCCGCTGCTTGCCGCCCTGGGCGAAGCATGGCGTAGGAGGACACGGCTGCTGGTTACGGCCATCGGGTGCGCGAGCATCCTCTGGCTCACCTACGCTAGCGTAGCGGGCGCGCTGCTCCTGCGGGACGGCTTCTACTTGAGCGACGATGACGCCACGGCCCTGACCTGGCTAGCCGACAATGCCATCCGCGAGGACCTGCTGCTGGCCGCGCCCATCATCGGCAGCGTCGCGCCAGTCTACGGCTCGGCCCGCGTCTACTGGGGCCATCCTTATGAGACGCCCACCGCGGCCTTGCGAGAAGCCGCAGTGCACCGCTTCTACCAGCCCGAGACTGCAACCGCCGAGCGCTGCCGCATCCTAACCGAAGGCAATGTCACTTTCGTCTACGCAGGTCCCAACGAGGCTCGTCTAGGCGGGGCAAGGCTGGACGAGCAGGCGCTAGGGCTGGCATCGGTCTACCAGAATTCGAGCGTCACTATCTATCAGCGCCGCGCGTCCGCCTGCTAGATACGGACACTACACACCGAGCCGTGACACTCCTGCGCGAGACTATATTCACCAGCCGCTTGGCCGCGCCGTTGGCCCTGGCAGCGCTCCCTATCCTCTTCTTCTGGCGGCTCTCCTTCCTGGGTGAGGCCCTCTACTGGGGAACCCCGCTGCTCCAGTTCTACCCCTGGCGGTCTTTTGCCGTGCAGGAGTATCTCAGTGGACAGATACCGCTCTGGAACCCTCACGTGGGCCTGGGCGCGCCCCTGGCGGCCAACCTCCAGAGTGCCGTCTTCTATCCACTGAACCTTGTCTATCTCCTCATCCACATTGAGCGAGCTATGACGGTCACGGTAGTGGGCCACATTGCGCTGGCCGGCCTCTTTTGCTACGGATTTGCCCGCCTTTTGGGGTTTAGCAAAGCCGGCGCGTTCGTAACCGGGCTCACCTTTATGTTCAGCGGCTACGTGGTGGCAAGGGCGGGCTTCTTGAGCATCACCAGCGTGGTCGCGTGGCTCCCCGCGCTGCTGTGGAGCATCGAGGGCTTGCTTCGTGCGCTCTCAAATGGGCGTCGCGGCAGCGTTGCGCTCTGGCTATGTGGCCTCGCTGCCATCACCGCGATGACGCTCCTGGCCGGCCACGCGCAGCTCGCGGCCTACAGTCTGGCGGCGGCGAGCGCGTACCTCCTTGCCCGCTCCTGGCCTCGCTGGGGGCAGATGGCGACTGCCGGCGCGGGCCTCGCGCTGGGCGCGGCGCTGGCGGCGGTGCAGCTTCTTCCTACCCTTGAGCTAGCGCGCTACTCGGAGCGCCAATCCGGCATGGCTTACGATGTAGCCACGAGCTCGTCACTGTGGCCGGGGCAGCTTCTGGGCCTCCTCTTCCCCCACTTCTTCGGCAGCCAGGCCGCCGGCGATTGGTGGGGGCCCGGATCCTTCTGGGACGGCGCGGTCTACGTGGGCGTCCTGCCCTTGCTGCTGGCTTGCTATGGCCTGCGCTTTGCGCCCAAGGAGCAGGCTTGCTTCTTCGGAGGACTGGCCCTCCTGGGCGCGTTCCTGGCGCTGGGTCGGTACAACCCGGTCTTCCCCTTCTTTTTCGACAACTTCCCCGGCATGAACCTCTTTCAAGGCCCGGCCCGCTTCTGGCTCTGGTGCACCCTGGCCGCGGCCATCCTGGCCGGCTATGGCTGGGAGGGCCTCAGGTCGCGCCTCAGTCCCGGCGGCTGGCATGTGGGCCCTGTTGCGGCGGCGGTCGGCCTGGGCGTCATCGGCGCATCCGCCGGCGCAAGCTTCTTACTGCCGCCCAGCACTGCGTTTGGCGCAGCGGCTATGGGCGGCGCTTGGCTCGTGGCGACGGGACTCCTCCTCAGTGTGCCGCGAGCGCGCTTCCCCCGTCTCTGGTCCGCGTACGCGCTCATGCTTATCCTCGCCGACCTCTCTATCTTCGGATTGCCCCTAAACACAACTACAAACGCGCAGCTCTATGAGTTGCCATCCAGCGCTGCGGCCCTTGCGCTGCGGACTGAAGCCGGCCTCGACCGCATCTACACGCCCGAGACTACGTATCAGTGGCTCCAGGAGCGCTACTTTAGCTTAGGGGCCTTCCCCGCGGGCGACTGGCAGGACTTGCGGCGGCTGCGCGATGCGGCCATGCCCAACCTTGCCACCACCGAGGGCCTGTACGAGGTCTACAACTACGACCCGCTCCGGCTGGAGCGCCCGCTCCTGGTCATGCGGGCCGCAGAGCCCCAAGGATTCCAAAGCCCCCTGCTGGACATGCTGGGGGCGCGCTACATGCAGACGCCGGCGGAGCAAGCGGCGGATACAGCGGGGAACGCCTTGGTCGTCCCACAGGAGCGCGCAGACCCCCTCCCGCGGGCTTACGTGGTACCGCACGTCTTGAGCGTCCCCACCAAAGCCGCTGCCCTGGCAGCCATATCTGACCCCGCCTTCGACCCTGCTGCTGCGTCCATTGTGGAGAGCTCGCTCCCCGTGTCGGAGAGCCGGCCCGGCGCGCTCCAGGCAGCCCGCATCGTGGAGTACGGCCCCCAGCGCGTGGTTATTGAGACGCCGGCTGCGGACGCGCCTGGCCTCCTAGTCCTGTCCGACGCCTACTACCCCGGCTGGCGCGCGGAGATTGACGGCCGCGCCGCCGACATTCTTCCGACGAACGTGGCCCTGCGCGGTGTGCTGCTTGCCGGCGGACCCCACCGCGTTGTCTTCCAGTACGATCCCCGCAGCTTCAAGATAGGGCTCGCCGTGACCGCCCTCACGCTTGTTCTGCTGACCGCCATCGCGGTCTGGGGCTTGCGCGCCCGCCGTATGGAGCTGCTGGCATGACCGTGGAAACATCTGCGAACACCCCAAGGAGCACAGGCGCGCCCCGCACGCTGCTGGTCTTTGGGTTGCTGGCCTGGGTGGCATTGGTCACCGCGGCCTTCTACGCCGTCCACACGCCCATCTCACCGGCGATGGCTCAGGCCGGCCCGCTCTGGAGCACCCTCAGCGGGGGAGCCCCTCCCGTTGCGCTGCTCCGCACGGCGCAAGACCTCGCAGCAGTCTTGGCGATAACCGTACTTGCGGTGGGCGTAGGTTCGCTACTGCTGCAGCTCATCCTCCGCGGCCGCGTCATCAGCCACCTGGAGCGCTGGAGCTTCGGCGCGGCCCTGGGGCTTGGCCTGCTGGCCCACGCGTTCTTCCTGCTGGGTCTCGTGGGCGGGCTGCGTCCACTCCCCGCTTGGCTGCTCCTGGCCGCCTTTGCCGCGCTCGCCCTCGCCGGCTATATGCGCTGGCCCTGGCCTCCGTGGTCGCTGGCGCCGGCCCGTCACGATGAGCCGCCGCTGGGGTTGCTGCCGCGCGTTGTGCAGGGCTTTCTCCTCATCGCGCTGCTCCTCACCCTCACCAGAGCCCTCGCGCCTCCTGTGGCCTGGGATAGCCACGTCTATCACCTCACCGCGCCGCTGCGGTACCTGGGACAGGGAAAGATTACCGCGGGCATTGACGTGCCCAACTTCTACTTTCCCGCGCTGGTTGAGCAACTCTACACGCTGGGCCTGCTACTGCGGGGGGACACTGTTGCCCAGCCGCTGCACCTCGTCCTCGCAGCGGTCGGATTCCTCGCTCTCTTCGGATTCCTGCGTCAGCGCCACGGCGCGCGCGTCGCCTGGCTGGGGGCCGGCATACTCGCATCGTCTATCAGCCTGTGGTCTCTGGCCGGCTACGCCTACGTCGAGTGGGGCCTCCTGGCGTTCTGCACCCTTGCATTCTGGGCGCTCCGCAACGCGCTCGACCAGGAGCGCGCATCGTGGCTCCTCGTCTCCGGCATCTGCTTGGGCCTCGCCCTGGGCGTCAAGTACACTGCGGCCTTCATGGCGCTGGGGTTGGGGAGCTACCTCCTCTGGACAACCATCAGGCGTGACACCCTCTTTGCCAAGTCGTTCCCCAACTGGCAGCACCTGGGCCTCTGGATGCTCACTGTCGCCGCGGTAGCTAGCCCTTGGTATCTGAAGAACCTCGCCTTCACCGGCAACCCCTTCTATCCCTTCTTCTTTGGCGGCCGGAACTGGGACGCCTGGCGCGACGCGTGGTTCACCCGCTGGGGCACGGGGCTGCTTGAGGAGCCCGTGCGGCTGCTCACCGCGCCCTGGGACCTGGGCGTCCTTGCCAGCGAGGGCAGCCTTCTCTACGACGTTTCCCTCTCGCCGCTCCTGCTCGGCTTCATGCCGCTGCTCCTGTTGCTGCGACGCGCCGCAGCCCCCTGGACGGCCTCGGCGCTGTGGGTGGCGCTGGTGGCCTACGGTGGCTGGCTCTTGGGCGCAGCTCAGTCGGAATTGCTGCTCCAAGGCCGCTTGCTGCTGCCCGCGCTGCCCCTCTTAGCCGCCGCTCTGGCCGTTGCGCTGGCGGAGAGCCATCGCCTCGCGCTTCCCTGGCTGCGGACATCCTTCCTGCTGGAAGCCGCCCTCGTCCTGGTGCTCACCCTTCAGGGCCTCACCCTGGTCTCCCGCTGGGCGGCCGATCCACCGTTGCCCTACCTCGCGGGCGCCGAGAGCCGCGAGGTCTATCTTGAGCGGCACCTGGGCGCGCACTACCGCGCGCTCGACCACCTGAACCAGACCGTCTCACCGGAGGCCAGCGTCCTCTTCCTGTGGGAGCCGCGCACCTACCTCTGCCGCGTCCAGTGCCAGCCCGATGCACTCCTCTACAACTGGCGAGACGTCCTCCGCCGCCATGAGGGTATCGATCCCGTCTACACCACGCTGCGGGAGCAGGGCTACACCCATATCCTGCTCAACGGCAGCGGGGTGCGCTATTTCTCCACGCCGCCGCACGTGGAGCTGAGTGCGAGTCAGTTAGTGGACTTTGCCCGCTTCCAGTTGCGCTACCTGGAGCACGTCGCCGGCCCTACACTGGAGGAGATCCTGGCCGCGCCCAAGGGCGAGGTCGCCGGCCTTGAGTACACGCTGTATCGCTTGCGGGACGCTGAGTAATGGCAATAGTGCAGCGCTGGTGGGTGTTGGGAGTGATCTGCGCGGCGGGACTGGCCCTGCGCTGGCCCAGCCCGGACCGTCAGCTGGAGTACGACGAGGTGGTCAGCCTGCTCTTTGCCCGCATGGACTTGGGGACGATGGTGCAGGCTACTGCGGCGGATACCATGCCGCCCCTCTACTACGGGCTGCTCCACTTCTGGCAACTGCCCGGCGAGAGTCTTTTCCACGCCCGTCTGCTCTCCGTGATCCTGGGCGTCCTTACCATCCCCCTGCTCTATCTCCTGGGCAAGCGCCTCCTGGACGAGGGCACAGCCCTGGCAGGCGCGGCGTTGCTGGCCCTTTCGCCCTTCCACGTCTTCTATAGCCACAACGCGCGCATGTACGCGCTGCTGACCTTGCTCTCCGTCCTAGCGGCGCTGGCGCTCATCGGCTGGCTACGCGGGGGCAGCCGTAAGGGATTGGTCATTGCGGTGCTGTCCACTATCGCGGCCCTCTACGTCCACAACCTCGCGGCGCTGCTGGTGCTGACCTTGAACCTACTCTTCCTGCTGACCCGCAACCGTTGGCCGGAGCAGGGCGCGCCACGTCCGCTGCGAGACCTTATGATAGTAGACGTGGTATTGGCACTGGCATGGCTGCCCTGGCTCTCCGTGCTGCCCGGACAGCTCGACAAGATAGCCGCCGCCTTCTGGATCCAGCGTCCTGGAGCGGCGGAGACGGTGCGTTCCGCCATCGTGTACCACTTTCACCTACCGTTGCCCGACTTGTGGCTGCCGGTGGCGGCCTTCCTGGCCCTGCTGCTCGTCGCGATTACTGCGGCGGAGGTGCGCCGGGTGTGGCTTGAGGAGCCTCTGCGCCGGGCCGGCCTCCTTGTGCTCATCACCTTAGCTCTGGCGCCGCCGGGCTTCCTGTTCCTCCTCTCCCAGGCGCAGCCCGTCTACGTGGAGCGGGGCATCCTCCTCTCGGCCTTGGCCTACTACCTCCTCCTCGCGCTGGCGCTGCGACGCCTGCCGCTGCGGCCTCTGGCCTGGAGCCTCACCGTCGTCTTTGGCCTGGCGCTGGGAGCGGCCCACGTTTACCAGATGAGCTACGAGGCCTTCCCTCGCTCGCCCTTTGCCCAGGCGGCGGCCTACCTGGGCGGCGTAGTACAGCCCGGTGACCTGGTGCTCCACGACAACAAGCTGAGCTACTTCCCTACCTACTACCTTGCGCCGGAGCTGCCCCAAGCCTTCCTGGCCGACCCTCCCGGCTCGCCCAACGATACCCTCGCGCCCGCCACACAGCAGGCCCTTGGCCTCTACCCCGTCGCGCTGCCTACTGGCATCGAGGGACGCTCCCGGGTGTGGCTGGTGGCCTTCGACCGGGCGCTACGAGAGGGACGCGTCGCGGGCCAGCCACTGGCAAGCAAAGCCTGGCTGGACGACCGCTACACGAGGACAGACCAGGCTCAGGTGGGCGATCTGCGCCTCTATCTCTATACCTTGGAGCACTAAATGGAGCCACTAGAGCAGCCACAGCAAGATACCGCCACGCTACGCGCTGGGGACTTCCGTGTCCTGGTGGGCCTAGTCATCTTCGCGTTCTTTCTCCGCATGCTGGTGGCTTCGCTGCTCCCCTTCCCCTCCCTGGACGACCCCGCGCTCTACTACACCACCGCGGCGCACTTGGCCGAGGGCCGCGGCTTGGTGACCGACGTCATCTGGAGCCACCTGGTCCCCTTTGACTCAGTGTCTCACCCCAGCAACGAGCATTGGATGCCCCTTACGGTCTTTGTCCTGGCGGCCGCGTTTGCCGTGGCCGGAACCAGCTTATCCATCGCCCAAGCGGTCGGGGCGCTCTTGGGGGCGCTGGTCGCCTGCCTCGCGTGGCTCATCGCGCGCGATGCCCTTGCCCCCACGGAAGGCTGGCGCTGGCGCGCGCTCTTTGCCGGCGCGCTGGTAGCCCTGAACCCGCTGCTGGTCTACCAATCGGTGACGGTGGACAGCGCCGTCTACTTCACACTACTGGGCGGAGCGTGCCTCTGGCTGGCGGGCCGCACGCCCCAGGGTGCACCTCCGCATCCGCTGGTGGGCGTCCTAGCCGGTCTCTCCTACTTGGCCCGCAGCGAGGGCATCGTGCTGCTGGCGTTTATCGCTGCCCGTACCTGGAAGGACGCGCCGCCCTCTGAGCGCATCCGGCAACTTGCCACACTGGTCGTTCCCGCCGCGCTGGTGATGGCGCCGTGGCTCCTTCGCAACACGCTGACCTTCGGCGCGCCGCTGCCAGTGCCAACCCTCGCCCTCGCGCTCCTTCCCGACTACCCCACCCTCTTTCACTACGGCCAGCCCAGCTACTGGGACGGCCTGCCGCCGCTCCCAATCGGCGAGATCGTCATAGCGCGCATAGCAGGGCTGATACACAACCTCTTTGTCCTGGTAGGCCAGGCCCTCTTCCCCTGGGCCTTCTTCCTGCCGGCGGGGCTCATCGCCTCTGGCCATCGCTCGCCACTGGGGACGGCCACTGCCGGCATGGTGGCGCTATTCCTTGCCAGCGCGCTGCTCTTCCCCGTCCTCACACTCTCGGGCTCGTTCTATCACGCGGTGGGCGCAGTGCTTCCTGGACTCACGGTGGCCGGACTCCTGGGCGCGGAGCGCATCGGCCGCATCCTGGGGGGCCGCTTCTTCAGCGACCCCGAGTTCCTCTCCATGCTCAGCGTCGTGGCCGCCTCCGCCCTGACTATGGCCCAGCTCGGCCTCTTTGCCGGTTACGCTGCGGAATTGCACAACTCCTGGCAGCAGGAGTTCGGCGATGCTTCCGCCTGGCTCCAGGAGCGCGATGCAGGCGCAGTGCTTTCGACGCAGCCGCACAGCCTCAACTACGCGAGCGGCCTCCCCGCGGTGATGCTCCCCGCCAGCGACTCACCGGCCGTCGCCGAGCAGGTGGCCCGGCGATACGGCGCGCGCTACGTGGTGGGCTTTGGACGCTTTGGACGCTATCCCGACGCGCTGGACAGCCCCGAGGGCGCAGCTTTCACCCAGGCCTACCGCAACGGCAACGTGTGGATCTACGAGCTGCAAGATGACCCGTAACCAGGCCATGCTTGCGCTGCGGCCTCAGGCGCTCCTAGCTGCGGTGCTGCTCCTAGCCTTTGGTTTACGGGTGGCTACCCTCGGCCAGCAGAGCCTCTGGTACGACGAAGCCTTCAGCCTGCTCCTGGCGCGCTATGACTTTGGCGAGATCGTGGCGCGCACCTCTCTGGACACTATGCCGCCTCTCTACTACTGGCTGCTCCACCTCTGGGGCACGGGTGTGCCGGTGGACTTCTCTCCTCGCTTGCTCTCCGCCATCGCGGGCACGCTGTCCGTGGCATTGGTCTACGCCGTGGGGCGGCAACTTATGGACGCGGGTGTGGGCCTCTGGGCGGCCCTCTTCACGGCAGTCGCTCCCTTCCAGGTCTTCTACGGCCAGGAGACCCGTATGTATGCGTTGTTGGGACTCTGGAACCTCCTGGCTGCCTGGGGCTTCCTCCTGGGCTGGAAGGAGCAGCGACGCCTTGGCTGGGCGCTCTATGGCTTGGGCGCCGGCCTGGCCTTCTACACCCACGCGCTGGGAGGTCTGCCCTCCCTGGCACTCCTGGCCTGGGGCATGGCGGTTGCCGTCAACGCCCGCGAGTCTTCCCGGCTGCGCGCGCCCCTCATCGCCCTCGTCGTGGCGGGCATCTGCTACCTGCCCTGGCTCACCGTGCTGCTGGGACAGGCGCGCGCCGTGTTGTCCTCCTTCTGGGCCAGTCCTCCCAGCGTTATCAGTCCCTTGGCGAGCCTTTACGTTTTCTTCCAGGGCCCCTTTGCCAACCTGACGTGGATGCCCCTGGCCCTGACCGCCGTGCTGGCGCCCCTTGCCCTAACGGTCTACGCGCTCATCCGCCACCCCGGCCCCGACCGCGCAGACCTGAGCTTCCTCTGGGCGTGGCTGGCGCTCCCGTTGCTCGCCCTGCTTCTCTTCTCCCTCGTGCGTTCGGTCTACTTGGAACGGGCGATCATCGGCGCGAGCTTTCCCGTCTACCTGCTCCTAGGTTGGGCCGCCGCCCGCCTTCAACCGCGCGGGCTGGGCCTCGCGCTGGCCGCGGCAGTACTCTGCTCCGCCGGCGCGGGACTGGCCCTCTGGTTTACCGACGCCGCTTATGGCAAGCCGCCCCTGCGCGCGGCCGCCGCGGCGGTCAACGAGGCGTGGCAGGAGGGCTCGCCGGTCCTGCACACCAGCGACGGCAGCTTGCTCCCCTTCCTCCTCTACGCGCCCGATCTCCCCAACACGCTCCTAGACGGCGACCCCGAACGCGCCGGCC
This sequence comes from Dehalococcoidia bacterium, assembly GCA_965220215.1. Classification (GTDB taxonomy): domain Bacteria; phylum Chloroflexota; class Dehalococcoidia; order SHYD01; family SHYD01; genus CBDDEI01. Next base: position 1,427,505 of record OZ244809.1, read on the forward strand.
GCACTGCCCGCGCCCGCAGCACCTACGAAGCACTGGGTATCGTGCCGCTGTCCCTCGAAGCGGCCGTGGGCGACGCAACGGAGTTCTTCCTGGTCGTCGCGCTGGACCACAGCGTAGCCTTCCAGCGCGCCCTCGCCGACCGCATCGACCGGCGCTACCGGCGCATCGCAGAACAGGACGTGGGCGGCATCAGCGTGCGACGCTATCAGACTGGAGCCGGGCCATGACCCCCACGCCGGCCTTGCTGCAAAACCCGGCCCTCCGCAGCAGCCTCAGGTCGGCGGCGACGGCGTTCCTCATTTCCCGTGGCTTTGTGCTGGCCGGAGTGCTTGCGGCGCCCCTTCTGCTGGTGCAGGAGGTCTCACCGGACCTGGTTCCGCCGCCCTACCATACACCGGCCTTCTGGGTAGTAGACGCCCTAGCCCGTTGGGATGCCTGGCGCTATCTGAGCGTAGCTAGCATCGGCTACCGGGAGGGCTACCTGGGCGCAAACCCCCAGATCTTCCCCCTCTACCCCGCGCTTATGCGCCTCCTGGGGGGCTGGTTTGGCGATGCAGGACTCGCCTATGCCGGCTTCTTCATTGCCAACGGGGCCTTCTTCGCTGCACTAACGCTGCTCCATCTCCTGGTGCGGGAGCGCTACGACAAGGCGGTTGCGGATAGAAGCGTCCTCTATCTCGCCGTCTTTCCCACCTCCTTCTTCTTCAGCGCCCTCTACGCGGAATCGCTCTTCCTGCTGTTGAGCCTCGGCTGCTGCTATGCCTTAGAGCAGCGCCGCTGGGTGCTCTCCGGCGCGCTGGGCTTCTTGGCGGCGCTGACCCGCACGCCGGGCGTTTTTCTCGTTATCGTGTTGCTCTGGGAGTTCCTCCGGCAGCCGGGCGGCCTGCGGCAGGCGAAACCGGCCCAACTGCTCTCGCTCATGCTGCCGCCTGCAGGACTGCTGCTGTTCATGGGCGTCCTGGCCCAGCAAGTAGGCGATCCGTTGGGCTTCGTGCGGGTGCAGACCCAGTGGGGCCGTGAGCTGGAGCTGCCTACTGGCAACCTCACCGGCCTCATAGAGGCAGTCACCAGCGGCGGCGCGCAGTTTCCCACCTTTGGGCTGCTCTTTCCCCTGACCCTAACCGTTCTCTTTATCGCAGTGGGCCTCAAAGCGCTGGGCGGGCTGCCTTCCCTGTACCGGGTGTGGTTCTGGGTCTATTTGGGCGTCGTCCTTTCCGCTCCCGCGGGCGCGGCCTTCCTGAGCGTCACCCGCTTCCTGGCGGTGGCCTTCCCGGCGTTCATCGGCCTGGCCCGCTGGGGAAACCGGCGCTGGTTCCACTTGAGTTACCTCACCCTCAGTCTCCTCTTCCTCACCTTCAGCACCATCCTCTTCTCACGTTGGTACTGGGTGGCATAAGGACGCTGGAATGAGCCTGGCTCCCTCCGCGCCCTCGGCCGCTTTGCCCCTGCTGCGTCTGGGCTTGGCCCTCACCGCGGCGGTTGCCTTTGCTCTAGACGCCGAGCCCTTCCACCGTTACCTGCGCGCGGTGGCCATCACCCCGGAGCTGCTCCAGACGGAAGCGCCTCCCGGCTACCTGCGGGTAACGGCCTACACCCTTCTTGGCTTCATCCTGCTGCTCATCGCTGCGCAACGGCGTTTGGGTGCGCGTTCTCTCCACATCGCCTTAGGCATCGGGTTTCTGCTAGTCCTGGTCCCCAACCTCCTAGCATCATTCAGCGCGCCTCACTACGGCGTGGACAGCGTCTCCTACACCCGCTATGCCACCGGCCTACTGTTGGAGGGGAAGCACCCCTACGCCGATTTCGAAGCCGCCGAGGCGCTCCAACGCTATCCCGTCCGGGACACCGCGGTCACGTACACCAACGACGGCAGGCTGATGAGCGTATTCAACTACCCGCCGGGCTCTTTCCTGATCCTCGCCCCTCTCTACGCTTTGGGCGACATCGACCCGCGCTGGCTCTACGGCCTCGCGTTCTTCTGCATCGCGGCGATGCTGCTCTGGCGCGCGCCTCCCTCGCTGCGACCGCTGGCGCTGGGTTTCCTCGGCTTCCACCAGTTCTTCGCATTGTGGGCCGTTCCCAGCGGCGTCGCCGAGCCCCTCTGGATGGCCTTGCTGCTAGTCGCGTGGCTGCTGCGCGATCGCCCCGTGCTGGGCGGCGCGGTCCTTGGGTGCGCGCTGGCGGTGAAGCAATTCGCGTGGTTCTTCTATCCTTACTACCTCATTATCGAGTACCGGGAGCGCGGCTTGCGGGCGGCTATGCAGGCAGGGGCCATTGGCGCAGGCGTCTTCGTGCTAGCCAACCTCCCCTTCCTGGTCACCGACCCCGCCGCGTGGCTGGAAGGCATAACCGCGCCCTTAACGCAGCCGCTGCCGCCCATTGGCATAGGTATCGCCCGCTGGGCCACCTTGGCTTTCCCGGACGTACCCAAGATGGCTTACACCTTACTCGTAGGCGGCGGGATTATCGCAGCGCTGGGCGTCTTCTGGCGCTGGGGCGGGCGGTATCCGGCGCTCACCTTTGTGCTGCCCTGGCTGCCCCTCTGGTTCTCCTGGCGCTGTCTTTCGGCCTACTTCTACCTGATGCCCCTCATGGTGCTCTTCGTCTTTTTTGAGCAGTGGCGCAAGGACGATACGGCCGTGGCCGCCCAAAGTACGGCTCCCTTGCTCCTGCCGTTGTCGCTGCTCCTCGCCTCCCTGGTAGCATTCGCACTGCACAGCACCTACCAGGCCTACTTCCTGTGGGAGCTGCTGGTGAACCGGGGGATGGATCTGGCGCAGCTCCGGGACTTGGCGCTCTTGAGCATGCTCCTGACCACCCTGGGGCTGAGCCTTATCGTGACCGCAGCGATGGTGCGGGAGCGCTCGCCTCGTGCTCTGCGCTTCTCCCTCTTCGGCAGCGGGCTGCTGCTGGCGCTGGTAACCCTGGCGGGTATTCAGAGTGCGCAGACCTACCAGGTGGACGCTGGACTCTCACCCCACTACGCTGCGGAGCTCCTACTGCGCGGCGAGAACCCCTACGAGGCATGGAACATGGAAGCCGCCGCCGCTCGTTTCAAGGTGCCGGAAGCCCTGCTGGTAACCGCTCCATCTGAGGACGCCTTTGGCTATCCCGCAGGGTCTTTCCTACTCCCTGCGCCCCTTGTTGCCCTGGGCCTCCCGAATCTGCGCCTTCTCTACGGTCTTGCCCAGATCGCCCTGGTGGTGTTCGCCTTGGCGCGCGCGCCGCAAGCGCTTAAGCCCATCACTCTTGCCGTGGCCACAACCATTGCGGGCTTAAGCTTCCTCTTTGCGGGCGAGGGCTACAACGACATCCTGCTGGCGTGGTTGCTGCTGGGCGCCTGGCTCCTGCGCGACCGCCCGCTGCTGGGCAGCCTGGCGCTGGGACTGGGGCTGGCATTCAAACAAGCGGCCTGGCCCTTCCTGCCCTTCTATCTCATTGTGTTGCACCGCCGTCACGGCCTCACGCCCGCCCTACGGGGAGCTGCCCTCTCTCTCGGACTCTTCCTGCTGCTGAACGCGCCCTGGGCGCTTACCGCTCCCGATGCGTGGGCCCGCGGACTGCTGGCTCCTGCCTCGGTGGCTACGCTCCCCATCCCGGCGCTGCTGGCCTTGACGGGCTTTGGTCTTGCCATCGCCGTCTTCTGCCGCTGGCGCAGCCTCTGGGAGCGCGCTGCGCTGGCCCTGCCCTGGACACCGTTATGGTTCACCTGGGCCAGCCAGTTCAGCCTCTTCCATACGCTGCCCCTCGTCTTCCTGACCGCGGCCGTGTCCGATAACCGCGAGGAGGACGTATGACCAGCGCGGGCTTCGCCTTCCGAGCGCTTCTCGGCAGCGCCGCCCTCTACCTGTTCGCGGCCTCGGCTTTTGCCGGTACCCTCGGCTACCCACTGGACGACGCCTGGATTCATCAGACGCTGGCCCGCAATCTGGTGGAGCGCGGCGAGTGGTCTATCAACCCCGGCACGCCCGCGGCCGTCTCCACCGCGCCGCTGTGGACGCTGCTGCTGACCCCCGCCTATCTACTCCCAATCCCTCCGTTAGCCTGGACCTACCTCCTGGGAGGACTGGCCCTGGCCTGGGTCGCCTGGGAAACCTTTAAGCTAGCCGCCCTCCTCTTTCCCGATGATGAGGAGTCGCCCGGTATGGCTGCGCTGCTGGTGCCCTGCGAATGGCACCTCATCTGGGCAGGCTTCTCCGGCATGGAAACGCCTCTCTTTGCCGCGCTCAGCCTTGCGGTGCTGCGGATGGGCCTGCAGCAGACTGCGCTCAACCTCCGGCACTGGGGCGTGCTGCTCACCCTGCTCGTCCTCACCCGCCCAGAAGGCTTACTCCTAGGCGCACTCATTCTCGTGTGGCGGTTCTACCGTCCGAGCGCACCGGAAGGGCTGGTCGAAAGGCTGCGACCGGTAATCCCCCTAGTCGTCGCTATCCTGGCGCTTGGTATCCTGAACCTCGCGTTGAGCGGCCAGCCTCTGCCCAGCACTCTTGTTGCGAAGAACGCCGCCTACGGCTTCGGCATCGACCTCGCCGGCTACGGGCGGTTCATTGCAGACGCTGCGTTGGAGCTGTCCCGCGGCCCGCTGCTGCTGCTGGTCCCAGGCATCCTGTACACCATCTGGCGGCGACTCCCCGGCGGCCATCGCGACGGCTGGTTGCCGCTGCTGTGGGTAGTAGGCTTGATGGGCGCGTACGCCGTCTGGCTGCCGGCGGTCTACCATCATGGCCGCTATCTTATGCCGTTGATGCCCCTGCTCCTCATCTATGGCGTCCAGGGCAGCCGCGCGCTGCTGCAAGCGCGCCCGTACCCGCTCCTTGTCGGCGTGGCTCCGTGGATCATGGCCGCTCTGGTTGCGCTGTCCTGGCTAAGGGGCGCGGATATCTATCGAGAAAACGTGGCGTTCAGCCAAAAGCAGCAGGTGACCCTCGCCCGCTGGATTAGCCAGAATACGCCGGAGGACGCCCGCATCGCCGGCCACGACATCGGTGCGCTGGGCTTCTTTAGCCAGCGACCAATCATAGATATGGCGGGGCTAGCCACCCGAGAACTCACCAACAGCCCCAAAGACGTCGAGCGCATCCTGGCGGTGCTTCAGGAGCAGGGTGTCACGTATCTGCTGGTGCAGCCGAGCTGGTTCCCGTCCCTTTATGCGCGCCTCCAGGCAGAGCCTAACGTTGAGGTAGTTCAGGAGGGGCCCAGAACCATTCACGGGCCGTCTTACAGCTTCCAAGTGCTGAAGTTCGGGGAGGAGTAGCCAAACGCTGCGGTAAGTGCGCCGCGTCTCTTGACGCAGGTTGGGGAGGTAGCTCTACAATAATCTATCGAGTTACAGGTATCAGGATCGGATAGCACATCTATACCCCCTGCATGATAAATGGAATTGTCCTTGTGCTTGGCGCTCGAAATCTAAAGGAAGGGAGTAAGAGGGCTATGCATTCCCTACTACGAAGGGAAGAGGGACAAGGTCTAGTTGAGTACGGGTTGATCATCTTCCTGGTTGCAATCGTAGTGATTGCCATTCTGGTACTGCTCGGCCCGCAGATTGGCGCCATCTTCAGCGGCATTACCGCCTCTATCTAGCCAATGCTGGTGATTGCCCGGCTAGTACTCCTTGGCGCACCAACTGGCTCCGAGTCCATTAACATCACCGCATCCATCTAGCCAATTTGATAGGAATTCAGAGGCGTCAGGTTCTACTCGTTAGTCCTGACGCCTCTGCTGTACTCACACACTTCTGCCATCGCCGGCAGGAACTCGCCGTGAGCAGACGTCCTTTCGCAATAACAGACCCTCCTTCATTGCTCCCCGAACCACGGATCAACTCGACCGCCTGCACTCTATGAGCGTCACACCCGCACCCCAACCGCCTCCTAGCGCCAGCGCGGCAGGTCGCTCGTCCCAAGAGCACGCCGGCGCGCTGCCACTCAAGTACATCATTGGGTTAGCGGTAGCAGCCCTGGCGGTGCTCGTCCTGGCCGCCCTCGCTTTCCACGACCCCGGCTATATGGACGCCTACTACGCGTACCACGTGGCTGCCAACCTGGCCGCCGGCCGCGGCTTTACCGAGGACTTTATCTGGATCTACCTGACCAACCCGCCTTCCCTCTCGCATCCCAGCCACCTCTACTGGATGCCGCTGACAAGCCTGCTAGCCTACCCCGCGCTCCTGCTCTCTGGCGAGCACTTTCGCGCGGCCCAAGCGCCCTTCCTTCTCCTCAGCGCCGCGGCTGTCGTCACCACTGCGCTGCTTGCCCGGCAGCTGCTGCCCGGAACCTTCCGGCCCCTCGCGGCGGCGCTCCTCACCCTCTTTGCGGGCTACTACTTTGTCTACTGGCTGGCCGTGGACGCCTTTGGCGCGTTCACACTGGCCGCACTTCTGGCCTTTGTCGCGACGGCCGGCCTCCTCGACGAAGACCGGCCACCATACCGCACGGTCCTGCTGAGCGCGCTCCTGGGCCTTGCAACCGCTGCCGCCCACCTTGCGCGCGCCGATGGCCCGCTGCTGCTCGCCGCCTGCAGCCTGGTCCTCATCGTATCCCAGCGACGGCGCGCTCCCCAGACGTGGCTCCTTCCCCTAGGCATTGCGTGCGCCGTCTATCTGCTGGTGATGCTCCCCTGGTTTCTCCGCAACTTGGGCGTGAGCGGCGCACCCCTGCCCAGCGGCGGCCTGCAGACCCTCTTCCTCCGCGAGTACAACGATATCTTTTCCTACGGGCTTGCCCTAGACCTCCAGCACTACCTGGGAGGCGGGTGGGCAGCTATCCTAAGCGGCAAGGCTGTGGCCGCGCTGCGGAACCTGGGCGTCCTTTTTGGTCTGCAATACTGGCTGGTGCCTTTTGCCGCCATCGGCTGGTGGGCGCTACGCGGTCATCCCGTTATGCGCGCGCCCTTGCTCTACGGCGCACTGCTCTACGGCGTCATGACCCTCCTGTTCACCTACCCAAGCAGCCGTGGGGCAATGCTCCACTCCGGCGTTGCGCTGCTGCCTTGGTTGAGCATCGCCGCGGTCCGGGGCATTGAGGTTGCGGTCTACTGGGCCGCGGCTCGCCGGCCCCACTGGAAGCCCGCGCTCGCTACCCGCAACTGCACCCTCCTGGCTCTCGTGGCCGCCATGGGCGCGTCGGGCTACGCCTGGTACGACCAGGCCCGCGGCTGGAGCGAGCAGGCCCAGACCTATCAGTCGCTGGCGTCCGCCCTCTACGCCGACGACCCATCTGCCGTGCCTATGGTGCTTAATGCTCCCGCCTGGTGGTATGTATCCCGCCGCTCGGCTATGCTAACCCCCAGCAACGGCCCGGACGCCGCGCTGGCCGCTGCCGCCCGCTATAAGGCGACCCATCTCATCCTCGAGCCGGCGCGGCCCGCCGCTTGGGAAGGCTTCGGCAAGGGCAGCGACCCGCAGTTCAGCCTGGTGTATGCTAGGGACAACTACGAGATCTATCGACTAAGCCTGAACAGCCCATGACGCAACCACCGCTGCCCTATACCCTCGACTCCCTGCGAGCCTTCTACGCCGGCCTCGGCCTGGCCCCGGAGGATGGGGACCTTGCCGCCGCGCTGGCGGCCATCAACGCGCTGCTGCAAAATGCCGCCAGCCTGGACGAGATAACGCCGCTGGAAGAAGACCCCGGCGCGGCGTTCCTTCCCTGGGCCCCGGACGCTCCCGAGCCCTAAGCCTATGCCTTCTGAACTCTGGCAGCGTTCCATCGCGGAGGCCGCAGACGCCATCCGTAGCGGGGAAACTTCTCCCGTTCAGCTCACTGAGAGCTATCTGGAGCGCATCCAGCGCGTGGACGGCCGCTACCATGCCTACATCACCGTTATGGCCGACCAGGCCCGCGCCGCCGCCCAACAAGCAGAGGCAGAGCTGGCCAGCGGCCACTACCGCGGCCCCTTGCATGGCATCCCAATTGCGGCAAAGGACCTCATCTACACCAAGGACGCGCCCACCTCTGCGGGCTCCACTATCTTCCGTGCGCACCGTCCCAGCTTTGACGCCACCATCATTCAAAGGTTGCAGGACGCGGGGGCAATCCTCCTGGGCAAGACCAACCTCCACGAGTTCGCCTACGGCACCACCGGCGTCAACATCACCTACGGCACACCGGAGAACCCTTGGGGCGCGGGACGCCTTCCCGGCGGCTCCAGCAGCGGCTCCGCGGTGGCCCTGGCCGCGGGCCTCTGCGCGGGGGCTATCGGCAGCGACACCGGCGGCTCTATCCGCATACCCGCCAGCCTCTGCAGCGTGGTAGGCATTAAGCCCACCTACGGCCGGGTGAGCCGCTACGGCGTCTTTCCTCTGGCTTGGTCGCTCGATACCCTCGGCCCTATGGCCCGCACTGTGGAGGATGCGGCGGTGCTCTTGAATGTCCTCGCTGGCCACGATCCTCTCGACCCTATGTCTGTAAATACCCCCGTGCCCGACTACCGCCGCGGCCTCCAGGACGGCGTGCGCGGCTTGCGTATTGGCGTACCTCGTGACTATTTCTTTAGCCACATCGACCCCGAGGTCCGCGCCGCTGTGGATGAAGCCATCGCCACGCTAGAGGGCCTTGGCGCGCGGGTCACGGAGGTATCGCTCCCCCACCTCGACCACCTCACCCCCATCTATAGCCCCCTCATCCAGAGCGAGGCCGCGGCCTTCCACCTGCCGCTGCTGCAGAAGCACTGGAACAGCTACTCTCCGCAGGTGCGGAGCCGCCTGCTGCCCGGGCTGGCCATCCCCGCCTCGGTCTATCTCAAGAGCCAGCGGGCCAAAAACGTCGCGCTGCGGGAGTACCGGGCGCTCATGCAGCAGGTTGACCTGCTGGTGACCCCCACGGAGCCAGTGGCCGCACCGCGCGTGGACGCCACAGCGGTAGAATGGGAGGACGGCCCGGAGGAGATCATCCCCGCGCTGGGACGGCTCGCCCGGCCCTTCAACCTGCTGGGCGTGCCCGCTTGCTCGCTGCCCTGCGGCTTCACCCACGAGGGGCTGCCCATCGGCCTGCAGCTTGTCGGACGCGCCTGGGACGAGGCGACTGCGTTGCGCGCCGCCTACGCCTACGAGCAGGCGACGGTGTGGCACGAGAGAACACCTGAAATCAAGGAGCATTGAGCGTGGTTAAACCCAACCGGTACGAAGAGCTACTGCCCGCCGCGGCGCGACAGCGCGCGGTGCGCCTCCGCAACGGCGAAGCCGCCTGGGACAAGCGGGACATGGACCAGATTGTCGGCGTGCTGGCCCACGCCAAGATGGCCATCATTGGCATGGAAGTATGGGCCGTCAGCGAGGACTCCGCCCAGGGGCGCATCCCCTTCCGCAACCCTGCCAACCCCCTGGAGGCCATCGAACCGCTAGGACCCGCCGCGGATGGACGGCTGGTCTGGGGCGAGCTACCCACCCGCGACGGCCAGGAGACGGTGTTCCGCATGGGCGGTCACGATCACCCCGACCCCGGCGAGTCCTGGGAGGAGTTCGTCCAGGCTAAGGCCGACCTCGCCCGCACCATCGTCACCGAAGTCGACAAACGCGTCGTCCCCGCCGTCCGAGACAAGCTCTACTTTGAGCTCACAGCGGCCCCACCAGAGCCAGCCGACGCTCCGTAACCCAACAGCCCGCGAACACGGTAGGGGCGGGTTTGAAACCCGCCCTCTACGTTCATTACATGCTACGACAGCCCGTCATGTGCGCACTATGTCATTCTGAGCAAAGCGAAGAATCCACCGCACCAGCGCTCACCCCCCAATAGCCGGTGCTCTCCCACACACCCCTTCACTCCGAACGCCGCACCAGCGCCGCTCGCCTTGTCATTCTACGCCTGCCTACCACAGGCAGGCACAGCGAAGAATCCACCCAGAGGCGAATCACCCTCGGCGACAGACCAACGCCACCCATCCAATCTAGGTTGACCCCTTATCCCTTCTCACCTAGACTGAAACCTGTGGGGCTATAGCTCAACTGGGAGAGCGCAGCGTTCGCAATGCTGAGGTTAGGGGTTCGAGCCCCCTTAGCTCCACCATTCTTGACAAAATCAAGAACCTTCGTTTTGAGGTTCAGATTGGTCATATAGGTTCTACCATGTCCTGTGACCTACCTTGATAGTTAAAGTCATCTCCTGGAACATTGGTGGCAAGACAGATCCCTGGCATCGTTTGATGTCAATGAATGCGGATGTCGCTCTTCTACAGGAGGCCAGCGAGCCACCGCAAGACCTAGCTAAGCCAATCGAGGTGGATCCTGCACCCTGGCATACCGCTGGCTGGCCCAAATGGCGGCGCCGGACTGCCATCGCAAGGCTCTCGGATCGCGTAAAAGTGGAGTGGATCAAAACAGGTTTGCTCGGAGACACGGATTCAGGAGAACTCGCAGTTAGCCGCCCGGGCACGCTGACAGCCGCTGTCGTCACGCCACCTGACACTGAGCCATTCTTGGTCGTCTCAATGTACGCCCTATGGGAGAATCCCCATGCCTCAACTGGCAGCGGTTGGATCGTCTCAGATGCCTCTGCCCACCGCGTCGTGTCTGACCTATCCACGCTCATCGGGAGGCAAGACGGTCACCGCATCTTGGCTGCAGGGGATCTCAACATTCTCCATGGGTACGGGGAGTACGGCAGTGAGTACTGGGCCTCACGGTACGAAACAGTATTTGCCAGGATGGAGGTGCTGGGGCTGCCTTTGGTAGGGCCGCAGGCCCCGAATGGGCGACAGGCAGAGCCGTGGCCGGATGAACTGCCACCCGAAAGCAAGAACGTACCTACGTACCGCACTGAGAAGGACCCGGCCACTGCAACGCGCCAGCTAGACTTCGTTTTTGCCTCTAAGGGAATGACCGATTCCGTGTGTGTACGTGCGCTAAACGAGCTGGAACAGTGGGGGCCGAGCGACCACTGCCGTCTAGAGATCAAGGTCACATAGTGCCGCGTCGAAACTCTTTGCCAAGTGAACCATCCGGCTCTCCTACCTCAAGCGGTGTATCACATTCGGAGGTAGCCCAGCTTTGCCTGTCGGCCTCGAGTTCGCGGGGAAGATCCGTGATCCCGGACCACTCCACTCAGCCACAACTCGAAGATGGTTCTGTCTATCGTCAAATCAGGCCCACCAATTCAGCCGGATACTGCCTTGCCGCCATCAGTGGACTTATCTCGTGGCTTGCCAGACAATCTGGCCGTACCTAGACTAGGGACACAAGACGAGCCTTACTACACTGAGTCTTAGCACAGGGAGCACGGTATGACCGAACACCATCATGACCATGACTGGAAGTCACAGGAGTACGTCGACTACTGGATCGGGCAAGACGTCACCCGCGACGAGGACAGGCAAGAGCACCTGCGACGGATGGCTGCGCTACTTCCGTATGGGCCTGACGCGGAGATACGCGTGCTCGATGTAGGCGCCGGCTATGGAGCCGCAAGCCGGGCGGTACTGGAGACGTTCCCCAAAGCACACGTGCTCCTCCACGACTTCTCGGCTCCCATGCTGCAGCACGCGCGACAACGCCTCGGAAGCTACGAGAACCGGATCTCCCAAGCGATGGCCGACCTCACAGACCCGGCGTGGGTGCAGGCCATTGGTGAGCCGGTAGATGGTGTGGTCTCCGCCATCGCCATCCACAACCTTCGCAACCCAGAGGCCGTCGCCCGTGTCTATGCCGACATTTTCACCATCGTGAAGCCAGGGGGCGCCTTCCTCAACTGGGAGCTCGTGTGGCCGGGTGATGCAGCCGGAGCGGCGAATGTACGGGCGGGGCTGGTGATGGAGCAATGGCGCAGGTTCGACGAGACCGGTGTCCAGTCATCCCTCGAAGAGTTGACCACTGAGCAAGCAGGCCAAGGGGCCTCACGGCCCAGCGGACAGAGGGGCCAGAGGACGCGCGCTACGCTCATAGACCACCTCAACTGGCTCCGCGCCGCTGGATTCGACGAGGTTGAGTGCTTCTGGCGCGACGGCAGTCATGCCTTAATCGGCGGCTACCGCAGGAGTGCAACGTCGTGAAGGCTAGTCCACAAACAGTCTCCCTACACCCCAGCAGATAAACGTCCCTCCCGGTGACGCGGACCGCGCGAATCCCTGCCCAGCTGGCGCGTGTTCTGACAAACTTTGACGGTCAATTGGTCACCGTTCACAAGTCCGGGTGAAGGGCTTCTTCGACCTCTTCATCGGCGACGAGGTGCACACTGGAGGCAATCATCCAGCGAGGACTTTTAGACACGCTACCACCATTGGAAAGTCGTAATACATGAATAGCAAGGTTCTCAAGTGGCGCTTCGTCTTAGCTGTGGGAGCACTCGTGCTCCTCGCGGCGGTTGCTGGCTGCGACGGCGGCGCATCGCAGGCGCTGGACGACGTGGGGCCGCTGCGGCTTGGGTTGCTGCTGAACTTCAGCGAGGGCGCGCCAGCCAAGGCCAAGGACCGCCAACGGGCCTTTGACCTAGCAGTGAAGCACGTCAACGAGGGCGGCGGCGTGTTTGGACAGCCCGTAGAGGTGGTGGTGGGAGACTCGACGCTGGACCCGGCAAGGGCGGTGGAGGCAGCGCGGCGCATGGTTGAAGTGGAGGGCGTTCACGCAATCGTCGGCCCCAGCTCCAGCGCCAACTCGCTGATGGTGGTGGAGCAGGTGACCGGCCCGGCGAGGATTCCCATCGTCAGCCCCTCGGCAACCTCACCACTCCTCACGGCCGTGGAGGACAACGACTTCTTCTTCCGCACCACCCTCTCAGACAGCGCCCAGGGGCCCGTGCTGGCGCAAGTGACGCGGGAGCAAGGGTACGACAACGTGGGGCTGGTCTATCGCGACGACGCTTGGGGGCAGGGCCTCTCCAAGGCCTTCCAAGCCGCGTGGACGGGGCAATTGCTGGCCGTGGCGGTGGAACCAGGGCAGGACACCTACCTCCCCCAACTCCGGGAAACAGCGAAAGGGGGAGCGCAAGCCCTGGTGGTGATCACCTTTGAGACCGAGGCTGCGCAGATTCTTCGGGAAGCCCTCGAACATGGGTTGTACAACCAGTTCACCTTCGGCGACGCACTGAAGAGTCCCGACCTGGCCATGGCCGTCGGCGGCGGGCGCCTGGCGGGGATGCGCGGCACGGCGGGGGCCGGGGCGGGTGGCCTAGGGACACCGGCGGCCACGGCATGGGAAGCGGCCTATTTGGCGGAGTACGGGAGCTTCCCAACCTTCTCCTACGTGCAGGAAACGTACGACGCCACGATTGCCCTGGCGCTGGCGGCCCAAGCGGCGGGCAGCGTGGACGGCGCGGCCATCCGCGACCAGCTTCGCCGCGTTGGCGGAGCGCCCGGCGTGGCGACGCTACCGGGCCCGCAGGGGGTTGCCGCTGCGCTGCGCGTCCTGTCGGAGGGCGGCGAGGTGGACTACGAGGGTACCGCCGGCAGCTTGGACTGGGACGACAACGGCGACCTGCGCCGGGGCCACATCGGGATCTGGCGCTTCACAGAAAACGACCAGATTGAAGAACTAGGGGTGACTCCCGTCTCGCAGTAGCGCCGCTCGCCTTGTCATTCTGAGCCTACCTACCGCAGGCAGGCACAGCGAAGAATCCACTCCACCGGCGCTCACACCTCAATAATCGGTGCTCCCCCAGCACACCCCACGCTCCTCACGCCGCGCCAGGCTGTCTAATGCTTATTATCCGTATGGGTGGGAAATGCGGGGTTCCAGATCTTCATTAGTGGTGAGCCCGTTAACCAACTAGTCGTTACGGCTGACGTGATTACGACTATGGCGAGCATATTGATCTTCGTGTTGGTACGGCAGATAACATCAAATCAAGAAAAAAGCCCAACAGTTTACAGAACCCATGCCAACGGCTAGCATCACTAGCACAGACCAGCCCTAGCTATTGGTCGATATACAATATGCGATGCGGAGATATACCTAGGAGGTTACTATGAGTTCCCCTTCCGCTCAGAAAGTGCTTTGTGTTCTTTATTCCGATCCAGTAGCAGGATTTCCTCCGAACTATGCCCGCGAAAGCATACCCAACCTCACCCAGTATCCGGACGGCCAGACTTTACCCTCACCGGCCTCCATAGACTTCACCCCTGGCCATCTTCTGGGATCTGTTTCGGGCGGACTTGGGCTGGAGAGGTTCTTGACTGAACGGGGACATAGGTTCGTCGTAACGGCGGACAAGGATGGACCCGATTCCGTTTTCGAAAGTGAACTGGCCGATGCCGATATAGTCATCTCTCAACCCTTCTGGCCCGGGTACCTCACCGCCGAGCGCATTGAAAAGGCTCCGAACCTCAAATTAGCCATAACCGCTGGCATTGGGTCGGACCATGTCGACCTTCAGGCAGCCATCGGCAGGAACATCACCGTGTGTGAAGTGACTTGGTGCAACAGCGTAAGCGTCGCGGAGCACGCGGTCATGCAGATGTTGGCGTTGGTCAGGGACTACATTCCCCAGTACGGTTGGGTGGTCAGGGGCGGTTGGAACATTGCGGACGCCGTTTCCAGGTCCTACGACATTGAGGGAATGGACGTGGGTGTAGTGGCGGCCGGCAGAATTGGCTTAGCGGTCCTGAGACGAATGAAGCCTTTCGACGTCACTCTCCACTACACCGACAGACATAGGCTTGCCACCGATGTCGAGCAAGAGCTTGGCCTGACGTTCCATGAAACCGTTGAGTCGCTGGTCAGTGTGTGTGATGTGGTCAGCATCCATTGTCCTCTCCATCCGGAGACTGAGCATATGTTCAACGATGCTCTGATTAGCAAGATGAAGCGCGGGTCCTATATCGTCAACACCGCACGCGGCAAAATCTGTGACCGGGACGCCATCGTAAGAGCGCTGGAAAGCGGCCAACTGGCAGGGTATGCGGGCGATGTTTGGTTCCCTCAGCCGCCTCCCAATGATCACCCCTGGAGGGCCATGCCCAACCACGCCATGACTCCCCACACCTCTGGCACTTCGCTTTCAGCCCAAGCCCGCTACGCAGCAGGAGTCCGTGAGATTCTGGAATGCTGGTTGGATGGACGGCCAATTAGGGAGGAGTACCTGATTGTCCAGGGAGGCGCCCTTGCTGGAACAGGAGCCCACTCATACAGCGAAGGGGATGCTACAGGCGGTTCGGGGGAAGCGGCAAAGTTCACAGCCAGCTAGGCAGACTGATCAAAGGAGGGCTCCACGCTTCAGTCGGGCTTTTCAACGCCCACTTATCGAGGGCCGTCTCCCTTGCAATTTGATCGCGCTGTCTTAACGTCTATTTGGCCCACCGTGACGTACTGTACTGCGAACTCGCCCGTTCAGGGCGACCTCAGCGGCGTCCGCTCCACTATGGGAGAGTCCTCCGGCGTGGGTATGGAGTAGACGATGGCGGCCCTGCCGGGCTTGACCTCTACCTCCTTGACGAAGGACTACTTGAGTTTTCGTGACTATTGTGTACTGCAAATGTTGAACACTTACTTGGTCCCTTAAGCTTTGCCCGACCACTCAGACAAATAACGTTGGACTTCTGCATCGTCACCTTTGCCACGAATCGTGGAACAGAAGTAACACCTACTCTTGCGGGGGGCAGACTTTACAAGAACAACACCTCTATCACCGTGATAGGTCAGAACACTCCTCGGCTCGCTTCTTACGCCGGACACAGCCAACATGAACTCTGTGACCCCAATAGACGCTACGACGCCGTTGATGGAGACGACGGACGGCCCCGCTGCACCTAGGGTATCAACGGGCACACCGTAGATGGCTTCGCGATCCCTTCTTTGTCTATCGCTTAGGAGATCCAGACCAGCCTCCACAGGGTCTAGCACTTCATGGCAAATGAGGCAACCATTGCCGTTCCACTGCACGCACACCCGCCCACCGTAATGCCCTTTCTCGACGTCGATCCCCGAGGCCAGGTCAAAAAAAGGCTTGTCGTAAGCCAAACAGAGTTCGTTCAGAATCAGCCGAGCCCCATCGTTATCCAGACACCCGAAGACTAAGTCGCTTTCACCGATGATTGCCTTGAAGGAAAGCTGGCTGGCCAGAGGTTGGGCTATCGCCGACACTTCGATGTGCGGGTTGATTTCATGAGCCAGGCGTTCACCGATTGCCACTTTAGGGGTTCCGGGTACCAGGTCGTCATGTCGAACGCCGATGTAGCGATTGCGGTTTGTGTCGTCGAGTTCCTCAGAATCTATCAGGATCAACCGGCCAACCCCCAGCAAGGCCAATTGCTGGACGACGTGGGATCCGAGGCCACCTATGCCAACAACTGCCACACTTGCGTCGAACAGGCGCTCTTGTCCCTCTTTGCCAAAAAACAGAAGGTTCCGGTCAAAACGCGTATTGCTCATCACACTCTGGCCCCAGGGATGATAGACGGGTCGGTTCGAGGGTTGTTCCATCAACCACAATGCCAGTGAGGTGTTGTGGAGTATCCGGCCCCGTAACCCATACCAAACTATCGAAGTCGCTCTCCGCGACAACCACCGCCAAATAAGGCCTTCCTCTTAGCCGCCACCAGACATGCGGGACAAATCCCTGAAATCCGGATTGATCACTCAGCGAAAACCGGGCTGGCCAGGGTCCCCTATGGCAATGGAACTCGACGACCGAAGCGCCGAGATCATGCGCTCGCTTGATGACCTCCGCGCGAACTTGGTCCGTCAATACGAAGTGGTAGCTATTCCTTGAGAGGAAGCCTTCAGGGGGCACCGGATACCATTCCAGGGTTTCGAACGCGTGGGCCTCTCCTTCGCGCCGATGCTTGGCAAATAGGAACCCGACCGACTCCGCTTCCGGTTCATCCTCCAATAGATGCGCCCACACTGCTGTCGCAAGGTCTTTCGGAAGGTAAAGATGCGCCTCTGACATCCTAGGCCCCTTCCTCAAACCGGTCTCTGAACCCCCTTACCCAGTCCAAGAGGTTGGCACCCTGACGAACGTCGGATGCAGGAAACCAGCCATTTTTCGGAGCCCACGAAAAGAACCCCCATGTGCCCTCGAAGGGAGGTTGGTTGGGGGCAAGGTCTGTGTAGCTGTCCGGTGAGGTACCCTGAAAAAGGATTCCAGAGGGAATATAAAAGCCGTAAGGCTGTGCCCCGGGATACCCGTCGCCAATCTGAAAAGCGATGTCGGTGGTTCCCCGGTTCCATCCTTCAGGCAGTGGATACGACGTGACCCGTACCCAACGTCCCTCTGGTTGGTATTCGACTTTAGGGAATCTGTCTCTAACGAGCTCCAATTCTAAGTCAATGCGCTCCTGCATTGCTGCACTTACCCTCTCTGAAACAGAACTTTCTTGGAAAACCCAAGGCCAGGCTCTAGTTTGACTACCTCGTCGGGCTGGAGGGTTCGTTCAGTTCCATCTTCGAGATTGACAAGCACAACCCCCAACGACGGGTCCCAACCTCCAAGCGCGGCAACTTCCTCAGTGGTGATCGTGTCCTTATCCCAGGGCTTGTACGCCCCTTCGATATCAACCTCGTACTTTGGGTGTTCTTCACGCTGCGCCACAATTAACCTCCTGCTGCCGATACTGCTAGGCAGCACTCGCTATAGTTTAGCTTATGTCCGCTTACATTGTTAACAATATAGCAAAAAAAAACTTACATGGTCAACTGACCGTTAGGCGTGGTCGGGAATAACTCGCCAATTCGTAAACGTGCCACGACCGGATTCACATCAAACGCGTCAACCAGGCTATGAACGGCTTCTTCCCGTCGCGTGTCGTCTAACTGCCGAATCCCGAGACTGCCTTGGGACACAACCAATGCATCAAGTGCTTGATTCACCAATTGGCGGGGCAGCAGGAGGACGCCAATCACCTTGTTGGCTTGAAACTCCCACCACCTTCCGTCGTAAAGGCGAGTTCCTGTTGACTCCACAGGGAACCCGACGGTTCCGGGACGGCACAGTATGGTTTGCCGCTCTTCATCAAGGTCGTCTACGAACAGCAAGCGCGTCCCTGGCCGGCGCTCCAAGGCGAACAGATATCCGTGTAAAAGCATGTGGCCAGCCTCGTGCGCGAGGGTGCTGTTCATTCGCCGCTCCGCCACGCTACTACCATCCTCTGAGAGCGACCTTGAGACTACGACTGCTTCAGGGCCATTGGAACCGATGCTTGTGTAGCCAAGTATGCCGTCTGGAACGTCCTCGTAGCTAGTAACTATACCGAACCGCTTTTCGATGAAGCGTTCCACCCGTATCGGTTCTGGCGTTGTCGGGAGAAGGTCAACGCTGACGAGCGCGTCAGTAACGATTGACTCAATATCCGAATCCTCGTAGTAGGGCCGCTCTACGAAAGGTCCAGATTGCGCCCTCAACATCTTCATGCTAGGTGTGCTCGTCGTCCTGCTGCTCGTCCCGCTGTCGAATGAACTCTAAGAGTTCCTTAGAGCTAATACTCCTATCCATCATTTGTCGGAAGGCAAAACCGTACTCCGGGTTGGCGAGTGTGGCTTTGCGGAATTCCCGAAGCGGTGGGCGAGTATCGAACTGTTGAAGGTCTTCCAACGAGGTTTCCAACGCTTGCGCCACTGCCCGCATGTGCTTGTCTGAGGGGTGGCGGCGGCCAAGTTCAACATCGGACATAAAAGCCGCTGACACCTTAATTGTGCTCGCCAACTCTCTCAGGGATAAGTCGTTCTCCTCCCTTAGTTCCCGAATTCGCTCGCCTAGAGTTTTCATAGTCGTTCCGAATCCTTCTTCGATAAACGCTGTAAGCTTAGACTGTTGACAGTCCTTGGTCAATAGTCGGCGCACTCTAACTGTTGTCGTGGCGGAGGACCTCCCGGTACCCAAGGGTGCCACTAGGCCACCTCTTGCGTCACGCTGCCCCGACGCACCACAATAGCAGAAGGATGGTTTCGCTTGACTACGTTGCCCCAGCCAAATCTCGAAGATGGTTCTGTCTATCGTCAAAATAGGGCCACAAATTTTACTTTCTGATTTTTTTCCTACCAATTCAGCCGCGCGAAGCGCGGGTTGGAGTGAACGCCACGGCTGACAAGACGTCCAAGAGGTCAACGAAGGCGTCAATGGAGACCGTCCCCGAGAATACAGGCAGGAAGCCGGTGCTCCTTTCAGGTGGCAACCCTCAGATTCCAAAGTTAGAAAGTTGTTATTCATGAATAGCAAGGTTCTCAAGTAGCGTTTCGTCTTAGCTGTGGGAGCGCTCGCGCTCCTCACGGCGGTTGCTGGTTGCGGCGGCACATCGCAGGCGCCGGACGACGTGGGGCCGCTGCGGCTTGGGGTGCTGCTCCACTTCAGCGAGGGCGCGCCGGCCAAGGCCCAGGACCGCCAACGGGCCTTTGACCTAGCGGTGAAGCACGTCAATGAGGGCGGCGGCGTGTTTGGGCGGCCCGTAGAGGTGGTGGTGGAAGACTCGACGCAGGACCCGGCAAAGGCAGTGGAGGCGGCGCATGGTTGAAGTGGAGGGCGTTCACGCAATCGTCGGCCCCAGCTCCAGCGCTAACTCGCTGATGGTGGTGGAACAGGTGACCGGCCCGGCGGGGATCCCTATCGTCAGCCCCTCGGCAACCTCGCCAACCCTCACGGCCGTGGAGGACAACGACTTCTTCTTCCGCACCACCCTCTCAGACTGCGCCCAAGGCCCCGTGCTGGCTCAAGTGACGCGGGAGCAAGGGTACGACAACGGTGACCTGCGCCGGGGCCACATCGGGATCTGGCGCTTCACGGAAGACGGCCAGATTGAAGAGCTAGGAGTAACCCCCGTCTCGCAGTAGCGCCGCGGTGTCGGCGCCGTGTCCGTTTCTCCTCTTGCTAGCGGTTTGGTTCCCACTTGAAGAACCTTACGGCAATTACCAAACCGGCTAGCAGCCAGCCGACCAAGGACATCAGATGGGCAACCTCAAAACCTGCGCCGGTTTCAAAGGGGTTAAAAGACGTGTGGAGGGCCAGTGCGAAGTGCCGGATGGGAAAGAGATCGGCGAAAGAGGTAAGCCAGCCCGGCGCGTCCCGCAAGGGGACAAACACGTCTGATATGAAGAGCAGCGGCAGGATGGAGGCTTGGACAATGGCCGGCGCCGCGTCGGCGTTGGGTATTAGCGCCGTGACGGCCAGGCCAAGGGTGCAGAAGGCCGCTGCCCCAATAATAAGGGTCACTAGAAAGGCGGGTATGGTGTTAGTAGGCGGGTCCACGCCGTAGAAGAGCACCCCCGCAACCGTAACGATGGCGGCCAGCAGCAGCGCCACCAAGACGGAGTGGAATATCTTCCCAAAGAGCAATGACCAAGCGGGCAGCGGTGTGCCGCGCACGCGCTTAAGCAATCCCGCGTCCCTGGAGAAGGAGACCCCCATGGCCACGTTGGTGTAGCAGGCACCAATAACCGACATGGCTACTATGGCCGGCACGTAGAAGGTTGACGTGCTGATGGTCCCCCCTGAGACGGCTAGCTCACGGTTGCCAAAGAGCAAGTTAAAGATAACTAGGAACATCAGGGGAAAGATAAAGGTAAAGAAGGCCGCCGCAGGGTTGCGCCAGAAGGCGGTGTTCTCGTACTTCACCTGCCGCAAAGCCAGGACAAAGGCGTTCATTGCTGTGTGTCTTTCGCCTCTGCGGACTCTGCAAGCCGGACGAAAAGGTCTTCCAGCGATGGGCGGGATACCGACAACTCCTCCAGTTCAAGGCCCTGCTCCACGGCCCAACCCGTCAGCCGGTTCAGGGTGGACGTAGGAGTGAAGGTCACGACGGTGTACTGACCGTTGGGTTCCAAGGGGCCAACGGCCAGGTCCTCTGGCAGGGGGGGCGCCCAGGCGGCTAGCTTGAAGCGTATAGTAGTGGCGTCGTTGTTCCTCAGCAGCTCGCTGGGAGTTCCTTGGGCGACTATCTCGCCATGCACCATAATCGCCGCCCGGTCGGCCAAATGCTCGGCCTCGTCCATGTAGTGGGTAGTGAGCACCACCGTCTTGCCCAGGTTCCGGAGGTTGCGAATCATTTCCCAGGCGCCGCGGCGAGCTGAGGGGTCAAACCCAGTGGTAGGCTCGTCAAGGAACAGCAGCTCCGGGTTTCCCGAGAGTCCGATGGCGACATCCAATCTTCTCTGCTGACCGGTGGAGAGTCGTCTCGCTCGGATGCTTCGTTGCTCTGTCAGACCCGTAACGCTCAGAACCTCCTCCAAAGGCAGCGGGTTGGGGTAGTAGCCACGGAAGAGGTTCACGGTCTCCTCCACGCTCAGGTACGGTTGTACCCCCGTTGTCTGGAGGACTATGCCAATGCGCTCCTTCAGGCTGCGGTGGTTTCCCCTTGGATCGTACCCCAGAACAGAAATGTCCCCGGCGGTCCTGTCCAGATAGCCTTCCAGTATCTCAATGGTTGTGGTCTTCCCCGCGCCGTTGGGCCCTAGGAGGGCAAAGACCTCTCCCACAGAAACTTGCAGGTCTATGCCTCGCACGGCTTCCACCGTCCCGTAAGACTTGCGGAGGCCGCGCACCTCAATGGCCAAGGGGCCGGAGTGTGGAGTCTTGGTAGTCAAAGCGGACGTAATGTTAAAGGGGATGGCGGACCTTGTCCAGCACTTGCAGGCCGCAATTACGCCCCGGCGGCCAGGACAAAATTGAGAACCTTCATATGAAAGGCACAATAGCAACGGAAAACTGAGGTACTCGTGGGCAGTCGATTTGGATGCAGCCGGGGTTGAATAGGTGTCAACAGGCTTAGCGCCTCCTGAACCTTCATACGCCGGGGGATTCCTATCTCCTGCAGTTGCACTCCTATTTTGTGGACGAGCCAGGCGCGGTCGGCGATAGGATCCAGTCCGGCGACGAGTACTGAGCCGCTGTCTTGCCGGCGCAGCCCTTCGAGGCACTCGATAGCGGTAGTCTTGCCTGCGCCGTTGGGACCGATTATGCAGAACACACTCCCGCGCTCGACCTCGAAGCTCATGTCGTCCACGGCTACCACGTTGCCATACAGCTTCCGCAGCGATACCACCTGCACCGCTAGGGCATCAGAAGGTTCCATGCTCATGCGCACCTCCTTCTGTATTGCAAACTACTTTGTATTATAGTTATACTTTGCAGAGGTGGGCAGAGTCAGGCAGAAAGTTTCTATGCCGATGCTCACGCCACGACTTACATGACGGCTAGGAGGTGGGCGATGGACATATCGGACGGCAAAACAAGAGTGGCAACACCTGAAGAGAGTTGGCGCGACATCCACGAGACGATGGACAGGGCGCGGAGCTCAATGTACGTGGCCGGAACAGGGACAATCATGATCCTCTGGGCCGGGATAATGGTGCTAGGATACGGCTGGATGTACGCCTTCGAGACGCTGGCAACCGAGTTCACGGAGGGAAGCCCGTGGATTTACACGGTGCTGTGGGGCGTTCTGATGGTGCCGGGGATGGTGGGAAGCGGGATCATAGGACACCGCGCCGGTAGGAATATCGCACCCGGCAATGCCGCTCGCAAGGCTGGCATCCGGGTGTTCCTCTTCTGGCTCGCGGTGGTTGTAGCAGTGTTCCTCATCCCGGCGGCAGCGGGAATGTGGAACGCGGAAGACGGGGACAACATACCGGGCGTCGCCATTGGCATAGTGTCGCTGGCATACATCCTGTTCGGCATAATGCACCGTCTGGTGTTAGCGGCTGTGGGCGCAGGGATCGCAGCAGCATTCTACATCCCGAATTACCTCCTGGGCGACGTGGCTCCGGCGGTATCAGCGGCATTGATGCTGCTAGTGACGGTCCTGGGTGCGTGGTGGCTGCGCAAGAGCGGGGTCCATTGACTGACGAGGCCATTGTTCTCAACGAGACCATCCACCAGTCCACCCGGCTGCGAATAATGACAATACTGGTTTCCCAGCCCCATGCGGACCGGCTCGCCTACGGCTTCATCAAGAAGACGCTCGACCTAACCGACGGAAACCTAACCACTCATCTACGCAAGCTTGAAGACGCCAATTACTTGGTCATCACCAAAGAGTTCCTGAATTCCAAGCCTCGTACATGGGTACAGGCGACGCCGGCGGGGCGCCGCGCATTCGCAGAGTACCTCTCCAACCTGGAGAAGGCTCTAAACTGGCAGCCTCGTACATAGACCATCAGAATGTACTGTGCCCAGAATCCCACCACTTCCGACCTACGTGTATTGTATTTATAATTGACCCATAAGCCGAAGCGGTCACTGTTTTCCTAGACAGGGCTGAGCACTAAGGCTCCGCCAAGCCCAAGTGCCCTCTCCTCTCCCTGTTCGAGTGGTCTCTCAGCTGGGTTCAGGGTGATAGACGCTGCCTGGCGTTGACACCTCTAGGGGTGGTTGCTACATTACTGGTGCTCAAGACCGCTACCTACGGTGGCATAGGTTACTTTGTACGCCTTTGCAGCACAATGGGGTAAGTCCCGGTGCTACAAATCAACTAGGGAGGGTGCAGTGATGTCCTTGTCTTGGAAAACAACCGCCTTACTTTGTCTGCCGGCACTGCTCGTTCTTGCATGCATTGCGGAGCCCGCGCCCGAGGAGCCTTTCGTGATTGGAGCAATGGCCGCGCTCACCGGGGTTGCCGAGTCCTACGGAAACCCCATAATACAGGCCAAGCAACTGGCTGTTGAGGAGATAAACGCTGCCGGCGGTATCAATGGCCGGGAGTTGAAGCTCATCGCAGAGGACTCCAAATGCGCCGCCCAGGACGCCATTACCGCCTACAACAAGCTGACCGACGTGGATGGCGTCAAGATCATCCTGGGCACCACCTGCAGCGGCGCGATGCTCGGCGCGGCGCCTCTAGCCGAAAAGGAAGGCGTCATCCTCCTATCCGCATCCGCCACCAGCCCTGACATCGCCACCGCTGGCGACTACATATTCCGCACCGCCATCAACGACCTCCAGCTGGGCATTGACACCGGCAACACCCTCTGGGTTGACGGAGTGCGCAAAATCGCCACCATCACCGAGGCCACGGACTAC
Organism: Dehalococcoidia bacterium; assembly: GCA_965220215.1. Classification (GTDB taxonomy): domain Bacteria; phylum Chloroflexota; class Dehalococcoidia; order SHYD01; family SHYD01; genus CBDDEI01. The sequence goes on from OZ244809.1 coordinate 1,451,372, forward strand.
GCGGAGGGCGCCCGCCGCACTTCCGTCGCTCAATTCGAGAAACTGGGCGGCTCGGTGTTAGCGGCGGAAGGCTACCCCTCTGAGGTTGTCGACTTCCGCAGCCAACTGACCAAATTGTTCAGCACGAACCCCGACGCACTGCTCGTGGCCGCTCAGGGTGAGATCTCCGGAGGCACCATCATCAAGCAGGCCCGCGAGTTGGGGTACAATGGTCCAATCTACTCCGAAAGCGTGCCTACGGCGCCGGCACCCCTCGAACTCGCCGGTGACGCCGCCACCGGCCTGAAAGCCATTGTCCCCAACCCCGACCTCTCCAACGCCGCCGGCAAGGGGTTCCTGGAGAAGTTTAGCGCCCGCTACGGCATAGTTGCCCCATTGCCTTGGTTCATGGGTTCAGCTTACGACGACGTTTACATCGCAGCCGAGTGCCTGAGGCAGACCAACGACGACCAGGACGCCGACGGCTTCAGGGACTGCCTCTATAACAATACCTGGAGCGGAGCCATCGGTGACGAATACAGCTTCGACGAAAACGGCGACGTGGTTGGACTGTCAAATGTCGTTATCGAGGTGCTGCCCCTTGCCGAGCGGACTGAGGAGAATCTGGGCTACCGCGTACTGGGACTCGCTCCCACCCCGTAACTTTCTCAGTTTACTGCTGTGCTGAGTGCTCTGCGGGAGGTAGACACGCCTGCGACGGTTGCTGAAGCCAGCACCGACCGATTGGAGGCTCTGTGCAACAGAAGCCGGTGATCACCTGCCGCAAGTGCGGACAAGAGAACACTCCCGGTTCGAACTTCTGTAACAGCTGCGGCCAGGATTTAACAGCTAAGGCACCGCGCACGCCCGCAGATCCGTCCGGCGCGGCGGCTGTCTGCCCACGCTGCCACCACCCAAACGAGCCCCTATCGCAGTTCTGCTACAACTGTGGACTGCCCCTCAACGAAGAGGTCGGGTTTCGTCAGCCAACTCCACGCCTCTCAGCACTCGCACAAGGGCCGCCCGGGGGCTTCTGGGCGCGGCTGGTTGCGTCGTTCCTCGACTATTTGGTCGGATTGTCGATACTTTACTTCACCCTCCCCCTGTTCGGCACCTCTCTCTGGGAGTACGTGACCGCAGAAGAGATCCGCCCCGAAATTCTTATCGATATCACTAGCGGCTTACTCTACCAGACGCTTCTCGTGGGAGCATTCGCAACGACTGTTGGGAAGCGCACCCTGACCATGTACGTGCGCCGGCCCGACGGCTCGCGCGTCGGGTATGGACGCGCCCTTGGAAGGGAACTGGCCAAGTTCCTCTCGGCCATCACGTTTGGCATCGGCTTCCTGATGATTGCCTTTAGAAGCGACAAGCGCGGATTGCATGACTTGATCGCCGACACCGTCGTAATCAAGCGCTGACGGCGTGAGCGCCCTTGGCGTCCTGGTCATTGCGTTCACACCAGGGCTGTTCTGGTTGTGGTTCTTCCTCCGGCTGGACCGCGTCCATCCGTCCCCACGCCACCTCATCGTGTCGAGCTTCCTCCTCGGCATGCTGTCGACTATCCCGGCAGCCATCATCGAATACTTTGTGCTCGACACTTTGGTTTTCGAGCCGGACGCGACACTTTCCGCCATAACCGTGGGCAAGCTTGCCATGGTTGGCCCAGTCGAGGAATGCAGCAAGTTTCTCGCCGTCCGTTTGGGCGCATACCGCTCCCGCTACTTCGACGAGCCGGCGGATGGCCTCGTCTACAGCGCGGCGGCGAGCCTCGGGTTCGCATCGCTGGAGAATGCTTCCTATGTATTGAAGTACGGCCCTGAGGTGATGCTCTTTCGCGCTCCCCTCGCCACGGTTGCTCACCTCGTGTTCGGGAGTCTCTGGGGTTACTCCCTTGGCCTGCGGCAACAAGGCCGCGGCCTCTGGGTCGTCGTCGCAGGCTTGGTTGGAGCCGCAGCCCTACACGACATGTTTAACTTCTCCCTCTTAACCCCCCTCATCACACCCGTGGCCGCCCCGCTCATTGTCCTGGCCGGCGGCCTCTGGTCATACAAGCGCTTCCAGTGGGGGCAGCTTGTATCCCCGTTCCGCTACCAGCGCAACATCCCGCTAACCGCCTGCCAGAGCTGCGGGCAACCCATACGCATCGCCAGCGCCTACTGCCGGTTCTGCGGCAAGCGCCAGTCAGCGGTTCAAGCAGCGCAGGTTATCTGTGGCAACTGCCGCCACGTCAACCGTCACGACGCTCGCTATTGCACAGGATGCGGCGACAAGCTCCTGAGGTAACCCAGCACGCCTTGCCGTCCCATGCGGGTAAGGCCCCGTGCATGCCGACGGCTGGTTCTATTTCCATGACTTTAGCTATCGCATAGTAGCGATTTTACGCACGCATGATTTACATCCCTGCCAACACTTTGTAAGCTCTCTAGGAACTATTGTCGAAACTCGTCAACATCCCGAGTTGGGTGGGCCTCGGCTGGCTCTCCCAGCAGATGTCGGCTATTCCTATTGGCGAAAGGTGATGCCAGCCTTGGATGAGATATGCTTGCACCAACTCCTCAAAGACCAGGCTGAGAAGACTCCGGCCGAACTGGCGGTAGTAAGCCCGGAAGGGGAAAAGACTTACGCGCAGTTGGACCGTGAATCAGATGCTTTAGGCGCTTACCTCCGCCGGCATGGGGTCCTAGCAGATGACCGGGTAGGTATCTATATGGAGACCTGCTCGGACTACATCCTCTCCTGCATCGGGGCGCTGAAAGCAGGCGGCGCATTCATGCCGCTGGCGCTGGAGTCACCAGATACGTTGCTCCAGACCATCTTGGAAGAAGCAAAGCCAAAGGTAATTATTACCAAAGAACGCTACTTCCCACGGCTGGCTTCCTACTCCAACGCCCACGTGTTGCGGATTGATACCGAGCACGCCTGGCAGGATATCGCCGTTGAACTCCAACCCCCAGCCATCTCTCCGCACAATCTAGCTTTTGTGCCGTACACCTCTGGCACTACCGGTGACCCCAAGGGAGTAATGCAGACCCACGGGGCCATGGTCGCCTCCTACTACGGGAGGTATACGTTCAGCTCTTACCAGCCTGGGGACAGGGTCGCATGCAATATCTTCTTTACCTGGGAGTTCTTACGTCCGTTGCTGAAGGGTGGCACAGTCTACGTTATACCGGATGATATTGTGCCCCTGCCCAGGTCAGTCATCAGATATATCTCCGAGAACCGCATCACTGAAGTGTTATTCACTCCGTCCCTTCTACAAGGGATCTTGAACTCGGCTGAGCCTGAGGTTCTGCGTGCTGCGTTTGAGTCCCTACGAGTTGTTTGGCTTAACGGGGAGGTGGTGGCTAGCAGCTTGAAGGAAAAGGCCCTGGCGGTATTTCCGTCTTCCACCCGCTTTTTCAATACCTACAGCATCAGCGAAGCCCATGACGTGTGCACGATAGACTTGAGGTCTGCGCCGCCGGACGTAACGGGCATCTGTCCCGTTGGGCTTCCCATGGATGGAGTAACGACTCAAGTCCTGCCGGAAGACGAAACTAAACTCTCCACGGGTGGAACCGGTGAGCTCTATATCGGTGGAGTGGGGATCGCTAGAGGCTACCTGGAAAGACCAGACCTGGACCAGCAGAAATTCTTAACCATGGACGGTGAGCGTTACTACGCCACAGGTGACGTGGCCAAGATCGATCCCCAAGGGATGGTCACGGTCATTGGCCGCAATGATTCGATGGTCAAAATCCGGGGATATACCGTTTATTTGGGCGCCATTGAGGAGACGTTAAAGAAGCGTTGCGCGGTGTTGGATAGCGCGGTCTTGCTTGAGTCCGACGGCGAGACTAACCCGCTGCTGGTAGCCTACGTGGTCCGTAAGCCCGGCGCGACTTGGCGGGTTGACGTACATAGCAGTACTAGCAGGGGTCTACGGAACCTTGTGGAGCGGTACCTGCCGCACTATATGGTGCCTAGCCACTACGTAGAACTTGATGAACTGCCAATAGACCGACAGACAGGCAAACTAGAGCGGAAAGCTTTAGCCAGGCCCCGTAGAAGCAAGGCTGTCTCCCTAGACACAGTGATGCCCGTAGAACAGGCCTCGCAACCGCAAGGGCGGGTGTTGATGGGAAAACTATGGGGAGAAGCGTTGGGCATAGAGGCCGGGGCGCTAAAGGATGATTGGGATTTCTTCGACCTGGGTGGAAACTCACTCTCAAGCCTAGGCTTGATCTTGGGTATCGAACAGGCATTTGGAGTCAAGCTGGATGGGACCGAAGTTTATGACTACTCAACAATAGATAAACTAGTAACCCATCTGGCCAATGGAGGGTCACCCAAGATGGCTGAATACTCACTGGCAGAAGACTCGCTCCTAGACCCGGCGGTGGCCCCTGCCGGAGGTGGCGGATCTGGCCGCCTTACCGAGGCCTCCAAGATATTGGTGACAGGCGCAACAGGTTTTCTAGGGGCACACCTTCTTGATGCGTTGTTGCGCCACACGGACCCATCTACGAAATTCTATTGCATAGCCAGGCCGACAGGCGGTCAAACAGATCAAACCAACAACCGGGTTGTAGAGGCTCTAAGGTTCTACGATTTAACGGGGCAAACGCTGCAAGACCGCATCGTTACTGTGACGGGCGACTTAACCCAGACCCAATTCGGGTTGGGCGATGAAGAGTACCGTGAACTCGCTGAAGAAGTCGACCTGATCTTCCACTGCGCCGCATCGGTCAACTACGCCTATTCTTACCCCATCATCAAACCCCATACTGTGGATGGCACCATCGAAGTCATTAAGTTTGCCTGTCACGCCAAAACCAAGCCGATGCAGTACATCTCCTCCAACGGCATTTTCCCGGGGGGTGATGCTACTCCCTACCTAGAGAACAGGGACATCGATGACTTTGTCGATAGGATGGAGGGAGGCTACAACCAGGCCAAATGGGTGGCTGAGCGGCTGGTGTGGTCAGCCGAGTCTAGGGGTCTGCCGGTCTGTATGTATCGGCCAGGCAATATCGGCCATCACAGCGTCACCGGTGTAAATAACCCCAACGACTTCCTTACGTTGATAATAAAAGCATGTTTGCGTGTGAACTGCGCTCCGGTAAAGGCAGGCTGGTTTTTCGAGATGACTCCTGTAGATTTCCTGTGCACCGCCATCGCCAAGATTGCCGATGCCCCCGGGCATTTTGGGAACGTCTATAACGTGGTCCAACAGGCCCCGGTGCCTGCCGACCACGTCTTCACCAATATGAGAGACCAGGGCTTAGTGGCAGACTTGGTGTCCTTGTCCGAGTGGCGGTCGAGGTTAGAGGCGGCTGCGGACAGTGAAAACGACCTAGAATTGAAACTGTTGGTTCAAACGCTGGATTCCGTTGAGTCTTATCTAACCGATACCAGTGTCTACGACAACAGCAGGTTCAGCCAAGTCCTGAGCCAATTGGGTCTCGCACCGCCAGTAGTGGATGTGGACTACGTGACCAGGTTCCTGGGGGAACAGCGGCAATAAACCGCACAAGGGACTGACTGGCGCCGTCCCCTGTGTTCTGCGTCGGTGGCATGATCCTCCAGCGGGCGTTCCCGCTCCACGTCTGCACCCTTAATTGACAGCCGCGCGGCCGGTGTCTGGCAGCAGCTTTCAGGTCAACCCAGGCCCATCTTACCGCCGAAAGGGTGGCCGGATGGGTGATCGTGCTCAAACATGCCGCTGAGAAACCCATGTCGCAGTGACTGGATGGGGAATACCGTGGAGTAGTGCGCCCTTGCCACTGATACCTCTCGCACTATCGTGGGGCTATAACTCTCTCCAGAGCGCGTCACCTTTGGCGACAAATCAAGGCTTCCCACTCATTCTCAAGTTGACCCCTTATCCCTTCTCACCTAGACTGAATCTTGTAGGGCTATAGCTCAACTGGGAGAGCGCAGCGTTCGCAATGCTGAGGTTAGGGGTTCGAGCCCCTTGAGCTCCACCATCTCCGGCCCCCGTTCATCGGCAACTGGCTGGTGCGGTCTCCGAGCCTGACGGTGAGATGTCCGCTGCCGCCTCTGTGGGTGTGGAAGGAGCAGCCCTGCTTTCTCAGCCAGCGTCGAAGCTCTTGTGCGTTCGTCCTTTCACGCTATGCGCAACACAACTGTTGTTGTCAACGTTTGTGCTATCCAGATGCTGCGGCCGAATAAACTCTCCCTGCGTAAGGAACCTTAATCAACCCTATGACAGTCTATTAAAACTCTGAGGACGATAACTCGTTTCGCTTCTAATCATCCTCATAGGAGAACAAAGTATGCAACAGGATAGCCAAGAATCGTCAGCTCCTGTACTCGACACCCTTGTGCAAAGTGCCGGTCAACCCGATAGCAGGCCGTTCCGAGAGCGGGCTCGCAAGGTAGGTTCGGTTTACACTATCTCCTACAGTAGTGCCATAGTGGCCGTATACGACTACGATCGGGAGCAAGCGGGCGGGCTACCCAAGAATGCCTTTCTATTGGCGGCAAAACCCGACGGCGATGAATCGTTCATTCTACTTCGTATCCAAAAGGAAGCTCGGCTTCCTGCGGCTGCTGCTAACGACCAGACGAGACAAGAGAGTATTGAGGACATGGGAAACCAAGGACCATGGTCCGATCGACTTCCCGACTGGGTGAAAGACAAGATGTCCCTGCATGGACTGGAATGTTCGGTATTGGGCACATTCATAGACCAAGGCAATGGCAAGTACCGCTACGCAGAGGATATCGACAATTACTACTCAGTCAACCAACTGATGGTATGGAAACCCGATGTCACCACGCTGGACTTGATCGTGAATCACCAGCACCGTACCAATGACATACTTATTGGGAACAAGGCGACGAAAATAGGGCGCACTCGGTTTGCAGCCGCCGAGCGTGAGCACGGCACAAAGGTTGATTTCAAAATCAACCCTACAGATATTATGAAGAGGCGCACCGTTTACTTCGGCATGTCTCGCTCTGGCAAATCCAACGGTCTGAAGATTGTAGCTGAGAGTATCTATAGGTTGCGTCAGGACAATCCCGAGCATCGTATCGGCCAGATTATATTTGATCTGAGCGGCGAATACGCCCAAGACAATTACCAGGACGGCAAGGGCCTGCACCGGGTTCACGAGACAATCGGCCAGCCACGACAACCTGAAGTGGCAACTTATGGATTGATATCCGTCCCCTGGGACCCAGACCGTAGAATTATGAAACTGAACTTCTTCGGGGACCCAATCCCCAGACGCTGGCAGACAGACCAAGACACCGGGAGTGTGGAACAAGCCCTCGATCAGTTATTGGCTGGCAAAGAAATAATCAAAGGTATCATGACGACTGCACCGTCCCAATACATGCGTGCATTCCGGGATGTGGACCTTGCCGTCGAGCCCAGTAGTGCCGGAGAGATGGGAGCACAGACCCGGTATTACCGGACGATTCTAGCCTATAGAACCGCCCTGTTCGCTGCTGGCCTGCAGCCACCGAACTGGCAACCGTCCATACAAGGACCTGGTCCAAACTCTTTATTCTCGCAAGACCTCATCGATGCTATGAAAGCGAACAACAACGCCAATAGCGACCATCAAACGGACTACCACCAAGCTGCGGTCATCTTGGAATCAGCTAGGCAGAATCAATTCAACATCACTTGGGACCAGCTTGTAACCGTCTTCACGGCACTCTCCCGCTTTATTGACGATGGAAAAAGCTACTTCGCCACATTCGAGCAGAACTACATTAGCAACAGCTCGAGCCATGAGTCCTGGGCCGATCCCAGGTTCCGAGCCGTCCTGCGCATCTTTGAGTCACGCAACGGTCCCAGGTTCTTCCAGGTTGCCCAAGAACAACACAATCCCAACACCTCCAATGACTTCGCAGAAGCCGTTGTGAACGACTTGCGGGAAGGCAAACTGGTCATCATTGATCAATCAGCCGGCGATCCAGAACAGAACCAAGCTGCTGCAGAGCGTGTAATGTGGCGCATATTCAGGTCACAGCAGGAACGTTTCAGGTCTCTCCTAGCACAACACGACCCGGCCGCACCGCCTGACGAATCTCAAGCGACGAAGGGGCACATAATCGCCTATATTGAGGAGGCCCATAACCTGCTGCCACGCGCCAACGCTAGGGACAACCTGACAACGGTTTGGGCCAGGGCCGCCAAAGAAGGAAGCAAGCTTAACATTGGCATGGTGTTGGCCACGCAGGCACCAAGCTCAGTGATGCCGGAAATCCTGAGCGAAACCGACAACTGGGTACTTTCCTATCTCAACTCTGACGCTGAGCGCCGCGTGGTGGCAGGATATATGGATTTCTCGGACTTTATAGAGCAAATCGGGAAGGTCAGTGAGCAAGGTTTTGTAAGAATCCGCACCCTATCCCAGGCATATACGGTGCCGGTCCAATTGGACAGATTCCAGATTCCAAATACTCCCGCGCAATCGGCGCAGTCCAATAATGGGCAACCCTAAACTCGTGTCCGCCTACAGGGTGCAATATGCCTTACGCTGATGAGAGGGCAGGATTAGCCGCTATCCAGGCTATTGCTGATAGCACAGAGTTCGAAGAATTCCGTGCCCGGTTGCAGCCGCCTAGCCAGGATGCTGTGCTTCCCCTGCCACCTTTCCGACCGAGTCCAACCGGGAATTCAAGGACTCATTTGGTAGCCATTGATGGTTCGCAGGTCTATGACCACTTCCCAGGAAGACTTCCAGATACGCAAGCTGGAGTCGTATCCCTCGGGGTTGTAGTGATCAAGCTCAGCAAGTTGTCGTCCTTGGACAAGCTACCCGACAGCGGCGCAGTTAACCCTAGGGAACTCAGGGAAACCGAAGACGGGCGTAGCCTGGGTGCTTTGCTACCAGGAACCAATGCCAAAACAATTGACGGACTAGGTCCCCGAGAATGGTTTCGCGTCTCTTTTAACGATACATTGAACAAAGTCTCATTGGGGGGCGAAACTTTTGCTGAGAGTCTTTATCACGTACTAGGAGCCGACCACAAATTCCGCCGATGCCCTAACCCCGATTGTGATAGCACTCAGCTACCGATGCCTAAGCCCAAATCTCAAGCAACTTGTCCCACTTGTGGAACGATCATCGTTACTACAGACGCGCTTAGAGTTCACGAGCAGTTCATTGAAAACCAATCGGCTGTAGAATGCCATATCCGGGTCATGCAAACCCTAGAAATGCTTGCTTTAGTCAACAGCCTCCGCCACTTGGTCCAATCCGATCAGGGTTTGACCGCCTTGGCCAATACTGCATTCGTGATGGATGGTCAACTCGCTGCGTTTGGCACCATAGCCGTACTAGCTCAAGCAATTCGTAGAGAACTGAAGAGCATCCAAGCCAAGCTGCAGGCGTTTCGTCCTGACGCACAACTGCTGGTCATATCGGGAGTCAAGAGTGGGCCTTTCGTCCAGCACGTAGAAGAACTCGACCGAGCACCTGCACCAAATAGACGTATCCCTCATGACCATGTATGGCTACCCAGCAATCAGTACATAAGGGAACACATTATTGCGGGCCACTCCGATGATCCACATCCCTGGGGCGAACTTACCCACTACGGAAGGCCAGTGGTATTGAAGACTGCTAGAGGACAACGGCTAGTCCTCAACATCGCGCAGCCAGAAGCAGAACCCCCGCTGACCGACTGGCCTGAACCGCGTGCGCTAGGAGACGCTATTAGCACCGCTGGACCATTGGGTGTGGGAAGTGATCAATTCCTTGCCTTGCGTCGGGCTCACCGTTGGGCATCTATACCACTAAGGGCTGGCACTGACCTAATCCACAGCCTAGTGACATGAAGATACAGCCATATAAGGATTCGCCAAGCAAGGGCGTATGGCATCGTAGCACAGCCGCGGGACGATGGTACGGGTTCGGACGCTACTATGCGATGTTCCCCCAATCCTTTATTCACGACGCGGTCATCAATCTCACGAAGCCAGAGGAAACCGTTCTTGATCCCTTCTGCGGCCGGGGCAATGGACCCTTCGCCGCCACCGTTCTGGGCAGACACGCCCTCGGAATCGACGTTAACCCCATTGCATGGCTATTTGCCTCGGCCAAACTCCAGCCCGCTCCGACCCCTGAACAGGTCACGGCTCGACTATCCGAAATCGCCAAGGCGCGCCGTCCTAGCGACGAGCGGAGCCATAGTAGGTTCGAAACTATGGCTTGGGCTCCTGCGGTAAGGGCGCTGCTGAAAGCAGCACGGCGCGAACTCGACTGGCGAGGCTCGATTGTAGACCGCACCCTCATGGCATTCATAACATTGCATATGCAGGACAAACAAGGCAGTGGCCTATCGAATGTCATGTCCCCTACCATCGCATACTCGCCCACTTACGCCGTAAAATGGTGGACGCAGAAAGGGTTTCTTCAACCGCCAGTAGTAGAACCAGTAGCAATGCTGGAAGACAAAATCCGTCGTCGCTATCAGCACGGTGTCCCATCACAAGCTCTTGGAACAGTGCTGTTGGGTGATTCCCGCCAAGAACTCCCAAAACAAAGCCCCGCCGATGCTGCATTGTTGATTACATCGCCGCCATATTGCGGGGTGACTGACTATTGGAATGACCATTGGATCAGGCTGTGGATGCTTGGATACCCGTTCCGTAAGAACTGGCCGAAGTCAGCACGCTTTGAAAACCCAAAGGCGTATCAAGACCTAATCACTTGTGTTTTTCGGGAATCTAACAAGCATCTAAGGAAGGGTGCTGTAGTTCTTGTTCGGAGTGATCAGCGCCGAAGCACGGCCGAAATGTGTGTCGCCGCCATGAGAGCGGTATGGCCCCATAGGCAGCTACTAGTGCGGAGCACCACTGCTCCTTACCCAGGAATTTCAAACCACCACGGACGCGGTGGACGGAAGGCAGAGGAAATTGACCTCTTGATGCCGGGCCGTAGAGCTTCAAGTTGGTGGCAAAGCCAAGCGTTCACCCCATATGTCTAGGTGTGGCTGAGGCAGACATGGTGGGCATCGGTATCCCCCACGAAGAAAACACAGACATGGGGGCGGGGAATACCGTGGAGTAGTGCGCCCTGCACAAGTGGCTGCGGGGGTTCCCGTGGTTCCGCAAGACTTTCAATATGCGACGACTGCGGCTATCATATGGTACGCATGCCTGGGTTGCAGAAGGCTGCGCGATACACAGCAGATTGCCGAATGGAGGACGAAATGACTTCGAACCAAGATTGGTGGCCGAATCAGTTAAACCTGAAGATTCTCCGCAAGAACTCTCCCCTGTCAGATCCGATGGGCAAGGATTTCAGCTACGCTGAGGCGTTCAAGACCCTTGACCTTGATGAGCTGAAAAAGGACATCGAGCAGGTAATGACAACCTCCCAAGACTGGTGGCCTGCCGACTACGGCCACTATGGGCCGCTCTTCATCCGCATGACGTGGCACGCCGCAGGCACGTACCGCATCAGCGACGGCCGCGGCGGTGGAGGCTCCGGCCACCAGCGGTTTGCGCCCCTCAACAGCTGGCCCGACAACGGGAACTTGGACAAGGCGCGCCGCTTGCTCTGGCCGGTCAAGCAGAAGTACGGCCAGAAGATCTCTTGGGCCGACCTGATCATCTACGCCGGCAACTGCGCCTTGGAGTCGATGGGGCTCAAGACATTTGGTTTCGCCTTCGGGCGCCCGGACGTCTGGGAGGCTGACGATACTAACTGGGGGTCTGAGGGCTCGTGGCTTGGAAGCGAGCGCCACAGCAGCGACGGAGAACTCGAGGGACCCTACGGCGCTGACCACATGGGGCTGATTTACGTGAACCCGGAAGGCCCGAACGGCAACCCGGACCCGAACGCTGCAGCAAAGTACATTCGCAATACGTTCACCCGCATGGCGATGAACGACGAGGAGACGATTGCGCTTATTGCCGGCGGACACACCTTCGGCAAGGCGCATGGCGCTGCCCCCGAGGCCCACGTGGGTCCCGAACCGGAGGGCAATAGCATAGAGGCGCAAGGCTTCGGCTGGATGAACAACCACGGCAGCGGCAAAGGCGGCGATACCATCACCAGCGGCCTGGAAGGCGCCTGGACCACTAATCCTGTGAAGTGGGACAACAACTTCATGGAGAACCTGCACAATCACGAGTGGACGCTGACAAAGAGTCCCGCTGGTAAATCACAGTACACTCCTGTGAATGCATCAGAAGTAGCCACTGTGCCGGATGCTTACGATCCCTCGAAAAAGCACGCCCCCTTTATGCTTACGACGGACCTTGCACTGAAGATGGACCCGGTCTACGCGCCGATTTCGAAGCGCTTCCTTGAGAACCCAGCGGATCTTGAAGACGCCTTCGCCAGAGCGTGGTTCAAACTGCTCCACCGAGACATGGGGCCCCGCAGTCGGTATCTTGGATCGCTGGCTCCTGCAGAGCAGCTGTTGTGGCAAGACCCTGTCCCCGACGTCGATCATGAGTTGATTGGGGAGCAGGATATCGCGGACCTCAAAGCTAAGGTTCTCGCCTCGGGATTGTCCGTTTCCCAACTGGTCTCGACCGCTTGGGCGTCGGCGGCAACATTCCGCGGCACCGACAAGCGCGGTGGAGCGAACGGGGCACGCATCCGCCTCGCGCCGCAGAAAGACTGGGAAGTGAACAACCCTGCCGGGTTGGGGATGGTGCTGCAGGCGTTGGAGCAGATCCAGATGGAGTTCAACAGCTCGCAAACCGGCGGGAAAATGGTCTCTCTCGCTGACCTGATCGTCTTGGCCGGGTGCGCGGGCGTCGAGCAGGCTGCCATGAACGCCGGACAGAACGTGCAGGTCCCATTCTCACCGGGGCGCACGGACGCGTCGCAGGAATGGACCGACGTGGAGTCGTTTGCCGTGCTCAAACCCACCGCAGACGGGTTCCGCAACTACCTTCAGGGCGATAACCAAGAATCAGCAGAAGAGCTGCTGGTGGAACGAGCTTGCATGCTAACGCTGACCGCTCCCGAGATGGCGGTGCTTGTTGGCGGCATGCGCGTCTTGGATGCTAACACAGGGCAGTCCAAAAACGGCGTTCTCACCAATCGGGCAGGGACGTTGACCAATGACTACTTCGCGAATCTGCTCGACATTAACACCGAGTGGCAGGCGTCCTCCACCTCTCAGGACATGTTCGAGGGACGCGATCGCCAGACCGGTGACCTCAAGTGGACCGGCACCAAGGTAGACCTCGTCTTCGGTTCGAACTCCGAGCTCCGAGCCATCGCGGAGGTCTACGGATGTGACGACGCGCAGCAGGCGTTCGTGCAGGACTTCGTGACCGCGTGGGACAAGGTGATGAATCTGGATCGCTTCGACCTCGCGTAATCTTAGCGAGGTGCCGTAGCGGCGCCTCCTGTGCATACGAGAAAACGAACGTAGGGGCGGGCTTGAAACCCGCCCCTACCGTCGTCTACGCAACGCGGCACTTTGACCCCGCAACTGCCCTGTGCTAGTTTGCACCTGTGCTAGAAGCACTGGACTCTAGGCTGGCGACAGCGCCATCAGGCCGTCCCACGGAGGTGTGTCAATCATGTTAGGCCGTCCTCTCGCAATCGTCTTCGGCGTGGCGTCCCTCGCCATGCTCGTCCATTTCACCGCCAGCCCGCTCTACAGCAGCTTGCTTGACGTGGGAGCCATTTGGGATGCGCTCAGCTATGTCATAGCGGTCGTTTCTCTCTTGGCGTTGGTCGTGACGTACCGCCAGAAGGTGGCGGCCACAGCCTCTGGTAGCAGCACTCACGACGCGATCTTCTCCACAATCGCGTTCTATGCGACCGTCTTCCTGGTTATCGTGTTCTTCCGTAATTGGACCAGCAGTCTCATGAGCGTGGAGGCGGACGAGGCGACCCGGCGCGTCTGGTGGGTGTTCGTGGACGCGCTCTTCATCGTCATCCCCGGTTACCTGGCCATCCGCCTCTGGCGAAATCACTCCTAACCTCCAGCCATCTGTAGGCAGAAGGCATGGCCGACGCCCTGCGCGTCCATGTATGTGACTTTTCTGTTGTCCTGAAGAACGTAGGGGCGGGTTTAAAACCCGCCCCTACCGTCGTGGATGTCTCCCTTGTCCCACCGAAGGTTCGGATTCCCCGATTGTAAAAAGTAGGCTTGCCCCGGTAGAAGCGTTTCTTTAGGATTACGAGGCCAATACAATGAGAAATAGGAGAGCACATGGCGGTTAGCAGATTCGGCGACTCTTTGCGGGGGTATGCTTATCCGGTGATGGAGCGAGACGGTTTTGTTTGTCGCTATTGTGGGCTAGACGGCACGGTGTCGTTTTCTCATTGGTTGACTCTCTCTTGGGATCACCTATTACCGAAGGGTCATCCTAATCGAAATGACACCAACTTTATCGTTACTGCCTGTATGTTCTGCAACGTAGCGGACAACCAGTACTTCCGGCTTGCCGAAGGGCGTGGACTCCATTTTGAGGGGCTTTCCCAGGAGGAGTTGGTTCGCCAACGCAAGAAGTACGTTGACAAAGTCCGCCAGAATTATCGGGACTTCTGGGATGCGCGTGTTCGCCAAAGCTAAATGCTCCCCCTATGCAGCGGTTGTGTAGCATGGTATAAGTCGGGCACCTTCCTCGCCCATATAAGGGTCGCCGTGTTTGGCGCTTTCGCTACGGGCAAGACCGTACTCAACTAGCAGAGTTGCTGGCGGTACCAGTGTCTGCTATATTGGCAATTGCTAGAATGGGGTATTAGGCACGGAACTAGTACCTTCCATCTTGGCTAAGTTAGTTTCGTGCTCTGCGAAGAGACTCGCAAGAACATAAAGCGCATATCTTCGAGAGTAGCACTGCAACGGAGGCGCGTAAGTGCCATGAACATACCGACTGACTACATACCGGGTTACGAAAAGGCCCGCGCGGTCGCGCCCGATATCGCGGACAAATACATCGCACACACACACATTGGGGATCCAGTGGCCGAAGCGTTGACGGCAGACCTCGCAGAGCTTGGCGAAGAAGAGTCAACGAGACTCATTCGAGCGGCTATGGAAAACGAAGATAAGGAGGCTCTGCGGGACGCGCCAGCCTCGCTGCGAAAATTCTTCAAAGAAGCGGAAACTCCGCCGGAATGGCTTAATTATGCAGCATTCGCCCCGGGTGTCCGCATGTTTCACAGGCACTCGTCGGTAATCCTAGCGGCATTCGTCGCAGGCGTTCTGATAGAAGGCTTTACGACGAATATAGCAAAGTCCTTCTTCATCACCGGGCGGGTGCGTGACCAGGGCATCAGGCGTTTGGGGCAAAATAACCGTCACATGACGGAGATATTCCTTCCCGGCGGCCTGTACAGAACCGGAGACGGTTGGAAACTTTCGGTCCGTATCAGGATACTTCATGCACGGTTAAGACACCTCCTAAATTCTTCGGAAGAGTGGAATACCGAAGCTTGGGGTGTGCCGATTAGCGCTGCGCATTTGGGTTACGCCATTTCCGCTTTTTCTGCAAGGCTGCTGTTGCACATGAAAACCTTGGGCGCTGACTACACTCCAGAAGAGCACGCGAGCTTCATGGCCATTTGGCGCTATTCAGGGCATTTGATGGGCATTCCTAAAACCATCCTTTTCCACGATGCCGATGAAGCACTGAGACTGTATGATATCGGCCACATATGCGAGCCTAGTGCCGAAACTGAATCGGTCGTCATGGCACACTCTTTGGTCAACTCAGCTCCGTTGATTGCTGGGAAGACAGATACGGCCGCTCGCCGCGACTTAGCTGGGTACGTTTACCGCATTTCCCGCGGACTTATTGGAGGAGAGACCGCCGATTCACTGATGTACCCACCACTCTCCTCCTTTGGAGCTGTCTGGTGGTTCAAGACGCAACGGCGTTATGGCAAGATCCTGAGTAAGCTGTTTCCAGGCCGTTACGAAAACAGTAACTTCACCAGATTCACGGCCTTGCTCGATACTTCGACGTTCGACGAGAACGGAATCCGCTACACACTGCCCGACCACGTATACTCAGAAGAGTCCACCAGTTGGTGAAGTAGGCGACGCCACTTGACGGGCGATGGCGTCGCGGCTCCTTAGACCTGCTCGTCACCGTGTTGTCGCTCCGCCGCAACCACCAAGGTTCCCGCCTTCCGTAACACCTGGTGAGGCGGCGCACTGAGCGGCAGTCATCGATTACCCCCGCCCGCGCAGGACACCTCTAATGTACCCCTATCGCCCGCCATCTGTAGGTAGGGCGTGGCCGACCTAATTGCCGCCCTCCGCGCGTCCACGTATGTGACTTTTCTGTTGCCCTCAAGAACGTATGGGCGGGTTTGAAACCTCCCTTACTCCGCGTATGCAGCGGTTGTGTAGAATGGCATAAGCTGGCTTGGTAGCACACCACGCGCCCGGCCCAAACTTAGTACCACGTCCGAGGTTGTCCGGATGAATGCCAAACCCAAGACTGCGCTACTCTCCGCCATAGGCATCGGGATAGTCTTGCTGGTCGCCGTCACTGGTTGTCTGGACGCGTCGGTAAGCGGCACCATCACCTATCGGGAGCGGCTCGCCCTCACCCCCGGCGCAACGCTGGTGGTACAACTGCGGGACGTATCTCTACAGGACACCGCCTCAATACTCATCGCTGAGCAGGTCATACCCAACCCGGGCCAGGTGCCGATAGCGTTCAAGGTTGAATACAACAAGGACGACCTAAACCCGAGGAACACATACTCAATAGGCGCTAGGATAATAGAATCCGATGGCCGCCTCGCCTTCATTAACGATACTGCCTATGAAGTGATTACCCGGGGCAAGCCCGACAAGGTGGATATGGAGCTCGTGCTGGTTGAGCCGCCGCCGGACCCTTCCAATAGCGGCGATAAGAGCGGCTCGAGCAAGCCAAGTTGGGTAGAGGTTCCGGCTCCGGTTGTTGGAGCGCAGGTGCCGCAAGAGAACTCGGTAACTGGCACCATCACCTATCGGGAGCGGCTAGCCCTCACCCCCGGCGCAACGCTGGTAGTACAACTGCGGGACGTATCTCTACAGGACACCGCCTCCATACTCATCGCTGAGCAGGTCATACCCAACCCGGGCCAGGTGCCGATAGCGTTCAAGATTGAATACGACAAGGACAACATAAACCCGAGAAACACCTACTCCATAAGCGCTCGGATAAGGGAATCCGACGGCCGCCTCGCCTTCATTAACGATACTGCTTACGAGGTGATTACCCGAGGCAAACCCAACAAGGTGGATATGGTGCTCGTGCTGGTTGAGCCGCCGCCGGACCCTTCCAATAGCGGCAATAAGAGCGACTCGAACCGGCTAAAGTGGGTAGAGGTTCCAGTTCCGATTGTTGGAGCTAAGGTGCTGCATGAGAACTCGGAATATCTGCTGCTGGTTACCTTTCATCAGTCCAGCATAGAAGGCTGTGTTCGACCCGGCGGCGAGGAGCTTGAGGTGAAAGGCGCTGACGTCAACGTCACGGTAACCCTAATGCAGCCGCCGCCGACTCCCTGGGCCATCCCCTGCGCCGAGGAGGTGCTGGAAGTGGAAACCATTGTGCCTATGAGAGCGTCTTTTGCGCCGGGCAAAACCTACCGGGTGAAGGTTAATGGCCGCATCACCACCGCCTTTACCTTGCTGGAGCCAGACTTTCCGGATTCGTTTATCGCCTTGTCACCGATCCAGAGGGTGGCGGTAGTGACGCGGCAAGGCGCCACGCCTCAATACGAGCTGCGCGTCGTCTCCGCTCTGCCCCTGGGCAGCAGGTGCTCCAAGTTCAACGGCTACGAAGTCCGACGCGCCAACCCGACGAGGATAGAAGTAGACGTAACCCACCACGCGGTCGCCGACCCCGCTATCAGGTGCACCAAGGACTATCCGCTAGTGGAAACGTCCATACCCCTAGGTTCCGACTTTGAGCCGGGGCTTAAGTACAAAGTAAGCGTAAACTCCGACAAGACCAAAACCTTCTTGGCCCGTTAGCGGTCACGGACAACAGCCGCAGTGTGGCGGTAGGTGAGCAGCCGGTGGGCGCTGGTTATGCCAAGGGGAACGGAATGGGCGAGCGGTCATGGGGGACCCCGCGGGGATGTCGGGGTTGCTCTCTCCTCGTTATTCCCAAGCAATGCGCTTTTTGTCTCCTACGCTGCAAGGCCCGGAGCACCTTGCCTGCGCGGTCGGTCCTGGCCCCGTTGTTACCCCAGGCCAGCATCACCATCTTCGCTCGGGCGGCGGTCTTCAACACCCACTTCTTATTCCTTTTCCACACATGGGGCGGTTCTGGGCCCGCCTCGAACAGCTCGTCCAGCTTGGTCGCTCGAAAGGGCAAGAGATTCGTCACCCACAACTTTCCATACCCCTCTAGCTCGGCAAAGCGCTTGCACCAGGTAATCGTACCATCGTCTTTCGTTTCATCTGCGGTGGAGGGGTTGAGCATGATGAACGTGACGGCATGTCGTGACGGCCCGACCTTGCGTGTCAGCACATACCGATAGCGTTTATCAGGGGAGAAGACGGCTCCGTCTTTCGGCAGTTTGTATCTTCCCATGTGGGTGTCCCCTTGTACCTCGGTCCATGGAACAGATGACTACTCGTTAGGTAGGGCAGCGTCG
This sequence comes from Dehalococcoidia bacterium, assembly GCA_965220215.1. GTDB lineage: Bacteria > Chloroflexota > Dehalococcoidia > SHYD01 > SHYD01 > CBDDEI01. The sequence goes on from OZ244809.1 coordinate 1,469,911, forward strand.
CTTCATCAGAAGCCAGGCTAGAGGGTAACCCTCACCGAGATTGAGCGTCGGGAGCGCGGTCTTGACGATATCCTGGCCATCGGCTTCCCTTAACCTCCCCCAATAAGGAGGACGACCAAGAATGGCAGCCCGAAGTAGGCTACCGCGATGTACGCGAGGGGGAGCAGTCGAATGCGTATCGCGGCCGAAGCCATCCACTCAGCCAGCGTTACTGGTATATCTCGGATCCTAGGCACCGGGTAGATCAGCGCAATGCCGCACAGGTTGAACAGCAGGTGCGCCAAGGACACGGTGACAGCAGCCAGATTACCAGTGGACAGCGCCGCCAGATTCGCCGTCATAGTAGTACCAACATTCGCCCCCAGTGTATAGGGAAAAGCCTGCTTTAGCCGCAACACGCCCGTTCCGACTAGAGGGACCACCAGCGACGTAGAGATAGAACTGCTCTGTACCAAGAGCGTTACCACCGTGCCAGACAGCATTGACCGTCCGTCATTCTTGAAGAGGTGCCCGTCTAAGACGGCCTCCACACGGGTAAGGACGAGGCTTCTTAGGATTCTTACAATGCTAAACAGCATACCGAATGTCAACAGCACGGCCACCAGCAGCAACAGCGCACCGTTCTGACCCACCAGTTCCGCTAATGCGATAATCACCGGCTTGGTCGCCTCTTTTATCGGGTTCCCGAGTGTCAAGCCCCCAATCCCTGCGAACGCGCCCGCAAGCACGGCCGACAGGCGCGACAGGAAGCCCGTTGACACCTCCAGCGGAAAGAGGACCGCTACTGCCATAAAGTTGAAGAGGTCGTGCATGGTTGCCGCGGCAAACGCCCGCCTGAACTCACCCGTCCGAGTGATGTGCCCTATCGAGACGATCATGCACGTAATCGTCGTCCCAATGTTGGCGCCCATGACCATGAATACCGCGCCCCCCGTGGAGATCGCTCCCCCCGCGACCATCCCCACGATAATCGATGTGGTCGTCGACGAGCTTTGTACAAGGGACGTAGCGAGAATCCCGATGAATAGCGCAAGCAGAGGCGACTCTGTTGCCGTAAGGATCTTTGTGGCGACTTCTGGGTCGAAGAGCTTGACCGAGTGGCCCATCCCTCCTATCCCGACTATGAACAGGTAGAGACAAACCAGGATGGCCAGGATCTTAGTGACGACGAGCCAGTTTGATCTCAATTATGTGACTACCTCCAGGATCAAACCGTTTACATGGACCATTTGAGTACGGGTTCCTCCATCCTGCGCTTCTGCAGTTCCGCTAGAGTCTACCTGGTATACGCCTGGCCGTCTATAGGGAGTGCGGTCCGTTCTATCGAGACACGACCTCAGCAAGCCCCACTCCTGCCGCCACGCTATGCAGCAAACCGCGCCGCCGACCTTGCCGTGAATGAGCGCTCAACCAGCCCATTCTGTCTCCATGGTTCCCAGCTCCATTGATCCAGATGATCCCAGCCATCGCGGCCCACTTAAAGTTGTCAGGGGAGAGTCGTAAGGGGGAGGCGTCGCCTCCCGGCCCATCCCAGATGCAGGGGGGTCTTACGGGCTGCCCGCGGGGCCGCCGTCCTCGATGACCAGCTTGCCTTCTTTGGCGCCCTTGCGGTAATCCTTTACCGCTTCCTGCAGCGTTACCCAGCCCAGCGTGGCGCACTTAACCCGCACCGGGAACTTGCGCACGCCCTCCAGCACCTCCAGATCGCCCAGCCCCTCTGCTGGGGCATCAGGCTCGGTCATGAAGGCGCGGAAGTCGTCGGCCAACGTCTCGGCGTCTTCTAGCGACTTGCCAAGGAGGGTATCGGTCATCATGGAGGCGGAGGACTGGCTGATGGCGCAGCCCTTGCCCGTAAACCCCACGTCGGCAATCTTCCCGTCCTCGACCAGCAGTTGCAGCGTAATCTGGTCGCCGCAGGAGGGGTTGAACCCCTCCGTGGCCACTGAGGCAGTATCCAGCGCGTGGTGATGCCGGGGGCTTTGGTAGTGGTCTAGGATAACTTCTTTATACAGAGCGTCCAGCGCGTCTAGGGACACGGCTAAAGTACTCCTGTGTAGCTTGTAGTGCTTCGATGAACTTGTCGATCTCTTCCTCAGTATTGTACAGGTAGAAGCTGGCGCGAGCAGAAGCGTCTACCCCCAGGCGGCGATGCAACGGCTGCGCACAGTGGTGGCCCGCACGGACGGCAACGCCGAACTGGTCCAGCGCCGTGCCGATATCGTGGGGATGGATGCCCTCCAGGCTAAAGGCCGCCACGCCGCCCTTGAGCGCCGGATCGGCAGGCCCGTAGACCTTGAGGTTTTGGACATCCTTCAGCGCGTTCAGCGCATAGCGCGTGAGCTGAATTTCGTGCTCCCGCACCTGCTCCATGCCCAGGCTGCTCAAATACTCGATACCTTCCGCCCAGGCAATCGCGTCGGCGATGTTAGGGGTGCCCGCCTCAAAGCGATAGGGGGCAGTATTCCAAGTGGAGTAGTCTAGCTGCACCTCTCGGATCATCTCACCGCCGCCCATAAAGGGCTCCAGCGTCTCCAGCAGCTCCTGCTTCACCCACAGTGCGCCCACGCCGGTGGGTCCCAGGGTCTTGTGGCCGGAGAAGGCCAATAGGTCGCACCCCAGCGCTTCTACGTCCACCGGCAGGTGCGGCACGCTCTGTGCGCCGTCTATCAAGACGATGGCTCCCTGCTCGTGGGCCGCTTTGGCGATCTCTTCTACGGGATTGATGGTGCCCAGCACGTTGGACATGTGGGTAACGCTCATCACCCTGGTCTTGGGGCCCAGCAGCTTGTAGAAGGAGGCCATGTCCAGCAGCCCTTCCTCCGTGATGTCCACATGCCGCAGCACTGCGCCGGTCTGCTGCGCGATGATCTGCCACGGCACCAGGTTGCTGTGATGCTCCATCACCGTCAGCAGGATCTCGTCGCCGGACTTCAGGTTGCGGCCGCCCCACGCGTAGGCAAACAGGTTGATGGCTTCCGTAGTGTTGCGCGTAAAGATAAGGTTTGCGGGGTTCTCAGCGCCGATGAAGTGCGCCACTACCCGGCGAGCCTGCTCGTAGCCTTCAGTGGCTTCTTCCGCCAGGGTGTGCACGCCCCGGTGCACGTTGGCGTTGTACTCCCGGTAGTAGCGGCTCAGCGCGTCGATAACGCTAGCCGGTTTCTGGGAGGTGGCCGCGTTGTCTAAGTAGACCAGAGGGCTTCCGTGAACCTCTCGTTTTAGAATGGGGAAATCCCGCCGCACAGCGGCAATATCGTACATAGTGTCCTAGTCCTCCGGGAGGGCCACCTGGATCGTCTCTCCCTCCACGCGCACAGGGTACGTGGCGATGCCGAACACCGCGGGGAACGCCCTCACGGCCCCCGTCTGAATATCGAAGCGAGCGCCGTGGCGGGGGCATTCCACCTCGTAGCCGTCAAGCTCGCCGGAGCCTAGGGGCCCGCCGTCGTGGGTGCACACGTCCTGGAACGCGAACAGCTCGTCACCCACTCTTGCCAGCGCCACCGGCTGCATCCCTAGGTAAAAGGTGCGGACAGTCCCGCTGGGGATATCAGAAAGCTGCGCCACGGTCACGTACTCGGCCACGTTAAACGGTCGCCTCGTCAAGTTCGATGTCGAGGAGCGCCAGCTTCTGCACCACCAGGCCGGTCAGATGCTCCCGCACCGCGGGGATGGGGAGTTTGCCCAGCAGCGGCTCAAAAAAGCCCGCCACAATGAGCTGGTGCGCCTCGTCGTGAGAAAGGCCGCGGCTCATGAGATAGAAGAGCTGCGCATCATCCACCTGGCCGGCGGTAGCGCCGTGGCTGCACTTGTCCACGTCACTTGCCTCAATCTCCAGCACAGGCACCGAGTCCGCCCTCGCGCCCTTGCTGAGGATGAGGTTGTGGTTCTGCTGGTTGGCGTTAGCGCTGGTGGCCCCGCGGCGCACCCGTACTGTGCCTTCGTAGGCGGCACCGGAGCGATCTCGCAGTGCGCCTTTATAGAGCAGGTTGCTGCGGCTATGCTGTCCAGTGTGATCTTGCAGAGTTCGGAAGTCGAAGTGCTGGCGAGCTGTCCCGATATAGAAGCCCTGCAGGTCCGCCTCCGAGCCCGTTCCTTCCAGCAGCGCATCGAAATGCGCGCGCGTTACCGCGCCGCCGAGGGATGCGCTGAAGGAGTTGAGACGGCTGTCCCGGCCCAGGCTGGTGCGGGTGGTCGAGATGTCCCATACGTTCGACGACCACTGCTGAAGTCCTTGATAGTTGAGCTGCGCGCCGTCCTCCACGAAGAAGTCGGTGACGCTGCAATTCAGGCACTGCTCTTGCCGCTCCGTGGAGAGGCCGCCTTCCATGAAGGTAAGGCTGGCGCCTCGCTCCAGCACTACCAGCGTGCGTGGGAGCATTGCGCCCTGCTCGTCCAGCCAGCGCAGGTTGACGATAGGCGTGGCCACGTTGACGTTGGCGGGCACGTAGATAAAGAGGCCGCCGCTCCAGAAGGCGCTGTTGAGGGCTGCAAACTTGTGGTAGGTAGGCAGCGTGCCCTTCAGGCCCAGGTAGGGCTCGACCAGCTCGCCATGCTCTCGCAACGCCTGCTCCAGGGTAGTGACTAGCACACCTTTGCCCAGCTCGTCCGAGCATTGCAGCACCGCGGCTTGCGCGTTTCTCTGCACCGCAAGCGCTCCCAAGCTAGGGATAACTTCCAGCCAGGGCTTGCCCTCCTCGGGTGCCTCCAACACGTCAGAGCCCCAAGACGGGTGCAGCGCGTCCAGTTGCAGCGGCGAGAAGTCGGTGCGCCGCCAGCCCTCATCGGTGCGGGCGGGCAGGGGCGTATCGTTGTAGACACGCAGGGCCTCTAGGCGACGCTCTCGTGCCCAGTCGGGCTCGTCCATGGCCTGCGAAAGGCGCTCTGCCGTCTCAATACTGAAGCCTTGCAGCGCAAGATCGGTCTTTTGTGTCATAACTCTGTCATACCAAGCGTCATTGCTGTCGTTCTAAGCGACATCTAGTCAGTCTGTGCGCCTTCTTAATTTTCCCTTACCTCCAGATAATGCGGTCAGAAATGCTTACCTTAGCTCCCATAACCACTTCATCGCCATTAGGATAGTGAACGGATACCAAGTAATCGTACATCCCTTTGCCTATGGATTTACTGGGGGAAGCGTCTTTGCTAAGACTCTTGGTCGACCTAACAAAATTCTCGCCTAGCTGCTTTGCTCGCTCTTTAGAGGTTCCGCGTTCCACAACAAGAGCTAGAGACAGGGTGCGCTCTCGCTGGCTAATAGCGGCATCAAGGACAGGAGAGACCATTTGCGTTCCGATGATTGTGCTTTTGTCTGTCTCAGAAATTGCAAACACTAGAGTAGGAGTGGGAGTAGCAACCCTATCAGTCTCCGGCCCACTGCTGGATTCTCCCCTCTCAATAGTAAAAAGCGTTCCCCAGTCGTAGTAACCCTTGTAGGCATCGATAAAGAGTGCTCCTGCAAAGACGAATGCTGCAATGGCTATGGCCTTAGCCTTTGATTCCAGTTTCTTTTGCTCCTCTTCATGTTTATGACTATAGGATAGCGAGAAAGTAGGCGATTTATTCAGGACTTATTCACTTCACCGTTACAAGGCGTAGAAGCTCAAATCACCTCTGCCAGTCGCCCTGAGCCACAACTCGTCATTTCGTGTGTCTTATTGTCAGCCTTGACGTCTTTTTGTCCGTCTGAGCGTCCTCTTGTCATTCTGAGCCTGCCTACCGCAGGCAGGCGAAGCGAAGAATCCATCCCCAGCGCCCGTATCACAGACTCGCTCTCACCCTTGGCGAGAGGGTACTCTAGCTACGAGTTAGGCGGACACCTTGACCCTCCGTCAGAGGGGAGCCCTCTCAAGACTCCCCCAAACGCATCTAATGCTCCTGAAATCTATCCGACGCTGCCGGCCATCTGGAGCTGGATGAGGCGGTTAAGCTCCACCGCGTACTCCATGGGAAGCTCTTTCACGATGGGCTCAATGAAGCCGTTAACGATGAGCGACGACGCATCCGTCTCGGACAGGCCCCGGCTCATCAGGTAGAACATCTGCTCCTCGTTCATGCGGCTAACCGTAGCCTCGTGAGCAATGCTGACGTCCTCCTCATCGATCTCCATCGTGGGGTAGGTGTCGGAGCGGGCCTCCTCGTCCAGCATCAGGGCATCGCAGCGCACAAAGGACTTCACGTCGTGCGCGCCTGGGTAGACCTTGACCAGGCCGCGATAGCTGGTGCGGCCATCGTCCTTGCTAATGGACTTGGAGATGATAGTTGAGGAGGTGTTGGGCGCAACGTGCACCACTTTGCCGCCCGCGTCCTGGTGCTGGAGATGACCAGCAAAGGCCACGGAGAGGATCTCTCCATGTGCGCCGGGCTCCATCAGGTAGACGCTGGGGTACTTCATAGTGAGCTTGCTGCCCAGGTTGCCGTCCACCCACTCCATGGTGGCGTCCTGATAGGCCGCCGCCCGCTTGGTCACCAGGTTGTACACGTTGTAAGACCAGTTCTGGATGGTAGTGTAGCGGACTCTCGCGCCCTTCTCTACGAAGATCTCTACCACTGCACTGTGCAGCGAGTCCGTCGAGTAGCTCGGGGCGGTGCAGCCTTCCACGTAGTGGACGTAGCTGCCCTCCTCCGCAATAATCAGCGTTCGCTCGAACTGGCCGGCGTTCTTTGCATTGATGCGGAAGTAGGCCTGGAGGGGGACCTCTACGTGCACGCCCTTGGGCACGAACACAAAGCTACCACCGCTCCACACCGCGCTGTTCAGCGCCGCAAACTTGTTGTCCGAAGGCGGGATCAACGTTCCAAAGTACTTCTTGAAGATCTCCGGGTGCTCGCGCAAGCCGGTGTCCGTGTCCACAAAGATCACGCCCTGTTTAACCAGGTCCTCACGTAGGTTGTGGTACACCACCTCGGAGTCGTACTGCGCGCCAACGCCCGCAAGGAACTTCTTCTCCGCCTCTGGGATGCCCAGCTTATCGAAGGTGTCCTTGATGTAGCTCGGCACGTCCTCCCAGGTCTCGCCCTGGCGTTCTGCCGGCTTGATGTAGTAAAAGATTTCGTCAAAGTCGATGCCGGAGAGGTCGCCGCCCCAGTTGGGCATGGGCTTCTTGAAGAAGATCTCCAAGGCCTTGAGGCGGTGCTGGAGCATCCAGTCCGGCTCACCCTTCATGAGCGACATCTCTTCTACCATCTCCCGAGTAATGCCCTTCTTGGACTGGAAGACCGGCTTGTTCTCATCAGAGAAACCGTACTTATCCTTGTAGTTCTCCTGCATCGCCTCCAGGCTTGCAGAATTGCGTGGCGTAGTCATAACCTTCCTCCTCGTTCCTTTAGACGACAGACTCTTTGATGAGCCAGTCGTAGCCCCGCGCTTCAAGCTCGTGGGCTAGCTCTTTGCCGCCGGACCGCACAATCTTGCCGCCCGCCAGGACGTGCACTGCGTGCGGTTGGATGTAGTTCAGTATTCGCTGGTAGTGTGTGATGAGCAGCACTCCCATATTGGGGCCTGCCAGCCGGTTGATACCCTCCGCCACGATGCGCAGCGCATCGATGTCTAGGCCAGAATCGGTCTCATCCAGAATGGCCATCTCCGGCTCCAGCACTGCCATTTGCAGCACCTCGTTGCGCTTCTTCTCGCCGCCGGAGAAGTTCTCGTTCAGGTAACGTTCCGCAAAATAATCGTCCATCTCCAACTCCTTCATCTTCTTCTGAAGGAGTCGCCAGGACTCTATGGGGGTCACATCCTTGCCGGTGCGGGCCTTCAACGCCAGCCGCAGAAAGTTGTTCAAGCGCACCCCTGGTATCTCTGAGGGATACTGGAAACCCAGGAAGAGGCCCAAGCGCGCCCTGACATCGGCCGCGAGGGGGACTATGTCCTGGCCCTTGAAGTAGATGTGCCCTTGGGTTACCTCATACTTAAGGTGGCCCATCAGGGTGTTGGCCAAGGTGCTCTTGCCGGAGCCGTTGGGACCCATGATGGCGTGAATTTCGCCTTTGGGCACCTGCAGGTCCACGCCCTTCAGGATCTCATTGCCCTCAACGGCAACGTGCAGATCCTCGATGGCCAGTGTTTCGGTATCGACGCTAGTGGTCATATGCTACTGGGTACTCCTAAATGTCCGCCGCTAGTTAGCGACTTCGGTATGTTGTCCACGTAACGGGCCGACCAACGCTTCAGTCAGGAACGTGGCGCCGTGCTCGCGGCACAGGTCGGACAGCGTCACCGAGTTCAGCGTCTCCGTCACCCGCGCCTGGAGCAGCACCCACACATCCCGCGTGGTGCAGTCCGGCTTGTGCATGCCCCTGCAACAGGTCTGCTGGTTATCACCCACAAACTCCAGGCATTGGACGGGGACAAAGGGCCCTTCGATGGCCTGGATGACTTCGCCCACCGCAACGGCGTTAGGGTCACGAGCCAGCAGGTAGCCGCCGTGTACGCCTCGCACGCTCTTCACCAGTCCCTCGTTGCGCAGCGCGAGCATAACCTGCTCCAGGAAGTCCAGGGAGATCTTCTCCCGCTCCGCTATCAAGCTTAGGGGCATAGGGCCGCTGCCGAAGGCTCGGGCAAGCTGCACCATGGCCCGCACGCCGTATTCGCTTTTTGCTGAGACTTTCACTGTGCTATGCCTCTATTCTTGAGCAATTTGGTCGGAATTACAGTATAGGATCCTGCTGCCTAGCTGTCAACACGCTTAGACTCGCTTTGGAACTTCGGCCCGCTGTTCCTTCCCCCTCTTATGGGGGAAGGTTAGGATGGGGGTGCTATGCCCGCTGAGCTGCCTATCTGGACAAAACATAACCTCACCGTCCGTGAAGTCGAGACCGCCCTTCACAACTGCTATACCAAAGGATATCTAATAGTGGGAGGCTTCAGCTGCGTTGAAAAGCGGCTCAGTACTGAAGCGTTGGGGGACGACCCCCACCTTAATCCTCCCCCATCGAAGGGGGAGGAAATGGCGCTGACACTTACCATCAATGGCGAGACGGCGCACATAGGCAGTGTAGGAACCTCCGCCCTCTGTTCCTTCCCCCTCCTATGGGGGAAGGTTAGGATGGGGGTGCTATGGCCAATGTAAGGGCGCGCAACCTGTGTCGTGATCCCACTTATTGGCCAAACGTTAGGAGCCAGAAATTAGCATCTGCAAAGCCCCTCTATGTCGCGTACAATAGCCACACTACACAGCTAGAACAGGGGTTACAAGAGCGCGATGCGCATTCTACGTAAGATAGCTTTCACGGGCAAGCGGCTGGCCCCCGCCTTGCTGATCGGTTTCCTTCTGGGCTGCACCGCACCGGCCGTACCAGCTGCACCCACTGCACCAGCCGAACCGGCCACGCAAGCGCCCCAGAGCGACGCCACCAACGACAGCGGCGCTAAGAAGGGCGGCGTCCTGACCGTCCTCATGAACCAGTCCGGCGACCCACCCTCCTTTGACCTGCACCAGGAGTCCGGCTCCGCCGCCATCGAAACTGCTGGCCCGGTTTACGAAAACCTCCTTGCTTTCGATCCCCTAGACCCCAAAGCCCTGGTTCCGGAGTTGGCGGACACGTGGGAGTTCTCCCAGGATGGCAGGTCCCTCACCTTCCGTCTCCATCCCGGTGTTTCCTTCCAGAACGGCAACAGCCTCACCGCTGCAGATGCCAAGTTCTCTCTGGAGCGCATTGCCAGCCCACCCAAGGGGCTGGTGAGCCCTCGCAAGTCCATATTGGCGGCTATCGAAGCCATTGAGGCGCCCGAAGAGCGCACCCTGCTCCTGCGCCTCAAACAGCCCAACCCGTCGCTCCTCTTCAACCTGGCCCAGGCCTGGATGGTCATGTACGACAAAGAGTGGCTGGAGGCCAATGGCCCGTTAGCTGCAGAGAGAGAAGTGATGGGCACCGGCCCCTTCCGCCTGAAAGAACATGTCACCGGCTCTCACGTCACCGTGGAGCGCAACCCGGACTACTGGCAGCCCGGCAAGCCCTACCTTGACGCCGTCAAGACTCTGAACGTGCCGGACTTCGGCACGCGCGTGGCCGCGTTCCGCACCGGCCAGGTGCACATCGAGCGGTTCTATCCCAGGGACGGCAAAGAGCTGCAGAAGGAGCTTGGCGAAAAGATGCTCTTGACCGTGCAACCCGCTCCCAGCTTCGGCGCGCTCTACATGAATGCGGCCAAACCGCCCTTCGACAACCCCAAGCTGCGCGCCGCCATCAACCTGGCCATAGACCGCGACGCTGCGGTAGAAGTGCTGTCCCAAGGTGAAGGTCTCGTAGGCGGTTACCTCATGCCCGGCGGCGCGTGGAGCCTCTCGGAAGAAGAAGTGCGCAAGTTTCCCGGCTACGCCAAGGACAAGGCCACGGAGTTGGAGCAGGCCAAGGCGCTGCTGAAGGAAGCAGGGGTTGGCAGCGGCTTCTCCGTGGACATCATTTCCCGCAACGGCCGCAGCTTCATCGCCCTCTCGGTCTTTGTGCAAGACCAACTCACCAAGTTGGGCATCACTTCCAAGGTGGTGCCGACGGAGACCGCCCCGGCCACAGAGCTCGCAAGGAAGGGCGATTTCCAACTGCTCACCTGGGGCCATGAGTTCGCCCTGGACGACCCGGACACCGTCTACGGAGAGTTCTACATCTGCGGCGGCGCCCGCAACTGGGCCGGCCTCTGCTCAACAGAGGCGGATGCCCTCTACGAGGAGCAGTCCCAGGAGGTAGATACCGCCAAGCGCAAGGCCCTGGTGCAGGAGATGGAGCGAAAAGCCGTGCCCGAAGCTATCAAGATCGTCACTCACTGGAACCGCCGCTTTGACGGCCAGTGGGCCTTTGTGAAGGACTACCTACAGCATCCTTCGCCCTTCACCAACGTCCGATATCGAGACGTGTGGCTGGACAAGTAGCCCGATAGCGTTACCGCCTGCCGCGGACGCGCCTTGACTAGCACACCCATGCCCTACACTATCCGAGACGCCGCCCGCGACGACCTGCCGGCTATCGTCGCTATCTACAACGCCTCCATCCCCGGCCGCCTTGCTACCGCCGACACCGAGCCGGTGACCGTTGCCAGCCGGGAGGATTGGTTCGCCGAGCACGCGCCGGACGCGTACCCGCTGTGGGTCGCTGAAACGGAGGGTGTAGTCGCCGGATGGTTGAGCTTCCGCCCCTTCTACGGCAGGCCGGCCTACCGCCAGACCGCGGAGATCAGCGTCTACGTGGCGACGGATTGGCAGCGCAAAGGTGTAGGGGCGGCGCTACTAGAAGAGGCGCTGCGCCGCAGCCCTGCGCTGGGGCTCCGCAACCTGGTGGCCTTCGTGTTTGGCCACAACGCCGCGAGTCTGGCGCTGATGGAGGGCTACGACTTCGAACGTTGGGCGCTGCTCCCCGGCATCGCGGAGCTTGACGGCGTCCCCCGAGACCTGGTTATTCTCGGCCGTCCATTAGACGTGTCATAGCGAGAACTCGCCAGCGAGGGACAGCGTATCTGGTGTGAGCTAAAGCGGTGTGCCGTCTCCGGCGCTAAGTCGGCGCACGGCCTCTTCCATGGGCATGGTCTTCTGCTCGCCGGTCGCCATGTCCCGCAGCCGCACGGCACCCGCCTCGACCTCGTCATCGCCGATCATAGCCGCCCACGGCGCGCCCAGGGAGTTCGCGTTGCGGAGCTGGGCTCGCAGGCTGCGCTCGCCCAGGGCAAGGATGGTGTTCACTCCGGCCGCTCGGAGGTCGCTCGCCAGCCGTAGCGCCATCAGCCGTCCCGTCGCGCCTACGTACGCCACGTAGACCTGGGGCGAGGCCGCGTTGGGTACCTCAATCCCCTGCTGCTTTAGGTTAATGATAATCCGCTCCATTCCAATGCCAAAGCCAATGCCAGGCGTGGGCTTGCCGCCCAGAGCCTCCACCAAGCCGTCGTAGCGGCCGCCTGCCCCCACGGTGCTCTGCGCGCTGCCCTCTTCCTGCGGCACAAACTCAAAGACGGTGCGTGTGTAGTAGTCCAGCCCGCGCACTAGGCGGTGCTCCAGCCGGTAGGGGATGCCCAGCACGTTCAGGTGCCGCTGCACCGTGGTGAAGTGGGCCTGGCAGTCCGTGCACAGAAAGTCCACCATCTTGGGCGCGCGGGCAATGCGGGCCTGGTCTGAGGGGCGTTTGCAGTCCAGTAGGCGCAGCGGGTTCATATCAAAGCGCATCTGGCAGTCCTCGCAAATCTGGTCGGAGTAGGGTCGATAGTACTCCACCAGCGCCTTCAGGTAGCTGGGGCGGCACAGCGGGTCGCCGATGCTGTTCAGCAGCAGCCGCAGGTTTTTCAGCCCCAGGGCCTCATAAAACTGGTACGCCAGCGTAATGATCTCCGCGTCGATGGACGGGTCATCCTCGCCCAGCGCCTCGCAGCCAAACTGGTAGAACTGGCGGTAGCGCCCCGCTTGAGGACGCTCGTAGCGAAAGGACGGCGCAATGTAATAGAGCTTCACCGGCTGCGGCAGGTTGTGCATGCCGTGCTCCACATACGCCCGGCAGACGGGCGCGGTCCCCTCCGGCCGCAGCGTCAAGAGGTCCTTGCTGCGGTCCTCAAAGGTGTACATCTCCTTATCCACTATGTCTGTGCCCTCGCCAATGCCCCGCTGAAAGAGGCCGGCGGCCTCGAAGAGGGGCGTGTCCAGGCGCTGGTAGCCATAGAGATGGCTCAGACGCTCCGCCTGCTGGACCACGTGATGCCAGTAGGGCTGGTCTGCGGGGAGAATATCGGCTGTGCCGCGGGGCGCTCTGTATTGCATAGTTATGCTCGATTATAGGGCTTGTTGGGTAGCCGCTCTAGTAAGTCCTTATTCATAATTCACGGCTCTAGAAGGTAGAAGTGTGCGCTGAGCTTGTTAATCATCTCATAAACCGGTAACTAAACAAGAATGGTAGCTTCTCTATTTCGGTCGATTTATTGCCGTAACTTAAGCCTTATGCATACTTTCACTATGTCATATTAAGCCGCAATGTTTGCAGCTTTAACTACTATCTCCGGCTCCTCTCTTCGCTCGTATCGGATACGCCTGCGAAGAAGTTCATCCTCCAATTTCTTAGTAGATTCCACACTCTTGCACATAGTCCGTACCGCACGTATCAGTGACTTTATTGCAATATCTTCTGTTGGTCCATATCCAGCTAAGCCAAATCCCTGTGCCTGAACTAATACCGCATTTTTAGCTGGTAGCATGTTAAGTTCGACTAGAATAATCATAGGAGTCTCCTCTGAAATTCATTACTGAAACCCAGATTAGAGTAGTGCAACCAGGAGGAAAAGCATCGTACCCAGATTCTTTTTTGTCTTAGGGTATTGACATGGCATGTCAAGTTAAGATACGGTATTTATAACGTTACGACACGTACCAAGGAGGTGTCCTATGATAGCAAGCCAAGAGAATCGTCCTTATGCAGCGCCATCTAACGTAATATCTGTCATCAGCCGAGCGAGAACGCGAAACTTGCCTGAGGTGATTACAAACGACTTTTTACGGCTAGCAGGAGTACCAGAGGCCGCATTTGGTCGTGTTATACAAGCATTGAGATTTCTTGGATTACTCCAAGAGGATGGTTCTCCAACACAAGAATTGCATTCACTTGCTATGTCGCCTGATGCGGAATACCAGAACCAACTTGCAAACGTTGTCCAGTCAGCATATCGGGACGATTTTGCCCGTGTGCATCCAGATGAGGACCCGCAACATAAGATTATCGATGCCTTTCATCGTTACCAACCGCGGTCTCAGACCCAAAGAATGGTAATGCTTTTTCTTGGCCTCTGTCGTGATGCCGGAATTCCAGTTCTTGATGCGCCTAGAGAGCGTCAGATGGTGCAACGCCCCCAGCAAGCTAGACGTCAACAAAGCCAAGCGATGCGTCCTCGCAATGTAGAGGCTGATCAGCTGGCGCCCGCAAACTTACCGGCACAAGACAGAAAAGAAGAGGATCGGAATCTGCTATTCGGCGTGCACGAGGAAGATATTGCACTTTTAGAACAGGAAGACTTTAACCGTGTTTGGGATGCGTTGGGTGTAGTGGCTAGAGCAAGGGCTCGTGCTAGGACAGCGCAGCAAAATGTTGAAGAATCGATTCAGCAGGAAGATAACGAGGAAAACGGATAGAGCGGCCTTGCTTACAAGCAGTATGAATCTTTGTTCTAGGGCTTTGGGGGAAGAAGTTGCGAGGGATTCTGACCTTTCCAATCGCTCTCACGCGTAGTACGAGGTGGCATGCCTACTCTCGCTAATATAAGCTGGCAAATTGCCATCCCTGGTACAAGGGTACACTCCCACTTCCCAAGAAGGCTCATCTCCAACATCAATTGCCCTTCCCACTTTGCGTGAACCGTGGGTGCGGTCATATGGACTACAAGGCCATACCTCGCCTGAGTGCTCTTACCTTCTACCCATCCATGTAAATGTGGCGGGAGAGTAACATGTTCACGTGTTAATGCCAGGATAAAATCAGACTGGCTTAAATTTATTCCTTCAGGCGGAATGGTCTTTTTCTCATAAAGCTCGTTTATGAGTTCCTTGACGCTTGTATGGTTAAGTTTGACAGATGTCTGCAATGCCGCATGGGGCTGTTTGGGCACCCAGTAAGTCTCCGATAGGTGTAAATCAACTGCTGTAGTGGAGTAATCAACTTCGGAAACCGGAGGACTAAATATTAATTCACCGCGTTCAATTTCCTGTTGCATTTCCCGGTCACTAAGTATCAATCATACCCCCTTGTATTTTAGCGATACATAAGCAGATCCTGCGTAACTCTCAGTTTTGAACCAGAGGTCAACGTTTCTCCCGGCAACTCAACGAGAAACGTTCCATCCGGCCACTTTCCAAGAAGGATGGCATTGAGTGTATTCTTCGCTTCATTCACTTGTGAATCAGGAACAAACGCCAAGTATTCTGTACCATCTACAACTAAGATCACGGATTTTTCCCGAGGCAGAAATCCCTGCTCAATCGTCTCGCAGCTCAACTCAACAGCTTGTGGCTCACCCCATATAATTTCCACTTTCTGCAGCCTCTCTCGTTAATTTTAGAACGTGCGTTCACTAGCAGCTTTGTTCTAGTTAACGAGATGGCGTCGTAGCATGCAACAAGTTGTGCCACAAATAGCAAAATAACCGTGACATTCGGACGGCTAAAGGTCTAACTCGCGACTCCATTTCAAGAGTTGCGCGTGGACTTCCTGGTTAGCGGCGGCAATCACTCCCCGTGCAGCGGTATTCCAGGGGTTTCCTGCAATATCCGATACCACACAGCCGCTAGCTAGGCAGAGCGCGACGCCTGCGGCTAGATGGACTGCTCCTTCTGCGGCGTCATCCACGAACGCCGCAAGCCTGCCGGTCGCAACATAGGCAACCGCCAAACTACTGCCAAGAAGTGTAGGATAGAAGCGGTCTGAAAAAGCCGGAAGCAAGGCCATCTCAAATGTTCGGTAGCTCCTCTTGCCCAGGCGCGGTTTGCCGAAATCCAGGTCCACTAGTCCGCTCTGAGCGCTGGGAGCGGCATGCTCCACCACGCCTTCACTAGTGATAGCGACCTCCCCCGGCTTAGACCCTACCGCCGCGGCAAAAACCTCTCCTGTCACAGGATCGCACACCGCTCCAAGTGCCGGCTTCCCGTCAACCACAAGCCCAACATTTACACAGAACATCCCAATGCCCGAGGAATAATTCATTGTGCCGCACAGCGGATCCACGTACCAGGCGTGGCCGGCGGTCGGCGTTTCAGCGCGATCCCACCCTGTCTCCTCTCCGTACACAGGCCATTTGCTCTCTCTAGCCAGCACCTCACGGATCGCAGCCTCAGACGCCAGGTCTGCGGAGGTTGCGAAATCGTGGAGGCCCTTGTGGATGCGATCCAGGCCGCCTCGCCGAAACTGCGTTCTAAGGATGGCGCCCCCTGCCTTTGCGGCGGCAATCGCAACATCCAGATCCGTTTCCAACGCTAGCTCGCCTCCTTCAGCAGTGCCGTTGGGCAACAGTCGCTAGTGTACTCCCATTCTCTCCAGCTATGGCCAAGAGATTGCTCCTGCTTCACCTAACGGCTTATACTGAGCACAATTAAGCGACATAAACTGCGCAGGCGTACCGTGACCAACCTCTCTATAGAAACCGCTTCTATCCGGCCCAAGCTGCTCACCGTGGCCGACCTTAAGCACCATGTGGGCGATTATCTGAGCCAAGAGCGGCTAGAGGTTATTGAGCGCGCCTACGAGTTTGCGGTGGAGGCGCACCAGGGCCAGCTCCGCAAGTCCGGCGAGCCCTACGTCCAGCACCCGCTGCAAGCCGCTTGCCTGGTGGCAGACCTCCGCATGGACGCGTCCACCATCGTGGCGACGCTGCTACACGATACCGTGGAGGACTGCGGCGTCTCCCTGGAGGAGCTGCAGAAGCGCTTCGGCTCGGAAGTCGCCGTCCTGGTAGACGGCGTCACCAAACTCAGCAAGATCGCCCTCTCCGAAACAGCCCTTCAGGACCAGCATCGTCCTGCCAACGCGGTCAGTCCGGAAGAGAACCTCCGCAAGATGCTCTTGGCGATGGCCGAGGATATCCGTGTGGTTATCATCAAGCTGGCAGACCGCCTCCACAACATGCGCACCCTCCAGGCCCTCCCTGCCGACCGGCGTCGCGCCATCGCCCGGGAAACCCTGGAGATCTACGCGCCCCTGGCCACGCGCCTGGGCATCTGGCAGTTCAAATGGGAGCTGGAAGACCTCTCTTTCCGCTACCTGGACCCTACCCAGCACAAAGAGATCAGCCAGATGCTGACCACCAGCCGCGCCACTCAGGAGGCCTACATTGAGCAGGTGAGTGGACTGCTTCAGGCGGAGCTAGATAAGGCAGCCGTCAAGGGCGAGGTCGCCGGCCGCGCCAAGCATATCTTCAGCATTGCCCAAAAGCGCCAAAAGTACGCCACCCAGGGCAAAAACCCGGCCGAGATCTACGACGTGCTGGCCCTGCGCGTCCTGGTAGAGAACCTCCAGGACTGCTATGGCGTCCTGGGCGTGGTTCACAGCCTGTGGCATCCCCTCCCCGGTACCTTTGACGACTATATCTCTATGCCCAAGGAGAGCGGCTACCAATCGCTGCACACCACCGTGATGGCCCCCGGCGGCCACGCGCTGGAGGTGCAGATCCGCACCCGGGAGATGCACTACGTCTCCGAGTACGGCGTGGCCGCCCACTGGCGCTACAAAGAAGGGACTGGCTCTGACCTGCACGTCGAAGAGAAGCTCACCTGGCTGCGGCAACTCTTGGAGTGGCAGCGAGAGGTGCAAGGCGCGGAGGAGTTCGTGGAGTCGGTCAAGACCGATTTCTTCAACGACCGCGTCTTTGTCTTCACTCCCAAGGGTGAGATCAAGGACCTGCCTGCGGAGTCCACGCCCATCGACTTTGCCTACAGCGTGCACACGGAACTGGGCCACCGCTGCGTAGGCGCAAAGGTGAACGGACGCCTCGTGCCCCTGGACCACACCCTCAAGACCGGCGACGTGGTGGACATCATGACCGGCAAGGGCGACCGCGGCCCCCGGCTGGACTGGCTTAACCCCAACCTCGGTTACATCAAGAGCGCCGCGGCCCGCGCCCGCATCCGGCAGTGGTTCCGCCGCCAGGCCCGGCCCGAGAACATTGAGCGCGGGCAAGAGTTGGTGCGCCGTGAGCTTACCCGTCTGGGTGTGACCCTCTCCGATCTGGAAGTCGCCAAGCTCTTCAAGTTCAGCAAAGTGGACGATTTCTTTGCCGCCGTTGGCTACGGCGACGTGAACCCCGGCGCCATCAGCATCAAGCTGGCGGCCCAGCAGGAGCGGCCCATCCCTATGTCTACGCTCCCTGCGCCTATGCCCTCCACCACTACCCAGAGCATTCGCGTGCGCGGCGTGGGCGACCTGCTCACCCGCCTGGCCTCCTGTTGCCACCCGGTGCCTGGCGACGCCATTGCCGGCTACGTGACACGCGCCCGCGGCGTCACTGTGCACCGCGCCGACTGTCCCAATATCCTCAATGAGGACGAGAAGGAGCGGCTCATCTCCGTAGAGTGGGGCGCCGCCAGCCAGCTCTTCTCCGTGCCCGTGCGCATTACCGCCATCGACCGGGTTGGCCTGCTGCGGGACATTGCCAGCACCGTCTCCTCTGAGAAGATCAACATCCTGCGCACCTACCAGGCGGCCCAGCAGGACGGCACCGCACAGTTCCTCCTCACGCTGGAAACCACCGGCATGAGCCAGCTCAGCCGCGTCATGGCCAAGATCGACTCCCTTGCAGGCGTTACCAGCGTTGTCCGCGTCCTAGACGGCAACGTCCCCGACTAGCGCACGCTTCCGCCACTGCCCGTTACCCTCGCTCCTAGCACAGCGTTGACATCACGCGCCCTGTTGGGTTACACCTCTCCCATCGGCCCTGTCACGTGATCGCGGGCTGAAAGAGGGTTCAACAAGCAATCATTAAGGAGGATAGGACAATGGCAAAGCGTCAGAGTTTAGAGGTTCCCGGCATCGGCCACAGCAATCCCCTGCCTATGGGCAGCAAGATTGGCAACATGGTGTACAGCTCCGGCATCTTCGGCACCGATCCTGAGACCGGCAAGGTGCCACCCACGGCAGAAGCCCAGGCGGAGCATGCCTTCAACAACATGCGGGCACTCCTTGAGCAGGCCGGCGGCACTCCCGACGACATCATCTACGTCACGGTCTACATGAAGGACCGCGCCCAACGCAACGCGATCAACGCACCCTGGCTCAAGATGTTCCCGGACGAGCACTCCCGCCCCGGCCGTCACGCCATTGAGAGCAACCTACCAGAAGGCAACTTCTTGCAGCTCCAGTGTGTGGCAGTGCTTGGAGGCGGCGAGTAGTATACGGCACGGCCATCTAGAGGCAGCCGCCAAGCGCGGCAAAAGCCCTGCCTAATAAGCGCCAAAGAGGCTAACAATAGAAGACACGCACCTTCCGTACGGAAGGTGCGTGTTGCTGCCCCTAAACTAAGCGGTCAAGGTAAGCGCTAGCTTGACCATCGTCGCCGCGGCGTGCTTTACTGCATCCGCCCCCTACTTGTCAGAAACCACAATCCGCTGAGGAGTAGCAACTCGTGACCAGAGCTAGTTGGTATACCGACCACCCACCGGCCTGCACCTGCGTTTCGTGTCAGGAGAAGCGGCGGCTGCTTCAGGATCACGGCGGCAAGATTGGCCGCAATGAAAAATGCCCGTGCGGCAGCGGCAAAAAGTACAAGAAATGCCACGGGGGGTAACGCCCGCACCGGGAACAGCCTCGATGCCCCGTTAGGCTAGCCGGCGACTGCGTTAAGAGGATAAATGGCAGAAGACCGGTCACAGGGAGTGCTCTCTAAGCACCAGTTCCTTTCCCTCTACGTCCCCGCGATCATGCTTTCGTTAGGGCAGAGCATGATCGCTCCGGTAATCCCCACCTTCGCCAGGTCCTTCAACGTTGGCCTCGGCCAGGCATCCCTGGTCTTCGTCGTCGGGCAGGTCGGGACGCTCTTCATCACCCTTCCCGCCGGCTACCTCCTGGATAAGGTGGGCCGCCGGCCGGTCCTGTTCACGGGGCCTATCCTCACCGCCATTGCCTCCTTCCTCACGCCCCTCTCCGGCAGCTTTTGGCAATTGCTCTTCTTACGCGGCGTTAGCGGTGCAGCCACGCAACTCTGGATGCAGGCCAGGCTCACCGTAATAGCGGACACTGCGGCCTACGACCAGCGGGGGCGGCAGATCAACTGGATGCAGGGCATGGCCCGAGCCGGCACCCTCTTTGGGCCGGCGTTAGGCGGCTTCCTGGCCGTTGCCTTTGGCCCAATCGTTCCCTTCTGGACGCATGGGGTGCTAACACTTATCGCCATCATCCCCAGCTTCCTGCTGATAAAAGAAAGCGCTCCGGGGCGCGGCCGCCAGAAAGAGGGTGAGCCAAAGGAAGAAGCGCAAGCGGAGCTCGGCTGGCGAGAACTCTTCTTGCTGATGCTGGCCACCCAGATCCTTGTGGTGCTGGCCGTGCAGTTCAGCGTCAACTGGGCGCGGGGCGGCAATGAGCACGGCGCGCTCAGCCTCTACGCGGTCTACGCCTATGGCATCGATGCAGGCCAGCTCGGTCTCCTGAATACCGCAGCCATCATCGTGGGCCTTCCTGTCCCATTCATCACCGGCTGGCTTTGGGACAAGTACGGCAGGAAGGCTGTGTCGATCCCCGCTTGGACGGCCTACGGCTCGTCGCTCATCATCATTGCCGCTTCCTCCTTCTTCCCCGGCAGCTTGACCTTCTTTGTGGCGGCCTATCTCTTCACGCAGCTCACCCAGGGCACCACCCAGGGCACCGGCCAGATCCTCGCCACAGACGTGGCCCCCGCTAACGCCCGCGGGCGCTTCTTTGCCGTCTGGCGGCTCATTGGCTCGGTGGGCGCAGCCGTTAGCCCCGGCGTCTTTGGCTTTGTTGCAGAGCGCATCAGCTACGCGTTGGCCTTCATGAGCCTTGCGATCTTTGCATTTGCCATCCCCATCCTTGTCGGCTTCTTCTTCAAGACACCCCAGCGGCAGCAGGAACCAGCGCCCTCTAGCCCATCCTAACCACCACAGCTAGGCGCGTTGCGCGCTCCCTACCGTCGGCGTAGAATCTGCACGATTGCGAACCCGCGGCCTGAGCGGCAATCGAGGGAACCGCCACGTGAACCTAGCTTCCCGAATACCGCTACTGCGCGACATCAACCCCTTCTACGGTTGGTGGATCATTGTCGCGTGCGTGGTCATCAACCACGTGGGTGCGGGCTTCATCGCCTACGGCTTCTCCGTCATCATCGATCCCATCCAAAAGGAGCTGGACTGGAGTACCGCGGCCATCGCCCTTGCCTTCTCCCTGCGGTCGGAAGTCCGCTCACTGGGCTCACCGATTGCGGGCATCCTGGTAGACCGCTTCGGCGCCCGGGCCATGATGGCGGTGGGCGTCCTGGTCATGGGCGCTGGTTGCCTGGTGCTAAGCAACGTGAACACCCTCCTCGGCTTCTATCTCGCTTCCCTCATCATCTCGCCCGGCCACAGCCTGGCCAACCCCACCATAGCCGCGGTCATGGTGGCCAAGTGGTTTGTGCGGTGGCGCAGCCGGGCGCTCACCTTGCTCATGCTGGGCACCGGCCTCGGCGGTCTGAACGCGCCAACTATGGGTCTGCTTATCGCTCGCCTTGGATGGCGGGGCGCACTGCGAGTACTGGCAGTGCTCATGTGGGTGGTGGGTTTGCCGCTGGCGGCGACCCTCAAAGACGACCCGCAGCGCGCCGGACAGCTGCCGGACGGCGACCGTGAGCAGCCATCGCCAGAGAGCGCGGGCGAACAGCGCGGCGGCGCGAACCGCATTAGCCCCAGCGAGGAGTTTACCTTGGGCAGGGCGCTCCGCAACCGGGCCTTCTGGCATCTGCTTGGCGCGTTCACCCTCATTGGCCTGGGAACCACGCCCATCATGACCCTGCTCGTCCCGGCGCTGCTGCGGGAGGGCTTCTCCCTGCAAGTCGCGGTGCTGGCCGCGGGCGCCATTCCGCTGGTTTCCCTCCCCGGACGCCTCTTCTTTGGCTGGTGGGGCGACTTCATAGACAAGAAGAAGCTCCTTGCCGCGTGCTTTACCCTCCAAGCGGCGGGCCTGCTCCTCCTGAGCGGCGTTAACTCAACCCCTCTGCTAGTCCTCTTTGTGCTGATCTACGGCTCTGCATCAGGTGGCTCCAACCCGCTGCGCGCTGCCCTCCAAGCCGATTACTTTGGCACGAGAGCCATGGGCAGCATCCAGGGCATGCTCCAGAGCTCCGCCATTGTCGACGGCCTGATAGCGCCAGTGGTAGTGGGCATCACCGTGGATATGCTGGGCACCTACCGCCCCGCGTGGTTTGTCCTGGGCCTCTGCACCTCGCTGGCGGGGCCGGTGCTCTACACCATGCCGCGACCCTTCACAGCGCCTGCGCCGGTTACCACGCCCCAGCAGTAGACACTGGGGAAGCCCACACTAGGACGAGCGGCAACGGTGTATGAGGGAGAGCGCTTCCTGGATCAGAGCGTGATGCTCTACAAGAACTTTGAACGTTACTATTCGATCGCTTCCTTTAGACCTGGGATATACTCGGCCCCCTTGGGGACGGTGATAGACGAACCTTCAAAATCGCTGCCCATCGGCTCGTGGCGGCCCCCCAAACATTCGGCCAAAAAGGCCTCGGTGACAGCGAAAAAGGAAAGGTTGTTTTCGGGCCGGGCAAACCCATGGCCTTCATCCGGGTAGAGCACGTAAGTTACCGGAATGTTCTTGTCCTGCATCTCTTGGACAATTTGCTCGGACTCAGCCTGTTTAACCCGGGGATCGTTGGCCCCCTGACCGATGAGCAATGGTTTGCTAATTCGGTCTACGTGAGTCAGCGGAGAACGCTCGGCTAGGAACGCCCTGCCCTCCTCAGTTCGGTGGTCGCCAACCCGGGTGGCCCACATCTCGACCTGGGGCTCCCAATAAGGCGGTATGGTGTTGAGCAGGGTTACCAGGTTTGAGGGCCCTACTATGTCCACACCACAAGCAAAAGTGTCGGGGGTAAAGGTTAGTCCCACTAGGGCCGCATAACCGCCGTAGCTGGCGCCCAGTATCGCTATCCTTTGGGGGTCGGCAATCCCTTGGTCTATAGCCCATTGCACCGCGTCGACCAAGTCGTCGTGCATCTTGCCGGCCCATTCCAAGTTGGCGGCGTTGATAAAATTTTTGCCGAAACCGGTGGAACCTCGGAAATTCACACTCAAGACCGCGTATCCCCGGTTGGCCAGCAACTGGTACACCGGGTTGTATCCCCAATCGTCCCGTCCCCAGGGTCCGCCATGGACTAGCAGGGCGGTTGGCAAAGGATGAGAGGGAAGCTGCGTTCCATTCGGACCGCTCTCAAGGGGGAGCATGTAATAGCTCACCAAGTCCAACCCATCGCGTGAATTGATTACCGCCGGGTGCACCTTGGCTAACGGCAATCCCTCCAGCGCTTCCCGGTTGGTAAACAGGAACTGGGCTTCCTTGCTCGTCCGGTCATAAAGGTAGTATCGGAGCGGGCCGTCATCCAGCAAATAGGCCGCCAGCCAGTAGTTATCGTCCAGAGTGCGGCTGATCACTTGAATATCGCCATCGGCTATCGTTCCCAGGAACTCTAGGTCCGGAGCAATGGCGTCGTCCAAAATCCGCCATTCCTTGCGCGTGTTGGTAAAGGCGACGGCTTGGATGGTCTTTTCCGTGGGGTGTACCATCGTGTCGCTGACATCGACCCTAGTGTCCTCGGCGAGAACGGCGCGTTCTTGGGTGTCGAGGTTGATGGCGATCAGGGCAGAAGTGTCCCGGCCTTGGCTGTCGGTCATGTACAGCACCCGGCCCTCCCGGTCGAGCCCTATGGGACCGGTGTTGAGACTATCCTCCATAGCGATACTAGCAAACAAATCCCACCCGCCATCCTCGGTCTTGCTCAGAAGCTCGTTGCCCCCATTAGGGGCCGACCGAGCGGCGAAACGTACGTTAAAATCCTCATCGGTAGTGAATCCGATGAATCGATCATTCTCCTGAACAAGTTGTCTTTCCCCAGTGTTAATGTTGACCCGGTATATTTCGTGGAACTGGGGATTGCGGTCATTCAAGGCGATCAGCAGTTCATCGGGGAACTTCGGGCTTACCGCCTCGATGCGAGCTTGCACGCCCTCAAGAGGAGTCAAGTCTCGAATTTCTCCGGCAGTCAAATCAACCTGGTACACATGCCAATTCTCGTCGCCGTCCCGGTCCTGGATGTAAACGACATGATTGTTGGTGTACGCCCATCCGTAGAACCGTATCCCGCGACCCGTTTCCCCAGTAACCGGCTTGGCCGCCGCGGGGTCGTCGGCCGGCCCGACCCAAACGTTGAGGGCCCCATCCACCGGGGCTAAATAGCTGAGGAAACGCCCGTCGGGGCTGAGTTGGGGCGAAGCCTTGTCCGGGTTGCCGAAAAGGAGCTTACGGGGGATGAGTGGCGTTATCATGAGTCTGTCCCTCCGGCGTTTGGATCATAAGCTG
This sequence comes from Dehalococcoidia bacterium, assembly GCA_965220215.1. GTDB lineage: Bacteria > Chloroflexota > Dehalococcoidia > SHYD01 > SHYD01 > CBDDEI01. The sequence goes on from OZ244809.1 coordinate 1,493,932, forward strand.
GGCTCGGTGTGCTGTCGGCCGCCTTAAACTAAAGCCTACATCCCTTTTCGACACCCTGCTAGGGATCAGTACTCTAAGTCTCGGAGATTCGGGCGGGGGTCTTCTTATGAGGCCGCAGGCGTGGTGACCGTGCCCGGCCGGGTCTCTTTGAGCACCACTGCCACGATGAGCAGAATCATGTAGCCCGCGATCACCATCGACAAGAACGCGTTGCCAAAGCCCGCGAACTGCGCCACCACCGCAAACAGCGCCGGAGATATCAGCGAGCCCATGTGCTGCACCGTGCGCCACACCCCCATGAAGCGGCCGATAGCATTGCGCGGCGCCATGTCGGACCCCAGCGTTTGCATCGTACCATTGGTGGTGCTTTGCACTGCCTGCACAATGCAGAAAGAAATGACAAACCACGCGAAGGGCGCCTTGAAGAACGCGCCGATAGCCATGATCAGCAGCGCCGTGCCCAGCATCCCGAAGCCCGGCATGATCACTTTGCGTCGGCCCCAGCGGTCCATGAAGTAGCCCGTCATAAAGGGGATAGGCAGCGCCACCACCGCAGCCGCGGCGCTCACAAAACCCAGGGTGGTCGGCCCCACGCCGTACTCGTACACCGCGTACAGGTTGAAGTTCGCGCCTTCTCCACCGCGGCAGAGCGATGCAAATACCGTTACCAGGAAGAACCACCGCACCTGAGGCGTGAGCACCACCCGCAACTCTCGCCAGAACCCCTTCGACTCTGTTGGTTGGGCCGCTTCCGTGGCTGCGGTTGGCTTGGCATCTACTCCTTGGCCAATGAATATCACGGTAAGGAGTATCATCGGCAGCATCATCAGGCCGTGGAGCATAAAGGGGAACCACAGCCCCAGAGCGCCCGCCAGCAGGCCGCCCAGCGCCGGCCCGCTTAGCTGGCCCACCCGCTGTAGTCCCAGCATCCAGCTAATCTGCCGCGCCCGCTGGTTGTCCGCTACCGTGGCGGTGATGATGGTCATGCGCGCCTGGAACCACATCTCGTTCGCTGCACCCGCCAGGAAGCGGTAGATCAGCAGCTCCGGATAGGTGCGAGCAATCGCCATCAAAAACGCCGCGAGCGCAGTGGAGCCCATGCCGCCAAGGAGCACCGCCCTGCGGCTCAGCTTGTCCAACGCTAACCCAGTGGGCAACGTAAACAGCCAACCCCCAAGCTGATACGTCACGAAGATCAGCGACGCCTCAGCCACGCCAATCTCAAAGGAACGCGCGTACAGCGGCAGCACCGGATGTACCATGCCTTGCCCCAGATGCACCACCAACGCGGGCAGATACAGGGATGCTACCAGCGCCCAGGAAAGGGGTCCAGTGTCTCTCTTAGTCTCGGTCATCGTGCTAGTGTGCTGTCTCCTGGCAACGCATCCACAGTACGATTACAGCTACAGCACCGCGATAAAGGACGCCTCGAAGAGCAGCCCGCCGCTGCCAAAGTCCCGATACACCACAATGCGCGCCGGGCGGTCATTGGCATCCGGGAACATCTTCACCCACTCCTTGTTAATAGGCCCGCGGGCGTCCTCACTCTTGAAGTACAGCGTCAGCTGGCCGATGTTGTCCGGCGTGCCGCCAGCCATCGCCAGCATCTTCTCAAGGTTTTGGAACATGGACTCCGCCTGCCGCTCGGCATCGGGGAAGTGTGCGTTGGTCGCCGGGTCGCGGCTTGGAGCTACCAGAGAGGAGAACACCATGTTTCCCAGCTTCACGCCGTCGGGGATGGGGGCGGGGCCCGCGTCGTTCTGCCTGGTTCCGGAGCCCTGAAGACGGAGTATCTGCCTTGCGCTCGCCATGACGCACCTCCATATTTTAGTAATGGGCTATACTAGCACCAACACGAGGCAATATGGTAGCCAATCCCCTCCAACACCTCCCCCTACTCCCTACCACCGTTGTCGGCAGCTACCCCCAGCCCGACTGGCTCATCGACCGCGAGCAACTCGCCCATCGCGTCCCGCCGCGAGTACCAGTCCGAGAGATCTGGCGCGTGCCGGAGCAGTTTCTGGAGCAGGCCCAGGATGACGCCACACGGCTCGCTATCCGCGACATGGAGCAGGCCGGCATCGATATCATCAGTGACGGCGAGTCCCGGCGGGAGAGCTACTCCAACCGCTTTGCCAATGCGCTGGAGGGCATCGACCTGGCTCACCCGGCCCAGGGCCTGAGCCGCCGCGGCCAGCCGGACATGCTGCCGCGGGTCACCGGCCCCCTCAAGCGCCGCGGGCCCGTCCAGGTGCGGGACGTGGAGTTCCTGCGCGCCAACACAGACCGCCCCATCAAGATTACGGTGCCGGGGCCTTTCACCATGAGCCAGCAGGCCGTGGACAACCACTACAACGATGAGCGCAGCATGGCGCTGGACTTTGCCGCCGCCGTGAACCAGGAGCTCCGGGACCTTGCGGCTGCGGGCGCAGACGTGGTGCAGATAGACGAGCCCTACCTCCAGGCCCGCTTGGAGCCGGCCCGGCGCTACGCGGTGGAGGCCATCAACTGCGCGCTGGAGGGCGTGCAAGCGGTCACCGCGCTGCACACCTGCTTTGGTTACGGCGCAATGGTCAAGGACAAGCCCGCCAACCAGTACCCTTTCCTGGAAGAGCTGGCGGACGCCGCTGTCGACCAGATATCCATAGAGACGGCGCAACCTGAACTCGATCTCTCCGTGCTAGCCCGGATGGGGAACAAGACCATGATCCTGGGCGTGCTCGACCTTAGCAATGAGGAGGTCGAGTCCGTAGAGACCATCATCCGGCGGGTGCAGACAGCCCTCCGCTATATCCCCGTTGAGCGCCTGATAATCGCTCCGGACTGCGGCATGAAGTACCTGCCGCGCTGGTCGGCCCTCGGAAAGCTGCAAGCCATGACCCAGGCCGTGCAGCTTCTACGCCAGGAGCTGGCTGCTCGGTAAGCCGGGGCCTTACGCATGCCGCACTTAAGTTCCAACCGACGCCAGCAGTTCGGCGCGCTGCTCGGTCTCGTCCTTGGCCTGTCCGCCCTCTTCATTGCGGACGCCCCTCCGGCGCATAGCGCCTCGCCGGCGCCCGATCTACTCGCGCCTCTCGACCAAGCCCGGCTCGATCGCATTGGGGCAACCCTGGAGTGGTCGCTGCCTGCGGGCGCCACTCAGGTGCATGTACGGGTCAACCCCTGGGATGATGACGGCCCGGCGCTGAACCTCCTCTTGGGCGCAGTCGAATCCCTGCAGATACCCCAGCCGCCCGAATGGCAGGGCCTCCTACCGGACATGACCTACACCTGGGCCGTCCGCGCCTCTGATGCGCCCGCACCTCTCCCAGCCGACCACTCTGCGTGGGGTCCCTGGGCTGAGCGCTCTTTCCGCACTCCCGCAGCGTCCAGCGCGACCATATTCCTGCACGAACCTCCGCGCGGCTCCACCGTGGCCTCCGTCACACCCACCCTATCCTGGATTGACCGCCGCACCGACGTGTTCTACTACGAGGTACAGATAACCCGCGATGCCTCATTTGGGGGAGGTTTCTTAGGCCAATGGGCATCCATCCATTGGGGCATAGCTCAAGCCAGCCAACCGGGCGACCCCACCGCCTACACCGTGCCGGATGCCCGGCCCTTGGAAGACAACGCACCCCACTACTGGCGCGTCCGGCCCCGCGTCCAGGGCGACGGCCAGCCGGTTCAGTGGACTTCACCCGGCTACTTTGAGCTGGTTTCCGCAGCGGGACGAGTTGCGCCCACTCCTACACCTGCACCGCTCTCAGTGGCGGAGGGGAAACTGGCCTTTGTTTCAGACCGGGACGGTAACGCGGAAGTATACACCGCACAGCCGGACGGCAGCCAGATAGAACGCTTGACCGATGACCCCGCCGTCGACCTGACGCCCCAGTGGTCGCCCACCGGCGACGCGCTTGCTTTCGGCTCCAACCGCACCGGCAAGTGGGAGATATACGTTGCCGATGACTCCGGCGTGAAGCGCCTGACGGACAACCAAGCGGGCTTGGCTCCCATAGCCTGGTCACCGGACGGCAGCCAGATAGCCTTCTGGCACTTTGTGGACGACTTCCCCAACACAGATATCTTTGTGATGAACCGTGACGGCAGTAACATTACCCGCCTCACCGACAATCCATTTACGGACACCAGCCCCACGTGGTCGCCGGACGGCAAACAGATCGCGTTCGTCGCCACGAGAGACGGTAATACCGAGATCTACGTGATGAATAGTGACGGCAGCAATCAACAACGCCTGACCCACCACCGCGCCGCGGACAGCCGGCCCGCATGGTCACCCGACGGCACGAAGATCGCCTTTGTCTCTGAGCGCATCTTCTACCCCCAGCTCTACACCATAGAGGTGGCAACCGGCTTCCAGAGACGCGTCACCGCTACGTTGAGCGACAAGTTCTCCCTGACGTGGTCCCCCACAGACCGGCTCATTGCCTACAGTTGCGGCTTCAGGGTCTGCGTGGTAGATGACGACGGGCGACCATCGCTCCGCTTTATCGCCCATTTTGGCTACAAGCCCCAGTGGTCACCGGATGGAGGGAAGATCGCTTACATCTGCTTTGAGGGGATCTGCATCCTGGATGCCGCTACAGGAAAGGAAACAGTCGTCCCTAACACCATGCCCGGCGATATAGGGGTAGCGTGGTCGCGCCGCTGAGCGGGCGACGCTGCGGAAGCTAGGCGCTCTGGCTTAGGAACTGGTCTATCAGCGCCACGCGAGACGTGGCCTCCAGCGCCTCATAGTACGCCCGCGCTTCCCGGAAGTGCCGCGCGGCGCGGCCGCTGTCCCCCTGCGCGAGTTCGGCCTGACCCAGCAAGAACGTCCCCCAGCCCAGCTCGTAGGCCTCGTCCGCTACTTCCAGGTAGGAAACACCCCGGCGGAAGGTCTGAATCGCATCCTCCAGCTTGGCCTCTGCCACCAGCACCAGCCCCAGCACCATGTTAGCCGTGCCCAGGGAGTAGGCGTCTTCAGTAGAGGCATTTGCAATGCTAAGCTCTGCGTAGCGGCGGGCTTCTTCAACAGCCTGCCCGCCCAGATAGGCTTGGGCCAGTGTGCGGCAGAGCTCCGGCAGGATGCCCTGCTGGTCCGGCGCGCGGCAGAGCTCCATTGCGGCCAACAGACGGTCGCGCGCGGGCTCCCACTCGCCGGCCTCCACCTCTGCCTGAGCCATCAGCAACGTAGCGCGCAGGAGCATACCCCGCTCGCCCGTGCCATCGTTCAGCTCGCTGCCCTGGCGGGCGTAGACTTTGGCCTGCTCAACGTCACCCCGCTCCAGTCTTATCTGCCCCAGCGCAACGCACGCGGCGGCCATGCCCCTGCGGTCGCCGAGGCCGTGGAAGATCCCCAGAGCCTCAGTGATTTGCGGGATGGCGGTGGAGACGCGCCCTTGCATGTGGTCAATGCGCCCGGCCGTTAGCAGGCTGGTAGCCACGCCGCGCTGGTCCCCCGCGGAACGGTAGGCACCGGTGGCGCGGTCGATCTCCACTTTGGCTTCCTCGCCTCTGCCCTGGTAGATGAGCGCTGTGCCCAGAAGCGTCTGGCCTCTAGCCTGCACAAGCGGCGCAGAGGCGGCCTCGCTCAACGCGATGGCTTCCCGGCTCACCTCTTCCATCTCCGCAAGCCTGGCCTCGTCGGCAAATATCTCGCTTTGGACCAGGAGCGCCTGCGCCCGGCCGGTCCCGTCTCCCACAGAGTCGTAGAGGCGTAAGGCTTGCTGAACGGCGCGCCCGGCCTGATTAGTGTCGCCCATGATGCGGTTTATCTTGGCGCGGTGACACATCGCCGTGGCTTGAAGGCCCGTGAGGCCCTCTGCTGCCGCGCGTGCCATGGCGGTTTGCAAGGTGGATAGGGCATCCTCGTACCGGCCATGCGACGCTAACTCTTCTGCGCTGCCGAGCTGCTGCTCTAGTTCAGGTTGTGTCAATCCAGTTCCTTTAAGGTGTCACTTACTGTTGCAATAGTAGCACGACGAACTTCCCTCAGAGCGCGCCCTGGGCGGACAGATGGAGCGCGTAGTGCTACCCTACTAAACACCTTGCTAGCAGCGGAGCGGCGCGCCAGACAGTGGTGACTCGCGCCGTTAAGAGCATGGATGAATGGATAGATTGTGAGAGATTGCAGGAGTACGCCAGTGTTTCGCAGTGTGACCGGCTCCGCTGAGGCCGCCCATTGACCCGCCATCGCGGCTGGTGGATCATCTTTGTCGCCTGGCTGGCGCTCATGCTCAATGGAGGCGCCACCACCTTTCTGTTCAACCTTTTGGTAGGCCCAATGGAAGGCGATCTGGGCTGGAGCCGCTCAACCATCTACGGAGTTCTCACCGTGTCCGCCGTTATCGCAAGCCTCCTCTCCGCGCTCATGGGTCCTCTCTTCGATAAGCACGGCGGCCGCATGCTCATGACCATTAGCGCTATCGTCGCTGGCATCTCCTTCGGCCTCGTTAGCCAGGTGCAGGTACCCTGGCATTACTACCTCTGCATCGGGCTGGGCGTAGCAATCTCTCGCCCCGCGTTGCAGAACCTGGGGCCCAGGACGGTCATCTCTAACTGGTTCATTCGTAAACGCCCCCTGGCCTTCGGCATCTACAGCACCGGCAACCCTGCGGCTGGCGTCGCCCTGGTTGCGCCTTTTAGCTGGCTTATTGCAAACTTCGGCTGGCGCTGGGTCTGGGCGTGTATAGGCGGCGTGCAACTGTTCGTAGTCTCGCCCCTAGCCTGGCTCATTGTGCGGAGGCGGCCGGAGGACGTGGGACTGGAGCCGGACGGCGAGCCTGCGCCCCCACGATCCGCGACGGACCCGCCGGCAGTGCCCAGAGCCGTACCGGAAGACGCCTGGACACAAAGCCTTGCCCTCCGGACCAGCACCTTCTGGCGCCTGGTGGTGGGCTCGCTCTTGATATCCTTCCCCGGCTCCACCATCTTCCTGCACATGGTGCCCTACATGCAGCTTCAGGGTATGTCCGCCGCGATGGCCGCCACCTCCCTCAGTGGCTATGCCCTGGCCGCGGTCGCCGGCAGGCCCGTTTGGGGCTACATCATCGCCCGTTTTGGCGTGCACCGTGCGCAGACACTGTTCGCGCTCTGCTACGGTACCGCCATCTCCGCCTTTCTCCTCGCCAACCCGGGTATTAGCCTCACGGTAGCCACTTTTACCCTGGGCATGGTCATCGGTGGGCTAGGACAGCTACAGGCACAGATCTGGCCGGACTACTTTGGCCGCCGCATTGTGGGCACGCTGACTGGCTACGTCACCATCCTCACCATGCCGTCGATGGCAGGCGGGCCCTGGCTGGCTGCCATCGTGTACGACCGAACTGGGGGCTACGACACCCTCTTCTCCCTCTTTGCGGTCTTCTGCTTCATAGCCAGCCTGTTTTTCTTTCTGGCAAAGCGGCCCACCCCGCCGGGAGTGGCGGCGCTGGCCGCCTAAGCGTTATCCTTGATGCGTCTGGAGGTATTATGTCCATCACTGCAATCGATATACAAGCGAGCGGCCCCCTCCTGGGCGGCCAGTCCTTCGGCGAGTGGGGGCCGTACGAGTACCTGAAGGGGAGCCTCTCCTTTGCGGTCGACCCGGAGCATCCGGCTAACCAGCGGGTGTGCGATATTGGCCTCGCGCCCCGCGACTCGTCGGGTCGGGTGACCTTTACCGCCGACTTCTATCTGCTGAAGCCGGTGCAGCCCGGGCCGGAGAACCGCCTGCTCTACGACGTGCTCAACCGCGGCAACAAAATAGCCCTCGCCCGCTTCAACAACGCGCTGCCGGCCGCGGACCCAGCGCAGGAGATCCCCCTAGGCGACGGCTACCTCATGCGCCAGGGCATCAGCGTGCTGTGGTCCGGCATCCAGTGCGACGTGCCGGACAGCCCAGGCACCCTGATGCAGTTCCAGGCTCCCGAAGCGCTAGAGAACGGCCAGCGCATCACCGGCCAGGCCTTCGTCCAGTACTGGCCGAACCGTTCCACTCAAATGCAGCGGCTGGCCGATGCCATGCACCAGCCCCTGCAGGCGGCGGACGTCAACGATCCCGCCGCTACCCTCACCGTCCGTGAACACCACGATGCCCCGCCGACGGTCATCGACCGCTCTGAGTGGCAGTTTGCCCGTGCTGCGGAGGGCGCAGTACTCCCCGATCCTAACTTCGTCTACCTCGCCAGCGGTTTCGAGCCCGGCAAGGTCTATGAGATCACCTACACCAGCATCGGGGCCAAGCTCACCGGCTTAGGGCTTGTCTCTATGCGAGACGCCGCCTCCTTCTTCAGGTACGGAAGCGGCAACGTCCCCAATCCCCTAGACGGCGCGGTGCGTCACGCCTACGGCTTCGGCCAGTCCATGAGCGGCCGCTTCGTCCGGGAGTTCCTCTACGAGGGCTTCAACCAGGACGAGGACGGCCGCCAAGTCTTCGATGGCCTCATGATCCACACCGGCAGCTCACGCCGCGGCGAGTTCAACTTCCGCTTCTCGCAGCCCTCCACCAACATCCTGCGCGCGCCCGGCAACCGCTTCCCCTTCACTTATACGGAGCAGGGCGACCCCGTTACCGGCCAACACGATGGCCTGCTGGCCCGCGCCATCGCCAGCAACACGCTGCCCAAAGTCATCGCTATGAACTCCGGTATGGAGTACTGGTGGAGCGGCGCATCACTCACCCATACCGACATTACCGGCACGGTGGACGTGGACCCGCCAGAGGATGTGCGCATCTACTACATGAGCGGTACCCAGCACGCCCCCGGCGCCCTGCCGCTGAGGGATACCACGCCGGACGGCTTCAAGGCGCTGCTGCCTCTGAACACCGTTGACTACAACCCACTGGTTCGGGCAGCCCTAGCCAACCTTGACCGCTGGGTGTCGGACGGCACGCCGGCCCCGCCGAGCCAGCACCCTCGTCTGGATAACGCAACGGCAGTCACCAGGGAGAGCCTGAAAGCGCCGCTTACGAGCATCCCCGGTGTGCCCTTCCTGAGCGCCGTCCCCCCGCGGGCGCGCCTGGACTTCGGGCCTTCCCCAGACCAGCCCGCCTATCCTCCCGCAGAGGGCGAGCCCTACGCCGTCTTGGTCTCCGCCTTGGACGCCGATGGCAACGAGGTTGCGGGCGTACGCCTGCCGGATATCCTCGTCCCTCTCGCCACCTACCACGGCTGGAACATGCGCGCTGCGGAGATGGGCCAGCCCGGCCTTATGACCGCGGGCGCGCCCCTCTTTGGCTTCACCTTGCCCTTTCCGCGCACCAGCGAGGAGCGCGCCGCCACCGGCGATCCCCGCCGGCCCATTGCAGAGCGCTACGCCTCTAAGGACGATTACCTTGCTCAAGTGCGCCAAGCCGCTGAAGCCATGGTGCAGCAGGGTTATCTGCTAGCAGAGGACGTAGACGGCTGCATTCGGGGCGCTGACCAGCGCTGGGATGCTTTTCACGCATGGGAACTACCGCCACGACACTGAGCACATGACAGAGGAGCTGCCACAGGAGCAAACTCCTAGAGGCCCTGAACCACCCCCCTCAACCGTTGTCACGGTGGCGGGCCGGCGCTCCATGTACTCCATGGCCTATGCGCTTTCGATGCCGGAGCGGCTGGTTCGTGTCCTGGCTGCAGTCCTTGGCGGCGCGATCTACCAGATCACGGAGGTTCTCCTTCCCAACTGGCTGCGCGGCTCCCGCTTCTATCAAGCCACGGTCGCTCGAGGGTTGCGCATCACGGTGGAACTGGTGGGCGGTGTGCTTGGCGTGCTGGCGCAGGACAAGATGCCGGTGCAGCAGCTTGCCATGCGCAAAGCCGCAGGCAACGTGATGGAGATGGCCAGCCTCATCCAAGTGGGCTGGTCGCCCCTGTGGCTGCTGGCCGCCACCGCAGACATCACCGGCGGAACCCGCACCTACTTGCGGGCGCTAGAAGCGGAGCTGAAGCGGAACGGGCTCCTGGCTGAACACGCTAACGTGAGCTCCTTTGAGAACCTCTTGGATTCACTGGAAGGCACCTCCGCCGTCCTTGCAGATACTATCGATGTGCCGCCGCTCAGCGTAGGCGGCATTCGGGCTTCCTGGAATGAGCTGCGCCGCAACACGGGGAAGCTCCCTGGCCCCGCAGACATGGCCGCCCTCTATTCCCGCCTCCAGCAGGCATCCAACACCAGCGGCGAGTCCCTTCTCTCCGTCTCCACTCTTGTGGCCGAGGGCGCAGTGCTGGCTGGCATCAAAGTGGGCAACGACTACATCGTGGACTACTACAGGGAGGCGCTGGGCGCTATCAGCCGGGAGGGGTTCAACGTCTACGCCCGGCGGGTCAGCCGCCCCTATTTCACCATGGCGCAGCGGCACATGGACCCCGTTACCCTCACCTACACCGACCGCGCTCTCCAGAAGCTCCGCAGCCTCTGGCCCCGCCGCTAACCGCGCGTCGCCCGCCTGCGCCGTGATACCATAGCCTGGTTACCCCGAGCAGCCCAGCATGTCAGAGACCCAACCCGACAACAGCAACCGCAGCGTCCTCAGCCGACAGCTCGTCCTCTCCCTCTACCTGCCGGCCATCATCATCTCGTTAGGCAACGGCCTCATCGCGCCGGTGCTGCCGGTCTACGCCAAGTCCTTTGATATAGGCTTCGGGCAGGCGGCCATGATCTTCGTGGCCTTCCAAGTGGGCGCGGTGCTCTTCACCTTCCCCACCGGCATCCTCATGGACAAGCTGGGGCGTCGTCCCATCTTGCTGGCCGGCCCCTTCATCACCGCCATCTCCTCGTTTCTCGTTGCTACGGCAAGTTCCTACCCGCAGCTGCTCATCTACCGCTTTGCCGGCGGCGCCGCGGTGGAGATGTGGATGCAGGCGCGCCTGGCGGTTATCACAGAATCGGCCCGGGCCAACCAGCGCGCCCGGCAGATAGTGTGGATGACCGGCCTGCAGCGGGTCGGCTTGTTGCTTGGCCCTACTATGGGCGGGCTGCTGGCTATTTGGGATATTCGCGTGCCTTTCATACTCCATGGGCTCCTGATGCTCTTCATCGTCGTGCCCTGCTTTGCCTTGGTGCCGGAAACCCGCCGCGCCCGCAGTGAAGGCGAGGGTGAGGGAGGTGGGGATGCAGCAAACCAGGGCGAGTGGTCGGCTCTCTTCAAGTACATCCTCACGCCCCAGATGCTCACCTTCTTCTGCATACAGTTCCTGGCTACTACTTCTCGCGGCGGCGAGACCGGCACCTTCAATCTCTACGCTGCCTTCGCCTACGGGGCGTCACCTGCTGTTATCGGTCTCCTGAGCGGGGCGGGCGCGTTGGTGGCGTTGCCGGTCCCCTTCATTTCTGGCTACCTCATAGACCGCTACAGCCGCAAGGGCATCATCGCCCCCGCCTTCGCGCTTCTGGGCACTACGCTGGGCATCATCTCGCTAACCGCATTCCTCCAGCTGCCCTTCCATTACTATGTCGTCGCGTTCCTCATCTCCCACATGACCCTCGGCACCACCAACGGGACCATGCAAGTGCTTGGCTCCGACCGCTCACCCAACTTTGCCCGAGGCCGCTTCTTCGGCATCTGGCGTACGCTGACCCACTTCGGCGCACTCACCTCGCCCGCAGCCTTCGCCTTTTGGGCGGAGAGCCTGGGGTTCGGCTTCTCCTTCCTCTTCCTGGTGGGCACCTGCTACGCGGTGGCTTTCCTGGTCGCCGTGGTGCTTAGGGAGCAGAAAGTGGAGCAAGCGACAGACGGCACGCCATCCCCCAGCTAGCGCCTCCGAGCCGCCGCTCCCGCGGTTGCCAACACCCCGCGGGACGCCTATACTCGCCGCAACCTGCTCGCAAAGAGAAGGATAGTGGGAGGCAGCAGATGAACGCCGAGAACACGCCCCCGCGGGTCTCCTCCGGACTCCACAGCGTTGACCAGAGCCTTGACCCTGCTACGCGCGCCCAGTTCCTGGGGGCTGAGGGCTCCAAGCCCGCGATGCAGTACGCCAAGCAGCGCAGCTTCGACCTGCTGGAGCTACAGCCAGGCGCGCACGCGCTGGACGTGGGCTGCGGCACCGGCGAGGACGTGGCGACCCTCGCGGCGATGGTTGGCTCCGACGGCCTCGCCGTAGGCATCGACACCGATCCGCACATGGTTGAGCTGGCGCAGCAGCGCGTCGCGGGCACGGGCCTCCCGGCGCAGTTCCGCGTAGCCGACATCTACGCGTTAGAGGATCCGGATGCCTCCTACGATGGCGTCCGCGCCGACCGCACCTTCCTCCACCTGGCTCACCCAGACCGCGCCCTGCAACAGATGGCCCGCATCCTCCGCTCCAACGGCCGCGTGGCGGTGCAGGACCGGGACATTGAAACCCGCACCATAGACGCGCCCGACCGCGCGCTTACCCGGCGCATAGTCAACTTCTGGTGCGATAGCTTCTTAGGCGGGTGGAACGGCCGTCAGCTGCAGCGCCTTTTCCGGGAAGCCGGCCTAGTGGACGTGACCATCGAGGCGGTGACCGTCATAGATACCGATTACGCGCCCTTCAACGCTCAGTACGACCTTAACCGCATCGTCGCACGCGCCCAGGAGGCGGGAGTGGTCACGCCCCAAGACGGCGCTGGCTGGCTCGCAGGTATTGAAGCGCAAGCCAGCCAGGGGAATTTCTTCAGTTCCGTCACGTCCTTTATTGTGGGCGGACGCAAGCCCTAACCACTACGTCCAGTGGGCGTAGGCCCAGCCGCCGCCGGTGCCCGCGGGCGTCCGCGGCGAAGGCACGTAGTCTACTAGCTCCATATCCAGGTGCTCCACTGCCGCAGAGGCGACCACCCAGTTCAGCGTCTCGGAGCTGGCGGACATGAGCTGCGGACGCGGCAGAGTCGAGAGGATCTCCCCGTTCTTCTCCTGCATCCCGCGCAGGGCCAGGCGATCTAGGTCCTCGTTCAGCACAAAGTGGCTGAGCCCGCCGGAACCCACAACCATGACTCGCTTGTCGCTGTCCCACGCCTCCACCGCTTTGGCAATGGCCTTGCCCAGCATATAGCTGCGCTTGGGCGAGGGCTGGTTGGGCGGGTAGCAGGTGTTCTGGATGATGGGGATAATGGGCACCGGCTTGTTGTCCATCAACCGCCGTACCACAAAGGTGTAGCCGTGGCCTATGCCCTGGGGACGCGGCTCGGTCTCCCGCTTCCACCACACATAGCCCGCCGGGCCAATGCTGCCGCCGTACTCTTCCTTCATGTAGCGCGAATGTGAAATGTCGAAGTCGTGGTCTACCAGGTATTCGATGAGGTGCAGGCCCAGGTCTGTGTCCACCGGCACGTCCATCTCCAGGTCACTGGCGCCTGGGTTCACCACTGGCGTTGCCACAGGCGCTGCCGCTGCCGCCGTTCCCGGAGTGGCGCGCGCACGCCGGGGCCTGATGCTAAAGGTATCGCCCCAGTAGACGCTGAACATGGGCATGTTGTCCTCAAACATCATCTCATCCTGATCGTCGCTGATAACGATGGCGACGTCCGGCTTTACCTCAGCAATAACCTTAGCCAGCGCGTCTGCGCCGTGGTTCAGGCGACGGTGGTTCTCAGTAAACCGCTCTATGCCGACCATGTGGTCGAAACGGCCGCCCGCCTCTTGTAACAGCTGCTCGTAGGGAGCCACGCTGCCATCGTGCTTGTGGGAGAGCAGTTCCTTCAGCCGCTTGTCGAAGTTCTCGCCGTGGGCCTCCCACTTATCCGGCGGGGTGTCTACCATGCCCGTATGAGATGTCCCAATACCTAATACAATCTTTGCCATGATTCACTCCTTTCACCCACCTCACGTCATGCTGAGGGAGGTTGCCTCAAATAGCAGGCCGAAGAACCGCGGCACACCGCAAGGGACGAGATTCTTCGCTTCGCTCAGAATGACATATTTGTGTCGCACAGTGTAGCGCATCCCCTGTTCTCGGTGCTAGTAAAGCGCATTAAAGCTACGCCGCTACTAGCCGATCGCCCTAGTCAGCCGCCCGCACCGGCGCTTTCGGCGGCTTGGCCGCCAGTACTGCAACCGCGCTCAGCATCAGCGCAATAGTAAACACCCAGAACGCGCCGTTGTAGCTTCCCGTCTGGTCCCAGACGAACGCGGCTAGCAGCGGTCCCAGCAGCCCGGAGGTGCGGCCAAAGGGGGCCATGATACCCCGGATTGCGCCCAGGTTGGCGCTGCCGTAGTAGTCCGCCAGTATCTGCGCTTGTAGCGGGCCAAACGCGTTGCCGGAGAGCCCGCCAACCAGCGCAAACAGATAGGCCCGCCGGGGATCGCTGCTCAGGAGCAGGATGAGGAACCCCGTCGCGCGACCCAGGCTGTTGCCCGCCAGGCAGTAACGCACCGGCACCCGCTCCGCCAGAAAGCCCCAGATGAGCTTGGAGCCTATAGCAAAGACCCGGTTCATCGCCAGCACCAGGCTGGCCTGCTGCAGCGTGAACCCGCTATCCAGAAAATATGCCGCTAAATGATAGATCAGCGCACTGGCCGCCACGCTCGCCAGGTTGAATGCCAGTATCAACTTCCACAGCGACCCTTTGAAGAAGGCCTCCCGTGCCGTCCACACCGCCGTTGTCTGCTCCGACCGCCCGCGCGCGGAGCTTGCCTCGTCCTCCGGCACATCGCCTGCCTTGGGCGAGGACATGAACGCCGTGGACACGGGCAGCAGCACCATCGCAATGATCGTCCCTAGCACCATCCACGTCGCCTGCCAGCCCACCGCTGCAATAAGCAGCGCCGTCAGCGGCACCATGAGGATGTTCCCAAAGTCCAGGCCCATGGCGGTGATGGCCAGCGCCCGCCCCCGCTGGCGCGTGAACCACTTGGCTACTACCGTCTCGGTGACCAGGGGCCCACAGGCGCTGAGGCCCGCCGCGCCAGCCAGCGCGAAGACGATGTAGAAGGGGATGGGGTCCACGATCCTGCCGATGAGGAGATACCCCACCGACGCCACTGCCGCACCCGCTACCATAACGATGCGCGGGCCGTAGCGGTCCGTGGCCGTTCCGATGATCGGTGACGTGCCCAGGTTGAGGATGCTCTGCGTAGTCACAGCGCCGGTGAGCAGCGTGCGGCTCCACTTCAAGCCTGCGCTCATCGGCTGCAAGAGCACGGAGAAGCTGCTGCCGCCTGCGCCCAGCGCGATGGTCTCCGCAAGGCAACCCGCGGCGACCACTATCCAGCCGCGGTAGATCCGGCGCAATCTCCCTGGCAGTGGCACGCTGGTCATCGTCTCACCTTGTTCTTAAAGCGCACAAATGCAGTATAGGAACCTCGGCCCTCTGTTCCTTCCCCCTGCTATGGGGGAAGGCTAGGATGGGGGTGCTATGGCCGCAGAACGGCATCCTCAAGGGTTTTCGCCAAGGCCATTAACGGGTCTTTGAGGCCCTAGCCCCTAGCAAGTACCGGACTCGCGTTGCGCCTACGATCCCACAGGTTGCGCCGCGGCCTCCGCGGCCGCGGCGCGGGCCACGTTCGCAGAGACGAAGCGCAGCACAAAGGTGAGGCCAACTAAGACCGCGCAGACGCTCGCGATGAAGAGGAGGCTGGCCTGGAAGCCGCCCATCATGTCGGCCAGCAGGCCCACCATAAGCGGTCCGGTCACGCCGCCCATCTCGCCCGCGGTGAAGTACATGCCGCCCGCCACGCCCATGTTCTTCGCCCCGACCTGCGGTGAGCGGGCGAAGAAGAGCAGCAGCAGCGGGTTGGTAATCCCACGGCCAATGCCCAGCAGGAAGAGGCCGGCAAGCAGCGTTAGGCCCTTCGTCAGTCCCACCAGGAGGGCAGCGCACAACTGTGCCGCAAAGATGCCGATGAGCATGGGCACTTGGCGCTCCGGAGTAATGAACCGGGGCAAGGTCAGCGCGCCGGCTATGCCTACGAGCGTGGGCAGCGCCGCCCAGAAGCCGGCCTCCGAGGGAGTCATCCCGCCGGTTCGCAGCACCTCAGGCAGCCAGTTGCCAAAGCCGTGGCCCACCATGAAGGTGCCAATGGCCATGACCAGCACTATCTGCACCAGCGGCAAGCGGATTAAGACGCCGAACAGTTCCATGGTGGACAGCTGCGGCGCTTGCGCCGGACTGCCCGCCGGCATCGCGCGCTCTTCGCTGCGGGCAAAGATGAGCCACGCCACCGCGGCTGCGACAACGATAGCCGTGTAGCACAGCAGCGTAAGCCGCCAGCTATAGCCCGTCAGCGGCATCACCACACTGTTGGCGGTGGCTAGGGCAAAGATGCTGCCTATAGAGGGCGCCGCGGTGTAGATGCCCATGGCCATGGGGAGCTCTTTCTGGTTGAACCAGAGAGTGGTGAGCTTAGGACATCCCACCGAGATGAACGGCCCGCCCAGCCCAAAGACCGCGACCGCCAAGAGCATAGTGACATAATCTACGGCCACGACCCGGAACAGCTGGGAGAGCGCCACCAGGGTGATGCCCACGAAGAGCGACCGCTTCAAGCCGAACTTGTCGATGGCCGTGCCCGCGGGCAACGCAACGAACAGGTAGATAAAGGGCCACGCGCCCAGGATGCTCCCCATGGCCGTGCGGCTCAGGTCCAGCTCCTCGGCCACAGGGGCAATTAGCGGCGCAAGAGAAGCGTTGACGATTGCGAAGGAGGCATACAGGAAGCAGGCTAGTCCCAGCATCACCCATCGGTAAGCGCTTTTTCCTCGGTTCTCGTCATCTCCTACCGCGGAGGAAGCGCCGTGTGCGTGCATGGGCCGCCTTTCTTTCTACTCGGTTCGCACCGTCAAATGCGATGCAAGTATAGCCCTATCCTCCAACAGCAACAACAAAGGGCGGTACAGAGGAATAACCCCCCACGAGCAGAAATCTCCGCTAGCACAGCACGCGCGGAGCAGGGTACAATGGGGAAAACCGTCGCCGTACCCCCCCAGTACCGACCGCGGGGTTGCACTACAGGAGCGCTTATGGCCCTTCGACAAGACGCCGCCCAGACGACCGAAGCCGTACCCCCCATCGTCAAAGAGCCCGAAGTCTACCTCATTTCCCGCCAGACGGTGGTCAACGATGAGCTGGACCGCTTCCTGCAGCGGGAGGGCTACACCTGGGACTATGCGGACCGCCTGCCCTGGCCCGCAGAGCTTGTAGTGGAGTCCGCCGGCCGTCTCTGCTACGTATCCTTCGGCACAGGCCGCTCCACGCTTCCTGAATACGTGGCCAACATCTTGGCCTCTCGTCACGGCTCGGTGCTGGAGCACGCCGTCTGGGGCTTCATATTCACCGGCATCTCCCGCTCCCTCACCCATGAGCTGGTGCGGCACCGCGCCGGCACTGCCTACTCACAGCTCTCCCAGCGTTACGTGGACGAGGGCAAGGCCAAGTTTGTGATGCCGCCCGCCATCCAGGGCCATCCGGAGGAGGAAGAGCGCTGGACCCAGGAAGTGGCCGAGGACCTGGCTAACTACGTCGAGCGGGTGGAGCGGATGATGGCCTGGCCCCAGTTTCAGGAGATCAAGAGCCGCACGGAGCGGCGCAAGATGGTGCGAGAGGCCGCTCGAGCAAACCTGCCCAACGCCACCGAGACTATGATCTTTGTCACCGGCAACGCCCGCGCCTGGCGCAATATCATCGAACTACGCGTCTCCAGCCACGCCGAAGTGGAGATCCGCCGGCTCCAGTACAAGGTGGCACAGGTGTTGCTCAAGGAGGCGCCCCACATCTTCGGCGACTATGAGTTCGTCCAGCTCCCGGACGGCACCTACGAAGCCCGCACAGAAAACGTTAAGGTCTAGTCTTTATACGGCGACAAAGACCGCACTGGTGTACATTGGCGAACTGCCTAGCTAATGCAGGTAGAATATAACGGCTATCGGCGGGTCCACTTTGCCCGCGATTGGAACGCACCTAGGGACTTGGCGGGTTCGAATCCCCCTGGGGCCACCATTCTTGACAGTAAACAGTACTGGGCCATACCGAACGGCCCAGCGAGCGTCTACGCCAGCGCCTCTCGCACTATCGCGGTCCGCTGCGCCTCTTTAGCCGTGCCTCGTTTTGCCTGACCACGCCAGTGACGTTCAATCGGTACCGTACCATCTCTTCGCTAACTCCGCATGTCTCTGCGATCTCGCCTGCGCTCGATCCGCTACGGATTTTCGCAAAGAGTAATGCCCGGGGTAGAAGGAGACAGCCGGATAGCCAGGCGGCTTCCTCTTCCTGAATCACATCACACGAGAGGAAGGTGACATCACTGAGCTTCTCAATCCGGCTCAACTCATGGTCTAGGAGAATGTGTGCGAGTTCATGCGCGAGATCGCTCCTTCGGCGCGACTTCGCGGAGAGAGGGTTGTATACAACCACCACTCGATCAGCGGAAGGCCGGAACGTGCACGCCGAGAAGGCACCGGGCTGTACGTGTTCGAGGTCGACGAAACGCCTGCGGGGAATCAACTCGTCCCCCGCTCGAACGTCGACGCCCAATAGTTCGGCGAGCGCTTCGGGCACAACCGACTGGGCGGCGCTCAGTCCGAGTTCTGCTCGCACACTTTGCGCGATTCTCTCCGCCTCGGACTTAAACCCTCTTCGCAGGGCCATCGGTGGATTCCTTCAGGAGAGCGTCATGCAGGTCGTTGAGCAACGCCCCGAGGGCGCGAGCCGCGTCCGGCCGGAATGTTGTCGCTGCCCGAAGATGCACTGCAGAGACTTTTTGGGGTTGCGCCAGCGCCTGGTAGAGATCGTTGACGATTCCGGCGATCTGTTCCGCGGCTCCAGCAGGGAGGTTGCGGTCTGACCGAAGATGTTCGGCGATTAGATCCGTGGTGGCTACGGCCTTCTCCTTTAATTCAAAAAAGTGCTTGATATCGACACCGCACCACTCGACTAATCTCTTGAACTTTGGAAGGTCAGGAATGTGCCCCTTCTCGACTCGCGCTAGAGTGTTGAAGGGAATTCCAATGCTGGTTGCTGCTTCTCGAAGACTCATACCGCGCCGGTCCCGCTCGGCCACGACGAGACGACCTAGGTTATTGAGCTCAAGCTTGCCTGTGGCCATGCCGCCTCCTGTATTTGTTATGGTACACCGCACCAACAAGATATTGACACAGCCCGGCCAAAAGGTCTACTATAGAGTCTGTACCGTAAATGGTACTGATATAATATATTGGTTCATGGAAGGGGATCTGAGATGACAGAGAACAAAGACAGGGTAGAGATAATCGTGAACGGGCGCAAGAAGGTTGTCACGTCTAGTGAACTCTCCTTCAATGAGGTGGTGTGGCTCGCTTTCGATCCACCGCCCTCGGGCCCGAACATCATGATAACTGTCACCTATAGGAACGGTGCTGGGCGGCCTCCAGAAGGAACGCTCGTCGAGGGCCAGAACGTAAAGATCCAAGACGGGACGATCTTCAATGTCACAGCAACTGATAATTCTTAGCCCCGATCTCAAGCGGATCCGGGACGACGGCTACGAAATCGAGGTTAGATCCGGTTACCTCCTGCTGAAGCAAGTCCCATACGTCACGGAGAGTCGGAAAATTGAGCGCGGCACTCTGGTTTCGGAGTTGACGTTGGCAGGTGATGTCACAACAAGGCCGAGAACCCATGTTGTGATGTTCGCCGGAGAAATGCCTTGCGACAAAGAAGGGCGTCCGCTCAAGAAGATCGCTAACTCGAGTGGCCGCAAGGAATTAGCAAGCGGACTGGTGGTCGACCATAACTTCTCAAGTAAACCGGAGGCAGGCTACCCTGACTACTACGAGAAGATGACCACTTACGCGAGCATCATTTCCGGGCCAGCTCAATCGATGGACCCGAGCGCCACCGCTAGGACCTTTGCGGTCGTTGAAAATCAGGATGAAGCCTCGGTCTTTAGGTACATCGACACGTCGTCGAGCCGTGCCGGCATCAGTGCCGTCACGGAAAAACTGGCGCTGGGTGCAGTAGCGATCGTTGGGCTAGGCGGGACCGGCTCCTACATACTCGACTTGGTAGCAAAAACACCGGTGCGAGAGATCCACCTGTTCGATGGCGACCGATTTCTCCAACATAATGCGTTTCGGTCGCCCGGTGCGCCGTCCGTTGAGGCTCTTAACGCGGCACAACAGAAAGCAGCCTATTTTGGCAACATCTACTCTCAGATGCGGCGCAATATCGTCGTCCACGACTACCTCGATGAGTCGACGGCTGATGAACTGCGCGGAATGGATTTCGTGTTTCTGGCACTTGACAAAGGCTACAGTAGGCGTCTTGCAATTGAAAAACTGGAGGAATCTGGAGTGTCATTCATCGATGTGGGAATGGGGGTGCTCGAAGTCGACGGTTCACTGCTCGGCCAACTGAGGGTGACCATCAGTACGCCTCAAGCTCGCAGCCATGTTCACTCAACGGTACCGTTCTCGGATGGCGATGGCGAAAATGATTACTCCCGTAACATCCAGATTGCTGACCTCAACGCGCTGAACGCGGCCCTAGCCGTGATCAAGTGGAAGAAGCTGATGGGCTTCTATGTCGACCTTCGGGCTGAGCATTCAAACATTTACCAGATAGACGGGAATCACTTGATCAACGAGAACCAAGCATGACTCGAAGGTACTCGCTCAATCACGAATTTGTGGATCACATCCCAGATGCCCTGACTGATGGTGTATTGTACGTGTCAATACTGTTCGCTACGGCTGTGCACAGGTGTTGCTGCGGGTGTGGAAACGAGGTCGTCACGCCCCTAGATCCAACCGATTGGCGACTGACATTCGACGGCAATTCCGTTTCCCTTTGTCCATCGGTCGGAAACTGGAGCTTCGACTGTCAATCTCACTACTGGATCCGTCATAACCAGGTAATGTGGGCTCGACGCTGGTCTAGAGAGAAGATCGCTGAAGGTCGAGCCCGCGACCGCTTCAAGAAGGCGCAGCAGTTCGGGGTCGCTCCTTCACCCGTCCCACGCAAGTCCTTCTGGCGTTTCCTCCCTAAGTGGCTCAGGCGATAGCCGGGCGTTCGGACAACGTTCGTCAATGACACGCTTCGGATAGCAGTCTAGTCAGAGGGGGTTGTGGCCACACTCACAGCGAGACCTCCCAGCAAAAAGTTCACAGTACAGTACGTGTAGACCCATTATTTTCGCTGGACGTGCAAAGGGGACTAGCGCCGTCCCCCCTCGTGTAAAAGAGATATAAGTTAGGACTAATCCCCTTTTGCGGAGACTTGGTTAGTCTCCGGCTCGCGTTCAAAGCATACAAATTGCATACTTGTTCGTCAAAACATCACACGTGTCGTAGAGGGATAATCACCGACGGCAATATCCGTCCCCTGCGCGTCGATGACACGGGCTATGATGCCGCCCTAGCCGAAAGGGTCCTACACAGCTACTGGTTAGACCCCTATACTGGGCCTGTGCTATCTCCGTTGACGGGCCAGCCAAGCAAACTCCTCCGCCTGCCCCAGTGACGCGCTACCTGCTGAAGCGGCTGGCTGCCATTCCCCTCACCGCGCTGGGGGCTTCCCTCCTCATCTTCTTGCTGCTACGGACTCTCCCCGGCGATCCTGCCGTAACCATTGCCACCCGCGGCGGCGAGGGCGTCGCCAGCGCGCAGGAGATCGCGGCGGTGCGGGACCGCCTTGGCCTGGATCAGCCGCTGCCGCTTCAGTTCGCCGGCTACGTGGGCGGGTTGCTGCGGTTGGACGCCGGCGACTCGCTCAGGACCGGGAAGCCAGTGCTCCAAGAGATAGCGGCACGGTTGCCTGTGACCGTCGAATTGGCGCTGCTGGCGGTCATGGTTTCGCTGGTCCTTGGCCTGCCAGTGGGAGTTGCGGCGGCGTTGCGCTACGGCTCCTGGACGGACTATGCGCTGCGCGGCTTCGGCTTGGCGGGGCTCTCCTTGCCTAACTTCTGGCTGGGGACGCTGGCTATCCTTGGCCTTTCTCTCTGGCTCAACTGGATACCGCCCCTGGGCCGCACGAACTTCTTCGAAGACCCTGCAACGCACCTGCAGCAAATACTCCTGCCCTCCCTCATTCTGGGCTACCGCTACTCTGCTATCATCGGGCGGCTGACTCGCTCCACGCTCCTGGACGTGCTCCACGAGGACTACATTCGCACCGCCCGGGCCAAGGGCGCGCCGGAACGCCTCGTGGTGGTGCGCCACGCTTTGCGCAACGCCGCGCTGCCCCTGGTGAGCATCATCGGCGTGGAGGTAGGCGCGCTGTTGGCGGGCACGGTGGTGATCGAGAGCGTGTTCGCTTTGCCCGGGATGGGCCGGCTGCTCCTGGATGCGGTGCGCTTCCGGGACTATCCCCTCGTCCAAACTATCGTGACCCTGATGGCGCTGCTGGTGCTCTGCCTCAATCTTGTCCTAGACCTGGTCTACACATGGCTCAATCCGCGCGTGCGCTACGCCTAGTCCGCAGCTCTCCCGGAGGCGCGTTAGGGACGGCTTTCCTCGCGCTGCTGGTCATCGCTGCTTTGCTGGCTCCTTGGGCTGCGCCCCACAGCCCCTACACCCAGCGACCCGACGAGGTGTTCTTGGCGCCGCAGTTTGTCGGAGGCCCCTTCTTCCTGGGCACCGACGCCTTTGGCCGGGATGTGTGGAGTCGCTTGCTCTGGGGCGCCCGGGTCTCCGTCGGCGTCGCCTCTCTGGCCGTCGCGCTCGGAAGCACAACGGGTGGCCTCCTGGGGCTGCTCACGGGCTACGCGGGGGGACGCGTCGACCTCTGGCTGCAGCGGGGCATCGATGTCTTGCAGGCCCTGCCGGGGCTGGCGTTGGCGCTGGCCCTCTTAGCGGCGCTGGGACCGGGGCTGCACAGCGCAGTCATCGCTATTGCAGCGGGGTTTGTAGCCACGCAGGCCCGCACTGTGCGCAGCGCGGTCCTGGCCACGCGGGAGTTGCCCTACATTGAGGCAGCCCGAGCGCTGGGTGCTTCCGAGCCGCGGGTGCTCTTCCGCCACGTGCTCCCTTCTTGCCTAACCCCCTTCCTGGTGCTGGCAACTGCGGAGCTGGGGGTCGCCGTCCTCACGGAGGCTACGCTGAGTTTCTTGGGCTTGGGCCTGCCGCCGCCGGAGCCTTCTTGGGGCGCCATGCTGGGCAGTGCCCCGGAGACCGTCCGGCAGGCTCCCTGGCTGGCCCTGTTCCCGGGCGTGGCCATCAGCCTCACCGTCTTCGGCGCGAACCTCCTGGGCGACGCGCTCCGAGACGCGCTGGACCCGCGGCTGCGAAATCGCCCAGCTTAATTGAGGCTCAGCGCCCCTCATTATCACTTATACTAGAGAGGAACCACCCGACTTACGGAGTCCGCCTTGCCTGACGAACCTGCACACAGCCCTTCCTACGCCTCCTCCGGCGTCGACCAGGCCAAGGAGGAGCAGGCGCTGCCCAGCCTCCTGGGCTGGCTGAACAAGACCTTCGACCTACCTGGCGCGGTTGGCCGCCCTGTGCTGGAGAATGGCTTCTTTGCCGCCGTTCACGACCTCGGCAACAACCTCGGCCTTGCGGTGGGCACCGATGGCGTGGGCACTAAGCTCATGATTGCCGAAGCGCTGGACCGCTACGACACCGTGGGCATTGACGTCATCGCCATGAACGTCAACGACATCCTGTGCGTGGGCGCGCGCCCCTTTGCGCTGGTGGACTATCTGGCAGTACAGGCGGTGCGACCCGAGGTGTTAGAAGCGTTGGGCCGCGGCCTCTATGAAGGCGCAAAGCAAGCGGGTATCGCCATTGCAGGCGGGGAGATGGCCCAGGTGCCAGAGATGCTCCACGGCCAGCGGCCCGACAGCGGCTTCGACCTGGCGGCAACCGCCCTCGGTATCGTGCCCGTCTCCGCTGTTATCGACGGTCGCGCCATCCAGGACGGCGACGTGGTGGTGGGCTACCGCAGCGCGGGCCTCCACAGCAACGGCTACACCTTAGCCCGGAAGCTGCTCCTATCTAACGAGGGCCTATCCCTGAGCGACCACGTGCCGGCCCTGGGCTCCACCTTAGGCGACGAGTTGCTCGTGCCTACCCGCATCTACGTCAAGCCGGTGCTCGAGGCGTTGGAGCGGTCAGGCGGCGGCATCAGCGGCCTAGCTCACATCACCGGCGGAGGGTTGCTGAACCTACTGCGCCTCCGTACGGACTGCGGTTTCGAGCTAGACGACCTGCCGCAGGCTCCGCCCATCTTCCCGCTCCTCCAAGCAGCCGGCGATATGCCGCTCCAAGAGATGTACCCAGCCTTTAACATGGGCGTAGGCTTCTGCGCAGTGGCGCGTCCGGAGGCCGTTCCCATGCTGCTTGAGACCGCCCGGTCCCACGGTTACGAGGCCCAGGTCATCGGCCACGCGCGGCGCGCGCTACGGGGTAAGGTGGCGCTGGTAAAAGAGCGGCTGATAGGCGAGGGGCACACCTTCCAGCCTGTGCCCTGAAGGCCGGTTACGGTCAGTCGGGCGAATTGCCGAGAAGCGAGGTCTGCTGTACCGTCTGGCCATCCCGTTGGTACACCCGGGGCACGCGGGCAGAAACGGCGCACAGCACCTCGTAGCTGATAGTCCCCGCATGAGCCGCCACCTCTTCTACCGGCAGCTCGGCGTCACCCTGCCGGCCGATGATCACGACCTCGTCGTGAGGCGCTACGTCCGGGATGTGGGTAACCTCCACCATGAACTGATCCATGCAGATACGGCCTCGTATGGGTGCGCGCTGGCCGCGTATCAGCACCTCGCCTTTGTTGGACAGGAGGCGTGGGATTCCGTCGGCGTAGCCACAGGGGATAAGCGCAATGCGGGCCTGCTTGCGGGCGGTCCAGGTGCGCCCGTAGCTGATGGTTTCCCCTGGCGCTACGTCGTGAAGACGCACCACCCAGCTCTTCATGGAGAGGGCCGGCCGTAGGTCCATGGGCCGGAGAAGGTTGCGGGAAGGATGGCAGCCGTAGAGCGCAATCCCCGGCCGCACCATGTCCAGCGCGAGCTCCGGTAGATCTGAGACGGACGCGCTGTTAGCTACGTGCCGTAGTAGCGGCACGGGCGTTGGGCTTATTTGAGCAACCCCTTCCTGGAACGCCTTGTACTGCTGCAGGGTGTAGGTCTTGTCGGCTTCATCAGCCACCGCAAAGTGTGTGTAGACGCCTTCCAGCGCCAGCGCAGGTAGCTCAGCCAGCCGTTGGGTGAAGGCGCCCGCTTCGGCGGGCAGGACGCCAAAGCGCCCCATTCCGGTATCTATTTTGAGGTGGAATGATATCCGTACCCCAGCCGCCTGGCCCAGCGCGCTGAGCGCGGTCGCCGTCTCCAGGGTAGTGATAGATGGGGTAAGGTGGTGCTCTACAACCTGAGGGGTCTCCCACGATGGCAAATAGCCAAGGAGCACGATGGGGGCGGTCACCCCCGCTTGCCGTAGCTGTACGCCTTCGTCCACACACGAGACGCCCAGACAAGATGCGCCCGCTTCCAAGGCTGCCCTAGCCACAGGAACGCTCCCGTGTCCGTAGGCGTTGGCCTTTACCACCGCCATAATGCGGCTTTCGGGGCCGATCCTGCGGCGGACCTCCGCCAGGTTGTGGGCTATGGCGTTGAGGTCAACCTCCGCCCACAGGGGTCGTCCCTGCTGCACGGTCCTCCTCATCGCCTTCGCCGTGTTCGTGCTCATTGCGACTGCCGCTGCCGGGAAGCATCACCGACATCTCTTCTCGGGGCTTCTTCTTAGGCGGGAGGGTGCGTAACGCCTCCGCATAGGCCGCCACTTCTGCCGAAGGAACCACTATGCCCATCACGCCGGCTTCATGGAGCGGGCTCAGTGCCGCTACGCCCCAGGCTTCGGGCAGGACTACTATTACTGGTTTGCGGCTCAGGCCGATGATCCGGGTGCAGGCCAGCTGATCGTAGATGGAGAGCGGACCCATTGTCTGCGGCTGATAGATAACTGCTTCAATGGACAGTTCTCCCACGCCTCTCGCGATGGTATCCGTCCACTCCGGATCGACCGTCAGCACGAGGTCGATGCCCTCTGCGGAGAGCGCTGCCGCGGGGGCGGCCGTATCGGTTAGCACGACGAAGGCGGCTCCCGTCTTCGCTAGGCCCTCTACGGCGGTCTTGTCTGTATCTGCTACTTGCGCGCCGAGCAGTGTCTTGTCCAACTTCTTGGCAGTGTCACCCTCTGCATCTTTGCTCACGTCCTCTTGCGCAGCGAGCACCGCGCCGGCGCCGGCCTCGCTGGCGGCTGCCGCCTCGTCGCCCAGCGCGCTAACTGCGGCCACGAGGAGCATCGGTGGTTGCTCTGGGGCAGTTGCCGCGGCAAAGCCAATGGGGCGTGCGCCCCGATTCATAGTATCTCTCAAACGATCCGCTAGCTTACCCACGCAGCTATGGTTCCTTCCTCACACAACAATTTCAGTCTCTACTAAGGAGTCTTCACGCATTATACATGAGGCCCTTCCTGTTCGCAGCTTTGGGGTAGGGAGAGCCTGCGCTATATGTCATATCGTTATGTTTAGTTCATTTGAAGAGCTATGCTAACAGACAGACAGAACGCGGTGATTTCGTGAATCGACCCCCTAAAACTGCCTTGATCGGCCCCTCACCCCTTGATAGCCTACTATCCCATAGACCCCGTTAATCCAACCCCGGTCTTCACCTATCCAGTCATACAAAAAGGACACAACAGCGTGTCCGGGGAAGCTGTAACTCGTCGCACTTCCCGTAAGGATCAACTTGACGCAAGCTTCGCCAGAAGAAGTATGGGCCACAGTTTTAGGGGAACTCCAACTCAACGTATCCCCCGCGAACTATAACACGTGGCTCAAAGACACCAGAGGCCTCGCAATCCAGGGCAATGCGCTGGTGGTCGGCGCGCCCTCCGCCTTTGCGACGGAATGGCTGCGGAAACGGCTCTCCCCGCTCATCCATAAGACCGTTGCCCGGGTGCTTGGCTGGGAGGCCAGCATCCGCTTCTCGGTGCTCGATGTAGACGGGGCGCTGACCACAGCAAGAGCTATGGCAGCGAACGCACAGACTGCGGACCTCGACGAGGACCATTCCTACGCTGCAACACCTGAGCGCACGAACAGCATTCCGTTGAACCCAAAGAATGTCTTCTCCACCTTCATTGTGGGCGGGTCCAACCAGCTTGCTTACGCTGCTGCGGTTGCGGCAGCGGAGAGCCCAGGCCGGAGCTACAATCCCCTCTTCCTCTACGGCGGAGTAGGTCTGGGCAAAACCCACCTCTTGCAAGCCATTGCGCATTCCTGCGCCGGCCAGGGACGGCACTTTCTCTACACTACTTCAGAGCAGTTCACCAACGAGTTCATCAACGCGTTACGGGAGCGGAAAACAGAAGAGTTCAGAGCAAAGTACCGCAAGGTAGACGTCCTCCTGATCGACGACATCCATTTCATTGCAGACAAAGAGCAAACGCAGGAAACCTTCTTCCATACGTTCAACGACCTGCACACGGCGAATCGCCAGATCGTTCTTACCAGCGATAGGCCGCCGCGCTCAATGCCCTTGCTGGAAGACCGCTTACGCTCCCGCTTTGAATGGGGCCTCATTGCTGATATCCAGCCGCCGGACGTGGAGATCCGCCTAGCAATCCTCAGGAGCAAGGCGGAAGAAAATGGCCTCCACTTCCCAGACGAGGCGCTTGAGTTCATTGCACATAGATTCCAGCACAACATCCGGGAGCTAGAAGGCGCACTCAACCGCGTTGCCGCCTACTGTGCCCTCCAAGGTTTCACTCCCACTAAGGAGATGGCTGAACAGGCGCTTGGCGAGCTCCTCCACAAGAACGATAACGGCGCGCCCTCCGCGGTAGCTATCCTAGAAACTGTGGCTGCATACTACAAGCTCACTCAAGAAGACCTACTTGGCGCTAGCCGGTCACGGAAGATAGCCTACCCCAGGCAGATAGCAATGTACTTGCTCCGAGAACACTCCAGGCTTTCCTTTATGCAAATCGGCCGTGTTCTTGGTAACCGGGACCACTCTACTATTCTGCACGGACATCAGAAAATAGCTCTGCTTGCTGAAGAGCAGACATCCGTTAAGCGAACCATCGCGGATATCATCAGCCAACTTAATTCCCACTAGCCTCCGTCCCCATCCTAACCACCAAAAAGTGTGGATAAGTCCCTCTTTACGGTGGATAATCCGTGCCTGTTGTGGATAAGTCCTTCCTAAACTAATTACTTGTTTCTCCAATAGTCGCGGTATAACTGTTATCCTTTATTACAAATGAGGTCATATATAGATAAGTTGAAACTGATAATAAGAGAAGTTTGCGTGCTCTATGCGTGACCATATTTCGATAAGTGTGCAAGCCGGTAAGGGTGGTGATGGCGCGCTCCATTTCCGGCGTGAGCGTTATCTACCAAGAGGTGGTCCGGATGGCGGTGATGGTGGCTCAGGTGGGTCTGTAGTCTTGATTGCAGACCAGCACGTTGAGGATTACAGTCACTTGCGGTCTTATATCATCTACACCGCGATAGATGGGAAGCCTGGTGGTGGAGAGGGTAAGCATGGCGCAAAGGGGAAAGACGTAGAGCTGCATGTGCCTCTGGGTACCGTAGTCCTAGATAACGAGAATGGTTTAGAACTGGTTAAGCTAAGAGAGGTTGGAGAACGCTACCCCTTAGCGGTCGGCGGGCGTGGTGGGAGAGGTAACGTGCACTTTGCCACCGCCGTGCATAAGACGCCGCGCTTTGCGGAACAGGGCTTTCCCGGAGAGAGCGGCAACTATCGGCTGGACCTGGGCGATGGTGCAGACGTGGTCTTTGTGGGAGCACCGAATGCGGGGAAATCGTCGCTGTTGGGCGCGTCCACAGGTGCAAGGCCTAAGATCGGCGCGTACCCCTTCACCACAGTCGAGCCAGAGGTGGGCGTGGTGGAGCGAGCCTATGTACAACTCTTTCTCGAAGAAGCGCCAGGTCTCCCTTCCGAGGCAAAGGATGAGTCAAGCCTGGTGCAGGGCGTGCTTCGCCAGCTGCTTCGAGCCAAGGCGCTGGCGCTGGTGGTGAGCTGTGAAGGGGACGTGCTTGAGCAGGCTGCGTATTTTAAAGGACAGCTAACAGTACTCGAGCCGCGCTTGGTGGATAAGATCGCCCGGGTCATCGTCTCTAAGGTGGATATCCTGGAAGACGAGGAGTTGAAGCGAGGGCCCAAGATTCTGGGGCTGCCAGCTTCTTATGTCTCCGCCCTGAGTGGTGAGGGTATCGATGAGCTTGTTACCCAGCTCTTTGCGGATACTGCCGCGGTAAAAGCCGAGAGCATGCGGGATGAGCCAGCCGAAGAGGAAGGGCGGTTTGCTCCGCTGCCCAAGAGCATGGCCAGGGTTAGGCGTGAGGGCGACAGCTTCGTGCTAGAAGGGCCTACTGTGCCGGTTCTAGTGGTGCAGCGGGACGCCTCCCCGGAGGACCTAGCAATGTACGTGAGAGAGCGGCTACGGCGGTCCAACTGGCGGCGCGTCTTAGAGCGCGCTGGAGTGAAGGCCGGCGATAAGGTGTACGTTGGCGAGGTAGAAGTTGAATGGTAGTCCGCGGGTTGGCGTCCTGGGTGGCTCCTTCGACCCGATCCATCTGGGGCATCTCATCATCGCAGAGGAGGCGGCGACCCGCCTCGGGCTGGACAGCGTAGTGTTTGTGCCTGCCTACAACCAGTGGCGTAAGGTGGAAGCTGACGTAGCTGAGGCCGAGCACCGCCTGGCCATGACCCGCCTGGCGGTGGAGGATAACGCGCGGTTTTCCGCATCCCCTGTGGATATCCAGCGGAAGGGGCCGACGTATAGTGTGGATACGTTGCGGGATGTAGGCGCGGAGGCTCCGGTGGATGCGGAGCTCTACTTTTTGCTAGGAGCGGACGCGCTCCAGGACCTACCGCACTGGAAGGAACCGCGGCGGTTGTCGGAAATGGCCCGCTTCGGCGTGTTCTCCCGAGAGGCTACGCCGCTGGATTGGGCGGAGCTGGAGCGTTCGGTTCCCGGCCTCCGGGAGAGGACAACCTTGCTGGATACCCCCCTCATCGGCATAAGCTCTTCAGAGGTGCGTAAGCGCGTGGCGTCGGGGGAGTCTATCCGCTATTGGGTGCCGGACAAGGTCGCGGCGTACATCCAGCAGCACGATCTCTACAAGGAGGCCTCCGGCTAGCAGAAGGCGCATGGTACAATGAGGCCGTTCGCTTTATAAAGTACAGAGCTATGAGCACGATTACCGATCCTCCCAGCACACCGCAGCGCCTTCCTTCGTGGATACGGGCGCGCTTCCCTGGTGGCCCCAACTACCTGCACCTGAAGAACCTGCTGCGGGAGGAGGGCCTGCACACCGTCTGCGAGGAGGCCCGCTGCCCCAATATGGGTGAATGCTGGGAGTGGGGCACCGCTACCTTCCTGATCTTGGGCGACATCTGCACCCGGGCGTGCGGCTACTGCGCCATTAAGACCGGCCTCCCGACCACGCTGGACTTGGCCGAGCCCACTCGGGTTGCCCAGACCGTGGAGAAGATGAAGCTGCGCCACGCAGTCATCACTTCGGTGGACAGGGACGACCTGCCCGACGGCGGGGCCGGCATCTTTGCCGCGACCATCCAGCAGATCCGGGCCAGGGTGCCGGGCTGCAACGTGGAAGTGCTCATCCCAGACTTCAAAGGCTCGCGGGATGCGCTGGCCACCGTAATGGCTGCAAAGCCGGATATCTTGAACCACAACACGGAGACGGTGCCGCGGCTCTACCGCAAAGCCCGCCCCGGCGGCATCTACACCCGTGCGCTGGAGCTGCTCCGCCGCGCCAGGGAGATCGAGCCCAAGGTAATCACCAAGACAGGCGTTATCGTTGGGCTAGGCGAAACCTGGGACGAGCTCCTGCAGGTGATGGACGACTTGAGCGCGGTAGATGTTGATGTGTTGACCATCGGCCAGTACCTGCGGCCCTCTCAGGATCATCTCCCCGTCGACCGTTTCTACACGCCGGAAGAGTTCGTGCAGCTCAAGGTGGAGGGTCTGGCCCGCGGCTTCAAGCATGTGGAGTCTGGTCCCCTGGTGCGCTCCTCCTACCACGCTCACGAGCAAGTTCCCCACTAACCCCGCGCACACCTACACAGGACTATTCATGGCAAGCAACGCGCTGCCTTCTGTGCTCCAGCGCCTAGTTGAGCGCACCGTCCCTCCCTCTGTCCGGAGCGCCACGCGCCTTAGGTTATTCCAGCGCGGCGAGATGATGCGGGAGCCTGGCGGCCGCGCGATGCCCTGGACTGGGGTAGAGGAGTTCGACTTGCGGCAGGTGGCGTTCTCCTGGAAGGCGCGCTTCCCCGTGAACCGCTTGGCATGGATCGTCATAGAAGACGCGTACGAGCAGGGGACAGGCTATTTTGAAGGGCGGCTGTGGGGGCGCATCCGTCTCTTCCGGCAAACCGGCGCGGACTTTGAAGTGGGAGAGGTGATGCGCTACCTTGCCGAGCTAGCCTGGGCGCCTCCGGCCATCCTCGCCAACGACGCGATCACCTGGCAAGTGCTGGAGGAGGGCCAGGTGGAGGCGGCTACGGAAGTCGGAGGCAAGCGGGTGGCCGTGCAGATGTGGCTGAATGAAGCGGGCGACATCGAGGAGGTCTTTGCGCCAGAGCGGCCGCGGGCTGAAGGCGAGCAGACGGTTCCCCGGCCGTGGGGCGGCACCTTCACCGGGCACAGGGAGCTGGGCGGCCTGTGGGTGCCGGCTCAGAGCGAGGTCTACTGGGAGCTGCCGGAAGGACGGTTTGTTTACTGGAGGGGCGAAGTGACGGGCCTTGAGCTCGCCTAGACGCACCCTGCGCAATCTCGACTTTCAACAGGGCGGCTCGTATACTGAGGCCGCCTCCTCCCACGCTAAACCGCTGAGACTATTCTGAATCCTGAGAGCATATGTGAGCAGTGTAGCCGCACCTGAACCGGCAGCCGCCAAACGTCCGCGCTTCTTTTACGGCTGGGTTATTGTCTTTGTCGCGGGGTTAGGCGACCTAGCGGCGTTCAGCGTAGGCAACGCAAGCTTCGGCGTCTTTCTCCGCCCAATGAGCGATGCGCTTGGGTGGAGTCGTACCCTGCTATCGGGCGCTGCGGCCATGCAGAGCCTCGCGAACGTCGTCATCGCGCCAATCCTGGGCCCACTGGTAGACCGCTACGATCCGCGCGTCTTCTTGGGAACGGGTTCTGTGATCGCCTGCTTGAGCTACGTGCTCATGAGCGGCGTTACCCAACCCTGGCAGTTCTATATCCTCTACATGTCCGCTACGGCATTGGGGTTAAGGCAGGTGGGCGGGTTCGTCACGTCTATAGTGCTGTCCAAGTGGTTTATCCGTAACCGGGGCCGCGCCCTTGCCTACAGCTCCATGGGCAACCAGATCGGAGCCATCTTTGTGGTGCCTCTTGTGGCGTATCTGGTGGAGAACCTTGGCTGGCGGACTGCCTGGGCTACCCTTGGTCTAGGCATAGCAATAATTGTGCTGCCACCGGTGCTGATCTTCATGCGCCGCAGGCCGGAGGATATGGGCTTGCTCCCGGACGGCGACTCCCCGGAGGAGGCTGAGGGCGGCGCAACGCCCAAGGCATGGCCCAGGCCAAACCCAGAGCCCACGGTACACTGGACCGTGCGGGACGCTCTACGGACGCCCACCACCTGGATGCTCATCGGCGCCAGCAACATGTGGTCGCTCACCGCGACCGCGCTGCTGGTGCACCAGTTGCCCTTCTTCACCGATATGGGGATGACCCTCCAAGAAGCCAGCTTTGTCGTCTCATTCAACAACCTGGTCACCTTACTAGCAAAGTTTTTCTGGGGCTACGCGGCAGAGCGAGTGCCGGTGAGCTATTGTCTAAGCGCCTGCTTTGCGCTGCGAGCAACGGCCCTTCTCATCCTGCTCGTGGGCAGTGGTGTTGGGAGCATCTATGTCTTTGCTGTTGTGTCCGGCCTGGGTATTGCCTTTGGGCCGCTCAGCGCTCAGATTTGGGCGGACTATTACGGCCGCACCTCTGTGGGCGCTATCCGGGGTGCAGCCGCGCCGTTCAATATCCTGTCTAGTCTTGGCGGGCCGGTCTTTGGGGCGGTGGCCTTTGACCTCACGGGCACATATAGAGGCGCGTTTGTCATTTTCTCCGCCGCAATGTATCTTGGCGCGACACTAATGTTTTTTGCCAAACCGCCCGGTGAGCCGCCAGTCAGGGCTTCGAGCGCTGCTGCCGACCAAAGGGCTGCCACAGCCTGACCAGGGCGCGGGCCGGAGCTAAGGAGGTGTTAAAAGCTATCAAGAGCCTTTGCAACACATTGGTGGGAGTAGAACCTAAGGAGAGAGAAAGATGACAACCACAAGTTCTCGAGTTAGCCCAACGGACGAGCAGGTTATCAAATGGTACGACGAGCTAAGCAACTGGGGTCGTTGGGGCAATGACGATCTCATGGGCACGCTGAACCTCATTACGCCGGAGAAGAGGCTCGAAGCTGCCGCGCTGGTCAAGGAGGGGATCAACGTATCCTGCGCCTATCCCATCCGCTTCAACGAGCACAATCTGGATGACGGGCACCCGGAGCCCCGCCACTACATGACGGGCACCCCGAACCCGAACCTGGCCCACGTGGGCAACAGCGGCAGCGGCGATATTGTAGTGCTGAACTGCCACGGCTTAACCCTGACGCACCTAGATTCACCCTGCCACTATATGTTTAAGCCCTCTATGGATAGGCCCCTCACCGGCTTCAACGGCTTACTGCCGACCGACGTCAACGCCCGCGGCGCGGAGAAAGGCTCCGTCACCCTGGCAGGGAGCGGCATCGTCTCCCGCGGCGTCCTCCTGGACATTGCCCGGGCGAAGGGCGTCGACTGGCTAGAGCCGGGCACGCCTATCTTCCCGGAGGACCTGGAAGAGGCGGAAGCCAAGCAAGGCGTGAAGGTAGGCGCCGGCGACATCCTGTGCGTCCGCACCGGCCACGGCACCCGCAAGCGCAAAGAGGGCTGGAACAGCCGCCCCGGCGAGCAAGCCGGCCCCGATGGCGCCATGCTGCCCTGGCTACGGGAGCGTGACGTTGCTGTCTTGGCTTGTGATACCGCCAACGACTGGATTCCGAAGCGCGAAGGCATGATGGCCCGCCCAATCCACTGCGTCAGCATTCCCAGCATCGGTATGTGGCTGATTGACGGCGCGGACTACGAAGAGCTGGCTCCCCACCTAGCTCGCTTGAACCGCTGGGAGTACCTCTTTGTCATCCCGCCGCTCAAGCTCAATGGCGGTACGGCCAGCCCGGTTAATCCTATCGCCATCCTCTAGGAGAGCGGTAAGAGCACGCACACCTAAACGGACACTGAAAGAGAGGAGCGGCAAGCATGGCGAAACTAGTGGGCACCTTTTTCCACTCGCATGGGGGCACCACCTCCATGCCCGGCGAACTGTGGCGTGAGCGCCGCATCACCCGGCCCATTCGAGAGGACACGCCTATAGAGGACGACGAGACCAACATTAAGAAGGCCAACCGCGTCCATGAGGGGTTCCGCGTCTTGCGAGAGAAAGTTGCTGAGCTCAAGGCCGACGTGCTGGTAGTCTTTAGTGACGACCAGTTGGAGTGTTTTGACTTCAATAACTACCCTGCCTTCTCCATCTACGTGGGAGATGAGTTCAAGAAAAGCCCTCGTACGACGGAGGGACCACAGATGGGGCGCCATGTGGAGCCGGGATTCTCCTTCAAAGGCCACTCGGAGCTTGGCGTCGCCCTCCTCACCGGAGTCATGAAGCGAGGCTTCGATCCTGCGTTCAATATGGACATGCCCAAGCCGGATCGCGGCTTGGCGGGCGGCATCATCCGTACGGCGGAAGAGCTGACGGATTACGAGTTGCCCATTGTACCCGTCATGATGAACGTCTACTTTGCGCCTCAACCTACGGCTATGCGCTGCTATCAGTTTGGCAAGGCCGTGCGAGAGGTGCTGGACGAGTTGCCCGGCGATCTGCGCGTGGGCGTGGTGGGCTCCGGCGGCTTGTGGCACACGCCGGGCGCTGAAGGCGCGTGGCTGAACAAGGACTTTGACCTGAAGCTCCTGGACTACCTGAAGGTGGGCGACATCCGTGGCATGGCGGAGTGCTTCGATAGCTACGTCATCCCGTCCGACGACATTAGCCAGGACACCAGAACGCGCACACGCAATACTACAGGCATGCCGGCGCCGGGCGGCCCCGCGCTGGGCTCTCGGGAGACCTGCGCCTGGATTGCGACAGCCGGGGTGACCGATGGCCGACCCACCACTATCGTGGACTACATCGATACCTGGGCCTCGCCTGTCGGCAACGCCTTCGCCTACTGCGACCAGGTGTGATCCAAGAGACGAGCAACAGAGAGCAGCCGAGCACTCGCGCGGCTGCTCTCGCGTTTGAGATAACCATGCCTGCACAGCGCGGGCGCGGCATATCAGCTAGCCGAGGCTTCGCAAAAGGAGTTACTGCGCCTGGTTCTGGGTGAGGACGCTTAGGCGCATGTTCCGCATTTCTGGGGAGAGGATGAGGACCGCCAGCCCGATGCAGAACGCCATGAAAGTAGTCACTGCGGCCACCGCCGGCGCACCGAAGTAATCAGCCGCTGTGCCCGAGATCATTGCTCCCAGCGGCACAAACAAGAAGGAGAGCTGGAGCACTGCCGCCATGCTTCCCCGCATGCGCTCCGGCGCCAGCAGCTGCAGCACCGCGGTGTTGGTGGTGGAGTAGAAGGGCTCGGCGATGCCCGCCAGCACCAAGAACGGCGCGGCCAGCAGCATGTTGCCGGTGAAGAGGGCCAGCAGCGCAAAAGTGGTTTCCGCGAGGCTGAAGACGAAGAGCGCGCCGAGTTGCAGCAGGCCCCGCCGGTCGATGTGGCTCAGCGACGCCACTAGCAACCCGCCGAACAGTCCGCCGAATCCCACGGACCCTGCCAGAATGCCTAGTCCTGCTGCGCCGGTGTGGAAGGTGTCCTCCGCAAAGATGGGGAACAGGGCCATGTGCACCGGAATAATGAGCAGCGGCGAGATGATGCTCATTATCACCATTACCCGCGCCTCGGGGTTGGTGAGCACAAAACCGTAGCCGTCCCGTAGGCTCTGCCAGAAGGTAGGCCGTGCTGTCACCTCCGGCCTGGCGGGCGCTCGGATGAGGAGGATAGAGACCAGCACGCCAAAGTAGGCCAAGCTTTGCAGGAAGTAGTTGTTGGCCGCGCCTAGAAAGACGATGAGCACGCCGCCGATAGCAGGGCCCACCGCGCGGGAGGTGCTGAACGCGAACCAGCTCAAGGCCACTGCGTTGGGGATTATCCGCCGCGGCACCAGCTCAAAGACGAAGGCTTGCCGGGCGGGCATGTTGAAGGTCTGGGAAACACCCACTATTACCGTGAACACAAAGAGGTGCCACACCTGAATACTGCCCGTTGCCAGCAGGAAGGCCACCAGGAAGGTGCATAGCACAAGACCTACTTGGCTAATGGCAATGATACGGTTACGGCTGTAGCGGTCGCTGATGACGCCCGCAATTGAGGTCAAGAGGAGGGTAGGGACAATACGGATGGCGTTTATGCCGCCCACGGCCTGTCCTGAGCCGGTGAGGGTGTACACCACCCAGACCGTCGCAGTGGTCTGCATCCACCACGCCGCTGCGGTGAAGAGATCGCCCAGCCAGAGCAGGCGGAAGTTGGGGTACCGGAACGCGTAGAAGGTCCCTATGTGCTCTTCTTCCGGCGGGGCCTCCTGCGCGGCTGCGTCGTCGTTGGATGCGTTACGAGTCATACTGCTCCACAGTGTACCGTAAGTTGCCGCTGCGGCGCAGGCGACAGTACACGAGATGTGAGGAGACCGACGCTGGCAACCAAAAAGGATCTTGCGAGGGGGTTAGATTCTTCGCTCGTGCGGGTCGCTCAGAATGACGTGGGGCTAACGCCCCCACAGGCCGCGGCCGGCGTTCCGGGCGGTTCGCTCCAGGCGGGTGAACAGCTCTTGGTGCCGCACGTCCGGCGGGTAGGAGGAGCTGCGGGCGTAGCCCTCCTCCACCAGTACGGCGTTCACCATAGCGCCATCCACGTAGACGTAGCGCAGCAGCCGTCCGTAGCGGTCGGTCTCGCTCACGTCCTTCTCCAGCGTCACCACCTTCCCCTCCACCAGCGCTTTGTTGCGCTCCCAGGCCTCCTTACCAAAGTGCTCCACCGGTTGGCCCGGGGCCACCGTTTCCGGCGTGTCTATGCCGATGTAGCGGATGCGGTACTCGCCGCCGCCCGCCTGTACCACGATGGTATCGCCGTCCACCGCGCGGCTCACGTACACCTGCCCGTTGGCAAGGTCGACGGGTTCGACAGGGAGCGCACCGGTGCGGCCGAAGATGACGGCGAGCACGGCCCCCGCCAGCAGCACGAGGGCGATGGTCCCCAGCGGTGAGCCGCGCGAGCGTCTACGGCGTCGCGTCATGGGGATCGGGGGGCGTTTCTTGGCCAAGGAGAGGCAGGCACGTCCATGAGTACCGTTATCTGGTCGCCCTGAACCTGCACGGGGTAGGTCTCCAGCTCGTCTAGGCCCTCGGGCCAAGTGGCGAGGCCGGAGCGCACGTCAAAGCGATAGCCGTGCATGCCGCAGTGGATCTCCGGCTCGGTGAGTAGCGACTGCCTGACGATCTCGCCGCCCATGTGCGGGCAGTAAGTGCTCAGGGCGTAGTAGCTGCCCCGCCAGTTGACCACGCAGATGTCCCAGTAGCCGGCCTGGACCTTGATCATGCGGTCCTCCGGCACCTCGTTAGTGGTGGCTACAGCAACGTATTCAGTGGCCATGCTGAGTGTGAGTATAGCAAAGCGCGCCTTAGCGCACCCAGGCGATGCCGCCCAGGGCCGGGGCGTCCAGGATGCGCCGCACTTCCCCCGTTTGCGGCTGCGCCAAGTAGAGGCCGAACTCTGCGCCAAAGGCGATCCACTGCCCGTCCGGCGACCACGCGGGCACGGGGCTGTCCTCGCTCAGGTCCGTGAGACGGCGCAGGACGCTGCCGTCCGGGGTAATGATCCAGAGGTCCCAAGGGATGCCGTGGGCCTCCACGGTAGCTGGTTCAGGCCAAGTGAACGAAAAACCTGGTGTACCGGACGCCGCTGGCGGCGGCGCTGTACCCGGCCCGCCCACTGCCACGAAGGCGATCAATGATCCATCCGGCGAGAACCGCGGCGCAGCAAGGGTCTCGAACAGCGACTCATCAAAGAGACGATGCTTGTCTGAGCCATCGGCAGAGGCTACCCAGATGCTCTCTCGCAGCGTGACGGGATCGGGCGCGAGGTAGGCTAGTTTTCCAGTAGGGGAAACCGTGGGACTGTGGGCGTTTTCTATAACGGTTTGCTGACCGGAGCCATTCACATCAGCGCGCTGGATCTGCCGCTCGCCCATAGGGCTCCAGCGGCTGTAGAAGAGGTATTGGCTATCCCCCGTCCAGGCTGGATGGAGCAGTGCCTCTCCGGGCACGGCATAGGAGAGGACCTTGCGTCTATCCGTGCCGTCGGGGTTCATCAGGAAGATGCTGGTGCCGCCGGGCGTCTGCAGGCTTTCTCCAGGCTGGTACAAGCTGAAGGAGAGTTGCGCGCTATCTGGTGAGGCGGAGAGTCCGCCGGGGTATGTGCCTTCTGGGAAGGCGAAGAGCTCCCTTGTTGCCGCGGACGCTAGGTCGAAAGACTTAACCTTGGCCACGTCTAGGTAGAGCAGCCGACCTCGCACGTCGTTGGGAGGCGGGGATACGGGGATCAGCTTCGGCGCGAGGAGGGAGTCGTCCTGCGCAGGAGTGGAGGCGGTGCATGCCAGCGTTGCGATGGCTAGCAGGAGGGAGCCTGCGAGCCGCATCATCGGTCGGCCTCCACCAGCGCCTCGATTGGTTCTATTGCCCGGCTCTCAACCGGCGCAAAGCCGCGGATAAAGTTGATGGAGTGCCAGCGTTCCTCAAGGGTGAGCAGGTCGCGGTATGCGGGCATGGCGGTGCCCGGCACCCCGTTGGTCACCCAGTTAAAGAGCTCTCCGTCGGTGTGGCCTGCGGCCATGTGCACACGGAAGTCGGCCGGCGGCGGGTTGAGCGTCCCTGCGGCGGGCCCGTCGCCCCGGCCGCTGGCGCCGTGACACACTACGCACTGGTTGCGGTAAATCCCTTCCCCGATAGCCAGCGAATCTTGCGTTGGCGGGAAGGGATTCGTTATAGACACGTAGTCAATAACGCCGGGTTGGGTCGCGGGCCGGATGATGAGATAGATACCCAAGCCAACCACTGCCAAGCTGACCAGTGTCAGCGACTGCCCCGTTGGCGAGCGCAACCCGATGGCCCGCCCAAGGTAGATAAGCAGACCTACACCGAGCAGCGCGAGGCCAAGGCCGGCTATTTGCAGCGCGCTGCCTCGGCTAGCAGCAGCGGCGGGTGTTCCCATGCCAGAGGTGACCTCCTCAGCAGTGGTGGCCGAGACCTGCAGCCGGAACGCTGTTCGCGCGTCGTCCTGCCCTGCCCGGCGCACCAGCACCTCAACCTGCCAGCGGCCTTCAACGCCCATGAAGGGTCCTTGGGCAGTGTAAGCGCCGTTGGGCTGAGGCTCCGCGGATTGCGGAGTAGCGCCCAGCGGCTGGTCCAGATACGTGAACGTGAGCAGCACCCGTTCAGCGTCTGCGACGATGTTGCCGCTGGAGTCGAGGACGGTGGTAGTGAAGGTGCTTAGCCCTGCCTTTGCGGGCAGGATCTCCAGTCCGATGGAGAGGTCCCTAGCGACGGCGTTCAACTCCAGGGGACGGCTGGCGAGGATCTGCTGATAGGTGGGCTTGCCGGGCGGTAGG
The DNA here is from genome assembly GCA_965220215.1 of Dehalococcoidia bacterium. Taxonomy (GTDB): domain Bacteria; phylum Chloroflexota; class Dehalococcoidia; order SHYD01; family SHYD01; genus CBDDEI01. The sequence continues at coordinate 1,533,584 of OZ244809.1, forward strand.
CTTGTGAAGACACCGGCGGCCAGCAAAACCAGAATGACCAATCCCGCCTCGATCCTTATGGTGCGGGCGAAGCGGCGGCCCAGCTGCTCTGCCGCGGCCACGCGGGCGTTGGCGACGGCTTGGGCCAGCCGCGGCCGGAGGACAACGAGGTTCACGGCGCCCAGCGAGAGCGCAGCAAAGGCCAGCCCCAGCTTCACGACTAACGCCTGCCCGTAGAGCGTGCCGAGCAAAACCCCAGGCCCGCCGATGTGGGTCCACGACAGGTAGACGCCCGAGAAGAAGAGCAAGGCCACCGCGACCGTGGCTACAGCGGAAAAGCGCGGGACCACTCTGGCAAGCAACGCGCCTCTCCCTGAGGCAGAGAGGGGGCGCAAAGAGAAGGGGAGCACGGCGGCCAAGGCAACTAGTCCGCCCACCCAGGAAGCAACGGCGGCTTGATGCAGCCAGTCCGCCGCTAATGCCAACGCCGTCAGGTCGGTCACCGCCGCGCTGTGGCTGGTAAGACTGGTGGTGAGCAAGACGCCGCCCCCTAGGCCAAGCCAAAGCAACGTGGTGCGAAGCCCGGCGTTGTCCCCAACCCTAAAGATGGCTGCGCCCAGGCCCAACACTAGCGTGGCGCGGGTTAGCCAGACTACGCCGTTGCGGGTGCCAAAGAGCAGTTGGCCGAGGGTGTCGAGCAACGACCCGCTTCCGCCGAGCTGCACTAGCTGCCAGATCAGGGCGGCCAGGGTGGCCAGCAGCAACCAGATCCAGCTCCAACGGATGAGCAATTGGAAGGGCAGCTCTGCGCCCGCCAGCGCGCGGTTGCCCTCTGCTAGCGGGGCAGCCGCCGGGCGCAGGATCAGGAGTTGGAATAGCAACAGCCCAATCAACGCGCTGGCGGAGAGGTAGCCCAGCCAGCGGACAGCGGCCTCTACTGGCACGGCGGAGGTGAACTCTTGGGGGCGCGCGGAGCCGGTCTGGGGGAGGGCAACGCCGATGGAGAGGCTGAACACGCCGCGGGTCACATGGCCGTCCAGCTTGGAGAGAGCCTTCCAAGACACAGTGTATGCGGCCTGCTCCAACTGCTGGAGGCCTATGATCATCGAGGTGTCGTCCTCAGGCAGCACGCGGCTGTCGCCCCGGTCAACCCGCTCACCCTTGGCGTTCAGCACCTGTACCTCGGAGAAGCCGGCCTCCAGCGGTTCGGTAAACCAGAGCTGGATCTGCGCTGGAGCTGTGTCCAGCACGGAGTTGGCCGGCGGCTCGGATCGCAGGAAGTTGGCGTGGGCTCGTGCGGTGTCTGCGTTTGCCAGAACAGTCAGCACAAGGGCTACGCCAATCAGGGCGCCCAAAGCGTTTAGTCGTGAGGTGGTCACTTGTCTTGCTCTTGTTCCTTCTCTCGTTTGGCCTTGCGCACCGCCCTGATCACAATAAGAGCTAAGATCAGCCCCAGCACTAGGGCAACCAGGTCGTCAACATTGCTGCCGTGGGCCAGGTTGGTCTGGGATGCTCCCGGCAGGGCGGGCATGAGCGGGCTCAGGGCCGCCAGGATCGCGAGAGCCCTCACTGCCCATGCCCTGCCGGTTTTCATGATGCGTGTCCTGCTCTGACGAAGGGCGCTATTCGCGTCCGTTAGTCGCTCCGTTTGCTGTTAAGCATAGAAACCACACCGAGCACCAAGCCCAGCCCGCCGACAATGAGCGCGGCGATGGCTAAGGTTTGGGCGGTAGACGCCGCCTCCGCGGCCGCCTGCGCGCGCAGGTCCGCCCCACGGGCAAGGGTCTGGTCGGCGGGTGCGGGGGCTGTTGCCTCAGAGGCCGTTGCTACGGCAGGGAATTGGATGGCCGACAAGGACTCAACCTCGCTAAAATGTCCGTCCGCAGAGTCAAAGGTCTCGTCAACCGCCTCGCCACCTAAGGCGCCGGTGATGTGGAAGCGGTAGTACCCTGCCTGAGTAGGCACCACGTCGCTGGTGTAGTGTCCGGGTTGATTGTGGATGCCGCGCAGTTCCAGCGGTTGGCTCTGACCGCCGAAGAGCGCCGTGGCTGTAAGGGTTTGCTGCGCGTCGGTGACGGGCTCCTCGGTTTCTCGGTCTGTAATCCGTAGGTCGAGGCCGTTCTTCTCGCCGGCAAAGGCGGGTTCAACAAGCCAGCCGACTACAAAGTCGTACTTGCCGACCTGCCGCGGCTCGTGAGCTACGGCGGCAGAGGGAAGCAGGAGCAGAGCCAAGGCAAGGGCGATCATAAGGCCGCCCAGGGGCTTCGAAATGCTGAGTTGCATGGATAGTCCTCCAGTTAAAGAGTAGTACGTCTAACACAGGCGTGGGGGTTCAGCTTCCAGGCGATGAGGCTTTGCGCCCGCCCGCAAGCTGCAGCGCGGTTAGGCTAGGCGAGGAGGAGGACTGGGGACATCGGTTAGAGGAAAAAGAGGCGCTCGCTGGGACGCCGCGGTGAGCGCGGCTTCGAGTAAGACGGGCCTAAGGAGGCGCGGCCCAGCATCAAGAGCGGTTTCGCTTAGAAACGAGAGGACGGTGGCTGCCGGGCTGTTGCCGGGGAGGAAGAACAGCTGTGGCGTCTGCTCCGCTAGCCCGGACAACCCTAGCGGCAGCTGATTGGACGCGTGGTGGACGTGATTGTGCTGGTAGGGATGGAGGTGCGACGAGAGGACGTCAGCCGGGGTCTGCACCGCGCCCAAGGTTACGTGGCCGTGTCCCGGTGTGCGCTCCACAAAGTGATGGTCCAGCGCGGGCAGCAGCATGGTGAGCAGCAAGCTCAGGAGAAGCACAAGGCATGCTGAGCTTATCCAGCTCCCGCTCCGCGTAGGCGTTACCCACACGTTACTCATAGCTTCATGATACTACACGTAGCGCCTGCCACCGTGGTCTGAGGGGCCAGCGCTTGACATAGTATTTGACCGCCCGTCAACCGGAAGCAAGAGGCCCCCGCATCACTGCGGGGGCCTCTTCACGTCTTAGCGCTGTGTCTGCGGCAGATGCTGGCTGCTTATTCTATGCCGAGGATATTCGCGATGTTCCCGCCCAGGATCTTCCGCTTGTCGTCTTCTCCGAGGCCCTTGTCCTGGATATCGCTGGTGCTATTGGGGAGGTACTCCCATTCCGGATGGGGGAAGTCGGTACCTATGAAGTAGTTATCGCTGCCGTAGGCCGCTACCATCTGCTCTACCGGCTCTAGGTTCTCTACAGCGGTGAAGCAATGCTTCTTCATCAGCTCGCTGGGTGGCGTCTGGGTACGTGCGCACTGCGGCTCAATGTAGAAGGAGCGATCTGCGCCCAGCATGGCGTAGTTGTACCAGCCCGCGCCGGCCTCGTAGAAGAGGAACTTCAGCTTAGGGAACTCGTCTACTACGCCACCCAGGGTAAGGGCGGTAGCCGCAACGGCATATTCAAGGCCAAAGCCCAGGTAGGTGCCAATATGCAGGCGGTGGAATCGATCCGTGCCAACCATGGGGTACGGCGTGGAGTGATCGATGATGGTGCCGACGCACCCTTGCGGCGTCTGATGGACGATGCTGGTTATGCCTAGGTCACTAATCGCTTCCCAGAAGGGGTAGAGCTCGTAGGTGTCTAGGTTCTGGCCCATCCAGTTGCCGGCAATGTACACCAGTTTAATACCGGACTTGCTCACCCGCTCCAGCTCTTTGATTGAGCCTGGGATGTCGTCCCACGGAATGGTGGCCATACCGATGTACCGGTCCGGGTACTTGTTCTGGATATCTATGGCGGCGTTGTTGTAGAGCTGCGCCATGGCGGAACGGAGCCACAGCGGCTTCTCCGTATCTGGCTTGAGGGGCGCAGGGAGTACGGTCTGGGTGATGAGGATCTGCATGTCGAAGCCCATCTTGTCCATGGCCTCCAGACGTGCTTCCGCATCACTCTCAGGGTTGCCGCCCTCAGCGCGAACGGGGCCAGCGACCGGTCTGCCGGAGCTGCCTTGCCGTCGCTGCAGTTCAGCGCGTGCGCCTCGGGGGTCGGCAAAACGCCAACCGTCCCTGGTCATCATATCGAGGGCTTCATTGGCCTGCCCGCGCGGCAGGAAGTCCCGAAGGTTCTTCCAATCGACGGTTAGATTGAAATGCGTATCGGCGTCGATCTTCTTGGTCTTGACTGCGGTTGCCATGACTACCTCTCCTCTTCTGCAGCGTGTCGGCACTGCTCTATGCTAACTGTAGTGCCCATGCCAGTGCGGGGCGTTACGGGTGAGACCTTGCGATCTCATTGCTTTGCCAGGGTAACGTACTGCCGCCTCTGGCGGAATGCACATAATGTTAGGAACTAGGGGGCTGCGTGTCAAACGCGATTAACCTGCGCGCGAGGCATAGGTTCGCAGGGAGGTAGTAAGGGGAGCAAGCGCTACGCCCACGCACTCTGGTTGATGGGTCAAGCATACTGATGAGGAAGGCGCTACTACTCCGCGGGGATAAGTCGCGGCTGTTCTCCTCCCACTTCCTCTTCAGATTCTAGCTCGGCAGGGCGGTAACTCCTTGCTCGCGTCTTTCCTGTGGACAGCAAAAAACCATTGTTTACGAGGTCCGCAAGATCTCTGGAAGCCGTGATAGGCGACGCCCCGGTGATCTCTATATAATCCGCTCTTGTTAGTTTGCCTAGTTGATTAACATACACCAGAGCATCTATCTGCCGATCATTGATTACCTTGAGTGCCTTAAAGCTAGCTAACATCTCATGGATACGCTCAATTTTCCGGCGCCAATCGGTAAATCGCTGGACAACCTCCAGCCCGTCAGAATCCACGGCATTCACAAAGAATTCAATCCACGGGGTTGCGTCATACGTGACTGAAAACGCTGGCCCCAACGTTCGCTCAATCGCTGTCATGTAGGCGTCACGACGACTGAGGAACTGCGACTCTAGTGGAAGCAGTTTCTTGAAGCCGTAAGGCGACCGCTGGAGGATAAGTGTCGCCAAGGCCCGCGCTGTCCTTCCATTACCATCCCAGAACGGGTGAATAGCAACAAAATGGAGATGAGCTACGGCCGCCTTAACAACTGGGTGTGTGTCCTCATCTTCTCTCAACCACAGTGCGAAGCTCCTCATGTAAGGACCCACATCGCCTTGATTGGGAGGTGTGTAGTTAGCACCAACCTTGTTCTCGCCTTTGCGGTAAACACCCGGTGTATCCAGCTCGGCATCGCCCTTTTTGAATTCTCTGTTGATCTGACTCATCACTTGTTCGTCTACGTTCAGTTCATCCAGATCGCTCAGGTAATCTATAAACTCGTACGCAGCTATCGCATTGAGATTGGCTCGCTCATCATCGGTAATCTTAGAGGCAGCAGGGCGCTTCCTAACCAATTCTCCCACAGCTTCTTCATTCAGCTGTGCCCCCTCGATTCTTGTCGTTGCGGAGGCACGGCTAATTGCCACGCCCCGGCGGAACCAAACCTCATACTTAGGCATGATTAGCATATTGGTGACGAGCCATGCATTGCGCTCAATATTGTCTAATTGCGCCTGTGTGCGAGCGGTAATGTTATATTGTGGCGCAAAGATAGTATCATTCATATCAATTTAGTAACTTATATAATATCTCTTCTGATATAAATGATACTATCATTAAAGAGGCTCTTGTCAAGCCAGAAAGTAAGAATAACGCGTTTGTTGCCCTTTCCCACAATAGGCAGTAGAATTTTGCAGAACCTGGCGTAGCTACGTACAGGGAGCCAATTACATGCGGTTCCCCTGCGTAGCGCCAGAGGGTAGCCCCGATAGTCGGGAGGGGATCGCCGAGTATTTCTGAGGAGGGATAAAGACATGGGAGAAGAGATGCGTGGAGGTCAGCCGCTGGGGTTCCTGCGTGAAGAGAAGGGCACCGGTCGTCTGCTGAATCCAGTTAGTATCCTTAAAGCAACCGCCATCAATCACCTGTCCTATGGCGTCAAGGACTACGAAGAGACACGGGACTGGTACATGGACATCTTTGGCATGGAGTGCGTTTACGACGACGGCGAACAGGCTTCCGTTGCATGTGGCACACCCCGCCGGGAGATCTACATCCGCAAGCGTGACAAGGCACCCTTTATGGATCACTGGGCCATCTCCATTGCAGACTTCAATGCAGAAGAGGTGCAGGCGGCCTTGATGAAATGGGGCATTGATGGCGTGTCTTGGGATGGCGAGTTCGCCTGGCACGCTGACGACGACAATGGTTTCCGCACCCAGATCTGTGCAGAAATGGGCGTCTTTCCCGGCGCCGGCCGCCGTGGTTGGACAACAGAGGGCAGGGTTCCCAGCGGAGAGAAGGCCAAGCGCGCCAGCAAGACTGGCTGGCTGGCCACCGCCATGAACCACATCTCCTACGGTGTGCCTAACTACCAGCGCAGCCGGGACTTCTACATCGACCTCTTCGGCATGCGCGTCGCCTTTGACGATGGCCTTAAGTGCGCCCTGAACTTCGGCCCGGAGCCGGAGGATTCCATCTACTTCGTGCCTCGCGCGGACGGCCCCATACTCGACCACATTGCCCTCTCCATCAAGGACTTCGATCTCAAGGAGACGGAAGAGACCTTGAAGAAGCTGGGCATGGAGTACCACGATGACGGCGACTCTGCCTGGACGATACTCGACCCTAACGGCTACCGAGTACAGGTTTGTGCAGAGACCGGCGTCTATCCCGGCGCCGCCAGAGACCTTGCCCACCAGACCCGCGGCAAGTAGGCTTGGGGCCAAACGTAGTAGCGTAATTCAGAGGAGTACAGAATGACCGCATCAGCCATTAGGAGCGATTTCAAGCGGCTGCTTGAGCCGAGGTACATTTTCAAGGCCACGGCCGTTAACCACCTGTCCTACGGCGCGACCGACTACGCCAAGACCCGCGATTGGTACATGAACCTTTTTGGCATGACCAACACCTATGACGATGGCTCGAAGTGCGCGTTGTCCTTCGGCAACCCGCAGCGTGACCTCTACATTGTGCAGCGGCCTGAGGCCGGCATTGGTCACTGGGCCTTCTCCATCGCCAACTTTGACCCGAAGGCCGTGGAAGCTATTTGCGAGCGCTACGGCATTCACACACGCTATGACGGCGACTGGGCCTGGCACGTGGACGACAACAACGGCTACCTCACGCAGATCTGCGGAGAAATGGGCTGCTTCCCCGGCGCGGCGTCGGGCAAGCCCCGCCCGGAAGGCTCTACGCCCGAAGGTGAGAAGATGTGGCACCCCAGCAATACCGGCTGGTTTGCCACCGCCATGAACCACGTCTCCTACCGGGTGCCGGACTACGCCGCGACCCGTGACTGGTACATGGACGTGCTGGGCATGCGCCTGGCCTTTGAAGACGGCATCAAGTGCGCCCTGAACTTTGGCCCGGAGCCGGAGGATTCCATCTACATCGTCCAGGGCGACGGCCCCATGGTGGACCACTTTGCCGTCTCCCTCTCCGACTTCGATCTGGGCAAGGTCGAGGAAGAGATCAAGAAGCAGGGCCTGAAGTACAGCGACGATGGCGACTCCGCCTGGACGCTCTACGACCCGGACGGCATTCGCGTCCAGGTCTGCGCGGAGAAGGGTGTCTACCCCGGCGCGGCCCGAGACTTCTTCCACCAGATGAAGAAGTAACGGTTGAAGCGCTAACAGCGTGCGCTTTTACGTGTAGCGCAGGAGCAAGCAATAGCACAGATGCCCCACTGGTCGGAGCGTAGGCTCGCGGTGGGGCATCTCCCTTTTCAGGCGCAGCAAGCGGATTAGAAGAGGAGGATAGACATGGTACGACTTAGGAAGGATAACGGACGGCTGCTGCCGGACCGGAGCATCTTCAAGGCTACTGCAATCAATCATCTGGCATACGCGGCTACGGACTACGCCAAGACCCGGGACTGGTTCATGGACCTCTTTGGGATGACCGTCACGTATGACGACGGCAAGCGCTGCTCCGTTGCCTGGGGCAATCCGCCTCACGAGCTGTACATCACGCAACGGGAGGATGCTCCCGGCATCAACCACTGGGCCATCTCCATTGCGGACTTTGACGCCATTGCGGTCAAGGCCGTGCTGGAACGGTATGGTGTGCACGGCGTCCGCTATGATGGCGACTGGGCCTGGCACGCCGATGACCCCGACGATATTGTGACGCAGATCTGCGCGGAGGTGGGCTGCTTCCCCGGCGCAGGTCCCGGTAACCCTCGACCGGATCCCTGGCTTCTGCCCGCAGATCAGCTACATCGCGAAAGCAAGACCGGCTGGGTGGCCACCGCCATGAACCACATAGCCTACCGGGTGCCGGACTACCAGCGAACGCGGGACTGGTACATGGACATGTTCGGGATGAAGCTGGTCTTTGAGGACGGTATCAAGTGCGCCATCCGGTTTGGCGATCCGCCCAATGACGTGTACATCACCCAGGGCGCGGATGGCCCGGTCTTTGACCACATCGCCATCTCCATCGAAAACTTTGACCTCAAGCAGGTTGAAGAGGACATCAAGAAACAAGGTCTGAAGTACAGCGACGACGGGGACTCCGCCTGGACGCTCTACGATCCGGATGGCTACCGCATACAGGTGTGCGCAGAGACGGGCGTCTACCCCGGCGCCGGCCGGGACTTCTTCCACCAGATTAAGAAGTAACCGCCAGCCCAAGTAGTGGGACGGCGGCCCTAGAACATAGTGAGCGACGCGCCTGCAAGTGCAGGCGCGTCGCTCGTTAGACTGCGCTGTAGCTGAGCCGCCGTCCCTAATGTTCTAGGCGCGGCTCAAGGTGAGCACTCGGTTTAGGCTTTGACCGAACACAGCGGGTGTAGCGTGGCGTAGGGCGGACGCACTAGGCCCCAATGCAGCGTTTCGCCAAGCACGCTACCGCGGGATTGCAGCGGCACAGCCAGGTAATCGCGCACGGCCCGCTCGGCTCCGTTGTTGAGCCTCGTCACAAAGATGCCGCCACTATCCGTCAAACGATACCCCAACAGTTCGGTATCTTCTATGAGCGCGTGCCCGCTCCCGTGGGGGAGTATGCCGGACTCACGCATTTCGTCGAACAATGGGTTCTCAGGCAGCAACCCCGCCACACTCAGACTATCGCTAGAGGCGTTCCCCGTACCTCGTACCAGGTAGGCTGGGTCGCTCGCCCTGCTTACTAAGATATGGTATGCCTCGGGGTCGGTGACCGGATTGCAGCCTATGACGCAAGACGCCGGCGTGGTCAGCTCGTAGTGGCCGTCATCGGCGATGCGCCGGTCGGTGCGGAAAATCTCCTGGGCAATATGCCACCGCTTACGCGCTGCAAAGGCTGCGCCCTCCCGAGCGATCTCCCAATACGTCTGCGCCGCGGCGCCGGTGATAGCCAAACAGGTCCCGAAGGGCGTATCCATAGGCACGGCTACTTCCTCAGCAAAGAGGCGTAGGCGGTCCCGATACTCGTCGGACGCCATATGGGCCACGCCAATGTATGGGGGCAACGAGTGCGCTTCGTGGTCAGCCACCTCGTAGACATTGGCAAAATGGTTCCCCGGCTGAATGCAGTTGGCGTCGATCTCCTGCCCTTCGACATACCTAGGGCGCTTTTGCATGGCGGAGATGTTTGCCGCCAGGGAGACGGCATCCAGGGGGCGTTCAAGCCCAGCCGTAACCATCCCACAGAAGTCGACGTCGGTTTCAGCAGGTATGAACTGAGGGCCAGCTGAAAGCGAGCCCCAGCGCACCCGGGCAGCTTCTGGGACGCAGTACTGGAACTTTTCCGTTGACGTCTGGATCGTTGCATCCGGCGGCTGAATGACCGTCGCTTCCTGAGGGAGGCCGAGCCTGCTTTGGACATAGTGCATCTTGGCCACAAACAACTGCGCGACCAGCGCACCGATTTGGCTCGTTGTGTCACCAACGCCCATGCTCACCACTTGGGTCCCTGCCGCCTCCAGCAACTCGAGATAGCTTGACTTGGTCAGGCCATACGTGGCTAACCGGTCTTTACTTGCGTGCACAGGCAGACGGCTATTAACGCCTATCGGATCCCAAGAAACCGTCTTATGACTTACTGCCATCGATCCTCCTAATCAGCCTCCTGGAAGGCACCCTTCAGATTTTCCTCTCACAGAACCACCGTATTAAAAAGAAGCGGAGGCCAGGCCCTTCGCTTCTCAGGACACCTATTTCGCTTTAGTAGCAGAAACTGGCGCACCTGCCTGCTAGGCACATTCGTGCGCAGTACGCAACAGTATAACCTACGAATAGGAGATTACTAGGGGGTATGCCCAATCTCTTTCAACTTTCCCCTACGGAGGTGCGCTTCATAGCTGCTGCCAAGCTACGGGGTCCGCTTCCCAGAGCCTCCGTGCAAGGAAGCTGAGCAGCCCAACAAAGGCAGCGCTAGAGGGCGCGTACTGCTCTCGCCTCAAGAAGTAGCGGCACTCTTGGGAAAAGACCCAGGAAATTTGATACTATGAAGGAGGCAAAGCCCCGGCCACGCGGAGCGCCAGACCACATAACACGGGTTCTGTACGCGCCGTATCTCGTGCCTATTTAGACGCCACCGTAGCTCAGTGGTAGAGCAGCTGTTTCGTAAACAGCTGGTCGGGAGTTCGAATCTCCCCGGTGGCTCCATCTTTTGCTGGCAAACCGGCGGTTTCTTACTAGGGAGAGCGCCTTCCAGGACACTGTTGCAACCAATCCACCAGACGCATCTCTGATGAGCGAACCTCTCGAAGCTTCCGCCGATACGCTGACACAGTTCAGCGAGATAGCGCGCGAGGGGCTGTTGCTTAACCTGCGCTTAGAGCGGCTGAAGCAGCAGCAGCCGTCCCTAAGCGCACGACCAACGAGAGCGGAGCGCCGCGCCTTTAGCCGCTGGCAAGCGAAGGTAGAGCGTATTCAACAGGACTACGAGCGCCTACAAGCGGCAATGCCCGAGACGCCAAGTCATAAAGAAGAGCCGTAGGTTGCCCCACGCCGCTGGACAAGGACTCGTTGCAAGATCGAAGCAGCGGAGTAGAATGAGACAGCGCTTGGAAGAGTTACTGAAGGAAGGGTCACCAAAGGAAAACTTGGAGGTAGAGACATGGCAGAGCAAGTAATAGCTGCAGTGATGACAGGCAAACAGAACATGGAGCTGAGGGAGTTCCCCATGCCGGACGTGGCTCCTGATGCTGCGCTCCTAAAGGTAGAAGCGGCAGGCATGTGCGCCGCCTACGAGATGTTTAACGGAGATATGTCGGCATACCTGGGATCAAACCCAGTGATTCTTGGGCACGAGAACGTAGGAACGCTTGTCAAAGTAGGCAAAATCTTCGGGCAACGTTGGGGCGTGGAAGAGGGAGACTACCTGGCGTTAGAGGAGTACAGCCCCTGCTACTACTGTGAGTATTGTCTCATGGGTGAATACCGGCGTTGTTACCAGGAGTACGCTCTCCACAATCCAGACTACTTTCACTTTGGTTCCACGGCGATTACGAGGGCGCCCGCGCTCTGGGGCGGCTACTCCCAATACCTCTACCTGCCGCTCAACGTCGCGTTTCAGAAAATGCCTCGGAGCGTTCGCCCCGAGGTGGCCGCGCTCCTGTTACCCCTAGCCAACGGAGTGCAGTGGGGCTGCAAAGAGCCGCAGACCGGCCCTGGCAAGACGCTACTCGTTCAAGGCCCCGGGCCAAAGGGCTTGGGCTGCGTCTTGGCGGCAAGTATATTTGGCGCTTCTAAGATCATAATTAGTGGACTGACCAAGGACGCCCGGCGGCTTGAGGTTGCGAAGGCGCTGGGCGCCGACCACGTGATCGACGTGCAGAAAGAGGACCTGGTCGAGAAGGTGATGGAATATACGGACGGCGAGGGCGTTGACGGTACGGTTGATGCCACCACGTCCGTTTCGCCCAAGGTCTCTCTAGACGCCCTCGAATGTCTGCGCCGTGGCCGCGGCGGGGGAATCATGGTCATGCAGGGACGTTCCGTGCCGGACTTCCCCTTCCAGAAGCTCTCCGATAAATACGGTGGCATCCGCTTCACCCGCGGCCACAACCACGATTCTGTGCGGATTGCGGGCGAATGGATCGCCTCGGGGAAATACGCTAAAGAGCTGGAAATGCAGATCAGTCACCAGTTCCCGCTTTCTCAGACGGCCGAAGCCTGCCGGGTCTCTGGCGGAGAAGGCGGCGACCCTATAAGTGTGATAGTAAATCCGTGGGCCAGCGAGTGATGCCGATAAACGACCAGCGCTCTATCAGGTTTAAGCGCTATTCCGTCATAGTGCAGAGTGGTTGCCCCTACGGACTACTCGTTTGATCCGCCGAGGAACATGCTAAACTGTTGAGCTAATCCAAGGTAGTCCCTAAGTCTGGAGTTTTTCTATCAGAAATGGATAGCCTCAGTCCAAGCGCGCGTAGTGAAAACATGCGCCGTATCAAGTCTGTGGATACAAACCCAGAAATTACGGTAAGACGCATTTTGCACAGATTAGGTTTTCGTTTCAGGCTCTACAGAGGTTCACTACCGGGGAAGCCCGATTTAGTACTTCCTAAGCATAAAACGGTCATATTTGTGAATGGATGTTTTTGGCATGGGCATGGGTGCAGACGCGGTAGAATTCCACGTAGCAATGCTGAGTACTGGATCCCCAAAATTACTAGAAACAAACAGCGCGACGAGAAGAATTACACGAATTTACAGGAATTGGGCTGGAGACCTATTGTAATTTGGGAGTGTGAAACTAAGCATCAAGAAGTACTCGCTGCTAATCTCCCCTCAATACTTGTAGATGCCACTTATCACGCCGAATAAATAATCATGAAAAAGGTTGCATCTTTTTTTGCGGGCATTGGAGGGTTTGACCTTGGTTTCCAAAATGCCGGACTGGATATTCAGTTTCAGTGTGAAATAGATCAATTCGCCCTCTCAATTCTCGAGCGGCATTGGCCCTCTGTGCGACGCTCAACAGATATTAGGGAGATTAGTAATGGAAAAGACATCTCAGAATGCGACATTTGGTGTGCAGGCTTCCCTTGCCAAGATGTATCCCTTGCAAGAGCACGCCAACGCGCCGGACTCAACGGTCAGCACACAAGCCTCTTCTTCAATTTTGCCAGCCTCCTTAATGACGCTCGCCCCCCTGTCGTCATTCTCGAAAACGTGCCAGGCCTTCTTTCTTCCCACGGTGGACGAGATTTCGGAATCATTCTCAGTACACTGGCAGAATTCGGGTATGGCGTGGCCTGGCGAGTGTTTGACAGTCAGTACTTCGGCGTCCCCCAGTCACGTCGTAGACTCTACCTTGTTGGATATCTTGGAGACCCGGCCAGAGCAGCAGCATTACTATTTGAGCCCGAACGCAGCTCAGGGGATATTAAGAAGAGCAGACTCGCAGGGAAGAAACCTGTTTCCCCCTTTAAGGAAATCGTTGGAAACCTTAGCAGCGGACCTATCGTCCCAAAAGTCGGGTACTGCCTAGCTGCAACATCTGGTCGCCACACAGGAACAGACTGGAGCCGGACGTATGTTACGTACCCAGACGCAGTCCGAAGACTAACCCCATTAGAAGCTGAGCGCCTTCAAGGTTTCCCTGACGATTGGACAATTCCAATAGACAAGACCCTAACAGAGATTGCCGATCTCGATAGCCCGAGATACGCAGCTCTTGGGAATGCCGTGACTGTGCCAGTAGCTGAATGGATTGGAAGCCGTCTTGCTAAGTCCTGGCGAGTGGATAGTGAGAACAAAATAACGACCGACAGGCAGTTACGTCTAGACTCCGCAACGTTCGGAGCGTAGGCAATGTATATCGCCCGCAGAACTGGCGGCGGTAGGGGAGTCTATGAGATTGCTGGTGCAACAGCGTCGGGACTCACTTCTAGCGATCTACTAGAACGAGAGATAATTTTTGAATTAGAACCCGATCTATTGCTGCCGTCAGGCGTGAATCTGCATGTGCAGGGTGGGAAGCACAGATTGATCCTAGCGAATGACGGCATTCAAATTCAGCGGCAGTTAGCAGCAGCTCTATTACTCCCGAGCCCAAGGCGAGCTGATGAAGGCCTAGGGTCGACTACTCAAGTCATAAGGACTAAAGAGTATGCCGTAGAGCGAATAAACCTCGAATTCATAAACTCCCTTGCGCCAGATGAAGCTTTCGTTGTTCCCGATAGAATTGAACTGATTAATTCAGTGGGATCGGTACAGATTCCAGTACAAGAGCGTCTTGCCGTAGTCAAGGATGTTTGGAAAGCGGGAGAACAGTTACCTGAATCTTTGACTAGTTTAGTAAGACAGCATGAAGAACTTGTGACGGCAGGAAACACAATTACTGCTGAATGCGAGCAGGTAGTACAAAAGATACAGCAAGCCGTTGCCCTTACTTGGCCTGACGAAGTAAGTAATATTAGCGATCCTCTTGGAGTCCTTGCCTTACACCTAAATAAAGGCATTGTACCTATGGCAACTCAAACTGAAGTTCCCATGAGCGCGCCTGCCTTTGCCTTTGAAGGTGGATTCGATCCCGCCGCAGCGTTAAGAGTTCCGGACCGCGTTCGTAAAGCAATAATTCAAAGGCGCGGACAACGTTCGTTCAGGCAAGCACTAATTACTGCATATGAGGGCAGATGTCAGGTAAGTGACTACTCAGGTGAACCTGCGCTAGAAGCAGCACATATATACCCCTATTCTGAAGGTGGAGAATATACAAATGACCCAAGAAATGGACTCCTGCTACGAGCAGATATCCACGTTCTATTTGACCTGGGACTTCTAAAAGTTGCGCCTGAATCTTTGAAAGTTAGAATTATGGCCCCACTTAGTGGAAGTAGTTACGAGTCCTTTGATGGTAAGATACTCCGAACAAGTACAGTACTGACACCATCAGAGGAAGCCTTAGCTAAAAAATGGGAATTATGATGCAGTTCTTGACCACAGCTCTTGCCTAAGAGCAATCAGGTTCTAAACGTTTATTTATGACCACCTACCTGATCACCGGCGGGGCGGGCTTTATTGGCAGCAACTTTGCCCGCATGGTGCTGGAGGGGCACACGGACGCGCGTATCGTGGCGTACGACGCGCTCACGTATGCCGGCAACCCCGCTAACCTGGAAGACCTGTCGGAGCGCTTCCAGGGCCGCTACGCCTTCGTCCTGGGCGACATAACGGATGCGGCGAAGGTGGCCGTTACCTTCCGGGAGGTCATGCCGGACATCGTGGTGAACTTTGCCGCAGCCTCCCACGTGGACCGCTCCATCCTGGGCGCGGAGGACTTTGTGCGCACAGAGGTGCTGGGTACTCATGTCCTCCTAGATGCGGCCAAGGAGCACGGCGTCCAGCGCTACCTCCAGGTAAGCACGGATGAGGTCTACGGTGAGGTACTCACTGGCGCGTCGGCAGAGGGTGCCCCCTTGGCCCCACGCAACCCCTACGCGGCCACTAAGGCCGGTGGCGATCTCCTGGCGCTGAGCTACCACCAGACCTACGGCTTGCCGGTCACCGTCACGCGTGGCTGCAACACCTACGGCCCCTACCACTATCCGGAGAAGCTCATCCCCCTCTTCATCACCAACGCTATGGAAGACATGCCGCTGCCCCTCTACGGCGACGGCAAGCAGGTGCGGGAGTGGATCTACGTTCTGGACCACTGCGCCGGCATCGCCTACGCGCTGGATCACGGCGAGCCGGGCGAGGTCTACAACATCGGCACGGGCGACGACCGCGAGAACATCAAGATTACCCGCGAGTTACTCCAGATCCTGGGCAAGCCGGAGAGTCTTATCCGCCCGGTGGAGGACCGGCCAGGCCACGACCGCCGCTACGCCCTGGACTCCGCCAAGCTGCGCGCCTTGGGCTGGCGGCCGGAGTGGAGCTTTGAGGACGGCCTAGCCGCCACCGTGCGCTGGTACCAGGAGCGTCGTGACTGGTGGGAGCCTCTCAAAAACGGCGAGTACTGGGAGTACTACCAACGCCAGTACGGCCAACGCCTCGCCTCCGGTTAAAGCGCCCTCCCTTGTCATTCTGAGCCTGCCTACCGCAGGCAGGCGAAGCGAAGAATCCAATACTGTGAGCACATTCGTGGGGTGGCGGATTCTTCAGCCCACACCTTAGCCAGGCCCCTCAGTCACCCACACCCCACCGCCGCCCAAATATGGGGGAGAATACCATTCCTTCCCCCTTGATGGGGGAAGGTTAGGATGGGGGTGATTCTGCAAACTGCTTGCAAATAAAAACCGCCCAGTGTAGGAACCCTGAGCTACGTGGTGCGTAAGAGAGCGGTACTCCTCTCAGCCAGCTTCTTCAGCCCTCGCATTATTGGAGGTCTATGCCGCTCTAGCCCTAGAGAAACGCTTTATTGCGGAGCTCAGGGCGAGGCCGTAGCCCCTTGCGCGGTGAGCGCGGGCTGCAAGAACTGCAACACAGCATCCGTTGACCCGGACGGTAGCCCTGTGGTTGCTGCCGGCGCGGAAGCCTCATCCGTGCCCAGACACCTCATCATCGTCTTTATCGTGCTTGCCGCGGCAATGCTGGCTTCTGGTGGCAAGCTCCGGGGGTCGACGCCGCTCGCCACCGCCTCAAAGAAGGCCCGCGCCGCCGGAAGATCACCGCTGAGGTCGTCCGCCGCAGGCTGCGCCGGTAGCATGTTAAGTAGCGTTTCTGCGCTGGCAGAGCTTCCCTCCGCCGCCTTTGCCAGCGTAACGCTGATCACCTCCGGCGACAGGTTGCAGGAAGAGACCATTTTTTGGAGAGAGAACTGAGAGCTCACATAGTCTGAGAGGGGCGTCATCGCCGGCACGACTGTCTGGCCCCATACGCTGCCTTTTAATTGCGCCTGCTGGCTGGCGCTCAGAAAGCCGGACGCTAGCGCTGTAGCCGTCCCCAAGATAAGTATCCCAGCGCTCGCAGCTAGCGCCAGGCCTGCAATCCTGTTGGCCACCTGTATGATTGCGAACGGTGGGAAGAGCTTCTCGGCCAGGCCGGTGAGTATGGCCGATGCCAGTCCCACCGCAATAGCAGTCAGCACGATAGCCACGACAAAAATGATGGGCTGATGCAGGAAGAACGGTAGGTCTAGGCGCAGTGTTCCCATCAGGCGGTCAAACACCGGCGTGACCCTGCCCGCAACCAGCGGGGTCACGCAGATGATTCCTACCAACGCTAACGGCCCTACCAGGCCACGGCTGAACCCTTGCCACGCTAGAACGAGCAGCACCAAGCCTACTATTACATCGATCCCCGACATCTACCACATCACCTTACCGGCATCATTCGTTCCTTCTGGTACCGTGGGAAACCAGTGAAGAAACCCTACTGACAAAACGGATGCTCCCTGCGTCTTGTTGCAACTAGTGGGCGTGAACCAGACCAATCGTTTTAGAGAAGCTTCCCTCGCTTGCATCCCTACCGCTGCTCCGCTACGCTACCCTCGTGGATGACCAAGCCCCTGCAAGAACCTCAGGGCAACGCCCTCCGTTAGCAAGCGGGCACATATGAGCGACGCCCCCCCAGACGGCCCTTTACCAGAGCTGCCTGACCAGCTAGGCCCGCCGCCGGGCACGCCCAAGTTCCTGGCGGGGATGGTGGTGCTGCGCCACCGGAACTTCCGTCTGCTGTGGTTTGGGCAGGTGGCCGCGGGCATCGGCCAGCAGTTCCAGATGATCGCCATCGGCTGGCACATCTACGAGATCACCGGCTCCACCATAGCCCTCGGCCTAGTGGCCGTCTTCCGCTTCTTCCCCTTCATGACTTTCTCGCTGGTGGGCGGCGCTATGGCGGACGTGCTGGACCGTCGCAAGCTCCTCATGGTAACCCAGACGGCGCAGTCGATCATCGCAGTCTTCCTGGTAAGCAGCGCGGTGTTCGGCATCAACGAGCCTTGGCCTATCTTTGTGGCAGCCTTCCTGGGCGGCATCTTCTCTTCTTTTGACGGCCCTGCCCGCCAGGCGCTTGTCCCCAACCTAGTGCCCCGTAGAGAGCTGGCCAACGCCCTCACCATAAACGCTCTGGTGCGGCACACGGCCAGTATCATCGGGCCGGGGATTGCCGGCGTCAGCCTGGCGACTGTTGGCACCGGCGCGACGTTTTCCGTGAACGCAGTTACTCACCTGGTGGTGGTGGGCATGCTGTTGGCGATGAACAACGTCCACGTGGTACAGCCGCAGAGAACCACCAGCAACATCCAGCGGGTGAAGGACGGGCTGGTCTATGCCCGCGCGGAGCCCCTCATCCTGCTGCCCCTGGCCCTGGACTTTATCACCCGAGCGCTGGGCTCGCCCAGGGCGGTGCTGCCCGCCTTTGCCAAGGACATCTTTGCCGTGGGACCGGTGGGCCTAGGCGTCCTCAGCACCTCCGGCGCAGTGGGCGGCATCATCGGCGGGGTGCTCCTGAGCCTGACGGTCAACGTGCCCAAGCCGGTGCTGCTGATGATGGCGATGTACTTCCTTGAAGGCCTCTTCAACGGCGGCTTTGGCGCAGCGCCCAATATGTACATGGCTTGGGTCTCACTGTGCCTGGGCGGTATCTGTAACGTGGTGGCAGAGGTCATCTTTGCGTCGGTGGTGCAGCTACGCACGCCCGACCACCTGCGCGGCCGCACGACCGCGCTCACCAACATGCTCTCGTTGGGCGGGCCGCAAGCAGGCCAGTTCGAGACGGGGATGCTGGCCGCGGCCATTGGCCCGCGCGGCGCGGTGATGTTCAACGGGGTGAGCGGCGCCATCGTGACGATGGGCTTCATGCTGCTGCCGGGGCTGCGATCGCACTTGGGCACCGCCCGCATGACCGACCTGGTGACCAGCGAGGTCGGCCCCGTACGGCTTGCAGAGGATGAGCAGGCCACGCAGTAGAGAAACGCTTTACAGACTTTGACAATCCTGCGGGGGATACACTGCAGTCACCCCCCATCCTAAATTACAACCGAGAGGCGTTCCTGGCGTACTACCATAAGCGCAACAACGTAGAGACCACCAGGAGCATGATTAAAGCCAAGTTTGGCGGCTCGGTGAAGTCCTAGAGTCCGATTGCTCAGGTGAACGAGGTGCTCTGCAAAGTACTCGCCCACAACATCTGCGTGCTGATCTCTAGCTTCTACGAACTTGGCATAGAGAGTAACTTTTGTGCCTAGCTACACAAAAGCTGGGCTGAGTTGCTCAGCTTGACACGCGCTGCCGGATGGGGAAGATACGTAGTGAACAATAAATAACCTTGACAATGCGGGTTTAAATGATATGCTAGTGGAGCGTCTAGGAAGAGTCGCTAAGCGTCTCTGATCGGGGCTCAAGCCCCGAACCTAGTCGCTTTTTTTATTGTGAGGTCCCTCAGGTGCAGCTTTGTTACATTGACGAATCAGGAACACCAGACGTACCAGGCAACACGTCCCATTATGTCTTGGCAGGACTTTCCATTCCTGACGAGTACTGGAAGCAACACCATACACAGCTGGACAGGAAAAAACGAGACTACGGATTAGAAAACGCTGAGATTCATGTCGCTTGGATGATGAGGCCCTACCTTGAGCAACAGTCGATTCCCGGCTTCGAGTCGATGCCCGCCGAGAAACGGCGCTCGGAAGTGCGCAGACAGCGAACTGCAGAGCTACTCCGGTTGCAAAAGGCGAACAAGAGAGGGTACAAGCAGACCAGGAAGAACTATCAAAAGACGGATGCCTATGTGCATCTCACATTAGCTGAAAGACGGAATGCTGTAACTGACATTGCAAGGCTGATATCAGAGTGGGGCGTGGTACGTCTATTCGCAGAGTGTGTAGACAAAGTGCATTTCGATCCATCGATAGCCAACACAACAATTCATGAGCAAGCATTCGAGCAAATCGTATCTCGTTTTGAGCGCTACCTAGAGAACCGTAGTGCAGGCTACGGACTGCTTGTTCACGATAACAACCAGACCGTGGCCAAGAGACATACTGAGTTGATGAAGACGTTCCTGCAAAAGGGAACACTTTGGACACAAATTAATCATGTTATAGAAACCCCAATGTTTGTGGACAGCCAATTGACCAATATGGTTCAACTGGCCGATCTGTGCGCTTATGCAATTAGGCGGTATGTAGAGAACTCCGAAGACAACCTTTTTGACCTTGTGTTCCAGCGGGCAGACAGGTCTGGTGGAGTCTCCGTAGGCGTTAGGCATTTCACACGTACAGGCTGTACGTGTAAGATTTGCACTTCTCACAGCACTACAGTTTTATCTCCTTAGTGGTAATGGGGCAATCCTGCGATAGTACTTTTTGTGCAGGAATGCCAGCTGCACAAAAAGTCGGCGCATAAAGGGCGTTTATGTGCAAAGCCCCTCGACGGGGGAAGGGATTGTGTTTTCCCCTTTAATGTGTGAACTTTCAAGCAGCGTGACGGGGGGTGCTATGCGGTGCGCTGGGCTGACGATTCCGGCTCATCCTCCAGCAGCACGTCCTTGCTGCCCACCGTGGCGTAGCTCATGGTGTAGAGCCGGGCATACATCCCGCCCGATGCCATGAGCTGCGCGTGGTTCCCCTGCTCCGCGATGCGCCCCCGCTCCAGCACAACTATGCGATCAGCGTCACGGACGGTGGAGAGCCGGTGTGCGATAACGATGGAGGTGCGCCCTTCCAGCAACTGCTTCAGCGCCCGTTGAATGATCATCTCCGAGTGGGTATCCACGTTGGCCGTGGCCTCATCCAGGAGCAGTACCTTGGGGTCCGCTAGCACCGCGCGCGCAAAGCTCATAAGTTGCCGCTGGCCCACGCTCAGGTTGCCGCCGCGCTCATGGAGCA
Source organism: Dehalococcoidia bacterium (assembly GCA_965220215.1). Taxonomy (GTDB): domain Bacteria; phylum Chloroflexota; class Dehalococcoidia; order SHYD01; family SHYD01; genus CBDDEI01. Next base: position 1,554,247 of record OZ244809.1, read on the forward strand.
CCGTGTCGTAACCGTGCTCCAACCGCGCGAGGAAGTCGTGGGCGCCCACCACCCTGGCGGCTTCCTCCACCTCGGCATCGGTGGCCTCCAAGCGGCCAAAGCGGATGTTCTCCCGCACGCTGCCGGTGAACAGGAAGGGGTCTTGCAGCACTAAACCTATCTGACGGCGCAGGCTGCCCTGGGTCACGTCCCGCAGGTCGTGGCCGTCAATGGTGATAGAGCCGTTGGAAATGTCATAGAAACGGGTGAGCAGGTTGATAATCGTCGTCTTGCCGGCTCCCGTGGCGCCCACAAGCGCCAGCGTCTCGCCGGGCCTAATGTGCAGGTCCAGGTCGTTCAGGACCGGAACGTTCGGCAGGTAGTGGAAGTCCACGTGGTTGAAGTCAATCTGTCCTTTGATGGTCGGCAGCTCGGTGGCGTCCGGCGCATCCTGCACGGTGATCTTGGAGTCCAGCACCTCAAAGATACGGACGCCGCCGACCATAGCCCGCTGGAACTGGGTGTACTGCAGAGTCAGCTCCCGGATAGGCTCAAAGAAGCGGGTGATATAGAGGGTGAAAGTGACCAGCTCGCCCACGCCCATCTCACCGGCGAGCACCAAGCGGCCACCAAAGATAATGACCAGTGCCGTGGCGACGGCAGCCAGCATCTCCACCAGCGGCTGTACCGCCGCGGCAAGACGACCAGCCCGCACGTTAGCCATGAAGTGGTTGTTATTGATGTGCTCGAACTCCTCGGCGTTACGGTCCTCTCGCGTCAGGCTCTGGATGACCCGGACGCCGCTGATGTTCTCCTGAAGGCCTGCGTTCACGATGGCAATGGCCTCGCGCACCCGCATATACGCAACTCGAGCCAGGCGCTGCCATATCAACATAGCTCCTAATAAGAGAGGCACCACGGAGAAGGTGATCAACGCAAGCTGGAAGTTCAGCGAGAAGAGCAGATAGAACACAATGCCCAGGCTGAGGATATCTTGCAGCACGTTGAAGAAGCCTGCTGTAAGCAGCTCCTGCAGCGCCAAGACATCATTCTGGACGCGGGACATGAGACGGCCCACCTCGTTGTCGTTGAAGAAGCTGAGGGAGAGCTTCTGCAGGTGGGCGAACATCTCCGTGCGGAGGTCGTGCAGGATGCTCTGTCCCACCCACGCCAGGGCCAGGGTCTGACCGTACTGCGTCACCCAGGTGAGCGCACCGTTGGCAATGAAGATAGCAGTGATAGTGGTGAGCCCCACCATATCGCCCTTATCGATGAAGTCGTCAATGGCGATGCCAATAATGCGAGGCCCCAGCGAATGGCTGATGGAGTAGATCACCGTGGCGATAAGGGCCAGGAGTACCAGCTTGCGCTGCGGGCGCGTGTAGCCCGCCAGTCGGCTCACTACCTGATGGTCGTAGGCCGCTCCCAGGGCGTCGTCTGAGTCCATGCCGTGGCCGTGGCCCCAGCCGCCGCCACCTCCCCAGCCGCCCCAGCTCATACGCGCTCGCTCCTCACCCTACTTACGCTCAGTCCAGGACCGCGATGCCTTCGAGTTCGATGAGGTAGTCGGGCGATGCCAGGCCAGCTACCACCAGCAGCGTGCTTGCCGGCACGACCTCGCCCAGGTAGCGGGTGCGCGCCTCGGCGTAGGCATCCCGGTAGCGCCCATCCGTCAGGAAAACGGTGGTCTTTACCAGGTGCTGATAGCCGGCTCCGGCGCTTGCCAAGGCTTTGCCCAAGTTCTCCCATACCTGCGCGGCCTGCATTGCAAAGTCTCCGCGGCCTACCAGCTTCCCCTGGGCATCTACGGCCACCTGGCCGGCGACATAGACCGTGTTTCCGGCCTTTACTACCTGGGAGTAGGCAGGGGAATTGGTGAGCCCGGCGGGCTTGAATCGTTCAATCGGCATGGTTGCTCCTTAGGTTGCGTAAGGTGGAGTTAGCTCGCGATGGCGGCGGAAGTAGCCTGTGCCGCCTCTTCCTGGTCTCTTAGCTGGAGGTCGTATATCTCCCGGTAGAGGCCGTTGCGTTCTAGCAGCTCGGCATGGGTCCCTTGCTCGCCGATGCTGCCGTCCTGGAGCACGAGTATCTGGTCTGCGTGCAGCACCGTGCGCAGCCGTTGTGCGATGACAAAGGTAGTGCGCCCCACCATCAGCTCGGAGAGGGCCTGCTGAATCAGGTACTCCGTCTCCATATCCACGCTGGAGGTGGAATCATCCAAGATAAGGATGCGGGGGTCCATGAGCAATGTGCGGGCAATGGCCACGCGCTGCTTTTGGCCGCCGGAGAGGGTAATGCCTCGCTCGCCCACCCAGGTATCGTAGCCATCCGGCAGGCTCATGATAAAGTCATGGATACGGGCGGTCTTAGCGGCCTCCTCTATCTGCTCCTGGGTGGCGCTCCGCGCGCCGTAGGCCAGGTTGTCCCGAATGGTAGCGGTGAAAAGGAACACGTCCTGGTGCACAATGCCCACGCCTTGCCGCAGGGAGGCGAAGGTCATGTCCCGCAGATCCACGCCATCGATGGTAATTGAGCCATCCGTTACGTCGTAGAAACGGGGCAACAAGCTCACCACGGTGCTCTTGCCGCTGCCCGTTGCGCCCAGCAGCGCGACTACCTGACCCGGCTCTGCCACAAAGCTCACGTCCCGCAGCACGGCGCTTACGGCATCGTAGCCAAAGGAAACGCGGTCAAAGGCCACGCGGCCCTCCACGTCCTCCAGCACTACTGCATCCGGCTTCTCCTTGATGGCGGACTCTGTGTCTAGAATCTCAAAGACCCGCTGCCCGGAGGAAACAGCCCTGGCAAAGGTGTTGGCTAACATGCCCAGGTTACGCACGGGCATAGCCAGCAGCGCAAGGGAGGCGTTGAAAGCCACTAGGCCGCCCAGGCTCATGTTCCCATCTATCACCTCTTTGCCGCCATACCAGAGGATGGTGGAAACAATCACTACCTGCATGAACGACATCATGGAGGAGTTGAAGGACTGGATCTTGTTAGTGGTGTAGTTCAATATGCGCACATCCTGGGCTTTGGCGCCGAACTTTTGCTCCTCAAAGCGGTCCCGCACAAAGGCCTTCACTACGCGAATGCCGGAAAGGTTTTCTTGCAGGATGGTTCCTAGGTCGGCAACGGCTTCCTGGATGGCCCGCCAGTTTCTCCGAAGCCGCAGGCTCACCGTCACCGCGCGATAGCCCAGCATAGGCAGTAACGCAAACACCAGCAGCGCCAGCCGCCAGTTGAGGAAAAAGAGCAGGGTGCAGGCAAAGAAGAACATGAGCATGAGCGCGGCAAAGCGCACGGTTCCCTGCATGATAAACATCCGCACGGACTCTACGTCTGCGGTAGCACGAGACATGAGCTGGCCCGTTTGCTGGCGATCGTGGTAGGCGTAGCTCAGGCGCTGCAGGCGATCGTAAATGGCATTGCGGATGTCGTAGGCCACTGCCTGAGACAGGTATTCGCCAAAGTAGCTCTGCCCGTAGGCGCACGCGCCGCGGAAGATGCTCGCTCCCACTATCAGCAGCCCAGAGAGGATGAGGAACTGGGTATCGGCGTTTGCAAGGCCAACGTCGACAGCGCCCTTAACCAGCCACGGCGCCACGACCGCAAAGCTAGCAGAGCCCATCACGCAGAAATAGGTCAGTATGACTCTGCGCCAGTATTTCTTGAGAAAACGTAGTTCCCGGAGGAGAATGCCCATGCGTTCATAAACCTTTACGTAAACGTGATTATACCTGGGTCGCATCGTGATTGACAAGGAAGGCTGGGAATGCCAGTAGCAGGCTTTATGGTAGTTCAGTAACGCAAATCAAGACTGCTAAAGCTATAATGAAATGGTGAACGCTAACTTACAGGCCTGGCCGCGTACGGCTGCGGAAGCTGTTGCCCTTCAGAAACAGCTCGCGTCCGGCGTGCGCCAAACGCCCCTGACTGAGCCCGTGCGCTGGATTGCAGGCGCAGACGTGCACTATCCCGCGAAGGACCGTGCCCGCGCGGCCGCGGTGCTACTCAGCTGGCCTGACCTCGTAGTAGAGGAGATAGAAGTAGTGGAGGAGCAGGTGCCCTTCCCCTACATTCCCGGCCTGCTTTCGTTCCGAGAAGCCCCACCCCTGATCAGCGCGCTCAACCGCCTCCGGACACAGCCCGACCTCATCTTTGTGGACGCGCAGGGCCTGGCCCATCCCCGGCGCTTCGGCGCGGCGTGTCATCTGGGGCTGCTGCTTGATACGCCTACCATCGGCTGCGCCAAGTCTCGCCTCTGCGGCGAGGCTGCGGAGCCTGCTGAAGAGGCCGGCGCCTGGACTTCTTTGGAGGACAAGGGCGAGGATATTGGCGCCGTGGTACGTACTAGGCTGCGCGTTAAACCGCTGTATATCTCAGTGGGCCATAGGATCACGCTGCAAGAGGCGGTGGACTGGGTGCTGGCCTGTGGCCGCGGCCTACGCCTCCCCGAGCCCAGCCGCTTGGCTCATCAGGCGGCTGGGGGAACTCTCATTCCGCAACCGGTGTAATTACTGTTAGGAGTCTGCTATGCAAGAGCTTAAAGGGCGCTTTGAAACGCTGCGGGACCGCATCTCATCCCTACTGGTGCGTCTTTGACATCACGACTAAAGAGCAACAAGTGATCCAGCTGGAGCAGCAGGCCGCCGCTGAAGGCCTCTGGGACGACCCGCAGGCCGCCCAGGCCATGTTGCGACGCCTGACGGCCACGCGGGACGATGTGACCACGTGGCGCACCTTTGAGCGCCGCACAAACGACGCGCTCGCTCTCGTCGCGCTGGCCATAGAAGAGGAGAACGACGAACTGTCGGCTGAGCTCACCGCGGAAGCCGCAGAGCTGGAAAAGAGTCTGGATGCGCTCCAGTTCCGCCTCATGCTGCAAGGGCCCTACGACGAGGCGAACGCAGTCCTGGCCATCCACGCCGGGGCTGGCGGCACCGAAGCGCAGGACTGGGCGGAGATGCTGCTCAGGATGTACCTGCGTTGGGCGGAGCGCCACAACTACAGTGCAGATGTAGTAGACCTCTCCCCCGGTGAGGAAGCCGGTGTGAAGAGTGTCCTAGTTGAGATACAGGGCCTTTACGCGTACGGCTATCTAAGGAGCGAAAAAGGAGTGCACCGCCTGGTGCGGCTCTCCCCATACAACGCCGACCACGGCCGGCACACCTCCTTCGCGCTGGTGGAAGTGCTGCCGGAAGCGGCGGCGGTGGGAGACGTGGACATCGACTCCAAAGACTTGCGGATAGATGTGTACAAGGCCAGCAGCGCCGGCGGCCAGAACGTCCAGAAGAACTCCACCGCCATCCGCATCACCCATATCCCCACCGGGATCGTTGTGAGTTGCCAGAACGAGCGCTCCCAACTCCAAAACAAAGACATGGCTATGCGCATCCTGCTGGCTCGCCTCACGCAGAGGGAGCTGGAGAAACATCAGGAGGAGCAAGCCCGCATCAAGGGTGAGCACATCAGCGCAGGCTGGTCGAACCAGATCCGGAGCTACGTGCTCCACCCCTATAAGATGGTGAAAGATTTACGCACGGAATATCAGACCAGCGCCACTCAAGACGTGCTGGAGGGAGACCTGGATGGGCTCATCCAGGCATACCTCACTGCCCATGTAGGAGAAAACTAATATGCCTGCCATACGAATTTTGTTGTTCGCCTTCGCCCTCGGCCTCATAGCCCAGTGGCCCCCGGCTGCTCATGCAGCAGACCCGATAGTGGCTGAAGTGACGGACATCGAGAACAACTTCCCGGATGAGGTGATCTTTAGGGCGAAAGCCAGCGCTACGGCCGGGGAAATAAAGGCGGTGACGGTGCGGTACATGGTGGGGAGCGGGCCTGTGCAACGCTACGGCAACTTTGAGATAACGCCCAGCGCGCAAGTGCAGGGGGAGCACATCATAAAGACCGCCGGGAGACACTTCATCGCCCCTGGGGCAGACTTCACCTACTGGCTGGAGGTGGAGGACACCGCCGGCAACCTATTTGAGACGCCTAAGCAAGTCTTCTGGTATGAGGACACTAGGTTCCAGTGGAAGAAGATAAGCGAAGGTCCCATCACGGTGTTCTACTACGGTAATGCCGGTGAAGTTGCCAAGACTATGCTCTCCGCTGCGCACGACGTACAAGCCAAAACCGGCCGAATCCTAGGTGTTGAAGCCCGCCCCTTCCGGGTGATGCTCTATAACAGCCCGAGAGACATAATTGGCGCGCAGCGGGAAGAGCAAAGCGCCGTCCGCGCGCAAGAGATCCTGCGGGTGGGCGTGGCCTACTCTGGCGAGGACTTGGTTCAGGTACTCGGTTCCGGAGGCAGCTTAGGCGCAGGGGACACGGCACGGCACGAAATAGCGCACCTCTTTGTCCACTGGGCCGCGGGCGTCAGCGTCCCCACTTGGCTCAACGAAGGGCTTGCGGTCTGGTCACAGGACGACCCCGGTGAGGAGTACCTCAGGCTCCTCAGGCGTGGCATTACCTTTAACGAGTTGCTGCTCGTGGGCGGTCTGGATACCTTCCCCGGCCTTTCCGAAGAAAACCTGCTCGCGTACGGGCAGTCTTACAGCGTGATCAGTTTTCTGGTGGATACCTACGGCGGAGAGAAGCTTGGCCAGGTGTTTGAGGCAATCCGCTCCGGAGAAGGGGCAGATGCCGGCATCAAGCGCATCTATGGCTACACGATGAACGAGCTAGACGCTGCCTGGCGCGTGTATGTGGGCGCCGGAACCCGCAGCTATGAGGAAGCGCTTCCCACACCCATCTCCATCCCTGCCATTGTGCCCATTGGCGCGGCTGCGGCACAAGCCAGCGGGTCCGACAGCGGCTCCCCCGGCGATTCATCGCAGGCCAGCCCTGCTGCCCTGCCGCCGCTGTTGCCCATTGCGGGCGGCTTCATTGCCATCGTAGTGGTGCTCTCGGCAGTGCTCGCCTTGGTGAAGCGCAAAGGCTAGCGCCAGATTCCCCCAGACAAGCAGAGCGCCCTAGTGCATTGCACAAGGGCGCTTCTTTTGCGCTAAATACTAACTACTCTTCCGGGTGGAGGATCCCCAGGGCCCTGTAGATCTGAGGCATCACCATCATCTCCGGCAGGGCTCCGTCAAAAGATACTTTGTCGTTGATGACGGTCTTGGGCACCGCGCGGATCTGGAACTGCTGCGCCAGGTCCGGGAACTCCGTTGCTTCTATTACCTCGGCCTTCACCCGGGCGGGGTTAGCCGCCGCCATCTGATGGGCCAGCCGGGCCGCCTGCGGACAGTACGTGCAGCTAGGCGTGACAAAGACCCGCAGGTGCAGATCCTGCTCCAGCCCTTGCAGGAACTCGATGGTGTCGGTGGAGAGGTGAAGCTCGCCGGTGGAGAGGTCGATAATGTCCTGCACTAGGGTGGAGAACTCGAAGCCGGAGGGGACGCCCACGAACCGAGCCGAGGCCACGCCATCTACGCTCAGCACTGCCGCGGGCACGCGGTCCACGTCGTACTCCTTCATCTTGTCCGTGTCCTGGCGATAGTCGTACACCTCCAGGTGGATCTTGTCGGAGAGTCCCGCAACAGCCTCGATGATCTCGTTGGCTTCGGCGCAGTACCGGGCTTCTCGCTCAAAGCCGGGGATCACAATGCTGGCCTCACGTAGGGTAAAGAGCACGATGGTGACATCCTTATCCAGGTGCTCCTTGAAGTTATCTTGTAGAAAGGTTTCGTCTTCCGGTGTTAGCAGGGGCATTTAGACCTCAATCTAGCTAGCTAGTCCTCTATAGAACGAACGCTGCGAGTATAGCACAGCGGGCTTAGCTGACCGGCGGCTCAATCTGCCGCCAGACGTGATAGAGCCGGTGGAGAGCGGTCAGATTGGCGGCTACGGCCACCAGCGCCACGGCCACTTCGGGAAACCCGGCGATCAAGCCCACACCCATCACTATGACGCGCTCCGGGCGGGTGAAGAAGCCCACGTCGCAGGAGACGCCCATGCCTTCCGCGCGTGCCTTGACGTAGCTGACCATGAAAGAGCCCATGAGCGCCGCCATAGTGACGGCAGTCCACAGTTGCCCGTTGGGCTGTGTCACAAAGTAGGCGGCTAGGCCCACCAGTAGTGCGGCCTCACCAAAGCGGTCGAGGCTGGAGTCGAGTACGGCGCCAAAACGCGTAGCCTGGCCTGTTGTCCGGGCGAGGGTGCCATCGAACATGTCCAGCGCGCCGGCAATCAGGCTAACCCAGCCGGCCCACATCAGGTAGCCAACGCCCGCCAGACCACCTGCCGCAACGCTTAGGATCAGGCCGAGCCAGCTGAGCATGTTGGGAGTGATGCCGAGCTGCGCCATGACACGAACAATGGGGTTGAGCACTCGGCGCGGGAAGGCCGCGCGGAGTTCGGCGAGCATTGCTACTCCTTCGTCTTGGACGCCGACCGGCGCCGCGGCAGCGAGGAGAGCAGCGTTCGCCAGCGGCTACGGCTCTGCTTGGCCCTTGCCTCCGCTAGCGGCGCGATGGGAGCCGCGAAAGTGGAGCGCTTGGCCTCTAGCAGCCGCTCATAGTAGGAGAGCACCTGAGAGGCAACCCGCTTCCAGCCGTAGTTTTGGGCCGTCAAGATACCCCGCTGGCTCATGGCCTCCCGCAGGCCTCCGTCCGCCAGAAGGTGCACCAGGGAGAGCGCCAGCTTCTCCTCGTCTTTGGGCGTAACCAGCATTCCCTCCTCTCCGTGGGTGATGACGCTGGCAAACCCTTCGATGTTGGAGGCGACCACTGGCGTGCCGCAGGCCAGCGCCTCTAGCAGCACAATGCCCTGGCTCTCCTGCCCCGTTGCCGGCGAGCAGAAGATATGGGCGCTGCGGTAGTAGCGCGGCAACTCGTCATAGGAGACGAAGCCGGCAAAGACCACGTCCTGCAGCCCCGCCCGCTTGATAGACTTTTCGTAGCCGGCGCGCAGCCCTCCATCCGGACCCACGATGATCAGCCGGGTGTTCGGCATCTCTTCCTTCAGTCGTGCGAAGGCGCGCACCAGATAGCGCAGGCCTTTGCGCTTCTCAAAGCGCCCCACGAACAGGATGTTGAACTTGCCATCGTTGAACTCTGGCAGCGGCTCAACTTCCGGATGGAAGTGGTCCAAATTGATGCCGTTCGTGATGATGTTGTAGTAGCCGGGGAAATAGCTGCTCACAAACTGCATGGCCGGTCGGGAGACGGAGATCTTGCCGTCCAGCCGCCGGAACCAGCGCTTCAACAGGCGTCGCGCGTAGAGATAGGCGATGCTGCTGTCACGGTGCGCGTGGAACGTCCCCACATTAACCGCGGTTGAGAAGCGGAGGAAGGTCAGCGGGAGCATGGGCATGAGCGGCTCCTGCAAATGCACGACGTCGAATTGCTCATCATTGAGGATAGCCTTCACGCGGGAGGACAGACGCAGCGAGAGGGTGATGCGCGCAACGGAACCGCTGGCGGGAACAGAGACAGGCCTACCGCACACAATAACGTCCGGTATGCCCAGCGTCTCCTGCGGCTGGGAGGACGGCGCAATGATCTTCACCTCATGCCCGGCTTCAACAAAGTGCTCGTAGAGGTGTGTGATATGGCTCGTCACGCCGCCCGCATAGGCGATGTCGTAGGGAGATACCAGCGCTATCTTCATTCCTTGGGATGTTCCCCTTTGAGGAAAGTTTTTATGGGCTCACTGAGCGCGCGGGTTGGCGCAACCACCAGACTGCGCACCTGTTGCAGCACAATCTCGCCGTACCCTATCTCAGACAACGCCACATCCTTCGCCTCGCCGCGGGTAGCCCGCTCAAGGATAGCCTGACGTAGCTCCTCTGGCGTTGTGCCTTCAAACTGGGTGAATGCGCTGCCCAGCACCGGCAAAAAGTGAGCGTCCGTTGAGCCCAACTCCGCTAAGTGGAGGGAGCTGTCGTTCAACTGCTGCACCCGCTCTCGGGTCACCTTGGCGGCCATGCTGGGATTGGCTACCTCCAGCCCATCAAAGTACACTCCGGGCACTTGGGAGGCCATCACGCGCTCCATGGCGCTCTGCCCCACGCTAAAGGTAAGCCAACTCATGGGGTGAGGGATCACCGCCAGCCCGCCCTGGTCATGGATAGCCTGCAGCGTAGTCTCCAGCGATTGCAACCGCGCCACCGGGCGTTCCAGGAACAGCCCCAGCAGATGACCCGACCGGGTAGTGATCTCTTCGCCAATGACTATCTGCGCACGGTAGCCGTGCTTCTGAGTGAGCTCTTGTGCCATGAAGGCCGCAGTGATGTCGTCGTGGTCGGTAATTGCCAGGACGTCTAGAAAGCCCTGTGCCTCCACGTAAGCCAGTAGCACGCCGACGTCCATCATGCCGTCGCTCAGACTGGTGTGGATGTGAAGGTCGGCCTTGCTCATCTCACACGCTACTTCCGCGCCGCTGCGCTTTCAGCGGTTACGGGCGGCTCTTCCGTCATGCGCGGCTCATCGCTATTCCAGACGTGCTCAAAGACGATCCACTGGTCTGGGTAAGCCGCGACCTGTCGTTCAAGGACGGTGGTCAGGCGTTGTACGTCCTGCCGAACCGCCTCCTCCGAGGTGTCCGCGCTCATGACGAATGGGGGCTCAACAATCATACGATAGCGGTGCTTAGGCAGGCGCAGCCCAAAAATGGGCACGATGGCCGCTCCCGTGCGGCGGGCCAGCTCTACGGCTCCTTGGGGCAGACGCGCCGGCGCGCCGAAGAAGTCCACGAGCGCTCCTTTGCGCTGGATATCCCTATCCAACGCAACCGCGAGCACACCGCCCTCTCGCAGGGTTTTCATTGCCATACCCAGGCCACGTCTGCCAACGGGCACAAGCTGTATCCCGTGGCTGCTCCGTAACGAACATACCAGGTCAAAAAGGGCCTCCGGCTCCAGCGGCTCCACTAAGATGGTCACCGAGATATTCCGCTCTCTGCTTAATTGCACCAGCAGGTCAAAGTTGCCCAGGTGCCCCGTTGCGATAATAACCCCTTTTCCCTTGCTGTAAACCTCTAAGAAGTGGTTTATGTCGAGAATCTCTACCCTGGGCGCAAGCATGGCAGGCGGGAGGGAAGGGAGACGAAAGAGGTCTACGTAGTTATAGGCAGAGGTGCGGAAGACGCCGCGCACTGCCCGGCGTAGCTCCGCTGGCGACGCCTGGGCGCCCAATACGTGGCGCAGGTTGTCGGTCACCGCGCGCCGTGGTCCGGCCGCCACACGATAGGCGATCTCCCCGGTTAGCCAAGCGCCTCCGTAGACCAGCCATCGGGGCAGCCGTGGAAGCAGCACCGCTGCAATACGGAAGAGATAGAGCTTGGCCATCTTGAGGCCTATTTAGGCGTGGATTCCGGCCACATCCGGCGGAACATGTACCACTGGTCGGGGTACTTGCGCACCCATACGGCAAAGATGTCCATGATCTGCTGAGTGAGCGCCCGCACGTCCTCCTGGTCGTCCCCTGTGGGCTCAAAGAGGATGCATTCCCCCACGAGGGCGTGGAAGGTGTTGTCGGGCTCACGGACCATCGTCATGGGCACAACGCTGGCCCCGGTGCGTAACGCTAGGGTAGCGGCGCCGGCCGGTACGACCGTGGGGGCTCCAAAGAACTCCACCGCTACGCCTTGGTCTATCGGTACCGGCCTGTCCATCAGGAGGCCCAACGCGTGGTTGCGGCGGAGCGCCCGCAGCGCGCGCAGACCTGCTCCCTCAAACGGAATGATATGTGTACCCCAGCGCGCCCGTGAACCTTGCACCAGTCTATTTAAGCGTGGATTGGAAAAGGTGTCCACCACCACGCTGATCTCGTAGCCGTGGGCACGTATTATTGCGCCACCTATGTCCCAATTGCCCATGTGCATCCCTGCATACACCGCGCCTTTACCGCGTGACCGCGCCAGGTTGAGGGGCTCCCAGCTATCGAACAGCACAACACTTTCGATATACTCGCTGCTCATAGTGGGCAAACGCAGGAATTCTACAAGGTAGCGGATGTAATTGCGAAGTGCCTTGCGGGCAGCGGTGCGCACAGGCTCGTCCGCCGCATTCTTGCCCAGGACACGGCCCATGTTAGCTATCATGTTGCCGCGCCCGCGGCGCCACAGCACAAAGGTGGCGTCTGCCGTCAGATCAGCTAGCTGGTAACCTATCGAAATCGGTAGGCGCTGGAGTAGAAAGCCGAATCCCCGAATGAGCCAATAGAGGATCACTCACCACCCTGAATGAACCGCTCTACGTTCTCACGCGCTTCGTCGTCGGTGTACTGCACCGGAGGCGACTTCATGAAGTAGGAGGAGGGTCCCAGCAGCGGCCCCTTCATTCCCCGCTCCATCGCGAGTTTGATGCAGCGGACGGCGTCTATCACCACACCGGCGGAGTTGGGGCTATCCCACACTTCCAGCTTGAGCTCCATGTTCAGAGGCACATCGCCAAAAGTGCGGCCCTCCATCCGGATGTAGCACCACTTACGGTCCTCCAACCACGGCACGTGATCGCTAGGACCGACATGCACGTCGCCCGGGGACAGCTCGTAATCTAGCTGGGAGGTGACGGCGTTGGTCTTGGAGATCTTCTTGGACTCCAGCCGCTCTCGCTCCAACATGTTCAGGAAGTCGGTGTTGCCGCCAAAGTTCAACTGATAGGTGCGCTCCAGCTTCACGCCGCGATCCTGGAAGAGGCGGGTGAGCACACGGTGGGTGATGGTGGCTCCAACCTGGGACTTGATGTCGTCGCCTATGATGGGCAGCCTGGCCTTCTCAAAGCGGTGGCCCCAGTTCTCCCTGTCATTGGCAATGAACACCGGGATGCAGTTGACGAAGCCGCAGCCGGCCGCCAAAATCTGCTCCACGTACCACTTGGTGGCGCTTTCACTGCCAACGGGGAGATAGTTGATAACTACGTCAGTCTTAGTGTCCTTCAAGATCTGGACGATGTCTGCCGTAGCGCCGGGGGCTTTGGTGATGACTTCCGAGAGGTACTTGCCCAAACCGTCGTGGGTCATCCCGCGGTCGACGCGCACACCCAGGGGCGGAACGTCCGTAAACTTCATCGTATTGTTGGGCTCGGCAAAGATGGCTTCCGAGAGGTCCCTACCAACTTTATTGACATCGATGTCAAAGGCGGCCACAAAATTGATGTCCCGAATATGGTAGCCGCCCAGATCGACATGCATCAAGCCGGGGATAAAGTCATCGGGGTTGGCGTTGCGATAATAGTGGACTCCTTGCACGAAGGAGGAGGCGCAATTGCCCACGCCGATAATCGCGACGTTGATGGGACGGCGTTCTTCGCCCGAATGGCCGTTGCTGGACAGCGTATGTGCTGAGGCCGCAGGATGCCCCGCGGCAAGTCTGCTCTCTGTAGAGACCTGCACAAAATCGCTGGGGGCCAGGTCGACGCCCTGGGTGCGGGCCAGGTTCAGCAGCATGCTGTGCCAGCGGGCGGGGATGACCCCAGTAGACGCCCAGTGCTGCACCGTGCCCTGCCGCTTGCCGATGAGGCGAGCCAGGGCCCCTTGACCGCCAAACTTACCAATAATATCCTGAGCAGGATTCAAAGTATCGCCTCCATACCAACTTTATTAGTCAACAGACCACTAAAAATATTGGTGAATGATAAAGGACGCACAGCTATTTTGATTATCATTACCAACCTTATTAGTCAACAGACTACCAAAAATATTGGTGAATGACAAGGGGCTCACAGCTATTTTGATTAGCATTACCAACTTTATTAGTCAACAGACCACTAAAAATATTGGTGAATGACAAGGGGCTCACAACTATTTTGATTATCACCTTGTTGGTAATGACATAATCTGGCTACGCGCAACTCCATGAGATGACCGTCCAAGAGCAAGTCCTACTGACCGTTGTCCTAGCCGCCACGTACCGCACCGCGCTGGTTGCCATGAACCTGTATTTGGGTTACCTATTGCAAATGGGGAGGCTTACAAAGCGCAACGCGTTGGCTATCGTCGGCATCGGCTTTATTGCTACTGGGATGCTTGCCTGGGTGCTAATCAGCGCGGACGTCTTGCCGGTTCTCGTAATCGTGCTCAGCTTGCTGCTTTCGGTAATCACTGCGTTGCCAGACTTGGGGCTGCTGTGGCTGTTTGAGCGGCTCTGGGGTGGCAACCTGCTAGAAGCGCGCGCCGATAATCTTGCCGGCAGACCTGCACTCTGGCTTGGAGTAGCGCTTGGACTCTACGTTATCCCCATCGCGCTCATCGTGAGTGAGATCACTGCGTGGCCTCCAGCTATTGCTGCTATAGTAGTCAGCTACGCATCAGGCGTCCTGTTGATGCGCCTTATCCTCGAATTAGGGAGACTGCAATGGCGGACCAACCCGACCGCTTAGAGCGCCTGAAAGCCGCTCAGACCCGCGTGGATGCCCTCCAGGCACGGGGCGTGGCCATGACCTCCCAAGAGGCGCGGGCGGCGGTCAACGGCCTCTTTGCTCTTATCCGTAGCTCCTCTCCGGAAGAGCTTAAGGTCTTTGATGAGTGGAAGAAGGACCGGCCGCCCGCCAGTCCTATCGAGTGATAGGTCGGCCATGCCCTTTACCTACAGAGGTGGGGGAATAGGGCACATCGAAGGCGTCCGGCGTGGGCGGGGTAATCGACGGCAGCCCTGTTCCTTCCCCTCGCATGGGGGAAGGTTAGGATGGGGGTGCAGTGATGTGGCTAATCTCTAAAGCGGTGGGGCACAACCCCCACCTTAATCCTCCTCCATTTAAGGGGGAGAAAAGGACGCTAACGTCTACCGTAGCCGCGCAGTCATTTAGCGTCGGCGAACACGCTTGTCCCAAAATTCCCGATAATTCTGGCTCAAATGAACGTAGGGGCGGGTTTCAAACCCGCCCCTACGTTCTTGAAGGCAACAAAAAAAGTCACGTACGTGGACGCGCGGAGGGCGGCAATCCTGCCTAAGCATCCTCCTCGTGTGCCTTTAGGGCGCTCGCCCGTGCTATCCTAAAGCTATGGTTTACGACTTTCACACCCATACCGTCCTGAGCGATGGCGGTCTCTCCGCGGTAGAGCTGGCCCGCCGGGCCATTGTCAACGGCTACGAAGCTCTCGCCATCACCGACCACGCCGCAATGGGCTCCCTGGAGCGCATCCTACGGGAGCTCACCATGGAATGTGACCTGATTCAGGCGCAGTGGGGGCTTATAGCGCTGCCCGGCGTGGAGCTGACCCACGTGCCTGCCGCCGCCATTGGTGACGCAGCGGCGCGCGCCAAGGAACTCGGGGCAAAGATTGTCATTGTGCATGGAGAGACGCCGGTGGAGCCGGTGGAGCCGGGCACGAACCGCGCCGCGCTCCTTTCGCCCCACGTGGACCTGGTGGCCCACCCCGGCCTGCTGACACCGGAAGACGCCGCCCTAGCGGCGGAGCGCGGGACATTTCTAGAAGTCTCTGCCCGCAGGGGACACAGTATAGGCAATGGCCACGTAGTGCGCGTGGCCAGGCAAGCAGGAGCCGCCCTGGTAGTGGACTCAGATGCCCATGAACCAGAAGACCTCCTTACGGAGGTCTTCGCGGAAACGGTGGCTTTAGGAGCGGGCGTTGATAAGGCGTCGGTTAGCGAGGTGCTTCGGCGTAATCCTCACGCGCTCCTTCGGAAGCTGGGGTACTCCCCAGCGTAAAGGGGTTGCTACGCTGATTAACCCTTACCGATGCGGAACACTTTGGTGCCGCATTTTGGGCAGGTACCCTGCGTGGCCGGCCGGCCATTCTTCAGAGTTACTTGTGATGGGTTCTGGATTTCCCATGAGTGTCGGCATTTTACACAGTAGGCTTCTGCCATCTCTATGTACCTCCATCTAACTAAGAATTATGAATCCGAGGCGCTAACCGCCTGACGTAGATATTACTCGTGCCTGGCGCACTGTCAAGAGGGTTTTTACGAATAAACGGGGCAGTTTCGATGAGGACTTAGCTTTACTGCACCAAGAAGCTATCCTTAGCCCACAAGAGTTACTGTTTCGGCGGAAATGCCTTGAACGGATGCCACACAAAGCCCGCCTCCAGACGCTGCAACAGCGCGACTAGTGTTCCCGAGGGCCCGTACGCTGCGCAGCGCATGCCAAGCTCCGCTTCCCCGTTACTACTAAGCGACAACTCCTTCCCTTGCAGCGCTTCCTCTGTCTGCGGCTGGCTTAGCTGCACAGAGGGCCAGTGACGCACCGGAAAGTCTAGGGGCAGGAGCATCGTTGGTCCTTCTCCTGTGCTAAAGCCATCTTGCGCCGCCTCCGCTGTAATGTGCTCTCCCTGAGCAAATTCACCCACCCTTGTCCGCTCTAGGGCGTTTAGGTGTGCTCCGCAGCCAAGGGCCTGTCCCAGTTCATAGGCAATTGAGCGAATATAGGTGCCGGGACCACATTCCACCTCCAATAATGCGACGGGCGATTCCCACGCGAGGAGTTCCAGCCGGAACACCTCCACTTGCCGCGGCGCCACCTCTACGGCAATACCTTGCCGCGCAAGGCGGTAGAGGCGCTCGCCGTCCCGCTTGAGCGCGCTGAAGCGCGGGGGACGCTGCATAATGGAGCCCACGAACTGCCGGCTGGCGGCCTCCACCGCTGCACGGTCGAGGCTGGCGACCTCACGACGCGCGACCACAGTGCCGGTGGCATCGTAGGTATCCGTTTCCACGCCAAAGAGTACGGAAGCGCGGTAGACCTTGGGAGGAGGGATGAACTCCAGGAGGCGAGTAGCGTAGCCCAGGCCAATGGGAAGGATGCCCTCAGCATCAGGGTCCAGCGTGCCGCCGTGGCCCACACGGCCCGCGCCGCTCCAGCGGCGGACCCATTGGACTACCTGGTTAGAGGTGGGCCCCTTAGGCTTCCAGAGGTTGAGAAACCCGTCCAGACTGGCGCTTGAGCGAGAGCCCACGGTAGAGAGGGAGCGGAAAGCCCGCTAGGGTAGCTCTTCTTTAGGCGCTGCGTCGCCTTGCAGCATGGAGAGGACGCGCGAGCCCCGTTCAATAGAGTCGTCCTGGACAAAGTTGAGGTCCGGCACGCGCCGCAGGTCCATCCTGCCAAGCAACTCTCGTCGGAAGAAGCCCTTGGCCGCCTGCAGCCCTTCCATCAGTTGCTTACGCTCTTCAGGAGTCCCTAACATACTCACGAAGATCTTAGCTTGCTGAAGGTCTGTCGAGGTCTCTACCTCGGTGATGCTCACCACACCCTGCTGTAAACGAGGGTCTTTGGCCGCGCGGATGAGGAGGCTTAACTCCTCTCTAATCAGCTCATTAATGCGCAGGACTCGCCGCCGCATGGGACCCTCCTGGGGCAGCTAGGATTACTCTATTGGGGGAAGGAACCGGGAGACCGGGCTAGCCGACCTCAGTGTGGAAGAACTCCAGGATATCGCCTTCCTGGAACTGTTGGAAGGACTCTAGGGAAACACCGCACTCAAACCCTGTCGCAACCTCTCGCACGTCGTCTTTGAAGCGCTTGAGGCTGTCCACTTTATCCGTAGCGAGCACGTTCCTCTGCCGGATAACCCGCACAGAATCGTTACGCAGGAGTTTGCCCTCCGTGACCGCACAGCCAACCACCATCTTTTGCCGTCCCATGGGAAACAGTTGCCGTACCGCAGCCCTGCCATCCACTATTTCAACGATGGTGGGCTCCAGCATACCGGTGAGCGCCTTCTCCACATCCTCAACCAGCGTGTAGATGACATTGTAGGAGCGAATCTCGACGTTCTCGACATCGGCTAGGCGACGCGCGCCCGGCTCCGGGTGGCTGTTGAAGCTCAGGATAATCCCCTTGGAGGCCAGCGCCAGCAGCACGTCAGCTTCGGTAACGCTGCCGGCCGCGGCGTGCAGCACGTTCACTCGCATCTTCTCATCACCAATGCGTTGCAGGGAGGTTTGGATGGGATCGATGCTGCCTTGGACGTCGGTCTTGAGCACTAAGTTTAGCTCCTTGACCTGACCGCCTTGGGCTTTAGTGTAGAAATCCTGGAGTGATAGGGCATTCTGGGGGGTGTTCTCTCCCATTTGCCGCTCTCTGATGCGCTCTTGCGCTATAGTACGGGCGGTCCGCTCATCGGGCATCACTTTAAATATCTCGCCGGGGGAAGGCAGCACACTCAGGCCAAGGATTTTAGCGGGAGCAGCCGGCTCCGCGCGGCGTATCTGGTGGTTGTGGTCGTCGTACATAGCTTTGATGCGGCCGTAGCTCTCACCCACTACTACTACATCGCCTACGCGTAGGGTGCCGGTCTGCACCAACAGGGTCGCCAGTGAGCCGCGCTGAGGATCCATCTGCGCCTCGATGACCGTTCCCTCCGCCCGGCGGTTGGGGTTAGCCTTCAACTCCTCGATCTCAGCGACTAGGAGGATATTTTCCAAGAGATCCGGGATGCCTTCTTTGGTGAGGGCGGAAACACCCACGCTGATTGTATCGCCGCCCCAATCTTCAACCAACAGGCTCTGCTCGGAGAGCTGTCGCTTGACGCGCTCTTGGTCCGCATCCGGCCGGTCAATCTTGTTGATGGCAACGATAACGGGGACGCCCGCGGCCTTTGCGTGGTCAATGGCCTCCATAGTCTGGGGCATAATGCCGTCGTCCGCGGCCACTACAATTACCGCCACGTCGGTCACATGGGCGCCGTGGGCGCGCATCGCGGTGAACGCCTCGTGACCTGGGGTGTCCAGAAAGGTAATCTTCTGGTGCTCCACGTCAACCTGGTATGCGCCAATGTGTTGGGTGATGCCGCCGGCCTCGCCTGCGGTCACCTCTGTCGAACGGATGGCATCCAGCAAGCTGGTCTTGCCGTGGTCAACATGGCCCATAACGGCCACCACTGGTGGGCGCGTGCGTACGTTGGGGTCTTCTTCCTCAGCCCGCAACCGCTTGCGCAGGCCTTCGATTACGCGGCCCCGCGCCTCCGCGGTCGCTTCAAAGCCGTACTCCTTGGCCACCAGCGCGGCAGTGGCAAAGTCTATGGTTTGATTGATATTGGCCGTGACGCCATTTTTTAGGAGCGTTTTAATCACCTCAACGCCGGAGACATTCAGCCTATCGGCAATGTCCCGCACGCTAAGCGCATCCGGCAGCGATACCGCCCGCGAGGCGGTTACGGTAGTCTCCTGGCGCGCCGGTTGTGTGTTGGGTTCTCTTCGTTGTGAGCCACGTGTTGTCATGTAGATACCTTTTCCCTTGCCGGGCTAAGCGTCCTGTTTACCATCCTCTCCAGGGAGGATGTGTTGTAATTGGTCTTCAAGCGTTGTCTGATCTTGTGCTGAGATAGTAGTACGAAGCGCATGCCCCAAGCGCCCTTTGCGCATCCCCTCTTTCATGCAAGCAGGATCAAGATGCAGGTAGGCCCCCCGCCCCTGCGACCTGCCTGTCTCGTCTAGCCGTACCGTCCCTTCCGGCGCTCGCACAATGCGGACCAGACCTCGCTTGGGTTGGGTGGAACGGCACGCGACGCAAGTTCGCACTGGAACGCGCTTGGGGCGCTGCCCCTGGGCGCTGTCGGAACGCGGGGACGCTTCAGCCATATAAGCCCCCTGCTGGCGTCACCTACCGGGTGGGCAAATGCACCGGCCCGGCGATATTCTCCAGCTCTTCTTCCGGCTCAGTCTCCTCGTAAGTACGCGGCCCACGGCGAGCCTTCTTGGGCTTTGCCGCGGTCGCAGCAGCGGCCTCGTCGACGGTGCGTTCCTTCTTGCCGCGCGTCTTCTTGGCAGCGCCGCGGGATTCGGGGAAGATCTCCTCAGCAAAGCGAATGCGGCCCGGAGCGTTTGCGGCGGCAGGAGCTTCCTCCGGCGCACCGGCAACGGAGGCGTCAAGCACCTCTTTGGGGCCTTCCGCCTCATCGGGTTCGCTCGCTCGCTCGGTAGCCTCCACCACGGGAGCTTCCACTACCAGGCTGGCTGCAGGAGCTTCCTGCTCTTCCACCTCTTCCACGGCAGCGGGCGCAAGTTCTGTCACCTCTGCAACGGCAACTTCTTCAAGGGCCGTCTCAGCGTGGGCAGCCTGTGGCAGCGGCTCTTCCTGCTCCTGCTCTGCCACCGGCGGCTCTACCAGATGCTCCGCCTCGGCCAAGCTTGCGCTCTTGATGTCGATGCGCCACCCGGTCAGTTTTGCAGCAAGGCGGGCGTTCTGCCCCTCTTTGCCGATAGCCAGAGAGAGCTGGCGGTCGGGCACCACCACGGTAGCGGTCTTCTCGTCCTCGTTGATAGCAACAGAGAGCACGGGGGCCGGACTCAACGCGTGGGCTACGTACACCGAAGCATCGGCGTACCACTCCACTACGTCTATCTTCTCGCCGTGCAGCTCGTTGATGATGTTCTGGATGCGGATGCCCCGCAAGCCAACACAAGCGCCGATGGCGTCCACGCCTTCCTGGCGGGCGGCAACGGCCACTTTGCTGCGATAACCGGGCTCCCGGGCGATGGCCTTGATCTCCACCGTCCCGTTGAAGATCTCCGGCACTTCAAGCTCAAAGAGCCGCCGCACCAGGTTGCGATGGGTGCGCGAGACAACCACCTGGGGGCCTTTGCCGGAGCGGAACACTTCCATCAGATAGACTTTGAGGCGCTGGCCAATGCGATAGTGCTCGGTCTTGACCTGCTCCGTGATAGGCAGCACCGCCTCGGTCTTGCCCAGATCCATGATGATCTGCTTGGGCTCCACCCGGTGAATGATGCCGCTGACAATGTCGCCCTCTTTACCGACGAACTCGGTGAACACGACCTCACGCTCGGCCTCCCGCAGGCGCTGCATCACGACCTGCTTGGCGGTTTGCGCGGCGATACGCCCCGCAGTAGGGGGCACAGGAATCTCAATAGATACAACATCCCCTAGCTCCACTAGGGGATCGTACGTGTGCGCCTCATCAACGGTGAGTTCGGTCAACTCATCAGCGACCTCTTCCACCACCGTCTTCTGCGCGTATACATTCATATCGCCAGTGCCGGCATTCACCTTCACCGCGACATTCAGGCCCGCACCCTGACCCTCTTTCTTGAAGGCTGAAGCCAGAGCGAGCTCAACCGCCTCTAGAACAATCTCCTTTGGGAGATTCTTCTCTGCCGCTAGTTGCGTGATGGCTATGATGAAATCATTTTTCATCGTCGCTCCTCCCTTTTCCCGGCGGAGGGGGCATATTTAGTTACTGCACTAATCAAAAAAGTGGGTGAGACCCACTTTTCGCCTAAGTGCCTGCTGCCCGAAATTATAGCACCGTAGACCTGCTTTTTCAATCGTTGCCCAGGCTGGTTCTGCGCCCAACCCTGAAATTTCTTACACTTTTTTTGCAAACTTCTGCGTATAATTCGCAATCCAGTTAAGGCCAAGAGCCCGCTCTTCTCCGGTTGAGTAAATAGACCGCTGCTAACACCGTATAGGAGATAACCAGCAGCAAGAGCGCGGTTTCTCCCGCCGCCGCATACTCCAGCGCCTGCACTTTATCGTACACATCGATGGAGGCAGTGCGGGTCACGCCTTGAATGTTGCCGCCGATCATGAGCACTACTCCAAACTCCCCCATGGTGTGGGCAAAGCTCAGGACCAGGCCCGTGATGATGCCCGTGCGGGAAAGGGGCAACGCCACCGCGTAGAAGCTGCGCAAGGGTGAGGCGCCCAGCGCCCGTGCTGTCTCCAGCAAGCGCATGTTCACCGCCCGGAAGGAGGTGACAAAGGGCTGTACGGCAAAGGGCAGGCTGTAGAAGACCGAGGCCACTAGCAACCCCTCAAAGGTGAAAGCTAACTGCCCCCCGGTTACGCTCTTGAGCAGCTGCCCCAGACCGCTGTTCGGGCCCAGCACCGTGAGCAGATAGAACCCCAACACCGTGGGCGGCAGCACTAGCGGCAACGCCACAACCGACTCTATGAGAAAGGCCCAGCGCAGCCTTGTCCTTGCCAGCCACCAGGCGATGGGTATGCCCAGCGCCAGCAAGACTAGCGACGTGAGCGCGGAGAGCCGCACCGAGAGGAGGATGGCGTCCCAGTTCATGAGCCTTCCCTCTCAGGTACTCCGTAGCCGTAGCGCTGCAGGACCTCCGCGGCGGCCGCGCTCTGCATGAACGCCTCGAATGCTGCCGCGGCGGGGGCATGACGCGCTCCGGCGAGGACGACCACGGCCTGCTCGATGGGCGTGTGAGCCGGCTCCGGCACCTCCCAATAGTTGTCCTCGCCCTGCAACTCCGGCGCGCGCGCGACGGAGAGGGCCACGAGACCGGCGTCCGCTGCGCCCAACTGGACAAACTGCAGCGTCTGGGAGATGTTCTCGCCGTACACTATGCGGCCGCGAGCCTGTTCGTACACCTGGAAGTGCTGCATGGCTGCTATCGCGGCTTGGCCGTAGGGCGCGACCTGGGGATTGGCGATGGAGATCTTCTGCACCCGCTCATCCAACAGCGCGGCCATTTGCATAGACCCAACGTCCAGCGGCGAATCCGCGCCCACCCACAGCGCAAGCCTTCCTGTGGCGTAGACCCGTAGGCTGCCGGCTGCCGCCAGCCTGTCTGCTGCCAGCCGCCCTGGGTACGCAGTATCCGCAGCGTAGAAAAGGTCAAAGGGCGCGCCGTTTAGGATCTGGCTGTACAAAACGCCGGACGCGCCGTAGGTTGCCTTTACCGTGACACCGCTCGCCTGCTCAAAGAGGGGGATGAGCTCTTCAAACACAAAGCGCGCATTGGCCGCTACTGCAATGCTCACCTCCCCCGACGCTGTGGGCTGACCGCCGGCATCGTTAGTGAAGAGGGCAGCGCAGCCAAGCGTCGCCAGGACGCAGGCCGACGCGCAGAAGGCAAGCGCAAGGCGAGCACACACTATGCCTCAATTCTACCCAGCGCGCCGCTGTGGAGGCTTCGTGCACTGTGCACAAGACTGGGCGGAGTGCGGCTATCCTATGGTATCGTTACCGAAAGGACGCTGGGCATGACGACAGAGGAACAGCTGCAAGAGCTCCTGAGCCACTACCAAGATCGGGGCGTTGCCTCCGCCTTCTGCCAGGACGTGCTCGGCACCCTGGTCGCCTATGACCGCACCCGCAACGCAGACCTGCTCCAGACGCTGCGCGTCTACTTCCACTGTAACGGCAACGCAGTTGAGAGCGCGGAGCGCCTTTTCCTCCATCGCAACAGCCTGCTCTACAGGCTCCAGCGCATCGAAGAGATTTTAGGCGTGGACTTGAAGGACTCCCAAACGCGCCTAACGCTGCATCTGGCCGTGGAGCTAGTAGAGCTATTGGAGACCGATCCCACTTCTGAGGAGAAAAAGCCATGAAGATGAGCGCCCGCAACCGCTTGCCCGGCGTAGTGACGCAGATCAAGATAGATGGGCTGTTGGCCCAAGTGGAGCTAAGGGTGGGCGATAACCACGTGGTTGCCCTGATCAGCGCGGAAGCGTGCCAGGAGTTGGGACTTAAGGTGGGCAGCCACGCTGCTGCCGTGGTGAAGGCGACTTCCGTAATGGTTATGAAGGACGACGAGCTGGCTTAGAGTAGCCGCTTCACCTTTAACGCGCTCGCTTAATGAGATAGAACGCGCCGCCTGCTAAAGCCGCGCTGGCAAGAAAGAAGACAACGTTGGGCAGCGCGCCCCCAGTGCTGGAGATCCCTCGCACCTCAACCGGAATCGGCTCATCAAAACGCGCCGTGCCCTGCGGCCCTGACACTTCCAGCTCGTAGTGCCATGAGCCTGGCTCTCGCACCTTGACGTCGGTGCTGTAGTCGCCGGGGCCGGCGAATCGCCCCAGGGCCAGGATCACGCCTCCCTTTATCTCATTGGGGCTGATGGGCCAGAGAGAGACACGCACGTTTTCCGAGGGCTCGCCCGTAGCTGCGTCGCACACCCGTACCAGCACCCGTACCGAGCCGATAGTGGGGTTCTTCGGCATGACACCGAAGATAACGCCGTAGGGGCCGACGACCCTCTCCGTTAGCGTGGGAAAGGGCGGCGTTTCACAAACTGCGGCCTGTGATGCAGCGCCCGGCCAGAGCAAGAGAAGCGCAACAAGAAGCGGGATGGCCGTCCACTTAACGCTGCTCCGGTACATGTTCCTTCACATACGCCACTACCTCAGCCAGAGGAACAAGCGTAGGGTCTTTCTCAGTGCGGGCTTTCACCTCCGCCACGCTTTGCCCCACAGTGCGGGGGCTGACCGTCACCCGTAGCGGCACGCCCAGCAGGTCGGCATCGTTAAACTTGACGCCTGCCGACTCCGCCCGGTCGTCAAAGAGGGTCTCCACACCCGCGGCCTGCAGCGATTCGTACAGCTCCCACGCTTTGGGGCTAACCGCTGGGTTGTCCAGGTTCAATCCCACCATGTGTACCTGGTAAGGCGCGATGGCAGGGGGCCACAGGATGCCGCGCTCGTCGTGGTTCTGTTCCGCCGCCGCCGCCAGGAGCCGGCCCACGCCAATGCCGTAGCAACCCATGATGATGGGATGCTCCGCGCCTTCGGCGTCGGTGTAGAGTGCGCCCAGCTTTTCGCTATAGGTAATGCCCAGCTTGAAGATATGGCCCACTTCTACGCCGCGGCGCATCTCCAGGGGCTGGCCGCACCGGGCGCACTGGTGACCCGGCCGCGCCAGCGCGATGTCTCTGACCGCGTCAGCCGTGAAGTCTCGCGGATAGTTTGCATGCTTGAAGTGATAGTCTGCTTTGTTAGCCCCGACCACGAAGTTGCTGCCCATCTGCACGGAGTCGTCCGCGACGTGCTTCACGCCCTGCAGTCCTACCGCTGAAGCAGACCCAGCCACGATGCCCGCCGCGGCCACCTCGGCATCGGTAGACAGTCGCAGGTTGGTGGCTTTCAGGTTATTCGTGAGCTTGACCTCATTCACATCCAGGTCGCCGCGGATGCTTACGAGCACAAAGCCGCCATCGGCCATGTAGAAGACGGCCTTCACGGTTTGGGCCGAGGCAACACCCAGAAACGCTGCCACGTCCGCGATGGTCTTCTTGTCTGGCGTGTGCACCTCTTCCAAGGGCTGCTCCGCTTCCTGAACGCCCGCGGGTTTCACGAACTCCGCCTTCTCGGCGTTGGCCGCGTAGCCGCAGCCGCTGCACAGCAACACCTCGTCCTCACCGCTATCGGCCAGCAGCATGAACTCGTGGGAGCCTTTGCCGCCGATGGCGCCGCTGTCCGCCTCCACCATCACGGCGGGTAGGCCGCAGCGGGCAAAGATATTGATATACGCTTGCATCATTGAGTTATAGCTCTGGTCCAGCCCCGCCTCGTCCGCGTCAAAGCTGTAAGCGTCCTTCATGAAGAACTCCCGGACTCGGATGAGGCCGGCGCGGGGACGCGGCTCGTCCCGGAACTTGGTCTGGATCTGGTAAGGGATCAGCGGTAGGTCACGGTAGCTTTGCACATTCTGCTTCACCAGCAGCGTGATGACCTCCTCGTGCGTGGGGCCCAGCACCAGCTCCCGCTCGCGACGGTCCTGGAGGTGAAACAGCACGTCTCCCATGGTGGCGTCACGGCCCGACTCCTGCCACAGCTCCCGAGGCTGCAGCACAGGCATGTTAAGCTCCTGGCAGCCCGCGGCGTCCATCTCTTCACGGATGATCTGCTCGATCCTGCGCAGGACGCGCCACCCAAGGGGGAGCACGCTGTACACACCCGCGGCGAGCTGGCTGATCATCCCCGCCCGCACCAGGAGCTGGTGGCTGATGGTCTCCGCTTCTGCGGGCGCTTGCCGCAGCGTCTTACCGAGTACTTTGGAATAGAGCATAGACACACGTCATTAAATTAGGATTTGGGGCGCGTTCCTTGAGTGTACACTACCGCATTGCTTCTGGGGTGCTTGTCCAGGGTGCCCGCGCAAGGCTGGGGCTCAGCTATTCGTCGTCGCCGTCCAGCAGGTCCAGGAACTCTTCCATGCTGAGGCCGGTGTGCCGGATGATGGCCCGAACGGTGCAGGGCTTGAGGGTACGCTCGTCATCGTCATCTATAAGTCCCTCATCCCTGGCGTAGTCCAGCAACGCCTCCTCGTCCAGGATGGCGCGCTGGGCCAGCACCTCAGGATCGGCCACCTCTATCTCTGAGGTTTCAATTAAAGGCGGCAGGCCCTCTTCCTCGCGGTCGCTGATGCACTGATCGATCTCCGCCTGAATCATTGACGGCGTCTCTTCAGGCAGCGCGTGGCCGTCCTCCAGCCAGGCCATGAGCCAGCTTTCCGCGGCCTCTTTCATGTTCTGCAGCGCTTCGTCTAACGTGTCACCCTCAGTCACTGCGCCGGGCAGCGCAGGGCAGACCACGGTATAGCCGCGGTCCGATGCCGGAGAGAGCACCACGGTGAGTTTCATAGCTGCGGGCTTCTGGTGTTAAGAGCGTTTTTCGCCATCAGACATTGAGCTCGGAGAAGAGTTCAATATCGTACAGCTCAATCGTGTAGGGGTCCTCATCATCAACATGGTCTCTGTGTATTCTACGCAATGCTTCAGAAACCATCTCATTGGTCTCCTCTGGCGGGCTGCCGTTGTTCTTTTCCACCCAGCCCTCCGCAGCATACTTTGCATTGACCAAAGCAGCCCCCACAGTGTCGGCTTCACCCATGCAACCCGGCAGCGCAGGACAAACGACTTTGTGCCAATGCTGTTCTTGGGGCAGGAGAATAAACGTGTATTTTGGATTCACCGTTATAACTTCTGAGCCTCCTCCATGAGTACTGTGAGCATTTCACTCTCCTCCACGGTACGGAGAATCTCACCGTTTTTAAAGATCACGCCGCGGCCGTTGCCGCCTCCAGCCACGCCCAGGTCGGCGTCTTTCGCCTCACCCGGTCCGTTGACCACGCAGCCCATAACCGCGATCTTTATTTCTTTGTCCATCCCCCGCAGCTTATCTTGCACCGTATTCGCCAGGCCGATGAGGTCGAACTGCGCGCGGCCGCAGGCGGGGCAGGCCACAAGAGTTGGCCCTCGCTGGCGGATATTGGTCGCCCGCAGGATGTCATAGCAGGTATCGATCTCCTCTACTGGATCGCCGGAGAGGGAGCTGCGGATAGTATCGCCGATGCCCTCCATGAGTAGCGTACCGATGCCTATGGCGCTACGGATGGAGCCGGGCTTGGGCGTGCCTGATTCGGTGACGCCCAGATGCATGGGATAGGGGACCATGCTGGCAATGCGGCGGTTGGCCTCGATCATAGCGTATACGTCAAAAGCCTTAAGGGATATCTTGATGTCCTGGAAGCCTTCCTGCTCCAGCAGCTTGCACTCTTCCAGGCCCGCGCGAACCATGCGGCGCACCAGCCATTCCCCCCGCAGACCGGGAGTAGCGCCCTCCGGCATCACCTCGTCGCCGCTAACGGGCGGGAGGCTACCCTCGTTCACGCCGATGCGGATGGGAATGTGCGCAGCCTTGGCCGCGGCAACCACCTCGCGGATCTTCCGCTCGTCCTTAATGGTGCCCGGATTCAAGCGACAGCAGTCCACGCCGCCGTCGATTGCGATGAGCGCTAGGCGGTGATCAAAGTGGTGGTCGGTAATCAGCGGAATAGAGATGCGCTTCTTGATCTCCGGCACAGCCCTCGCCTGGGCCTCGTTCAAGCAGGAGACGCGTATGACCTCGCAGCCCGCCTCTTCCAAGCGATGGATCTGCGCCACGGTGGCGTCCACATCTGACGTGTCGGTAATGCACATGGACTGCACCACTACCGGCGCGCCTCCACCTATCTGCACCTTGCCTACGTGTACCGGGCGAGACTGGCGGCGCGGGCGCGGCCCCACGCTCTCTATGAAGTCCGTTGCCCCAATGACATGTTCAGTGCTCATGGAAACATGGTCTCCCCTCTTATTAGCCTCGCAACATCGTTAAAGGTGACAATCGCAATCAGGCCCATAAGGACTACAAATCCCATCAGGTGCACCAGGCTCTCCCGTTCTGGGGAGATGCGGCGCCCCCGCCTGACCCACTCGATACCTACGAACAGGATCCGTCCGCCATCCAACATAGGAATGGGCAGAATATTGAGGATGGCGAGGTTCATGCTCAGGAGTGCCATCCACTCCAGCAACGGTAGGACGCCGGCCCTGGCCACCTGTCCCGTCGCCTGGGCAATACCAACCGGCCCGGTCACAGCCGGCCCCTCAGAGCGGCTTACGATTGCGACAAAAATGCCGTTCTTGAACAAACTAAGCATATCGAATGATCGGCGCGTCCCCAATGCCAGCGCTTCGATAGGGGAATACGAGACCTCCCTTACACTGCGTCCTGGCGCAGAAATCAGGACGCCCATGGGCCCCTCGCCTTCTGGCGGTTCCGCGCGAGGCGTCAAGGTAATGGACCGGATAGCTCCGCCGCGCTGCACCTCCAGGGTCAACTCTTTGCCGAGGCTCTGCTCTACTAATCCCCTTACTTCTGAAAGGATGTTGACTCGCTGCCCGTTTACGGTGTGGATCCGATCGCCTGCCTGAAGGCCCGCGGCAAAAGCAGGGGAGTTGGGCACTACCGCCTCTATGCGCACGGGTTCCTGGAAGGTAATGCCTGTTGGCCCTTGCCCAGCCGGAGGAGACCAGCGCGGCAGCACGTAGGCCGTTGCCTGCCGCCCATTCCGGTCGTACTGCAAGGCGATCTCGGAGCCCATGTTGAGCTGGAGGTTGTAGCTGAGGTCGCGGCGGTTCTCTACCGGCCGGTCGTTAACCTTCACGATGACGTCGCCCGGTTCAAGGCCGGCGCTGGCCGCCGGAGACCCCGGAGACACCACACCAATGGTCACCGGCTCCACTAGCACCTCGCGAGTGAGCAGGACGCTGATAGTGAGCAGGGCAATGGGCAGCACTGCGTTCATGAAAGAACCAGCAGCCAGGATGATCAGGCGCGTGTGCGCCGGCTTGCCCGCTAAGCTTCCCGCCTCTTCCGGATTCTCCTCACCCAACAGCTTTACAAAGCCGCCCAGCGGCAGGATGTTCAGTGAGTAGTCCGTGCCCTTAAAGGGGATGGCAAAGAGTCTCGGCGGGTAACCAAACCCGAACTCCTGCACGGTAACGCCGGCCATCTTGGCAGTAATAAAATGCCCCAGCTCGTGCACCAGCACCAGGAAAAAAAGCACCGCAAAGAAAGGGAGGAGTGTAGCTAGAAAATCTAACATAACGTATCAGTGTCCCACTACGGCTACGCGCTGCTCTACGCAGCGGCGCGCCCACTGGTCGGCCTCCAATATTTCTTCAAGATTCGGGTTCGCAATAACCTCGTGCTGCTCTACGGTATCTGCTACCGCGGCATAGATATCGGCAAAGCCCAGATGTCCCGCCAAGAACGCGGCAACGGCTGCATCGTCCGCCGCGCTCAACACCGCGGGCGCCGTCCCCCCCGTGTGCGCGGTCTGCACGGCCAGAGCCAGGCAGGGATAGCGCGCCATGTCCACGGAGCCAAAGGTGAGTTCGCCAAGCGCCAACAAGTCCAGGGGCTTTGTTGCCGTGGTGAGACGTTCTGGGTAGGTGAGCGCGTACTGTAGCGGCACGCGCATGTCCGGCGTGCCTAGCTGCGCCTTGATGACCCCGTCGGGATATTCGACAAAAGAATGCACAATGCTCTCCCTGTGCTGGAGCACCTCTATCTGCTCCCAAGGATAGCTAAAGAGCCAGTGAGCCTCCATCACTTCAAAACCCTTGTTCATAAGGGTAGCGGAGTCCACCGTGATCTTCTTGCCCATCTTCCAGGTGGGGTGCTGCAGCGCTTGCTCCGGAGAAACCTGGGCCAAGGCATCCAACGGGAGGTCTCGTAAGGCGCCGCCCGATGCGGTAAGCACTAAACGGCGTATCCTTGGCCAGGGCTCGCCTGGTTCACCCACCAGACACTGCCACAACGCGCTGTGCTCGCTGTCTACGGGGAGCAGCATGCCGCCGTTCTCATCAGCAGCCTGACGCACCAGCGCGCCCGCCATCACAAAGACTTCTTTGTTGGCTAGGGCCACCATCTTCCCGGCGTTCAACGCCGCGAGCGCCGGGCCCAGTCCCACCTTGCCCACAGTGCCGATGACTACCAGGTCTGCTTCAGGCGCAACGGCCATCTCCTCTAAGGAGCAATACTCGACGGCAGGGCTACCGGGCGGGAGTGGCAACGGCGCGTTCTCACAGGAGACCAAGTGGGGGCGATAGCGTTGCACCTGCTGTGTCAGGAGGTCAACATTGCTGCCGCCTGCCAAGCCCACAATCTCGAAGTGGTCGTGGCCTTCCAAGAGCTCTAAGGTCTGGCGACCAATGGAGCCCGTTGACCCTAAGATAACTAGTCGCTTCATGAGGGTGTTACAAACCACCGAACATAATAGTAGACGAGGGGCCCCACGAATACAAGGCTGTCCATACGGTCCAGGAGACCGCCGTGGCCCGGCATCAGGTTGCTTACATCCTTCACGCCTGCGGTCCGCTTCAACAACGATTCCGCGAGGTCGCCCGTTTGCGCCGCGAAGGAGATGGCTAACCCCAGGCCCCAGAAGCTCGCGCTTACCGGCAGGACAAGCAGTTGCCCGATGAGCGGCACTCCCAGCGTGGTCAGCGCGACCGCGCCCAGTGCCCCCTCCCAGGTCTTGCCCGGACTCAGGCGCGGCGACAGTTTGTGGCGGCCTAAGAGCCTGCCCACGGCATAGGCGGCTGTATCGTTGAGGAACGTGGCAGAGAACGCCAGCAGCACCCACTCGAAGCCCTGCGGCATTTGGCGCAACGACACGAAGTGGCTGAGGAGCCACCCCACGTAGAGGACGCCGCCCAGTGTCCAGAACCAGCCCATGCCTGAGCCGCCGCTTTCGTAGCGCATCACCGACCACAGGAGACTCAGCAGCAGCGTGGCCAAGAGCAGTGCGGGCAGCACGTCGTCGCTCACCGCAAACCGGGCTTCCAGCACCATGAGGGCCGCCCCGGCGTAGAGCAGCGGACGCCAGGGATCGCCGGCCGCGGCAACCGCTAGCCGGCCGAACTCCCACGCGGCTACCAGCGCAACCAGCAGCGCGGCTACGCTGAACCAGGGATCGCCCGCCCAGGTTACGCCCAGGAGAATGGGCAGTCCCACAAGGGCCGTCACCAGCCGTACGATTAGGTTGCTCGGCCCTGCTTGGGAAGGAACGCTACTCTGAATCGCGACCCCCAAAGCGCCGCTCTCGACGGCTATAGGCCAGGAGCGCCGCCTGAACGTCTCCCAGGTCGAAGTCCGGCCAGAGGGTGGGGGTACTGTAGTACTCGGCGTAGGCGGCCTGCCAGATGAGGAAATTGCTCAGACGCATCTCGCCGCCGGTGCGGATAATGAGGTCGGGGTCGGGGAGCTCGGAAGTATAGAGGTAGCGGTTAATGAGCGTGCTATCGATGGCTTCGGGCGGGATGCCATCCTGGACGATGCGCTGCACCGCCGAGACCAGCTCTTGCCGCCCCCCATAGTTGAATGCGATGTTCAAGATCATCTTCTGATTGTTACGGGTCAACTCCACGCCTCGTTGGATGGCCTCCCGAAGCTGCCGGGGGACGCGCTCCATTGAGCCTAGGTGGCGTACTTGCACGCCCGCCTCATGAAGCGATCCGGTTTCTTTATCAATGACCTCACGCAGCAGGCTAAATAAGGCGCCTATCTCTGCCTGCGAACGGCCCCAGTTCTCTGCCGAGAAGGCGAAGAGGGTGAGATGCCGAATGCCGTAATCCGCAAAACCCTGGATGACGCGCCGGGCGTTCTGGGTGCCCGCTCGATGTCCTGCATTTGTGGGCAGGTGACGTTGACGCGCCCAGCGTCCGTTGCCGTCCATGATGATGGCAACGTGGTCTGGTAACGGTGCGATAGCCTGAAGGGCCTGCGCCTCTGCGGTAGCGAGTCCCTCCTGCCGGGCTTCTGCCATCGACCGCTAGACCTCCAAAAGCTCGGTTTCCTTGGTCTTGCCTACCTGCTCCAGTTCTACGACAGCACTGTCCAAAAGCTTCTGAAGCTGCTCGCTGGCTCTTGCCAGCTCATCCTCAGAGATCTCTTTGCGCTTTTCCGTGGCGCGGAGATCTTCCAGCGCATCACGGCGGACGTTGCGGAGGGCTACTTTGCCGTCCTCCATGTGCTTTCGCACCAGCTTGACCAGGTCTTGCCGCCGCTCTTGGGTGAGCTGCGGGAACGCGAGGCGGATCACCGTGCCGTCGTTGCTGGGGTTGATCCCCAACTCAGACGCCTGGATAGCCTTTTCAATTGCCGTTATCATGCCGCGCTCCCAGGGCTGGATAACCAACAACCGTGCTTCCGGCACGGAGACGCTGGCCATCTGGTCGATGGGCGTTGGGGTGCCGTAATAGTCCGCGCGGATGTTAGAGAGCACGGCATAGGAGGCCCGTCCGGTGCGCAACGTGTTTAGTTCACGCCCCTGGACCTGGATGGCTTTCTGCATCTTGTCTTCAGCAGTGTGAAGCGTATCTGCAATCATACATCCCTCCAAGAAGGGTTTTGATGTTGGGAAAGAGTGCGGGGCTAGGCAGCGGAGTCGTCGGACACCAGGGTTCCGACAGTCTCTCCGGCAACCACCCGCTCAATGTTCCCCGGCGCCAGGGGATCAAAGACTACGATGGGTAGCTTGTGCTCCATGCAGAGCGAAAGGGCGGTGCTGTCCATCACGTCCAGCCGGCGGTTCAGCACCTCCAGGTAAGTGATCCGCTCGAACCGCTGCGCCCCCGGGACCTTCTGCGGATCGGCGTCGTAAACACCGTCCACTTTGTTCTTGCCAAGCAGCAGGATCTGCGCTCCAATCTCCAGCGCTCGCAACGCTGCGGCGGTGTCCGTCGTGAAGAAGGGATTGCCGGTGCCAGCAGCAAATAAGACCACCCGACCCTTCTCTAGGTGCCGCATTGCCCGTCGGCGAATGTAGGGCTCCGCCACTGCTTGCACCGGGATGGCGGTCTGGGTGCGGACCACCGTCCCGTCCTGCTCTAGCGCGTCCTGCAACATGAGACTGTTAATGACGGTAGCCAGCATACCAGCGTAGTCTGCCGTGGCTCTGTCCATCACCGATGCATACTGGCTGCCCCGGAAAAAGTTTCCTCCCCCCATCACGACGGCTATTTCTGTGCCCGTCTTGCTGGCCGCCGACACGGCATTGGCCAGGAAGCGGACAACGTTCAGATCAATACCGGATTGCCCTTCTCCTTGTAGCGCTTCTCCGCTCAGCTTCAGCAGCACACGGTTATAGCTACGCTTGAGCACAACCCGTCCCTTACGCTACTCTGCGCCGAGCGCAAACCGGGCAAAGCGGCGCACCCGCACGTTCTCTCCGGTCTTGCGGACGGCGTCGTCCACCAGGTCTTTGATGGTTTTGCTAGGGTCTTTGATAAAGGGTTGCTCTAACAGGCACAGCTCTGTCACCTCCCCCTCTTCGTCCTCGGGCTTTTCTTCAGCCGAGAGGTAGCGCGGTGCGCTTGCAGCCACCTGCATGGCCAAGTCATGCGCGAGGGCCTTAAAGTCGTCTGTGCGAGCCACAAAGTCTGTCTCGCAGTTCACTTCAACCATTGCGCCAATACGGCCGCCGCCGTGCATGTAGGACTCCACCACGCCTTGGGAAGCCTCACGCTCTGCTCGTTTGGCCGCCTTGGCCGCACCCTGCTCTTGCAGGATAGCCAGGGCTTTCTGCATGTCTCCCCCGGACTCATCCAGCGCGTGGCGGCATTCCATCACGCCTGCGCCAGACGCCTCCCGGAGTTCTCGAACTTGGGTAGCGGATATCTCGGCCATTAAGTGCGCTCCTCCACTTCTGTCGCGGCCTTAGGAGCAGCGGAGGGCTCTGCTTCGGGCTCGGTAGCCGCTTCCATAGCAGCCGGGGCGGCATCGGTTTCGGCTACGTCTGTTTCAGCGACGGCGTCTGTGACCGCCGCGTCTGTTGCTGCTTCAGGTTCTGCAACCTCGGCCACGGCTTCTGTGACCGCCACGTCTGTTGCCGCTTCAGGTTCTGCGACCTCGGCTACGGCTTCTGTTACCGCCGCGTCGGGTGCCGCTTCAGGTTCTGCGACCTCGGCTACGGCTTCTGTTACCGCCGCGTCGGGTACCGCTTCAGGTTCTACGACCTCGGCCACGGCTTCCACTTCTGCCTCAGTCTCTGCTTCCGCCTCTGCGTCTGCGTCTGCAATGGCCTGCTCTTCAGTTGGGTCGTACACATGGCTTACGCCCATGTCTACAGCCTCTTCTTCGCCGTAGTACTCTCTAGCTGCCATACCTTCCAGCACGGCCTCTGCAATCTTGCCCGATACCAGCTTCACCGCTCGGATAGCGTCGTCGTTGCCGGGAATGGGGAAGTCCATCTCATAGGGATCGCAGTTGGTGTCGGCCAGCGCTACGATGGGGATGCCAAGGCGTAATGCTTCTTTCACCGCGATGCGTTCTTTGGGTGTATCGATGACGAAGAGTGCGCCGGGAAGACGGGTCATCTCTTTGATGCCGCCGAGCTGCCGGTTCAGCCGCTCGATCTCGTCGTCAAGCTTGAGCTGCTCTTTCTTAGGCAGCCGCTCCAGCTCTCCTTTGGCCTTGCGATCTTCCAACCGCACCAGGTAGTCGATGCGGGACTGGATGGTGGCGAAGTTGGTCAAGGTGCCGCCGAGCCAGCGCTGGCTCACAAAGTACATGCCGCAGCGCCCAGCCTCAGACTCCACCGCTTCCTGGGCCTGCTTCTTGGTGCCCACAAAAAGGAGGGTTTCGCCACGGGCTACCAGGTCTCGCACAAAGTCGTACGCTTCCTGGAGTTTCACCACTGTTTGTTGGAGATCGATGATGTGGATGCCGTTGCGCTCGGTAAAGATGAAGGTCTTCATCTTTGGGTTCCAACGGCGGGTCTGGTGACCGAAGTGGACGCCTGCTTCCAGCAGGGACTTCATCGGGATAGGGCTACTAGATACCAATGCATTCCTCCGTCTGCTGTCCTTCCATTTCAAGAAGGGCTAAGGGGGCAGCCCCCGGATAGTCGCGGGCTCCAACCGGTCAGGTCTAGACCGCCCGACAAGTGTACCATAGGCCAGGCAGGCGGGGAAGGGATGGAGGGCGCGTATTGATTCCCTGCACTTCGCCAGGATACGCGCTCGGCTCATCCTGAACGGAGCGCCTAACGCAGCTACTTCCGCTGGAAGACCATAAGGTAGTCGTAGACGCCTTCCCACTGAGGGATGGCACACTCCTCTTTGCGCTCCCACCAGTCGGCCAGCAGCTTGTGGAACCGCTGCTCGCCTGTGTGGCCGCCGTCGCCCTCTCCTACATAGACCACGGTCCCTCCCTGGTACGCTTCCAGCGTCTGGGCGGGCCAGTCCTGGATGTCCGGCCAGCAGAGGAGCAGGGTGCGGCTATGCCCGTCCTCCTGCAGCGCCTCTACGCCTGACCTCTTCTTGACCGGGAAATGGATCGGCTCCAGCCGTGCTTCCACGCCCTCCGGGTTCTTATAGACCGTGGTCACGGGGTCGCACGCGCGCACGTCTACGCCCAGCTCGGTGAGGAGCTTGGCCCAGTAGCCGGTGCCTGCGCCCACCTCCAGCACACCGTTGGGGCTCCACCGTTGGATGGCGCGGAGCGCGTCCTCATTGGGGATGCCAAAGGAGTACTGCTGCACCAGACGGTCCCGCGCTGCAAAGGGCAGCACGTCGTCGCTGATCTGGATCTTGTGATCGCTGGCGCGCCACCGCTCCTTCTCTTCCTGGTAGCGGGTCATCACCGCAACGTATTCCACTAGGTAGGGATTGTGCTCCCTATCCCAGGGTGTGAGGGTAAGGACGGGGCGCTGGTAGAGCATTATCTTTTGCAGTAGGCTGCGTCAGCAGCGCTAAAGTGGCCTCAGTATAGGGCGGCTAAGGCGCTCCCTTCAACGCACCTGGCACCTTCAACGTACTCTATTATGAAGACGTAGTATGGGATTACGTTCAAACTGGGCATGCTCGGTTGAATCAAATCTGGGATATAGAGCGTTCTCTAGAAGGAGACAAGTTGCTATCAAGCTATGGCTTCACTCACTGCTTGATAGCGGGCTTTGACAGAAGGGAGAACCCAAGGTAATTTGAGCTTAGGGGAGGGTGGTTTGGGTACGCTGTATCTTGTCTCAACGCCTATCGGAAACCTAGAAGACGTGACTATGCGGGCGCTGCGCGTCCTAAAAGAAGTAACGCTAATAGCTGCAGAAGACACGCGCACTACCCGGAAGCTCCTCACCCACTATGGCATAAGGAATCACGTGGTCAGTTATCATCGGTACAGCGGCCCGGAGCGCGTCCGCGGCCTACTGCGCGCCCTGGAGCAGGAAGACGTAGCCGTGGTTTCGGACGCCGGCACGCCCTGCCTGAGCGATCCGGGCTATCCTTTGGTGCGGGCCGCTCTGGCCCACGGCATAACTGTAACGCCTATCCCCGGCCCTTCCGCCATCACCGCCGCGTTGACGTCTTCCGGCCTGCCCGCCGACCAGTTTCTCTTCTTGGGCTTTCTGCCGCGCCAGCGCGGGCCGCGCCAGAAGCTGTTAGCCACCCTCACCGAGGAACGCCGCAGCGCGGTGGCCCTGGAAGCGCCGCACCGTATACGCAAGAGCCTGGAGGACATCGCGAGTGTGCTGCCCGCCCGACCGCTGGCGGTGTGCCGCGAGCTGACCAAGCAGTTCGAAGAACTTTTCTACGGTGATGCGGAGGCGGCTTTAGACCACTTTCAGCAGCCCCGGGGCGAGTTCACGCTAGTGGTGGGCGGCTGCCACCTAGACGCCGCGACCCAGTGGGAGAACGCCGCAGTGACTACCCGCTATGCGGCGGCGCGAGGATAACGCTCATGCATCTGGAACACCTACTTCGCTCCTCCGACCTCACCGCCGAGGATGTGCGGGGTCTCCTACAACGGGCTAGCTCGTTCAAAGAGCGCCGAGACCCCACTCGATTTCCCGACTATGGGCTGGCTTTGATGTTCGAGAAGCCATCACTGCGGACACGGGTGAGCTTCGAGATGGCGATGGTGCAGTTGGGCGGCCACAGCGTCTACCTCTCCCCGGACGACGTGGGTCTGGGCAAGCGGGAGAGCACCCGGGACGTGGCGCGGGTGTTAGGACGCTATGTGCACGCCATCGCAGCCCGCACGTTTGCCCAGGAGACCGTAGAGCAGCTTGCTGCCCACAGCGGCATCCCGGTCATCAATGCCCTCTCTGATGAAGACCACCCATGCCAGGGCCTGGCTGATCTCCTCACTCTTTGGGAACGGTATGGACGCTTTAACGATCTCACGCTGGCTTACGTGGGCGACGGCAACAACTGCGCTAACAGCCTGCTGGCCCTCACCGCGACCATGGGCATTCACTTCCGCATCGCTTCCCCGCCGGGCTATCACCTCGACCCGGCCCTCGTGGCCGAAGCGCGGGCCGCGGCGGAGCGTTCCGGGGCCACGATTCTTGAGACCACAGAGCCGGAAGAGGCGGTCCGGAATGCCGACGCTATCTATACCGATGTTTGGACCAGCATGGGCCAGGAAGAGGAGCAGGAGGTACGCCGGCAGGTCTTTGGCCCCTATCAGATCAACGAAGCATTATTCAAAGCGGCCAAACCTACTGCTATGTTGCTGCACCCGCTGCCCGCGCACCACGGAGAGGAGGTCGCGGAGGGCGTGCTTTACCGACCCCACTCTGCGGTCTTTGACCAGGCCGAAAACCGCCTCCATGTCCAGAAAGCCATCCTCGCCACCCTACTGGGCGGGCCCGACGGCGCGCCATCTAGGTAACTAGGTAATAGGTAAGCTGAAGCTATGACTGAATTCTTTACCTACGTCATCGGTATTTTCGCCCACTTTACTCTCCGTAGCGCCATAGACGTGGGCATCGTTGCTTAGTGCTCTTCTGGCTCTGCTCTGTGCTGCGAGGCACTACCACCATCACCCTGCTCCGGGGCATCACTATTGTCTACGGCGTGGGGTTTCTTATGAGCGCAGGGTTGCAGCTTAGTATGGTGGGCCGGCTACTCTGTGCGTATAATGCTCAATGTAGGGGAAAAGGACGCCGGCACGTACCAGACCACGCCTCAGGTCAGCGTTCCTATAGGCATACGAGTGCTCAGAGTCAACCCGGAAACCATCCCTGTGACCATCCTTTCGACTAGCCCTGTGACTATCGAGTAACCAGTTATGACTTCGACGCCGGAATCAATAACAGAAACGGATCTTAGCGCGGCAACAGCCGCAAAACCCATCATTGCGATTGTGGGGCGGCCCAACGTGGGCAAGTCCACACTGTTCAATAGGCTGATTGGGCGGCGCAGCGCCATCGTCATGGATGAGCCGGGCACCACGCGTGATCGCGTCTACGGCGACATCGATTGGAACGGGAGCCTGCTTACTATCGTAGACACGGGCGGCCTTGACCCTCTGGGCGCCGGCGACTTTGTCGAAGAGGTGCAACTGCAGGCGCATCAGGCGCTCCAAGAGGCGGACGCTATTCTCTTCCTGGTTGACGCTAAGTCCGGCGTGACGCCTGTTGATAACGATGTCGCCGACCTCCTCCGCAGGCAGGACCGCCCCGTATTGCTGGCCGTCAACAAGGTGGAGGGGCGTTCTCAGGAGGCAACCGTTCCCGAGTTCTACGCGCTGGGCCTGGGCGAGCCCACTGCCATCAGCGCGTACCACGGCGATGGCATCCGCGACCTTATGGGTCAGCTCTTTGATCTCCTCCCGCCTCAGCCATCCTCCACGCCGCAGACAGACCTCGGCATACAGGTAGCCATCTTGGGACGGCCCAACGTGGGTAAGTCCATGCTGGTGAATGCCATCATGGGTCAGGAGCGGGTAGTGGTCAGCCCTATCCCCGGCACCACAAGGGATGCTATCGACTCACCCTTTACGTATCAGAGCGTGCCCTTCACCCTCATCGACACCGCAGGTATCCGCCGCAGCGGCAGGGTGGACCGCGGCATCGAGCGGTATAGCGTTATGCGCGCGCTGCGGGCACTTGGCCGGGCAGACATCGCCGTCCTCGTCATTGACACCAGCGAAGGACTCACCAGCCAGGATACCCATATTGCCGGCTATGCCAAGGAGAACTTCAAGGGCCTGGTGATAGCGGTCAACAAGTGGGACTTATCCAAAGAGATGGAACTAGAGCGACAAGCTGTGGCAGAGATGCTGCAGCACCGCATGCCCTTCTTCCCGGACGCGCCCATCGTCTTCACTTCCGCCAAACTGCGGCAGGGCATCCCCGGATTGCTGAACCAGATCCTCACGGTGCACACGGCACGACAGATACGCGTGCCTACGCCTATAGTCAATCAGTGTGTGCGGGATGCCTTCGTGAACCATCAGCCATCCACCATCCGCGGCAGGCAACTGAAGATCTTTTACGTCACCCAGGCGGAGGTCTCCCCACCCACGTTCGTGTTCTTTGTCAACGATCCCGCGCTGCTCCACTTCAGCTATCAGCGCTATCTGGAAAACCGCTTGCGGGACGCCTTTGGGTTTGAAGGCACGGCCCTTCGCCTCGTCTTCAAGAGCAGGAACGAGGGCAAAGGATGGAATACGGAGCGCTAATCCTGGCGGGCTACCTGCTAGGCTCCTTTCCCACCGGCTATCTTGTAGGCAAAGCCCTAAGGAACAAGGATGTTCGGTCGTACGGCAGCGGCAGGATAGGCGCGGCAAATGTGCTGCGCGTCGTAGGATTTGGCCCATTCATTTTTGTGTTCTGTGTAGACTTTGCTAAGGGGTTTGCGCCTGCCTGGGCAGCTGGGCAGCTCTTTGCGGTCCCCTTCGCTCAGGAATCGATAGCCCTTGCGACGCTGGTGGGCCACAGCTGGCCTATCTTCCTTGGCTTTTCCGGTGGCCGCGGCGTAGCCACCGGGCTAGGCGGACTCTACGCCATTATGCCGCAAGCGGCCGCCCTCTCCTCGATTGTGACCTGCGTGCTCATGCTCGCCACCCGCTACATTTCCCTGGGCGCAATCGTTGGCGCAGCAATAGTTACTCCCATCACACTGGTGTATATTGCCCTGGGGCTAGAGCAGCCTTTAATGCTCCTCTATGTTATCCCCGGCGGGGCATTGATAGTTGGCAGGCACTGGGACAATATCCAGCGTTTGGCAAGCGGCACAGAGCGCAAGCTTGGGGAACAGGTGGAAACAGATTAGCAAACGCTACAAGCCGTGAGCGCGCACCATCTTCTCCAGCGGCTACCTGACTGTCCGTCTTTTCTCTCTTTTAATGAGGCAGACGCGCCGCTGATGGAGTCCCGGCCCGCTGCAAACCATAGTGTTAGGAGCACTGCTAAGACGCATGACAACTGAATTGCCCGGTAAGGTCGCAGTCATTGGCACCACTATCTGGGGAACTACCCTGGCTGTGGTGATAGCCAGAAAGGGGCTTCCTGTTGCGCTATGGGCGCGCACGGCAGAGGAAGCCGCAGAAATGAACGATGCCGGCGCTAATGAAAAGCGTCTCGCCGGCATTCCCTTTCCGCCCTCCCTCAGCGTTAGCGCGGACTTGGCGGCCGTACTGGACGGTGCACAGGTTGCCATCGTCGCCGTGCCGTCGCAGACCGTACGGGCGAATATCCAGATCATGGCGCCGTATCTGCAAGAAGACACTATTGTGGTGAGCGCAGCAAAGGGGCTGGAGCTGGGCAGCCGGCTCCGCATGTCGCAGGTCATGCGTGAAGAGCTTCCCGAGCAGATGCATGACCGTTGCGCCGTACTCTCCGGCCCCAATATCTCATTGGAAATAGCGCAAGGGCTCCCTGCCGCGACGGTCATAGCTGCCGAGAACCTGGAGGTAGCTGCCGCCGCCCAGAACCTAGTGATGACGCCTCGCTTCCGGGTCTACACCAGCCAGGACGTGATAGGTGTTG
Source organism: Dehalococcoidia bacterium (assembly GCA_965220215.1). Lineage (GTDB taxonomy): Bacteria > Chloroflexota > Dehalococcoidia > SHYD01 > SHYD01 > CBDDEI01. Next base: position 1,594,941 of record OZ244809.1, read on the forward strand.
AGCTTGGCGGCACGCTGAAGAACATCGTGGCTATGGGCGCAGGCTTGAACGATGGCTTGGGTTATGGAGCAAACACCAAAGCCGTTTCTATGACGAGAGGCTTGGCAGAGATCACCCGTCTGGGCGTAGCGGCAGGAGCCAACCCCTTCACTTTCCTGGGCTTGGCCGGTCTGGGTGACCTGGTAGTCACGTGTACCAGTCCGCACAGCCGCAACCGCCGCGTAGGGGAAGAGCTGACTAAAGGACGACCGCTACAGGATATCCTTGCGACGCTGGTCGGAACTGCCGAGGGCATCACCACCACCGTTGCCGCCAATGAGCTGTCCAAGGAGCTTGGTGTCGAAATGCCCATCACGGAGGCAACCTATCGTGTGCTCTACGAGGGCCTGGACCCCCGCCAGGCGATCGTCGAGCTGATGGCGCGAGAGCCCAAAAACGAGCTGGAGGGGCTGACTACTTAGCATGGCAGACGCAGAGCGCCCGTATCTCTCCGTGGTCATTCCGGTGTACAACGAAGCCCGCCACATTCGCGAGCTGCTGAAGCGAGTCAGGGCCGTCCCCATCGACAAAGAGATCATCTGCGTAGACGACTGCTCCACGGACGGCACCTGGGACCTCCTTCAAGAAGAGATGCAGCAGCCGGGCACGCGCGTGTTTCGTCACCCGCAGAACGGGGGCAAGGGCGCTGCCGTGCGCACAGGGCTGGAACAGGCACGGGGCCAGGTGATCCTAGTGCAAGACGCCGATCTTGAGTACGACCCCGAAGATTACCCCACGCTCCTGAAGCCGCTGCAGCGGGGCGAGACCCAGGTGGTCTACGGCTCCCGCTTCCTAGGAGAACGCAAAGATATGTCCTTGGCGCACAACCTAGGCAACCGCGGCCTCACTCTGGCGGCGAATGTGCTCTATGGCGCCAAGCTCACAGACCTTGAGACCTGCTATAAGGTCTTCACTGCAGAGGTCTGCTCCAAACTACGCCTGGTGTCCCCGCGCTGGGGCTTTGACCCGGAGATCACGGCCAAAATCCGGCGGATGGGCTACACTATCAAAGAAGTGCCAATCTCCTATCATGGCCGCTCCTACGAGGAGGGCAAAGGCATCCACTGGCAGGACGGGATCACCGTGTTCCTGACCCTGGTGCGATTCCGTTTCCTTCCGTAAAGGGAGCGGTGTCTAGACTTCTCATCACGCTGTTCACTAAGCTCGTTCTGTGAACGACCCCGCCCTCGAGCCCTCCACCCCAGCGCCTGACGCGCCCGCCGCGCCCGGCCCGGCCCGCCCGCGGTTCCAATGGTTGCTTTACATCCCTATCAGACCGGTCTTGAACTTCGTCCCGGACATCGCCGCGATCCTCGTGCTGGGAGGCATCATCGTCCTGTTCCACCCGGCCCTTGCGCTGGCCAACACCGGCCTCACCGACTACGACCTCTTCACCTATTTCCACCCGTCGTGGCATTACCGGGCCCTTGTCCTGGAAGCAGGGCGGCTCCCCCTCTGGGATCCCTATACGTTCACCGGCGTGCCCTTCCTGGCCAACATCCAGACCGGCGTGCTCTACCTGCCGAACCTGCTCATGGCGCCACTGGAGGTTTCGCGGGCGCTGGCGCTCTCCTATCTGGGGCACCTCTGGCTAGCCGCAGCGGGGATGTACGTCATGCTGCGCCTTGGCACGGGGGCGGGCGTAGTGGGCGGCCTCACCGGCGGCATTGCATTTGCGCTGGGCGGCTTCCTGGCGGCACAGGCAGGGCACATCAACCAGGTGCAAGTAGCCAGCTGGTTGCCGCTGCTCACCCTGGGTATCCTACAGATCTGCCGCCACGTGAGCATCCCCTGGACCGTGTTCACCGCCGTAGGGTTCTTCATGCTCATCACTGCGGGCCATCCGCAGGAGACATACCTGGCCGCAGTGGCGATAGGCCTGCTGGCGATCTACGAGGGCACGCGCTGGGGCATCCTGGCGGCGCGCCGCGAGCTGGACAGGTTTCACCCGCAGCTGCAGCCCTTCGTCGCGCCGATCCACTTTGTGCTGCGCACTACGCTGGGTGGCGCGCTCTGTGCGCTGGCGGCCGTGCTGGGTGTGCTCATGGCCGCGGTGCAGCTTCTGCCCACACTGGAGCTTATTCAGTTTGGCAGCCGGGAGGGCGGCCTCCCCATCGAGACCGCGGCTTCCTTCTCCTTGCCGCCGTGGGAGATGTTGCCGACCCTGCTGCCCACCTACCAGGACCAGCCCTTCAGCGAGTTCAACGCCTATTTGGGCGTAGTCGCGCTCAGCCTGGCATGGCTTGCGTTAATGGGCTGGCGCACGCGAGGACACATCGCCTACTTTGCAGGCATCTCCGCCCTCGGCCTTTTCCTGGCCTTTGGCGGCTACAACCCGTACTATCCCTTCTTTTACGAGAACATACCGGGTATCGACCTCTTCCGCGTTCCCGCCCGCTGGCTCTTCCTCCCGGCCTTCGGCTTGGCCGCGCTGGCCGGCCTGGGCATGGACATTCTCTGGCGCAGGGAGCATCGCGCGCCAACCATGAATGCGGTAGGCCACGCGCTGGCCGGCGTCTTCCCGCCCATCTTCTTGGGCGCAGTAATCTTCGTCGTTGCAGCGGCGGTCATTCCACCTCCGCCCGAGCTGGCGGTGGCCATTTGGTTCGCTGGCGGGCTGACAGTGCTGACTATCTGCCTCTTTGGCTCCTTCCTGGTGCCGGGGAAATTCCTAACGCTTCCGCTCCTGCTCTTGCTCACGGTGGAGCTCTGGGTGGCCCACTTCCCGCTGCCCGTTGCCCATCCGGTGCCGGCGCAAGTCTACACGGCGATACGCCCCGGGCTGGCGCAGCTCATGCTCGATTCCAGCGTCCACCGCATATTGAGCTTGGCTAACCCCCGCTACGTGCCGGGTGACAGAGAGGAGATGCGAGAGAACCTGGGACGCACGCTTCCTGAAAAAGAGGTGGAAGAGTACATCGTTGCCACTAAGTACAAAGAGGCGTTCAACCCCAACATGGGGCTGCGTTTCGGGCTTGCCGGCCTGGACGGCTACGACGGCGGCCTCCTCCCGCTAAGGGACTTCGCCGATCTCAAAGGGAAGATCCTCGCCAGCGGCGACGCTCGCCCGCCCGTGAGCGATGGGCCTGCCGGCGACATAGAGCTCATCCGCGACCGCTTCTACAGCCTGCCGGATCTGACCCTGCTAGCAAACCTCAACGTCAAATATATTGTCATGGACCGCCTTTATGATAAGTGGGTGGATGGCTACTACGCCGACTTAGATGCGCCGCAGATGATCAAGCCATTTACGGAGTACGTGTTCGAGGATGATTCCTGGGATGCTGCCACCACTCTCTTTGTCTATTCCTATCTCTCTGTCCATTCAAGTGCGCCCCCCGGAGGCCCGGTGGCCCTTGTCTCCGTGACCGACGCGGAAGGCGCGGTCTACTCCTGGCCGCTGCGGTCCGGCATTGAGACGGCGAAGACCAACGGCTCCCTCAGCGTTGACGAGCCAGATGCCGGAAGAGTAGTGGGCACCAAGCGCGGCCATCCAGACGAGTACATCTTCCTGGCCCGCTTTGAACTAACGGAGCCGCTGGTGCCGCGGAGTATTACTATCACCGACGTCGTGCCGGGGGGAGATCTCACCGTCGCCGCGCTGGTGCTAGCGGACACCCGCGTCGGAACAAGCGTGAGCCTGCCCCTGGATCCGCGCCTCAAGCGCATCTTCACCGGCGACGTGAAGATCTATCAGCTCGAGACGGCGCAGCCACGGGTGTATGTGGCCACCAACCCACGCTTGCTGCAGCCGCGCAAGGAGCAACTTAATGCGCTGCTAAACCTGGATCCGCAGGACGTGTTCCTTGACCGGTTGGGCGAGATAGACATCGAGGCGCTCGATCCTGGCGCGTCAGGGACGGCTCGCATCCTCTCCCATAGACCGGAAGAAGTCGAAGTGCTGGTGACCATGCCTGCGGAAGGTTACCTGGTGCTGCACGACAGCTACTATCCTGGCTGGCGGGCATGGGTGGACGGCGAGGAAACGGAGGTGCTGAGGGCCAACTACCTCTTCCGAGCAGTGGTGGTTCCAGAAGGAGTACACAAAGTGCGATTCCGCTATCTGCCAACGACACTGGCAGAGGGCTGGGTGCTTACCCAACTAGCGCTGGCTATGGTGGGTCTCCTGCTCATCGGGGATCTTATCATCCGCACCTTGAAGGTGACGGTCTGGACCGCCCGCTGGATATACCGCCGCCTCCTGTATCCGAGAATGCAGCGCAGTCCTCCCGAGGATTAGGGCTTATTCAAAGATAGTGGAGACCACCTCTTCCAGGCTTCGCTGCACGTCTCGCTCGTCACTCAACGCCCACACCACGGCCACCTGGCAGGCCCGGCGCGCCGGGATACCCTGACCGATGAGCCGCCCTGCATAGACGAGCAGGCGCGTGCTGACGCCCTCCTGGAGACCATGCTCAGTCAGGTTGCGCACCTTTTCCCCCAGCTTTGCAAGCTCTGCCGCATAGTGCGCGTCCACACCGCTTTCGTGTGCGATGATCTCCGCTTCCGCATCCCTGGGCGGGTAGCTGAATTCTAGTGACACGAACCGCTGGCGGGTGCTGTGCTTCAGGTCTTTGAGCACACTCTGGTAGCCGGGATTGTAAGAGATAACCAGGGCAAAGTCCGGATGGGCTTCCAGGATCTGCGACCGCTTCTCCACCGGCAAGATGCGCCGGTAGTCGGTGAGGGGATGTATGAGGACGGTGGTGTCTTTACGCGCTTCCACAATCTCGTCGAGATAGCAGATGGCGCCGGAGCGCACGGCCCGGGTTAGCGGCCCATCGATCCACCTCGTGGACTCGCCCTCCAGCAGATAGCGTCCAACTAGGTCGCTGGCGGTCAGGTCTTCGTGACAGGCAACCGTCACCAGGGGAAGACCGGCGCTCTCTTCTTCATCGCCCCGCACAACGGCCAGCTTGCGCCCCAAGCGCCACGCCATATGTTCTACAAAGCGGGTCTTGCCGCAGCCGGTGGGGCCTTTCAGCAGAATGGGGATATGTTCCGTGAAGGCTGCTTCGAAGACCGCAACCTCGTCGCCCATGGGCAGGTAGAAGGGCTCCTCCCTGGAGACGTACTCCTCCATGATGAGCGAGCTAGGGGTAACGTGCTCCTCTGTCATTCCACCCTCCTTGGTTCCGGTGCTGTTCTGTGTATGGCAGCCCAGGCGCGCTCCACCTGTTGCCGCACCTCTTCCGGGCTGCCGTTGGTATCGATGACAACGGCTGCGGCCCGACGCCGCTCTTCTGGTGATAGCTGCGACTGGATGCGCTTGGCAACTTGCTCCGGCGTGAGTCCCCGCGACTGTTGCAGCCGCTCCGTCACCGTCTCCGGCGAAGCGTCGGTGACCCACACTGTGTCCGCCAGCGAACGGTGTCCCGTCTCCAAGAGCAGCGGCACCTCCACCGCTACGACCGCCGTCCCTGCTGCGTCCAACGCCGCAAGGCGCTCCTGTATTCTGCCATAAACCCAGGGATGGACAATCCCGTTGAGGCGCTGCAGCGCTTCCGGCTGCTGGAACACCCGCTGGCCCAACGTGCGCCGGTCAATGCTCCCATCTGCATTGAGCACGTCTATTCCGAACGCGTCCACTATGGCCCGACGCAGCGGTTCATCCTGCGCGTACCCCTCGTGGACGAGCTGGTCGGCGTCGATGACCGCTGCGCCGAGGGACGCCAGCAGCGCGGCCACCGTGCTCTTGCCGGTGCCTATACCGCCTGTCAGTCCGATGACGAGCATCCGTCGCGTCCTTGCATGTCAGTCATCGGCTCACTATAGCTCTGCACGGCGGGATGAGTAAACATCCCCTTCGTTGACGCCTGCGGCTTGGCTGTGTATAGTGGAGCAAAATAACCTAAGTGAGAATACTCCGTGGCAAATACCCATTCTGCGCTCAAACAGTGGCGCGTCAGCCTCAAGAAGCGTGCCCGCAACCGTGTAGCCCGCGGCTCTGCCCGCACCGTCATCACTAAGGCACGCCGCCTTATCAGGACTGCTGCAGCCTCAGACGAAGCGGCGGTGACAGTGAAAGACGCCCTCCGCGCTCTGGATAAGGGCGCTCAAAAGGGCGTGTTGCACCCTAACAACGCCGCCCGCCGCAAGTCCCGCTTGATGAAGCAACTCAACGCAGCCGCTTCTGCTTCCTAGCAGCACCCAGTCTTTTTAGTACGCGAGACTCATAGAAGTGGAGCCGCGCCCATTCGCTATGCAACACACCCCTTAAAGTGTGCATTCCAGGCACGATAGTGCTATACTAGACGTGATGACGCAGGTACAACCGCTAGGCGTATTTGCAACCCTGACGGAAGGTTTTTCCTCCCTCAATAAGCGTCTCTGGCTCCTCTTGGTGCCGATCCTTTTGGACCTGTTCTTAGCCTTTGGGCCAGGCTTATCCTTTGCTCCGCTGATAGACGAAGCCAACCGGCTCTTCCCAGAACCAGCGGTTACTGAGACAGCCGCAGCTGCCGAATCGCCGGAACTGATGCTTGATCGCATGAAGTCATCCAACATGCTCGGGCTGCTGGCCTGGCAGCTTCCCAGCTTAGTCGCCACCACCGCAATCACGCCCTTCCCGTCTGCTAATGAAACGCCTGCTGTAGAGATAGCCGAACCCGTGACCTTCATGCTCTTTCTAGTAGCGTTCATGGCACTGGGTTTGCTCGGCGCTAGCGTCTACCTGAGCGGTATTGCGGAGAGTATCAAAGAAAAGGAAATCGATAGCTCAGTGATCCTCTCGGCTGCCATTGACGGCTGGCTACGCTATATGAAGCTTGTGCTGCTGCTGCTCCTGTTCGTTGTTCCCTTTACTCTAGTGGGAGCGTTGCTCACCGGTGTGGCCGGCTTGCTTGGAGAAGGAGCGGGCGCACTCGTAGGCGCACTCGTCTTTACCCTTGCCTTGGCAGCCTTCTTCTACCTCGCTTTTGTGGACGAGGCCATCTTTGCAACCTACGCCAAGCCTATGGAGGCTATTTGGGGCAGCATGCTCATCATCCGGACGCACTTCTGGTCTGCCGTGGGCTTGATAGTGCTCATCCAAGTCATCCTTATGGGGATGCCCTTAGCGCTGCGCTTGGTCGCAGAACATCCCATCGGCTTCTTTGGCGCAGTGGCAGTGCACGCCTATGTGGCGACTGGACTTGCCGCAGGCGCAATGCTCTTCTTCCGCCAACGTTATCTACTCTACTGGCACTCTCAAGCACAGGAGGAACCCCCTCTTACAACCGCATAATCACCGGGCCTCATTGCAGAAGCCCGAGACCATCCAGCCAGCACACAAGAGCGAGTAAGTACTTATGGCTACACAACCGAATCCCATCAGTAACGACAACGAATCCAACGCCTTTGAAGAGGCCGTAGAAGTGCTGGACTCCAGCACCTACACCGCGCAGGACATCCAGGTCCTGGAGGGGTTGGAGGCGGTACGTCGCCGCCCCGGCATGTACATCGGCAGCACGGACCAGCGCGGCCTCCATCACCTTGTCTACGAGATTGTGGATAACAGCATTGACGAGGCGATGGCCGGCTACTGCTCCGGTGTCACCGTCATCATCCATGCGGATGGGAGCGTGATCGTCTCTGACGATGGCCGGGGCATCCCTGTGGACAAACATGCCACCACCGGCCTCTCTGCCGTAGAGACGGTGATGACCGTGCTCCACGCCGGCGGCAAGTTCGGCGGGCGCGGCTATAAGGTGTCGGGCGGTCTTCACGGCGTCGGCGCTTCCGTAGTAAACGCCCTCTCAGAGTGGATGTGGGTAGAGGTACGCCGTGACGGCAAACTCTACCGCCAGGAGTTCGGACGAGGCAAGCGCTCCACCGACTTGACGGAAATCGGTCCGGCGGAAGGCACTGGCACCACCTCTGGCTTCCTGGCTGACGGCCAAGTTTTCCCAGCGTTGGATTACGACTTTGATACGTTGAGCAGCCGTTTCAGGGAGATGGCCTACCTCAACAAGGGCGTGCGGATCCGGCTCACTGATGAGCGGGACGACCGGGACGTGACCTACTATTTCGAGGGCGGTATCGCCAGCTTTGTGCGGCATCTGAACCACAAGCGCGCAGTGCTCCATCCCAAACCCCTCTTCGTAGAACGCGAGGTCAACGGCACTATCATCGAGACGGCCCTGCAGTACAACGACGGCTATGCCGAGTCCACCTACAGCTTTGCCAACTGCATCAACACCATAGACGGCGGCACCCACCTCACGGGGTTCCGCGCTGCGCTCACCCGTGCCATCAACGACTCGCTGCGCAAGCAGAAGCTGCTGAAAGACGACGAGGCCAACCTTACCGGTGAGGATGTTCGAGAGGGGCTGACTGCGATTATCAGCGTGAAGCTCCCCGAGCCTCAATTTGAGGGGCAGACCAAGACCCGTCTGGGCAACGCCGAGGTGAAGAACCAAGTGGAGTCCAGCGTCTATGAGCAGCTTACCCAGTACTTAGAGGAGCACCCGTCGGACGCGCGCCACATTGCGGAGAAGTGCATCCTGGCCGCCCGCGCTCGCGAGGCCGCCCGCAAGGCGCGCGACCTTGTTATCCGCAAGGGCGCGCTGGAAGGCAGCACCCTTCCCGGTAAACTAGCTGACTGCTCGGAGCGTGACCCCGAACATTGTGAGATCTACCTGGTGGAGGGTGAGTCCGCCGGCGGCTCTGCCAAGCAAGGACGTGACCGCCGCTTCCAGGCCATCCTGCCCTTAAAGGGCAAAATCCTCAACGTAGAGAAGGCCCGTCCGGACAAGATGCTCAACCATGAGGAGATCAGGGCCATCATCACCGCCTTGGGCGTAGGTGTGTATCCCACCGTGGATATAGCCAAGCTCCGCTACGGCAAAGTGGTCATCATGACCGACGCCGATGTGGACGGCTCGCACATCCGTACCCTGCTCCTGACCTTCTTCTTTCGGCAGATGCCGGAGGTGATTCAGGACGGACGCCTCTTCATTGCTCAGCCGCCGCTATACAAGGTCCAGCAGGCCCGTGAGCAGCTGTGGGTGTACAGCGAAGCTGAAAAGGATCAGGCCCTCGCCCGCTTCAAGGGGAAGAACGTTGACCTCCAGCGCTACAAAGGTCTTGGCGAGATGAACCCCGAGCAGCTCTGGGAGACCACTATGAACCCGTCGACGCGGACGCTGTTACGTGTGAACATTGAGGACGCGGCTCTGGCGGACGAAGTGTTCATCTCTCTTATGGGCGATGAGGTGTTGCCCCGCAGGCTCTTCATCCAGGCCCACGCCACTCAGGTCAAGAACCTGGACGTATAAGCTCCGCAGACAACTTCAACTGGTCAACATGATAGACGGCGTCGAGATAAAGCCCCTGGTCCGCCACGCGGACGACCGCGGTTACTTAGCCGAACTGCTGCGCGCGGACGAGCCCATCTTCAGCGGCTTTGGGCAGGCTAATGTGACCATGACGTATCCGGGCGTGGTGAAGGCGTGGCACTACCACAAGGAGCAGGACGACCTGTGGGTTTGCGTGAAGGGCATGATCCGCGCCGCGTTGTATGACATGCGGGAGGGCTCCGCTACCCAAGGCCAGGTGCAGGAAGTCTATCTGGGGGACAATAACCCGGCGCTGCTCAAGATACCCATTGGCGTAGCGCACGGCTACAAGGTTGTGGGCAACGAGCCCGCCATCCTCATCTACTTTGTCACCACGCCCTACGACAGGGCGCACCCCGACGAGTTCCGCATCCCCTGGAACGATCCCAGCATCCCCTTCGACTGGTCGCTCCAGAACCGCTAGCGCTTCCCCGCACTAGTCTCCCCCTACGCCCACGGCCGTCGGCCGGCGTGCCGCAGGCGGTGGGCATAGAGGGGGTCTTGTCATGCTGAAGGACTCACATCTTGCAAGGACGGAACAATCCACAGTACAGACGCCCACAGTGGATTCTTCGCTTCGCTCAGAATGACAAGGCGTAGGCAGGCTCAGAATAACAAGTCCCCAGCCGCAGCCTCCTGTTAGCTAGGGACGTGTGTTCTGGCTGCTACGCCAGGACTGCACTTCTTCCAGCTCCCTTTGGGTGATGGAGCCCATGTCTTTGGCCTCCTCCAGCAGCGTGGAGATGTTGGACGCGACCAGCAGCTCCATGTTCGCCTCTGCAAAGCCCTGCGCGGCGGCGTCCAGATTGTAAGTGAAGATAGCGACGGAATGGCTTACCACCGCTCCGGCTTCTCGCAAACCGTCGGCGGTGCTCAACGCGCTGCGGCCCGTGGTGACCAGGTCCTCCACTACCACCGCTCGCTGCTGTGGCTTTAGCACGCCTTCCACCCGCTGGCCCCGGCCGTACTCCTTGGGAGCGTCCCGCACATAGACCATGGGCTTGTCCATGTACTCGGCCAGCCAGGCAGCGAAGGGGATGCCGGAAGTAGCCACGCCCGCCAGCACGTCAACCTCATCCAGGCCCACTTGGCTGGTGATCAGCTCCGCAAGGACCTTCACTACCTCCCGCCGCTCTTTGGGATAGGACATCAGCAGACGGTTATCGCAATAGATGGGGCTTTTGGCGCCGGAACTGTAGGTGAAGGGCTCTGCTACACTGAGGCTCACCGCTCCCACGGAAAGAAGCAGGCGTGCGATGGCTTTGCTCTGGGGACTAACGACGGTGTTGGGCATGGGACATCCTTATCTTCGGCAATGGTGGCACAACCCCTGAGCGCTGTCTAGAAGGCTGGCCGGAGGCTTTGCTAGCTGTTCAGCGACTGGTACAGCTCCCGTAAATCCGCGCCCGGGTCCTGGAGCTGCGCCTTGATGCCCCCCAGGTCAAATCGCTGGCGGATCATCCGCTGCATGGGGATGAAGCTCCTGGGTGAAGTGTTCACGGCTAGGTAGGCCCGCAGCCGGGCGTCCTTCAGATACATCACGATGAAGCTGTCCTCGTCCTGGTTGCCCCGCACCAGCAGATCGTCATAGTCCTTCTCCTCCCCCGCAAACTCGATGTGCAGGTTGAAGATGTCCGACCAGACATAGGAGAGGAGGTCGTAGGACTGCTGTTTGCCGGTCATGTTCTGGGCCGCCAGCAGCCCGGTGTACTCGGCGTGGCCCCAGTGCTCCACCCGGCGGCGCTTCTCAAAGATATGGTCGTAGTAGTTTGCGACGTCGCCCGCGGCATAAACGTCGGGGTTAGACGTCAGCATGTACTCATCCACCGCCACACCGTTGTCCACCTGGAGTCCCGCCGCTTCCGCCAGCTCCACGTTGGGCTCTATGCCCACGCCCACGCACGCAAAGTCGCAGGGGATGACCGTGCCGCCCTCCATCGCCACGCCGGTGACCTGCTGCTGGCCGGTGAACCCCGTGGGGGTGACGCTGGCGTGGATGGTGACGCCCTGGGCTCTGCAGCGGGTCTGGAAATAGGTCGCGAGGTCCTGATCAAGGAAGCGGCTCCAGATATGGGGGAGCGCCTCCAGCACAGTGACGTGCACGCCCTGCTTGGTGAGAGAGGCTGCGACCTCCATGCCGATGAAGCCGCCGCCGATGATTACGGCGCGTTTTCCCGGCGCCGCCTCGTCCCTGATCGCGGTGCTGTCCTTCTGCGATCGGAGGTAGTAGATGCCCTGCAGGTCTGAACCCCTAAGCTTGAGGCGGCGCGGCCGCCCGCCGGTGGCATAGAGCAGCTTATCGTAAGACACCACTTCGCCGCCGGCCAGAACCACCGCTTTGCCTGCAAGGTCCAGTTTTTCCACCGGTCGGCCTAGCCGGACGTCTACATGATGCTCTTTGTAATAGTCTGCGCTGTTCAGCAGTATCTTCTCGGCGTCCCATTCGCCCCGCATGTACTCCTTGGACAACGGCGGTCTGTCGTAGGGCAGCACGTTCTCGTCGGAGATCAGCGTAATCGTCGCGTCGTCCTCGGTGCGACGGAGCATCTCCGCCGCCTTAGTTGCCGCCAGCCCGCCGCCTATCAACACATACGATTGTGGCATGCCTACCGCCTATCTCTACTAAAGTGTTGGGTATCGCAAGACGCATTGTAGCAAAAGCTGCGCCGCGGTCTACCCCACTGTGCCAGGATCCTCCGCATCGTATATGATCAGTGGAGTCATGACCTTGTCTTCAGTAACCAGTATCACCCGGCCCAACACGGACTGGATCTACAACGGCATCAGCCACTTGCAGCTCCAGCCCTCCCACCGCCTCTTTCGTTTGCCCGAGGACGGCGCGGGCGTGGGCTACATTTCCCAGAGCGGATGCGCGCTTGTGCCTGGCCCGCCTATAGGTCCGCGCACGGCATGGGCGGCCCTCGCGGGCGCCTTTCAGGAGCACTGCGGCTCCCAGCAACTAAGCCCGGTCTATTGTGGCCTTGGCGAATGGGGACGGGACTTTTTTAGCGAACGAGGCTATAGCACCCTGAAGATGGGCGATGAAGCGGTGGTGCCGCTAGAACGCATGGTGCTGACCGGCCAGCCGTGGCGAGAGGTGCGCGCGGCCCTGAACCGCGCGCAGCGTTACACGATCACCTTCCGTTGGCTGGAGCACTCAGAGCGCCTAGCTCGCAGCGGCGAACTGCACGCCATCTCGCAGGCGTGGCTTGCGCGTCAGGCGTGGCCGGAGCTGCGCTTTGGCCTGGGGAATCTGGCGTCTCTCCACGACGAGCATACCCGCGTGGCTGTGGCGGAGGACGCCGCTGGCAAGCTCCTGGCCTTCACCACTTGGGTGCCGGTGCCTGCACGCCACGGCTGGATGCTGGACCTGATGCGTTACCGGCCTGGCAGCATGGCCGGTCTGATGGACTTTCTCATTGCAAGAGCGCTGTTAGATTTCCGAGCGCAGGGGTATCACGAGGCCTCGCTGGGCGGAGTACCCTGTTCCAACGTCGGCGACGCGCCCCAAGGTATGCTTCGCAGGGTGCTGGATGCTGCGTTCCAGCGGTTGCGCCGTCCTTATAATCCAGGCTCGTTGCTCCACTTCAAGGACAAGTTCAACCCGGACTGGCAACCCCTCTACCTGGCATGTGCGCCCCAGCAGCTCCTGCCGGTAGCACTGCTGGCCGTGGTTCAGGCGATGCTGCCCCCAGTACCGCTTCCACGGCTGCTCCTGGATGCGCTGTCCGGCTAAGGTACGCCGCCTGGGGAGTAAATGTCCCCGGCACGCAACGTCAGCGCCGAGGGGTGAGTGAATATGCAGTGTAGGAGCCTCGACCCCTGGTTCCGCCCCCCTCGCATGGGGGAAGGTTAGGATGGGGGTGCAAAGGTCAATTGGCTCACGGTGCGCCAGACCTGCGGGTCCGCCTGCAAAAAGCGGATGAGCTGGCTGGTAGTGAGGCCCAACGCCCTGGCTGCAACGGCATAGCTGCCCTCCGCGGCCTGTAGCGCGTCCAGCGCAACGGCCACAATCAGCGGATAGGCCGAGTTGCTTTGCTTTACGGATATCCTTCCCTGGTTTGTCCGCTGCGCCAGGAGCTCTGCTGGGAGCGCCGGGTCTTTGAGGTCGAAGCTCCGGCGAAGCTGCAGCGCCTGTGTCATCCGCAGCCGACGTAACGCGCTGCGACGGTTCACCTCCCGCTCCCGGGACTCCACCGCCCGCGCCGTCACCCCCGACGGTTTGTGCAGCAGGCGCACTGCCGTCTCCACCTTGTTGCGGTGCTGCCCACCGGGGCCGGTCGCGCGGTAATACGACTCCTCACAGTCATGGAGGAGCGCGGCGTCGTCCTGCCGGAGCCAGCGGTCGCGGTCGTCATTCTCTTTCATAGTTAGCGCAGCGGTTATAGATTTACTTCATTCAACAAGAACAACGTGATAAAATATGGCACAAGCTAGCCATGGTTGCTACTTCACCGCTTTCCCTGAACCCTCCCGACTTGTTCCCTGCTACTGCAGGGGTTCTGCCTTCCCAAGTTCTGCAGCAACTCGTCACGCAAAAAAGTATTGATGCAGATGAGCCGATAGAGGAAGGCCAGATACAGCCATCAAGTATAGACCTCCGGCTCGGTAATCATGGCTACCAAGTCTCTGCTAGTTTTCTGCCCGGTCGTAACAAGGCGCTTCTATCTAGACTAGAGACCGTTAGTGAGGGCGTTATTGACCTTCAGCGGCCTCAGATTCTGTATCGAGGGAAAGCTTACGTCTTTCCTCTGATGGAAAGGCTAAACCTAGCTGGCACCAATGTGTGGGGGCGAGCTAACCCCAAAAGCACAACGGGTCGCCTAGACGTTTTTACTAGACTTATCACCGATTATGCGACCCAGTTTGACTACGTTGAGAAGGACTATTGCGGCGACCTCTACGTAGAGGTTGCACCTAGAAGCTTCGACATCTTAGTGCATGCAGGCACAAAGCTAAACCAACTGCGCTTAATACGAGGAGACTCTCTTCTCTCAGACAGGAACCTAGCTGCATCTCACAAGCAAGAGCCTGTTGCATTCAGAGGAGATGGAACAAGTCTACCCAATCCAAAGTTTGAAGGCGGTCTCTGGCTCTCGGTTGATACGAAAGGCACTATCGCCGGGAACACTGTCGGCTACGTTGCCCGTTATCAGGAAAAGGCGATAGACCTCGACCGTATTAACTATTACGACCCTTGGGATTATTGGGACGAGGTAGTTCCAAACGCAGAGGGAATGATCCGCCTAAGACCCGATGCTTTCTATATTCTGGCATCCAAGGAACGTGTGCGGGTTCCCGCGGAGCTAGCAGCCGAGATGGTGAGTTTTGACCCGCTAATGGGTGAGTTCAGGGTGCACTATGCTGGATTCTTTGACCCCGGCTTTGGATTCGGTCAAGGTGATCTGACAGGTACGGTGGCAGTACTGGAAGTACGGTCTCACCACGTACCATTCTTACTAGAAGATGGGCAGTACGTTGCTCGGCTCAAGTATGAGCGACTCATGCAAGAGCCTAGCATCCTTTATGGCGTAGCTGCCGGTTCTTCATACGAAAGCCAGCAGCTACGCTTGAGCAAACAGTTCAGAATCGCCTCCACTGTTCGCCAATCTGCTTTTGATTCCCTGCTCGAGCAGTGGCCGCCAACTACGGCTTAGCCAACACAACGGTATTCCCCACAGCGCAGTCTCTGCGTCCAGCATACCGCCGTGGTACAAGGTAGCATTGTCATTCTGAGGGACTCGCCTCTAGCGAGGCCAGAAGAATCCACATAGAGTGCCCGCAGTGGATTCTTCGCTGCACCTGCCTGCGGTAGGCAGGCTCAGAATGACAAGGCGTGGTACTAGGGGAGCAACATGTTATGGCCTGTTTGCGGAACGGGGACGCGTTCCGCCACGGGGGTTGATGCTTAGGCCGGCTTAGTGCCAAAGGCGCAGTGGAACGGCCTCGCCGTCCAAGCGGGGAGGTTATCCCGCTCGATCCGCTCTAGGGCAAAACGCCACTCATCTGCTTCCGCGCCCTTAAGGCCGGCTAGTGTGGACTCCGTGAGCGAACGTCCCCAGCCATCGGTGATGCGCGCGGCCGCCATCTGGGGCAGCAGGCGCAGATCCCCAAGCCCTGCGTCAGCGAGACGCTGGTAGAGGCTGGCATCGGCGCAGCCCCGCTCCACTACCGCGCCATTGCCACCACCACCGCCTTCCAGCTTTTGCCGCAACGCCGCGGAGATGGGGAGCGACAGCCAGGACGAGCGATCTGCTGCTCGCACCACTGCAACCACCTTCCCGCCCGGCTTCGTGATGCGCACCAGCTCCGCAATGGCGCGGTCGGCATCCACCTCCTCCAGTACGGTGCTGCACAGCACAAAGTCGTAGCCATCGTCCGGAAGCGGGATGGCTAGTGCACTGCCTTCGTGAAATGCGATGTTTGGCCCCCACTCCTCGCGTTGAGCGAACCTGGCGGCCTCTCGAAGAAAGAAGCGGTTGAAATCGAGCCCCGCGATGTGGCTTGTGAGGCCCAGCATTGCGACTACTTGCCGCAGCAACGCGCCCGAGCCGCAGCCCACCTCTATCAGGCTGTGTCCCGGACGCGCGCCCGCTTCTCGCAAGATACGCATGACCATGCTGCCGTAGCCGGAAGACGCCCGCCCGTAGTGGTTGGCAACCGGGTCGAGATGCGCTCCACCCACCACGATGGTGGTGTAGCGGCTGTTCAGGCGCGGGAGCAGCGGCTCCCACTGAGAGGGCGCCAGGTCCAGCGGGAAGAGCACCAGGGGCGGGCCGGAGCCCTGTACCCGATAGGTGATGCCTGCAACCTCGCCCTCACCCTCACCAAGCGCGGCTGGTGCGAGAGGCGTCGTGCTATCACTGGTCTCCAGGAAGTCCAGCAACGCGTCGCCGATTTCAGGGCGCTCGACGAGCAGGTCCGTCCACAGGAACTCCCGATAGTCGTCTAGGGGGTGGACCGTAGTGTTGGCGCGCTTGAGGGCGTCGACTGCAGCCACCATCCGGGGGTTGCCTGCGCCGTAAACGCACAGGAAGGGACCGGCGTGCTGCGCGATGCCTGTGAGGCTCACGGCAGGTGTGCAGATGGAGGCAAGAGAGGCGATTTGCTCCGCGCACTGCTCTACCAGTCCTCCCAAGCTACGCGGTCCCCTGGGGCGTACCGCAAAGTGCGCTCGCTGCAGGCCGAGGGTCTGCAACAGCGTGACTATCCTGTCTTCTAAGGCCAATTCAGGCATGCTGTTCATGGTAAGACTATCCGTTCGTGTTTGGTGAGAGCCAAGTGCTTGTTGTCCAGCGTACTGTTGGCCGGTTGCCCTGCTGAAGCGCTAGGCCGTGGGCTTGCGCCTACTTCGAGAACCTTTCGAGGTCCGATGCCACCATCATCTGCATAAGCTCTGGGAAGCCTGTCTTTGGTTCCCAGCCTAGTAGCTTCTTAGCCAAGGCGTAGTTCCCTTTAAGCCGCTTTATCTCTGTCGGCCGGATAAGCGCCTCGTCTGTGACAACGTGCTTACGCCAGTCCAAGCCAACATAGTCGAACGCAATTTCGCAGGCTTGTTGAACCGAGTAGCTGGTGTTAGTCCCGATGACAAAATCACGGGGCTCGTCGTGCTGAACCATCGCAATCATTGCTGCCGCATACTCCTTGGCATAACCCCAATCGCGCTCAGCGTCCAGCCACCCTAAGTGCAGCTGTCCGTTAGCATCTACTAGCGGTTCTCCACGTTCATCAGTGGGAGGATTCTCGACGCCGTTCTTAATGCACGCCGCCGCCGCAGAGATTTTTCTGGTTACAAAATGAAGGCTGCGGCGCGGGCTTTCGTGATTGAACAGGATGCCACACGTCACAAACAGGTTGTGCGCCTCGCGGTAGCAACGGGCCATCATGTGCGCGTAGGCTTTAGCGATTCCGTACGGATTGTTGGCATCTATTGGCGTATCCTCATCTGCGGACTCACCTGATATGTTCCCGTATATCTCGCGGCTCGTTGCCTGGTAGACCCGGGCGTTGGGAGCATACCTCCTCACTGCCTCAAGCACCCGCACAGCACCGACTCCGGTCACATCCGCAGTGTAGAAGGGCTGCGACCAGCTGTCCGCGGGTACCGATTGAGCCGCTATGTTGTAGACCTCATCCGGCTCATATCTCTGAACCGTCTCGGCAATGCTGGTGAAGTCCGAAAGCTCGACGGCTTCTATTTTGATTGAGCCGTATAAGTGAGCCAGGTTTTCTCTTGCATACGTTGTAGTGCGGCGAATGGTTCCTACTACCTCATAGCCTCTTTCCAGTAGTAGATCGGCGAGATATGAACCATCCTGAGACGATACTCCTATTATTAGCGCTCGCTTTGGCATTATCGTCCCGTCCCTTCAGTATCAAAGCAGTCGAGCGGATAGAGGCTTCCGGCCGAGATCAGCAGCCGCTACCAAGAGGTCGCATTGAATCGTGGCCTGCCGCCCCGTCCGCATACTGCGATGCGTAGCGGCAACAATGTCGGCCCCCGCATCCAACCCGTCTGCCGGCGGGAAAGAAGCGCCTCGTGCGCCCTATTGTGAAGAATCATTCGAGCTTCTTCAAGAGGCTAGGGGTAATGATACTAGCTGCAAGCTGGGCCGCCTACTGATGCCAAACGCTTTCCGGTGCGTCACCTGCTGTGAAAAGCGGCTCGTCTATGAAGCGCTGGGGGACGACGCCCACCTTAGTCCTCCCCCTTTAATAGGGGAGGACATACCCAGGCACGCAAAGGCAACGCTGAGGCGTGAGCGCATATGCAGTGCAGGAACCCCGGCCCCTGTTCCTTCCCCCTCGTATGGGGGAAGGCTAGGATGGGGGTGCACTGATCAATAGAGCGGTTCTGGCACACCACGGTGTTTTCTTAGTGAGCTTTGGTGAAGCAGCGGATAGGCGACGCGTTGGGCACGACCCCCACCTTAGTCCTCCCCCATTGAAGGGGGAGTAAACACGCCTTACGTTTACCCTCAGCGACGAGGCGT
The DNA here is from genome assembly GCA_965220215.1 of Dehalococcoidia bacterium. GTDB lineage: Bacteria > Chloroflexota > Dehalococcoidia > SHYD01 > SHYD01 > CBDDEI01. The sequence continues at coordinate 1,613,290 of OZ244809.1, forward strand.
GAGCGCATATGCAGTGCAGGAACTACGGCCCTCAGCGTAAACTGCCAACTTGCGTTGACCCAGTCAGAACGTACGTCTTACTCTCTGTCAAGTCCTTCGGCTAGCTCGCCTCAAGCGGGCGGCTGTTGCCGGAGGCGAGTCGCTGCTGGCGACAGGACAAGCCCAAAGACAAGGAGGGACGCTATGGCAGAGGAAACGGGTCCGCCCGGGGCGGCGGTTTCGGAGGAGGAGGGCGGCGAGGTGGCTTCGGGAGCCTCGGCCAACAGTGCGACGGCAGACCCCGCGGCGCGGATTGAGTCGCTGGAGGCGGAGCTGGCAACTGCGCACGCTGAGCGGGAGGTGCTGCACGAGCAACTCGCCTCGGCGCAAGACGCGCTTACGGTGAGCGCAGCGCATTATCGTGAGGCCGTGCTGGCAACCGCGCCGGAGGTGCCGCCGGAGCTCGTCGCGGGCGCATCGGTGGCGGAGGTAGACCGCTCGCTGGCGGCGGCGCGGGAGACTGTAGCCGCAGTGCAGCGCCGCCTGGCCGAGCGCGTCTCGGCGGAGCGGGTGCCTGCGGGCGCGCCCCCACGCGGCGGCGCAGACCTCTCAGCGCTCAGTCCCCGGGAAAAGATAGCCCTTGCCCTGAGCGCGGGGTAGTGCCCCCCTCCGGTTAAGTGATTGATGCAGGGGGCACATCCCCCAACCTTGTGCCAGCCGTCCCAAGCGACTGGACTCCCGTTACACAGCTTACACACATAAGGAGTACACATGGCGCTAACCCTTACGGAGGCCTCCAAGCTCTCCAACGATATCCTGCTCTCTGGAGTCATCGAGACGGTGGTCTATGACAGCCCCGTTCTCCAGGCGCTCCCCTTCATCGAGATTGTGGGCAACGGTCTCACCTACAACCGGGAGAACGCCGCCGCCACTGCCGCCTTCTATGAAGTGGGCGACGCCTGGTCGGAGTCCACGCCCACCTTCACCCAGATCACGGCCACGCTCAAGATCTTGGGCGGTGATGCCGACGTGGACAACTTCCTGCGGGCCACTCGCAGCAACCTCCAGGACCTTGAGGCCGCGGTGGTCCAGCTCAAGGCGAAGGCGGTGCAGCAGAAGTTCGACGATGCCTTCATCAACGGCGATACCACTACCGACTCGAAGGCATTCGACGGTGTCGACAAGGCGTGCGCGGCCGGCCAGTCGGTCTCTATGGGGACCAACGGCGGCACCCTCACCCTGGATAAGCTGGACGAGGCCATCGACAAGATCAAGGGCGGCAAGCCGGAGCTGCTGCTCATGTCCAAGCGGAGCCGCCGCAAGCTCACCAGCCTCAGCCGCGCCACCGGCAGCGGCATCCTGGAGAGCGACCGCAACCAGTTCGGCCAGATGGTGCAGTACTACGACGGCATCCCCGTAGGCGTCACTGAGTGGATCGCCGACAACAAGACGGTGGGTTCCAGCACAGACTGCTCCACCATCTACGCGCTCCAGGTGGGCGAGGGCGCGGTCACCGGGCTAACCAGCCCCGGCGGCTTGCAGGTGGAGCGGGTAGGCAGCCTGGAGTCCAAGGACGCCAGCCGGGTGCGGGTGAAGTGGTACGCGTCCGTTGCCCTCTTCAACACCCTCAAGCTGTCCAAACTCAGCGGCGTGCGGGGCTAGCAGCACTAAAGTCACGCTGAGCGTCCTCTTGTCATTCTGAGCCTGCCTACCGCAGGCAGGCGAAGCGAAGAATCCAAGTGGGGTGGTAGGTGAGCCTGGCGTTGCCCGCCACCTACCACCCCCTGGATGCCCGAGGCGGCGGCCGAAGATAGAGGCCTAGCGGTGACGGCTCAAAAGCTAATCTAACATGCAAAGATTGCACTTTTTCCAAGAAAACATTGCGAGTTTGACCACAACGGCGATGACACTGCTGTCATATAGCCTAACGCCCACGGCCAGCGGCATCCGCGAGCGAGACGAGGGGGTATAGCCTATGCCATTCACGTTGAACCAGGCGCTCGAACAGGTGCGCCGAGAGCTGGGTGACACCGATGCGGCGAACGCCCGCTGGTCGGCGGATGACCTGGAGCAGCATCTGCGCCACGCACTGGAAGCGGTCTCCCTGGTGTTGCCCCGAGAAGAGCGGGCGGAGCTGCTGACCACCGCAGGATCGCGAGAGGTGAGCATCCAGACGCTGGCGGACCGCATCGCCGTGGAAGCGGTAGAGTATCCTGCCGGTAACTATCCCGCCACCTACACGGGCTTCTCAGTCTGGGGTGATACCCTTAGCCTGCTTGTGGACGCCACACCCGGTGGCGGTGAGCGTGTGCTGGTCTACTGGCGTGCCCTGCATACCATCGATCTTGCGGGGAGCACTCTGCCCCCTTGGGCGGAGCACCTCGTGGTGCAGGGCGCGGCGGGCTATGCGGCGCTGGAGTGGGCGAGCCTGGCTGCGAACCGCGTGAATGTGGGCGGCGAGGAGACCTGGCGGCGCTACCTGGAGTGGGGTAAGGAGCGTCTTGCGGCCTTCCACCAAGGACTAGATGGCGTGCGTCGTCGCCGGGGGCTGCAGCGCCACCAGCTCTACGTGCCCGCAACGGGCAGGCCCGGCCAGTCCACGGACGGGGGGCCTTAGGTGCGAAGAATACCCAGGGCCCTCACCGCCGCGCAGCAGAGTGCCAGCGCAGAGCCCTACGTGCGTTTGCTGGTCTCCAATCGCATCGCGGGCGTGCCTCGGCTGCGGTGGATCCGGCTCTACACAGGACTGGAAGAGGACTACTTCCACGCCGCTACGGTGCCGGGAGACGGCTCCCTCTTGCGCGCCCGTACTACAAGCGGCGGGCAGCTCTACCTCCAGCGCGTCGCCGGCCCAGGCCAGGGCAGCGACTTCGCTACTTGGAGCAACGAAGGCAGCGTCTCGGACAGCGCCGGCGTTGCGCTGACCAGCCTCGGCAGTATGGCGCTGCTCTTCTACGTGGACGCCGACGATGCGACTATCAAAGTGCGGGAGAGTAGCGATAACGGCCAGAGCTTTGGCGGCGCAACGAGTGTGGTCACTGCGGGCGGGGCGGCAAAGTGGCTGGCTGCGGGCGTCAACCCGTCGGGCGTGGTGGCCCTCTTTTACACCGTGGGCGCAACCGTGTACGCGGTCAAGCGCACGGCTGGCGTCTGGGGACAGCCGTCTGCGTGGACCAACACCGTGGCGAGCATCACCGGCCTGGGGTGCGCCTATCGCCTGGACTGGAACCTGGCCCTCACCGGGTCGGACGCCGCCGGTAACCAGTATCTCTGGACGCTCCTCTATGGGGACGGCTACGGTCAGAGCGCAAACACCTGGTCGGACCTGAACGTGGTGGAGCCTGCCAGCAGCGGGTCGGAGGTGGGGTTCCAGGCGCCCTTTGTGGACTATATGGACGTGTATCGTGTCTTTGCCGTGCAGACGTACGCAGGCGCGGTCTCCTACAGCCGTCCTTACTGGAGCGCTATGCCTGTATTTGGCGACTACGCCGACGGCTACTGGCGGGAGCCCATCCCCTTTGACCTGACCTCCGGCTACGGCGTCGCGCTGGCGCACGGCAACGGGTACGGATGGCTCTCCACGCCCTTTGGTGTGTGGCAGGCCGTCCTTCCCGCAGCCTATGCGGACATCTCCGAGGACGTGCTGGCGCTGTCGCTGAGAGCAAACCCGACAGAGGGAAGCCTGAGCGTCACCCTGCGGAATGACGACGGCCGCTACAATGACGCCGCATACCAGGCTGACGGCAGCGCGCTGTTGAGCCTGGGGGAAGAGATTCAGGTAAGCCCTGGCTATCGGGCCGCCGGCCGCAACCTCTCAGCCCGCGGGCCTGCGTACTGGGTGGCTGGTTGGGAGCACCGCTCGGCCGGCGGGGAAGCCACAGTAACGCTTCACGCCGTGGACGGCTGGGGACTCCTGGCCGGCTGGCGCGCCCGCAGGCAGTTCACCTGGGCAGCAGGAAGCCGGAACGTCTTTCAGATCACGGCCTTTATTCTGGCCCGCGTAGGCTTGCGGATCAGCGCGAACAGCACCAGCGATGCGCTAGGCGACCTGCAGCCTGCGTTCACTATCCAGCCGGGAGAGTCGGGCAAGTCGGCGGTGTTGCGTCTGCTGGACATGGTGCCGGACCGCCTCTTCTTCGAGGGTGCCCTAGGCGTGCTAGTGTATCCAGAGGCTTCGGACGAGAGCGGCTACAGCTACGGCGGTAGCCATGCGCTCCTGGAGGCCAGCTATGCGACGCAGCCGTTGGCGGTGAACCAGGCTCAGGTGCATGGCAACGGCGTCTTTGCCGAGGCCTTCGATTGGGAGCAGATCGACCTCTTGGATGCCCGCGCCCGACACGTGCTGGATCTGAACGTAGACGATGCCGGCAAGGCCACTGACCGGGCGCTCTACGAGCTGCGCCAGCAGGTGATGGACGCTCCTGCCGGGCACATCCTGACGCCGGTGAACTGCGCCCAGCAGATCTACGACGTTATTGCTGTAACCGATGAGCGCTGCGGACTTTCCGCCGCCAAACGGCGCGTGCAGAAGCTCACCTTAACCTACCAGCGCCACCCCCGCAGCCGCTACGACATGCGCCTAGACCTTGGCGGCGTGTAGAGGGTCGAGACATGACAGAAACCAGACGGGGCATCCTAAAGAGCTTCGATACGGACACGTTCAAGGCAACAGTGCAGGTGGCGGGCAGCCTCAGCGTGTGGCTTGACGATGTCCCCGTTAGCCGCGGCATCGCCGGCGCAGAGATGGTGGCAGGCCGCTCCGTGGCCCTCCTATTCTTCGATCCCGCCAACCCGGAGGATGCGGTAGTGGTTGCGGTGTGGAGCTAAGGGCTAGCGCGGCGGGAACTTGGCGCGCTCGCTGCGGAGTTGCGCTAACCAGAGGGCAGCCTCCTCCGTGGTGACCCGGAGGGTTGCCCACAGCAGCGGCTCTTCCCAGTTGGAGAAGTAGGTCCCGGGGGCGACCATAGCGTAGTCGAAGTACACTTCCAGAGTGACATGCTCTCCAACTCTCCCGGCGTACTGAAAGGTAAGCCCAGGATGGGAGAACAGCAGCCGATTATGGGCAACAGCAGTGCGGGGGAGTTTCTCCACCCATTCAATAAGCTGGTCTATCTCCCACGTTAGCAGGCAAGGGCTGGTCTTCTGCCATGCCTGGTCGTGAATGCTCGCCTCAACGGAGACCAGCAACCGGTTAGCGGCCTCATCCTGCTCCCCGCGGCTAGCGCGGTTAGGGTACTGGTAGCCCTCCAGTGACAGCTGGAAGCTATTGCCGTCCGGTCCTGTCAGCATGATAAAGCCAGGTTATTCTCCCATCCACTCGGCATGGGCTTCTGGCAGAGCCACTCCAAACCGCTGTTGAAGCGCCATCATATCTTGGTAATCCTTTTCTTTGAGCTCATAAGCGGTATGGTCTGTGACCTGAAACCCGCGGTTAGGCATTTCCATACAGGGATGTCTTCACGGACGGCTACCAGCTTACTCAATCGGCGGCACGGATGCCCGCAGGTGCTGGGCGCCGCGCAAGTAGACGTGCGCCACCTGGTCCTGCCCCTTCTCAGTGTTCACATGGAGGAGCACCCGGATGCACATAGGGAGTGCGCCCGGCACTTCCATCTCCGCGCTGTCCATTAGCGCCACGTGCGCCCAGCCGATCTGCCGGGCAGCCGTCGCCGGGAAGGCGGCGTTGAGGTCGGGTGTGGCGGTAAAGAAGGCGCTGGCCACGTCCTCCACCCGGAAGTCGTTGGTCTGTATGATCTGCTCCAGCAGCTCCCGCGTCGCAGCCAGAATGGCCGCGCTGGTGTTGGCCTCCGTCGTGGTCGCACCTCGCACGCCCCGAATGCTCATCATCGTGGTCACGCTTTAGCGGGGGTCGCGCCGGCCAGTGTCGCTACGAAGGCTTGTACCGCCTCGGGCCGCTCGGCTGGCGCGCTCTTGTCGATGACGTCGATGAGGGCGCTGCCCACCACCGCCGTCTCTACGAGCTCACCCACCGCAGCCACGTGCTCCGGTGTGGAGATGCCGAACCCTACGGCCAGGGGCAGCTTGGTATGCTCCCGCACTCGCGCGATGAAGTCCGGCAAGCCCTCGCGCAGCTGCGTTCGAGCGCCGGTGACGCCGGCCAGGCTCACGCAGTAGATGAAGCCCTGGGCCACCTCTGCCACGCGGCGGAGACGTTCATCGGTGCTGGTAGGGGCAAGGAGAAAGATAAGGCTCAGTCCCTGGCTAGCGGCTGCGCTCAGGAAGGGCTCCGCCTCTTCCGGTGGCAGGTCCACGCAGATAACGCCATCTGCGCCCGCCTCCTTTGCCTGCTGGCAGAACGCGGGCAGCCCGAAGCTCAGGAAGGTATTGTAGTAACCCATGAACAGCAGCGGGACGGTGACGCCTTTTGCGCGCACTGCCCTCGCCACGAGCAAGCTGTCGCTAAGGCGGACGCCCTGGTCCAGCGCGGCGCCGCTCGCCCGCTGGATGGTTGCGCCGTCTGCCAGCGGGTCACTGAAAGGAACGCCTAGCTCCACCATGCAGGCGCCGCCAGCCACGGCCGCAGCCACCAGGTCGGGAGTCTCCGCCAGGGTGGGGTAGCCAACGGTGAGGTAGGGCACCAGGCCGGTGCGGCCCTCCGCGCTCAGCTTATCGAAGCAGTCTGTTATGCGTCCCATATTGAATACTTGTCGGTTAGATTAGTTTGGCTCAGACCTGTGGGGCCGGATTTCGGCCCCACGCGGCGTTGCTCTTTCTCGTCTCCGCTACTTTAGCGCTATCTGCTGTTCGCCTTCAGCCCGTTCTCTTATCACTCGCTCTACCACGCTCTTCATGAAGGAGTAGGGCTGTGCGCCAAAGAACAGGTACTTGCCCACGATGTAGGCGGGGATGGCGTTGATGCCTATCTCATTGGCGAGTTGCACCTGCTCCAGCACGGTCTGCTCAAAGCTCCGCGTCTCCAGTGCTTGCGCGAGCCCGTCCTGGTTCAGACCCACCTCTTTAGCTATGGAGAGGAGCACCTCCGTGTCCCCCAAGTTCTGGCTGTGCTCCCAGTAGGCCTTCAGGAGCGCCTCGTGGTACTGGTCCACAAGCCCCTGAGTCTTGGAGTACTCTGTGGCCTCCAACGCCAGACGAGTGTAAGGCGTCCGCTCGGAGCGCTTCATGATAAGCCCCTCCTCCGCGGCCTGCTCACCCAGTTGGCCGGTTACCTGCTCGCCTGCTTTGGTCGGCGGTTCACCGGGGCGCTGCCGTCGCGGCGCACCCTCAGGGGGAATGTCCGGGCGCAGGAAAAACGGCCGCCACTCTATCGCGAGGGGAAGCTCTTCGCCAACGCGCTCGATCCGTGACAGGCCGACGTAACACCACGGGCAGATATAGTCTGAGAAGACTTGGACGGGGACCGGTTCGATGTTGCGTATAGTCATGGCGACTCCTAGCTTGTATGTACAGCGCTGCGGTGCCTTTCGATAATACTTGCCCCACGGAACGCTGGCAAGCAAGCACGTTTTCCCCGCCCGCGCCGCTCATGGTGAGCCTGTCGAACCACCATCTGTCTTTGCGAGAAGCTCGCAGAGCGCCTCCCATTGTCATTCTGAGCCTGCCTACCGCAGGCAGGCGCAGCGAAGAATCTGGGGCGGTGGGGTGGCCCGTCCGGTGAGGAGGGAACGTCCCAAGCGCATACTAGGGGGCAACGTCTGCCCCCGGGTTGCTACATCTGCTACCCGCCTTCACGCAACGACAGCCGCCCGCGCCGCTCATGGTGAGCCTGTCAAACCACGTCTGTCTTTGCGAGAAGCTCCGCAGAGCGCCGAAGCAATCTGGGGCGGTGGGGTGGCACGTCCCACGCGCCTGCCAGGTTGCCGCGCCGGCTGACGCCTCCTCGCGATGCAGCTTTTAGTGTTCTAGAGTAAGGTTGCGCGCCCTTAGATTGGCCATAACCACCCCCATCCTAACCTTCCCCCATGGGAGAGGGAAGGAATAGAGGGCCGGGGTTCCTACACTGCATGAGCGCTCACGCCTCGACGTGGACGGTAAACGTGAGGGGAATTTCCTCCCCCTTCAATAGGGGAGGACTAAGGTGGGGGTCGTCCCCCAGCGCTTCAAAGACGAGCCGCTTTTCAACGCAGGTGACGCCCCAGCAAACGTCCGAGGCCGGTGGGATTCAGACGCAGGTTGCGCACGTTTAGATTGGGCATCGCACCCCCATCCTAACCTTCCCCCATGGGAGAGGGAAGGAATAGAGGGCCGGGGTTCCTACACTGCATGAGCGCTCACGCCTCAACGTGGGCGGTAAACGTGAGGGGAATTTCCTCCCCCTTCAATGGGGGAGGACTAAGGTGGGGGTCGGCCCCCGATGCTTCAACGACGAGCCGTTTTTCAACGCAGGCGATGCCCCAGCAAACGTTCGGGGCCGGTGGGATTCAGACGTTGGTCTACCGGTCTTTGCCTAAGGCATAAGAAAAGCGGGCAGGTATTACCTGCCCGCTGCTACTTACGGGGAGTGTACGGAGGGTTTGTTAAGCTGCCCGGGGAGCAGCCGCAGTTCGGCTAGTGGCGCTGCCCTGAGAACGGACACGGGACTGCAGTTCGAGTACGTGCTGTCCTGGGATTACATAGCCACACTGGAGGCACTTTACATCCAGCTCGCCCAGGAGCTTATCCTCGAAGAGGTCTCCACCACATTTTGTGCACGCTTTTGGGTACCACATCGTATTTTCCTAACTGTTTGTTGTTTGCCTTTGCATTAGTAACAACACCTTCCGACACAAAAAGTAACGCTAGAATGCCTGTGCTGTTACGATCTCGGTTAGCTGGCTTTGATGGGGATCTGGTGCGGCCGAGACTCTACGGTCTTCTGCAGCTTCAGGGTCAGCACGCCGTCCTTGAACTCGGCGTCCGCACTCTCCGCGTTCACCGCCGCCGGCAGCGGGATGGTGCGCACTAGATCGCCGTACCACACCTCGCGGTAGTGCCAGCGACGCTTGGTGTCGCTCTCCTGCTCCGCCTCGCTTGGGATGTGGGCCTGAATGGTCAGGTGACCCTTCTCGACGTTCAACTGTACCTGTGCGGGGTCTATCCCCGGTAGATGCGCCTTTACCAGGAGCTCGTCCGGCGTCTCGTACATATCGATGGGCAGGACGTAGCGGGATGCGCCGTTGTTCCTCAGAATGCGGGCGCTGCGGCCGAAAGCCTCGTCAAACATGCGGTCCATGGGGTTCCGAAACACGCCAAAGCGAGCCGATGGTTCCCAACGTGTAAGTGTCATGAGTATCTCTCCTCCTATTGTGTGCTTTAGTGCAGGCACCTCACCTGCGCTACCAGTAGTATAAACATTGATATAAATCATGTCAAGATATATTTTCTGAATATATCAATAATTTTGTATGTATTATGTTGCCTTTCTTAGGTTGGTTTGCTATACTGCTCCTGTACTTTTCATAGCTCTCGCATGGAGTAATGAACGTGGAACAACGAATCTCAGAAGAGCAAGCAGGTCTCTATATCATTAGCGTGGCGGCTCGGCTGCTGAGCATGCATCCCCAGACCCTGCGCAAGTACGAGCGGGCGGGCTTTCTCTCCCCCAGCCGTACCGTAGGCATGCTGCGCCTCTACTCTGCGGAAGACCTGGCGCGGCTCCAGCTCATCAAGCACTTTGTGGAGGACATGAACCTCAACCTGGCCGGTGTGGAGATGGGTTTGGAGCTAGCCAAGGTCCTCGGAAAACTCCAGTACGACCTGGAAACTACCGGGGACCCGGAGCAGTTGCGGGCAAAGATGCAGAAGGGATTGCAGCAAGCGGCCAAAACCCTGAAGCTGGATGAAGTACAGCCGCCTACCGCGCCGCAGGCCACTATTACTATCGAGTTTTAAGAAGCTAGGTCGTTCTGGGACCCACCCAGGCGGGGCCAAGAATCCACCCTGCTGGTTGGAGATGGATGCTTCGCTACACTCGGAACGACGAATATGAACAACACACATCACTGGTGTGAGGAGAGCAGGATATGCCGAAAGTAATAGGAATTGACTTAGGGACCACCAATAGCTGTGTGGCCATCATGGAAGGCGGTGAGCCCACCGTCGTCCCCAACTCCGAGGGTGGGCGGGTGACCCCATCAGTGGTCGCCGTGTCCAAGACGGGCGAGCGGCTGGTCGGCCAGATAGCCAAGCGCCAGTCGGTCACCAACCCAGACAACACCGTCTATTCCGTAAAGCGGCTCATGGGCAGGAAGTTCAAAGACGACTCCGTACAGCGTGACCTGAAGCTGCTCTCCTATAAGATAACGGAGGCCAACAACACCGATGCCTGGGTGCACATGCAAGGCAAGGACTACTCGCCGCCGGAGATCTCCGCCATGATCCTCCAGAAGATCAAGACGGATGTGGAATCCTACCTAGGCGAGCCGGTAAAAGAGGCCGTCATCACCGTGCCTGCCTACTTCAACGACGCCCAACGCCAGGCCACCCGTGACGCCGGCACCATCGCCGGGCTGGAAGTGCTCCGTATCATCAACGAACCCACCGCGGCCTCCTTGGCCTACGGCCTCGATAAGAAGACGGACGAGGTCATCGCTGTGTACGACCTCGGCGGCGGCACCTTCGACATCTCCATCCTGGAGCTGGGCGATGGCACCTTCCAGGTGCGCTCCACCAACGGCGACACTCACCTGGGCGGCGACGACTTTGACCAGCGCATTATTGACTGGCTGTGCGACGAATTCAAGAAAGAACAGGCAATTGACCTGCGCCAGGACCGCATGGCCCTGCAGCGCCTGAAGGAGGCCGCAGAGAAGGCCAAGATAGAGCTCTCCTCCGTGGCGTCCACGGAGATTAACCTGCCCTTTATCACCGCCGACGCCTCCGGCCCCAAGCACTTAGCCATAAACCTGACTCGCTCCAAGCTGGAGCAACTGGTGGGCGACCTGGTTGAGCAGACCGCCGGCCCCTGCAAGCGGGCCATAGAAGATGCCGGCGTGAACCTAAGCCAGATCAACGAGGTGGTTCTGGTGGGCGGCATGACCCGTATGCCCGCCGTGCACGAGAAGGTGAAGCAGCTCTTTGGCAAGGAGCCCCACAAGGGCGTGAACCCGGATGAGGTGGTGGCCATTGGCGCTGCCATCCAGGCCGGCGTGCTGAAGGGCGACGTGCAGGACGTGCTCCTACTGGACGTCACGCCCCTGACCCTGGGCATCGAGACTTTGGGATCGGTGGCCACGCCGCTCATCCAGCGCAACACCACTATCCCTACCTCCAAGAGCCAGGTCTTCTCCACGGCGGCGGACAACCAGACCTCGGTGGAGATTCACGTGCTCCAGGGCGAGCGCACTATGGCCCAGGACAACAAGTCCCTCGGGCGCTTCATCCTGGACGGCGTCCTGACGGCGCCCCGCGGCGTTCCCCAGATTGAAGTCAGCTTTGACATAGACGCCAACGGCATCGTCGCGGTGCGGGCCCAGGACAAGGGCAGCGGCCGTGAGCAGAAGATCGTCATCCAAGCATCCTCCGGCCTCAGCAAGGACGAGGTGGAGAATATGCAGCGGGAGGCCGAGCTCCACGCCACGGAGGACTCCCAACGGCGCGAGGAGGTGGAGGTCCGCAACATGGCCGACTCCTTGGCCTACCAGGCCGAGCGCACCCTGAACGAGAACGCCGATAAGATCTCCGAGGAGCTCAAGAACGAGGTCACCGGCAAGATCGCCGCAGTGCGGTCAGCACTCCAGAGCGGCTCGGTGGAGAGCATCCAGCAAGCCACCCAGGAGCTGAACGAGGCCCTGCAGAAGGTGGGCGCTGAGGTCTACAAGCAGCAGGAGGGCGCAGGCGCAGCCGCCGGCGGCGCTCCCAACGATGACACCGCCCCCGACGAAGGCACCGTAGAAGGCGAGTACCGGGAAGTCTAAGCCCAACTCCCCGCTCATGGTGAGCCGATAGTTTATCCTGAGCCTGCCTACCGCAGGCAGGCGGAGCGAAGGAACCCATGAGCCGCCCATAACGACCACCAACCGTAACGCAAACCGCCCGTGGGATATCCCACGGGCGGTTTAGTGCGTGCTAAGGCATATCTACTCAATGAGCGGATCAGAATAACGCCAAAGCTCAGCTAGTCTGTCACTCCGCACACGGAACTTCTGTCCGTGATTGTGTCCTGTCCTCGCATCAAAGTCTATTCGCACAGCGTCATCTTCAACTGCATCTAGGAAGCTATCGATGTCAAAGCCTTGCAAAACTAATCCTGAAACTATTCTGAAGAGCTCCGTTTCCTGTGTCTTGGAGGTTTCAACTTCCACGTAAACAACGTTTAGTAGCTTTGTGCTTGCATTCAGCACTAACGATTTAATATCCCAGTACGGCTGAGGATTTAGATCAGCCAATCCAACTCTAGCCTCGACGGTTCTTACCCAAGACTGATGCTTTGCTGCAATCATTGATGCATCAAAGAAAACTCGTATTGTTTGGTTAGTTCTATCAGTTTTGATTCCAAACCCACGGTCAGTAGTCCTTGATGCCCGAAGGGTCTGACGAAAGCTGTATTCGTCTGGCCCATATTGGGGTAAAGCCCAACCATACTTAGGTAGAAGAATATTATTGACCACATAGCTAGTTCGTGGTTCCGGTTCCAAATGGAAAAGAGTAAGTAACGACTTACTCTTTATACGGTGCGATTTGACTTCCCACTGTGCTGTATCAGGCACATTAAGGTTATTCTCAGATAGGCCCAGTAAATGGTCTATCGTGTTGCCTATACCGCCAGAATTAAGTGGGCGGATGCTTTTAACCCAGCCGGTTGCTGCAATTTGCCGCAGTCTATCGATGAGTTGCGTACGTGTAAGATAGCGAGCAACCAAGTCTTATGCACTTTCTGGTCGCCAGAAGTCTAGCAAGTACTCGAATGTCACGCCCATTGTGATGTAGTTGCTGGGCCATCCAAAAATCCCGACTCGGTTCACGATATTTGTCCTGTCCCAAATGATCGTATTCCTCAATTCATACCCCACTGATTCCAGAGCTTCAACAACGGCAATATGGATGGGGATACGCTTATTTTCCCACCACATATCAGGCACATTAATGACGCAGTGGGCCTTAGGGCGTAAGAGAGTGAGCAGGCCGGCGAATATGCTAGCCATTTGTGCTTTGTATTCTTCCAAGGTTAGTGTACCGAGATCCCGCGGGTCCTGAGAGTACTGCTCTACCTTCTGATATTGTTCATTGAGTCGCTCAACACCCCGGCGGGATTTATTCCTGCGCTTCCGGTTGAGAAGATTGGCGTAAGGAGGAGACGTTGCTATCAAACTTAAGCTTTCAGGTTCAAGATAATTAGGTATGTTATGGGCATCATCACAGATGGCAAGCTGTTGAGTACCGCCAAATAGACCTAATTGCTGCACACGCTCAACGCTGAGGTCTACATACTGCTGACTGAGATCAAAACCTACCGCATTACGATGCAGATCTCGTGCAGAAACTAGGGTTGTCCCGCTTCCTACAAATGGGTCGAGGACTAGCTCGCCTTTATGCGTAAAAAGCTCAATGAGCCTTGAAGATAGGGCTATTGGGTATGTAGCAGGGTGTTGAGATTTGTCACGGATATCGCGCGCCTCATAGAAGAACTGCCAAACCCCTATTTGAGCTTTCAGCCACTCTTTTGCAGTGAGACAGTTGATGTGGTTTTGAGGGCAGTCGCAGGCCTTCGAATGAGGTACTTGGAGCTTACTTGAGTTTGCATCAACCGCATTGAAAGCAGCAATAGCTTCCATAGTTGCTCCTTAAATGGGACAGTAGTTCTAGATGTGACAGATTTTACTGCTAGAGCTTCTAGTACACAAGTTCCAAACGTATCAGTTTTAGAGATGTTTCTCACCCCGCCAGCGTGCCTGCTAGCAGCACGGTGATGAACGCAGCCACCGCAGCAGCGACCACCAGCGCCACCAGCGCCGCCCGACGCTGCCAGCCCGCGCGTTCGGCGCTCGCGTAGGCGGCCAGCGCGGCCGCGGCCAGGCTCATGGAGAGGGGGTAGAGCAGCGGCGCTGCCAGATTGCCCAGCGTCGGCACGGCGGTGACTAGGAGGATAACAGTGCCCAGCGCTTTCGCCCACCAGCGTAAGTTGCTCCCCTCCCCTTTGGCAGGCTCAGGACGGCGACTAACGCCCTCCCACACGGGGGGAGAGGACAGCTCGTCCTCCTCCTCGAAGGCAGGCTCCCTTGGCGACATCGTGGCAGAGGGGACGGACGCCGGTCCTGCGGCTAGGGTAGCCAGCGCGCCGCCCAGCACCACGTAGCTCCCGAACAGCGCCGTGAACACTCCTGTATCCAGCCAGTACCCCAGCGCCATGGTGCCCGAGAAGATGCTTACAAACTCTGGCACGCCCGCGGCTTGGGCCGCCAGCCCTAGGATAGCGCCCACCCACGCGGAGCGGTGGGTCATTGCCCGCAGCAGCAGGCCGCCCAGGAGCGCCCCGGCCAGAGGCAGCAAGGTGCCCAGCGCCGCCTGGGTGATGGAGGACGCGTCGCTGGCGGCGAGGCGCGGCAGCACTTGTAGCACGATCACACCGGGTGCCGCTGCGGCCAGGCAAGCAATGAAGAGTGCACTTGGCATTACGAGGAGCTCGCCTTTGGCATGAGTAGCGAAGCAGCCCTTACCGAGAGGGTAGAACGAGTTTGTGGATTCTTCAGTCGCTGGGTTCTTTCAGAATGACAGACGTTTAGGACTACTCAAACCGGGCGAGGGAGAAGGGCTCCAGGGAGATGCCGGTCTGACCGGTGGTGATATGCTCCGCAATGAGCTGTCCGGTGATGGGACTGAGCAGGATACCGCTGCGAAAGTGGCCGGTAGCCACGGTCAGCCCCACGTAGCCGGGGACCGGCCCCAGGATGGGCAGGCCGTCCGGCGTTCCCGGCCGCAGCCCAACGCTCACGCCGCCCACCGACGCATCGCCCAGCTCCGGCAGCAGTTGCATCGCCACCGAGAGCAGCCAGCTTGCGCCCTGGGCCGTGCTGCGGGTATCGAAGCCCGCTTCTTCTTGGGTTGCGCCCACCAGGACAGTGCCGTCCACTTTTGGTGTCAGATAGCCGTGGTCGTAGAAGACGTTGGTGCGCAGGGGCCGCGGCATGGTGTGCAGGCGGAGGATTTGTCCTCGCACCGGCCGCACCGGCAGGCGCACGCCCATGCCCGCTTGGCCGCTAGGTAGGTCTTCAAGCAGCGCGCTGCTCCAGGGACCTGCGGCCAGCACTACGTGGTCTGCGGTGACGTGCGAGCTATCGGCCAGGCGCACGCCGGTGATGCGGTCGCCCATGTAGGTGAGTCCCACCACTTGCTGCCCCAGCAGGAAGCGCGTGCGGCCGGTTTGCGCCTCAGCGGCCTGCGCAAAGCCCAGGGTCAGCCGCGCCGCCTGCACCTGGCGCTCGCCGGGAGTGAACAGCGCGCCCCGCGCATCCTGCGTCAGGCGCGGCTCTATCGACTGCACCTCCTCGGAGGTGAGCCAGTCTCCCTCCAGCGCCGGGCGTACTTTGGCGATGAGCCCGCGCAACTCCCCCTCCTCGTCCTCAGTGAAGGCAAGGCGCAGGGTGCCGGCAGTGATGTATTCGGGGTCGATGCCGCTGGCCTCGTGGACGGCCTGCAACGTGTCCGGGAATGCCGCGAGGCTGGCGAGGCCAAGCTGGTACAGCGGCCCCGCTTCCAGCCGCTCGGCGACGGGTGTAAGCATCCCCGCCGCAATGCTGGACGCGCCCGCGCCAATGCCCTCCCGCTCAATGAGGATGCAGCTCACACCCTCCCGGGCAAGGTGGTAGGCAATGGAGGATCCAATGACACCCCCGCCCACGATGATTACGTCAGCTGCTGGCATGGCCCTAGCTACATCCTTCTGAGAATAGTCGCCCTAAACAACCAACTAGAGAATCCACAGCCTGTCTGGCTCCTTTACGTAGAAGGCCATGATAGGCTATCTGCGCACCCTTCGACAGGCTCAGGATGAACGGGTTTAGCACGCTCGCGTTGGCGATCCAAAGTGTTAGAACAGATCCGCCCATTTGCAACAGTTCCCTTGTCTAGAAAAGCTTTGCTCATTAGCAAAAGCACCGCTCATGGTGAGCCTGTCGAACCATCACCGCAGTGTTCCAGAACCGCTCCCTTGACCATTGCACCCCCATCCTAACCTTCCCCCATACGAGGGGGAAGGAACCGAGTGCCGTGGTTTCTGAACTGCATAAGCTGTCTCGTCTCACTGTTGACGGTAAACGTCAGCGTCCTTTCCTCCCCCTTTGATGGGGGAGGACTAAGGTGGGGGTCGTGCCCCACCGCTTCAAAGATCCTCTGCTTCACTGCACCCCCATCCTAACCTTCCCCCGTGCGAGGGGGAAGGAACAGGGGGCGGTGGTTCCTATACTGCATATTCACTCACGCCTCGCCGTTGCCTTTGGGTGCCGGGGGTATTTCCTCCCCCTTTAATGGGGGAGGATTAAGGTGGGGGTCGTGCCCCACCGCGTCGACGCTCCGCTGCTTCACCGAATCTGGTTCAGAACTATCACCGGCTTTAGCACGATCGCTTTCGAGGTCCGTCCGCGCCTTGGCGATGCGCCCCTCCGCCAGCTCCACGTACGCTGCATCCGTCTCGTAGCCCACATACCGGCGCCCCGCCTGCAGCGCCGCGAGCGCCGTGCTGCCGCTGCCCATGAACGGATCGAGCACCACCTCGCCCTCGTAGGTGTAGAGCTGGATGAGGCCGAAAGGTAGCTTCACTGGAAAGGGCGCTGGATGCCCCACGCGAGACGCCGACTCGCCTGGAATGTTCCATATACTCTTTGTAAACTCAAGGAAGTCGTCACGGCTGATGGTGCTGCGGCGTCCCTCCACCTGCGGGCGGGAGAAGCTCTGCTTGGAAAAGATTAAGACATACTCATGAGTATCTCTTAGAGTCGGATTTGCGGGCGATTGCCAGGAACCCCAAGCTGTTGAAGGGTTAGGACCCTTCTCCCAGAGGACCTCTCCCCGCATAAGGAAATTTAACTCCAACATAGCCTCGATGATGAATGAATGAAGCGGCAAATACGGCCGTCGTCCAAGATTCGCAACGTTAATACAAGCGCGGCCTCCCGGTACGAGCACACGGTAGACCTCAGACATCACCTGTTTTAGAAAGGCTAGGTAATCGGTAAGAGATAAGTCCTCATCATAGTCTTTGCCCACGTTATAGGGGGGTGAAGTCACCATTAGATGAACACTACTGTCGAGAAGATCTTGCATGTTTTGACTACTCTTAGGAAAGACTTTGTCAAGATTTTCTGGATCATTTGGGGTTTCTAGATAAAGAACAGCCTCTTCTTGAGGGAGACCCTTGTAAAGAAGGCGAGCATAGTAGGCTGATGAGTCATGGGCAAAACGACCTGACGTTCCAAATGCGCTGGTTTTAGTGCGGCGCCTCTGTTTGGGCTTTGGATCTGGTTCAGTCATTGCTCACCTCTCCCAGTAATCCAGCCAGCGTCTGATTGAATCAAAACGTTCACGTGGTCGCGTCCAATGTATAGGAATCTTCTTGACTCGTTCTTCATTTGAAAGCATTAATCTTAGTGCTTCTTTTGAGATTTCTACGCCCCTAGGATTAGTTCCTGGCTTTGGAGCCTTTAAGTAAGTCTCACTACCCAGTTTATCGTAGCTTTCTTGTTGCAAGTCGCTCGGAATCATTAACAAACCACCATCACCTTCCCATACGACATGAGCAAGAATTAAGTCTGAGACAGGAGTGTAAGTATTCAGGAATGACTGAACCTTTTCGCTATCAACCGTCCATATCACTTTAATCCCTGGAACCGTTCCCCCAGGTTTTGTTGTAAAGGACTTGATTGAAATGGGGTCTCCGAATAAATGCAGGTCTACGTCGGCTTCATTAATCGGGCCTCTTGTTACGTTCTCTTCGCCGAATTTGTACATTAAGAGAGCCGTTATTATCTGCTCTCTTTTAGAACCGACTTCCATACCAACTTTTCCATCGCGGGAACTCTCTATCTCAGCGAGATCAAAAAGCGATGGGAGTTTCTCACGAACCTTTTGTATTAGCGGCGCGTCGTTGAAGAGCTCCACTGCCCTACTAGGCATCTCAGGTTACCTCTTCCTTACGCTACGCCTGGTGAGCGTAGGTAAAAGATGAGATCAATGTCGCCCGGCGAATGGCCGAATGCGGTGAGCGCAACAGCAGCCTCGGCGCGAAACTGCGTGCCGTGGTTGACTACGTGCGCAAACATGTGGCCGAGTGGCTGGGTGAACTCCTCCTCACGCCTCTGATACGTAACCATCCGCTCCACGTCTTCATCCTTGAGCGTGTTCAGGTATGCTGCTAGCTCCTCCTCTTGTTGCTCCCAGCGTTCCCGTAAGGAAGCGAATGTTGGCAGGTCTTGCGCAGATAATATGGTAGTTGGAGACTCTTCCCGGTACCTTGAGACCCAGAAGATTTCCGTTCCCAATGTGTGGGCCAACACGCCCGCAATGTTGCCCATGCTTAAACCTGGGACAGGCTCCACATACTTCTCTGGGCTGAGTTCCGCGGCGCGGTCCAGGATGTGCGTGTTCGCCCAACGGTTGTAGCCAAACAGGAGCCGGAAGTAGTTGATGTCCATGGCACTAACCGCCCGTGACCACGTCGGCCAGCCGCTGCACCTGGTCTACGTCTGCGGCACAGGGCCAGAGGAGTTGCTCGTCCATGCCCACGTCCTCATCCGCTTTGATGCGGTCTAGGATCTCCTGAGGCGTGCGCATCACTCCTTGCATCGGGTCGCTGAAGCGGCTGTAGTACGCCTGGCGATAGGCGAGGGCCTGCGCTTCTACGTCGTCGCCCAGGAAGTAGTAGCCGCCCGCCACAAAGCGAGGTTTGCCGGGCCGTCCCAGTGCTTGCCACGCCTCTGCGACGATGTCGTAGTTCTTCCTAGCGGCTTCTGGCCCGCTGCCACCTGAGATATAACCGTCGCCCCACTTGGCCGCTCGTTGCAAGGCTTGAGGCGCAGAGCCGCCAATGAGGAGGGGCGGGCCGCCTGCTCGTGCCGGTGGCGGGCCGATAGGCCCAACTTGCTCTGATAGTGCGTCGCCTGCCCAGATGCGCTTCATCGTGGCGAGCTCCTGCTCAAAGCGCTTGCCCCGGGTGTGCATAGCCGCGGGCGCAGCCAGGAAGTCGTCCTCCCTGCCGCCAACTGCGATTCCTAGAGTGAGCCGCCCGCCGGAGAGCGCGTCCAGGGTAGCCACCTGCTTGGCCAGGATGCCCGCAGGGCGCAGCGTGGTGATAAGAATAGCGGTGAGCAAAGGGATGCGCGTGGTCACTGCCGCGGAGGCCGCAAGCGCGATGAGCGGCTCGTAGTTGGGGAAGACGATGCGGTCCAGGGTGCTCAGGCTGGAGAATGGGCCCGCGTCTGCCCGCCGCGCCCACTCCAGCGTGACGTCTCTGGTGACACCGGGAATGGTTATGGGAGCTCCTATGCCAATGTCCATCGATCCTATCCTCCTCCAACCATGCGGACGATCTCCAGGGTATCACCGTCCTGCAAAACTACCTCGCGATACTCCGACTTCAGGAGCACCTCGCCGTTGCGCGCCACCGCCATGAAGGGGAGCATCAGATTATGAGCCTCCAGGTACTCCTGGACGGTTTGCGCCTGCTGCAGCGTCTTAGCCTCGCCGTTCACGGTAAACGTCAGGGGCATTTCATTGACCATAGCACCCTCATCCTAACCTTCCCCCGTTGGAGGGGGAAGGAACCGAGGGTTGTGGTTCCTGTACTGCGTATACTCTCATGCCTCTGCGGTGCCTTTGCGTGCCGTCATTACTACTTAACCTGGTCCTTTTCCATGTACTCGCGGATCTTCCGCTCTTCCCACGCTTTGCCTGGGAAGTTAGGAAACACGAACACTCCTGCTCCGTGCACGCCCAAGCCGATGCCCCATCCAATGAGGGGCCAATAAAACCATAGCTCTCCTGGCGTCATGACATCCAGAATAAAGAGTCCAAAATTGACCAAGAGATAGGCCAGGGCGTGACCGTAAAAGGCTTTTTCTTCATTCACACGCTTCTTGGCACGATTGTAACGTTTAGTCTCAGACGGCAAGGTTGTTCTTCTCTGCCTCCTATCTGCTGAGGGCTGCCCAAAGCGCCTGTGCCGCATAGCGGGGGTCCTCCGCTTTCAGGATAGCCGTTATTACTGCCACGCCCGCTGCTCCTGAGCCCATCACCTGGACCGCCCGGGCAGCATCAATGCCACCGATGGCCAGCACCGGCACCGGCGAGGCCTCTTGGGTGTCTTCCCGCAGGCCGGCGACCAAGCATTGCAAGATGTCCCACCCTAGGGCTGGCTCGTCCGGATGCGATGGCGATGGAAACACCGAGCCCAATATCAGATAGTCCGCCCCCTTGGCGGCTGCGACCTTGGCCCCCTCCTCGGAGTGCACCGACCGCCCGATAAGCTTGTCCGGCCCCAGCACCTTGCGCGCCGCCTCTACGCTGAGGCCATTCTCCGGAAGCTGCACGCCGTCTGCATCCAGCGCGTCCGCCACGTCCGCCCGGTCGTTGACAATGAGTAGCGCTCGGCCTGCAATGGCGCGCTGCAACTCTGTGCCCAGTTCAAACAACTCTGCCGTGGGCAGGTCTTTCTCCCGGAGTTGCACCAGGTTCACGCCGCCTTCAATCGCTTCCGTAACAACGTGCACCAGCGCCCCCTCAGCTACCGTATGGCGGTCCGTCACCAGCATGAGGGCAGGTCTGGGCAGCTGTACTCTAGACATGGGCGCGCATCCTAGTCACCGTCGTTCCTAACAACGCCTTGTCATTCTGAGCCTGCCTACCGCAGGAAGGCGGAGCGAAGAATCCACTGTGGGCGCTCGTATGGTGGATTCTTCCGTCCTCGCCAGGGCGAGTCCTTCAGAATGACAGTGCCGCTGTGCAGGTGCCATTATGTGGCTTCTCTAGTCCTCGCGAGGGGCGAGTCCCTCAGAGCGACAGTGCCCCTTACCGTCCCACCGCCTGCGGCACGCCGGCCGTGGGACTGCTGGCCGCTGAGGCGTCTTTGCGCGGGATACGGCCGGCGATGTGCGCCTTGCGGCCTGCCTCCACGCCCTGCTTAAAGGCCTCTGCCATCAGGCCGGGGTCCTGTGCCTGCGCGATGGCCGTGTTCACCAGGCATGCGTCCGCGCCCACCTCCATCGCCAGTGATGCGTCTGAAGGAACGCCTAGTCCCGCGTCCACAACGACCGGTACGTGCGCCTGCTCAATGATGATACGGATCTCTTCCAGCGTCAGGATGCCCTGCCCGGAGCCGATGGGCGATCCCAGCGGCATCACCGTAGCGCAGCCGATCTCTTCCAGCCGCCTGGCCAGGATGGGGTCGGCGCCGATGTAGGGCAGCACGATAAAGCCCTCCTTGATGAGCATCTCTGCCGCCCGCAGCGTATCGATGGGGTCGGGCAGCAACGAGGCCGGGTCCGGCTGTACCTCCAGCTTGATCCAGGCGCTGCCGGTGACCTCCCGGGCCAGCCGTGCGGTGAACACGGCCTCTTCCGCAGTCTTTGCGCCCGCGGTGTTGGGCAGGATGACGTACTTGTCCCAATCTATATAGTCCAGCAGCGTCTTTTTCTGTGGGTCGCTCAGGTCCAGGCGGCGGATGGCTACCGTGATCATCTCCACGCCGGACGCCTCGATGGCCGCCGACTGTTCTTCCATGGAGCGATACCGCCCCGTGCCGATGATCAGCCTGGTGTTGAACGTCCTACCTGCGATTATCAGTGGTTCGTCTTGCATTGGGCTATCCTCTTGCTAACTTCTGGCCTCTGCCGGCTCCAACTCAAGGGTGCGGGCAAATACGCTAACGTCTCCGCTCGGCGTTCACCCACGCCACTGGGTGGTTGGCTGCGTGGTACGCGCGGGAGATGGTGGTCTTATAGTGCCGTCCTCGTACGCCGTGCTCGCTGCCTTCAGGGAGCCGGCGCCTAGCTCCAACAGCCCGCCTGACTGCATAGATGTCCCTCCGGGTATGCTTCCTGTGCGGCGTCAGTGTCGGAGAAGGGGAGCCAGCCGCCGTTGGCCTTCAGCTCGCCCACCCCTTTGAGCGCAGTCTCCGACTTCTCTCTAACGTAGCGGCAGCCCTCGTCCCGATGAATGATGTAGCTCCTGTTGGCCTTGTCTACGTTCACCCACACGGCAGCGGTTGTTGGCGCATCTGGCATGGCCGTGACGGGAGCTTCAGGCGCAGCCACTTCCTCGGCCTGCTCCAGCGTGGCCGAAGAGCCCTCCACCAATTCGTCATCTTTGGGAGACAGCAACTGGTCTGCCAGTATCTCCAACTCTCGCTTACCGCGGAACGCGCTGCGGATGGCGGTGTCGGCTAATGATTGGGCCTCACGCTTGTTTAGCCACACTACGAATGCGGCGGTGCCTGCGGCTAGTACTATGACTGCTGGCAGCATTGTTTTACTCCTGCTGATAGATCTTGCCGCCCTTGGCAAGGAACTCTTTGGCCTTATCTTCCATGCCCTGGACGAGGGCCGTCTGGTCGTCCATACCGTGCTGTTCAGCGTAGTCTCGCACATCCTGAGTGATGCGCATGCTGCAGAAGTGCGGCCCGCACATGGAGCAGAAATGGGACATTTTGGCCGCTTCCACCGGCAGCGTCTCGTCGTGATACCCCTGTGCGGTCACCGGATCCAGGGCAAGGTTGAACTGGTCCTTCCAGCGGAACTCGAAGCGCGCTTTCGAGATGGTATCGTCCCACTGCTGCGCGCCGGGGTGGCCCTTGGCCACGTCTGCCGCGTGGGCCGCGATCTTATAGGTGATGACGCCGTCCTTCACATCCTGCCGGTCCGGCAAGCCCAGATGCTCCTTGGGTGTCACGTAGCACAGCATAGCCGTGCCGTACCACCCAATCATCGCCGCGCCGATGGCGGAGGTGATGTGGTCGTAACCCGGCGCAATGTCTGTGGTCAGCGGGCCCAAGGTATAGAAGGGCGCTTCGTGGCACACCTCTAGCTGCAGGTCCATGTTCTCTTTGATCTTGTGCAGCGGCACGTGGCCGGGCCCCTCGATCATCACCTGCACGTCGTACTCCCAGGCTATCTTGGTCAGTTCGCCCAAGGTCTGCAGCTCGCCGAACTGCGCCTCGTCGTTGGCGTCGGCGATCGAGCCGGGGCGGAGGCCGTCGCCCAGCGAGAATGAGACGTCGTACTGGCGCATGATCTCGCACAGCTCGCGGAAGTGGGTGTAGAGGAAGTTCTCTTGATGGTGGGCAAGGCACCAGGCGGCCATGATGGAGCCGCCCCGGGAAACGATGCCCGTCACCCGCTTGGCAGTCAGGGGGACGTACCGCAGGAGCACGCCGGCGTGGATGGTGAAGTAGTCCACACCCTGCTCGCACTGCTCAATAATGGTGTCCCGGTAGACCTCCCAGCTCAGGTCCGCCACCACGCCGTTCACCTTCTCCAGCGCTTGGTAGATGGGCACAGTGCCGATGGGGACCGGCGAGTTGCGGATGATCCACTCCCGGGTGGTGTGGATGTTCTTGCCGGTGGAAAGGTCCATGACGGTGTCCGCGCCCCAGCGGGTGGACCACACCATCTTCTCCACCTCTTCGTCGATGGACGAGGCGACGGCGGAGTTGCCGATGTTGGCGTTGATCTTCACCAGGAACCCCCGGCCGATGATCATCGGCTCCGACTCCGGGTGATTAATGTTTGATGGGATGATAGCTCGCCCGCGTGCCACCTCGTCCCGCACGAATGCGGGGTCCAGGCCCTCTCGCAGCGCAATATACTCCATCTCCGGCGTCACGATGCCCTGCTTGGCATAGCGCATCTGGCTCACCGATGCGTCGTTCTTGCTCCGCAGCAGTTTACGCTTCAGCCCCGGGAACACGTCCAT
Source organism: Dehalococcoidia bacterium (assembly GCA_965220215.1). GTDB lineage: Bacteria > Chloroflexota > Dehalococcoidia > SHYD01 > SHYD01 > CBDDEI01. Next base: position 1,637,122 of record OZ244809.1, read on the forward strand.
GTTAGCCAGGCCGTCCTTCAGGCCGTTGTCCAGCGGTTGCACCGCACGGCCCTCGTACTCCTCCACGTCGCCGCGCTCCCGGACCCAGGCCGCGCGCAGGGCGGGCAGGCCCTCCCGCACGTTAGTAGCCGCGTCGGGGTCGGTGTAGGGGCCGCTGGTGTCGTACACCCGCAGCGGGGCGTTCTCCTCCGGGCCGTTGCGCCCCTGGGTAGGGGACAGCTCAATCTCCCGGAAGGGCACCCGCAGGTCGGGGCGGGAGCCGGTGACGTACACCTTGCGGCTGCCCGGGAACCCGGACTCGCTCATGTCCTTGATGGTCTTATCTATGGTCTGGGTCATGGTGTGCTCCGATACTCTGTTCATTTGTCATTCTGAGGAGCCTGATGGGCGATGAAAAATCCACCAGCGGGTGCCCGAATTGGTTTCTTCTCCTATGCTTGTTTGTCATTCTGAGGAGCCTGAAAGGCGACGAAGAATCCACTAGCGGGCATCCAAATAGGTTTTTCTTCACTTTGCTCAGGACGACCGCTGTGCGTTGCAAACAAAACAGCCGCAAGCGCTGGTTGCTTGCGGCCTTCATGTGTGATGTTGCCTACACCGCTTTCCTCCGCTCGCATTACCGAGATCAGGTCTCTGGGGTCCTCTCTAAAGAGCTCTCAGCCGTTGCCAGCTCCCCCAGCGGTCTGCCATATTCAGTTCGTGCGGTTAGTGTACGTGGGCGGAAGCGCGGTGTCAACTTGAGGGTGGTCGGGTAGGATGTAAGGGGATAAATAGGCACATCTTACCCTGAAGACCGGCTAGATTGTTGAACTCATAGCCACGAGCTGCCCTGTCCCAAAGCTTACCTCATTAAAATCAACGGGTTTTCCATGGATTCCAGGTCGATATTTGTTTCGTAGCCACGTAATAGCCCTTTCAGGGTTACCTTTGCTGGAATGGCCACGTCCTTCAAGTAGAATCTCCTGACAATCTAAAGGAACTAAAGGGGCCTTCCTCCCGAAGTACCAATAGTTCTGTGAAATTAAGACATACTTGCCTTGGAGATCTGTTGCCTCGTCATCTTCACAGTGGAAACTGTCGCACAAGCTTAGAGTTTCATCGGGATTGGGACGGTATATATTGTCTCCGCATCGTTGCTCTGGTGATCCGGTAAGTAATGGTTTTTTTGCTTCAAACCTGGGATCAAGGTAGTAATCGCCCAAGGAGAGCACTTCGTCCACTTGCATCGCGTATATTAGACTGTGTGCCATACGGTTTGTAGCGCTGCCGAACCCAAATACCCATTCACCCACTTTGGCTACTTTCCTGATGTTCGGCTTACATGTAGCAAGAGTACAGTAGCCCCAGAAAGGGTTAGGGGCAAATCCGGAGTCTTCCTTTACCACGTATGAGTATGGTTTCATTACTTTCCTCCAACGAATTTTATGGATACCAGGCGGTCTTCCAGCCGCGCTTTTTGCCATTGGTCTCAACTAGAAAAGTCAGCCAGCCCTTCTCATCCTGGTCAACCAGGATCGAAACTTGGTAGGTTCCTGGGTTATGAAAAACTACTTGATTAATAGTCAGTGCGTGATTAGTAATGACAAGTTGACCGTTGTTACCTTCAGGAACAGTGATTTCGTCTGACCAGTCAATTAATTCCAATCCATCTTGGTCGAGGAGCTTTACGGTAACTTTTCGAGTTGTGTTGTACTCCACAGCACCTGCTCGCAAGCTGTAATAAACATCAAACGTTCTCGGCCGAGTTGGAAATACTGAATCCTCGATTCGATTGAAAACTCCGCGGATATCCCATTTGCCATCAGTGTAAGTAAGATTCTCGGCTACCAGCAGTGCCAACAAATCCAATAGACTACTCCTCCTATCCTTTTCCAGAGGTAGCGGCTATTGCCCTTGTGTCAGGTTAGCCATCCTCTTTCGCTTGCTTCTCTAAAAACGTAATCTAAATCCTCAGGAAGAATAATCGTGCAGTACTGACCCCAAACCCACCTGCCGATTCTTTTGCCATTTTTGCCTAGCATGTAGTAGCCCAGCCGCAGCAACGGCTTTTCCTGGCCATCAAATTCTAAGTACTGAAGGACGATAATCTTCCCATTCGGAAGCTCCGTTGCAGGTCTGCGTATCTCGTCTGATATTTTGAATGTTTGTGTCTTACCGTCGATATCCTTGATACGTCTAATTTTGCCGATGTTTTTGGGCAAGCTGTATGTCATCAGGTCAATAGAGCCCTCCTTGTCCAGATAACTAGCATGAAGGCGGCAAACAAAATGACCACGAACTTTACGTGGTCTTGCAAAATACTGACTTGAATGTGGTTAATTAAGCAAAGTTTTGGGAGGAATCCGTAGCACTAAGAGCTCGCTGAGGTTTATTAACCATAACATAATACTTTCCATAATGCAACTGTATTGCTACCATACTAACAGGAGTAAACTTGCGCGCCCCTACCGCCGCTTCACCGCTACCAGCAGCATGGCCCCCAGCGCAGTGAGCGCTGTGACGGCAAGCTTGGTCTTGTCCACGATGGGCTGCACGGATACTCCCTCCGGGCCAATCACTATGGCCGCCACCGGACGGCTGTGACTGAACCCGCCTCCGCCACCTCCGCCGCCCTCTTGGGGCTCCTGTCCCGGCGCGCTCTGGGACCCGCTGCCGTAGCCAAACCCCATTCCCATCATGCCCTCGCTGGCGGTGATCACGGTGTAGTCGCCGGCGGTCACCGGCGCGCTGAACACTGCCTCGGCCCGCGCCGCTGCAGTCAGCTCTTGCAGCGGCTCTAAGGACGGCTCTCCCGTCAAAGTGGCCTAGGTGTCATCTGCTTCAGTCATGAATGTTCTTCCTCACTTGTTTCTCTTACTGCTTAATATAGTCATCAGCACAAATGCGGCCGCGCAGCCGGCCACCATGCCCACTTGCGTGCGGCTTGTGGCGTCGGAGATGCCTGTGCGTTGGGACGCCTCCCCGCGACGGCGCGTCAGCACCGCCGTTGGGCGGTTCCACACCAACCCGCCGAAGGGAAGTCTCACTTCAAGCGCGCGGGACTCCAGCGTCAGCGTTGTGTCGCCAATGTCCTGGGATGCAGACTCGTGCCGCTCCCAGCGCACTACGTTGCCAAGGTTCATGCTCCCTCCTTCAAGCCGGACTACTTCTATTATCGCGCCGCGCCACGCCGTCCATATCGTTCTGAGAAGCGGCGTGACGAAGAATCTGAAGCCGCTGGGTGGCCCGGCACGCGCTTGTGTAGATGACCGTCGCTCAAAGTACCACTACACCCAGGAGGAAGGTGCCCTGCGACAACTGAGGGAGCAGGACAGAGAAGACTTAAGCCGTGAGTGGGACACAGGGGGTGGATTCTTCGCTGCGCTCAGAATGACAAGGAGCGAGGAATCCAGTACGCTCCGCATTGTTGTCATTCTGAGGAAGGCGCCCTAACGACTGACGAAGAATCCACAAGCCCTCGACGCCCTTTGCTTCGTCAGTCGCCGGGGGTGACTTCCTCGCAACGACAGGTGATAGCGCCCGGCTTACCCTGCGCCTGCCGCCGCGGGCGAGTCCCTCAGCATGACGTGGGGAGCACGCATGGGTTTACCCTGAGCCTGCCGAAGGGCTATCCTGAGAGCATGACGCAGCCCTTCCCGCCTAAACCCTTGGGGCAGCTCTTGGCCGATGTCCCCATCCGCAGCCTGCAAGGCGACGCGACGGTTTCTGTTGCCCGCATCACCGCGGATAGCCGCACAATTGGCCCCGGCGACCTCTATGTCGCGCTGCGCGGGGCCACCTTTGATGGGCATCAGTTCGTGCCGGAGGCCGTGGCGCGCGGCGCGGCTGCGGTCGTGGTCGGCGAGCCCGTGGACTCGGGCAGCGTCCCCCAGGTTCTCGTCGCCGATGCTCGCTACGCGCTGGCCCTCATGGCCGCCGCCTTCTATGATCACCCCTCGCGCAAGCTGCGCCTCATCGGCGTCACTGGCACAGACGGCAAGACCAGCACTACCACCCTCACCGCGGCCATCCTGCGGGCCTCGGGCCGCCGCGTCGCCCACAGCACCACGGTGGAGTTCCACAACGGCGTCACCGCGCGGGCCAATCAGGCGGGCTACACCACGCCGCCCGCGCCCGCCATCCAGCGGGAGCTAGCCGATGCCGTGGCCGCGGGTGCGCAAGCCGCCGTGCTGGAGGTGAGCTCTCACGCTCTGGCTATAGATCGGGTGGCCGGCTGCGAGTTCGATGTGGCGGTGTTCACCAACCTGGCCCGGGAGCACCTGGACTTCCACGCAACCCTGGAGGAGTACCGGGCGGCCAAGCTCAAGCTCTTTGAGGGTCTGCAGGATCGCCGCACCAAGTCCTGGACGCCCCTGGGCATCGTGAACAGTGACGACGCCTCTGCCAGCTATTTCAGCGAAGCGTCTCCCGGTGTGGTGCGTTACGGCCTGGACGCCGCCGACCTGGATATCACCGCCCGAGACCTGGTCTGCGGGCCGGAGGGCTCTCGCTTCACCCTCTCCACACCACAGGGCGAGGCCGTGGTCACGACCCGTCTCCTGGGCCGCTTCAACGTACGCAACTGGCTGGCCGCGGCGGGCGCTGCCCTGGCCTGCGGCGCTACTCCGGCGGATGTGGCGAAGGCTGCGGAGCAGGTGGCTCCAGTGCCGGGCCGTATGGAACGGGTAGATGCTGGGCAGCCCTTCTCGGTCTACGTGGACTTTGCTCACACGCCGCAAGGGCTGGCGGCAGCCTTGGACTCGGTGCGGGAGCTGCATCCCGGCGGCCGCAGCATCGCGGTCTTCGGCCACGCGGGGCGTCGGGACACCGACCACCGCCGCGGGCTGGTGGAGGCTGCGCGGGGCCGCTGCGACCTGTTTATCCTAACCATGGACGACCCCTACGACGAGGATCCGATGCTCATCCTGGAGACAATGCGCCGCGAGGCTCTGACTATGGGCTGCGTGGACGGCGCTGACTTCTTGTGTGTCCTCGACCGTCGAGAGGCATTCCAGCGCGCGCTGGAGCTCGCCAAGCCGGGCGATGCCGTGCTCCTAGCAGGCCGCGGCCATGAGACCACCATCCCCCTAGGCGCCGACACCCTCCCCTTCCACGACGCGTCCGTGGCTCTGGAACTGCTGTCCACCCCGTCATCCTGACGAAGGCGCACTAGCGACTACTGAAGGAGCCATATTGGCAAGACTTAGCCGTTATTGGGACGCAGCGGGGGTGGATTCTTCGCTGTGCTCAGAATGACAAGGAGTGCGGGAGCCGAGTACACCCCGTGTATTGTCATTCTGAGGAAGGCGCCCTAGCGACGGACGAAGAATCCACCAGCCCAGTGACGTGCGATGAATACCTACTACGTCTACATCATGACGAACCCGTCACGTACCCTGTACACGGGGATAACCAATGACCTCGTGCGGAGGGTGGACCAGCACAAAAGGAAGGTCCTAGAAGGCTTTACCCAACGGTACGACCCGACCAGGCTGGTCTATTACGAAGAAACACCGGACGTCCACGTCGCCATTGCGAGGGAGAAGCAGATTAAAGGCTGGCTACGAGCGCGGAAGATTGCGCTGGTAGAATCAATGAACCCGGATTGGCAAGACTTAAGCCGTGAGTGGTATGAGGAGGGGGTGGACTCTTCGCGGGGCTCAGAATGACAAGGAGTGCGGGAGCCGGCACACTCCGTGTTATTGTCATTCTGAGGAAGGCGCCCTAGCGCCTGACGAAGAATCCAAAAGCCCTGTGACGCGCGATGAATACCTACTACGTCTGCATCGTGACGGCCCGGACGGGGAAGATTAGACTGTTAGGAGGTGTAGGGGGTGGATTCTTCGCGGGGCTCAGAATAACAAGGAGTGCGGGTGCCGGCACACTCCGTGTTATTGTCATTCTGAGGAAGGCGCCCTAGCGCCTGACGAAGAATCCAAAAGCCCTGTGACGCGCGATGAATACCTACTACGTCTGCATCGTGACGGCCCGGACGGGGAAGATTAGACTGTTAGGAGGTGTAGGGGGTGGATTCTTCGCGGGGCTCAGAATAACAAGGAGTGCGGGTGCCGGTACGCCCCATGCTATTGTCATTCTGAGGAAGGTGCCCTAGCGCCTGACGAAGAATCCAAAAGCCCTGTGACGCGCGATGAATACCAACTACGTCTGCATCGTGACGACCCCGGACGGGGAAGACTTAGACTGTGAGTGGGACGCAGCGGGGGTGGATTCTTCGCTGTGCTCAGAATGACAAGAGACGAGGAATCCATCTTCTCAGATTGCGTGCTCCTTCCTTGTGTCGTGGCTGCCTCTGAAGCTCCGTGCTAGACTGGAGAGACGCCAGTCTTGGGGCTGGCATTGATTCTAGCAAGGGATAAGCATGCTTCAGGTCACCGACCTCAATAAGGCCTTTGGGGCCGATGATATTCTCCACGGTCTTACGTTCCACATCTCGCCCAGGGACCGCGTAGGACTGGTAGCGGTTAACGGGACGGGGAAGACTACGCTGCTGCGCATCATCGCGGGCGAGCTTGCTCCGGACGCCGGGACCGTTGCGGTGCTTAAGGGCGTCCAGGTAGGCTACCTTGCTCAAGAGGGTCAGGGTACGCCGGGCAATACGGTGCGAGAGGAGATGCTCAGCGGGCGGCGGGAACTCGTGCAGGTGCAGGCAGAGCTGACCGCGCTCCAAGAGGAGCTGGCGGCGCTCACGCCCAATGACCCACGGCTGACCGATCTCATCGAGCGCGTCGGCCTGCTGCAGCACCGTTTTGACGGCCTCCGCGGCTACGACGTCGAAACGGAGATCGGCATTGTGCTCCACGGTCTGGGGTTCTCTCAACAGGACGCCGACCGGCTTGTGGATACCTTCAGCGGCGGCTGGCAGATGCGTATTGCTTTAGGACGGTTGCTGCTCCAGCGCCCCGATCTCCTGCTGCTGGACGAGCCGACCAACCACCTGGACATGACCGCAGTGGAGTGGCTGGAATCGTACCTTCGCAGATACCCCGGTGCGCTCCTGATAGTGAGCCACGACCGCTACATCCTGGACCGGGTAACCACCCGCACGCTGGAACTCAGCAACGGCGTGCTGGAGGAGTACGCTGCCAATTACAGTGGCTTTGTGATAGAGAAAGCCCGTCGCCAGGAGGTTAAGACACAGGCCTACGAGCGGCAGCAGGAGTATATCGGCCGGACGCAGGAGTGGATCGATCGCTTTCACGCCAAAGCCACCAAGGCAAGCCAAGCGAGTGCTCGCCAGCATGCACTGGAACGCTTGGAGCGGGTAGCGGCTCCAGACGCCAATGACAAACAGATTGGACTTCGGTTTGATGCCGCGGCCCGTAGCGGCCGGGTGGTGGTGGAAGCGGAGGAGGTGCTCCGTTCCTTCGGCGCTTCTCCCGTGCTCAATCGAGTCAACCTAATGGTAGAGCGCGGCGACCGCATCGCCTTAGTGGGGCCAAACGGCGCGGGCAAGTCTACCTTGCTCCGTCTGCTGGCCAAGGTGGACGCGCCGGACGAAGGTGTGGTCAAGCTGGGGCACAACGTCCAGGCTGTATACTTTGCGCAGCATCAGGCGGAGGCGCTGGATCCAGAAAAGACGGTCCTGGAAGAAGCACTGCAGGGTAACCATCTCCCACAGAGCCAGCTAAGAAACCTCTTAGGGCGGTTTCTGTTCAGCGGGGACGAGGTGTTCAAGCGTGTGGAAGTGCTTTCCGGAGGGGAACGCAGCCGCCTCGCCTTTGCAAAATTGCTGATGCGCCCCTCAAACCTTCTGTTGCTGGACGAGCCGACCAACCACCTGGACATCCCGTCGCAGGAGGCGCTCGAACAAGCGCTCTTGGACTATCCGGGCGCGATCGTGCTGGCTTCCCACGATCACTATCTCATCGACCGCATTGCCACCAAAGTAGTCGTCGTTGAGAGCGGCGCTATCGAGCTGCATTTAGGGAACTACACCCAGTATAGAGAGCGGCAGCTTGCACGAGAACGGGCTGAAGCGCAAACCCTGGTTGCCGCCGCCCGAGCCCAGAGGAGAGAGGCCTCGCCGGCAAGGGCGCGAGCGGAGACCGCCGCCGCCCGTAAGCGCGTGGGTGACCTAGAGGCCGCGGTTGCTGCGCTGGAGGCCGAGTTGGCCGAACTGGCGGACCGGCTAGCCCACCCGGACGTTTACGCCGACCACGAGCAGGTGCAGGCGATAACCGCACGGCAGCAAGCGTGCACAGAGCAACTGGAAGCCCTGCTGTCGGCATGGGAACAGGCCGCCGCGGAAGTCTGAGGGCTAGCGCACTTATACCCGCTCATGGTGAGCCAGTCGAACCAAGAAGGCTTACGCATAACCGCTCATGGTGAGCTTGTCGAACCAAGGGCGAGCCAGTATGTGTATGGCTCGCCCTTCGATAAACTTAGGCTGCAAAAAGCACGTCGAGCGCTGTCTTTGCGAGGTCGCCTAAGCGACCGTGGCAGTCTGGGGTGGGGACTACGCTTCCAAATCCAATAACCTCAACGGCACCCTGAACGCTTCAACCATCTGCCTAATTCTTCTCAGCCCAGTACCGCTCTGAGTGAGGATATTCAGCTCTTGTTCACGCTCGTCCGTTGCTCGTCTCCCTTCAAGGACTTGCTCGAAATAGACCAGCTTGGGATTCTTATTCCGAGTCTGTCCTTGTCGTCCGTCTCTATGTTCTCTTAACCGGATATTCAAGTCAGTTGTCTGGCCTACATAGTAGGTGTTGTCAGATAGTTTCAAGCAGTAAACATACCGAATAGTGCGCTGAATATCTGCATGGGCAAGTACTGGTTTGTTCACCGCCTTTGGCCCCTCCCAAGGAACTGGTCGCCTCTGCTGTTGACAGACCATCCATAGACAATGATCGCAGTAGGGTGGGAACTCTTCAAACCATTCCATTTCCCAGTACACGAACATTTCACCGCCGGTGCTGTTGTAGAACTGACGGCAGCGGTTGCACTCTTCTAAATCACCAGCATCCCACTCAAGCCAATGATCGTAACAGAGCGGCTTATCATAGGTAGCATTCTTATCGCATTCCGAGCGGGCGCAGTGTTGTGTCGCTGTAGTCACACTGGCGCTCCCTACCCGTAACAGCGCAGCTCTAGCTGGGTGCCGTCTGGGTCCAACACATAGATGGACGCCCCGCGGCCGTGAGCGCCCCAGCGCATCGCCGGCTCGCCCAGCACCGTGACCCCCTTTGCCGTCAGGTCACGAGCCAACGCAGCCATATCCGTCGGCTCTATGACCATACAGAAGTGATCCAGGTTGCGGGCGGCATCCGGTGTCGCCAGCGTCTCTTTGCCCGGTTGGATATCGATGAGCGTATCGCTGGTAATGCGCACAGAAGGGAAGCCAACGGCGCCTGCCCGGTATTCCTCCAGCCGCTCACCCTGCATACCCAGCACCCCAATATAGAACGCCAGGGAGCGCTCCACGTCTGCCACCCGTAGCACGATGTGGTCCATCTCGGTCACTTTGATAGAGGTCACATTGGTTGCCATGCCCGCTCCTCCTGACTAGGCTGCTGTTGGATGGAGGCTAGTTTACCCGCGCAGCGCGCTCACTACCAGCAGCGCCCAGCCTACGAGGAAGCATACGCCGCCCAGTGGGGTGATCGCACCCAGCCACCGGATGCCGGTGAGGGAGAGCAGGTAGAGGCTGCCGGAGAAGATGATGGTGCCTATGACGAACAGCCAGCCGGACGCGGTCAGCGTGCTGCTGCTGCCCCGCACTGCCGTCAGCAGGCCCACCGCCAGCAGCGCAAGGGCGTGGTACATCTGATAACGCACCCCCGTCTCGAAGATAGCGAGGGCGTCCGCAGCGAGGATGTTGCGCAGGCCATGCGCCCCGAATGCCCCAAGCGCGACGGCAAGGAAGGCGGAGGCGCTGCCTACAGCGAAAAAGAGGCGGTCCACGCCAGTCTTCTAGGTGGCTTCTGTGGCCGGAACGCTTTTGGGCTTGCTCTTACGCTCCGCCATGCGGCAGGCATAGAAGGCGGCGATGTGCGTTTCCAGCACGGCATGCTTGTCATGCGGCGTGAGTTGACGCAGCGTCGTCTGGAACATCTGGGTCTCCATGAGCGACTCCAACGAGGCGGCGGATTCCAGTATTTTAGCTTCTAGAAACCGTCTGTCTTGGTTGCAATGTTCAGCAAGGGCGTCAAAGTCGATCATGGCGTATTTTGCTCCACACTCATGCTAAAAGGGTGCGGCTGGCCCGCTTAACGGTAACGGGTGTAGCGATTGTGCGACCGGTACGCAGTAGAGCTTTTGCCGCTGGGACGCGCTGCCACCAGCTGACGCTCAGGGGCCATCTCCGCCTTCACCCAACGGGGCGGATTCGGTAGAATCTCGTCCGGGTGTCCCCAGCGTTTTCGAATCATCGGCTTGTCTAGCTCACGTTCCATCTGGCGCCACCTAGAGGCGTCTTCCGGCGTGATGAAGGTAATAGCTTCCCCGGATCTCCCCATGCGTCCCGTTCGTCCCGTGCGATGCGTAAACAGCTCCGCGGTCTCCGGTAGCTCGTAGTTTATCACTTGGCAGATGTCAATAATATCCAGACCCCGGGCGGCTACGTTGGTTGCCACCAGGATACTTATTCTGCCGCTACGGAAGTCGGCCAATACCCGTTCTCGGGCGCTCTGGGAGAGGTTGCCCTGCAGGGCATCAACGGAATAGCCCATGCGGATTAGCTTATCAGCCAGCTTCCTAACGCCGTGCTTGGTCTTGCCAAAGACAAGGATGGGATCCATCCCCTGCTTGTCCAGCAATTCCCGCAGCGCATCAAACTTGGCGTTGGGGTCTATCTCGTAGACGGTGTGCTCAATCTCCGGCGGCGCTTGCAGACCGGAGTCTACTTGGAGCGTTACCGGGTTCTGGAGATGGCGAGCAGCGGTGGAGATCACCCACTGAGGAACCGTGGCTGATAGGAGCGCCGTCTGACGCTCCCGCGGCGTCTGGGAAAGGATCTGGTCAACGCTGGGGCCAAAGCCTCGGTCCAGCATCTCGTCGCCTTCGTCCAGCACAAAGATGCGCAGATTGCGCAGGGAAAGGGTGCGCTGCCGCAGGTGGTCCTGGACACGCCCCGGCGTACCTATGATGATCTGCGGCCTGCTCACCAGTGCGCGACGCTCAGGCTCCAGGGATCGGCCGCCGTAGAGCAGGATGGTGCGCAGACGGCGCGTCTCGGCCAGTGGTCGCACAACGGAAGCCACCTGCATTGCCAGCTCTCTGGTGGGAACCAGCACAATCGCCTGGGTGAGCTGAACGGTAGGATCGCACAGTTCGGCTAGCGGGATGGCGTAGGCCAGCGTCTTGCCCGAGCCGGTCCTGGCCTGGCCGATGATGTCTCGGCCTTCCAGCATGGCGGGGATGACTTGTTCTTGAATGGGGGTGGGGTTGATGATCCCCATTGCGGCTACTGCCGCTGCTACTCCGGGGTGGAGGTTAAACTCAGTGAACGTGGTTGCCAGGGTTGTGGTCATTACGGGCGGCTCCCGTACTGACGGCTTCCGTCACTGTTTTGGCGCAGGCTTTTCCTGCGAATGGAAAGATACAGCATCTCGCGCTGACTCCTGAAGATGTTAGAGTTGGAACTCCCGGTCAGCGCGATAGTAAAGAGCGAGGGGCAGGTGTTCGTAAATACGAAGCACCCCAACTAGATAGCGAGCCGCCGAATAGATACCACTAGCTGCTAGTATACCATAACTAGGCACGCCTAGCGCTGACCGCATTCCAGGTAAGGAAACGTGGCGGTTACCCCTTCGTTTCGCTTGCCCCGTTGCCGTTGAGCCGGGTCTCTATCTTGTCTAGGCGGTCCCGTAACTCCCGGTTCTCCTTCTGCACCTTCTCCAAGTCGTCCCGCAGCCGCTTCACCTCGTCAGTGGTGTTGGCGCCGCGGCGGATACGGGAGATGGCCTCCCGTGCGCGCCGCTGTACACGGCCGTCCAGGTCGCTTTGCACCGCTCGGTCCAGCGCAGAGATGGCCTTGGCATCCTTCAGCTCTTCCAGCGCGCCAATAGCGCTGAGCTTCACCCGCAGCCAAGGGTCGCTCACTAGCTCCGTCAGGGTTTCCCTGGCCTCATCCTTAGCTTTGTCCCCGGCGTTCTTGCTCAAGCGGGCCAGGGCGCTCACCGCCGTGCCCCGCGCCGGCTGCGGCTGTCCGTAGGCGCTGGCCTTGGCGACCATTGGGATGCTCTCTTCCTTGCCCAGCTCCGCATAGCCATCCAACGTGCTGGACAGGATGATGTCGTTAAGGGAGGGCTTGCCCAGAGCCTTTTCCAGCACGGGCAGTGCCTTGTCCGACTTGGTCTTCCCCAGTGACCGGCTGATCTCCGCCTCCACGTAGTAGCTGGGATCGCTCTGCTCAGCGAGGGCTACCAGCGCATCCACCGATGCCTCGTCCTTGTACTCGCCCAGGGCGCGCACCACGGCCCGCCGCGCCCTTGGGTGTGCCGCCCCGACGCCTTGCAGCAGTCCCTCCAGCGCGCTGGCGGAGTGGATTGCGCCTAAGGATTGGGCTGCCGCCGACTGCACCGCCCAGAAAGAGTCCTGCAACAGGGCCTCTGTGAGCGCCTTGATGGACTCCGGGTTGTTCTGCTTGCTCAGCCCCTGCGCTGCTTCTACACGTCCCCAGGCATCGGAGGAGTGCTGGAGCTGGTGGTGCAGCATGTCTTTGGAGCGGGTGAAGTCCAGCTTTTTGAGCACCCAGTTTTCGGGATCAAAGCGCACACTCTGGGGCTTCTGCGCCAGCGGGATATAGAAGACGTGCTCCTTCTCCGTAACCTCCACGCGGCGGGTCTCGGTGCCGCCGTCCGCAATGAAGGCCACGTCGATGGGCATGCGGAAGATGGGCGTGTTATTGTCCGTGGATTGGGTCTGGTTTACGGTCAGCTTGGCGGCCTTCAGGGTGTCGTCCCAGGAGTAGTCCACTTTGAACTCCGGATAGCCGGGCCGTAAGACCCACTCGTCAAAGAACCAGCCCATGCTGCGGCCTGTCGCCTCCTCCACCGCGCGCTGCAGATCACTGGTCACCACGTTCTGCTCCCGGTGCTTGGTAACGTAGTGGTGCATGGCCTTCCACCACGCATCTTCGCCCAGGACGTAGCGCAGCATGTGCAGCACCAGCGCGCCCTTCTCGTAGAGGTGGCGGTCAAAGAGATCGATGGGCGCGTGGTAGACGTTGGTGACGATGGGCCGGCGGTAGTGGCCGGGGTCCTCGCTGAAGTAGCTCTGCGACGTGCCGTACATCCAGTAGCGGAACTCGTCCTCGCCGTCGTGGTGCTGCTTGTAGAGCGCATCGAAGTAGGTGGCAAAGCCCTCGTTAAGCCAGCCGTGGGCCCACTCTTGACAGGTGAGCAGGTCACCGAACCACTGGTGGGCCAGCTCGTGGGCCACCAGCGAGTTGGCGTTGTTGTCCAGGAATGCCCGCTCGTCCATGAGCGCGGTATCGGTAAGGGTGGTGGCGGTGGTGTTCTCCATCCCGCCAAAGATAAAGTCCCCCACAAAGACTTGGGCGTACTTGTTATAGGGGTAAGGGACATCTAGTTTGTCAGAGAAAAAGCTCACCATGTCGGGCGTGAGCTGGAGGGTGCGCTCGGCGTCCGCTTCCCGACCCTTCTGCACGTAGTACTGGATAGGGACGCCGTTGGCGTCTGTAGTGATCTCGGCGAAGTCGCCCACGGCCAGCATCATCAGATAGCAGGAGTGGGGGACTTCCTGACGCCAGTGGAAGGTCTTGGTCTTGGCCGGCGCATCCTGCATGGTGTTCACTAGCGCGCCGTTGGAGAGGGCATAGAAAGGCTCCGGCACGGTGACAATAATCTCGCTGGTGGACTTCTGGTGCGGAAAGTCGTGGCACGGGAACCAGTAGCGGGAGTCTTCATCCTCGCCCTGAGTCCACGCCTGCACCGGCTTGTTTGGGTAGGCCGCGTCCGGCCCCACGAAGTAGAGCCCCCGTCGCGGCTCCGACGAATAGTGGATGGCTAGGCTGAAAGGCTGGCCTGCAGGCAAGGCCGTGGGCAGCTTCACCCGCAGCTTCTCGCCCTCCGTCTCGTAGGAGACGTCACCATGCCCCTCCAGAGTCACCTGCTGGATGTCCAGTTCCACGGCGTCCAGGTCCAGCTCTGTCAGGCTGTTGTTGATGGGAGCCAGCGTTAGGGTGGCAACGCCCGCAATGCCCTTCCGCTCGAAGTCCAGGGCGATCTCCAGTTTGATGTGCTGCACGGCCGCAACCTGGTCCGGCGGATAGTGCGGCGTGTCGCCTGGGAGTGCGTGAGACTTGTACTCGGCGGCCCCGGCGGTGAAGCGCTCGTCCAGGCGCAAGGCAGCGCCGCAGACGCCCAGTAAAGCTATCGTTTCTTCGTATTCAGAGCTGAATTCAGGCATGAGGCACTCCTCGGGGCAGTGTGATTAGCTGGCTAATTATAGCGCACCGCGCCGCTAAAGTGGGATGCGCGGGTGAGCTGATCTGTGGCGGGAGCTAGATCTTGTAGAAGCCGACCGCCGGGTCGGCGTTGCGCGGCTTCTCTTTGATGGTGACGAAGGTGAACTGGTAGCCAAAGAACGCCATAGCTACGCCGAAGATCTTCGCCAGCCAGAAGCCGTCTATCTGCCCCGCCAGCAGGCTCGCGCCGATGACTGAGACTGTGGCAGTTGGCGCGACGGCTAGGACGGTGCGCCCGCTCACGTTGCCAAGCCGGTAGTGCGCGTAGGCCCCGGCTATTGAGGTCATGCTGACCACCGCTAGGGTGATGCCCTGGGCCATGTGCTGCGGCATTCCGGCTCCCAGGCTCATGAAAGGCACCAGTACGATTGCGCCGCCAATGCCTAGGAAGCCAGCGAACACTCCCGTTACAAACCCCAACAGGATCCAGAAGATGAAGGGTACGGAGATGGTGCCGGACGTAGCAATGCCGAAGGGAAGGACGTCCTTGCTCAACATTGAGAACGCTACAAAGAAGAGAAATACGCCAAAGGCCCGCTTTAGCTGTTGGGCCGGCAGCATGGACATCCAGGTTGCGCCAATGACTACACCAAAGATGCTGGGGATCACTAGCGCAGGCATGATGGTCATGGCTAGGGGGAGGCTGAACTCAAACACGCCGTTCATGCCTTCAAAGCCGTAGGTGGCGGCGCCAAACAGAGCAACGGGGATGATGATAGCGGGAGTGGTGCCCTGGGCCATATGCTGGCTCAGCCCCAACCAGGAGACCATAAGGGCTACCAGGATGGCGCCTCCGCCTATGCCGGTCAGCCCGCTGAAGAGGCCGGTGATGCCTCCGATAGCGATGGCTATGAGCGTTTGCTTACCGGTGAAACCCATTGGCAGAGTCCTGTCTGGGTGGGGTACGGCGCTATAGTAGCACTTTATATCTGCAACGGCGAATAAAGCTCCTCCCCCTTGTTTGATAGTAAGCGTTAGTGAGGGGGCGACTCAGAACACGTGCTGTGTCCACGCCGTTCTGAGGATTAGCACTCCTTATCGTTGCAAGCTGCCACCGCCCCCCCTGCCGCGGTAACCTATACTGCAACCAACGATTCTCCTAAGGAGCCAACCATGCCCCTTAACCAGATTGGCCAGATTGCCGTGCCGGTGCGCAATCTTGACCGCGCGGTGAGCTTTTATCGGGATGTCCTTGGCATGACCTTCCTCTTCCAGGCCCCGCCGCAGCTCGCGTTTTTCGATTGCGGAGGCGTTCGGCTCATGCTGGACGTGCCAGAGGACGCGGCGTTCCAGGGGCATAGTTCGGTGCTCTACTACAAAGTGCCGGACATACAGCAGACCCACCAGGAGCTGATGGGCAAGGGCGTGGTCTTTGTGCAGGATCCGCATCTGATTGCGAAGATGCCGGATCACGATCTGTGGATGGCCTTCTTCCAAGACCCAGAGGGCAACCTGCTGGGGCTAATGTGTGAGGTGCGCTCCTAGCCTACCCCCGCTCATGGTGAGCGGGTCGAACCATGAGCCGTCCTCGTAACGACCACCGCCCGCTGCGCCCGCCCGCCACACCCCGCCCCTCCTCGTAGTTCGACTAGCTCACTACGAGCGGCTGCGCCGTCCGCTCCCCGCGCACCCACAACCCTCACCCTAGCCCCTGCCTGCGGTAGGTAGGCTCTCCCAGAGGGAGAGGGGATTGCACAAGTCCCTTCCCCCTTGATGGGGGAAGGTTAGGATGGGGGTGAAGGAGCCGGGTCCCTGGCTTTTGGCTTGGGGAGACCCCTGGATTCCCGCGAGAGACAGAATAACGCAGGTTGTTCAGAGGTTCCCTAGGGCGAGCCTTGGATAGTGAGGGTGTACTCGGCCGGAATCGTAGTGGCGGGCGCCAACGCCCCAATAATGATGATGGTCTGCTTGAGGCTCTCTCGGTAGCAGCAGACCCGGATCTCGCCCCTGCGCTGAGTGTCCAGGGAGAGCTCCTGCAGTGTCACCGAATCGTCCTGGCCGATGCTCAGGATCTGCACTACGTAGTCCTGAGAGACCTCGTTGGTAGTGCGAAAGAAGCCCCGGGCGTCCCAGCCCTGCACGCTCTCCGCGTCGTCCCGAAAGCCAATCTCTGGCACCTCGATGTCGTCCAGCGCCAGACCGTTGTTGTTCACTGCTTCATCGGTAACGTATTCAAAGCGCACCAGCACCTTCTTCCCCGCGTAGGGGGTCAGGTCCATCTCCTCCTGCACCCACGCGGGATTGGTCGAACCGCCGCCGCTCTTGCCGGTAAACCCCGGCCCGTAGCTGTTGCCCAGCGGGTTGTCCAGCGAGGTATGCGTACCCTGCAGCAGCTCCCAGGTCTGACCGTTGTCAGGCGATATCGTGATGTAGGCGTAGTCCCACCCCTTTTCTATATCGAACCAGGCCTTGAACCGGAGGGTGGCCTGCTGCACCTCTTCCAGGTTTAGCTCCCTGGTGAGCGAGGAATCAATGGAATCGCCGCGGTTGCTCCACCAAAGGTAGCGGCCGCTCTGTGCCTGAGTGGGCAGCAGATCCGTGGTGGGGCTGCCCTCAAAAGTGATGGTCGCGCTGCCTTGGGGCAACTGTGATTCGATGTAGCGCGCCGCGTATTGGGGGACCGTATCGCTGAAGCGAGCGCTGCCGTTGAGCTGCTTATCCGGCCTCACCTGCACGTCCAGGTCCTTGTACTGATATCTGGGGTCTGAGACTTTGCCGCCATAGTTCGCAACTACCCACGCCTTGAATACGTCTACAAAGCGTTCCGTATAGCCCAGCTGGGTCAGGTAGGCGTTAATCCCTGCAATGGAGTCCTCGGGCAGCAGCAGCAGGTGTCCCAGCTTGTCGTAGCCCCCGTAGTGCTCGCTGAGGAAGCGGAGGAAGAGGTGTGCGCTGGCGTAATGCGCTCCGTTGCTGGAAGGCTCGTCCTCCCAGTGGGTTAGTTGCACGGCCGGTACCCTGCTGATGAGTCGAGGAGAGAAGCTGCGGTAGCCGTTCAGCTCCTCTGCAAGCGTAGAGAGCCCCTCGTTGATCCAGCTCTCCTCATTAGAGTCCCCGTGCCAGTGGAGGGCGTGCTGAAGCTCATGAGCCACTACCATGTTGAAGGCATTGGAGCCGGGGCGTAGGCTACCCCCGTTTATATAGAGCATCAGACGCTCGTTGCTGTAGGGATGGATGTCTTTGGGGTACTCGTCCGGAGAGCTGTAGTAGCCTGCTGCTCCGCCAAAGCGGGTTATGAGGATGGTCAGATGCCGGTCCCCGTCAAAGCCGCCCTTGATGGTGTCGCCAAAGCGGTCGATTTCAGTGGGATAGGTCCCCTCTTCAAAGACTTTGGCAGACCTCTCCAGCGCCTCCTGGTTCACATTGAGTGAATGGTCTACGTACCAGTACGCGTTAGGCGTCACCAGACGCAACTCTGCGCTGACGGTGGAGCGGGTGTAGCTCACCAGATCAGTGACAGTGAACTCCTCCGTTGTGCCGGTTTGCCGCTCTGGCGGAGGCGTGGAACGTGCGGCACGCGGCAGCGATGTAGCGGGCACGCCGCGCAGCCGCTCTGTCAGGTCATAGTAGTCAACGTCCGGCGGGACGGGGATGGGTTCGTAGCTCGCGACGCTGGGGATGAACTGGGCCTCTGATTGAGGAGGCGGCACAGGGAAGGGCAACGTATCCTCATCGCTATCCTGGTTACAGGCTACCAGCGAGAGGAGGAGCACCCCCAGCAGAACGGCGCTAGTGCGCATAAAGCCCCCAAGGGCGGTTTTTTAAGAACCGCGTCCTGCCCCGGAGAGCGCCGGCTGCCGCGGCTCTATCTGCGGCAGCTGTGTATAGACTTGCGTAGTGGTTATGCTCGCGTGCCCCAGACACTCCTGGAGCTCTCTCAGGTTGAGCTTGCCGCTCTGAAGCATCACAGTAGCAAAGGTGTGACGCAGAATGTGCGGCGTGATCTCGCTTTTGATGCCGGCGGCCTTGGCGTAACCCTTCAGGATAAGCCAGAAGCCCTGGCGGGTCAGACGCTCGCCGCGGCGGTTCAGAAAGAGTGCTAGTTCATCTGGATGGCGCACAAGGCGGTCTCTGGCAGTAGTGACGTACTCCTGCAGCACGGCCATGACGTCAGACTCCAAGGGGATTAGCCGCGGCTTGGCGCCCCTGCCCACACAGCGGACGTAGGGGAAATTGGCGTCCATGACCAAATCGTCTGTATTGAGCTTGATGAGCTCTGTTACCCGCACGCCGGTAGCGCAAAGCAGGCTCAGCATTGCCCAGTCCCTGCGTGACTCCGGGGAGTCTTTCAGCAGCGGTTGGGCAAGCAGTTCTGCCATCTCCGAGCTTAGGACGGTCTTGGGCAGTGCACGCCGGACACCGGGAGAGGAAAGCCCCTCCGTAGGGTCGGAATGGAGGTGGCCCTTCTCTTGCAGAAAATGGAAGAAGGACTTCACGGAGGCTATCTTGCGGGCGACTGTTGCTTGGGAGTAGGTTTTCCCTTTTAGGTCGGTAACATATGCCTGGACGGTGGCCGATTTCACGGTATCCCAGGCTTCCCCATGCCCATTATGAACCTGAACCCCTTGCTCCAGAAGGAAGTCCTTCAGTTGCACTAGGTCGTTCCGGTACGCAGCAACAGTGTTTGCGGAGAACGATTTCTCCCGCTGCAGATAGTCTAAAAAATGTGTGACAGTGTCTTCCATCTCCCCTCACTTTGCAAATGATATCTCGCCTTATGCCCCAGGCGCGAGTCTATATTACCATAACCTACGAAGGTTGCGGGCCGTTACGGTCTTGCGGTTTCCAACGCAAGTAAGGCTTACGAGCGGCGGTTGCCTCGTCCAGCCGGCCGACGGGCGAATGATGCGGCGCGGACTGCACAGCCTCCGGGTTTGTATCCGCTTCTGCCGCAATGGCGCGCATGGCCGCCACAAATGCGTCCAGCGTCTCCGGCGTCTCAGTTTCTGTGGGCTCGATCATAAGCGCCTCTTCCACGATGAGCGGGAAATAGATTGTGGGCGGATGGAATCCGTAGTCAATGAGCCGCTTGGCGATAGCCAGGGTGTTCACCCCCTTAGCTTTCTGCCTTGTGCCCATGAACACGACCTCGTGCATGCAGGGGCGGGGATACTTCAACGCGTAGAGGTCGGACAAGCGGACACGCAGATAGTTGGCGTTCAGCACCGCATGCTCGGAGACCTCTTTCAGTCCCTCGGCGCCCAATGTGCGAATGTAGGCGTAGGCCCGCAGCAGCACGCCAAAGTTGCCGTGGAACCCCCCGCTGGGCCCAATGGACTGCGGCGGTGTGCTGAAGTGGTACGCGGCTTCCGCTCCTGCGCCTACGCGCGTGACCACGGGCGAGGGCAGGAACTCGGCGAGGAACGGCGCAACGATGACCGGTCCCGCGCCGGGGCCGCCGCCCCCGTGGGGTGTGCTGAACGTTTTGTGCAGGTTCAGGTGGAGGATGTCGAAGTTCATAGCGCCTTGTCTGGCGTGGCCCAGCATGGCGTTCATGTTGGCCCCGTCGCCGTAGAGCAGCGCACCGCATTCGTGGAGGGCCTGGGCAATCTCCAGAATGTTGGTGTCAAAGATGCCCAGGGTATTGGGCTGGGTAAGCATCATCGCAGCCACGTCCGGACCCAGCTCTGAGCGCAAATGCTCCAGGTCACAGTTGCCGTCTTTGTCGGAGCGGATGGAGACTACGTCAAAGTCGGCCATAGCCGCGCTGGCGGGATTGGTGCCGTGCGCGGAGTCGGGCACCAGCACCTTGCGGCGGGCCGTATCCCCCCGGCTCAGGTGGTAAGCCCGCGTGATGAGCATGCCCGCCAGCTCCCCGTGCGCGCCGGCCAGGGGGGCCAAGCTGCAAGCGCCCATGCCGGTGATCTCCATAAGGAAGCCCTGTAGCTCGTAGAGCACCTGGAGCGCGCCCTGTACCGACTCCTCCGGTGCCAGGGGGTGCGCCCAAGCGAATCCAGGCATCCGGGCCACCTCTTCGTGACGGATGGGGTTGTACTTCATAGTGCAGGAGCCCAGCGGGTACATTCCTGTAGCAATGCTGTAGTTCAGGGTGCTCAGGTGGGTGAAATAACGCACTACCTCAACTTCGCTCACTTCCGGCAGGAGCAGCTCCTCCCGCAGCAGCGAGGCGTCGGGTAGCGGCGCAGCCGGCACGTCGCAGGCGGGCAGCCGCGTGGCGCGCCGTCCGGGGACGCTGTAGTCGTACAGCGTCCGCCCGATGGCGGGGTCGTGGCCGGCATCCACAGTGGTGCTCAAGGATTGGGTACTAGCCATTGGTCAGCCTGTGATCTTTCCCAGCTCCGCCACTAAGCGGTCCATCTCCGCCTTGCCGTTCAGCTCGGTGCAGCAGAGCAGCAGGCCGCGCTCCACCTGGTCGCTCACATCCAGCCCGCCGATGATGCCGGCGTCCTGCAGCCTGCGGTTCACCTCGCGGGGAGCCGTGGGGCAGTGTACGGTGAACTCGTAAAAGAAAGGGGCATCGTTTAGTAAGCGGTAGCCAGGCAACGCCGCAATGCGGTCGGCCAGATAATGCGCCTTGTGATAACAGAGCGTCGCCATCTCCCGCAGGCCTTGGGGGCCAAGCGCGGCCAGGTAGACCGCCACGCCCAGGGCAATGAGCGCCTCGCTGGTGCAGATATTAGAGGTGGCGCGTTCGCGCCGGATGTGCTGCTCCCTAGTCTGGAGCGTGAGCACGTAGCCGGTACGTCCCTGCGCATCCTCGGTACGTCCCACAATGCGTCCCGGCATCTGGCGCACGAACTGTTCCCTGCAGCAGAATGCGCCCACGTACGGCCCCCCGAAGATGGTGGGTTGCCCCAACTCCTGGCCCTCTGCCACCACGATGTCCGCGCCGAATGCGCCCGGCGGCTTGAGCATCCCCAGCGGCGTCAGCCCCGAGGCGACCACCAGCAGCGCGCCGGCCTGATGCGCCGCTTCCGCGTATTCCTCCAGGTCACGGATGTTCCCGAAGAAGTCTGGGTTCTGCACGATGATGCACGCGTAGCTCTCGTCTAAGCTGAGGCTTCCCGGTTGTTGGGTCTCCAGTGCAATGTTCTGGCCCGTGCAGTAGGTATCCGTCACCGCTCGCCAGCGGGGGTTCACGGTAGCTAGTGCAGCAACCTTCTCACGGCCGGTGACGCGGCAGGCCATGAGCGCGGCCTCGGCCAGCGCGGTGGGGCCGTCGTACATGCCGGTGTTGGCCACCTCCATGCCGGTGAGGTAGCACATCATAGTCTGGAACTCAAAGGCGGCCTGCAGGGTGCCCTGGCTTATCTCCGGCTGATAGGGCGTGTACGCCGTGGCGAACTCGCTGCGGCTCATGATGTGGCCTACTACGCTGGGGACAAAGTGCCGGTACGCGCCCGCGCCCAGGAAGCACGGCTGCTGCGTGATGGCGAGGTTCCGCTGCGCCAGAATACCAAGCTCCTGCTGGAGCTCTAGTTCGGTAAGCGGCTCAGGAAGATTAAGGGTGAACTCCTGGAGCGCCTGAGGAATGTCAGTAAAGAGTTGATCGGTAGAGTGAAGTCCTAGGGAAGCCAGTAATGTATCCCGCTCTGCCGACGTGTGGGGCACGTAGCCTGGCACTTACCCGTGCCCCTCTATGAGGCCTTGCAGGTAGCGCTGGTAGGCGGCGTAGTCCAGCAGTTGCTGTGCCTCGGCGGGATCGTCTAGCCGCACCCGGAGCAGCCATCCCGATTGGTGCGGGGACTGGTTGACAAGCTCGCTCTTCAGGGCTAGCTCTTCATTGGCCTCCAGCACCTCGCCGCTAACGGGAGAGAAGAGGTCAGACGCCGCTTTTACCGACTCGATCTCGCCGAACTTCTCGAACTGCTTGATCTTAGTGCCGGGCTTCGGGAGCTCCACAAAAACGATGTCGCCCAACTCGTTCGCCGCAAAGACGGTGATGCCCACCCATGCCTCGCCGGACGCATCGGTGGCCAGCCACTCGTGCTCCTTGCTGAAGCGATAGCTAGTTGGATCGCCGGGAGGAGCTTGTTCTGCCATAGTTCCTTCGCTTATCTAGGTCTGCTTGTTGTCTGTGAAATAGGGAGGATTAGCCGTCGCCGTAGGTGGCCCGCTGCTCCTCTAGGAACTCGCAGCACTTGCGGTGCAAGGCTTGTTCTATGCGGCCCGTGGAGAGATAGTAGTTGAGCATTACTTCAAGGGTGAGCACGGAGTAGAGGTTGTAGCCCTGCTGACGCAGGCGAGCGGTTGCGCCCACGCCGCGGTCTACCAGCACCATGATGTCTTTCACTTGCAGCCCCTCCTCCTTCAGCAGCGCGCCGGTATCCAGTACGCTGCCGCCGGTGGTGATGAGGTCGTCCAGCAGGAGGACGGACTGGTCAGGCTCGTATGCGCCTTCCAGGAGGTGATTACGGTTATCCTCATCACGAGTATGCACGTAGATCATGGGCGTGTTAGTGGCCAGAGAGAATGCGGTCCCAATGTGCAGCCCGCCGAACGGGATGCCGGCCACCAGGTCAAAGGGCTGGAAGTGGGGGTGGAGCCGTCCCTGGTCTGTAGCATACTCATTGGCCATGGCACGCGCCGCGCGACGCAGCACGCGAGGCCGGCTGATGATGCGGCGGACGTTGACGTGGACGGGGGAGTGCGTCGTGCTCCGGCCCAGGGTGAAGTCCCCGAAACGGACGGCGTGCAGATCCCAGAGGGCTCTGGCTAGCCAGAGGTTTTCGACTTCTTGAGTGCGGCGTTGCGCCACGTGATTGCTCCTACTGCTGTCTGCTAAGCTTCCTGGACGCGTTGTCCTGCCTTACGCGTAGAGGGATAGCGATGCTTGTTTACGGATACTCAATTCTGAGAGGAGGACTCGATCGATAATACTAGCTTAGGGGTATGGGTGGGAGCAAGACCTTTCTTGCCTTCATGCGGTATATTCGGTCCGCTTTTCTCATGCGCCTAATAGGACAGAATAGACTTAATTTGCGCCCGTTTCTTATGGCGCACGCTTGTAAAAAGGCCGTTGCGCTACCCTGGCCGGCACCCGGTTGCCCCGGATGTCCACCTCTAGCTCCGTCCCCACCTTCGTCAACGCGGCGGGCACGTATCCCAGTCCAATGCCCTTCTCCAGGGTTGGGCTATGGCCGCCGCTGGTTGCCTGACCCACCACCTGCCCTAGCGAGAGAAGCTCGCAGTGGGACCGCGGCACCCCGCGCTGAGTGAGCTCAAAACCGATGAGCCGCGTGGCCGTTCCCGCGTCCTTGGCCTGCGCGATGGGCTCGCGGCCGATAAAGTCGCCCTTGTCCAGCGCCACCGTCCACAGCAGGCCCGCTTGGGCGGGATTGGTTTCCGGAGAGATGTCGTTGCCGTGGAGCGGGTAGCAGACCTCCAGGCGCAGGGTATCCCGCGCGCCCAGGCCGCAGGGCGTCACACCCCGCTCGACCAGCGCCTGCCACAGCGACGGCGCATCATCCGCCCCCACAATTAGCTCAAAGCCAGCTTCACCGGTGTAGCCCGTGCGGGCAACGAACAGCGGCTGGCTCCGCCACAGGCTTTCGGTCCACTGGAACGCCTTGAGCTGCACCGCCTGGTTGTCGGCTCCAAGCAGGGCGTTTACGTGGGCGACCGCCTGCGGCCCCTGCAACGCGATCATGGCCGTGTCCGCCGTGCGGTTGTCTATCGCCACCTCCTGGCCCGGCTGCGTCCACTGCGCCAGCCAGTCCAGCACCGCGGGGGTGTTGGCGGCGTTGCAGATGAGCAGATACTCGCCGTTGCCCAGGTTGTAGAGGATCACGTCGTCCAAGATGCCCCCAGCCTCAAGGCAGATCAGCGCGTAGCGGGCGTGTCCTGGGTCAATTTTGGAGACATCGCAGGTAAGGACGCGCTGCAACAGGTCGCCGCAGCCGGCGCCGCTGAAGTAGAGCCGGCCCATGTGGGACACGTCGAAAATCCCGGCCTGCCGGCGCACGGCATGGTGCTCCCCAATAATGCTCTCGTATTGCACGGGCATGTGCCATCCGGCAAACGGCACCATACGGCCGCCCAGGGCCAGGTGTTCCTGGTGGAGACAGGTGGTAAGCAGGTCCTCAGCCACGGGACTACGCCTGACGGATCTGCGGCAGACGAGCGACCGCAAAGCCGGCCATGCCCGCTACTAAAGCGCCGCCTGCGCCTACCGCCAGCGCTGCGCTGGTAACAGTGGCCACGGCGCCGCCCAGCATGCCGCCCAGGGGAACAAGGCTCCAGCACATGGTGTAGATGGCCATAATCCGCCCTCGCAGCTCGTTGGGGATATTGGCCTGGAGCAGGGTGGTGGCGGTGGTCATATAGAGCGAGTTCGTCAGACCGGCTATTACCATCAGCACTAGGGATAGCACGAAGTTTTGGGACAGCGCGAAGAACAGTAGACTTAGCCCGAACCCCATTGTTGTGGAGATCATCAGTCGTCCCTTGAACTGGTAGTTCCCTAGGGATGCGACGATAGTGCTGCCGGCCAGCGCGCCTATGCCCGACGCGCCCATTAACAGCCCGAATCCCTCAGCGCCGGTGTGGAGCACGTCCCGAGCGAACACGGGCATGAGAATGATGTAGGACATCCCGAAGATGGCGCCGAAGAAGGTCATGCCGACGAGGGCGAAGACAAATGGATGGTCATTGATATAAGAGAGCCCCTCCATCATGCTCTTTGCCATGTTCTGCTTGTTGGCCGCAGACGCTTGGTGAATGATGTCCACCTTGATCATTGCCCAGATCATCGCCACCAGGCACAGAGCAATCACGAGGAAGCAGGTAGCGATGCCGAACACGCTGATGATCACTCCGCCGATGGCCGGACCCGCCACGCGCGTGATCTGCCAGCCCAAGGACTGCAGCGCGATCGCATTCATCAAGCTCTCCGGCTCTACTAGCTGCGGGATCATAGCGCTCCGGGCCGGCTGGTCAAAGGCTTGGAAAGCTCCCGTCAGGAACGACGCCACTATGATGTGCTCCACCCGTATCAGCCCCGCAAACGTTAGGTAGGCCACGGCCAGCGCGACGATTGCCGTCAGTATCTGCATGACGAGCACCAGCTTGCGCCTGTCCAGCATGTCCGCCATAAGGCCGCCAAAAAGGGTGAGCACAATAGTGGGCGCCGCCATGCTGACGCCCACAAGCCCCAGGTATGCGGGAGAGCTGGTGAGGTCGTAGACCAGCCACCCGTTGGCTATGGTGGCCATCTGGACGCTCAGCGTGTAGCCAATGATGCCTATCCAGTAGTAGCGATAGTTCTGATGGCGCAGCGCGGAGAACATCTGGAAGCGGCTCTGCCGCCTTGGCCTTACCTCAGATGCGGAAGGAGGAGTAGGGGAAGATGAAGTGGTGCTCTGCATAGCTGTTAGCTCGGGGGAATGCGACCCATTATAGCATCCACGCTTAAGCAAAGCTAAACGAGAGGGTTTGGTTGTGCGCGAACGACGTTGGCGCAGCTCATCCTGGCTTGTCGAAGCCTGCCTACGGGAGAGAGGCCCGCATGCCGCAGGAAGGCCTGCCTGCCGCAGGCAGGCCTGCCTGCCGCAGGCAGGGGCAAGCAGACCCCTAATGTGAGTGGGCTTTTACTACGCCCGCTGAGTGCCTTCCCGCGCGAACTGGTCGCGGCGCTCCAGTGTGGCCTTGCGCATCTCCATCGGTATGGGCTTGGCCCCGCCCAAACTCTCCGCGTACAGCGAGATCTGAGCAGCCTCCTCCAGCACAACGTTGGCGCGGGCCGCGCCCTGGGGGTCAGGGCCGAACGCCAGGACGCCGTGGTTCTCCAGCAGCACTGCCCGCTGCTCCTTACCGCCGGCCATCGCTGCCGCTATGTTCGCAATCGCTATCTGCGAGCCGCGCGGACCATAGTGAGCAATGGGAACATCCTCCGTCATGCCGCCGCGCACCATCGCTTCGTAGGAGCAGGCCAGCGCGCGCCCCGCTACTGCGAAGGCGGTGGCAAAGGGCGAGTGAGTGTGCACTACCGCGCCGGCTTCTGGATGGTGCTTGTACACCACCGCGTGCATGTGGACGGTCTCCGCGTTGGAGGTGGTGAGCTCTCCCTGGAGCAGCTTCCCATCCAGGTCAACAAGTGCAAGCTGCTCCGGCTGCAGGTTATCTAGGGAGCCGCCGCCGGTGATGAGCATAGAGTCGGTGTTGGGCACCCGGGCGCTAAAGTTCCCGTGGTGGCTGATGGGCATGATGCCGGACTGAGTGAGGGATCGGGACGCCGCCACGATGGCGTCTCGTAAGGACTGCAAGGAATCACTGGTCATGGGCGCCTCCTGCCGCTAATCGACTGCGGACTACGCTGCCCATTGTAGCAGCAGACCGCGAAGCCTGGGGGGACGACCCCCACCTTTCCCGTAAACAGCGAGGCGCGAGAGCTTATGCAGTCTAGAACCCCGGCGCTCAGTTCCTTCCCCCTCTCACGGGGGAAGGTTAGGATGGGGGTGGGATGCTACTGTACGGAGTACGGGCGCTAGCGCACGAAGTTGAGAGCGGGCTGTACCTTGGGGCCTTCTGTGCCGCTCTCCTGCATTACGGTCTTCAGCTCGGAGCGGGAGATATCCCAGGCTTTCAGGACAGGCTGCACTACGTCGGTCATGTACAGGCGGGCGGAGAATAGCCCCATGTCCACAATGGTGTTCAGGTACTCTTGCCAGTCCGGAATCAGGTCAATGGCGGGCATCTTGAATTGGCTGAGCACAATCTGGATGTCTTCCAGCGTCTTGTCCCGGTCCTCTTCAATGAGCAGTTTCACGCCATCCTTGAAGAACTTGTGATGCGCGGCCTCGTCACGCCCAATGAAGTTGAGCGTTGCTACCAGCGCCTCATCGTTCTCCTGGCGGGCTAGCTCCCGCAGCCGTCGATAGTTGAGCTGGGTCGCTAGCTCCTGCAGGGTGGTGTAGACCATCATCTGTGTGGGGGTGTTGAAGGGCATGTCCCACTCCTTTTCCAGGAGCGCATCCCCATACTCCCGTACCTGCTCCTGGGTCCGTTTGCCGGAGCGCACCAGCCACGTGTCCAGGGCGATGGAGTGCTTGGACTCTTCATAGCCCCAGTTTGCCTGGAACCAGGCGCGGCCGCGACTCTTCCTTACCAGATGCAGGATCTTGGAGGTGTAGTCGGGGAGATACATCTCTACCCCGGTAAAGCCTTCTACCAGATACGCAACTTTATCGTTGGTTTCCGGGTTGCACTTGTCCCAGGGGATGTCTTTATCGATATTCCAGCGGCGGCCGGCTTCTGCGTGGCGGAAAAAATCCAAATAAAGCTCGTAGAAACGGTTCTCAAAAGTTACGAAAGACACTCTACCTTCCTAAATCGCCTCGTCGGCCGGCGCACTTCGTTCAAGCGCCAATAAAGTCGCTTATGTTCAGTTACTATCATACCCAATAAGCCCCTATTCCGTCTATGCCTAAATGCACATTTTTCACAAATGGGGTTCATCGTAGGGCGTGTCCTGTCGCCAGGGCCGCGCCGCAAGCTGCTTCAGCTCCACCGGGATGCCTGCCACCAGCAGGTACGCCTCCGTGGCGATGGTTGCCAGCCGCTGGTTGGCGCTCCCCAGCAGGTCCCGGAACGCCCGCCCCGAAGCCGATTCCGGCACGAGACCCATGCCCACTTCGTCACTGACGACAATGACTGAGCCCGCGCTGCCGCGATACCAGTCGTGGAAGCCCCCCAGCTCCGCGGCCAGCGCGCTCTCTGCTGCCGCCGCGTCCGGCTGCTCCAGCCCCTGTGGTGAAGCCGACGCCAGCACGCTTGCCACCCACAGTGTGACGCTGTCCAGAAGCACAACAGACGCCCGGTGCGCCTCCGCCTCCAGTGCGTCAGCGATCTGCTCTGTCATCTCCAACGTCCGCCACTCGCGGGGCCGCTGCGCCTGGTGCGCCGTAATGCGCGCCCGCATCTCATCGTCCTCCGCCCGAGCGGTGGCGACAAAGAGGCACTCGCCGCCAATGTCTTGGGCTAGTTTCACGGCAAAGTCGCTCTTGCCGCTGCGAGTGCCACCCAAGATAAGGATGAATCGCTTAGCGCTTATACGTCCACTCCAGTGATCTGGTAAACCTGGCGCATATCCAGGTTTGCCCGTACCTGCGCGGCTAGGCGGTCCAGCAGCGTGTCCAGGCTGGGCTGCTCCGGCAACGGCAGGTCGGGGAGACCCTTGTGGCGCGCCACCGCGCGTAGGTAGGCCTGACGGAAGTCCGCTTCGTCAAATAAGCCGTGCATATAGGTGCCCGCAATGGTGCCGTCCGGGCTCACCGCGCCGTCCAGCTCGTCGCAGGGGTTACCGCCGCGAGAGCTGAGCCGGAACAGGGGCGCCACTGCGCTCAGCGTGGTGCTGACCCCGCTGTGGATCTCGTAGCCGCGGGCGGTGCTGCCGCTCGCGCCGCTCAACATGCCTGGGCTCGCCGCGGTTGTGCCCTCCACCTGCTCCGTGATCTTGCGCGCCTGGAACACCGTTTCTATGGGCAAGAGCCCCAGACCCGGAGCCTCCTTCTTCGCAGATTCCACGCGGTTTGGGTCTCTGATCACGTAGCCCAACATCTGATAGCCGCCGCAGACGCCCAGGATGGGCTTGTGCTCTCCGGCGCGCAGCATGAGTTGCTTGGCCAGGCCGCGCTTCCGCAACTGCAAAAGGTCTTCAATAGTGGATTTACTGCCGGGGAGGATGACCAGGTCCGGGTCGCCCAGCGCTGCGGGATCGCTCACGTAGCGGAGATGCACCGCGGGCTCTGCGGCCAGCGCTTCAAAGTCGTTGGTGTTGGCAATGTGGGGGAGCCGGATCACCACGATGTCCAGCAGCGCTTCGTTGCCGCGGCCGTCTGCCTGGATAGCGTTGTCCAACGCCACCGAGTCCTCTTCCGGTACACCGTGGTCGCGCAGATAGGGCACCACGCCCAGGACCGGTGCGCCGGTGCGTTCTTGAATGAAGGTGAGGCCGTCGGTCAGCAGGCTCTTGTCGCCCCGGAACTTGTTGATGAGCAGGCCGCGCACCAGGGCGCGCTCCTCCGGCTCCAGCAGCTCTAGGGTGCCTACCAAGTGCGCAAACACGCCGCCGCGGTCAATGTCGCCTACCAGGATCACGGGCGCTTCGGTCTCCCTGGCCACCCGCATGTTCACGATGTCGTACTGCTTCAGGTTGATCTCTGCGGGGCTGCCCGCCCCCTCAATGATCACCACGTCATGGCTGGTCCGCAGCCGCTCCAGCGCATCGGTGACCACCGGCCACAGCTCCTGCTTGCGCTGGTAGTACTCCCGAGCGCTCAAGGTCTCGCTGGCCTTGCCCAGCACTACCACCTGGGACCGGGCCTCCGCCTGAGGCTTGAGGAGGATGGGGTTCATGTCTACGTGGGGCGCGACCTGTGCGGCGTGGGCCTGCACGGCCTGGGCCCGGCCAATCTCGCCGCCCTCCTCAGTCACAAACGCATTGTTGGACATGTTCTGGGCCTTGAAGGGAGCCACCCGCAGGCCATCCTGCCGGAAGATGCGGCACAGCGCGGCCACCAGCAGACTCTTGCCCACTGAAGAGGCCGTCCCCTGGAGCATCAGCAGTTTAGCGGTCACGCGCGCAGCCTCTTAATGTCTGAGTCCGCTCGAGGGCTGCTACTAGGCGTCGGCACTCCGGTAGCGTCCGCACGCCGATCCGCACGTACTGCGGTAGGCCAAAGGACGCGCAGTCTCGTACGTAGCAGCCCTCGTCCAACAGCGCGCGCTGGAAGGCCGCACCGTCGCCGACCGGGATGAGCAAGAAATTGGTATGGGATGGCAGTGGCCCTAGCCCCAGACGGGTCAATGCCTCAATGAGATAGGCTTTCGCTTCTTGGACGCCTGCCAGCGAGCGCGTCACGTGATCCGGATCACCCAGCGCAGCCACGCCTGCCGCCTGCGCGAGCGCATTGACGGCCCACGGCGGCTGTTGCGATTGCAGGGATGCCAGCGGCTCCGGCTGCCCCACGGCATAGCCCAGGCGCAGGCCGGGGATGGCGCAGTCCTTGGTCATGGAGCGCACTACTAGTAGGTTGTGCGGCATTCCGAGGGAGATACAGGAGCGCTCCTCCTTCGGCTGGTCCATGAAAGAGAGATAGGCCTCGTCCACCAGGAACAGCGTTTCCTGGAACCGTTGGATGAGCGGAGCCAGGGCTGCCGGCGTTACAAACGTGCCGGTGGGGTTGTTTGGGTTACACAGGAAAGCCACCTGGGGCCGATGTGCCGTCAGCAGAGCCTCCACCGCAGACAGGTCTATGGTGAAGGCGTCCTCAGCAGCCGTGTCGTAGCCGATCACCTCTGCGCCCGCGGCCTGGCTGGCCTGCGCGTATTCCCCAAACGTTGGGCCCACCACCAGCGCGCGGTCGCCGGGGGCCAGGTAGGCGCGCGCCGTCAGCCAGATAAGCTCCACCGCTCCGTTGCCTGCCAGTAGGTGATCGGCGGGGACGCCCAGCGCGCCGCTCAAGGCGACCCGCAGCTGTGTCGCCGCAGGGTCAGGATAGCGGGTGACGTCGGCCTCCCGCACCGCAGCCAGTGCTCGCGGCGATGGCCCGAAGGGGTTGGTGTTCACGCTGAAATCCAGGATAGCGTCCGGGTCCAGACCGAGCGCGCGTAGCGCTTCTGCCGGCAAGCCGCCGTGGGCTACCGGCGTTAGCGGCGCCCGCCGCGCCCGGTCAAGCTTGAACAAACTAGACATAAAGACCAACCGTTCCCAGGGCAGTCAACAGTACCGCCATTCCCACCGCGACACCCTGGAGCCGCAGGCTGCGCTCCACGTCCCGGGTGGTGGGTTCCGGATAGCTTGCCCCCAACTGATAGAAGCCCACCTTCTCCAGGCGCACGCTTAGAGCGCCGGCCATTGCGCTCATAGTCCAGCCTGCGTTGGGGCTTTCGGTCACGCTATGGTCACTCCACATGGTGCGCCAGGCACGGGCAACGCTGCCCCTGCCCGCGGCCGCGCATACGGTCAGCAGCAGTCCGCTGGTGCGGGCGGGGATTAGGTTGAGCAGGTCGTCCAGGCGAGCGGCGGCTTTGCCCAGGTACTCGTAGCGGCCATGATAGCCTACCATGGCGTCCAGGGTGTTCACCACCCGGTAGCCCAGTGCGCCCAGCGGACCGAAGAGCACAAAGTAAAAGAGGGGCGCGGCCACGCTGTCCGTGAAGTTCTCCGCAGTCGACTCGATAGCCGCCGCCGCGACCTGTGGCGCGGTGAGAGCCGCGGTATCGCGGCTCACTAGCTGACCCAGCTCCTGCCGCGCGGCCGGAAGGTCGGCGGCGGCCAGGGCGCTCCGCACTCCTGCGGCGGACGACCACAGCGCTCGGATCGAGAAGCTGGTCTTCAGTACCAACGCCCCTGCCAGCACGTATCCTACTGTGGCGTAGCTCTGCAGCCACTCCAGCGCGGCCCATGCCGGGAGCAGGAAGAGCGCCAGCAGCGCAGTCACTATGAGCGCGCCGTAGGCGAGTTGCCGGGCGTTGCCAGCCTGCGGGCTCCTCGCCAGCAGCCCTTCGATTGCCCGCCCCATCCACGCAACGGGGTGGAAGCGGTTGGACGGCTCCCCAAAGAGCAGGTCGAGGGCTACCGCCAGGCCCAGCATGGTAAGCGCGTCTATTGCAGTCACTCGCCTTCACTCCAGGCGCTGCATGCCGCCACTAAGCGCGGCGCCAGCTCCGCGTTCGCGCCAAAGTGAAAATGCACATAGGATGCCAGGATGTTCATGTCTGTGTAGCCTTCCTGGCGTTCCGACGGGCCCTGCACCCTAAAGGCAGTGCGCTCTAGCGGGAAGGCTCGCTCCAACCGTGACCAGTGAAACTCGTGGGCGCGCACCTTCTCGCCGCGGGGGACCAGGAAGGAGGGCTGGCTGGACTCAACGGTGAGGTAGCCCAGGCCCACCCGGCGGCGTTCCATGACGCAGACGCCCGGGATAAGCCCCACCATAGTGTGGAGCCTGCCCTCAAAGTCCTTGATGCCCTCGCTGAGATACATAAGGCCGCCGCATTCGCCAAACACCGGCATGCCTGCGGCCGCCCGTCGCCGGATGTCCTCCATCAGCAGCCGGTTAGCCGTCAGCTCCTGGGCGTACACCTCCGGGAAGCCACCGCCAATGTAGAGGCCGTGGATGGATTCTTCCAGCCGCTCGTCTGCCAGCGGGCTAAAGGGGACGAGCTCTGCCCCCCAGGCCTCCAGCAGGTCCAGATTGTCCTGGTAATAGAAGCTGAACGCGCTGTCCAGCGCCACTCCTATGCGCGGCCTGGGCTTTGGCGGCGTCTTTGGGAAAAGCCGGGTAGGCGCGGCTTCCACCGGCGGCGCACTCTGGGCGATCTCCCACAGCTTATCGATGTCGCAGTGCTCGTTGATGGCAGCGGTCAGCGCCTCTACCCGTTTGCCGGCGTCTGGGTCTTCGGGCGCGGGCACCAGCCCCAGGTGACGCTCGGCCAGGTGGAAGGCATCGCTCTTGGGCAGCGCGCCCAACACTGGCAGACCTGTAGCGGCCTCGATGGCCTCGGTCACGATCTGGCGGTGGCGCTCGCCGGCGACCTGGTTGAGGATGACGCCTTTCAGCGCGAGGGCAGGGTCAAAGCGTTGGAAACCCAGGACGGTGGCCGCGGCGCTTCGGCCCACCTTGCTGGCGTCCAGCACCAGCACTACCGGCGCTGCCAGCAGCTTGGCAATGTGGGCCGTGCTGCCAACCTCGCCCTCGCCGGTGCGGCCGTCATACAGCCCCATCATCCCCTCGATGACCGCAGCGTCGGCTTCGGCAGCGCTGCGGGCAAATAGCTCGCGCACCACGTTGTTTGGGAGGATCCAGCTATCCAGGTTGCGGGTCACCCGCTGTGCGGCCTGGTTCAAGTAGCTTGGGTCGATGTAGTCCGGCCCGCACTTGTAGGGCTGCACCTGTAGGCCCCTGGCTTGCAGCGCACCGATAAGCCCCGCGGCAACCGTGGTCTTCCCTACGCCACTGGTGACGCCGGCGATGACGATGCGGGGAGTGGGTGTAGTAGCCATGGCGCTCTAGGAACCGACGGAGAGGTTGCGTACGCGAGGCAGGAAGGCGGCAACGGAGAGCGCCATGGTCGCTACCAGGAAGCCGCCAAAGCCGATGGCAAACTGTGCGCCCATGAACTCTGCGATGGTGCCGGAGATGGTGCCGCCCAGAGGCATGAGGCTCCAGGTAAGCCCGTAGATCCCCATCACACGGCCGCGGTACTCATCGGGAAGCTCCAGCTGGAGCGTGGTATTGATGGAGGTCTGGTAGAACTGCCCCGCCATGCCCATGAACAGCATGATAGCCAGGGATACCGGATACAAGGTGGACGTGGAAAAGGCGATGATCAGCAGACCGAACGTGGTGGCTCCGAGGATAGCTTGCATCCCCTTGTTCCTACTGCGGGCAAAGTAGGCCACTATCAGTGTGCCGCAGAGCGCCCCCGCTCCGCCGGTGGACTGAAGGAAGCCGTACCCCGTAGAGCCAACCTTAAGCACGTCCCGTGCGATTACCGGCATAAGGATGGTGTAGGACGAGCCAAAGACGCTGTTGAAGAAGGTAAGGGTAATGAGGCTGTAAAAGATCTCATTGTGGCGGATGAAACGCAGCCCTTCCAAAATCTCCGAGAGCATGCCCTTCTCTCCCGGACGGGTGAGGGGCGCGTCCAGCTTGATGAAGAAGAGCAGGATCAGAAAGATGAGGTAGCCGCAGCCGCCTACAAAGAGGGCCGCCGCCGCGCCGGAAGTGGCAATGAGCACGCCTGTAACGGCGGGGCCTGTGAGCCGGGAGAGCTGCCACACCGTCCCGCTGATGGCCACCGCGTATGCCAGGTCTTTGCGCTCGATGAGGTGCGGGAGCATGGCCTGCCGGCTGGGCTGGTCGAAGGCCCTCGCGATGCCTGTAAGGAAACCGAAGACCAGGATGTGCCACACCTCGATGAAGCCGGTCCCCGCCAAGGCCGCGATGATGAAAAAGAGGACTGCCTGCACTAATTGTGTAACCGCGAGCAGCTTCTTCCGGTCGGTTCGGTCGGCCACCACGCCGCCGATAAACGTGAACGCGATCGTAGGGATGGCGTGGCTTAGCCCCGTCATGGCGATCATCAAGGGGGAATCCGTGAGCACCAGCACCAGCCAGTACAGGGCCACGTGCTGCATGTTCTGGGCCAGGACGGAGGTGAGCTGGCCTATCCAATAGAGGCGGAAGTTGGGGTAGCGAAGGGCGGAAAACATGGCCCAGCGGCTACCGGGCTCTTCGGTGGGCCTCTCAGTGCGACTCCAGGACACGGTTGCTTCTTTCCTCAGCTCGGACGGCGTGCGCTCGTGGGCATTCTGTCCAAGATTGCGAGATGTTGGGGGTTGAGCTACGCATCAGCATAAGCGTCCCCCCTGTCCGTGGTCAAGGATGAGCGGGCACGGGAGTTGACAATAATGCGTTCAGGCAGGCGAAGCCTCTTTGCCGGTGGTCGGGAAAAACCCCGTTCGAGGTACTAACCCTCAGGCCTCCCCTGCCCTATGGCCGCGCCACCAACGCTAGCAGCGTCAGCGTCTGGATAGCCTCGTTAATGGCGCCGTAGGTGTCTCCTGTTAGGCCAGACAGACGCTGCTCCAGGAGGAAGGCGATCCCGCGCGTCGTTCCCCAGACCACCACCATCAGCAGGAGTCCCCATAGGCCGCCTAGGAGCACCGCCGCGAGGCCCGCTGTTACCGTCGCGATGGCCATCGTTGCCGTTGTGCTCTGCCCGGCGTTAAAGGCGGAGCCCAGCCCCACTGAGCGAGCGTAAGGAAAGCTGCCGAGCGCGTAGGTCATAGCCCAGCGGCCGGTGGTGGTCATCAGCACCAGCGCTGCGCTGCGGTCCTCCATAGGCAGCGCGGTCAGGGTGACGTACTGCACTAGCAGCGCGCTGACCACTCCTACCACGCCGTAGCTCCCTACGCGGCTGTCCCGCATGATCTCCAAGCGCCGTTCGGGATCGGCGGCGCTGAACACGCCGTCGCAGGTGTCGGCCAGCCCGTCCAAGTGGAGCCCGCCTGTGATGGCAATGAGGGCAACCAGCAACAGCGCGCTGGTGACGCTAGGGGGCAGAATGAGACGCAGAAGCAGGTCCAGGAGCAGTAGTCCTACGCCAAGAAGAAGGCCCACTAGGGGAAAGTAGCCAGGCGCGCGGTGCATCTCGTCCGGCGTAGCCTCTCGGGAGCTAATGGGGATGATGGTGAGCAAGCGCAGTGCCGCCAGAATGGGCATCTATTGAGCGTCCTTTGCTAGGAAGGGTAAGGCTGGTTGTGCTCCTGTTATCACCAGCAGGATAAGGCGTGTGTGGGCTCCTCGCAATGCCGAAAGGCGGCCAGCTCAGCGAGAGTGAGCGTGTGCTGCAATGCTACCGCACGTCTTCAGGCAGCGCTTCCGAGACGCCTGCCTCCGTAAAGGTCGCCATCTCATTCAAGATACGTACCGCGGCATCCAGCAGGGGAAAGGCCAGCGCGGCGCCGCTGCCCTCGCCGAGCCGCAGGTTGAGGTCGAGGAGTGGCCGCAGCCGCAGCAGCCGTAGCGCCGCGCGATGCCCCGGCTCCACCGAGCGGTGGCTGGCGATGAGATACTCCCTGGCCGGGGGCGCAATGGCCGCCGCCACCAAGGCCGCGGCTCCCGTGATAAAGCCGTCTACCACTACCGGCGCCCGGTGCGCTGCGCCGCCCAGCATCAGCCCAACCAGTCCTGCAATCTCCAGTCCGCCCACCTGCGCCAGCGTCCCGATAGGATCCGTCGGGTCCGGGCGGTGAAGCTCCAGCCCCTGCCGTAGCGCGGCGACTTTGCGGGCCACGCCCGCGCTATCCAGTCCGGTGCCGCGACCGGCCACCCGCTCCGGCGGCGCGCCGGTGAACACCGCAGTGAGCGCCGCTGCGGGCGTGGTGTTGCCGATGCCCATCTCTCCGACGCCCAGCACGTCCAGCCCTTGCGCCACTTCGCGGGCCGCCACCTCCAACCCTACGAGAACGGCCTGCTCCGCCTGGTCCCGGGTCATGGCCGTGGTGCGGGTGAAGTCCTGGGTGCCCGGTGCGACTTTTGCCCGCACCAGCCCAGGGTGCTCCGGCAGCTCGCTGGCAACGCCCACGTCCACAACGACCACGCGCGCGCCCGCCTGCCGCGCCAGCACATTGATGGCCGCGCCGCCTTGCAGGAAGTTCAGCACCATCTGGGGAGTGACGTCTGAGGGATAGGCGCTGACGCCCTGGGCGGTGACACCGTGGTCGCCGACCATTACCACCACCGCTTTGCGTTCCAGCGGAGGGTTTAGGCTGCCGGTGATGCCCGCCAGGTGGACGGAGAGCGACTCCAGCCGCCCAAGCGCGCCCGCGGGTTTGGTGAGCTGTCCTTGCCGGGCGCGGGCCAACCGCATGGCCCCTCGGTCCAGCGGACGGATCTCCTGGATCGTGCTGGCGATACGGTCGGCTGGCGAATCAGGCATGCGCTCTATCCCGCAGTGTCATCGGCCTGGCGCCGCAGCGCGCGTTAAGAGAGCTGCGTTGCTCGAGATAGCCCACGTTATTGGTCTGCCTTTCCGGCACGTTCAATGGAGCGCTCGCCTCCCGCAAATCGCTTAGGAGAGCCAGCCTGCTGGTAGGGCAAGGGTAAGCGGGTATGGGACGTCTTACGAGGCCGCCGGCACCGGCAGGTCGATGCGGTGGCCCGCAACGGCCTCTCGGAGTTGGGCCGCGGTCTTTTCGTCCGGCTCCACCAGGGGTAGCCGGGGTGCGCCCACGGAGAAGCCCACCTGGTTCAGCAGATACTTTATAGGAATGGGGTTGGCCATGATGAACAGCGCATTCACCAGCGGCAGCAGCCGCGCATGGATGGCCGCCGCGTGGGCCGTCTCGCCCGACAGGAACAGGTCGATCATCGACTTCACCTGCAGGCCGCATAGGTGGCTCGCCACGCTCACCACGCCGTAGCCGCCCAGCGCCAGGAGGGGCAGCGTATCGCTGTCGTTGCCGCTCCACACCCGGAAGTTCGGCCCAACGCCCTGGATGACCTTGGTGATCTGGTCCAGATTGCCGCTGGCCTCCTTCACGCCTACGATGTTCTCGATTTCACTGAGGCGAATGGTGGTGGCCGTCTCCATGTTCCGCACGGTGCGGCTTGGGACGTTGTACAGGACGCACGGCTTGTCCGTAGCCGCGGCGATGGCCTTGAAGTGCTGGTAGAGCCCCTCCTGGGGCGGGTTGTTGTAATAGGGCACGGTGAGCAGGAAGGCGTCTGCGAAGCCCGCAGTGTCCGCCTCGCCCGTCAGGTGCACGCTCTCCGCAGTGTTGTAGGTAGTAGTGCCCGCGATGACCGCCGCACGGTCGCCTACGGCCTCTTTCACAGCCTGGTAGAGGCCCAGCTTCTCCTCGGCGCTCAGGGTGGGCGACTCTCCCGTGGTGCCGCTGACCACCAGCGCTTCCGTGCCGGAGGCCACCAGCCCCTGAGCCAGCCGCTTTACCTGGGCATAGTCCACCTGGCCTGCCCCGTCAAAGGGCGTGACCATTGCCGTTACCACCCGTCCGATAGTTGTCATTGCCATAGCGGCCTCCACGTTCCTCTTGCCAGCGTCGCCTCTCACGGGCACTTAGAGCTTTCGTACTGCCTGCTCGTAAGCAGGGTTTATTCTACTACGCCTGATGCCATAGAGGTAAAGATGCAATCCAACTCATGGTGAGCCCATAGTTTATCCTGAACGGAGCGAAGGAAACCACGGAGTCGTCCACTTTTGTCTCTGCGGTGGTGCAGCCCTGCCCCGCTGTCTTTGCGAGAAGCTCCGCAGAGCGCCGAAGCAATCTGGGGTGGCGGGGCGGCCCTGCGTGGTTCAACGACCAGTGCTCGCCAGCAGCCTCCCCATTATCCTTTGCGCTGTTAATGCTCACGGGTCTGGGTGACGCGTTGGCGTTATAGCTCCAGCAGCTTGTCCAGACCTACCGCCATGCGGTCCAGCTTCATGACCTCTTTTACCGCCAGCAGCACGCCGGGCATGTAGCACTCCCGGCTCAACGTGTCGTGGCGGAGGCGCAGCGTCTGCCCCGCGCTGCCCAGGAGCACCTCCTGGTGCGCCATCAGCCCCGGCATGCGCACGCTGTGCAGCGGCACGCCCTCTACCGCGCTCCCGCGGGAGTGGGGCAGTGTCTCCTTTGTTGTCGCTGCGGTGGTGAAGGCCTTGCCCCGCTCTTGGGCCATCATCTGCGCGGTCGCTATGGCGGTGCCGGAGGGCGCGTCCGCCTTGGCCTCGTGGTGCTGCTCTATGATCTCGGCGTAGTCGAAGTACCGCCCGGCGATGGCTGCTAGGCGCATGAGCACCACCGCGCCCAGCGCAAAGTTAGGCGCCACCACGCCGCCGAGCTGCGCATTCTGGCACAACGACACCAGCTCCGCCACGTCCGGCGCGCTCAGTCCGGAGGTGCCGATGACCGGCCGCACACCGTGCGCAATAGCCACCTTGGCCGCCGCGACCGCGTAAGGCGCGCTGGTAAAGTCCACCAGCACATCCGGCTGCACACGTTGCAGCAGGGGTTCTAGCTCGTTGGCCAGAGGTATGAGGCCGGAGCCGTCGGGTAGGGGGAGATAGGCTTCTTGCGCGTTGCGGGAAACGGCCGCCGCGGGGTCCGCGTCCGGGTCTTTGCAGAGCGCCAGCAGCGTCTCCTTGGCCATCTTGCCCGACGCTCCCGTGATCACCACTTTAATGACTGCCATGACCGCTCCTCCTCCCTACGCGCTGCTAGAGCCTTAAGTTTGGCTAATAGAGGCGATAGGCGTCAAGGGGGACTAAGCAATGTCATCGTCCGCCTAGTGGCGGCTGGAGGGATAAGAGGAAAGGAGCTAGGGCAGAGGAGCCGCAGCGATAGGGGTGTGCTGCTCTCCTCGCTTACGGTGTCCGATTGCGACGGGACGCCGGGCGTGGGCGATCATTGCGCGAGCGAGGAGGCCGTTCTGGCTCATCCGTCACCACCAGGGGCCTGCCGTCCACTTCACGCCCGTTGAGCGCCTTAACGGCACGCACCCCCTCGGGGATATTCGGCATTTCCACATAGGCAAACCCTCGTGAGCGCCCCACATAGCTGTCGGTCACGAACCGGACGGTAGTGACCTCGCCTTCGGCGCTAAAGAGGAGGCGCAGCGCCTCTTCTGTGGTCAGAGCAGAGAGATTACCAATGTGAACTCGCATCGTAGGCCTCCAAGGGACCAAGGGAACTGAGGATCAAGGGGATGCTCTTTGTGGGTGACCACGCAGCGCGATCGCTCAGACGTATGTTTTAGGGTAGCACATTTGCGCCTCCCAAGTTTGACATAGGTTGGCGTTAGAGCAAATCGGCCTTAGGGTTGTGCTCGCAAGGCGTTGCGGGGCCGCCCGGCTTGTTGCGGCTGGCGCCCAAGCTCCGCGGCTGCAACAGCGCCTTGTACAGGACAACTTACATAATCCAGCTGCTGATTTGCGGTATAATAGGTGCGCTTTATCTTTAAGTTAACTAGCGGAGGACAAGCCGATGACGACTATGCAGCCTATCGTGATGTACAGCACCCAGTGGTGCCCAGACTGTCGTCGAGCAAAACAGTTCTTCGATGAGCGCGGCGTTCCCTACACCGCTATTGATATCGAAAGCGACCCCGAAGCCGCGCGCCGCGTGTTGGAGCTGAACGGCGGCATGAGTAGCGTGCCCACCATTGTCTTTGGCGATGGCAGTGTACTGGTAGAGCCCTCTAACCGTGAGCTAGCCCAGAAGCTCAACCTTTCCTAAGCCATTAGAGTAATCGCTGAAGGGCTAACTTTGAACACAAACAGTCCAGTTTCCGTTGTGGTCTATCGGATAACGGGCCGGCAGCTCTTCTTCACAGTTCCGAACAGGGTTTGCGAAGAATGTGACCTTACCGTGGCCATAGTGCGGCAGGCCGTAGAGCATGTGGGCGTTGCAGATGCGCGCCTCACGGTTAAACCCTGGCTTAACTCATTGCTCGAACCGCTTATACGAGGGGGCTGGCACCCGCCTATCGTGACAGTGAACGGGCGGGTCATAACCCAGGGGATCGTCCCCAGCAAGCTCGCAGTTGAGGATGCGATACTAAAGGCAGCGGGTATCGCTACTCCTTCACCGCAATAATCAGCGCGTAACCCAACAAGCCACCGGCAACTGCGTCTAAAGCGCTGCGGGCCAGCGATTGCCCCTGTGCCAGTTCCTCCTTGCTAATGGGAAGACTGGTGGTCATCTTCGTGAGGATCTCCCCGGCCATCAGCTTCAGTCCTATCTCCTTGACGAGGGTGGTTAGCACGTTGCTGTGGTCCTCAGTTACCGTCACGTGCAACCCTGCTTGCGTTAGCACCGACACATAATCATCAACCGGACGGGCGTCCGCTATGCATGCAGCGTGTGCCAGCAGCGTCTGGAGTGGAGCGGGCAGCGGACCCGTGGTGTAGACATCGGTTAGTCCGACCTTCCCGCCGGGACGAAGCACCCTAGCGAACTCTGCCGCCGCCGCCGGCTTATCCGGGAACGTGCAGAATGCGCACTCACTAATGACGGCGTCCATCGCTCCGTCTCGAATCGGGATCTGCTCTGAGTCGCCGCGAAGAAAGTCCGCCCCGCCGCGCTCATTGAGGGGGACTGATCGCTCGTGGGCACGCGCAACATTTACCTCGCTAAAATCTACGCCCATAACCCTACAGCCGAAGCACTGCGAAAGGTGTAGCGCGCTGGTGCCGTTGCCAGAGGCTACATCCAGCACGTGCGCGGTCGGCTGCAACTGAAGCGCCCTGCCAAGCTGCTCCGTCAGCGCGACTCCTCCGGGGTGTAGCGACTGCCCCAACAGCAGCGTAGCCCAATCGCCCTCGTACAAGGCAGCACAGCACGCCTTGATCTCTGAAGATGTCTGATTGTTGGAAAGCATGTGAGCGCCTACTTATTAAACGTAAATGTAAGCGGCTCGGTGCTGCCGCGACTAAGGGCTAGCTGTTGTTTCGCTTGCTCCCGGTACTCTAGGCTGTTGTAGGCGCAGAACGGTATCTGCTTGCCATCAGGCAACAGGATCTCCTTGCAGCATTTCATGACGTTTTTCTGATTGAATGTCCAGGGATCCATAAAGTCCTGGAACATCACCACAAAGAGACGTTTGGTTAGTTCGCCAAGGTCGAGACCGCCGCTGGGTAACCCACAGGCAGCACAGGTTAGCGCAAAGTCCTGCGCCGTTTGGTCCGTTCCCGGGATTGCTGACGTGGACCAGAGGGCGTTCACTGCGTCCTCCAGTTCCTTATCAAGGTGAAGCAGCGCTCTATTAGAGATGTAATCCAGGTAGTCATCCATCTGCAGCAATCTAGTCAGAGGAGTCACCTGCTCATCGTCAACGTAAGCGTAGGTGACGGAGTTGCACGTTGGGAAACAACACGGTACCGGAATGAAGTCGCTGTATTTGAACATGCCTTCGGTTTGTGCTTCCAGCAAACGCATCACGTCGGGGTTGGTCATGCGCTGCAGTGGATCGTGCGAGGGGGAACGGCCCGCGTGAAAGGCCGGCTGAAAGTTAACGCCGCGCACCGCCGGATGCTTGAGGCCGAAGCGGATGATGTCACCTACCTCATGCTCGTTAACGCCGCGTTCAATCGCGGGCACAAGGATAACGTGACCGTCGATTGATGCCAGCCGGTCCAGCGCCCGCAGTTTCTCTTCAAGGATATCGGGGGCGGCCCGCAGTTGCCTGTAGGTCTCGCTGGCAAACCCGTCGAATTGGAGATAGATTGTTGGCTGAACCTCAGCCAGTTGAGCTAAAAACGCATCGTCTTGGGCAATCCGCTTGCCGTTGGTGTTGAGCATGACATGCCGGATGTTGCGCGTTTTGGCTGCTTGGAGCATCGGGATAATATCAGGGTGGATACTCGGCTCCCCTCCCGAAAACTGGACTACCTCCGCTGTGCCTTCCGTTGCCACAAAATTATCCAGGATCGCCTCAACTTGCCCCAACGTAAGGTTGAACCCAGCCCCGGCGTTGGCAAAGCATAGCGGGCAGTCCATGTTGCAGGCGCTGTTCACCTCGATAATGCCCACACATGCGTGCTGCTGGTGGTCCGGACAGAGGCCGCAGTCATGCGGGCAGCCCTCGGCCACTGAAGTGGCGTGCGCTAACGGAATACTACCCGGCTTGTTAAACTTTGCCGATGCCGCATAGGCCTGTGCATCCCCATAGACCAAAGACGTGAACTCACCGTGGTCTGGGCAGCGCTTATGCATGAATACCTTGTTGTCCCGAAGCAGTATCTGAGCGTCGATGACCTTGAGACACGTAGGACAAACACTTCTTGTTAGCTCATGAAACACAGAATCCTGGTTGCCTCTTTGGGGTGATGAAACTTGCATCTTCGTCTCCTCCTCCCTATGTCGACGGTGAACGTCAGCGTCCTTTCCTCCCCCTTTAATGGGGGAGGACTAAGGTGGGGGTCGTGCCCTAACACTGCTGAGTGACCTGCCCCTACGGTACTTGCCACTCTTTTCCGAGCATCTACTGTTGTTGATGGGCCGTAAAGCTGACCCGCACCTTCTTCGGGGTGCGATAGTTCAGGCTGGTAGAAGGCCGTTAGAGACGGTACACCCGCTTGTAATTCAGTGTAAACCCTACCCGGTTCAGGAGCACGTCCAGGCAACGGTAGCCAAAGCGCCAGCTTCAGCCACTCGAAATCTAACTTGCCGACCTAGGTGCGCACTTTTGGAAACAGACGCAGAGTTCCTGCGGCCGCTCATCTGCGAGACCGAGTAATGTGAGGTCTAGCCTACGCTTACCTCTGCAGGAAGAATCTCTCGCACCACGTAACCCTTGAACTCCTCGGGACTAGTGAAGCACCTGAAGTTGGTAGCGCTCATCATGGCCAGAGTTGCCGGTTCCTCGTCCAGCAACACAGCCACAGGCTGGCTCAGCTCCTCCTGCAAGCCGTCGGGCCACGCAAGGTCCAACACCGCTAACTGCTCTCCAGTGTCCAGGTTAGTGTAATCGTAGGCCATCATGCCGCGTGGTAGGGCCCGAGCTTCAACCCACTCGTTAAGGGCGGCGAGTGTATCGTCCTCTTCCTCGCTTGTGATACCGCCAAGAACCGTTGCGGCAAGCTGCGGGGGCCGCGGGGTACCAGCCAGCCAGCGGTCTTCACCATGCAGAAGTTCCTCCATCAGTCGGTTGGTCTCGGCTGCGAGCAACTCACGACGTGCCGCCAGAAACTCCAGGTAGTTCTCGAGCTTCCAAAGATTTGGATCGTCAGGGATCCACTGGGAGGCTAGAGCCCCAGGATGATGTTGCTCAACTTCGGGAAAGTAATCTTCAGGCCGCTTGTCACTGATCTGTAGATTGCAATCCTTTGTTAGGAAGCAGTAGTTGCCAATGGCATTCACCTGAGGCCGTTTGTAGCCCTTGTTGTAGAGTTGAGCTTTGGGGAATATATGATGAACTTCAAGGCTACTGAATTTCCCCAACAGGTTGCTCTTCAAGGGAAGCCCGCTGCACCAGTCGCGGGCTTCGCCCACCCTTGTCAGCATGTACAGAACCGGATAAAACCGTGCACCAAGGCTCCAACCTGTGAAATGCGCCGCTTCAGTGCGCAATGACCCGTGCCATAGCCGAAGTTGCTCCAACAAACGGTCAAGCGTATTCCCATCTCCCTCCAGTGCAGCCAAGTCCTGATTGATCGAGGATTCGGTAGACCCGGAAAAACGGCCCCACATGCCGGCCTGAACGAACCAAAAGAGCAGTTTGTCCCTTTCTTTCTGTTCAAGACTCGCACCTCGCTGGTCGAGGTAACGCACCATCACTGGGATGGCATAACGGCCAAAGAGCACCCGATCGTGATCCAAACCGAGCCTACCGCTGATGAGGTTCAGGCAGGCGTCAATGGCCTTTGTAGCGCGCTTAAGCCCGTCCTGAACCCGGTCAGCACCGATCTCGTGGAGATACAGGAAACGCGCTTCGCCAGTTATCGCCGTATTGACGGAGCGAAGCAACCAGTCGAGGTTGAAGTGGTAGTCTTGTTCCGTCCAGTGGGAGAGCGTTGCTTTCATCTCGCCTCTCGCCTCTGGCCAATCGGAACAGATCTTCGCCAATGCTAAGTCGCCCTTCGAGAGTTTGGTACCGCCGCTGTTAACACGATTAAAGATGTCTACCACAACATCAACGGTCTTATCAGCCCCAGTGATCTCCTCAATGTGTAAATCCACATCACCAATCCCTAGGAGCTTATTTAAGCGGCCGACGTAGGTGCTAAGCTTGCTCACCAGTTCGGGTTTCTGATTCAGTTCAGTGATGAACTCCCCTAGCTTTGTGTGACCGCCCCGCATAAGAGCCGTCACATCAATCCACAATGGGTCTCCCTGCATCATCAACGGCGTGTAGAACTGAAATACTTCAGTCTCTAAGTGGAACCAGAGACCGGTGAAGGTCAGTTCATTCCCGTCGAAGAAGC
Source organism: Dehalococcoidia bacterium (assembly GCA_965220215.1). Classification (GTDB taxonomy): domain Bacteria; phylum Chloroflexota; class Dehalococcoidia; order SHYD01; family SHYD01; genus CBDDEI01. The sequence continues at coordinate 1,681,946 of OZ244809.1, forward strand.
GCGGCGGATGCCCTCTCACTACACCATAGATGCTCGTGACCCGTTGTTGCCCATCTAACAGTAGCTTCACAACACCCGTCGCCAGAGGACCGTCGCCGCGGTGTATGGCACTTCCTGACTCAGTGGCCCATACCAGCAGTCCGCCTACAGGGTGGCGACGGTAAAGCGAGTCGAAGAGGCCGCGAACCTGGTCTCGATTCCACACGTAGCCGCGTTGAAATTCAGGCAACGCCATGTGCCCGAGATCGATGAACTCAAGAATGGTGGTAATCTTCACGGGACCTCCTCAAACGCGGGCAATTCTGACCTGTCTCCAGTGTTTGTACCACATATTTGAGACACGGGTAAGTTCTGTTGCCCAGATGGGCATGTCCAAGACGCCACCTGGTTCCGTAAGTGCCTTGCCCCTGGCCGGGTCGCGCACGGCGTCAAGCCGCCCCGCTTCTTCAGAACGACTGAAAGGGGTCGTATCGGAGCGGAATGCGCAATCTTTCTGCAGCTGTACTATAATCAGCACACAAATTGCGACAGCGGCCCTGCAACGGGCCAGCAAAAGTAATCATGGGTACTAGTTTCGTGTAGGAGGGAAGGTCTATGGCTTTCAAGATCAACGACAAGATTATGGTGACCGGCGGGCAGTATCAGGGCGCCACCGGCTGGGTTATGGAGATCAAGGACAAGGAGTTGGCGGCGGGCGCAGACACGATACCGGACAAGTACTACGTGTACCTGAACAACTCCGGCGTCCAGACCTGGTATCCGGAGATGTGGCTGGCAGCAGGCTAGCCCAACAGCTAAGGATGTTGAAAGCCCTCTCACCTAGGTGAGGGGGCTTTTGTTATCTCTAAAAGTTGTGCGGTTATTCTGCGGGTGGAGTGAACCCGCGGTCTTGGTTACCACCGCCACCGCCGGGGCCGCCGCGATAGCCACCGCCGCCGCTGTTGCGGGGCCCGCCGCCACCGTTGCGAGGCCCACCGCTGCCACGATAACCACCGCCTCCGCCCCCGCCGCCGCGATAGCCGCCGCCCCCGCCGTTACGCGGTCCGCCGCCACCACCACCACGATAACCACCCCCACCACCGCCGCCGGGGCGTCGGTCGCCGTAGCCACCGCCACCGCCTGGAGGACGGTCGCCGCGATCACGGTAGCCGCCTTCGGCCGTACCGCTGCCGCCTGGGGCCGCACCGGCTTCTTCGGGATCACGGGGCTCCCGCGGTTCGCCGTTGCCGTCGCCCTCTAAGAGGGCTCGCCGGGAGAGGTTGATGCGGCCCATGCGGTCAATCTCTATAACCTTCACCATGACCTCATCATCAATGTTTACCACATCCTCAACGCTGGGGACGTGGTAGTCGGCCAGCTCACCAATGCGTACCAACCCTTCTTTGCCGGGGAGAATCTCCACAAAGGCGCCAAAGTTGGTGATGCGGGTGACCTTGCCGTTGTAGATGCCGCCCATCTCCACCTCTCGGGTGAGGGCTTCGATCATCTGGATGGCCTTCAACGTCTGCTCTTCATTTACCGAGCCGATGATCACCGTGCCGTCGTTCTCAACGTCGATGGTGACCTTGGCCTCTTCGGTAATCTGGCGGATAGTCTTGCCGCCTGGGCCGATGACAAAGCGAATCTTGTCGGGGTCGATGTTCAGTTTGGTGAGGCGTGGCGCGTACTTGCTGATGGACTCTCGGCTGGTAGAGATAGTCTCCAGCATCTTGCCCAGGATGAATGCGCGTCCTTCCGTGGCCCGCCGCAGCGCGTCTTCCAGCACCTCAAAGGAAAGTCCGGCTATCTTGATGTCCATCTGTAGCGCAGTAACGCCTGCTTCGGTGCCGGCTACCTTAAAGTCCATGTCGCCCATGGCGTCTTCCAGCCCGGCAATGTCCGTGAGGACGGCGTATTTGCCGTCTTCACCCATGATGAGGCCCATAGCCACACCGGCTACGGGAGCGCTGATAGGCACGCCTGCGTCCATGAGGGCCAGGCTGCTGCCGCACACGCTGCCCATAGAGGTGCTGCCGTTGGAGCTCAGCACGTCGGACACAATGCGGATGGTGTAAGGGAAGCCCTCTTCGTCCGGTAGGGTAGGCTGGATAGCCCGCTCTGCCAGCGCACCGTGGCCGATCTCGCGACGGCCTACGCCGCCCAGACGCCGTACCTCACCCACGCTGAAGGGTGGGAAGTTGTAATGGTGCATGAAGCGCTTGTGCTCTTCGGGAGAAATGTTGTCCAGCTTCTGCCCTTCGCCGGGAGTGCCCAAGGTGACTACGGAGAGCACCTGGGTCTGACCACGGGTGAAGAGGCCGGTGCCGTGGGTGCGGGGCAGTACGCCCGTCTCGCACCAGATGTGACGGATCTCGCTGGGAGCGCGGCCGTCTGCCCGGCGCTGCTCTTCTAGGATGCCCCGTCGCATCTCTTTCTTGATCTCCTGCTGGAAGACGGTCTTGATGTCATCAGCCGGAAACTCTTCGGAAAGGCTTTCGATAAGGCCGGTAGCCTGGGCCGTAATCTCTTCTTCTCGTTCGGATTTGCCCAGATTGGCTACCGCAGCCAGGATGTCGGTCTTCATGCGAGAAGCAATGGCCTGCACCGTCTCGGGGGCGATGACGTGTGGCTCAACCACGCGTTTCTCTTTCCCCGCCAGCTGGACCAGCTCCTGCTGCATGGCGATAATCTCTTGATTGACCTCTTGGCCGAACTTGATGGCGTCCAGCATTTTGAGCTCCGGCACCTCTTTGGCGCCGGCCTCCACCATCATCACCGCATCGCTGGAGCCGGCCACTACCAAGTCAATGAGACTGCTCTCAATGTCGAGGAAGGTGGGGTTGACAGTGAACTCGCCGTCCACCAGACCCACGCGGACACCGCTGACGGGGCCGTTGAAGGGGATGCTTGAGAGCGCGAGCGCCGCGGATGCTCCGACGATGCCCAGCACGTCGGGATCGTTCTCCTGGTCCGCAGAGAGCACGGTCACAATGACCTGTACGTCGTTGCGGAAGCCCTTGGGGAACAGCGGCCGGATAGTGCGGTCTGTCAGCCGGCAGGCCAAGATGGCGTTGGTGGAGGGACGTCCCTCCCGTTTGATGAAGCCGCCGGGAATCTTTCCCGCGGCGTACATGCGCTCTTCGTAATCGACGGTGAGCGGAAAAAAGTCGGCCCCGACGCGGGGCTCGGGGCTCATGTTCGCAGAGACCAGAACGACGGAGTCGCCGTATTGGACGACTACTGCGCCGTCTGAGTTGCCCGCGACCTTACCGGTCTCCATGCTCAGGGTTCGTCCCCCGAGAACGCGTTCGACTCGGTGCATCATATGTAGTTGTTCCTCCCAGGGTAGGTATGCGCGCGATGCAGAGGGGAGAGAAGGATACTGGGGAATGACCGCAAGCCACCCCTGTGAGGGGCTTTTCCTTGGAGTGGTAAGATCACTACTTAGGGGCGGTGAGGCGAAACCGAAGGGTTAGCGGCGCAGACCCAAGCTCGAGATGAGCTTCTGATAACGATCAACATCTTGGCGGTTGATGTATGCCAAGTGCCGCCGCCTCTGCCCTACCAGGCTGGTAAGGGCCCGCCGGGTGTGGAAGTCATGCTTATTCCGACGGAGATGATCCGTCAGCTGACTGATCCTGGCGGTGAAGATGGCTACTTGGACTTCTGAAGAACCGGTATCCGTCTCGTGGGCGTGATACTTGTCTATAATTTCCCGCTTTTGCTCTTTATCCATATCTTTTGCTTGACCGTTGCTGTCTGAGCGCCTAGGCGTCGCAACGCCTCTTCTCTCTCTTTCTCTTGCTACTTTCCTGGGCAGTATAGCATAGCCCAGGCAGGGGAGCAAACAGCTTATTGCTCTCCAAACCCAACCAGGCGCGCCACCCAACCGCCAACGGCTCCTCCGCTGAGCGGTCCTAGGATGTACACCCAGAACCCGCCCTCCGGTCCCGGAAACGCGATTGGCCCCCAGCCCAGCAAAAAGGCCACCACGCGCGGCCCAAGGTCACGGGCGGGGTTCCAACAGGCCATGGAGATGGGAGCAAAGATGCCGATGAGGAGTGCCACCGTTAGCCCAACAAACAGGGGCGCTATGTTCCTAGAGGGAGCCGCGGCATTAGCGCTGCTGGTGAGGGCAAACACAACGAAGACGAGGATGGCCGTCCCGAATGCCTCTACGGACGCAGCGTGCAGTGGCGATACTAACGCGCGCGCTGCTTCGTCCGTGCCGAACATGGCGGGGTTGGGGAAGTAGTCACTCAGGATCATGGCGGAGCGTTCGCTGCCAGGCATTCCCCGCACGATTCCCTCTGCCTGCTCAAAGCGCAGCAGGAACGGGCCAAAGAAGAGAGCGGTGGAGAAGCCACCCAGCACGCCACCCACGAGCTGCGCGCCAATGTAGGGGCCAAGCCTGCTCAGAGGGAACACACTGCGCCTATGGAGCGCAAAAGCCAGCGACACCGCGGGGTTGATGTGTGCGCCGGAGAGCGCCGCGGAGGCGTAGATGGCTAGGGTCACTGCCACGCCCCACAGGATGGCGACCTGCCAGAGTCCCGAGTACGCGTCGGTGAGCACCGCTGCTGCTACTACACTGGTGCCTAGGCCCACCAACAGATACGTGCCGATGAGCTCTCCTAGCAACGCCCGAGCAAGCGGTGGTTGGTTCATCTATGAGTCCTTTGGTGCTACTCCCTTGTAGCACAACGTAGGGATTATGGCATAGGCCAGAGCTTTGCGTCACCGCCTCAGCAGTGCAGTGCTAGCCGCGTTTAGTGACGTGCTATACTAGGCACGCTTGGACGTGAAGCTAAATGAATGAGTAATAGGTAAGGTTCTATGCGTACCCTCCGTCTGGCCATGGCCCAGATAAATAGTACCGTGGGAGACCTGAAGGGGAACTCCCGCAAGATAGCTGAGGCCGTTCAACAAGCCCGGGATATGGGCGTAGATGTCATCGCATTTCCGGAGATGGCGCTGCCCGGCTACCCGGTGGAAGACCTGCTCCTCAAACCGCAGTTCGTCAACGATAACATGCAGGCGTTGCAGGACATCCTCCCCGCTTGCAAGGGCATCACCGCGGTGGTGGGTTATATAGATAGGCAGACGGATATCTACAATGCCGCCGCGGTTATCCATGACGGCGAGCTTAGGGGCGTTTACCACAAGCATTTTCTCCCCAACTACGGCGTCTTTGATGAGAACCGCTACTTCCAGGCGGGCACGGAGGCACCTACATTCGTGGTTCAGGGGGTGACCCTGGGCGTCACCATCTGTGAGGACATCTGGTATCCCAACGGCCCCGCGGCGCTTCAGGCCGCCGCCAACGCAGAGGTCATCGTCAACATCAACGCCTCGCCCTACCACGTGGAGAAGTGGCGCACGCGCGAGAATATGCTGGCCACTCGCGCCATAGACTACGGCGTCATCGTCACCTACACCAACCTGGTGGGCGGCCAGGATGAGCTCGTCTTCGACGGCGGCAGCGTGGTCATCGATGAGCGGGGCGAGCTGTTAGCGCGCGGCAAGCGGTTCCAGGAAGACCTTGTGGTGGCAGACCTAGAGGTGGAGGGCGTCTTCCGCACCCGTCTCCACGATCCTCGCCGACGTAAGGAGCGGCTAGTGGTCAACGCTGAGAAGGCTCCGACTACGTACCACTTTTCCGATGCCGCTCCCACGCAACGCCCGCCGCTGCCCGCCGCTGCGACCGAAGCTGAGCCCTCCCGTGGCGAGGAGGTCTACCGCGCCCTTACTCTTGGCCTGCAGGATTACGTGCAGAAGAGTGGCTTTCAGAAGGTGGCTCTGGGCCTCTCCGGCGGCATCGACTCCAGCATCACCGCAGCCATTGCCGCCGATGCCCTGGGCAGCGACAACGTCGTCGGTGTGGCCATGCCTTCCCGCTTCAACTCAGAGGACAGCCTGATAGACGCCCGTATGCTCGCGGACAACCTCGGCATTCGCTTTTCCGTTATCCCTATCGAAGGGATATTTACGTCGTTCCTGCAGACCTTAGAGGAGCCCTTTGCCGGCACTCAGCCCAACGTAGCGGAAGAGAACGTACAGGCCCGCATCCGCGGCAACCTGCTTATGGCCCTCTCCAACAAGTTTGGCTGGCTGGTTCTCACCACCGGCAACAAGAGCGAGACCGCTACCGGCTACACCACGTTGTACGGCGACATGGCTGGCGGCTTTGCCGTCGTTAAGGATGTGCCCAAGACCTTGGTCTACGAGATTGCTCGCTACCGCAACACCGCGGCCGGGCACGATCTGATTCCGGAGCGGGTCCTCACCAAAGCACCCACCGCGGAGCTGCGCTTCAACCAGACGGACCAGGATACCTTGCCCGCTTACGACCTCCTGGATAAGGTGCTCTTGGCCTACGTAGAGGAAGACCGCAGCTACGATGAGATGATAGCCTCCGGTCTCCCGGAAGCGGTGGTGCAGCAGGTGATCCGCCTGGTGGACAGCAACGAGTACAAGCGCCGCCAAGCGCCGCCGGGGATTAAGATCACGCCCCGCGCCTTTGGCCGTGACCGCCGGCTCCCCATCGTCAATCGCTACAAGAGCTTTTAACTCCACCGGGGCTCCGGCATGCAGAGTAACCTCCTTTATCGTGTCCTAGAGGCGAGCCATGCCTTTGTGGCCCTGGGCAACGAGAGTTTTGTGGCTGAGGACTCAGCCTTTGTGCGTAACCGGGCCGTTCCCCAGGTGTGGGATGCGAACCACGTCTCTAACGTTCGGGTCCCCTCGCCGGCAGGGTTCGACAGGCTCCTTGCTCGCATGGAGGAGGAGTTCTCTGGCTTCACCCACCGCAGCGTCCATGTCGACCCGCTAACGCCTGCCTTTGTAGAGGCCCGGCTGGTGATGGAAGGTTATACCCTTCACTCGCTCCTGGCGATGGTGTTGGAAGGAGAGTTGGCGAAACCTGCGCCGCTCTGTGACATACGCCCGGTGGACTCCAGCGAAGGCTGGCAAGACTATGAAACCCTCTTCCGCGCCGACGCCCAGGGCTGGCTAGAACGGCCCGGCGGTGAGCATGCATTTCCCGTAGCAGACGCGCTGCTGGAGATAAGACGGTTGAAAGAAAGGGCAGGCGTGCGCTTCTGGATCGCCTACGCAGAAGGCCGCCCGGCCAGCTATCTCTGTAATGCAGCGACGCCGAACAGTGTGGGCCAGGTGGAAGACCTGTTCACCCATCCGGACTACCGGCGTCGCGGCCTGGCTACGGCGCTCCTGGCACATTGTGTGGCGGACTGCCGCGCCGAGGGCGCACAGGAGGTCTTTCTCTGGGCGGACCCGGATGACACTCCCAAGTTCATGTATCAGTCACTGGGCTTTCAGCCGCTGGCAATCATTCGTGAATACTGGAAGCCTATTGAAACGGGAGCAACCTAACACCCCCAACCTAGCCTCCCCCCATGGGAGGGGGAAGGAACGGGGAGTCGTGGCCCCCGGCGTTCAGTTGAGCGGCTTCACTGCACCCCCATCCTAGCCTTCCCCCATAGGAGGGGGAAGGAACGGAGGGCGGCTAAAGAAACAAGCCCTCGGAGCTATCCGGGGGCCTTGCGATTTACGTGACTAGTGGAAGCTTAGCGGATTGGTGAGCTGGTGTAGCTCTCCGCCTGAGTGCCGTCTACGGTAATGGCATTCACCAGGCCAATCGCCGCTCGATTCGACTCGATCTCTATCGCGCCTGCGAAGGAACGCTCCTCGTCAAGAAAAAGTCCTGGGTGGTGGTTCACTTTGGAGTTGGGCGGCACGGCCTTGAAGCTAGGAGCGTGAATCAGGGTGCCGCTCTCGTCGTAATAGCGGATGGTAATGTCGGAAGGGAGTGCCTGGTCTGTGTTCATCACGGCCACATAAGTGCGCCACCCCTTCGCATTGGTAGAAGGCGCCCAGCGAATATAGGGGAGAGACTGCTTCAGTGCGCCCCTAGCTGCGCCGGTGTAGGCCAGCGAGAGGTCGGTGGCAGACGTAATGTTGGCAACCGCGACCACCGGGCCCGAGGCCCGTACTACTGCTGTGCCGTTGAACTCGGGCGGGATGCCTGCGGATCCTGGGTTCCAGCTCTGCTTCTGGTAGGGCCCGATGGTGGCGGAGGCGGAGCCCACCTGCGCGCCGTTGCTGCTGTAAAAGGTAATGGTAGCCGTTACCGCATCGCCGGAGGTGTTCTGTACGGAGATAAAGGTGGTCTGCCGCTGCGGTGCGTACTGATACAGGGCAGAGGGTAGGTAGATCTCTGAGCCAATGGCCGCCGAGCCTTCAAAGGAGACCGCTTTATTGCTGCTGAGATACGGTTGGTGTACCGCCGCAGCGACGCGTCCGCCTCGGGACTGCACCAGCGCCGCCCCGGTCCAGGGAGCCGGTAACCTCTGGCCGCTGGGCAAGTTGCCCGCATCGTAGAAATGAGAGGCGTTGGGCGGGATAGTATCGCGGAGAACAGCCGTCTCAATGCCGGTGAATCGCTCAAAGAACCGCACTACTACGGTAGCGGGAACGCTGTCCACGTTCTGCACGGCAAGTGTGCTGGTCTGGTCTGCGTAGTTGTGGGAAACCTCCGGCACGTAGACGGAGTCGGAGCCGCCGGAGAAGCCGTTGTAGATGGTCTGGTTTACGGCGGGGTTGGTGACATCAAAGCCAACGAACGACGCGCTCACGGGCTGGCTTGCGCTCACCACCGCGGAGCCTGCAAAGCCGTTGGGCAGACCGTCAATGGACTCAGTTTCGACAGACCTGCTTCCCTTAGCCGGGATGGTGTCAGGCAGAGAGTAGGACTTCACCAGCACGCCGGCGGGGCTGTAGAAGTTGACGACGGCGGTTGCTGGAGCAGCCCCGTCGTTCTGGATCACAATAGCGCCGGACCACTGCGCGGACGCGGCGCTCTGCAGTGGCGCTGTTTCCAAGCCTGCCTGGGCGCGGCTCCAAAAGAATACCGTACTGGCGCCGACCAGTACGGTGACGGCAAGTATTAGCGCGCTGCGGCGAAGATGTTTCAGTGCTAGCACTACCCTTCTTCTTTTAACTAGAATGGGCCGGATGAGCGGCCGTTACGCTGCGGGTAATAGCGCTGGATATGCAGGTTGCTCGTTAACCCTTAGAAAACTCTCAGCAAGTCGCTGCTTTGGTCGTCATCTACGGGGGATTGCGGCTCCATCACCGTGCGGTTGAGCCAGGAGACTCGCTCCAGCAGGAAAGGCTCAAACTGGTCGCCAATCTGCTTGGCGGCGCAGCCACAGAAGGGGCTACAGCCAAGACCTTCGCCCAGAGAGATGCCCACATACATGAGGCCGCGGTCCTCGTTGATCCGGTTGACCCAGACCTTCACGTCGTGCATCCGGTCGTCTTTCTGGTTGTCCAGAACGCTCTGTAGCTGACCGACGGCGGTCTCAGCCTCTTGCCACTTCTGCTCGTCGCGTGGTGCGTCTTTGGTTTCTTTGCGAGCCATGGTTACTCCTTGCCGGCCGTATCGGTACCGGTCTTAGCAACGTCTGTGATAGAAAAGTCTACTGCAATGTTGAAGTCGGGTTCCACCGGCTCGTTGAGCGCTTCGACCTGTTCCACCCACGGGAGGTGCTTCTTCAGCGTGCGCTCAATGCCATGCTTGAGGGTGGCGATGGAAGAGGGGCAGCCGGAGCAGCCGCCGTCCATGGTAATCCACAGTTTGCCCAGCCGCTCGTCCGCCTCTACCGGCGTGACTATGCCGCCGTGGGTAGCAATGTAGCTGCGAAGATACTTGTCAAAGACAAAGTTCGCTTCCTCAATGGGGTCGGTCAGGATTTCTACGGTGACCTTCTGGTCGGAAGCGCCCTCCAAGTGCTGGGTGGCCTGCCTCTGTGCCAGGATCAAGGGTGTCTCGGCGTCTCGCATGCCCAGGATTACCGTAGGCAACTGCTCTTCGTCGGGGCCGGCCTCGGCAAAGATGTCCACTACGTAGAGGCTCTTTGCGCCAAACTGCTCCGTCATTTCGTCTATCAAGCCTTGTAGGCCTTCTGATATCTGCATGATCTGTTCCTAGCACCCTAGCTTTACCGTATTCTCATTCGTTTGGTTAGTATACGGCATTCCGCATGAAAATGTGAAATATGCCCTCCCGCGCACTGCAGGAAGCATAGTTATTCAAAGACCGCCATCTCCTATATGCGCCCGGCGACTGTGCGCCGCGTCACGCGGCATATGATACTCGGCTCAGCGGGGTTTATAATACCCAGCGGAGGCAATAAGGCATGAGCTTAGATAAGCAGACCAGAATAGGCATAGGAATCGCGCTCGGAGCCGGGCTCGGAGCCGGGCTCGGCGTGACACTCGGCGTGACACTCGGCAATGTCGGCGTCGGCGTGGCGATCGGCGTGGTAATAGGAATTGTCGTGGCAGTAGCGCTTGGGGGCAGAAGTGGTGACGAGGGCTAGATAGTGGTGACACCTCCTAGACACTACCGCTTTGTAAAGACACTGGAGAGCCGGATGCGGTGAAAGCCGCACGTCCGGTTCGGAGGGGGGCCGACGGAAAAGTGCCCCGGTAACACGGGGTAACTCGCCGGCGGCCTACCCTACAGCCTAAGAGCTAGCGAGCTACTTGCGCTACTCTGCCGCTAGGGCGTCGCTCCGCTGCGGGGCAGGCCGTGGTTTCCCCGCCAGCCAGGTGAGCAGCGCTGACGCCAGCGCGCTGCCCGCGAAGAGTGAGAAGGCCAAGTTGTAGTTCCCCTGCACATCGAAGAGCCAGGCTGCCGATAACGGCCCCAGCGCGTTCACCGTCAGTTGCGCCGGCAGCGAGTAACCGGCGATGGCTCCCACATGCCTTCGCCCAAAATACACCGCCCACATCACCGATATCATGGTGTGTATCCCGCCAAAGGAGACGCCGTACACCACGGCGAAGGCCATGCCCGTCCCAAAGGAAGTGGTGTTCATGAGCAGCGCCACACCTACTGCGGTGATAAGGAAGTCAATTGCCAGACAAACGCGCAAAGGGAACCGGTCCATAAGCGCGCCCCAGATCAAGGAGGCCACGGCGCCAATGCCAAAAAAGACGCTGGCCACTGTCACCGCACGTGCGACGGAGAGCCCTACGTCCGTAAGGTAGGGATAAAGATGGAGATTGATACCTGCGCCCGTAAAGGACGCGAAGGAAGAAGCGCCTAAAAGGCACCAGAAACTGCGGCTGCGCACCACTTGCCGGGGCGTCCAATCGGCATTGCTGGTGACGGGTACGGCTGGCTCAGCTGCCGGCGCACTGGCAGACCGGACCGGTGACCGCGTTGCGCCGTCGGGCAGCAGGCCCAGGTCTTCGGGACGTCGTCGGAGAAAGAGCGCCGTGGGCGGCGCTGCCAGCACCAGTGTAAAGAGGCCAAGCATGAGCCAGGCGTAGCGCCAGTGCCACGTGGCGGTAATGTAGGCTGCCATTGCAGGCAACGCCGACTGGCCTATCAGGGTGCCCAGAGTCGAGGTCGCCATGGCCTTGCCCCGCTTCGCGTAGAACCAGTTGGCAATGATCGCCTGCCCCGCCAGGGCCGCGCCGCCCTGTACCACCGTTCGTCCCAGGCCGTACGTCGCAACAAACTGCAGCAACGACCCCTGGAGGAAGGTGAGGGAGAAGAGGCACGACCCGTAGACCAGTTGGCAGCAGGTGAGCACCACTCGGGTGCCGTAGCGGTCGATAACTGGGCCAAAGATTGGCCCTACAAGCCCGCCTGCAAAGGAGCCCAGGGTGATGGCCAGCGCCACCTCTGCCCGGCTCCAGCCGAAATCGTTGCCGAAGGGCTTCACGAATACCGCCAGCACCGGGTTGAACTCGCCCACCTGGGTGAAGTTGGCGACGGCTAGTACCGCGACGATCAGCCAGCCGTAGTAGAAGCGGACAGTAAAGCGTTGCAGCATTTTGTGAGTGGTTGCGGTGCTGGGCTTGTTGCGAAGATTGCCGTGCGTGATTGTACTTAAGCCGCCCCGATCTATATGGGCTTCTCGAGGCTCTTGTTCGTTGCAGTTACACTACAATAGCTAGCTGTAGCTGGCTATGCAAAAGCGCTTCTTAAGCATGAACTACAAACCATCACGCCGCGCGTCTTTCAAGAGCGTCCTGGTGGTCTCCCTCCTGGGCGTTTTGCTGGGAGGCTGCCAGCTCTTCGGTGATCCTGCGCCCGTCGCCGCGCCCACGGAGGTTCCCCCACCTGCGCCGGCCACGCCGTCCGCCGCGCCGTCGCCCGCCGCGCAGCTACAGCCGCAGCCGGTGCGTTTCCCTCAGGACGATGGCCCTCACAGCAGCCTCACCGAGTGGTGGTACTACAACGGCCACCTCGAGACGGCCTCTGGCGAGAACTATGGGTTTGTCGCGGTAATCTTCAAGCGCCAGCCGGAACCGGACCGGGCGGGGTACGTGGCTCACGTAGCGGTCACGGATAGCCAGCGCGGCAGCTTCCAGTTTAAAGAGTCGCTGAACGTTGCCGCCGTGCCGCTGGAGCAGGGCGTCGGGTTCCGCCTCCAGGTCGGTCAGGCCACCCTGGAGGGTGTAGGCGGGACGGATCGCGTGGCAGGCGTGACCGAAGACTACGCGTTCGAGCTGGATTTGCAGACAGAGAAGCCCCCGACGCTGCAGGGACAGGATGGGTTCATCTCGGTTAGCCCGGAGGAGTGGTCGTACTACTACTCCCGGACCCGGATGCGGGCGCAGGGAACGTTGACGGCCTTCGGCCAGACGTCGCCGGTGACCGGGTTCGCGTGGATGGACCACCAGTGGGGCGACTTCACGCTGGAACGCGGCGGCGGCTGGGACTGGTTCGCGCTGATGCTGGACGACGGCAGCGATCTCATGGTTTCGATTATTCGAGACGAGGCACAGCGGGTAGTGCTCGCCTACGGCACACTGGTTGCCCCGGACGGTCAACCGGCCCATCTGGACGGCGTGGAGTTGCAGGTAGAAGCTACCGGCTCCTGGACCAGCCCGGCGACCAAGGGGGTCTACCCTATGGGATGGCGGGTTCTGGTGCCTTCTAGGGAGATGGACATCACCGTTGAACCTGTGATAGAACAGCAGGAAATGACTACCTGGGCCTCCGTTAACCGCGTATACTGGGAAGGACAGGTGATAATCAACGGACAACGCGCCGGCTCACCTGTGGCGGGTCAGGGCTATGTTGAGCTGACAGGCTACGCGCCGGCGACGCCGCCTACCCCAAGGTAGGCCCAGGACAACACATACGAGCATGCATGACTGAGCGATACTCGTTACTGACCGTAATCCTCACCACTGCTAAGCGCTACTTCACGGAAGGGCTGGGGATGCTCCAACAAGACACCTCCCTCTTCTTACGCGTAGCGGCTATATTCTCGCTGCCGGCCCTCGCCTCTGCGGTCATCGCGGCGTTGTTGCCCATTGGCTTGCCCTGGAAGTACGTGTTGCTCTTCCTGCTCCAGAGCATCACCACCGTGGTTGCGCCGGTAGTGTTCATGATGGTGGTGGGCGCTGTGGCCAAGGGTACGACCATCACCCTGCGCCAGGCGTTTAAGCAGGGGTTGCCCTGGCTGCCGCGCTATGTATGGACCAACGTGCACACCAGCCTGATCTTCTGGACCCCAATGGGCCCCCTGTTCTTGCTGCACAACTGGCTAAGCCCAGCTCCGGATCGATGGAACCCGGAAACGCTCTTGCAACTGGGCGCGTGGAGCCTGGCGTTGGGCGGCATGGCTATCTTCCTCCACGCACACACCGTGCTGGCGCCCTTTCTGGCGGTGCACAGCAACTTGCCCGGTAGTCTTGCAGCCTGGGAAGGATGGCGGCTCAGCCGGCGACACTTTCCGCTGGTGCTCACCACCTTTGTCATCGCCGTACTTCCGGCCGTAGTGCCCTTGGCGGTTGTGGTGGCGGTGCTCTTTACTTTCTATGGCTCACTGCCGCTCTTTGCATTGGCATTGCCCCACCTTACAGGCGTTGCGCTGCAATGTATCCGGCTGGTGCTCATCCCGGCGGTCTATATGCTCTACAAGGACCTGTGGGATCAGGAGCTGGCGCGTCGCAGGTTTGAAGGCGATCCGGACGTGCCTAGCCCTGTGCAGCGGCTGGTCTCCATCACTGGCAGTCTGCCCGCATTCCCCCTCGGGCGAGACTAATACGCTAGGGCTTCTCCGTGCGATTAGCCGTTGGGAGCGATGAGCGCTCCACTCTCACAGACACCGTCGTGGCGGCTCTGCGCGCCCGTGGTTACGAGCTGGAGCTGTACGGACATTTGACTGATACGCCCCTCTCCTGGTCGGCCGTTGGTCGTCAGGTTGGACTGCGAGTGAGCAAAGGCGCTTGTGATCAGGGCCTGCTCTTCTGCTGGACCGGCACAGGCGTCAGCATTGCCGCGAACAAAGTCCCCGGTGTGCGAGCGGCCCTCTGCAGCGATGCCGAGACCGCGCGCGGCGCTCGCGCCTGGAATGACGCCAACGTGCTCTGCTTGAGCCTTCGCACCCTGTCTGAGCCCGTCGCCCAGGAGATCCTTGACGCGTGGTTTAGCACGGCTGCCGAGCAGTCCGAGCAGGAAAACATCGCAGTGCTGGCACAGATAGAGGATGCTGCGCAGGCTACTTCACCTCCGCAGGCGCGCTAGAGAACTCATGGCAGCGGCGCAGCTTCTAGAAGGCCGGGCGGACGCCGCCACGTTCTGGTACATTCGGCCAATGGTTGAGGCGGACATTCCCCAGGTAGGCGTTCTTGAGCGGCAGGCGTTCCCTACGTTGCGCCCCTACACCTCCTTCAAACGAGAGCTGGCCAGTAAGCTCACCAGCTATCTGGTGGCGTGCCGCTGGCAACCGGAGGACGGGCCGCAGGCTCCCGGCTCTGAAGAGGTGCTGGGTTACGCAGGACTCTGGTTCATCATAGATGAGGCCCACCTCACCAGCATCGCCGTGGCGGAGGAGCACCGGCGTCAAGGCATTGGGAAGGGGTTGATCGTTGCCGCGCTGGAGCAGTCCCGAACGCGGGAAGCCGTCTTCCTAACGCTGGAGGTGCGTGCCAGCAACTGGGAGGCCCAGGCGCTCTACCAGCACTTTGGTTTTCACCGGGTGGGCATCCGCAAGGGTTACTACACCGATAACCGTGAAGATGCGTATCTGATGACGGTGGAGCACATTCAGGAGGCTGAGTGCGAGGCGCTGCTGGACAAAATGAAAGCGGTTCTCCGAGGGCCGCAGTAGTGCTGAACAAACCTACGGGCGCACCTATGCAGTATAGGGACCTTGGCCCTCTGTTCCTTCCCCCTCCTATGGGGGAAGGTTAGGATGGGGGTGCTATGGCCGCTGAACTGCGTATCTGGACAAAATAAGGTCACCGTCCGTGAAATGGCGACCGCCCTGCACAAATTGCTACACCATAAGATATTTAGAGGTGGGAGGCTTCAGCTGCGTTGAAAAGCGGCTCGTTACTGAAGCGTTGGGGGACGACCCCCACCTTAATCCTCCCCCATCAAAGGGGGAGGAAGTGACGCTGACACTTACTATCAATGGCGAGACGGGCGCGCTTATGCAGTATAGGGACCTTGGCCCCCTGTTCCTTCCCCCTCCTATGGGGGAAGGTTAGGATGGGGGTGCTATGGCCGCTGAACTGCGTATCTGGACAAAATAAGGTCACCGTCCGAGAAATGGCGACCGCCCTGCACAAATTGCTATACTAACCTACAGTGAGCCAAGAGATACACCAAACCAGAACCGCCGGCTCCCGCGATTGGGCAATGATCCTCTTCGCCGGGCTAGTGGCCGTCCCCGGCATCAGTCTACGCGTTCTACAGGAGGTTACCGGCTACCACCTGCCCCCCGTCGCTGCCACCCTCATCTTTGGGCTTGGCATCTTGGGCGCAGCCTTCGTCATCAGCTGGACGGCGGAAGCCGCAGAGAAGGACATTCCCCAGGCGTTAGCGCTGGCAGTCCTAGCCCTCATCGCGGTGCTTCCTGAATATGCGGTAGACATCTACTTTGCCTGGCAGGCCCCCCATATTGAGGAGTACCGCCACTACGCGGTAGCCAATATGACCGGCGCCAACCGGCTTCTTATTGGGCTAGGCTGGCCCTTGGTCTTCTTTGTCTACTTCTTCAAGTTCCGCATGCCTAAGCTTGAAGTAGACCGAGGCCACGCGCTGGACGTGCTGGTTTTGGCCATCGCCAGCATCTATTCCATGAGCATTGTGCTCAAGGGCTCCCTGGCGCTCGTCGATACCTTCTTCCTCTTTGCCCTATTTGGCGGCTACGTCTTCTTGGCGGGCAGGCGACCAATGGAGGAGCCGGATCTCTACGGCCCGGCGGCGGCCATCGGCAGCTTAGCACGAAGACCAAGGAGAATCGGGCTCGTTCTCCTGTTCGCCTACGCAGCCATAGGCATCTTTTTCGCGGCCGAGCCTTTCGCCGAGGGGCTACTGGACATAGGCCACGAGTTCGGGATCGATTCCTTCGTCCTGGTACAGTGGCTTGCGCCCCTGGCATCGGAAGCGCCGGAGCTTATCATCGCCTCTCTCTTCGTGCTCAGAAACCGTCCTGGCGCGGCTATGGGCGCGCTCATTGCTTCTCTGGTGAATCAGTGGACGTTGCTAGTGGGTTGTGTGCCGCTGGCCTTCAGCATCTCCGGCGGCAGCTTAGAACCAATGACCTTTGATACCCGCCAAGCAACCGAGATCTTCTTAACAGGGGTGACTGCCTTCTTTGGAGTAGCGATCTTCTTGAGCTTGAGCATCTCCAAGTGGGAGGCGTTGACCCTGCTGGGGCTCTTCCTTAGCCAGTTAGCCTTCCCAGACCCCTCTATTCGCCAGATCTATGCCTACGTTTACCTAGCGTTGATCGCTTTCTTGTTGGTGCGGCATCGTACAGACTTGCAGAACTTGCTCCGGTCGGGCTCAGAGGTCGTCAGAGAATGCCTTCAGGGCGCGCCTGCCGCGGAAGATCCTCAAAGCCCCCGTCCGTTAAGCTAAACGCCCTACTGCTTCACTCCAGCAGCACTAAGAGATCGCCCATGTTCACCCGCTGCTCTCGGGCTATGGGCAGCGCCTTTACGATGCCGTCCTGCGGCGAGCGGATCTCGTTGTTCATCTTCATAGCTTCCAGCACCAAGAGTCGTTGGCCCTTGGCGACCCTCTCCCCCTGCTGCACAAAGACCTCCTTGACCAATCCGGGCATGGGGGCCTTCACCGGGAACGTGCCGTGGCGCTCCAGGGGGTGTTGCGCCCGGACCTCGGCCAGCACTGCTGCGGCGTGCGGCACCAGCTCTGCTACGAACTGCGCGCCGTCCACGATGATGGTGCTGCCGCTGTACGCGTGCTCCGCGTAGAGCGGGTACGAGACACCGTCCACTAGCAGCGTAAAGTGAGATTGCTCCGACTGCGCCCGTAGCTCCACTCGGTAGCGCTTGTCCCCAAGGGTTAGGGTGAAGCCGCCGCCCTGCTCCGGTTCTACCTCTACCTCGTGCAGGACGTCTGCGATGCGTATGAGGTGTTTCACGATCGGGTGGAGGGCCGTTGCCAGGAGGGGCCGGCGTCCTTGATGGGTCTTGTGGCAGACACCCACGGGCTGATGGGCAACCCGTGGCTTGCCGCAATCCAAGAGCTGATGGGTGAGCCCTGGGTTGCAGGCTTGGAAGGATTGATAAGCTCCTCCTCCTGGGCCATGACGCCGGCGGCCAAGGTAGCCAGCAGGGCCAACGCTTCACCCGACGTCTCTAGCCCGTCCGCCTTCTCCGCGATGAAATCGGTGTTCAATCGGCCGGCGCGGAAGTCCTCGCTCCCTAGAGCAAAGAGATGGAAGGGGATGCTGGTCTTTACGCCCACGATGGTGTACTCCCGCAGCGCACGCTCCATTCGTATGATAGCGGTCTCTCTGTCCGGCCCCCAAGCAATGAGCTTTGCCAGCAGCGAGTCGTAATAAGTGGTGATCTCCTGTCCCAAATAGAGGGAGGAGTCCACCCTAATGCCGGGGCCGGAGGGTTCGTGCAACGCCCGGATCACGCCGGCGGTGGGAAGAAAGTCGTTGTAGGGGTCCTCTGCCGTGATGCGGCACTCAATAGCCCAGCCGTGGAACGTCGGATTGTGGCCGTTCTTGTAGGAGAGGGGCTCCCCCATCGCCACCTTGAGCTGGTCCCGCACCAAGTCTGTGCCTGTGACTAGCTCCGTCACCGGGTGCTCCACCTGGAGGCGGGTGTTGACCTCCAGGAAGTAGAAATTGCCCTCCTGGTCTAACAGGAACTCTACGGTGCCCGCCCCGCGATAATTGGTCGCCCGCGCAGTCGCATGAGCGGCCTCTTCCAAGCGTACCCGCAGTGCGGGGTCGACCACGGTTGAGGGCGCTTCTTCGATGAGCTTCTGATGGCGACGCTGTATGGAGCACTCCCGCTCACCCAGAATGGCGATGGTGCCGTTGCCATCCGCCATTATTTGCATCTCAATGTGGCGCACCGGCGAGAGATATTTTTCCAAATAGATTGCGCCATTGCCAAAGGCCTGTTGCGCTTCACTCGCGGCCATGGCCAGCGCGTCCTCCAGCTCGAAGGGTTCCCGCACCACCCGCATGCCGCGTCCGCCGCCGCCGCCGGCTGCCTTGATGAGCACCGGGTAGCCGATGTTGTCGGCTAGAGCGGAGGCCTCCGCGATGGAGGGGAGCGTTTCGCTGCCGGGCGCTACGGGCACGCCTGCCTGCTGCATGGCAATGCGCGCCTGCACTTTGTCGCCCAGCAGATGGATAGTCTCCGGCTTAGGGCCAATGAAGATAAGTCCGGCGTCCTCACACGCTTGGGCAAAGGAGGCGTTCTCGGAGAGGAAGCCGTAGCCGGGGTGCAATGCGGTGGCTCCCGACCTCCGGGCAATCTCGAGCAGTTTTGGGACGTTCAGGTAGCTCTCCGCGGCGGGCGCAGGGCCTAGCTCGTACGCTTCGTCCGCGTAGCGCACGTGGAGGGCGTTCCTATCGGCGGTGGAGTACACCGCAACGCAGGGAATGCCCAGGTCCTTGCAGGCTCGTACGATGCGGAGGGCTATCTCGCCCCTGTTGGCGATGAGGACTTTGAAATCGGGCATAGTTGAATGACCGGTCTGGCGCGTAATCCGTCCAACTATAGCACAACACGGTGGCAGCGGAGCGTCCAGCCCTGCATGCTATACTCGCCCTTGAGCTAAAAGGCCGTCCCATGTTTGAAATAGTAATCAACGTTATGACGCCGGTACTCTTCATCGGCGGTCTGGGCTATGCGCTCCAAAAAGCGCTGCAACCACCCATCAGCAGCATCAACCAGCTGGTCTTCTATGTGCTGGCCCCCTGCCTCACGTTCTCCGCGTTAAAGCGAGTAGTGATGACCGGCGAGGAGATTGGTCAGATTGTGGTCTTTGGGCTGGTCTTTGTCGCCGTCATGTCTGCGCTGGGGTTGGCTATCTCTGCACTGTTCCGCTGGGAGCGGGGTGTCTCCCGCGCGTTCATCATCTCGATGCTGCAGATGAATGGGAACTATGCCTACTCCGTCTCGCTGCTTGCGCTGGGCCTGCCAGGACTTGACCGGGCAGTCATCTTCAGCGTGATTCAGGGGACGGTTGCAGGCACCGTCTCCATCTTCTTTGCCTCCAACAGCAGCGCTAGCGTGGCGGCCTCTATCGTAGCGGTGTTCCGCAGGCCCAGCATCTATGCTACTGCCCTGGCGCTGGTGATGAAGTATCTGGACTTGTCCTTCCCCGAACCCGTTCACAACTCGATAGATATGCTGGGCACCGCGGCGATACCCATCGTCCTAGTGATTATGGGCATGCAGATAGGGTTGGGGTTCACCTGGGATGCGCCCGCTGCCACCGTCACGGCCGTAGTAACCCGCTTGATTGGCTCCGGCGTGCTGGCCTTTTTCCTCAGTGGGCTGTTTGGCATGAGCAGCCTCACGCGTCACGTGATGGTGCTCTACGCCGCTATGCCCACCGCAATCATGACCACAGTCATCGCCACGGAGTTCAATGCGCGCCCGCGCTTTGTAGCGGGAGTGGTGGTCATCACCACGGCGCTCAGCGTCGTAACGGTCTCGCTCTGGCTGACCGTCTTAAGCGTCGTATTTCCTTAAGGAACCTCTGCATAAGTCCCTTCCCCCTTAACGGGGGAAGGTTAGGATGGGGGTGAATGGGCCAGGTCCCTAGCTGCTGGCTTGAGGAGACCGCTCTGGATTCCGTACGGCGCTCAGTGTCGTAACGGTCTCGCTCTGGCTGACCGTCTTAAGCGTCGTATTTCCTTAAGGAACCTCTGCATAAGTCCCTTCCCCCTTGATGGGGGAAGGTTAGGGTGGGGGTGAATGGGCCAGGCCCCTAGCTGCTGGCTTGAGGAGACCGTCCTGGATTCCGTCTTTCGCCGGAATGATGCAGGTTGTTCAGAGGCTTCTTAGGCGTTAGTCTTTGTGGGACTCGCGCGGCAGGATCAAGCGCGCCTGCTCCTCGTCCTGCCTCCGCACGCGTAGCTCGTGGGGGACAAGCGCAACGTTGCCCCAGCCGGCGCCGGGGCCCAGGGGAACCAGCACGCTGGGGATGTTCTCATTGCGCAGGATGTCCGCCCAGAGCATCGCCTCGGCCTCGGTGCCGTACATTGCCACGCCCACGGCGGTCACGTCTCGAGGCGGCTGTGCTTGGGGCAGCGGTTCCAGCTTGTCTACCAGGGCCGCGCCGCAAACACTGCAGAACGGGGGCTCTGCAATGAATTCTCCTCGGCATATCGGACAAAACGGCATAGCGCTAGTCTACAGCAATTGCTAGCAGGTTGCGTAAGAACGGGGTTTCGTGGCGATGGGAGGGCTGCTGGCAGGACCGCAATGTTGCCGAACGACGCGTTGCCAGGTGGTCTGGCGGCCTGTGGAGGCCCCCGGCCCTCGGGGCCTGACGTGAGGAGCGGCCTCGCGGCCCTTGGTTATGCGGCGAGCGCGGCCTGTGCCGCTGGCGTCTCAGCAGTCATCAGCCTGGCCATCCGAACCAGGTTGTAGGCTGTCCCCTCAGGAGGGTGATGCTCCTGCGCCTATTGATAGGGCACAACTTCCTTGTGCAAGGCGAAGCGGAGAGGTCAGGGTTCCGGAGCTTCAGACACTTGAGTCGAAGCGGCTCAGGCGAAGGAGCGAGATGTCATGGCCTGTCTCTCCCCGTGTGGCCAAGTCGGCCATGATCTCGCCCACAACGCTGCAGAACTTGAATCCGTGGCCAGAGAAACCCGCTGCAAGGAAGACGTTTGGCGAGCCGGGTAAAGCGTCAATGATGAAGTGCCCGTCAGGCGTATTCGTGAACATGCAGGGCTTCAGAGACATCGTCGGCCCGTTTGCATCAGGGAAGTAGCGGGCCAGAGCCTTCCGCAACACTGCCTCATCCTCATCCCGGCACTCTCTCTCCAGGCCCTCGGCGGTCGTCGCCTCATTCAAGTGGTGGAACCTGCCGATCTTGAACCCCGGGATGCCGAATACAGGGAGGGAATAGTATGACCCTTCCTCAAACTCGCCGATGACGACCGGGCAGTTGCCGAGGGCAAAGAGATCGGGACGTATTGGCTGGAACCAGCCGAGGACCTGCCGCTCGGGCACCAGCAGATGGCTCAATGAAGGCAATAGCGGCCCTGCCCAGGCGCCGGCGGTGATGACCAGCGCCCCTGCCTCGTACAGTCCGCGGCTGGTCTCGACTCGCACGGTGCCCCCCGCGCAGTTCCATTCCAGCACCGCCTCGTGGGCCCTCACTTCACCGCCGCGCTCCAATGCGGCGAAGACGTGGTTGACTATGCACCGCTCCGACAGCACGAACCCGCCGTCCGGCTGGTATACGCCCATCCAACTCTCCGGAAACCGGCAGCCGGGGAAGCGCTGAGTCAGCTCGGCGCTGGTGAGCGCCTCGTGCGGCAGGTTGTGCTCCCGACAAGACCGCAGGGAACCGGCAAACACCCTGCCGTCCTCACGACCAGTATCCACCGAGCCGGTGATGTACAGCAGCTTCTCGCCGCTCACCGCCTCCAACTCGCGCCAACGTTCGTACGAGCGTCGTAGGAGCGGCACGTACGACGAGTCCTCGTAGTAGGCCAGCCGGATGATGCGGTTTACGCCGTGCGACGATCCGGAGTCGTTCGGTATGCTGAAACGCTCAAGGCCCAGCACGCGCAGGCCGCGGCTTGCGAGCTCGTACACCGTCGCGGAACCCATTCCCCCGACACCAATGACGATTACATCGTATGTGCCGCTCGTCCTCATACAGTTCCCGTCCTCGATTCAGCCGGGCTTGCTTGCCCAGTTACTGTGACCACGATATAGACGGCGCGGTCCACTCCAGTGGATACGGTGCCTCTCTGATCGTACATGTATGCGGCCTCTCTAGCAATTCCGCCGCTGCTCAGAAGCCTCGTCGCAGTGGCCGCCGGAAGCCGTGCTGAGCATGACGGACGTAGTTCTGCGTGTGTTACCCGTCACAACGACTGGGGGTGGGTGTGGCAGTTGAACAGCAGGGTGACGGGCCCTACGGTGCACATCCGCTATTCCATGGACGCCTGGAATTGCGGCAGACCACCCAACCGCTACCCGGAGGTCGCGGCAGGCTGCGGTGCCCTGCCCGCCAGAACGGGGCGGCAATCTGCACAAGGATGTCGCCGAGTAGGAACGCGGAGGACTGCACGATACGTGCAATCGTGGAGTATCCTGCGACCGCCTGTCTCCTCATGCTTGGATCGGCACCGAGCTATGTGGCGGCAACACGTATACACTCTTCAATCGCCCAGCTCAACGCCCGTAGGCCCAGGCCACGCTACTTCTCGGACTCCATGCAGTCCTGCAGCCGGCGTTGCTGGCGGCCGGAGGCGTCGAAGTTGTTGGGGTCGAGCCAGCGTCTGAACCCTTGCCGTAGCCGGGGCCAGTCAGCGTCGATGATGGAGAACCACTGGGTATCGCGGTTGCGCCCCTTGCGGACGGTTGCCTGCCGCCAGGTGCCCTCGAACGTGAAGCCGAGCCTGAGCGCCGCGGTCCGAGAGCGTTGATTCAAAGCGTCGCATTTCCACTCGTACCGCCGGTACCCCAGCGAGAAGACGTGCTCCATCATGAGGAACATCGCCTCAGTGGCCGCCCTGCTATGCTTGAGGGGTGCGCCGAAGTGGATGTAGCCCACCTCAATCGTGCCGGACGCGGGCAATATCCTGAGATAGCTCGCCATACCGCCCGGCTTCCCCGTCTCGTTGTCCAACAAGGTAAAGAACATTGGATCGTCGCCGAGGCAGGTGGCCTGCACCCACTCGCGAAACCCAGCCAAGTCCCTAAACGGGCCGTGGGCAAAGTAGGTCCAGTCTGCGTCGGACCCGGCAAGGGCCTCGTATAGGTCCGGCAGGTGTAAGCTCGGGTCCAGCGGCTCCACCGTGCAGTAGGCGCCCCGCATCCTCTGGCGGATTGGACGAGCGGGCGGAGTCCAAGAGGGGACAGCCGGCCCCAAAGGTTGGCCGAATTCGTTGGTTGGTGTGGCCACTGATCAACCCCCTATCAACCTGGATTGACCGTCGCTCAATGGACCTAGACTACACCCGTGCTGAGTCCGTGACCAATCCAATCTGCAGTTTGCGATTTCGTTTATATATGGGCTGCTAGTGTATTGTATTGTATTGAGCAAGTGATTGGCCTCCCCCTATAATGGGGCTTGGGAAACACTTTCACCGCACCGCAGAGGACCATTTGTTTGAGACAACCGTAAAGATCCACGTACCTGCGACCACGGCCAATCTGGGGCCTGGTTTCGATTGCCTGGGCATGGCCCTAGACCTCTACGATGAAGTTACGCTTAGCTTAGACGAGCTGCCGAGAGACGGCACGCCATCCCCGGAGGATGAGCAGTACCTGGACCTAGTGATGAAGGCCGCCAATCACTACTTTGCCTATCTGGGTAAGCCGGCTCCCGTACTGGAAGCGACATGTAGCCGCACTATCCCGCTGGGCCGCGGGCTGGGCAGCAGCGCCGCTGCAATCGTGGCGGGGCTGCTGGCGTCGGACGAACTCTCCGGATCATCGCAGAGCAAAGAAGTGCTCGCAAAGCTGGCAACGGAGTTGGAGGGACACCCGGACAACGCCGTGGCATGCATTAACGGTGGGCTGCGACTGTGCGTCCTTGATGACGATGCGCTGGTGAGCTTTGCGCTGGAGACTCCTGCTGAGGTAGAGGTTGCCCTTTTTGTGCCGGACTTCGCGCTGCCAACCCATGAGACGCGGCAACTGCTGCCGGAGTCCCTCAGCAGACAGGACGTGGTCTATCAGAGCAGCCGGACGGCGCTGCTGGCAGGCGCAATAGCCACAGGGCGGCTTGAGCATTTGCGCGTAGCCACTCAGGACCGGCTGCACCAGCCGGCCCGGAGCAAACTCTTTACCCAGATGAACGATCTCTTTGACGCCGCGCTAGAAGCAGGCGCCCTCTGCGCGTATCTCTCCGGAGGCGGGCCCACAGTGGCGGCTTGGACGCGCGGCACTGCCGAGGGCGTGCGTGCGGCACTGGCCTCCCGGGCGGAAGCTCTTGGGCTGAAGGGCACGGCCTACGCCACAAAACCCAACACAATAGGCGCGGTTGTTACCCCCATCGACTAACTAGTTAGGAAAGACTGCATACTATGGCGCTCCTCGTCCAAAAATACGGCGGAAGCTCGGTTGCGGATGCCGATCGTATTCGCAACGTAGCTTCGCGCATCGGCCGGGCGCAGCAGGCGGGCAACCGCGTGGTCGCGGTGGTCTCTGCTATGGGTGACACTACCGACCAGCTCATAGAGCTTGCCCAGCAACTCTCTTCAGCGCCGCCGCCGCGGGAGATGGACGTCCTGCTATCCACGGGAGAGCTGGTTTCCTGCACCCTCGTCACCATGGCGCTCCATGAGATGGGCTACAAGGCGATGAGCATGAGCGGGGGCCAGGCTGGCATTCGCACCAATACCGCCCATACACGGGCGCTCATCACAGGGCTAGAGCCAGCCCGCATAGAGAAGGCGTTGGACGATGGGAATATCGTTATCGTCGCGGGGTTCCAGGGCATTGACGAAGACCTGGATGTCACTACCCTGGGTCGCGGCGCATCAGACCTTACAGCCGTCGCCCTCGCCATCGGCTTGGAGGCGGATCGCTGCGAGATCTACACGGACGTGGAAGGCATCTACACCGCCGACCCTCGCCTAGTGCCGGAGGCCCGCAAGCTGCCGGAGATTGGCTTTGAGGAGATGCTGGAGCTGGCAAATTACGGCGCAAAAATGCAGCCCCGCTCCATAGAGCTGGCAACAGCCTTCAACCTACCCGTGCTGGTGTGCTCCAGCTTTGTGGACGCGCCCGGCACCCTGATCCACGGAGGAGCTGAGATGGAGAACCGCAACAAAGTCCGGGGCGTGACCGCAGACCGGAACGTCGCCAAGATCACGATTCTGGGTGTGCCGGACAGGCCGGGCATTGCCGCAGCCATCTTTGAGCCCCTGGCTCAGGAAGGCATCAGCGTGGACACCATTGTGCAGAACTCCAGCGTGGAGCGCATCACCGACCTCACCTTCACGGTTACCCGCACGGACCTCAAACGGGCTATGGAGATTACCGATCCCGTGGCCCAGAGCATTGGCGCGCGGGGCTGCGTAAGCGCATCAGACCTGGCCAAGGTCAGCGTGGTGGGCACGGGCATGCAGAACGCGCCCGGCTACGCCGCCACCATGTTCCGCTCCCTCTTCGAGGCCGGCATCAACATCGAAATGATCACCACCTCTGAGATCCGCATCACCTGCATCCTAGGAGAGGCTCAGGTGCCCGCCGCCGTGCGAGCATTACACACAGCCTTTGAGCTGGAGCAGATCCCCGAGCCGTAACCCAGCGACTCTGCAATAGGGCCTATTTGTTGAGAAAAAGGGGCCGCCGCTACCACTAGGAACACTTGTGCTGTAACTCCCTCAAAAGTGGTATCCTTGGGTATTGCAGCGTCCCCGCAACACCGTTAACGTTGCGGTAGCAAATCCTCCCTCCCCTGGCGGGAGGGAGTTAGAGGGAGGGAGATGTGTGCTCCCCTCTTCGCGCAGACGGTCTTTTTTGAGGTATCTGAATAAGCTAAACCGTGTCCTTTACACATCTCCACGTCCACTCTGAGTACTCCCTGCTGGATGGCCTCGGCCGCCTGCAAGGGCTGGCGCATCGAGCACGGGAACTGGGCATGGAGGCCGTGGGCATCACCGACCACGGTGTCCTCTATGGCGCCATGCAGTTCTATACCGCCTGCCGCGATGCGGGCGTGAAGCCCATCCTGGGGATGGAGGGCTACATGGCCCCCGGCGACCATCGCAGCAAGACTGCATCGGACCGGGACCCCTCGCACATCGTCCTCCTTGCCAAGAATGAGGCCGGCTGGCGCAACCTCATTAAGCTCTCCTCCAAGGCGCAGCTGGACGGTTTCTATTACAAGCCCCGCATGGACCGGGAGATGCTGGCCCAGCACAGCGAAGGGCTTATCGCCCTCTCCGGCTGCCTCAACGCAGAGGTGGCGAAGAACCTGCTGGCCGGCAACCAGGAAGAGGCGAATAACGCCGCTCGCTGGTACAAGGACGTCTTTGGCAACGATTACTATTTTGAGCTGCAGAACCATTCCATCCCCGAACTCACTCCGGTCAACGAGGGTCTGGTGCGTATGAGCAAGGAATTGGGCGTGCCGTTGGCGGCCACCAATGACAGCCACTACGTGCTGCAGTCGGAGAGCTACGCGCATGACGTGTTGCTCTGCATTCAGACCAACGCCAACATCTACGACGAAAAGCGCATGAAGTTCACCGGGGACTCCTTCTATCTCAAGAGCCCCCAGGAGATGGCCCTCCTCTTTCCGGACCACCCGGAAGCGCTGGAAAACACCATGCGCATTGCAGAGAAGTGCGATGTGACCCTGGAGTTTGGCAAGCTCTACCTGCCGGAGTACCAGCCCCCCAACGGGCAGCGGCCGGAAGAGTATCTGGCGGAACTCTGCTGGGCCGGGCTGCGTAAGCGCTACGGCGAGGTCACGGAGCCCCTGGAGCGGCGGTTGCAGTATGAGCTGGAGGTCATAGAAAAGACCCAGTTCCCCAACTACTTCCTGGTGGTGTGGGACATTGTGCAGTACGCGCAGGCGCAGGGCATCCTCTACGGTGTGCGCGGCAGCGCCGCCGCCAGCCTGGTGCTCTACTGCCTTGGCATCACGGAGATAGACCCTCTGGGGAGCCGCTTGGTCTTTGAGCGCTTCCTGAACCTTGAGCGCAAAGAGATGCCAGACATAGACATGGACTTCCAGGACGACCGCCGTGACGAGATGATCACCTACGTGGCCCAGAAGTACGGCTACGATCACGTGGCGCAAATCATTACCTTCGGAACCCTGGGTGCAAAGGCCTCCATCCGAGACGTCACCCGAGCCCTCGGCCTATCCTACGGCGATGGCGACCGCGTGGCGCGCCTCATCCCGCCTGCCCTGAACATGAGCCTGGACAGGGCACTTGAAGAGAGCAGTGAACTCGCCGACCTCTATAAAGCTGATGAGCCGCTCAAACAGCTCATAGATACGGCCAAGCAACTAGAGGGCACAGCCCGCCACGCCTCTACCCATGCCGCGGGCGTGGTCATCTCCAAAGAGCCGCTCATGGACCTTGTGCCGCTGCAGAACCCCAGCCGCGGCACCGAGCACAGTCTTTCCATGACCCAATGGCCTATGGAGGACGTGGCCCATGCCGGTCTGCTCAAGATGGACTTCCTGGGCCTCATCAACCTCAGCATCCTGGGCAAAGCCCGTGACCTGATTGCGCAGACCCAGAACGTGCAGATAGACCTGCAGAACCTGCCGCTGGACGATACCAAGACCTTTGACCTGCTCTCCGATGCGGAGACCACCGGCGTCTTCCAGCTTGAGTCTGCGGGCATGCGCCGCTATATCAAGGAGCTTCGGCCTCAGTCCATCGCAGAGCTGGCCGCTATGGTGGCGCTTTACCGTCCCGGGCCCATGCAGCACATCCCCGCCTACATCGCTTCCAAGCACGGGAGCATGGAGGTGCACTTCCCGCACCCGGCACTAGAGGAGATCCTGGAGGACACCTACGGCGTCATCGTCTATCAAGATCAGGTGTTGCTTATCCTCCAGCACTTCGCGGGTTACTCCCTCGGCCAAGCCGATATCGTGCGCAAGGCGATGGGCAAGAAGATCACCGAGATGATGCAGGCGGAGCGAGAGCACTTTGTGGCGGGCGCCGTTAAGAAGGGGTTCCAGGAGTCGGAGGCCATTGAGATCTTCGACCTCATCGAGCCCTTCGCCGGCTACGCCTTCAACAAGGCGCATGCCACCAGCTATGCGCTCATCGCCTACCAGACCGCCTATCTCAAAGCCAACTATCCCGCCGAGTACATGTGCGCCTTCATGACCTGCTTTAAGGAGCTTCCGGAGAAGCTGGCCAGCGCCGTCAGCGAATGCACCCGCCTGGGCGTGGAAGTGCTGCCGCCGGACATCAACCGCAGCGGCGTGGACTTCACCGTAGAGCAACTGCCCGGCCCCGAGGGCTCCACCAGACTGGCCGCACGCTTTTGCCTCTCTGCCATCAAGAATGTGGGTGAAGGCGCGCTCAAGGGCGCTCTCGATGTGCGAAGTGAGTCCGGGCCTTATACCAGTCTTCAGGATTTCCTCCGCCGCGCGGACCTGCGCGGGCTGAACAAGCGCGCGTTGGAGTGCCTCATCAAGGCCGGCGCTTTGGACGCCTTCGGCCGGCGCGGCGCGCTGCTCCTGGTGCTCGATCAGCTGATGGCTACTGCACAGCGGCAGCAGCGGCTGAAGGAGACCGGTCAGACCACCATGTTCGACCTGTGGGGTGGAAGTGCGGAGACGCCGCTGCCGGAGGTGGAGCTGCCGGAAGGCGATGTGCCGGTGAAAGAAAAGTTAGCCTGGGAGCGGGAGCTCATGGGCGTCTATGTATCGGAGCATCCTTTTACCGCCGTGGCGCCTTACGCGGCCAGGGACACCACCGCACTCTGCGGCCAGATCGATGAAGAGTTGGTGGGACAGACCGTGGTCCTGGCGGGCATGGTCAACACCATACGGCCGCTGCTCACCAAGGACGGACGCAGTTTCCTGGCTGTGAACCTGGAAGATCTGGTGGGCTCCGTGGAGGTGACCGTCTGGCCCGAGGTTTACCAGCGCACTCAGGAGCTATGGAGTGAAGGAGAAGTGCTGCTTGTTCGAGGCAAGGTCACTGACCGCCGCGGCGCTATCCAGCTCTCCTGTGAGCAGGCGGAACGCTACGCGCCGGCTCAGGGCGCGTCTCCTTACGAGGAGGATGGCATTGAGATAGCGCCGGCATTGCCGGTTGCCGCGCCCATAAGTGTGCCGCAGCCCGTCCCGGCAGCCCCCGAGCCTCCCGTGGAGGCCCTCTCCTACGCGCCCTTACCGGAGGAGGAGGAGCTAGCCCTCCCTGCCGAGGTTCGAGAAGAACGCCCCGTTGTCCAGCCGCTGGAACCGCCGCAGACGCCGCCGGCAACCGGTGCACCCAGCAACGACAACGGCTACACCAACGGGATGCGGTCTCCCAACGGCAACGGGAACGCTGCTCCGGCAAGGTCCGCCAAGGAGAATGGCAACGGGAGCGGCAATGGCAACGGCCACAACAAAGGCCGCACCCTGAACATCCACCTATACGAAAGCCAGGACAATGACCGAGACCTCAACAAGTTCCAGGATATTCTGAGCGTGTTGGAGCGCCATCCCGGCAAAGATGCGGTCAAACTTACCGTATTTAGCAACGGCACCGCGGTGCCCTTGGAGCTCCCGGGCTTCCCCATCCAGCTCGATCAGCCGCTGTTGGCAGAGCTGGGCTCCCTGGTGGGTGAAGGCGCTCTCCAGGCGGAAGGCGTATAGCAGTCCACCGCTTCAGACTAATCGTGATAAAAGAAGAACACCCTGCCTGGCAGGGTGTTTGCGCGCGCGGGCCCCGCCGCCCCAGATTGCTTCGGCGCTCCTGGCGTCGCTTCTCGCAAAGACAGACGGCTGGGCAGCGGGTGGTGGTCGTGGGGAGGATGGCTCATGGTTCGACCGGCTCACCATGAGCGGGGGGATGTGAGCGGAGCAGCAGCGCGGGGCGGACGGGCAGAGCGGCGGGGACGGGCATCCCCTCTCCCTCTGGGAGAGGGCTAGGGTGAGGGAAATAAGCTGACTTACGGCGGCCGCGCCGGCGTAGCGATGACGTCCGGCGCTGAAATCGCTGCCCCCGTTGGGGTGGCGGGTAGGATGGGGGTGGAGGTGGCCGTGGGTATAGGTGCTGGCGTCCCGGGAGGCGTAACCGTTGTGGCGGGTGAGGGCAAGGGTGCACTTCCGGCCGTGGGCGTGCTCGAGGGCGTGCCGGAGGCTCCGGGAGCGGCTTGGGGTGTGCCGGTGCCCGCGGGCGAGCCGGGCGCTTCGGGAGAGCCCGTGGGTGTGACTGTAGGTGTGACAGTTACCGTTTCCGTGGGCGCCGGCGTTACGGTGAAAGTAGGTGTCCTCGTCGGAGTCAGCGTAGAAATGGGTGTAGCCTGTCCCACCGCCGCTATAGAGGTTGCAGTAACCGCAACACCTGAGATGGCGCGCCGTGTGCGCACTATCTTGCCGGGGCCTGTGCTCCCTGAATGCGGAGTAAAGGGATTGAGGTTCCCGCCGGTCAGCTTTCCGTCCGTGTAGTTTACGGTGAGATAGCCCAGGAACTGCTGCCCCGATTCAATTGTGCCCTGCACGCCGTCCACAAAGACGGGCGACTCTCCGGACAAGCCCTGCACCACCAGTTGGTACTCGCCGGCCTGCCCGCCTTGGATAAGCACCGGATACTCGCCGCCTTTAGTCACGGGTAGCTCGAAGTAGCGCGTCCCGCCAAATGGGAGGCCAACGTCGCCGCCTGGCGCTTGGTTCACCTCCATGCCTGGTGCCAGGAACCCGGCGCTTAGTCCGAGAGGATTGGTCGCGTAGGCCCAGATGGCCGGGCTCATGGTGAAGCGCAGCCGCTCCGAGGGCGCGTCGATGTTGAGCTGCTCGCCCGGCCCGGCGCCTACGGGGATAAGGGACTGCGTGCCGGGCGTAAGCTGCACCTCCTCGCCCCGAGCGCGCACCTGCGCCACGCCGCTGTAAACCTCCACCTGGGCGCGATTGGTCTGCCGCTCCACCGTCACCTTGATGGACGTGCCGCGCACTAGGACCACTGCTGCGGCCGTTTCAATCTGAAAGAGGGAAGACGCCACAAGGGAAGGGACATTGCTCCAGGTTACGCCGCTCTCCTGCTGCAAGGCGATTGCGGTGGCCAGCGGCTGGCTGGCGCGTCCCTCCAGTAGGGAAGCAATGGTCACGCCAGTGGAGGGCTCCAGGGTCACGGTTGTGCCGTCCACAAAGGTGATCACGGCGTAGCTCTCGCTGTCGGTGCGGATGGTGTCGCGCACTTGCAGCGCCATTCCGTCCTCCGCGTCTACAGGCTGCGGAGGTTCGCCGCGATGTATCCGTGCAGCGCCGCTCAGGAGTGTCAGCGTAGTGACATCTGCCGTCTCCTGTAAGGGTGGCACGTCGACGGTTCGAGATAACAGGAGGAAGCCCACAATGGCCACTGCTATCACAAAGACGGCGACGATTGCCGTTTGACCCATGCGCGCTTTGCTACTCTCTGCTCACGTATGTCACGGATGTGTCAGGCCCGCACAAAGCTCATCACTCCCACCTGCCGCACAGCGCCCTTAAGCTCGAGCATAGCCAGCGCGCTGCTTACTTCCGGCATCGGCAGGCCGCACCGGCGGCCTACGTCGTCAATGTGAACGGGCTCGTAGGAGAGGTGTTGCAGCAGCAGGTTTTCCGCCGGTGTGGTGGCTACCGTTGCCTTCAATTCCAACTGTTGCCCCAGGGTCGTGACGTTCAGCTCTTCCAGGATGTCCTCCGCGCGAGTCACCAGCTTGGCTCCCTCCTGGATCCAACGATGCGTCCCCTTGCTGCCCGGCGAGAAGATGCTGCCCGGCACGGCAAAGACTTCTCTGTCATACTCCAAGGCGTAGCGAATGGTGATGTGTGCGCCGCTCTCTTCGCCCGCTTCCACAATGAGCACGCCTAGACTCAGGCCGCTCATGATGCGGTTGCGGCGGGGAAAGTGCGACGCCTCCGGGCGTGTGCCTAGAGGATGCTCACTGATCAGTGCGCCGTGCTTCATGATCTCCTGCGCCAGGTTGAGGTGCTCCGGAGGATAGACCGTATCCAGCCCGCCGGCCATGATGGCTAGAGTGCGGCCGCCGGCCTCCAGCGCCGCGCGGTGAGCGGCGGCATCCACTCCACGGGCCAGCCCGCTCACAATGGTTACGCCGCTGTGCACCAGTCCGGTAACGATAGTATGTGTGGCCTCACGACCGTAGGCAGTGGCCTTACGAGTGCCCACCACGGCGAGGGCTGTTTCGTCCTCTCGGTTTAACGTGCCCCGTACGTAAAGGAGGGGAGGAAGGTCGTAGGTTTCCCGCAGCAAGCGAGGATAGTGGTCGTCGTGCCAGGTGATGACCTTAACGCCCACCTTGCCCAGCTGATCGAGTTCACGGTCTAGGTCAATGGTGGCTCTGCGGCGCTGTAGGGCATCCCGGGAACGGCGTTCCAGCGATAGCACCTTTTCCAGCGCATCAGCGGGGGCAGACCACGCGTCCGCCAGTGAGCCGTAAGTCTGCTCAAGAAGGGCGATTCTCGCTCTTCCAATACCAGGAAGGCGGGAGAAACCCACCCAGTATTTGAGCTCTTGGTCGTCCATAGTAGTGGGCTAGGGCGAGGACCTCTCCCAGAGCGACTGGTAGCCCTCTCCTTCCACCGCGGCCTCTAGTTCTGCGCGCTCCAACTCCAGTAGCTCTTGGAAGAGTTGCTTAAACTCCTCTCCCATCTCTGGGTAGCCGAAAGAGACGGCCTTATCGAGGATGTGGTTGAAGACGCCGGTGTCACGGAGGGCAGTCACGCTCTTGGGCCAGAAGAAGGTCATGATTTGGTCTGGAACTTCCAGGCCGGGGCGCAGGCGGCGCAGCTCGCGAAAGCGCTCTTCAGGGGAGCGGGAGCGGTTCACCAGCCGCACCATGGGCTTGGTGTATTGGTTGTGCCGGAAGTCCATCAGCATGCGTTTCCGCACCGTGGCCAGACGGACTAGCACAACGTCAGCGGTGTTGACTATGTCGTTAACTTCCGCCAAGTCAACGGGGTAATCCATATCCATAGACATGGGCAGGCCTCGTCTCTAAATGGGCTGTTTGTATCGTAACACAGGGGAACGCGCGTCACCAGTGCGGCGCGCTCTCCCCGTCATTCTGAGCGGCCGGCGGGGTCGGAGCGTATCGTCAGATTAGACAATGCCATTGCGATGCGTCAGCGGCTGAAGAGGATGTTTACCACGTCCCCGTCCTGGAAGATGTAGGTCTTGCCTTCCGTGCGGGAAAAGCCGCGTTTCTTGGCCTCTGCCCAGCTTCCCGCTTTCAGAAGCTGCTCCCAGGAAAGGGTCTCGGAGCGGATGAAGCCCTTCTCCATATCTGAGTGGATCTTCCCGGCCGCGTGGGGCGCGGCAGTTCCCCGCGTAATGGTCCACGCCTTGGTCTCCTGCTCGCCGGCAGTGAAGAATGAGATAAAGTTCAGCAGGGCATAGGAGACCTGGATAACGAACTCCAAGGGGCTGCGCTCTAGCCCCAGGCCGCTGCGCATCTCCGCCGCCTCTTCCAGCTCCATCTGGGCCAGCTCCATCTCCAGTTGCCCGCATACGGCGATGGTCTCCCGCCCTGCGCCGTGATAGCGCTCCCGGAAGTGCTGCTCCAGGGATGCCTGCTCGGGAATCTGCTCCTCCCCCACGTTCAGGATGACCAGCAGGGGTTTAGCGGTGAGCAAGGCCATATTCGCTAGGGCCAGGCGCTGCACGTCCATGAGCGTCTGTTCGCGCACGGGGGTGCCGGCCTCCAGCTCAGCCTTCATCACTTTGAGCCATTCCACCTCTACGGCGCGCGCCTCGCGCTCGGACGCACTGGCAGACTTCATGCTCTCGACAAGGCGTTCGATGCGCCGCTCTATAAGCGAAGCGTCCGTGTAAGCCAGCTCCATATCCATAGTGGCGATGTCCCGGTCAGGGTCCACTGGCCCGTGCGGGTGGGGCAGGCTGGGGTCGGAGAAGGTGCGGGCTACGTGGATGAGCGCGTCACAGCGGCCCAGCGCGTTGAGCAGCGGCCCCGCAATACCGTCCCCTTTGCCAAAGCGTTCTGAGGTGCTGCCAATGTCCAGGTACTGCACCTCGGCGTGGGTGATCTTTTTGGCTTTCACTAGAGTGGCCAGCCTATCAAGGCGGTCGTCTGGCACTTTGACCACGGCCACCAGCGGCTCCAGGCTGGTGCGGCCAAAGGCCGCGGTCTCTGCGTGGCCGCGAGAAAGCGCGTTGAAAAGGGTGGTCTTGCCGCTTTTGGCAAAACCGATGATGCCTAGTTCCACGAGTGCTACTGTCCGATGTTACTTGAGTGCGTAGAGACTACCGTCGTAAGAAGTAATAAAGATCATGTTGTTGGATATCGCCGGGCTAGAGTAGACCTTATCCTGGGCAGCAAAGGTCCACTGCACTTTGCCTGTAGTTAAGTCGATTGCGTGCACCGTGCCGTCTCTGCCGCCGATATAAACTCTATCCTTAGTGACCGTAGGCGCGCCCAGAAGAGGCGTGCTGCCTTCGTATTCCCAGACTTTCTTGCCAGTTTCCGTATCAATAGCCATGAGGCGACCCTTGTCCGTACCTAGGTACACCCTGCCGTTTGCAACCGCCGGCGCAGAAAGAGAACGGCCCGGTATTGCGCCGCCCCAGATCCTGCCCTTGTGGTGTGGCAACTCCGGCCACATACCCCAAATGAACAGCCGGACTTGAATGTTGTAAATCTCCCAGTCTTTGAAGGTGGAACGTTCCGTCAGGTCTACGGCAAAGAGCCGATTGGGGCTTGTGGTCATGTAGGCCGTTTCTCCAACCAACGCGGGCGAGGAGTTGGTGCTGCCGCCACCAAAGAAGCTGAACACCTCTTTGCCGGTAGCTTTGTTTATAGTATGCAGCCATCCATCCCGGCCTAACACCGCCACGTTATTTTCAGAGATGCTGGGCGAGGTGCTTATCCATGCCCCGGCGTTGAACTTCCAGCGCTGTTCGCCGGTTGCGGCGTCCAGGGCGTAGAGGTGGCTATCCGCAGACCCCATGTAGAGCACGCCGTCCTGAACAACGGGTGCTGAGTAGTTGGGGTTGCCGGTACGAAACTCCCAGCGTCTCTCGCCGGTCTTCCGGTCGAACGCCACCATGTGACTATCCCGCAGCCCAACGTACACCATGTCCTCACCGAGCGCGGGGGCAGCATCCACAGGGCCGGAAAGGGGAGCTTCCCAGATTGTGTTGCCCGTTGCGGCGTCCAGCGCCATCAAGCGTTTGTCTCCTGTTGTGGTGTATACCACGCCGTCTGCTGCTGTGGGCGAAGAGAAGAAGGACTCGTTGGTCTTTAACTGCCAGGCCAGCTCTCCCTTAATACCACCGCTGATAACGGGCGCATAGCCGCTGTTCTGCAGGTCATGACGGGGGAGTACCCACGATCGCGCCGCCACCGGCGAGGTTACGCTGCTGGCTAGCGGCGGCATGGGGGGCGTGTAGTTGGAAACGCCGTAGTTCACCGCAATAGCACCCACCAGAAACACTGCCATTCCTATTTGCACTGCCCGCTCCCGCAACGGGTTGCGCGGCCGCGGCGCGCGGCGGAGGCGGTCGAGGATGGAGTCCTCGCCCCAAATAGGGCGGGGAACGCGCGTTTCTTGAGGGACAAAGATCCGTTGAGTCGCGGATGATAGCGCCCTGCCTATCGGCGGCGCCCACACGGACGCAGGGGCAGCGACAAGGGGCGCTGATTGAGCGCTTCCGCTCAGGATCGCTCGAAGCTCAAAAGCAAAGATTGCTGGGCTGGCTGGCCTGGCTGCTGGAAAGGGCGCCAGGGCCCGCAGGATAGCGCGATCAAACTCGGGTGGCACAGAAGCGTTGATATGGCTTGGCGGCAGCGCATTGTGGCGCATGGCCTTGGCGTACATAGTGGAAGTGGCTTCCGCAATGTAGGGCACCTCTCCTGTCAGGAGCCAGTAAGCCAGCACGGCCAGGCTGAACACTTCGGTTCGGGCGTCCGGCTCCCCGTCATCTGCGTACTCTGGAGCCATGAAAGAGGGCAGCGGCGAAGTGGTTGCCGAGCGCATGAGCGGGTGGATGCCTCTGCCCAGAGTAGCTAGCCCAACATCGGCCAGGGAGGCCATGCCATGGGCTGGGTCCCAAAAGATGTTGCTGGGCTTAAGGTTGGCGTGAGGCACACCCAGAGCCAGCAAGTGTTCCTGCGCTGCGGCCACGCTCTCAAGAATCTGGACAACAGTCTCCGCTGAGCCGGGGGTTTTCCAGGAGTCTTCTAAAGAAAGCGCGTTTGTGTACTCTCTGGAGAACCAGGTCTGTTCCTCGGCGTGTTCTTCCAGCGGCTGCAGCACGCCAGGAAAGGGTGCGCTGCGCACACGCTTCATCTGCTCGGCAAAGCGAGTAAATAGCTCGTGTTCTTGGGTGAAATAAGACCAAAGGACTTTGATAACGACCCGCTTACGGGTCTCCGTATCTTCTGCATAGAAAGTAGTGGCAAGTCCATTACCAGCGAGCTGCTGCACTAGGTGGTACTTGCCTAAGCGAACCCCAACTGACGCCATCATCCCTCCAACCACTAGCGGGGACTGTCCCGCCTCTTACCCTATTCTACCCGCGTTGACGTGGAACGCCAACTTGGCCTGCAAGTTGGGCAGCGCACACCTGGTAGCGATACCAGGCCATGACAATGGCGAGCAGCAGTCCGAGGGGGCCGTCACGGTAGCCTTGCAGGGCTAGATAGCGGCGGAAGAACTCCCGCACCGGTTGGGAGAAGAGGCTGCGTTGTTGCACGGCGACGCCTTGGGCAAGCAGGGAACGCGCCTCGCGCTGTGCGTAGACGCGCTGGCGAGAGAAGAGGCTGCTGATGGAGGAGTAGTTGTGGTGCAAAAGAGGCGTTTCCAGGTGGCCGGCGCTGCCCTGGATGTCCATTAGCTCATGGGGGTCCCGCGTCTCATCGTAGCGTCCGCCGCCGCGGCGGACCAGCCGCAGCTGGTAGTCCGGCCACCAGCCGGCATGGCGGACCCAGCGGCCCAGCATTAGGTTGCGGCGGGGCACCCAATAGCCCTGATGCGCCGGCTGCTCCAGGGTTTGGACGATCTCCTGGGCAAGGGCCGGCTCTACACGCTCGTCCGCGTCCACAAACAGCACCCATTCGGTCGCGCATTGGTCTATGGCGTGGTTGCGCTGCCGGGCAAAGGTGTCGAAGGGCCGCGCCAGCACCCGGGCGCCTTCCTCCAGCGCGAGCTCGGCGGTACCGTCCACGCTGCCCCCGTCGACTACCAACCGCTGGTCTGCCCAGGACAAGCTCTGGAGGCACGCCTGAATGTGGTGCGCTTCGTTTTGCGCGATGACGATGGCGGTGAGCGTAGCGGACATCTCGTTTAGCCCAGATTGCGCAGAAGACCAAGCGCATCCTTGTGTGCCTGTCTGCGCGCACGGAAGCTGCTCGGAGAAATCTCGCCCCGGAGGTAGCGCTGCGCCCAGCGCGCATGCTCTCCCCACAGGCCAAGGGCCATGATGAGCTTCGCCAGCACCCGGTAGAAGGGGTTGTAGTGCTTGCGGAAGAGGATCAGACGGCTGCGCCACAGCTCCAGGAAACTGCGCTCCGGTTCTTGGCGAGTGCTCTGCCCGCCGTAGTGCACCACCACCGCCTGTGGCAAGTAGAAGATGCGCCAGCCGTCTCGTTTGATACGCATGCACCAATCTATCTCTTCACAGTAGAGGAAGAAGTCTTCGCTGAAGGGGCCCACCCGTCCTACTACCTCCCGTCGCACCATCATGCACGCGCCTAACGGGTGGTCGATCTCGAAGGGACGGCGGTAGTCGAGGCGGGAGTAGCGTCCGTTGAGGGCGGAGTTCACCAGCCGCTGGCTGAAGGGAAAATGGTCAAGCAACTCCATCCACAGTGAGGGAAAGTGGAACGCGCTGTGCTGTAAAGAGCCATCGGGATTGATGAGCTTGCCGGTGGCCACGCCCACCCTTGGGTAGCGATTGAGGAAGCGCATCAGCTCTGTGATCGCGTTCTGCCGCACCAGTGTGTCCGGGTTGAGGAAGAAGAGGAAGCGCCCCTGGCTCACTGCAATGGCCTGGTTATTGGCCGCCGCAAAGCCGCGGTTGAAGTCGTTGGCAATGAGGCGCACTTCTGGGAAGCGGCGGAGTATGGTGGCGGCGCTGCTGTCTGTGGAAGCATTGTCCACCACGATGATCTCGTAGCCGCGGGAGATGGCCCGTGCGTCTACGGAGAGCCGTCCGCCCGCCGTAACTTGCTCCATGCACTCGATGACGGATGCGATGCACTGAAGCACCAGGTCTCGCGTGTTGTAGCTAACAATGATGATGGAAACGTCGACCACGTACCTATGCCGCCTTGTAGCGTTCTGCTATCTGTCCATGCTAGCAATGCCAATCGCCAAGAGCAACCATTGGCTCAGAATGACAATGTGGGTCGCTCCTGGCATGGTTCGACAGGCTCACCATGAGCAGAGCAGGTGGGGGCGGTACCATTGGCATGCCATCCTGCGCGGAGCGAAGGATCGTGTTGGGTTTCCTGCGGCAGTGGACTGCCGATTCGCTCACGCCTCGGCGTTGCCTTTGCGTGCCGGGGGTATTGCCTCCCCTTTTCATGGGGGAGGATTAAGGCGGGGGTCGTGCCCCAACGCGTTGAAGATTAGCCGCATCACTGCACCCCCATCCTACCCTTCCCCCATGCGGGGGGGAAGGGACAGGGGCCGTGGTCCCTATGTTGTGTATGTCTTCCACCCACTTAACTAAAAAAACTCTCCCCCACTCGGGGGAGAGTTGGCTAGCTGTTAGTACGTGCAGGCTAGGAGCGCTGCTCCAGCGGCACAAAGGGCACGTCCATAGGGCCGGTGTAGTAGGTGAGCGGCCGCAGGAGCTCGTTGTTCTGGTACTGCTCAATACACTGCAGGACCCAGCCAGGCACGCGGCCTATGGCAAAGATGGGCACAAACAAATCCTCCGGGATGCCTAATAGGTAGTAGATGGCGCCTGCGTAGAAGTCCACGTTTACATAGATGCCGCGGTCCTGGTACTTCTCCATGCGCTTTTCAATCTGCTGGAGGATCTGGAACCACTGCGGCTCGCCCTTCTCGTTACCTAAGTCGCGGGCACGGTCACGCAGGTGGCGGGCGCGCGGGTCTTCAACCTTGTACACCCTGTGGCCAAAGCCCATGATGCGCTCTCTTTTGGCAAAGCGGTCATCAAGGTAGGCGTCTACGTTATCCGGACTGCCTATCTCCATGCACATCTCCATCACGGACTCCGCCGCGCCGCCGTGGGCTGGCCCCTTCAGCGTGCCTATAGCGGAAACGATGGCACAGTGGAGGTCGGCCCAGGTAGAGGCCGCCACGCGTGCTGCAAATGCGGAGGCGTTGGAGCCGTGCTCGGCGTGAAGCACAAAGTCTACGTCAAAAATATGGGTCTCTGCCTCAGAGGGCTCACGGCCAAAGAGCATGTAGATGAAGTTGGCCGCCTGGCCGAGGTCGTCACGCGGAGCCAGCGGCTCCAGGCCGTTCTTGATGCGATAGTGCGCCGCCACAATGGTGGGCGCCTGAGCCGTCAGCCGGATGCCTTTGCGGAGCACGGCGTCCAGGTACGGCTGCATATCCTGGCGCTGGGGCTTTACCTCGGTTTCGTCATCGAAGGCGGAGAGTGCGGAGATGGCGCCGCGGAGCACATCCATGGGATGCGCATCTTTGGTTGCGCGGATAACGTCGATGACGGGTGCAGGGAGGGCTCGGCCGGCCTTGAGCTGTGCGTCTACACTGGCCAACTCCTGTTTGTTTGGAAGCTTGCTGTACAGCAGCAGATGGATAACTTCTTCGATGCTGGCGCCTTCTGCTAGGTCATGGATGCTGTAGCCGCGGTAGAGAAGCGTGCCAACATCACCATCGATAAAGCTTGCATCCGAGGTTGCAAAATAGACCCCTTTTAGTCCTTCAGTAATCTCGGGTCGGTCTTCTACTTTTTGCACCTTACACCTCCTCCCAAGGGTCCGCCACACATCCACCCAGTTTTAGAATTGTAGTAGGCACGCTTGATTAAAGCGCCACAACAAAGGATACACTTTTTTTACTCTCGTGCAAGCCTACAGAGACAGTTGACAGCGCCTAGCCCGCGACAGAAGATTAAGCACAATCAGAAGGGAGTTTTTGCAATGAGCACTGATCCTCTAATAGAACGACTCCAACAGCTGGACACCTGTGCGTTGTCCGATGCCCTGGACCGTCTGAAACTGCCCGGCGTGGTGCTGGGCATGGGGCCCATGTGGAACTGCCCCCGTATCGCCGGCCGGATCGTGACCGTGAAGCTGGTGCGCGTCACGGGTAACGAGACAGCCACGCGGCATTTGGGCACCGCCGCTGTGGTGGCCGCCAACCCAGGAGATGTCATTGTGGTGGAGCACCACGACCGCGCCGATTGCGCCGGTTGGGGCGGCATCCTCTCCAACGCCGCGGTGACCAAGGGCGTGGCTGGCGTCATCGTAGACGGCTCCGCGCGCGACATCGACGAGACGCGCGACGTGGGCCTGCCCCTCTACGCCCGCGCTGCCGTGCCCACCACCGCGCGCGGCCGCGTGGTGGAAGCCTCCACCAACGAGCCCATCACCGTAGGCGACGTCCCGGTCTCGCCCGGCGACGCAGTGCTGGTGGACTGGAGCGGCGCGGTCTTCCTGCCCGCAGATCGAGCGGAGGAGATTATCACCACCGCAGAGGAGCTGGCGGCGCGGGAAGCCCTGATGACTACGGACGTGCGCGCCGGCAAGCCGGTCACCGAGGTCATGGGCACCAACTACGAAACCATGCTGCAGCAGCGCTAGAGCCTGCGCCATTCTGAAGGAGGTTGCCTTAGGCGACGGACTGAAGAACCGCACCCTCTATCGTTTATGCAGATACGGACGCTGCACTACGTTCAGAATGACCATAATGAGCTCGACATGACGTCAGCTAGCACGCCCCAAGAGGCACTATTAGCCTGGTTCACACGCGAAGGGCGCGACCTCCCTTGGCGGCATACCCGTGACCCTTACGCCATCCTGGTAGCGGAGATCATGCTCCAGCAGACCCAGGTAGACCGGGTGCTGCCCAAGTATCAAGAGTTCCTGGCAGCCTTCCCCACCGTCGCAGACCTGGCGGCGGCCCCTCGTGGCGAGGTGATCCGCCGCTGGTCGCCCCTGGGCTACAACCTGCGCGCGGTGCGCCTCCACGAGATTGCCCAGCAGGTGGTCTCGCGGTGGGACGGGCGCTTTCCCACTACTATAGAAGAGCTGCTCACCCTCAAGGGCATTGGGCCGTACACCGCGGGGGCAGTGGCCTGCTTTGCCTACGAACAGCCCGCGGTCTTTCTCGACACCAATCTGCGCCGCGTGCTAGGCCGCTGCTTTGCCGGCTTGCCGTATCCCCATACCAGCGACGACAAGGCGATCCTTGAAGCCGCCGGGGCCGCGCTTCCGCAGCACGATCCCTGGCGCTGGCACCAGGGCCTCATGGACCTGGGCGCGACCGTCTGCGGCTGGGCCAAGCCCGAATGTCCTCTGTGCCCGCTCTCCCAGTGGTGCCAGGCGCGCGAGGGGTTGCGCGCGGGGGCTGCTGAGGCTAGTGGCGTGCGAGAGGAGCGTCCGGTCTACCGGACACAGCCCAAGTATGCCGGCTCTCGGCGCTTCTATAGAGGCAAGGTGGTGGAGGTGTTGCGGGCGCTGCCGCCGGACGCTGCCATGCCACTGACGGCGCTGGGCACCGCGCTCAAGCCCGACTTCTTGGAGGAGGAACTGCCCTGGCTCACGGAACTGGTGGCAGGCCTGGCTAAAGACGGCCTCGTCCGCTTAGAGGACGCCCAGGTGGCGCTGCCGTAAGGTACTGTCCTTAATCCGAGACCTGAAAAAGGATGCGGGCAGCTATTATTGCCTCTTGCTTTTCGAGAGCGCAAGTAACTGGCGGCTTAGATTCACGGCGATTCCAAGCAGCAAGCCGAAGTAGTCCCAACTCTTCTATTACGCCGGCAACCCAACGGGTTTTTGGTATAAAGCGGTAGTGTTGCTTAACCCAATCTTGAATGCTTTTATACGTTGACACGGCTTTGTCTCCTGGATGGCTACGAAGTGTAGACAACTGAGGCTGTTATATTGCTGGCGGCGCAAAGGTCCCATCCGGACCCGGTTCGTAAGGCAGCTCACCAACTACCGCGGCGGGGTTGATCTGGCCGTAGATGTGGGGGTAAATCTCCCCGTTGCCCGCCTGCTCGGGGCGCACTTCTGCGGTGAGCAGCGCGGGATCGATAACCAGCAGCGCCAAGTCGTTACGGCCGCGGAAGCCCCGGTTGGCCACGCCCGCCACCTGCTCCGGCGACGCGCACGCGTGGATGAAGCCTTCTGCTGCCAGGCTATCGCTCTGATAGGCGCCGGCGGCACGGCCCGCTTCCCACTGCGCTTTGTACGCGATGTGGAGGATCACCTAGCGGCTAGCCCAGGTTCTGCTGGGCTAGCCAGAGATGGATCTGTGCCTTCAACAGCGCCCAGGTCAGGTCCTCGTTGGCTAGATCTTCAGGTGCAAGGTCTACGTAGCGTTTGCCCGACACGGGGAACCGCCAGAGGCTGTAGACCCAGAAGCCCGGAATAGCATTTGAAGGGTCGTATTCCTCAAGGAGTATGCCCTCGGTGGCGTCGGACTCCCAGGCGGCCAGGAGGTCGCCTTGGCTCGCAATGGCTACGCCCTCCACCCAACGGACGTTGCGCTCGTCGCCCTGCTTCCCCTTCATCAGTGAGAGCAGGTGCTGGGCGCGCTCGGCGTCGGTAGCGTTGGGGCCGGCGGCCCGGCCGGTGTGCAGCGCCACCCACTCCTCCGGCGGAAGCGCGGGGATGCGGACGCCGCCATCGCTCGCAATTGCTAGTCCGTCGAATTGCCCCGAGGCTTGCGTTGCCTTCGCTATGGCATTGTTGGTGAAGCCCTCGCTGGTCTCATCTGGCAGGGTGATGCTCGGGAACTCCCGCAACGGGACGGCCTCAAAAAAGTATTCGTCCAGCAGGTCGGTGAGTTTGGCTTCTTTGGCTGGGTTGGTGGTGGCGATAAGTACGGGGTACGGCATAACTCTCCGGTATCAAACGTAAGTTATCTACGCTCATTAAGTTAATAACGCTCATAGTGAGCCTGTCGAACTATGAGCAGACTGGCCTCGGTTGGCTCTCTCCCAAGGCGAGTTGCCTCTGGCGACAGGACAAGCGAACCACTGCTCCTAGTATACGTCCTGGGATGCCTCGCGGTTAAGCTGCTAACGGAAGAGGTCACGCTCCGGCGGCATAACGAGCGCACGCGCCCCGCCCTCAGCGGGCTCGTAGCGGAAACCCCGCACAACGGCCGCCGGCACTCCCGATCGCTTCTCCATCACCAGGCCCGCCGCTGCTGCCACTTCATCTGCGAAAGCCACCACGGTAGCGCGCAGCGGCCGGTCATAAGCGTCCACGCCGCCGCGATAGTCCATCACCGGGGCCATGCCCGCCAGGCCGATGGCTACCTCCGTGATGCCGTCACGCCAGGGCCGGCCAAAGGAGTCGGTGATAAGGACAGCCACTTGGAGGGCGGCGTATTCGTCGAATGCCAGCCGCAGCCGCTGGGCGGACTCATCCGGGTCTACGGGCAGCAGGCAGACCATGTTGTCGTCGGGCAGGTTGGAGTGGTCGACTCCTGCATTGGCGCACACCAGGCCGTGGTGTGTCTCCGCAATGATGAGTCCCCGGTCCATCTTCACAATGCGCTTCGATTCCTGCAGCACTACCTCAACCACTCTGGGGTCCTTGTCGTGCTGTGACGCCAGGAACTCCGCGAAGGGGGAGGGTGTGACGGTCCGCAGGTCGCGCATCCTGCCCTCCGCTTTAGACACCGCCTTCTGGGTCAC
Source organism: Dehalococcoidia bacterium (assembly GCA_965220215.1). Classification (GTDB taxonomy): domain Bacteria; phylum Chloroflexota; class Dehalococcoidia; order SHYD01; family SHYD01; genus CBDDEI01. The sequence continues at coordinate 1,725,922 of OZ244809.1, forward strand.
CACAACGATGTCTCCGTCGAGCAGGGCAAGATTGCCGCTGTGCGCGGCCTGGAGAATGAGCTTTGCGAGGTCTGCGCCCTCTTCAATCTCTGGGATGCCCGTTACGGGCATGATACGGATGTCGCCCGTGCCCCGTTGCGTCATGATTCTGTAATCCCGCTGAGTCGGAGGCCGCTCTGGACCCGGTAGCGGCGGTTCAGGCCGAGGAGCACCGGCGTCAGCGCCTCCAGACTGTGGGCGTACTCCAGCCCGCCTACGTCAAAAGCGCGCGCGCCCTCTAGTTCCGCCAGCAGCTCCAGCGCAGCCGTTTTGGCTTCAGCGCTATCTCCGCACAGCAGCACATCTTCATCTAAGGGATGCTCTACGTCCTCCAGATGGCGCGCGCTCACATGGTGGAGTGCAGCCACCACCTTCGCGTTGGGGAGCGCGAGCTGCACCTCTTGCGCCGCCGAACCTGCGGGCACGGACTGCAGCAGCGGCCGCCGGTCTTGAAAGATCATCGGCACGATGGTGGAGATAACGATGCGCTCTGCCATCTCTCCAGCAACCAGCGCCAGCGTGTCCTGCAAGCCGCTGTAGGGGATGGTCAGGAACACCACCGAAGAGGCCAGCACCGCGCCGCGATTTTCGTGCGGCGAGGCGAGCGCGCTGCCCAAGCGCTGGTTGATGGCGTCCGCGGCCTGCTGCGCCCGCTCCAGGCTGCGTGAGCCGATAGCTACCGGGTGGCCTGCCTGCGCGTAGCGTAAGGCGAGGGCTGCGCCCTCTGCGCCGGTGCCGCCCAAGAACCCCAGCGAGAGTGGCGTGTGGTTAAGCATCCTCACGGCGGGACGGGGGCAGGCGTTCTGAGTAGTACTTGGCCAGGAGATCGTCCAGCGCTTCACGCATGAGAGAGGCGTCGCTGCGGCCCGTCATATGGGAGAACTCCCCCAGCCGGCGGAGCTGGCCGGGGCCAAAGTGGATGGTCTTGGGTTCCAGGCGCTCCGGTTGCGAAAAAGCAGTGCGCGCCCGCCCGTCTTGGCCCTGAAAAGGGCCGCGTGGGCATTGCGGATCAGTTCCCGCTCGTTGTCAGCCAGGTTGGGGTAGGAGGCCACGCCACCGCTCATGTCGGTGGTCAGGAACGCCTCGTCCGCGGACATATCAGGGAATATCAATAAAAAGGTGTCCCGGGAGTAGCGAGCACCGAAGATGCTCCTTTCAATAGCGTGAATGTAGAACGCTTTTCCGAATGATACGAAACCACACATCGCTATGCAAGGAAGCAGCCCTTGGTGAAACCTCTGATAGACCTTCCTCGTATGGCGGAGAAAGCCCGCTCTATGCTGCCCAGCGGGATATTGCCGCCTCTATAATCATTGCCAAGGAAGATGATATAGTGGGTGACCTACATAGCCAGGTCTACCATGAGCTTCTCCTTTATATGCTGCGAGACCCCATCACCATAGAGCGCGCCACGTACCTTATCTGGGTCTCCCACAACTTGGAGCGCATTGCAGACCGCGCCACCAACATCTGCGAGCAGACCGCCTACCTGGTTACCGGCAAGATGGAGGAGATAAACGTCTCTAGGTATCGATGAAAATCTTGTCATCAATAAGATGTCTCTCACTGGCGCTTCCCCTCTTCTGACTGATTGGACTCGGAACGCTGCACTATGACTGCGCCCAATGAAAGCGTTGAAGCCCAACAGGCGGTGCTAGCGGCATTTATAGATGCCGTGAACGGCCGTGAAGCAGCCGCGCTGGTTACCGTAGTTAAGGCAAACCACGCGGACGCGCCGCAACTTGGCGCAAAGCTGCTCCTGTGGAGCAACGGCAAGACGGTAGGCAGTCTTGGTCCGGCTTGGGACACCCAGGTGGTGGAAGATGCCAAGGATGCCCTTATCCACGGCCAACCCCAGGCATTCCTCTACCCCAAAACTTCGTCCCACACGCGCGCCGCGGAACAGGACGCGCTGTTCCAGGTCTACGTTGAGGTGGTGCGCCCCCCGACCCTGCTGGTGGTTGGAGCCGGGCATATCGGCGGCTACGTGGCGCAATTGGGAACACTGACCGGTTTCCGGGTAGTGGTCCTGGACGACCGCGCGGACTTCGCCAACGTGGAGCGGTTGCCGTATGTGGACGAAGTCATCTGCGACGATTTCGTCGAGACGCTGCGCCGTTTCCCGATAGCAGAAGACACCTACATCGTGGTCGTGACCCGAGGGCACAAGCAGGACGAGGCCTCGCTGCGAGAAGTGGTCGGTTCCGCAGCGGCGTACGTAGGGATGATTGGCAGCCGCCGCCGTGCCAGCGCGGTGCTCAAGCTGCTGCGAGACTCCGGGGTGCCCCAGGAGTTGCTGGACCGGATACGGACGCCCATTGGGCTGGATATCCGTGCAGAGACGCCCGAGGAGATAGCCGTGAGCATAGTGGCAGAGCTTATTCTGGAACGCAGAGGCGGGACCGGCCAACCGCTGTCCCAGCTGGCAGCCATTAATCCCGGCGATTCATGAGCCCCTTGTGCAGCATAAAAGGAAAAGGCCCGAAAGGGCTTTTTTTGTTGCCTTGCGATACTAAGGAGACTATGCTTGCGCAGGATAAAAAGGATTCCTATATACTAAATATGGTATATTGAGCAATCTGAACACCGTATTTATTTACAGACAGCGATGAGTAGTTTACACTTGCATCGAGTTGTTGGGTTGCGAGGGGGCTGCAGCGGAGGCGCGGCTCCTGGAGGTGCTGGATGCGAATGAGAAAGCTGATAGGCTGGGGTGCGGCAGTGTCCGTGGCGGCGGCGCTGCTTGTGCCGTTCCAGGTGCTTGGTCCTACTCAGGTGGATGCACAGACAGGGGACTGGCCCATGTTCCGTCGCGGACCAGACCGCACCGGCTATGACTCGGATCAGAGCTCTGCAACTATTATTAATCCCACGCTAACGTGGTCGTTCGACATTGCCACCGGAGACCAGCTCTTTGCCTCACCTAGTGTGGCGGACGGCAAGGTCTATATCGGCAGCCTCGACGGTAAAATGTACGCCGTCGAGGCGAACACAGGCGCGCAGCTCTGGAGCTACACCACCGTTGCAGCCATCCGCTCCACTCCCGCCGTCTCTGGCGACTCAGTCTATTTTGGCAACAACAACGGCAACTTTTATGCCCTCGATAAGGAAACCGGCGATCTGCGCTGGAGCTACTTTGCCGGGAGTGGTATCGTCTCTTCCCCCGCCGTAGTAGGGAGCATAGTCTACTTCGGTACCTTGGACGGCTTGGTGATCGCATTGGACGCGAACACTGGCCGTCACGCCTGGACGTATCCTTACGCCGGCTCCGTTGTCTCCTCTCCGGTCCTAAGCGACCAAAAGATCTTCGTCGGCTCCACTAATGGCATTATCTACGGCATCGACCGAATTGACCGCATTGACCAACCAGCCGGCCTCATTCGCTGGACGCACCAGACCGGCGGGCCTGTGCGCTCCTCTCCCGCGCTCTCTGGTGGCACCATCTACGTCGGCTCTGACGACGGGTATGTTTATGCGCTGGACACCGTCTATGGCCAGCGGCGCTGGCGCTATCAGGTCACTACAGGCTCCACTGATATAGGTGTTCATTCCTCCCCCGCTATTGCGGATGGCGTTGTCTACGCTGCCGGCTTGGATGGCACAGTAATTGCGGTAAACGCCAGTAATGGCAAAGAGGTGTGGCGGACGGATACCACGGGAGCTATCTACTCTTCGCCGGCAGTTGTAGGAGGCACCGTGCTCGTTGCCTCCTCTAACCAGCGGCTCTATGCATTAAGTACGGAAACCGGCGACATCCGCTGGACACAGAACATTGGCAAGAGCTCTGCCTCTCCCGCAGTGGCTCACGGCAGTGTTTACGTGATGAACCAGACCGGTGAGGCGCGGGCTTACAGGATTGTGCAAGAGGCTGCAACACCAACTCCAACGGCGACGCAGACTGCAACACCCGCAGCGGCTACAGCAACTGCAGTCGCAACCGCCACCACGCCTCCAGCCCAGGCAACTCCGGGCGCCACCGCCACGCCTACGGTTGCTCAGCCGGTCAATGTGCCGGCGCTGGCGCCCGCTAGCGCATCAATCCCCGTAGGCGACAGGCCTTGGGGCGTAGGTGTGAACCCCACCTCCGGGTCTGTCTACGTGGCAAACGTGGGCGATGGCACGGTGACCGTGATAGATAGCGACAGCGACACGGTGCTGACAACCATCGATGTGGGAACAAGTCCCTCGGGCATCTGGGTGGACACAGTGGCCAACCTGGTCTACGTAGCCAACCAGGGCAGCAACACCGTCTCGGTGCTCAATGGCCGCACGAATGAAGTCATTGCGACGATTCCCGTAGGCACGCTGCCAATCGACATCGTGGGCAATCCCGCCACTAACCGGCTCTACGTAGTGAACCAGGGCAGCGGCTCCGTAAGTGTGATCCAAGCGACTACCGGCAGTGTTGTAGCTACCATCCCCGTTGGGGTGGGTCCTGCGGCTGCCGCTATCGATACGTCAGCAAACATTCTCTACGTGGCCAACCAGGGCAGCAATACTATCTCCGTCATTAACGGCTTTAGCAATGTGGAAGTAGCTACTATAAACGTGAGCACCGAGCCCACGGGTATTGCCCTGAACCGCACCACGAAACGGCTCTACGCCGCCAACTACGGCCGCAACACCATCTCGGTCATCGATACCACGACCCATAAGGTCATCGCAACCATTTCCAGCGGGGCCGGCCCAAGGCGCGTAGCGGTGTTCGAGCGGATCAACCTGGTCTACGTGACCAACCATGACAGCAATAACGTAACGGTGATTGATGGGGAGACCAATGGCGTGCTGGGCACGCTTGCTGCCGGCGAGCGTCCCACCAGCGTGGCGGTAGACAGCGCCGGCACCCGGCTGTACGTGGTGAACACGGGCTCCGGCAGCCTCTCCGCCATCGCTATCGTGGCGTTGAAGTCCCCTGCGCCCCAGGCTCCTGTTGATGGTACGGTGCTGCAAACCTCAGGTACCACCCTGGCCTGGGCGGAAGTGCCTGGGGCGACCCAGTATCATCTCCAGGTCATCCCCTACAACAATGATGGCCCGGGCATCAACATCATTAGGAACATAGAGTCCAGCTATACCATCCAGCCGCCACTGCGCGGCATAGGGAACTACGTGCTGCTGCCGGGGATGAGCTATAGCTGGCGCGTACGGGTTACCTACGCAGGTACGTCCATCGCAGAAGACAGCATACTGTGGGGACCTTGGTCTCGAAGCGCAAACTTCCGCACACCGGCGCCAAGCACAGGCTCCATCACGCTAGTGCAGCCCGCACCGGGCGCCTATGTGCAGAGCCCGCTGCCAATCCTACGGTGGGCCGATAACGATGCCAACATCTTCTACTACGAGGTGCAAGTGAGCAAAGATCCCCTGTTTGGCAACCGCGCCTTCCTCTACTGGGAGCTGCGTCATGGCGGTATCACCCAACCAACCAATAGCTACACCATTCCTGCTGCCTATCCGCTGGAAGCCAATACGGTTTACTACTGGCGAGTCCGCGCACGGGTCCAGGGTGACGGTCTCCCTGTGGCGTGGACTCAGCCTGCTGCATTTAGGACGCCCTAACTTCCCTCCTCTCACCAGCAGAACGGGCCTCTACTAGAGGCCCGTTCTGCTATTACACTATTTTGTTGTATGTGAGGGGGGTTATTTAGACGCCAGCCTCACCCATATAGTTGACTAGGTCGGCCACGCGGCAGGCATAGCCCCACTCGTTGTCGTACCAGGAAACCACCTTCACCATACGCTTCTCTAGCGAGATGGTGCTGGGGGCATCCACAATGGAGCTGAAGGAGTTGCCCTTAAAGTCGATGCTCACTAGCTCCTCCTCGCAGACATCCAGGATGCCGCGCAAGGTGTCGCCGGCGGCGGAGCGATAAGCGTCGTTCACATCATCAATGGAGACGTCCTTATCCAGCTCTGCCACAAAGTCCACAACGGAAACGGTGGGAGTGGGCACGCGGTACGCCATGCCGTGAATCTTGCCCACCAGCTCCGGCATCACTAGGGTAACTGCCCGAGCGGCGCCAGTGGTGGTCGGAATGATGCTCACCGCTGCGGAGCGAGCGCGTCGCAGGTCGCTATGCGCCTGGTCTAGGATGCGCTGGTCGTTGGTGTACGAGTGGATGGTGGACATTAAGCCGCGCTGCATCCCAAAGCTGTCGTGCAGCACTTTCACCACAGGAGCAATGCAGTTGGTGGTGCAGGATGCGTTGGATACCACGGTGTGCTCTTTGGGGTTGTACATACGCTCGTTGACGCCCAGCACCACGGTGATGTCTTCGTTGGTAGCCGGCGCGGAGATGATGACCTTTTTAGCGCCGCCCTCTAGGTGTGCGGCCGCCTTCTGGGCGTTGGTAAAGATGCCGGTAGACTCCACCACAATGTCTGCGCCTACCTGGCTCCAGGGAATCTTGGCGGGATCCCGCTCTGAGAACACGCGCACCATCATCCCATCGATAGTGATGTTGTTCTCGTCGTGCTCCACCTTGCCAGGGTAGACTCCATAGCTGGAGTCGTACTTGAAGAGGTGGGCGTTGGTCCTCGTATCGGTGAGGTCGTTGACGGCCACTACTTCGATATCGTCCTTGTGGTTTTCCATAGCGGCTCGCAGAACTTGGCGGCCAATGCGTCCGAACCCGTTAATGCCTACTCGGATGCTCATGCAACCTCCTACTCCTTTGAAGTTTTAACCCCTTCCCCCGGAAGGCGTCCCTGGGTTCAACTGTGACTAAGCGCTCAGCTCTTATCCCATAGGAGTTACTAAAGCGAGTTTTATTATAGCCCACTCCTCTGCATTGTTGCCCACCATTAAGGCGACGTAGTGCGGACGAAGGCGGAGTCCTTCTCCCCAAGCGATGCTTCTGTGAGCCGCGCGGCAAAATCCTGCGGTAGGTGCTTGTTGGGAAGCTGGGCCAGACGCTCGTCCAGCAGCGTGACCGAGATGTAGTTGTGCTCCAGCGCCCACGATTCCGTGCCGCGGTGACGGTCTATTTTGTCCCGGCCAAAAATAAGGTGATAGATGCTCCGGCCGCGACCGTCGTCCTCTTCACGCACCTTGTCTGAGTAGCTCCCGTAGGAGTTCTTAGCAAGGTAGATACCCTTTAGTTCGCTGGCGTGGCAGTAGGGGACGTTCACGTTGTACAGCGCGTCTTGGGGCGCCGTCTGTGCGGCCACCATCCCAGCGAGGGCGCTGGCCACCTCTGCCCCAACCTGGAAGAGTCCACCACCGCGATAGGGCGTCTGGTAAGCCGCGGACACCGCGATGGCCGGGATGCCCCGCAGCCGGGCGTGGAGCGCCGCGCCAACAGTGCCGGAGAGAAAGAGCTCGGTGCCGGTGTTGTGGCCGTGGTTCACACCGGAGACCACCAGGTCCACTGGTTGGCCCTTCATCACCTGGGCCAGTCCAAGGATAACCGCATCGCCCGGCGTTCCCTCCACGGCATAGGTGTCCACGCCCTCCATGCTGAATGTTAGCTTGTGCATGTGGATAGCCTTGCCCAGGGAGATGGATGCTCCCACCCCGCTCTGTTCCCGGTCCGGGGCCACAACCGTCACCCGGCCTACGCGCTGCATGGCTTCCACCAGCGTCCACAGGCCGGGGGCGTGAATGCCGTCGTCGTTCGTGATCAGAATGTTCATAAAAGCGCCGCTACTTAGCTCTGTTGCTCAAGGATAACATTGTCTACTATCCGCGCCTTGCTGAACATGATTGCGCCAGAGACCAGCGCGCCTTCCTCTGCAACGTCCAGCTCTTTTAGTGTCTCCGGGTGGGCAATGCTCACATAGTCCAGCGTGGCCAGTTGGTGGCTGGCAATAACGCCCATCATGGCGAAGCGTAGCTTATCCGCGCTGGTCTGCCCCATACTCCAAGCGTCCTGGGCCACCTTCAACGCCCGGTAGAGCACTGGCGCGGCTGCCCGCTCCTCTGGCGTCAGGTAAACGTTCCGGCTACTCATAGCCAGGCCGTCCGGTTCTCGCACCGTGGGGCAGATCACCAGCTCCACGGGCAGGTTCAAGTCTCGCACCAGCTTTTTGAGCACCACGACCTGCTGGGCGTCTTTCTCGCCGAAATAGGCACGGTTCGGCGTCATGATGTTGAAGAACTTCAGCACCACTGTGGCGACGCCCCGGAAGTGGCCGGGCCGCGTGCGCCCGTCGAGCTGCTCTGAGACGCCCTGCGCCTCCACGTAGGTGCTGAACCTGGGCGGGTAGATCTCCTCCGCACTGGGCATGAACAGCAGGTCAACGCCCTCCTGCTCCAACAGCGCGATGTCCCGCGCTTCGTCGCGAGGGTAGCGCTCATAGTCCTCGGAAGGGCCGAACTGGAGCGGGTTCACGAAGATCCATGCGGCGCACGTATCGTTCTCGTTGCGGGCGCGGCGCACCAGCGAGAGGTGGCCTTCGTGGAGGTAGCCCATAGTCGGCGCCAGCCCGATGCTGCCCTGGAGGGAGCGGCGGGCCTCTTGGTACTCGGCAATCGTGTGAATGATGCGCATTGGGTTAGGGTTTGGCAGTAGTCGCGGATGTACAGTAGCAAATGCGCCTCCGCTTGTCATCGTAGTAAGGGGGCAGTATGCGCAGACAGCCTGAGTGCTCAACCGCGACACATAGGTAGTGTGGTATCTTAGTGCCGTTCATTCCCATCGGGAGGCAAAAAGATGCTCACAAAAGCCACGTTCAAGATCATAAGCTGGGACGAAGAGCCATTTGACGAACCAGAGGACGGGCCGAAGCTGACTCGGGCGCACGTGCAGAAGTCCTTCCACGGTGATCTGTCCGGGACCGGCAACCTCATGTACGTAATGACGTACCTCACCAGTGAGGTCGCTACGTTCTCAGGCTTCGAGAAGGTTGTGGGCAACCTAGGTGGACGAACCGGCAGCTTCGTGCTACGACACATGGGGTCTTACGACGGAGAAAAGGCCACCGCGGAGTACGAGGTGGTGCCAGGGTCGGGTACAGACGAGCTAGCAGGACTTTCGGGTACAGGCGGGTTTTCTGCTGGACATGCCGAGGAGCACGAAATGACGCTGGAGTATGAGGTGTGATTTGCACCCGAAGCCGGCTGATTCCTGCACTGCCCACACAATCTAAACACTACCCCTTTGTAAAGACACTGGAGAGCCGGATGCAGTGAAAGCCGCACGTCCGGTTCGGAAGGGGGCCGACGAAAAAATGCTCCGGTAACTCGGGGTAACTCGCCGGCGGCCTACCTTACATATCGTTACCTTCATGACAGCCGCGCTCTGTCGCCCTATAATTGATGCACATGAATGACCGAACGGTTCGAGTAAAGGTGCTGTTCTTTGCCTCCACGCGTGAGTTGGTGGGCCAGCAGAGCATTGAGGTGGGCCTGGAGGAAGGCGCGACCGTAAACGATCTGCTGAACCGCCTCCTGGGCTTCTACCCGAAGCTGCAGCAGTACGCGCCCTCGTTGATGACCGCCGTGAACACCGAGTACGTTACCCGCGGCGCAGTCCTGCGTCACGGCGATGAGGTAGCGCTCATCCCGCCCGTTAGCGGAGGCTACTAGCCGTGCGCGTCCAGATCACCCAAGAGGTACTAGACCCGCGCTCCCTGGAGCAGGAGTTGGTCAGCCCGACCAACGGCGCGGTGGTCACCTTTCAGGGCGTGGTGCGCAACAACGCGCAGGGCCGCACCGTGGCCTTCCTGGAGTACGACGCCTATGTCCCCATGGCCGAGAAAGTCCTGGCTCAGATAGTGGGCGAGGTGGCCGAGCGCTGGCAGATCCAGGAGATGGGCGTGTGGCATCGCACAGGACGCCTAGAGATAGGCGAGACCAGCCTGCTGGTGGTGGTGTGCTCGCCCCACCGGGCGGAGGCCTTCGATGCCATCCGCTACGCCGTGGACCGCATCAAAGCCATCGTTCCCATCTGGAAGAAGGAGACCGCAGAGGACGGCGAGAGCTGGGTGGAGGGCGACTTGCTCATCCCTACCGGAGAGCACACCCACACCCCATAACCTCTGACAATGGGCCAATGCCGGCCAAAGAGCACCCGCTCATACTGAGCTTGTCGAAGTATCAGCGGCTACTTGCCATCTTGCTTGCACACTACCCCAGCACGTAACGCCCCGTTGCAGTTGGAGGGCGCATTCAGCTCCCAGCGGCTGCGCTCTTAGCAGGCCAAGGAGCATCCGCTCATGCTGAGCTAGTCGAAGCATGCGCGGCCACGTGTCAGCTTGCTTGCACACTACCCCAGCACGTAACGCCTCGTTGCAGTTGGAGGGCGCATTCAGCTCCCAGCGGCTACGCTCTTAGCCGGCCAAGGAGCATCCGCTCGTGCTGGGCTTGTCGAAGTATGCGCGGCCACGTGCCAGCTTGCTTGCGAACTACCCCAGTACGTAACGCCCCGTTGCAGCAGGAGAGCGCATTTAGCGCCCAGCGGCTACGCTCTTATAGAGGGATGCGGGCTGAGTTAGAGGGGTAAGGGGTCGGGGGCTACCCCTCGCGCAGCTTGAGGACGGCCATGAAGGCCTCCTGGGGAATCTCCACGGCGCCCATACGCTTCATGCGCCGCTTCCCTTCCGCCTGCTTCTCCAGCAGCTTGCGCTTGCGGCTAATGTCGCCGCCGTAGCATTTGGCTAGCACGTTCTTCCGCATGGCCCGCACCGTCTCCCGTGCGACAACCCGGCCGTCGATGGCTGCCTGTATCGGCACGTCGAACATCTGGCGGGGGATGAGTGAGCGCAATCGCTCCACCAGCCTGCGGCCCTCGAACTGCGCCTTGCTGTCCCGCGAGATCATGGATAGGGCGTCCACCGGCTGCTCGTTCACCAGTACGTCCAGCTTCACCAGCTTGGCTTTCCGGTACTCGGTGAACGCGTAGTCTAAGGAAGCGTAGCCCTGGGTACGAGACTTTAGGTCGTCGTAGAAGCCCACCAGCATCTCTGAGAGAGGCAGGAGGTAGCGGATGAGCACCCGCTGGTCTTCCGCCGCCGCGCTTGCGGTCGTTCCCGAACTTGCGGGGCCGTCCATGTACTCCAGGTGCTGGTAGATCCCGTCCCGGTTGGTCACCAGGTCCATGATTACGCCCACAAAGCGGCTGGGCGTCATGATGGTGATCTCCATCCACGGCTCCCGGTGCTCCTGCACCTGCTGCGGCGGCGGCATGCGCGCCGGGTTGTCCACCGTGACCGTTGAGCCGTTGGTCAGCAGCAACTGATACTCCACACCCGGAGCAGTGATGATGAGGTTGAGGTCGTACTCACGCTCCAAGCGTTCCTGCACCACCTCCATGTGGAGCAGGCCCAGGAAACCGCAGCGGAAGCCAGGGCCCAGCGCCACCGAGTTCTCTGGCTCGTAGGACAGTGCCGCGTCGTTCAGCTTCAGCTTGTCCAGGGCGTCTCGTAAGAGGGGAAAGTCACCGTTCTCGGAAGGATAAAGGCCGGCAAAGACCATGGGCTTCAGGGTGTGATAGCCGGGCAGCGCCTCCTTAGCGGGGCGGTCGGTCTCCGTGATGGTGTCGCCCACCTGGGCCTCTCGCACGTTCTTCAGGCCGGTGGCAATGTAGCCCACCTGGCCGGGCGCCAGTTCATCTCCCGGCGAGAGGAAGGGACGGAAGATGCCCACTTCCAGGGTGTCCACCGTAGTGCCAGACATCATCATCAAGAGACGCTGGTTGGCCTTAGCCGTGCCCTCCATCACCCGCACATAGGTGATAACGCCCTTGTAAGGGTCATACTTAGAATCGAAGATAAGGGCCCGCAGAGGGAGCTTTGGGTCACCCGTGGGCCGCGGCACGGTGGCGACCATGGCTTCCAGTATCTCCGGAATGCCAATGCCTTCCTTGGCAGAGGCCAGGATGATCTCCTCCCGCCTGTAGCCCAGCACCCGCTGGATCTGCTGGATGGTTCCTTCTGGGTCGGCGTTAGGGAGGTCTATCTTGTTGATGACGGGCACCAGCGCCAGGTCGTGCTCCAAAGCAAGGTAGACGTTGGCGAGGGTCTGCGCCTGGATGCCCTGGGTAGCGTCGATAACCAGGATGGCGCCCTCGCATGCCGCCAAGCTGCGGGACACCTCGTAGGTGAAGTCCACGTGGCCTGGAGTATCGATGAGGTTGAGCTGGTACTGCTCGCCGTCCTTGGCCTGGTAGCTCATCTGGACCGGCTGGAGCTTGATGGTGATCCCGCGCTCCCGCTCCAGGTCCATCTGGTCCAACACCTGCTCCGTCATCTGCCGGGCCGACAGGGTGCCGGTGTGCTCCAAGAGCCGGTCGGCCAGGGTGGACTTTCCGTGGTCTATGTGGGCAATGATGCAAAAATTGCGGATGTGGGCCTGGTCCAAGATCACCTCAGGGGATTCGTGCGAGATTACGCCTGTACGTGATCATTGTACACGAAGGCCTTGCCGCCCGTGAGGAGCCTTTCCGCTCCCGTTGGGAGAGCTCTCCGAAGGCGGCCCTCCGAACCGGACGTGCGACTTTCACCGCATCCGGCTCTCCAGTGTCTTTACAAAGCGGTAGTGTCTAGGCTGTGTTGACGTTGCTATGCGACGCAAGGGCCGGCCAGGAATCAGCCGACTTCTGGGTGTGCGCTCCATGAGGTGAAGGGCTGACTGCTTGCCGGGAGAGTGATCTCCACTACCTGGCCGGGAGCCAGGTCGACCGGGGTCGTCGGGCCCAACTCGATTCCGTTCGAGAGGTGAACCTCGACTCTGACTCTGCTCAGCGTGGCCCAGGTGGTATTCTCCACCTTGCCCTTGAAGGCGTTGGCGGCCGAGTCGTACGACAGAACCAGCCGTGCTCCGGCTCGGACCTCGTCGAAAGTATCGCCGAGGGCGAACTGGGTACCGGATTCTTCACCGCCCTCGCCGGACTCCGACTCGCTGCCGGACTCTGAGCCTCCACTATGCTCGCCGGACCCCGACTCGCTGCCGGACTCTGAGCCGCTGCTATGCTCTGAGGCTCTGCTATGCTCGCCGGATTCCGAGCCGCTGTTGCAGCCGATAAGGGCGAGTACGAGGACGAAACTTAGCACCGCGAGGGTCATTGAGGAATAGCGCATTTTCCCCTTGCTTTTCCCAGATGGGACTGAACGGAATGGTATTAGTTTACCACGGTTGGGACACTACCTAATGTCTCGCAGTTTTGGCACTTTACTCGACGTGTGTGCTGTGCTGCAGCGGACGTCTGTCGTTGCGAGGAGGCCGCAGCCGACGTGGCAACCTGGAGTGGGGTGGTGGTTCGACAGGCTCACCATGAGCGGGGGGTTGCATACACGATGCTCGGCCGGCCCCTCCTCCCCAGATTGCTTCGGCGCTCCTAGCGTCGCTGCTCACAAAGACAGGGCGATGGGTGTCGCGCAGCGCGAGGGCGTGCGCGGGGGTGGAGGTGGAAGTGGAAGTGGGGCCGCTCGTGGTGAGCTAGTCGAACCATGAGCAGCGGGGGGTGGATTCTTGCCGGCTACTGAACCTTACTCTGGCAACGTCAGGCTGCCATCGGGCCCCAGCGGGAAGCCGGGGTTCCACGTCACTTCCCATACGTGGCCATCGGGGTCCGCAAAGTAGCCCACATAGCCGCCCCAAGGCGTGTCCTCGCCGCGCTTCAGCACCTTGCCCTCAATCGTCGCCGCGAGGGCCAGGGCCTCGTCCACCTCCGCTTTGCTGCGCACGTTGTGTGCCAGAGCGATGCCCCCGAAGGCCGGCGGCGTATCCGGGAGGTTGGCGTCACGAGTGAGCAGTTGCTGCGGGTAGAGGCCCAGCGTCGCGCCTCCGGTGTGGAAGAAAGCCACCTCGCCCGGAACACTTGCGCCGGAGAGCGGCCATCCCAGGCCGTCCCGGTAGAAGCGCAGAGAACGCTCTAGGTCGCTCACCCCAAGGGTGATCAAGGTAATTCGTGGCTCCAAAGCGTGCTCCTATTCGCGATGACTAACGCGGTATGGCCCGCCCAGATTGCTTCGCTTCGGCCGCAACGGCTGTGGACTCACCTGCTCAAGCTCGGCGTCTTGAGCACAAAGCCCTCTTTTTCGTGGGGGAAGTCGCCGTTCAGGGCAAAGGTGCGGCCCTGCTGCACCGAAGGGAAGCCGTAGCGGCCGCGCAGGTCGTCCACGGCCCGGTTTAATCGGTGCTTCTTGATATAGTCTGGGTCGAACATACGGAGCTGCGGCCCCATCTCCACCAGGTTCTCTGCGCCCACGCCTATAAGGCGCACCAGCTGCCCCTTCTCTTGCAGCGCCACCTCCAGCAGCTCTTTGGCGGTCTGGAACAGCCCCTGTTGCGCATCCGTGGGGTCCGAGAGGGTGCGGTGACGGCTGATGGTGTCGAAGTCGCTGTAGCGGAGCTTCAGCACTGGCGAGCGGGTCTGCTTGCCCATCTTGCGCAGCTCCGCCGCCACTCGTTCGGAGAGATAGTAGAGCAGCGAGTGCAGCAGGCGGCGGTCCAGGGTGTCCTTGGTCAGCGTGGTGGAGCGACTGACCGACTTCGCCTCCGCCGGCTCCGGCTGCAACGATGCGCTGTCCTGGCCGAGGGCAAGGCGGAGCAGCACCTGGCCCATGACGCCCAGCATGTGCTTCAGGGTGTTAGGAGACATGGCGGCTAGCTGCCCGACGGTTTCCACACCGTACTGCCTCAGCTTGACCTCCGTCTTCTCTCCCACCATGGGCAGCTCCCGGATGGGCAGCGGCGCCAGGAAAGCGGCCTCCTCTCCCGGCGGCACCACCACCAGGCCGTTCGGCTTCTCCCGCTCCGAGGCCACCTTAGCGACCACTCTGGACGTGGCGATGCCGACGGATGCGGTGATGCCCAGCTCCTCCCGAATGCGGCTCTGTATAACCTGAGCGGCCGCTTTGCTGGAGCCGTAGAAGGGCTCAAAGCCCGTCAGGTCTACCCAGGCTTCGTCCATACTGAAGGGCTCCACGTCCGGGCTGAAATCCCCCAGGATCGCCATGAACTGGTCGGAGACGGCCCTGTAGTGGTGGTAGCGACCCGGCAGGAAGACGGCGTGCGGGGCGATGCGCTGGGCCTGTCCAAGAGGCATGGCTGTTTTCACGCCCAGCGCTCGCGCCTCGTAGGATGCAGCGGCCACCACGCCGCGCACGGTGCCGGGCACTGCGCCCACAATCACGGGCAGCCCCTTGAGCCGCGGGTCCATGGCCTGCTCCACGGAGGCAAAGAAGGCGTCTAGGTCTACGTGTAGGATTTGTCGGGGCATCGGCGCCCAGCCTCCCATTCTAGAACGAACGTTTTAGTATCCATAGGATACTCCGGCCGGCGGGGATGTCAAGAGGTCTCTGAGTGAGGTGGTGAGGCAGTTTCGAGCAGGCGGTCACAGCCAGGGGAAGCCATGGGCGGCTCGCCCAACGCCGGCAAAGGAGGGAGGAGTGCCCTTACCAGCCGCGCTCAATGTCCGCAAGGATCTCCAACGTGCCGGGCCCCATCCAGCGCCGCGCCTCCAGCAACGCCTCCGGGCGGCTTTGCAGCGGCTCCAGCATAGAGACGGCGATAAGGTTCACGATGTACTTGTCCTCGTGGGTTGCCAGGACTTCTAGGAGATCGAAGGTGCGCCGCAGCAGGGGCTCGTGGTTTGCGGGGTTCCCGAGCAGCGCGCCCAGCCAGGGGACAAGAGCATCGCTAAAGAGGGCATGGGGGCCTTCTCGGACGTACGTGCCCCAGTCCGATGCGTCCCGTAGCTCAGGCAGCGCCTCGACGAGGTCGTAGCTCAATGATTCGTAGGTAATCTCGGCCATAGCTTGTCAGCTTAACTCCAACGGTTGAATCCGCCTTCCTGCGACTGCTACAATAGCCTTTGCGTTGGGGACTCGTCTAGTGGTAGGACAGCGGATTCTGGATCCGTATGGCGAGGTTCGAATCCTCGGTCCCCAGCCAGCCTCTCCTAAGCACGCCAGCGTGCTCCCATCCCCCGGTCCCCTCTCATCTGCGTGTTGACGCGGGTCACCCGCTGCGCTTCCCATTAAGCCGGCCCTGCGCCGCCCCAGATTCTTCGCTCCGCCTGCCTGCCGGTTGGCAGGCTCAGAAAGACAAAGGGGATCGCTCCCGCGTCGCTCCGCTCATGGTGAGCCAGTCGAACCATGAGCGGTGCGGGTGGAGTGGTACCGCGACCGGAGTGGGTGTAGTGGTACCGCTCGTAGTGAGCTTGTCGAACTATGAGCAGGGGTCGGTGCACACCTGTCGTTGCAAGCAGGCGCATCCGCCGTGCTCCCCTCTCCCTCTGGGAGAGGGCTAGGGTGAGGGAACCGGTCGTTGCTCCACGCAGGGCCCCCCCATGCCTATTACACCACGCCCTGGGACGCTACTCTCCTGCCGCCTCTTTATAGGCTAGCGTAAACGCGTCAAGCACTTGGGGCGTGATGTTCCGAACGCTGTTCCCCTGCCCGATCTTAACCGGCGCGATCAGGTGTTCAACGGGTTCAATCGAGTTCGGGGCGAGCCGCTCGAACACCGACCGCCAAACCGAGAGGGATAGCTGCTGATTGTCGTTCCAGATGGTCACTAGGCCAGCGTTGTCTGGCATAATTCTAGGCAGGAGGGTGGGTCGTTCAGCGCCTGAGTAGGTGGACAGGCGCACATTCGGCAGCAAGGCCAACCGCTCCGCCCATGCAATCAACTCGTCGAACATCGTACGGGTCTCGCCGGTGGCGCCTTCTGTCGATACTCGAAACGCATCGGCGCCATCCGACAGGATTCCGCTGGATCCCGTGCGTCTCGGCCTGCCAGGCGTTGCGAGAGGCATCGTCGCGCTACTATCGGGTGCGACGCGTTGGGGTAAAGCTACCTGCGCCCCATTCACCTCATAAACCTTGATCGTTATCAGGTCAATTGTTAGCGCCTGAACGGTTATGGTGTCCAGGTAAGCTACAACCCTATCCAATTCGGGCGAAACTTCGTCCAACACGAGGACTAATCTGAAATTGCCTTGGTCCAGGAACTCTTGCATTGAAGCCGAGAATGAAGCAGCATCCACCGCCCCTTCCTGGTCCTGGGCCTGTACCGCATCGAGGATGGAGCCGTAGCCTGCAGCCGCAAGGGAGTTA
The DNA here is from genome assembly GCA_965220215.1 of Dehalococcoidia bacterium. Taxonomy (GTDB): domain Bacteria; phylum Chloroflexota; class Dehalococcoidia; order SHYD01; family SHYD01; genus CBDDEI01. The sequence continues at coordinate 1,742,965 of OZ244809.1, forward strand.
CGAAGGAGTCCCTGCTCAAGGCCCTCGACGTCGAATCCCTGGAGGAACGCCGCGTAGGCTATAACCTGCGCCACAACGGCTCTACGTGCCTCCGGGTTTCTGGCGAGCTTCACTTCGATGATAGCGGGTCGCCCGGACGACTCTACCGCCAGAATATCGGCGTAACCGGTCCCCAGCGGTATTTCGGAGCCCAGGACAGTGAGGCGGGGGAACCCAGCTAGCGGCAGAAGCTGAGGGTTCTTTTCTATGAGGCTGTGCAGAGTGGCTTCCTGTGGGAACGCCTGAGGCGAACCCAACTCCCACTCTTCTCCCCTGTTCGTCCAGATGCCGGTCATACCTTCACCTCGTGCGTTGTCCTGCTCCCATTCCAGAGTCTTGGTCTAGGTACCCAAGGCTGTAGTCAGCCCGCTCCGCGCCGAGCGCGTCCGAGGCAATGTCTCGCCCGTGGGCTGTCTGCCACGCCAGGCCAGGGCGGCGGCTTCGGTGAGGCTGGTCATGGGTCTGTGCATTGGAAATAGAGGACTCTAAGGAGTATTGGATGTACCGAAGTCAATCCCAAGCATATGAAAGCCTTTCTGCTCAAAGAAGCCGGCAACCGCCTGTTGATATTCAGGCATAGGCTCAATATCAACGACTCGCGCAAGCTCCGTTGCTGCACTTGTAAGGAGAATCACACGTAACATTATGGTTTGGTCTCCTTGTCGCTGGTCAATTGGCGTCAGTACCCAGCTGCGACCCTGAAATCCGTGCGCAATTGATATCCACCGGGGTGATTTATCCAACCCGGCATCGGTTACCATATGCTGCAGCTCCGAGTCGTATTCTGGGGCTACGAGACCGTGCTCGTTTAGCCGGTTTAGGTTGGTGTAACTTAAGCCATATTCCTTTAGAGAATTATCTGAGGCTCGACCGTCCAAAGCTAGGACAAATTCATTTCCTGCTCGTACGACACCACCTTCCCTTAGGCCGATATGGGGCGTCATTCGGGCTGAGCATAATGTTCTGAAGAGGATAGCTGTTGTTCGATCGAGGCCTTTGAGGATGTCCATAGCCCTAAACGAAGTGCTTCCAGGTTTTTCTACTTCACCTGCAAGGATCTTCGCCCAAAGCCTTTGCATCTCCTCAGAGGACACGTCTTGGACATCGTTGAAGAATCGCGCTGTCCAGTCATGGTCCACCTCGTGATCCTGGACCTCTTTCTCTCCAAGCTCCAAGGCCGCTTGCTGTACGACGGCCCCGATATTGCTTTGTCGCTTCTGTTCTTGAAACTGCACTCTCTGTTCAATTGCTTGAGCAATAGTAAACTCGCCTTGGATAGTGATGCTTGGTGCGGCTAGTTGTTGTCGCGCATTTTCTTGAGCAGCAGTAATGAGAGATAGCGATTCTGCTTGCCCCGCAGCGCGAATGGTTTGGGCATCAGCATCGCCACGCGCAGCATTTCTCTTAGCTTCAGCTTCTTTGTCTGCTCTCCAAGGCGCCAGCATAGGCCCGGCGACACTACCGATGCCGCTGGCCGCGTAATCTAAGAGCTTCTCAAAGGCAGGTATGTTCAGGTTTACGTCCATTCTTCTAATACCCCCACTTGCACTTCCCCTAATACCAGCCTCGGCCGCAGCGCATCCCGCTGGGCGGCCACTACTTCCAGCTTAGCAGACTCCACGTACGTACAGTCCTTTTTAGGTGCCTAGCCAGAGCATGCGGCGTGCGCTGCTAAGCGTGGCCGGTTCTGGGCTGCCTTGTCAGACCCCAGAGAGGGATGCCGTTCGGCAATTTTAACTCGACCGTGACCTGGAAGCCGAACCGCTCGTAGTAGCCAAGGTTGTTCGGCTCGGACGTGTCGAGGAAGGCGGCCAACCCATCGCCGTCTATCCGTGCGAGCATCCGGCGCAGCAGCGCCGCTCCCGAGCCTGTGCGTTGCTGCGTAGGATCGACGCCGATGACGTTCAGATACCAGTGGGGTTCAGGCGGCCCAAGCGCCGCGAGCAGGGGGCCTAGCGAACGCCGCCGCCAGTAAGCCGAAACGCCGAGCCGGAAGGGCGCTGCCCACAGACCGGACCGCACTAGCGTGACGGCGCTGTATTTATGGCGTCCCGGGGGCGCCCAGACCGCGACGCCCAGCGGAGGACTGCCCGGTTCCTCGTGGGCCACATGCACGACCGCGCCCGAGAGGATGCTTGCGCGAATCACTGCGCCCCAGAGCCAGGGCAGCGCCGCGTGCCGTTGCGCGTCGTTCGGAAGGAGAAACGTGTAGCGAGGAGCGTTTGCGAATGCGTTGGCCAGCACGCGCGCGGCCAAGGGGACCTGGTCGGCGCGTATCGCGGATACGAGCGGCTCAGCCACGGCAGCTAACCAGCCACCGCCGTAACGCCCGATAGCTGGCGGCGAGCACGATTAGGGCGCGAATCGGTGGACGACGGGGACATCCGCAACGTCAGTGACACTGGAGTCGGTGTGGTGCGCTATCTGAACGCCGCCGGTGCCGCAGTCGCCGAACTCGTCACAGGAGATGGCTCCGATAACACCCTTGAAGCCGGTGACAGCGGTCAGCGCCTCCCGCAGCTTAGCCCGGTCGATGTACAGCGTATCTCCGTCGGCCACCGCGACCTCATCAATGGCGCGGAGGAGCATCGTGGCGGCGTCGTAGGCGTGGGCTAGGTAAGGGGTTGAGGGCGCCTCGCCGTACCGCTCGCGATAGTCGGAGACGAGGGCCTCGCCGCTCTTGCCGGTCGCCTCGTTGGTGTTGCCGCTAGAGCCCAAGTCGGGTCCTGGGAGGTAGACGCCCTCCGACTCGGGGATGGCGAGAAACTCGGAGACCAGCAGGGCTGCGCCGCCTATAAGCTGGACGTCCTCAAGTCCAGCGACCTGGCCGACCTGCTGGATGACGTGGGCGCCTTCTTCCTGGAAGAGCGGGAAGAAGAGGCCTTCCGGACCTCCCGCCGCTATTTGGGTGAGGGTCGGAACCATGTCCGTGTCGCCCCTGCTGATGGTGGCAGTAGTAACTGTGCCGCCCAGCTCCCCGAAGGCGGTGGCGAAGGCGGCAGTGAGGCCGGAGGTGTACGGGTCGCCGTCGTCGATGGCGGCCACCTTGCGCAGGGCCAGCTCGGTGTACGCGAACTGCGCGACCGCCGCCGCCTGGTAGAGGTCGTTGTTGGAGGTGCGGTAGTAGCCAGGATGGTAGTTGGAGCCGGCATTGCCGCGAAGGTCGGAGGTCAGCGAGGGTGCGGTATTGGAAGAGGAGACCATCACAAGGCCAGCCTCACTAAGGATTGGTGAAGCCGCGGTAGCGGCGACGGAGCAGGACGTGCCAATGACGCCGACGACTTGAGGATCGCCGGCCACTGTACCGGCGGCGGCTCGGCCACCTTCCTCTGTGCAGAGAGAGTCGAGGCCGGCGCCCATCGATACATCGTGCCCTTTGATAGGCCCATAGTCCGCCAACGCCATCGCCACGCCGCGTTGCTGCGGGATGCCCAGGTCGCCAAGCCCTGTTAGGACCTGAATCGAGCGTATCTGGATGGCCTCGCCTTGGGCCACTTCCACCGCGCCCAGGGGACCGGCCTCGAAAGCTGGCCCTCCACAGGAGACGATCCCCAGTGCGAGCGCAGCTAGTGGGACGAGCCAACGCAACCGCCTCAGACTCAGCCGATTGGTTGGGGCAGTACGGAAGACCGGTTGACTTAGCTTAAGGTGTGTGTTCATTACGAGCTCCCTCGGTTGCGACCGCCCAAGTGTAGCCCGCACATATGCCACTGTCTACCAGGCGGTGGTAAGGCGAATAGCGCACGCAGGAAGAGGCGCCAGCCAGCAGGAGAGAGGGCAGCAGCTACGGGTTGCGTGCAGGTAGAGAGGGAATGAACGCTGAGTTGAAACGACGCCATAGTATTTGTCGTTTAGATTAATGCAGTAGCAAAGGGGTCCGGCACACAAAATAGCTACGGGGCATCAAAGAGCTTTGCGGCAAGTCAAAGCAGGAGGCGACAGTTGGCGTTCAACGTACGTGTAGGGAGTGTAATGGGGAGGTCCGTGCGACTGGTAGTAGGGGTTTGGCTGGTATGTTTACTAGTCACAGCTTTGCTGTCGGCCTGTAGCGACGAGCCTGAAGAGACGCCAACGCCAGCGACCAGCGCCAGTACCCCTGGGTTGGCAGCGGTCCCGCCAACAGCCTCATCCCCACTAGTGCCAGCACCCACGGCTACGCAAGCCCAGGCTACCGCGGGCGCTATCGTATCTAATCCAGTTCCGCCAACATCCGTGCCTGTGTCGGCGCCCACGGCACCGCCGGAGCAGGCTACGGTAGCCCCGCTTATTCCCAATCCGGTTGGCCCACCGACCGTGTCCGTGCCTGCGCCGTCGCCAGAACCCACGGCACCGCCTGAGCAGGCTAGCGGTGGCGCAATACGTATGTTTGCTATCAATCAAGACACCACCTGGAAGGACTTGTTCGACGCCTTCTCAGCAGACGAACAGTCATGCATTCGCAACATACTGGGAGACGAGCAACTGGAGGCGGTGCTAGGCCTGCGCCTGATGTCTCAAGCCACCTCAGCACAGTTGGATGCGGGGCTTCAGGACTGTCTCGCTCCGGAAACTGCCGCCGGGATAATTCTCTCCGCCTTCATTGGGCAGATGGCGGGCTTGCCCCCGGAGGCCGAAGCCTGTATGCGAGGGTTGATAGCGGATGCGGACGCGGCGGTCATCGCTGCCGGCACCCGGCCGGGCGCAGACCCTGCCGCCGCCAATGCAGCCTTTGAGTTTATTTTCGGTCTTCTGGTCTGTGCTCCTGGACAAGGGCCGCCTGGCAGCGCCGGTCCTCCCGCCGGCACACCTCAGGCCGATGGTCCGCAGCTCTGGCGCTACGGCACAGGAGGTTGGGTTGTAAACGCGCCGACCATCGTTAACGGCGCGATCTATGTAGGTTCCGACGACCACTACGTGTACGCCCTGGACGCCCAGACTGGTGCGCTGCGGTGGCGTTTTGAGACGGGCGATGTCATAAGGTCGTCGCCAACCGTGACCGGCGGAGCAGTGTACGTCGGGTCCAACGATAACCACGTGTACGCTCTGAATGCCGGCACGGGAGCGCTGATGTGGAAGCACGACACCGGCGGCTGGGTGCAGTACTCCCCCGTGGTCAACGGTGGGAGGGTCTACCTCGGCGCGCGGTCGGATGGGGACTATAAGGTCCACGCCTTTGACGCGTTGTCCGGAGCGCTAGTGTGGGTTGCAGAAATGCCTTATCCCGCTGGCTCCGAGTTCACCGTCACCATTGCAGACGGAAAGCTCTACGCGCGCGGTGCGTTCGGCGAATTCCATGCCCTGGACGCAGCCACCGGAGAGCTGGTCTGGAGCTATGGCGCTGCCGGGATGGGAGCGGAATCCCCACCCGCAATCTCCGGAGGAGTGGTGTACATGACAGCTGTCAACGCCGCCTACGCGCTGGACGAGGCGACTGGGGTGCAGCTCTGGAGCTACGGAACGGAGCGGTTCCCCGCGAGGGACTTCCCGGCTGTCGTCTCAGAAGGCTCGTACTACTTCTCGCCCGACAACCACATTTACGCCCTAGACGTTTCGACGGGAGCACCCCGCTGGACCTACGTCGCGGACACTATGATAGCCACCGTGCCGGTTGTCGCTGAAGGTAAGGTCTACGTGAGTTCCGAATCTGGCTGGTTCTACGCCCTCGACGCTGCCACAGGCAGGCTCATCTGGAGCCGGGAGTCGGTGGCCCCGGGCCTGCGGGCGCCTACGGTGGTCGACGGTGTTCTGTATGCAGAGTCCGGCGATGGATACCTGAGGGCCCTGCGCGCGGCAACGGGCGAAGAGCTCTGGCAGTTCCAGAAGGGCTACTTCGACGGTGTGCCGTCCTACACTGTCATCAACGGCATCGTGTACGTGGGTTCCTTGGGCGGCGAGGTGTTTGCCTTCACTGCTCCAGGAGGAACCCCAGCGGGAGAGAGGGTGCTTACACTCCACTACTGGCAGGCTCCTTCTCTACCTGGCCCGTACCTGTCGCCTGGCTTTAAAGACCGGGATGCTGGGGCTGTTACCCTGGAACCCCTGGCCAAATACGACCCAGACGGCAACATCGTGCCAGCGCTGGCCGCGCAAATACCAACGCTGGAGAACGGTGGATTCTCCCAGGACCTGAGGTCAATTACGTGGAAGCTGCAGGAAGGTCTAAAGTGGTCGGATGGCAGCGATGTGACGGCCCACGACGTTGTCTTTACCTGGCGCTACTGTGTGGACGAAGATACGGGCTGCACGAGCGAGAGCGCCTTTGACGGCATCGCCTCTATACAGGCCATCGATAATCTCACCGTCAAGATCACCTTCGATGCCCCCACACCCTATCCGTACAATGCCTTCGTGGGCGCTGGAACGCCCATCATCAGCAGTGTGCAGTTCGCTGGCTGCATCGGCGCGGCCGCCCGGAGCTGTACCGCGCAAAACATGGCCCCGCTGGGCACAGGCCCTTATCGCATCATCGGTTTCTGGGCCAACCAGGAGGCCGTTTTTGAGCGCAACCCCTTCTACAGGGGATCGACACCCTACTTCGACCGGGTAGTCCTCAATGGCGGCGGCGACGCGACTTCAGCCGCCCGCGCCGTCTTGGTGGAGGGTGAAGTCGATTACGCGTCGAACCTGCAAATAGATCCGGTGACGCTTGCCAGAATGGAAGCGGCTGGACAGGGCAAAGTGGTCGCCGCCTTCACCAGCCTGCCGGAACGTATCATCCTCAACCAAACCAACCCGGCCCCTGCCTTGAGGGGTAACCGCTCCGAGTATCTGGGTGGACAAAATCCGCACCCCTTCCTGTCCTTCAAGCCTATTCGTCAAGCCATGTCGATGGCTATCAATCGCAGCCTCATCTCGGATCAGCTCTACGGCTTTGCAGCAAGGCCCACATGCAATATCGTCACGGGGCCTCCGAATTACGCTTCGACCGCCAACGATGGGTGCCTGTCCCAAGACATCGCAGGCGCCAACCGGCTGCTGGACAGCAACGGCGTCCTCGATACCAACGGCGACGGCATTCGCGAGCACAATGGCGTTCCGCTGCGAATCGTCTACCAGACCTCGACTAATTCCGTCCGGCAGGCTACCCAGACCCTCATTCGCGATTGGTGGCGTCAGATAGGCATAGAGACGGAACTGGTACACCACGACGCCTCCCTCTTTTTCGGCGACGAGCCCGGGTCAGCATCGCTGCGCAGGTTCTTCGCAGACGTACAGATGTTCGCCTCCGGTTCCGGGATAGACCCGCAGCAGGCGCTATCCCACGCCCTTTGCAAACACATCCCAACCCGGGAAAACAACTGGGCCTCCTTCAACACCGCCCGCTCGTGCAACCCGCTGTACGATGCACTCTTTCCCCAACTGGAACAAACCCAAGCCGGGCCGATGCGGGACGCGCTGGTGAAGCAGCTTAACGACATTTACGTACAGAGCTATTACGAGATTCCGCTGGTGGACCGGGGCACCGTTTCCGCCCACCTGAACACCCTGCGCGGCGTCCGCATAAACGGCTGGGATAGCGAGCTGTGGAACATCGCCGAGTGGCACCGTTAGTAGCCATCTGAGCGGCGGTCCGACAGACGAGAAAGCTATGGCGGTTCCCCTTGAACCTAGCTCCGACCGATCACAACTTGCGCCGTGGTTATTTCTACCTGCCAATGGATAGAAACAGGCGTGACGCCCAGAGATGACCAAGACTATCTACCTTGCTAATGCTTACGGCTTTTCTCTGCAGCAGAGGACGACGCTTCTGCCGCCATTAGTGGCGGCGCTGGTGGCGCTCGATCTAGAAGTTTGGGAGCCCTTCGCCTGGAACAACCAGATAGACTTTCTGGAGGCAGGATGGGCGTATCGGATTGGCCAAGGGGACTTCCGCGATGTGGTCACCTCGGATGCCATCTTCGCGGTCGTTAACGGCGTGCCACCCGACGAGGGAGTGATGATAGAGCTGGGCATGGCGATTGCGCTGGAGAAGCCCACGTTCTTGTTCCGAGACGATCTCCGCCGCGTTGTCGAAAGTGAGCAGTATCCCCTGAACCTCATGCTCTTCACCGGCCTCCCCGAGGACGGCTGGCGGGACTACTACTACACGTCGCTGGAGGAGATAGCCTCGCCCCAAAAGGCGCTGGCCCGCTGGGCCAAACTCCCCTAGGAAACATCTGCACAACTCCCTTCCCCCTTGATGGAGGAAGGTTAGGACGGGGGTGAGAGCACAGGGCGTAGCTCTACGATTGCGCCCCGAAGTCCAACCACAAGACCCCTGGCGACCGAGGATACCGGACTTCGCACGCCCGCTTTTAGTGATAGGCTAGTATGACTATGGCGACCCGACAGAACGATGCCGAAACAATTCGCGAAGAGGGCGTCAACGTCCATCTGGCCGAACTGCTCCGCAACCGCGGAATTTCGGCAAGGGCGGAGCGCCGCAGCCGGGAGGGTGTGCCCGACATCCGCGTCGATTTGAGAAGCGGCGACTTGGTCATCCTGGAATGTAAGTGGGCCGGCTCGGCCAGTCTCCTGGAAGACCAACTTGATGAACGCTTGAACGATTTTCCCGAAGCTGTTGGCATGATTGGCGTTCTCTACCCTGACTCGCTCCGACAGGAAGAAGACACGCGAGCCAGCCTGGCGCACGCCTCGGATCTCCAATGGTGGCTGCACGGCTCGCGTGGTAAAGCAGCTCCAGTGCGTCGGGTTCGGACGGGTTCCGCGGCTGAGCTTGCCGATCATTTGCGTACCCTTCCGTTGGAATTGGAAGGCGTTGACCGGGTAACAGCCGCTGCCAGCGCAATCGGGTACGCGTTGGAACAAGCGGCAGTGCCGATCACCAAGCATGCTCGAATATCTCGCCGCATCGCCGACATCATCGCCAGTACCGACCAGGAAAAGGACCGTGCCGCTGCCCTGCGCATTGGGTGTTTGGTGCTCTTCAACGCGCTCGCTTTCCAAGACCGTCTCGCTGTGGCCAATGAGGATGTTTCGACCGTCAACGAAGCGTTGAAGCAGGGCATCCCCGGACTGCGAGGTGCCTGGCGTTCTGTCTGCGACAACATAGACTACGTGCCGGTCTTCCAGCTCGCTATCAGCATCCTTGAGGTGCTTGGTGATGGACCAGATGACGTCCAGATGCCGGTCATTCGTCATCTGGTGCAGGCGATGGAAGACACCCGCCGGCTGGAGGGACACGACTTATCCGGGCGCCTGTTCCATACGCTGTTGACCGACGCTAAGTTCACGGGCGCCTACTACACATCGGTGCCCGCCGCCACCTTGCTTTCTCGGCTGGTATTTCACGACTGGCCGCGGCATGTCGACTGGGGGGACCACGAGTTCCCAGCCTCACTTAATGTGGCCGATCTCGCTTGCGGCACGGGAACGCTGCTGATGGCGGTTGCTACTGAGGTCGAACGCCGGCATACAGACGCTGGGGGACGACGCACCGCCGATCTGCACAAGGCGATGGTAGAGCAAGCATTGCACGGCTATGACGTACAGCTTTCCGCAGTGCATTTTGCCGCAACCAGCCTGGCGATGCTCAACCCCGACATACAATTCGACCGTATGAACCTCTACGTGATGCCCCTCGGCGTGGAAGGCTCTAAGGTGTCCCTGGGCTCGCTAGACTTTCTGGGAGCGGATGAGGTTGCGGTCCAATTTGCGCTATCCCTCGAGGACTTGGGTGTAGCTACTAGTGACGCAGAAAGGGTGTCCGGCGGCGGCGCTCTGGGCGCTGAGGAAGGGGTGACGGCCACGCTGCCGGACTTGGACCTGGCAATCATGAATCCGCCTTTTACCCGATCCGTCATTGGCAACCTGCTGTTCGGTAGCCTGCCCTCAGCAGACCGGCGGAAATTGCAGGACGAATTGTCTCGCCGCCTGAAGTCGAGGCAGGCGTCGGCTACCGCAGGCTTGGGCGCAGCATTCGTGGCAGCGGCGTCGCCCAAGCTGCGTCCTGGAGAAGGGCGCTTGGCCCTTGTATTGCCCGCTACGGTGTGCACCGGCCCGTCTTGGGAGCAGACTCGCGCGCTCATAGAGCGCGACTTTGCCCTTGACATGGTCATTGCGTCCCACGATCCGCTGCGGTGGAATTTCTCGGACAGCACAGATCTCTCCGAGGCGCTGCTAATCGCTACACGTCGCCCCGAGAATCAAGGCATGGTTGAACGTCGCACCACCTTCGTCAATCTCTGGCAGAACCCGGACGGCGTATTGGACGCCCACAGCGTCGCGCAGGCTATCACCGCCACGCTACCAGCTAAGCTCGAGGAGACGGGTACTGCACTGCTGGAAGTGGATGGTCGGCACGTCGGCGAAATCATGTCGATGCCGGAATCGAAACTTGCCCGTAAGCAGTGGTCAGGCATGCAGTTTGCCCGCGCCGACCTGATCCGTAGCGCACTCAGGCTATTGGATGATGGCGAAGTCTGGGTCCCCGGCGAAGGACGAACTGCCAGCATTCCGTTGTGCCCACTTGTTGAACTTGGCCATGTCGGGCCCGATATCAGAGACCTTTGGGATGGTTTCGAGCGAACAACTGCAGTTACCGCTTACCCTATGGTAGAGAATCACGACACCAACAAGCGGAGGTGGATTACGACCAAGCCAGACAAGTACCTGGCTCCCCTGGTTAAACCACGTCCAGGCCGCCACCTCAAACGGGTCGATCAGTTATGGCCTAAGGCAGGCCGGCTCCTAATCGGAGCACGATTCCGACTTAATACTGCCAGGATTATCGCGTTGTGGACTGAGACGCCTGTGCTCTCCAGCATGTGGTGGCCCATTCAGGTTGAAGACGCGGCGTTGGAGAAATCGCTAGCCGTATGGTTAAACAGCAGCCTCGGTCTACTAACCTTGATGGCTGTTCGTAATACTACGCAAGGTAGCTGGGCGCAATTGAAAAAGGCCGACCTCGAAAAGTTGTCGGTCCTTGATATGCGCCAATTTTCACCATCACAGCTTCAGGCAATGTCAGATTTGTTCGATGGACTCGCGGAAGCCGAGTTCGAACGGTTGCCGGGCATGGCATATTGCCCGGCCCGTCGCTCCCTGGACGACGGCATCTCCCAGATCCTGGGCCTCCCGAACTTAGACAAGCTCCGCGACCTGCTGGCCTCTGAGCCTGTGGTGTCCAACCGGCGATTGTAGTTACAAGTCCTCCACTAGTCTAGAGTCCGAACCAGAAACCGCAGGGGAGCTAATTGGCTCCCCTGCGGTTCTTTTTGCGTATTAACGCCCCCAACGATTCCCATCCTTCCACCGCCACCCTCCCGCAAGACCGCAGAGTTGATCCAGGCCCAGATGAAGAAAGTGGGGATTAACTTTGAGTTTGATGTGGTCTCAGCAGCAGACTACACAAAGAGACGCCGGGCGCGGGACTTCAACATCAAGCTGACGGGAGAATCCACCAGGACCGACCTTGATGCCTTCTTCCATCTTTACGTGCACCCGGCGGGCGCCTTCAACTACATTGATGCCGACATACCTAAGGCCAATGAATTGATCGCGGCCCAGCGCAGAGAAACAGACCCTGTCAAGCGGCGGGAGATCCTGAGAGAGCTGCTCCGCTTCTTGAATGAGGAGTTCTACTGGCTTACTACGTTCCGAACAAACCAGATCATCTTCATGCAGCCGTATGTGAAGGACCACTACCACAACGCGGACTACAGAACGGTGGGCTGGGTAGCAGACGTTTGGCTAGATAAATAACCGCCTTGGGGCATAGCCCCGGTGTAAACGGAAACTACGGCCTCATGCAATCCAGCATGAGGCCGTAATCGCGTCTGGCTCCGGCGTTCCTTCGTCTCTTCTCGTAAAGACGGAACGCTGGCGACTGTCGTTGCGAGGAGGCGGGCAACCGACGTGGCAATCTGGGGTGGGGTGGGTGCGACATCGCTCCCTGCCGGCGCGCCCCGGCTCATGCGTGGACGCGTGCCGCCTCCCCGCACGTGGTGAGCCAGTCGAACCATGAGCGCGGGGAGTGGATTCTTCGCTGCACTCAGAATGACAAGACGGGGCGCGGTAGTGGACAGTGCAACGGGGGGTGGCCGATGGGGCAAGTCCCCTCTCCCTCTGGGAGAGGGCTAGGGTGAGGGATAGCCGCCCCTCATGGTGAGCCTGTCGCACCATGAGCGTAGCGGCAGCCGCAGGCTGAGCGTGTCGTCAGTCCGACAACCTACCCTCCTGACGCAAATATATCCGGGCCAGCCGCAGCTCGTCGTAGGTGACCTGCGGTTCGAGGAACTCCCAGACTGGTCTAAGGAGAGCGCTGCCGCAAACACCGAAGGCCTCCTCAATCTTGTTGAGCTTTTCCGGCGCGGGCAGAAGGTGCTCCACGTCTAGGACTACTCCCTGATCGGCTATGCGTTCCAAGTGGCCGCAGATGGTAGTCTCCGACAGACCTCGTTGCTCGGCTATCTGGCTGATGGACAGTCCTTGGGACAGCAGCTCTCTGGTCGTATCGTAGGTGTCTCTCCCGTGCCGCTCCGGTCGTTCTCGTTCCCGCCCCCCAGCCCGCTCACCCGGCTGTTGCCGGATCGGCGCGCTCTCTGTGCTATCCGGCGGGTTATTCACCTCGACATACCTTCGTATGACCTCCAGGAACTCCCTGCCGTACTGTTCCAGCTTCACCTCACCCACGCCGGGGATGCGGGAGAATGCTTCCATGCTTTGGGGGAACGCCGCGGCCATGTGACGGAGGGATACGTCGCCAAAGACTACGAATGGAGGGACATCCCGGGCGTCTGCCAGCCGCCTGCGTAGGGAACGCAGCTCCTCGAACAGGCGCTCATCGTATCCCATGGGCCCTGATGGACGACCATCGCGGCTGGGTTTGGCGCCCGCACTGCCCGCGTCGGCTGGTTGGGGTCGAGGCAGGGTCAGGCTTTGGCCTTGTTTGAGAAACTCTCGCCCTTTAGGCGCAACGGCCAGGGTTGGAAACTCCCCCTCGCCCCGCACTAGCAGCCCCTGCGCCTGCAAATGCCCGATGACCTCTCTCAGCTGAGGACGCCCGAAGTCTTTGGCGATGCCATACACGCTCAATTGCTCGTGGCCCAGCTCCAGGACGCGCTTCTCCCGGCTCCCGCTCAACACCTGAATGACGTGGTTTGCCCCGAACCGCTCGCCGGTGCGGATTACCGCCGAGAGAACTTTCCGGGTGATCTCCGTGGCGTCAAACTCCTCGCGGGATTCCAGGCAAACATCGCATCCGCCGCAGTTTTCTTCATTCCAGCGCTCCCCAAAATACTCTAGGATGACCCGGCGGCGGCAAGTGGGCAGTTGGGCAAACTCCACCATCTTGTCCAGCTTTTGCCGGGCGTTCTGCTGCTCTGCCGCGTTCTCCATCTGATTGATGAAATAGTCCTGCTTGGCCTTGTCTCCATAGGTGTAGAAGAGGATGCACTCGCTGGGCAACCCGTCCCTGCCGGCCCGGCCGGTTTCCTGGTAGTAGCCCTCCAGGGACTTGGGCATGTTGTAATGCACCACCAGGCGAATGTCTGGCTTGTCTATGCCCATGCCAAAAGCGATGGTCGCGACAATGATGGGCACCCGGTCGCGGATGAAGTCTTCCTGGGTCTGGCGGCGCGTTTCGTTGTCCAACCCCGCGTGGTAGGGACGGGCTGGCAAGCCCCCAGTGTTCAGGTCCTCGGCGAGGTCCTCCGTCTCCTGCCTGGAGGCGCAATAGATAATGGTGGACTGGCTCCGCCGCACTTGGAGCAGCGCCAACAGCTGTCTCCGCGAGTTCTCCTTGGGCCATACTGCATAGCTGAGGTTGGCCCGGTTGAAACTGGACTGAAAGACCTGGCCCCGCTCCAGGGAAAGCTGGCTGATGATGTCTTCCCGCACCCGTTCCGTGGCGGTGGCCGTCAGGGCAATCACCGGCACCTCTGGAAAGTCCTCACGCAGCTGCTGCAGGTTGCGGTAGTCGGGGCGAAACTCGTGGCCCCACTCGGAAATACAGTGGGCTTCGTCAATAGCAATGAGGCTCAGCTCAATGCTGTGGAGGAACTGGCGGAACCCCGGCAGGGCCAGCCGCTCCGGGGCCACGTAGAGTAGCTTGACTTGTCCACGCCGGACCTGTGCCTGCACATTCGCTATCTCCGACGAGAGTAGGGAGCTGTTGATGAACCGGGCGGCGATGCCGTTGGCGTTCAGCGCGTCCACCTGGTCCTTCATCAGAGCAATCAGCGGCGAGATGACGAGGGTGACGCCGCTAAAGATCAGGGCGGGTAACTGGTAGCAGAGGGACTTGCCGCCGCCGGTGGGCATCAGCGCCAGGCTGTCCCGGCGGGCCAGCACGTTGCCTATGATCTCCTCCTGCAAAGCCCGAAAGCTGTCGTAGCCGAATCGGGACTTCAGGATTGCAAGCGGGGTAGCGGTATGCTCCATAGGTCGATAACCCTTCCCATGCGATAGTAACCCTCCTAGCCGAGGGGGAGGCGCGAAGGTTATTTTACGCTCTACCCAAGCAGGGGCAAAGAGCAGGAACGGTGATGCGCTTAGGACGGCCTGTAGACGGCGCGGCTGTGTCTGTTACCATTATGCAGCATCGCGTGATAAGGCAATGGAGAGGTGGCACATATGGCAACGGTAACTGTTAGAAGCATGGATAAGCTGCAACACCTGGTCAGCACGGAAGACCACGCTTGGGTAACGGATGAGCCTGCACCATTCGGTGATGGGCTTGGCCCTAATCCCTACGAAATGCTGCTGGCTGCGCTGGGCAGCTGTATCGCCATGACCCTGCGTTTGTACATCGACCGCAAGGGCTGGTCGGTGCGCTCGGTTTCAGTGGAGCTGAGCCATGAAAAGGTGCACGCCAGGGACTGTGAGGAGTGTGATGAGAAGGACGATGTCATGCTCGACCTTATCCGCACTTACGTCCTCATTGATGGCGATCTGGATGACGAGCAGACGGCCCGTTTGCTGGAGATAACCCACCGTTGTCCGGTGTCTCGTACACTCTCCGGCGGCCCCAAAATCCTCGCAGAGCTGGATGTGGCGCCGCGCTCGTAGGATGAGCTTATGGTGAAGCACGGCCCAGCCGTGAATGCGCGTGCTATAATAGCTCCCGCTCAACAATACTAATAGCCGAACTCCTCTCAGGAGGAGACGGGGGAACCAATACACCAAAGCCGCCGAGTGGTGGCTAAGGTAGGGGTGAATCTCCCCTCACGCGGAGTAGGCGAACTCCTTTGAGCCGAACCCGACAGCTAACCTCGTAGGCAATAGAAAGAGACGGCACTGTTAAACCAGAAAGTCCCCGGCCTACTTTCCCTACGCCGCTAGGCGACAGGCTCGACTACTTATGGTACGAAAAACCTTAACCAGCCTCTTCACGCGCGGGAGACGGCCGCGCATGCCGCGCTCTGCCGCTCCTACCCCTCGTCCGGGCGCAAATAAGGATAGCGTGCTCCATGACCTGGTCCGCCGGGTTACTGGAGGCCGTCCGGTGATGCTGGCAAGCAATCGCGGTCCTGTCGAGTTCATCATGCAGAACGGGGAAACGCCAACCCCCAGCCGCGGCAGTGGCGGCGTGGTTTCTATCCTCAGCGGCCTCGCTAGGTCGGCCCCGCTGGCGTGGATTGCCTGCTCTATGGGAGAGGGCGATAGGTTTGTCGCAGAGAGCGCGCCGGACGGGCTCATACCATCGGGGTTGCCGGAGCATCAGTTGCAGCTCCGCTTTGTGCTCCCCTCCAAGGAGTCCTACGACAAGTACTACAACGTCTTTGCCAATCCCTTGCTCTGGTGTATACAGCACTACATCTGGGACCTCACCTACGCGCCCACCATTAACGCGGCAACCTATGACGCGTGGGAGCATGGGTACCAGGAGGTCAACAAGCAGTTTGCCGACGCCGTTCTGCGAGAGGTGAGCAAGGCTCGTTCCCGTCCGCTGGTGCTGATTCATGACTATCATCTCTACTTGGTAGCGGGCTATGTGCGGCAGCAAGCGCCCCACGTCTTTATGCAGCACTTTATCCATATCCCCTGGCCCGACGCCCGCTACTGGCTGCTTTTGCCTTCCTTTATGCGTAAGGCGATTCTTGAGAGCCTCTGCCAGTGCGACATTGTTGGCTTTCAGACACACAAGGACGCGCTCAACTTCCTGAACACGTGCAAAAACGACCTCGAGGGCGCGCGGGTAGATAACGACGCTCTTACCGTCCGCTGGCGTGGCCGCACCGTGCATGCCCGCGTCTATCCCGTCTCCATTGACACCGAGGAGCTCAAGCAAGTGGCCGAGTCTGAGGAGGCCGAGCAGTATATAGAGGCCTTCCGCCAGTCCCACGGGAGCGCTCAGACTATCATGCGGGTCGACCGCCTGGAGCCCACCAAGAACATCCTGCGCGGCTTCATGGCGTATGATGCGCTGCTGTCCCGCCACCCGGAACTCGCCGGCAACGTGCGCTTCCTCGCCTTTCTGGTGCCGTCTCGCACGGAGCTGAAGCTCTACCAGCAGTACACCGATGAGGTGTTCGAGCTCGTGGAGCAGATCAACAACCGCCACGGCAACGACGCGTGGCAGCCCATCCAGGTGTTCTACGAGAACAACTTTGTCCAGGCCATTGCGGCCATGACGCTGTACGACGTGCTAATCGTCAACAGCTTGGTGGACGGTATGAACCTGGTGGCCAAGGAAGGGGCGACCGTCAACGCCAAGGATGGCGTGCTCGTCCTCTCAGAAGGCGCAGGCGCACACGAGGAGCTTGGCCGCTACGCCCTCAGCGTCTCGCCCGCTGACGTCGAGGGTACGGTGGATGCCCTCTACACCGCGTTGACCATGCCTGTCCACCAGCGGGCCACGCTAGCCGCTCGCCTGCGTGAGACGGTGGCGACCAACGATCTCAGCGCGTGGCTCATCCACCAGCTCAACGACATCCTCGCCCTCCGCTAGCCCCCTTCCCCCCCGCTGCCCGTTTCCCTCACCCTAACCCTAACCCTCTCCCAGAGGGAGAGGGGATGCCCCCCTCCACCCCTCCGCTCATGGTGAGCCAGTCGAACCATAGCCGCCGTCCTCTTGCACGAGCGGTCGCACCCACCCCACCCCAGGTTGCCACGTCGGCTGCGGCCTCCTCGCAACGACAGAAGCGTCGCCCGCGCCCACCGTCTGTCTTTGCGAGAAGCGACGCCAGGAGCGCCGAAGCAATCTGGGGAGGTGGGGCCGTCCGTCCGTAGTGTATGCAACCCTCCGCTCATAGTTCGACTAGCTCACTACGAGCGGCCCCTGCCCCCCTCCGCTCATGGTGAGCCGATAGTTTATCCTGAGCGGAGCGAAGGGAACCACGCAACGACAGCATTCCCTCTCCCTCTGGGAGAGGGCCAGGGTGAGGGAAGTCACCCCCGCTCATGGTGAGCCGGTCGAACCATACCCCGCGCCGTGCGCCCGCGCTACCTCGCGCCGCGCCCCTGCAGCCCCTGCAGGAACCGCCGTACCTCGCCCAAGCCCTCCAGTCGGTACGACGCCGCCCGCACAAGCTCCTCCGGCATCTCCTCGCTTGCCACCGCCACGCCCGCGGCCCACTTGCCGCTCCCATCGCTCCAGCGTCCCAGGCCGCGCATCGCCGCCGCATCGGTATAGTCATCGCCAACGTACAGCGCAGCGTGGGGCGCACGCTCCTCCAGCAGCTCGAACACCGCCGTCCCCTTGTTCACATCCAGCAACGGCTGCAGCTCCACCACCCGGCGGCCTCGCTGCACCCGCACCGGCAGCATCGCCGCCACCTCGTCAGCCGCCGACAGCGTCGCCTCCTCCGCCTGAGCCACCTCCGGCGCATTGCGATAGTGCACCGCAAAGGTCAGACCCTTGTCCTCGAAAGATAGTCCCGAGAGCCCCTGCAGCAGCGCCCTCAGCCGCCGGCCCGCCTGCTCGATAGCCGCCGCGGCCTCCTGCGCCTGCGGATGCACCCGCCGTTGCCCGTCCTGCCAGCGGTCCCACCCGTGCGTTCCCACGTACGTCGCGCCCGCCACGCCCACCAGCCGCGCCACGTCCTGCGCCGGCCGCCCCGACACAAAAGCCAGCAGCCCCAGGGCAGGGGCCAGCGCCACCAGCGCCTCCTTGCAGCCAGCGTCCACCCGCGCCCCCGAGGCGGAACTCACAATGGGGCTAATGGTGCCATCAAAATCCAGCAGCAGCGCCAGCCCCCCCAGCCCAAGCTGCCCCCGTAGCCCAGGCAGCGCCGCCAGCAAGTTAGGTAATGCGCCGCCCCCCGCTTCTCTCGTCATGCCGCCATTGTACCGCACACCACTTTCCCTCACCCTAACCCTCTCCCTTTGGGAGAGGGGACAGGCCCCACCCCCCGCCGCCCGTGCATCGTCGTGCACCACCCCATCGCGAGTTCGTAGGGGCGGGTTTCAAACCCGCCCCTACAGCTTCCCCTCTTCCACACCCCGTCCCCCACCACCCGCGCCGCGCCCCCCTTGTCATTCTGAGCCCCGCGAAGAATCCACCCCCTCACCGCACATGGTTCGACCAGCTCACCACGAGCGGCCACCACCTCCCATCCAGCATCCCCTCTCCCCCTGGGAGAGGGGCAGGGTGAGGGAAGACGTCCCCCCTTGTCATTCTGAGCCTCGCGAAGAATCCACCCCCCACGCGCCCATGGTTCGACCAGCTCACCACGAGCGGCCAACCACGCGCCCCACCCAGCATCCCCTCTCCCCCTGGGAGAGGGCCAGGGTGAGGGAAGCCGCGCCCCCCTTTGTCATTCTGAGCGCCGCGAAGAATCCACCCCCCCACGCTGCACAAGCTCCGACCAGCTCACCACGAGCGGCCACCACCCCCCATCCAGCATTCCCTCTCCCTCTGGGAGAGGGCCAGGGTGAGGGAGTGAGGGAAACTCAAAGCCCCCCGCCTTACGGCGGGGGGCTTCGTCTAAGCGCTATCCGTTACCCCTTACTCCACTCAGTGCGAGAGGAGTGTGGGGCGAGGGGTGCTACTGCACCACGAACATCTGGGCAGGAGTCCACGCAATGCCTGTCTCGGCGGAACCCAGAGGGGTCGCCTGGACACGCTGCCGTGCTCGCCAGTAGTAGGTGCCGGCCGCAAGCGCTGCGGAATCCGGTACCGTCCAGCTGCTCGGAGGAGTGGTGACGCCAGCGTGGATCAGGTTCCAGTACACAGGTGCAACTGCGCCGGCCTCACCGAAGTTCGGGTCGGAGCTCAGCTGAATCTCGTAGTAGAACATGGCCGCATTGGCATCTTTCCACTGGAGGGTCGGGGTGGTGTCTGACGTGGCATCACCATTGATGGGCGCCAACTCCTGGATTGTTCCAGCGTTTGGCGCTGCAGTGGTGAAGGTGCGCGGGTCAGAGAACGGACCCCAACTGGAATCGTCACTGCCAATGGACGTGGTCGCACGAGTGGTGCGGACACGCCAGGTGTAGGTAGCGCCAGGCAGCATCACGTACGGGCCCACTCCGAAGGAAGGAGCCGGGACGCTGTAGTTGCTGATGGAGCTGCCGTAGATCAGGTCGATGCCAGGGCCGTCGCCGTTGAGCGGGGTCACCTGTACCTGCACCTGCGTGGTGCCGGACGGGTTGTTCCAGCTCAGGTTCGTGCTCAGGCCAGGAAGTTGCGAGTTGTTCAGCGGCAGGCTTGGGGTTGGCGCAGTGGGCGCTCCCGTGGAGCCTACGCTGAAGTTCTGGGCCGTTGACCACGGGCCAGGATTCTGCGCAAGGTTGTCCGTTGCGCTAACGGGAGTGTCCCCGTCACCGGCCGCCTTATCGGCAGCCTCTACCCGGACACGCCACCAGTAGATTGCGCCGTCACCCAGCTTGTTCGTGCCCAGTGAGAGGAACGGTACAGAGACGACTGTGCTCTCGAGCAGGGACACAAAGTTGGGGTCAAGCGCGACCTCGATCCGGTAACGGTCGGTGTCAGACCGTACCTCCTGCCAGTTGAAGGCTACGGGCTGGCCGTTGTCGCCAGTGTTCGTCGGCACGCTGCCGCCGGGTAGCGGAGACGTTAGACTCACGCCGCTGTTGAAGGGATTGGAGTCGCTCCAACTTGTGATTTTGTTTGTGCCGGCAGTGTTAATCATCCAGAATTGGCCGGCGTAGTAGGCGTTGCCGCCGTTCCGACCAAAGGTGGCTGTGCCGTCATTATCCGAAAGCAACCAGTCAGCGGATGCCCTTCCGGAGAGGGGCTTGTAGGTGCGGTCGAACTCGCCCGCTTTGGCCCTCGAGGCATAGAGGGCGTAGCCATCAGGCGAGCCCGACGCCGCGAACAGGAAGATCTGCGAGTAGGGCTCACCGCTCTGGCCGAGGGTGTAACCTGCCTCGTCCCAGTTCTTGGTGGCGCTCAGGTCTTTCCGGAATATCTCATCGTCGCTGGCATTGCCATCCGGGACAAAGTAAACGTTCATGTCTGTGGGGTAGAGGGGCGAGAACTCCAACTGGCCCCAGGCATCTGCGCTGTTGCCGGAGCCGTTGCCCCAAGCGCCGGAGCTGCTGCCTAGCTTCGTGAAGGTTGCGCCGCCGTCGGTGGACATCCAAACTTCGAAAGCGCCGGCGGTGCCCCGTGCAGCCGCCAGCAGGGTGTTATCCGTCGCAAACTCTGGCGACGCAGTAATGGCAACTACGTCGTTGCCCAGGTCCGTGCTGGACATGTCCCAATTGAAGCCGCCGTCACTCGTTCGAATGACGCGGCCGTCGCTGGAACCAACGAACACCGTGCTGCTGCTGATCACCTCCATCGAGCGGATGTAGGCATCATCCGTAGGACCAGAGTCGGTGGTGTCGAAGCTGTTGCCGCCGTTGGTGGACCTAAGGATCTGATCGCCGCCGTCATCACTTCTGAGCAGGTAGCAGCCGCCATCAGCGGCGACGTTGGGCGAACATTCAACCCGCGTCACCTTGTCGCTGCGGTCTACTCGCACCCAGTCGCCCGAACTACCCTCATTGTCGGTACGGAAGACGGCCGTATTGTTTCCGTCGCTGAACACGCCAAAAAGGGTTGCGCCGTTCACCGCGTGCAAGTCTAGGACCTGCTTGGAGTAGTCCTCGTTGGTCAGTCCAGTGTCGCTCCAAGAGGAGCCGCCATTGGTGGACTTGTGCAAGCCGCCAAGGGAGCCAGTGGTTCCGGCGTACAGGGTGCCGCCGCCGTCTACAGCCAGGCTCGTTGCGCCATCACCAATGCTCTTGATGCTGTCGTCGCCCTCGATGGCTTCGCTACTCCTCCAGCTGTCGCCGCCGTTGGTGCTGCGATAGCTGTTTGCACCGCTATCTACTGCATACAAGGTCGCGTCGTCGAAGGTGCCCCTAGACGCCAGGCCCGTTACCTTTGTCGGCGCGCTCTCCTTGACATTCAAGGGCTGGAAGTTGCCGCTGTTCCGGTAGACGTCGCCGGTGTCTGCTAGGCTTAGGCCCACCCAGTAGTTGGCCGCACTGGACTCCACGTCCGAGGGCCAGACGATCGTTGCGCTATCATTAACTGCATCTGAGTTACCACTATCCACCACATTGACCACGGGAGAAGCTGCTTCCCAGTCGCCGGAGGGACCCGTAATCCCGGTGCCACGCGTGATAGTCGCGCGGTCCTCTCTCACCGCACTAGAGGTGCGTATAATCCGCACGACTCTGGAAACGTTGGTGTACCGGGGGGAGAAGGAGATGGCCAGCACGCGTTCGTTTGAGGCAGCGTGGTCACTACTTGGTACCGTAAAATCGGTAAATTCGCTGCCGGTCCAACGTGCGTACGATATCGCGGTGCTAGCTCCTGTCGTGCCTACCACGATGTCGCCGCCGTCGCTGCCATCAAAGTTGGGGGCAATGTCAAAAGCGGTGGGCGTCGTCCCTGACACAAGAGCGCCACTCAGATCCCAATTGTTGCCATTGTCTCTGGAGATGGCAAGGGGGTTTGCCTCTTGTGTGCACAGGGCTACCAGGGTGCCGTCCTGCTCGTACTCCGGAGAGATCCGCAGGTCCTGGATGGTGCAGTTAAAGTACGTAGCTGGCACACCTATCACAGCTGGGCTAGCATCCGGATCAGCTTCCACAGCAGGCGTATCTACCGCACGGACGAGTTGTCCGGCCTCCGGCTGCCAGTCTATGCCGCCATTGGTGGACCGGAAGACTTTGCTGGCGCCATCTGGCATGCCGGCGACCGCAAAGACGTCGCCATTGCTTGCATCGGCCGCGGCTACTGCTTGGAGTTTGCCGGGGGACGCGATGACTGAATCTATGTTGCCCCAGGACAGGGAACCGGCAGTAGCCGGGTTCGCCTGCTGCAGCGGCAGCGGGCCCAGGGTGAGCGCCAGCAGGCCGACGAGGCCGACGCCGCGGGCTGCCCTGTCCGCCACTGCTCCTATGTTAATTTTGTTCAAGTGTAAATCCACTGTTCCTCCTGAATCGATTCCTGCCTTCGGAAGGCCCGCCCGCCTCAAAGAACCTCGCTTGTCATTCTGAGCTCAGCGAAGAATCCACTTCCCCGCTCCCCTCTTGTCATTCTGAGTGAAGCGAAGAATCCACTCCCCGCTCATGGTGCGTCCGTACTCCGCTCATGGTGAGCTAGTCGAACCATCCGCTCTCCTTGCGGGCCTGCCCGCCGTAGGCGGGTAGGGGGTTAATAATCTTTCTTCTTCCCGCACCTTGTTGCGGGCCTGCCTACCGTCCTGGTAGTGATGCCTACTCTATTTGTCATTCTGAGCGTAGCGAAGAATCCACTGATCCGCTCATGGTGAGCCAGTCGAACCATCCTGCTGAGCGCAGGGAAGAATCCACTGCCTAGTAGACCTTCCTACCGACTGGTAGGATTGCCCGCCTTCAGGCGAGCTTGTCCGCCGGAGCGGACCTGCCTACTGCGAGGTAGGCTTGGGGGCAAACCGTGCCCCGCTGTGAGCACCCGCCTTTGCTAGGTAGGTGCGGGGAAGCGTGCTTGTGAGTCTGGCCTCACCTCCTTTCGCACTTGAGTCAGACTTGACCTTTAATGGCAATGTCGCCTGACCACTACTAAACATCTCTCACCAACCCGCTCACCTTGTCATTCTGAGCGCAGCGAAGAATCCACTTCCCCGCTCCACCCTGTCATTCTGAACGAAGCGAAGAATCCACTGCCCCGCTCACAGTGAGCCGTTTACACCGCTCATGGTGAGCAAGTCGAACCATCCACTGCCCCCGCTCCTGGTGAGCGAGTCGAACCATCCTACTGCGTTCCTAAAGGTTAAAACACTGCGAGCCCGTAACGGGTACGCACAGTAATCCCCTCAGGGGCAGACCTAGACAGAACTCCACAATGCAAAACGATAGGGCATGGGGGCTGTTACAGGCACGCAGTGCCCAGCGCCGCAACAATTTTAGGGAAAATTATCACTCCTAAAATTCCCCCATCATCCCCGCTCTCTTTGTCATTCTGAGCGAAGCGAAGAATCCACCGTCCGCACTCCCTTTGTCATTCTGAGTGCAGCGAAGAATCCACTCCCCGCACTCCCTTTGTCATTCTGAGTGCAGCGAAGAATCCACTCCCCGTCCGCACCCCTTGTCATTCTGAGTGCAGCGAAGAATCCACTCCCCGTCCGCTCATGGTGAGCAAGTCGAACCATCATAGAGATCCTGCCGAACCATCGACAATCGTCACATGCAAGCGCCCGCGCCGCCCGTCACTCAACCGCACCCCCGCCCGACCACTGGTCGCCGGAAGCCGCCAAGCGCGCTGCAACCCAGCAGCAAACAAGCACCCGAGATCGCTCCGCATACGGTGTTTACTATAAAGTTCCCCGCCCCGCGGGTCAAGAGGCAACCAGCCACAAAACGCCCACCCCCGCGCGCCGCTGTCATTCTGAGCCTGCCTACCGCAGGCAGGCGCAGCGAAGAATCCATCCCCCCACCGCCGCTCATGGTCCGACCAGCTCACCACGAGCGGTCACCCACCTCCCATCCAGCATTCCCTCTCCCTCTGGGAGAGGGCCAGGGTGAGGGAAGCCGCCCGCGCCACCGTGCAGGGTCGTTCACCACCCCCGTCGCGAGTCGCGAGTGTAGGGGCGGGTTTCAAACCCGCCCCTACTTATCGATAGGTGACGTACTACCTGTTGACAAACACGTCACTATATATAATTGTTGAATCCTGCAAAGGGTAGTTTGCAGAAGTAGCGGGAACGCAAAGGAGGTACTCCGTGAGTCGTCCTGTACAGGCTGAGGAGCAGAAGTTTTTCGACAAGCGGGCCAAATCCATCAAGAAGCATGTTAAAGGTAGCCCGGCATTAGTTAAGACCATTAAGGATGCTAGGAAGAACGACAAGAGTAAGCTAGTGTCCGCCAAGGACTATGTGGAGAAGAATGCCGGAAGCAACGTATGAAGCTTGGCTAAACGACCCAGCTCGAGCATTCTTGAATGAGCTGCAGAACCCACAGGAGAAGGAACGGGCTCTGCGGCTTATTCGCATTCTAGAGGTTGATCCATTTATTGACGGGCGCTCAAAGCTCAGCATAAATTTGGGTGGTATTACTGAAACCGTTTACGTCCAGCCAGATTTCTGGATCTTTTATCATCTTGCCGACAATGCTTCTTTGGTAATCGATGCAATAGCCCGCCCGTGGTTTGACCAAGGCTGGGTTCCACCCGAGCTTCCGCCTAATCTTCGTCTTTGAACATGCACTAAACAGGGGTGGTCACGTTTGCGACCACCCCCCGCAGATGGCGCTCCGCCCCCGCGTATCCGCTCATGGTGCAACGGGCTCACCACGCGCGGGGCCCTCTTCTCCCCTCTCCCTCTGGGAGAGGGCTAGGGTGAGGGAAGACGCCGCGCCCCCCTTGTCATTCTGAGCGCAGGGAAGAATCCACCCCCGCCGCCCATCGTGGAGCAACGCCCCAAGCCCCCTTACCCCCCAGCAAACTCCCACTGCAGCCCGCCCTTCAGGAACTGGAACAGCGCCGGCTTGGCGTCTGGAGCCAGCCCGAAGAAGAGGAGGAAGGTGTTGCTGCCCCCGGGGCCGAAGTTCGTGCCGTAGTCGATCCACAGCGTATTCGAGCGCATCGAATACAACTGGCAGCAGTTTAGCGCGGGCAGGTAGTCCGGCTCGGCCGTCACCAGTTGGAAGTCGTTCAGGTTAATGCCCGAGTCGTCTTCTGAGAGATTGTACATGGTCAGCTGCGCCACCAGGATGTCCGCCGGCGCGCCCGGCCCGCTGGGAGCGGTGGGGTCGTCCATCTCAGCCAGCGCAACGGTCTCCACCTTGTCCAGGGTGATGCGCCAGTCACTGTTCTCCAGCGTCTCGCCAAGTGCAGCTGAGCGCGGCGGTATGGGGGAGCGAGTAGCGGTGGCAGCCGGCGTAGGCTCCGCGGTCGCTAGCGGTGTCGCCGGTTCTTCGGGCGCACCGCCGCAGCCGATAGCCAACAGCAGCAGTCCGCCCGCAACCGTCC
This sequence comes from Dehalococcoidia bacterium, assembly GCA_965220215.1. GTDB lineage: Bacteria > Chloroflexota > Dehalococcoidia > SHYD01 > SHYD01 > CBDDEI01. The sequence goes on from OZ244809.1 coordinate 1,768,334, forward strand.
TTGCGAGTAGCCCCGCGGCGCGCCCCCTTGTCATTCTGAGCGCAGCGAAGAATCCACCCCCCTTCGTACTGTCTTTGCGAGAAGCGACGCAGGAGCGCCGAAGCAATCTGGGGCGGCGGGGCGGCTGAGCATAGAGCAACCCCTCCCGCTCATGGTGACCCTCCCCCACCCGTGCATGGTGAGCTAGTCGAACCATCCCAGCGCGCCGAGCGTTCATCCTACCCAAAGCGAAGGGAACCATATGATAAGTATTCCACATAGTCTAGTTTCCTATATAAGAAGTAAGTTCGTAATAAGCCTACCCCAAGCTACGGAGCAGGGCTTCAGCAGCCGCATCGGCAGGGGTCAGGCTATTCAGGTAGTGCTGCCGCCTCTCCATATAGTGTTCCCGTGTGAAGTCCGTCAGCTCTCGGAGCTTCTCGGACGTCTCGCGTTCCGCCTCAGCATCTTTGGCCGCCATCTGTTTGGCGGGCACGCCCAGCCAGAGAGTGTGTGCGGGAAGCTCCATAGGGCCGGGCACCACAGCGCCTGCGCCAACCACTGCGCCCGTTCGCACCAGCACAGCGCCGTACACTTGGGCGCCGTTGCCAATCAACACACCGTCCTCCAACTGAGAGTCGTGCACCAGGCAATGGTGGGCCAGGGTGCAGCCGCGCCCAATGGCTATTTCTTCGTGGAGCACCGCGCAGTCCTGGATGTTGCTGTCCTCGCCAACGGTGATGGCGCCTGCATCGCCGCGCAGGACGGCGTTGAACCACACGCTGGCCCCCGCTGCGATAGTGACTTCGCCAATGAGGACCGCGGTAGGCGCCACAAAGGCGGAGGAGTGAACGGCCGGAGTCTTGCCGTCGACGCTGAAGAGCATAGGCGCGCTATTCGCTGACGACCGCGGCTACCGCCTCCAGAGTCGCGGGCACCTCAACCACGTCTTGGGGCATGGTTAGGGCGGTGTCCGGGTCCTTGAGCCCGGAGCCGGTGATGATGCACACCACGCGCTTGCCGGTCAGCGGGTAACCCTGTCGGAAGAGCTTCCGCAGTCCCGCAAAGGAGGCCGCGGAGGCAGGCTCACCAAAGATGCCCTCGGAGTGGGCCAGCATGTGGTAAGCCTCTAGTATTTCGTCGTCGGTCACGGTGTCGATAGCGCCGCCGGATTCGTCGCGCGCGGCCACGGCAAGGTTCCAGCTTGCCGGATTACCGATGCGGATGGCGCTGGCCACGGTCTCCGGGAACAGCACAGGCTCTCCGTGGACAATGGGCGCGGCCCCAGCCGCCTCAAACCCCATCATCGCGGGCGTAGTAGTGCCATGTCCGGCGCTTGCATATTCGCGAAAGCCCATCCAGTACGCGGAGATGTTGGCGGCGTTGCCCACCGGAATGCAGAGTAGGTCCGGCGCATCGCCCAGGTCATCGACCAGCTCAAATGCCGCGGTCTTCTGGCCTTCCAGGCGATAGGGGTTCACTGAGTTCACTAGTGTCACCGGCAACCTGGTCACCAGCTCCCGAACTATGGAGAGCGCAGCATCAAAGTTGCCCTGCACTGCGATGACTTTTGCCCCGTGCATAACGGCCTGAGCCATTTTGCCCGCCGCGATGTTACCGCTGGGCACTACCACCAGCGTTGCTAGCCCAAAGCGCGCGCCGTAGGCTGCTGCTGAGGCGCTGGTGTTGCCGGTAGAAGCGCAGATGATCCGACTGCTGCCATCTTCCACAGCCTTGGCTACGGCCATGACCATGCCGCGATCTTTGAAGGAGCCGGTGGGGTTGCAGCCTTCCAGTTTGAAGTACAGCTCCGCGCAGCCTACATCTTGGGCAAGGCGCGGCGCGGCCACTAACGGAGTGTCCCCTTCTCCTAAGGTTAGGATAGGTGTCTGCGGGCCGATGGGAAGAAAGGAGCCGTAGCGCTCTAATACGCCTGTGCGCACGCTAACTCCGAGGCGGGCGAGGCGTCCACGCGCTCAGCTCTTTTACCTGCTGCTCCAACTCAGCTATGGTCCGGCGGCGCTGCTGCTCCTCGCTGGTCTTGATGGTGGTGAACTGCTCCGCAAGGTCGGTGCGTAGCTGCCAGAATTGGTCTCGTATGAGATCCAAATGGTCGTTCAGCGCGGTTGCCTTGCCCTGAACCTGGAGTGTCAGCTGGCGTACGTCCTCTACGCTGGATCTGTACTGCTCGTAAGACAACTGCGTCTCTCCTACCATCCGGTCCAGGCGCTGGCGCTCCGTGCGATGCAATTCCCCTTGTTCATTCAAGGTTTGAGTAAGACGCTCCTCTATCTCTTGCATGGCGGCCCCCGATTCCAAACGATTCAGCAGGTCGGCGAGGTGTTGCATACGACCTTGGATGACCTCTTGCTGCGATTCGATAGTCTGCTCGTTTTGCTGCAATTCCCCGAGCATTTCAGCAAAGTGCCGGGCCTGGCTCTGCTGCCCGGAGATGAGGGCGTTTAGCTCCTCATCCTTCTGCTCCAACATATTCATCGCCTGGGTCATCTGGAAGAGCTCTTCCTGGCGGCGGCGTCCGCCCTCTTCAATAGCCTGGAGGCGCTCGTGGAGTGCGAGCTTCTCTCGTTCCCAGGTCTCCAGCTTTTGGAGCATATCTATGCGGTCTTGGCGGTCTCGTTCACGTTCAGCTTGGTGCGTGCGCTCGGCCGCGGCCTCATCCTGCAGTTTGTCTTCGTCATTTACTTGCGAGCGTTCCAAGAGCTCCTGTGTACGGCGTAGCCCCTCCTCCAGGCTGGCAACACGCGTGCTGTGAGCCATCATGGTGTTCAGAGCCGTTTCCAGAGAGCTCACGCGGTTGCCAAAAGTCCAAATGGTGTTCTGTTGTTGCTCAAGTTGCTGCTGGATTTTGAACAGAGCGGTTTTCTGCTGGTGTTGTTCTTCCTCAAGCCATTGCACCAGGTTCTCTGGCGCCGCAGCGCTGCTATTATCCGCCATAGCTTTTCCTCAGCCCCTCCGCTAGCCTTCCACGCGCACCAGCGTGCCAATGCTGGCTACGCAGCTTAAGGTGGACAGCTCCTGAATGGCTTGTTGCACCGCGCCCTCTTGCGCGCGGTGCGTCATGAGCACTATCTCCGCCTGCTGGGCGGCATCGTCGGACTCCTTTTGAATGACAGAGGCGATGCTGATCTTCAGCCCGCCCAGCACCTGAGCGATCTGCCCCAGCACGCCCGACTCGTCACGGACGTTCATCCGCAAGTAATAGCGCGTCCAGGTCTGCTCTATCGCGCGTACCTTGAGCGACGAAGGGTGCTGGGCTAATCGGGGCGGCGGGCTTCCGTGCTGTACCGCGCGGGCCAGCTCAACCAGGTTGGCGACCACAGCGCTCGTAGTGGGCAGCGAGCCTGCTCCACGTCCATAGAACATAACCCGTCCGGTCAGGTCGCCTTCTACCTCTACGGCATTGAACACGCCGTCCACCTTGGACAGGATCCTGTCCAGGGGGTAGAACGCTGGATGCACCCGCACCTCTATTGCATCGTCCTCTCGCTTTGCTATTGCCAGGAGCTTGATGGCGTAGCCCAACTCTCGGGCATAGCGGAAGTCCCTGGCGGTGAGCTTGGTGATGCCTTCTTTGAAGACCTGCTCAGGAGAAACCGCCGTATGGAAAGCAAGGCTGGCTAAGATCGCCAGCTTGTACGACGCATCAATCCCCTCGATGTCGTTGGTAGGGTCCGCCTCTGCGTAGCCCAGGGCTTGGGCTTCACGGAGCGAGTCGGCAAAGTCCTGCTCACCGCTCGCCATGTTGGAGAGGATGTAGTTGGTGGTGCCGTTGATAATGGCGTGCAGGGTCGAGATATCGTTGGCTAGGAGGCTCTCCCGGAAGGGCGCTATCAGAGGTATGCCGCCGCCCACGCTGGCTTCGTAGAGGAGGGAGGTGTTGGAGCGTTCAGCAAGGGAGAGGAGATGGGGCCCGTGCTTGGCTATGACCTCTTTGTTCGCGGTGATGACGTGCTTGCCGCGCCGCAGCGCCTCTTCCATAGAGTGGAAGGCCGGATCCTCACCCCCCATCAACTCAATGACGATGCTGATATCAGGGTCGGAAAGAATCACTTCCGGGTCCGTGGTGAGGCAGGCCTCCGGCAGGTCTACGTTCCGGGCCTTGCCCATGTCCCGCACCAGCACGCGCCGTAGCTCAATGGGACAGCCGATCTCCTGCGTAATATAGGCTGCTTTTTCTTGCAGTACTTTGGCTACGCCGCTCCCCACTATCCCCAAGCCCATCAGTCCGATGCTGACCTGGGTTGCCGGCGCGCTGGGTTGCCCGGCCCGTTCCTCCAAGCCTGAGGTCACTGGCGGTACTCCCTGGCTTTGTTCACCACCAAGGCATAGCGGTCGGAGTCAAAGTAGCTCTCCACCAGGTTGGCTAGCTTTTCTTCATCTATCCAGTCCTCTAAGGCGCGGTCTTTGAGGCGCTCTCTGGCTTCACCTTCCACCTTGCGAGCGTCCACGCGCTCCAACACTTTCACCACCCACATCCCGGTTTCCATGTGGAAGGTCTCACTTATCTCACCCACCGGAGTCGAAAAGGCAGCCTCGTCAAAGGCTTTGTCCTTGCCGCGCCGGGGAATCCAGCCCAGTTCGCCGCGTTTATTCTGCAGATCGGAATCAATGCACACCTCCCTGCAAATAACGCCCCATTCCTCGCCCTTCTCTAGTCGCTCCAACACTGCTTCGATCGCGGGGGGGTCCTCCACCTTCAGCGCCAGCACGCGTACGTGTTCGGCCACCGCGGGCACGCGGTCGCTGAGATGCTCTCGAAGCTTATCCTTGCGCACCAACTCCCGGACGATGTCGCGGTACTCACTATCGCTTAGCTTTAACAGGGCCAAGCGCTGCTTGTAGGTCTCTTGGAAGGTGCGCTCCAGCTCCTCTTCCGTGATCTGTTCGCCTTCTTTAGGGACAGCGCCCAAGCGCTCGCGCAGCTCCTGGTGTATCTCCTCGTCGCTCACGGTAATGCCTTCTCTGGGCGAGGCCTGTTTAATGAGTTCAGTTCGTTGCAAGTCTTGCAGCAACCGGAAAGGGTCTACGGAGTAGTCCACATTGAAGCCGGTGATCTCGCTCTCCTGCTCCAGGTAGCGGAGACGCTTGATGTAATCCGCCAGGGTGAAATGTGTGTCGTTGACCTTGACTATAACCTCCTGGAGCGGCTCCACAAAGGTTCTGTAATAGTTGTAGGCGGGAATAGCCGCTACAACTAGCAGCAGAGCCAGTCCTACTAGGATGGCGCTTTTGCCGAAACGGAAAGAGGAGGGACGGGTGCGCCGTCGCCTCCGGTCTTGCCCCTGGCCTTCTTCTGGGGATGGTGAAGAGGAATCTAAAGTCTCACGCATAGCTATACCGTCCTGTGGTCTCCCGTTGAGGGAGTACCAACGAGATAATAAGCTCCACCTACTATTTTATATAGGTTGGCTCTCTATATACAGTAGTGGCGCGGAGTCCTTTATGTTTCCGAAACTGCGGCGGTTTCTTGGACTACGGCGGTTTCTAGCGCCTCAGCCGGCTGTGCGGCCGCACTTACTTCAGCAGGCTCTCGTACGGGCTCTCGAGCTTCCCGCGCCTCTCGCGATTCTCGGAAACCATAGGGCTCCCGGGGCGGGCGGCCAGCAAACCGGCTGGGCACCGGCACTCCGGTGGTGCGTACATGCTGCTGACTGAAGGGGAGCAGCGCAATGTGCCGGGCACGCTTGATAGCAATAGCTAGCCGTCGCTGATGGCGGGCGCACGTGCCCGTCTTCTTGCGTGGTTCAATAGTTCCCCGCTCCGAGAGATAACGCCCGAACATCTCTACCCGCTTGTAATCAATAGGTAGGTTCTTGTCCGCGCAGAAGGCGCACACGCGCCGGCGGTGGGTAAAGCGGGGTCGGCCCTCACGAGTGGGCCTGCTTGCGTTAGTCACAATAGCTGCTCCTCTATCTCACCTTCTTACGAGTTTAGAATGGTAAATCTTCCGGCTCTAAATCCTGGTCATCTGCAGCGGGCTCTTCATCTCCCGTACCGTCCGGCATTGCCGCGCCTTGACGGTCTAGGAAGATAACGTCCATGGCTACAATCTCTGTTCGGTATCGCCGCTGGCCGTCCTGGCCCTCCCAAGAGCGGGTCTGCAACCGCCCCTCCACATATACCCGGCGTCCCTTGCCCAGGAACTGGTTGCACGTCTCCGCCAGCTTGTTCCAAGCCACTACGCTGAACCACTCCGTCTCATCCCGCCGCTCGCCGGCCGTGGGTTGGAACGAGCGGTTTACCGCAATGCGGAAGGAGGTCACCGGCGTCCCGTTGGCGGTGAAGCGCATCTCCGGGTCTGCTCCCAGGTTCCCGATGATCATTACCTTGTTCAGGTCTCGTGGCATTGGATGCTCTACCTAGATCAAGCTCGAATAGCTAGTCATCCCTACGGATGATGAGATGACGCAGGATGTTCTCGTTGATTTTCAGTTGGCTGTCCAAGTCCTTCGAGGCGGCGGGGTCCATCTGGAAGTGGGTAAGGATATACTGCCCCTCTCTGAACCGGCGAATAGGATAGGCCAAGCGGCGCTTGCCCCACATGTCCTGGTTCTCAATGCTGCCACCGTGATCGGTGATGAACTGGCTCAGCCGGTCTATTTCTGTAGGCATGGCGTCTTCCTGCACCTCAGGGCTAACCACCATGACGAGCTCGTAAGGTCGTAACAACTAAATTCCCTCCATGACAAATCGCTGGCACATTGTAGCACGCCCAGAAGCGCCGCTCAACCAGTAGCTCATTTCCTTCAGACGCCCGTCCCGTCTTTGCGAGAAGCTCCGCAGAGCGCCGAAGCAATCTGGGGTGGTGGGGCCGGCCTGTCATAGAGCAATCCCCTCCGCTCATGGTGAGCCAGTCGAACCATCCTGGTGTGCCGAGCGGTTATCCTGAGCAAAGGGAAGGGAACCATGAGCCGCCGCGTCCTCCCACTCCCCGCACGAACCCACCCCACCTCACATTGCCACGTCGGCTGCCCGCCTCCTCGCAACGACAGCCGCTCGCGCGGCGCAATGATGCCCGCCCGCGCCCCGTCTTTGCGAGGAGAGCCGAAGGAACGCCGAAGCAATCTGGGGAGGCGCGGCCAGGGAATCTGGTGAAGGTGTCCCGTCATAATAAAGTAAGGATAGTTCCCTCTCCCAAAGGAGAGGGCTACCGCACACCCTGAGTGCTGCTACGGAGTGTGGGACTACACCCCCGGCAGCGCCGTCGCCGTTAGCTTGGACGCGTCCGGCTGCGTGGGGATGCCCGGCACCGGGAAGACGGCGCACAGCTCCCGCGCCTCCTTGGCCACCTGGCTCAGGGCCTCCTCGTTGTCCATGTGATGGATAGTGAGCGCAATGAGCTTGGCCACGATCTTCATCTCGCCGGGGCCAAAGCCGCGAGTCGTCACCGCCGCCGTGCCCACCCGTACGCCGCTGCTCACCCGAGGCGGCTTCGGATCGGCGGGGATCGTCGATCGGCTGACCGTGATGCCTACCCGGTCCAGCGACTCTTCCACCGCCCGGCCGGTCAGGTCCTGCGGCCGCAGATCGATCACCAGCAGATGGTTGTCCGTCCCCCCGGAAAGCACCCGGATGCCGTTGGCCTGCAGCTCCTCCGCCAGGGTGCGGCAGTTATCCAGCACCTGCTGCTGGTAGGTCACAAAGGAGGGTTCCGCCGCTTCCTTGAACGCAATGGCCTTGGCCGCGATGATGTGCATCAGCGGGCCGCCCTGGTTTTGCGGGAACACCGCTGCGTTGATGGCGTTGCCGTACTGGCTCTTAGCAAGGATAAGCCCGCTGCGCGGCCCCCGCAGCGTCTTGTGGGTAGTGCTGGTCACCACGTCTGCGTAGTCGCAGGGGTTGGGATGCAGGCCCGCCGCCACAATGCCCGCAATGTGCGCCATGTCCACAAAGAAGAGCGCGCCCACCTCGTCCGCAATCGCGCGGATCTTGTCGAAGTGGATGATGCGAGGATACGCGCTCGCGCCCGCCAGGATCATCTTGGGGCGGTGCTCCCTGGCCTGGGCCGCCAGCGCATCGTAGTCTATCTGCTCAGTCTCCGGATGCACGCCGTACGAGACAAAGGTGTAGGTCTTGCCGGAGAAGTTTACCGGGCTGCCGTGAGTCAGGTGGCCGCCGTGGTCCAAGCGCATCCCCATGATGGTATCCCCCGGCTCCAGCAGCGCCGCGTACGCCTCCATGTTGGCCTGGGAGCCGCTGTGGGGCTGCACGTTGGCGTACTCCGCGTGAAATAACGCCTTGGCCCGCTCGATGGCGATGGCCTCCACCACGTCCACGTTCTCGCAGCCGCCGTAGTAGCGACGCCCCGGATAGCCCTCCGCATACTTATTGGTGAGCACCGTGCCTGCCGCCTCCAGCACCGCCGCGCTGGCGTAGTTCTCGCTGGCAATCAGCTCCATCTTGTACCACTGGCGGGACTCCTCCGCCTGGATAGCCGCGGCAATTTCCGGGTCTACGGAAGACACATAGTTCATGACTCTGTCCTTATGGGTGATGCGAGATAGGTGATGCGGGTGCAGTGTGCGCTGCTCCTGGCGAGCCCGTCGACAAACTGACAGGCTAATTCTGCTCATGGTGAGCTAGTCGAACCATCATGGTGGCCCGTGGCCGGCTGCCCGCCCTGCTCCGCTCACGGTGCGCCCGTCAACGAACTGACAGGCTAGCCCCGCTCATGGTGAGCTAGTCGAACCATCACAGTGAGCCCAAGTTTATCCTGAGCTTGCCTACCGCAGGCAGGCCTGCGAAGGAAATCCATGAGCCGCTGCACTTGTTAGCAGCACAGCCCATACAACGACACGCTGGCACAACTCACGATACCGTGGGCGCTGCTCCGCTCGCTAGTGTACCAGAGCCGAGCGCGGGCGGGGAAGGGAGGGTGGATTCTATGTGGCTTTTGAAGTAACGTGTTAATAAACATAACGTGCTGTATAAGTGCTGATTAGCTGCTGTTCCAAAGGAGTACAAGTGCCAGGCTTAGATTTGAACAGTATTTGGCTCCTAGATTTATCTCGAGCGAGGAGGCGTATTCAGACGGATGTAGTCTCTGACTTTATTCTCGCACCCCATTACTCAGCGATTTATGAGTATGCGGGAGTAGACATTGAAGAACTAACGTTGGAGCAATTGAAGTCTGGGAAATATTCCCCGAGTTTGCCTTTTACCATTGACGTCCCTAAATCAACTGGAAGCACAAGACCGGGCTCAATTCTGCAACCTGTAGATCGAATGGTCTACCAAGCGATGGTAGACGCGATTGCTCCACAAGCAGAACTGGCTTCAGACTCGACGCGTAGTTTCGCCTACCGGTTGTTGGATCCTGATCCTGAGGCCAGAATGTTTTGGCACAGTTATGATACATGGAAAAACTTCCAAAGAGCGTTAACAGATTACTCAGAAGCCGATCGGGGAACCTTTGTTTTGAAGGCGGACATTGCCTCATACTTCGAGTGCATTAATCAGCACACCCTTGTCAATTTGTTAGCTTCGTCTGGTTGTGAGAAGGGAATAATAAGGTTGCTAGAAGATGTCCTTGCCGCTTGGTCACAGCGACAGTCACGAGGTATCCTTCAGGGGCTATTCCCCTCAGATTTCTTAGGTACACTTTTTCTTTGTACGGTGGATGCTAATTTTGCTATTCGTGATCTAGCAACTGCGCGATATGTTGACGATCTCTACATATTTTGTGACAGCCGTAGATCTGCTCAAAAGGAGCTTATTGAACTTTGTCGGCATCTAAGAGAACTGGGTCTTTTTGTTAATGAATACAAAACAAAAATCCTCAACGCAAGCAGCCTTAGAAGGGAAGAAACAATGGTAGATGAGCTTTTTCGGGCTGCCCGAGAGCAGTTGGAAGAAGAAGCTCACGCACTAATCGCGGATTACGAACCGTATGGATTTCAAGATACTTGGCGGGTTAAAAACAGTTCTATTACGGAACAGGAAATAGAGATTGGAGCTGTTGAGGCACTTTTTGAGAGCCGGAATGAATTTCCCAACCACAAAGAGCGCATTGAGAAGTTCTGTCTACCGCTCCTAGGAATGATAGGTTCCGACAGTGCTATTGATGCTGCGATAGAAGGCATATTAGAAACCCCACATCTAGCACAAGTCTATTGTTCCTACTTAGCTGCCTTCAGTAGCCACAATTCCTCAATTCGTACAATGGTAGTTGACTTTATTCGCAAGAACGAAACTAACGTAATTTCAGATTGGCAATTGATGTGGACATTGGGAGTGCTGCTATCTGCAGATTCTCTGCCCACCGATCAAGTACAAATGGCTGAACGGATTTTGCACTCAAGAGCAAGCCAGGAACTGAGAGGTCTCTCCGCAATTGTGATAGGAAAGCATGGTAATGCCCCTCAGAAATCGAACTTGCGAGCGTCCTTCAGCAACGAGCAGTCTGAATACGTCCGCAGTGCCATTCTTTATGCGGCCCGCTATTTTCCTACTGAAGAACGGAAGGCTTGTTTTCGTGCATGGGGTAATTTGACTGAAACCAATGTGCTTATCACAAAAGCCGTGACAGAACTGATTAAAGTTGGTTAACGTTGAAGCATCCCGACGAGTCCTCTCCCAGCGGGTGAGGGAAACCCTCCACTCCTTATGGGAGAGGAGATGGAGGTGAGGACCTCACCGCACGTACCCGTCGTGGAGGCCGCCGTCTACGGTGAGGATGGCGCCGGTGGTGGCTTGGGAGCGGTCGGAGACCAGGAACAGCGCCGCCTCCGCCACGTCCTCGGCGGTCACGCTTACTTTCAGCATATTGCGGCCCTTGTAGAAGCTCGCCAGGTCGTCCATGGCGACTCCGTGGGCTTCGGCCCGGGCCTGCCCCCACTGGCCGGCCCAGAACCCCGACCCCTGGATGACGGCGTCGGGCGCAAGGCTGTTCACCCGGATGGCGTCGGCGGAGACCTCCTCCACCAGGCAGCGGGCCAGGTGGAGCACAGCGGCCTTGGCGGTGGCGTAGGCGCTGGCGTCCTTGGCGGCGGCCAGCCCGGCCTTGGAGGCCACAAAGAGCACGGAGCCGCCCAGGGGCTCGCCCGCCGCGGACCGCTGCCCTCGCATCACCCTAATGCCCTCCCTGGACGTGAGAAAATAGCCGGTGGTCAGGATGTCTAGGGTGCGGGACCAATCGGCCAGGGAGGTCTCCTGGATGGGCTTGGAGAAGCCCACGCCGGCGTTGCACACCAGAATGTCCAGCCCGCCGTACGCCCGCACGGTCTGGGAGATGGCCCGCTGGAGGTCTGCCTCGCTGGTCACGTCGGCCCGCACGGCCAGCGCGACGCCTTCCCCGTACGACGATGCCAGCTCCCCGCACAGCGCCGCCGCGCTCTCCTGGTTGATGTCCGCGACCACCACCTGCGCGCCCGCCGCCGCAAAGCGCCGCGCGATGCCCGCGCCGATGCCGCTTGCGCCCCCAGTGATGAACGCGACCCGTCCCGCTAGCTCGCCCGCCCGCGGCTGCAAGGAGAGCTTGTACCGCTCCAGCGGCCAGTACTCCACCCGGAACGCCTCCGCTTCCGTGAGCGGCTGGAAGCGGTCCACCGCCTCCGCGTCCCGCATGATGGCGATGGCCCGGCGGTAGCACTCGGAGGCCGTCCGCGCCGCGCGCGCATCCGTGCCCGCCGCAACCACGCCGAGCCCCGGCGCAACCACTATTGTGGGCGTGGGGTCCAGCACCGAGTCCTCTGGGCCGCAGTGCGCCGCGTAGAAGCGGGCGTAGTCCTGCTGATACGCCTCCAGCGCCGTCCGTGCGGCGTCCAAGAAGGCGTCGGGCGTCGGGGCGGCGTCCACAACTAACGGGAGCACCCGGGTGTAGAGCACGTGGTCGGGCAGCGCGAGGCCGGAGCGGGCCAGCGCCGGGCCGTCCAGGGAGCCGGCGAACTCCAGCGCTTCCGGCGAATCATCATAGTGCAGCGCCATCCGCTGGCCGGGCGGGCATAGCAGCCCCCGCAGGCCGGGCAACGCCGCTTCCGCAAGCGCGTGGCGCTCATCCTCGGCCGGCGGCGGGATGGCAACGCCCCCGAAGGGTTTGCTCCCCTGCGCCCGGTCCGCGATGAACGCCTCGGCCTGGTTCAGGAACTCGATGCTCTGCTGGTAGCACTCCTTGGCGTCCTCCGCCCAGGTGACCAGCCCGTGCTTCTGCAGCAGCGCCCAGCGCGCCTTGGGCTGAGCGGCAATGCGCTCCATGGCCGCCTTCGCCAGCCCGAATCCGGGCCGGTGGTAGGGCACCCACACTGCGTCGTCGCCCGTCAGCTCCCGCAGCAGCTCTTCGCCGCGTTCAGTGGTCGCCAACGCCACCGCGACGTTCGCGTGCACGTGGTCGATGTGCGTGGCGGGCAGGAAGGCGTGCAGCAGCGTTTCGATGGAGGGCCGCGGGCCGCCGGGGCGCAGCAGGCAGTGGCTCAGATACTCCACCATCGCCTCGTCCGTGAGAACACTGCGATCCCGCAGCGGTTGGAGGTCTTCCAACCGCAGGTCGGCAAAGCCCGCAGGGGTGATGGTGGCCAGGTCTGCGCCGGTGCCCTTCACCGTGAGGGCCAGCGTCTCCCGGCCGCGGAAGTCGGTGACCGTGCGCTTAACGGAGGTGTTGCCTCCGCCGAAGTTCGAGAGGGTGGGGTCTGCGCCCAGGAGCCGGGATCGGTAGACCAGCAGGCCCAGGGCGTCCAGCCCCGCGGCCTCAGCGTCAGCCCAGCGGTCGGTGGTCATGTGATAGCCCCGTCATTGCGAGGAGTGGCGTGACGCAGCAATCTGGGGGCGTTCCCCTCCAGATGCTTCGCTGTGCTCGCAACGACTAGCGCTTGCCTAGTCCCGCCCCAGCGCGGGGACGGCGGTAGTCTCCAGCAGCTCGTTTGCCTTGTCAACAGAAGCGTTCTCGTGCACCACCGCCCGCAGCGCCTGGATCATAGCCACCGGCATCGGCGATTGCCACACGTTGCGTCCCATGTCCACGCCCTTCGCGCCCTGATCGATGGCGTCGCGCGCCATGACCAGCGCATCGCGCATGGTGTCCAGCTTCGGCCCGCCGGCAATGACCAGGGGCACGGGGCAGGAATCGGCCACTTTATTGAAATCCTCGCAGTAGTAGGTCTTCACGAAGGACGCGCCCAGCTCCGAGGCGATGCGGCAAGCTAGCCCAAGGTAACGGGCGTCTCGCTTCTCCATCTCCCGGCCCACGGCGGTGACTGCAAGCACGGGCATGCCGTACTCCTGGGCCTCGTTGATAGCGTCGGAGAGGTTGATGAGGCTCTGGCGCTCGTACTCGCTGCCCACAAAGATGGAGACGGCCACAGCGCTGGCGTTCAGGCGTACCGCCTCCTTGATGGTGGTGGTCAGCGTCTCGTGGGCCAGGTCCGCGCCCACAATGCTGACCCCGCCGGAGATGCGCAGCACCAGCGGCGGCGAGAGCTGCGGGTCGATGGAGGTGCGGGCCACGCCGCGCGTAATCATGAGCGCGTCCGCGTATGGCAGCAGCGGCGCAAGAGTTTCCCTCGGGACCTCCAGCTTGCTGGTGGGACCCAGGAAGTAACCGTGGTCCGCCGCCAGCATGACGGTGCGGGCAGTGTCCGGCTGTAAGATGCGAGAGAGGCGGTTCTCAAGTCCCCATTCCATGGTGCGCTCCTTGTGCTAGAGGTGGTCAGGTGTGCAGTAACGTTCGCATTATAGCCCATCCGTTTCTGTCGGTCTGCACCTTCTGTCGCTATAATGGGAAGCAGACGTGAGTAGCTGGCATAGACGACTGCTCTAGAAGGAATTAGTCATGGAAGTAAAAGAGTTAGGGCGCGAGGCGCTTTACGTGCGGGACTTAGCCCGCTCCGAGGAGTTCTATCGGGACAACCCAAGGCCGTCGCGGCGCCCATCAGGCCCCTGGGTATCTAGGCGACCGTGATGGCAACATATCCTATTCACCACCACCTTTCAGCGAACGGCATCCGCGTCCATGCCATCGAATGGGGCATCCCCCGCGCCGTCCGAGCGAGCGCCGGGCCGCCGGTAGTGCTCCTCCACGGCCTCACCAGTTGTGCCGAAACCTGGTCATTTGTCGCGCCGGCCCTGGCCGGGCTTGGCCACCGCTCCGTTGCGGTCGACCTGCGCGGTCATGGTGATACCGAGAAGCCCGACGCCGGCTACGACTACGACTCGGTGAGTAGCGACGTCATCGGGCTGATGGATGGGCTGTCTATCGACCGCGCCATAGTGGTCGGCCAGTCTTACGGCGCTGGTGTAGCCGCCGACGTGGCCGGACGCGCGCCTGACCGTGCGAGCCACGTGGCCTTTGTGGACGGCGGTTTCTTCCGCAATAGGGCGTCGACGGAGATGACGGATGAGCAGCTTGAAGGGATGCTGGCGCCCATCGAGATCTACGCCACCCAGGAGAGCTATCTCAACGCTTGCTTCTCCTCCTTTCCGGGGCCCAGGACGCCGGAGCTGACCCATATTTATCTGGCGAGCATCTACCACAATGAGGACGGCAGCGTGCGGGAGAAGTTGAGCCGGGAGCACCAGAAGCTCATCGCGAGGGAGATGGTACAGGGCCGCGGCCGTGACCGCTACCAGCAGATCGAGTGTCCGGTGATGATCCTGCCGGCTCACAACTCCGCGCCCGGCGCAGCGCAGCGCATGGCGGAGAAGGTGACGCGGGTGGAGGAAGTGGCGGCGCTGCTCCCCAACGCCACCGTGCGCTGGGTGCAGGACACCGTGCACGACATCCAGCTCCACAAGCCGGACGAGGTGGTTGCCGGCATCCGCGCCCTCGCAGCAGGTGACTAGCCGCCCTGAACCAGGACGCCACAAGGGAGTCCGGAAGGGCAAAGCCCTCGCTGGCAGGGGTTTGGAGGTCTCCTTCCCATGACTGGAGCGTCTGTCCACATCAACCCCGTCACCCCCGACCGCTGGCCGGACATGGCCCGCCTCTTTGAAACACGCGGCGCTCCCCACTACTGCTGGTGCATGGTCTACCGCGCGCCAGATAATCCCCGGCTCTCGAACGATCAGAAGCGTGACCGCATGGCGGGGCTGGTGAGCGCCGGCATGCCGGTGGGCCTGCTGGCCTACGACGACGACGAGCCCGTGGGATGGTGCTCCGTTGCGCCGCGGGAGACGTATCTGCGCTTGGAACGCTCCCGCGTCATGCCCCGTATAGGTGACGCGCCCACTTGGGCTGTCCTGTGCTTCTTTGTCCGCCGCTCGCACCGGCAGGCTGGTGTGGGCCACGCGCTGCTTGCGGGCGCCGTAGAGTACGCGCGCAACCAGGGCGCGCAGGTCATCGAGGGGTATCCCTGGGACACGGCGGGCGTCTCATCCCGCCACCGGGGCCACTCGGCCCTCTTCCGCGCCGCCGGCTTCACTCAAGAGGGCAAGCGGTGGGTGTTAAGGTAGGTTAAACCACTACGATGGATGATGGATTAAGAAGGGACCAGGCCCTTTGCACGAAGCGTTTGGAGATAGCCTGTAGCTGTCATAGTACACTCGATGAGAGCTTCAAACTCAGCAGAGGTTAATAGCGCTTGCCTGCGAATGCTATTGAGTGTTTGAATTGGGATGTCGCCTCGATGAATGTGAGGGAGTGTAATTCGAGTTACCTTTTTGCCCTCATGGTAGTACCAACCCGTGCGCTCACTGCCAGATGCGAAGTCAACCTCAAGCTTGTTCTCAAGTGCTCCAGTAATTTCTCTATACGAGAATTGCTTAGCCATTTTCTTGGATTACATGAGATAGCGTAGCCCGCCAACGCAAGGGCATCTCTCCTAACTGCTCCGCCTCTGATGAAGTTAGATCATCGTATAAGGCTATGATTTCTCTCTTAAGAGTGGCTATAGCATTGTTTGGATTCTCGCCTTCGGCATAGAGGTGCAACTCTGGCCATGAAGCCAAAACCGAATCTTCCATCTCTTCCAAAACGATAAAGATGGGTTGCTTAAGCCGGTGGTGTTCGTCCAAGTCATAAATTGCAGATGACCTCGCGGAAGACTTGCTTTCTAGCTCTTTAACCTTTGCAAGCACTTCATCCAAGGTAATTGATTGATGTGTAGAGGGTATTTGGGTCATGCATTACACCATTATTCGGGGAGATGCTCGCGTTTCTGTAGGGTCTATTGTCTTGCAGATTGACCGCCAACGTCAAAGTCCTTCGTAGATTTAGACTTTCCTTCCCTCACCCTAACCCTCTCCCAGAGGGCGAGGGAAGCACTTAGCCCTCCTCGCGCCACCTAGCTAGCTCCGCGTCGGGGTCGGCCACGCCGAGCAGGTCCGCCGCGGTGTGGCGAGAGTGGATGCCCGCCGCCACCAGCGCCGTCTCGTCGGCCACCAGGCGGCTGCGGTCTTGCGGCAGTACTGAGCCCCAATTGACGCCCAGTCGCACCGGCCCAAAGCGCTTATCCGTCTTTTGCTCGATCACCCGCAGGATCATCTGGTTGCGTTGCCGGTAGGCCGCGCTTCTGATGAGCCGCTTGCGCTTCACCTTCTGCAACAACGGGTGCAGCTCCATCTCCAACGCCACGCCGGAGAGCGCTCGGCTGTTGTCGCCAAAGCTGGTGCGGGGCGCTTCCCCCAGATCATGGAGCGCCCGGTACAGCAGGTCGATGTAGCTGGTGTGCAGTTGCACGCCGCCGCCCTGCAGCAGGTCCAGGAGGTAGGCCTTAGCCCGCTCCGGCAGCTCCCACACGGCGCCCGGCTGCACCGCGATGTCCTGCGCGTCCTCCACGTTCTCCAGCACGGCAATGGGATTGCCGGAAAGCTCGAGGATACTGGAAAGCTGGGTGAAGGCTCGGTTCAGCTCCCGGGCAGGCTCCATCAGGGGCGCTAGATCCGACACCCCCCAGAACTGCTTGGGCTCCCTCAGGTTGGGGAAGACCACAAAGGGGATGAAGCCGTAAGGGTTGGCCTTGGACTCCAGCAGCTCTCCCTCCAGCCAGAGCTGGAAGGCGTCTGCCGTCCACACCTCGGTTACGGCATAGCTCTGCTTCTGCTGCCGAGCGCCCCGCGTCCTGCCTGCGGCCAGCGCCGGTGCGCCGTACAGCGCTGCCGCTTCTTCTGCGCTCAACGCGTACCGGCTGGCCACGCGCCACACCCGGCCGGGGTCGTCGCCCCACCACCAGACGTAGAGGCCCTGCACGTCCGGCGCGGTAACCCGCACTCGGCCTTGCGCGGGGTCCCAGGTCACTTTGAAGCAGCCGTCGCCCAGGATGGCGGTATCCACCTCCGTGTCGAAGTCTAGCTGCGCCAGGCCGTTGGCATCGTAGACCTGCGCCAGCGCGCGCTCCGCCTTGATCGCCGCCTCTGCGGCCTCCGGCGAGGTCTCCCACGCCTCCGCGGTGTAGGTCACCTCACTCATAAGGTAAGAGGTAGCCTTCTCGACGAGCACCTTGGCGTAGTTGAAGGTGAGACGGCGCTCCCTGCGCCACGCCCGGCCCTGCCACTGCGCGCCTCGGTAGAACTCCAGGTGTTCTCTGTAGCGCCGGAACCGTTCCTGATCCATGCGGGCGAGTTGCTGTGGGAAGGGTGCTGTTTGTTCCATAAAGAAGTTACTCCTCTTGTATCATCCCAACCCCCGCAAAGGGGTTTGAGGTAACCTGCGGGTTCATCAATGAGTTCAGGGGGGCTCCCCCCGTGCTGCCTATTGCTGACCCTGCCCTCGCATGCGGGCCACCGCACGGTGCACTGTGCGACGGCTCACGCCAAAGCGCTCCGCCAGCGCGTGGATGTCCGGCCCCCGCTCCAGGTACAGCCGGTAGATCTCCTTGTCCCGCTCCTCCTGCGCCTGCCGTCGCTCCTCCTCTGGCTCATCGTAGATGCACTTCGCCAGCGGACATCGCAGGCAGGAGGGTGATACCTCGCACCCGGTATCCGGGAAGTAATCCTCGCTCGGTTCCCGGTCCACCAGCGGCAGCCGGCGCTTCTTGCTGTAAAGCTCTGTTCGTAACCCTGTCATTGACCGTCCCCCACTTACGCATTGCTGTAACTCCGACCTCTCGCACTCCGGGGCTGGTACATACTCGCCGCCTCCAGGGTGAGCGCTAAGCTCATCAGATAATCGTCATGGCCGTCCCGCTCCTTTACGTAGAATTGCATCCGTTGGTTGGACCGATACTCCCCTTGCGCCCGCCGCAACTGCCGCCACAGCTCCCCACACTCCTCGGTGCCATCCGGCGCATACAGCTTCAGGCGATGCAGGTTGGCTGCCGCCAGCAGCGCGAAGCCCAGGCGCGACTTGCTCTCTGCACTGAACACAAAAGGTTGCGCTATAGCCGCGCCCAGCAGCCGTTGGAGCATGCTGGCGATGCCTTGGCCCAGGCCCGTGGCGTCTACTAGCACGCGCCGGCAATGCCAGGTGCGCCCCAGTAGGCCCGCCAGCTCACCGATGAGCGACGCGTGGTCGCGGCCGCTCCAGCGCGCGTGTTCCACCACCTCGACTCGTGGCGCGGGCACCAGCAACGGCTCATCGCTGGGCATCACCCGCGCGATGGTCGCCACTGTGGCATCGTGTTCCCGTGCTCCTTCGCCCTCTCCCGCGCCGCCGCCAATATCGACTCCCGCCACGTAGACGGCGCCGTCGGGCGCGTGCAGCCGGGGGTGGTCACCCTGCAACCACGCCAGCTGTTGCACGCTGAACAGCCCGAGGCCGCCGTGGAGCGGCTCCAAGCAGTACTGCGTGCGGAACAGGGGATGGTTGCTCCCCAACCGCGCCTCTTCGCCTGCTACGTAGTCGCCATAGTTGGGGTTGTGTCGGGCTACTGCCTGCCAGTCGTAATGGAAATGGCGTTGTATGCCATCCTTCCGCTCTAGCTCCAGGTTCATCTGTTTCTGCTGCTCCAGCAGCGACTCGCCGTCCCAGGGCGTACCGTATAGCACGGTAGTGGCGTTGGCGCTGGCCCCCATGGGCCGGAACTCCTTCTGATACTTCTCCGGGTCCACGTCCTGGGCCTCGTCCACCTCCAGCAGCAGGTCGGCGGTCGCGCCCACCACGTTGGCCGATGGTTCCGCGCTGTAGAAGCGTTGCTGCGCCCGGCCCAGCCGCACTAGGTAGCCGTGCTCCGTGCGGACGTGGTCGCCGTAGCCTGCTTCCGACAAGCGAGCCCGCAGCCGCTCCATACTGATGAGCGCCTGTGGGGCAAAGGTGGGGGCGCACTTCACACCGCTCCCGCCCTTGAGCATGTGGAGGGTCAGCAGCAAGGTCTCCAGCTGTGCCGAGAGTTCGTTCTTGCCTCCCTGCCGGGCGATCTCCACGGTGAAGGTAAGGCCGTTGCGGTTCAGCACGCTGTCCAGCACTGCCCGCCCAACCTCTACCTGGTACGGCCGCAATTTACGCATCACAGCCGCGTACTACCCACGGTTTAACCCGCCCAGGGTGAGCGAATGATCCGATTGAGAAAAATCGTGAGTCAGATGTTGAGTGAAATGCTTCCACAAACCGGTCCTCATGCCATACCCGACCACTTCAACAGCAACTGAGTCAGCACCGCGCCCGCCACTAGATAGAGCAGCCCGTTGATGCGGCTCCGTACCTCTGCCATCTCCCGCTCCAGCGCCGCCAAGCGCGCCGCCAGCTCTATCGCCGACACAACGGCGCTTGGAGCAGCAGCCGGAGCGTGATGGCCCGCCGCGCGTGACCGCTGTAACAGCGATCGCAGCGCGCGGGTGAACTCATCCACGGGAATCTTCCTCCGGCAGCAGCAACTCGCCGACACCCTTCAGCACACCCACCGCGCTCTGAAAGAGATCGTCCTCACTCTTGCCGCTGATGCGATAACGCGCCGCCACCGCGCGCACTAACAGCTCCATGCCACGCAGGATCACGGGCATGTCATCCGGGTGCTGTGCCAGGCTGCTGTACAGCTTCACCCGTAAGACCGCTATCTCCTCGTCCAGGCCCTCCACCGCTCGTGCGGGACCTAACGCCGCTTGCTCGGCTTCCTGGAGCGCGGTGGCATAAAAGTCTCGAGCGACTTTACGGGTGCGCCGCCGTTTTGCTGGATGGACTCGCTCTGGTTCCTTAGTCATGCGGCTCCTCGAGCAATGCCAGGATCTCCGGCAAAGTGTCCGGCACCGCCTCCTCCAAAGTTCGTAGTAGGCCCAACGCGAGCAACAGCGCCACCAGCTCCCATTGCTCTTGTTTGATTGCTTGTTCCAATGTGCTCATGCCTTGCCTCCTGTGAGTCGAACCAGCAGTCGCTGCACTACCGCCAGCGCAATCGCCAGGCTCCCTAGCGCGACCATGCCTTGGGCCAGTGCAGCCGTTTCCGGCGGCGGTTCAGCGCCGCGCCAGAGACTTACCCCGTGCACTACGCTCTGGGCCAACGTCCCGCCGCACACCAGCGCTAGAATGCTTGCGCCTCTGCGCCGCCGGTGTCCTGTGGAGCGGATCGTGGCAAAGTAGGCTGCGTTGCCGGCGCTGGCAAGCGTAGTGATAGCGTGTAAAATCAGCAGTCCTTCTGTCACCGTGCTCCTCTACTGGCCGGGCTGTCCCCGCCCTCATTCAGTACCGCCACTCAACAACTTCTTACCGTGGGGCAAGGCTCAGCCCGACCAGTGAAGTAAAAATAGAATAAACGTTCTAATCCAGTCAAGACAAATGACACAGATGTAACCGTTGTCATTGCGAAGTAGAGTAGGCAGTTGGCAGTGCGGCTGCCGCCCCCGCTCATGGTGAGCTAGTCGAACCAGGAGCAGGCGCGCGAGCCCCTGTCGTTGCGAGGCCTCGCCTTAGGCGAGGCCGTGGCAATCTGAGGTGGGGGAGGAGCCGTTGTCCGTTGGCCTGAGCGTGGGACATTCTCCGACACCGTGCCTCCCCGCCTCCCCAGATTGCTTCGTCACTCCTGCGTCGCTCCTCGCAAAGACAGCGCGTACGGACGGTCGTTGCGAGGACGTGGCAACCTGGGGTAGGGGTGGTGGCCCGCCTTCCGCAGCCAGCATCTTGCCTCTCGCGCACCTGCAGTGTAGAGTGCGTTGAGCAACAGCCTTGGCGGTCGAGCCTGCCGAGAGCACCGAGGCTTAGTGAAAAGATGCGTTTAGCATGACCACTGCAAATCTGAACCGCTGCCCTTGGCCCGGCGCCGACCCCCTCATGCAGGCCTATCATGACCAGGAGTGGGGTGTGCCCGTCCATGACGACCGTAAGCACTTCGAGTTCTTGGTGCTGGACGGCATGCAGGCAGGGCTAAGCTGGCAAACTATCCTGCGTAAGCGCGAGAACTTTCGCCGAGCCTTCGACGGCTTCGATCCCGCTGTTGTGGCACGCTATGGAGATAGTGAGGTCGAGCGCCTTCTCGCCGACGCCGGCATTGTGCGCAACCGCCTCAAGGTCTACGCAGCCATAACAAACGCCCAGTTGCTTCAGGAAACTCAGGCAGAGTTCGGCTCCTTCGATGCTTACATCTGGCGCTTTGTAGATGGCCGCACCATCCTCCACCAACGACGCTCTCTTACCGACCTTCCCGCTACCTCTCCCGAGTCCGACGCCATGAGCAAGGACCTGGTGCGCCGCGGCTTCAAGTTCGTGGGCTCCACCATCTGCTACGCCTACATGCAGGCCGCGGGTATGGTCAACGATCACGTGGTCGACTGCTTCCGCTACGATGAGCTGGCGCAAGCGGGAGCTCACTCGTGAACCGCCGCACCGATGACCTTTACGAGCGCGCTGGCCGGCTCCACGCTGTTCTTGGCGCAGCGCTAGGGGTGGACAGGAGCACGGCGCCCACACGACTGCGCTCTGACCTCAAGTGGTTGGAGTTCTTTCAGGAGTCTGGCGCGCCAGTCTCGGACGAGGACCTCGAGAGCCTGGCGGCGCCCCTCATCCAGGCCCTGGCAGACCTCCGGGAGGAAGCGGCCGCATGGCTCACAACGCATGGACAGGACTCGGCCCAGGTGGACGCACTCATCGCGGCACATGCGCCCGTGGCTATCCTCCAAGACCTGGCTTATCTCAATAGGTACGGCGCGCCTCCCAGAGATGGCGGGCTCTCCGGCAAAGCCCCTCGGCTTACGCACTTCCGCAGGATGATGCAGCCCGGTTCGGGGTCCCACAACGCCTCGGTGACTTACGTCTTCGCCCCCTCCGGTGGGCCGCCACTGGCTGGCGCCGGCTCGGAGCACACTACGGTCACAGCAGACGTGGTGAATAGCGGCGGCGTGAAGCTGGGCGACCTGCGGGAACTAGAACTGGCTGCTTTGACCGAGTGGGAAGCATTCTTCCGCTCTCTAGGCGTGATCCACTAACCGGGAGCAGCTTATGACCACTACGCCTGACCCGCCCGTCGAGTACCGTCTCCGCATCCGGGAGTTGCCCGCAGAAGAACGCCCTCGGGAGCGGCTGCGGGATTACGGCCCCGGCGCACTCAGCAATGCCGAGCTCCTTGCCATCATCCTGCGCGTGGGCACTGCCACCGAGAACGCGGTGCGCTTGGCCGAGCGCCTGCTAGCCCACTTCGGCGGCCTGCCGGGTCTGTATCGCGCCAGCTTCAACGAGCTGCGCAACCAGCACGGCCTCGGCGAGGCTAAGGCGGCGCAGTTGCAGGCCGCGTTGGAACTGGGCAAGAAGCTTCGCTCCATGTCTCCGGAGGAGAGGGCCACCGTGCGCTCACCACAGGACGTGGCAAACCTGGTACAGGAGGAGATGGCGTTGCTGGAGCAGGAGCACCTGCGGGTGGTGTTGCTGAACACCCGCAATCAGGTGTTGGGCGTGCCGGAGCTGTATCGAGGCAGCGTGAACAGCGCGCAGGTGCGGGTGGCGGAGGTGCTGCGTCCCGCGGTCCGGGAGAACTGCCCTGCGCTGGTCGTAGTCCACAACCATCCTTCCGGCGACCCAACGCCCAGCGGGCAGGACATCGCGCTAACTAAGGAGCTGGTGGCGGCCGGCAAGCTCCTCGACATCGAGGTCCTCGACCACATCGTCATTGGCCGCGGCCGCTTCGTCAGCCTTAAGGAAACCAACCAGGGGTTCTAAGCCGGCAGTAATCAAGGATTTGATCTAGAATCAACTGATGAGTGACAAATCACCACTGTTCCATAGTGGAACTGAACTCTTGGCTCATGCGATCGAACATTTCGCCCAAAATGCTGATCGAGATAAAAAGTTGTCGGTCTTGCACTTAGCCAATGCTCTTGAACTTATCTTAAAAGACAAACTTCTGGACTTAGGTGAATCGGTTTATAAAAATCCAAAAGAGACAAAGACCATATATGCAGTATTTGAGGACTTGGAGAAACTTGAAGTCCGTATCCCCCAAAAGCATATTTTGGAGCTTTTAATAGATGAGCGAAACACCATCCAACATAGGTTTGGATCAATCAGTGATGTAATGGCAGCATACTATGTCGAAAACGTGATTGACTTCTTCGAACAGTTTCTAAAGGCAGAGTATGGTATTCAGCTAAAGGATCACTTAAGAGAGTTATTAAGTGACGATACTCTTCAGGTAATCTATCCAGAGGATGCTGCTCCCGGTAGTCCACTGGACGTAGCTCGCGAGGTAGTTAAGGTCCACCCAGCTAGTGGGGCTCTGACCACATGGTTGCTGGTCGAAAGGCAGCTGGATGCTCTTAAGGCAAAAGTAGCAGACAAACTCGATGGGAGAAGTGCTCCCCCTCCTCAGAATTTATCGCCATATACCTGGCTGCGTCAGATGTTACCAACGGTTCCAGAGATAAAAGATGAGTGGGGAAAATTGTTCGTGCAGATTCGGGAGCTTAATATTGTTAGGAACAAAATCACGCATGGGCGTATGGAAATCGATAGTGATGTGGCACTAGAGGTCATAGAAAAGACCGAAGTAGTGTTAAAAGGTATACGTGAGCTGGATAAAGAGGTAGAAAAACTACCTCGAGCAGCCGTGGACTAAGGGAAGGCAGCCCTGAAAATGCTGCTAGCAGCTAGGAAGGTGAGATAAAGCCTTACTTACTTTGCTGATGACAGCTTTGTCAGCCTTAAGGAGACCAGCCAAGGGTTCTAGTCGCGCGGCCTCACGCGCCGCAGTTGCGGCCTATGACGTGGGCTCATCATCCAAGGACCTGGCCGCTCGAGCGACAGTGAGCATCGCAAGCGCGCGGCGATCCATTTCATCCAACCACTCGGTTTTATACTGGTCTGCTGCGCTGGCGCCTCCCCGGCTTGCCCCGGTCCCCGTTGCTGCATACTTAACGCCAAAGCTGTAGCGGGCGGCCTTCAAGATCTCCTCCTCCGTAGTTACGCCCGCCTCCATGAGTTCCTCCACCGCCTTACGCATGGCGCCCTGGAGGAAATTGATGACAAAGGAGCGGCGGTCTTTCAGGACCTTGATAGGCACCCACCCCAAGCTCTCTATGAACTCGGCTGCAATGTTAAGGGTCTCATCCGAGGTGCGTTCACCGCGAATGATCTCGACGGCCCGTAGTGCGATAGGTGGCTCAAAGAAATGGATACCGACCACCTGCTCGGGACGCGCGCAGTGTTCGGCTATCTGGGTGGTCGGAATCCCCGATGCGTTGCTGGCGAGGATAGTGCCGGGGCGTGCTACCGCCTCCATTTGCGCGAAGACGGCCTGCTTCATTTCAAGCCTTTCGGGCACGGCTTCTATCGCGAGGCCAGCCCCCGCAAGGCCCTCTTCCATGCTTGTGGTCGTGCGGATTTGGCCGAATGCGCGTTCCGCATCCGACGCAGAGATTTCGTTAGCCATAACGAGCACGTTGAGGTTGTGACGGACTTTTAAGAGGCAGTTTTCAAAGAGGTCGGCTGAAACGTCGATGAGATTGACCTTATACTCGCCCAGCGAACAGACGGTGGTAATCCCACTACCCATCCACCCCGCGCCCACAACTGCGACTTCGTCGATGCCCGGTACTTTAGCCATGAGAATCCCCCTCTAACTACCTACTTGAAGATCACGTGCGCATAACTAAGAGCGGTTTCGGCCGGCCGCTGCGGCAATGCGCAATAACCTGCCATGCAGCTCATCGCTTTCCATTAACTCCTCGACGCCATGCTAGCAACTCACGGCGGTCACCTCATGAGGAGAGTCTGAGGAGTAGATGAACGGCTCGTTGTCCACTAGCTTACTAGCAAGGGCGTGGTCAGCTCTTTGGCCCCACCGCCGTTGAAGAAGCGTCCCTCTGCGATCCGCTTGGTGATGCAGTCGTCAGTGGTTCTAGTTGCGGGGCCTCACTACCGCCGTAAAGCTGACGGTAGAAGCCCAGATGTTGCTGCACCAGCCGCGCGTAGCTGCGGGTCCCCGGGTAGTCTATGTTCTCCACAAAGAGATCGGGGTCTAGGTTAGGGTTGCCGCCACCCCACCGGTGTGCGTTGCTCGGACCGCCGTTGTACGCCGCCAGCGCCACTACTGCGTGCCTAAAGGTCGCAAGCTGCTGCGAGAGATAGTAGCTCCCAAAGCGGATGCTCACCACCGGACGGTAGAGGTCGGTTAAAGCAAAGTCGGTCACACCTAAGCTAGCGGCAATGCCCTCGCCGGTGCTGGGGATGACCTGAGTTAGGCCGCGCTCCTGAGCACCGCCCGCGGCCCAGGGATTGAAGAGGCTCTCCTGGCGTATGAGGGCGTACATGAGCAACGGGTCCACGCCGTACTCCCTGGCTGCCCGTACCACCGGCTGTGTGTAAGGAGCGGGATAGAGCACTTTTTGGAGCATGGGCGGCAGGTCTGCCGTGCGGGCGCTGGTGAGGTCTTTCAGATACGCTATCGCGAGCATGGCCGGACCGTACTGCTCCCGTTCGTAGAGCAGCGTTGCCAGCGCAAAGAGGGCCTCAGCATCCACCTTGTGCTCTCGTACTGCCGTGCGATACTCCTCAGTCGCGACACCCCACTGGCCCAGCTCGTAGAAGAGCTCCGCCCGCACGATGTTCCTATGTGCGATCACCGCCGTCTGCGCCGACGCGATGGCAGTAGCATCTACTTTGGGGAGCATTTCCCTCAGCCACAAGGCCGCCTCGGCCTCTTCCTCGGCGGTAATGGCCGTGTTCTCCAGTGAAGCAGCTGCCCCTAGCCCTGTAGAATCCCCTTGCTGGTCCAGAGACCGGAACGCGTAATAGCCGCCGGGATCGAGCTGCGCCGCATCCTCATAGGCACGCCGGGCAACTTGTTGATATCCCCACGCGTCCAGCGCCTTGCCCTTCCAGAATGCTGCCCGCGCGCCGGTCTCCCCTTCGGCTGTGCGCGCTACGTCGCCGTTCAGGAGGTCCACCACAGTTTGGTAGTCCCGCGCGCGGTAGCTGCTCAGCGCCTCCTCGATGAGAGAGTCCTGTGCTCGCTGCGATGCCGGAAAAAGCTCCCGGAACCGCTGGCGCGCCAGAGACGCCTCCTCGTACCGGCCCAGGTAGTCTAACAGCCAGCCATACTCCCATTGCGCATCCTGAGCCGCCTCGGAATAGGGGTAGTCCTCTACGATAGCGGCCAGTTCTTCCAGCGCTTGCTCGTTTGCCTCGTTGCGTTCATAGATAATGGCGGTTCGGTACCGGGCCCAGGGCGTCTCGATACCATAGGGGAGCTCTTGTTGCTGGCGCTCGAAAGCTGTTAGTGCAAGGTCATTCTGGTAATGAAAGTAGTAGCTGCGGCCTATCTGGTAAGGGGTAAGCACGTAGTCCGCTGCCGCACCCAGTGTCTTCAGGGCTGTCAGGGCTTCTGCGGCGGCGGGGTAAGTTTGCACAATCTGCCCTAGCGTTTCGTGTAGCGCAGTCACGCGTCCTGCTTGCTGCTGCGCTTCCGCAAGTTGATTGAGCAAGCTTAGCTTTCGTCCGCCCGTCTCGTTCGCCACCAACGCTTGGAATTTGGCTGACGCCTCTGCATATGCGCCCGACCGCATGAGTGCTTGGCCGTGAAGCAGATCCGCCTCTTTGCTCACCTGTAGCGAGGTAGGAGCGGCGTCAAATAGTGCGAGCTCCTCCAAAACTGCGTCGTTATCCGCGGTCCGGAGCAGCAGTACGGTGCGTCGCAGCCGTGCAAGGTCCTCTATCTCCGGGTGAGTGGCGATGAACTCTTTGAAGAGTCGCAGGGCTTCCTGATCCCGTCCGGTTTTTGCAAGGCTCTCCGCCAGCCAGTAAGTGGTTAGAGCAGCGCGGGGGTGGGCGCTATATTGCGCTCGAATCGCGCGGAAGGTCTGTGTGGCGCTGTCATAATTGCCCTGCAGATACTCCACGATACCCAGTTGGTAGGCCGCCTCCACCGACTCCGGCCGGCCAATGTAAGACAAGAGGAGGATGCGGAAGGCCGCTGCTGCTTGCTCATAGTCTCCCAGCCGCTGAGCCTCTATCCCTTCCTCTAAGAATGCCTGTAGGTATTCGCGAGCGGGTGGTATGGTCGCGTTTGGTCTGGCCTCTGGCGTGGCGGCGAGGGTTAGCACAGGCGCCAACGCCTCAGCTACCACCGGCGGGGGCGTCGGCTGCCTCCCGCGTATAACCAAGCCCGCTGAGATGAGCACTGCAATCCCAACGCTGAGCAGGATTGCTACTCGTATGGAGGTGCGTCGTAACAGCATACCTTCAGTCTACAGGGGAAGCGGCGGTGTGTCCTGTGCTGATGCTGGAGACGCCGGAGGAACTGGATCAAGACACGCCTACGCGGCCATTCCCTCAGCTCGTAGGTGCTGGTAAAGAACCTACTGTCCCGGTGACAATGCGCGCCGTGGCAGGTATGGGAAGTACTGTACGGAGCTCCCTCCCACTTGTACCTCTACTATCAGCGTCGCGGCGGTTACGTCGCTTGGCCCCTTGAAGATCACCGTTGCTTGGCGTGTCCCCGCAGTCAACCGCTGCGGATAGATGTTCAGGAGCACCTGTGCCGGCAGCGCGTTGCCGCTGCTGGGGATGACCGCGAGCCACGAGGCCCCTTCTACTTCAGCCCGCCACCGAAGAGGCCCCGGTCCTGTGGCGCTGAAGAGCGTAACCGCCTGACTGGTGAGCACGCTTCCCGTCTGCGCCTGTACGCTTACGACACTGGGGTTGGTGTATAGCGTGCGGCAGGCGGCGGAATGCGTCTCTGATGGCGCAGCAATGGGTTCCGGCGTCATCCCAATGGCCGCACGGTCGGGGAGCGTGAGGGGCACGCCCTCCCACAGTGGCAGATCATCTACTTCCGGCGGATGCGCCGCGTAGCCCCATACTATCTCCTGGTACGGATAGTCCAACCTGCTCTGTGAGCCATCGTACTCGGGCCGCGGCCAAGGATAGTCCGGGTTATTGGGGTTGTTCTTGAAATTGAACTGGTTGTACGCCCACACCGCGTAGTACCAGTGCTCCGCCACTGAAGGGTCGCGGTCCCCCACCACGGCATCCAGCAAGTCTCCTGTGTTCCATTTCTCCGCCAGAATGTTCGTGCCCCAGGCAATGTTGAAGCGATAGTCGCCGGCTATGCGCAGCTGCGTCTCCAGCGGCAACTCGTTAGGGTTACGCATGCCGGAGGTGATCTGCATGATGCCGTAGCCGCAAGACGCAGATTGCTTCGTCGGGCCGCTGGCGCCGACCGGTACTGAGCCCCACGCCTGCTCCCACATTCCTTCGGTGTACCCAATGGCTTTGAGGAGGAGGCAGGGAGCCAGTGCAGACTCCAGCGATGTTGAGTCCGGGTAACCCATCTCCAGCGGCGGGAGGGTAGGATAGCCATCGCCCAACTGGGAGAGCGCAGTCTGCTCCATAGCCAGCGACACCTCCTGACTGGAAGCCTGGTACGCTTGAGCATCGTCGAGTGCGCACGCGTAGACCGATGGTGGCCCGACTGCCAAGAGCGCGCTCACCGACACGGCCAGCGCGGCCCAGAGCTTGTGGCGCAGCTTTGTCAGCCTCATCGAGCCCATCCTGCAAAGGTGGTGTGGCCGTCTCCCGTCACTGCTATCGGTTTGGAGTCGCCCGGTTGCAGCACCACCAGTTGCTCGCTCGTCACCCCGTCCGGCCCATCGCCCGTAAGCAGGCGCGCGGCCAAGTAGCCGCCCCCAGGCGACCATGCCAGCGGCGCAACCAGCCCGCCCGGCAGGCTTACCCCCGTGGCCTCCTGTACCGATTGCAACCGTAACGAGTGCCCGCTGGTTTGGGGCAGCAGGCCGCCCGCGGTGCCTAGGGTGATACTCTGGGCATCCGAGCTCCAGGTAGGGCTAAAGCCGCCTGACACTGCTTCCAACACGTGAGGTTCTACGCCTGATAGCTCCGCCACCACAGTGCGGGTTGGCGGTCCTCCCGGCGGTAACAGCTCCGTGTAGAGCAACCGTTTGCCGGCTCCGTCTAGCTTGAAGTCCCGGGCTACCAGGTTGCTGGCGTGCAGCGCGAGACGGCCTGTACCTGCCGCGGGAGCGTAACGATAGACATCAGTGCCTTGCTGCGTGTAGACGGCGTAGTAGAAATCAGCCGTCTCTGTCGCCCAGCCGATGGCCTGGACGGTGAGCGCTTCAGTCACCGCGACCAGCGGTGTGATCTTCCCGTTGCGGGTGTCCACCGCGCGCAGCGCAAAGCCCTCGCCGGCGCGCTGCCGCACTGCCACGGCCGCGCCCTCCGGCGACCACACTGGCATGCCTTGCACATCTACGCCGCCCGTTAGCCGTCTTTGCTCTCCGCTCGAGAGGTTTAGCAGCCACAGCTCGCCCTCCCTGGATGGGTCTCGGCTGCCTACGGGGAGTACTAGATAAGCCAGACGATCACCCTGGGGCGATACCCGTGCTCGCAGGCCGAACCCTGCTTGGTGCTGCACGCGCGCCAGCGTACTGCTACGCGCGGGGTCCGTTGCAGGCGCGGCGCGCAGCTCACTCATACCCTCCTGGAGCACTGAGTACACGAGCAGGGGAGTACCTGTCTCGGGAAAAGACTCGCCAAAAGAGGCCGCCCACGTCCGCGGGCTTTCGGGAAGCGCCAGCAGCCCGAGCAGCAGGATAACGTACAGTGCTTGCCGCAGCCGTGCTGCCAATGGCACTGGTGCTCCATGGATGGAGGAGCGGCGCAGGTTAGCTTTGCGCCTCATGTTTGCGGAGATGCCGGTAGATATAGATACCTAAGAGGGCTAGCAATGCAAGGATGATGGGGATATCAAAGGGCCGGGTGATCTCGCGCATCTCTTCCCAATGCTCACCCAGGATGTAACCGCCCATGGCGAGCGCCCAGCACCAGATTGTGGAGCCGGCGAGGGTCATCAGGGTGAACCTGCCTATGGGCACACGCACAATGCCCGCTGGAACGCTGATGATCGTCCGCACCAGCGGCACCATGCGGGAGAGGAAGATCACTCCGTCGCCGTACTTTTCGAACCATTGCCCCGCCGTCGCGATGTCCCCCGGCGTCACCAAAACATAGTGCCCAAAGCGCAGGAGGATCGCCCGTCCCCACCAGCGTCCGGCAGCGTATGCGATGAGGGAGCCTATGGTGCACCCCACTCCGCCGTAGAGTCCGGCCACAAGGGTGTACTCCCAGCCCAGGCCCTGTTCCTTAACGAGCATCCAACCGGCCAGGGGCATAATGGCTTCGCTAGGAATGGGAACACATACACAGGTGCTCTCCAGCGCCATGAGGGCTACCACTCCGGGCCAGCCCATCGTGACATAGATCGTGCGCACCAACTCGATAAGCTGGAGCTCAAATGCCTCTAACAGGTGCCGGTTACCTCACTCGCGGCGGCGTTGTCGTGCTGGTCTGAGAAAGCTCTGATATTGAGTGGTCACTTTGGTCACTGGAGAGCAGGCTCAGGAACTGCTGCAGGATACGAGCCGTGGCGCCCCAGATAATGTGGTCGTTGTAGCGGAAATAGGGCGTCGCGATGTTCACGTCTCGCCAGGCCATCGGCTCCGTGCTAAGGGCTTCTGGGCTTAGCAGGTAGTCCAGGGAGATCTCCAGTACCTCCGCCACTTCCGTAGGCTGGGGCGTGAAGGCGTGTGGAGTCTTGAGTACTGCCACGTAGGGTGTGACAAGGAATTTGAAACGGGTTGCCCGCGCCTCCAATGCGCCCAGCACCTCCGTTTCCTCAGTGCGTAGACCTATCTCTTCGGCGCTCTCCCGTAGCGCAGTGTGCATTAGCGACTGGTCTAGCGCCGGTTCGTGGCGGCCGCCGGGGAAACAGACCTCACCCTTGTGGTGTGCTACCAGCTCCGTGCGCTTGGTCAGCACCACCCTGTAGTCCTGCTCGTGATGGTAGAGCAGGACTAGCACCGCGGCCAGCTTGAGGTCGGGATCCTCGGCAACGGATGGGGCGGGCGTCTGAAGCGCGGCGCGCAGGTGGTCGATAGAAAGACTACTCATGACACTTCTACTCTCGTCATAGTACCCCGCGCAGAGGCGTTCCTCAAGCCTGGGGCCGCGGCGTCGCAGGCTGGCTAGGGTGTAGCAGCTGGAATGGCGAGCTCTTCTCCCACCCTAAGGAGCTCGGAATCTGTTATGTCGTTGGCAGCGATGATGGCCTCGACGGTTACTCCAAAGCTGGCCGCAATGGTGTTCAGATTATCGCCAACCTGCACCACGTAGCGCAGCGTGGTTGTGATAGGTGTTGGCGCGGGCTGGGGAGCGGCCGTGGCCGCGGTCGGAATGCTGAGCTCTTCTCCCACCCTGATGAGCGCGGTATCAGTAATGTCGTTGGCATCGATGATGGCGTCGACGGTTACCCCGAAGCTGGCCGCAATGGTGCTCAGATTATCGCCATCCTGCACCACGTAGCGTCGCGTGGTTCTGGTAGGTGTTGGCGTAAGCGCAGCTGTAGTCGGAATGCTGAGCTCTGCTCCCACTCTAATGAGTGCGGGGTCTGCAATGTCGTTGGCAACGATGATGACCTCGACGGTCACCCCGAAGCTGGCCGCAATGGTGTTCAGATTATCGCCAGGCTGTACCACGTAGCGCAGCGTGGTCGGGGTAGGTGTTAACGTAGGCGTAGGCGAGGGAGCAGGCGTGGCCGGGGCCGTAGCCGCAGCTGTAGCAGTGGCTGTAGCTGTAGCTGTAGCTGTAGCTGCGACGGTAGGCGCTGGTGTAGGCTCCACTGGCGTGACATCCGGCACGTTGGTTTCCGCCGCGGCCAGCGCCGCGAGCATACGTGGCTCCGGTAAGGGAAACTGTGGCCAGGCCAACAAGTGCCAGCCGGCCAGCCCCAGTGCCACTACCAGCGTGCCCAACACCCCACGGTACACCAGTCCGGAGGGATAGCCGCCCGGCAGGTCCCGGCATCGGTCACAGCGGCCCTCTCCGTGACGCGCGCAGAACCACTGCTGGCAGCTTTTGCACTGGTCTAAGGCTTCTTCAGAGCAGGCGTAGCAGTGCTGCATTAGCGTATTACCTCGCCGCGCAGTAAGCGGTAAGATGTAACAAGATACGTCTTTGTGATCATCTTGGCCATATTACTACGCTGGCTGCAACAGAGCACTGCGCGAACCACCCTCATCTTTGGGTTGTGGGCCGCTTCCTCGTTGGTAGCGTGTAATCTGCTTTCCCCCAGCGCGACGTCACCGCCTCCACCTCCCTCTCCTTCACCGCAGTCGACGACGACGGCGTCATCGTCATCGTCATCGCTGTCGCCGTCGCCGTCGTCGTCACCGCTGCCCGTTTCCATCACCGTCACCGTACTCCCGGAGTTGACGCCGACCGTTACAACTAGTCCGGTTGCTAGCGCTAGCGTCACTGCTACCCCTTCTCCTACAGTGACCCCGACCTACGCCCCGATGCCCAAAGGCGAGGTGGTGCGAGGCGATGCCCTACGCCCAATTATCGCGCTTACCTTTGACTGCGGAAGCGCCGACGGCCCCACGGCTACCATCCTGGACCTGTTGAAGCAGTACAACCTCCACATCACCTTCTTTGTCACTGGCCAGTACGCAGAGCGCTATCCGGCGTTGGTGCAGCGCATCGTCGCCGAGGGCCATGAGCTGGCCAACCACACCTATTCCCATCCCGATCTCACCACGCTCCCAGACGCAAAGGTGCGCTCAGAGCTGCTCAAGGCGGAAGCTGCGTTCCAGCAGGCCGCCGGTCAAGATGGCAAACCCTGGATGCGGATGCCCTTTGGCGCACGGGATGGCCGTGTTCTGGGCATCATCACGGAGTTGGGCTACACCTCGGTCTACTGGACCATCGACTCCGGCGATTGGCGGGAAGAGGCAACCACCCAGAGCGTGCGCGATAAAGTCCTCGGCAGTATTGAGAACGGCGGCATCGTGGTCCAGCATTGCAACGCCCCCCAGTCCGCGGAGGCGCTGCCGTCCATCCTGGAGGGCCTCAAGAGCAAGGGGCTCACCGTAGTTACCGTCTCCGCGCTCTTTGGGGTAAACCCCAGCGCCGCCGCGGCAGCAACTCCCACCGTCGCACCGTCCGCCACTGCCTCTAGCACGCCATCAGTATCCGCTACGCCGGTGTCTTCTCCGTCTCCTGAGGCCAGCGCAACAGTTCTGCCTGACCCATTCCTCGCTCCCATGAGCAAGACTTATGCGCTGGAGCTCGACTACGAGCCTACTGATCTGGTAGACGTGACGGAAGTGTTGACCGTCCGCAGCGAAACAAGGCTGCGTGCTGTCGCGTACCAGGCGGTGAAGGAGATGCTGACTGCCGCGGATGCGGAAGGTTTACTTATATACGTGACATCTGCCTATCGCTCCTACCAGACGCAAGCGGAGATTTACGAGGAAGTAGTGGAGCTTTTGGGGGAAGAGGAAGCGGCGCGTGTCTCCGCAAAGCCCGGCCACAGTGAGCACCAGCTGGGCACCACTATCGACTTCACTACGCCGCTAGTAGACTATGATCTTGTGGAGAGCTTTGGAGCTACGCCGGAAGGGGAGTGGCTTGCCCAGAACGCGGGTCGCTTCGGCTTTGTGATGAGCTATCCCCAAGACAAGGAGCAGGTAACAGGCTATGCTTATGAGCCCTGGCATTTCCGCTACGTGGGCGTGGACGTTGCCGCAGCGGTTGCCGAGAGTGGGCTGACCCTGTATGAATATCTGCTGGAGCTGGATAGGTAGTGCGACTGTGCAAACACACGTAGGACGGATCGCTTAGTGGACTGTATCTTCTGCGCTATCGTCGCGGGACAGGCCCCGGCGACCATCCGCTATGAGGACGATAAGGTGCTTGTCATCGATAACATCCTCCACTGGGTGCCCGTCATGTTCCTGGCTATGCCTAAAACCCACATGACCCAGGAAGAGCTCTGGCAGGATATGGGAGAAGTGGCGCGTGTAGCCGTGGAGATAGGCAGGCAGCACTGCCCCAACGGATTCCGCCTCCTCTCTAACTTTGGGCAGGACGCTCTCCAGACGCAAGAGCACGGCCATCTCCACATTCTGGGTGGGACGCGCTTGGGATGGTATGCACGTCCTGAGAGCCCGTAAGAACTACTCTCATGTCTCGTCGTACACGACATAACAAGATAGAGCTTGTCCCACCAGGCATGCGGTTTACCCTCACTCTCACCGATATGGGCCACAATGGCGTCGCGCTGGGCCGCCACGACGAGCAGGTCATCCTCGTGCCCTATGGCATCCCTGGCGAGACTGTGGAGGTAGAGGTCACCCGCAAGCACAAGGACTACCTGGAGGCAGAGATCGTCAGCGTTCTCTCACCCTCACCCGATCGCACAGAGCCGCCTTGCCCCTACTACGGAGAGTGCGGCGGCTGTCAGTGGCAGCACATCGCCTACCCCCGCCAGCTCGATCTCAAGCGGCAGGTGGTGCTGGATCAGCTCCGCCGCATCGGCAAGTTTACGGACGCGCCGGTGGAGCCTACCCTCACCGCACCCTCGCCTTTCCGCTACCGCAACCATGCGCGCTTCACTATTAATAGAGAAGGGGACATGGGCTTTGTCCGCCGCGGCACCCATCGTGTCATCCCACTGGATGAGTGCCTGCTTCTGGACGATGGCATCAACGGCCTCATGAACCAGCTCCGGGGCTACTGCGCGGAAACCCGCCAGCTCTCTGTGCGCTACGGTTCTCACACCGGCGACTGGCTCGTCCAGCCCAAGATCAAGAACCCTGCCCTTGCTCTGGAGACCGGCCAGCAGAGTTACAACGAGGAGATGTCCGGCCACAGTTTCCGGGTGGCCTCTCCCTCTTTCTTCCAGGTGAACACAGAGCAGGCCGAGCGCTTGGTAGAAGTAGTGCGGGGCTACTTGGCCCCCACCGGCGCGGAGGTGCTGGTGGACGCCTACGCAGGTGTAGGTACTTTTGCCGTGCTCCTGGCCGATTACGTAGGCAAGGTCATCGCCATCGAAGAGTCTGGCCCGGCAGTGCGGGATGGTCGCATCAACGCCCAGCAGAGTCCCAACGTGGAGTATCTCCAAGGCAAGGTAGAGGAGCTTCTCCCCGCGTTGGAGGAGCGGCCCCACGCGGTCCTTCTAGACCCGCCCCGCGCCGGCTGCCACGCCGATACCACGCGCGCGCTCCTGGACTTCCGTCCCCAGAAACTGGTCTACGTCTCCTGCGAGCCCGCTACCCTCGCCCGTGACCTGCGCATCCTCTGCGACGGCGGCTTCCGCCTCATAACCGTCCAGCCTGTCGACCTCTTTCCTCAGACCTACCATATCGAAGCGGTGGCATTGCTGGAGCCGCAAGAGTAAAATGGCCCTAATGTCTGGCACCATTGCCCTAGTGGGCGCAGGGGAGTTTCTGGAAGGCATGGCGGAGGTAGACAGCTACCTCCTTGCCCATGTTCCCGAGCAGCCCGCGCGCGTGGCTATCCTACCCACCGCTGCAGGGCTGGAAGACCCCCGCGCGTGGACCGATATGGGCGTCCCCCACTTCCAACGCTTGGGCGCACAGGCTGAACCCGTCTTTGTCCGGGATCAGAAGGATGCCAACGATCCCGCTATGGCGGAGGCCGTCCGCAAGTCCAATTTTGTCTACCTCTCCGGCGGTAGCCCCGGTTATCTCCTCCAGAGCTTGCAAGGCTCGGAAGTGTGGGCGGCTATCCAGGAAGTGTACGCAAAGGGCGGTGTGCTGGCTGGTTGCAGCGCCGGCGCCATGGTCTTGGGCGGCCAGACGCGCGTGGCGCGGGCTGGCGCTCGCTCCGGGCCTCCTGCGCCCCAGGACTGGGGGATGGCCCCCGGCCTCGGTCTGGTGCCCCAGGTGGTGGTTTCGCCCCACTTCAACCGCATGACCGAGGAGCGGCTGGAGTATCTCCTGGCTCAGGTGCCCGATGACCTCCTTATCCTTGGCGTGGACGAGCACACCGCCGCGGTGGGCGATGGCTCCCACTGGACGGTGATGGGCCGCGGCTCCGTCTTCTTCTCCGACCACAAGACGTCCACCCGTTACCTGCCCGGCCAACAGTTCAGTCTGTAATGCCGACGGATCTCGTTCTTGCCTCCACCTCTCCCCGGCGGCGAGAGCTGCTGAATCTCTTTGGTCTGCCCTTCTCTCTGTTTAGCCCCGACATCGACGAAACCCTTGAGGCTGGCCATGCGCCGGAACTTGAAGTATTGCGTCTCGCTACGGAGAAGGCCGAAGCGGGCGGCGCTTCCAACAACAATGCCTACACTATTGGCGCGGACACCCTGGTTACCGTCTCGGGCCGTATCTTTGGCAAGCCCACTTCGCCGGAGGAGGCGTTGGATATGCTCCGCACCCTGCGTGACCGCGAGCACGAGGTTGTGACGGGCGTAGCCGTGGCCCACGAGGGTGCTGTGTGGAACGCCTGGCGCTTTACCCGCGTCCAGATGCGCCCCTATACAGAGGAGGAGCTACAGGCCTACGTGGGTTCCGGCGCAGCCATAGACAAAGCGGGAGCCTACGCCATCCAGGACGAAACCCTCCACCCCGTCGCTCGTCTGACGAACGACGTCTCCAGTGGCAACGGCTGCTATTGCAATGTGGTTGGACTACCCCTGGCAATGATGGTCTATCTCCTGGACCTGGCAGGGTATCCGGTGGATCAGATTGCCTGCCCCGAACAGTGCGCTCGCTGCCCCGACTGGGACTAGCTGTTTCGTATGTTGCAGTCTTCCCTGCGGCGTCTCCTGGCCGAGCTTCCCCTGATTGACGCTCCTGCCCAAGACCAGCAGCTTGCGTCACGGGCGCCTATCCCGTGCTTCCAGTGCGGGGTGTGCTGTCAGAAGTGGCAGCCCCTCCTCAGCCCCCAGGAGCTGCGACGTTTGGCTGGAGCGCGCGGCCTCTCACCGCAAGTCTTCTCCCGTCGCTACACCCGAGCCTATCCGCTGCGGCGCGGCTGGCGGCAACTCAAGGCTACTGAGCGGGGGTGCATCTTCCTTGCCTTTGAGGGGGAGCGTTCCCGCTGCAGCATCTACGCCGACCGGCCCCAGGTGTGCCAGGACTGGCAGGCAGGTCTAGACAAGCGGGAGTGTACCGAAGGGCTCCGCCAATGGGATCGTGACGCCTCGCTGACGCTGCAACGCCTCTACGAGCAGCCTTCCGAGCGGCTTCAGTTCCAACAGGCCGCCTCGGCGCTGCTTGAGGAGCAGACATAAGCTCCGAATAGGATTTATTTCGAAAAAAATTTCACAAATAACGCTAAAACCCCTTCCGCGAGGGATAAAGATAAGCTACACTTTACCGCTGGTAGCCTTGTCGTGTTTGTACTTCTCGGAAGACAAGCAGACACGGCACGGGCGCAAATACACATGATGCAGATGCGTAACTAAGCACTTCTGGAGCCTTGTGGAACCCATTGATCCGCGAGCTTTAACCGGGCAGGACTGGCTAGTTCTACCCTCCTTAGTGAGTTTCCTTTGGTTGCTCGTTATTTTTAACGTTGGTTTCGCCGGGAGCATGCTCTTAGCCCACATAGCGATACCCTCCCTTATCGAGACCACGCATTTGCCTGCGGGGGCGTCCAAGGCCCGCCCGGTGCTCACCGTTATCGGACTCCTTTCCCTTTCGGCGTCTGTAATAATGGTGGTTAGCTGGTTGGGATTGCTGCCCATTATCTATGATGTCTATCCAAAACAACTCATCTAAGCAATTGGAGCGAATCTGTGCCTAGCCGCCCGCCATTAGTGGTCGGTGTGGTAGTGATTGTGGTGCTTCTTGTGGCGCTCGCAGGCGGCCAGGCCGTGGCCTCCCAGGTGAACGAGGGTCCTGAGCAGCCCGTCGCCTTTAGCCACATTACGCACGCAAACGTGATGCAACTAGATTGTGTCTTCTGCCACCGCAACGTGGAGGTGGGCCAGACCGCGAGCGTGCCCGCCGTGGAGCAGTGCATGTTCTGCCATAAGGTAGTGGAGGGGGCAACGCCCAGCCAGCAACTGGAGATCGATAAAGTGCAGGAGGCCTTTGCCAGCGGCAGTCCTATTGATTGGACCCGCGTGCATCGTGTGCCTGACCACGTACGGTTTGTGCACGAAGCGCACATCACAGCCGGCATCCAGTGCTCTGCGTGCCACGGCAACGTTCAGGATATGGCCAAGGTGCAGCAAGTCCGCCCGCTCAAGATGGGCGATTGCGTTGCGTGCCATCGTGTTAATGATGCGCCAACCGACTGCACAACCTGTCATAAGTAGGACTATATGGACGTATCTAGACGACATTTCCTCCAGGTGACCGGCGCTTCTGCAGCGGGGGCCGTGCTGTTCAACGGCTGTATGGCTCCGGAGCAAGAGATGCTCATTCAGAGCCCGGTTATGCTGCCAGAGGATACCGTCAATAGCTTTGAGAACTTCTATGCCAGCGTCTGCCAGCAGTGCGCCGCCGGATGCGGTGTAGTGGTTCGCGTGGTAGAAGGCCGGGCCAAGAAGATTGAAGGCAACCCGGACCACCCGCTGAACCAGGGCAAGCTCTGCGCTCGCGGTCAGGCAGGCGTCCAGTCGCTCTATCACCCAGACCGCATTCGCACTCCGCTGCGCCGCACCGGGCCCCGTGGCTCAGGCCGCTTTGAGGTCATTAGCTGGGACACCGGCCTTGAGGAGTTGGTTGGCCGTCTCAAAGCGCTTGCTGATGAGGGGATGAGCGACACGGTCGCAATGGTTACGGAGCCGCTGACTGGTCTCCAGGCGACTATTGCCCGGCGCTTTGCCGACACTTACGGCGCGGACTATCTGGTGCACCAGCCTATGGAAGACACCGTGCTCTACGCCTCCATGAGCCAGCTTTTTGGCGAAGACCGCATCCCGCATTTCGACATCGAACGCTCAAAATACGTTCTCTCTATCGGGGCTAACTTCCTGGAGCCCTGGATCTCCCAGGTACGCTACAACCGGGCCTACGGTGAGTTCCGCCAAGGCACCAGCGGCCAGCGCGGCTACCTAGTACAGGTGGAGCCGCGGCTCTCCATGACGGCTGCCAATGCAGACGAGTGGGTGCCCATCAACCCCGGCACAGAGGGCATCTTTGCCTTGGGAATCGCCTATGTGCTCGTCTCGGAGGGCCTGGCTAACCCCGAGGCAGCCAATGCCCTTACGGGCGGTGTGGGCGCTTCTGCTTTGAATGCCTACCGTCCAGAAGCGGCCGCATCGCTGACTGGCATCTCTGCCGATCGCATCATCGGCATTGCGCGCAGCTTTGCAGAGCATCAGCCGGGCATTGCTCTTGGCGGGGCGGGCGCAGCCTCCCACTCCAACGGGCTCTTTAATCTCAATGCAATCTATGCGCTCAACTTCTTGGTCGGCAGCGTCGGCCGGCGTGGCGGCATCATGATGAACGGTGTGCCGCCGGTGCCGGAGTTCGCTGGGCAGGAACACGCCTCGCCGCTCTCCGCTTGGCAGCAGTTCACCCAGCGGATCGCCAGCAAGCAGCCCCGTCCCGTGAACCTCCTGATGGTGCACAACGCGAACCCGCTCTACGGCCTGCCCGTTGAAGTGGGCTTTGGCCAAGCGCTGCGAAATATACCCGTCCTCGTCAGCTTCTCCAGCTTTATGGACGAGACCACGGCTATGGCCGACCTCATCCTGCCAGATCATGTTTTTCTGGAGGCTTGGGGAGACGTAGTTCCCGAACCGGGCGCTGGCTACCAGGCCATTGGCTTTCAGCAGCCCGTGGTGAAGCCGGCCTTGAATACCCGCTCTTTTATGGACGCCCTCCTGGCTGTAGGCGCAGAGCTTGGCGAACCTATGCAGCAGGCCCTGCCGTGGCCTACCTACCTGGACGCGATGCGCACGTCAGCAGAGTCGCTCTACGGCTTGGGTCGAGGTTCCGTGCGAGCCCAGGACTTCGATCACTTCTGGAACGGCGCGCTGCAGCGAGGTGGCTGGTGGGATGCCGCCTCCACCCGTACCTCAAAGCCGCCTCTACCTGGCCCCCTGCCCCATCAGCCGGTCATGCCTGAGTTTGCTGGGTCGGACGCGGATTACCCATTCCACCTGAGCATTTTCCCGGGCGCTGGCATCAATGATGGCCGCGGCGCAAACCTGCCTTGGTTGCAGCTTACGCCGGATCCCACCAGCACCGTAAGCTGGCAGACCTGGGTGGAGCTAAACCCCCAAACTGCGGCATCTATGGGGATTAAGAGTAACGATATTGTTATAGTCACCTCACCCAGCGGCCAGTTGGAAGCGCCGGTGTACGTTTACCCGGCCATCCCGCCCAATGTAGTGGGCATCCCTGCCGGCCAGGGTCACACTTATTTTGGCCGCTATGCGGAGCAGCGCGGCGCCAACCCCCTCTCCATCCTTGCGCCGATGCAGGAGAGCGAGACGGGTGCGCTGGCGTGGAGCGCTACGAGAGTGCAGCTCACCAGGACCGGCCGCCAGTACCGGCTGCCGAAGCTGGAGGGCTCGGTGCCCGCCATTGAGCCCGACGATTATGATTTGGTTCAGATTGAGGACCTGCGTTCCGATTCCGAGACGGGACACTAGGGGAAAGCTAGAGAGGACGCGAGTTATGGCAGAAGAACGCAAGTGGGGAATGGTTGTCGATGCTGACAAGTGCACCGGTTGTCAGGCCTGTGTCATCGCATGTCAGGCGGAGAACAATATCTTGCTGAGCACGGAAGACATCGTGCAGCAGAACCGCACCATGGCGTGGATTCGTATAGAGCGCTACTGGGAGGGCGAATACCCTGACATCAAAGCGCGCTTCCTGCCGGTCATGTGCCAGCACTGCGAAAACGCTCCCTGCGAGCCGGTGTGCCCCGTGTATGCCACCTACCACAACGACGAGGGCTTGAACGTACAGGTTTATAACCGCTGCGTGGGCACGCGCTACTGCGCCAATAACTGCCCCTACCATGCCCGCTTCTTCAACTACTGGGAGCGGCACACCGATGCGCCTTTCAAAGACATGATCCCCCTGAGCCAGACCATCGCAGAGCCCATGAACGAGTACCTGAACCCGGACGTCACGGTCCGCACTAAGGGGCTCATGGAGAAGTGCACCTTCTGTGTGCAGCGCATCCGCCGTAGTACCCGCGACGCCGCGCGCGATGGCCAAGAGCTTAGCGATGGCGATGTGCAGCCTGCTTGCGTGCAGTCCTGCCCTACCAGCGCACTCATCTTCGGCAACCTGCTCGACCCCAATAGCCAGGTTAGCCAAGCCGCTCATGGCGAGCGCACCTACACCCTGCTGGAGGATTTGGGAACCCAGCCTTCAGTAACCTACCTCAAAAAAGTGGATCCGAATGCATCAGGAACAAGTGCACCAGCACATTAGTCCCCGGCCGCACCTTCCGGAGACGCCGGCAGAGCTAACTCGCGACTGGTTGGCGCGATTCCTCCAGCCGCGCGGCGTTACCATATTGGTCATCGCCGGATTGCTGGTGGTGGCGGGTATAGTGGGCGTCTATCTCCGCTTGAGCGCCGGTATGAACCGCGCCGAGTGGGGCTTCTACGCCGCAACGGTGGTGTTTTTGTTCTCTACCGCCCAGGGCGCTCCTATCCTGGCAGTCGCCGCACGCCTTACTAAGGGCTACTGGCGTAAGCCGCTGGTGCGCGTGGCAGAACTGTTCACCATAACCGGCCTCCTGTCCTTGGTGCTCTTCATCCCTCTGTTGGCCTTGTTGCCGCCGCTGGAAGGTCGCGCCACGTTCTGGGTGTCATGGCCCGGGACGCCGCAGATTCCACTTATCCTGGCTATCATTGGTCTTGTGGTATGTGGGCTCGGTCTGCTGTATGCCTCCGCACGCCCCGACCTGGCTGCGGTGCGAGACCTTGCGCCGGGCGGTCTTACCAGCTTGCAGGCTCGCCTTGCCGGCAAGTGGGGCGGCTCTACCCGCCAGTGGAAGGTACAATCCAACGCGATAACCTATCTCGGCGTCTCCTATCTCATGATGCTGGTCTTTGTACACTTCCTCATAAGCGTTGAGTTGGCTATCACCCTGGTGCCCGGTTGGCGTGACCCCATATTCCCGGCATTCCACGCCATCAGCGGTTTGCAAGCCGGTCTAGCCACACTGGTGCTGGGTCTGGGCTTCTTGCGCTACTTTGGCGGCTTCAAAGAGTATCTTGCCCTTGACCAGTTTTGGAATCCTGCCAAGCTCCTGCTAGCCTTCTCACTACTGTGGTTCTACTTCTGGTGGTCTGGATTCATTGTCTTCTGGTATGGCCGCACCCCTGCGGAACAGGGCGTGCTGGAGGTTACCATCTTTGGGCCCTACTTTGTGCCCTTCCTGTTGGGACTGCTCTGCAACTTTGTGTTGCCTCTCATCCTGCTCGCCTACAACCCTGTTAGAGTAAGCATCCTTGGACCGATATTAGCCTCCTGCGTGATCCTCTTTGGCAACTTCATGGATCGTGTGCGCATCTATGGCGGCTCCTTCTTGGTCGAGTCGGAAGGGCACATAGTGGAACACGTTCCAGCCACACACCTTCCCCAGCTTGCTGATTTCTTGGTGTTTGCTGGCGCAATTGGCGGCGTTGTCTTTATCTTCGTGCTCGCAACGCGGATCATCCCGCCTATAGCGCTGTGGGAGCTTAAAGAAGGGCAATTGCTTACTCGGACTAGGACTATGCATAAAGCAGAAGTCATCGTTATTGGCAAACCCCAATAAGCCGGTGTACCTAAAATACGTTGTGGTCATAACAAGGTAGGAACGGAATGCAAGAACGGGTAGTGCTTAGCGAGGCTCAGGTAAATCATGGCCTCCTCAAGGATGTCTTAGGGCTGCCTTCATGGTGGTTCCCTTCGGCTGCCTTTTTGGCGCTGGTCCTAGGCGGCGGTCTCACGGCCCTCACCTTCATGCTCACCTTTGGTCTGGGCGTTACCGGCCTGAATCGGCCTATCTTCTGGGGCTTCATGATCGTGAACTTTGTGTTCTGGGTCGGTATCAGTCACGCCGGCGTGATGATCTCTTCCATCCTCCGCCTCTGTCAGGCGGAATGGCGCCGCCCCGTCACGCGCGCCGCAGAGGTGCTCACCGTCTTCTCCCTGGCCACCGCTGCCCTCTTCCCGCTCATCCACATGGGCCGCATGTGGCGCTTCTACTGGGTGTTCCCCTACGACTTTGACCGGATGCTGTGGCCTAACGTGCGCTCCCCGCTGATCTGGGACCCCAGCGCTATCTTTACCTACCTTACGGGCGCAGCCCTCTTTGTCTACATCGCACTGCTGCCCGATATGGGCATCCTTCGGGATCGCACAACGGGTTTCTGGCATAAGTTCTATGCTGTCGTTTCCCTGGGCTGGCGCGGCAACCCCAGGCAGTTCAAGCTACAGTTTGTCCTCGGCATCCTGCTTTCGGCCCTCATCCTGCCGGTGTTCGTGTCCGTCCATAGTATCGTGTCTTGGGACTTTGCCGTCTCTCTGGTGCCTGCCTGGCACGCTACGGTGTTTGCTCCCTACTTTGTTATCGGGGCCGTCCACTCCGGTGTATCGGCTGTGGTGACGATGATGGTGGTGTTGCGTTTTGCCTTTAAGTGGCACGATTTCATCACCCCCGACCATTTTGACGCCTTGGGCCGCTTGCTTATGGCGGTTGGTACGACGTGGCTCTACTTCTTCATGCTGGACGTGCTCTTTGG
The DNA here is from genome assembly GCA_965220215.1 of Dehalococcoidia bacterium. Classification (GTDB taxonomy): domain Bacteria; phylum Chloroflexota; class Dehalococcoidia; order SHYD01; family SHYD01; genus CBDDEI01. The sequence continues at coordinate 1,812,097 of OZ244809.1, forward strand.
CATCTACGGCGGGGAGAGCAAGGAGCTGTCAGTGATGAACCAGCGCATCTTTGAGTGGCCGTGGAGCCTGATGTTTATCGTGATCATCTTTCTAGGGTATGTGTTACCTGTAGGCGCGTGGCTCTTCCGCAGCGTGCGCCGCAACATCGGTATGATGTTCGTGCTCTCGATTCTGGTGAATATCTCCATGTGGCTGGAAAGACTCTGGCTCATTGTGCCAGGCATACAGAATAAAGAGCGCATGACCTTCGACTGGAACATCTATACACCTTCCCTGGTGGAGATCATGCTCGTCATCTCGTCCTTCGCCCTTGTGGGTCTGGGACTGCTCATCTTCTCTAAAGTGTTCCCGCTCATCCCTGTCTGGGAAGAGAAAGAGGGTCAAATTCTTCAGGAAGAGATTCAAATTGGCCGCCGGAGCGTTCCGGCTATTATCCGAGAGTGAGGCTGAGGTATGGCAAATCGTACCTTGCTAGGTGTTTATGAAGCCCCCGACGATGTGGCGGAGGGAGTGACTCGGCTGCGTGCAGCAGGGTTCACGGATGACGATTTCGACATCCTCTCCGGCACACCCTACCCGGAGGGCGCGTTTGGAGAGAAGCTGGTCAACCACAAGTTGTTCCGCTTTCCGCTCATAGGAGCCATCTGCGGGTTCTCTGTGGCATTGCTCATTACTGCGGGCACCCAGCTCTCCTACCCCTTGGTCACCGGCGGCAAGCCAATCCTGGCTATTCCGCCCATGTTGATCATCATATATGAAGGCACCATGTTGGGAGCCATCCTGTTCACAGTCATTGGGCTCATATTTGAGTCACGACTGCCCCGCTTCGACATTGGCGTCTATGATGCGCGGATTACCGAGGGCTATATTGGCCTGCTGGTAGCGTGCCCGGAAGAGCGCTTTGGTTATACTCAACAGCTCTTGCGGGAATCCGGCGCAGAAGACGTGAAAGACGATAGCGCTGCTCACTAACATGCAGAGTTTGTTGAAACACCTTCCCGGGCGCACTAGGCTGGGGCGACGCTTGCCCCTCTGGGTCTTGCCTGTCACGCTTGTGCTCCTTGCACTGGCCTGCAACCGCGGCCCGTACACCATCGACTGGTTCCCAGAGATGCACTACCAGTCGTCCTTCCGGGCTCAGGAGCCGCCGCGGCTCTCCCCGCCCGCGGGCTCAGTGCCCCGCACCGGCGCTGAGGTAGCCTACGACTTAGCTGAGGCCGCTGAGTTGACCAACCCAGTGGTATACAACGCCGCCAACATGGAGCGCGCCAGCAAGCTCTATCAGGTTAACTGCGCCGCGTGCCACGGCGCGACAGGTCACGGCGATGGCCTGGTTGGCGAGAAGTTCCGTCTTGCGGGCGCAGTGCCACCGATAGATTTCTCTCAGGCCCGCACCAAGGACCGCTCAGAGGGAGAGCTCTGGTGGATAGTGACCAATGGCCTAGGCAACATGCCTGCCTGGAAACCGCTGCTTACGGTAGAGGAGCGCTGGCTCTTGGTTCACTACGCGAAGGCTGTTCAGTAGCCTTCCCCCGCTTATCCTCCATCTCTAAGCGCCCCTAACCGCGTTTCTATCGCAGCCCGCGTCGGGATGGCGCTCAATCCTCTTCCTTGGATCGAGAGACTTGCCGCCGCGCTGGCAAACTGACCGGCTTCCCCCACACTCATTTCCCTAACGCGCTCTTTTGCGTTTCTAAAAGCAGGCGAAACTCAAAGTATCTTGAAGAAGCTTCCTTGGCAGCCGTAGAGAAGACAATCCCTTCCCCCTCGATGGGGGAAGGCTAGGATGGGGATGACTGAAGCGTACCCCTCTTCCCGCGCTTATCCCCCATCTCTAAGCGCCCCTAACCGCGTTTCTATCGCAGCCCGCGTCGGGATGGCGCTCAATCCTCTCCCTTGGATCGAGAGACTTGCCGCCGCGCTGGCAAACTTACCGGCTTCCCCCACACTCCTTGTACGCGCGTACTCGCAGAGCAACGCAGCGGCAAACACGTCCCCTGCGCCGGTGGTGTCTACCACACGCGTAGGGTAGCTGGGCACATGCTCCCACCGGCCCTCATGCCATAGCTGCGCGCCCGCCGCGCCCTGCGTCACCGCCAGAATGGGCGCTTGCAGCAAGGCGGGCTGGTCTTCCAGGCTATTTGGGGGCAGGTCTTCTTGAGACAGCGCTACAAGCGTAGTGTAGCCAAGGGCTTGCTCTGCGTCGCGCCACCCCGTCGCGTGGACGAGGCCCTGCGCATCGCGCGCACGCATCCAGCCCTGAGGACATACGCCGAGCACTGACGTTGGGAACAGGGCAGCCACTGCTGGGTCGAGCTCCTGGGCCACAGGGGCCAGCAGGACGAGAGGCGTGTTGCGCCATGCTGCCGGCACCGATGCGGCGTCCAGCGTCATACATTCGCCGAACCAGCGCTGCTCACGACCTGTATCTGTAGCCTGATTGGAGAACGTTGTAGTGGCCTGCGCATCGGTGAGGTGGAGCAAGACGTCTGGCAGCGCAGCAGCGATGTCTAGCTGTGCGTGGGGGTTTGAGATGATAGCCGCCCGCAACCCGAGTCGTGCGGCGGTCACGGCTGCGTAGGCGGCAGCGCCACCCACAGTGTAGCCGGACGCAGTGCGATCTGCGGTGACCTGGCCGATGGCCAGGAAGTCGAGGGGTGGGAAGTTGGTGGCTGAGGGTTGCGTAGGCTAACTAGGAGGGCCGCTTGGGAATGACGGTCACCTTGCGGTTCTCACCCTCGCCCACACTCTGCGTAGCAACGTCCTGATAGTCCTGCAGGGTCATGTGGATGATCCTGCGCTCAGAGGCGTTCATCGGCTCCAGGGTGATAGGCTGGCCGTTGCGCCTAACTCGGTCCGCCATGCGCTCGGCAAGGGTGCGCAGGGCCTGGTAGCGGCGTGCTCGGTAGCCCTCCACGTCTACCACCACCAGAGCGGAGTTGCGGAGCTTGCGGTTGACCATCATGTTCACTACAAATTGAATCGAGGCCAGCGTTTGCCCACGCCGTCCTATCAGCAGTCCCAAGTCCCTACCGCGCACGTCAAAGGCAACGGTGATGTCGCTAGTGGCCGGGACGGGTATCGGAGGCGCTGTTTCTACTAATGTGGCCCTGAACCCCAGGCCGCTCAAGATGCCTTCTAGTATCTCCCGGCCGGCCTTAGCTGCAGGTCGAGACTCGTTGCTGAACTGGACCTCCGGCGCGGCGGCCGGTTCGTCTTCCTCATCTTCGTAGTCCTCGTCGTCGTCGTCGTCGTCGTCATCGTCATCATCCATAACGGGTCGTGAAGTTTGAGGGGATTGAGATGCGTAGGTAATGGCCGGCGGGCGAGGAGGGAAGTTCTCAGATGACATTCGGGAGCGTCCAACATCCAGTTTGGTCACGCGGATGCGGGCATCTTCCGCACCAACGCCCAGGATTCCGGCGCGTCCTTCGGTCAGGACAACAATTTCTACTTCAGAAAGCTTTGCGCCCAGCTGTTGCAGGGCTAGGTCAACGGCCTCGTCTACTGAACCTGCGTTTACTTCTAGTGTTTCCATTCGTGCGCCTCGTCTGCGTGGGTTGTGTGCCGCCAGCTGCCGGCTCTTCTAACGCCGGAGTTGCATCATCATCTGGAACGGCGAGGGTTACAGGAGCGGTCTTGGAGAACCAGGTGAGAGAGCCCCAGCCTGTGACATAGTACTGAATAACAATGCTAATAACGTTTGAGATAAGCCAGTATATAGCCAAACCGCTGGCAAAGGATACTGTAAAGAACCCGAACATCATGGGCATCATCCACTGCATAGTGGCGTTCATCTGCTTCTGACGCGGGTCTACTGAAGGCATAGTAGCCATCTTTTGCTGGATCCAGGCGCTTCCGCCGACCACTATTGGCAGAATAAACACAGGGTCTGGCAAGGCCAGGTCCAGCCACAAAAACTCGCTGTTGAGCGGCACTAGCGTCTGCGCAAATGAAAAGCCGGGGTAGAGGTGTCTGGAGAGCTCCATTAAGTCTTGAGGTGTGGCAGCCAGCGCTTTCAGAATCGACTGGTAGAGGCCAATCCAGATCGGCAACTGGACGAGTGTAGGGAGCGCACAGCCCAGGGGGTTGACGCCTTGTTCCTTGTACAAACGGATCTGCTCTTGGCTCAGCCGTTGGCGGTCGCCAGCGTAGCGTTTCTGGAGCTTTGCGAGTTCCGGTTGCAGGGTAGCGATCTGCCGGGCCGCCCTGAGCTGGCGGAGGGTAAGCGGCAGGAGGATGATGCGCATCATGAAGGTGAACAGGATGACCGTTATTCCGAAGTTGTTGAAGGCAATGCCGTACAGCAGCAAGAGCCCGTTCAACATGGGCTGAAAGACGACACTGTTCCAGAGAATGGTAATGATTTCTGGCACAGCTAGCCCTCGATCCTATAGACCCACTTGGGAGTGCCGTTAGCGCTGTCCAGAGCGATCAATCGCTGGTTTAGCGGCACTACGTAGACGGTAGGAGCAGAGGCGTCCACTGCTGCGCCGGTGTAGATGGCCCCATTCGGGTCGGTGGAGTAGGTCCACCGCTGCGTCCCTGTGTTGGGATCCAGGCCGTACACTCGGCCGTCCTGCGCCGGGATAATAAGCACGTCTCCGGAAATAGTAGGCGCGGCGCTTATTGGCCCCGCAGTCTTGAAAGGTTCGCCCCAGCTTGGCAGCCCGGTTGAGGCGTCTACCGCGTACACTTCATTGGCAAGTGTCCCAAAGTACAGCGTGCCTTGCGCCAAGTAGGGACTGCCCCAGACCCAGCTGTTGCTCTCGAACACCCAGCGTTGCGTTCCGCTAGAGGCGTCCACGGCGTAGAGCTTGTTGTCGCCGGAACCTAAGTAGACGGTTCCGTTAGCGTACAACGGCGCAGAAGCAATGGGCGCCTCCGACGTGAACTGCCATCTTAGCGATCCGTCGTCAACAGAAAGGGCATAAAGGCTGTGATCTAAGGACGCGACATACGCGGTGCCTTCCAGGTCTAGCGTGACCCCAGCCCACACCTTGTGGTCCGTGCTGAAGCTCCACTTGAGTTGACCGTTGTTTGCGTCCAGTGCATACACATTGTGGTCTTCTGATCCGAAGATCACTGTCCCGCCGGCAACGGAGGGGGAACCGACTATACTGCCAATAGATCCCTCTACAGGGTACTCCCAGCGCTTTTGCCCGCTGGATGCATCCAATGCCAGCATTTTCCCCTGGCGCGGCCTCTGGTAGCTGTAGAGGCCGACGTAGAGGGAGCCATCGGAGAGGAGAGGCGTCGCGTATGCGGGGCCAAGGTTGCTGTCCTCATCTGTCGGATACTGCCACTCGCCGCTTGATATCGCAGGAAACGCATCGCCCCGGCTACGGGCGGTCAGGTCCAGTCCCATCACCTTACCGTTGGAGCCTACAAAATAGACCTTGCTCGCGGAAATAGCCGCGCCGCCCCAGCCTTGAGGTTGACCGGTGCAGCCGGCTACCAGAAGCGCTGCTATAACCCAAAGGCCTAGCAGAAAGTGTGGTCTCTTGTGGTGAGGAGAGCGTGTTTGCGTATTAGTCGCCATAGTTACTAATCTTTGCCGTAACGCGCTGGTCGCCTAACCGAAGCGCAGGATTCGTTATGGAACAGGATCAAACTCTTGCCGGTGGAAGGGGTGACAGCGTGCAATGCGTCGCAGTGTCATCCATCCGCCCCTCCATGCGCCGTAGCGGTCAACGGCCTCGTATCCATACTGGGAGCACGTAGGCTCAAAGCGGCATCGCGGCGGACTCAGCGGAGTCCGAGTGCTCCTATACACGCCAATCACCCAGAGGAGCAGTGCGCGCGCCATCTACTCTTTACCCTGCTTCAGGACGCCCGCCCGACGGAAGGTGGATATCAATGCGTCTTGCATGTCTGCAAATGTGCTCTTTGCCACCGGCGGCCGGCCGCTGATTACAATGTCTACGCCCTGCTTCAGTGGAAGGGTCCGTACAACCTCTCGAAAGCGCCGCCGTATCAGATTCCGCATCACGGCCTTACCAAGCCGCTTGCTTACGGTAAATCCAATGCGCGTTGCGCCCTGCTGATTGTACAGCACACGTACGCTGACAAGCGGATGCCACCAAACACGCCCGTGGGAGAACACTCGCGCATAATCGCTAGAGCGTTTTAACCGCGTCTCTGGTGGAAAACTGTTAGGCCGCCACCGGGTGAGTGGAGCCCCCCCGGAAATCAAGTGTCCGGTCAGGCCACTGAAAGGCGCTTCCGCCCCTGCCGGCGGCGAGCTTGTATAATGGCTCGTCCTCCGTGAGTGCGCATGCGAACCAGAAATCCTAGTGATCGCTTTCTGGGAATTCGTTTCGGTTGGTACGTTCGTTTTGGCACGGTGTCCTATCTTAGCTAAGGGGTAACATAGGCGATTATACCTAGACTTGGCCGTGAGCGTCAATTGAACTAGCCCTTTGGAGTGGGTCACTTTGCGTTTAAGCTGGTGACTACCCCCGCACCCTGATCTAGTCGAATCCAAGAGGATTCGCTCCAAGTGAGCCTGTCCAAGGTGTTCGTAGGGGCGGGTTTCAAACCCGCCCCTACTACTATCAACGGGATTCCGCTCGTGATGAGCCCGACCAAGGAATCGGCTCATGGTGAGCCTGTCCAAGGGACTCGCTCATGGTGAGCTAGTCGAATCCATGAGCAGAAAATTGCTGGCCTGAGACGGACCCATTACTAACCCCTTGGATAGCTTGATCCTTCGGGGCGTTTCCTTTACAGTCTGTCTGCCTTGTTTAGTGGATAGTATCGGAATAGCAGGAGGTTTATATGACAACCGAAGCAAAGACTCTTACACTCAAGACCGCTATAGGCAGTTATGGGCACACCGCCGCCTTGAAAGACGGAAGCGTGACAGCCAAGGGTGTTCAGCTCGACCACATTGAAGTGACGCCGATTACGAGCGCCTTTCGTCGCATGTGCCGCGCCGTGGAGTTCGACATCTGTGAGATGGCTATCACCACTTATCTAGCGGCAAAGGCCCACAACTTGCCCTTTACGGCGCTGCCGGTCTTTCCCGTCAGAGCGTTCCATCACGGGGGCGTGATCTACAACCAGAAGTCTGGCATCAAGACCCCCAAGGACTTAGAGGGCCGCAGAGTGGGCGTACGCGCATACACGGTAACCACCGGCGTGTGGGTCAGGGGCGTCCTCGCCACCGAGTATGGGGTCGACCTGGACAAGGTCACCTGGGTGATTGTGGATGAAGAGCACGTGGCCGAATTCATGGTGCCTTCAAACGTGGTCATGGAGCAGAAACCGCTCATGGACATGCTTGTTGCCGGCGAGATTGACGCCGCCATCGGCATTGGCACTTCTGATTCACCAGACATCATGCCGCTGAACCCTGGCGCCCGTCAGGCCGAAGAGGAGTGGTACAAGCGCACTAACATCTTCCCTATCAACCACACGGTAGTGGTCAAGAATGATCTCCTAGCCGCAGAGCCGTGGCTGGCGGCAGAGCTCTACGCAGCCTTCAAAGAGGCCAAGGATGGCTTTGTGGCCCGCATCGGCGCCGAAGCAGATCCCTCTGCTGAGGCCAAGGCGGTCCTAGCCCGGCGCGCGATCGTCGGCCCAGACCCGTTGCCTTACGGCGTGGCGGCCAACAAGCCGGCTATCGATGCCATCATCCAGATGGCTACTGCTCAGCACATCCTCCCACCTCAGTTTAGTGCGGAAGAGGTTTTTGTGCCCAGCACCGTGATGTTGGCCTAACCGCTGCCCCAAGCCACCGCAGTTACCGGAGAATAGAAACATCCCCCCGCCTTAGGCGGGGGGATGTTCGTTTTGTCTTGTTAGCCCTCTAGGGGCCTCGCTTACTGCGATCCTCTGAGGCGTGGGTCCAGAATGTCTCGTATTGCGTCACCAAGCATGTTGAAGGCCAGCACTACAATGGTGATTGCAATACCTGGTGCGATAGCCATCCACGGAGCGGAGGACATATAGGTCCGGGCGCTGCCGCTAAGCATGGAGCCCCAGGTTGGGTTGGGCGGTGGTGGCCCAAGGCCCAGGAAGCTGAGGGAAGACTCTGCCAGGATAGCAGTACCCAAAGACACAGATATAAGCACAATCATGGGCGCCCAGCAGTTGGGGAGGATGTGCTGCAGCATGATCCGTTTATCGGAAGCTCCCATTGCTCGTGCCGCATCAATGTACTGATTCTGCATGATGGAGAGGGCGGTGCCTCGCATAACGCGAGACCGTGTGGCTATGGGGTGTATCGCGATGGCCAGAATGACGTTCGTCAGCGACTGCCCCAGCGTCGCCACAATCACCATGGCCAGCACAAGGGATGGGAAGCTTAACAAACCGTCTATTATGCGGGACATGACCATGTCGTATTTACCGGCAAAGTAGGCAGAAGTCAGACCAACCAAGATACCTAGGAAGATGCTGATAAACACTGCCCCGAGGCTCACGGTGAGGGAGACCTGGGAGCCGTAGATCAAACGGCTTAGGATGTCCCGGCCCAACTCATCCGTCCCCAGCACATGCGCCGCGCTAGGCGGGGTAAGCGCAACGTCCGTATCCACTTCAAGAGGGTCGTAAGGTGAGATGAGCGGCGCAAGGATCGCTGTCAGCACAAGCCCAACAATGATGAGGGCAGAAGCGGTGCCTAAGTATTTCCTGCGCGCGAGGCGTATCAGGTTGTCGCGGAAGCCCGTCCTCTGCTTAATCCACTGTAGTTCAATAGCACTACTTTCTACAGCTGCCATAGTAGCCTCCCTAATATCCCTACTTATACCGAATCCGGGGGTCAAACCACCCGTAGCTAATGTCCACAATCAGGTTAAGCATAATATAGATAGTCGCAAGGAACAGGATGTTTATCTGCAACTGTGGAATGTCACGGTGATTGATGGCGCTTAGGGTCAATTGACCAACACCGGGAAGAGAGAAGATGTTCTCTGTAATCACGGTGCCGCCCATGAGTGCGCCCAGCTGTGTTCCAGCGTAAGTAACCACTGGAATCATGGCGTTCTTAACCGCGTGAACCCACCAAACTCGTCGTGACGTAAGTCCCTTTGCGAAAGCAGTCCGGACGTAGTCTTGGCGGACCACCTCCAGCAGCGTGCTTCGGCTTACACGGACGATGCTAGCCGCAGACGAAGCCCCCAGGATAATTGCCGGGATTAGGAATTGCTGCATGTTCGTACCTGGGTCTTCGAACAGAGGCGCTACTCCACCTATAGGTGGGATCCAGCCGAAAGTGCCTGCAAAGAATACAATCACGATTGTGGCTATCCAGAAGTTAGGCATTGCTAGCAAGAGCACCGAGCCCAAGCGCGCAAGCTGGTCAAACGGTTTATCTTGGTTAGTAGCTGAAAAGACGCCTACTGGAACGCCTATGATCATTTTGATGGCAAAGGCGAGGAGCGCCAACTCAAGCGTGATGGGAAGTCGGTCCGCTATTTCCTGAAGGACAGGCCGGCGTGTCCATAACGAGTCACCTGCATCTAGGGTGATTACACCCTTCATCCACTCAAAGTACTGGATGTACATAGGCCGGTCATACCCAAGCGATGAGCGTAATTCGTCAATCTCTACATCAGTGAGTGAAGAATCCGCATACATCACGTCCAGAATGTCCCCAGGGACAATGCGGATCAGCGCAAAGGAGACAAAACTCACCACCAACAGCACTGGTATGGTGGATAAGAGACGTTTTATCACATATTGCGTCATAGTACCTCCTTTGGGCCAGCCTCAGACCTCAGTTGTTATGAACTCTAGCTGATGAGTCCCTGGTGTTAGTTTGTATCTGTGTACACTAGCATCCGTACGCTAGTTACACTCCATCAACTCTCACCCACAATCCGAGTGGAGTGGCTACATTCTATGAGTGACCCCTGCCCTTGTCAAGGGAAAAAGCAAACTCGTAGGAGTATGGAATAACCAGTAAAGAACAGCTCGTTTCAATGAGATATGCCTTAGTTTGGGTGTGACGGCGCATGACGAATGGTGGCAAGCATGGCTAACTTAGAAGCAGCGCGGGCGAGGCTCCTACGAGAGCTGGCAGGTACTATCAGTGACGAACGAGTCCTCGATGCCCTAGCTCAAGTACCCCGCTCGCGCTTTGTCCCTGAGCCACACCGCGCGAAAGCGTACGATGACGAAGCGCTCCCCTTGGCCGTAGGCCAGACCATTTCCCAACCAACGATAGTTGCCATCATGACTCAAGCCCTCGCGCTTACCGGCGAGGAACGCATATTAGAAGTGGGCACGGGAAGCGGCTACCAGGCGGCGCTTCTTGGTCGCCTCGCAAAATCCGTTGTCACGGTGGAGCGCCACGCCACGCTGCTACAGGCCGCTACCGAGGCGCTCCATGCCGTGGGTGCGGACAATGTGGAGGTTCATCTAACCACCGAAACCTTGGGTTGGCCCTCCGCTGCGCCTTACGATGCCATCATCGTCACCGCGGCGGCGCCCCGGGTGCCTCAGGCGCTGCTTGACCAGCTCCAAGACGGCGGGCGTCTGGTGATACCCATCGGCCCCCGTGAACAGCAAGAGCTACTCGTGGTGACCAAAAGCAACAACCGCATCGAGCGTCGCTCCCTCGGCCCCTGCCGCTTCGTGCCCCTCATTGGCGCGCAGGCCTGGCCCGCCTCTTAATGGCTACGGGGATGCGGGCGGGTCAGTCCGGCGCCTTATCACCACCGGGGATGCCATTCACCCACTCCGGGGCGTGCATCCGTTGGGACAGCCAGCCACGTAGCGCCTGATTAAGCCACAGCGCGTCCAGATAGACCTCCGCCACTATGCTCTGGTCTTCCCAATGGATATGCCCGTTGGGGACGTAAAGCACGGTTTTCCCCAGCAAAACCTCACTGCTGTAGCGTTGCATCGCATCGCCTAACGGTGTGCCGGGTGTAGGCGCCCAGACGTTGCTGATGCGCACACGTACCTGCGCCTGCCCATTATCTAGGACCAGGGTATCGCCGGTAAGGACTGAGGTGCAGATTCCTGAACGCATGTGACCTGTCTTCACGCTATCTTACCCCCAGGCTTATCGCGTGCCAACTGGGCGGCCTTAGGGTTACCCTTACAGCGCTGAATTAAGAGGAAGACAGCTACGGGGAGGGACGTGTGTTAGAAGTTGCAAGGACGCTGGGTTTGTTTGTGCTTGCGGGCCTGTGCGAGATTGGCGGCGGTTACCTGGTCTGGCAGTGGCTCAGGTCAGGTCGAGAGGTATGGTTCGGGCTCTTTGGCGCAGGGGTGCTGGTGCTTTATGGCATTGTGCACACGTTTCAGACGGAGCCGAACTTCGGGAGAGTCTACGCTGCCTACGGCGGAGTGTTTGTGCTCCTTGCCCTGGTTTGGGGCGCGGTGTGGGACCAGTGGTCGCCCGACCGTTGGGACATCCTGGGTGCGATGATCGTTTTCCTAGGCGTCTCGGTTATACTTTGGGGGCCAAGAAGTTAATCTTAGGTGCATTGAGTACACCCCTTGCTGAGTAGGATGCCCGTGCCTAATCCAACTATCCGCTACCCCATCGGCTCCCTAGCGGCGCGTCTGGCCGCCGGCGAGGAGCTTCTCCCGCTCCCGACTCCTGATGAGCCAACGTCGCCGCCCAGCAATGAAGGTCCGCAGTTCTTCCACGGCGGTCCCTTCCGTACCGAGTCCGGTAGTGTCATCCCAGACCTGACCATCTGCTACGAGACCTGGGGTAGACCGGCCCCAGGACGCAGCAATGCCGTCATCCTGTGCCATGGGCGCTCCGGTGACACCGCCAGCTGGGGCGCGTTTATTGGCGCCGGAAAGCTCTTTGACCCTGAGCGCCATTTCATCATTGCTATGGATGCGTTGGGTTCCGGGCGCTCCACAAGGCCAAGCGCCAGCGGCCTGGGGATGGACTTCCCACAGTACACTATCCGGGACATGGTTCGGGCGCAGTGCCTAATGGTAACCAAGGGGCTGGGCGTTACCCAGGTGCGCAGCGTGGCGGGCGTTTCTATGGGCGCGTACATGGCCCTGGAGTGGGCGCTCCTGTACCCGCCCTTCGTGCGCAACGCAGTCTGTGTGCTGCCCTCCGCCTTTGCCACGCCCCAACTCCGCGCCGTACATGAAGCGGTGCGCGAAGCCATCGCCCTCGACCCGGGCTGGCAAGGTGACCGCTCTACCATGCCACCGCATGCCAGCTTGGAAGCCGCCGCGCTAGTCGAGTTTCCCTGGGGCTACGGCGAGGAGTGGTACCTGCAATACCGAAGCGATGCCGCTTATGAGGAGAAGCTAGCCCAGGTGCGCCAGAAGGCTCACAATAACAACGCTCTAGACGTGTGGTACCAGACTGTCGCCTGCGACCTCCACGATGTCGCTATGCCCTACGGGCTTGGGCTGCCGGGTGCGTTGGAGCGGTTCCGCTCCCCCGTCTTGCTGCTCCCCTCCTCAACTGACGTTCTCATTCCGCCCAGCAACGCAGCGCTGCTCCAGGAGCTTTTGCCCAACGCCCAACTCGTCGATATTCCCTCCTACGCCGGGCACGCTGCAGGGTTGCTAGAGGTGGAGTTCGTCAGCCAGGCTATTCAGTCCTTCTGGGAAGGTCGCTAGCTGCTAAAAGGCTGGTAGCCAAGAAGGACCGCTACTCCGGAGAGCATGAAGTAGCCGCTTAGCGCCAGCAGGAAGAGCGCGCAGGACACTATCAGGCCCCGGTAGACCACATCCGAGAGGGCCCGCCGCCCGGCGGCGACAATAGCCGCCACAAAGGAGTACCACGTAAAGTCGGCGGTGATATGCCCTAGATAGAAGGCGGCTACACCCAGGAGACCCCACGTCATGGACGTCGAGAGGAAAGCTGCGCCCACTGTCGCCCACCAGATCAGCCAGTAGGGGTTGGAGATGCTGGCCGTAACCCCGGCAATAATTGGTCCGCTTCTCGATTCCCCCCGCGCCGCTGCCACCTGGTCCGCTAGAGAGAGGGTGCGCACAGAACGGAACATCTTGCTGCTTATCCAAAGTAGAAAAAGCCCGCCTAGCAAGCCCACCATGCCGGGCACTATGCCTTGGCTCAGTAGAGGGCCCAGACCCAAGACCAGCAAGATTACCGTGACTAACTCCAGCAGGCTGTGCCCCAGCGCCACACCCGGCCCGGCCCAGAAGCCGCGCTTGGCAACCTCTGCAATGTTTACCATGAGCAGCGGCCCCGGCGTCACTGCGCCGGAAAATCCCACCGCTAGCGACGTGCCAAAGAGGAGTACGAGTTCCATCTAGACGTAACTTGCTACTGTTCTACCCTGATGCGCCCGTTTTCATACACTAGTACCTGGCCAGGCTGCACCGCAAGACGCGCCGCCCAGTGGTCGTCACCTAGTAGCTCCGCCTCCGCGGGTAAGCCCTGCACCAAGGCAAAGACGCTGGGGTCGGTGAAGACGGCCCATTCCACACCCTCCGGCACGACGACTCGCTGTGTCTTGGCGCTCTGCGTATAGACCCGCGCCAGATGGGGATACTCGGGCAGATAGTAGCGGAAGCGTGTGTGGCTATCGTTGCTTAGCACCAGCACTTCTGGAGGCTCATACGTGCTTAGGTAGCTCAATGTAGCGCCGACGGCGCGGTCGCTGGTGCGCAGGCCGGACAGCGTGAGCGGTTGCTCGAAGAGAAAGAATAGGAAGGCGTTGGCCATGAGCACCAGCGCGAAGCCGCTGACGACCAGCGAGAGCGTCTGCTCGCTGCGCTGCTGGAACCAGCGGCTCCACCCACCGATGCCCAGTAACAGGACGGGCGGAAGCAGGTAAAAGGCGTTGCCAGGGTCGCCAATGTGGACAAAGATGTAGAAGAGGCCCATAGGAGCGCCCCATGCCGCCAGGAACAGATAGAACCACAGATCTCTGCCCGCAGGCCGCTTCCAGAGGAGCAACAACAGCCCAGTAACCACCACTAGCGCTTCGGCATAGAGCGCATAGAACAGGTAGGCCGCGCTATCCTGCAAGTTTGCCAGCAGCCCGCCGCTCCCCTGCGCTGCAGGCGCGTAGCTGACGCTATCGGCCCCGCCCAAGTAGGCGTTCACCGCCGCCAAGTAACTCCCGAAACCGCCCGACGCGTAGCTAACGTTAGCGGCCACGCTCCAGTAGGCGTTCAGCGTCGCCCAGTAACTCCCGGGACCGCCCGAGAGCAGCGCGGTCGGGATGAGCCAGGCCAGCACGCCCCCAAAGGCGATGGCCAGCGCCGTCACTACGCGCAGCGGCGGCTGTCGCCAGCACGCGATGACCAGCAGCGGCAGCAGGAAGAGCGCTAGGTTGGGGTGAAAGCCCGTCCCGATGGCATAAGTCAGCGCGCAGGCGAACAGGCGAGGTCGCTCCAGAAAAGCGGTCTGGTAAGCAAAATACGCGGTCAGCGCACCGAATGCGGCCAGCGCAGGGTAGGCCAGCGCGACCTCGCCGTAGGACCAGAAGCTCACGCTGGCCGCTAAGAGCAGCCCTGCGGCCAATCCTGCGCCTTCTGAGAAGACAAGCGAGGCAAAGCGGTAGAGCGCCACTACCGCTACTACTTCCAGCAGCACGCTGACCGTGACCAGCGCGGCGTTGGCATCGCCAAAGATCAGGTTGAGCAGCGCGCCCATGCCCACAAAGTAGGGGAAACCTGGTGGATGGGGTTGCTGCAACCCTACATTGAAGAGTTGGGTGCCCAGGGCAAAGTTGGCGGCTTCCCAGTTGTAGAGATAGCTAGTACGGAAGGGCCAGCGACTCAGCAGCACCAGAAGTGCTAACAGGAGCGGCGCCCATACTCCCGATGAGATCAGGGGCAGGAGTGTTGTTCCGCCTGCGCGCGGGGTGTTCTGGGATGCGGAGGATGCTTGCACCGGCTAGAGTTCTCTTGCCAGCGTTAGGCCCCAGACGGAGACTGCGCCCGCGGCAGTCAGCGCGTCTGCGCATGCGTTGAGGGTTGCGCCTGTGGTGCACACGTCGTCCACCACGGCCACGCGCCGTCCCGCTACCAGATCTGCTCGCGCGGCAAACGCGCCGTTAAGGTTCTGTGCTCGATGCGTCCTATTCTCCGTACGCGCCTGCGGCTCGGTCCACACGGTGCGCTGTAGCGCTGCGGGCGTTACAGCAAGGCTTGCTGCCTCGCCCAGAGGGCGTGCGATCACTTCCGCCTGGTTGTAGCCGCGCTCCTTTAGGCGGCGCGGATGCAGGGGCACCGGCACGATGATGTCGACCGGAAGCGGGTGGTCAACCACAAATCGCGCAAGTAGGTCGCCCAACTCCTCGCCTGCCGCCCGCAAGCCGCGATACTTTAAGCTCAGCACGGCCTCTCGCAGCGCACCCTCAAATGCGTAGGCGGTGCGCAAGCCCGCAAAGGTCGGCGGATGGTCTCTGCAAAATGCGCACTGCCCCCCAGCCTTTGCAGGAAGGCCGCAGCGGTCGCACCAGGGCGGCTTGAGGGGTGTGGTCTTGTTCGCCAAGCATTCGTCGCATAGGTAGCCATTTTGCTTATTGCAGCTCACACAGGTGCGCGGGAACAGTACGTCCAGCGCCATAGTTCGCAATTGTCGGAGAGGAAGAGAAGGCATCTGCGGGAGTTGGGGAGGATCGGTTTAGGTGCCGCTGAATTCTAGCACATCGCCTATTTGGGTGTCCGTCGCCAGAATAGTGCCCGCCGGCAGCTCCACCACGCCTCGCGCGTGGAAGTTAGCAGGGCCCACCCGGTTCGGCGCAATGGAAGATGCCGTCCCCAGCACTTTCCAGTCAGCGTCTACAAAGAGCGCGTCAAAGGGGAACTGCATGAAGAAGCTATGGATGCCCTTGCAATGGTCAAGATACAGCCCCTGACCTTCAGCAATCCCGGAGCGTCCCAGCAGGCCCTTGCTCCGTTGCCAGAAGTTTGAGGCTAGCTCCAACTCCGTTGCCAGGGACTTGCCCGTACGACTATTACGCAGCGTAGCCACCCATCCTGATAACCGCCTTTGGCCCCTTAGGGCCGGGGATCACGAGGCACAGCTATGGCCTCATGAAGTAGTTATAGCATCCTTTTAGATGAGGTCAAGCGAAGCTGCTCAGGCGTACTGGAACCATTCCGGGTTCTGCGGGTACCTAGGGCTATGCTATGCTCGGCGCAGGTTACAGCGCAGAGATGTTTCAAGCTATGAAATCCTTCCTCTGGCGGGCCGTCCGTTCGCCGTTGCTATGGCTTATCCTGCTACTGCTGGCGTGGGGCAGCGTCACCAGCGCTTCGGTCTTTGCAGTGCGGTCTGCTATGGAGACGCTGCAGGGCGTTACACGCGCCGGCCCGAGCGGTTTTGGCGGCGCTCCCACTGCCCTAGACAAGGTCACGGCGTGCTGCCAATTCGACCTATTGGCCTGGGAAGCCAGGGGAATCGGCCGCTGGCTTCTCAATGCCATGCAACCTCAGGCCAGGCAGCGCGCCTCCGCCAATGCCATCCAGGACCTTGAGCGCTTCTTTGCTCTCTCTCGTGCACTCCTGTATGCAGAGCTCGCCCGGGACAACCCGAGCGCAGAGCAGACATCGGCCGCACAGCTAGCGGCGCAGCGGGCGGAGCAGGAAGCGCTGCGGCCAACGGCGCAAACAACCGTTATCAAATTGGTCGGTCAACAGCTCAGCGCGGAGGGCTTGGGGACGTGGCTACCTGGCAGTGGCTACGTGCCCTTCCCGCCGGTAGCCGTCTCCCTGGTGCCGCCTCCTAACGTGCTGGTTGTGTCTCCCCGTGACCGTATTTTCCTGGAGAGAAGCATCCTGTTGGCGCCTGCGCTGACCTTTGAGCAGGTCTTACAGATGGAATCCGACGCAGAGGCACAGGGCTGGTCGGTCCTCGTGGAGCCCACCGGCGGCTATTCATCCTACCCAACTATCGTCTCCGACCGCGCCACGCTAGGGTACGCTTTGCAATCTGTGGCCCATGAGTGGTCGCATACCTACCTCTTCTTCCGCCCCCTCGGCTTCAACTACTTCCGCGATCCGCAAATGCGGGTGATCAACGAAACCGTCGCCAATCTGATTGGTCGGGAGATAGGCCGCTCAATTAGGGAGGTCTACTACCCAAGGCCCGCTGCCCAACCTTCTACCGCCGCTCCTTCTGGGCGGGAAGCGCCCGCCTTTAACTTTCGCGCCGAGATGCGGGAGACCCGTCTGGAAGCCGAGCGCCTCCTTGCGTTGGGCAACATAGAGGAGGCAGAGTCCTACATGGAGCAACGACGGCTTGTGCTTGTGGCGCATGGCTACCGTATTCGTAAGCTGAACCAGGCCTACTTTGCCTTCCACGGCAGCTATGCGGATAGGCCCAGCTCGGGTTCTGTTAGCCCAATCGCTCCACAACTGATTGCCCTGCGGGAGCGTGCTGGCACCGTCAAGGAGTTTATCGAGACTGTGTCCAGTGTCTCCAGCCCCCAGGACTTCCAGGCATTGCTGGAGCGGGAGGGCCTCAGTCACATCACGGGCGTTCCGTAATTGCAGCGCCGAGCCTGCGCTGCTGTCTCGCTGCCCGGTGGGTTGATGCTCTAGAACGGAGCAGAGTATGATGGGGGTAAGCAGAAGGCCCTAGGCCTTCTGCGCTTAATATCAGCGGATGGCACAGACGTATCCCAACATGGCGACAAAAAAGCGCGACTTTTACGAAGTCTTAGAAATCGAACGGACGGCCTCTGAGGAAGACATCAAGAAGGCCTTCCGACGCCTCGCGTTCCAGTATCACCCCGACCGCAACAAGGAGTCCGACGCTGAAGCCCGCTTCAAGGAGATCAACGAGGCCTATGGGGTTCTCTCCGATCCTGAGAAGCGTTCCCGCTACGACCGCTATGGCACCGTAGACGGCGCAGAGACGGGCCGCGGCTTTGAAGGCTTCGAGGGCTTCAGCGGCTTTGGCGACATCTTCGATGCCTTCTTCGGCGGCAGCTCAACCAGAACCCGTCAGGGGCCGCTCCAAGGCCAGGACCTCCAGTACCGGATCACCCTGGACATGGAGGAGGCCATCTTTGGTGTGGAGAAGCAGCTTGATGTCCAGCGTCGTGAGCGGTGCGTCAATTGCAGAGGTGTGGGCGCGGAGCCCGGCACTCAACCCGTTCGCTGCCAGGCCTGCAATGGCCGCGGCGAGGTGCGGCGGGTGCAGGAAAGCCTCTTTGGACAGTTTGTGAATGTGGCTACCTGTCCTTCCTGTCAGGGTGAAGGTCAGCGTATTGGGTCGCCCTGCACTAAGTGCCGCGGCCGTGGGCATGAGGTGCAGTCCCGCCGTATCGGCGTCAAGATACCCCCAGGTGTGGACGAGGGCACTCAGGTGCGCGTTACCGGCGAGGGCGAAGCCGGCCTGCGCGGCGGCCCGCCCGGTAACCTCTATGTGATGATCTCCGTGCGTCCGCACAAGCTCTTCAGGCGTCGCGGCGACGACATCCTCTATACTTTGCCGATCAATGTGATATATGCGACCCTTGGCGGCACGGCCTCAGTGCCCACGCTGGATGGCCCTGACGAGTTGAAGATTCCCGCCGGCGCTCAGTTCGGTGAGCAATTTCGTCTCAAGGGCAAGGGCGTTCCCAACGTCCGCTCCGGCGTCCGCGGCGACCAGGTGGTGATGCTGAAGGTAGTGGTGCCGGATAAGCTCACGGATGAGCAGCGGAAGCTCCTCTTGGCTTTTTCCCGGACCTTCTCTGGCGGGGAAGCCCTGCAAGATGAAGAGGACAAGGGCGTGTTGGACAAGCTCAAAGACTTCCTAGTCGGCTGATCCCCTCTGTCTGACCCACCTCCTCTTTCAGGAGCCTTTATGAGCCGCTGGTGGGAGTTTGTCATTACGGTGGCCCCCGGCGCAGCAGAAGAAGTAGCCGCGCTCCTCATGCCCCTAGCCTACGGCGGTGTTGTGCAAGAGCCCGCGTTGGCCTTGGAGCCGGGGGAAGAGGGTTTCTCCTACGCCCAAGACCAGCCCACCGTCCTCAAGGCCTACCTCCCCGTAGAAGCCGGCGCTGGTGCGCGCCAAGAGCTACTGACCACCCTCCAGACCGTCTTCCCGGACGCCCGTGTAGCCCACCGCGAGCTAGAGGCCCAAGAGTGGTCCAGCGCCTGGCGCGACTTCTTTCGAGTGCGGCGAGTCGGGCGCATTGTGGTGCAGCCGGAGTGGCTGCCCTATACCCCGCGGCCCGATGACGTAGTGGTGCTTCTGGAGCCGGGCATGGCCTTTGGCACCGGCGACCATCAGACTACACGAGCCTGCCTGCGCGCCTTGCAGCAGCACATCAAGCCGGGCGATCGTGTCATCGATCTGGGCACAGGCTCAGGGGTGCTGGCCATTGCGGCGGTGAAGCTGGGCGCGTCGGCGGCGCTTGCTCTGGATACGGATCCCCTCGCAATAAGCGCCACACAGGAGAACTGCGCCCGCAACGGAGTGGAGCCTGCGGTGAACGCGCTGACAGGCAGCATCGACCTGCCCGAAGTGGCCGCGTGGGGCAAGGCCGACCTCCTTCTTGCGAATCTCAATAGCCAGCTCCATTTGGACATGGCTGAAGCTATCCTTCACTGTCTCAAACCCGGCGGCCTCGTCATCGCCAGCGGCATCGGTGCGGCCTCAGTCCGCCGCGTCACTGCCGCCTACCGACGCGCAGGCGCGTCTGCCATCGCCGTGCGCCGCCAGGGTGAGTGGCGCTCCCTCCTGATCTTTAGTGATGCACTCTCCTCCAAAGGAAAGAGGGTTGGGGTGAAGGAGTAGCCTCGTGGACCGCTTCTTTGTCGACCCCCGGCAGATAACCGGCGATACCGTCACCTTCTCCCCGGACCAGGCGCGCCAGATGGCCCGCGTCCTTCGGTTGCGGCCCGGCCAGCAGGTGTATGCCCTTGACGATCAAGGGAGCTTCTACCTGGTAGAACTGCGGCGGGTGGCGCACATGGCCGCACACGGGATTATTCTGGAGCGGCTTGCTGCCGATACCGAGCCGCGGGTGCGGGTCACGCTATGGCAGGCCCTTATGCGAGGCGCAAAATGGGAGTATGTGCTGCAGAAGGGCACCGAGGTAGGTATCGCTACCTTTGCTCCCGTGGTAACCGAGCGCTGCGTTGCTCTCTACGAGCCCGATCGCTGGGACGCTCGCCAGGAGCGCTGGGCGGCGGTCCTCCGCGAGGCAGCAGAGCAGTCGGGGCGGAGCCGCATCCCTGTGCTGCGTGCGCCGGTGTCCTGGGAAGAGGCGTGCCGTACGGGCGAAGGCTTGCGTTTGCTGCTGCACCCAAGCGCACAGAGCGTACCGCTAGAAGCCGCGCTCGCCGCACATGGTGACGCGCCCGCGGTGTCGCTATACGTTGGACCGGAGGGCGGCTTTACTGAGGCCGAGGTTGCTCAGGCGGAGCAGTTGGGAGTAACCAGCGTCCGGTTGGGACCGCGCATTCTGCGCACAGAAACCGCGGGCATGGTGGCCGCCGCAGCCCTCTTCTACGCCTTGGGCGATCTAAGCTGAGGCCTAGTCTGGGGGAAGGTCACGGGCGCGGACGCTGGTAAAGGGCGCTTTGCCGTTGGCCCCGCTCATATAGAGCGTTGCGCCCCCGCCTAGCTGCTTGCTGGCTACTAGCTGTCTGAGCTCGGGGCCGCTGGGCTTGTGGTCGTACTCGGCCAGCTGCTCTTTCAGCTCTTCGCCAAACCAGCGCCGCTGAAGAAAGACTACGTACTTATCGGCCATAGGGCGTTAGGAAGCGGCTAAGCGGGAGGCTGCGGCTCTTCTTGGCTGGCTTCTGCTGGTGCTTCTTCAGCGCCTTCACCTGAGCCAACCGCCACTAAAGAAGGACGGATCACTCTGCCGCCTAGGATGTAGCCGCGCTGGAACTCTGCTATCACCACGCCCTCTTCCCCGGGCACGCGCTGCACAGCCTCGTGCTGGTTGGGGTCAAAGGGTTGGCCCATCGCTTCGATGGCGGCTACGCCTTGGTTCTCCAGGACGGCCTGCAGCTTGCGATAGATAAGGTGGATGCCTTCAATCCAAGTAAGACCGGCCAGCTCCTTAGAGATGTTGCCCAAGGCACGCTCAAGGTCGTCTATGACGGGGAGCAGGTGGACGATAACCATGGCGCTGGCAAATTTGTCCACTTCGGTGCGCTCCTGCTCGGTGCGGCGCTTAAAGTTCGCAAAGTCTGCCGCCGTGCGTTGCCAGCTGGCATAGTAGCCCTCTGCTTTTTGGCGTTCTTCCTCTAGCTGTTGTTGCAGCTCCTCCGGCGTGAGCGTCTCTGGGGTCGGAGTAGCCTGTTCTTCTTCTTGTGTCATAAGCCTTCTGTTAACTAGTAAGTTGATGATGTATTGCGTGGTTAGGTGTAGCGTTCCGCCAGGGAGCCGCTCATGAGCTGGGCAAAGTAGCGTACCGCGGCAATGGTCTTGTTATAGGGCATCCGCTTGGGTCCCAGAATGGCCAGGGTGCCTTCCAGACCGCCGGGGATCCCGTAGGGCGCTACCACAAGGCTAAGGTCTTGCATCTCTAGCTTCGGATTCTCGCCACCAACGATTGCCCGCACCTCTTGCTCGGTCGAAACTGCGCTTAGGAGTGCGCCAAGGGTGCGGCGGTCCTCCAGCAACCCAACAAGGTCCACCACGCGCTCCGGCGAAGCGAACTCAGGCTGACTCAGCAGGTGGCGTAGCCCGCCCGATTGCGCCAGCTCTAAGCGCTGGGCCTCCTCTTCCTGCACCATGCGGGACATGTTCTGCGCCACATGTTCCTCGAATGGGTTGAGGGTTGCTCCACCCAAGCGTTGTGTCATCTCGGGAGCGCTTGTGCCTGCCACCAGTTCGTTCAAGTGCTGGGACGAGGCGTAAAGCTCATCCTGTGAGTAAGCCTCATCGGCATGAAAGAGCGCCTGGAGCACCCGGGCTTCTTGCAGCACTAAGACCATGAGCACCACGAACTCCTGGAGCCCCACCAACTCCAGCCGCTTTATCCGGACAGTGGGCGCTCGTGGAGAGGTGACTAGGGCCACCATGCTTACCAGTTGCGCCAGCAGCGCTGCGGAGAGATCGGTGAGCTGGCTCAACTCTCCCTCCCAGTCGCTGAATTGCTCCTGGATCTGCTTCCTTGTAGCGGGCTGCGGCGGGTCCTCCTCCATGAGGACCTGAATGTAATAGCGATATCCCTTATCAGAAGGGATACGGCCCGCGGATGTGTACGGATGGAGGATGTAACCCTCTTCCTCTAACACCGCCATATCGTTGCGAATGGTGGCAGCGCTGACGCCTAGGGAGTAGTCTTTTGCGATGTGTTCCGAGCCGACCGGCATCGCGTTCGTCACGTAGTCGCCCACGATGATGCGCAGGATGGC
This sequence comes from Dehalococcoidia bacterium, assembly GCA_965220215.1. GTDB lineage: Bacteria > Chloroflexota > Dehalococcoidia > SHYD01 > SHYD01 > CBDDEI01. The sequence goes on from OZ244809.1 coordinate 1,834,328, forward strand.
GCCTTGCCTGACGGGGAGTAATCGCATGGGGTAGCTGTTCATCGATTGACTCATGGCTTACCTCGATTAGCACTCTGTTTATGAGAGTGCTAATCGAGGCTACTGTAGCATTAACTGTCTAGAGGGTCAAGTCATTGCCCTAGGTGTAGCCCTCTAGTATACTCACCCCGTATCTTATCCCCCGCCGCGGTGTTTTACATGGGTAGCACCGCTGCTGGCATGTGGTGACTCTTTGTATGAGGACGAGCTAGAGCTAGTAGAACGAGCAAAGACGGACCCAGAGGCCTTTGGTCCTCTTTATGAGCGTTACGTGGGACGGGTCTACAGCTATCTTTATCATCGCACCAGCGACGTCTCTGATGCTGAAGACCTGACCGAGCGAGTCTTTATGCAGGCGCTTTCGCACCTATCGTCTTACACGTACCGAGGCCTCCCACTCTCCGTCTGGCTCTTCCGCATCGCCCACAATGTACTCGCTAACTGGTATCGTGACCACAAGCGCCGGCAGACGCTGTCCATTGATGACCAGGCAATCGCCGACCTCGCGCCTTCGGATGGCATAGAGGAGGGGATTGAAAATGCAGCGCTCCTGCGGCGTGCAGTGGCTTCCCTCTCTCCGGAAAGGCAGCAGCTAATCCTGCTGAAGTATGTTGAGGAGTTGCCCCACGCAGAGATTGGCATGATTATGGGTAGAAGTGAAGGTGCGGTTAAAGCTCTGCTCCACAGAACCCTTAAGGCCCTGAAGAAGGAGCTGCAAGAAGAGTTCCAAGTGCAGTCCCACAAGTAAGAGGAGAAGTATCAACAAAAATGGACGCTTTATCAGAAGATTGTCTAGCTCTGGAAGCGGGACTACGTAGAGCCTACCCGGCCGTCGCGCCTGACCCTGCGTTTCAGGAGGCCCTATATCTTCGTTTGATGCAGACCGCAGCCCAGCCGGAAGCGCCCGTTGCCCCTAGCCGCGCTGCAGGTGTGGTGCGGGCCCTGGTAGGGGTTGCTGCCCTGTCGGTCGCCGGCGCGGCCGTAGTGCTCCTGCGCGGCCGCAAGGGCGCACCCATGTACTCTGCCGCACTTCAGAGCGGCTTTAGCGCTCTTAAAGGTCACTAGGACTCGTCCCAAGCTTGCAAAAGCACATGTTAGGCGGGCATGCCCGCATAGTTGGGTGGGGAAAATATCTTCCCTCAACAGTGCTCACAAACTTCGATTTGGAGCAGCGCCTTCCCACCTCTGACGAGTGGATCACCACCCGGACAGGTATCAAAGAGCGTCGCTTGGCAGGCGACACTGAAACGCCCGCTACTATGGGCGTCATCGCAGCCAAAGAAGCCCTGGCTAACGCGGGTCTAGATAGCCAGGATGTCGACCTCATCATCGTCGCCACCTCCAGCCCGGAGCGCGTCTTGCCGGCAACGGCAGGCATCATCCAGCGTGAGCTCGGCCTCCGCAACATCGGCGCATTCGATCTCAACGCGGCCTGTAGCGGCTTTGTCTACGGGCTGAGCGTCGCCTCCCAGTTTGTAGCGGCCGGTGTGCATCGCAACGTCCTGGTCGTCGGGAGCGAGGTGTATTCTCGGCTCTTGGACTGGGAAGACCGGAGCACCTGCGTCCTCTTTGGCGACGGAGCCGGTGCGGCCGTAGTGCAACAGTCTCAGGAACCCGGCGGCATCCTCTCCTGGGCCCTGGGCAACGAAAGCGATGGCGTGGACATGATCTACGTCCACGGCGTGGGTGCCGCATCTGCCGAATCGGAAAGCTATCCTTATCTTGTGATGCAGGGCTCGCCAGTCTACAAGGCAGCCGTGCGGGCGCTGGTGGACTCTACCAAGCATGTGACCATGGAAGCAGGCTTGGAACTGGCGGACATCGATCTCCTTATTCCGCACCAAGCTAACCTGCGGATTATCCGCAGCGCCTCGGAGAGCTTGGGCATTCCCGATGACAAGGTCTTTGTGAATGTCGACCGCTATGGCAATACTGCAGCAGCGTCCATCCCTATTGCCCTCTGTGAGGCGGTAGAGACGGGCCGCCTGAAAAAAGGCGACCAAGTGGTGCTGACCACCGTGGGCGCGGGTATCTCCTGGGCCGCCATGGCTATGGAATGGCAACCCCAGTCTGCCGCCACGTCCGAATAAACGAACTCTTCCTCAGGAGCTAAAGCATGCGAGAGAACGCATTCCCCCGGATTACCCTTGCCCAGGCGCTCTTGCCGAATCGCACCCTGCTTCAAGAGGTGCTGCTCATCCTGGCATTCAGCACCCTCATAGCCGTTTGTGCACGCATAACCATTCCTTTGCCCTTTACGCCGGTGCCGATCACGGGGCAGACCTTTGGCGTCTTGCTCACCGGCGCGGTCTTGGGCAGCCGCCGCGGCGCATTAAGCCTGGTCACCTACGTTGGCATTGGCGCCCTTGGGATGCCAGTGTTCGCGCTGACGGGAGGAGTCGCCAGCCAGGGATACTTAGCAGGCTTTATTCTGGCGGCCTTTGTGGTAGGCTTCTTAGCAGAGCGGGGATGGGACAAGAGCTACTGGCGCAGTGTGGTTGCCATGCTTGCAGGGAATGCCGTGCTCTATGTTCCTGGGCTGATCTGGCTCGCTAACTTTGTAGGCCCTGAGCAGGCCATCCCCCTGGGCCTTCTGCCCTTTATTCCCGGCGATCTTATTAAACTGCTCCTAGCCGCGGCTGCGTTGCCCTCCGTTTGGCGATTCATCCCCCGGCGCGACCTTGATGCAAGCTAACACACCAACCACGTTACCTGAGAGGAATGTATGGACATAACCTGGCTCGGCCACTCCGGTTTCCGCGTTCGAGGCAAGGAGGCCACTGTCGTCATCGACCCCCCTCCCTTTGAAGGCAAACCTACCGCATCCCAAGAGGCCGATCTGATGCTCCTCAGCCATCACCATGAAGGCCACGCTAACCGGGGGCTGGTAAAGGGTGAGCCCTTAGTCTTTGATGGCCCCGGCGAATATGAAAGTCAGGAAGTGCCCATATTCGGCCTTAGCACTTTTCATGATGATGCCAAGGGAGAGCGCCTCGGCAAGAACGTCGTCTTTCGCATGGAGTTGGAAGCGTTGGTCCTCTGCCACCTGGGCGACCTTGGCCACGGCCTCTCTTCGCAGCAGGTGGAGGACTTAGGCGCAGTGGACATCCTTCTGGTGCCCGTTGGCGGCGGCTCTACCATCAACGCGTCTAAGGCCGCTGAAATGGTGAAGCTCATCGGCCCCAAGGTTGTGGTACCTATGCACTACCGTCAGGGAGAAGCGCGAGAAGACCTGGATACGGTAGACAAGTTCCTCAACGAGATGGGGGTGAAGGAGGTTGCCCCGCAACCCCGGCTCACCGTGAGCCGCTCCACGCTGCCTCAGGATACGCAGGTAGTAGTCCTGGAGGCGCGGCGCAGCTAGCCGGTTTTAGCGCATTCAAAAAGCCCTGTGCTCAACAGCGCGGGGCTTTTTTGTAAGCGTTTTCTAGGGGTTATCTCGGCAGGGCTTGGAGCGGATCGAAGGCGACCCCGTTGTGGTGCATTTCAAAGTGCAGGTGTGGGCCGGTCACCCGACCGGTGATCCCCACGTTCCCAATATGCTCTCTGAGTTCAACCCGCTGGCCGGGTACAGCGAATGCCTTCGATAGGTGAGCGTACAGTGTTTGATAGCCGTTCTCGTGATCGATGATGAGGTGGTAGCCATACCCCCAGTCTAGGTATTCCAGCTTCACCACTACGCCTGCTTCCGCTGCATAGACGGGCGTACCGTAGGCAGGAGAGATATCCAAACCGCGATGCGCAGCGCTGAACCAGGAGAAGATGGGGCCGGAAGTGGGCCACTGGAACTGAGTGCCCGGCAGCTGTGTCGCCGCCGGTGTAGCGCCACCGTTGGCGGGCGTAGCTCCTACCGCGCGCTCGAATCGTACGACAGGCTTGATGCCGCCCGGCACCATAACCTTCTGGCCTATTCTTAAGGTGTTGGGATCCGGTATCTCGTTGAACGGGTACGCGAGAATTTTGCTTGTGTCGACGTCGAAGCGTGTTGCAAGGCTGCTCAGCGTTTCGTCTTCTCTCACGGTATGGAGGACGCCAGTGGTGGGCGGAATAGAGATCGTACTGCCCAGTTTTAGGCTATCGGGATTGGGGATGTTGTTAGCCCAGATGAGGGTCTGCGTGGTGAGATCAAATTTGGAGGCTATTTGGGAGAGGGTATCGTTGGGGACTACTATGTACTCACGAATGGAGGGAGCCAGGGGCTTGTTTTCGACGGAAGCGAGTCTGGGGGTTACTTCTACTTCTTTAGTAATCGGAATTGCCTGGGCTGCCTGGGCTACCGGGGCCTCCTGGGTTTCCTGGGGTGCCGGGGCTAACGGAAGAGCGGACTTCACTAAGTAATCCGCTTTCCGCACCGGCGCTTGAGAGAGGTCTGTAGACTGCTGCGTCTGCAATACCGGGCTGTCCGCGGCAGCAGACACCACGTTCTGGGGCTGCTGCTGTCCAAACCCCAGCGCATCCGCATTGACGGCTATGAGCGCGACTCCTACTAGAAAGCCGTGTAGGGCGTAGCGATAAGGGGCGTGACTCGACTTGATAGAGAGCCTCACGGCCGCGGCAGAGAGGGAAGGACGTTTCTCTGTATGGTGTGTGGGATCCACTAGAGGTTCTAGTTTCGCCCGTAATTCATGCCGCTCCAGAACGTACCCCCGAATCGGTTATAAATCCTTTACAGTTCACCCAGTTACATGTCCCTGTTGAGTGTTGATAAAAACTCAACATTATCTTTTGTCTTTGACATCCGCTCCAGCACACGCTCCGTGGCTTCCGTCGGATTCTGCGCATTAGAGCCAAGCATGGCTACAATTCGTCTGAGAAGGTATACACGATTTAACGTAGCCTCGTCAAGCAGCAATTCTTCGCGACGGGTGCCGCTGCGCTGGATATCTAAGGCCGGCCACAGCCGTTTCTCCGCCAATCGGCGGTCCAAATGCAGCTCCATGTTGCCCGTGCCCTTGAACTCCTCGTAGATCACGTCGTCCATGCGGCTGCCGGTATCGATAAGGCACGTGGCGATGACGGTGAGGCTGCCGCCCTCTTCCGTATTGCGTGCGGCGCCAAAGAAACGCTTGGGCGGATACAGCGCAATCGGATCAATGCCGCCGGAGAGGGTACGACCGCTGGGCGGCATGCCCAGGTTGTACGCGCGGGCCAGCCGCGTGATGCTGTCCAAGAGGATGACTACGTGCTGGCCGCCTTCCACCAACCGTTTTGCCCGCTCCAGCGCTATCTCTGCTACTCGGATATGGTCTTCCACCGGCTCGTCAAAGGTGGAGCTGATGACCTCGCCCCGGACGGAGCGCTTCATATCCGTTACCTCTTCTGGACGCTCGCCAATCAAACAGACCATGAGTTGGATGTCACGGTAGTTAGCCACAATGCCATTGGCGATAGCCTTCAGCAGGAAGGTCTTGCCCGCTTTGGGCGGCGAAACGATGAGGCCGCGCTGGCCGCGTCCAATAGGGGAGATGAGGTTGACTAAGCGGGCGGAGATACTCTCAGGAGTGGTTTCTAGGTTGATGAGGACTTCGGGGAAGATGGGAGTTAGGCTTTCAAAGTAAGGGCGTCTGCGAGCTACTTCCGGGTCAAGGCTGTTCACCGTCTCCACCCGGAGGAGTCCGTAGTACTTCTCACCCTCCTTGGGGGGCCGGATAAGACCTGCCACGAGGTCGCCGGTGCGCAGGCCAAAGCGCCGTACTTGGGATTGGGAGACGTAGATGTCGTTGAGGCCGGGCAGCAGCGTATCGCCCCGCAAAAACCCGTAGCCATCATCGACCGTCTCTAGGATGCCGCCGCTGAACAGGTCGCCGTTGGTCCTGCCTGCGCCGTCCTGCTCGGACTGAGCTTGCAGCAAGCGTGTCACCAGCTCCTGCTTCTTTAGGGTGCTGTATCCGGAGATGCCGAGCTCTTTGGCAATCTCGAGCAGATCTTCTCTGCTCCTAGTCTCAAGTTCTGCTACGTTCACACGTACTCCTTGAAGGTCTTGAAAGGTGGTGCCGTGGGATGTGGTTTCTGTACTCACAATGTGTATAGCTTAGGTGCTTCTATATCAAGGCTAGATAGTGCTTGTCAAGCTGCATACGTTAATTCCGTTCTCCTTATGTTGTGAAGAGAGGTGGGATTCTCTCCTGCTAACTATTTAAGACGGCTGTTTAGTACCTGGTTGGTGCATCGAATAAAGCGTGGGATTTTGGGCACAAGGAGAGGTTAGAGCAAGCTGGGCGCAGCTTAATAAGCGGCTTGGATGAGCTACGCGCCCTCAACAAAAGAGAACTGCTCGCCTTCCCGCTTGGTCGTCAGGGCCGCTGCAGTAAAGTCCCTGAACAGAGGATGCGGCCTGGTTGGTCGTGACCTGAACTCCGGGTGGAACTGGGAGCCAAGCATCCAAGGATGGTCCTTCAGTTCTGCCATCTCCACCAGTGTGCCGTCCGGGGATAGGCCGCTCAGCACCATCCCGTGCTGCTCCAGCAGATCACGGTAGTCATTATTCACTTCAAAGCGGTGCCTATGCCGCTCATGGATCGTGGCTTCTCCATAGGCGCTAGCTGCGCGCGTGCCTGGCACTAGGCGGCAGGGGTAGGAGCCCAGCCGCATTGTCCCGCCCATATCCGCCACGCCGCGCTGTTCCGGCATAAGATCGATAATTGGGTGCTGCACGTCTTTGACGAACTCGGTGGAGTTTACCTCACTGGTGCACAGCGCATGCCGCCCGAACTCGATGACCATCATCTGGAAGCCCAGGCATAGGCCAAGATAGGGCACCTGGTTCGTTCGCGCATAGTGGGCTGCAACGCACATGCCCTCTACCCCGCGATATCCAAACCCGCCCGGCACCACGATCCCCTTCACGTGCGCCAGCAGCTCTTCCCCGCCTGCGTGCTCCAGCGCCTCCGAATCGATCCACTGTACGTCCGGCACGAAGCCGTAGTACAGCGCCGCGTGGCGTAGCGATTCCGCAACGGAGAGATAGGCGTCCTTAAGCTGCACATACTTGCCCACTAGCGCGATGGGCACTTTGTCCATGGGCTGCTTGATCCGGGTTACCATGTCCCGCCACTTACCCATGCCGGGGCCCTTGCCCTCAAGGTCAAAGCGGTCGGTGATCACGTCGTCCAAGCCCAGGTCCTCCAGGATCTGGGGCACTTCGTAGACCGTCTGGACCGTGGGAACGGGAATCACCGCCCGGTTCTCCACGTCGCAGTGCAGTGCAATCTTATCTTTGATGTCTTCATCAACAGGATAATCGCTGCGGCAGAGGATCACGTCTGGCTGGATGCCTATACGACGCAATTCTTGCACGCTGTGCTGGGTTGGCTTTGTCTTTAGCTCTCCGGTAGCCATAATGTAGGGAAGATAAGTGACGTGTACGTACAGTACGTTATCTCGGCCTACCTCGTTACGCATTTGCCGTATGGCTTCTAAGAAAGGCAGGCCCTCAATGTCTCCTACCGTACCGCCTACCTCTACTATGAGCACCTCTGCCGCACTCTCCTGCGCCAGCGTCTTGATGCGTCCCTTGATCTCGTTGGTCACGTGGGGGACTACTTGAATGGTGCCGCCTAGGAAATCACCACGGCGCTCCTTCTGGAGCACTGATCGGTAAATCTGTCCGGTGGTGATGCTTGAGGCGCTGGTGAGGCTGATATCGGTGAAGCGTTCGTAGTGGCCCAAGTCCAGGTCGGTTTCGGCGCCATCCTCGGTCACAAAAACCTCGCCGTGCTGGTAGGGGGACATGGTTCCGGGGTCTACGTTGAGGTAGGGGTCTAGCTTTTGGAGAGAGACGTTGATACCGCGGCTCTCAAGGATCCGGCCTATGGAGGCCACCGTGATGCCTTTGCCTACTGAACTTACTACGCCACCAGTAACGAAGATAAACTTCGCCATAAGTTATAGTTCGGCTTTGCCTAAACTCCTAGTGAGAACAGATACGGGGGAGAGGGAAAAAAGAAGTGCTCTTTTTCAACATACCCGCTGCAAATCCCGTTGTCAAGCAACCACATTCTAAGCTCACTTACTCGTGCAACTCTGTGGTTGGCTCGGTTACTCACCCGCCGTTAGCCCAAAGCTCTCCGCCACCAGCCGGTAGGAGTTCGCCCTATCCGCAAAATCGTAGCAGTAGGTCACCATGCCTATGTCCTGCGTCCCGTAGCGCTCTCCTGCGTCCATAATGCCCTGGCGCACCGTCTCCGGCCCGCCCTCAATGAAATGCGACGTGTAGGCCATGATGGTCGGCCCTAGCTCTGGGTGCTCCACCAGCGGGAACGCCTCCTCCGGCGATTCCAGCCCCTGACGCCGCTCGCCGGTGCGGGTGCGCGCTACCTGTAGCCGCTTGCTTGAGCCGAGATAGCGGGCGCGCTCGTCGGTCTCGGCGCAGACCACCTGCAGCGTCACGTTGAACTTGGGCTCCTGGAGATAGGCTGAGGGACGGAACAGGGAACGATATATCTCCGCTACCTGTGGACCCTGGCCGCCGGCGTAGCCAAAGAAATCGGCAAAGGCAAAGGGCAACCCCAGCGCTGCGGCCAGCTGCGCGCTATAGTCGCTGGAGCCCAGCAGCCACACCTCCGGCAGGTTCTCTGGCGCCACTGTCCCCGGCTGTGCGCTAATCCCCGCCATCTGGCCTTGTCCTGGGTTTGTCGAAGGATCCTGCGCCGCTTGCGTCCCGTGCAGAAAGCCCAACAGGTCCGTGACCTGGCGTGGGAACTCATCTACGGGCGCAGGTTGCCGTGGGTACGCCAGCGCTACCGCGGTGCGGCGGTCGCTACCGGGCGCGCGGCCCAGGCCGAGGTCCACGCGTCCGGGGTAGAACGCGGACAAAAGGCGGAAGACCTCCGCCACTTTCAGCGCCGAGTAGTGCGTGAGCATAACTCCCGCGCTCCCCACGTGGATGCGCTGGGTGTTTGCGGCTATCTGGCCTATCAGGATCTCCGGCGCGGTGCCGGCCACCGACTGGGAGCTGTGGTGCTCGGTCACCCAGTAGCGTTCGTAGCCAAACTCATCCACGGCTTTTGCAAGCGCCACGCTCTCTTGGAGGGCCTCGGCCGCGGTCCCACCCATCCGCATGGGCGATTGGTCTACTACACTCAGGGTGAACTCTGGCATCTCGGCTCCTTGGCGCTGGCATCCGCTCTGCGGCAGTCCCATCATAGCGCGGCGTTAGGAAGCGTCAAGGCGATGGATATTGACCCGCCCTCCTGTGCCTGGGTACTATGTGAAACGCGTAGCGACCTTCAAGGAGCCCGATACATGGCGGACCAACCCGAAACGATTCTCGTAGTGGCAGCCCATCCCGACGATTGCGACGCCGGCTGCGGCGGTAGTTGCGCCCGCTGGGCTGCGGAGGGCTACCGGGTAGTCCTCTGTGTTGCCACCAACGGCGAGAAGGGTTCGGAGTTGCTGGAGATGACCTCCGCCAAGCTCGTTGAGCTCCGCGACGAGGAGCAGCGGGAAGCCGCCAAGCATATGGGCATTTCAGAAGTCGTCATCCTTCCCAACGCGGACGGTGAGCTGGAGGACACCACCCAGTTCAGGGGCCAGCTTGTCCGCCTCATTCGCAAGTACAAACCCTTCCGTGTGGTTACCCACAACCCCTTCCAGTGGCAGCACCGGGACCACCGCATGTCCGGGCAGGTGAGCTTAGACGCCACCTACCCCTACGCCCGGGACCGCCTCCACTTCCCAGAGCTGGAAGAAGAAGGGCTGACACCCCACAAAGTGCGGGAGGTCTACCTCTTTGCCGGCTTCAATTCGGACAAGTACGACACGGAAGTAGACATCACCGACTTCCTGGACTCCAAGCTTAACGCGCTCGCCAGCCATGTGAGCCAGTTTGGTCCGCCGGAAGAGACCAAGCAGCGCTGGCGGGACCGTTGGAGCGGGCGCATGAAAGACCAGGAGGGCCGCTTCTTTGAGCGCTTTATCAAAGTGGAGTTCCCGGTCTAAGCCCAGCCTCGCAAAAAGGAGTGGGATTGGGTAATCTTCGGCCGTCATCTCCGGGGCAACTGGCCCTCTTTGCCCTCATTCCGTTGGGGGTATCGTTATTAGGGGTGCTTGGCCCTGCTACTCCCTTTGCGCTCTATCTGGGCATCCTCATGCTCGTGGTGGCGGCGGCCGGCTTTTTCGGGCGTCCTCAGAGCCGCACCGTTTACTGGCGAGGCCAGCAGATAGATATGTCCGACCAGCTGAACTGGTGGGGACAGCTCTACTACCATATTTTCCGCAAATGATTGCCCGTATGCTGGCACAAAAGTGATGAGCAGCGAATCCCCCTGGACGCAGCGGGCAAAGATAGTCGCCACCCTTGGTCCGGCCACAGACACACCGGAACTGGTGGAGGCTCTCATCCTGGCCGGCGTGAACGTCTTCCGCCTCAACTTCTCCCACGGCGGTCACGATGATCATGCGCAGCGCATCCAGTGGATACGGGAGGCCGCGGCGCGGCTGGATCAGGCAATAGCCGTCATGCTGGACTTGCAGGGCCCAAAGATCCGTACCGGTACGCTGGCCGGTGGCGGGCCGGTAGAGCTAAGGGACGGCGCGTTCATTACTATTACTACGGATCCTGTTGAAGGCACGGCTCAGGGGGTCAGCACCTCCTACCCTCATTTGCCTGCAGATGTGAGCGAGGGAGACCTGCTCCTTATCTCGGACGGCCGCCTGGCGTTACGTGTCTACTCCGTTGCCGCACCTAAGGTGCATTGCGTGGTGGAGCGGGGCGGCATGTTGCGTGAGCGCCAGGGCATCAACATCCCCGGCGGTGCGCTCTCAATGCCGTCCATGACCGTGAAGGATGAAGCAGACCTCGCCTTTGGCCTCGACCTGGGCGTGGACTGCGTTGCCCTGAGCTATGTTCGCCGCGCGGCTGACTTACAAATGGCGCGAGACCGTATGCAGCGCCACGGCCGCAGCGTGCCCCTCATCGTTAAAGTTGAGACAGCGCAGGCAGCCGAGCACTTAGAGGAAGTAGTAGCGGCCAGCGATGGCGTGATGGTGGCTAGGGGCGATCTGGGCGTAGAAGTGGGGCCGGAGCGAGTGCCCATACTCCAGAAACGGATGGTGTATCAGGCGCGTATCCTCGGCATTCCCTGCATTATCGCTACGCAGATGCTGGAGTCACTGATGAATGAGTCCATTCCCTCCCGCGCCGAGGTCTCCGATGTTGCCAACGCTGCCTGGGAGGGCGGCGACGCGCTGATGCTCTCCGGCGAGACGGCGGTAGGCAAGCACCCCGTCCTTGCGGTCGAAACCATGGCGCGCATCATAGTAGAGGCGGAATCCTTCGCCAGGCCGTCTGATTTCCACGAGCAGATGGAGCTGCACCCTCAGGATGCTTCAAAGGATGCGCAGGCCATTAGCCACGCTGCCCAGTCAATGGCTAATGATCTGGAAGTGCGGGCGATTGCGGGATTGACCCGCACGGGCCGGGTGGCGAACCTGCTTTCCGCCTACAGGCCTGAGGTGCCCATCTACGCCTTTACGCCCGATGAGCAGCTTTATCGTTGGATGGCGCTGCGTTGGGGAGTGCAGCCCCTGCATTGCGAAGTGCAGGAAAGCGCCGATGCCATGCTCGCGCAGATGGAGGCGCAGTTGCTCAGCCGGGGTCTGGTTCAGTCGGGAGACACGGTGCTGGTGGTCGGCTCCATGCCCCTGCGCGCGGGTGTTCGCACCAACTTTCTCAAAGTGCACCCAATCGGGAACAGCGGCTAATCGCCCGCGCTAGCCTGCGCGCTGCTGCGCCGTACTGGGGTTCACCGCTCACAGGCTCCCGTAGATGTGCTCCGGCGTCACAAAGATGATGGTACGCCGGTCGTTCCGCATAGCCCGCTCAAACTCCTCGGGTTCGCCCACCTTACGGCCAACCGCCTGCTGCACATTCTGTAGGAGGGGGAGCAGCTCTTCCGGCGGGGTGTTGTCCCACCCAATGGCCACTGCAGGGCCCTCCACCGTCACGTAGCGCCGGTTGTCCGGCTTTACAATGGTCACGGTGCTGCGGCTGCCGTTCCGCACGTTCTTCACCTTTATCTGCTCTTCGCGGCAGGTGTAGACCACCTTGCCGTCGTACGCGCCCGCGCTCACCACCGTCGCCTGTACTCTGCCGGATTTGCCCACCGTAGTGACCACTCCCAGGTTGTTTTCCTGGAGAAAGGGCAGCGCCTCGTTGTAGTCCATTGATCAGACTCCTTCTCTAGCCTAGTGATGTCAGTTGAGTTAGCTCAGGACGCTGTTAGATTCGGTCGGCGTCAGCCGAGGCCGTATGAGGAATACTAGCGGCGCAGCCATTACGGACACCGCCAGGAACAGGAACAGCGACGTATGGTAGCTGCCCTGCACGTCGTAGATCCAGCCCATAGCTACCGGGCCTACTATGCCCGATCCCAGCGCGCCCGCTTGAAACAACCCGAGAAGGCTCCCAAGCGATCGCCCGCCGAAGAGCTTGGCCATCAGCAGCGGCCGTATCGATACTACTGCCCCAAAGGGTATGCCGAACAGGATTGCATAGGGCATCACCATGAGCCACGAGTTCAGCGGCGCAGCTAGCAAGTACGCCCACGACGAGATATTCAGGATCACTATTATGCTCAGCACTATCCGCAGGTCCAGGATGTCCGTAAGCACTCCTACGCCTATGCGTCCCACGCCGCTCACCAGAAACACCACCGCCACAATAGCCGCCGCCTCCGTGGAGCTGAGCCCCAGATCGTTCTGGAAATAGGGCACGTGATGCACGTGCATGCCGCTGGTGCCAAAGAAGAGACTGGTGAAGAGTAACGTCAACACCCAGAACCGGTAGTCCCGCAGCGCCGCCGCTACCGTAAACTGCTCCTCTCTCTGCGCCGGTCTTGAGGTTTTGGCGGAGTCGTTGGGCGAGGGTAGGGCCTCGCCGTCCGGCAGCAGTCCCATATCCTCAGGACGGTCTCGCACCACCAGGGAGAATGCCAGCAGCACCACCAAAGCGACGGCTCCGCCGGCCTGGATGCTGATTCTCCAGCCAAAAGTCTCCACGCTCCAGCTCAGGATCACTAAGATGAAGCCCGCAAGCGCCGGCCCGGAGGTGCCGATACCTATCGCGGTGCCCCTGCGGCGGCTGAACCAGCGGGCAAGGAGCACTGCCCAGGACACGCTGTGGGAGGTGCCGCTTGCCCCAATGGAAGCGAAGAAAAAGAAGATGTAGAAGGTTATCAGGTTCGAGGTGAAGCCCACCAACATCAGTCCTAAGGCGAGCATCCACGCCGACATCATGATGACGCGCCGCGGCCCCCACTTATCTATGGCGACTCCCACGACGGGCGCTGCAATTCCCGTCTCCACTTGCCGCAAGGCAAACGCCCCGGAGAGCGCCGCGCGGCTCCACCCGAACTCCTTGATCAGCGGCAGGAAGAAGACCTGGAACCCCTGCCAGTAGAGACCGGCGGTCAGGGTGTTGCTGAAAAAGCTGGCGGCTACCAGGTACCAGCCGTAGAAGATACGGGGTTTGCGTCCTTGCTCGGCGGAGGGCGCAGTTTGGTGGGTTGTGGTCATAGTCGGCTTAGGGCGCCGTCGTCCTAGACTTAGGTTGCAACGGTCGGCTGCGTTCCCGCGGCGACCGGCTCAGCGGGTCTGACGGGCGCAGGTCCGGGCGGCCTGGCAAAGTAGACCAGCATACCGCCAAAGAACAGCGAGGCTGCGTAGGCAAAGAAGCCGCCCTCATAGCTGCCTGTTAGGTCAAAGACAAAGGCGGCAAAGAGCGGTCCTCCCAGGCTGCCAAAGATGTGGAAGGGCTGCAGCACGCCTCGGATTGCTCCCACCGACGCCCGGCCAAAGTAGTCGGGCCAGATCGCTGCGCTCAACGGCGCGTGGCCTTGCCCAATGCCGCTAAAGGTGCTGAATATCAGGATACGGGGGATGCCTGAGCCTAGGAGCAGCGTGAGAATAGACACAATGCGGAACGCAAAGCACGCCATCAGGCAGAGGCGTATCTGGAAGCGCTCGGCCATCAAGCCCCAGAAAGTCTTGGAGAAGATGGCGGTAAAGTGGTTCAACGCCACGATAAGACTGGCTATTTGGACGCTATAACCCACATCAGTTAGATAAGGGAACTGGTGCACAATCATCCCAGACGCGGCCACGGAGTAGAGGTTAGCGGAGATAACCAGAAACCACGTAGAGCGGACTCGCAGCGCATCCTTCACGCCCCAGCGCGGCTCCTCTCGCCGTGGTGGTCGGGGCTGCTCTGCCGCCGCGTCGGCGCTTTGTGGGGGATCATCTTGTGGCGGCGGGTCGCCGTCCGGTCGCAGTCCAATGTCCTCCGGCGTGCGGCGCATAAAGATTGCCACCGGAGGAATCAGTATGAGCACAATAAGCGTCCCCAGGGTGCCCCAGGCCGCCCTCCATCCATTGTTCACTACTAGCCAGGCAGTGAAGGGGATAATGAAAATTGCGCCGAAGTTATTGCCAATGGAGATCACCGCTAGAGCGCGGCCCCGCATACGAATGAACCACTTGGAGACCAGCACGTTCGTCACCAGGATGCCTAGCTCGTTAAGGCCCAGTGCGGTGGCCGTCGTGTAGAGAATGTAGAACTGCCAGGGCTCGGTGATCCTGCCCATAAGGTTGTAGCTTATCGCGGCTATAACTGCGGCGGTGAGCATAATCCAGCGGGGGTCTCGCCGGTCGATGAGGGGCCCAACAATGGGAGAGATCATTACATTGCCCAGGCTCTGGAGCGTGGCTGCGCCGGTGAAGAGGGTGCGGCTCCATCCCAGGCTCTCACTCATCGGCCGGAGGAAGACGCCCAGGCTGTTGTTGCCTGCCCCAAAGGCGACAAAGTCTGTGAGGGAGGAGACAGCAACGATGATCCAGCCGTAGTAGAAGCGGGGCTTCTTGGGCTGCACTGGCATCTGGGCTTGGTTTGCGGTAGACATGGTTCCTCTCTTGGCGTAGCTGCTAGCATAGCACTTTGGGGCAGACGCGCCACATCCGCGCCTATCCGTTCCGTTGACAGACCTGAGCAGGAGTGCTACAAAACAACCACGGCCTATAGTAGGAGAACCAGCATGCTAAGCATAGAAGACAATGAGCTATTAACAAAGGTCGGCCCGGGCACACCCATGGGCAACCTCATGCGACGCTACTGGCAGCCCATTGCTGCTGCTAAGGAGCTGGAGGAGAGCCCTACTAAGCAGGTGCGCCTTATGGGTGAAGACCTGGTGCTCTACAGAGACAAAGCGGGCACCTACGGCATGATCGACCTCCACTGCGCGCACCGCCGCGCGGACCTCAGCTACGGTATGGTTGAGGAGTGCGGTCTCCGCTGCAACTACCACGGCTGGGCCTACGATGAAAAAGGCAACTGTATCAGCCAGCCTTTCGAGGAGATTGCCCATCCTGGGGCTAACTTCAAAGAGAAGATAAAGATAAAGGCCTACCCCATCAAAGAGAAGGCCGGTCTCCTCTGGGCCTACATGGGCCCTGACCCGGTGCCGGAGCTTTGGGACTGGGACATCTTCAACGAGATTGGTTACAAAAGCATCGTCTTCTCGCCCATCCCCTGCAACTGGCTCCAGTGCGCGGAGAATGACATCGACCCCGTCCACTTTGAGTGGCTCCACGCCAACTGGACGCAGTACATGCGGGGTGAGCGCGATCCGGAGACCCGCCTGCCCACCCACCTCAAGATCGACTTTGAAGACTTTGAGTGGGGCATCGAGTACAAGCGGCTGGTGGAAGGGCAGGAGGAGTGGCAGATAGGCCGCGTGGCCCTGTGGCCCAACGCGCTCTACGTGACCCACTTCGAGTGGCGCGTGCCGCTGGACGACCACAATACCCTGAGCGTCTGCTGGAACATCGACCGCCTGCCCGGGGATGAGCCCTTTGAGCAGCCCAGTGTCCCCTATTTCTGGTCGCCTATCACCGACTCGGTAACAGGACGCTGGATCACCTCTCATACCGTGAACCAGGACATTGTGGCCTGGGTAGGCCAGGGCACCGTCAGCGACCGCGAGAACGAGCACCTGGGCGCAAGCGATGAGGGAGTAATCATGCTGCGGCGCCAGTTCATGAATGACCTCAAGGCGATTGAGGAGGGCCGCGATCCTAAGGGCATCCTCAGAGACCCGGAGCGTAACCATTCGCTCTACCTGCCGCGCACCAATGGCACGCAAGTCCTCCGTGGCAACCTTGACGAGGGAGCCCCGCGCCGGTCCGTGCCCTCCGGCCTCTACTACGGCATGCCCCAGTGGATGGAGGAGGAGATCGCCCAGGCCCGCGCCGCACGCAGCGCCCAGCGTTAGTCCCTAAATAAACGCGCAACAAAAAGGGCCGTCCAGCATGCTGGACGGCCCAAATATTTACTTCGTTCTACCTTGGCGGGACCCCCGCCCTTGGATTGCCGACCTTGTGAGGTGTCAGCAACAAGTGAGAGGCGAGTTCGAAGGTTTGAGAGCCTCGGCTATGCGAGGCGTCATACCTCAACTTGCCATACGCAGTTTAGTTTCTGTATGGTGCGATCATGAATCATCAAGCACCTCCAAACAACTTCCTAGCCTTTCGGCTGCGCCATTAGGCAACATGATCGTAAACCTCTGCGCTATTATTGTCAAGCCAATGCGCATTTTTTGATGCCTGGGTTCTCCCGAAATCCCCAAAATGCCCGATTCCCTTAACGCTATGCCGGGTCGCGATACGCTCGTTGCCTTCTACGAGCAGCAGCTGGCTCGCTACGGCCCTGACGACGCTCGTTCGCTCCACTGGATCAGCAGCAGCACGCAGCGCATCCGCTTTCAGGTGCTCTACGATCTGCTCCACACGTGGCGCGGCTGCTCCGTAGCGGATATCGGCTGCGGCTTGGGTGACCTCTGCGGCTTCCTTCAAGACCAGGGCCACCAGGCCTTCCCCCACCGGCCGTCCACGACTACAGCTCCCCGTGCGACTGCGCCCAGCCCCGTCTACTACGCGGGGTATGACATCTCCCCAAAGCTGGTGGAGGCCGCCGCCCAAAAGTATCCCCAGGGCCACTTCTTAGTACGGGACATCCTTGAGGAGGGCTTGGAGCAGCCCAGTGACTACGTGGTGGCTTCCGGTACGCTCAACATACGGGTGCCGGAGCATCCCAGCTACTTCCGAGCCCTAGTGGCCGCGATGTATGCGGGATGCACCCAGGCGGTCGCCTTCAACTTTCTCGGTCCGCCCAGCTACTCGCCCATGAGCGAGAGCATCTACTACAGTGAGCAACCGGAGCAGGTGCTGGAGTTTTGCCGCACCCTGTCCCCCAACGTAGTCATCAATCAGGGCTATTTTCCCGGCGACTACACCATCGTCCTACGCAAACCCTAGCTAACCTCTGCACAAGTCCCTTCCCCCTTGATGGGGAAGGTTAGGATGGGGGTGAAGGCGCCGGGTCCCTGGCTGTTGGCTTGGGGAGACCCCCTGGGTTCCCGCGAGAGACGGAATGACGCCGGTTGTTCAGAGGTTCCCTAGCGCATCTAGAGACCGGCGGTTTTACAAGTTTGTCCGCGCCGGCGTGACCGGCGTCGTGCTGCGTAGCCGCTAGTGGGACCGCGCCGCCCCGCCGCCCGCAGGCATCTCGGTCTCGTGTTTCCGGAAGTCAGGGAACAGCGTACCCAACCCAAACATGAAGAAGACGACCACTACGCCAGCCACGCTTACCGCAAACCGTGCGCCAACTACGTCTGCCAGGTAGCTAAGGGGCAGCACGCCTAGGGGCTCGATGGCGCTCGACATCATGCGCAGGCCCATCACCCGGCCACGCATGTCTGGAGTGGCGCTAAGCTGGAAGAGCGTGCTTTCAAGGGTGGTGTAGATAGCCGTCCCACTGCCGAACACCCCAATACACACGATCGCAATGAGGAATACGGGAGAGTTGGCGAACATTAAAAGGACAACGCCTTCTAACGCACCTACAACCATCAGGGCCAGCGTCTTGCGCTTGATGCCTCCGCCAACAGCGGCTACCACCGATCCCGCTAGTGCGCCGGCCCCCAGCGCAGCCTGAAGCGTACCCAAGCCGCCTGCGCCTACGGCGAACACGGTGGCTCCCGCAAACACCGGCATCAACTGTCGTGAAGGGGAGACGCACATCGCCTTGCCAATTTCTGAACCCAGGAGGATGAGGAGGAAGCGCGTCCTTCTGGCAAACGCAAAGGCTTCTGCCAGGTCGCTGATGAAGGACTTGCCGCTGGGCGCCGGCGGCGGCGTCTGCGGATGCACCCGGAACATAGCAAAGAACGACCACATGTGCATCGCAACGATGACAAAGTACGCGCCGCTCATGCCCACCCAGACCACTAGCAGGCCGCCCAATGCCGGCCCGCCTATGCGCATGGTGTTAAGGGCAACGTAGTAGAGGCCGTACGCCCGCACAAACTGGTCGGGCCTCACTACCTCCGCAACGTAAGAGAGCCGGGCAGGCAAGGACAGTCCTACCCCTGTGCCGTGGATAATGGCTATGACCACCACGTGCCAGTATTCTGCATTGCCCGTGACCAAGAGCAGCCACATGATAAAGGCGTTCCCAGCCAGGAGCGCTTGCATCCAGATAAGCAGCGTGCGCTTGGGGATACGGTCGGCCAGCGTGCCGCCTACTGCCCCGATGATCGCGTGAGGGAGCCCCTGGCTTATGATTACCAGCCCCAGCATCATGGCGGACTTAGTCATGTCATAGGCCAGCCAGCCGCGGGCTAGCTCTTCAATACGAAGGCCCGTGTAGTAGCCAAAGGTGGCGAACCAGTACCATCGGAACACCGGATCGGACAAAATGCCGAAGGTATCGTAAAAGCTCACCTTGGTGCGAGTGAACCAACCAGCCGGTTTAATCTCGTCTGGCGATTCCTGCATCTCTTGGGTCATTGAGACTCCTCTAGGGTGGTAAAACTGCCTTAGTATAGGACTCGTCTCAGGTCTTATCAAATCCGGGAGTTTACCCGTGTACTCCCTTGCTTGCTACTCGGCGCCCAACGCGTACATAATCAAAACACTTCCGGTAACGGTGACTCGGAGGTAGCTATGTGGACAGTTGAAGAGCGAATTCTGCGTTTGCAGCAGACCGTGACCGCTAACTCCGGCCAGAACGTTGCAGACACATCCTTCTCCGGAGAGGTGGATGACCTGCTGAGCGCCTTCTATGACGACATCGGCGAGTTGCGCAACATCAGCCTCAGGAGCCTCTTTTACCTCTTCCTCCTTAAGACGCTCTACGTAGAGCGCAGAAGTAGCGATGCCTCGGTCTTGGACTATCTCACGGGGATGATGGCAGAGTTCCTCCATACAAGGGACCTCTTCCCGCTCATCCAGGACAACCGGCGCTTAGGCTACCTGCTCTCTGATCTGATGCGCGAGATGGATATTGCGGCCCGCTTCCCCAACCTCTTTGAGGCCTATCGCAAACTGGGCGACTACTCGCTGTTTATTGCGGGCGTATTTCCCGCCAGCCTGCAACGACGCCGGCGCTGGGACCGCTGGCGCAAAGAGTACCGCACCAGCCCGGGCATTGATATCGGCTATCACGTTATCAGCGGGAAGAACTACTACCGCATTGCTTCCGACCACGATATGGCTAGCGCCACGCAGCAGCGGGAGATGCTCCAGAAGCTCTCCAACCACTTTAATATCTACCGGGAAGCTATGCTGCATGCCAGTGAGCAGTACATTCTGGGCTTCGACATCAACCTGATAGCGGACAAGATGCTCGATAGCTTTAACCGCTACCGGCTCAGCGGCGATGCCGCGCATTTAGAGAACGCCCGCAAATACGCGGCCATCCTCAAGGTAGACCGGGCCAGCTTCCCCAGCCTGTGGCGGTTGCGTCGCCGGCCCCGGGCGGCCATTCTCTAAGCACGGCAGGCAACAAAAAGAAGCCCCTCAATTTGAGGGGCTTCTTTTTTTCTCTAGGTTGTCTGTGAGGGGGCTTGCTTTAGGAGTAGAGCGCAGCGTCGGCGTACTCGCTGTCCTTGTTCTGCTCCTTGGCAGCAGCAATCACTTCGCCATGCTGGGCGTTGAATGCGGCATCATCTATATTTCCAAAGTCCTTGTTGATCTGGATCCAGATGTCCTGCCCGTTTGGCAGAGACTCCTGCTCATTGTAAATGGCGTTGACCGGGCACTCTGGAACGCATGCACCGCAATCGATGCACTCCTCAGGATTGATAAAATATTGCGGCTGCTCATCATTCGTGATGATGCAGTCCACTGGGCAAACGGTGACGCAAGAAGCGTCCTTTACTCCGGCACACGTGTCGGTGATTACAAAAGACATAACCGAGCTGTTCTCCTCCCCGTTTGGTTTTTAGGCGCTACCTATATTTTGTCTATATTGTGAGGCCACAACTAAGGCCTCGGGTTAAGAGCCATGCAAGTTTAGCATAGTAATTACCGTTTGTGTAGTCCTTCACTATCCCCTCTTGGCGTGTTTGCTAGCGGGTAATGCTTAGTTTTGCAGCCTCCACACCGCTTGATGCGCACGTCTCGTCCTGCTCTCCGGAACCGCCGCCGCACCCAACCGCCCCTTCCAGAATGCCGTTGCGGTAGATGGGTACTGCGCCCTGACCAGGTACCAAGTCATCGCCGGCTGTGGCTAGAATTGCCCGCATAGTGGGGCTCTCCGTTGCCTGAGCCAGCAGCGCGCTGGGCCGGCTGAAGATCGCCGACGCCTTTGCTTTGCCTTGTGCGCCCAGCAGGCTGGAGAGCGATGCTCCGTCCATGCGGTTGACTACCAGCGGCCCGCCGCCTACGTCAACAATCGCAACACTAATGCGTGCGCCGTACTCTGCTGCCTTTGCTACGGCGGTAGCCGCGATGGTATTCGCCTCGGCGAGTGTTATCGACATGGAAGTACCTCCTCTGGGATACAACTTTCTACGGTGTACAATGCTTCGTTCCTCGGTAGAGCCGCTCCAATGAACGCCGGTCCTATTAGGGTATCCTGCTGTGCCGAGGAAACGGCCTGTGGCGGGTTAAGGTTACCCCCTAGCTGTGCAGCCGTCAATGCGTTCTATGCCTGGTACATTCTGGGTGCCCCTCATACGGCAGGTTCCGCGCCCAGCAACGCATCAAGATGCCGGCCGTTTTCCTCCAGGAGCGCTTTTAGGTGCTTATCTTGTTTTTGGCTCGTTCTTCATAGTTGGTACTCTCGTACTCCACGACTATTAATATGATAACCGTTTGCGCGTCTCTGTGCGGCGTCAGTGGTTTTTTGGGTAGGCAGGAACGTGGTAACATAGCGGCGTCCTAGCGCTTTTTTATTTATGTAGTGCATAATGCTTCTAGCACGTAGAATAGCAACAGCCTCTTTCCCCCAGTCTTTCTGGGCGAAGGAGCATGGGCGGAAGATATTGCGCTACCTGGTGCTGAGCCCCCGAGATGATGGCGGGTTGCCTCGGGCCTGTTAAGAGATGAAGCTCTTTGGTATACTAATGCACGGCCCGCGGGCCGCTTTCTTTGTGTAAAGACTAGGAGAATTCGTTTTATGCCAGCTATTGTGGTTGTGGGGGGACATTGGGGCGACGAAGGCAAGGGTAAAGTCATCGACCTGCTCTCCGAGCAGGCGACGATGGTTGTTCGCTATAACGGCGGCCACAACGCCGGTCATACCGTTCGGAATCCCCTCGGCGAGTTCGCCATGCATATCATACCCTGCGGCATCTTTCACGAGTCCGCCGTTTGCGTCATTGGCAACGGCGTTGCCTTTAGCCCGCAGGCGTTCCTGAAAGAGCTGGCAGTTGTGCACGACGTGGGTGTTTCCACAGAGGGCCGTCTCTTCGTGAGTGATCAAGCCCACCTCATCATGCCGTACCACCCGCTGCTCGACCACCTGGACGAGATTGCGCGCGGTGAGAGCGCTATCGGCACCCTGCAGCTCGGCATTGGCCCGTTGTACACCGATAAGGCTACCCGCATCGGCCTCCGTGTTGGCGACCTCCTGAACCCCGCGGTGTTCCGGGAGCAGTTGAGCTTCGCGCTGGAGCGCAAGAACCAGCTCATCACCAAGGTATACGACCATGAGCCCCTAGAGCTGGAACCTATTTATGAGGAGTACCTGGAATACGGGAGGCAGCTTGCTCCCTATATCCGTGAAACCGGCAGCCTGGTCCGCTCCGCTATCAGTGAGGACAAGCTCGTGTTGCTGGAGGGCGCGCAAGGAACATTGCTCGACCTTGAGCACGGCACCTATCCCTATGTTACGAGTTCGCTCACCAGTGCCGGCGGCGCTGGTATAGGCTCCGGCATACCGCCTACCAAGATTACCAAAGCGTTGGGGGTGTTCAAGGCCTACACCACGCGCGTCGGCGGCGGCCCACTGCCCACAGAGCTGTACGGCCAAGAAGGCGATGATTTGCGTGAGCGCGGTCACGAATACGGCACCACATCGGGCCGCGGGCGACGCTGCGGCTGGTTCGATGCGGTGGCGGGTCGCTACAGCACCGAGGTCAACGACTTTACCAGCGTGGCGTTGGTGCGCTTGGACGTACTAGATATCTATCCCGTCATCAAAATCTGCACCGGCTATAAGCTTGACGGCCGGGTGATCAATGAGTTCCCCACCAAACTGGACTCCCTGGAGCGTTGCACCCCGGTCTACGAGGAGATTCCTGGCTGGCTCTCCCCCACCTCAGAGGCGCGCCAATTCACGGATCTGCCCGCTGAAGCACAGCACTACGTGCGCCGGCTGGAAGCGCTATTGAAGACCTCTGTGGATGTGATTGGAGTAGGCCCCGGGCGGGAGCAGAGCATCTGTCTACGCCCAGTGATCTAGCCGTTCTCTCTGCCGCCCTAGCGCACTGGCTCCACCTTATTGGCGCGTCCGTCTGGCTAGGCTCCCAGGTCACCCTGGTCTACGTCACTCTCCCCGGCCTCCGGCCCCTTGGGGAGTCGCCTCTGCGTCAGGTAGCGCTGGCCATTATGGTGCGGCGCTTCAACCACCTGGCTTGGGCCAGCCTCTTGCTAGCTATCCTTACCGGCCTGTGGCGCGCCGGCCCGTTGCTTGCTACACCTGCCGTGCTAACCACCACTCCCTTTGGGCAAGGTCTGATGCTAAAGATGGCGTTAGTGGCTGCCCTCCTTGGCCTTACCGCAGTCCACTCCATACTCATAGGCCCGCGGTTGCTGTCGCTTCTGGAGACCGACCCCGCTTCAGCGGACGGCCTCGCGCGCTTGTCCCGGGTAGTTTCCGTGCTCACCTTCTTGCTGACCCTCGCGGTCTTTGGCGCAATGACACGCCTCAGCTTCGGCACCTTCTAGCGCCGGTCTATCCCAACGCCCTCAGGCAGCACAATCTGCCCCTCCGACTCAATGCCCAGCAGCACCGTCCTGCCCGCTCCGTGCAATCGCGCGGCGTACGCCGCCAGCAGCGCGTCGGCCAGGTCGTGGTTGGGCTCGTAGGCTGTGCTGCTCAGCGATGGGAAGAGCTCGCCCAGCTTGCCCCACAGGAACGCGAGGCCTGCCGGCGTGGTCTTCTTGGGGAGCTTGCTTCCCCACAGAACCCGCTTGATGCCGTAGGGATAGACCTCCAACGCCCGCACACCTTGCTCGGTCAGGGTGCGGCGCAGGCCGATGCCCCGGTAGACCATCGCTTTGATGATGGAGCGCCGGGTGGTCCAATAGCAGGGGATGCCGCGCTGGCGCAGCTCAACCTCACAGGCGCGGCGGCGGTCTTCCGTCGCAGCCGCACACTGGCCGCAGGCGCAGGGCTGCTCTAAGCAGCCCCAGCCTAGAGGGAGACCCAGCGGCGCGTCGATGGCAACTGCCCAGGGGTTGTGCCTCGCTACTAGCTCACAAAGCTCCTGGTCGCCGCCCAGAAACCCTAAGCGCGGCGGCGCATCGTCATCGCTCAGGAGCGCGTAGGCGGAGGGCCGGCTCGCCCGGCTAGTAAGATCAATACCTAGATAGTCGCGGCTCACGGCTCGTCAGTAGGGCGCTTGCGTCGCAGCGCGCCCGCCAGCAGCCCCAGCTCGTCTCTGCCCACCAAGGCTAGCGCCCCTATGTAGGTCAGCGCGCCCGCGGCCACCGTCAGTCCAAGGAGGAGGGTCAGGCTGACTGTACCTGTCTGGATGCTCACACCCAGCAGCGCGTTTAGGAGCGTCAACACTGCGCCCATGGCCGCGGACGCCAGCAGCGTGCGCCCCAGCGCGGCCCACACGCCCTCTAGGCTGCCCACGGCCCGCAGCGTAAGGATGCCCATCAGCGCGGCGTGGGCGCCCCACTGCGCCGAGTTGGCAATGGCCAGCGCGGGCATGCCCAAACGCTCCAGCAGCGCCAGGGCTACGACGAGATAGACGCCCACGCTCGCCACGCCTACCAGCACCGGCGTGAGGGTTTGGCGGCGCGCGTAATAGCCGTAGATGAGCATCTGGTCCAGTGCCGCAGCGGGGAGACCGGGCGCGTAGGCCAGGAAGGCCAGGGCGGTGCGCTGCGTTGCCACCCCATCGAATGCGCCGCGCTGAAAGAGCAGGCGCACTACCGGCGTGCGCAGCAACGCCAGGCCCACTGTTGCGGGGACAATGGTTACCAGTGTTAGCTTCAGCGCCAGGGCAAGCGCATCCTTGTAAGCCGCCAGCGAGATTGCGGGGTCGGCCTGCTGAGCAGCAAGCGTGTCCGGCCCCACGACCGGCGGTTCTGTGCCTGAGGGGCTGTAGCGGGACATGATGGGCAGTGTCGCCGCGCCCACACCTGCAGCTACCAAGCCCAGTGGGAATTGCACCAAGGTGGTCGCAAAGCCCAGCGCGGCCAGGCCGCCCTCGCCGGTGCGAGAGGCCAGAGCAGTGTCGATGGCAATGCCAACCATCGAGACTACCAGCCCCAGCGCAACAGGTAGATAGAGGCGCAACACCTCCTTCACCTGGGGATGCCCCAGAGATAGCCGCACCTGATACGCCAGTCCACGGAAGGCGGGCGCTTGAATGAGCGTCTGGGCCAGCATGCCTGCTACCAGTCCCACCGCCAGGCTGGCAATGCCCAGAGTCTGGCTTAGGAACAATGCCCCGGTGAGCATGCCGCCGTTGTAGGCCAGGGCCGCCATTGCCGGCAGCGTAAAGCGCTCTGTGGCATAGAGCCGTGCAGTGAGCACGCTGGAGAGACACATGAAGACGAGCGCCGGCAGCAGCAGCCGCAGGATGCCCGCCGCTTGTTCCCGTACGGGGCTGTCATAGCCGGAGGCCAGCAGGTTCATCACCTGCGGCGCGAGGAGCCCCAGCAAGAGTGCCAGCGCCGCCGATACCAGGAGCTGCCCGTTGAACATGGTGCTGGCGACCACGCCCAACTCCTCCTGCGACGCCTTGTCTTGCGCGTTGCTATAGCGCGAGAACACCGGTACCAGTGCGGCCGAGATCATCCCGCCCGCCAGCAGGTCGTAGAGGGTTAGGGGGACGCGGAACGCCACTCGGAACGCATCGGTGGCGGCGGTTGCGCCAAACAGGCCGGCAATGACCTGCTCCCGCGCCAGACCCAGGACGCGGCTGCCCACGTTGCCCAGGCCCACGATGAACGCGTTGCGGGCGACGCCCTCCTGGCTCATGTGCTATCGGTTGGGGGTGTGTTGAGTTGGATGATGCGGTCGATGATGGCGGTGGTAGAGCGTCCTTCCACCAGGGGCAGGATGACCACCTCGCCGTCGTAGGCGCGCACCGCCTCTGCCTCTGGTGGGGGCGATCCTTCGCCGTAGTCGCCGCCCTTAACGTACACCTGGGGCTGTAGCCCTTCCACCAGCGCGCCGGCAGTGTCCTCGGAGAAGAGCACCACGTAGTCCACGCAGCTTAGTCCGGCCAGCAGCTCTGCCCGTTCTTCTTCCGGCAGGATGGGCCGACCGTCCCCCTTGCTGCGCTGGGCGGTAGCGTCCCGGTTCACGCCGACGACGAGGACGTCCCCCAGCGCGCGGGCCTGCTGGAGGTAACGCAGGTGGCCCACGTGCAGCAGATCGAAGTAGCCGTTGGTCAGCACTATGCGACGCCGGTCGGCCAGCAACGCACTGCGCAGTCCGGGCAGGTCGTCCATCCCGATGATCTGGCCCATGCTAGCCCGTCACGTTTCTGAACCCGTACAGCACTACCAGCGCGATTGTGGCAACGCTCAGAAACTCCACTACGACCCGGGTGCTGAGCCGCTGGTTGAGATAGTTGTGGACGAGGCCCGCTAGTAGGTAAAAGCCTACCAGCAGCGCCAGGCCGGTGTAGATCTTGCCCAGGGGCACGTAGTACAGCCCGAAAGACAGCTCAGCCATCACCACCCCAACAACCAGTGCGTAGGCGATGTCCCGGTTCGGTCGAATAGTTTCTTCTCTGAATAGGATGGCGGCAGTCAGTCCGCAGTAGCTGCCAATGAGGAGGCTCAGCGTATTGAGGCCGAAGTCGCTGGTCTGCAGCACCACCACGGTCAGGAACACCGAGAGATAGAGCAGCAGAGTGGTGATTAGCCGGGCTAACGGGGCGTAGATGCCCGCGCCGTAAGCCAGGGTGTACCGGCAGCCTATGAGCGCCACTACTCCGAAACCGGTTGCGCCCACGCCAATGATGGCTGGGATACCCCCTAGGAGCTGCTTGGTGAAGGCCATGCCCGCAAAGGCCAGGAGCACCGGCGGAATCCAGCTTATGGCAGCGGAAGCCCTGTGCTCGTAGGTGCGGTAGTTAGGATGGAGCTGGAGCAAGAAATGAGTGCCGACCGCAGTGATAACCAGGGTGAAGAACAGAACAATCCAAGACAGCAGCCCGTCTAGGACGTGCGCTAATACGAGGCCTGAGACAACTAGAGCACTGACCAGGCCATACCAGAGGTAAAGGGGCCCAGGTGGCACGTAGGGATTGTAGCGTATGCCTGAACAGCCTCGCAACACCCGTCGAACCACGTAGGGTGAGTTCGGAGAGGGAGCTACGCCCTCTCAAGTAGGGTTTTCGGGCGTCTCAGTCTCGCGCTATGTTAGACTCAAGCTATCCTGTTTTTCTCGACACCTGTCCTATGTCCATCAAGGTTGTTTTCTTTGATATGGTGGGCACGCTTGCCCGTTTTGTGCCAACCGCGGAAGATCTGCTCGTTGCCGCTGCGGAAGCCCGCGGCATCTCCATCACGCCGCGGGACGCGCATCGCGGCTTCATGGTTGCCGGCGAGTGGTGGACACGCCAGATGAGGGGACTGCCTCTGGTCGAGCGCACGGCTGCGGAGCGTGACGCCCTCTACTCCGCCTTCGATGCTCGGGTGCTGAAGGCCGCTGGCGCCCAGGTGGAGGCTGCAACGGCGCGCGAGATAGTGGATACCCTCATGCAAACGAAATACCGCCCAACTCTTGTTGTCTACCCGGAGGCCTCGGAGGCCCTCACCTCGCTGCAAGCCCAGGGCAAACAGTTAGGGATCATCTCAAACATCGGCAAGGAGCTTCCTGCTATTACGGAGGCGCTCGGCCTGAAGGACTATTTTACCTGGATAGTTGGCCCTGCGGTCGCGCCGGCCAGCAAGCCTGACCCCCGCATCTTCCAATGGGCTGCGGAGTGCGCAGGTGTAGCCTCTAGCGAAGCCGCCCACGTGGGTGATCAAGTCGAGAACGATGTTCAGGGCGCCCGAGACGCTGGGCTCCTCCCCATCCTGGTCGACCGCTACGCGCTCTTTGACGGCGAAACGGCCGGCTTTATCCGCGTGGACGCCCTCCTCGCCGTCAGCGAGCACGTCTAAGCCTTAGGGAACCTCTGCACAAGTCCCTTCCCCCTTGATGGGGAAGGTTAGGATGGGGGTGAAGGAGCCGTCCCCCTGGCTATTGGCTTGGGGAGACCCCCTGGATTCCCCCGAGAGACGGAATGACGCAGGTTGTTCAGAAGTTCCTTAGTTTCCGCTCATCCGCCGGCCCAGGGTGAACATGAACAGGGCCAGCAACCCTATCCCCAGCACACCCTCAATGGACGCGAGCAGCGCGGCCAGGTTCGTTGCCGGTTCCAGCCGCACAAAAGTCATCGTCGCCATAGAGGCAAAACTGAACCCCAGATACCCCAGCGGGGAGACCGGCGCGCCTGACGCCAGGGCCAGCACCACAGGGTTGGGGCTTACCCAGTCAAGCAGAAAATAGAGCAACGCGAACCCGAACGCCGTCGCCAGCGCCCAGCCGCCAAGTTGCCAAGGGTTCTCCCCGTACTGACAAAGGCTGTCCTGCAGCTTGTTTTCTAGGAAACGCTTGCGCTGCAGCGGCACACCTTGCTGTGGGATGAAGAAGAGCTTGAGATAGAGCAGCCACTGCAAGAGACCGTTTGGCATCCACGCCGTCCAGAGGGAGCGCTCGGCGGCCAGCTCGTCCCGTACCCAGCGGCTACCTTCCTCCGAAGGAAAGGCCGCATGCCGCTCCATCCGCCGCTCTTTGCGGTAGGCCCAGGAGGCGTCGCCGTAGCGCCCCAGATCGAGGAAGTTGTGGCGCAGCACCAGATAGACCTCTCGCGCCCTTAGCCAGTCGTGCGCCAGCTCCTCGCCGACGCCCTTGCCGAACTGGTCCTGGGTGCAGGGCACGAACTCGATGTGCGTCCCGTAGAGGTGCGCTCCTTCCAAAGAGGGGAACTTGGCCCACAGGATGGTGCGGGAGAGCACTGCACCGGTGAGGTTGGCGCCGCGCAGGTCTGCCTCCTCCAGCGTGGCGTCTTCCAGGTAAGCGCCGGAGAGGTCCGCCCCCCGTAGGTCTGCCCCCTCAAAGCAGGCATTCCGCAGGTCCGCCATCTGCAACCGCTGGCCCCCCAGCTTTGCCCGGCTCAGGGAGATGCCCTTGGTCCACGGCTCAAACCAGCTGGGGCGGCGGCCTTCCCTGGTCTGGTAGCCCATCTGCTCCAGAATCTCCTCCAGCGCCTCTCCGCTCAGGTTGATGCCGGTGAGGTCGTGGCCGGCAAAGTCCGCGTTCTGCGCGCCGCCGCGATCTTGCAGCAGGTCTAGGAACTGTTCCGTAGTGAAGTCAGACAATGCAACCTTCTTCTATCGTGCTATCTGGGGTGCTATCAGGTCGGGAAGCGGTGAGAGGTCGCGGATAATATGAGGGTGCCGGTTGGAGATGTGTTGACCGTGGCGATCTATGAGCACGGCTTGGAGGCCCACGCGCAGCGCGCCTTCGATGTCCGGCTCAGGACTATCGCCGATCATCACCGCCTCAGCCGGCGCGATGCCCATCTGCGCGAACGCGTCCTCGTAGATCTTGGGGTGTGGTTTTCGATAGCCGCTGCGCGCGGAAGTCACCACAGTCTCGAAAAAGTCCGCAAGGCCAAGCCCTGCCACCAGCGCCGGCAAGTCCCACTCATGGTTGGAGATGATAGCCATCCGCAGGTTCCGCGCCCGCAGCGCCTCCAGAGCAGGCACGGCGTCGTCGTACACCCGGTACATCTCCGGCTCTGTGTCCAGCTCTAGAATGCGTGCGGCAATGGCCTCCAGCGGGCCTTCAATGCCGGACCGGCGCAAGCGCTCTTGCAGTACCACCGTCTTGTGGCGGGCAAAGGTCTCGCCATCGGTGCTGATGGCCGGGTGCGCCGGTCCTAGGGGCGTTGCGTACTCGTCCCAGCCGCCCTCGTCCGCCTTCCGTAGCTGCTCCGGGTTGCCGTCCACGCCGAACTCCTTGCAGGCGCGCGCATACAGCCAGTCCTGGGATGGGTGGACATAGGCCAGGGTTCCCCCAAGGTCGAAGAGGACGGTCGTAATGTTCTGCAAGGCGGTGTTGTGGTTTAACTCTGTAGGAACGGTTCACACTGAGTGTAGCTAACTCTTTAAGCAGCGACAACCAGTCCTTCAGTAGAGACCTCTACACAAGTCCCTTCCCCCTTGATGGGGGAAGGTTAGGATGGGGGTGAAGGGGCCAGGTCCCTGGCTGTTGGCTTGGGGAGACCCCCTTGATTCCTGCGAGAGACGGAATGACGCAGGTTGTTCAGCCCTTCCGCAGCAGCCATTTCTCCTGGAGAGTGCAGAAGCATGGAGCACCCTCGCACCGCTCATGGTGAGCTAGTCGAATCCATGAGCCGCAGCCACGTAGCTATAGGTGTTAGCTGAGGGCGCAGTTGTCTAGCAATACGCTCTCTGGGTACAATCAGTCTCGCCGATACCGTACAAAGACCGCAATATGACCAGCACTCCATCCAACCAGCCCGTCTGGGTCGTGGGCGTAGGCCCCGGCGACCCGGCCTACGTCACACAGCGCGCCGCGTCGTTGATAGCCGACGCGGACGTGGTCGCGGGGTTCGCCTTGCCCTTGGAGACCGCCTCATCGTGGTTGCAAGGCGAGCGTATGCTCCTTGAGTACCGCAACCAGGAGGCCTCTCTGCGTACGTTGGGCGAACGCGCCGCCGCCGGCCAGCGCTGCGTGGTGTGCGCTCAGGGCGATCCAAGTGTCTCCGCCGGGGAGTTGGTCAGCCGGGTGCAGGCTGTTTGGCCGCACGTGGAGGTGCTGCCGGGCATCAGCTCCATCTTGGTAGCCAGCGCAAGGGCGGGCCTGGCTCTGGAAGAGAGCCTCTTTATCACCTTCCACAAGCGTGGCGACACCGCTCTGGACCAGGAGGAGCTGCTGGCAGAGGCCCGCCGCGGCCGCCGCAACCTCATCGTGCTGCCCCGGCCCTGGGACTACATGCCGAGCGCCATCGCGCAGTCCCTTGTCGCTGGCGGAGTGGATAGCGGCCGCTCGGTCAATGTCTACCAGCGCCTTACCCTGCCCGGTGAGTCGGCCTGCGAGCTTACTTTGGGCGAATTGGCCGGCGCTACTACCGAGTTTAGTGACCTTAGTATTATAGTGATCCCAAAAGTGACACAACGAGATTGATCCGTCTTAAGGAGGAGCCATGACCACACCACAAACAGGAATGCCGGAGGGGCTGAAAGTTGGAGACCATGTCCCGGACTTCACGCTCCAGGCAGGCATGGGCGAGAATCACACGCTTAGCGACTACCAGCAGCGGCGGAACATCGTCCTGGTGTTCTACGTCCTAGACTTCACCGGCGGCTGCGAGTCCGAGCTCGGCGCATTGGAGAATAATCTCGGAGAGATCCACGCGCGCGGCGGGCAGGTGCTGAGCGTCAGTTGTGACGCTGCCCCTTCGCACCGGGCCTTCTCAGAGAAGCTGGGCGGGATCAGCTTCCCCATGCTTACCGACTTTCATCCTCACGGCAAAGTGAGTGAGCTCTACAGCGTGTACAACGCCCAGCGCGGCGTTCCTATACGCTCCGTGTTCATCATCGATAGGGAGGGCGTGCTCCGCTGGCAGAAGATCTTCCAGCCCGGTGACAGCATGGAGGATGTTAGCGACATTCTTGAAGAGCTTGATAAGCTAAAGTAACGCGGGTTCGACTGAGAAAGCCGTCACCGTGTGCGGCGGCTTTTGTTTGTTGCGATATCGTCGCCAGAGCGGAGGAATCGTGTGCCGCTCATGGTGAGCTAGTCGAATCCATGAGCCGCAGGCACGCCGCTAGCCCACCTTATCCCCTGGGTAAGGCGGAATAGTCAGCACCACGGGCAAACCCAGAGATGCCGCCGCCTCCTCAGCCTCGTAGATGGTGGTGTCTAAATAGCGCAACAAGAACACAATCCCCAGCCCGGCCAGCAGGCCCGCCATTGCCCGTAGCAGAATGTTCAGATAGTTGCGGCCCCCGGTGTTTGCAGAGGTCACTACCGGCGGATCGATGGTCACCGCAATCGGCGGCGCTACTCCCGGCTCTCCTATCACCTCGCTCATGCGGTTCTCCACCGTCCGAACCACACCCTGACCTATGCGTGCCGCCTCTCCGGCGCTGGCTGTGCTCACGACGATGGTCACGATCCGCGGCGCGCGCTCCCGTCGGGGCTCGCCCGCTATCGAGAACGGTACGGTGGGCGCGGGGTCTAGCTCCTTCAGCACCGCGTCTCGGAATGCCTGGCTCCGCGTCACCTCAATAAAGTCATCCACGACGAATTCCGTGGCCACGAAGCGATAGTAGCGGTCGTAGGTGTAGAAGGGCGTCCGTGCCTGCTGCTCCGGCGGGATGGAGAGCAGGACCCGCATAGTTGCCTGATAGCTCCCTTGGGCCAGCGGGCTCACCAGCCAGCTTAGCAGCGCGGTAGCTATAGTTAGCCCCACCACTATCCACCAGCGGCGCATCACTATCCGTATGTAGCGTCTTAGTTCCACGTAGTTTGCCTACTCATACCGACAGGGGGTTCAGAGGGACGCAGCCCCACCGATAGGTCTTTCTTGAGGGGAAGCCATGTATGCATCCTATTTCACGTACTCTACCATAACCCCACTGCCCCAGCTCTCCGGTAGCGCCCGGTCCGTTACCTCCAGCACCACCGCAATGCTCAGGTTGCTGATCAGCTCCAGTGGCCCCCAGCGGGTGAGCAGCTTGCTCGCGGTCACTAGCGCCCGCAGCGGCAACGACCGCTCTGCGTACTCGTTGTCATAAAGCTGCGACATCCGGCCGGCATACATCACCATCCTGTAGGCAGCTTGTTCCTGTACCGGCGTAAACCCGGCCTGTCGGAACCGTTGGAAGGTGCCCGCCGGTGAATCCAGCCCCTCGTGGCCCTCAGGGCCCAGGATACGCCGCCGGTAGAGTTCGGGATCACTCTTGGCATAGCTGGTGAGGGGATCGTTGCCCTCTGCCTCGATATAGTGCAGCGTCCGCCCGCCCGGCTTGAGCACCCGGTAAATCTCGCCCAGCACCGCGTCTTTGTGTTCGTGGGGGATGTGCCCCAGCACGTCGGAGCTGACTACCAGGTCGAATGCTCCA
Source organism: Dehalococcoidia bacterium (assembly GCA_965220215.1). GTDB lineage: Bacteria > Chloroflexota > Dehalococcoidia > SHYD01 > SHYD01 > CBDDEI01. The sequence goes on from OZ244809.1 coordinate 1,867,043, forward strand.
TCGCGGAAAGGGAAGTGGGTCAAGGAGCCTGCGGCCACGCTGTGATAGATGCTCTGCGCGCCCGCTACCGATGCCGCTGAGAGGTCGATGCCCGTCACCTGGCCGGCGCGGGTGAAAAGCTTCCAGCCGGCGCCGCAGCCCAAGTCCAGCACTCGCGCGGCGCTGCTGCGCGGTAGCCGTTGCAGGAAGAAGCGCTGTTTGCGCACGAGCCAGTTCCGCAGCGACCCGTCTGAGTAGTCCGGCTCCGCCCATTTGCCCTCGTAGAAGTCCTGGCGGGAACCTTCATAGACCGTGGGGCCCTGATGCCGCACCGTCCGCCGGTGGTGCGAAGAGGGCGGCGCTGCTAGTGGAGGTTGCGGTTCCTGTTGGCTCACGCAAAAAGTGTAGCACAGCCCCTAACTACGTCTTTCTCAAGGACTCGCCAACAGCGGGGACTGAAGAATCTCAGTCGCAACGCGTTGATCCCGCTGTCGAACAGCGCTAAGACTAGCGAGAGCTACCCTTATTCAGTATCCTTTATGTATAAGCTAGCTATGAATGCCAACACAGGCGCATGAGCCAAGTACCGTCTCTCCATCAGGCCGTAGAAGATACGGGCGGTGATGTTGCGGCTGCATCCCGTCGGAACAGCCATCAACGCTACCAGCGTGTCTTGCGCTGGGTCCTCCAGAGCTCCGACCTAGTCCTCGTCGACCTCGCATTCGTCCTTGCGTACTATCTCCGCTACATTCAAGGCATCGGCGGCGACGTAGCGGATGAGAACTTTGTTCCCCTGGACGTCTACTTTCCGCTGCTGATTGGCCTCTCCATCACCCTAGTAGTGGTGTATCGTGTCACCGGGCTCTACCGCGCACCCCTTAAGGGGCCGTTCCTGCAAGAGGTGTGGAGCATTGTCCTTAGCACCACTTTCGGCATCACCCTCCTTTTCGCGGGCGTCTACCTGTTCAGGGGCTTTGCCTACTCCCGAGGCCTCTTCCTCATTGCTTCGGTGCTCACTACCGCGCTGCTGGTCGGCTCACGCATAGTTGCCCGCGCCGTGCAGGGCGAGCTGCGCCGGCGCGGCGTTGGGGTTGAGCGTACCTTGGTCGTGGGCGGCGACCGCCTGAGCCTTACTGTGATGCACGTTCTGGCTACCGAGCCGGGACTTGGTTACCACCTTGTAGGCTTTCTGCACGAAAGCGCTCGCATCAACCTGGGCCGCTTCACGTGCCTGGGCCTCATTAGCGACCTCCCCGATGTCCTCCGCCAAGCGCAGATGGACACCGTCATCGTCACCCTGCCTGCCTCCACCGAGTCCCGGCAGGTGCTGGCGGGCGTCACCAAGGCCTGTGAGCAGGCGGACGTCCATGTGCGGGTGGTTCCCGATCTCTTTGAGCTCAGCTTGAGCCTTAGCCCCGTAGACGTTGAGGACCTCCGCGGCATTCCCGTCATTGGCCTGCGGAAGACTACTATTAGCGGCTATAACCTCATGCTCAAACGGGCAATGGATATCGTGGTAGCGGGACTCACCCTAGCCATCCTTTCGCCCCTTTGGCTGCTCATTGCCGTGGCGGTGAAGCTGGACTCGGCGGGGCCGATCTATTTCGCGCAGACTCGCTTGGGCAAAGACCGCCTGCCTTTTACAGCGCTCAAGTTCCGTTCCATGTACGTGGATGCGGAGGATCGCCTGGCGGAGCTTACCGCGCAGAACGAGGCCACCGGCCCGCTTTTCAAGATGCGAGATGATCCTCGGGTCACCCGCGTGGGTCGCTGGCTGCGGCGCACCAGCCTGGATGAGCTAACGCAGCTCTGGAACGTCCTCCGCGGCGAGATGAGCCTGGTGGGCCCGCGGCCGCCGCTGCCGTCTGAGGTGGAGCAGTATCAGGAGTGGCATCTGAAGCGCCTGGCCGTTGCGCCCGGCATGACGGGCTTGTGGCAGGTGACCGGGCGGAGTGAGATCCCCTTCGAGGAGATGGTGCTCTCTGACCTCTACTATATCGAGAACTGGTCGCTGGGCCTAGACTTCCAGATCCTCCTCCGCACCATTCCCGCGGTCCTAACGGGACGCGGAGCGTTCTAATCGCTACCTCTTCCCCCGCCTTCTGAGAGAGGGTCGGGTGCGGGCACACGCTAATGCCTATCTACGGTAACCTCTGCACCCAGTTCTACGACCTCGATAAGCCCGAGCCCCCTCCCGATGCCCTTGCGTTCTATCTCCGCCACCTCGAAGCTGCGCAGGGGCCTGCTTTGGAAGCTATGTGCGGCTCTGGCAGATTCCTCATCCCTCTCCTAGAGCGGGGTATCGAGATAGAAGGTATGGATGCCTCCGCCAGTATGCTGGACGCTTGCAGAGCAAGAGGCGCGCAGAAGGGGCTTGCCCCAGGCGTCTATCAGCAGCTCTTGCAGGAGCTGAGTCTCCCCCAGCGCTACGGATGCGTTATCCTGCCCGGCGGCTCCTTTGGGTTCGTTGTGGAGGAAGAGGACGTGGCCGAGAGTCTTGTCCGTCTCTATCGGCACCTGCTGCCGGCCGGTCAGCTTGTCCTGGAAGTGCTTACTCCTGCCGCTCGCGCAACCAGCCCCGGACGCTGGGTCACCCGCCCGGACGGTGCTCGCATTGTAGAGAATACTCTCCACACCCGCTACGATTCAGCAGCCAACCTCGAGCACTTCACCTTGGCCTACGAGTTGTTTAAGGACGGTCGTATGGTGGAAGAGGAGCGTGAAGACTACATCCTCCGCCACTACGAGCCTGAGGAGTTCGCGCTGCTGTTGGCCGCCGCCGGTTTTGCGGACATAGGGGTTACCCAGGCCTATGGAGATAAGCCGCCGCAAGATGATGACATCCTCGTTGTCTTTACTTGCCGCAGGCCAGAGTAGGGGTCACTCCGTAGGGCGAAAGTCCTTGATCCGCAGCTGCAGCAGCCCGTTGCCGTCAAAGCGGTCCAACCCCATGCTGTAGGCCACGTCCAGCACCTCACCAGCCCGCACGGCGCGGTCGCCCATGCCAAAGCCCACCGCCTTCCACACAGTACGGTTCTCGGCAAGCTTCAGTTCTAGGTGTGCCCCGCCGTTGCCAAAGACTCGGGTGTCCCGCACTTCCAGCTTGGCGCTCATAAAGAGTGGCTCCGGATGCCCTGCGCCGTAGGGGCCCAGGCGGCTCAGTAGGCGCATAGTCTCGCCGGGGATGGCCCGGAGCGGTGTCACGGCGTCAATCGAAAGCGCTGGCTCGTGGGGCGCCTCATATAGCGCGACCTCCGCGAGCGCCGTCAGCCGCTCCCGTAGCTCCGGAATGCGGTCGGTGCGGATGGTGAAGCCCGCCGCTTGGGGGTGACCGCCGTACCGCTCAAAGAGGTCGCGGCACTGGGTTAGCAGCCCCACTATCGAGACCCCGGGAATGCTGCGCGCGCTGCCCCGGCTGTAGTCCGGCCCCTCGGTGATAGCAATGGCTGGGCGGAAGCGCTCCTCCGCCAGGCGGCTCGCCACAAGCCCGATGATCCCAGCAGGATATTCCGCACTGGATACCACCAGCACCGGCGCATCTTCCGGCTGGTCTTCCAGAGCAGTCTGCGCCAGCGCCACCATTTCCCGGGTGAGCTGCTGGCGCGTCCGGTTTGTGCTCTCCAGTTGCTCGGCCAGGGCGGCGGCCTCTGTTTCGTCAACGGTTGTGAGCAGCTGGTAGCTGCTCATTGCGTGTTCCAGCCGGCCCATGGCGTTGATACGCGGCGCGATGACGAAGCCCAGGTCTTCTGACTGTATCTGGCTCGCAGGCAGTCCCGCCCGTTTCAACAACGCCCGCAGGCCCATCCGCTTGCCTTCGCGAATCGCCGCCAGCCCCTGCTGCACAATCCAGCGGTTCTCGTCCCGCAGCGGCGCAAGGTCTGCCACTGTGCCGATGGCTGCTAGGTCGTAGAATGCCTCGCTCACGGGGCGGCCTACCACCTGCTCCAGCGCTTGGAGCAGCTTTAGTGCGACCCCCACGCCGGAGAGGTCCGGGAACGGATAGCGGGCGTCCAGCCGGTGCGGGTTCACGATAGCCGCTGCATCCGGCAACTGTGGCGGGATGGCGTGGTGGTCCATGACGATAACGCTCATCCCCAGCTCTCTGGCCCTGGCTATCTCCATCACCGCGCTGGTGCCGGTGTCTACGGTGATGACCACGCGCACGCCTTCCCGAGCCAGCGCTTCCAAGGTGGGGATGTTCAGGCCGTAGCCCTCGTCCCTGTGTGGGATATACGGTTGCGCGGCACCTCCCAGCAGCCGCAGCCCCTCTACCAGCGTGGCGGTGCCGGTGATCCCGTCCGCGTCAAAGTCGCCGAAGACTACTACTGGTTCCCGGCCTCGGATTGCCGCCAATAGGCGGTCAACGGCCTGCTCCATATCGGGCAACGTAAAGGGGTCGTGCTGTGGAGCCGTCGCGTCCTCCAGCCACCACTGCGCTTCATCCGCGCTCTTGACGCCGCGCTGAAACAGGATCTGGGCAATGACGGGCGGGTAGGGGCCTAGCGCAAGGGTTGGATCAGGCGGGAGTGCAGGTGGGAGCAGCCAGCGGTAATCGGGCATTTCCTTATACCGTCATTCTTCTCAGTAGCTCCATAACCCGCACGGTTCCCTTCAGCTATGCGTAGGACAAGCGTCGCTCAGAATGACGTAGCTGCCGCTAGTGGTTAAGGAGAGGCGGGTTACTCTCGATACTTCCGGAACGCCAGGCAGGTGTTGTGCCCGCCGAAGCCGAAGGAGTTGCTCAACGTTGCTTCGACGGTCATCTGGCGCGCCGTGTTGGGCACGTAGTCCAGGTCGCAGTTGGGATCGGGGTGCTCATAGTTGATGGTGGGAGCTACAACCTCGTTCTGGATGCTGAGGACGCAGATGGCCGCTTCCAGCGCGCCCGCTGCGCCCAGCAGGTGTCCCACCATCGATTTGGTGGAACTCACCGCAAGCTTATACGCCTGCTCCCCGAACACCGTCTTGATCGCCTGCGTTTCCGCTGAGTCATTGAGCATTGTGGAGGTGCCGTGGGCATTGATGTAGCTGACCTCTTGCGGCGCCAGCTTGCCCCGTTGTAGGGCCAACTTCATGGCCCGTACCGCGCCCTCGGCGTCCTCAGCAGGCTGGGTGATGTGATATGCGTCCGCCGTGGCTCCGTAGGCCACCATCTCGGCAAGGATGGTCGCGCCCCGCTCCTGAGCGTGCTCCAGCGTCTCCAGCACCAACACGCATGCGCCCTCGCCCATGACAAAGCCGTCCCGTTCTGCGTCAAAGGGCCGGGAGGCCTGCTGTGGCGCGTCGTTGTTGGTAGAGAGGGCTCTTGCCGCGTTGAACGCCGCCACGCCAATGGGGCAGAGGGGCGCTTCCGTGCCGCCTGCCAGCATTACGCTCGCGTCGCCCCGCAGAATGGTCTCATACGCCTGGCCCACCGCATCCGCGCCGCTGGAACAGGCCGAGACCGTTGCGTAGTTGGGACCTTTGGCCCCCACGGCTATGGACACTTGGCCGGCAGCCATGTTGCAGATCATCATAGGCACCAGGAAGGGGCTTATGCGCCCCGGCCCGCGTCCATCCAGCACCGAGATCTGCTCTGAGAGGGTAGCGATGCCCCCGATGCCGCTGCCGATGATCACCCCCGCGGTAGGAGCCAGCTTGGCGTCTATAGTGAGGTCGGCGTGCTGCAGCGCCTCGTGGGCGGCGGCGATGGCGAACTGCACGAAGCGGTCGTTGCGGCGGACCTCCTTGCGGTCCATGTGCGCCGTGGGGTCAAAGCCCTTCACCTCCGCGCCAAAGGTGGTGTCAAAGCCTTCCAGGTCAAAGGTGGTGAGATGGTCTACGCCTGAGCGGCCCTGCACCAACCCGTCCCAGGTGGCGGAAGTGTTGAGGCCGAGCGGGGTGACCATGCCTAGGCCGGTGACGACCACGCGTTGTGTCATGGAGTGTTCTCCGTTATCCAGCTAAAACGAAAGAGGCGCGCCTAATGGGCTGCTGTGTGGCTTCTGCATGTCATTCTGTAAAGAGCCGCCTTTTGTGACGGTCGAAGTAGTGCGATCGCTTTCGATGGTTCCGGTTCCGAGAAAGGTAGCTGCCTAAGAGGTCGCCAACACTTTCTGCGGGATAGCTGTGCCCATCTTTGCCGAGCGGCGGCTGATCATCTGGTACATGCGCTCATACAGCTTGTCCACCGGCCGCAAGCGATCGGTATACTTCTTGTACAGCTCCAGAGACTCCTGCATCGTCCAGCGTTTGTCGTAGTGAACCAGGCGTTTGCCGTTGTAGTACTGATAAGGGCGCATTTTCCCCTCGGGCAGTATATCTCCGTTCTCGTCCAGCGGTTGCAAGAGGTCCCAGTTGCTGGTGGCGGGAAGCGGTGTGAGCAGGTTGGCAGTCTGGTACTTCGTCACACTGGTGGCCCAGTCTGCCATTGCTAGAATCTTCTCTTCAGTGTCAAAAGGCAGCCCAATGATGGTCATGGCCACGTTAGTGAAGCCCCAACTGGCTAGCGCTCGCAGGTTGGTGTCAACTTCGCCGGGCTCCTGGCGCTTGTTCACTGCCTTTAAGTTATCGGCGTCGTTGGACTCTACCCCTATGTAGAGCATCTCCATGCCAATGTCCCGCAGCCCCTCGCACATCTCTGGGTCTTCTCCCAGCTCGGCGCGGGTCTGACAGATGAGGAACATATTGTCGGCGTGGCCCTTCCACCCCTTCACGCGCTCCATGCGCTCTTTGTGGAACTTCACTGCGCGCTGCGCCGGGGGATGCAGGTCGTCGGTGACAAAGACCGCGAAGCGTCCATTGATGGGCGAGGTCGCGATGAGGCCGTCGGCAGCCAAGCGTTGGAGTTGCTCCAGCCGCTTCCATTCCACCTCACGCTTGACCATCCGGTAACCCAGGAACTGCTGGATAACCTCGCAGTAGGTGCAGTTCTCCGTGCAGCCGCGCACCGTCTCAAGGACGCCTGCGGCCCACGGAGTTTGGGGTGTAAGCCCCATTACCGCGCTATAGTCCGGCAGCTCTACGTAATCTGAGGCGAACGTGCGGCGCTGCTTCGTGTGCACTACCACGCCGTTCTCTTTGTAGGCAATGCCGCCGAGCTTGTTCAACTCTTTGGCCTGGTCTTCACCCTCAAAGGAGAGGAGCACATCTGCTATGGGCCCGATGACGTCCTCACCCTCGTGCTTCACGATGACGTCAAATTTGCCGTGCTCAATCGCTTCTTCCGGCAGCATACCCATGTGCGGGCCGCCGCCGATGATGCGGATGTTGGGAAAGTGCTTTTTTGCTGAACTGGCGATTTCATAGGCCCGAGGAATCTCATTGATGAGGCCGGTGACGCACAGGACGTCTACGCCCTGTAAGTCGTTGATGATGTCGAGTTGACCTACTTTGTCCTCGAACCAGATGCGGGTGTCGTAGACCCAACTCCCGAGGCGGTCGGCCCGTTCTTTGGCCTGCTCAACGTACTGTTTGAGGGCAGCCGAGAGAAAGAGCATGCCCTGGCGAGGAATGGCCACATACTCAAAGTTGCCGCCGGCAGACTTAGGTTGCACAAAGACAACGTTTTTAATCATACAGCGCCTCTCTCTTATAGAAACCTTTGCGTCACCCCAGGGCACTTAGGCTTTGTGCGCCTGGTGGGGTTGGACTAGAAAGTTCTTTCCTTACTTAAAAAGAACACCGAATGAGAGGTGGAAGTTACTCGTTATTTTAAGTGCAGCTACTATACCACACCACAGACGCACTAGGGCAGGAGGTTACAAAAACTCGTTGCCTTCCCCTAATTTGCCCGTTACTATGATAGCGCCACTGGTAGGTAGAGGATAGATGCGCAGTTTAGTATAGCCGCTCCAAACCATTATCCGGTATCCGGCCTAATCGAGCGCTATAAAGTGGCGGACAACTTCCACAACTATGATAAAGGGGAGAAGGGAGTGGCATACAACAGATGGCTACCGGTATAAACCTTGGCAAGCTGGCTAATCTCCTGTTCAGGGGGGCGTCCATGATAAACACGTTGAATATCATCCTGAGTATGAACCCCCGCCGAATAATGAGGCACTTTGCTAGAAAGCGCGTGACTAGGCTAAGCGGAAGGGCTAGTAAGAAAGTGTTTAAGCCGTGATGGATAGGGATAGGGACAAAGTGGCGGCGCAGGATGCGAATAATAAGCTAAACCTAGACTCCGCGAAAGGCAGCGCTACCCATGGTTGTTGACCGCTACAAAGGCTATTACGTTTACTCCCAGCGAGAGACATTCTACCGCGTCCTGGACGGCAAGGAGAGCTTTGACGTCTTTGACGAGCGCACCGGCCTGCGGGCCTTCACCTTCACCGGGTTCTACAATCCCAAAGCCATGCTGCGCCCTGCCGATAAGGAGCAGGTGATAACCGCTATCATGGAGCCGGTGTCTGCCGCCATCAGGGACAAGATAGACCGCGGTGATCTCACTGACGGCTTCCTCCACGTGGGACGCCCCGAGCAACCGACGGACGTCGGCGCTAGTCCCGCCCCGGCGCCTGGGGACGCAGGCCAGTAAGGAGCGAGGGAAATGCGTATTGGAGCCCACGTCTCATCGGCCGGTACCTTAGACAAAGCCATTGATCGCGCCCAGGATATTGGCGCGGAGGCGGTCCAGATTTTCGGCTCGCCCCCCCAGAGCTGGATCTTCCGGTCCCATCCTCCTGAAGCCATCGACGCCTTTCGCCAAAAGGCCGGCGACTCCGGCTTGGCCGATGCGGTGTTCATGCACGGCGTGTATCTCATCAACTTGGCTACGGAGAACCCGGACAACCTCAAGAAGGGCATCGATTCTCTGGCGCGTACCCTTACCCTAGCGGGCAAGATTGGTGCAAAGGGCGTCATCTTCCACGTGGGCAGTCACAAGGGCATCGGCTTCGACGCCGTCCTGCCCCAGGTAAAGGACGCGTTTCAGGAAGCGCTGGACAAGTCTGAGGGCGATGCTTGGCTTATTATCGAGAACAACGCAGGGCAAGGGCAGCAGGTGGGCGGCAACTTCCACGAGATCCGGCGCATGATCGAAGCCGTGGACAGTCCCCGAGTGAGAGTCTGCCTGGACACGCAACACTCCTTCGCCTCCGGCTACAATGTCGGCACGGAAGAGGGGGTGGCGGAGACGATGAAGGAGTTCCAGGATGAGATCGGCTTCGAAAAACTTGTGGCCGTCCACGCCAACGATTCCAAGATCCCTCTGGCCGGCAGCAGAGACCGGCACGAGAACATTGGGGACGGCTTTATAGGCCGCGATGGGTTCATGAGCATCATGAGCCATCCTGCCTTCTGGGAAGTGCCCTTCTTGCTGGAAGTGCCTGGCATTGAGAACACCGGCCCCGACAAGGAGAACATCGGCAGGCTTAGGGCTATCTGGTCGGAAGTCCAGAATAAGGACATGTAGCGCCTGCTTGAAAAAGCCGCAAGAACAGAAGGCAGTAGTGTCCCAGGAAGTGGTGTAAGAGACAGCAGTGCGGCCCTGCACGATGCGATTGTCGAGGACAAGAATGAGATGGCGCGGATTTGGTCAACGTTGGCGGAGAGGCTAACGCGCGAACTAGCCACGGTGATTTCACGCTCAAAGAGGGGCAGTACTGAGATAGTGCGGATTCTCGTCAGTTCTTTGTTAGAGAGGGCACGAGTTCCTGACCAGCCACCAGAAAGGAAGGTAGTCGCATGGCACGAATGAGTAGTAACTGCGTAAGCTGTGGCAGCGAAGTTGATGAAGACGCGAGATTTTGCACGCAATGCGGCACTCCAATCCAACAGGGCGATTCTTCTGAGACAGCAAACGAGGGCAGGAGCAACTATCAACGCCTTCTGGCCATAGACGCATCCGGTGGTTTCTTCGCAACTGTGGGGCCGGCACTGATTTGGTGTGGGGCAGTGGGTGTCCTGATTTGGTCCATCATTGGACTCCTGTCGCTTCGCTTCGACATCGGCGCGCTTATAGACCTTCCGAACCTGCTGTTCAGCATGCTGCTCATGGTTGGGATAGTTCTAAGTGCTACCGCCAACTACTACCTCGTCCACAGATACCGTGAGCGGACCTCACAGCCCTGGTATGCGCTTTCGTATCTCCCGCTAATATGGGGGGCCCTTATAAGTGCTGGGCTGCTCATCATGATCTTGCAAGTGTGGACTGATTTCGCTTGGGGCCCCGACTACGTTCGTAGGACGATGTTCTCGCTGATTGGCGTTGGCTTATGTGGAACATATGGCGGATACCTGGCGCTTGTAGTCATCGGGCCGGAGCGGATATACGAAATCGTGCGCAAGGTGGTGTACATCCTGTTGGCCATCATCGCAGTGGAGATACTGGAAGCGATGTGGTTTGGGAGTCGGGACCTGTCTGGACAAGAGATGATGGAGCCTTTCATCCGTGCTGGCTGGACCGCAACCGTTGTCGCAGTCGTCTACTCCATAATTGCCGCAGTCGTCTCGCAAGCAAGACATAGGAAGACGCGTATCACTGTTCTTGTCATGTACGTATCGCTGGGGCTTATCGGATTCACCATCGCCGTATGGGCCTTATGGGGCAATCTCCCTGCGGGTGCGATACGGTTTATCCACGGGGGGACAGTCTTTGTGTCCATCACTACGATTGGCCTATTGCTGGTACAGCATTTCCACAAGAACAGTGACGCCCCCAACATACCTGCAGGCAGCGGAGATCCCTCGGACCAATCCAGAACCTGAAAATCGCGCGGCCGGGAGAACGCGCCCTAGGAGCAGGCGGAGGCGGTTGCCGTAGGACTGCCATGCGTACCGAAACCGGTGTTGCTGTCTTCCGTCAGCTAGGTACGAGTGAGGTACTTCGGGCTCATTGGCGGCCAAGGGTGGCAAATCTCCGGCAAGCGCAGCGCCGTGACATACGGTGTGCCGAAGTGGGTTGACGCAGGGTCACACAGGCAGGTCCCGCCGGTTATCCTGAATCTCGGAGGCTGAGCCCATGTATTGCAAGTACTGCGGGTCGAAAAATGACGGCGGCGCCAGGTTCTGCAGGGACTGTGGACGTGCAATGACCGGAACGCCGCCGAACGCTGGGAGAGCCGCCCCTGCGCATACCGCCGTCACTCCGGGTGCAATGCAAGCCTCCACGAAGGGTAAGACATGGATGTGGGTTGCCCTGGGCGCAGTGCTTCTCGTGGTCCTGTTATTCGTAGGTCCCACTGCCTTTGACTTTGGAACAATATCCGAGATAGCAGATCCGATCGTCGATACCAGGCCGCCCGCTCCCGACAACGCTTCGGATGTGGAGAGCAATAATCCCGCGGTGGTCGAAGATGCTTCACGGTCTACGACGGCGCCAACTCCGCTCGTCGATACCAAGCCGCCCGCTCCCGACAACGCAATGTATGTCTGGGACAACGCAACGACCATCCTAAGTTGGGATGCGTCAAAAGGCGCTGAATACTACAACATCTACTACGATGATTTCTTCGACGACAACTGCCGGGTAAGTAGAAACGGCGACCCAAGCTTTTGCGACCTATTGGCATCAGATATACGGCAGACTAGTTACCGCCACACAAACCCGGACAGACGCAAAAACTACTATTGGGTCGTCGCTTGCAACAGTGGCGTTTGTTCGGATGTCGAGAGCGAAAATCCCGCGGTGGTCGAAGATGCTTCACCGTCTACGACAGCGCCAACGGCCAGCCTGTCGCCTGAGCAATCTGGGCCGTCGACTGAATCTGACATGTCTCGGAGGTCGTTCGAAGCATCCACGCCGTCAGGCTACAATCGAGTCTCTCTGATTGACAATGGGCAAGTTTGGGGAGTTCCTGAGAGGTTCACCACTGATTCAAGCCTTGGCGCCGTTGCGTACTTATTGCTGGGAAGTGTGAAGGGCTGCAGCTTTGCTGACGAGGAACTGGACCGCTCGAGCATAGTGTATGTCAAAGGCGAACCGTTGGGACGCCTCTCCAATTATGAATCTCAAGAGGTCTGTCGGATGGCCAGCAGCGCATGGGACACCCGTTGGAACGGCATTAGGATAACCCATCTGCGTATCTTTGACGAAAGCAGCCCCACGAACGCCAGAAATTACGTCTACGATCCAGACGGTATGCAGTATATAGAGGCCTCGGCTGCCTCCGGTGGTTCCAACTAGAGCAATCGTAAGCGCTTACAGATCCCGCAGCAGTGGAACACGCAACAGTACATAGAGCGAGAACGCCAGCGCGGCCGTGCCCAGCGCTACCACTGCAATGGGTGCGCTCCATACATCGGCCATCGCCCCGGCAAGAAAGCTTCCAAAGGGTTGCAGCCCCATTGTGATCATGTAGATACCCATGACGCGCCCGCGAAACTCTGGCGGAGTAGCGGCTTGGAGCAAAGTCGTATTCGTCGTCATGTAGCTCATCTGCGCCGCTCCGGCAAAAACCAGCACGATAAGACTCAGCAAGAAATTTTGGGACAGCCCTAAAAGGATTAGCGTGATACTCATACCGAGCAGGGCTCCCAGCAGCACGCGACCCTTGTAGCGGATGTTGCCCATACTGGCTAACGAGAGGGTGCCTGCTAGCGCGCCTAGCCCCGGCGCGGAGACCATTAGCCCAAAGCCTTGCGGTCCTACGTGGAGGACATCCTCCGCAAACACCGGCAGCAACCCGATGTAGGACATCACAAGGACCGAGGGGATGAGCGCCAGGGCAACCAGCATGCGATGTGTCGGTTGGCTCAGCACATAGCTAATGCCCTCACGTAATTGGGACAAAACGCTTGTCTGCAGTCCGTTGCGCTCCAATGCAGGGACGCGCATAAACCATATCAGCAAGGAGACGGCGGCGTACGCAACGCACTGTACGTAGAAGTTACCCGCGGTGCCTATCACCACAATAAGCACGCCGGCGATGGATGGCCCAATGATGCCGGTTATGTTGAAGCCGGCAGAGGTAAGGGCAACGGCATTCATCAGCCCGTCTTTCGGCACCAGGCTGGGCACAACGGATTGCCTTACCGGCATGTTGAAGGCCCACCCCATGCCGGATACAAAAGCGAAGAGGAGGATATTCCACAGCGCTGCCTGGCCCGCTGCTATTACGGTGGCAAAGATGCCGGTTCCCACCAGCATGACGACCTGAGTAGCCAGCATGAGTTGCTTGCGGTCCATGCGGTCTGCGGCTACTCCCGCCACCGGCGCGAACATTGCCAGCGGCACGGAGCGTACGCCGTTCACTACACCCAGTAGGAACGGAGACCCCGTCACCTCATAAGTGAGCCATCCCAGGGATACCTGTTGGATCCATTGGCCGGCGCTGGCAAACAGGGTGCCGATCCACAGGAGACGGTAGTCCCGGTACTGCAGCGCGGAAAAGGTGGCTACTCTGGGACGCGGGGGATCGCCTTTTGGCGGCGCGTTCAGTTGGCCGTTCTGGTTGGGGGCTTCTGTGGGGGAGGCTTCTTGGTGCTTCAGCATGTGGGGACGACGTTTGCAAGTATAAGCTAAGTTTAACCTTTACGCAAACGTAAAGTATAGCCGCTTTAAATGATTGCTTCTTGCAACTACGCCATCGGTCGTAGACAGGTGCGCTCAAAGTCGAGGTTGGCTCGTCGCATGAAGCGGGAGGAGCCGCATTCTCTCCCCCTCGATGGGGGAGAGCTAGAGTGGGGGTGAAGCCAATACGCGTGCCATACGCCCAGCCATTGCGTAAGGCGGCGAGTGGACACTCGCCCGTGAGTCCACTACAATCGCTTACGTAGCATTTAGTAAATGTCCCCGGATATGGGGGCGACAGGTGTGAGGTTATGGAGATACTACTGGCGGGCTTTGTGCTCTTGGCCGTCTACATGCTCGAAGAGCATCGTATATCCCAGATTGTCGCGTGGATACAGGAGTTCATGGACTACTTGGAGCGTCAGCAGCAGCAACAACAGCAGGGCTAGTCTGCCCCAGCGTCTCCTTGCCGCCCGGCGCGGCAACCTTTAGATCTATCGCCAACACCCTATCTAAGCCTGCCAGGTCTCTGTGCAAGCGTACCCCTTCCTCAGGAAACCCCGCTTTCGCCAGGGCCATTACCGTAGGCCCTTGATCCCAGCCAATCTCTAGCAGGATAGCCCCATCCGGGCGCATGTAGCGTGGCGCGGCCTCCAGCAGCCGCCGCAGGTGGTCAAGTCCGTCCGTCCCTGCCGCCAGCGCTTCTTTGGGCTCCCACGCAAGCTCCGTGCCAACGCCGCACCATGCCGGAATCTGGTCGTGCCGTAGATAGGGCAGGTTCGCTACCAGCAGGTCTACGGAATCCGGCAGCGGCTCCAGCAGGTCGCCTGCCAGGAAGCCGATGCGGTCGTTTACGTTGTGGGCTGCCGCGTTGCTCTGTGCCACCGCCAGCGCTTCAGTCGAGGCATCGGTGGCGTAGAGCGTGAGGTTAGAGTGATGCGCGGCCAGGCTTACTGCGATTGCGCCGCTGCCCGTGCCAATATCCGCGGCGACCGTCTGCTTCCCGCGCTGCGTCAGCCATGCCCGCGCTAGGTCTACGAGCAGCTCTGTCTCAGGCCTCGGGATGAGTACGTGTTCATTGACCTGGAACGTTAGGCCGTAGAACTCTTTGTGGCCGGTGAGGTAGGCTAGGGGCTCGCCTCTAAGGCGTCGTATCAGGAGCGTCTGAAGTCTCGCATCAGTCGCCGCGTCCAGGGGCTCCTGCCAGTGCAGGAAGAGGTCGGTGCGGGTCATGTCCGCAGCGTGCATTGCCAGCACCTCCGCCTCTAGGCGGGCTTCTAGACTCCCCGCCGCTTCCAGGCGTTGGGCGCACTGGATCACGGCCTCCCCAATCTGCATGTTAGACCGCCGGGGCTTTGAGCAGGCGCGCCTCTTGGTCGGTGCTGACGGCATCTATCATCGGGTCGAGTTCGCCGCCCAATATGCTGGGAAGGTTGTGGAAAGACACTTCGATGCGGTGGTCGGTCACCCTGTCCTGGGGATAGTTATACGTACGGCTCTTCTCGGAGCGTTCGCCGCTGCCTACCTGCGACCGCCGAGCCTCGGTGACCTCCGACTCCTGCTTAGCCTGCTCCAGCGCTAAGAGCCGCGCCCGCAGCACGCCCATGGCCTTGGTGCGGTTCTTGAGCTGAGATCGCTCGTCTTGGCACACTACTACCAGCCCTGTGGGGATGTGGGTGATGCGCACGGCCGTGGCCACCTTGTTCACGTTCTGGCCGCCTGCGCCGCCCGAATGAAAGATATCGATACGCAGCTCCTCTTGGTTGACCGCAATCTCGAGCTCATCTGCCACAGGCAGCACCGCCACCGTTGCCGTAGACGTGTGGATGCGCCCGCTAGTCTCGGTGAGCGGCACGCGTTGCACCCGGTGTACGCCGCTCTCGTACTTGAGGCGGCTGAAGACGCCCTTGCCCCGTACTTCAAAGATGATCTCCTTGAAGCCGCCCAGCCCTGTTTCGCTGCTGCTGATTACTTCCGTCTGCCAGCGCTTGGTTTCCGCGTAGCGGGTGTACATGCGGAAGAGGTCGGCTGCAAACAGGCTCGCTTCCTCGCCGCCGGTGCCTCCCCGCACTTCCACGATGGCGTCTTTGGCGTCGCGGGGGTCCCGGGGCGAAAGGAGCCGTTTCAGTGAGCCTTCGCTCTCTTCCAGTTTGGCCTCTAGCTGCTCCAACTCTTCCCTTGCCATGGCCCGCATGTCTTCATCTTGGCTCTCTTGGAGGAGCGCTTGGGTCTCTTCCTGGTCTTTGAGCGCGGTGCTGTACGCCTGGTACTCCGTTACCAGCTCCTCTAGCGACGACTGCTCTTTGGCCAGGTCTCGTGACCGCGCGGGGTCCATCGCGATCTCCGGCTGCGCCATGAGCTCCTGGAGTTCCTGGTAGCGGGTTTCTCGCGCTTGTAGGCGTTCGATGACTTCTTGGGAAAACGGCATAGTTAAAGCTCTGTTGAAGGTCTATTGAAAAAATGTTATGCCAATTATAGCATGCTGCTCCCAGTCGGCTGGAACGCGCCCGTTCTTTGAGCTTGTCAAGTAGAACCGTTATATCTAACTAAGCGATTGACAGGGGTGCGCGTTGCCTAGAAAATGACCTTAGCGGGATCACCCCAACCGGATCCTATAACTATGCTCCAAACAGAAGGACAACCATGACCACTCGGCGCGCCCGCAGGCAATCATCAACACCTCCCCCCAAGCTACCGCTGATCACTCGATTGTTGCAGTGGGTTACCAGTTGGGAGGGCATCATCAGCCTATGTGTGGTGGCTGTCCTGGTAGTGCTTGCCCAGGGCATGCTCAGCTTTGGCCTACCGTTCGACATCGGCAAGGAGTCGCCGCCACCGGACCGCTGGGGGTATATCAATGTCCCCAGAGGCTCCGATCCCAAGCTCGTCTTTATTGGCAACGTTGCCGGCGGCGCGTCTCTTGAGGACAGCGGAGCAAGCCAGGCCATCCAGTATGCATTGAATGAAGAGGGCGAGGTTCAAGGCACACAACCTCAGCTCCAAACAGTTGAAGATAGCTGCAATGCCGAGGCAGCCGTTGCCAAAGCCCAAGAGATAGTGGCCGATGCCGCCGTAGTGGGAGTGATCACCGGGGCTTGTACCGCCAGTACGCTTGCGGCAAGGGACGTCTTTGAAGAAGCGCACCTGCCCTATATCAGCATCTCTGAGCAGTCCCCATCATTGACCTTGGATGCGCCGCTGGTCACCTTCCGCGTAGCCGGCAGCGAACTACTTCAAACGCGCAGTGCCGTGATCTACGCGAGGGAAGGCTTGAGGACCAGTAAGGCGTTGATTTTGCACGCGGACAACCAGGATATGAAAGCGGTCGCCGATTCCTTCCGCTCACGCTATCGCGCCAGCGGGGGCGGCATCGTGGACATGCGGGTGCTTTCCGCTAGCAGCGGGGATTGGCAGAGCATCGTCACCCAGGCCAAGGACTTTGATGTGGACTTTGTGTACGCGCTTGCTCCGGGCCAACAAGCGGGCGGTCTCCTTTCGGCCCTCCGCGAGGGTGGATATGAGGGCATTTATATGGTCCCCAACGCGACCTACAACGATCCCCAGTACCTGGCGGCGGGGGATGCTGCTTTAGAAGGAACCTATGCCACTGTTACTCGGATAGCACGTTCCCCGCGATACCCCGCTTGGGAGGAAGCGTTTAAGAGCGAATTCCTCACGGTAGGGCCAGCTGCGCCAGTGGCCTATGACGCCGCCCGCCATCTGCTCAATACGGTCATCACAGCGGTGGAAGGTGGTACGGACGGTTCCTTGAAGATTGGCAGAGAGTTCCTGGCAGGCTACTTCCGCGGCCTGCCTTACGCAGGTATAACCGGAACCCTGGCCTTTGACGCTAACGGCGACCGCGCAGACGTACTTATCGATATCATGAAGTACCAGGACGGTGCATTTAGTCAGGTAGAAGGGTAGCTAGGGAACCTTTGCACAAGTCCCTTCCCCCTTGATGGGGGAAGGTTAGGATGGGGGTGAAGGAGCCGGGTCCCTGGCCGTTGGCTTGGGGAGACCCCCTGTATTCCCGTGAGAGACGGAATGACGCAGGTTATTCAGAGGTTCTCTAGGGGCTGGAGTCCGGCGGGAAGCCGCTCAGCACAATCGGCAGAAAAACATCGCCTAAGAGCTGCCCAATCCGTACGTAACCTGCCCCAATGAGGGTGTTGTTGCTCCCGTTGCCCGGCCCAAAAGCGCGCAGTCGTAGTTGTCTACGCACGTCTTCTAGCGACAAGTCGGGCCTGCTGCTCCGTAGCAGTGCGGCCGCGCCGGCAACGTGGGGCGTCGCCGCGGACGTCCCAAAGAACCCTTCTTGCCCGTATACCGTTGTGCTTACCTGATCCCCCGCTACCAAGTCCGGCTTGATACGCCCGTCCTTGGTGGGCCCTTGAGAGCTGTACGGCCGGCTCTCTAACGTCCCCGGCGCTACGGCGCCTACGGTAATTGCATACGGTGAGTCTCCGGGCACGACCAGACTTTCTGCAGTGACAAAATACTCTAGCTCATAGTCTACGGTGACTACCAAGTCTAGCTTCACCCGCCGGTTTGCGCGGAAACGCTGAACCCCTATCCAGTAATCCCCAGCAGTGGCAGAGGTGAAGACGATGTGCTCGACGGGAGGGAAGCGCCCGTTCTGGAACGCAGTAGACTGAGCGACTACCGTCTCGCCCCGGAACAGAAACAGGTCATAGTCCTGGGCCAGCGCTTCCCAATCATCCCAGGTCAGGAATATCTCCACACGGAAGACCCGCTCTTCTCCCGGGCGGCTGCGGCGCAGCGAGATGGTGTTGCCTTCGTCCGCGTCGGCGAAATTGTGGAAGCCATTGCCGTCAGGATCGGCGAATGTGCCCGTCCAGTGGGTCTCCGCATAGTTGCCCGCTGCCTGCACCCATAGGATGCCGCCGCGCTCGGCTTTCTCAACGATGCCGTTCAGGAGGCCGGTGCCGTCGCCATAGGCCGTGCCCGGCCAGCCTACGGACGAGGAGATGACGTGTACGCCCTCAGCAATCAGCCAGTCCACCGCGTTGCCCAGCTCTACTTCAGACCCAAAGTTAACGAGGTACAGCGTAGCCTCGGGCGCCACGTCATGCACAACCTCCGCCGCCGCCGTCCCGTGAGCATCGCCGCCGCCTGTGATGTCGTTGTCGGTGCGGAATGAGCGTGCAATAACGTTTTCTGGCAGCTCAGAGCCCAGCTGGTTCCAGTATGTGTCAAAGCCAAGGTCGGCTATGGCTACTTTGGCGCCAGCCCCTCGGAACCCTGATTCATACCAGGCGTCCAGACCCATCATGGCGAGGCCTTCGCTCTTTATTTCCTGTTGGATGGCGGTAAGAGGACTGTGCATGTAGCGCACGCTTGGGTGTTGCGAGAGGGACTCCACTGCTTCTGGCGGCAGGAGTACCTGCAGCAGCGATTGATAGCGTGTCTCGACGACGCCCCGGTGCGCGACGACCTGCCGCGCCACTGCGTCTTCCATACCGGGCGCAGCCCATACCACGGCCTGAATGCGTCCCGCCCTACTGCGGAGCTCCGGAGCGGCGGCGGTTAGCTGCGCCATGGAAACGCCATCCTTGGTTTGCGCCAGCCGCGCCACGGTGCTAAGGCTTGCGTCCAGACGCTCTAATCCCTGCTTAGCAAACGTCAGGTCGCCACTAACGCGCTCCAACGACCGGGTCTGTGGAGGCCGGGAGGCGTCATCCATTTGCGGAGGTCTGGTAGCGGCTCCAGCGGCGGGCCGTGCAGCGGTGAAATCAAAGAGGATGCTGCCCAGTACAACAATGGAGAGCAGGATGCTGAATACGCGGTGTGGTCTTTTCAAGAGAGGTAAGTATTCTGGTAATTGCGTGCCTGTTAGCCTAGGCTTGTGCCCCATGGCATGGTAGACTCCCTTCTAGGCACTGTCAATGCAGGACAGGCCCGCTTTCCGAGAGCAAGCCCGTGCCACGCGCTGTTGCTCTTAGAACGAGGCAGGTGCGTTTAGCGTAAAAAGTGCGCCGCGAACGTTGCCCCGTTAGTGTTAGTATAGAGGCCAATGCAATTGGGGCTGTTATGCCCATTTATGTGGAGGTTTGACAATCCATGAAGCTAGTTGCTGAACAGCGGGCTACGCTAGGCAAGAAAGTGAAGGCCCTTCGCCGCAGCGGCGTAGTTCCAGCCAATCTCTTTGGCAAGGGACTTGAGTCGGTCGCTCTCCAGCTACAGAGCGAGGACCTAAAGGACGTGATACGCAACACCGGCCGGAACGACATCTTAGACCTTGATATCCAGAACCAAGGCAAGAGCGTGCGCTCTACCAACGTAATGGTACGGCGCATCCAGCGTGAGCCTATGCGGGGGCAGATCCTCCACGTTGATCTCTATCAGGTCAATATGGCTAACCCCATCGAAGTGGACGTTGCCGTGGAGCTTATTGGTGACGCTCCTGCAGTAACGGATAGGCTCGGCACCTTGCAGCGCGGTGTGGCAACCGTGCGGGTGCGCGGCCTCCCGAATCAAGTGCCGTCTATGATAGAAGTGGACGTTAGCGGCTTGGTAGAGGCTTCACAGGGAATTCGAGCCGAAGAGCTAACGCTGCCCGAAGGCGTAACCCTCGTTTCCGAACCTACCCAGGCGATAGCTAACATTGTGGCTGTCCGGGGCCGTACCGCGGCTGAGGCTGAGGAGGCAGCGGCGGCTGAAGAGGCTGAGGCAGCATCCGCCGCTTTGGCTGAGACCGAAGCTGAGAGCGGGGAAGAATCCGCTTCGTAATGCCTTTCACACCCTCCTTAGTCTGCCATTGAGGCCGACCAAGGTAGTCCCCACGTTCCCTATATGCTCCCTAAGCTCAACCCGCTGGCCGGGTAAACGAACGCCTTGGATAGCTGAGTAGGGGCGGGTTTCAAACCCGCCCCTACTGCTGTTTTCCTGGCAACGATGGAGGGGCGTTGCCACCCCTCCCCCGCCCCCCGATCACCCCCATCCTAACCTTCTCCCCTCCGAGGGAGAAGAGACCTGAAAAATCCCCTCTCCCTCTGGGAGAGGGCCAGGGTGAGGGTCCCTTGCGTTAGGGGACCTCCGTACAGGGCAGGCCCAAGGCGCTCACAGCCCCAGCGTAGGGACGTGTTTCAAACCCGCGTCTTCTGACCTCCGCTCATGGTGAGCTTGTCGAACCATCGGCGCCCGTCCTTCGACAGGCTCAGGACGAGCGGGTGGTTAATTACCACTTGCTTACCCGCGCCTAAGCTTGGGGCTACGTATCAAAGCCAAGGGTTCACGGTTACGCTGACGGGATCCGTGACGCCGCCCTCGCCTCCGGCCGCTAAGCACGCTTGCGCCGTCTCTGCCAGGGAGAATTGATGGCTGGCCACCAGTTCGATGTTATGGCGGCCTGAAGCGATCCAGCCTACCGCTTGGGCGACTGCTCGGTGGTTGTGGCCGCGCGCTACGTGCAGCGACGCGTACTTTGCGGCTAGTTTGTTTAAGGGAAAGTCCAAGGGAGGCTCCCCAGGCCCGGGCGCCCGCAACCCATGCGGCAGCACCATTGCGCCACCCTTGCGCTTCAGGCTATCCAGCGCATTCCAGAGATTGTCCCGGGTGGTAGACGCGGTGCAGTCGACGGCGCAGTCCACACCTTCACCGTCGGTGTACTCCATGACGCGCTCCAGCAGCGGCTCTCGGTCGACGTCGATCACGTGGTCTGCACCCAGCGCCTTCGCAACCTCTAAACGACGGGCGTCTGAGGAGAAGCCAGTAACGATGATCCGCTCTGCGCCGGTAAGTTTGGCGGCAATTACGCTGCCCAAGCCCTTGGGCCCAGGCCCCTGGATCAAGATACTGCGCCCCGGCCCAATCCCTGCTTCGTACACTGCCCACTGCACCCCGTTGGCCAGGGGCAGCAGGAACGCGGCCACTTCGGGGCGAACGGTACAGGGCATTGGCTGCATGGCTACGTTCATGGGGAGGTAGAGGTACTGAGAGTAGCCGCCCCAGAGGGAAGGAGTTTTGGTGATAGGAGTAGAGCCAAAGCGGGTTTGCTCCGGGTTGTGGAAGCTATCAACTTGGTAACAGAGGCGGTACTCTCCCTGAAGGCACCACTCGCAGTGGTAGCAGGGGATATACTCTTCCAACGCCACGTAGTCGCCTTCCTGAACGCCCCAGCGCTCGGCGAAGAGACGTCCCACCTTCGCTAAGGTCCCGGCGTTCTCGTGGCCGAGGATTATGGGTTCGGTGCCGCCGCGTAGCTCCTGCGTAAAGCTGCGGTAGGACCCGCACATTCCCGCTGCCTCAACCTTGAGCAAAGCGCGGTCTGGTGGAATGTCGGGCATTGGGAACTCCCGCACGTCTACCGTAGCCTGCCGGGTCTGCACCGCCGCGAGGATCATTTCCGACATAACTCTACTCGCCTTCCTTACCGCTTCCCGAGAGATTCTGCAAAATTGTAGCATGCGCACCCCGCTCGCTACATGCTAAGGCGTGCCGGCCGGAGGCACCCGCGCCGTGCGGTATACGGCTGCCGCATTAAGGAGAGTAGTGGGTTGCAGCTTGCGAAAGAGCTTGGTGCCGAAGGTGGGAGTCGAACCCACACGGGAGTTGCCCCCCAATGGTTTTTGAGACCATCGTGTCTGCCATTCCACCACTTCGGCTAAGGTACTGCGCGGGCTGGGATGCGGCGCGCGGTAAGTCCGGGACGGAGTCGCGAGCTATTTCATTGTCCGCACGCCCAGGGAAAAAGTAAAGAGCGCTTGGGGGGCGTTACGGCCTCGCAGAATAAAGTGGTGCTACGGCCTTCAGCTGGTCTTCCGGCTGCGCCTCGATGAGCTGGCTGAAGTTTTTCGTAACCCCATCGGCAAAATTTCCGACGATCTCGGCGAAGGCGCCTGCTTGCGTTGAATCGTTTGGAGAGCTTGTCATTGTGTTCATCCGTTGGCCCAGGGATTCACGACCTCGACCCCGCAGTCCTCAAAGTCGCCGGCATTTCTCGTCGCTACCCCTGCCCCTCGCGATTGGGCTATCGCTGCAATCTGGCAATCAGCCTGACTGATAGGACGGCCTGCATCGCGGCGACCGGCCGCTATGACGGCGTAGGCCCGAGCGGCATCGCTGTCAAAGGGAAGGACGCGTCCGGCGAAGTCTTCCCGCAGCATCTCCTCGATAGCAGCCAGTAGGCCAGCGCGGCGTTGACCTGCGGGCAGGACCTCGACGCCGTACCGCAACTCAGCTTCGCTGATGGTCGAGAAGTAAAGGGTTGTGGCGGCCTGCTGAGCCACCCAGTCCACAACGCTGGCAGCAGGGCTTGGGCGCATCAACTCCGAGACGACGTTGGTGTCCAGGACGATCATCGCCGGCACATTAGCTGAACTGGGGCGGTTCGCGCATAGGCTCACGCGGCGGCAGGTCTAAGTCGACACCACCCAGGGGCGCGAACCGGGAACGGATTGCGCTGGCGAGATTTTGGGACGGCGCCGTCTCCTCGTCTAACGCTGCTCGCAGGATGTCACGCGCCTCCTGCTCCATTGAGCGGCCATGTTGCGCCGCCCGAATGCGCAGCCGGTTCTTCAGCCCCTCCGCAAGGTTACGGACCGTAATGCTAGCCATGATAGCGCCTCCGTCTGCATCGTCACGTTATTATACATTGATTGCGTTGCTATCACAATGCATACGCCTGCCGGTATCAGGAGTGACTGCGGCGCGCTCCTCAACGACGGGCCACGCGCCCAGCGGTGTCTGCTATTGTTAGGTTTCTTCGAGTATCCGGCGCTCGGTCGCCGGATCGAACAGGTGCATCCGGGCTGTGTTGAGCGCCACGGAAAGCTCGTCGCCGGGCCTGGCTTCTACCCGGGGGTCTACCCGAGCGAGGAAGCTTACGTCGCCGCTTAGCAAGTAGAGCAGCGTCTCATTGCCCAGCGCTTCCACAATATCAACCTTAGCGGTGCAGGCCACGGATGCGACATCTTGAGGGGCAGTTTGCGCAGTATAAATATCCTCAGGGCGGATTCCCAAGACTACTTCTTTGCCTTGGTAGGGCTGGAGCTGCCGCGTCCATGCGGGCGGCGCGGGTAGCCTAAGCTCCGAATGTATTGCGAATGCTATCCCTTCGCCCTGCGCTTCTACAGTGGCGTGAAGAAAATTCATGGATGGACTTCCTATGAAGCCTGCCACAAAGACGTTGGCGGGACGGGAGTACAACTCCTGCGGCGTTCCCACCTGCTGGATGAGCCCCTCTCGCATTACCACGATGCGGGTTGCCATAGTCATAGCTTCGGTTTGGTCGTGGGTCACGTAGATGAATGTGGTGCCCAGGCGGCGGTGGAGCTTGCTCAACTCCGCCCTGGTCTGCAGGCGCAGCTGCGCGTCCAAATTGGACAGCGGCTCGTCTAGCAAGAAGACCGCCGGTTCCCGCACGATGGCCCGCCCCAGCGCCACGCGCTGCCGCTGCCCGCCGGAGAGTTGCCGCGGTTTGCGCGCGAGAAGCTGCTGGATGCCCAACATCTCTGCGGCCTCTTGCACCCGCCGTTGTATCTCCGGTTTGGGCATTCCCCGCAGGGTCAGCCCAAAAGCCATGTTGTCGTACACCGACATGTGGGGGTAGAGGGCATAGGACTGGAACACCATCGCGATGTCCCGGTCCTTGGCCGCCACGTTGTTCACCTGCCGTTCGCCAATATAGATCGCGCCGTCGCTTATCTCCTCCAGCCCGGCCAGCAGCCGCAGCACGGTGGACTTGCCGCAGCCGGAGGGGCCCACCAGCACCAGGAACTCCTTGTCTGGTATGTCCAGTGTGAAGTCGTTCACCGCCGGGACACCGCCGAAGCGTTTTACCACATGCTCAAATCGCACGCCCGCCATACCCGCTTATCCTTTCACTGCGCCCGCCAGAATGCCCTGAACAAAGTAGCGCTGCAGGCTGAAGAAAATGGCGAGGGGCAGGACCATAGAGAGAAACGCCGCCGCGGTCAGCAATTGATACTGCGAGCCGAATGAACTGACCAGATTGGTGATGCGCAGCGTCATGGGCGCAAGGGTGGGATCGCCCAACAGAATGAGTG
This sequence comes from Dehalococcoidia bacterium, assembly GCA_965220215.1. Taxonomy (GTDB): domain Bacteria; phylum Chloroflexota; class Dehalococcoidia; order SHYD01; family SHYD01; genus CBDDEI01. Next base: position 1,891,487 of record OZ244809.1, read on the forward strand.
CGATGAGCAGGTCGTTCCATACCCATAGGAACTGGAAGATGCCCAGCGCCGCGATGGCCGGCATAGATAAGGGCAGCACGATGGTGAAGAACACCCGCAGATCAGAGGCCCCGTCAAGGTACGCCGACTCGAAGAGCTCCTTGGGCAGCGCGCCAAAGAAGTTGCGCAGCAGGTAGACCGCAAAGGGCAGGCCGTAGGCCGTGTGCGCCAGCCATACCGCCGGATAGCTGCTCGTCCCGAACAGCCGCCCGCCTAACAACGGCATCGGCACGTCCACTGTGAGCTGGGTGAACAGCCGCAGCACCGGGATGAGGGTCATCTGCAGCGGCACCACCAGCATCCCCACGATTGCCAGGAAGAGCAGGGTGCGTCCGGGGAACTCCATGCGGGCAAAAGCGTAGGCCGCAAGGGCCGCTACAAGGATGACCAGCAGCGTGCTAGGGATGGTGATGACTAGACTGTTCCGCAGCGCCTCTGCCATGCCCCGCTGGTTCAGCACCGCCGAGTAGTTTTCTAGGGTGAACTGTTCCGGGTGTGCGAATGCCGTCCACCAGCCGGACGCCGCGATAGCCGAGGGGTCGCGGAAGGAGCTGGTCAGCAGCGCAATGGTCGGGAGGCTCCATGCTATTGCCAACAGGATGACCAGCAGGTGCAGCGGCACGCGGGATAGGGCGCCGGTGATCGCCTTGCCCATCACGCCGCGTCCTCCCGGTACTGAAACCGCTTGATGCTTATCAGCATGATGGGCACAACCCACAGCATGAGCACCACCGCCAGGGCGGCCCCCACGCCAAAGTTCTGCAGCACAAACGCCTCTTTGAAGAAGAGGGTTGCCACCACATCCGTCTCGAAGCGGCCGCCCGTCATCACCCATACCAGGTCGAACTTCTTGAGCGCCTGGATGACCAGGGTAGTCGCCACTACCACAATCGTCGGTGTCAGAATGGGGAGGGTGACGTAGCGGAAGGTCTGCCACTCGTTTGCGCCGTCCACCCGCGCCGCCTCCAGCACGTCTGCGGAGATCCCCTTGAGGCCCGCGGCAAGCACTACCGTCGCAAAGCCCGTCCACATCCAGACCCCCACCAGCACCAGCGAGATGTTGTTGATCTGGATGGGCCCCGGCAGGGTTTCCGGACCCCAATCTGTGAACCAGGTCTGGGGTGCGTTGGTGTTCTGAAGCCAGGCTGTGGGCTCTCCGCCCGCGGCGGTGACTACCGCGTTCAGCGTGCCTATATCAGTGTTGAAATCGTACATGAACCGCCAGATGACGGACGCGGCCACAAAAGAGATGGCCATGGGGATGAATACGGATGAGGTAACCGCCGCTTCATAACGGACTTTGCCCGCCAGCACCGCCACGCCCAAGCCCAGGGGCACGGTAATGGCGGGGAACAGCAGCAGCCATAGGATATTGTTCAGCAGCGCATTATGGGTGTTCGCGATGAAGGGTTGGGGGTTCTCCAGGATGTAGCTGTAGTTCGCTAATCCTATGAACGTCTCCGAGCGCGCATCCATAAGGCTGCGTCGCAGCGTGTCAAACATGGGGTAGACCAGGAATACTGCCAGCAAGACCAGCGTAGGCGCTAGCCAGAGCCACGGTACCCACCAACGTCGCCCAATCATAGGAGTTAAGTGCGTTATGAAGCATGGGGAGTCCCCAGACGCACCGGGCGCCGGAGACTCCCCACTTTATGCGTGTGCGGGCTGGTTGCCCTACTCGCGTGCGGCTTCTATGCTCGCCAGAATCTTATCGAGGTCGCCGGGGTTGGACAGGTACTGCGTGACACCCTCAAAGTAGGCCGTCTGCAGTGCGCCGCCAATGGCGTCGTCCAAGTCAAAGCGGAAGACCGTGGCTTGCGTAAGCTGCTCAGCCTGAGCTTTGGCTACAGGATCGGGGTAGGCGGTGGTTGCCACCATTTTGTTGACGGAAGTAAAGCCGCCCGCGTCTACCCAAATCTGCTGTGCCTCGGCGCTGGCCAGATAGTTGAGCAGGGAGCAGGTCTCCGGTGATTCGTCGAAGGCGTACACAAGGCTCGCGCCGCCGGTGATGCCGCCGCCGGGGAAGGTGAAGAAGTTGTAGTCCTCTACCGGCTTGGCGTTGGGGAACTGCTCTGTAATAAAGCCGCCCGCAAAGCCGCCAAGGTAGGTCATGGCCGCCTGAGGCGGGCTCATGAATGGCGGGAAGGTGGCATCCTGGAACCCGGTGGCGTTCACACCCTCAGCGCCGCCTTGGGAGGTGTAGCCCTGGGTCAGGACAATCTTGCCGAACTTCTCCCACGCGTTCTTCATCCTGGGATCTGTGAAGGGGATTGTGCCGTCAATGACGCCGTCATAGACGGCCCCTCCGGCTTCGTTCAGCAGGATCTGCTGAATCCAGTCCGTGCCGGGCCAGCCGCTCGCTCCGCCGCTCTCTATGCCCACGGACCACGGTGCGATGCCTGCCGCTTTGGCCTTGTCGGACAGCGCAATGAGGTCAGCAAAGCTGCTGTTGGCGGTCAGGGGAGTAAGTCCCTTCTCCGCGAAGAGTTTGGGGTTGTACCAGATCGTCCCCTTGGTGTCGGCCTTCATGAAGAAGCCGTAAAGTTCGCCGTTCACGGTTCCGAGGTCGACGAAACCTTGCGGGTACTCATCCGTCACCATCTGGCCAACGCCACACTTGGACAGGGAGATAAGCTTGCCTTCTTCCGCAAACTGTCGGAAGAGACCAACTTCTGCGGTGATGGCAATGTCGGGAGGATTACCACCCTCCACGCGCGTAGCGAGGGTAGGGGTAATATCCCGGGTGCCTGTGAAGTTCACCTTGGCGAGCGTCTCCGTTTGCCACGGAGCTAGCATCGCCTCGAAATTCGCGAGTTCGTCTCCGCCCCAGATACCGAGGACATCTACCGATGAGCCTATTGCGGGCTTTGGGGGACCCGGTTCGCCTACGAGGTTGCATGCAACTGCCCCTAATAGTACGCCTAATAGGACGCCTATGGTAATTGTCTGCCGAGCTCTTTTCATAAGGGTTTCCTTTCGCTGTGTTCTTCTAGCCCTGTTCATGAGACTCATAGGCTAACGTACTTGCTGGTCGGCGAGGTACGTCACATGGTTGCCTCATCAGGAAACTACTGAATGAGTAGCCTGATTTTACTCATGTTCGCTCATTTGCTCAACCCTTATCCTGATAGAGTAGTCCCACACGGTCGATTGACTGTGCCTGCCCCCGCGAGGATACTGGCCCATAGTATGCTCCCTCTCCCTGCACGAGAAGGCAGGGTGCGGACTACATTGGCCTAATCTGGCAGGTTGTAGGCTTTACAGCGCTCATATTGGATTCGAGACGGAGGTGTCACATGGCTGAGATTGTCCTGGGATTGGGTGTTGCCCACAGCACCCAATTGAACATGCCGGTGGAGTTCTGGGAGCAGATGGGCCAGAACGACCAGCAGAGTCCGCGGCTCTTGGGGACGGACGGCAAGATGCACACCTACCAGGAGTTGCTGCAGACCGTGGGGCCCGAAGTGGCCCAGGGGTTTACGCCGGCAGAGCAGGCTGCCCGACACGCCCGCTGCCAGGAGGCTATCGCGCAAATTGCCGCACTAGTGCGCTCCGAGCCATTGGACGCCATCGTTACCATTACGGACGACGAGCGCTGGCTGTTCACCGATGGCATGATGCCCGCTGCATACTTGTATTGGGGAGATCCCGTCCACTATGCCCCGCGCATTCCGGATAATCCTACGCCTATGGGTGCTTCATCCCTGTGGGCTTATAGCATGGAGGCTGTGGACTTCCCCGGCGCTGCCGCATTGGGCGAACACGTCGTCACGGAGATGGCAGACCGAGGCTTTGATGTGGCGCAGGGCAAAGGCACGCCGCCGGGCGACAGTATCGGCCGGCCCTATGGCTTTATCCACGCCCGTGTCTTTGACGGTAAGCCTGCGCCTGCGCCCATCCTTCCCCTTATCATCAACGCCAGCTATCTGCCCAACCTCCTCAGCACCCGTCGCTCGGTAGAGATGGGGGAGGCGTTGGCTCAGAGCATTCGCTCCTGGGATAGCAACGCACGGGTGGGCATCCTGGCCGTGGGCAACTTCAGCCACGTGGTCGTTGACGAGGTCATGGACCGCCGCCTACAGACAGCTATCGAAGGCAAGGACCTGGCCGACCTCCGCGCGCTGCCTCGTGAAAACTTCCAGGGCGGGAACGGGCAGGCTAAGACTTGGATGATCGCCGCCGGCGCCATGCAGCACCTCAACGCCAAGTTCCTCGATCTCGTTTTCTGCTACCGCTCCCCCGGCGGCACCGGCTGTGCCATGCCCTTTGCTCGCTGGAGCTAACGAACCTCTGCACAAGTCCCTTTCCCCTTGATGGGGGAAGGTTAGGATGGGGGTGAAGAGCACGGTCCCTGGCTGTTGGCTTGGGGAGACCCTCTGGATTTCCGCGAGAGACGGAATGACGCAGGTTGTTCAGAGGTTCCCTAGCGGACGAAAGGCGCGCGGCATTTGCCGCGCGCACGCTAAAGCGGCGATACGCGTTGGTTAGACTGCGCCCAGCTCCTCCAACGCGTGTTTGATCTCTTCCACAGACGCCCCATCCTCAAGGGTGCTGACGTCACCGGTGGTCTGGCCGGTGGCTACGGCGCGCAGCAGGCGACGCATTATCTTGCCGCTTCTGGTCTTGGGGAGAGCGCGCACAAAGTGGACGGCCTTTGGCGCAGCAAACGGGCCTATCGTCTCACGGATGCGCCGTATGATCTCCATTTTGAGCTCATCGGAGGGAGAGGTACCTCCGGTTAGGATGGCAAAGATGACTATCTCTTCGCCCTTAATGTCGTCTGGCACGCCAACCGCAGCCGCTTCTGCAATGCTCTGGTGCTCCACTGTGGTGTTCTCCAGCTCCAAGCTGCCCAGACGGTGTCCCGCCACTTTGAGCACTTCGTCGGCGCGGCCTAACAGCCAAAAGTAGCCCTCTTCATCGCGGATAGCGTAGTCGCCGGCGTAGTAGGAGCCGGGAAAGCGCTCCCAGTAGGTCTTCTTGAAAGTCTCCTCGTCGTTGTACACCGTTTGGAGCATCCCCGGCCAGGGGCGCCGCAGCACCAAGAAGCCTCGTTCCCCATCAGGCGTGGGCGAACCGTCCTCGTCCACCACTTCGGGTTCTACCCCCGGCATGGGCCGCGTGGCGGAACCTGGCTTGAGCAGCTGGGGCTCAATGCCAGGCGAGGGCGAGATCATGAAACCACCGGTCTCCGTCTGCCACCAGGTGTCTACGATTGGGCAGCGCTCGCCGCCAATGTGCCGGTAGTACCACCACCAGGCCTCCGGGTTGATGGCCTCTCCCACCGAGCCCAGAAGCTCCAAGCTGCTCAGGTCGTGCTTCTGAGGCCACTGCTCCCCGTGCACCATAAACATGCGGATAGCCGTGGGAGAGGTGTACAGCGTGGTCACGCCATACTTCTCTATGATGCTCCACCACCGGTCTATCTGGGGAGTGTCGGGGCTTCCCTCGTACATGACGATGCTGGCGCCGTGGGCCAGCGGTGCGTAGACAATCGCCGTGTGGCCTGTGACCCAACCGGCATCGGCGGTGCACCAGTACACCGAATCGTCCCGGAGGTTGAAGGCCCACTGAAATACCGAATGGGTGTAGACCATATACCCGCCCGTACTGTGCACGATCCCTTTGGGTCTTCCGGTGGTTCCAGACGTGTACAGCACATACAGCGGATGCGTAGCTTCCACCGGCACAGGGGCTGTGTACTCCTCCGCCTGAGCCAGGAGGGCACTCAGCAGCAGGTCGCGGCCTTCCCGCATAGTGACGTCTGTGCCGGTGCGCTGCACCATAATGCAATGCTCGATGGATGGTGTTTCTTCCAGCGCCCTGTCCACGATCTCCTTCAGCGCCAGTACCCGCCCCCGCCGGTAGCCGCCGTCGCTGGTGATTACCACCTTAGCCTGTAGCATATCTATGCGGTCGGTCAGCGCCTGCGCGCTGAAGCCGGAGAAGACCACGCTATGTATCGCCCCTATACGGGCGCAAGCCAGCATGAAGATAGCCATTTCCGGGATCATTGGCAGATAGATGACGACGCGATCGCCCTTCTCTACGCCCAGGTTACGGAGCACGGAGGCATACCGGTTCACCTCTCGGTAGAGGGTGGCGTAACTCAGCACCTGGGTATCGCCTGGCTCTCCCTCCCAGTAGATGGCAACCTTATTCTTACGCCAGGACTTGGCGTGGCGGTCTACGCACTGGACGCTTGCATTGAGCTCTCCACCCACGAACCAGCGCGCAAAGGGCGGGTTCCAGTCCAGCACCTTGTCCCATGGCTTGGACCAATCGAGGCGGCGGGCTTGCTCAGCCCAGAAACCCTCACTGTCCTCCATAGATTGGCGGTAGAGATCGTCGTAGGACCGGGTAGGCCAGATCTTCTCTTGCCTAATATCTTCAGCATCCATAAGCTCCCCCAGAATAGGTCATCAGTACCGGTAGTTTTTCTTACAAACTGACCCTGTGCTAGCTATTGCGCGGAGATTACTACCTGGAACGGGCTGATTGCAAATAGCCGCAAGCTGAACGCAGCCGTGTGGCGTGCTTCAAGTTTACAGGGAGTAACGGAGCGATGGCAGCCCCTATTACCTGACATAACGCCCCGTTAGAGCAAAGGACGCATTCCGCGCCCAGCAGCAGCCGCTCATACTGAGCTAGTCGAAGTATGCGCGGATGCAACAGCCGGCGTACTCCCCTCTCCCCCTGGGAGAGGGCTAGGGTGAGGGCGGCGGTCCTTGCCTCCGGTGAGCTTCTCGCATGGTTCGACAGGCCCGCCATACGCTACAGCTTACGCGTAGGAGAGGATTGCAGGCCGGTGCGATAAGAGAAGGAGAAGGACTTTTGCGAGGTTTGCGTGGTCTAGTAGGTGGGGGCTTGGAAAAGGGGAGGGCTGGAAGGAAGCTCTGGGTGTTCCTTTACGGCTGTTCAGGAGCCTTCTGCGGAGTTTTGGGCCACAGGGTATCGTATCCCTCTCCCGAAACAGCCTTGACGATCTCGTTGCGCTCTTCTTCCAGCAGCTGTGCGAAGGCGGCTTCACACTCCTGTGCCTGCGCTCGGTAGCCGGTGTCGTACCAGCGGTCCACAATGGCTTGCCATATGCCAAGCTCGCCCAGGCTAGCCACGTACTTGGGCCAGGTAAAGGTCACAATGTTTTTGGGCAGGGGAAACTCCGGCCGCAGCCGCTTCAGATGTTGGAACCGTTCGGCTGCGGAGGAAGCGCGGGGCACCACCTTCACCATAGGGCCAATGGCATCGTTGCAGCGGACGTCTAGGAGCAGGCGCTTATCAAAAAGCGGGAAGCGGACAAGCATCACATCAGAGGTCCTGATGACCTGCATGATCTCAGCCACGTCCACAGAGTATTCGTTGTCCATCATAGGGCGGCGCTAGCTCCTTTGCTAGGCTTGAGGGAGTGGGAACCTGTAATCACCTTAACATGCGCTTTGCTGATAATTCAAGAAACGAGACCACATACTCAGGCCGCTCACGTCTGGCAGCTTGGGCGGTACCGGCACTAAGGGCATTCAGGCGGGGTGAGAATGAGTTCCATCAGGGAACGGTCTTCCAGCACCTCGGCGAATCGTGCTCGGCCCTCGTTGCTGCGGTAATCGGGGAGGGGAGATCTTCTAAAAGAACCGTCCCTGTTCAAGTACAGGTGGGACCCGGAACGCAGGTCGGTCAGAATGATAGGGGCTACAAAGATGGCAGGTGGCCTTGGCGGGCAAGGCAAGTGCCACACATGTATGTCTCCATCGACTACTCGCGTGTTGTTGCCGTAGTCAGTTGGGGTTTGGACTCTTCGCTCTTCCAGGGTAGGCGTGGGTGCAGGGGGAGGCTGTCTCGTGGGTTCAAGGATGGCCGTGGCGGTAGGCGGTGTGGGAGACACCGCTGTCTCCGCACACGCGAGGACTGTCAACAGTGAAAGGTTGACGGCCAGCCAGATAGCGATCCCAAAGTTCGGATGTGACCCCACTTTACCCAGGCCGCTCACGTCTGGCAGCTTGGGCAGTAGTGGGTGCCCCGGCCGCGGAACATCTTCTTTTCTACCATTGCGCCGCAGCGCGGGCAGGGCTTGCCGTTCCGCCTGAAGACGTTCACGCTGCCCTGGTGGGTGCCTGCAGTGCCGAAGGGATCGATAAAGTCGCCCAGGGAGGTGCCGCCCATGCTGATCCCCTTCTCTAGCGCAGCGATGATGGAGCGATGCAGCTCGGCCAGCTCGTCGCCGCTTATCTCATCCGCTGGGCGCTCCGGGCGGATGCCCGCCATAAACAGCGACTCGTCAGCGTAGATGTTGCCTATGCCGGCCACCACCTCTTGGCTCAGAAGCAGCGGCTTGATGGAGGCGGAGCGGCCGGCCAGGCGCGTGCCCAATAACTCCGCCGTGAACTCGAGGTCCAGCGGTTCCGGGCCCAGGTGGCTAACCACCTGCTCTGCGTCGTCCACCAGCCACACGCCACCGAGGGTTCTGGGGTTGACCAGCCAGAGTTCCGCCTCATTGTCTAGGAAGAAGCGGAGGCGGGTGTGCTTCACGGGGATGGGTTTGCCGCCGGCATACTGTTCGTCCGCTGGGTCTGCCCACATGAGCGCGCCGCCCATCATTAGGTGGACTACCAGCGCTCCTTGGTCCAGCCGGAAGAGGATAAACTTGCCCCGGCGTCCCAGCGCGGTCACGGCTCGTCCGGGCAGCTGCTCGGTCAGCTCTTCAGGCGATGGCGCTCGCACCATACGGGGGATACCTACTTCCACGCCGGTGAAGCGTCGTCCCGTCACCTGGGGCCGCAGCCCCCGTACGGTCGTTTCGACTTCAGGGAGCTCCGGCATCAGACTTGTACGGCCAGCAGCTCTTCTGCCCCTTCCTCAACTTCCCGGAGCACGCCCCAGTTCGCGCCTACTTTCACCTCCACCTTGACTGGAACGATTAGCTCCAGCGCGGTGGACATCATCTCCGGCACCAGGCGCTCCATCTCCTGCAGCTCTGCCTCGGGCACTTCAAAGAGGAGTTCGTCGTGCACCTGAAGGATCATCTTGCTGCGCAGCTCACGGTCTTGCATCACTTTGTGTAGCTTGATCATCGCCACCTTGATAACGTCTGCGGCGGTGCCCTGCACGGGCATGTTGATGGCTACCCGCTCGGCGGCCTGGCGTACCTGAGCGTTTGCGTTGAGCAGTTCCGGCATGTACCGCCGGCGTCCCAACAGGGTCTCCACGTAGCCCTTCTCCTGCCCCTCTCTGAGGGTCTTCTTAATGTAGCCCTGGATGCCGGGGTAGCGGTCAAAATAGGTCTGGATGAAGGTGTCCGCTTCTGCGCGGCTCATCCCAGGGATAGCCTGCGACAGGCCGAAGCTGCTGAGTCCGTACACAATGCCGAAGTTCACCACCTTGGCGATGCGCCGGTGGTCCGACGTCACTTCCTCAGGTGCAACGCCAAAGACGGTAGAAGCCGTGGCGTTGTGGATATCCTCGTCCGCCATAAAAGCGTCGATGAGCCCCTGGTCACGGGAGAGGTGCGCCAGCACTCGCAACTCCACCTGTGAGTAGTCCGCAGACATTAGGTGGCTGCCCGCCGGCGCAACAAAGGCAGTGCGCACCTGGCGGCCAAGCTCGGTGCGTACGGGGATATTCTGCAGGTTGGGGTCATTGCTGGAGACGCGGCCGGTGGCAGCGCCCGTCTGGTTGAAGCTGGTATGCACCCGCTTGGTGTGGGGGTTCACCAGCGCAGGCAACGCATCGATGTAAGTGGACTTGAGCTTGGTTAGCTGGCGGTACTCCAGAATGTGCTCGACGATGGGGTGCGCGCCCCGCAGGCCGTCCAGCACGCTTTGGTCGGTAGAGTAGCCGCTCTTGGTGCGGCGTCCGTGGGGAAGGCCCAGATCGTCAAAGAGCACCTGGCCCAACTGCTGAGTGGAGTTGATGTTGAAATGATGGCCCACACTGCCGTAGATCGCGCTCTCCAGCTCACCCATCTTTGCGCCTAGATCACGGGACATGGCGGCCAGCACACCCGTGTCCAGCGCGACGCCCCAGCGCTCCATCTGCACCAGCACCGGCACCAAGGGTATCTCCACGTTGGTGTAGAGGTCCCACAGTCCTGCATTCTCAAGGGCTGGCTCAAAGGCGGCGCGCAGCCGCGCGGTCATGTCTGCATCCGCCGCTGCGTAGGGCGCGGCCTGTTCTACAGGCACCACGTCCATGGTGACCTGCTTTGCTCCTGTGCCGATAAGCGATGAGATCTGTGTCATCTCAATGCCCAGCTTGCTGAACGCCAGAGCTTTCAGCCCCAGGGCCTTCTCTCCCAGCAGCCACGCGGCCAGGATGGTATCTGATCCCAGCGGCTCCACGTGCAGCCCGTGCTCTTCCAGCACAATCATGTCGTAGTTGCCGTTGTGCGCCACTTTGGGCTTGTTGGGATCGGACAGCAGCGGGCCGAGCCGCTCACGCACCAACTCCATCGGCAGGTTCTGCCCTAGTTTGTGCCCCGTCGGCAGATAGTAGGCTTCATTGGGCCCCGGTGAGAGCGCGATGCCCACCAGTTCGGCCTCCGTAGGCTGGAGGCTGGTGGTCTCAACGTCCACCACAATCCGCTCTGCCGCCGCCAGCCGCGCGATGACTATGTCCAGCGCCTCCGGTGTGTCCACCACGGTGTAGACGCCGTCCGGGGCCGCTTTGCTGGATGGGGCAGCTATTTCGCTGCCGACTTCTGTGTCATCGGTGTGGAAGCTGAGCTGCTCGCCGGGCGCCGCCCCTTCACTCTGAGCGGGCAACCGGGAGAGGAGGCTATTGAACTCCAGGTCCCGGAGCATAGTGACCACCTTGGCCCGCTGGTAGCCCTTGATGTGGCAGGCCTCCAGGTCCAGGGTAACGGGCACGTCCCGAACGATAGTGGCCAGGTGCTTGCTCTTGCGCGCGAGCTCCTCATTAGAGCGGAGCAACTCCTGCATACGAGGAGGCGTTACCTGGTCCAGATGCTCATAGATCCTTTCAACGGTGTCATGTTCCTGCAGCAGTTTGGTGGCCGTTTTATCGCCTACACCAGGCACGCCAGGGATGTTGTCGGAGGGATCACCCTTCAGCCCTTTCCAGTCGGGAACGCGCTCCGGAGGCACGCCGTAGCGCTCGTAGACCTTCTCCGGGTCGTAGAGGGTGGCATCGGTCAGCGATCGGCTGCCCGGATAGAGGACGCGCACCTGCGGGCCAATGAGCTGCATCGTGTCCGCATCGCCGGTGACGATGATGGTTTCAATGTTCTGCTCGCTGGCTTGGAGGCTAATGGTGCCCAGGATATCGTCCGCCTCAAAGCCGTCCATCTCGTAGGTGGGGATGTTGAACGCGGCCAGCAGGTCCCGCACCCGGTCGAATTGGGGACGCAGGTCGTCCGGCATAGCGGCACGGCCAGCCTTGTATTCGGTGTACAGCGCGTCCCGGAACGTGGGCGCATGCGTGTCGAAGGCGCAGATGACGTGGGTAGGCTGGTACTCGTTCAGCACCTTGATGAGCATGCTGGCGAAGCCATAGACCGCGGTCACCGGCTCGCCGCTCTTGGTGGTCATGGCAACTCCGCTGCGGCCCGAGGCTGGGCCAAGGGCGTGGTAGGCTCGGTGCACTAAGGCGTGTCCGTCAATCAGGATAAGCAGTGGTGGTTTTGTGGTCATCTTGGCCCCCTTAACTCGTGAGCGTGGAAATTATAACACCTCGCTCCACCTAAAATGAAAACGCCCGGCGGGGGCGACGCCGGGCGTTAAGAAGGAAGAATACGAAACTGATGCTAAGAAGACGACAAACTCACCTTATTTTCTTCCCATCCGCTCCACTATAAGCCTGGTATATTTCCCCATTGTTAAGGGTACGTTACGCGCGAATGAATTCGGGGGGTCTGACTTGTTTCCGTAGCGTGATGACGAGGTGAGCAGGGCGCGGCCAGCGCGTGCTCGAAGCGCCTCTGTTGGGGCGACGGCTTGGAGTTAGGGAACCTCTGCACAAGTCCCTTCCCCCTTGATGGGGGAAGGTTAGGATGGGGGTGGTCGGGAGGAGGAGTAGGGGAGGCAACGCCCCTCCGGCACCTCGCCTCCGCTCATGGTGAGCGAGTCGAACCATGAGCCGTCCACCTTCACCACGCGCACCCACAACCCTCACCCTAGCCCACTCCAAGAGGGAGAGGGGACTGTTCAGGTCCCTTCCCCCTTGACGGGGGAAGGTTAGGATGGGGGTGATCGGGGGGAGGGGTAGGGGAGGCAACGCCCCTCCGGCACCTCGCCTCCGCTCATGGTGAGCGAGTCGAACCATGAGCCGTCCACCTTCACCACGCGCACCCACAACCCTCACCCTAGCCCACTCCAAGAGGGAGAGGGGACTGTTCAGGTCCCTTGCCCCTTGACGGGGGAAGGTTAGGATGGGGGTGAAGGAGCCGGGTCCCTGGCTGTTGGCTTGGGGAGCCCCCTGGATTCCCGCGAGAGACGGAATGACGCAGGTTGTTCAGAGATTCCTTAGGAGAACTGCAAGAGGGCGGCCCGAGCCTGGTCGTAGTCCAGCTCTGGCCCAGAGGCGAGTTGCTGCAGGTATTGGCTGCGGCGCTCCACCTCCTCTTTGAACTGCGGCGCGGCGGTATTTGCCCACTGGGCGAGCTGCTCCCAGGTCTCGGGAGAAGAAAAGAGCGTCCATTGGTCGTCGCGGGGGCTCCAAGCTACCAGGCTCTTGATGCCCAGACCGTCCGGGCCAAGGGAGGTGGGGTAGATCCAGGAGAGCGTGGTCACCCGTCGCTTCACCTCACCGTTGTCCTGGAACGCATGCTGCATTGCGACTAAGCGGAGGCTTTGCGCGAGGGTGTAGCCCGACACCGCGACGGGCGGGTGCACTAGCTGCCCAATCACGTCGTCGATGGAGTTGGCGTGCATGGTGCCGGCAAAGCCGTATCCCTCTGCGCCCAGGCGGAACACCCGGGCGGCCTGCTGCCCCCAGAGGTAACTCGGCATGTGATCGCTAAACTCATTGATGAGCAGGTAGTCGGCGGCCGGATCGGTCTGCCCTTCAAAAGAGAAGTCTTCGTAGCGGCCGCGCAGAAATACAGGCGTGATCTCTTCTGGGAGGCAGGCGGTGAGCGCAGTGAGTGTGGTAGTCTTGCCGATGCCCCGCTGCATGCCGGCCACCATCATCAGCGACGCTTTTCTAAGAAGCAGCGCCCATAGGAGGGCGGCGGTCTGTGCGTCTAGGACGTGCTGCTGGAGCAGGCCTACCAGTGAACGCTCAGGTTTGCTGAGGTCGTTACTGCTGTGACCCCACCAGTAACCGGGGAACCGATAGGTTTCCGGCATGGGTTAGGCGCTCTTGCGTTTTTTCTGGCCCAGGTAGTCCACCAGCACGTACTCTCCCAGGTTGTCCGGCGCGGCGTAAAAGACGCGGCCGTGGTTGAGCTTTGCCATTTGTCCCACAAACTCCAAGAGGTAGTAGCTCTGTTCCAGCATAAACGTATTGATGGTGATCCCCTCTTTGGTGCAGCGCTGCACCTCCTTCAGGGTTTCCTCAATGGTACGGTGGGTAGGCGGGTAAGCAAAATAAGCGTAGCCGTGCTCCAGGTGCGCGGTGGGTTCGCCGTCCGTCACCATGATGATCTGGCGTGTCCCGCCCTTGTGGCGGCTCAGGAACTGCCGTGAGAGCATTAGCGCGTGTTGCATGTTGGTGCCCGAAGAATCGTAGCTCCAGGTCACTTTGGGCAGCTCTTCGTGCTTGATCTCCGTGGCGTAGGCGGAGAAACCGATGACATAGAGGCTGTCCTGGGGAAACTGGCTCCTGATGAGGCTCTGGAGCGCAAGGGCTACCTTCTTGGCGGCCAGGAAGCGGCCGGTGTATCCCATGGAACGGCTCTGGTCCAGGAGCAGCACCGTTGAGCACTGGCTCATGTGCTCCGTGCGGTAGATCTCGAAGTCCTTGGGCTCGATGTTCACGGGCACGCCGGGGCCCTGGCGCTCGATGGCGTTCCTCACCGTCCTCTCCAGGTCGATGAGGAAGGGGTCACCGAACTCGTAGAGTTTCGTCCCCTCGTCGCGCTCGCCTTGCTGACCGTGGCGCGGCAGGGCGTGGTTGCCGAGTCTGTCCTGCTTCAGCTTGTCGAACACGTCACGTAGGGCCTTCTGCCCTAGCTTGCGGATGCCCCGGGGGGTCAGTTCCAGGTGGTTCCCCGTACGCTGTACGTAGCCGGCTTCTTCCAGCTTGCGGGCCAGCTCTCGCAGGTTCTCCAGCTGTTGCGCGGCATCGTCGCCCAGCAACTCCCGCAGCTGCTCAACGTCTGCGTCCGGGATCTCGTCGGGGCTGCGGGTGCCCTTGAGGCTGCTCTCCATCTCCTCTAGCTTGGCCATCTCTTCCATCATGCGCATGGCTTCCTGCATAGTCAGGGGGTCATCGCCGCGGAAGGGGTAGCTTTGCGCCCGCTCCTGGGGGAACATCTGGCCAAGGTGGGAAGCCAGCTCGGAGAGCTCTCCTTCTAGGCCCATCTCTCCCATCATGGACTGCATCATGTCCTGGAGCTGCTCCCGCTGCTCCGAATTGAGGGACTCCATGAGCGATTCCATCTGTTGCATGCGGTTTTGGAGTTGCTCCATCAGCTCTTCGAGTGACTGGGGTGGATTGGGGCCAAAGTTCTGCCCCCACTTGTCCATGAACTGCTGGAAGTTGGGATCGCGGCCCTGCTGCGAGTCTCGCAACATCTGGTTCAGGTCTTGCAGCATCTCCCGTAGGCCCTGCATCTGCTCCTGCCCCATCTGCTGCATTCCCTGCATCATATTCTGAAACAAGTTCTGGGCCATCTGTTGCTTTAGGCGGTCCATCAACTCGTCATACTTTTGCTTGGCGTCGTTGTCCCAGAAGTCGTACTCCTGGAGTTGCTGCATCGCGCCGCCCATGCCTTCCGGAAGCTGGCTGAGAAAGTCTCGCTTCTCCTGGGCCATCTTTTCCATGAACTCCAGCAGCCGCGCCGCCTCTTCCGGATCGAGGTCTGGGCTGCCGGACTGCCCCGGTTGACTGGAGCTAGGCTGCCCCGAACCGCTCTGTTGGCCGCCCTGAGCGCCCCGCTTGCCGCGCCTGCCTTGCGATTGTTTGGAAGGTTGGCCGTTCTGATCTTGCTGGCCGTCCTGCCCTTCCTCGCCCTGTTGGCCTGACTGGTCGCTCTGGGCGGGGTTCTGAGCATCGTTGCGCGGGCCTGAACGCTGGCGAGCCTCTTCTAGCCGCCGCTCAATGCCCTCTCGTTCAAGTTTGAGGATCTCGTCTAGGGCTTTTTGTAGCTCGTCGACAGAGGCGCCGAGGTTGTAGTTATCCATCTGCTGCTGGCGCCGCTGCTGCAGCTGTCGGATGAGGTCCTGCATGCCCATGAGGTTCTGGCCCCGCATGCCCTGCTGCATCAGACGCCGCAGCGCTTGGCGCAGGTCGCCGCGGTCCAGCAGATCGTCGGAGAGCGCCGACATGATGTCGTCGGCGTCCAGGTCAACGCTCTGGCTGCCGTCCCAGGTTGTGTAGCGATACCGGTGCATAACCAGACCTCGGTCTTGAACCTCCACAGGGGCAAAAAGCGCAGCGGGGAGAAACTAGCGTTCATTATAACGCCACAGACACGCATGGTACCAATTGACGGAACGCGTGCTCTGTGAGCGGCGGAGGGAGTTGCTAGTACTGGCGTTTCCTAAAGCGCCGGTCCTCTCTCACTTCGGGCGTTTTGGGCGCTGGTGCGACCGAGTAGCCGTAGCTCTGTGCGATGGCTTCAGCAAGGAGCGACTGCTCCTGTGTAAGCACAACGGCGACCCAGTCACCGAACGCGATGCCCGCGCCCGTAGGCATGGTCATCGCTACGCCGCGCGCCAGCAGGTGCTCTCGCGCCTCAGGCGGCAGCTTGAGCAGCACTTCGCCCTCTCCCAGCGCAGCAAACATGCGTCCGCTGGTCAGGAAAACCCGCATACCCAGCATCGCGCGGGCTTGCACTGGCCCCAGCGCCAACAGCTGCGCCTCTACCCATTCCTTAGGTGACTGGTCGGTCGGCATAGGGTTGATTCTGCCACGGCTTAGCCGCGACGCGCAAAGAGCCGCTGCATTACACGACGGCTCTTTGCGCGTTCAGGAGGGTAACGTGCTAGGCGGCTAAGGGCCTTGCCGGAACAGGCAGCGCCTGCCCCAGGAAGGCCGCGCCGGTAGTGATCCGTCCTGCCGACAGCGGCCCTTGCAGTAGCTTGGCACAGAGATCGTTCCAGAGGGGCACCCCCTCCACGACGATACGCGCGCCCGTCGTCGCGACCAGCACCAGCAGGTCGCGAGCAAGCCCCACCATCTGCGCTGCAGACCACATATCGATGTTGCTGCCCAGGTAGAGCATGTCCGGCCGCTGGGCAATGAGGTGGTTTCTCGCCGCTGCGGTCAACGGGCCTCTTAAGCCCGATACGTAGGCCAGCGTGCGCCCCTCACCGCGTACGGTAACGGCTAAATGGCGCTGCGAGCCGTCCTTGAGGCTGCCGCACTGTAGCGGCGCGCTTACCACCTCTGCCTCCCCCAGCTGCAACCGTGCGCCCTCCGCCATCAGGAGCCGTCGCCCCATTGCACCCAAGGGTAGGATGTGTTCCTGGAAGGCGCCCCAGTCCTGGAGCGTTTCGGGCGTCTTGATGTAGAGGGGCGTCTCGCTGGGTAGCTGGGGCAGCAGGCCGAGGTCTATGTGCTGGTAGTCGGTGATGAGTACAGCCTGCGCGCGCCGCACGGACGCGGCAATTCGCTCTTCCGCTTCCTTGCGCAAGACGGCGTCCCGGCCCTGCGTGGTGCAGGTTAGGCCGGGGTTAAAGACAAGCCGCGTCTGCCCAAGGGTGACCTGGAGCGCGGCGGATTGATAGCTGCTGTTGTGGATGCCAAGGGGTAGCGCTTTCATTACGTTCTCCATTGCTCCGCCCGGGCATTACGAGAGCCTGCCCCAGACGGGCGGGCCGACCACTACGAGGAAGCTCATCGCAGCAACCAGCGTGGCGATGAAGAAGAGGAAGCTCGCGGTGGCCGCGGCCTCCGAGACGGTGCGACGGTCTACCTTCTGGCCGCGGAGGTTGCTGAAGGATGACGGCGTGAGCGTGGCGCTCCGTGGAATGTACGTCCGGCCGTATGCCATGATCTGCTCCTTTCGGGTTGTGAGGCGCTGGCTGCTTACTGGGCCGGGGTTCCGGCCAGCGCTGCTTTTCGTTCCTGAACGGTCGCCGCGCGCCCGGGGGCGGCGGTGACGGGGCGGGGTGGTAGGCCGTCGTCGCGGGACGAGGCCAGGAGGGCCTTGGGGTCTCTGGGGACCAGGGTCTCCACCTCAAGGCTGTTGCTGTCTTGACGTCGCGCTTCCAGGAAGCGGTCGGGGAGGCCCAGGAAGCCGGCGGCGGTGGTCACCTGCTCCTTGGCCAGCAGATCCGCATACTGCCGGCGGAAATTGCGGTCGCGGGAGGAGTAGTGGTCGATGATCACCTGGCACCCGGTGTATTTCATGAGCATGTTCAGGTTGGCCTTCGCGGCTCGTAGGTCGTGCACTGTGAACGCGTCTGCGGTCTGTGGCACGGAGGCATAGAGCCGGTAGGTGGGCGCTCCGCTCAGGTAAAGGTAGTCCGGGCGCTGTTGCAGCAGCCACGCCTGCGCTGCCGGCGCAAGTGGCCCTTGCACGTCTGATCCGTGGACAAAGCAGCCCTCCTTGGAGCGCACTGCCACGGCCATCACCGCGCCGGCTTTGGCGCCGGGCTTGCCGTGGGGCAGCGGCCCCGAAAAGCTCAACGAGACGTCCCGCATGCCCACGGTGTTCTTGTCCGCCAGCGTGAACGGGCGGCCAGTGCGCTGCAAGCGGGGGAAGAGGTCCTGTGCGCAGCGGTTCTCTGTGGGTGTCACGGGGCGCTTCAGGTAGAGCGCCGTAGACGAAAGGACGTAGGAGAGTAGGTTGACGTGGTCGTCATGGTAGTGGGTCAGCACCACCGCGTCAGCCTGACACAGTGCGCCCACAATCCGGTCCGTGGCCTCCTCCAGCGCCTCCCGCTCCTCTTTGGAGGGCGGGAGGCCGTAGCGATTGTCCGCTAACGTGACCCCCGGATCGATGACGATCCGGCAGCCGCCGGCTTCCACCAGCGTGGCCATGGAACGGACCCCTAATGAATCTGCGGCTAACGGTATGATGCGCATTCCCCTCACCTCTAGAATGTGCGTTCTAAGTACAACCGTTCTAATAGTAGAACACACATTCTATAGTGTCAAGGGGGGAAATAAAAAAAGCAGCGACAAGCCGCTTTGGATTCTGCGTCAGCCGAGTCTATCAAATCTCAACGGGGTAGAAGTGGCGGTTTGTTACCCATGGGCTAGCTGCGAAGCGTTGAGCTTTTAAGTGGATGGAATCCCAATGTTCCGCTGAGGGTATGACTGCAAACAGGCGGCCGGTACCACGGCGAAGCCAAAAGCCGAAACAATTTACCTGTAATTGATCACTGAGGGAACGGATCATCTGCCGTACTTGGTCTTGGTGCTTAGATAAGCGATTTAGATGGTGATAGAGGACAACACTCTGACTTCTTTGGAGGTAACGTTGAATGTCTGAAATACAGGCATATTTGGGACCAACTAATTCAATGAGGCGCTCTTGGCTTGACGCCAACCCGTTATCTGGATCGAGAAACACAAGGTTGCATTCCGTCATCGTTGAGACGGCTCGTTCTAACCAAGAGTCCCGCGCTGCAAGTCTGCGATCCTTTTGGAGTCCACGGAAGATCAGAGGCTCGTTAAAGAAAACTGTGGGCTCTGGTAAGACATGAGATTGTTCGATCGCTGTTAACGAGCGTGTCTCATCGTCAAGAATCTTCTGTAATCTTGCATACAGATCTGGATCACAGCTCTCGTAGTTCCAGCGATTTCTTAAGTATCCTGTATGCCGTCCATCACGTTTGTCTAATTCTTCTTTGAGAACTAGGTACCAAACCACGCCGAGCCGGACCTTTTCATTTGACTGCGCGCTCAGAGCTCTCAGGAGCCCGTACTTTCCGAAGTCACCGACATCGGCAACATAACGGTGTTGCATAGTGCGTAAAAGGAAGTTTTATAGTGGTCTTACTCAATCCCCATCAGGCTGCGCCAGGTGAAGAGGAGCGCATTCGCCACTGCCCGCTCCTTGATGTCCGGCCGGTAGGGTAGGTAAATGCCGCTGCTGGTCACTTTCTGGCCCTCGGGCGTGGCAAGGCCAATGAACACCGTGCCCGGCGGCTTATCCTCCATAGGCTCGGGGCCGGCCACACCAGTGATGCCCACACCTACTTCCGCATGGAGGCGCTCCCGCACTGCCTGCGCCATCGCTCCTGCCGTCTCCGGGGACACCGACCCGTACTCCTCGATGATCTTCGGGTCAACACCAGACTCCGTCTTGACCTGATTGGTATAGGAAACAATCCCGCCCTTGAAATAGCTGGAGCTGCCGGGGATGTCTGTGATGGAGCTGGCCATCAGGCCGCCGGTGCAGGACTCCATAGTGGCCAGAGAGAGGCCCCGCTCTGCTAAGAGGTCGCCCACAGCCTTGGCGGGCGTCTCGTCGTCCACGCCCCAGATCGCCTTGCCCAGCACGTCTCGCACCTTGGGACCCAGGCCGTCTAGCAAACGGCGCGCCTCGTCCTGAGTAGACGCTTTAGCGGAAAGCCGCACGTGGACGCCGTCCAGCTTGGCGTACACCCCTATGGAGGGGTTGTCCGAGTGGAGCAGATCCCCAAGCATCTCGTCCACCATGGGTTCGCCAATGCCGTTGGTCTTGATGAGCTCCGAGAGGATCATGGTCCCGTCCGACCGCTCCAGCAGGCGCGGCTCCACTTGCTCTTCCCACATCAGGAACATCTCCGTGCGCACGCCCGGCATGCACACGATGATGCGGCCGTCTCTCTCCACCCACCAGCCGGGTGCGCTTCCCCGTGCGTTGGGCAGCGCCTTGGCCGAGGGGATGAGCCCTGCCTGTTTCACGGTGCGTTCCAAGAACTGGGTGCCGCGCCGCCGCGACCGCTCTCGCAACGCCTCCTCCAGCGTGGGATCGAGGGTCAGCGGCTCGTCTAGGAATTCTGCGATGGCCTCTCGCGTGAGGTCGTCCTCCGTGGGACCCAGCCCGCCAGTGGCGATAATGAGGTCTGAACGGTCCCAAGCGCGCCGGAACGTCTCCACGACGCGTGCCCTGTTATCTCCGACGGTTGAAATGAAGTTGAGGTCAATGCCCAACGCCGGCAGGTGGGTGGCAATCCACGCGGAGTTGGTGTCCACAATCTGTCCAAAGAGGATTTCAGTGCCTATGGAGAGGATCTCTGCCTTCATCTCGGAGTCCTTTGTATGCGAATTACTGCGGGGTGGGTTCGGCCTGATGATAGCCGCGATACGGCTGAGAGGCAACCACTTAGCAGCCGCGCCCCCCACCGCTCATGGTGAGCCCGTCGAACCATTCCCACTGTCCTCTCGCGCGAGCAACTGCACCCACCCCACCCCAGATTGCTTCGTCGGCTACCCTCCTCCTCGCAATGACAGCATCCCCTCTTCCTCTGGGAGAGGGTCAGGGTGAGGGAAGACAACCGTCCGCGCCGCGCAACACCCGTCGCCCCGCGGCTACACCTCGGCTCATGGTGAGCCTGTCGAACCAGCCCCACCCACACTCTTGCCCGAGCAGCCGCGCCTCCCTTGTCATTCTGAGCACAGCGAAGAATCCACACCCGTCGCCCTGTCGTTGCGAGGAGAGACGAAGGAACGACGAAGCAATCTGGGGCGGCGGGGCCAGCCCGTCCAGTGTGGAGCGCCGCCTGACCGGTGAGGGGCGCCCACCCCCCGCTCATGGTGAGCCTGTCGAACCATTCCCACCGTCCTCTCGCGCGAGCAACTGCACCCACCCCACCCCAGATTGCTTCGTCGGCTACCCGCCTCCTCGCAACGACAGCATCCCCTCTCCCTCTGGGAGAGGGCCAGGGTGAGGGAAGACAGCCGGCCCCTAGCGCCCCGCCGCAGTCCGCTCCGCGCTGCCACCTCCCTTATTAACCTTGACGTAAGCGGAAGGGTAGATTAGACTGAGGCCATCTTCGTAGTCTCCGCACGGGGGGTTTTGCTGTGAAAAAATCCTATTGGCGCATTGGCGAGGTGTCTGAACGCACCAGCCTGACACAGCGTACGCTACGCTACTACGAAGAAAAGGGCTTGCTAGATCCGCCTACCCGTATGGAGGGCGGTTTCCGTCTCTATTCTGACGATGATGTTCAGCGTATTGAGCACATTCTTCAGCTCAAGCAGTTGCTGGGCTTCTCGCTTGCCGAGATCAAGGAGATGGTCGACGCTGAAACGGTGCTGGGTGAGCTACGGGCGCAGTTCGAGCACGAGCCAGATGCGGTCGCACGCCTTGAGCGCACCAAGGAGGCCATCCGCGTGATCAAAGCGCAGGAGGGCCTCATCGATCAGAAGATCGAGCAGCTTCAGGGCATGCGGGCCCGTTGGCAGAAGCGGCTTCAGCACTACCGTGAACATTACGGCGAGCTCATGAAAGAGCTGGAAAACCAGATTGCCGTTGCCCCCGTAGTGACGGGCCTGTTGTTTGTACTCTCAGAAACCACGCCGCTGATCACCCTGTGACCAGACCGCCCGCTGCCGTCTTAGACGCTAAAGTATCGGCGCCGCCCCCCAGGCGAGGGTTCCGGCTTTCGACCTTCTCGTCCCTCCGCTACCGGGACTATCGTCTTCTCTGGTTCACCGTGCTCTTCACCAGCGGTGGGCAGTGGATGCAGCAGATAGCCCTTGGCTGGCTCGCCTATGAGATGACGGGCTCGGCCTTCATGCTGGGCGCGATCAACGGCACGCGGGCCATCCCATTCCTGCTCCTCGGCCCCTGGGCCGGTGTTGCCGCCGACCGCATGGACCGCAAGCTGCTCATGATGATAAGCCAGTTCTGGGTCATGGCCCTAGCCATAATCATGACGGTGCTGGTGGTGTTCAACTGGATCGAAGTGTGGCACCTCTTTGCGTTTACCTTCCTGAGCGGCGTTGGCTGGGTGTTCACCATGCCGGTGCGGCAGACCCTCATTCCCAGCTTTGTCCCGCGGGAGGAGCTTGCGAATGCCGTAGCGCTGCAGTCCGCGGGGTTCAACGCCATGCGCATAGTTGGCCCTTCCGTCGCGGGCCTGCTGCTGGCTTCGGTGGGTTCTGCCGGAGCCTTCGGCGTCCAAGCCGCTCTCTACATCTTCATCCTCACCCTCACCGTCATGATCAACGTGCCCAATTTGCCGCCCCAACCAAACAAGCTCAGCCCGGTACAGTCACTGCTGGAGGGGTTCAAGTACATCCACGCCAACAGCGTAGTGCTGTGGCTTATCGTCCTTGCCCTTATCCCTATGATGTTCGCTTTCCCGCTGCAGAGCCTTATGCCGGTCTTTGCACGAGACGTGCTGCTCGCCGGACCCAAGGGCTACGGGTTGCTGGTCTCCCTCATGGGGTTTGGCGCTCTTGTCGGCACGCTCATGGTTGCCTCCATTAGCGGCTATCAGCATAAAGGCCGTCTGCTGCTGATAAGCGCGACACTCCTAGGTGTGGCGATGATCCTCTTCTCCCGCTCTACTTGGCTGCCCCTCTCTCTGGTATTGCTTGCGCTGGTAGGCGGTTGCCAGATGACCTACATGGCGATGAACAATACCCTGCTCCACCTCAACATCACGGATGAGGTGCGTGGTCGGGTGATGAGCATCTACATGCTGGACCAGGGGCTCACGCCCCTTGGCACACTTTTTGCGGGCACCACAGCCAGCCTCTTTGGCGCACCTGCAGCAACCACGGTGCTTGGATGCGCCTGCCTCTTCTTTTCTACATTGGCGCTGGCAAAAGTAGCGAAGGTGCGGCAGCTTTAGTGGCGTTGCAATGACTACAACTCCATCATCCCCCAATCCCAGCGACCAGATAGACGGCGCGGCCCCTACCCTTACCGACGCATCGCCTGAGCGTCGCGGCGCGCTCGCTGCGCTGGGCTACCACAATTTCCGCATGCTGTGGCTGGGTCAAATCGTCCAGTCAGAAGGCCAGTGGATGGAGCAGGTGGCGCGCGGTTGGCTGATCTGGGAGATGACCCACGACCCCTTCGTCCTTGGCCTGTATGGTGCGTTGAGAAGCCTGCCCGCCTTCATGCTGGCGCTTCCCGCCGGCGTGCTCTCCGACCGCTTTAGCAAGGTCCTGGTGATTCAAGGTGCACAGTTGTCCGCCTGTCTCATGGCGTTTATCTTTGCGGTGCTGGTACAGACCGGAACAATTGCGGTATGGATGGTCTTAGCCTTCGCTTTCCTAAACGGGACGGCTGAGATCATGCGGATGCCCGCACGGCAGGCCCTGCTCTCTAGTCTGGTGCCCAGGGGAACGATCCTTAACGCCGTGGCTATCAACGAGGTTGGCCAGTACACCATGCGCATCGGCGGCCCCATCCTCGCGGGCGCGGTCATGACCGCAGTTGGCGACCCCTGGATGGGCGTTGTTGCCGTGTTCTATCTACGGAGCGCGCTCTACCTCTTTGCCGTCCTAGTCACCGCGATGATCCACTTACCCAAGAACTTTCAGCCTGCCAGCCGTTCACACACCATGATGCAGAATATGAGGGAGACTTTTGGCTATCTCCGCAGTAATCCGCTGTTGCTGGCCATAGTGCTCTTGGCCGTTGGGCCCGCTATGGTGGGCCAACCGTATCAATACCTCCTACCCATTTTTGCCCTGGAGATCTACGGTGTCGGGCCGGAAGGCCTGGGAGTGTTGACCGCCGCCGCTGGCGCCGGCGCGCTCCTGGGCGCGCTCCTCTTGGTGGCGCTGGGGAACGTTCAGCGTATGGGCTTGGTAATGATGGGCAGCCTCTTTGCTTATGGCGGCTCGTTGCTCTTCTTTGGGTTCACCTCTAACTTCAGCACCGCGCTGGTTGCGCTGTTATTATTGGGGGCGTCTCAAGCCATGTTCCAGGCCATGCGGCAGACGCTCATTCAGCTTCTGGCAAAGGAAGAGCTGCGGGGGCGCGTCTTCAGCGTAGCGCAGCTGACCCGGGGCACCCTCTCGCCTATTGGAGCGCTGCTCGCGGGCGGCATAGCCAGCGTGCTGAGCGCGCCTATAGCAATGCTAACCCTGGGAGGGTTCCTGGTGAGCGTCGCAACGGGCTACTCCATCTTCCAGGGCGATCTCCGTAAGCTGAGCTTCACTGCGGCACGGGAAGCACACCAGGAATAAGGCGTGTTTCTCCCCTTCAATCCATTCCCACCCACACTCACTCCCCCCGCTCATGGTGAGCCTGTCGAACCATCCCCACCCACACTCTTAATCGCGCTCATCACTATCTCGTCTCGCCCTGTCGTTGCGAGGAGAGACGAAGGAACGACGAAGCAATCTGGGGCGGCGGGGCCGGCACGCCCAATGTGGAGCACCCCCACCCCCCACACTCCCCCGCAGAAACCCATTAGATCTCCACGAAAGCGTTATGGCCGAACCTGACCTAGATCAGCAACGGCTGCCCCGCAACCAAGAGGTGCGGACGGATGCGCCGGCGGCAGTACCCGACGCCCACGAGTTTCCTACCGATCACGCCGCACCGCGCGGCCGCCGTCTCTCCTCCTACGCCACCCGTGATCTAACCGGCGGCTCAATTCCCCGTAACCTCCTCCAGTATCTAATGTAGAGAATGATTACGCCGAGCCTAGTCGTTGCGAACCCATATTGCCCAATAGATTGCAGTCTATTCCCGGTTGTAAATTGCCAGTTTCCCCCAGTAAACTATGACCACTCTGCCCTAGGAACCTCTGCACAAGTCCCTTCCCCCTTGATGGGGGAAGGTTAGGATGGGGGTGAAGGAGCCGGGTTCCTGGCTGTTGGCTTGGGGAGCCCCCCTGGATTCCCGAAAGAGACGGAATGACGTAGGTTGTTCTGAGGTTCCCTAGGGCGGGCCAGGACACATAGCCAAATATCATCCAAAACGGATAGGAGAACCAACTAACGCCATGCCTGAAGTCACCGCACACCTCCACGGCGCACCCTCTTGGGCTGAACTCGACACCACCGACGAAGCTGGCGCCCTTGCCTTCTACAGCGCTATCTTTGGCTGGGAAGACGACCCTCAGCCGATGACCGACACCTGGACCTACCACATGCAGCGGTTGAATGGACTAGAAGCCGCCGCCATCTACAAAATGAGTGAAGAGGAGGCGGGCCAGGGTATCCCGCCCCATTGGACCACCTACTTTACCTCCGAAGACGTTGACGCTGTAGCCGAAAAGGCCCCTCAGCTTGGCGGTAGTGTCCTCTTCGGCCCCATGGATGTTTTTGAGTTTGGGCGCATGGCGATGCTCCAAGACCCCCAGGGCGCGGTCTTTGCCGTCTGGCAACCCAAGCAGCACATCGGTTGCCGCATTAAGCACGACCCAGGCGCCATGACCTGGAACGACCTCATGACTTCTGACTCCGATGCGGCCATCGGCTTCTACAACGGGCTTTTGGGCGTCGAGCGGAGTCAGAGCTCAGGCGACATGGAATACACCATGATTAAAGCCGGCGACACCGATGTTGGCGGCGTAATGCAAATCACTCCCGAGATGGGGCCGGTCCCGCCCTGTTGGACGGTCTACTTCGCTGTAGCGAATGTCGAAGAGACCGTCGCCAAGGTCCAGTCCCTGGGCGGGAGCGTAGTGGTACCGCCCACCGACATCCCGGACGGCAGCCGATTCGCCGCCCTCACCGATCCGCAAGGCGCTTACTTCAGTATCTATCAAGGCGCTTAACAGCCGGGCGGGTACCTTGTGGGCCTACAGTCCAAAGATCGCCTGCAGCGGCTTGGATCCCGCAAGCAACCTAGGGAACCTCTGCACAAGTCCCTTCCCCCCTTGACGGGGGAAGGTTAGGATGGGGATGAAGGGGCCGGGACCCTAGCTGCTGGCTTGGGGAGACTGCCCTAGATTCCGTCTTTCGCCTCGTCAAAGCGCTGCTCCTAAAATCCCATCAAGGTCTAGGAGTTGCCCGCGGCAATGGTATACCGCCGCAGCCTCTTGGCGATGAGGGCTCGGCCAACTATACTTCGATATCTTGTATGCCCTTGGCCGTCTGACCTATCGCCACCGCTGGCGATTCCTGCTCCTGTGGGGGCTCCTGCTGCTTTGGGGCCTCCTTTTCGCGCCCCAAACGGGCGGTATCCTCCAGCCCGGCGGGTTCAGCAACCCCGATAGTGAAGGGGGCAAGGGCCGGCGCCTGCTCCAGGAGGAGCTAGGAGCCAGCCCCAGCTCACTGACTCTCGTCATATCCAGCGCCGACCACTTGGTGCGGGACGATGCATATCAGGAGGAGCTGGCGCGGGTCATCCAGCCGGTGATGGACCACCCGCTGGCGGAGAGGGCCATCTCCTACGCCACCACCGGCAACGACCGCTTTATCTCCCGGGACGGGCACACTACGTACGTGGTCGTCGGGCTGAACGCCTCGGTGCCGGTGGCGCAACGGCTGGTGCCGCTGCTGAAGGAGTTGCTCCCGTCCACCTGGCTGCAGGTGTGGGTAACCGGCGGCCCAGCGGCCTATGCAGACATGGAGCTGGTAAGCCACCGCGACCTGCAGCGGGCGGAGCTTATCTCCTTTCCCCTTGCGCTCCTCGCGCTCGTTATCGTGTTCCGGTCGGTGGTGGCTGCGGCGCTGCCGGTGCTGGTGGGCGGTACCGCGGTCCTTGTAAGCCTCGCTAGCCTCTTCTTCATCGGCCACGTCACGGAGCTCTCTATCTTCGTCCAGAACATCACCACTATGTTGGGAT
Source organism: Dehalococcoidia bacterium (assembly GCA_965220215.1). Taxonomy (GTDB): domain Bacteria; phylum Chloroflexota; class Dehalococcoidia; order SHYD01; family SHYD01; genus CBDDEI01. Next base: position 1,918,284 of record OZ244809.1, read on the forward strand.
TGGGCATCAGCATCGACTATGCGCTGTTTATTGTCAGCCGTTACCGGGAGGAGCTGGATCGGGGCGATCCTGAGGAGGCCTGCGCGCGCACCATCGCGACGGCTGGCCGGGCGGTGCTCGTCTCCGGTCTCACCGTGTGCGTCGGGCTGCTGGCCCTCCTTAGCTTCGACTACATGCTCCTCCGCTCCATCGGCATCGGAGGAGCGCTGGTGGCCGTTGTGGGCGTTGCGGCCAACCTCACCTTGTTGCCTGCTTTGCTTGCAGTAGTGGGCCGGCGTGTGGATCGCTTTGCGGTGCGCCCGCAGACCTCCGGCGCTCCCGGCCTGTGGAAAGGCGTAGCGCAGATGGTGGAGCGCCGCCCGCTTCTGGTGCTCGGCGTGCTCATGCCGTTGCTGCTCCTGCTAGGGCTGCCCTTCCTGCACGTGCGCCTGGGTGCGCCCGATGTCACCATGTTGCCTCCGTACGTGGAGTCGCGGCAGGGGTTCGATATGCTGCGCTCGGAGTTCGGCCACGGTGAGATAGCGCCTATGATCGCGGTCGTCGCCGCTCCGGAGAACATCCTGTCGTCGGAGCGCATCGGAGCGCTCTACGACTACACGCACGCCTTAGATCAACTGCCCGGCGTCGTTCGTGTCGAAAGCATCGTCACCCTGGACCCCGCCATCACCAAGGGCCAGTACCAGCTCCTCTATGAGCAACCGGACGAGATCACCGACCCCGCCTTCCGGCGCACGCTGGAGCTGCTGGCCCAGGGCAGGGTGGCCTTAGTCACCGTCATCACCCAGTTCGGCCCCGCTACTCCTGAGGCAAAGAGTCTGCTGCACCAGGTGCGGCGGGTTACTCCGGGCGCAGACCTGGAGGTGTACGTGGGCGGCGCCGCCGCGGAGCTGAACGATGTGGTAGACGACCTCTACTCAACCTTCCCGCGTGCCCTGGCGTTCATCATGCTGGCGACGGCCTTTGCCCTCTTCCTGCAGTTCCGCTCCGTTGTGCTGCCGGTGAAGGCCGTCTTCATGGATCTCCTGAGCATCACCGCCAGCTACGGCGCGCTGGTGCTCATCTTCCAAGACGGGCACTTGAGCGGGCTGCTGCGGTTTACGCCGGAGGGGTACGTGGATGCCACCACGCCCATCGTCATGTTCTGTGTGCTCTTTGGGCTGAGCATGGACTACGAGGTATTCATGCTCAGCCGCATCCAGGAGAGCTACCAGCGTCTGGGCGATAACGCCCGCGCCGTGGCGGAAGGCCTGGCGGAGACTGGCCACATCATCACCCGCGCCGCCTTGATCATCGTCATCGTCACCGCGTCCTTTGCTCTAGCAGACATCATTATCATTAAGGCCCTGGGCGTAGGCGTCGCGGTGGCCATCTTCCTGGACGCCACGGTGGTGCGGGTGCTTCTGGTGCCGGCCACCATGCACCTGCTGGGCCGCTGGAACTGGTGGGCGCCCCGCTGGCTCCGCTAGACAGTCAGGATGGTCGACAGGTCGATTTGCCGGTCTTTTTACTGAGGCTCTTCTGGTCTCCTTAATAGACGCGATGCTTTACAAGACCTGCAGTAAAGGAGAAGGCTTGGTTGGTGCTGAGTCTAAAGTCTAAATGGTGACACTCAACGATTGGCATGAGTTGGAGAACTTGCCGGGGGTGAGTTTTAAGCAGGTGCAAAGCGGTCTCTGGATCCGCCAAGGTGGCGCTAAGTATGTAGCTCGTTTGTGGACTTTGAGTCCAGATGTTGTTGAAGTGATTAGTAAAGCAGCGGAATACGGATTTAGCTGCCTGATTCGGCATAGGCAACCTTCACCAGCGTATCGAAATGAGAAAGGCGTGCAATACATCGGGTTTTCGCGCACACCTAACGAAAGGTGGGTGTTTGTATTAGATCAGTTCTCTAGCCCTTCAAAACCAATGCGAGATCGAGTGACGCGAGTGGTTTTCGAAAAACACTACGAGCTTGCATTGAAGAAAGCGCACGTTCGTTTTGAATACCAACCAATGGATGCGCGGAACCTTTTCGTTGACTTTGATCAATTAGTATTTGCATTACAAGCTTGCGCGGAAGAAGCGGAAGCTGTAGAGATTGGGCTCGGCTCGCGTGATTGGGAACTCCAAAAGTCAACCATTGGATTCGTCACTGAGTCAACGCTTGAATCGTTTCTTGTAGCCAATTGGACGGTGATTCCAGAACTTGCAAGTTTCAAGTATTATCAGCGGCAAATGCGGGCGGCTGGCGGTTTCCTCGATATTATCTGCTGTTCCACTGATGACAAAGAAGTGATTGTTATCGAGTTAAAACGAGGACAAGTCGGAAAGGAAGTGGTTGAACAGCTTGAGAGATATGGGGGGAGTGAGGAGGTGCGGAAGCTAGCTGGAGGAAGAACCATTCGTGGCATAGCTATCTCTCATGCTTACTATCCTGCCGCGTATGATGCGGTGGCGCAGTCCTCGTTTCCGGTTGAGCTTTGGACATTCGAAGGTGACTCTAATAAGATTTCATTGTTTGCGACAAGCTAGTGGTTCGTTGAATACCCAACTCTAAGAGTAGTATTGTTTTAGCCCGTTAGAGAGCAGGAGGTCGTGATGGCTAAGCTCGTTGAAATTATTGGCGTGACCCACAACCCCAACTACCCGCGGCGCTTTGCCAACCCCGGCGAGGAAGACCCCGCCATCGCTACTATCCGGGAGGGCTTTGAGCAGATGCGGCAGAAGATGACCGCCGCCCGCCCAGACGTCCTCCTCTGCGTGGGCAACGACCACCTGAACCAGCTCTTCATGCACAACATGCCCGCCTTCATGATAGGAAAGGCGCCTCACACCCAGGGGCCTCCTAAGTGGGAGCAGGATATGGGCATGCCGCCGCTGCCCATGGTCAGCATTAACCAGGACTTCGCCAAGGGCATCGTCCGCAGCGGCTTCGATCATGGCGTAGACTTCGCCTTCTCCGATGAGCTGAACATAGACCACGCCATCACCATGCCCTACCACTATATAAGCCCCAGCCAGGACCTGCCCATCGTTCCCCTGCTGACCAACGTCATGTCCCATCCCATGCCGCCCGCCATGCGCTGCTTCCAGGTGGGCGAGGCCCTCCGCGCCATCATTGATGAGTGGCCCGGCGATATGCGAGTGGGCGTGCTGGCCAGCGGCCACCTGGCGGTGGAGATTGGCGGCCCCAAGGGCCGCGGCCGCTCTCCCGACCCCGACTTCGACGCGGCCAGCGTTGAGGCCATTGGCAAAGGCGATACAGAAGGCCTCATGCGCCTTGCCACCTTTGAGCGCATGGCCCAGGCGGGCAACTTCACCCCCGGTTTCCTCAACTTTGTGATGCTAACCGGCATAGCCCAGGGTAAGGCAGCCTCTCAGGCGGACCTCATCTGGTGTACGGGCACTAATCCGGCGCCCTTCCTCACCTGGGACTTCTACCAGGAGGGCGTCCAATGAGCCGCTACGGCATGGACAAAGTGATCTGGGAAGTCACCCGCACTGAAGATGACTCCTCCCTTAACCGTTTCCTAGACGATCCAGCGGCCTACGTGCAGAGCTACGATCTGACCGCCGAAGAGCGAGACGCGCTCGTTGCACGGGATATCGGTACCCTCTACAGGCTGGGCGCGCACCCCTTCATGCTGCCGGGGTTCGCGATGAAAGTGACCGGCGTAGAGCCCCGTGACGCCGATCGCATCTACCTGGAAACCATCAAGGAGCACGGCTACCCCGATTTCAGCACCTAAGGAAGCTCTGCACAAGTCCCTTCCCCCTTGATGGGGGAAGGTTAGGATGGGGGTGAAAGAGCAGGATGAGTTATCTCGAAGAACAACTGATGCCAGGCGAGCAGCTGGTTTATAGAACCCGCTTGCACTGGTTTGTATTCGCTGGCCCGATACTCATACTCACACTCGGCTTTGGAGTGCCGCAGATATCCCTCATCATTTTCATTGGTGTGTTGGTGTTGGTTGGCGCTCTGAGTAATTATCTGACTACGGAGATAGGGGTGACAGATACGCGGGTTATCGGCAAGACTGGATTTCTTCGCACTATTTCGTTGGAGACCCAACTAGACGGAGTAGAAGGCATAGAAGTAGAGCAAGGCAGTATTGCTCGAATCGTCGGCTACGGCAAGGTGATTGTTCTGGCTACAGGCGGGGAGCAGACACCGTTTAGTGGAATAGCTCAACCTTTTGAACTGCGTCGCATTGTGAATCAGCAAATAGAGGAACGCGGCGCAGTTTGACCTTTAGCCAGAGCCTATAGCACCGTCCTTCCAGACTACGGAGAAGAGCGGTGCTAGCCTTCTACGGCTCCTTGCGTGTGCGTACGTAGCGTGTCTATACTTGTTACCGTTATCACAAAGTACAGCGCGAGCTGAATCTCCCCCCTTTGGAGCAGTATGAAAGGTCTTGTCCTCAGCGGCGGCAGAGGCACTCGCCTGCGTCCCCTCACCTATACGGGCGCAAAGCAGCTAGTGCCCATCGCCAATAAGCCCGTGCTCTTCTACGTGCTGGAAGACCTGGTGGAAGCAGGGGTGACGGATATCGGTATAGTCATCGCGCCGGAGACGGGATACCAGATTAAAGCGGCAGTGGGAGATGGCAGCCAGTTCGGCGCATCCGTAAGCTATATCCCCCAAGCGGAGCCGCTGGGACTCTCCCACGCCGTCCGCATCGCAGAGCCCTACCTAGGTGACGACCCCTTCGTGATGTTCCTAGGCGATAACTTGGTGCGGGACGGTATCGCTCCCTTTGTGCAAGAGTTCCGCAAGGGCGAAGTAAACTCCCTCATCCTGCTGAAAGAAGTGCCCAACCCTCAGGACTTCGGCATTGTGGAGATGGAGGGGGACAAAGTGGTGCGGCTGGTCGAGAAGCCCAAGGAGCCCTGGTCCAACCTGGCGGTCATTGGCGTCTACATGTTCGACCACCACGTCTTTGAGGCGGCGAACAGCATAGAGCCCTCCCAACGCGGCGAGTTAGAGATCACTGACGCCATTCAGTACCTCATCGACCACGATTACAGCGTCGCTGCCCGGCATCTCACCGGCCACTGGACGGACACCGGCAAGATGGATGATATGCTGGAGGCCAGCCGCTGGGTGTTGGAGTTGTTGGAGCCTTGCAATAATGGCACGGTGGATGAGGACTCAACACTCAACGGCAAGGTGCTGGTTGAGCAAGGCGCACGGATAACGCATTCCGTGATACGCGGCCCTGCGCTCATTGGTCGGGACACCGTTGTGGAGAACAGCTACATAGGCCCCTTCACCTCTATCGACCACGATTGCGTCATCCGCAACAGCGAAATCGAGCGCAGCATTATCTTGGACTCCACTACTATCGAGACGCAGGGCCAGCGTGTGGAGGATAGCCTTATCGGACGGCATGTCCAGATCCGTTCCTCTGCGCTCAAGCCTCCCGCCTACAAGCTGGTCATTGGCGACCACAGCAATATCAGCCTCCTTTCCTAAGTCGGCCAGAGAATACCGTATACTTATCCATAGTTTTGCAGGACAAATGTAGCTAGTGGTCAACATTCTTCTCCTTGCCCCGGATGCGGATGAGCATCGCCGGTTCGCTCAAGAGCTTGCGCGGCAGGAGCACGCAACGGTGCTCAAAGATGAGTTGCTCACCGCCATTTCTGCGCTCGAAGAGGACCCCCCAGACCTCGTCTTAGTCAACCTTGTGGTTCCCATGTTCGGCGTCGCCGGCATTAGAGAGCTCCTGGAGGCGTGCAGCGGCAGCTCTCGAATTCCGGCAATTGCGCTGGTGTTGGAAGATCAGTTGAACCGCCAGGAACTTGCCCTAGGCTTCGATGACTTTCAGCTCTACCCCGTCCGGATGAGCGAGCTCTCCGCCCGCATCCAGCAGACCATGCGTCGCGCCGGCAAGCTGCCCAGAGAGTCGGAGGATATCATTCGGTGCGGCGACCTAATGCTGGATACGCTGCGCTATGAGGTCTACGTAGCCGGAACTTCGGTAGAGCTGACCTACAAGGAATACGAGCTGCTGCGCTTCTTGGCCTCCAATGTGGACAAGGTCTTCACCCGGGAGGTCTTACTGAACCGCGTGTGGGGTTACGACTACTACGGTGGCGCACGTACCGTGGATGTGCACATCAGGAGGCTGCGGAGCAAGATAGAAGGTAAAGATCACTTATTTATCGAGACGGTCCGCAACGTTGGTTACCGCTTCCGCCCCAGTTCCTTCGAGGGCTAGGGTTGTAACACAACCGTAACATTTGTGAAACACCTCAGTAACAGCGTTTTTAGAAAATAGAGTACGAGTAAGAGGGGTTCCTCTACGTACCAGGCGTTAGCCGAAATCACGAGTACGATCAGATAGAGAGGAGAATAGGATCATGTCTCAAGATGGACCACTAAAATTCACTTCCGCTCAAGAGGTTATTGATTATTGTCAGAGTGAAGGCATCCGTATTGCCGATCTCAAGTTTATTGACCTGCCCGGCACGTGGCAGCATCTCTCTATTCCCGTCACCGAGCTGGACGTTGATGCCTTTGAAAAAGGCGTCGGCTTTGATGGTTCCAGCATCCGCGGGTTCCAGCACATCCATGAAAGCGATATGCTGCTCAGTCCCGACCCAACCACTGCCTTTATGGACACTGCAACGAATATCCCGACCATCAGTCTTATCTGTACCATCAAGGACCCGGTGTCAGGCGGCAGCTACTCCCGTGACCCCAGGAACATCGCCCAGAAGGCTGAGGCGTATCTGAAGACCACTGGGATTGCGGAAAAAAGCTACTGGGGCCCTGAACTGGAGTTCTTCATCTTTGACAACATCCGCTATGACCAGACCAGCAATAGCGGCTACTACTTTGTAGATTCTGCAGAAGGCCAGTGGAACACTGGTAGCGCAGACGGCCCCAACCTGGGCTACAAGCCGCGCTACAAAGAAGGCTACTTCCCCGTATCACCGTCGGATACCCTGCAGGACATTCGCTCGGAAGCGTCCCTCAAGATGATGGATGCGGGTATCCATGTGGAGGCTCACCACCATGAGGTCGCCACCGGCGGTCAGGGTGAGATCGATATGCGGTTCGATAGCCTCACCAAGATGGCGGACCAGGTGATGCTCCTGAAGTACATCCTGAAGAACGTGGCCAAGGACCATGGCAAGACCGTCACCTTCATGCCCAAGCCCCTCTTCCAGGATAACGGCACGGGCATGCACGTCCACCAGAGCCTGTGGAAGGGCGATACTCCCCTTTTCTTCGAAACCGGCGGCTATGCAAACCTGAGCCAGATGGCATTGTGGTACATTGGCGGGCTACTGAAGCATGCGCCTGCCATCTGCGCCTTTGCGGCGCCCACCACCAACTCCTACCGGCGTTTGGTGCCGGGCTATGAAGCGCCTGTGAACCTGGCATTCTCCGCCCGGAACCGCAGCGCTGCCGTTCGTATCCCCATGTACTTTGACAGTCCCAAAGCCAAGCGGCTGGAGTTCCGCTGCCCGGATTGCTCCAGCAACCCGTACCTGACCTTTGCAGCATGCCTTATGGCCGGCCTGGACGGTATCGAGAACAAGATCCATCCCGGTGAGCCTATGGAGATGGACATCTACGAGCTAGAGGGCGATGAAGCCAAAAACATTCCGCAGGTGCCCGGTAGCCTGGAGGCCGCGTTGAACGCACTAGAGGCCGACAACGAGTTCCTCCTAAAGGGCGATGTCTTCACCAGCGACGTGATCGACTCTTGGCTGGGCTACAAGCGTGAGCGTGAAGTAGATCCTGTCCGCCTCCGCCCGCATCCGTACGAGTTTGCCCTGTACTTCGACGCTTAACGGCGACAGCGTTAGCGCAGAAGCCCCGACCCCCGTCGGGGCTTCCGTGTCTACCTCTGTTGCAGACCCCAAAAGGCCGCACACACCGGTACCACTACATAGGAGAGGTTGAGGACTATGCCTGGAGAAGACCGGGACTTTGTAATACGACGCGCCAAGGAGATGGACGTAAAGTTCATTAGACTTTGGTTTACGGATATCCTGGGCTCCCTCAAGAGCTTTGCTATTACCGTTGAGGAGTTGGAAAAGGCCCTGACCGAGGGCATGACCTTCGATGGCGCCTCCATTGAAGGATTCGCTCGGGATGTCGAACAAGACATGGTAGCGGTGCCCGACCCGAGCACCTTCGTCCTCCTGCCGTGGCGACCGCGGGAACAGAATGCTGTGGCCCGCATGTTCTGTGATATCTACACTCCCGACGGCAAACCTTTCATGGGCGACCCCCGCTATGTGCTCCGCCGCAATCTGGATCTGGCGCGTGAGATGGGCTTCACCTACTACGTGGGCCCGGAAATCGAGCACTTCTACTTCCAGAGCGGGGAAGGCACCCCGGTGCCCCTCGATCATGGCGGGTATTTTGACCTAACCCCCCTGGACGTTGCCAGCGACCTGCGCCGCGAGACGGTGCTCGAGTTGGAAGAGATGGGCATTGGCGTGGAGTTCAGCCACCACGAGGCGGCCTTCAGCCAGCATGAGATAGACCTTCGCTACACCGACGCCCTCACTATGGCCGACAACATCATGACCTACCGGTTGGTGGTGAAGGAGGTAGCGCTCCGCCATAACGTCTACGCGTCCTTTATGCCCAAACCCCTCGCTGGACTAAACGGCAGCGGCTTGCATCTCTACCTCTCCCTCTTCTCCAAGGGCGAGAACGTTTTCTCCTCCAAAGAGTTAGAGGACAACCTGTCACCTTTAGGACGCCAGTTCATCGCCGGCTTGCTGGAGCATGCGCCGGCCATTACGGCTATCACTAACCAGTGGGTTAACTCCTACAAAAGGCTGGTGCCCGGCTTTGAGGCGCCGGTCTACCTCTCGTGGGCCTTGAAGAACCGTTCAGACCTCGTCCGCGTGCCGGAGTACAAGGTGGAGAAGGCGGATTCGGCTCGTGTGGAATATCGTGCGCCGGACCCCGCCTGTAACCCCTATCTCGCGTTCTCCGTCATCCTGGCTGCCGGCCTAGACGGCATTCGTCGTAAGCTCAGCCCGCCGGAGCCGGCCGTGACCAACGTAGCGCACGTGACTCCGCAGGAGCGGGCGGAGATGGGTGTTGGCGTCCTGCCAACCAGCTTGGAAGTGGCGCTTACCAACATGAAAGAGAGCCCCCTGGTGCGGGAGGCCTTGGGCGACCACGTCTTCGAGAGCTTTCTGCGCAACAAGGGCATTGAGTGGGAGAATTATCGCAGCCAGGTCACTGACTACGAGCTGAAGCGCTATCTGCCAATCCTGTAATCAGGCACACAACGTATGAAATAAAGGGGGCCTAGTCAGGCTCCCTTTTACGTCTCATGGCTATCTGCCAGATAACCCAGCAGCAAAGGGCGTAGCCCACGAGAACTGGCAGCGCCATCACGAGGTTGTGTGCAGCCAGCAGCGCGAGCAGCGCTCCCGCCACCGTAGTTGTGGCAAGCCAGGCGAACAGCTCCGCCCAGGCAAAGCTCGTGGGCTTGCCCGGCGGCGGCTGCCCCGGCCCCGGCGAACGGGATGTAACGCGCCCTCTGCCGTAGCCGGCCACCCGAGACCCCTTGTTTCTGACCACTGGTTACCTGCCCTCCGCCGCGCCTAGTGTGCTGCGGGCGCGCGTGCCGGTTGCCTGGTGTTCTTGGAGCCGCTGGTGCACATACTCCATAAAGGTCTCGCGGAAGCGCTCCACATCAAACTGCTGTGCCGCTAGGTGTATTGCGGCGCTGTCCCATTGCTGCTGCTCGGCTCTCTGGACGGCCTCAGCCAGTGACGCCGGGGTTGCTTCGTGGAAGAAGACGCCGGTAACGCCCTCCTCAACCGTATCCAGCGCGCCCCCTGCAGCGTAGGCAATGACCGGCCTGCCCGATGCCTGCGCTTCCACGGGCGCGATGCCAAAGTCCTCCTCTCCTGGGAAGACAAAGGCCTTGCACGTTGCCATAAGCTCACGCAAACGTTCCTGGGAGACCCACCCTTCAAACTGTGCCGTTGGTCCCGCTTGCGCCTGCAGTGCAGCCCGAGCGCGGCCTTCTCCCACCACCAGCAGCGGCAGCCCCAGCTGAGTGAAGGCCCGGACCGCAAGGTCTATACGCTTGTACGGAATGAGACGCGACGCCACAAGATAGAAGTCGCCTATGTTTGCTGCCGGCTGGAAGTTGCTGGTGTGCACGGGCGGGTAGATGACCGCTGCCTCCCGACTGTAGTGCCGCGCAATGCGCTCCCGCACCGCTTGGGAGATGGCGACAAAGTGGTCGACCTGCCGCACTGAACGCCGGTCCCACCACCGCAACGGCCGTACCACCGCCGAGGCTAGGAGCCGCGCCAGCGGGTTCATCTCCTCCCGGGCTAGGTAGCTGCCCAAGTCCCAGAGGAAGCGCGGCGGCGTTAGACAGTAGTTAATGTTGCAGGTCTGCGGCTTTGTGGGCACGCCGTGGCAAAACCCGCTGCTGTTGCTGATGACTAGGTCGTAGCTAGAAAGGTCAAAGGATTGAAAAGCAAAGGGATAGAAGGGGAGGAAGGGCTGGTGGTGCCGGCGCGCCAGTGGGACGCGCTGCAAGAAGGAGGTGCGGATATCCCAGGAGCGATAGAAATCAGGAAGTGTCTCCGGCGCGTAGAAGCTGGTGTAGATTGGGGCGTCTGGAAAAAGATCGTGGAGCACTTCCAGCACTCGTTCGGCTCCCCCGTACTGGTTGAGCCAGTCGTGGACTAGGGCTACCCGCATCGCTTTGTCACTCGCCGGTGTGCTCTCTCAGGAACGCTTCCTTGAGCGCGAGTCTATCATGCGGTCACCCAGCACACAACCAACCGCCCTCCCGCATCACTCTGTGTTCGCCCGCCTTTGGCGAGAAGCTAGCTCCCTTGAGCGCGCTTGATCTGCATCTTTCAGAGGCGTATGCTATCAGAACAAACGTTTTAATTAGGAGGAGAGATGGCTACTGCTTTGGTGGAGGAGATTCGACCCAAGTCTGTCCTGAATCAGGTGCAGAACGAGATTTTCAACTTTCGCTGGACCATTAATCCGTACCGCGGATGCCAGCACTCTTGCGTCTACTGCTTTGCCCGCAACACCCATTCCTACTATGGCTACAACACCGGCGATGACTTCAACAACCGTATAGTGGTGAAAATGGACGCTGAATCCGTCCTGCGCAAAGAGCTGCAGCGGCCAAGCTGGAAGCGAGAGTTGGTGCTGCTGGGCGCATCCGTCGACCCCTGGCAGCCGCTAGAAGCAAAGTACAAGATCACTCGGGGCATCTTGCGGGCGCTGCGGGACTTCAGCAACCCCCTGGCTATTCTCACCAAGTCCACGCTCATCCTGCGCGACCGCGACTACCTGGCCGACCTTGCACAGGTTGCTCCGGTGCGGGTGAACTTTAGCGTCGGCACGCTGGATGAGACGGTGTGGAAGACGGCGGAGCCCGGTACGCCGCACCCCCTCAAGCGCATTGAAGTAATGGGCAGGCTGGTGGAGGCCGGCGTACCCGCTGGCGTGATGCTCGCTCCCGTCATGCCCGGCCTGAGCGATTCAGACGAGAGCATTGAGGGCGTAATCCGGGCGGCCGCGGAGCACGGCGGCCAGTGGGTGAACCCGGTCGTGCTCCACCTGCGGCCCGGCACCAAGGAGTGGTTCACGCCTTGGCTGGAGGAGATGTTCCCGGACCTGGTGGCCTCCTACCGCATGCTCTACCCCGGCACCTACGCCTACGCGCCTCAGGAATTTCAGGAGCGCATCACCGCAAGGGTGGCCTACTTTCAGGATAAGTGGCGCATTAAAGCGCCGCAGATCGTGACGGAAAGTCCCAAGGGGCAACTCGCCATGGCGCTGTGAGGCAGCCCCCTATGGAACCTCTGCACAAGTCCCTTCCCCCTTGATGGGGGAAGGTTAGGATGGGGGAGATCGGAAGGAGGGGTAGGGGGTGGCAACGCCTCCCCGGCACCTCGCCTACGCTCATGGTGAGCGAGTCGAACCATGAGCCATCCACCTTAACTGCGCGCACCCACAACCCTCACCCTAGCCCCTGCCTGCGGTAGGCAGGGGCTCCCAGCGAGAGGGGGGACTGCACAAGTCCCTTCCCCCTTGATGGAGGAAGGTTAGGATGGGGGTGAAGGAGCCGGGTCCCTGGCCGTTGGCTTGGGGAGCCCCCCTGGATTCCCGCGAGAGCCGGAATGACGCAGGTTGTTCAGAGGCACCTATCGCTATTGCTACGTCCGCGACTCAAATCGAGCCTTTACCATCGCCGCCATCTCTGTATCGACAGCTTTGGGCCAGGTGCGTTTGAGCGGGTCCCGCACGTTAAAGGAGAACCGTCCTATCTTCTCAATCTCCATCTCTGCGGTCTCGCCGTCCTGCAGCGGGCCAATGCCCTGGTGGTTGGTGCCCAGGAAGATGGCATCGCCCGGACGCATCACCATGATCGAGCTCGCAAACTCCACGCACTCGGGAATCTGGTAGGCCATATCGTCCGTGCCGTAATCGTGGCGAGGCTGGCCGTCCACCCAGAAGCGCACTTGAATGTTGTGGGGGTCCGGCACCTCATCCTTGGTGACCAGGCAGGGGCCCATGGGCGCAAAGGTGTCGTACGACTTGCCCAAAAAGGGGTTCATTCCCCACGTGCCCCTAGCGGAGACGTCTACGCCGCAGGTGTAACCAAAGACGTGATCCATGGCCTGGTCTTTGGGGATGTCCTTCCCCTCTTTGCCAATGACGGCCACCAGTTCCGCCTCATGGTGGCAGACGCGGAACTCTTGGGCCGGGAGCACACAGGTCCCGCCTGGGTCCAGCACCGCCTCGGAAGACTTGAGGAAGAACCAGATAGGGTCTGGCTTTGCTTTGGTGAACTCCAGATAGTTAACGCCCATCGCTATAATCTTGCCCGGCCTTGGCAGTGGAGCATGCAACTGCACGCTGCTCAATGGGGTCTCCGTGCCGGCGCTCAACGCCTGCTCTAACGCCGGCATAAGCGCGTCGTAGTGGGTGATGATCCCCTCCATGGTCTCCTGGCCGTTGCGGCCAATCACCTCTCGAACCGCATCGCTGATATCAACTACACCCTCGCCCTTCAGTAGACCGGGCCGGTAGTCGTTATACAAAACAAACTTCATGATCCCTCCTCCTCGTCGAGCGGATCCCTACGCTCGGCTGGGGCAATCGTAGAGAAGGCGGCTAGTGGTGTCAAGACAGCGCAGCGCTCGCGCTTGCCGCCCGATCTACCACAAGATGTAGCAAAATAGTTGAATAATTTCCCGTATATTGTATAATGCCAGCAAGTAGGAGTAAGTGACAGCTGTGCGATTTAGACCTGCTGTCTTGACGCTAAGGGCGAATTCTTGCTATAATTTGCCTAATAAGTTCTCAGTCCCCTGTTCGGATAGTGTTCCCCGTTACGTAGTTACGTAAGTTCAGAGCCGTAGTCTATCCAAGAACAGGGGCTATTTGTTTATCGGTGCTGGCAAAAGGAGGGCGCGAGTGATGTTCGAATCCGAGTACAAACCGCTACGTCGGGCCTACGGCTTTGATGAAGTTGCCTTGGTGCCCGGCGATGTCACAATCAACCCCGATCTAGTAGACACAAAGCTCACCATTCGAGATCAGGTGTGGGACATCCCCATTATCGCGTCGGCTATGGACGCAGTAGTGGGTCCTACCTTTGCGGCTGCGCTGCACCGCCACGGCGGACTGGCAGTCATGAACATAGAAGGGGTCCAATCGCGGTATGAGGACCCCGATTCTGTCCTTAGGGAAATTGCAGAAGCTCCCGACGATCAAGTCACTGCCCTCCTCCAAAAATTTTACGCGGAGCCCATGAAAGACCAATTGGCGCAGCAACGCATCAAAGAGGTTAAGGACGCCGCCGCATTCTGTGCAGTATCCATGACCCCCGCTAGCACCAAGCGACTAGCGCCGATGGCTGTTGAGGCAGGGGCCGATGCTATTGTGGTGCAGTCTACGGTCACTACCGCCAGACATCACTCCAAGAGCATCCAAGGCCTCCGTTTTGACGAGCTTATGAAGATGGTGGACGTCCCGGTCATCGTGGGCAACACGGTGGGCTACCAAGCTACCCTGGAGCTGATGGAGACCGGCATTGATGCAGTGCTGGTGGGTGTTGGCCCCGGCGCTGCCTGCACATCTCGAGAAGTACTGGGCATTGGCGTTCCTCAGATTACGGCGACCATCGATTGCGCCGCCGCCCGCGATTCCTTTCAGAAGTCCACCGGCCGCTACGTGCCCATCGTCTCCGATGGCGGCATCCGTACCGGCGGCGACCTGTGCAAAGCCTTTGCTGCCGGCGCAGACGCGGTGATGCTCGGTTCCAGCTTCGTCCGGGTTGAGGAAGCCCCCGGCCGCGGCACGGAGTGGGGCATGGCCACACCGCACGCTTCGCTGCCCCGGGGCACTCGCATCAAGCTTGGTGTGAACACTACCCTTGAGCGGCTCCTCTTTGGCCCCACGTCCCGCACCGATGGTACCGAGAACCTAGTGGGTGCCCTGCGGATTGGGATGGGGATGTGTGGAGCTGAGAACATCAGAGAGATGCATGAGACAGAGATGATAGTAGCCCCTGCCATCAAGACCGAGGGCAAGCTCTACCAGATGCTCCAAAGCTAGCAAACAACCGGATAGCTAAACAGCCAGGGAGCTAACTCCCTGGCTGTTCTTTCCATTAAGAAAATTAGTTTATTGTGAATTTGATCCGCAATTCACTAAACTGCCTAGTTTTTGAATCTAAATACCTCACCCCCTATTAAGACATGTTGTCTACCCTTCTTTGATGAAGTTTAGTTATAATGTCTTCGAATGTCTTTGGAGGCTCAGAGGCAACTTTAACCGGTAACCTAGTTTGATTCCAAATCTCCTTTGTAAAAGACTCCTGGCCGAGGGGGAAGAGTTTCGAGCCAAAGATGTAGAGTTCTCCACCGAGTTTAGTTAGAACTTGGCGATGTGGTCTAGCTCGATGACGGCAGATAAAGAAAGGAATAAGTCCTAGGAAATTACACATTTCTGCTTTTATTTGCAGTTCGTCAACTGGGATATAGTCAAAGGTATTTTTTATTTCAACGCCGTACCCGATGGAGTCTCTCTCCACGATAAGATCTAGGTTATGATCTGTCTTAGCCCAGGCCTTTTCCCTGTAGGAACTAGTGTTTTCAGATAGTATCTTGAAACCTAATGCACGAAATCCGAGCTTAAACAGAGCCTCGGCGTGGTCACCGACCATTCTGTTTACCTCAGGGAGTGATTCACGACTTAGTAGTTCGGTAAGTTTGCTTAGCTGGCGACTGATGTAACGAATGTTGTGTCTCCAAACAAAAATTGCTCTGTTTGAACCATATGGGACAGATCTACTTTTAAGAAATCCCTCTTTTATTAAGGCACTTATAGCTCTATCGGTTACCCAATGAAAATGATCATTCTCAAAAAGCACTTGTAATTGTGTTTTATAGAATGGTGTATCGGGGTTACAGTCTGCATTGTCACCACGCTGGAAAATTCTATGGTCTTGGGAAAGAAAGAATTCGCGTACATCCTCGATAACTGAGTCGTCGTCGTGTGCAATTCGTCTAAGACCTTGGCTCATAGAACATTCTTGCAGCTTAGTTAATTCTCTTTATCCCGAGGCGCAATCAGCCGTTGACGCAGGCATTGGCCACCACTGCCAACAGGACAAGCAGCATCACAAAGCCAAGCAACAGGCCAACAATTGGGGCCATAAGGGTGAACACCACCTTGATGACCATCAACGTCTCCGGCGGGTCTTCTATGAAGTTACGGATGGGACCAGGTAGGAAGCGTCGCCAGGTTTTAGGACGCTCGGGTGGCTTCCCGTCTTCGTTCGTATAAAAGAAACCCATGTTAATGCTTATCCTCGGTTCTGCTCACAGCAAAAGTTACCTAGAGAGCGGCCTTGGCTCTTTCAGCCAGAGTCTTTGTCATGCCGGGCACCGCGGCTACTTCTTCCAGAGTAGCAGCTTTAATAGCGGCCAGTGATCCAAAGTGCCGCAGCAGCGCGCGCTTCCGCCTGGGGCCGATGCCTACAATGCTGTCCAGCTCAGACTCCACTGCCGCTTTACTGCGCACCTGCCGGTGGTAGGTGATGGCGAAGCGATGGGCCTCGTCTCGAATGCGCTGCAGTAGGTAGAGCCCTTGTGAGCCTTTTGGCGGCAGCACCGATTCCGAGACGTGGGGCAGGAACACCTCCTCCTGTTGCTTGGCCAGCGAGCAGATGGGAATGACGTGCGCCTCCAGCTCCCGCATGACCTCCGCGGCCGCGTTCAGGTGCCCCCGGCCGCCGTCGATGATCACGAGGTCGGGCAGATGGCTCCATTGCTCTTTGGCGCCGGTGGGTGCGCCCGGCTCCAGGCCGTCTCCCTCATCTTCGTCATCGCCTCCGTCGTCTTGAAAATAGGTCTTTAAGTCCTCTTTTGCCCGCTTGAAGCGGCGGCGGAGCACCTCTTGCATCATGCTGTAGTCGTCGGATCCGGCGATAGTCTTGATGCGGAAGCGCCGGTAAGAGCTGGCCCTAGGCCGGCCGTCCTCAAAGACCACCATACTCCCCACCGCGGAGGTGCCGGAGATGGTGGAGATGTCGTAGCACTCCATGCGGCGCGGCAGCTTTGGCAAGTCGAGCAAGTCTTGGAGCTCGGTAAGGGCGGCAGCAGTCTTGCCTGTGTCTGCCAGCCAGCGCACGTGGAGCTGCTGCAACGTCTGGCGGGCATTCTCCTCAACAAGGGCTATGAGCTGTTTCTTTTCACCCTGGCGGGGGACCTGAAGCTCCAGACGTCCGTTGCGCTGTGCTTTCAGCCAGCCAACCAGCGCGTCGGCATCCACCACAGGATGCTGCAGCAGAATGGTGGGCGGAATGCTCGGCACCGAGGTGTAGTACTGCGTGAGGAAAGAGGTCATGATAGCGTTGGGCGCCTCTTCCTGGGTGCCCTCCAGCACAAAGTGCTCCCGCCCAAAGAGCTTGCCGTCTCTTATCTGGAAGACCTGCACGCAGCATTGGCCCACTTCTTGAGCAAAGGCAACGGCATCTAGGTTGCGGCGGTGAATGGAGACCATCTTCTGGCGCTCCACCACTCGCTCAACGGAGCGGATCTGGTCGCGGATAAAGGCCGCACGCTCATACTCCAGCGTGTCCACGGCCTCCATCATCTTCTTCCGCAGCTCCTTCACTACCTGCTCTTGCTTGCCATCGAGGAACAGCAAAACCTGCTGGATGACCGCGGCATACTCATCTTTGTTGACCGCCCCAATGCATGGGCCCAAGCAGCGATTAATATGGAAGTCCAGACAAGGCCGGGGATCCGTGCCCGTGATGAGCTTATTGCACGAGCGATAGGGGAACAGCTTCTTCACCAGGGCCATGGTCTGGCGCACGGAGCCGGAGTTGGTATAGGGGCCAAAATAGCGCGCGCCGTCTTGCTCCACCCGGCGCGTGATGAGCACCTGCGGCCAGTCCTCCTGCACGGTAACTTTAAGATAGGGGTAGGTCTTATCGTCCCGCAGACGGACGTTGAAGCGGGGCTTGTGCTTCTTGATGAGGTTGCTTTCCAGCAGCAGCGCCTCCGCCTCGGAGTCGGCAACGATGTACTCAAGCTCGGCAATACTGGCCACCAGCTTGCGCGTCTTAGGGCTGAGGCTACTCGGGCTCGCAAAATACGAGCGCACACGGTCTCTGAGCTTGCTGGCTTTCCCAACGTACAGCAGGTTGCCCTTGCCGTCCCGCATCATGTAGACGCCAGGCTGCTCTGGCAGAGCTTGAACCCGAGAACGTAGCGCTTGTCTTCTATCAGTGGTCATAAAGGAGCTTGCGGCCTAGTTACTAGAGCCTTGAAGGTTTCTCCCGGAGGCTTCTTAGGAGGCCTCTATTGTAGCATGGGGTTCTCTAATAGAGCGCATGCCTAGATGCCGCAACGACAGACGACCGTGCTGCTCACTCCGCTCCGCTCATGGTGAGCCTGTCGAACCATCATGATGAGCCCGCCGAACCACGCAGCCGCACCCCCTTTGTCATCCTGTGCCTGCCTACCGCAGGCAGGCACAGCAAAGAATCCACCCCCCGCCGCACTGTCGTTGTGAGTAGCGACGCCAGGAGCACCCCCCGTCTTTGCGAGGAGAGACGAAGGAACGACGAAGCAATCTGGGGTGGCGGGGGTGGCACGTCAGGTGTGGCGATCGCCCCCGCGCATAGTTCGACTAGCTCACTACGAGCGGCCCCTGATCCCACCTCCGCCATCCGCCCCGCGCTGCCCACTCCGTTCCACTCATGGTGAGCCTGTCGAACCATAGCGGCCGTCCTCTCGATGGCGCGCACTCTGCAAGGCCACGTCCGCCGCGGACAGCTCCATTGCGGCCCGCCGGGTTCCCTATTACGGTGCAGCAGCCCATTCTAGGGAACCTCTGCACAAGTCCCTTCCCCCTTGATAGGGGAAGGTTAGGATGGGGGTGAAGGAGCCGGGTCCCTAGCTGTTGACTTGGGGAGACCCCTTGGATTCCCGCGAGAGACGGAATGACGCAGGTTGTTCAGAGGTCCCTAGTGGCTTGGTTGCACGCGCTGTAGGCCAGCCTCTACAATCGGGAGCGTGCGTGTTGTGAACTCACGCCTACAAATTCATTTGTTTGCGAACCCTTAGGAGCCTGGGATGTCTTCAACCCCACCACGCTTTTACGTGAAATACACCTTTTATAAAGTGCTTCCGGAATGGTGGCAGCTCCCGCCAGGGGAACGGAGCACCGCCGCGCTGCAGTTCCAGAAGACGGCAGAGTCGTTCAGCGAGGGACAGTTCCTGCGCTCGTACAACCTCCAGGGAATGCGCGGCGACGTGGACTTCATGCTGTGGCAGGTGACGCGAGAGTTGGAGCACATCCAGGACTTCGCCACTCGGGTGGCTTCCACGGGTCTGGGGCATTATCTCACCACTCCCCACTCCTACCTGGCGATGACGCGTCAGTCGCAGTACATTGATGAGCACCGCCACAAGGGCCAGGAAGGCAACGGCGGTGTGACGCGGCCCGTCGGCTCCAAGTACCTCATCGTCTACCCCTTCTGGAAGACGCGCCCCTGGTATCTCCTCTCTAAAGAGGAGCGGCAGGAGATGATGAACGCCCACTTCAAGATTGGCCACCAGTTTCCCTCGGTAAAGATTAACACCGGCTACTCATTCGGCCTGGACGACCAGGAGTTTGTGGTGGCCTTTGAGACCGACGCCCCCGGCGACTTCCTCGACCTGGTTGCGGCGCTACGAGAGACCGAAACCAGCCTCTACACCCTGCGAGACACGCCTATCTTTACCTGCATCAACATGGGCTTGAAGGACATTCTGGGCGGTCTCTCCAATTAGAGCGATTGCGCCATGCCATTAACCTGCTCAGATAACTGCCGTGACTACTAACGACCCGATAGTCCTGGGCGTCGACCTCGGCGGCACAAAGACGCGTATTGCGCTGGTCAGCCGGAGTAGAGGCCTCCTCAACGCAGAGACGCGTCCTACTCCCGGCGGTCATGGGCCGGAGCCGGTGCTGCTGTTAATAAAGGCGATGTGCCTCTCCCTAGCAGCCTATGAGGGTGGCACGCTGCAAGACGTGCGCGGCATAGGCTTGGGCGCGCCCGGCCCCCTGGACCGGCGTAAGGGCGTAGTCTCCATTATGCCTAACCTGCCCGGGTGGGAAGGCTTTCCCCTGCAGGCGCGTCTGGTTGAAACGCTGGATATTCCCGCCGCGGTGATTAACGATGGCGACGCCGCTGCGCTGGGCGAGCACCGTTACGGCGCAGGCCGCGGCGTCCAGAACCTGGTTTACGTCACGCTGGGCACAGGGGTAGGCGGCGGGTTCATCGTGCAGGGGCAGCCCTACGGCGGCGCGGCGGGCGCGGCTGCGGAGATTGGGCACATACTCCTTGATCCCAACGGCCCCATTTGCGGCTGCGGCCACTACGGCTGTCTGGAAGCCTTCAGCTCCGGCAGCGGCATGGAGCGCCAAGCGGCGCGGCTTCTGGCGGATGGCACGCCGACCGCTCTAGCGGAGATCGTGGCCGCCAACGGAGGCGTCCTCACTACGAGACAGATAGAAACTGCAGCTCGCCAGGGCGATGCTACAAGCAAGCAGCTCTTTGAGCAAGCTGCGTTGCGGTTGGCCCAGGGCCTGGTGACGCTGGTGCACCTAATGAATCCCGAAGTGGTGATCTTTGGCGGCGGGTTGCTGGCAATACGAGACCTACTCATCGATCCCGCCGTGCGTCTGGCGCAGGATCGGTTGCTCCAGCAGCACCTGCGCGGCCTCCGCTTTAACTACGCGCAGCTCGAAGAAGATGCAGGCGTTCTAGGGGCAGCCGCCCTTGCGTTAGACGCCTTCGGCCAGTAGCTGTTCATCCGAACAACTTCCTCCCAAACGTAGCCCTTAGTCCGTACCGCCGCGTAATTGACTATTCCATCGTGGCCGCCGCGCGGGCGGTGACCTAGTGACCCCTGGCGTTGACGGAGCCGGGTTTGCAGTCATGGGAAATTAGTCCCGGCAGAAACGTAGGGGCGGGTTTCAAACCCGCCCCTACCATTGTTTACTCCATCGTGGCCGCCGCGGGGGCGGTGACCCAGCCTCAGGCCGTACCGCCGCTTAATTGACTATAGTGATATTAATGACTATGTTAGATATGGAGCCTTTGCAGGATGTAAATCTCGCATTGGCTTTTATTTATGCCCGGACAGTTCCTGGGCGGCCTCCCCATACTAGCGATAGCTACTGAAAGGTAAGATTAGATTATGCATGAAGTTCATTCAAAGCTTTACATAGGTAATGAGAATGACTGCTTTTATGAAGAGAGGCCGGAGTTTGCCGTGCTGCACGCCTGCAAGTCACCGTGTCACCAGGAGGCGGTTGGTTACACGGGAAACCTGTCATCATCTCATCCAGCATATCTGATCCATGAGGCAGGATCACATTTATTCCTTAATATGATTGACCCGGATCGGCCTCTATTCAGCGAGGTACTTTTTACGAAATCCGTCGAGTTTATTGCCAGCAATATTATTACTGGGAACGTGCTAATTCACTGCAACCAGGGTTTCTCCCGCGCTCCTTCCTTGGCATTGGTTTATTTAGCATCGATAGGTGTGATTGAGAAGTCCAACTATGCGCAGGCGGCTGCTGCCTTCTTGCAACTATACCCAAATTACCAGCCAGGAATGGGTATCCAAATCTTCCTTAAAGACCGTTGGAATCAAATACTAAAATAAGCGCATAAAAAAACATGCCTGACCTGAAGTCTAACGTCCTCTACTACGGTGACAACCTGGGAGTGCTGAAAGAGCATTTTCCAGATGAGTCCGTAGACCTGATTTACCTGGACCCCCCCTTCAACTCCAGCCGTTCATATAACGTACTCTTCCGTGAGAGCGGCGGCGCGTCCAGCGAAGCGCAGATAGAAGCCTTTGAGGACACCTGGGAGTGGGGCCACGGAGCGGAAGAGGCGCTGCATCAGGTGGTCACCGGCCCGCACCAACAGGTGGCCCGCATGCTTGACTCCATGGTGACGGGTCTGGGCCGGAACCCCGTTACTGCTTATCTCTGCATGATGGCTCCCCGCTTGATAGAGTTGCACCGCGTCCTAAAACCCACAGGCTCCTTCTACCTCCATTGCGATCCGACAGCGGGGCATTATCTCAAAGTTTTGCTAGACACTGTTTTTGGGCCAAAGGGCTTTGTTAATCAAATAGTATGGAAAAGGTCTTCAGCCCATAGTGATGTGACACAGGGAGCAAAGCATTTCGGGCGTATTGAGGATTGGATTCTTTTCTACTCAAAGTCTGAGGAACGAATCTGGAATACCGTTTATCTACCGCACGAAGAAGCATACCTTGAATCTTTTTATCGTTATGTGGAATCTGGTACAGACAGACGCTATGCATTAGATAATCTAACAGCGGCGAAGCCTGGCGGGGATACTCTTTATGAATGGAAGGGCGTCAAACCTTACAAAGGGAGATACTGGGCGTACTCGAAGGCAAAAATGGAGGAATTTGATAGGCAAGGGCGTCTTGTTTACACCCGGACTGGTATGCCTAGATACAAAAGATATTTAGATGAAATGCCAGGTCTTCCAGCCCAAGATATTTGGACTGACATTCAGCCTGTAACTGCAAGAGCAAAGGAACGCCTTGGTTATCCTACGCAGAAGCCGCTCGCGTTGCTTGAGCGTATTGTCAGCGCTTCATCCAATCCTGGTGACATAGTGCTTGACCCATTCTGTGGCTGCGGCACAGCGGTGCATGCTGCCCAGAAGTTGGGTCGTCGCTGGGTTGGCATAGATGTGACCTACCTGGCTATAGATCTTATTAAACGGCGTATGCAGGATGCCTTCCCGGGCATAAAGATAGAGGAGGTTGGTGCGCCGGCTGATCTCGCGGGAGCGCGGGCGTTGGCGCTACATGATAAGTACCAGTTCCAGTGGTGGGCATGTAGCCAGATAGACGCCCAGCCTGTTGGGGGCAAAAAGAAGGGTGCGGATCAAGGGATAGATGGAGTTATCCCCTTTTTCGCTGGGCCGAAAGAAGGTTACAAACGGGCTATCGTCTCAGTAAAGGGAGGCGAGCACGTAAGCGTGTCCATGATCCGGGACTTGGTGGGCGTCCTTGAGCGGGAAAAAGAGCCCATCGGCGTCTTCCTAACATTAGAACCGCCTACTCAGCCCATGACTACAGAGGCCGCTGCAGCGGGCTTCTATCATAGCGATCTCTGGAACCGTGATTATCCCAGAGTGCAGATACTCACGATAGAAGAAATGCTGAAGGGGACTCGGCCTAACTTGCCGCCCGCTACGCCTGCTTTTGCGCAAGCTCCCTTAGAGCGGGAACGCGCAGGACAAGGGCGCTTGGGAGAGGCACCTTCACCCTAACCCCTACCTACCAGCTAGCCGGCTCTCCCCCAGGACGAGGGAAAACTACGGCAGTTCTTTGATCTGCACCTGAGGGAGCAGGCGCGCCACCTCTTCTTTGGAGCCGGGCGTGGTGCCGGCGGTCTGCGCCGTCGCAGCGCCTGCCGCTGTGCCCTCCCGCAAGCCATCCACTAAGGGGCGGTCTCCAGCCAGTGCGACAGCCAGGCCCGCCACCAGCGCATCGCCGGAACCAACGCTGCTGTTAAGCTCGATCTCCGGTGGCAATGCCAGCCATGCCCCGTCTTTGGTGGCGTATACCGCGCCGTTGCCGCCCATAGAGATGATCACAATAGTTGATCGGGTTGCAGCAAGCTCACGCGCGGCATCAGTCACTGCTTCCAGGTCGGGCAACTGGCGCCCAAGGAGTCGTTGCGCCTCCGGACGGTTTGGCTTGATGAGCGTTGGCTCGGCCTCTAAACCCAGCCGTAGTGGCTCCCCGTCGGCGTCCAGGATGGTCTTGCTCCCGGCGGCCTTGGCGAGCTTGATGTAACGGGCGTAGGTGTCCTCCGGCATGCCTCTTGGGAGGCTTCCCGCCAGCACTAGCACGCTTCCCGCTTGCAACCAGAACTGGAGGACCTCGTCTAACCGTGCCACGGAATCCTCATCCACTCTAAGGCCGCGGCCGTTGTAGTTGGTGAGGACGCCCGTGCTTTCGTCGATAAGGGCAACGTTCAAGCGCGTCTGACCGGGAACGTGCACAAAGTGATACTGAACGCCTTCGTTATCCAGCGCCTTCTCAGCCAGCAGCCCAATCTCTCCTGCCAGAAAGCCAAAGGCAATGGTGGGCCAGCCAAGGCGGTGCACCATGCGGGAGACGTTGATCCCCTTGCCCGCGGGGTCCAGGTAGACCTCCCGGACACGGTTCACTTCGCCCAGAGTGACTTCGCTGACCACCATGGTCTGGTCTACGGCCGGATTGAGGGTTAGCGTAATAATCATCTACCCTCCTCCATCCTCTTTAACGATGTCTAGTAGGCTGTGTACCACTCCGGACTGACGTCGGCCAGTGTTCGGGGATCATCTGTCCATTTCTTCCACCAGGGTTTGCCGAACTCGCCGGCAATGTCACGCAGCTTGCGGACCCGGTCGACGCCAGTAGTGGCGAGCCAGCGGCGGCGTTCCCCCGCGTCAGGAAGGGTGATGGCCTCGTCCCAGATAGCCCGGCCTCCCAGGAAGCCCGACGAGCCCGCCTGGCTAGCGATCTTCACCTGTAGGGCAAATTCGTCAAAGGTTACGCCGCCGCTTAACAGCACCCACGGCGTGAGGGAGGCGGCGTCCAGCTCGTCGCAGATAGCCCGCAGCTTGCCTTCGTCCTTCTCGTAGCGTAGGTTCGCTGGGAACTCCGTCTTCAACACCTCTATCCCTAGTGGGGTTAAGTGGTGCGCTGCCTCAATAACTTGGCCTGGCTTGTGGCTGGCAAAGATGGCGGGGTCCTTCTCCTCTTCCGTTGCAGGATAGGTCAAGGGTTCCAGCAGGAAGGGGATGTCTGCATCTGCGCAGTCCTTTGCCACCTGCGTGATGACGCTCCGCTGGTGAGCGGCATTATCCATTAGGTCGCCGCGATAGTAGAGGAGGATCTTAACGGCGGTAGCGCCCATACGCTTCACCTTATCCGGGCCCCAGTCCTCCAGTAGCGTGGTCACCCGTCCCCACTGGTCGCTCTCGTAACCGGACTCCTCCACGCTCACCAGGAGCGATGTTTGGCCCGACAGCACGCCGCCGGCAATGGCCTGGGCTGCGCCAAAGAGAGGGTCCAGCAGGATGGCTGTGGACTCTGGGCCCAGGTGCTCCGCCAGGTCTTGCTTGTAGCGCACCATCGTCTCGTAGCTCACCGACTTGGGGTCTTCCCGGTTAATCTGCCGCTTCAGAGAGTCCCGGTGGTCCATGGCGCACATCACAAAGATGCCGTCGCTGTTAGAGAGTTGCTGAAGCCCCCTCAGTTTTCCTATGGTCAGTTTCTTGTCCATATCCGTGGCCTTTCTGCGGCTAGTTATTACCCTGCGGCGGCGTGGGACGTCGTGAGGTGCCACCGTACCTCACCGGCATGGGGCCGATGCCTGCGAGATCGATGTCTAGGAGCGTGGGACCTGGTTGCGCCAGCGCCCAGGAGATGGCTGCAGAGAAGTCGTCTTTGGTGGGCACTTTCCTGGCTGCGACGCCCATGCCCTGAGCCACCGCCGCAAAGTCCACCGGCTCCAGGTCTGTGGCTATGTGCCGTCCTCCAAAGTTGTTAGTCTGATAGTTGCGCAGGATACCGTATCCCCGGTCGTTGAAAACCAGGCAGGTTACCTTGAGGTTGTACTGGGCCGCTGTGGAAAGCTCCGCCAGGTTGAGCATAAAGCCCCCATCTCCGGCGATGAGCGCCACGCGGCGTTCCGGCTGCCCAACGGCTGCGCCCAATGCTAACGGCAGCCCCGGCCCAATGGCTACGCTGGTGGAATGGATAGACGTGTGTGGCTCGTAGACTTCTAAAAGCCGGTTGCCCCACGTGTACGCGGGGATAGTGGCGTCCTTCACCATGATGGCGTCCCGGGGCAGCGCTGCCCTGAGCGCGTCCATCACTTCCGCCTGCGGGCCCACGTTGGCGCGCTGGATGGCTCGTCCCTCTTCCCGCGCCTGCGCTACGCGAAGCCCCCATCCTTCATCGGTAGAGACGCGTTCGCCCAAACTAGCTAGTAGGTCTTTGAGCACGCCCTTGGCATCGCCCACTAACCCTACTGCGGCGGGGTAGTTGCGTCCAATCTCGTCAGGGTCAATGTTTACGTGAACTATCGTCTGTGGTAGGGGGAGCTTCCAATTCTGCGTATTGGATCCCTGAAAACGAGTGCCCACGGCCAGCAGCACGTCTGCATCCGCAAGCAGGGCTTGGACAGCCGGTTCCAGGCTCAGGTTGCCCACGCAAAGCGGGTCCTCCTCTGGGATGATTCCCCTTCCCGTAGTGCTGGTGATGACACCCGTACCCAGTGCCCGCGCCATGGAGAGCACTTCCGCGCCGGCGTCTGCTGCCACTGCGCCGCCGCCCGCCCACAACAGCGGTCTGCGCGCATGCATCAGCAACTCCATAGCCTCCTGCAACTGGCCGGGCTCTGGCCGCGGCGGCGGGTACGCTGTGATGCTGGGGATGGCTGCTTCCGCTTCGAAGTACTGGGTGTCTATGGGTACTTCAAGGGCTACCGGACGACGCCGCCCGCGCAAAGCCTGGGAGATCGCCTCGCTGAGCAAGCGGGGTATCTCCTCGGTGCTGCCGGCCTGCTCGGCCCATTTCGTCGTCGTGCGGAGCATAGTGAGCTGGTCTTTTGCCTCGTGGAGGAAGCCCTTCTCTTTGCCAATGAACGGCCGCTCGACGTTTCCAGTGAGGTGCAGCACCGGCGAGTTGGCCCAGTACGCTTCCACCATTGCACCCATGCCGTTGGCCGCGCCTGGGCCGGTGCTGGTGATCGCGACACCTAGCTTGCCCGTCGCCCGAGCGTAGCCGTCGGCCATGGAGACGGCTGCTTGCTCGTGCCGCACCATTATGGGACGGATGCCGCCCTGACGGGCGATAGCGTCGTAAATAGGAATGTTATGGACGCTGATGATGCCGAAGATAGTATCGACGCCAGCGCTTTTGAGAGTAGCTACAACGAGGTCGCCGCCAGTTGTTGACATAGGGCGCTCCTTTGCTTGAAGGCGAAGTCAGACTGATAGTATTTTACGCTAGAAGAAGAGTAGCGCGCTTTCTGGGAAGCCGCAGAGCCCGCTACGACGACACTACGCTGGGCGGGGTTGTTTCTCACGCGTGGGCAAGGTATCATGCCCTCACTATTTACAGGTTCTCAGTGAGAACGTCAACGGAGGAGGATTGCCATGATTGTAGATACTCATTTACATCCCATAGCTGACGACACCACCAAATACCCCATAGCGCCTCTGGGCGGACAGCAGTCCGCGTGGTCTATTGGGGTGCACCTGACCGGCGATGAGATAGTGGAGCGCATAAAGCACGCGGGTGTGGACAAGGTCACGCTGGTGCAGGCATCCACCGTCCACGGCTATGACAACACCTACACCGCCGAGTGCGTCGCCAAGCTGCCTGACTACTTTGTAGGGGTGTGCTGCATCGATCCGCAAGTCCCGGACGCGGCGGATACCCTGAGCTATTGGGTGAAGGACAAGGGGCTGCGCGGCGTGCGGCTGTTCACTACAGGCAGCACCCTTGGTGAGAGCGATTGGTTCGATAAGCCGCACCTCGATCCCTTCTGGAGGATGGCGCGAGACCTGGGGATCCCCGTGAACGCACAGGTGCGCGGCGGCGGCCTCGGCATGGTGCGCAACGTGGCCTCCCGCTTCCCGGAAGTGCCCTTGATCCTGGACCACATGGCTGGGCCCAAACTCGAGGACGGCCCGCCCTATGAGGCCGCAAAGAGCCTCTTCGACATGGCGGAGATTCCCACCATCTACCTGAAGTTCAGCACAAGCGGCATCCACGAGTCCGCCAAAGGGAAGTCCACTTCCCAGGAGTTCTTCCAGAAGCTGGTGGATGTATTTGGCCCCAATCGCATCATGTGGGGCTCCAACTTCCCAGGCACTAAGGGGTCGGCTGAGGAACCCTACAAGGACCTTGCGGATTTGCTGCTCAACACCCTCTCCTTCTTGTCTCCGGAAGAGCGGGACACCATCACGGGCGGCACGGCAGCGAGCTTATACCCGGATCTGATGAAGTAGGCTCAGTAGCCGCAACCTTAGGCTCGCCCCTAGCGCGAACCATACCAACGCTACAAAGAGAACCCTCCTGGCAGATGCCAGGAGGGTTCGTATTAGTGCTCGCTTGCTCTGTGCCGTTACGCTGGCACAGCCGCGGCTTCGGTCCGCTGCTCTCCGGCGGCAGGTGTTCGCCTGCGCGTGCGCCGGCGTGGTGTGCTCTGGCCGCTGCTCTGGCCATTGCTCTGGCCGCTGCTTTGGCCATTGCTCTGGCCACTGCTCCGGCCACGGCTCTGGCCACGGCTCTTGCCCCACCAGAGTCCTTGGAAGAAGGACTTATCCAGAGGGTGACGCACGTCCGCTATCTCCAGCAGGTCACGTGATGCGTGGCTTTCCATATACGCCACCTCAATGTGCTTGCCCCGGTTCTTCACCGTTTGGAGGGCGTAACCAAAGTCGCCATCGCCGCTCACCAGGATGGCCGTGTCATAGAGCTCTGCCCAGCAGTACTGGAGCAGGTCTGTGGCCAGCATGATGTCCACACCCTTCTCTACCGGTCCGGTCTGGGACATCTTCAGACTGCCAAGCCTGACCTCCAGATACGGCATACCGCGGAGGATATTTAAGAATTCTAGCTGCTCCCGCGCGCCGTCCGGATTTCGAGTGGTGTCCTGCTGCAGATTGTAGTAGTAGACACGAAATAGCTTGCGCGGGCCAATGAGCTTGAGTGCAAACTCATGAAAGTTGAGATCGGTGCGGCCTATATTGTCCCGTAGCGCATGATATAGATTGCTGCCATCAATGAAGATGGCGACGCGTTCTTCCACGGTTCCTCCTGTTGACATAATATCCTATGCGGAACCCTTGCTCTCGTAGAGCCCGCGCAGGTAATCGAGAACCCCACCGTGGCTACTTTCGTGCAGCACGCTCTGACGCAGATAGAAGCCCCGCGTCATCTGTGGACGGTCCGGGCGGACCGGTTGCTCCAGGGTGGTCAAGTCCAGCACGTCCAGGATCCGGAACGAATCCTCCCGCACCGCCGTAAGGTAACGGAGCATCTCATCCAGCGGCGGGTAGCGGAACTCCCGAACTTGTTGGGTGGTCCAGCTATTGCCCACTTCTTGGGGAGTGTCCGTCAGCGGTAGGTCGTAGGTTTTGTCCAGTCCCATCTGGGCCCAGAGCGGGGGCGTACTGGGGTCAAACCCGCGGTGAAAGAAGCGGTCTTCTGTGCGGCCAATGTGGAGCAAAAGGAAACTGATAGGGTTGGCTTCGGGGCCAGGATACCAGAGATAAGCATCTTCCGGAGTGTCCTCTAAGCTGCGTAGCGTTTCAGTACGCACCTGCATCATAGAGGTCTTCACAAACTCACGTAGGTCCAACCAGGCTTCCTTCCATGTTCACTAATGGGGTCTTTTTCATAGTAGGCGAGCGAAGCTGAAAAGGCAATCATGACTGGAGGTCGCGGCTGCGCTGGGGCGGCCAGAAGACGCGCCATCCCCGCGCGATGATCAGGTTGCCAGTGACCGCGCCGAACTCGCGGCTGTCCGTGCTGAATGAGGGCGCATCACCCAGGAGGAAGTAGTGGTCTGGCGGCAAGGAGTCGGCCGCAAAGGGGGTGGGTGCAGCGGGCGCATCCTCCGGCGCGGTGCGCAACGCGCCGTTGATCCAGCAGCCGTCCTCGCCCACCCGTACTGCATCGCCCGGCACGCCCGAGAGGCGTTTGATGAGGGTACGCGTGGGTGTCCGCGGGTCGCGCACCAACACGATGTCGTCGCGCTGGGGAGGGCGCAGCCGGTACGCCAGGGTGTCGAAGAGTGCGTACTCATTGGGGAGCAGCGTGGGCGACATGCTCCAGCCTACTACGTGAACCCGTGCGCAGAAGACAAAAGCCAGCAGTGGGTACACCCCCGGCAAGGCGTTGAGTCCCCGCAAAAGGTGGTTAGCCAGGCTACGATCACCTGGCGGTGGCTGGGAGGGAGTGTGCCGCATCTTGTAATCTACTCGCCGCTAAAGTAAGCTAGGCAGCGCAAACTAGGTGAGGAGGAAGCATGCTAGCTCGTCTCTTTGGTGTTACTAATCGGTTGTTTGGAGCAACGCACGGATACGCCCATTGTGACATTCCCTGCGGCATCTACGATCCCCACGCCGCGCAGATTGCTGCGCTGACGGTGATCCGGATGAACCAGCTTATCGCCGGAATGTCCGATCCTGCGACCACTGGCGATAAGGCCGCGATGGATACGTATGCCAACACGATGACCCGCTACATCGCCACGAAGGAGTCCCATGCGGAGTTGGTCAAGAAGGAAGTCACCATCATTATGGGCGACTACTTCCGGCAGGAGCACGTAGATAAGTACCCGGACCTTATGGCCACCGCGTGGAGCATCCTTAAGCTGTCTTCTCGCAACAAGCAGAACGCGGATGCGGATGCCGCAAATGAGTTGCTGGCAGCGGTGCACAAGTTCTCGGAGACCTTCTGGGACTCCAAGGGCGTTGCTACCAAGATGCAGCCATCTAATCAGACCGTTGGCGGTGAGCTGGTCGTTCCCGCTAACTAATCGCTGCTTCGGGGCGCTCGATCCGTTCCAGCACTCCTTCTAGGAGCGGCTGCCAGCGGCTCTGACGTCCCAGCGAAATAATACGCAGTTGGTTATTGCCAGGCTGCACCCCAGGTAGGTTTTCCAAAGGCCGCCGGTCAACCCGGCGGCCTTCCTGCATCCGGATCACCATCACATCGTCGTTGCGCTCAATGCTCGCGACTCCTGCGGCTGCGGCCAGCAGCTTCACGCGCACGATGTACAGCAGGTTCTCCACCACTGCGGGCGGTCTGCCAAAGCGGTCGTGGAGCTCCTGGGCAAGCTCCTCCAGCACCTCAGACTTTCGGAGTGTGGCCAGGCGACGATACAGCTCTAGCCGTACGTCCAAGTCCTGCACGTAGTCTTCCGGCAGGTAGGCGGTTAGTTTGAGGTTTACTACGGCCTGTGGCGTGGGCAGCGCGGTAGCGGCTACTGGCCGGCCTTCCAGTTCCGCCTTGGCCGTTTCCACCGCGGCGGCCAGGATGCGGCAGTAGAGGTCGAAGCCCACGGCTCCCACTTGGCCGCTCTGCTCCACGCCCAGCAGGTTGCCGGCCCCCCGTATCTCCAGGTCTTTCATTGCAATGAAGTAGCCTGCCCCTAGGTCGGTCGCCTCGAACACCGCCTGGAGCCGCTTCTGGGCGCGCTCCGTGAGGGCCTTGTTGCGGGGGTAGAGGAGGTAGGCGTACGCGCGATGCGTCCCTCTGCCAACGCGGCCTCGTAGCTGGTAGAGCTGCGCCAGCCCCAGCTTATCGGCATCGTTGATGATGATAGTGTTCACGTTCGGCAGGTCCAGCCCTGATTCGATGATTGTGGAGCAGACCAGTACGTCCAGCTGCCCAGAGCTGAACTCCTGCATAGTTCGCTCCAGCCCCTCTTCCGACATCTGGCCGTGGGCCACGCCTACGCTCGCTTCGGGAATAAGCTCGCGCAGCTTGAAGGCCTGCTGGGCAATGCTCTGCACTCGGTTGTGGACAAAGAAGACCTGTCCCCCGCGTTCTAGCTCCCGCAGCACGGCGTGGCGGATGATCTCCTCGTTGTAGTCCATCACGTAGGTCTTGATGGGCAGACGCTCCTCCGGCGGTGTCTCCATCGCGCTCATGTCTCGCACGCCTACCAGCGCCATGTACAGTGTGCGGGGAATGGGCGTGGCGGTGAGGGTGAGCACGTCTACCTCTTGCCGCAAGCGCTTGAAGTGCTCCTTGTGCAGCACCCCGAAACGTTGCTCCTCGTCCACGACGACCAGCCCTAGGTTCTTGAACAGCACATCCTTCTGAAGCAGCCGGTGTGTGCCGATAAGGATGTCCACGCGGCCTTCATTGAGCGCACCAAGCACCTGGCGCTGCTCTTCCTCAGAGCGGAACCTGCTGAGCACCTCTACCTTCACGGGGAACGCGCTCAGGCGTTGAGTAACGGTCTGGTAGTGCTGCTGCGCAAGCACGGTGGTGGGCACCAGCATCGCCACCTGCGCCCCTTCCTGTACGGCTTTGAAGGCGGCTCGTATGGCTACCTCGGTCTTGCCGTACCCTACGTCGCCGCAGACCAGCCGGTCCATGGGCTGAGTCTGCTCCATATCCAACTTCACGTCCTGCACCGCTTGGAGCTGGTCGGGCGTCTCCAGGTAAGGGAAGGAGGCCTCCAGCTCCTGCTGCCAGAGGGTGTCCGGGGAGAAGGCGGTCCCCACGGTCACCTGCCGGGCGGCCATCGTCCCCAGCAGCTCTTTTGCGTGCAATTGCGCCGCCTTGTGCACCCGCTCCTTTGCCCGTTCCCACTCCTGGGTGCCCAGGCGGTTCAGCGCCGGCGCGTGGTCTCCGGGGCCGATGTAGCGCGTCACCCGGTCCACTTGCTCCGTGGGCACGTACAGCCGTCCGCCATCCGCATATTCCAGCAGCAGATACTCCTTCGCCACGTCCGGCGTCTCCTCAAGCGTCACCGTCGCTACGAACCTCCCAATGCCGTGTTCGATGTGCACCACCAGATCGCCGGCATGGATACCCAGCAGCGGGTTTTCCTGGCGGGTACGACGCTTTGTCCCCTGGCGACGCTGCTGCTTCACAAAGCCAAAGATCTCAGAGTCGGTCAGCAGCGCCAGGGCCGAGCGTTCCCCCTCCGGACGTGAGCGATCAGCGGGGAGCTTCCAGCCGCCCGGCAGCGATCCCTGAATGAGCGCGACGCTTCCCGGCGCGGGCAGCGCGTCCATGTACTCCTTTGGCTGTACGTAGACCTCCCGTTCGGTGAGTAGCTCCGCCAGCCGCTGGCTCTGGTGCGACACGATAACCACGCGGCTGCCCTGGCGCACCTCGCGCTCCATCTCTGTGAGGAAGCTTTGCAACCGGCCGCCAAAGCTGGGCGCTGGCTCCAGACCTAGCTCATCGTCATCCTCGCCGGCCCAGCGGCGTAGCTCAACAGAGCGTAGTTGCTCACGAAGCCGAGTCTCTATCTGCTCCCATGCCTCATACGCCTCAGGAAAATTGGCTGGGAGCGTTCTTTGTTTTATCAGGCCGTCGCGCAAATCCGTAGCTTCTGTGCTTAGCTGATGCAGGATGAGGGGGAGGTCTTGCGGCTCTTCTAGAACTGCAACGCTGTGCTGCGGTAGGTAGTCCAGCAGAGAGCCGCTGCTGAACAAGGGGAACAGCAGCCACGGATGCTCCACCGTGCCGCCCTCGCTGAGTTGCGCCAGGTCCCGTTCAAGCAGGCCGCGCGCGTCCGGGGTGCAATCATCCAGCGTAAGGGTCGGCGGAGCCGGGCTCCAGGGCTGGCCCAGCACTTCTCTGGCAGGCGGCACGCTTACCGTGGCCAGCTCCTCTTCCGACCGCTGCGTCACCGGATCGAAGCTGCGGATGGTGTCGATGTCATCACCCCAGAGGTCAAGGCGGAAGGGCTCCGAGCTATGTGTTGGGTAGCAATCCAGGATGCCGCCGCGCCGGGCGAACTGGCCGGGCTGCTCCACCGTCGCCACTTGCTGGTAGCCGGCCATGAGCAGGTTGGCGGTAAGACGGTCGATAGCCACTCTTTGGCCGGGGGCTAGGTGTGTGGTAGCGGCAGCAAAGGCCTCCGGCGTTGGCGTGCCCAGCGCCAGGCTGCCAACGCTCGTCACCACGATGGGCGGCTGCCCACCGCCTGCATGCAGCGAAGATAACGCCTGGAGGACACTGAGTCGTTGTTGCATCAGACGCAGGTCCGGCTCTAGTTGCTCATAGGGGAGCACGTCGGGCTCGGGAAAGAGGAGCACTGGGATCGTGGGAGCAACCCAGATCTGGAGCTGTTCCGCCAGCGCGTTAGCCCGCGCGCCGGTGGGCGTGACCACCAGTAAGGGCGCATCGAGCGTGGTCTGCAGGAGGGTGAGCAGCGCGGGTTTCGCCTCTTCCAGCGCGAAGGCGCGTGCTACCCTCCGGTTATCCAGCTCTTGGAGGAGACGTTGATAGCCGGGAAGGCCCTGGAGGATTGGGAGCAAGGCTGATAAGGACATGCTCAATACGTATGAAAAGTATAACACGCACGCCTGGGCTGCAGGCCGCGGCTGTCTTAGACTTTACACTCCGTTCGCCGCTATCTATACTAGCCATAGAAAACCAACCATAAAAGTAGTGATTATCCTTCTCCCTTCTTACACAGGGGCAAGAGCCTAGTATGGCAGGATTATGGCCCGCTCTTACGCATTAGACGAGTACTTAGAAGCAATTTATATTCTGACCACTGAAGGAGTGCCGGTCATCGGCGCCCGGGTGGCCGATTTTATGGGTGTTCGCGCGCCCTCCGTTACGGAAGCGCTGCACCGCCTTGAAAAGGCAGAACTCATCACCCAAGACAACCACCACGTTGTCTCCCTTACCACTATCGGCGAGGAACGCGCCTCAAGCATGATGCGTCGTCACCGCCTCGCAGAGCGCTGGCTGACCGATGTCCTTGGTCTAGACTGGGCGCAGGCCGATACCGAGGCCAATAAGCTAGCCCATGCCTTCTCGGATGAGGTGGCCGACCGCCTCTCCGCGGAGATGGGTGATCCAGAAACCTGTCCCCACGGTAATCCCATACCGGGTAATACCACCGAGGTGATGGCAAGCGGTAAGAGCCTGGATGAAGTGCCTATAGGCGAGTCTGCGGTCGTACATCGAGTAGTTGAGCACGCGGAAGTGGACCTCAAGCTGTTGCAATATCTGTGGGGACACGGCATTCTCCCAGGGGCGCGCTTGACCGTAGTGGACAGGATACCCGGAGCAGGAGCCCTTACGGTGAAGCTGGACAAGGGGGAGATTACGCTGGGCATCAGCGCCGCATCAAAAATAGAAGTGGAAAACGGGTCGCCCCAGCCAATTGCGGCCCCTTAAGAGATACCTAAAGAGGAACCAGAGACAATGCCAATCTACGAGTATCGCTGCGGATTCTGTGAGCGCCAGTTTGAGGTTCGTCAGGGCTTCAACGACGATCCCATTACCAATTGTCACGAGTGTGGCGCCGGAGTGCAGCGAGTAATCCAAACGGCGGGCATCGTCTTCAAGGGCAGCGGCTGGTATGCAACAGAAAGCCGGCGCGCTTCCAAGCATAGTCTAGGCTCCGACGCTCAAGAACATTCCAACGATGGCGATCACAGCGACAGCCAGGGAGAATCGAGCAGCAGTAGCGACGCGTCCTCGTCGTCGTCATCCTCGCCTGAGTCTTCAAGTAAAGATTCAAGCAAAGAACCTGCGACCACCTCTCCCTCAACGACCTCAACTGCTCCCTCCACCTCTGACTCGGGTTCGCACTAATCACGCGATCCCAAGCCACTGCGTATAGCGCGCGTGAAGGCTCTAGTGCAGCGGGTGCTTTCTGCCCAAGTGTATGTAGAAGAGGAGCTTACAGGGGCTATTGGCCCCGGTTTGTTAGTCTTCCTTGGGGTTGAGAAGGGTGATACGGAGAACGAGGCCATTTATTTAGCTAACCGTACAGCGCATCTGCGTGTCTTCTCCGATGACGCGGGCCGCTTCAACCGTTCCCTCAAGGACGAGCTAGGGTCGGTTCTTGTGGTGAGCCAGTTCACGCTGATGGCATATACACGTCGAGGAAATCGCCCCAGCTTTACCGATGCGGCTCCGCCGGAAGTTGCGGCGCCTCTGGTGGACCGCTATGCGGATGCTTTGCGGGTAGAAGGCGTAGAAGTTGCGACTGGCAGGTTCGGCGCACACATGCGAGTATCCTTGGAAAATGACGGTCCGGTAACCTTACTACTGGAGAGCAAGAAGCGAGAATGAGTTCAAGAGAAGGTAACCACAAAGGCTCCAGCAAGCGCACCCGGTTTCTCTGGCTAGGCGGGATACTCTTAGGGGCGCTAGCGGTTGGCGCAGCCATAGAAGCGGCTATGCTCTCCTTGCAGGCGGCCCAGAGCGTAGTGCACCCGCCCCGGATTAAGGATGACAAGTCCCCCGCGGACTTTGGGCTGGCCTACGAGTCGGTAGAGTTTTACAGCACCGATGGTCTCCTGCTCCGCGGCTGGTTTATCCCAGGCGGCGAGGCGGCCGTCATCCTGGCCCACGGCCACGGCGGTAGCAAAGCCTCCATGTTGCCTCGCGCCAACTCTTTGCGGCGAGAGGCCGGTTATTCCGTGCTCCTCTTCGACTTCCGGGCGTCCGGAGAAAGCGAGGGCTCGCAAGCAACGCTGGGCTACCGGGAGCGAAACGATGTCCTAGGCGCAATAGCCTATCTCCAGTCTCGGCCTGAGGTGGACCCAGAGCGCATCGGCGCGTTGGGTTCTTCTATGGGTGCAGCCGCGCTCCTCATGCTGGGTGAACAGGCCCACGCTCTGCGGGCTATTGTCGCGGACTCCGCCTATGCCGATGCGGGAAATCTGATCGATGGCATTGACCGCTGGTTCAGGTTACCGCCCTTCTTCTTCTCTCGGGCGGTCCCCTGGGCAGTCGAGCGGTGGGTCTCACTGCGGGCATCGGACGTGGCGCCCCAGGCCGCGGTAGGCGGCATTGCGCCTACGGCTGTGTTCATCATCCACGGTGCGGAAGACGACGGCGTGCGCGTGAGCGATGCGTACGCGCTACTGGAGGCTGCTCAGGAGCCGAAGGAGCTGTGGATAGTGCCGGAAGCCGGCCACGGCCAAGGCTCGGCAGTCGCCGAGGAAGAGTACCGGGACAGAGTGCTCAGTTTTTTTGAGCGTTACTTGGGAACGTCCTAGGGAACCTCTGCCAAGTCCCATCCCCCTTTATGGGGGAAGGTTTAAGGAACCTCTCAACAAGTTCCTTCCCCCTTGACGGGGGAAGGTTAGGATGGGGGTGATCAGGGGTGGCAACGCCCCTCCGGCACCTCGCCTCCGCTCACGGCGCGCTCCCAACTCCCGCTCATGGTGAGCTGGTCGAACCATGAGCCGTCCTCGTAACGACCACCGTCCGCAGCCCCCCACTGTCATTCTGAGCTTGCCTACCGCAGGCAGGCGCAGCGAAGAATCCACTCCCGCGCGCCCACCCCACGACCGCGCGCCGCACCCCGCAACCCGCCCCCGTCGTTGCGAGAAGCGACGCTAGGAGCGCCGGAGCAATCTGGGACGGCGGGGTAAGCGTGCACTTTATACCCGGCGCACATACTAAAGAGCCCCGTCGTCACCACCCCCCTGGTTGCTTCGGCGGCTAGCCGCCTCCTCGCAACGACAGGCTACCCTCTCCCAGAGGAAGAGGGTATTTTTCAAGTCCCTTCCCCCATCAAGGGGGAAGGTTAGGATGGGGGTGAAGGAGCCGTCTCCTTGGCTGTTGGCTTGGGGAGACCCCCTGGCTTCCCGCGAGAGACGGAATGACGCAAGTTGTTGAGAGGTTCCCTAGCCCAGCAGGCTAGCTGCTTACGTGGTATTCTAGCTCTAAGCTAATATCCAGCGCCTTGTAGGAGTGCGTCAGCGCTCCCGATGAAATAAGGTTCACTCCGGTCTCCGCCACTGCCCGCACTTTGTCTGCGGTAATCCCCCCGGAAGCCTCAACCTGTGCCCGTCCATTTATCAGCTTCACGGCTTCTGCCATCTCTTCTACCGACATGTTGTCCAGCAGGATCCACTCTGCGCCGGACGATAGAGCCTCTTCCACCTGATCCATGTTAGCCACCTCTACCTCGACCTGAAGCAGGTGAGGGACGGCGCGCCGGGCCTGATGTACGGCCTCCACTAGGGAAACCCCCGACTTTGCCAGCGCCTCCAGGTGGTTGTCCTTAATGAGAACGCCATCGCTCAAGTTCTGGCGGTGGTTGTAGCCGCCGCCCACGCGGACCGCATACTTCTCAAGCGCGCGTAGGCCGGGTGTTGTTTTACGAGTCTCGGTGATGCGCACAGGGAGGTCTCGCACCGCCGCCACCATCTTTGCGGTCTCCGTAGCCACGCCGCTGAGCCGCTGCATGTAGTTCAGCGCCACCCGTTCCGCCTTGAGAATAGTGGTTGCGGGGCCGGCCACTTCTCCGATAATCATGCCGGGGGTGATCGCACTGCCGTCTTCTAGGAAGACCTTCACCTCGACGGAGGAGTCCATGCGGTGAAAAACCGCCTCCGCCACGGGCATGCCCGCCAGTACGCCCTCTCCCTTGACTACAAAGGAGCCGCTCGCGCGCCAGCCGGGCTGGATCAGGTAGTCCGTTGTGACGTCGCCTGCGCTCAAGTCTTCCATGAAAGAGGTATCCACCAACCGCTCTAGTTCGCTGGGCAGGAGGGGGAAGGGTACTGAGGGTTGCCGTTGTGTCATCTATGCACGTCCTCTATGGATTTGGGTCGGAGCGGTCCATGTGGCTGCTAGCGGTCTTGATGGCCTCCACCGCCGCCATGGGGCTTAGCCGTGCGGTATTGATGGTGAGGTCGTAGAGCGCGGGGGTGGTCCAGTTGACCTTGTAGTAGGTCTGAAAATAGTCGGCGCGGGCTTTGTCGTCGTCCCGTACCTGCTGCTCTGCAGCTTCCGCCGAGCAGTTCATGATCTCCGCCAACCGTTGAGTTCTGATGCGCACCGGAGCGCAGATCAGCACCCGCAGCACGCTGGGCATATCCCGCAGGATAACCGAACCGCCATAGGCCAGGATCACCGAGTCCGTCTCCTCTGCGGTCTTGCGCACCACCTGCTCCAACAGATCGCGATAGCTGTCAGAGGTCATGCCTAGGTTGAAGCCCCCTGCGGTCACTAAGCCCCCCACCGGCATCTCGACCAGGGGGTCTGT
Organism: Dehalococcoidia bacterium; assembly: GCA_965220215.1. Taxonomy (GTDB): domain Bacteria; phylum Chloroflexota; class Dehalococcoidia; order SHYD01; family SHYD01; genus CBDDEI01. Next base: position 1,956,598 of record OZ244809.1, read on the forward strand.
GGAGACGGACTGGTTCCCAAGGTACTCCAGCATGCGCTCCATAAAGCTCGGTACGCGCTCTACCTGACGGATGGTGTCCGGGGAGACGCCTGCCGCGGTTGCAGCCGCTTCCAGGATCTGCCGTTCGATAAGCTGGATACCCAGCGCATGGGCAAGATCGGCGGCAATGACGTCACCGCCGCTGCCTATCTGACGGGCGATTGTAATCACCGTGTGCGCCATGGGTCACCTCCCTAACGGCTCGCTTCGAAGCGATGGGCTATTGTGGTACGGATTGTAGTGTGTGCGCAAGGGGGATTCGGGAGAGGCAGCCGCCAGGGATTAGAATGGTTCGCTACGGAAGACGATGTGCCGCAGCCAGTGCTCCTGCGGTGTGGGGAAGTCTGTGCGGTAGTGTGCCCCGCGACTCTCCTCCCGCGCCAGCGCACCCGTTGCCATGAGCCTGGAGATGAGCACAATGTTTGCCAGCTCGTGCGAGCCGCGGTCAGAGGGCGATGCCAACCCTGTCTGCCAGCGCTCCAACGTCCGCTCTGCTTCCTGCAGGGCTTCGCCAGAGCGCAGGATACCTACCTGGCTCCAAAGCAGGTCTTGGAGGCCCGCCAGCGTTGGTTCTAGCTCGCTTGGCGGCGCATCTGGGGTGAGCGGCATGTGCTTCAAGAGGTCTGTGGGGGTGATCACCGGCGCCCTAACAGGGGCATCCGCTAACGATTGCTGAATCACACGTTTGCCAAAGACCAGCACCTCCATCAGGGAGTTGCTGGCCAGCCGGTTGGCCCCGTGCACACCGGTGCAGGCGCACTCTCCGCAGGCATAGAAGTGCGGGATGGTGGTCTCGCCCCACGTGTTGGTCTTCACGCCGCCCATCATATAGTGCGCCGCGGGGGCAACCGGGATCAGGTCTTTGGTCATGTCCAGCCCGTGGGAGAGGCAGAAGCGGAAGATCTGCGGGAAGCGGGTTGTAACGGTCTGGGCAGGCAAATGGGTCACGTCCAGGTACACGTGGTCGGTCTTGGTCTGGTGGAGCTGGTCCCAGATGGCCCGGGAGACGATGTCACGCGGCGCAAGCTCCGCCTGAAGGTGATACTTGTCCATGAAGCGTTCGCCGTGGACGTTCCGCAGATAGCCGCCCTCGCCGCGTACCGCCTCGGAGATAAGGAAGGTGGGCACGCCCGGCAACCTGAGGGCGGTGGGGTGGAACTGGAAGAACTCCATATTGGTCACGGCTGCCCCGGCCCTATACGCCAGGGCCACACCGTCGCCGGTGGCTACCTCCGGGTTGGTGGTGAACTTGAAGAGCCGCCCAGCGCCGCCCGTGGCGAGGATGATGTTTCGGCCCTCATATTGCTGGAGGCTGTGGGTGCGCGTGTCCATGGCTTCCACGCCCGTTGCGACACCCTTTTCGCAGAGGAGCTGCGTAGCCTGGGAGAACTCCAGAATCGTGATATTGCGCAGCCTGGCGAGGCCGCTGAGGGTCAGCTCGATGTGCTCGCCCGTAGCATCGCCGCCTGCGTGGAGGATGCGCCGCGCGCTGTGCGCGGCCTCCTGGGTAAGCGCAACCTCGCCGTGGCTGGTGTCGAAGGGCACGCCAAAGCGGATGAGGTCGTTGACGCGGTCGGGCGCTTCTTCCGTCAGGATGCGCACCGCTTCCGGATCGCAGAGACCTGCGCCCGCAGTCATGGTGTCCTGGAAGTGCAACCGGGGCGAGTCGTCTGCCCCAACGGCGGCGGCAATGCCGCCCTGCGCGTAGCGGGTGTTGCTATCGTCTACGCTGCCCTTGGTGAGGATGAGCACCCTTCCGTGCTGCTGGGCCAGGAGGGCGGTGTACAGCCCCGCAATGCCCGATCCGATGATGATGTAGTCGTACACAGGTGCGGCAGACATAGCTATTGCTTAGTGCGCTGATTGCTTGGACAGGTTACGCAATGGTCAGCATTCGGTCCAGCGCTATCCGGGCGTAGTGGGCGGTCTCCGGCTCCACCACAAGCCTATTGGCCACATTGCCCTGCTCCAACTCTTCTAGCACCCAACAGAGGTAGGCCGGGTGGATGCGGTACATCGTTGAGCAGGGGCAGACCACAGGGTCCAGACAGAAGACCGTCTTATCCGGGTTCTCCCGCGCCAAGCGGCTGACCAGGTTGATCTCCGTGCCCACGGCCCAAGCGCTTCCCGGCGGCGCCTCCGTAATTGTCCTAGAGATGTACTCCGTGGAGCCGTTGAAATCGGCAGCCTGCACCACTTCCAGCGTGCATTCGGGGTGCACCAGCACGTTGACTCCTGGGTAGTTGGTTCTGGCCGCCTCCACCTGCTGCTTGGTGAACCGCATGTGGACGGAGCACCAGCCGCGCCACAGGAGGACGCGTGCCTTAGCCAGCGCTTCCGGCGTGTGGCCGCCCAGTGGCTGGTCTGGGTCCCACACCAACATCTCGTCTAGCGGGATGCCCAGCTTAACGCCGGTGTTGCGTCCCAGGTGCTGGTCGGGGAAGAAGAGCACCCGCTCGCCGCGCTGGAACGCCCAGGTCACGACCGAGGGCGCATTGGATGAAGTACATACAATGCCTTCATTGCGGCCGCAGAAGGCCTTTAGGCTGGCCGTTGAGTTCATATAGGTGACCGGCACGGTCTTCTCCGCAAGACCTAGCTGCTGCAACTGCTCCCAGCAGTCCAGTACGTCGTCCGGGTCCGCCATGTCCGCCATGGTGCAGCCGGCGGCCATGTTGGGAAGGATCACCTGCTGGTGCGGGGCGCTGAGCACGTCTGCGGCCTCCGCCATGAAATGCACGCCGCAGAAGACGATAAAATCTGACTGCTGCTCTTTGGCCCACTGCGCCAGCTTGAAGGAATCGCCCTTCAGGTCGGCAAACTGGATGATGTCTTCCCGTTGGTAGTGGTGGCCCAGTACAATCGCCTTGCCCGCCAGTCTGGCTTTGGCCTGGTTGATGCGGTCCACTAGCGCCTTACCGCCCAGTCCCCAGTAGGCCTCGGGGATGTCTTTCTGCCATAGGAGGAAGCCCGGCTCACTGGTGAGGGGCTCCGTCTCCAGGCTGACCGCAATCTCGCAGCCGATGTTGTCTATCTGCCACTTCAGGTTGGTGTCAACAAACTGTAGATTCGTCATGGCTGCTCGCTTTCTAGTCTACCGCTATAAGCTCGCCTTGGAGCGACCAAGGAGAGGTGGCGACAATGCGAACGGTTGCCAGTGCGCCCACCATATCGGTGGTCGTGGCGGGGAAGTGGACCAGCTTGTTGGTGCGGGTGCGCCCTCCCCAGCGATCGTCCTTGCGCTGCTCCACCAGCACGGTGGTCTCCTGACCTAGAAGCCCCGCATTGATGTCCCTGGCAATGGTTTCTTGCAGCTCCTCAACGCGGTGGAGCCGTTCGCGCTTCACCTCTAAGGGAATGCTGTCCTCCATAGTGCGGGTAGCGATGGTGCCGGCGCGCTCAGAGTAGGCAGCGACGTGCACCACGTCGAAGCGCATCTCTTCCATAATGTCCAGGGTACGCTGGAACTGCGCTTCAGTCTCGTCACAGAATCCGACGATAACGTCGGTGCTCAAGGAACCGCCCGGTATGCCGTCTTTAATGCGTGCAATGCGGTCGCGGTATTGCCCGATGGTATAGCCGCGGTGCATGGTCGCCAGGACAGTGTCGTCGCCGGCCTGCACGGGGATGTTGATATGCTCGCACACCTTGTCTAGCCCGGCCACCGCCTCTATGAGCTTGTCGGTGACACCCAGGGGGTAGGAGGTCAGAAACCGGATGCGCTCCAAGCCCCGCACGTCGTTTACAGCAACCAGCAGGTCGGCGAGGTCTGGGCCTCCCGCTATGTCTTTGCCATAGGAGTCCACCTTTTGCCCCAGCAGAGTAACCTCTCGCACGCCCCTGGCGACCAGAGTCTCTACCTCCTCAACGATCTCAGGTAGAGGACGGCTCAGTTCTCTGCCCCGGCGGTAGGGGACGATGCAAAAGGTGCAGAAGTTGTCGCAGCCATGAATGATCGAGACAAAGGCGGTGGGTCCGGTGACCGGCAGGGAGAAGGCATCTGGGGTGCATCCTTCGCGCTCAGCGAGATTCTGCGTGACGTCCAAGAGCGGAAGGTAGTCCTGGGGACGCATGAACACGTCCACCTGGGGGAAGCGGCGCTCTAGCTCGTCGGTGCGAGGCCCTACCAAGCAGCCCATGAGGGCGAGGACTTGCTGCTGCTGACGGCCTTTGGCGCTGGGACGGAGGGCGTGGATCTTGTTGGTGACGCGATCCTCCGCGTGCTGCCGAACCACACAGCTGTTGACCACCAGGACGTCCGCCTGGTCAGGCGAGGCTGTTGGCCTATGCCCCTGGGCCTCCAGATGGGCCGCCAGCCGTTCGGAATCGGCCACGTTCATCTGGCACCCAACGGTCCAAATGTAGTATGTGCCCATCTAGCTCAACTGCTTAGGAGAAACGTATCCCCGTATCCTTACCTCACCACGCCGTTGGAGGATGATTGTTAATAAGAGGGGGCAAAGCGGCGGAGGGAATGGGATTCGAACCCATGACCCCAGTTACCCAGGGTAAGCGCTTAGCAGGCGCCCGCACTCGGCCACTATGCGATCCCTCCTCGTATCGCTGAGTAGGCTTATTCTAGCACGGCAGTCTTGTGCCTACAAGACGGACACGAGCAGCGTGCCGCAACTGAGCAACTGCGCGAGTACTTTGGGCAGGAGTACAAGCTGGCAGGAACGATATATTTCGAGGTATTATGAGGTATAAGGGTGACATAAGTAACCGCGCCCGTCTTTAGGGTTTGCGCGTACTGCATACTAAGTAGAGAAGAGGTTTCAAGGGAAGCTCCTTGCGAGAGCATCTGGTTGGGGTTCATTCATCTATTCATATCCCGTATCTGTTTTATTCGTAGTCGTTCATAAAGGTCTTATTTCGATGTCGTCTTTTCTCATTTTGCGGTTAGCCGGCCGGTTGGTCGGCATGGTAGTGGTTGCCCTCGCGGTAATTCGGCTCAGTCAGTATGTGCTTGACGCGGTGCCCATCCGGCCACCCCAAGAACAGGAATGGCTCATCATCATTGGCCTCGCGGGCTCTGCCCTTGGTTTCTTGATCACGCCCCTGGTTGCCGTCCGGCTCTATGTGTGGGTGCGTGACCAGATTAGACGAGCCCCTGCCTCCGCGGTGCTTGCGGGGACTATCGGCCTCACTATCGGCCTCAGCATCTCCGTGCTCCTGGCCTTTCCCCTCTCTATGCTGCCTGGAGAGCTGGGCAACTGGCTTCCCTTAGTCATGGCGTGTGTCCTGGGCTACGTGGGTGTTTCCATCATGGTGCTGCGCCAGCAGGATATGCTCCAGGCCTTCAACAGCTTCCTGCCCTTCAACACAGCGGTCGTTGCCCAGGGCGCGTCGGCGGTGCCCAATCAGCTGGTGTTGGATACCAGCACCGTCATTGACGGCCGGATTGCGGACATCAGTCAGACCGGGTTCATTCAAGGCACCTTGGTCTTCCCGCACTTTGTGCTCGACGAGCTCCGTCACATCGCCGATTCCTCCGACCCGCTGCGGCGCAATCGCGGCCGGCGCGGCCTAGAAATCCTGAATCGCCTGCAAAAGGATGCCAGCATTCCCGTCATCGTTTCGGACGTGGACTTTGATGACATGGTGGAGGTAGATGCAAAGCTCATCCGCCTTGCCAAGACCTTGCACGCTCCCATCATCACCAACGACTTCAACCTTAACCGGGTAGCGGAGGTGCAGGGCGTGCGCGCGCTGAATATCAATGAGCTAACCAACGCTGTGAAGTCAGTAGTGCTCCCTGGCGAAGAGCTAGAGGTGCGGGTCATCCAGGAAGGCAAAGAGATCGGCCAGGGAGTGGGGTTCTTGGAGGATGGCACAATGGTGGTGGTGGAGAACGGCCGCAGGTTGATGGGGCAGGAGACAGGGGTGGTGGCCACCCGGGTGCTCCAGACGGTGGCCGGCCGCATGATCTTCGCGCAGTTTCGGGGCGAGTAAGCTATGCCTCTAGAAACCCCCACGGGGCCGCAACGCGTAGGCGTCGTGATCCCTGCGGCGGGACTAAGCCGGCGCATGGGAGGAGTGGACAAGGTCTTTGCGACCGTCCTCGGGCGTTTGTTGCTCTCCTGGACAATAGACGCATTCGACCAGTCTCCCGTGATAGATGAGATCGTAATCGCCATAGACCGCCATCACATTCAAGAAGGCCGCGCGTTGGTGGCAGCGGAAGGGTGGTCCAAAGTCTCCCAGGTTTGCCGCGGCGGCCTGCGGCGGCAGGACTCGGTACGAGAGGCGCTGTGGCGGCTTGAGCCCTGCGACTGGGTACTGGTGCATGACGGCGCGCGTCCCTGCGTAAGCCAGGAGCTTATCCGCCAAGCGTTGACCGAGGCTCAGGAGTGGGGCGCTGCGGTCCCCGCGCTGCCGGTGACCGATACCATCAAGCGCACCGACGATGCTGGGGTGGTGACGGAAACCGTTGCCCGAGAGGGCCTCTGGGCGGTGCAAACGCCCCAAGCGTTTAGCTATCCTCTACTCTGGGCCGCCCACCAGAATAGCCAGGACGCCACCGATGACGCGGCGCTGGTGGAGCGCCTTGGCAAGCCCGTGCGGCTCTTTCCCGGCGCCAGCGCAAACATTAAGGTGACGGTGCCGGAAGACCTGGCGCATGTAGAAGCCTACCTCCGGACGGTTGCGCCGTCGCTGCGGCGGCAAGGGCAGTGACCGTGCGCGTAGGCGTTGGGTACGATGTGCACCCCTTGGCCGCGGGCAACGCCTTCATGCTGGGTGGTGTGCCAATCGACTACCCCCTGGGGCCGGTTGCGCACAGCGATGGTGATGCGCTCATCCATGCCGTGATCGATGCCCTCCTTGGCGCGGCCGCGTTGGGAGACATAGGCGCGCACTTCCCAGACAGTGACCCGCAGTGGCAGGGTAGCGCCGGCGTTGTGCTCTTGGAACGCACCTGTCGTATGATAGAAAGCAACGGGTACACGGTGGGCAACGTGGATGCTACTATTGTGTTGGAACGGCCCAAGTTGGCGTCCTACATGCCGAAGATGCGCCAGACATTGGCGGACACCATGAAGATTGACGTTGATAAGATTAGCGTGAAGGCCAAGACCAACGAAGGGCTGGACGCCGCAGGCAGAGGACAGGCAGTTGCCGTCCACGCTATCGCGCTCCTAGAGCATTCGTAGAGCAACCATCTATGTCCACACAACCAAGTCACAAAAACAGACCCTTAAACGTTCCAAGCTTGCGGAAGCCTTGGGATAGCTATTGCTCCTGTTCTTAGGGGCGGCTCGCCTAGGCGGGTCGTCCCCAACCAGTGGAACGACTTTACAGGAGCAAGAACATGGGGCTATTGAGAGAACTAAAACGAGACATAGACGTCGTATTTGAGCGTGATCCAGCATCATCTAATCTGGTTGAGGTGTTGCTGACCACCCCTGGATTGCACGCCAGGGAAATCCATCGCTTTTCCCACACCCTCTGGAACTGGCGTGTGCCCGTTCTCCCTAGAGTTATTGCGCACTTTTCCCGCTTTGTCACCGGCGTCGAGATTCACCCCGGCGCGCGCATCGGCTCCGGCCTCTTCATCGACCACGGTAGCGGTATCGTTATCGGCGAAACCTCGGAGATTGGCGACAACGTCTCAATCTTCCAGGGCGTGACCCTTGGCGGCACCAGCACCCTCCGCACCAAGCGGCATCCAACCCTTGAAGACAACGTGGTGGTAGGTGCAGGCGCAAAGGTCATTGGCGCGGTGATCGTAGGGGAGAACGTGAAGATTGGCGCAGGCTCCGTGGTAGTCACCTCTGTGCCGGCTAACGCCACGGTCGTCGGCGTGCCCGGCAGGGTGGTCGCCATCCGCAACCCGGATGACGCCACACTGGAGCGGCTCCCTGACCCGGAGTGGGACTTCATGCAGAGCATGCTCCACAGGCTGGAAGAGTTGGAAGCTCGCCTCACCGCCCTAGAAGCCCACGTGCACGCGGACAACGGCGCTCCTACCCCTAGCCGCCCAGAGCGGGCGGCAGACCCCGTTCCTGAGGAACGCCAGTGAACCTATGGAATACCATCACGGGCCGGCGTGAGGAGTTCAAACCTCAGGGCGACCCGATAAAGTTCTATGTCTGTGGCGTTACCCCCTACGACGAAGCCCATATAGGCCATGCGATGAGCTACATCATCTTTGATGTAGCGCGCCGCTATCTGGAGCACCGGGGCTACAAGGTAAACCACGTTCAGAACTTTACGGACGTGGACGACAAGATTCTGGCAAGAGCGGAGCAGCATCAGGTCCCGCCCCTAGAGCTTTCTGCTAGCTATATCGAGGCCTTCCTTGTGGACATGGACTCGCTGAACATTCAGCGGGCGCACGTCTACCCCAGAGTCAGCCAGGAGATCCCCGCCATCGTGGAGCTTATTCAGCGCTTGGTGGACCGTGGCTACGCTTACGAGAGCCACAACGACGTGTATTTCCGCGTGCAGCGCTTTGAGGGCTACGGCCGCTTGAGTCATCGCACCCTGGAAGGGATGATGGCCGGCGCGCGCATAGAGGTGGACGCGACAAAAGAGCATCCCATGGACTTTGCGCTGTGGAAAGCAGCCAAGCCCGGCGAGCTCTCCTGGGAAAGCTCCTGGGGTAGGGGCCGGCCCGGCTGGCACATCGAATGCTCAGCTATGTCTATGAAGTACCTGGGCGCAACGCTGGATATTCACGGCGGCGGGCAGGACCTGGTCTTCCCGCACCATGAGAACGAGATTGCTCAGTCTGAATGCGCCACGGGAGAGGCGCCCTTTGTGCGCCACTGGCTCCACAACGGCCTCCTTCGCCTGGGGGAAGAGAAGATGAGCAAGTCGCTGGGCAACCTGGTGACTATTAAGGATTTACTTGCCTCCCATACTGCAGACGCACTGCGTATGTTCGTGCTCACTTCTCAGTACCGCAGCCCCCTCACCTACTCCGAAGAGGCGCTGGAAGCTGCCGAGAAGGGTGTGGACCGGCTGCGGGAGGCCCTGCGCCCCGAAACCGCCGATGCCGGAGCTGCACTGCTGGATGCGGGCCCGTACCGGCAGCGTTTCAACGATGCCATGGATGACGATCTGAATTCGGCCCAGGCCATTGCAGCCCTCTTTGACCTCGCCCGGGAGATTAACCGCGCTCGCAATGGGAGTCACGTGGCGGCCGCGCAGCTCCAGCTTCGGGAGATGGCCTCTGTCCTCGGGTTCACGTTAGAGGCCGCGGACAACGGCGCAGTCGGCAACGCCGGGCCGTTCATCGACCTGCTTATCGAGGTGCGTAACGAGCTCCGCCAGAAGAAAGAGTTCGGGCTTTCGGACCGCATCCGGGACCAGCTCGCGGAACGGGGCGTCACGCTGGAGGACTCGGCCACAGGAACCACCTGGCGAGCCGAGGGGTGAATGCGCTCCTATGCCTTCCCCGCTCACCCTGAGCCTGTCGAAGGGCAGCCACCCACCCACTCCCTTGTTATTCTGAGCACAGCGAAGAATCCACCCCGCGGTCGCTCACGGTTCGACCACCACCCGCGCCGCCCACCCTCCCGTCTTTGCGAGGAGAGACGAAGGAACGACGAAGTAATCTGGGGCGGCGGGGCCGGCACGTCCGGCGTGCAGTATCGCCCCCGCGCCTGGCGAGCCCTCGCTCCGCTCACCCTGAGCCGGTCGAAGCCTGCCTGCCGCAGGCAGGGGCGAGCCGTCCATGGTTCAACAAGCTCACCACGAGCGGAGTGCTTCCTCCCACCGTATTTTGAGTGTCGCGCAACCCCTTCCCTTGACCCTCCTATGGGCACATGCTACACTCAATAACTAGAAGCCCTTGCTAGCTACCTAGTAAGGGTTTGCGCGCTCTTATAAGCAAATTACGGGCACACATTACAAACATCAAGCCCACGTAGCTCAGTTGGTAGAGCACGTTCTTGGTAAGAACGGGGTCACCAGTTCGAATCTGGTCGTGGGCTCCACGAGGAGGAGAAACCATCAATGGCACGGAAGAAGTTTGAGCGAACAAAGCCGCACATCAACGTAGGGACCATCGGCCATATTGACCACGGTAAGACTACGCTTACCGCCGCTATCACAAAAGTCCTTGCGCTAAGGAATGGGGCAGAGTTCCGTGCATTCGATTCAATCGACAACGCTCCAGAGGAGCGGGCCCGTGGCATTACAATTGCCATTGCCCACGTCGAGTATGAGACCGACAATCGCCATTATGCCCACGTAGACTGCCCCGGGCATGCGGACTACATCAAGAACATGATTACTGGCGCCGCTCAAATGGACGGCGCTATTCTGGTGGTTGCGGCTGATGACGGCCCAATGCCCCAGACCCGTGAGCACCTCCTCCTGGCACGCCAGGTAGAAGTCCCCAGCATGGTGGTGTTCATGAACAAAGTAGACCTTAACCCGGATGAAGAGCTTCTGGAGCTTGTGGATCTTGAGCTCCGAGAGCTTCTGACCAAGAACGGCTTCCCCGGTGACGATGTTCCCATTGTCCGCGGGACAGCCCGTGCAGCCCTAGAGAGCACCAGCACTGACATCTCGGCGCCGGAATACGCCTGTATCTTGGAGTTGATGGAAGCAGTTGATTCCTACATCCCAACTCCTGAGCGCTCCAAGGACAAGCCCTTCCTGATGCCCATTGAAGACGTCTTCGGCATTAAGGGCCGCGGCACCGTGGTTACCGGACGTGTGGAGCGCGGTACGGTCAAGGTGGGTGAAGAGGTCGAGATCATCGGCTTTGAAACCACCCGCAAGTCCGTGGTCACCGGCGTGGAGATGTTCCACAAGCTGCTGGACTCGGGCGAGGCCGGCGACAACTTAGGCTGCCTCCTCCGCGGCATCGACCGTGAAGACGTGGTGCGTGGTCAAGTCTTGGCCAAGCCCAGCAGTGTGAAGCCCCTCACCAAGTTCAACGCAGAGGTATACGTGCTGAACAAGGAAGAAGGTGGACGTCATACCCCGTTCTTCAACGGCTACAGGCCGCAGTTCTACCTGCGCACTACAGATGTGACTGGCACTGCCAACCTGCCGGAGGGTGTGGAGATGGTGATGCCTGGCGACAACATCCAGATGACCATCGAGCTCATCAGTCCCATTGCTATTGAAGAAGGTCTGCGCTTTGCTATCCGAGAGGGTGGCCGTACCGTTGGCGCAGGCGTTATTACCAAGATCAACGAGTAAGTGCAGGAAGCCACGCTTTCCTGGATAGGTACAGATACTAATGGCAAAGAAGACGGAAGCGAGAATCGTTATCCACCTGGCGTGCACTGAGTGTCGCGAGCGGACGTACACGTCGCAAAAGAATCGGCGGAACGACCCCGATCGCATTGAGCTGAGCAAGTACTGCCCCAGGTGCAGGACGCGTCGCGCGCACAGAGAAGTGCGTTAGCCATGCAGAGCACCCCTCGGGCGGTCCGTGGTGACGCCCGGCAAGGCCGCCGCCTTGCGGTCCCAGACAGAGGGCGCACTTCGCCCATACAGTTTGTTAAGGACACCTATGGCGAGCTGCAGAAGGTTGTCTGGCCAACCAGACAGCAGACGGCGCACCTCACCATGGTTGTTATCGCGGTATCGCTGTCTGTTGGCGGGCTCTTGGGCCTTATAGATTGGGTGTTTTCACAGATAGTGCGGCAGTTCCTCGTCCCGTTTTAGGTACAAAGATACTTAAGGTCACTATGACAATGAATGGGCAAGACGCCCAAGACACCGCTGTAGCAACTACAGACGCCATCATGGACGAACCTGAGGATGGGCGTTCGTGGTATGTGATCCACACCTACTCGGGCTATGAGAACCGGGTGAAGGCCAATCTTGAGCACCGTATTAAGACCATGGATATGGAGCACAAGATATTCCAGGTAGTGGTTCCTACAGAAGACGAGATAGTAGTCAAAAGCGGGCAGCGGCGTACTGTCGCCCGTAAGGTGTTCCCTGGCTACGTGCTGGTGCAGATGGTGCTGGATGATAGCAGCTGGTACGTGGTGCGCAACACCTCCGGTGTAACCGGCTTTGTAGGCACCGGCGCTCAGCCCACGCCCTTGGAGCAAGAGGAAGTTGACCAGATCATCAAGCAGATGAGCGCAGAAGCGCCTCGTGTGAAAGTCGGCTTTGTCAGCGGCCAGTCGGTGCGAATTGTAGACGGTCCCTTCACCGACTTCATCGGCACCGTAGACAACATCAACAAGGAAAAGGGCAAAGTGCGGGTGCTGGTCTCTTTCTTTGGAAGAGAAACACCTGTAGAGCTAGACTTTTTGCAGGTAGAACGGCTATAACTAACAGTGTTGCTCAAACACACAGGTGCAGTGTCTTGCACCTTTTGTGTGTCTGAGGGCGAACAATAATGAAAAGTAGTACAACAAGTGGCACGTAAAGTAAGAGCAATCGTTAAACTGCATATCCAGGCCGGTAAGGCTACCCCGGCGCCGCCCATTGGGCCGGCCCTTGGTCAGCACGGCGTCAACATTATGCAGTTCGTCAAGGAATACAATGAGCGGACGGCTTCCCAGTCGGGCTCCGTGATTCCTGTAGAGCTTACCGTCTTTGAGGACCGCTCCTTCACATTTGTTACCAAGACATCTCCCGTGACAGACTTGGTGAAGCGATCACTCGGCTTGGACAAGGGCAGCGCCAATGCCAAGACGACCAAAGTAGGCACCATCTCTCACGATAAAGTGCGGGAGATAGCCCAACTTAAGCTGAAAGATCTCAACGCCAACGATATGGATGCAGCCATTCGCATCGTTGAAGGAACCGCCCGCAGCATGGGCGTTAATGTGGAGTAGTAGAAGCCATGAAGAAGCGGGGCAAACGGTTCGAAGAAGCCGAAAAACTGATTGATTTCGATAAGACCTACACGCCGGAAGAGGGTATAGGCCTAGCTAAGCAGGCGGCTACTGCTAAGTTTGATGAAACGGTAGAGCTCCACCTGCGCATGGGCGTAGACCCCCGGCACGCAGACCAGCAGGTCCGTGGTGTTGCGCTATTGCCCAATGGCCTGGGCAAGGAGATCCGTGTGCTGGTCTTTGCTCAGGGCGAAGCGGTTCGTATTGCCGAGGAGGCCGGCGCTGAGTTCGTAGGTGAGGATGACCTCATCAAGCGCGTTGAGGATGGCTGGCTAGATTTCGATGTCGCAATCGCCACTCCCGAAGTGATGGGCAAGATTGGCAGGTTGGGCCGGTTCCTTGGCCGCCGCGGCCTCATGCCGAACCCCCGCTCAGGCACCGTAGTCCCGGCTGCCGACTTGCCGCGTGCAATTCAGGAAGCCCGCAAGGGTCGTGTAGAGTTCAGGGTGGACCGCACCTCGCTGATTCACGTGGGATTTGGCAAAGCGAGCTTTGAAGAGGAGCGGCTGGTGGAGAATTTGGCCTCGTTGGTGAACGCCATCGTGCGCGCAAAGCCCACTGGCGCTAAGGGAACATACATCCGTGGCGCTTCTGTAACCACTACCATGGGGCCCGGCATCCATCTGGACCTAACCCCCACCTTGGAGCTTGCAGCTAAGTCTGAGGCATAGACAGTTAGGACACTATCAGTCATACTGCAGCCACAATTACATACGGAACGCCGTAGACCGCAGGCGCCCACAGGGCATAAAGGGTAACCACCTGCCGAGGCAAGAGGATTGAATTACAGTGGATTCTGTAAGCTCTTGCGTTCGCGGCAAGAGCATTTTTGTTTTGGAGGAGTGACTAAAGCCAGTGCCAACAGCACAAAAAGAAGAAACAGTAAAGCAACTACAAGAGCTGCTGTCTGAGGCAACTGTGACCATTGCCGCAGACTATCGCGGATTAAAGGTAAACGAGTTGATGGCGCTCAGGCGAAAGCTTGGCGAAAGTGGCATCCAGTTCCACATAGTCAAGAACTCGCTGACGAACATCGCCGCCAAGAACCTTGGGCGGGATGCTATGGGCGAACTGCTGGTTGGCCCTACGGCCATCGCAGTAGGCTACGGAGATCAGGTAGAGGCCACTAAGTCTTTGCTTGAGTATGTGCGAGCCAGCCGGCTAAACCTCTCCGTGCGCGGCGCACTGCTGGATGATCGCGTACTCAGCGCAGAGTCGCTGCAAACCCTGGCTACCTTACCCCCCAGAGAGGTGTTGCTAGCTCAGCTTCTGGGCGGGATACAGGCCCCCATCAGCGGGCTGGCCTCGGTGTTGAATCAGATGCTTTCGAGCATCGTGTATGTCTTGGATGCTCGGGCCAAACAGCTGGCCGAATAATTTAGCTTGTACACAGCACAAAGAACAACAGACAAGGAGAATCTATCATGGCAATGACTAAAGATGAAATGATTACCGCTATCAAGGGGATGACGGTTCTAGAGCTGGCAGAGTTGGTCAAGGCGCTTGAGGAAGAGTTCGGCGTGAGCGCTGCTGCACCCATGGCCATGGCAGCCATGCCCGCCGCCGGCGCAGCCAGCGCCGCAGAGCCGGAGGAGGAGCAGACAGAGTTCACCGTGGTGCTGGCCAATGTTGGCGCCAACAAGATAAACGTTATCAAGGCCGTCCGGGAAATCACCTCCCTCGGCCTAAAGGAAGCGAAAGATCTGGTGGAAGCTGCCCCTGCCAACCTTAAGGAGAACGTGGCGAAGGATGAGGCTACGGCTCTAAAGACTAAGATGGAAGAAATTGGCGCAATGGTGGAGATTAAGTAACCTCTTGCGAGACTGTATCAGTACCAGTCACGCTACGCCGCCTAGTTAAAGCAGTAAGTAAACAGCCCCGCATTTGCGGGGCTGTTGCGCGTCTTTTGATTGTTCTTGGCTGAGTGTTATGGCGTGGGTGTTGGAGGTGTTTCCTCCGTTGTGGTCCTGCGGCGGGTGCGTGTTGGCCGTGGTGTAGCCTCTGCCCCGGCTTCTGCCGCTGCAGGAGCATCCGTCTCGGCTACCGCCCCGGCCTCTGCCGCTGCAGGAGCGTCCGTCTCGGCTACCGCCCCGGTCTCTGCCGCTGCAGGAGCGTCCGTCTCGGCTACTGCCCCGGCCGCTGCCGCTGCAGGAGCATCCGTCTCGGCTACCGCTCCGGCCTCCGCCGCTGCAGGAGCCTCTGCGGTAGTCCTACGACGACGTGTAGGGCGGGGTGCTGCAGCGGGGGTTTCAGCCTCCGCACCAGCTTGGGTTGGGGGATCTGCCGCAGCTGTTGCCGTAGCAGCCGCCACCGGGCGCTGGCGCGGCCTAGTGGTGCGGGCAGGCGCTGCAGCGGCCTCCGTAACTGAGCTCTCGTTCACCGCGCTGGATGGGCGAGCAGGAGTCCGAACGGCCGCTACCGCGCTCGCTTTGCGGCGGAGTTCAAGCTTTTTTGCTCTTACCCTATGCTTATGTTGCGCTACTTTTTTGCGCTTGTTCACATTTCCTCCGGAGACTATTTGCCATTTAGACGTTCTGGCAGCGGACAGTTAGGCCAGGTTATACCGCATTTGGCTACTGCTTATGCAGTGGGAAGCTGGTGGAGGGGGCAGGATTCGAACCTGCGTAGCCCGTAAGGACGACAGATTTACAGTCTGTTGGTATTAACCGCTCACCCACCCCTCCAAGTAAGTTGTGCGTAGCCAGTGCTCCTTGCTTCTTGATTGACGTGCGCTTACCGCGTATCAACCACCACAGGGAATCGCCGTTACACTGCGATATCAATGCGCCACAAGTAACGTACGGCAGAGCCCGAGAGGGGAGTCGAACCCCTAGCCTACCGATTACAAATCGGTTGCGCTGCCATTGCGCCACTCGGGCGAGGAAACTCCCCTCTAACGCAGAGCACGATTTAGTATAGGTTCCGAGAGACTGCTGGTCAAGGGAAGGGAGCTCCGTCTATACGTAAGCTGAGTCTGCTTCTAGACAGCGCGTGCCCTATGTCAACCTAAGCTATTCCCCTTTATAATAGAAGCTATAGAGAACGTCTATAACTGGAGCGCAAGGCGGAGGGGCAGCATGGAAATAGCGCAACTGGAAACCTTTCTGCAGGTGGCGGAGCATGGCAGCCTGAGCCGCGCCGCAGAAGTTCTTGGCCTTACCCAGCCTACCCTCAGCGCGCGAGTCCAGGCGCTGGAACGAGACCTGGGACACCAGCTCTTTGAGCGGCGCGGCAGAGGGTTACGCCTCACTGAGGCCGGCCGGGCATTGCTCCCCTACGCAGAGCGCACATTACTCGCGATGCGTGAGGGCCGGGAAGCGGTGTCCCTTAGCGGCCACCCCTCTCGCGGCAGGTTGCGCATTGGCACGGCCAGGGTTATTGGCGCGTACGCGTTGCCCGGCATATTGGCCGGTTTCCGCGCGGAGTACCCTGGCATTGAGCTGACGATCCTTACCGGTCGCTCCCACGAGGTGCTTCAGATGGTGCTGAACCAGGAGGTGCACGTAGGGCTGGGACGCGCGTTGTCGCATCCGGAAGTGGAGGCTGTCTATCTCTACGAGGAAGAGATCGTCTTCGTCACCCATCCAGACCACCCGTTGGCGCGGCGCGGCTCTGCAGCTATATCCGAGATCGCGCTGGAGCCCCTTATCCTCTACGACAAAGACTCCACCTACTATGTGCTCATCACCCGTGTGTGTAGGGAGGCGGGCATCCTCCCGCGGGTGACTATGAACCTAGATAGTGTTGAGGCGACCAAGAAGATGATTGAAGGAGGGCTGGGCGTGTCCTTCCTCCCCTACAGCGCCATCCAGTCGGAGCTGGCCTCCGGCACATTGGTCTGCGTCCCACTTTCCGAGGGGCACATGGTAACACTGCCCACCTCGGCTATGGTGCTCAAGACGTCACTGGGGAACCCGGTAGTAGAAACCTTCCTTGGCGCGCTGCGCGGCTACCATCATCCGTCGCCTGCGCAGCACCAAGAAGTCACTTAGGGAACCTCCGCTCAAGTCCCTTCCCCCTTGATGGGGGAAGGCTAGGATGGGGGTGATCAGGGGGAGGGGTAGGGGTAGGGGTGGCAACGCCCCTCCGGCGCCTCGCCTCCGCTCATGGTGAGCTCCCAACCCCCGCTTATGGTGAGCGAGTCGAACCATGAGCCGTCCGCCTTCACCACGCGCACCCACAACCCTCACCCTAGCCCCTGCCTGCGGTAGGCAGGCTCTCCAAGAGGGAGAGGGGATTGTTCAAGTCCCTTCCCCCTTGATGGGGGAAGGTTAGGATGGGGGTGAAGGAGCCGGGTCCCTAGCTATTGGCTTGGGGAAACCCCTGGATTCCGCGAGAGACGGAATGACGCAGGTAGCTTAGAGGTTCCTTAGCCCGGATTAGTAGGGAGGACGTAGGGCACCGTCCTACCAGACGGCGTGTTTCTGCACCTCATCCCGCGTCCAGTCATCTGCGGCGTAGATGTCCTCTAGTGTCGGCTGAGCGATGGCCTTGTGGGAAGAGAGCACCCGGTTGACGAGCTTGGGGATTTCTTGCAGACCAATCTGTTGGGTCAGGAAACTCCAGACCGCCATCTCATTGGCGGCATTGAGCACGGTGGGCGCCGTGCCTCCTCTACGGCCTGCTTCTAATGCGCTGGCCAAGCATGGGTAGGTCTCGCCGTCCGCGGCATGGAAGGAGAGGTGACCCACCGCGGCTAGGTCCATAGGAGGCAGCTCTTCATTAGACCACCGCTGCGGGTGGGAGAGAGCATACTGCAGGGGCAGAAACAGCGTTGGCTGGGTCAGTATGGCCTTCACAGAACCATCGGCAAACTCCACCATGGCCCGGATCAGCCCTTGCGGATGGATCAGCACCTCGATAGCGTCATAGGGGATATTGAACAGCCGGTTGGCTTCGATAGCCTGCATCCCCACGTTCATGAGCGTTAGGGCATCAATGCGTGCCTTCTTGCCGACCTGACTGCCGGGTTGTGACACGGGGTCGGTGCGGGCGGTGTGCAGAGTGAGGGGCAGCCGGGAGGGCAAAGGCTCTCCCGTAGTGGTTAGGATGACCCGCTTCACGGAGCCTGGCTCGCCTGCTAACGCCTGCCAAATGCCGCTTAAGGCCGGGTCAACCGGATAGAGGGCGGTTTTCTCACGCCTGGCTGCCTCCATAATCAGGCTGCCGGCCATCACCATTACCTCTTTGTTGGCCAGCACCACGGTCTTTCCTGCCTGGATGGCGGCAAGGGTGACCGGAAGTCCGGCCGGCGCGCTCACCGTTGCAATCACCACTACGTCTGCCTCGGAAGCGGTGGCCATCTCTTCCATCGTCATCATTTTGCGGGCGGCCAAAATGTCCGGAGGGTCGGGGAGGACGTCACGAGAGTAGGAAACTAGCTGTGGCTGGAACTCCTCTACCTGTTGAGCAAGAAGGCGATGGTTGGTGTGGGCGGCCAGCCCTATTACCTGAATCTGGTCTGGGAATGTACGGGCAACGCTTAGGGCTTGCTGCCCAACGGCGCCTGTAGAGCCCAATACTACTATGCGCTTCATAATGATACGCGGTTCCTCTATTTTCTTAGTGGAATGGAGCTTACACATAATACTGTACCGTCCCTCAAAGCGAAAGACAGACCGCCTTGCCTTCGCAGTCTCTCCTCTGTAGGATACGTCGGTAAATCGCCGTGAGTAGAGGTTGGCCTTGGCTGTTTATCTAAATGAAGAAGCCATCGAATCGATCATCAAGATGGAAGAAGCCGTCGATTTTGTTGAACAGAGTTTTCGCTTCCAAGGAGAAGGGCTTGCGGTCAACAAAGACCGGCAACGCTTGCGGTCGCCCAAACACACCATGCAAGTGATGGCTGCCACCGCTGCGCCTATGGAGATAGCCGGGCTTAAGATCTATAGCGGCAGCAGTAACCACGTGCTGCTGTACAGCACCAAAGACGGGTCCCTGCTTTCTGTGATGGACGCTCGCAAGTTGAGCCAGGTGCGGACGGGCGCCGCGAGCGGCGTGGCCACCAAGTACCTGGCGCCGGATTCTGCGTCTACGGTGGGTATTCTCGGCACAGGCCACCAGGCGGAAGGGCAGTTGGAGGCAGTATGCGCTGTCCGCAACGTGCAGCAGGTCCGGGCGTACAGCAGGTCTGCGGAGCACCGCAACAACTTTGCTGATGCGATGAGCCGGCAGCTAGGCGTAGATGTGGTTCCGGTAGAGCAGCCGCAGCAGGCAGTGGAGGGCGCAGACATTCTGGTCACCATTACCAACTCATCCCAACCCGTGCTTCTGGGGGAGTGGTTGCACCCCGGCGTCCATATCAACGCGGCAGGCGGCAACTCTTTGCTCCGCCAGGAGCTGGACGTGGAGGCGGTGCGACGCGCGGACCTTATCTATACCGACTCCCTTTCACAGTCCAGGTTGGAGTCTGCCGACCTGTTCCAGGCTGCCGAACGCGGCGCTATCACTTGGGAGCAGGTGGAGGAGCTAGGAAAGGTAGTCAGCGGACGCTCGCCGGGAAGAACCAGCCCACAACAGATTACCCTCTTTGAATCCCACGGCATCGCACTGTGGGACATCGCAGTCGCATCCCTCCTCTACGCTCGGGCCATTGAGATGCAAGTGGGTGTAGAGCTGCCCTTCTAGCCTGCTTCTGCGGGCTTGCCCCGTGCGCTAATTGCTGAACCCAGACGCCTCGGACGCTGCAAACGCCCGAGGCGCATTCGCGCATTGCCTTAGGCATGAAATCTTCCCGTAACCTGGTGTTAATGGGCCTGAAATAGAGATGACATGACCGCGTAACATCCTCTTTTTATCATCAGCACAGGAGGAAAAAGGGACTAACAGCCATCGGCTGAAGCACGTTACAACCGTAACAAGGATGTAACACTCTCGTAACAGTCGTGACATACGGTTTCTTTACTCTCAACAGTGAGCCGTTCCTTGCCCTTAAATGGTTATTGGTGGCTTGGAATCGTTCGAGTATATCTTTAGGAGGTGTGGGACATTATGTTTGATACGGGTGATACGGCCTGGTTGCTAGCTTCCTCAGCGCTGGTGTTGCTGATGACGCCAGGCCTGGCGTTCTTCTACGGAGGGTTTGCACGCGGGCGCAACTCCGTCAACACCATCATGTTCAGCTTCATGACCATGGCCGTTGCCAGCCTGGTCTGGGTGTTCTGGGGCTACAGCCTTGCTTTTGGCGATGGCAACGAATTTATAGGGGACTTTTCCGCTCTTGCCCTAGCGGGGATCGGCATAGATGATGGTGAGGGCATCCCCACGTTACTGTTTGTGACGTTCCAGATGATGTTCGCTATCATCACTCCGGCGCTTATTACCGGCGCTATCATTGAGCGGTTTAAGTTCACCACCTATCTGGTCTTCCTGGTGCTTTGGCTTACCTTTGTGTACGCGCCAATCTGCCACTGGGTGTGGGCCGAAAACGGCTGGTTGTTCGGCTTGGGCGCTCTTGACTTTGCTGGCGGCACCGTCGTGCACATCAATGCAGGCATCGCAGCCCTAGTGGCGGCTCTCCTGGTGGGCAAGCGCAAGCAGCCCGGTCTGGAGCCGCATAATGTGCCCTTCGTCATCCTTGGCGCTGGCATCCTATGGTTCGGCTGGTTTGGCTTCAACGCTGGTTCGGCTCTGGCCTCCTCGGGGCAGGCAGCGAGCGCGTTCCTCGTGACCAACACTGCTGCCGCCGCCGCTGCCCTCACCTGGGGCATCATCTCCCAGGCGCAGAACAGGCGCATTAGCGCCGTGGGCGTTGCGACAGGCGCCATAGCTGGCCTGGTTGCCATTACCCCGGCGGCTGGCTTTGTGAACGTAGTTGGCGCAACAGCCATCGGCGTTGGCGCGGGCATCCTGTGCTATCTGGCCGTCGTGCTTCGACCCAAGACTGGCCTTGATGACGCCCTAGACGTTTTCAGTGTCCATGGCATTGGCGGCATCTGGGGCTCGCTGGCTACCGGCATCTTCGCAGTGGAAGCCATCGGCGGCACTGCCGGACTGCTTGAAGGCAACGGCCCACAGTTCGTGACGCAGGTCATTGGCGTAGTGGCGACCCTGGCCTACTCCGGCGTCGTGACGTTCATCATCCTGAAGGTTCTGGATATGGTTATGGGGCTGCGCGCGTCCGACGCTGCTGAAGGCCAAGGTCTCGACCTTACTACTCACGGTGAGCGGGCCTACGTTCAGGATGGAGCAGACTAATTCCGTTGAGAAAGCGTACAATCACACTGCTCCAGTAGAAGCAGCGTAAGGAGAGAAAGAAGGGGGTACCATGCTTAGCATCGAAGCTATCGTAAGACCAGAAAACGTTAACCCCGTTACTCAGGCCCTTGTGGAAGCGGGCTGTCAGGGCTTCTACTACGTAAACGTGACTGGCCAGGGCCAGCAGCAAGGTGTAGAAGTGTTTGTGGGTCGCGGCGGCATCATGGCACAGCGGTCCTCCGTGCCAAAGACGCTCATTCGCACCGTAGTGGCGGATGACATGAAGGACAAAATCATCGCCACCATCATCGGGGCCGCACGCAGCGAGGGCGATGGCGCAATTGGCGACGGCAAGATCTTTGTGTCGCAGGTAATGGACGCCGTTCGAGTGAGAACGGGAGAGCAAGGCTCATCCGCCATTTAAGCCCTGCGCCAATACGTCCAACAAACAGCATAGAAAGAGGAGCCGCATTGCGGCTCCTCTTTGCGTTCACTTTTCTTGAAAGAAGCTAAGCTCTGCTGAGCTCTTTAGGGAGGGCAAACTGGGCGCGCTCTTTCGCCGTCTCTACTAGGGTAATCTCTGCTGCACCCAGCGCTTGGAAGTGACTCACGGCTTCCTGCACCAGGAATTCGGGTGTTGAAGCGCCAGAAGTGAGTCCCACTGTTTCCACGCCAACCAGCCACTCCGCCTTTACCTCGTTCACGTTGTTCACAAGGTGGGCAGGCGCGCCGTATTGCTCGGCCACTTCTTGCAGCCGTTGGGAGTTGGAGCTGTTGGAGCCGCCCAGCACTAGGATGATGTCTGCCTCCTCCGTTAGCTTCTTGACCGCGAATTGCCGGTTCTGGGTGGCATAGCAGATGTCCTCTTCGCGGGGAAATTGGAGTTCGGGGAAACGCTTTTGCAGCGTTTGGACGATGGCTGTGGCGTCGTCGACACTCAGGGTTGTCTGAGTAAGCAGCGCAACCCGAGCGCCGTCCGGCACCTGCACCGTTTCGGCCTCCGCCACGTTGCCAACCAGTGTGGTCTGCTCTGGAGCCTCTCCCATAGTGCCCACTACCTCGTCGTGGCCCTTGTGACCCACAAGCAGGATGTGGAAGCCGCCCTTGGCAAAGCGCTGTGCCTCGGTATGCACCTTTGTCACCAGCGGGCAGGTGGCGTCGATGACCTGGAGCGAGCGTCCATCAGCCTCAGTACGTACCGCGGGGCTGACGCCGTGAGCGCTGTAGATAGCCCGCGCGCCTGCCGGCACCTCCGAGAGGTCGTTCACAAAGATTGCCCCCTTTGTTCGCAGCTCTGCGACAACGTAAGGGTTGTGCACAATCTCGTGGTAGACATACACCGGCGCGCCGTAGGCGCTCAGGGCCAGCCGCACGATCTCAATGGCCCGGTCCACTCCGGCGCAGAAACCGCGGGGAGAGGCCAGGACAATTCGCTTTAACATTCCACAATTGTAGCAGAGGACACTTGAGTAATAGAAGATGCTAGAGGGTAGTTAACTGCATTGTGTTTACTCTTGTGCCACCGTACAATACCCACCGTTACCATATGGCGCTCCAAGCCCAGTTTCCAGATACCATTGAGTCTACGCTGACAGAAACCCTCCATGCCCCTCGGAGTTGATATCGGCGGAACCTTCACCGACTTTGTGCTGCTGGCAGATGGCCGGCTGACCGTACACAAAGCCCCGACAACTCCTCGCGACCATGCTCAGGCGTTCATGGACGGCCTGGCCCATCTAGGCGGCGCAGAGACCGCGGGGTCCATCATCCACGGCACTACGGTCGTCACCAATACGCTCCTGGAACGCAGCGGCGCTCGGACTGCTCTGGTAGCAACGCAAGGCTTCAAAGACATCCTCACCATTGGCCGCCAAACCCGGCCTTCCCTCTACGCACTGGAACCGCAGCGGCCTCCTGCCCTCATCCCGCCGGAGCGCTGTTTTGAAGTGCCAGAGCGGCTAGACGCCACCGGCGCGGTGGTGCAGCCCTTGGATACGGAGGCCGTGCACGCGCTGGTTAAGGAACTGCAGACCCAGGAGGTCTCCTCCGTTGCAGTCTGCCTCCTCTTCTCTTTCCTCAACCCAGAGCACGAGCGCGCCGTTGCAGCCGCGCTGGAAGGGGCGGGCTTTGCCGTCTCTGCCTCGCACCAAGTGTTGCCGGAGTTCCGTGAGTACGAGCGCGCAAGCGCCACTGCCGTTAACGCCTACGTCGCACCGGTGCTCCAGGACTACCTCACCCACTTGGAGGAGCGGTTGCCGTCCCAGAAGGTGCCCCTGCGGGTCATGCAGTCCAACGGCGGTATTGTGATGGCTAAGGCCGCCAAAGCTGCGCCGCTGCGGACGGTCCTCTCAGGCCCCGCGGCCGGTGTGGTGGGCGCAGCCTACGTGGCAGGGGTGTCCGGTCTCTTTGATCTTGTGACCTTTGATATGGGCGGTACCTCTGCCGACGTCTCTCTGGTGCCGGGCCGCCTACGAGAAACTACGGAATCGGAGGTGGCGGGCGTCCCCCTGCGCGTGCCCATGCTGGACGTGCACACCGTTGGCGCGGGCGGCGGCTCCATCGCTCGGGTGGATGGCGGCGGCGCACTGCGAGTGGGTCCCCAAAGTGCGGGCGCTGACCCCGGCCCTGCCTGCTACGGTATCTCCGACCAAGCCACCGTGACTGATGCCCAGGTGGTGCTGGGCCGTATCCTGCCGGAGCACTTCTTGGGGGGGCAGATGCCCTTACAGGCGGAGCGTTCTCACAGGGCCCTCCAGGTGTTGGGCACTCAGCTAGGCTTGGATGCCGCGGCTGCCGCTGCAGGTGTCCTAAGGGTAGCGAACGTTGAGATGGAGAAGGCGCTCCGGGTTATCTCTATCGAACGGGGGCAGGACCCTCGTACCTTCACCCTGGTAGCCTTTGGCGGCGCAGGGCCGCTCCACGCCTGCGATCTGGCCGCGAGCGTAGGCATGCGCCGGGTGCTGGTGCCGCGTGCGCCGGGCGTGCTCTCCGCGCTGGGGTTGCTCACCGCCGATGTGATGAAGGACTTCTCGGTGACGGTGATGCGCCCACTGCCCCAAGAGGTAGACGAAGCCTTTGTGCGGGAGATTGCTGCGGGTTTCCGTGACCTCTCGGCGCGCGGTTGGGACGAGATGAGCGCTGAGGGCTTCACCCGGAACAACGTGCAGGTGCTCACGGCCCTGGATATGCGCTACGCTGGCCAGTCCTTTGAGCTCGTTGTTCCTTTCGATGACCTGTCTACCAGCAACCTGGCTGGCCGCTTCCACGCTACCCACAAGGAGCGCTTTGGCTACAACATGCCCAACGAGCCCATCGAGGTGGTGAACCTGCGTCTGAAGCTGCTGGGCCAGGTGCAGCGGCCCGCATTGCTCAGAGAGCAGCCCGGCCCAGCCGATCCCTCGGACGCCTCCTTGGGCGCGCGCACCGTGTGGTTCGACGGTCCCTGTGAGACCACTATCTACGATAGGGAGCGGCTCCACGCCGGCAACGCGCTGCAAGGGCCGGCTATCATCGTGCAGATGGACGCCACCACCGCAGTGCCGCCCGGCTGGCGCGGCCGCATCGACACCGTGGGCAACCTCATCCTGGAGCGGACCGCGTGACCCCTCGGCTCATCGTCATCCGCGGGCCGGCAGGCGCGGGCAAGAGCACTACCGCCCGCTTGCCGGGACGCGCGGTCCTGCTCCTTGCCGAACGGAAGGAGGCCGCTGGTGCCCCTTGATCCCATTGAACTGACCGTTTTCTCCAGCCTTCTCGCCTCCATTCCCGAGGAGATGGGCGTCACCTTGGGGCGCACTGCCTACTCCCCCAACATCAAGGAGCGTCGGGACTACTCCTGCGCGCTCTTCGATAACGATGGCAGGCTGGTGGCCCAGGCGGCGCATATCCCCGTTCACCTTGGCGCGATGCCGGAGGCGGTGCGCGTGGCGCGGCAGCGGACATCCTTCGTCCCGGGCGACCTAGTTATCTTCAACGATCCCTATCTGGGCGGCACCCACCTGCCGGACGTCACAATGGTGTCGGCGGTCTTCCAGGGCGAGGAGACGGCACGAGAGCTGGTCGGCTATCTCGCCAGCCGCGCTCACCAAGCAGACATCGGCGGTATGTCTCCCGGCTCCATGCCCCTCTCGACGGAGCTCTTCCAGGAGGGGCTCATCATCCCGCCCGTCAAGCTGATCTCCGCGGGCCAGGTGGATCAGGCGGTGCTGGACCTCATCTATCGCAACGTGCGGACGCCTGTGGAACGTGCCGGCGATTTTGCGGCGCAGATGGCCGCCCACCGTACCGGCGAGGCGCGGGTGCAGGAACTGGCCGCGCGCTACGGCATTGCCAAGCTGCGAGACGCTATGGCCTCGGTCATGGACTACAGCGAGGCCGCGACCCGCGCCTCGCTGCAGAAGATCCCCGCCGGTGAGTATGTGTTTGAGGACGCCTTAGACGACGACGGCATTGCGCCTGACCGGGTGCCCATAAGAGTGCGTGTGACCGCCGATAACGGCGCGCTCACCGCCGACTTCACCGGCAGCGCGGGCGAGCAGCGCGGCTCGGTGAATGCAGTGCTGGCGGTAACGCTCTCCGCGGTCTACTACGTCGTGCGCTGCCTCACTGGAGAAGAGGTGCCCGTAAATGACGGCTGTTTCCGGCCTGTCCAGGTCATTGCGCCTGAGGGCTGTGTGCTCAATGCGCGCCCGCCTCGGGCGGTCGCGGCCGGGAACGTGGAGACCTCTCAGCGCATTGTGGACGTGCTCTTTGGCGCGCTGGCTCAGGCCCTCCCGGACCGCATTCCCGCTGCAAGCTCCGGCAGCATGAATAACGTAACCATTGGCGGGACCGCGCCGGATGGGCGCCCCTTTGTGTACTATGAAACTATCGGCGGCGGCGCGGGCGCTGGTCCTAACGGTTCCGGCCTCTCCGGCGTGCACACACACATGACCAACACCCAGAACACACCCGTAGAAGCCCTGGAGTTCGCCTACCCCTTCCGCGTGGTAGAGTACAGAATCGCAGAGGGCACGGGCGGCGCGGGCGAGCGGCGCGGCGGCGACGGACTGCGCCGTGTCTACCAGTTCCTCTCTCCCGCAACGGTGACGGTCATCTCGGACCGCCGCGGCACGTCGCCTTACGGGCTGTCTGGCGGCGCTCCAGGGGCTTCCGGCGTTAACCGGCTGGCTGCTCAGGGAGGCGCGCCGTCACCCTTGCCCGGCAAGGCGCGGGTAGAGGTCAACGCCGGCGACCTTCTAGAGATCACTACACCTGCCGGCGGCGGCTGGGGCAGCTAGCCCCTGTATCTGTGGATAAACAGGAGAGCAGTGACTTATGGCGGTTGTAGAAGAGCTTCTGGCAGCGGCTAAGCAGGTAGCAGCAGAGGCGGACGTTTATCACGTCAGCTTTGAGGAGACCCCCGTAGCATTTGAGGGCAACCAGCTCAAGAGCATCCTCACTCGCCAGAGCGAGGGGATTGCCCTCCGTCTGGTGAAGGACGGGCGCATCGGCTTCGCCTCTGCTATGGGCGCGCAGAGCTGGCAGGAGATCCTGGACCATGCCCTGGAGACCGCCGAATTCGGCGCGGAGGCCCGCTTCCATCTTCCCGGCGCTGCGGCCTTTCCTGCTCTCTCCGTCTACGACGCTACCGTTTCTGAGTACCCCCTCGACCGTATGGTGGAGTCGGGCCGGCGTGCCATCGACCGAGTCCTCGCGGCCAGCCCGGAGATCGTGTGTGACGCCACCCTGGTCAAGCGTGTGACCGACCTCAGATTGCTGAACTCGGCCGGCTTCGATGCCACCTACCGCAAGACCGGCTACACCGCCCGCATTGAGGGCACGCTGGTACGGGGCACCGATATGCTCTTCGTGGGAGATAGGCTTGTTTCCTGCTCGCCAATCCCTACGCTGGATGATCTGGCTGCGGAAACCGTGCGCCAACTGGAACTGGCAAGAGATACGGTGCCCGCACCCCAGGGCCAAGTGCCTGTAGTGTTCACGCCGCGCGGCTTTGCCCAGGCGTTTATGCCCGCCCTCTCTCAAGGGTTCAGCGGCCGCACCGTAGCCCAGAAAGCCTCACCCCTGACCGAGAAGCTGGGCCAGCTTGCCTTTGACCAGCGGCTGACCCTCACCGACGATCCCACCCAGCCGATGGCGCCGGGCAGCCGGCCCTTTGACGACGAAGGCGTGCCCAGCCAGCGCCTCGCGCTCGTTGAACAAGGTATGCTCCGCAGCTTCTTCTACGATCTCCAGTCCGCCGGCTTGGCAGGAGCAGCCTCCACGGGCAGCGCGCACCGCGGGGTAGGAACGCTTCCCGCGCCCGGCCTCAGCACCCTCATGGTGCAGCCTGGGCAGGGCTCCTTTGAAGAGCTGTTGGCCGATATTCAGGAAGGGTTGGTAGTGGAAGAGATGCTGGGCGCTACGCAAGGGAACGTCCTGGGCGGCGACTTCGGCGGCAACGTCCTCCTCGGCTACAAAGTTGAGCGGGGGCGCATTGTCGGGCGGGTGAAGGACACCATGGTCGCGGGCAACGTCTACACTATTCTGGGCGACCTGGCCGGCCTTGGCGGGGAGCCGCGTTGGGTCGGCGGGTCTGTCTCCGCTCCTCCAATCGTTACCCTTCAGGCTACAGTTTCCACCAAAGCGTAAGCGGCCAACCCAGGCTGCTGCACAAGTCCCTTCCCCCTCGATGGGGGAAGGTTAGGATGGGGGTGATCGGGAGGAGGAGTAGGGGTGGCAACGCCCCTCCGGCACCTCGCCTCCGCTCATGGTGAGCTCCCACCCCCCGCTCATGGTGAGCGAGTCGAACCATGCGCCGTCCACCTTCACCACGCGCACACACAATCCTCACGCTAGCCCCTGCCTGCGGTAGGCAGGCTCTCCCAGAGGGAGAGGAGACTGCACAAGTCCCTTCCCCCTTGATGGGGGAAGGTTAGGATGGGGGTGAAGGAGCCGGGTCCCTGGCTGTGGGCTTGCGGAGACCCCCTGGATTCCCGCGAGAGACGGAATGACGCAGGTTGTTCTGCGGTTCCCTAGTGTTTAGCTACAAAACGCTGTGGTATCATTACTCCAGGCGAGTTATGGCTACTGCAGAAACCCTACAAGAGCTATTTGATCCCCAAGAGCCGCTGAATTCTACCAAGCTGCTCTCCCTCTCCGGCATCACGCGGGAGGAGGCGCTGGACGTGGAGGAGTTCTGGTTTGATGCTCCTCCGGCTCGCCGTACCGCGCTGCTGGACCAGATGCTGACCCTTACCGAAGACAACCCGGAGGCAGACTTCACAGAGGTGCTGCGGCTGGCGTTGGACGATGAAGACCCAATCCTGCGCATCTCCGCCATCGATGGCCTCTGGGAGTGCAACGAACGGTGGTTGCTGGAAAAGCTCATCGGCTATGCCAAGGCGGAGGAGGACCTAGAGGTACGGGCGGCGGCTACCCTGGCGCTGGGCAAGTTCGTGCTGTTGGGCGCCTTTGAAGAGATCCGCCCGGACCTTGCCGAGCGGGTAGAAGAGACACTGTACATACTCCTTGAGGACGAGACACAACCGCTGCTCATTCGCCGGCGCGCTATCGAGGCCATCAGCCAGGGCCAAAACGAATCGCTGCACGACATTATCCGGGACGCGTACCACAACGAGGAGAAGGAGTTGAAGCTCGGGGCGCTGTACGCCATGGGCCAGGCTTGTGACGAAGGCTGGCTGCCAGTGTTGCTCGCTGAGATGAAAAGTCCCGATTCTGCAATGCGGTTTGAGGCAGCCCGTGCTGCCGGAGAGCTGGAAGACGTGCGGGCAATTCCCAGCCTCATTGAAATGACTAACGACTCCGATGCTGAGATTCAAGGAATAGCCATTGAAGCGCTTGGACATATTGGCGGCGCTACGGCCAAAGAGGCGCTGCGGGATCTCACCAACGCATCTGACCTCCAGGTGAAAGAAGCCGCTCAGGACGCGTTGGAAGAGCTTACTTCGGGGGAAGACCCCCTTACTTTTAATTAGGGCCACCATGACTGAAGACGAACCTGAATCATTGCTGCCACTCTGGGCGCAGGTTTTAGCCGGGGCATAGGAAGCTGTGCAGAGACGTTGCTAAAGCACCCGCACCTAGACGTTAACGCCATCAGGGCGCAGTTCCCTATTACTCAAAATATTACCTATCTCAATACAGGCTGGTCTGGTCCATCCCCCATTGCCGTAGTAACCGCCGCAACCGAGCTCCTAAAGCTCCTGTCGGAAGAGGGGCCCACCACGCCCTGGGTGTTGCAACTGCTGAACGAAACCGAAACGGCCGCCCGCGTTGCCTTTGCTCGACTGCTGGCTGCTCCTGCCGATACCATAACGCTTACCAGCAACACCACCCATGGACTGAACATGGTGCTCAGCGGCATGACCTGGCACCCTGGTGATGAGGTGGTCACCACGAATCAAGAGCATCCCTCCGGCCTGGTGCCCCTCTATCAGTTTCGTGAGCATCGGGGTATGGGAGTAGGCATCGTGTCGCTCTCTGCGGTGGATGATGAAGCGACAATCCTCGCCAAGCTGGAAGCAGCCATAACGCCCCGCACGCGTCTCTTGCTCCTGAGCCATATCCTCTTTACAAACGGCCTGCGCCTGCCAATCGCCGCAATTAACGCTATGGCTCACCGCCACAACGTGCAGGTGTTGGTGGACGGCGCACAGACGGCTGGGCATATCCCCTTGGACGTTGTGGCATGGGACTGCGATTACTATGCGGTGCCGGCGCACAAATGGCTCATGGGGCCGGGAGGCGTCGGTGCGCTCTACATTCGCAAGGAACTGCTGCCCAGTCTCGTGCCCGCCCACGTTACCTTGCACGGCGCGCTGTCCTACGACGCTGCCGGCAACTTCACCCCCGCGCCGGAGAGCGCCAAGAAGTTCGAGCTCACTACCAGCAATGGAGCCCTCCTCGCGGGCGCTGTCGCGGCCATCGCGTTTATAGAGGAACTGGGGTTGGATGCCATTCAGGCAAGGTGGGAAGAGCTGACGGCATACACCCGCAGTGGGCTGGAGGGTGTTCCCGGCGTCACGGTGACAAGCCCTTCCGCGGGGCCTACTGCCAGCGCGCTGGTCACTTTCACTGTAGACGATTGGGAGCCCCAGCCGTTGGTGCAAGCCCTCTGGGAGCGGGGCCAGATTGTGGCGCGCTTTGTTCTGGAGCCGCCAAACATCAGAGTAGCCCTGGCGCTTTTTAACAACGAGCAAGAAGTAGATCACCTACTAGCAACACTGCGTACAATTGTGTCTGAGAATAGGGCAGGGTAGAAGGAGTCACCATGGAAAGTATGTCTGCGTTGGTCTTCCACGAGCCGGGGCGCATCAGCCTGGAAGAACGGCCTATCCCGGAAGTGGGCATTGATGATGTGCTAGTGCAGGTTGGCGCGGCCTCGGTCTGTGCTTCCGACATCCGGGTTTACAAGGGCGAGAAGTACGCCAAGCCCGGCGTCATCCCCGGCCATGAGATGACCGGAGAGGTTGTTAAGGTGGGAGAGCACGTGGACGAGGTTCAGGCGGGCGATCGCGTGGTTGTCTGCCCCATCATCGCGTGCGGTGAGTGCTACTTCTGCCTGCTGGGCCGGCGCAACCGCTGCCTCAAGCGTGTCACGCTGGGCTACGAGGAAGACGGCGGCTTTGCGCAGTACCTCCGGGCGCCGGGCGAGCTGGTGCACCTTGGTCACATGATCAAGATAGAGCCCAGCCTGGACTATGAGCTGGCTGTGATGACCGAGCCAATGGCCTGTGTACTGAACTCCTTGGAAACCTGCCGCCTCCGTCCCGGCGATGTGGTGTTCATCATCGGCGCGGGGCCAATGGGCCTAGCCCACCTGCTGCTGGCTAAGGCGCTAGGCGCGTCGAAAGTGATCATGAGTGATCCCATGCCGGAGCGCCGCGCGGCCGCCGAGGCCATGGGCGCAACGCTCTGCATCGACCCCACGAGTCACAGTGTGCGACAAGAGGTGCTCGCGGCAACGGGCGGTATGGGCGCAGACGTGGGGATTCTTTCCGTGGGTGCAGGGGATGCAATTGAAGAGGGGATACAGGCAATGCGAAAGCAAGGCTTCTTCAATCTCTTCGGCGGGTTCCCCCCCGGCACCCAGACAGCCCTCGACCCTAACAAGATCCACTACGAAGAGCTATTTGTGACGGGTACTCAGAACGCTACCACGGATCAGTACGTGCGCACCGCCAAGCTGCTGACCGTTATGCCGGAAGCCCGGCAGCTTATTACCCACCGGTTTGGGCAGGAGGACGCGCCAAAGGCATACGCAGCCCGCTTAGACCTGTCCGCCTTGAAGACAGTGGTGCTTTACTGAAGCGGGAGGAGTTGGGTGGCGTCCTGACCAAGGATGATGCGAATGTCTACGGAGTCGCCGTTGAAATTGTCCATAGTCCTTATGCGGTCCCGCGGCAACCGTAGGAAGGACGCCAGCAAGTTGGCGGTGTAGTTCTTTCCGGACAGGGTCTGAATCTCAGTCCTAGTGAATGGCCCGCCGGAGGCATCGCCAATAGAGACATTGAGGAACCCGGACTGTTGCAGCTGCCGGGCGGTCTTGCTAGCTAGGCCGGTCGTTTCGGTCCCGTTCAGTATTTCGATGTACGCCGCCTCTTGCTCTTTGCGAGGGTCAAAGAAAACATCTGCAATGAGCACCTCAATCTGACTGCGGTTGGGGAGTAGGACGTCTGCGCCGTCAGACGTCATGGCAGGGGTTATATAATTAAGCTCCAGCGTATAGCTAGAGATGTCTTCCCGCTTCACGTCCCTGCCTATATTCGCCAAGTTGATGAGCTCGGTCAAAGAAATGTCCGTCTCAATTGTGTTGCTGAACTCGGTCCAGAGCGTGGGTATATTAGGGACCATGTTCAAGTTGAGCAACTTATCCCGTATTGCCAAGAGCACTTGTTGCTGGCGGCGCATCCGTCCAAAGTCGGAGTCGCTATGTCGGGAACGGACGTACTGGAGGGCTGTTTCCCCATCAAACTCTTGCACCCCGTCCGGAATAAAGATGGTCATTACCTCGTCATCATCAGTGGGGAACTGGTTATCTAGCAATGGTGCCGGAACGTCTACGGTTATGCCGTCCAGTGTCTCCACAAGCTGGACAAAGCCCTCAAAACCAACAAGCACGTAATAGTGGATGCGCACCCCTAGGTTGTATTGGACAGTGTCCTTTACTAGCGCCGCCCCTCCGCCAGGATAGCTGTAGATCTGGCCGTAGAAGTTGGCAGTGTTGATTCTATCGTGTATTACGCGGTCGGTGGCATAAGGAATTGGCACCCAAAGGTCTCTGGGAATGCTCAACATGCTGGCAGTTTTGCTGTAGGGGTCCATGGTCAGCAGCATCAGCGCGTCGGTGCGAGTGGGTTCGTGATCTGCTTCCGTAGCGCGGCGGTCTACCCCCAGCACCAAGATATTGACTCGTTCCTGGTTGCCCCAATCGGGTGCGCTTATGGAATCTAGGGGCATGAGCGGGAGCGGCAGCAGGTCCCTGCCAGATTGCGAGCCAAAAGTGGGCCAGCCAACGAGATACGAAAGTGTGAACGCGCCAGATACAAATCCTCCGAGCACAAAGGCAGTAATGCCGGCGCGGAGAAAGAAGCGCTTGAAGGGAGATTGGGCTTGCCGGTCTCCGGTTAGCCCGTTGGACGAGTCTTCCATGTTGATTGCTACCCTGATTTTAGCATAGCACAGCAGCCGCTAGTTCGTTGGAAATGGGCCGGATTTGCACGTTCGTTGTCGGCTGCTTCCCCCCTTGTCATTCTGAGCTTGCCTACCGCAGGCAGGCGGAGCGAAGAATTCACCCCCCACGCCATCCACACACGAGCCACGCCGCGCCTCGCAGCGACCCCCAAACCCTCCCCTCTCCCCCTGGGAGAGGGCCAGGGAAAGGGAAAGTGCCGCGCCGTCCCCCCGCAACCACCATTCCCCCTTGTCATTCTGAGCTTGCCTACCGCAGGCAGGCGGAGCGAAGAATCCACTGCGCGCGCCCGTATGTGGATTCTTCAGTCCTCGCTAGGCGACTCCTTCAGAATGTAGATGTCAGGTAATTCGCTAACAGAATGCGGAGCGAAGAATCCACGTTGGCTACTTCCGCTTTACCGTTCCCCCGGCGCAGGAAAGACAGCGCTAGTTTAGCTTGGCCACCACAGGGAGCTTGATGAGCACGCCCGTAGCTGCCAGGACCGTGAGGCAACCCGTGACCGCCAGGGCTATGGGCACGCTTGTGACACTGCCCAGCGCACCCGTAGCCAGGCTACCCGCACTGCCAACGCCCCAGATCAGCATCAGGCTGCTTAACACTCTCCCCCGCATCTCTTCGTTCACATAGGTCTGAATCAAGGTGTTGGCCAGGGTTATGAATCCGCCGTTGGTCAGCCCCAACACTAGCATGGTTGCAATTGCGCTCTCCAGCGTGGTCATGAAGGAGAAGCCCACTAGAAGGAATCCCGCCGCAAAGCATCCAAACATCATGATGCGGCCCTTATGACGGAGACGCACCAAAACAGCCAGAGCGACGTTTGCAAGGACAGCGCCAAGCCCTTGGAAGGTGAGCAGTAAACCGAACACGGAGGCGTTGCCCTGTAGCGTATCCGCGGCGAACGCGGGGAGCAGCGCCTGCAAAGGTGATTGGCTCAGCGCAGCATTCAGCGTCGCTAGGAGAATGAGACCAAGCATGGTGGGATTCGTACGGATGTAGGCAACACCGCCCGTAAATGACCGCCAGGGGTGCTCTTGAACTTGGTTCCTTGTTACGGGCGGCAGGAAGCCGCGTAGGCGCCGGTAGCAGAAGATGGCGCAGGTGTGCAGCAACGCCGTGATGAAGAAGCAGCTCCGCGCGCCTAAGGCCGCGATGAGCCAGCCCGAAATGGCAGGGCCAACCACGATGCTGGTGCTCCATACCCCCATCGTGACGGCCACAGCCTGGGGCAGCGCGTTGCGGTGCACTATTAGCGGGATGAGCGACTGCCGGCTGGGCACCTCTGTGGCTAGGGAGGCTCCCCACACAATGGCGAACGCGATGACGTGCCATACTCCCGCTAGCCCTGCAGACAACAGCAGTGCCAAGAGCACTCCTGCTGCCACGCCAATGGAGCGGGCAATAGTGATGAGCCGTATCCGGTCCACGCGGTCGGCCAGCACGCCGCCGGGGAAGGAGAACACCACAACGGACATTCCCCACCCAAAAGCCATCAGCCCCACATAGAAGGGGGAGCCCGTTAGCTCTTGTACTACCCAGCGCTGCGCCACCTCCATGATCCAAACCCCCAGCGCAAAGCACACCAGGCCGGCAAAAAACCAGCGGAAGCCGGGGTACACAAACGCATTGTTGGACGTGGAAGTAGCGGGTTCGTATGCGGCAGAAGGAGGGAGGATGGCAGGAGCCTCGCCGGAGAGGCTGGTCATGCCGGCCTGCCGTCCAGGAGGTGCAGACGGAACCACTCCGCGGTCAGACCGCAGACCGTCTCCAGGTGCTCCTCGCTTCGGTAGCCGTGGTCGGCATCAGGGAGCATTGCCAGGTCTGCCACGGCGCTTGCAGCGTGCTGCATGTAGCGGTGGGCATCCAGCGCCGGCACTTGAGCGTCGGCCTCACCCTGGATGATGCGGAGCGGCGCCTGTAGCTGTTGCAGCGCCTCCACTACGCCAAGGTTAGCGGCATCTTCCATGAATCCATAGCCCAGGAAGAGCCCGCATCCGGGCGGGTCCATCTCTATCTGCCCCTCCATCTTCCAGCGTGCCAGCTCATCCGCTCCTAACAAGAGGGAGAAGCGTTCATGCAGGTCGAAGACTGCGGAGAGCGTGACCACTGCGGCTACTTCCGGGCGCCGGGCCGAAGTGAGCGCCGCCACTAGGCCCCCTACGCTGTGCCCGCTAATGCCCAAGCGAGTTCCGTCCACCTGGGGCAATCCCCCCAGGAAGTCCAGCGCATCTTCGGCATCTTCCACCTCGTGGCTGACTGTGAGGTTGCGGAACTCGCCCTCGGACTCGCCGACGTTGTTGCTCAGGTCGATGCGCAGCACGGCAATCCCCGCATCAGCAATGGCGCCGGCAATAACGCGGAGGTGCCGCTCGGTGCGGGTGCCGCGGAAGCCGTGGAGCAGCAGGACGCCCGGCGCAGTGCTCGCACTAGGGGAGAAGGTGCCGACGATCTGCTGGCCGTAGCGATTGGTGAATGCCACGGTCTCTTCTTCCACGGGCGGGGAGCTTGGTCTAACTGCGGTACTCTAGCGCAAACACACAGGCTGCCGCGCTAGTCATCATGATGTTCCGTTGGGTTGAGGAGCAGGTGGGTGAAGTGTCCCCATTTCTCCAGGAACCGGTAGAAATTCTTTTTGCTCAGCTTGTCCCGCTCGTCCTCGTCCATGCTGTACCAGCCGCGGTGCTCGTGCTGGATGAGGGGCAGGCCCTGGAGCATCACGTTGCGGAACCCCTGGTTTTTGAGCGCTATGGAGAAATCCAGGTCAAGGTTGCGATAGAAGCGGAACTTTTCATCCAGCAGCCCAACGGTATTCAGCACCTCTCGCCGGAAAGCCAGGCAGTAGCCTTCTACAGCGTCCACGTCGCCCGGGTCCGCCGATTCGAACTGCCGCATGTCGCCGGAGGTCACGCCCCAGCCGCCCGTTGCCCCAACCGACGCGTCCTCCAGCGTGGCCGCGATGGCCGATAGCGCATCGCCCGTGAACTCTATGCTCGTATCCAAGAGCAGGATAAGCTCGCCGCGGCTCATGCGCAGCCCCATGTTCCTGCCAGGCCCTTCGCCCACGGGATGGTCCGTATGGACTACCTTCACACGGGAGTCCTGCATTGCAAGCTCGTCCACCCACTGGCCTGTGCCATCTGTGGAAGAGCTGTCTACCACGATAATCTCCATCGGGTGGTCGGAGCAGTGCTTCAGAATGCTTTCCACGCAACGTACTACGTCGTCCCTGTAGTTGTGAGCCAGGATGTTGATAGAGAACTTGCAGGTGTCCATTTTCTGTAGCTGTGAGGGAATGTCCTCTGAGGAAGAGATGGTGCCCACAAGCTTGTCTGGAGTCAGGCCCGGGTCTTGAGGCAGCGCCAGCGTCCCGGTCTTCTGGTCCATTAAGGCATAGTCGGCTGCGTTCACCTGGTCTCGAAGCGTATCCGCTTCCGTATAGGCAGCGGCCTCGCGCTTGCCGGCGCGCGCTTCTACCAGTTGCCGCACGTTCACTGGTAGCGCTACTGGCTCCTTGGCGACCTCTGCCAGCCCAAGGCCCAGGACCGCGTCAAACTCAGTGATCAGCTGCAGCTTCACCGCGCTCGGCAGCGACGACCCCGTTACCTTCCACAGCTCGGCCAGCGCCGCCGGGACGTTGAGGTCGGCGTGGACGTTACTCCAGAACCGCTCCCGGATCGGTGCGGCCATCGCCTCCATCGCCTCGGGCGAGAGCTCGTTGGCCGACCGCGCCCACTGGCGTATCAAGGTGCGCAGGTGCGCCAATGCGTGCTGTGCGCCCCGCAGCGCAGTAAAGGTGAAGTTGAGCCGCGTCCGGTAGTGTGCCGTTGCGCACAGATACCGGAAGGCCAGCGCCTCAAAACCGCGCTCTTCCAGCTCCGAGATGGTGTAAGAGTTGCCAGTGGACTTTGCCATCTTCAGGCCATCGGCCAGGAGGTGTTGGCCGTGCACCCAGTAACGCACGTACTGCCCCTCGAACGCGCCCTCACTCTGGGCCAGCTCGTCCTCGTGATGGGGGAAGATATTGTCCACACCGCCGGTGTGTAGGTCTTGCTGCGGCCCTAGATAGCGCGTAGACATGGCCGAGCACTCGATATGCCAGCCGGGGAAGCCGTCGCCCCAAGGGCTGGGCCACTTCACCATGCGGCCGGGCTCGGCGGCCTTCCACAGAGCAAAGTCCGTCTGGTTGCGCTTCAGTGGGTCTACTTCCACCCGCACGCCCTGGAGCAGGCTGTCCAGCTGGTTGCCGGAAAGCCGGCCGTAGT
The DNA here is from genome assembly GCA_965220215.1 of Dehalococcoidia bacterium. Classification (GTDB taxonomy): domain Bacteria; phylum Chloroflexota; class Dehalococcoidia; order SHYD01; family SHYD01; genus CBDDEI01. Next base: position 1,993,608 of record OZ244809.1, read on the forward strand.
TGGGATACTTGGAGACATCGAAGTAGACGTTTCCCTCCACCGCGTAGCCGTAGCCCTGCTCCACCAGCTTCTGCGTCACCTCGATCATTTCGGTCACGTGGTCGGTGGCTCTGGGGAAGACCTGCGCGGGAAGGATATTCAGCTTGAGCTCATCCTTCAGGAAGGCGTTGGTGTAGAACATGGCGATCTCATCCAAGGTCTTCCCCTCGGACAGCGCCGCCGCAATCATCTTGTCTTCGCCCCGTTCCACCATGTCCTGGCGCATGTGGCCCACATCCGTAATGTTCTTGATGTGAGTGACCTCGTTGCCCTCGTGCAGCAGCGTCCGCCTGATCCAGTCCGCCATCATGTACGACCGCATATTGCCAATGTGGGCGTAGCGGTACACCGTGGGGCCACAGGTGTACATGGAGAATTTGCCCTGGTTCAGGGGAACAATCTCGTCCTTTTGACGAGTGAGGGTGTTATACAGGCGCAACATGGGGGATCCTTTCCGGCCGCGTCCAGAAAGCCGGACTACGCCGTTGGGTGCTGCTGCTCACCACAAAGTGAAACCTTGCCATAACAAAAAGCGTCTCCCTAGGTGGAGGCAGACAATAATAGCATATTGTGCCTGTAACTTTGTAGCTAACGGGAGGATTGCAGCTCATCCCGCTCGTGGTGAGCCCGTCGAACCATGAGCCGTTCTCCCCACAACCACCGCCCGTCCCGCGCAACACGCCCTCCCCCGTCGTTGCGAGGAGAGACGAAGGAACAACGAAGCAATCTGGGGTGGCAGGGCCCGGCCCGCGTGAGTGAAGCGGTCAGCGCTCGCTCACTCCCTCCGCTCATGGTGAGCCCGTCGAACCATGAGCCGTCCTCCCCACTACCACCGCCCGTCCCGCGCAACACGCCCTCCCCTGTCGTTGCGAGGAGAGACGAAGGAACGACGAAGCAATCTGGGGCGGCAGGGGCCGGCCCGCGTGAGTGAAGCGGTCAGTGCTCGCTCACCCCCTCCGCTCATGGTGAGCCCGTCGAACCACCCCTTGTCATTCTGAGCAAAGCGAAGAATCCACCCCCTGCGCATTAGGACGTTACCCAACGGATTGCAACCAACCTCATTGCGGCCCCACCAGAAGGTCGCTAGTATACCCACAAGAAGTGACCTAGCCCAGCAAAGGAGCAACAGCATGTACGTCCAGTACGAGAAATTCCTGGTGACTATGGGTATGCAGAAGCCCGCCGAAGATCGCGTGCCGGAGGTGCTGGCTGTCCAAAAGGCCACCCCGGGGTTTCGCTCCGCCTACTTTATGCGCGGCCTGGGGCACCTGACCAACTATCTAGCGGTGCGGGTCTGGGAGAGCCGGGAGGCGCAGCTTGGTTTCGCCCAAAGTCCAGGCTTTGCCGAGTTCAATCGCAAGCGGCCGCCCAATCTCTATGCCGCGCCCCCTGATATGAGCTACTACGACGTGGCCCACGAAGAGTTGGGCAAGGCGTCACAAGTCTTCGCGTGGTGCCAGGAGTTCAACCTCGAGCACGGCAAAGCTCGCGCATGGGAGGAGTATGCGCCCCTGCTCCATCCTGCGCTGCGTAGCTCGGCCGGTTTCGGGGGCGTGCAGGACCTCCGCTACTGGGGCAACGGTGAGGAATTCGTTCGAGTCAGCTACTGGGAGAGCCAGGAAGCGCTGCTCGCCTTCTTAGCCACTCCCGAGAGCCTCCAGTGGGATAGTGAGATGCCCAAGGACTTGTTGCACAAGAAACCTAAAGGCGTGCTCTACCAGGTGGTGCATTCCGGCAGAGCACCGGAGTAGCTGGACTCTCTTAGAGCATAGTCTGAAACCTAGTGGATCGGTGATAGCGAATATGGGGGAATTTGAAAAAATTACTGGCCAGATGGGGCCGCTCCTGGAAAAGCTCCGCAACAGCCCTGCATACCGTAGAGAGACCTTGCTGAATCTCCCCGAGAAAGGCGTGTACGTCTTTTACGAGTATGGCGAGCCGATGTACGTTGGCCGCTCAAATAGGCAAGGAATACGTCAGCGGATCCGGCAACACACGATACCTAGCTCACACCACAATCAGGCGACCTTCGCGTTCCAGTTGCTCCAGGCAAAGCTTGGTGCATCAACAGGCCACGGAGCGGAATTTAGCAGAGCAGAGCTTGAGGAAAAGAATGAAACCGAGTTTTTAGAGCAGAAACTGCGCGTCAGCAACATGGAAGTTCGGGCCGTTGAAATCACGGACTCCGTGACTCAGACTATCTTCGAGATTTATGCAATCTTGACCTTGGAGACAACCCGGTATAACAGCTTCGATACCCACTAAGCCGTCAGTAGACTTTGATAAAGAAGCCTGACTTTTGGAATAAACGCGACTTCTGATGCAAAGCTCATCTCCACCGGCCGGGCAGCAAAGGACAGTTGCACCCACACCTCCAGCATTCTCAAGCGCAGCTCAACTGGTACTATGTAAGTCTCACGTTAGCCGCGAGGCTGCTTATTTGGGAGTGCTACACCCATGGGAAAAGCCGCACGGGGCGGCTTCAGGTAGTCGCTAGACCAACAAGGACGTAACAAGGGAAGATGCCGGGAAGAGCCGCCGCGCCAAAGTCGGGCAGAGAGCTGGAGGATGCCGTTACCCTGCTTGCCCAGGGGTTGGGCCTAGACGTGCGTCGCCAGGTCAAGGTGGGCCGGCGGCTCTGGGGCCAGGAGCGTCGCATCGACCTCATCCTCACCGAGCAGTCCCAGCGCAAGAGCATCGGCATCGAGTGCAAGTACCAGGCCGTCAGCGGCAGCGCCGACGAGAAGATTCCCGCTACCATCACCGACATTGCAGCCTGGCCTATCCCTGGCCTGGTGGTCTTCTCCGGCGCAGGCTTCTCCTCCAACATGCGCTCCTATCTCATCTCCACCGGCCGGGCGGTAGAGCTGCCGGACCTTGAGCCCTGGCTGCGCCTTTTCTTCGGACTGCCCTTAGACTAATGACATGGTAGAGGCAACTAGGCAGCGCAAGACCTCCGCCCGCCGGGTTGATGCGGGCGTAACCCCCCGGCCCTTCGTTAAGTGGGCAGGCGGCAAGGGGCAGCTGCTCCCGCACCTCCAGCCCTTCATGCCCGCCCGCTTCAGTCGCTACGTGGAGCCCTTCCTGGGCGGAGGCGCCGTCTTCTTCCACCTCCAGCCCTCTCAGGCACTGCTCAGCGACTCCAACCCGGAGCTGATGGAAGCGTTCCACGTGGTGCGAGAGGATGTCCATGCGCTTATTGCCGCGTTGGACCGCCACGCGCCCCACGTGTTAGACCGCGATTACTACTACGCGCTCCGCAGCGCGGCGCCCAACGACCCCGTAGCGCGCGCGGCTCGATTCATCTATCTGAACAAGACCTGCTACAACGGCCTCTATCGGGTGAACCGCCAGGGAGCGTTCAACGTGCCCTTTGGACGCTACAAGCGACCCCCTGGACTGTACGATGCGGAGAATCTTCTGGCCGCCAGCAGGTTGCTCCAGGGCGCAGACCTCCGCCAACAGGACTTTGCCGAGACTATGGCGAGCGCCGGCGAGGGCGACTTGGTCTACCTGGACCCGCCCTACGACCCCCTCTCGGCCACCGCCAACTTTACGGGCTACACCCGCGCCAGCTTCGGCAGAGAGGCCCAGGAGCGACTGGCGGACGCGTTCCGTGCAGCGGCGGCCCGCGGCGCGCGGGTGCTGCTCAATAACTCGGACACGCCCCTGGTGCGGGAGCTCTACCGGGGCTTTGCCATTGCAGAGGTGCCCGGCCTGTTGCGCGCCATCAACTCTGATCCCAAGAAGCGCAAGGGCGTCACAGAGCTTATCGTTACCAGCTACCCCAAACCGCGCCGGTAAGTAGCTCCTCCGCAGGCGCTGGGGTTACTCCGCAGGGGTGGGTGAACCGCCCATGTCATTCTGAGCGCAGCGAAGAATCCACGCCCCCGCGCGTCCTGTCTTGCGAGGAGGCATCGACGAAGCAACCTGGGGAGGAGGGGCCGGCCAAGCGTGGTCCTCCAGCAACCACCAATCCCCCTTGTCATTCTGAGCACAGCGAAGAATCCACGCCCCCGCGCGTCCTGTCTTTGCGAGGAGGCATCGACGAAGCAACCTGGGGAGGAGGGGCCGGCCAAGCGTGGTCCTCCAGCAACCACCAATCCCCCTTGTCATTCTGAGCGGAGCGAAGAATCCACCGCGTTAAGCCTTCCTTTGAGCTACTTCGCCAGCGAGTACACCACTGAGACTTGCAGGCTTAGCTCTGTCTCCCCGGCGCTGATCGAGCTGGAGCTCTTCGCTGCTGCCGCAGGAGCGCCGTACAACGGTGAGATTGGCGGTGGAACCGAGCCTTCCTGCACGTAGGTCACCTCACCTAGCGTGACGCCGGTCAACTGCGCGATCTGGTTGGCCTTGGCTTTGGCGTCGTCAAGCGCGAGCTCCCGCAGCTGGGAGTCCAGCGCATCAGGATCGTCGACCTGGAGCTGGACGTTCTGTACCCGCGCGGCATCCCCGCCGGCAGCGGTCATGTCGATAAGCACCTGCTCTACCCGGTCGATGGGGCTCACCCGGGCGTTCACAAAGTTGGCTACCCGGTAGCCGGTGACCTCCCGCTCGCCGGTGATGGATCGCTCCTGGGAGTAGATGGGGTAGATGCTGAAGTTCACCGTCTGAAGGTCCTTGTCCTCCAAGCCGGCGCTTCGCAGCGCAGCAAGCACCTCGTCCATAGTATCGCTTGCCTCACTGTACGCCTCCCCCACAGTGGGGGCAGAGACTTCGATGCCGAGCCTCAGTACGACTACGTCCGGCACGACACTAATCTTGCCCAGCCCCGTCACCGCGATGCCCTCCGGCTGCGTCGTGGTCGACACCGTCGTCGGCGATGTGTTCTCCAGGCTGCTGCTGCACGCCGTCAGCAGCAGCGCTGCGCCAATCAGCGCCAGCGGCGCCAGCGATGTCCGCCTTAGCAGTCCGTTGCCTTTCCAGAGTCTTTGCATGTGTCTAGCCCTCTTTCCGATTGGTTACTGAGCCTAACGCTAGAAGGGAGGAGCTACGCCCCTCCCTTCTAGTATAGCTGCGTAACCCCTTACTTGTAGCGGGGGAACACCTTCCGGGTGACGTCCTCAAAGACGTTCATCTTATCCTGCTCTTTGATGCCGGGGATGGTCTCTATGACAGGCTTCAGGTCGTCCAGCATCTTGCCGGTCGCCGGGTCCTTGTACGTGCCGGTGCCGGGGTTCTCCGTGCCGAACATGCAGCGGTCGCTGCCCACGATGCGGAACAGCAGGTCGATGCCCTCTTGGTTGTAGAGCACCGTATCGAAGTAGAACTTCTTGAGCTGCACATCGAACCCGCCTTCGTTCTCAAAGTGGCGGCCAAAGAAGGCGCGGTAGCGGCCCACCTGGTAGGGGATGGCGCCGCCGCCGTGGCTCACGATGATCTTCAGGTCGGGGAACTTGTCAAAGACCCGGCTGGAGATCATGGAGATGATGCAGCGGCTCTCCGTGGTGATGAAGTAGTTGCTGTAAGTGTCCCAAGGGTCCTTGCAGGAACCCGAATGGATCAGCGCGGGGATGTCCATAGCCACCATCTTCTCGTACAGCGGGAACCAGTACTCGTCGCCCATGCCGGGGCTGGGCATGCCGTCGCCCTCGTGGGGGTCGGGGTTGATCATGATGCCCACAAAGCCCATGTCGTTGATACAGCGGTCAATCTCCTCGAAAGTGTTGGTGATGGGCACGTCCGCGCACTGCGGCAGGCCCGCCACGCCTTGATAGCGGTCCGAGAGCTTGGTGGAGATGCCGATGGCATCGTTGCAGGCCTGCACCCACCATTGCACTATCTTCTCCGGCTTCTCCGAGTGCATGAGCTGGAAGGGCCGCGGCGAGAGGAACTGGGCGTCCGTGCCCACCTTGTCCAGGTTGTTCTCCAGATGGTTCTTCACCAGCGGAGCCATGTTGTCTTCCGAGATGCCGGGGTTGCCCTTGCCGTGCGCGCCGCGGGAGGCCAGCAGGCCCGACTTGTACGCATACAGCGAGGGCGGCGCATTGGTGTGGCCGTGCATATCAATAATCATAAGAGTTCTCCTTCACCCAGTAGTCGGCGTCATGATAGTTGTCGGAGGCGAGGGAGGTCAATCAGAGGAGGGGCACACGACACGCCCTGTCATTGCGAGGAGCGCTAGCGACGAAGCAATCTGGGGTGGCGGTGCCGGCCTGGCGCTGTCCTCCAGCACCCACTTATCCCCCAGTCGTTGCGAGGCGCGCTAGCGAGGAAGCAATCTGGGGTGGGGGGCCGGCCTAGCGTCGTCCTCCAGCACCCACCAACCCCCCTGTCGTTGCGAGGCGCGCAGCGACGAAGCAATCTGGGGTGGCGGGGCCGGCCCGGCATTGTCCTCCAGCAACCACCTATCCCCCTGTCGTTGCGAGGAGCGAGAGCGCCGAAGCAATCTGGGGTGGCGGTGCCGGCCGAGCGTTGTCCTCAGCCGCCCATCAGCCCTTGCAGCATCCTCCAACAACACGCGCCCACCTCCCGACAAGCGCACAGCACTGTGAGCGCGCCGCCTACCGCGTTTCCCTGTGAGGCTTAGCGTTGGTTATCGGACTGGCGTTGCGGGGAAGACGAGCGTGGAGTGCGGAGGTGATTGGGTCGAAGGGGAAGGTGGGAGTGACTATTAAGGGTACGGATTATTACTCTCCTGGGCAAGGTGGCCACCCGTTAATGTTGTTCACCTGTTGTTCTTGACAGAGACGTCTTATGGGAGTATTCTAAGTGGAACAACATTAGAACAACAAGGAGCGGTGCTATGACTCAAAGCAATATCCATAGGGCAGCCTTAAGTCGGTCTCAGAATCGGGAGGGTTGGTCGATCATTTTTAAACATCCCGTGAGGGTGGATGAGGTCACTGGAAAACCAGGTAAGCGGGTTCGACGTGGCTTAAGCACGCGCGATCGCTCTGAGGCTGAAGCTTTAGTCAGCCAAATGAACGAACTACTGAGCAACGTTGCCTACTGGGATGTCTCCGCTAAACCAGCTGCAGAGCAGCATTTTGATTCCCGTCTTGTAGAAATATTCTTTTATAGGATAGCTCCTGAAGAAATAGACTTTGAAGCTGTTCGTGAACAATACATTCCTCTGCCAACCGCTGAAACCGATGACTACCGGAGGGTCCTTCTACTAGGCACTACCGGAGCGGGAAAAACAACCCTGGTTAGACAACTGATTGGAACTGAGCCTAACAAAGAAAGGTTCCCATCAACTTCGACCGCTAGGACGACAGTAGCCGATATGGAGTTCGTACTTACTAAAGGTGATTATCGTGGCATTGTTACTTTCCATCAACGGGATGAAGTGAGAGAAGCATTAGAAGACTGTGTCTCATCGGCAATTCTGTCCAGCTACTTGGGTGCCGATAAACAAGAGATTCTGCGACGCCTCCTCAACCACATCGATCAGCGCTTCCGCTTCAGTTATATCTATGGAAGTGGTAAGGGCCTATGGTCTTCAAACACCCTGGAAGAAGACTTTGAGAATGATGACGATGCCGAAGAAGATGATTTCGAGGGAGGAGTAGATTTATCCCAAACTAACGAAGTTCTCCGTACATCTGTAGATAATATTCAAGAGATTTCTTCCGGCATTGCAAAAGATCTAAAGGAGGCATTGGGTGTCGATGGACAAGATGACAAGCGAACCTTAGATGAGATCTTTGAAGAAGAGATTGAGCGCTTGGTTAGAGACAGCCAGATGTTTTATGAGACGGTTGATACACTGCTCGATGAACTGGAAGCGCGGTTCGACGCCCTTGACTCAGGAAAGTTAACAAAGAATCGTCAAGGTTGGCCAACGTCATGGTCCTTGACTACGAGTGATAGGGAAGACTTCTTAAAAGCCATACGCCGTTTTTCAAGCAACTACGCCCCTCTTTTCGGTACCTTGCTTACGCCTTTAGTAAACGGTGTGCGTGTTGCGGGACCCTTCTCGGCTCCGTGGTCAGATAGCCAACCACGGCTGGTTCTTCTTGATGGAGAGGGATTAGGGCATACACCTGATTCATCGTCTAGCATTCCCACTGCACTTATGAAACGCGTTGAAGAGGTTGATGCTGTTGTGTTGGTTGATAACGCGCAACAGCCGATGCAAGCAGCTTCAATGGCTGCGCTTAGGTCACTAGTATCGTCGGGAAATATGAGCAAGCTTATGGTTTGTTTTACACACTTCGATAGTGTTGGTGGTGATAACTTGCCGGATGTGCCGAGCAAGAAGGCGCATGTTCTGGCATCCGCCGAAGCAGTGTTAACCTCTTTTCGTGATGAGTTTGGTGCACCCGCCGAACGGGTGCTTCGTGCCCGGCTTGAGCGTGGTTCGTTCTTCGCCGGTGGGATACAAGCGGAGCTTAACGCTGGCTTAAGCAGTGGGAGGCGCACGATTGCTGAACTAAATGGGCTACTAGACGCTATCGAGCACGTAATTGAGAAGCCCAGCCCGATTCAATCCCGGCCAGTATACGACCGACTAAACCTAGTACTGGCTATTCGAAGGGCAACAGTGAGTTTTCATGGGAGTTGGAATGCGAAGTTGGGCTTAGAAATACGGCCAGGAACCCAGAAAGAACACTGGACGAGAATAAAGGCATTAAGTCGTCGTCTTGCCACCCCAGGATGGGCTGATGAATATGACACGCTCAAACCAGTCGCAGAGCTTGCTCAGCTTCTACGGACTCGGGTCTATGTTTTGATCTTGAACCCACTTCGATGGGAAGGAGAGGAGCCATCTGAAGACGAAAAGCAGCAAATATTCGATACGTTTGCTGATCGTGTCAGCCGAGGACTGCGTGTTCTAACAACGTCGCGGATAAGGAAGGAGCGCCAGGGAGAATGGCAGGACGCCTATTATCGGCGTGGGTATGGGTCTAGCTTTGAACGAGCTCACATTATTGCCAACGAAGTCTTTGGAAAGGCAGCTCCCATACCTGATGTAACTCCGTCCCCAGATCGAAATCGTTTCTTGAATGAAGTTGTGAAGGCTGTGGGTGAAGCAGCTGAAGAATCTGACGTATTGCTAAGTTAGACATAGCACCACACAAAAAGGAGCGGGTCGTATGGCCCGCTCCCTCGCAATGCGTTAGTGTCAGTCCCCGCTCACCCTGAGCTTGTCGAAGGGTGAGCGTATGTAAGAAACCTTACCCCATAACATCCGAACTCCTAAGACTCCTTCTCCCCCTGCCACCTTCCGTTGCCCCAACGCCCACCTAGCACCTACCCTAGACTCCCATGGCAGAACGCGCCCTCCGTCGCCGCGGCGGCCAGCCGAACAACCAGAACGCTCGCAAGGAGGGTGTCTACAGTCGCTTCCTGCCCGCCAGCCGGGCGGAGGAGCACCAGGAGCTTACTAAGGTGTATGGCCTCTATGAGGAGATAGCGCTGGTTCGCATGTTCATCCGGGACCTCCTCGTCGCAAGATCCGCAACTGAAGACGTCCTCACCGCCATTGAACTCCTCAACCGCCTCATCTCAACAAACTACCGGCTCGGGCACTGATGTGCCCCGTCGTTGTGAGGAACAGTAATGACGAAGCAACCTAGGAGGGCAGAGTGGCCTGGCATACATTTATCACCAACCATCCCCCTAACCCCCTTCCTGCCAGGAAGGGGGCAGAAAAAGAGAGCTGGGGGGACACCCCCCAAAGCCCCCTGGCAGAAGGGCTGCGCCCCTCTGCACTCCCCGCGCACACGTCCTGTCGTTGCGAGGCGCGCCAGCGACGAAGCAATCTGGGGAGGAGGGGTCGGCCTAGCGCTGTCCTCCAGCACCCACCAATCTCCCTGTCATTGCGAGGCGCGCGCGACGAAGCAATCTGGGGTGGCGGTGCCGGCCTGGCGTTGTCCTCCAGCAACCACCAATCCCCCTGTCATTCTGAGCCTGCCTACCGCAGGCAGGCGGAGCGAAGAATCCACCTACCAACCTATGCTTCGATTCCCATTCGTCCCCCAAAACAAAACCCGCCACACAACTCCTTTGCGCGCCAATTTACGCCTAAACGTGCCTGTTAAACCCTATTCGTTCCCCCATTCGTTTGCCAGAAAAACTTTTCATCAAGCATACAAAAAGGAGCGGGCCGTATGGCCCGCTCCTCCGCTCTGCGTTGCTGTCTGTGCCCGCTCATGGTGAGCCTGTCGAATCCATGAGCAGAGAGTATCGTCTACGCCGTAGCCCCCACGGGCGCTTGCTGGCGGGTGAAGGTCAGCCCTTCCTCCGCTACGTCCACCAGGATGGTATCGCCCTCCTGGTAGCGCCCGGCCAGCAGGTCCTTGCTGATGGGGTTCTCCACGTACCGCTGGACCGTGCGGCGCAGCGGTCGAGCGCCAAAGTTGCGGTCGTAGCCCTCCTTGGCCAGCCAGGCCTTAGCAGCCTCCGTGAGCTGGATGCTGATGTGGTGCTCGTCCAACCGGCTGAGCACGGCGGCCACCTGCATGTCCACTATCTGTGCAATCTGCTCCTCCGACAGCGGGTGGAAGATGATGATCTCGTCGATGCGGTTGAGGAACTCGGGCCGGAAGGCCTGCTTCAGGGCCTGCTCCACGGCGGCTCGCAGGCGGCGCTCCTCGTCCTTGTCCTGGCGGTTGGCGGCAAAGCCCAGGATCTCCCGGTTCAGGTCGCCGGTGCCCAGGTTGCTGGTCATGATGAGGACCGTGTTGCGGAAGTCCACGGTGCGGCCGTGGCCGTCGGTAAGGCGGCCGTCCTCCAGGATCTGCAGCAGAATGTTGAAGACGTCCGGGTGGGCCTTCTCCACCTCATCGAAGAGGATGACCCGGTAGGGGCGACGCCGCACGGACTCCGTGAGCTGGCCGCCCTCTTCATAGCCGATGTAGCCGGGAGGCGAGCCGATCAACCGGCTGACGGTGTGCTTCTCCATGTACTCCGACATGTCTATGCGCACCATAGCCTCCTCATCATCGAAGAGGTACTCCGCCAGCGACCGCGCCAGCTCTGTCTTGCCCACGCCGGTGGGGCCCAGGAAGATGAAGCTGCCGATGGGCCGCTTGGGGTCCTTGAGGCCCGCCCGGGCGCGGCGGATGGCGTCGGAGATGGCGGCGATGGCCTCTTCCTGGCCGATTACCCGCTCGTGCAGGCGCTCCTCCATGTGGAGCAAACGCTCGCCCTCGCCTTCCAGCATGCGGGTCACGGGCACGCCGGTCCATTGGGCCACCAGGCCCGCCACGTCCTCCGTGTCCACGGTGTTGTCTATGTGCTTATCGCTCACCCACTGGGTGCGGGCGGACTGGTACTCGCCCTCTGTGCTCAGGCGCTCGCTCTTGAGCTGGGCGGCCTTCTCATACTCCTGGCGTTGGGCCGCCGCCTCCTCTTCATCCAAAAGCTGCTTGATATGCTGCTCCATCTGCTTGAGGTCTGCGGGCAGGTCTTCCGCATCGATGCGGAGCTTGGCCGCCGCCTCGTCTATGAGGTCGATGGCTTTGTCCGGCAAGTAGCGGTCCGGGATGTAGCGGTGGCTCAGTTTGACAGCCGACTCGACCGCGGCGTCGGTTATGGTGACCTTGTGGTGCGCCTCGTAGCGGGGTCGCACGCCCTTCACCATCTCCACGGCGACGGCGGGCTCCGGCTCCTCCACCCATACGGGCTGGAAGCGCCGCTCCAGGGCGGCATCCTTCTCTATGCGCTCACGGTACTCGTCGGGCGTAGTAGCGCCCACCGCCTGGAGTTCGCCCCGGGCCAGGGCCGGCTTTAGCATGTTGCTGGCGTCCAGCGCGCCTTCAGCTGCGCCCGCGCCTACCACGGTGTGCAGCTCGTCTATGAAGAGGATAATCTCGCCGGAAGCCCGTATGACTTCGTCTATCACTGCCTTCAGCCGCTCTTCGAACTCGCCGCGGAACTTGCTGCCGGCCACCAGCGCGCCCATGGTGAGTGCGATGACTTTGCGGTCGCGGAGCTGCTCCGGTACGTCGCCGGAGACGATCCTCTGCGCCAGCCCCTCAGCAATGGCGGTCTTGCCGACGCCCGCCTCGCCAACGATGACGGGGTTGTTCTTGGTGCGCCGGGTGAGGATCTGCATCACTCGCCGCACCTCCATGTCACGGCCGATGACCGGGTCCAGCTTGCCGTTCTGGGCCAACTCGGTGAGGTTGGTGCTGTACTTCTCCAGCGCGCGGTACTTGCCCTCCGCGCGGGGGTCGTCTACGCGGGCGCCGCCGCGGATGCCCCGCAACGCCACGTAAATCTTCTCCTGCTCTACGCCGAACTCTTTGAGGATGCCAGCGGACAGTCCGCCGCGCTCCGCAGCAATGGCGATGAGCAGGTGCTCGGTGCCGATGTAATCGTCCTTGAGCCGGGTAGCCTCAGCGTCCGCGCTCTGGAACAGGGTAGCGACGCGCGGTGTGGCATAGATCTGGGTGCTCTCGTAGGCCATCTTGGGGGCAGCGTCCAAGGTTGTCTCCACCCGCTCGCGGACGGACGCGGCGCCCACGCCGAGCTTCTCCAAGATCTGGCCGGTGAGGCCGTCCTGCTGCTCCAGCAGCGCGAGGAAGACGTGCTCCACGTCCCACTGGCTGTGGCGGAAGCGTTGCACTACGGTTTGGGAGATGCCCAGGACTTCCTGTGCCGATTCTGTAAATCTATCCGGTCTCATTACCATGACGGTCCTCCTCTCTAGTGAGCGCTATGCGTTTAAGCGTACAGGGGTTTGCTGTTGTCTCTTCTGTCTAAGCTGGGCCACTTCCTGAGCCAGGGCGTCCCGCTCCGCTTCTAGCTGGATGAGCCGCTCCCGCATGCGCAGAACGACCTCCGCGCCGGCCAGGTTCACACCAAGCTCCTCCATGAGGCGCTTGACCTGCTGCAGCCGCTCAATGTCCTGCTGTGAGTAGAGGCGGATGTTGCCTCTGGAGCGGGAGGGCTCGATAAGGCCGACGCGCTCGTAGTAGCGGAGGGTTTGGACGTGCATGCCCAGGAGCTTGGCGGCTACGCTGATGACATAACACGGTTCGTTCGATTGTTGGTTCATAGACCTATGTCCTTTTTGGAGCCTAGAGTCACTAGAATTGAACCATCCCACTGCCTGAAGGGCTTTGCACCCTCAGGACGCTCCCTTTATTTGGGAGGTAAGCATAAGCTGAACATCCTGCTTTGGTATATGACGTATGACACGACTTGAACTCCTTGCCCCTATGTCAGGAGAACTCCCTCAATGCTACCCGCTGCTAGCTTGCCGCCTGGAAGCGCATGATCATGACGCCTCCTTAGAGCGCGTCCCTCAACGCCTCAACCAGATGCTTCTGTTCCGGTGTGAGGTTGGTGGGCAACTGCACACTTACTTTCAGGAAGAGGTCGCCGGCCTTGTCGCCGCCCGGCATACCCAAACCGTTTAGCTTGATGGCCTTGCCGTTCTGCGTCTCCGGTGCAATGCGCAGCGCGATAGTGCTGCCCTTAATGGTGACAAAGTGGACCTCTCCGCCCAGGATGGCCGTTGTGAATGGCACCGGCACCTCTGCATGGAGGTCATTGCCTTTGCGTTCAAAGTGGTCATGGGGGCGAATGGAGACCACCAAGAAGAGATCGCCCTTCTGTCCCCCTGAGACGCCAATCTGGCCTTCCCTGGCCACACGGATACGGGCGCCGTCGTTGACGCCGGCCGGGATCTTCACTTCCAGGCGACGGGGGCGGGTCTGCACGCCTAGGCCGTTGCATACGGAGCAGACGGCGTTGCCGATGCGTCCGGTGCCGCGACAGGTGGCGCAGGGCTCTTCGCTCTCTAGTTGGAGGGTTCGGCTAGCCCCGTTATACGCTTCCTCCAAAGTGATGGACGCGCGCTGCTCAACGTCACTGCCGCGGCGTGAGCCGGACTGGCGCCTGCCGCCAAAGATGCCGCCGAAGAGATCACCCAGGTCTACGTCGCCGCCGAAGCCAAAGGGTTGCTGCTGGGTATACCCGCGCTGCCTGCCGCCGCGGCCTGTCCATGCATGCTGAAACTGGTCGGCGTGCTCCCACTGATGGCCGTAGCGGTCGTACTTCTTCCGCTTCTCGGCGTCGGAAAGCACTTCGTGTGCCGTGTTAACCTCTTTGAAGCGGGCTTCGGCATTCTTATCGTTAGGGTTGACGTCCGGGTGGAACTTGCGGGCAAGGCGACGGTACGCCTGCTTGATCTCTCTTTCAGAGGCCGTGCGGCCAACGCCTAATATGCTGTAGAAATCTTTTTCTGCCATGGCTAGCTGGATCTGTAAATACTATATAACTTGATAATGGCATTGTCAAAGTTCCTGTGAATACTGTATCAAGGGCTTGGCCCGTGCTTGCCCTTAAACCTATATAACCTTGTGGACAATTGCGGCGTAGTCTTTAGCAACCAGTGGCAGCGGCTTGTTCAGACGTAGGAATAGGAAGACGAGGGTAGAGCGTACCGTATGAGTGACCTGAAGCAATACCTGATAGACGAGTTTGTAGACGACTACATGGAAGCCCGGATGAGCCGCAGAGACGTGCTGAAGCGCCTTGCCGGCATCTCGGGCAGTATGACTGCTGCGGTGGCGATCCTGGCGGCGTGCGGACCAGCGCCCGTCGCAGTCCTTGAAGCTCCTCCTACAAGCGCACCCGCTCCCACATCCGCGCCCGCGCCGTCTTCCGCTCCCACGTTAGCCGGCCCCAACGTCAGCCCAAACGATCCGGACATTGTGGCCGAGGAGGTGCAATTCCCTGCTCCTGACGGCAGCATGCTAATAGGCTATGCGGCCCGTCCAAAGGGCAACGGCCCTTTCCCGCTGGTGCTCGTCTGTCACGAAAACCGCGGCTTGCTTGAGCACATCAAAGACGTGACGCGCCGCGTCGCCAAGTCCGGCTATGCGTCGCTGGCCGCGGATCTGTTGTCCCGGGAGGGCGGCACCGGTAAGGTTGCCGATGCCAGCCAGGTGCCCGGCCTCTTGAGCAACCAGCCTATGGAGCAGCACGTCACGGACTTCCAGACGGGATTGCAGTACCTCCAGAGCCAGTCCTACGCGCAGAAAGACCGAGTGGGCATGGTGGGATTCTGCTTTGGCGGTAACGTGACCTGGCGTGTTGCGCTAGAGACGCCGGAAGTGCTGGCGGCGGTCCCCTTCTACGGGCCGGTGCCTACGCTGGACAACATTTCTAACATGAACGCAGCGGTGCTGGGCATCTATGGCGAGCAGGATAGACGGGTGAACAGGGCATTCCGGATACGGAATCCAAGATGCAGGCGGCCGGTAAGGTCTACGAGAAGATCATCTACCCTGGCGCGAACCACGCCTTCCATAATGACACGAGCTCGCGCTACAACCAGGAAGCGGCTACCGATGCCTGGGCCAGGACCATCGGCTGGTTCGATAAATACTTACGCGGGTAACTTCCCCCTCCTAGTCATCAGACAGGGTCGCCAATGGCGACTCCGTTTACATAAGCGAGGGATGGCGATTAGGCGGTGAGGTTCCCGCCGCATTGGCTGCAGAACTTGTTGCTCAAGGGGTTCAAGGCAGTGCATTGCGGGCAGCTCCGCTGGGGCACGGGCGGAGAGGCAGCGGGTTTGGTTTCATCCATGAACTCACTGGTGAAAGAGGTAGCTATGGCGCGCATGTCCCGCACAAAGGTGCCGAGGCCACGGGCAAGCTCTGGCATACGGCTGGGGCCGAAGACCATGAGGACTACTACCATGACGAGGACAAGTTCAGGGATGCCTATATCCAGAGGCACGGGCTATTCCTTGTTATTAATGTCTCTTTCTACTCTACACCAGGCGTGGCAGGCTCACCAGCCTTTGTGAGCGCGCGGCTGACAGCCTAGCGCAGCGTTCGGTATAATCGCGTAGAGAGCTTCGTTTAATCTGGTGTTGCCTAAGGAGGATGTAATGACGCAGTCCTTGTCGTACCCCAATCCGGACATTTTGGTTACGCCTGCCTGGCTTATGGAGCAACTTTCCCAACCTAATGTGAAGGTGTTGGATGCACGTCCAGCCCAGGACTACGCTGCCGGCCACATTGCTGGGGCTATTCCGATTCCTGCCCGAATCTTCAAGGCAGAGAACTCTTTGGAAGCCTGTAGCCCCGAGGAATTCGCCCGAGTGGCCGGAGAGCTGGGCGTGCTCCCTGGCGATATGGTGGTGGCCTATGACGGCGGCGGCACCGCGGCGGCGCGCTTGTGGTGGGCCTTCTGTCGCTTTGGGCATCCGCAGGTGCGCTACCTCCACGGCGGGACACGCCAGTGGGAAGCGGCCGGCTATGCTTATTCTACTGATCCCGTGACGGCTGAACCAACCACGTACACCCTTGGTGACCAGATACCCTTTCTGGAATGCTCGCTGAGAGAGGCGGAAGCGTCGGTTGGGCAGGACGACGTGCAGTTTTGGGATGTGCGCAGTGAAGGTGAGTACACGGGCCAGGATGCACGGAACAACCCCGCCGACCGCGCAGGGCATATTCCGGGAGCCGTCAATATGGAGTGGACAGATCTCACGGACACGTCAACGGGCTTGTTCAAATCGCCGGAAGAGATGCAACGCTTGTTGAGCTCAAAGGGACTATCGCCTGAGAAAGAGGTCATCACGTACTGCCAGGGCGGCGGACGCGCGGCCCATGCGTCTATGGCGCTTACGTTGATGGGCTTTAAGGGCGCGCGTAACTTTGACGGCTCCTACGGCGCTTGGGCCAGCGAGTCTAACGGGCCGGTGGAACGCTAGGCGAAAGCGCGAGGCAAAGCGATTACGCACATTTGGCTTGGCGTAGGGTTGTGCTAACCGTATACTTAGAGTACGACCTATGAACCCTCGGTATGAAACGCCAAGCAGTCCAGAGCCAGACGACTCAGGACTGCCACGGAGCCAGGAAACCCCTCCGATAACCGATGACGCGGCGCCGGCTAATGCCGCGCGTGAAGAAGTTCCCGACGAGGAGTGGCTGGAGTTCGATGAGGACGACGACGTTGTCGAGCGGGAGGAGTCGGCCGCTAAGCGCAACAAGAGCATCCTTCGTGAAGTTGCAGAGACGCTACTTCTGGCATTCTTCATCTACTTTGCCGTTCGCTCGGTGGTGCAGAACTTCAAAGTTGAAGGTTCCAGCATGGAGCCGTCGCTGCACCACGGGGAGTACCTGCTAGTAAACAAAGCGGCGTACATGAGCCTGAGCCTCAGCATGCTGCAGCAGCCCTTTGCCTGGATAGCAGGCGCAGAGCCACCCGCCGAGACAGATGCCCTCCGGCCGCTAGGCACGCCACAACGAGGAGACATAGTGGTGTTCCACTACCCACGGGACCCAAGCAGGGATTTCATCAAACGGGTGGTGGCGCTTCCCGGCGAGATCGTAGAGGTGCGCGCCGGCATAGTCTACGTGAACAACGGGCTGCTGGAAGAGCCCTACGTGCTGGAGAACCCCTCCTATAGCCGTCCACCGGAGGTGGTGCCGGACGATGAGTACTTTGTGCTGGGTGACAACCGCAACAACAGCAGTGACTCTCACGTATGGGGGCCAGTGCCCTTAAATAAGATTGTGGGCAAGGCCTGGCTGACCTACTGGCCAGTGCAGGACTGGGGAAGCGTTGGAGGTACTCCTGTCTTGGCGGGTGAGCGCGAGGGTTAAAGTAACTCGTTAGCAATAAATCGTAAACTTCCGTCAAAAATGGGCAAGACTCCTCTTTACAGAGAGGTAATTTACACATACGGTGGTAGTAGCACTCTTACACTTGGAAAAGACGCAATAGCGGAGCGTAGCAACTGCATCCGGATATTATATGGAGGCCGATTAGTTATGAAGCGAGCATTTCTATTGTTGATTTTGCTCTTACCGGTAGCACTTGCCTGCAGTGAGGAAACACCACCCCCCGCCACTTTTGCGCCTATTATTATTGACGCAACACCAACGCGTCCCGCACTCCGACCTACTTCTACACCGCCACCACCACCACCGCCACCTCCTACTGCTGCTGCTGCCGCTGCTGCTGCCGCGGTGACTGTAACCACATATGTTGTAGGAAACACGGATGGTGAAGGCGTCTTCATACGCAACACGCCCGATTTGGAGGATAAGGTAAAGGCCTGGCCAGACGGCACAGAGATGGTGGAAGTTGGACCGCCACGGTCTTTAGGGCAGACTATCTGGAACAATGTGCGTGACCCAGATGGGACCGTTGGGTGGGTGCCTGCCCAATACCTGGTCAAGGCGGAGCAGTAAGTCTAACCCGCTCGACTTACGTGCTAGGACGGCAGGGGGCTAATTCTATCGGTTAGCTGTGCTCACTAGCGTTCACCCTAACAAGTCACTAATACCCCGTCTTGAGAGACGGGGTATTTCCACGCCGTAAACCGTCCTAAGGGCGGGCTGCGTCTCTGTCCCGCACGGGAGCAGGGCCGGGTGGCTTCGCCATGAGCATGATTACTGCGCCAATAAGGAGTCCAGCGATGCAGACGATGAATGCGCCTTCGTAGCTGCCCGTAACGTCGAAAGTGCGTGCAGCGAAAAGACCGCCTCCCAGACTGGCAAAAACGTTGAAGGGCGCCACTATGCCCCGTATGGAGCCAACAGAGGCACGTCCATAGTAGTCGGCCCACATTTGGGCCGTCAGAGGGGCAAAGGCGATGGCGAAGCCGGCAATAACCGCGTAGAAGTAGACGCGCTCGATTCCAGTACCCAGCACGAGGAACCCGATCCCGATAGCCCGGAGGAGGTAACAGGCCGTCAAACAGTAGCGTGGCGGGACACGCTCAGCCACGAACCCCCAGATTGCCTTAGCAAAGATAGTTACCAGGTTGTTGAGGGCCACGACAAAGCTGGCTGCTTGAAGGGATAGGCCACTGTCCATGAAGTATGGGAGCTGGTGCACTAGGAACACCGAGGCAGACAATGACCATGTATTATTGGCCGCTATCAGCAGCCAGGTAGTACGGGTTCGTAGGGCGTCTCGCGGCCCCCAGTGCGGCTCCGCTATCAGTGGCGCTACGTGCTGCGCCGCACGCTCGTCGGTTTGGGGCGCGGTTGCAGGAGTAGCGTACGGCGGGTCGCCATCGGGCCGTAGCCCAATATCTTCAGGCGTGCGGCGCATGAAGAGGCTGATCGGAGGCAGTAGGACGATGGCAAGGCCAACGCCAAGCACTTGCCATGCCGTGCGCCACCCTAAGTTCGCCACAAGATAGGCGACCAGGGGGACTACGAACAGCGCGCCCACCTGGTTGCTCAGCGAGGTTAGCGCGATGGCCCGACCTCGCATACGCACGAACCACTTAGAGACCACTACGTTCGTTACAAAGCTGCCGACCTCGTGCAGACCCAAGGCAGTGGCGGCGGTGTAGAGGACATAGAATTGCCACGGCTCCGTGATTCCCCCCATGAGGGCATAGGCGATGGCTGCGATGACTGTCCCCGTCACCATGATGAAGCGAGGGTCAAACCGATCTACCAGCTGTCCCAGGACGGGCGAGATGAGCGCGTTCACCAGGCTTTGAGCGCTTGGCGCGCCCGCGAGCACAGTGCGGCTCCATCCCAAACCCTCGCTCATAGGACGGAGGAAGACGCCGAAGCTGACGGCGCCCGCGCTGAAGGAAACAAGGTCGGCTAAGGAGGAGACTCCGACAATGACCCAGCCGTAAAAGAACCTAGGCCTTGTTGGAGTCTTGTCGGACTTAGCTGCTATTTCTTCTCGCACGCAAGGCGTTCCTGTTGCCTAATCAACCGTTATGGGTGCGCGGCACTTCCTCAGCTAGTCCAGCGCTGGTAGACGTCGCCACGTCGCTTGTGCTGCTACAAGCGCGCGATAGGCCAAGATGATAGCCAATCGGATACTGCGGATTAAGCCGGACCATGTGGTGGAGCAAGGTGCGTAACGGACTCAGCTGCCAGCGCAGGAGGGTGATTGTGGAAAAACCGCTTCTCCATAGGGAGCCTGGCTAATTGGTCACGACCGCTCGTTATCATACAGGCGCCCGGCACGGAGGGAGTATAGCATTCCCACTATCGCTAAGCCAAAGCAAGCTATGAGCACGGACGAGAGGCCGAGGGAGCTATCACACAAAGGCCGCAGCACGCCCACACGGCTATCTTGCCTCAGCTTGGGATACGGCTTAAAGTGGTAAGCGAGCGTGCGAGTCACAGTTCCCCGATGGTTTCCAGCAATAGATCTAGCCGCGTGACGCTTGCACAGGACCGAGAAGCGGCACAGGAACTGGCCTGGCGCTGAGCAGCTAGGCGCTGCAGCAACATATCGGCAACAAGAGAGTCGCCGGGGGGCAGACAATTCCCCCATTTTACGCACACGTGGGCCGGTAGCTCAGCGGTAGAGCAACGGACTTTTAATCCGTGGGTCGTGGGTTCGAAACCCACCCGGCTCATTTATCCTCCAAGGCCTCACACAGCTGAATAGCTCTGGATAGCCTTCAGCACGCAGAGGCAGACCCCCTTAAGGCTATGGGCTAATCTTCCAACGCGCTAGGTAGAAGGTGTTTGCTCGGTCGCGGCGGGCGTTGGTTTTCTCGTCTCGGGGCCAAAGAAACCGAGCACCGGAACTGCCACCAGCAAGCAGAGGCTCACCGCTACAAAGCTTCTGGCAGTCCCCGACATCTGCGCATAGGTTCCGAGGGCCAAGGGTACCGCAATGCCTCCCAGGCTGGTGAGTAGCTGCCAGACGCCTAGGAAAGCGCCCCGGCGGTCCCTGGGCGCTAGGTCCATTGCCAAGATTGCGATGTTCCCATCGACATTCCGTCGCCTATGCCCAAGATGATGATGGCCACCAGGCGGTGGTCGCCTTTCGCGGCATCAGCATTATATTGCGTGCACTAACAAGGCGGGTTGCCTCGCCAATCGTGATCGTAGAAGACCGCCGTGCCCCAGTAGGCACGGCGGTCTTTGTCTTCAG
This sequence comes from Dehalococcoidia bacterium, assembly GCA_965220215.1. Classification (GTDB taxonomy): domain Bacteria; phylum Chloroflexota; class Dehalococcoidia; order SHYD01; family SHYD01; genus CBDDEI01. Next base: position 2,014,437 of record OZ244809.1, read on the forward strand.
TGTGGAAAAGGGAGCTGAGACTACCGAGAGCGCTCCCGTTCCATCTGGAGCTGGCGCAGCAGTTCAGGCCGAACGCTGTAGTACAGGTATGGGAACTCTTCATGGGCCACGTCTTCAAAGAAGTAGCGGAAGCCTGGGGCGATCCGTAGCATTTCCGAGAAGCCATCGCTTTCATTGAAGTGCTGATGCTTGGTCTGTGGCCCCTGTACGTGTACCAGGGACCCCTTTTTCCAGGTCACTTTAGTGCTGTCTTCAATCAGGGCGTAGCCTTCGCCCTCCAACATATAAAGAAATGCCTCCATGTGAGCGTGAACTCCGCTAGCCGTGTGGGCATAGTCACGCATGATGCTGCTGATCTCGACCTCTTTCGCTTTGAAGCCGTTGCTCTGCTGGCGGATGGACATGAAACTGGGCCCCGGAGCATGGTGGCCGCCGGTAGGCAGCCGTACGTTCTGATAGCCTGCCTGCGTCCCCAAGACGATGGGCTTGTCCTCCATATCTTTCAGCACCGCTAGCTCTTCCTGACTGAGCCTTGGGGCGCTGTTGCGGCCTCCACCTTCACCAGCAGTGGACCAGACTGCCTGCTCGATGGTCATGCAAATGCGGCGTCCGGTGTCGTCAAATCCGTCGGCGGATAGTGGTACTGAAGGGATCCGGTCGGTCTTGCCCCAATTCTCCAATTGGGTGAACCGGGCTACGCCTGCAAAGAACTCTAGGTGAGGAGCCATCGCGGAGAAATATCGCACTGTTGTATCGCCTGTGTTGAAATGCTGATGCTCTGCGCCAAAGGGAATAACCAGGGTGGAGTTTTTGTCCCAGTTGTAGCGCTTGTCATTGACCACTGTGCAGCCGGAGCCCTCCACAATATGGATGGCTTCTTCGCCGTGCTTATGCTTGCCTGTGTGCTTTCCCGGTTCTATCTCGGCAAGCATTGTAGTAGTGCCCCAAGTGCGGAAGCCGGTCTCTGGGGCGGCCAGCAGACCGGTCTTGGCGTCCTGCTGCGTTTCTACCCATTCTATCTCTTCTTCATGAATAACTTTGCGCGCTTCTTTGCGCTCTGTTTCTGCCTTGTCCCACATGCCTAGCCAGTTATCGTAGAATGTTGCCATCCACCTCTCCTTAGTGAAGGTTCTAAGCTTCTGGTTCTCGTTAACGGAAGTACAATCTTGTCTACTGCAGGCTACAGTGGGCACTATATGCAGCGCCTAAAATAGGTGTCAAGATTGTGACGAAAAGCACAGGCTAAATCCCCGCTACTTGAAACTCCTACTTATTACGTGACAGCCCCGCGTTGTAGTTGATTGACATTCGTAAGGGCCAGGGCTACCATCCGACGGTACGCCAACACTCAATAGCCGGTACTCACTGATGACATGCTGCGCTGAGCGAACAGAAAAGGGGCTTCTAAATGCCTATTAAGGATCCCCATGAGCATAGCCATGAGGAGCTGAGTATCTTCCGTAAGCTTAATCCGATGGATATTACTGAAGACATCAGCAATCTGCGAGGGGATGACTACCGCTTAATCTTTAGAAAAGTCTTCCGGATTGTGCGGCACCAGTTTGCTAACAGCGTCCACCACGGCATCCGTGGTTTTGTATTCTGGGGCGATGTAGGGGTAGGGAAGACCGTAATGGTCAAAGCCCTTGCGCATGAACTTGGTGTGCCGCTTCTCTTTGTGGACGGCTCGGACATTGCCCGCCCTCGGTATGGCGAGAGCGAACAGCTCATCTCTGAGCTATTTTCGTCACATGCGGACGATCAGCGAATCATCCTTATCGACGATGCAGAAAGCGTTTTCCCTAGGCGTGACTGGGTGAAGGGTGAGGCTTGGCATCTTGCGCAGAACAACGTGCTCTTTCACGAGTTGGATCAATTGGATACCGCCAACGTTTCGGTCATCCTGACAACTAATCAGTTCGACTTGATGGATAAAGCGCTTATCAGTCGCCTACTTGAGCTACCCTTCCCGCTGCCCGCTCGAGAAACTATGGTGCAAGTAGCTAAGGATCGCTGCGCAGAGCTTAAAGTGCCGTGGCAGCCGGTAGCCAAAGTCCTGGAACTTTCCGACCAACACAAGAATATCCGAGACGTTGAAAAACTAGTGCTAGAGTACTATGTAGAGCAAGCGATAGAAGACGACTAACAGGGTTTTCTATTCTGTCGGTTTCCTAAGTTAAATAGAGTAGTAAGGGGAGAGGCTAGGCATTACTCGTCTCTCCACTTAGTGTTCTGTACCTTTCCCAGGGCTGACGCTCATGATCGCCTCACCGCTTAACGATGCCTGGACAATACCTACCTTGAGTTATGGCAAGCCTAACTGCCGATCCAGTGTATTTCAAGCGTATATTATGAGTTTAGATGAGCGTTTGGTGTTTAAGGCATTACGTGAGCGTTGTACAAGCCTACAAAATGGACACCATCAGTGGAGCGCACCGTGCTGCACTGAGCGATTTCCCGCGGCTCAACAGCGCACGGACATCTGATTCCGCAAGTTGAGGCCCTGACTCCCGCGATCCGCCAGCTGGTGCGAGATAATATTCAGAGGCCCCTGGAACTCGGTTCCAGGGGCCTCTATTGTGCTAATAATTCAGGGCTGGGCGGAAGCCTTTAGAGGCGCGCCTCCCACGCTTCTTATTTCGCCGACTCAACTCGCATAGAGTTCCAGTCATCGGACACCATCATTTCGCCCCAGCGCTTGTAGAACATGCGGGTGTTCCAGTCGCTGAGGGTGTGCGCCCAAAGACCGGGCAGACCGAACTTGGATGGGCCGTGAATGATGTCGTCGGAGAGCCGGAGCTGCATGTTCAGGTTCATCTTGCGCGTCATGTGACCCTTGCTGGCCTGGGTTAGGTTGTACCAGTTCTCCATGTCATCCTTCTGGGTCATGCCGCCTGGGCCGTACCAGTGCTCGTAGTAGCGAGCCATGCCCTCTTTGACCTCAGGAGGCGCGGCCTTGTCCACCAGGAAGTAGGACCACATCTCCGTCTCCGCGGGACCTTGGGGATGGAGGATACGGATGACCCGACCGAACCAGCCCATGTTGGGGAAAACGTGGGGGCCTTCATCCAGATAGGCGAATTTGCCCAGGTTCTTTTTGCGAAGTTCGTGCTTCTCTCGGAAGTACTCCTTTATGGCAGGCCAGTCATCATACATGCCGTTGTCCCGCCAATGAGACTCAGCGTCCTTGTCTGATGGCACCCGGAGCGCCGTGGTGTGCCCCTCAGGGAAGGCCACCTGCATGGTACTCCTGAAGGAACTGCCCAAGTCGGACGGGTCGGCGTTCTGTTGTGTCTGACCGCCACCTGCGCCTCTCCCCATAGCGACCGCGATGGAGCGGTGGGTGATCCAGCCGTGGGTGCTGTCGTTGTCCGGCATGGGGACTTTCCAGTTCATGCCGATGCGCCATTTCATAAGGCCGGTGATCTCAGCGCCATCGTCTGAGCCATCGGAATCGCAGAAGGGGGGCTTAAGGTACATCTCGCAGCCGCCGAGGAAGTCCAGGAAATCAGGAGCGTCCTTATCCCAGCAGGCCCAGATGGAGCCCTGGAAGAGGGCCACGCGAGCGGAGATAAGGCCCCAGTCGCCCTTGGGCATCTCGTCGTAGCCGCCGTCCACTTTGGGGAGGGTGACCAATGCGCCGGTGCTGTCGTACACCCAGCCGTGGAAGGTGCACTGGAAGCCGAAGGCGTTGCCGGAGTCGTAGCGGCAGACCATGTTGCCGCGGTGCCGGCAGGAGTTCAGGAGGACATGGACTTGGTTCTTGCGGTCACGAGTAACGATGACTTTTTCCTCGCCCATGCGAGAGATGATGAAATCGCCGAGGTTGGGGATCTGGCTGGTATGGCCTACAAACAGCCAGGTGCGGGCGAATATCTGCTCCAGCTCCTGCTCGTAGATGTCCCGGTCGCAGAAGATCTCGGGGTTCATCTTGCCCCCGTCAAAGTCAACGAGCCTCGACACCGTGCGGTCAATCGACGCTACCATTGCAACCCTCCTTTGTTTGGGTTAATTCGCTTGCTGCATCCATATAAGGTAGATCCCTATTGCATCCTCTTGTAGCACCGCGAGGTGGCTATGTCAAATTAGGGTCTATTTGGGTGGTGACGGGTTCTGCGCAGTAGTGCTACTCTATTGAAGTTAGAGCGACGCTATTCCCAATATTCTTCAGTTTTTCTTCAGTAAAGCCGGGGGATTTAGTACACAAGAGGTTATAATGCTATCTGCGCGTCTCCAAGATAGGAGCGCTAGCAGAGCAAACAGAAGCATGAACGGAATGCAACGGCTGGCTCTTGTCGCAACAACGGCCACCTACTTCATTATTGTAATGGGCGCAACGGTGCGCGTGACGGGCTCCGGGCTGGGATGTCCGGACTGGCCGCTATGTCACGGAAGTCTCATACCACCGCTGGAGCTCACTGCACTTATTGAATACTTTCACCGCTTAGTGGCGGCCATTGGGTCGCCGCTTATTTTGGCGGTTGTCTTTGGCGCGTGGCGCACACGCCGGCACGTGCGGTCGGTAATGGGTCCGGCTGCGGTGCTGCCGCTGCTCCTGGCCACACAGATTGGGCTGGGCGCGATCACGGTGCTGTTGGAGTTGCCGCCTTGGATTGTGCTGGTACACCTCTCGGTTGCGCTCATGATCCTCGGACTGCTGGTGGCGATAAGTGTGTTCTCTGGGGATACTCCAGGCGTCAGCAATCCCGCCGCACTCAAGCGTGTGGCAGTGCTCTGCAGCTTAAGCGCAGTAGCGCTCTTCTTGCTTCTGCTGACCGGCGGCGTGGTGCGAGCCGCCGGCGCAACCTGGGCATGCGCCGGCTTCCCCGGGTGCGATGGCACACTCTTTCCCTTTGGGCGTGATCCGCTAACGGACCTGCAATTGCTCCACCGTACGATGGCCTACGGCGTGTTCGGGCTGCTGGCGTTCACTTTGATGCGTGCCTGGCAAGCTAAGTCAGTTGCGCCAGAGCTAGGCGCAGCTGTCCTTGCGGTGCTGGGTGCAGGAGTCTTCCAGTTTGTCGTGGGGGCAAACATGGTCTCGTTGGGCGCACCGCCGCTGTTACGCGGCCTGCATGTTGCAGGGGCGTCTGCAGTGTGGGTGAGCGTAGTGCTCCTGGCGAGCCTGGCAGTCCGCAGCGCATCGGCTCCTCCGCTGCCGGCTGGAGCAGAGGACAGGACGGCCGCGGGCAACCGCGGGGTGGTCGACCTTGCATCGGCCTACCTAGTAATGATGAAGCCCAGTATCATCTCGCTGCTCTTGGTTACCACCCTGGCGGCCATGCTGGTGGCGGCCCGAGGGTTTCCCCCCTTCCATCTAGTGGTGGCGACGCTGCTAGGCGGCGCGCTGGCTGCGGGCGCGGCCAACACCTTCAACTGTTATATGGATAGAGACATTGACGGTGTGATGCAGCGGACGAGTCACCGTCCTATTCCGGCAGGAATTGTGACGCCGCGGCAAGCGCTAACCTTTGGGTTTGCACTGGCTATCCTTGCAATGCTGTTGCTAGGACTAATCGTGAACTGGCTGGCGGCCGCCCTATCGCTAGGCGGTCTGTTGTACTACGTCTTTGTATACACGTGGTGGCTGAAGCGATCGACGCCGAGTAACATCGTGCTTGGCGGAGCCGCCGGCGCCGTGCCACCGTTAGTAGGTTGGGCTGCCGTGACGGGGGAGGTGAGTGTCCTAGCGGTCTACCTATTTGCCGTGATCTTCTTCTGGACGCCGCCTCATTTCTGGGCGCTGGCGCTGCTCATCCGGCGGGAGTACGAACGAGCTGCAATACCCATGTTGCCCGTAGTGAGCGGTGAAGCCGAGACGCGACGGCAGATCGTGTTTTATTCGCTATGGCTAGTGGCCTTCACGCTGCTGGTGGTGTTCATCCAGGAAGTAGGGCTGATCTACATTACGTCAGCGCTCTTGCTGGGCGGGCTCTTTATCTACTATGCCGCGCGGTTGTTCCGGGAGGCTACCACTGCTGCAGCTAGGGGGATGTTCCGATACTCCATTCTGTACTTGGCGTTCTTATTTTTTGCGCTGGTCGTAGATAGGTGGAGGCTCTAGGGCCGCTCAGAGCGAGGAAGTATTTTGACGTTCTACAGGCACAAATTGTTATTGACCCGCACTATGCCCTCTGTTAGAATAGACACCGCTATCACAGTATGAGAAAATTTGCACAATCTCTGTTTATTTTCTGAGTAAGTTATGCCATCTTTTTTTGCGCGCTTACGTCCTAACCATACTTTAATTGCCTCCTTCGGGATCCTGGCAGGCTTAGTCTTGCTCCAGGTGAGCTGTAGTCCTAGTGATCCGCAGAACACCTTGGCCACGGTCGGTGAAGTTGGCAAAAGGCAACAAGACCTCTTCTGGCTGATCTTCTGGTTGGCCGCAGCGGTTTTCTTTCTGGTTGAAGGCCTACTGCTATTTACCATCCTGAGATATCGCAGCAAGCCAGGGCAAGGTATTCCGGTACAGACCCACGGCAACACCCGGCTAGAGATTGGCTGGACCATTGCGCCTACACTGCTGCTCTGCGCCGTTGCCGTTCCCACCGTGGCGACTACCTTTGACAACGCCCGCGTGCCGGACGTAGGCATGAATGTCCGGGTAGTGGGCCACCAGTGGTGGTGGGAGTTTGAGTACCCAGGCGTAGGCGTTGTGACGGCCAGCGATCTGCACATCCCCGTAGGTGAGGAGATAAGCCTACACATTGAGTCAACCGATGTTATCCATAGCTTCTGGGTACCCAAACTAGCCGGCAAGATTGACGCTATCCCAAGCCGCGTCAACACTATGTGGCTGAAGGGAGATGAGCCTGGCACGTATCTAGGCCAGTGCGTTGAGTTGTGCGGCATCCAGCATGCCAACATGCGCTTCCGGGTCATTGTGCAGCCTAGAGCCGAGTTTGACGCGTGGGTCGCGCAGCAGAAGTCGGTACCGGGGCCGCCCTCGGACAGGGTAGCGGAGGGCGCGGCAGTGTTTGCCAACCCAACAAACCAATGCATTGTGTGTCACACTATTGAGGGCACGTCAGGTGTGGGCAATGTTGGACCGGACCTTACGCATTTCGGTAGTCGTCAGACGTTGGCTGGTGGCATGATGGAGAACACACCAGAGAACCTCTTTGAGTGGCTGGACGACCCGGATAAGGTGAAGCCTGGGAATCTTATGTCGGAGCAATTCAAGAACTCTAATATCGACCTGAGTTATGAGCAGATTACGGCGCTTGTGGCCTATCTGCGGAGCTTGAGGTGAGGCAAATGGCAGCCACAACGGGATCCCTAGCCGGAATTGTAAAGCGCCCCAGCACCCACGAAGGATTTGTTGGGTGGCTTACTACCGTCGATCATAAGCGCATTGGTGTGCTGTACGGTGTCAGCGCGTTCATGTTCTTCCTGCTCGGAGGCTTGGAGGCGATGGTTCTGCGTGTGCAGCTTGCATCGCCAAACAGCACAATAGTCGATCCAGAGACGTTCAACCAGCTGTTTACCATGCACGGCACCACGATGATCTTCCTTGTAGTGATGCCCATGAGCGCTGCCTTCTTCAACTTTATTATTCCCTTGATGATTGGCGCGAGAGATGTGGCGTTCCCGCGATTGAATGCCTTTAGCTACTGGGTATTCATCTCGGGCGGCTTATTTTTGAACAGCAGCTTCATCTTTGGCGGTGCTCCGAACGCCGGGTGGTTTGGCTACGCTAACCTCACGTCTAAGGCGTTCAACCCGGGACACGGCATAGACTTCTGGTTAATAGGCCTGCTGATTCTGGGCACGTCCTCCATGGCAGCCGCCTTCAACTTCATTGTGACGATTCTGAATATGCGCGCGCCAGGGATGAGCATGATGCGCATGCCGCTCTTTGTCTGGATGACCCTGGTGGTATCCTTCTTGCTGGTCTTTGCCTTCCCTGTGATTACGGTAGCGCTCCTTGAGTTGGGCTTTGACCGCTTCTTTGGCGGCAACTTCTTTAATCCCGATAGAGGTGGCGACCCGGTGCTCTGGCAGCACCTGTTCTGGCTCTTTGGTCATCCAGAGGTCTACATTCTCATCTTGCCTGCGATGGGCATAGTGTCTGAGGTACTGCCTACGTTTTCCCGCAAGCCGTTGTTCGGCTACGCAGTTGTGGTGTTCTCTGGCATCGCAATCGGGTTCATGGGCTGGGGCGTGTGGGCACACCACATGTTTACTGTAGGGCTGGGACCTGTGGCGAACTCCGTGTTTGCGGTTACCACGATGCTCATTGCTGTGCCAACAGGCGTGAAGATATTCAACTGGATTGGCACTATGTGGGGCGGGGCAATAAGCTTTAAAACTCCCATGCTCTTTTCACTGGGCTTTGTGTCTATGTTCATCATTGGCGGGTTGAGCGGGGTAACCCACGCAGCCCCGCCTGCGGACTACCAGCAACAGGATACCTACTACATTGTGGCGCACTTCCACTACGTGCTGTTCGGCGGGTCCATCTTCGGCCTGTTCTCCGGCATCTACTACTGGTGGCCAAAGCTTACCGGCCGGCTCTTGAGTGAGACAATTGGCAAGTGGCATTTCTGGCTAATGTTTATCGGCTTCAACGTGACCTTTGCGCCAATGCATATCCTGGGGCTCAATGGTATGCCCCGCCGTGTCTATACCTACCCGTCGGGCATGGGCTGGGATTTCTGGAATATGGTGCAGACGCTGGGTTCGTTCATCATCGTTGCTTCTATCATCTTGTTCCTGGTTAATGTGTTCTACAGTTGGGGCAAGGGTAAAGAGTCCGGGAATGACCCGTGGGATGGCCGCACCCTGGAGTGGTCGATTGCTTCGCCGCCGCCCGAGTATAATTTTGCCACCGTGCCTACAGTTTACGGTCGAGACCCTTACTGGTCGGAGAAATATCCGGAGAGCGGCCATGGCGAAGCCTACGAGCCGGTGGCGCACCATGAAGAGTCGAGCCATGATGAGGGAGGCGGGCACGGGATCCATATGCCGTCGCCGTCCTACCTGCCTTTGGTTGTGGCGATAGGGCAGTTGTGCCTCCTTGCCGGCCTCATTGCAGGGCTCTGGGTGAGCGCAGCTGGCGCACTGCTTATGCTTGGCGGCATCTACGCATGGTGCTCTGAGCCCGTTGCAGAGTAGCAAAACAAGGGAGTAGTTAACGTTGCACGAAGCATCGGCCGCAAGTCATGCGGTGAGTGAGCCCACCAGCACTGGGTTGGATCACCGCAAACTGGTTATGTGGACCTTTTTGGGGTCTGACTGCCTGTTCTTTGGTTCACTCATTTCTACTTACATGATCTACCGCGGGCGCAGCTTGGCTGCACCGCTGCCGCACGAGGTGTTTGATATTCCGTACACCTCCGTTAGCGCTTTTGTGCTGCTCATGAGCAGCCTTACCATGGTGCTGGCGCTGGCTGCGATCCAACGAGGCGATCACCGCGGGCTGCGTATTTGGTTAGTGGCCACTTCCCTGCTGGGCATCGTCTTCTTGGGCGGCCAGTTTTATGAGTTCACCACTTTTGTGGTGGAAGGGCTGGATCCCAGCGTGAACCTCTTTGGGACTACCTTCTTTGTGCTCACCGGCTTCCACGGCGCCCACGTAACCCTTGGGGTGATCATGCTCCTCTCCCTGTTCGTGATATCGCTGCGTGGCGGGCTGCCTACAGGAGAGAGCCTCACAGTGGAACTGGTAGGTCTCTACTGGCACTTTGTAGACATTGTTTGGATCGTTATCTTTACGCTGGTTTACTTGATTCCTGCCCCCCTTCCCGGTGGGGGCGGCTAAAGAATCGCGAAACTACCAGGGCTAGAATCGAATGCATACCACAGCAGAACAGCACGACCAGTCTCACCCACAGCCGCTTGAATACATCAAGATAGCAATCATATTGGCGGTGATCACCGCCGTAGAGGTTGTTACTTACTATGTGACGGCTATTGGGGATATGCTGGTGCCGATCTTGTTGGTGCTCTCTGCCATCAAGTTTGCAATGGTTGTGATGTGGTTCATGCACCTGAAGTTTGATAACAAGCTGTTCTCTGTGCTTTTTATCGGCGGTCTGGTGCTAGCGGGCGTGGTGCTCCTTGCCTTGCTTATCCTATTCATCATTGCCGGCAATATGGCGGGCACCCAGTCGGTTGCTCCGCTGGAGCACTAGCACGCGGGGGTAGCTCCACCCCTTCCAAGCCATGGACTGGCACCTCCACCTAGACGTCATCCTCCTTTGCAGCGTGTTGCTGGGAGGGTATCTGTTAGCGCTCTGGGAGCTGCGGCCTGCACCCCGCTGGCTTAATCCTATTGAGGCGCGCCACGTGGGGCTGTTCAGCGCTGGTGTCCTCGTCATTTTCCTGGCGGAAGGCACGCCGCTCCACGAACTGAGCGAGATCTATTTGTTTAGCGCCCACATGGTGCAGCACATGCTACTTACGCTGTTGGTGCCGCCCCTTTTGCTGCTGGGTATGCCGTCCTGGCTGTTGCGTCCTCTCACGTATCACCCCTGGGCATTTGCGGTAGCCCGGTTCTTCACCAAGCCGGTAGTGGCTATCGTACTATTCAATCTTACGATGGCGTTTTGGCATGTCCCCGCGCTTTATGAAGCCGCCTTGCTAAACCATTACCTGCATATCTTCAACCACTTTATCTACCTGTTCACCGGAGTGCTGCTGTGGTGGCCGGTGTTCAGCCCGATGCCGGAGCTGCCACGAATCAGCTATCCGGCGCAGATGATGTATCTGTTTATTCAATCGCTAGTGCCTGCCATTCTGGCCTCTGTTATCACCTTCTCTGATACAGTGGTTTACCCGCTTTACGCCGTTGCGCCACGGGTGTGGGATATGAGCCCACTAATGGACCAGCAGGTTGGCGGGCTTATTATGAAGATTGCTGGTGGACTGGCTCTGTGGCTAGTGGCCGGGTCCATCTTCTTCATTTGGTTTAACCACGAGGAACGAGAGCCGGAACGGTCCTGGGACTAGCAGATGTGCGCGGTCGCAGCGCAAGAAATGAGGAAAAGCCATGACGATTGAACCAATCCCACTACCACCCTTTACACTCCAGTTGCTGGGTGGCGCAGCCGCTGTTTTTGTGGTCTGCGCGTTCATTCTGAGAACCTTCCGATCAGATGGGCCTATTGGCGCCATTGGTTCGGCGCTGCTCCCCTTTGCCATCCCTGCAGGCGTAACCGCATTTGTTGTGCTACTGGTGGCAAGCATTGGAGTAGCGCTGCTTCTAGTGGGAAAGGTAATAGCCGTCCCTCTGGCGATGGGACTAGCAACGATAGTGCTACTGGTGTCTAGTCTGATGGCGCGGTCCGGGAGCGCTAGCACACAAGCCAATCACTAAAGTGCACCGTATCGAGATAGCTGCTCGAGAGCCTGGGCTACGTAAATAAACAGGAAATAACAAGGAGAGGGCGCTAAGCACCCTCTCCTTTGCGTCCGATGACGCTATAGGTGTGTGTTGAAATAGTAAGATCGATGCCCTTGCTTAGGCGTCGGTCTTATTCATCCTCTATGTCGTGGTCCCGGAGAAAGTCTACGGCGTCCTGGATGGTGACGATCTTCTCTGCGTCTTCGTCGGAGATCTCCAGGCTCTTGCCCTCCGTGCTGAACTCCTCTTCCATGGACATGATGAGCTCTACGAGGTCCAGAGAGTCTGCGTTCAGGTCATCCACAAAGGAAGCGCTGGGGATGACTTCTCCTTCGTCAACGCCAAGCTGCTCCACGACTATACCCTTGACTCGCTCAAATACAGTTGCCACTATGCCAAACCTCCGTTGTTTCTCTTACGTTTATTGTGCCCTATGAGGGCGTTTTTGATGATGTAAGCCCGAGTACTTTGTCAGCTACACTGCCCAGAACCCCGTTCACAAAGCCAGGCGAACCATCTCCGCCAAACCGCTTAGCCAAGTCCACCGACTCGTTGATGATGGCTTTAGGCGGAGCTGTGAGCTTTGCGTGGGTGGGGACAAGTCCTCTTAGCTCAACAATGGCGATGCGCAGGACAGTGCGATCGACAATAGCTATCTGGTCGACAGGCCACTGGGGGGCTATCTCACTGATCAAGCCGTCTATCTCTTGCCGGTGGGCATCCACCGTCGCTACGAGGTCGCGGGTGTAGTCATGCGCTTGAAGCGGCAGGGGGTACTCCTCCAGAAGTCGCTCTAGGGACTCCGTAGCGGAGTGTCCGCTAAGGTCGGCCTCGTAGAGCGCTTGTAGCGCCAGGCTGCGGGCTCGCTGTCGTTGTCCTGCCATGTGTTGATAATACTCGACTTCTGGGCCGACTATGCCGCTTTGGCTGCTTCGAGAGAGGCGAGGTCGCCCAGGTTCCAGGTGCTGGCCTCGGGAGCGATGCGCTTCACTAGGCCGGTGAGCACGCGTCCCGGCCCAATCTCGACAAAATTGGTGACGCCACTGGCCACCATATACTCAATAGATGCAGCCCATTGTACGGGCGCACAAACCTGGTCGTGCAACTCACGCTTGATATCCTGCGCCGACGCGATTGCCGCGGCGGTGGCGTTAGCTACGATGGGTACGGCGGCGTCTCGCAACGTTACGGCTTCCAGCGCCTTGGCCATGCCTGTTTGAGCTGGAGCCATGAGGCGGGAATGAAACGCGCCGCTTACTTCCAAGGGAACAACGCGCCGTGCGCCCCGCTCTTGAGCGAGCGCGTTAGCCCTGGCAATAGCATCGCTCGAGCCACTGATAACCACCTGCTCCGGGGAGTTGATGTTCGCTATCTGGACGCCTGTTTCGCTGCAGACGGCTTCCAAAGCTGCGAGCTCCATGCCTAAGACAGCGCTCATCGCACCGCTGGAAGCCTGACCTGCCTCTTCCATGAGGCTGGCGCGGTGTTGGACAAGGGTGAGGGCCTGCGCAAAGGAGAGGCTACCCGCAGCAAGGACGGCGGTGTATTCGCCAAGGCTGTGGCCCGCAAGCAACTCGGGCGCTTTTGTGATGGGTGGGACGCCCAACTCCTGGGCCACCTTCAGGCAGACGTAGCTGACCACAAAGATAGCGGGCTGGGTGTGCACGGTCTGCCGTAGCTGCTCCTCTGGCCCCTCAAAGCACACCTGGCTTAGGGAATAACCTAACACAGCATCCGCTTCCTCAAAGATTGCCTGAGCGGTGCTGTAGCGTTGGAAGAGATCCTGGCCCATGCCCACTTTTTGAGCGCCCTGTCCAGGAAAGAGGTAGGCCGTTGTTCCCATTGGCCCAGCTAACTCTAGAATTGGGAGCCCGGCTCGCCCCGTACTGGAATCTCTACGGCAATTCGGTCCTTGTAGAAGCCGCAGTTGGGGCAGGCGTGATGGGTCTGGTAGTAGTTGCGGCACCGCGGGCAGCGGGCAAGCGAGGACACAGCTACGTGAGTGTGGCTGCGACGATTGCCGCGGCGGCGTCCGCTAAGTTTTCTTTTTGGCAGTGCGCCCATAGTCTTTTGTTTCCTTTTCCTGCGTGGCGCACTTTTGCGCGCTCGTATTGCGTTATTGTAGCAGCTTTTTTAGGCTTTCCCAGCGTGGATCAACCGATTCATCGTGGGAACTGCACGGCCCTTTGTTCAAATTCTGTCCGCACTCTTGGCAGAGACCGGCGCAACGCTCAGTGCAGAGCGGCTTCATAGGTCTAGCCAGTAAGATAGCTTGCCGCACTGCCTCCGTCAAATCCAGCACGTGGTCGGTGCCGATGGTGAAGACGTCGTCGTCCTCCTCAGGCGGCGGCAGAGGAAGCCCAGTTGCTACATCCACCACAGGGACGAACTCGTCCTCTATTTCCAGCACAAGCGCCTGACGGTACTCTTCAAGGCACCGGCCGCACTCTAGCATCTCGCTGGTGGAGAGCTTGGCCGTGACCAGAAGCCCGCGCTGCGTCCGCAGCATATGAACCCTTCCCACTACCTGCGGGGGTTCGCCTTCAGTCCAAGGGACAAGCGAGGTTTCTTCTACTTGGTACTCTCGCTCGGCTCCCGTAAGTTCTTTGAGCAGCGTCGTAACGTTATACAGCATGGCACACTACCGAGAAGAGAGAGTTACCCTCCATTATAATGGCGGCGTGCTCCTGGGACAACGCATAGTCCGGGACAAAACGCGCTATCCGAGAAGCGGGCAGGCAATATAGCGCACTGTTGCCAGTGTTCAGAACACTGCAAGCGGCTCAAGGTTGCGCCGCACCGCGGACTTCCTGCAAAGACCCAAGGCTATTTTCAGTAACGTAGGCCTCCAAGCCGTCCAGAATAGCTAGAGAAGCCGTTGGGTCTACGAACGTTACCGTGCCGACCTGTACCGCGCTTGCGCCCGCCATAATGAACTCCAAGGCATCGTTGGTGGTGGCGATGCCGCCGCTGCCGATGATAGGGATAGACACAGCCTGTGCGGCTCGGTAGACGTGATAGAGGGCGATGGGCTTGATAGCTGGGCCGGAGAGCCCTGCAACGCCCCGAGGCATGACGGTACTGCGGCTTTCTACATCTATAGCCAAGCCGTAGAGGGTGTTGGCCACGGTGACGGCGTCTGCGCCCGCATCCTCTACGGCCTGGGCCTCGTCGCGGATGTCGGCGACATTGGGGGTGAGCTTTACGATGACGGGGAGTGTGGTGGCGCGCCGCACCCGCTGGGTGACCGCGGCGGCCATGGCGGGGTTGCTGCCGAACTCCTCGCCGCCCTGGTCCGCGTTAGGGCAGCTGAGGTTCACTTCCAGTCCCGCGATGCCCGGAACATCCTCCAAGGCAGCGGCTAAGCGGTCGAACTCCTCCAGCGTCTCGGCGGCTATGTTGACGATGACGGGAACCTGCCAGCCGGCCCAGATAGGCGCTTTGTCTCTGAGCAGCCTGCGCAGGCCGATGTTTTGGAGGCCGATGGAGTTGAGCATCCCCGCCGGCGTCTCTGCAATACGAGGCTGCCGGTTGCCCCTACGCGGCCGCAGGGTGACGCCCGTGCTAACGATTGCGCCCAAGCGCTGGATGTCCACCAGGGACGCGTACTCAGTTCCGTAGCCAAAGGTGCCGGAAGCCACCAGGACAGGGTTCCTGAGGTGAAGGCCTGTCTTGTGGTGAGGCGCGAGTTCAACGGAGAGGTTAGGAGCCATAGCACCCTTAGTATACGAGGCAAGAGGCTGAGTGAGGAGTGCGCCAAGAAGGACTTTATTCAGCCCGCTAAATGTGGTTGTGCGGGCTAGACCTATGAGTTATAAGGTGAGTGATGTCATTTAACGGAGTCCTCTTTTGTATCAGCTAGGATGGTTTTCCACGGCCCGGGGATCGGGCTCTCGTGAGCTGCTGCGCGCCGCCTGGGAGGCGATCCAGCGAGGCGATCTGGAGGCTCAGATAGCCTACGTTTTCTGCAACCGAGAACGTGGCGAGTCTCCGGAGACGGATGCATTCCTAGACCAAGTAGAGAGCTACGGCGTCCCGCTGGTAACCCTCTCCTTCAGCAAGTTCCGGCGCGAGCACGGGGGGCGCGGGATGGGTTTCGACGGCAGCAACTTTGCTCCTTGGCGAGAAAGCTACGACAAAGCCGTGGCGAACGCGTTGCGGGGCTACTCTGCCGAACTGGTGGTGCTGGCGGGGTACATGCTGGTAATGTCACCAGCGTTAGGCCAGGCGTTCCCATTTATTAATATGCATCCAGCAGCGCCAGGGGGTCCCATAGGAACCTGGCAGGAGGTCATCTGGCAGCTTATTGATCAGCGGGCGGCAGAGTCCGGTATTTTCATGCACGCTGCCACACCCGAGCTAGACCTAGGACCCGTGGCAACCTACTGCCGCTTCTCGCTGCGGACACCGGCGCTGGATCCGCTGTGGGCAGCCCTAGGCGACGCGTCCAGTAAGGCAATCCAAGCCGCCCAGGGCGAGGAGCACCCGCTGTTCAAGTCGATCCGGCAGGTGGGAGCCACGCGGGAGCTACCGTTCATCCTAGCGACGCTGAAGGCCTTCTGCAGCAGCGGCCTGGCGGTGCGGGACTATCAGGTCATTGACAACGCGGGACGCGCGGTTACAACGCTGGATCTGACCGAGCAGGTGGAGGCGGCGCTGGGAGAGCGGCCTAAGGCGTAGGGAGGGCTTTGCGGGGCGGCCTAGAAGACAACGCGCAAGAGGCTCAGGAGACCGATAACGCAGAAGAGCACGCCCAGGAGGGGGAAGAGCACCTTGGGAACGCCCTCCTGCTCACTTGTATATCTAGCGCGCCAGAGCAGACGGTTAATCTTGGCGGTGCCGGCGCTTAAGAAATCGCGGAAGACAATGAGGGCAAGCCCCAGCGAAAGAGCATACACGCCGTAGAGTAGATCGTCCATGGGGATGAGCTATAGGGAGGGTGAGCCAGGACTAAGCGGGCGCTTCCTCGACCTCGTCGTCCAGGCTCTCTTGCGGGCGGTGGCTCCGGGTGACCAGGAGCGGCGGTTTGCGGTGGGTGATGGTTTCTGCACCCACGATGCACTTTTCGATGTCGCCGCGGGAGGGTATCTCGTACATGATGTCCAGCAGGGTCTCTTCTATGATGGCCCGCAGGCCGCGAGCGCCAGTCTTGTGCTCCAGGGCGGCGGCGGCGGCAGCATGGAGACCCTCTTCCGTCACGGAGAGCTCCACCTGATCCATAGAGAAGAGGCGCTGGTACTGCTTCACAATGGCGTTCTTAGGCTCCACCAACACGCGAACTAGGGCTGAGACACTCAGCTGATCCAGAGCCGCCACGGTAGTAAGACGTCCCACGAACTCAGGGATAAGACCGTACTCCAGCAGGTCCTCCGGCGTTACCTGCGCCAGGAGCGTTCGGACATCCTCATCCTCTTGGTTTGCCGTGGCTGCCTTGAAGCCGAGGGCAGAGGTGCCGAGCCGGCGGCGGACGATGTTTTCCAGCCCTTCGAATGCGCCGCCGCAGATAAAGAGCACGTTAGCGGTGTTGAGCTGCAGAAAGTCCTGGTGGGGATGCTTGCGCCCGCCCTGCGGCGGCACGTTGGCAATACAGCCCTCTATAATCTTCAGGAGCGCCTGTTGCACACCCTCTCCGGAAACGTCCCGTGTGATGGAGGGGTTAGCGCTCTTACGGGTAATCTTATCGATCTCATCTATGTAGATGATGCCGCGCTCCGCGCGGGAGACATCAAAGTCTGCCGCTTGAATGAGGCGGAGCAGGATATTCTCCACGTCCTCGCCAACATAGCCGGCTTCGGTGAGGGAAGTGGCATCGGCTATGCAGAAGGGCACATCCAGGATGCGGGCAAGGGTTCGGGCAAGTAGTGTCTTGCCGGAGCCAGTGGGTCCCAGGAGGAGGATGTTGCTCTTTTCTAGTTCTACATCCGTGCCAGGCATGGGATTGCCGGAGCCGATGCGCTTGTAGTGGTTGTATACCGCGACACTGAGCACCTTTTTAGCGCGCTCTTGGCCGATGACGTAGTCACTCAGCAGCTCGTAGATGCGCTTTGGAGTAGGGGTGCTCGGCGCGTCTGCGGTAGTGGGCGCCCCCTTGCCGGACTCCTCGTTGACGATCTCACGGCAAAGCTCTACGCACTCGTCGCAGATATAAACCGCGCCAGGACCGGCGATGAGCCGCCTTACCTGGTCTTGGCCTTTACCGCAGAAAGAGCAGTGATATTGAAGTCTATTGCTTCTGCTTGCGGGCATCTACTTGCGGCCTCCAGCTACCAGTATGCAACGCTCCCTTATTATTGACGTTACGATGCTGGGTTACCGAGGGGTCAGCAGCTCGTCAACGATGCCATACTCTTTGGCTTGGTCGGCGGACATGTAGTAGTCACGGTCTGAGTCATGGACAATGCGGTCCATGGGCTGGCCGGTGCGCTCCGCGAGAATGCCCCGAATCATCTCCTGGTTACGGAGGATCTCTCTGGCAGCAATCTCGATGTCCGAAGCCTCACCGCTTGCGCCGCCCCTGGCCTGGTGCATGTGCATGGTGGAGTTTGGTAGGGCATAACGCTTGCCCTTTGCACCGGAGCAGAGGAGTACCGTAGCCATGCTAGCAGACATACCCACACAGATGGTGGAAACGTCCGGGCGGATGAGCTGCATCGTATCGTAGACAGCAAGGCCGGCAGAAATGACGCCGCCGGGGCTGTGGATGTAGAGGTGAACGTCTTTATCCGGGTCCTCACGCTCAAGGTAGAGGAGTTGGGCGATGATGAGGTTGGCTACCTGATCATCAATGGGCGTGCCCAGGAAGATAATGCGCTCCCGCAGCAGCAAGGAGTAGATATCAAACGCGCGCTCACCGCGTGCGCCGGACTCGATGACCATAGGGATAACATTTCGGAACCGTTGTGCTTCGTCCATGCGCTTAGTCCTTCTTTGCTCGACTTGTTCTTGTACGGGTCGGCTTGCTCGGCTCGGGGGAGTCAGCCGCGTTCTCTTCGGCTTCTTTAGTGGCTTTCTTGGCTGGAGCCTTTGCCTTCGCAGCGGCTTCAACCTCGACGGTCTGAGTAGTAAGGTCGATGATGCGCTCCATCGTCTTGCGCCGGATCAGGGTGCCCTGAAGGGAGGTACGGCGCTCCGGGAGATTGAACCAACCCCGTAGCGTCTCCCCTTGCTCACCGGCGTTGGTGAGGAGGCTCTCTATCTCGGCATCAATATCTTCCTCTGATACCTCAATCTCTTCCAGTTCGGTGACTTTTTCCAAGACCAGGGAGCGGAGCACACGCTTAGCAGCTTCTTCCCTGTAGCCCTCTACGAACTCTTCAGGACTCTTGCCGACGGAAGCTAGGTAGCTGTCCACGCGGCCCTGAGCGTCGCGGGGGATTGAGTTGTCCGTCTGCATCAGGTGCTCTATCTCATGCACTACCAGGATATCGGGATACTCCACCGTAGCGGTCTCTACCAGGGAGTCCAGGATCTCTACCTCCAGCGCGTCCCGCTTCTCGCGCTCAGCGCGGGTTTTGAGATCGGTTCGGATCTGGTCCTTCAGTGCATCAAGGGTTTCGTAGCCGTTGCCCACGGTCTTGGCGAACTCATCATTCAGTTCGAGGGTCTGCGGCCGTTGGGCTTCCAGGATGCTGACTTCAAACTGAATGGTCTTGCCTGCGAGGGGGGTGTCCTCATACTCCTCCGGCACAACTAGGTCAAACTCTTTGGTGTCGCCCTTCTTCGTTCCGAGAAGCTGCTCGAGGAAGCCCGGAACGGGATCTTCCGAGTCTTCGCCAAGGGAGAGGCTAACGCTGTCACGCTCGACAAAGGTCGGACGATTCTCGCCGTCAATGACGTGGCTGTCTAGCTTGATAGTCACTCTATCCATTCGAGTGAGGGGGTCCTCAGTGTCCTCCCAGGGGGCGTAGCCGGCCCGTAGCTGCTCCAGCACTTCGTTCACCTGCTCATCCTGCACTTCGTCTGTTTCCAGGGTGAAGGTGAGCTTCTTGTAATCGCCGACATCTACGGAGGGCTCGACGGCAACGGTTGCTTTGAAGGAGACGGAAGGCTCGGTTTGGATGAGCTCGATTTCAGGGTGGCCGATAGCGGGAATGGTTTCATCTTTTAGCGCTTGCTCATAGGCTTCTGGGACTAGGATTTCCAGTGCTTCATGGAGAAGGGCTTCGTGCCCAAGATGACGTTCTAACAGCGATCGTGGGGCCTTCCCCTTGCGGAAGCCTGGGATCTGGGTGCGGTTCACCAAACGGCGGTAGGCCCGCTGCAAAGTTTGCTCCAGGACTTCGGGTTCAACCTCTACCTGGAGCGCGACTTGGCTCTTTTCCAGTTTTTCAGTGGTGACTTTCAAATTAACTACCTCGCTGTTAGCAAGTATAGCATGCTGGATTTGCATCTGAGAAGCAAGGCGGCTGGCCGGAGGCGCGGCCATGCTATAATGAGAGCACTTCTAACAAGGGTGACAGCTTACGTCTGAGCATACAACCGAGATGACACAAGCGCGCGAAGCAGCGGCATGGCCGCTGCTTTCCTTTCAGACGATAGTGGTCAAGTTGGGCACGAACCTGCTGACCGCAGGCACGGATCGCCTGGACACTGAGGTGATGGCAACCCTGGTTGGGCAAGTAGCCCAGCTACACCAGCAGGGCAGAGCGATGATCCTGGTCTCCTCCGGGGCGATAGCGGCAGGCCGGCACCGCCTGGGCGAGGCTGCCAAGCTGCCGC
Source organism: Dehalococcoidia bacterium (assembly GCA_965220215.1). Taxonomy (GTDB): domain Bacteria; phylum Chloroflexota; class Dehalococcoidia; order SHYD01; family SHYD01; genus CBDDEI01. The sequence goes on from OZ244809.1 coordinate 2,034,505, forward strand.
GAGAGAGCGCGCGTCAGGCCTGGGCGGCTGTAGGCCAGAGCATCCTTATGGATGCTTACGACCAGCTCTTCCGCAGCCACGGCATCACCGTAGCCCAGGCGCTAGTAAGCCGGGGCGAACTCCAGAACCGCCTGAGTTACCTGAACGCGCGCAACACCCTGCGCTCCTTGCTGGAGCTGGGGGTAGTCCCCATAGTGAACGAGAACGATGTGGTTGCCGTTGAGGAGATTGCCGGGGCAACCTTTGGCGACAACGATAACCTCTCGGCGCTCATTGCCAACCTGGTGGATGCCGACGTGCTGATGCTCCTCACCGACATCAACGGCCTCTACACCGCCGACCCTGGCGAGGACCCTGCCGCACAGCACGTGCCCTTAGTGCGGCGCGTTGATGTGTCTGTGGAGCGGATGGCGGGGAAGACGGTAGCGGCGCGCAGCCGCGGTGGGATGCCTACTAAGATTCAGGCGGCTAAGATGGCAACGGCTTCCGGAGTAGCGGTAATCATCGCGGACGGCCGGGAGCCGGAAGTGCTGTCACGGCTGGCCGCAGGCGAGAATGTGGGCACGCTCTTCCTACCCACAGCCAGCAAGGTAGAGAGCCGCAAACGCTGGATGGTGTCCGGCCTCTCCCGTCGAGGCGCACTAACAGTGGACGATGGCGCAGCGGCGGCACTACGGTCCGGGAACCGGAGCCTGCTCCCCGCGGGGGTCGGGACGGTTGAAGGGCCGTTCCAGCGTGGAGACATTGTCTCCATTAAAGACAGCGCTGGGCATGAGATTGCCTGCGGCTTAGTGAACTATGGCGCTCAGGAGTTGCAGCAACTGAAGGGGCTGCGCTCTACGGAGATTGAAGGCGTATTGGGGTATTCCTTTGGGGACGAGGTAGTACACAGGAATAACCTGGCGCTCCTCTAGCTAGACCTGTCCCGTTCCTCTTTTTCCTGCTCTGTTGTCTGTTCCTGTGCCATTTCGCTAGGCCGCTGAAATGTTCTTGGGATTGATGACATACGGCCCGGATCGTTGTCTTGGCTGGGCACGATGATATTGCCCCCAGACTCTTTGCTCTGGCTGTTGCCGCTGCTTGGGGGCTGCCTGTCCTGGTAAATAGGCTGGGTAAAGGTCACCCGCACGTTGTGTAACTTCAGTCCCCACTGCCCTTCCACCTGAGTCCGGACCGCTTGCGTTATACTCTCCGCACTGTGGACAAGCTGCGTATCCTGATCAGCGTGCATCTCTACGTGCACATCTAAGCCGTTGTGGTGAGAGGTTACAGTAGGACGGACGGCCTGCAGCCCGGTGCGCTCCTCCAATTGCTGCTTGAGGCCCAGCATCAGCGCTGCAACGGTAACGGCAGCGGTGCCGCCGTGGACGTTATCCACAGTCACCATAGTGGGCTCCTGCGGGAAGAGCTCCCCAACGAGGACTAGGAGGGAGACGGCCCCTGCGCTGACGCCTAACGCGGTGATCAGCCCCTGGAGGACGGAGGGTTGCAGTCGTAGCATGGTAGAGAAGCTACGGAAGACCTCCGCGAGCTCTCTTGGGAAGACCCAGATGGAGAGGACAGCCGCCATCCAGAAGAGGGCGCTGCCCAGCGCCAGAATGATAAGTAGAAAACGGTTAAACGTGTTCATGCAGAAAGCTCTCCCCACAATTCCTGGGATGTTGCCCTAACAAAGCGGACGGTTTGGATTGCGCCCACCAGCTCCGGCGAGCCGGCGGCAGTTGCGTGTAGGTAAGTATCGGTCAGGCCGCGGAGGGTAGCAGAAGCGCCGTCTAAAGCAGGCGCGGCCTCTTCCCAGAGAACCGGCCGCGCTGTTCCCACCGCGTGTGCTAAGTAGCGTTCCCTGCTCGCTGCTGAAAGGTGAAGGAGCCGCTGCAGGCGAGCCTCTTTCACCGGATCAGCAACCTGAGCAGGCAGGCGAGCGGCGAGGGTGGAGGGCCGCGGTGAGTAGGGGAAGACGTGCATGTCGGCATAACCCAGGGCTTCACAGCGGCGGTAGGTTGTCTCAAAATCGTCATCGGTTTCGCCGGGGAAGCCTACCAGGACATCGGTAGTGATAGAGGCGTCCGGGTAGCGTATCCTAATGCGCTCCACTGCCTCCTCGTACTGCCGGGCGGTGTAGCGGCGGCGCATAGCGTGCAGCACAGGGTCTGCTCCGCTCTGCAGCGGCAGGTGGAAGTGCCGGCACAGACGTGGGTCCTGCCACTGCTCTAGGAGCTCCGCCGTCATGTCTTGCGGCTGGAGAGAGGACACACGGATGCGGGGGATAGTAGTCTCATCCAGAATGCGTTGCAGGAGGTCGGCCAAGGGGTTTCCCTCAGTAGCCTGGTCCCGCTGGTCAGGCCCCATGCGACGGGGTCCGGTAAGCTCGATGCCGAAGTCGCCGAGCTGTGTGCCCGTGAGGACTACTTCCTGGAAGCCCGAGGCAGCGCGCTCGTTGATATCGGCGATGATGCGCTCAGGCGGGAAAAAGCGGGAAGCGCCTCTGGTCTTGGGGATGATGCAATACGAGCAGTAGTCATTGCAGCCCTCCTGGATTTTGAGGAAGGTGCGCATTCGAGATGCTGCTGCCGTCGGCCGCGGCGGCAGGTCGTCCTCAACCAGGGGAAGGCTGCTGAGAGGCTGCCGCTCCTGGAGCGCTTCTTGCACTTGTGCCACTAAACGCGGCTTATCCGTATTCCCCAGGACGAGGTCTACCTCAGGCATAGCCAGCAGGTCCTTGGAAGAACGTTCGGGGTAGCAACCGGTGGCGATCACGTAGGACGCGGGGTTGCGACGTTTGGCCGCACGCAGTCGCTGGCGAGCCTTGCGGTCTGCTACATGGGTAACCGTGCAGGTATTGACGACGTAAATGTCGGATGGAGCGTCGGGCGTCACCACGACGAAGCCGGCTTTGGCAAAGTCCCGGGCGAGCAGTTCGCTATCCGCGAGGTTGAGCTTGCACCCCAACGTCTCCAGGGCGACCCGGAGCGGGGGAGACTGCGAGGGGGAGCTGTGCGCCACGGGACGGTGTGGCTGCTAGCCCAAGAGGGATTGGGCCTGCAGCCGAGCCCTTCTTACGATAATGCTACCGATGACGCCCAGGACGGCGTAGGGCGCCAGGTGAAAGAACGCTGCAACAACGGGGGAGTTGCTGGTTGCCCCGGCGGCGTTGCCTGCAGCAATAGCAGCGAAGGAGAGGAGGAGGCCGTAGGTTACGCCGAGCGCTGCACCAACCACCCAGATGCTCTCAATGCCCTCGCCAGCGAGAGCCTGGAAGGCCCGAACTCTTTTGAGTAGCTCTATACGCTCAAGCGCTCGATTGCTATCCGCCATGCTGGGCTCCTTACATAATCCTGAGCCGGGTCGCTCAGCCCCGCGAAGGGCAACAGGTGACGCACACCAGTCTAGTAGCGTGTCTCTAAGCCGTCAACGAACCAGAGGCCGCAGCTGTTTCACTTCCGGCGGACCGGCTAGCCAAGCGCAGGCGTGAGCGGCCGGACTTTGGCGATACGCGGCAGCGCTGTATCGATGGCTCTGCGCCACTCCATTTCAGTTATTTGCCCTACCGATTCCTTCTCTTTAGAGGTTCTCACAGACTTGTAGCGACTACATTCTTATTTGTTCAAAAATAATACCATCGTTAAACCACAAAATACCGTTATTTACTATCGTTTTGTGCCTAAATACGCTATAATAAAGCGTGTTCGCCGCTTGTAAATGCCTCTACAAAACGATGGGCGATTTTCCGAAGCATTTCTTTCAAAATGCGCCGTCGCGCGCCTGTAATCATTTCGCAGGAGCACTGTTATGACCGAAGCCTTTGACCGTATTCGTCCCGTAAGGATCGAAGAGGAGATGCGGGGCTCTTATCTGGACTACGCCATGAGCGTCATCGTAGCCAGAGCTCTGCCGGATGTGCGTGACGGCCTGAAGCCGGTCCACCGCCGCATCCTCTACGCCATGGACGAGCTGGGGCTGCAGCCTAACCGTCCCTTCAAGAAGAGCGCCCGTATCGTCGGCGAGGTGCTGGGCAAGTATCACCCCCACGGCGACGCGCCGGTGTACGACAGCTTGGTGCGTATGGCGCAGAACTTCTCTATGCGCTACCCGCTGGTGGACGGACAGGGCAACTTTGGCAGCGTGGACAACGATCCTCCCGCAGCCATGCGCTACACCGAGGCTCGGTTGGCAGGCATCGCCCAAGAAATGCTGACGGACATCGAGCGGGACACGGTCGACTTTGCGCTGAACTTTGACGACTCGCTCCGGGAGCCGATGGTGCTGCCGGCGCGCATCCCCAATCTTCTCATCAACGGTAGCTCCGGCATTGCAGTAGGCATGGCGACCAACATCCCGCCGCATAACCTGGTGGAAGTCTGCGATGCCATCATCTATCTGATTGAGAATCCGGAAGCCACGGTTTCAGAGCTTACGGAGATTGTAAAAGGGCCGGACTTCCCCACCGGCGGCACTATCCTCGGCAGGGAGGGCATTCTGCAGGCCTACGCCAGCGGCAAAGGCCGGGTGGTCGTCCAAGCCAAGGCCCACATAGAGGAGACCGCTCGCAGCGGCCGTTATCAGATCATCGTCACAGAGCTGCCCTTCCAGGTGAACAAGGCCGCGATGGTGGAGCGGGTAGCGGACCTAGTGCGGGTGAAGAAGCTGGAGGGCATCAGCGACCTGCGGGACGAGTCGGATCGCCAGGGTATGCGGGTGGTGTTTGAGCTAAAACGAGAGGCTCAGCCGCGGCAGGTGCTCAACTCGCTCTATAAGCACACGGCGCTACAGAGCACCTTCTTTATGAACATGCTGGCGCTGGTGGACGGGCAGCCCAAAGTGCTAGGACTCAAGGAGTTGGTGCAGCACTTTGTGGACTTCCGGCGCACCGTCATTCGGCGTCGCTCTGAATTTGACCTGAAGAAGGCCAAGGACCGGGCGCATATCTTAGAGGGCCTCAAGATTGCCGTAGATAATATGACTGCGGTCATCCAAACGATTCGACGGTCGCAGACGGTGGAGACTGCACGCACCAACTTGAGGCGGCAGTTCAAGCTTACGGAAATCCAGGCCAACGCCATTCTGGACATGCAGCTCCGGCGGCTTACCCGCTTGGAGCGCAACAAGATTGAGGAAGAGCTGGCTGAGGTGCTGCAGAATATCGCGTATCTGGAAGACCTGCTGGCCAACCCCGTGAAGATCGACTTCCTCATCAAGGAAGAGTCGGTCGACCTCAAGAAGAAGTACGGGAATGGCCGGCGCTCCGTAATCAATGCAGAGGAAGCGACCGAGTTGACCGCCGAGGACCTGGTGCCGCATCAGGAAGTGGTAGTGACCCTGAGCCAGCGCGGCTACATCAAACGGGTGCCCTCGGAGACGTACCGTCGCCAGCACCGCGGCGGCCTGGGCATCCAGGCGATGACCATGCGGGAGAAGGACGCGCCCTACCGCCTGCTAGTGGCAGACACCCACGACGATCTCCTGGTCTTCACCGATAAGGGCAAGGTGTACCGGCTGCGTTGTTGGGATGTGCCGGAGGGCACACGACAGAGCAGGGGCGTGCCTCTGGTGCATCTGGTCAGCCTGATGCAGGACGAGCAAGTTACTGAGATTGTCCGTGTTGAGAACTTTGAGAACTCCGACTTTATGGTCATGGCGACTCGTTTGGGAGAAGTGAAGAAGACGCCGCTCAAGGCGTTCATACAGGTGCGCAGCAATGGCCTAGTGGCCATGAACCTGGAACCGGGCGATGCGCTCATCGCGGCTAAGCCCGTGCCGGAGGATGGCGAGGTCATTATGGTGACCGCAGGAGCACAGTCGGCGCGGTTCGCCGTGAAGCAACTGCGGGCGGCCTCCCGCCAGAGCGGCGGCGTCCGAGGCATCCGCCTCGATCCGGGCGACACGCTGGTGGCTATGGACATTGTTATCGAGAATGCCGACCTGCTGGTGGTCAGCGAAATGGGCTTCGGCAAGCGCACCCCGCTCTCCGAGTGGCAGACCAAGAACCGCGGCATCGGCGGCGTCTTAGCCATGCGTCTCACAGACCGCAACGGCCCTGTGGTGACGGCACGCGTGGTGCTGCCGTTGCAAGACATCATGGTCATCTCTGCCAGCGGCGATATGCTCCGCACGGTGGTGGACAGCGTGTCACGCATCGGGCGCGGCACTCAGGGCGTCACCATTAAGCGGGTGGAGCCGGGCGACCCGATTGTGGCGGTAACGGTGTTCAATGGGATGGTGGCCATGGGCGCATCTCAGAATGCGTTGCCCCCCTCCGAAGACTCAGAACAGGCTACGGATGACACGAGCGGCACGCAGGGCACGGGCCGAGGCCGAGGCCGACGCCGAACCCAGGTGGAGCCGGTGGAAGGTCAGGCAGTGATGGAGCTGCTGACGCCGGACGAGGAACCCGAGGATGCTGGGGATATGGAGCCGGACCTGGATATCGAGGACGAAGACCTAGACGGCGACGACCCTGAGGACGCGAGCTAAGGAAACTCCCTCGTCCTTGCCCTCTCCCAAACAGAGAGGGGACTAATGATTGAGCAGGCGGACAAAGACCTCGTTGGCGAGGAGCCTGCCGCGGGGCGTGAGGCGCATCAGCGTCTCGTTCTGCTCCAGCAGCCCTATCTCCACTAGCTCTTTCAGCACATCCCGGTAACGTTCGCGCACATCAACGCCGTGGCGCGCCTGGATGGTGTCGAAGCGCATCCCCTCGTTCAGGCGCAGGCCCAGGATGAGCGAATCGTCCAGCGCCATGCCGTCGTCCACCGGATAGAGGTCGGCAACGGGGCTGGCGTTTCGGATGGCCGCTTCCGTGTTGTCGCTATCACCGGCGGCCCGCGCTTCACCAGTGCCAGCATGCTCACTCAACCGCTCTATGTACTCCTGCGGCAGAAGTATGTCGCTGAAGCGGTAGCCGCCGAAGCAGGAGTGCGCGCCCGCGCCCAGGCCAACGTAGGGTAGGTTGCGCCAGTAGGTGAGGTTGTGGAGGCAGTCCTGACCGGGTGCGGCCCAATTGGAGATTTCGTACTGGTGGTAGCCGTCGGCGGTCAGAGCCGCGTCCGCGGCAAGGTACTGGTCCGCAGCCAGATCAGGGTCGGGGAGTGGAACCGTGCCCTGCGCTACCCACTTGCCCAGGGGCGTACCCTCCTCGATGGTCAGTGCGTAGAGGGAGAGGTGGTCAACCTGGAGCGCCAGGGTCTGTAGAAGCGACGCCTCCCAGGACGCCAGCGGCTGCTCCGGCAGGCCGTAGATGAGGTCGAGGTTCAGGCGTTGGAACCCCGCAGTGCGCGCCTTCCGCACCGCGTCCTCTATGTCCCCAACCGAATGTTGCCGTCCTAGCCAGGTGAGCTCCGCGGGCTGGAAGCTCTGTGCGCCGTAGCTCAAGCGGTTAACACCCGCGTGCCGGTAGCGCTCTAAGCTCTCCAATGTCACCGTGCCGGGGTTGGCCTCCATAGTCACCTCTGCGTCGGGAGTGATGGAGAGGCGCGCGCGGCAGCGGGCAAGGAAACCCTCGACCTGCTCCGGCGAAAGGAGGCTGGGCGTGCCGCCGCCGAAGAAGATGGTGCGCACCTCCCACTCGGTCAGCAGGCCGGCCCAGTTGTCCAGCTCCTGCTCCAACGCAGCCAGGTAGGGCGGTATGAGATGGTCCAGGCCGGCGTAAGTGTTGAAGTCACAGTAGTGGCACTTGTGGCGGCAGAAGGGGATGTGGACGTAAAGGGAGAGAAGCTGCATTACCTCCCCATGTTAACGGAGGGGCGTTGTTGTTGTCATCGTGGAATGAGTCTTCCTCCTGCCCTATCTCGTCCCAACGAGGCACGTATCACGTATACTGAAGTTATCCCCGCGGCGCGGCAGCGCAGAGCGCAAGACCGTAAGAGAAGAGAGGTATCCCTGTGCTTAAGACTCATACTTGTGGCGAGATCCACCCATCCCATCATGGCCAGCAAGTGACCCTTGCAGGCTGGGTGCATCGTCGCAGGGACCACGGCGGGCTGGTGTTCATCGATCTGCGAGACCGAATGGGGCTAACCCAGGTGGTGTTTAACCCCGCCAGGGTGCCGGAAACCCACACCCTGGCGCGGGAGCTGCGCAATGAATACGTGATCCAGGTGCGGGGAGAGGCGATGCGCCGCCCGACGGGCACGGAGAACCCGGAGATGCCCACGGGCGACATGGAAGTGCTAGCCGACGAGTTGGTCATCCTGAACCCGTCCAAGACGCCCCCTTTCTATATCAACGAGGACGTGGATGTAGACGAGAACCTTCGCTTGAAGTACCGCTATCTTGACCTGCGCCGCCCGGAGATGCAGGAGAAGATGATCCTGCGACACAAGGTGGTGAAGTATATTCGGGACTTTCTGGATGCCCGCGGCTTCCTGGAGATTGAAACGCCCATCCTCTTCAAGAGCACGCCGGAAGGCGCGCGCGACTACTTGGTGCCCTCCCGCATCCACGAGGGGAAGTTCTACGCTCTGCCGCAATCGCCACAGCAGTTGAAGCAGCTCCTGATGGTGGCAGGCTACGAGAAGTACTTCCAGATTGCGCGCTGCTTCCGAGACGAGGACCAGCGGGGTGACCGCCAGCCCGAGTTCACTCAGCTTGACTTGGAGATGAGCTGGGTGGACCAGAACGACATCCTAGACCTGACGGAAGAGCTCTTTACTACTCTGGTGCAGACCGTTGCGCCGGACATCAAAGTTATCACGCCCTGGCCGCGGCTCACCTATTATGAATGTCTGCAGCGTTTTGGCAGCGATAAGCCGGACCTCCGCTTTGGCCTGGAGATAAAGGACATAGAGCCGGCGGTCAAGGATTCAGAGTTCGAGGTGTTCAAACGGGCGCTGAGCGGCGGCGGCGTGCGCGCGCTGGCTGCGCCGGGATGCGCAGGCTACTCCCGCCGCCAGATAGACGACCTGGCTGAGCTGGCACGCTCCTTTGGCGCGGGCGGACTGGTGACCATTGCTCTGGGCAGCGGCGAATCGGACGGGAGCCTGGACACGTTGACTATGGAGCAGGTGCGGTCGTCGGCGCAACGCTTCCTGACCATAGAGCAGGTGCGGGGCATCGCCGAGCTAACCGAGGCCAAGATGGGTGACCTCATCCTGGTAGTCGCAGGGCCGGTAGCCACCACCCAGACAACGCTGGGCAACCTGCGCACCGAGATGGGCAAGCGGCTGGAGCTGGCCGATCCCAAAGTGATGGCTTTTGCCCGCGTGACCGATTTCCCCTTAGTGGAGTGGGATGAGGCAGACCAGCGCTGGGATGCCGCCCACCATCCCTTTACGCGACCGCACGTGGAGGACATGCATCTGCTGGACAACGACCCCGGCGCGGTGCGGGCCGAAGCCTACGACATGGTGTGCAACGGTTACGAGGTAGCCAGCGGCAGCATCCGCATCCACGACCAGGAGCTGCAGCAGAAGGTGTTCCAACTGCTGGGCTACAGCCGGGAAGAGACACAGGAGCGGTTTGGGCACATGCTGGAGGCCTTCGAGTTCGGCGCTCCGCCCCACGGCGGCATTGCTCCTGGCATCGACCGAATCGTGATGCTGCTAACGGGCGCGCCCAACATCCGGGAGGTCATCGCGTTCCCCAAGAACCAGAGCGCTATGGACATGATGACGGATGCGCCGTCTGCAGTGGACGATCGCCAGCTGCGGGACCTGCACATTGCGGTGCGGGAGGGTAGCGCCACATAAATCGTAGGGGCGGGTTTCAAACCCGCCCTAATCGTCCTTATATCGCGGTTGGGTGCTGGGGCTGGTAGATGGCAATCTCCCCGCTGTAGTATCGCTTAAGTCCGGCTTTACGCCACCCCTCCCTTACGATTAGCGGACGTTGTGCGCAGACCACCCGCGTCTATTAAGAGCGGAGACAGACTCTGCAGAGGCAAGTATAATAAGAGAGTTACCCAAAAGGGCAGCTGAGCGGTTGGCTATTCAGTAAGCAAGAGAACAAACCGCGGTTGCCCCTTGTGACTACGGGCCCATAGCTCAGTGGCAGAGCGGTCGGCTCATAACCGATTGGTCGTAGGTTCGAACCCTACTGGGCCCACCAACAGTTCAAGAGTGATTTGCATTACTTCTGCTCCCTATACTTGTCGATAGGTATGAGCAGACTCTAGTTATGAGGAAATCCATGATAGGAAAATGTGCTCGGTGCGGTGAGCAAGAACTGAAAAAGGCTTTTACGAAGGGCTTTCGTATCGGTGTTCCATGGCTGAATTCTTTTTTGCAGATTGAAGTTGGATACTCCTGTCCAATTTGCAAGAGAACAGTAAGCAGCCAACTAAAGCTGATTGACGACTCCGGCCAGTATAGAATGCGCAATTTGGATGATGGCCAGGCACCTGACGACAAGTTTATGATGAATTACCCCTCATTCCATTTTCCAGGAAAGTTGCCTAAATCCCGTGGTCTAACACTCAATTATCCTGCTGTTCCTAGTATCAGCGATAATTCATTGCTTCCATCCTTTGAAGGCACCATCCAAGACGGAACAGTGATAGACCAGTATGGCGACCCTGAACTAATGGTGGACCATTCAGCAGAATACTTAAGGCAGTTTTGGATTCTTAACCCGAAGAGACGGTTGCCGGGCAGCTTAACCGAAATCTTGCCTGGATTGCTTTTGTTGAATACTGCAGCCGAGTTGGCTCTTAAAGCGTATTGGATTAGATCCGACAAACCTCTCGAGAAGTGGCACTCTCTATCGGAACTCTACAAAGAGCTAGATGCACCGCATTTGCAGGAGATCGAAGCACGTTTTGCTAACACCGATGTATGCATGCAATTGTCGGCTCAGGGGAGCGAGATGCCTAGGGTCAGGGACATACTACACGTCTATTCCCAGACCTACGGAGGGGAGAGTAGCGTCCATTTAGATTCTAGGTATTACGCTGAACCCACTACCACCACGTTCACAAAACGGAGTGATCCATGGAATAACTTACACGGTGCGAGTCTAGTCAAGGGAAATACTCCTTACCCTATCTTTCTGCCATGTGTGGTAAGGGCATTAATCGACACTTACTGGTTTTTCTCTGGGTCCGAAAGATTAAAACGTCTAGGGGGAGATGTCCTAGAAGGCTCTCGTGAACCGGGTAATGACAATCATGGTGAATGGGGCTTGGTTCCGTCTTCTCTTGGTCTTGTTGTCTTGGTGATTTCTCAGGCTAACGGTATGGGAATGGGTGGTAAAGAAGCTGATACCTTTACTAAGTTTAAGGAACTCTTCCCCACAGACTTTATAGTTGATTGGATGTATGGAGGGAACACGCTCCTCTTCTACCGTGCCAATGATCAAAGCGTTCACGATGGCTTGATTGAAATGGCTGGTCTAGAATGCAAGGTTTGGAGCAACAAAAGGCTAGGACTCCACACTCGAGACCTGTACCTGCTGGCTAATGCGGTCGAAGGTGATAGGGCAGGCGAGAACAGATTTGGGCGCATAAACCAATCCGGGAATAGAGTGACCTGCGCCACGCCCTAAATCGACACCTCCCAGCAAAAAGTTCGCAATTCAGTACGCCTAGGCCCACCATTTACTCACAGGTGACTTTGATGGTACCGGGCACTGCGTCGCGGTGCACCCCGTTTGGTGCAGAGTCGGATACTCATGTGAGAGGAACATCGAGAAATGTCTGAGAGACGTCGGTGGGGGCCTGAGGGGCCACCGACGGAGGCATACAGCCGCGTGACCAACGCCGAGCGCTTTCGGCCGTTGCATCCAACCATGCTTGAGATTATCGGCCGGCTAGAGAACGGTTTCGAAGTCCAGCGTACAGAAGGGTACGGTCTCGACGAGGAACTGGAGAGGGGCTTTGGCCTTGCCCGTCCGTGTGTCAGACTCAGCCCCAAGGACCCTGATGCCGCACCCATCGCGGTGGTGTTTTCTGCCTTCCCTGGTCTTCATGTCCGGTTTGGCAGGTGGCACACGGAGGCTTTTCCGATCTGTGGCTGCGATGCGTGCGATGAGTCAGCAGAAGACCAGATAAAACGGCTCAACGAGATGGTCGACGACACCACCGCGGGGAGGTATCGCGAGACCATCAAACGTCCCCTGATTCCCTTTATAGGATATGGTTGGAGGGAAGCGAAGTTCTGGTCGCCTGAACGGAGCTCCTCAGGTGGAGGTCGCGTCGACGGTCTCCTCGCGCATCGGATGTCCGGCGGTCGTCGTCGATTGAACTTGGACTGGAAGCCGTGGCGCCGCCGGTAGACAGCTGGCTGTAGTTCCCCCGGACGTTGTTTACAGTAAGGAATATCGATCATCAGAAGGCGGCTCTACCGGTGACGCTGAAGCACATTAGCAAGAGGCGCACTGATACTTGTATGGGTCGAGGATTTTGAGAGGCTACTCTCTACGCGCAAGATAGGCCTCCGTATAGGTCTTACGAAACGAGCGCTAATAACTAAAGGAGACGCGGCCATGGCTGAGCAAGCCACATTCGGCGATTTTGTCCTTGGGTTGGAGGGTCTTGCGATCCTGCGATCCTGGATGTTGGACTCGGTCACAGTTAAGGCCAGAGCACAGAAGATTGTTGAGATGGCCAGACAGTTTGAAGAGGAGCCTTGGTCAAACCCTATCGACGCGGACGAACAGACAGTCGCAGCCGGATATGCGGAATGGGTCACTACCTACGACAACCCCAGCAATCCTGTGATACTCGCTGAGGAATCCGTTGTGCGCGGGCTTCTTGCACGCTACCCAGTTGGTGTAGCACTCGACGCAGCCTGCGGCACCGGGAGGCATGCTGCATACTTGGCCTCATTGGGCCATCAGGTGACTGGCATCGACTCTACGCCCAAGATGTTGGAGGTAGCTACGGCGAAGGCGCCTACGGCCCAATTTGAGACTGCCGATCTAACGGCGCTCCCCTTACGGGACGAGGCTATGGATCTAGCTGTCTGTACACTGGCGCTGACCCACTGCGCCGACTTGGGGCCGCCCATAAGAGAACTCGCGCGGGTCGTGCGACCTGGCGGGCCTGTAGTCATTTCTGACGTCCACCCCTTCATGGTAATGCTGGGCGGCCACGGCAGATTCCGGCGAAACCAAACCGAGAACGGGTTCGTTCGGAACTATGTCCACCTGCTGTCGGACTATCTCACCGCGTTCAGGGAGGCTGGACTCAACGTCATCCAATGCATAGAGCCTCTCTGGGGAGATCAGGAAATTGCCACATTTGGATTCGCTGACGAGATGCCCGACCTAGTTGAGGCTGCGGTCAAAGGTGTACCCATCGTGATCGTGTGGGAGTTGGAGAAGAGCGTCTGATGCCCCGTTAGGTCCAAGGCCTTCGAAGGAGAGTAAGTCGGCGGAACGGAGAGAGCAATTTAGCCAGAGTAAGGGAGGCCACCGTTGAGCGTGGTAGCCCCTGCTCGGTTGTCTCCTAGTATAATTGGTTAAACCTGATAATTCTCCGTTGCAGGAGGTACTATGCAAGACAGTCAGAACAGGGTTCAGTGGATATATTCCTCCACCTCCAACCAGGAGTTGCAGGAACGCTACGACCAGTGGGCCGCCGAATACGATAAAGACTTGGCCGAAGAGTTCGCCTGGAACGCCCCGCAGACCTCAGTCGAGCTGTTCGCCAAGCACGTCTCCACCGGGGCAAGGGTCCTCGACGCGGGGGCTGGCACTGGGCTGGTGGGTGAGCGCTTGGTGCAGTCGGGGTACCAAGACCTCTACGCCATAGACCTTTCTTTGGGAATGCTGGAGGAGGCCCGCCGGAAGGACCTCTACAAAGAGTTCCACCAGATGACCCTTGGGGAAGAGCTGAGTTTCGGAACCGACTCCTTCGACGCGGTAATTAGCGTGGGAGTGTTCACTACCGGCCACGCCCCGGCCCACGCCTTCGATGAATTGGCGCGCATCACCAAACCTGGCGGGTTCATAGTTTTCAGCCTGCGAGTGGACCTGTACGAGGAAGGCGGTTTCAAAGAATACCAGGCGGGCTTGGAGGAAGCTGGTAAGTGGAAGCTGGCCGAGCTTTCGGAACCCTACTGTCCGCTGCCAAAGGGAGAGCCCGATGTGGTCCACCGTATTTGGGCCTACGAGGTCACTTCCTAGAAGACCCCCTACTTTCCATAGTCCTGGCTCCTCGGCCCCTTCCCCACTCATCTCCCTACGATCCCCTCGTGCGGTGCCGTCATCCGGCCTCGCGCCCTGTCAAGCACGTAGCCTGCATCTTCCCGGTGAGACCGTAGAGGTCTAACCCGCCCATGCTTCACCTACTCACTTGACAAGATGTAGAGTGTGTAGTATATAGTACACATGACCTTTGGAGAGTATGTCCGCACCGTCCGTGAGGGGATGCGCTCGCGGAACACCGTCTTCTCCGTTCGCAAGGTCGCGCAGCGCATTGGCGTCGAGCCGGCGTACCTGAGCAAGATCGAGCGGGATCAGACGCCGCCGCCCTCGGAAGCTACGATCCGCCGGCTGGCGGAGGAGCTGGGAGAGGACCCAGACCTGTTGCTGGCCATGGCGGGCAAGGTGTCCAGGGACCTCCAAAGCGTCATCTTGCACCGGCCTCAACTCTTCGCCGATCTGCTGCGGCAACTGAAGGATGCGCCCGACCATGCGATTCTGAGGGTAGTTCGGGAGATTCGAGACGGGGACTGGTAGGAACGGGCGTCGGGTAGCGAGCAACACAGAGGAGGGCGGGAGAATGATCGAGCTAAAGGACGATACATTGGTGTTCCAGTTCCCGGAGGTGCATGAGTCTGCGCAACTCCGAATGGAGTTCCAGCGCACGTTGCGCATCCCCGACGACAACAGGGACTATCCCTTGCCGCCTGGCCTTGGCACCTTTCCCCTCAACCATGTGGACGACTATGCAGAGCGTGCGCCGGAAACCTGGAGCAAGCACGGCGGCGTCTTCCTGCCCATGCACCAGGCGGAAGCCATGTGGATCCACTTCAACGGGTCGTATCCCATGGCCGTGAAGGTGGCCGCCGGCAAGATAGACGCATTGACGGGCGAGCCGTGGAAGAACGAGCTCTCCGAGCACCCGCAGGACTACCTGGTGGTCCCCGACCAGCCGTGGCTCGACGGATTCTGCGTCGGCAAGGGGATGATCCGGCAGTTCGTCTCGATGCCGCTGGGGGAGGGCTACACGGCGGAGGAACAACTGACCGGGGAAGCACAGCACGGCGGGCTGCAGATTGTCGTCTACCCCATGAAGGCGTCAAAATACAGGGCGTTGCACGAAGAGCGCGCAGGTGATCTCTCCGACGACTCAGTGCTCATGCTGAGGTCGCCGTCCATCGCCGAGATGGGCTTGGCGCCCGGCGGCCTGATGCGCCAGGAGATCTACGAGGACGAATACGGCTTCGATGCATGGGATACGTCGGCACCCGCCCGTTGCTTTGTGCACGTCCTCAACAGCCTCCAGTTCATGGCGGTTACCGGCGTTGAGCCGCCGCTGCAACCTCCTACCGCAAAGGAGTACACCTCAGCTGGGCTGCCGTGGTTCGACTACTACAGCGGCGACCAAACAGCGCTGGAGGGGTCGAAGAAGCTGTTGGGACTGGACAGCGTTGCCGCCGCGAACGTGAAGCAGGGCAAGGGAACCCTCCCGGGCAACGACCCCGTGCAGCCAACGCGTGTAAAAAAGCTCCACGGGGACAGCGTGCGGGAGGGCGAGTTCTAAGAGTGAGTGGAGAAGGGGGTAAACGTCGCCGTCCGGACCGCCCGCTGCACTTGCTCGGCCATCTCCGGCGGCAGGGAGAAGTGATGGTCCTGGTCGTTCTCGGCTTGGTCGGCACGGTTTCTCTTTTTGCCTCTCTATGTAGTACGCTATCTTACTCTTTTCATGGACCATCAACGGCCCCGGCGTCAAGGGAGCGCCATCACACGCCGTAGCGGTCCTGCCAGTAACCGGCCCATTCCGCCGTTTCACAACGGAGACGTTGGGACAGAGCGTCTAACAAGGAGGACGGAGCCACCATGTCGAACTGCGCGTCCGGTTCCTTTAGAGCGGCTTGCATCACGGCCTTCACCGTCTCCAGTCGTGGAAATCGCTGGGCCAACAAAGGCGAAGTGGTTGTCCTGTCGTTTGACACGGCCCGATAGGCCCAGTTCTGCGACGGGATGACAACCACGACCTTGGCCTCGTCGATTCCTAACTCGCGTTCCTGGACCATGCGGTCTGCCAGAAGCCTCTGGCGCATGATCTGGTAGAAGGGTTTATATAGGAAGTCGTCGAGGTTCGGGACGGTGTCCAGGTTGAATGAAGAGAATGAAGCGCGGTAAGGCTCGGAATATCGCAGCCGGCGCGTGTCGCCTGCGGTCCCTCTACCCTTGAATTCAGGTCGAGTGCTCAGGTACTGCTCGACGTACTTCCACTCCAGCAGGTAGGCCCGTCTTCTCCCTGCCTTCGTTTCGGCGACCAGGAAGGCGTCGATGCTGGTGTTTTGGGATCCCCTGGTACCACCTCCTTCCAGGGAATGACCAAAACCGATCCACTCGAACTCCACAGAAGATGTAAGTCCCTCATAGGAGATGTTCACGACATCCAATACGTCATCGTCGAGGGAGCGTAGTACGGACACCAAGGCTCCGGGTATACCAACTAGTGGCAACAGGAAATTCACGCAGGCCACCTGGGAGCTGGCCATGTTACGGGTCGGGCCGTCCGACTTGCTATCATCGCCGCTCCTGGAACTCTTCCACCACTTGATGTCGCGCTGGCTGAAGAAGTCGATGGCTCCGCCTTCCCCCCGGATACTGGGAAATAGGTTGTCAACTTCGCAGCCGAGGGCCAGTAGGTGAGGGTTGCGCAAACCCTTGTCGTCCGTGGGCGACCGTCCTTGGTCGCTAACGGTTGGCGACGTATCCCGAAACTGTTGCTGGCGCTGCTTGGCGGAGCGGTCAAAGTCAGTTCTTGAATTGCGTCTTCGCATATCGACTTACCTCCATGCAGTCCTTCATATTTGCTAGTAAATAGGGGACAACCGGCTTTCAACTACCAAGAAGCCGCCGCCACTATCCGGACCCGCCTGCGCCCCGCCATGTCGGAGGCGACCAACTGGAGGCCGAGGGCGTCGCGGTCGCCGTCGCGGTCGAATACTCGCGCGACATCAGGGTTCTTGATCTTAGACATGTCGGCCTTCGCTTATTGCGTAACCTGTAGGGGCCTTGCGTGAGTCTAACACACTGGCTGCTCGTACCTGCTGGGCACGGGAGGGTATCGTCGGAACCGACGCGCTTTCCCGTAACGACGGGAGTAGCCAAGCTGCGAAGACCAGCAAAGTTGACAGCTAGCAGCCTGTGACCTATGCTTCGCTGAGGCATATGAAGGATTTTCAGCTACTATGGTTCGGCGTTACAGCCGGCGCCAGAAAAGGGGTCCTAATATGGCACGCGCTCTCATAGACCAGATAGATTCCCCAAGCGACCTCAAACCCCTAACCAGAGAAGAGTTGTCTCAGGTCGCGCAAGAGGCCCGAGACACCATCATCTCTGTGATAACCCAGCGCGGCGGTCATCTGGCTTCTAACTTGGGCGTCGTTGAGCTTACGCTGGCGCTGCACCGCATTTTCGATAGTCCCAAGGACCGCATAGTCTTCGACACGACTAACCAGACCTACACCCACAAGCTGGTGACGGGGCGGCGCGACGAGTTTCAGAACATCCGCCTTGAGGGCGGCCTATCCGGGTTCGGAGAGCCAAGCGAAAGCCCCCACGATACACTCTGCGCGGGCCACGCCGGCACCGGGCTTTCCATTGCGCTCGGCATCGCGCAAGCCACCGCGAACAGCGGGATGGACTCGTGGACTATCGCTGTAGTCGGAGACGGAGCGATGACCTCCGGTTCCAGCTTTGAAGCACTGAACAACATCGTGCACCTCAACCCCGAAAGGTTCGTTGTCGTCCTCAACGACAACGGGATGTCCATCTCAGAGAACGTCGGATTCCTCACCAACTGGCGCAAGCAGCTGATCACGCACCCCGAATTCAACGCGATGGTTGAACGAATGAAGGCCCTTTCGCAAAAGGTACCGACAGGTGAGTTGATATACAGGCTCGTCCAGAGGTTCAATACAGGTCTCGCGGGCGTCATCTTGCCCACTATGTTCTGGACAGAGATGGGATTCCAATACCTTGGCCCCGTGGACGGACACGACCTCAAACAGTTGGAAGAGACGCTCCAGCAAGCCAGAACCCCCACCGGACTCGTGCCTTTGATTCACGTGGTGACCCACAAGGGCCACGGCTACGAGCCCGCTGAGGACGATCCCGTTAAGTTTCACCAGCCAAGCTCCCCGTTGGGGGACGCGTCTGGAGCGCCCACGTACTCGCAAGTGTTTGCCCAGACCATCACGCGCCTCATGCGTGAGGATGAATCCGTCGTCGGTATCAGCGCGGCTATGCTCGAGGGGACAGGATTGGCGGGTGTGCAGCGCGAATTCCCCAGCAGAATCTTCGACGTTGGCATTGCGGAGCAGCACGCCGTCAGTATGGCGGCGGGCATGGCGTCCGCTGGACTCCATCCCTTCGTTTCTATCTACTCCACCTTCCTCCAGCGAGCGTTCGATCAGGTCGTCCACGATGTTTGTTTGCAGAACCTGCCTGTGACGCTGATCGCCGATAGGGCCGGTATCGTTGGCGAGGACGGTAAGACGCACCATGGCGCGTTCGACATCTCATACCTTCGGTGTCTCCCCAACGCCGTCGTGGCGGCCCCCACGAATGAAAACGAGTTGCAGCACCTCATCTACACCGCCTATAAACACCCGGGTCCCTTTGCTATCCGCATTGCTAGGGGAGCCGCCGTCGGTGTGCCCCTAGATCCCAAGCTCAAGGAACTGCCGCTCGGCAAGGGCTACGTCATCAGAGAGGGCAGTGACGTCACGATCTTTGGTCTGGGTAAGTCGGCCAATGCAGCCGTCGAAGCGGCTAATATGCTTGCCGAATATGATATTGACTGCGGTGTCGTGAATCCGCTCTTTGTGAAGCCTCTCGACGTCGAGTTGCTCTTGAACGCGGCTCGCAAGACCGGCCGCATCGTCACGGTAGAAGAGAACGTGCTTGCCGGAGGGTTTGGCTCAACCGTAGTGGAAGCCCTCGCCGAGGCCGGAATGGAGGACGTATCAGTCCACCGCATCGGCATGCCGGACTCTTTCATCGAGCATGGCACAGCGGCTGATCAACGGCACCTGACGCAGTTGGACGCCGAGGGCATTGCCCAGCGAGTCCTGAGCGCCTTCTTCTCCGAGGGGTCGCCGCTAGCACGTCGAAACCGGGCCAATCGGTCAGCGTAGCAAGCGCGCTGCAACAGGACGGCTTGGTCCTTCCGGCACGGGAAGCAGACTCGCTTCCTGCACGCTAGTGAGGGGATGTCAGTTTACGCTGGGTAAGCAATACTGAAGACGCGCCACGCAACATCCCTAGAAAAAGGTATTACGCGATAAACGAGTGGGGTCTTTGGATCTCAGACGGCCGGGAGGTTCAGGTTCTGAACTCACGCGGCAGGACGAAGTTCACGTCCTCGTCCACACCATCGATGGTGGCCACTTCATCAGGGGCTAGGGCGTCGATTACGGCCAGAACCAGATCTTCCGGAGTCGACGCGCCAGACGTAATGCCGACGCTCTCGACGCCGTCGATCCATTTAGGGTCTAGCTCCTCAGGTCCGTTTATCAGGTACGCGGTCACGCCATTTGCTTCGGCTACTTCCCGCAGCCTGTTGCAGTTCGAGCTATTCTGCGCTCCGATGACTAGAACCAGATCGACGAGGCGGGAAAGCTCCTTCACCGCCACTTGCCTGTTTGTGGTCGCGTAGCACAGGTCGTTCTTAACAACCACGTCGGAGAAGCGGTCTTCCACCTGAGCTATAGAACGGCTGGTATCGTCCACAGACAGCGTGGTCTGGGTCAGCACCGTAACCGGCGTGTCTGCATCCCAATCGGGCAATGCCGCCTGCTCCCTTTCGTCCACTAGCTGCATCTCGGTCTGTCCCATGGTGCCCTTGACCTCTTGGTGCCCGAGATGTCCGATGAGGAGCAGCTTGCGCCCGTCAAGGGAGTAGCGCCGCGCCTCGTTATGCACCTTGGTTACCAGTGGGCAGGTGGCGTCGATCACATGTAAGTCCCGCTGTTCAGCCTTCGCAAAGTCCTCTGGGGGCGATCCGTGCGCTGAGAAAACGACCGTTGACCCTACAGGGATGTCCTCGACATTTTCCACCGTTTTCGCGCCCCTGCTTTCCAAGGACTTTACTACGTAATGGTTGTGGACGATTTGGTGTTTTATATAAACGGGATGGGGGTACTTCTTCAACGCCAACTCCACGACGGCTATGGCGCGAACCACACCGGCGCAAAACCCTCTTGGCACTCCCAGAAACACCTTCAAGCCGCAGACTCCCTTGATTATGTTTAGATTGGCTTGTATTGTAACACAAGGTCAACAGCAGGCACAGTTAGCGATTGCTAAAGGTGTGTGAAGAGAGGCATCGTCATGCTAGGGTCTGGTGGATATGCCTTGGCCTAGGGAGGTCTCGGCCCGTAGCATCGGCGGGTGACGGAAGGGCTATATGGACTCAATCATAGCGGGGCCTCGCGGTCGGTGGAGCGTGGAGCAGTCTTACGAGTATTGTCGAGATCTCGCCAAAACGCACTACGAGAACTTCACCGTCGGCTCTTGGTTCCTTCCCAAGGAGAAACGCCCCCACGTCTATGCCATCTACGCCTTCTGCCGCTTTGTAGATGACCTTGGGGATGAGCACGCGGGAGATCGCCTTAGCCTCTTGGACGCCTGGGAGAAGGAACTGCGTAGCTGCTACACCTCCCATCCGGACCACCCCGTTACCACAGCGCTTCAGGAGACAATCCGTCGTTTCGACATTCCCCAGGAGCCGTTCCTGAAGCTAATAGAGGCCAACCGTATCGACCAGAGGCGCAAGAGACACCAGACCTATGAGGAGTTGCTGCATTACTGTGAGCACTCCGCAAATCCAGTCGGGCACCTGTTCCTCTATCTCTTTGGCTATAGGGATGAGGAGAGGCAATGCTTGGCCGACGCTACCTGTACGGCGCTCCAGCTTACAAACTTTTGGCAGGACGTGCGCCGCGACCTGGAAATGGGCCGCATCTATATCCCACTGGAGGACATGGAGCGCTATGGGTACACCGAGGAGATGCTTCAGGCAGGGGTGTTCGATGACTCTTTCAGGGACTTGATGCAGTTCCAGGTGAGCCGCGCCAAGACCCTCTTCGACCAGGGCGCCAAGCTGGTGGATAGAGTGGATGGGTCTGTGCAGTTGGATATTGCCCTCTTCACCTTGGGAGGGCGCTCTATCCTGAATGCTATCGAGCGCCTAGGATTCGACGTTCTCAGCAGCCGTCCAACCCTATCCAAGAAAACCAGGGTGTGGCTTCTGTTGAGCACGGCGGCCAAGCTGAAGCTAAAGGGGAGCATCTAACATCCCGCTATAGGGTCAGGTATTACGTCGGGAGACGCTCATGGCCAAGGAACTGGACCAGGCGTACGAGTACTGCCGCCGGCTCACCAAGGAGCAGGCTAAGAACTTCTACTACGCTTTCATAATGCTGCCCGCCGGGAAGCGCAAGGCCATCTACGCTACGTACGCCTTCTGCCGTCTCTGCGACGATGCCACGGACGACGTCACAGACAGCGAAGAGAAGCTCCGGTTGGTGAGGGAGCAACGAGAAGGACTGCTCCGGACCTATGCCGGCGAACCGGAGGGCCCGGTATTTGCAGCCTTGGAGGACACCGTCAACACCTATAACATCCCCGTAGAGTATCTGGCAGATGTGATAAACGGAGTTGAAATGGACATCTCCAAGAAGCGGTACGCCACCTTTGAGGAGCTAAAGGAATATTGCTATCGCGTGGCTTCTTCAGTGGGTCTCATCTGTATCGAGATCTTTGGATACAAAGACCACCGCGCAAGAGAGTACGCGGTGGACCTGGGCTTGGCTATGCAGCTGACCAATATCCTCCGGGATGTAAGGGAGGATATGGAGCTTGACCGGATATATCTACCTCAAGAGGACCTGGACCGCTTTGGGTGCTCCGAGCAAGACATCGCCCAGGGCAGGGTCAACGACAACTTTAGAGACCTTATGCGGTTTCAAGTTGAGCGTGCACGGGAGTATTTCACAAGGGGGAAGGAGCTATTGCCCCTCGTGTCGCCGCAATCCAGAGTCTGTCCAGCGATGCTCCATAGTACCTATAGCCGCCTTTTAGACCGCATAGAGGCCGCAGATTATGATGTGTTCAGTAGAAGGATAAGTCTTAGCACCAGGGAGAAGCTTGCGCTGATGGCAAGGTTATGGGTGACAGGAGTAGCATCAAGAATCTCGGGAAGGTAGTCGTGGTGGGCGGAGGCCTGGCGGGGATGGCAGCCGCCTGCGACCTAGCTGACCGCGGCCACCCGGTAGTGCTGCTGGAGAAGCGGCCCTTCTTGGGCGGAAGGGCGTTCTCCTTCCCAGAACCTGAGACAGGCCAGGAGATAGACAACGGCCAGCACGTCTTCCTGAAATGCTGTACGGCCTACATCGGCTTTCTCAAGAAGCTGGGAGCGTTGCACAACACGCACGTCCCCCCAAAGCTGGATGTCCCCATACTCGGCTATGCAGGAAAAAGAGGGGTCTTGAGCAGCGCTAGTCTGCCTGCGCCGCTTCATCTTGCGCCGGCACTCCTAAGCTACCCATTTCTGTCGTGGGGGGAGAAGCTTCGGGTCCTCTACGGCGGTCTTCGCATCTATCTGACTAGGCGCCGTAAGGACTCGGGTAATCTGGACGGAGAGACCTTCTCCGCCTGGCTGAAGCGCCATCACCAGACCGATGCAGCCATAGACAGGTTCTGGAACCTCGTTATCCTGCCAACGCTCAACGACGACATATCCGAGGTAAGCGCGGACATGGGGGTGATGGTGTTCCAGGAGGGGGTGCTCAAGTCCAAAGAAAGCGCTGGCATCGGCTACGCCAAGGTGGGCCTCTCCGAGCTCGTCTCCGAGGCCGTCAAGTCCTACCTGGCTTCCAGGGGTGGGCAGGTCCTGCTAGGGGCTGCGGCCAGGGAGTTCATGGTAGACGGCGATAGGGTATGCGGTGTGCAGACGTCGGATGGGACGGTGGAAGGGGACTGGTACATCTCGGCGCTCACTTCCTACGACCTGATGGCTATGTTGCCGCCTTCCCTGGCTGATGGGGCCTTCTTCTCCCGCGCCCGGGGGCTAGCTTATGCGCCCATCGTGGACGTGCACATTTGGTACGACCGCCCCGTGATGGAGGAGGCTTTCTCTGGCTTTGTGGACAGCCCGTTGCAATGGGTGTTCAACAAGACTCGCATGCAGGGCGAAGAAAGCGCTTCCGGGCAGTACCTGTGCATCTCTCTTAGCGGCGCATGGCAGTATGCCGATATGCTCAAGCAAGAGCTAAGCGATCTATTCCTGGAGGAAATGAAACGCGTCTTTCCCCAGGCGCGAGATGCTCAGGTAGTGCACTTGCTGATAGTTAAGCAACCACGCGCCACCTTTCGCTCCGTGCCGGGAGCCAGCCTTCACCGGCTGCCAAGCGTTACGCCGCTCTCCAACCTCTTCCTGGCCGGAGAGTGGGTGGACACGGACTGGCCTGGCACAATGGAGAGCGCAGTCCGCAGCGGCCAAATGGCCGCCCAGGCCGTGGCTTCCAAAGAGGAGGGCAGGTGAAGGCCCAGTTACTGTCAATGCCTGCTGCTGGGCCGATCTGGCAGGACGCGGCCCGTCGTAAGGTCGTTGGCGAGGACGTCTTGATATTGAGACAGCCTTGCCATTGTGGGATGGTTGCCTTGAAGACACGGACCAGGTAATTCGTGGAGTTAGACCCAGAACCACAAGAAAAACCCGGTCTAGGAGACGTTACGTATAGTGAGGATGGTGAAATAAAAGGTATGAACCTTCTGGACGACTTCGGGTTAGACGACTTTAGGCTAGTCGATTTCAGGCTAGGCGAAGTGTCAGGGGAGTTAGACACACTAAAAAAACACTTGGAGCTTATCGAAGAAGAAATAAAACGAGGCGAAGAGGCAGCAAAAGCCGAACTAGATGCTAAGCTGCGGCCACTGTACCTTAATAAACAAGAACTATCCCTTGATGAAAGGGATGAAGAGCATAACTACCGTGAAGAATACTACTATCAGATTGACTTCGTGCTTCCACGTGTCTTGCGTGTTCCATTCCTCGTCGCACTGTTCGCTGTGTATGAGACGGCAGTGATAGAGGTGGCAAGCCATATCCAGAAGAAGAGAGGTGGGCAGATTTCACGTGACGATTTCAAGGGGGATTTGCTCAACCGCGCCAAAAAGTACTACAAGCGCGTTCTTCAGTTCGAACTGTCAAGTAATAACAAGCGCTGGGAGAGGTTAACGGTACTTGCTGGCCTCCGCAATGCAATTGCCCACACAAATGGTCGGTTAGACATGATTGAGGAGCAAAACCGGAAGAAAATGGAGAAAATCCTGAAGTTAGACGGGGTTAAGGACGAACTAGGTTTTGTCATAGTCAGCGGAGCATTCTTGAGAGAGACATTTACCCTCGTAAAAGACGATTTGGAAGACCTTGTAGCACGATATAAGGAATGGGATACGGCTTACAAAGCGTGACGATATGCTTTTCCTCGTTCAGTACATGATCAAGGGACGAGAAAGTTACTTCGAATAGTCTAGCGTTCCACTGCATCAGTACACAGGCGCGTCCGGTTTCGGTAGGTGAGTCACGATCTGTTGATACCGCTCACAAATGCCAAATGAGGCTCTGGCAATGAACGACCCTCACGTTGTCGCGTTGAACTACAGCATTAAGCATGATAGTTCGGTCGATTACAGTACTGCGCTGCCCCTCGATCACGAAGAAGAAGCGTTTCGCATAAGATGAGTATTAGAGGATGGGGACGCGTCGCCTTCCAGTTCAGCTCCGCGGCTCAATCTAAGGGGAATAACTCTGAGAGCTTTTTCTTCTTCTCTCCCCGTGAAAGCTCGAAAGGAGCTGTTGCTACAGGCTTATCCCATAGAAAACTGTATTCCGGATGTCCTACGAGTAACTCGGGTCTGTGCCCATGCTGATCATGATAATCAATATCGGTGTGCCAATCGCCAGGTTCACAATGTACATGGTCATCACAAGGTGGAAAATAGTTCCAATAAGAATAGGGATCACCTGATTCGACCTGTGGTTGATAGATGTCCCCAAACCTATCTAAGTTAGCCGCCTTTGCAAATTTCGTTTCTTCAGGAATAGAGTCAGAGAACCAAAGTTCACGGTGAGATTCAAATCTTTCTGAAACCATCATCAAGTAGTGCAGTCTATTGCTGCCCGAGTCCCTGTCTCTGGAATTTGTAAACCCTGCAATCCACACTCCCTTGGTCCGAGATTTTATATCCTGATATGTTCGCATCTTGTGCTTGCAAGAACACAGCGTGATCAGGTCCCCTTGAAAATTTGGACCGCTACCCGTTTGGTACAAGCGGCCTTCGGAATATTCTACTGTATCGACAATATAGCAGTAGACCGTGTCCTTCTTGAACGGGGCAATCCTTTCTGCCAGGGCTTCGCGCCGCTGGTTGAGATTCTTGGCTAATCTTCCCGTACGTGGCATAGCTTGATAGGCGTTCTCATTCATTTGCTTAGCTCCAATCATAGGCTTTTTTATGCACTATAACAGTTCACGGGCAGCCACTTGTCACCTACCTCGCTTCACTACGGCTGCTAGGCCGAAGATGATGGTTGCTATCAGGGCCATGGCGGGGCCGGAGGGGAGGTCCGCGTAGAAGGAGAAGTAGAGGCCGGAAACCGCCGAGATTGCGCCGATGAGCGCCCCGATGACCATGACTCCTACGAACCGCCTTGCCAGTAGGTACGCAGTCGCCGCGGGGGTGATGAGCATCGCCATGACGAGGACGATTCCGGCGGCCTGGATGCCGATGACGACGACCAGGGCGAGGAGGGCGAGGAGCACGTACTCGATGGGGGCCGTCCTGATCCCGACAACCGCGGCTCCCACCGGGTCGAAAGTGGTGTAGACGAGCTGCCGGTGAAAGGCATATAACCCTACCATCACCACCGCCGTGAGCGCCAGTGAGATGAAGACGTCCGTTTGTGAAACGCCGAGCACCTGCCCAAGCAGCAGGTCTTCGATGTTGACGGTGACGTTGGTGGCTTTCGAAAGCATCAAAAGGCCCAGGGCGAACATACCTGCAAAGATGATGCCAATGGACGTGTCCTCGCTGATGCCGGTGCGCCGGCTGACGGAGCCCATCAGCAGGGCAATGAGGATACCGGCTGGCACCGCGGCGAAGAATGGGCTGATTCCCAACATGAACGCAATCACCATCCCCGGCAGTACGGAGTGGGCAAGGGCGTCGCCCATGAAGGCGCGCCCGCGCGTGATAACGTAGGCGCCGAGGACTGGGCACATCACTCCGACGAGCACGGAGACGATGAGCGCCCGCACCATAAAGCTGTATTGGAATGGCCCGAAGATGTAGTCGATCATGGCGTGTGCTCCCCGTGGCCATAGTGATTGGGGGCGAACTCGATCCCGTGTGAGCCATACAGCTCCTCGAGCACCGCGGGGGTGAACACCTCGTCGGGCGGGCCGAAGGCGCACACGTGGTGGTTGATGCACAGAACCTCGTCGAAGCGCTTGGCCAGGTTCGTGAGGTCGTGGGTTGCGAGCAACACGATCCTATCCTCGTCGCGCAGGGACTGGAGGACCTCCACGATGCCCTCCTGGGCGCCCACATCTACGCCGCTGAACGCCTCGTCCAGCAGAATGACGCTGGCCTCTTGCGCCAAGGCACGGGCTATGAAGACCCGCTGACGCTGGCCGCCGGAGAGCTCTGTTACCAGGGCCGAGCGCTGCTCCCACAGACCGACCCGCTCCAGGCAGACTTGGACCATCTCCCTGTCTTGCTTGCTGGGTTGCCGGAACCACCCTATGTTCCGGCCTCGCCCCATCGTCACCACGTCTAGCACGGTGGCCGGGAAGACCCAATTGATGCTGTCACGTTGGGGGACGTACGCCAGTGCGCCTCTTTGGGCCGCCGCGCCGCGCAGGCTCACCGTGCCCTGTGTGCTGTCCAGAAGCCCAGCAATGGCTTCGAACAGCGTGCTCTTGCCCGCGCCGTTTGGGCCCAAGACGCCCATAAGGGTACCCGGACCAACCTGGAAGGAGACGTCGCTCAGTGCAGTGTGCCCGCCGCGCACGACGGTCAAGTTCTCGACGGTGATGCCCGTTTCAGAAGCCATCGTCACTAACTCCTATCCTTCAGCACCCTTATCCTACCAGTTTGCTGACCGGCGGCCCGGTCCGGCTGTAATCGATGAACCAGCTCGAACCACCGGAGCAGGGGCTGCGCAGTCACTTCAGGGCCTCGACTATGCGCCCAACGTTCGTCCGCAGCATATCGATATAAGTTTCCGCGCCGCTGCCCTGAGTGCCGAGGGAGCCTGAGTAGAGCCGGACGAGCTTCGCGCCGGCTTCCGTCGCTAGGGCGTTGGCCAGACGCTCGCTCACGGTCGTCTCGCCGAACACCGCCGGTACGCCGTACTCCTCGACCCCATCGGATAGTTCCGCTAGGTCCACCGCCGACGGCTCAGCCTCGGTGGTGGTCGCTAGAATTACCCCCGCGACCTCGAACCCGTAGAGGTTCGCGAAGTAGCCGAGGCTGTCGTGGGAAGTCACAAGCAGCCGGCGGTTCTCCGGCACCATGCCGACCTGCTCCTCCGTCCAAGCGTGCAACTCGTCGAGCCGAGTGTTGTAGGCAGCGGCATTGGCGCTATAGGCGTCGCCGCGCTCCGGATCGAGGGCCGACAGGCGTGAGGATATGTCGTTGACCGCGAGCTTCACGCGGAGCGGGTCGAACCAGAAGTGAGGGTCGTTGAGGCCGTGTCCGTGGTCGGCATGCTCATCCTCGCCAGAAGCGGTGAGCGTCTCGATAGCCGCTATCGCGTCGCTGGCCTCCATGCGCCCTTCTTCGACGTCGTTGACTATAGCGAGCACCATGCCAGACAGTTCCTCCTCCTCGTGGTCCGCATCCTCTTTGTCACCCTCGGCGCCTTCGAGCAACTCTTTGATCTCTTCCAGGCCAGCCTCTGAGTCGATCTCGCCTTCCTCCACCTCGTGGACGACGTGGCTAAGCTCTTCCAGGATTGCGACCTCGCCAGCATGGAGCGCGGCGAACTCTATGGGATCTACGATCTCGCCCAGTTCCACGATGGTCGAGGGGTCTCGAGCGGCGTTCTGCAGAAGCTCTTTGAGCCAGGATTCCTCCAGGCCCAGCCCGATGCTCAGCACCAGGTCAGCATCGGCTATTTTGGTAATGTCCCGGGCGCCCGGTCGGAATGCATGAGGGTCGGATCCCACCGGCACCAGGCTGAAGACATCCACGTAGTCCCCGCCGATGTTCTCGACCCAGTCTGCCACGATGTTGGTCGTGGTGACTACGCGGAGAGCATGGGGCCTGGACGCCGCGTCCTGTGTAGGCGAACATGCGGCCAAGGCACAGAGCAAAGCGAGCACTAAAAGCACGGTCTTCCCTAGATTCCATGCGACTTTACTGGTACTCAGTATCAACTTTGCTTATTATCCTCTCTCCTCGTTGTCTTGCCGGATTGGTCTACGTCGTGGTGTGCGCTGTAGAGCATCTATTGAGATTAAGTATCATTTATTGAGAAGGACAAAACTGAGTGGTAGTCCATGGGGTTCCCTAGCTGTCCTCGTCCCCAGTGCACTGGTTACAGGTGACGTAGAGCTCAATGCGGTGGCCCACGATCTCGCCGGGGATGTCGTCGCCTATGGCCCGCATCAGGCGCTCAATCGTGGCGGCGCGGAACTCGCCGACGTTCCCGCACTTAACGCAGACCGTGTGGTGATGGTGCTCGATGCGAGACATGCTGTACTTGGGGGCGCCGTCTATGAGGTTCAGCTTGCATATGACGCCGACCTCCATGAGGAGCTTGATCGTCCGGAAGATGGTTGCTCTGCCCACCCACGGCAGTTCATTGCCAATCTCCTCGGCGGTAAAGCCCTCCTGCTTCCCCTCCAGGATCTGGATGATCGCGAGTCTCGGTGCCGTGGACCGGTAGCCCCGGTCTTCAAGGATGGCCGTGATGTCCAGGCGGGGCGTCTGTGTTGTAGTCATGATATTGTGTATCAATAGCTCTCTTCATAAACCCAGGCGGAATGCCTGAGTTGCCTCATTATATTAGGCCCCTTGCAGCCTGTCAACTCCCGTACTCATTTACGCATATGAGATAGTGGAGATGGGACTAAGTCCTGATGATGAGACAATCTCCACCCCGCCTCGGAGAGGTCGCGGAACTCCGCGGTAGTAGTGTGCAGCGCCCGCTTGATGAGTCTGACGCCAAGGTCGCGGCATGCGGGCTGGAAAGCAGCCTTGTCTCTAGTCGTTTATGGTACGGGCACACCGTTCTAGAGACGCAATAGGAGGAGGCCGTCAGGCCCCCTCCTTACTAAACCGCTGGTCTGCTCGCCTACTGGCCGTGTCCTACACTCAGAGGCACCAGGAACACGTAGGTGGCGCTCCATGGTAGCGGTGTGCCGTCGCCCTGGATCCGCGGCCGTACCCGCCAGTAGTAGATTGCGCCGGTTTGTAGCGGGAAGGCATCCGGTATCACGTAGCTGTTTAGTGGGCTGCTCACTCCGCCATGGACATACTCATTGTAGAGGAAGGCGTTCTGTGCAAACACATTGATATTGCTTACCTGCACCTCGTAGTAGAACACGTTCGTGTTGGAGTTCGTCCAGGTCAAGGTAGGCGTGCGCGTTGTCACTGGCCCGAACATCTCCGGCGCTACCCGGCTGATGGTGCTGCTGGTGGCAGTGGGCGTCCGGAAGCTACTCGTGGCCCAGGCGCTCCAGTCGGCCTCGGTAGGGTTCGTAAGCACCGAGGCAGTGCGTACCCGCCAGAGGTAGGTCATGTCTGGCAGCATCACGTAGTTGGGATCGGCGCTGCCGAAGCTTGGGGCCATGACCTGGTACTGCGCGGCCTGCACCTGAGCACTATCGCCAATAATCAGGTCGATGCCTACCCCGTCATTATTGAAAGGAATCACCTGCACTTGGAACCAGGTAGTGCCCGGCGACTGGGTCCACTGCAGCAGCGGGCCCATGGACGAGGCATCGCCCGAGGGCGGCTGGGTTAGGGTGGGGCTGGGGTTCGGGTTCACAACCTGGAACATGTAGGTGTCGCTCCACGGCAGCGGTGTGCCGTCGCCCTGAATCCGCGGTCGTACTCGCCAGTAGTAGAATTCGCCGAGTTCTAGCGGGTAGGCAGCCGGTATCATGTAGCTGTTGGGTGGGCTGCTCGCCCCACCATGGACGTACTCACTGTACAGGAAGGCGTTCGGGCCAAACGCGATGTCCTTGCTTACCTGCACCTCGTAGTAGAACACCCCCGTGTTGGAGTTCGTCCAGGTCAAGGTCGGCGTGCGCGTGCTCACCTGCCCGAACATATCCGGCGCAACCCGGCTAATGGTGCTGGTGCTGGCAGGGGGTGTCCTGAAGCTATTTGTGGCCCAAGCGCTCCAGTCTGCCTCTGTGGGGGTCGTAAGCACCGAAGTAGTGCGCACCCGCCAGACGTAGGTCATGTCGGGCAGCATCACGTAGTTGGGATCAGCGCTGCCAAAGCGCGGGGCCATGACCTGGTACTGTGCGGCCCGTACTCGAGCGCGGTCGCCAATAATCAGGTCGATGCCTACCCCATCGTTATTGTAGGGAACCACCTGTACCTGGAACCAGGTAGTGTTTGCGGCCTGCCTCCATTGCAGTAGCGGGCCCATGGACGAGGCATCGCCCCAGGGCGGCTGGGTTAGGGTTGGGCTGGAGTGCGGGTTCACAACCTGGAACACATAGGTGGCGCTCCACGGCAGCGGCGTGCCGTCGCCCTGAATCCGCGGCCGTACCCGCCAGTTGTAGACTTGGTCGGCTTCTAGTGGGAAGGCATCCGGTATCACGTAGCTGTTTAGTGGGCTGCTGACTCCGCCATGGACGTACTCGCTGTACAGGAAGGCATTCGGGCCAAACGTGTGGTCCTTGCTTACTTGCACCTCATAGTAGAACACGCGTGTATTGGAGTTCGTCCAGGTCAAGGTCGGCGTGCGCGTGCTCACCTGCCCGAACATCTCCGGCGCAACCCGGCTAATGGTGCTGGTGCTGGTCGGCGGTGTCTTGAAGCTACGCACCGACCAGGCGCACCAGTCAGCCTCCGTCGGATTTGTGGCCACCGAGGTAGTGCGCACCCGCCAGAAGTAGGTCATATCAGGGAGCAGCACGTAGTTCGGATCGGCGCTGCCGAAGCTGGGGGCCTTGACCTGGTACTGCGCAGCCTGCACCTGAGCGAGGTCGCCGATAATCAGGTCTATGCCTATCCCGTCATTATTGAAAGGAATCACCTGCACCTGGAACCAGGTGGTGCCGAAGGGCTGGGTCCACTGCAACAGCGGGCTCATGGACGAGGCATCGCCCATAGGCGGCTGGGTTAAGCTTGGGACGGGCTTATTGACCACAAACAGGACGAACGTGGAGAGCTGGTCGGTGGTGACCACCAGCCTGCCGTTCACCACTTTCACCGGTAGCAGCTGTATGCCGGATGACGTAACCACGCCAATCGTCAGCTTGTTCAGGTCACTGCCTGCGGCCGTCACTAGCGGCGTGATAGGGTAAATCTCAATGGTTACCGGTTGACCCAGGGTGGTGGGAGTTTCCGGAATGATGTCAATGGTCAAGGGCAGCAGGATAGTGCCGCACGGTGCTTCCACGCCGCGCAGCGCGGTGTTGCTCACCGACACGGTAATGCCCACTGGAACGCCCACTGCACCGGGCGGGAAGTTCACGTACACGCCGCCCGGCACGTTTGCGCCGCCGTGAACGCCCACGGTGTTGCCCTCTGGTACTACTGTCCCGGTCACGGTGGGGCCAGCGATTATCTGGCCGGAGAACTGCTGTTCAATTGGCGTCAGGATTGGAGTTGCCACAGTGGCAGTGCGGCCTTCATCGCCATCGCCATCGCCACCGCCACCGCCACCACCGCTGCCGTCGGAGTTGCTGTCGTCGGAGTTGCCGTCGTCGGAGTTGCCGCCGCCGGAATTGCCGCCGCCGGAGTTGCCGCCGCCGGAGTTGCCGCCGTCGGAGTTGCCGCCGCCGGAGTTGCCGCCGCTGTTGCCGCCGCTGCCGCCGCTGCCGCCGCTGGAGATGTTAATAGTCACCCTGATCGTGGCGTCGATCATCGGGTTCGTTTCAAGCCTGCCGCTGTTGTCCCTGCGGCCGTCGTGGACATTCACGTAGACGGAATAAGAGCGCTTGTACACGCGGTCTAGGGGGGCTTTGGTTAACAGCTGGCCGGAAGACGCAACGATGTTGAAGGACTCCGCGTCGGGGCCGCTCAGGCTGTAGGTCAGGCAGTCATTGTCGCCGTCAGTGGCTGCGATCGGAGCCCCGATGTTCACGCCCGCTTGTGTGTTCTTACTGGCAGTGCGCGTCGCGGTCGCGCCTTCGGTGAACACTGGCGCGTGCAATCCCGGCGCTACCTGCACCGCGTGGGTCGAAACCCCCTGGGCGCTCTTGCCCGGCTCAATAAAGTCTTTGTAGGAGGCGGTGGCCCGCAGGTAGTAGCCCACATCGCTGGCAACAGGCGTGTAGGTGGTACGGGTTGTTATGGCAGTAGTGGTTCCACTGACAGGAACCCAATTAGAACGATCTGAGGAACGCTCCCACAACCAGGAAGCGGCAGCAGCCTCGCCGCCATCAGGATCGTCCAGGTAGGCGTCTAGCTCGGTACCAACCTGGGGCTGCACCAACCAAAAGGTTACCGTGCCGGGTTCTTCGACGTTGAGGACGTTGATGGTGACGGAGCGAGTGCCGGAGCGAGTGCCGGAGTCGCCGGACGGGTCAGTGGCGGTTACCTGCACTGAATAGCTTCTACGGGTTTCGTGATCCAAGGGGGCCTTGGTCTTTAACTGCCCGGAGGTCAGGCCAATGTCGAAGGTGTCCGCGTTGGAGAGGTCTAGGCTGTAGGTCACGGTTTCGTCTTCGTCGTCCGAGGCCTCTATCGGTGCGCCAATATTCACTCCAGCCGGCGTGTTTTCGGCAATAGTGCGGGTCTGGTTCAACGGGAGAAAGGGCGGGAAATTGCCGGGCACCTGCGTTCGCACCGGGTTGGTCGAAACTGCTTGGGCGCTCTTGCCCGGCCCTCGTCTGTCGATGTAAGAGGCGGTGACCCGCAGGAATCGGCCCACGTCGCTGGCAACCGGACTGTAGGTGGCTGAGTTGGCCCCGCTGATGGTTGTCCAAGAGGTCCTGTTCAAAGAACGTTGCCACAACCAGGTGATGCCGGACTCGCTGCCATCGGGATCGGTCAGGGTGGCGGTTAGTGGGGTGTCAAACACGGGCTGCACCGACGACAGTCTTACCGTACCCGCTTCCTCAACGTCGGTGACGGTGAGGGTTACGTCAGTGGGGTAAAGATCGCCGGACGGGTTTAAGACGAATACTGTCAAGCTGTAGCTGTTTTTGGTCTCGAAGTTCAAGGGGCTAAGGGTCCGCAACTGGCCGGACGCTGCATCAATGTCGAACCGCTCGGGGTAATGCTGCAGGAAGTAGGTTAAGGTCGCGATGTCGCCGAGGGTGGCCACAACGGGGTCGCCGATGTTCACGCCTGCCGCCGTGTTCTCTGGGATGGTACGGGTGTAGGCCTCCTCCAAGAACTCCGAGCGTTCGAGCTGTTGGCTGATAAGAACCGTCACCGTGATAGTGTTGTCCGTCCTCTCGTCAGGGTTGCCGTTGTCGTCCTTGCTGTCGCGGACGGACACGGTGAGGGTGTAGCTGCGCTTGGTTTCGTAGTCTAAGGCGGCCTTGGTCTGCAACTGGCCGGTGGTAGAGACAATGTCGAAGATCTCCGCGCTTGCGTTGTCCAAGGAGTAGGTGAGCGTGTCACCGCCTTCGGTGTCGGTGGCCGTAATCGGCACGCCGATGTTCTTCCCCGCGGCGGTGTTCTCGGTTATGCCGCGCTTCGTTGCCGCGCCCTCGTTGAAGACCGGCCGCGCGTTGTCCCGGCGTGTCACGGTCACGGTGTAGGTAGGCGGCGCGGGGGTTCCGTCCGACGGGGTGACCTTAATGGTGAGCAAGTTCCACCCCACGTCGAGCGGCACCGATGCTCCGCTCGTGTAAGTGTCCGTGCCCTTTATGATGGAGACGGTGTCGCTGAACTCGTACAGCCTCGCCGTCACCGTCGTGGATTCCACGTCGTGGGCTATGGAAGCGGTATAGGTCGTGGTGTCATTGGCAAAGGCCGGCTCCAGGGTCGCGCCGCCGATGGTCAGCTCGCTGATCGTGCAGAACGGTAGGTTCAGGCCGGGCGTATCTCCCGCGTCATTGGTGTCGCCATCGCCGTTCGCGTCCACTGCGATAAAGTCATGGGCTGGGACGCCAGGCTCAAGCTCCGACTCGTCCAAGATATCGCGCAACCTATCGGGCACGCACCCGGTCAAGGAATTGCCCGCGAAACGTGTGGCCCGCAATGCGATGAGGTTTAGTGCTTCAGGAATCGTCCCGCGTAACTGGTTGCTGTTTAGGTAGAGGTGTTGCAGCAGGGGGAGGTCGCCCAGCGAGGCCGGGATCTCCCCGCTGAGCCGGTTGCTGCTGAGAACCAGGGTCGTCAGCCGGTCGAAGCCGCGCAAAGCGGGGATTGGCCCACTGAGCTGGTTGCCTCTGAGGTTCACGTCCCGCAGTTCGGTGAGGCCGCTTAAGTCGGGGATGTTCCCCCTCAACCGGTTGCCACTGAGGTCCAGGTCCAACAGCTCGGTGAGGCTGCGCAACTCGACCGGAATCGTCCCACTCAAGTTGTTGGTAGGAAGGTCTATGTCTGAGACGCGCCCGCTGTTCGTCCTGACGCCATACCAGTCGTCGATGAGCGCATCGGTCCCCCAGTTGGTGTTGGTCGTCCAGTTTGGGCCGCCTGTGCTGTTGTACAGCGCCATCAACGCGGCCCGGTCCGACGCCACCGTCCCCGCGCGGAACACCTGCACCGTGTAGGTCTGTGTAAGGGTAGCGTCCGCTGGGGTGACCTCAATAGTGATCTCGTTCGGCCCCACGTCGAGCGGCACCGATGCTCCGTTCGTATAGGAGTTCGTGCCTTTCTTGATGGACAACCTGTCGCCATCGTCGTTCAACGTCACCGTCACTGTCGTGGATGCCAGGTCGTTGGCCGCTGAGGCGGTATAGGTCGTGGTGCCTTTGGCGAAGGCGGGAACGAGGGTCACGTCGCTGAAGGCCAGCTCGCTGAGCAGGCAGAACGGCAGCTTTAGGCCGGGGGTGTCGTCCAAGTGATCGGTGTCGCCATCGCCGTTCGCGTCCACTGCTCTGAAGTCGTGGGCCGGGATGCCGGGCGGAATGTTCGCGGCGTCCATGAGGTAGCGCAGCCCGTGGGGTACGCACCCGGTCAACGCATTGCCCGCGAAGCGTGTGACCTCCAATGCGGTGAGACTGCCCAGCTCTTCCGGGATCTCTCCCGTCAGCATATTGTTCCGCAGGGACAGCAGCTCTAGCAGACTGAGGCTGCCCAGCGAGGCCGGGATCTCCCCCGTAAACATATTACTATGTAGGGAAAGAATCTCCAGTTTGCTCAGGGGGCTCAGGTCTGGAATCGTTCCGCTCAACTGGTTATCGTCAAGGTACAGTTGCTCTAGGTTGGTGAGGCTGCTCAGATCCGGGATCGGCTCGCCCAACCCATTATGGTCAAAGCGCAAGTACTTCAGGCTTGTAAGGTTGCCCAGCGAGGTTGGGATCGCCCCGACCAACTTATTGCTCTGCAGGAACAGTTGCTCCAGGCTAGTGAGGCTGCCCAGCGAGCTCGGGATATCCCCACTAAACTGGTTGCTGAACAGAGACAGGACCGTCAGGTTAGTGAGGCGGCTCAAGTTCGGAATCGACCCGCTCAGCTGGTTGCCCCACAGAGACAGTTCCTCCAGGTTGGTGAGGTTGCCCATCCAGTTCGGGATCGTTCCGTGGAGCTGGTTATCGTCAAGGTAGAGTTGCTCCAGATTGATGAGGTCGCTTAGGTCAGGAATCTTCCCGCTCAACTCATTATGGTTAAGGTGCAACTCTCTCAGGTTGGTGAGGCGGCTCAGGTCCGGGATCGGTCCGCTCAACTGGTTATCGTCAAGGTACAGTTGCTCCAGAGTGGTGAGGTCGCCCACCCAGCGCGGGATCGCCCCGCTTAATTGGGTACGACCAAGATTCAGTTTCTGGAGGTTGGTGAGGCGGCTCACGTCTGGAAACGGTCCGCTCAACGGGTTGCCCGACAGAGACAGTTCCGTCAGGTTAGTGAGGCGGCTAAGGTCTGGAACCGTCCCGCGCAACTGGTTATCGTCAAGGTAGAGTTGCTCCAGGTTGGAGAGGTCACTCACCCAGCGCGGGATCGCTCCACTCAACTCGTTATGGTCAAGATGTAGCTCACGTAGGTTAGTGAGGTTCCCCAGGTTAGGGATCGTCCCGTTGAACTGGTTGCCCCCTAGAGACAATACCTCCAGAGTGGTGAGGTCGCCCAGCCAGCCCGGGAGCGTCCCGTTGAGCTGGTTGTCCCCTAGATCCAGGTGCTCCAGCTGGCTGAGGCCGCTCAAGTTCGGGATATTCCCGCTTAACTTATTTTCACTGAGCATTAGGGAAGTGAGGCTGGTAAGGCTGCGCAACTCGGACGGCAGGGTTCCGACCAAATTGTTGTCATCAAGTTCCAGGTCAGTGACGCGGCCGTCGGCGTCTGTGGTGACGCCATGCCAGTTGTCGAGGGGCAGACTGCTTCCCCAGTTGGTGTTAGTCGTCCAGTTGGCGCCGTCCGCGCTGTTGTACAACGCCATCAGCGCGATCGTGTCCGTTGCCACCGGCCTTTCGCGGATCACTAGCACGCCGTAGGTCTGCGTCGTCGTCGCCCCGCTATCCGTATGGCTTACCACCACGTTGATGCGCTTGCCACCCCCCGCGGGAATGTTCACCTGCTGGCCGGCGGTGTTCGCGTCGGCGTCCGTTGCCAGTGTCCCATCAGCGTCCTGATAGGCCACGGTGCCGTCGCCATCCGCCCTGCCCTCGATGGTGATCTGAGTCACGGTGTCGGCCACGGGGACTGTGTAGAAATATACCGTGCTGCTGAACGCCGGCGTGAGCGTCCCTGGGGTCACTGTCAGCCTGGTCAGGGCGGAGTCCGCAGCGGTATGAGCGCGGGCCAGGTTAGGCCATGAAATAGAGAGCGCGAGGGCGGCAATTAGGCCAACAATGGCAAATAGGCCCAGTGCGCTAACCGTACTAGTGAGCGTTCTTTTACGCATGGTGCAACGCTCTACAACCCCTATCGTTGGCTAGTAGCCGGGCTAACATCCATCCTCCTTCCCTGCTAGTGAAAGAGGGTCTAACAGCCTCAGCGGGAAAGGGCTGTGCTTGACTTGGATGGTTAGGTTGTTCTGGGGCCTAGGAATCATGTTTTATAGTTCGGTTACGTGAAGAGCCCATACCTTGCGTTG
The DNA here is from genome assembly GCA_965220215.1 of Dehalococcoidia bacterium. Lineage (GTDB taxonomy): Bacteria > Chloroflexota > Dehalococcoidia > SHYD01 > SHYD01 > CBDDEI01. Next base: position 2,072,024 of record OZ244809.1, read on the forward strand.
GATGCCACCAGAATGTTCTCCTATACTACTACATTTTGAGTTCGCACGGAATGCAATACTAAATAGGCAATCTTTTCAGTGAATTTTCGAAAATATACTACGCATCGCGTCGATGATAGTCAACGGGATTTTCTGGGGAAAAACGGGCAACCGCCGCCCGCGCGGCAACGCGATTCGTAGCAGGTTTGGGCGCTGCTTGTGGCTGAAGAGCGACCGCGCATATAGAGTCGGACTTGCCTCGCAGGAGGGTCGGCTCTAGTATGTGTTCTATCCTATCTTGAGGAGGAAAGCATGTCCCTTTTAACTCGTGCAGTAGCGGCCTATCTGGTGTTATTGGCGGTAACGGTGGCCGTGCATTTCATTATTACCCCGTTGTACCACCCCGGCGGAGATGCGCCGTTTGAACTGTGGGCTGTCCATAACTGGTTCATGGCTGTAGGCATAACCCTCACTCTGGCCGCTAGCTACTCAGAAAAGCGGCATGTCGATGGCGACGATTCGGCAGACTTGAAGAGCTCCCTAGAAGCGAACGCGGTTTTCTACCTGGCAGCCGTCGTATTCATGCTGTTCTTCTGGAATTGGTTCAGCGCGCTGTCTCCCAACAATCAGCCCAGCGGTGATTACTGGACCGTCATCGACACCCTTATGCCCATCGTAGTGGGCGTCACCGGCTGCCGTATGTGGCGTAACGCGGCAGAATAGTCCTGCTGCGCCGCAACGGAGCACAAGCCTCGGGCAGCTTGGTGTTCCAGCCAGGCGTTGCTATAGTAGAAGCATCGGAAAGAATGGTAGAGGCAGCAAAGGAGGAACGCATCATGTTGAGCAAGTTGTTGGTTCCCCTAGATGGCTCCGCACTATCGGAGCAGGTTCTGCCCATGAGCAGATTCCTGGCGAAAAAGCTGGGAAGCACAATAACCCTTTTGCATACAGTAGATATCAGAGCCCTGCAGACGGGCGATCCGGTCTACGAGCATGTGGGTGAGGCTGAGACTGAGATACTCAATCCCACGAGTGCGGACGCCGACGATGCGCTTCGCGCTAGTATGGCCACGGCGGGCCCGCCGGAGCACCACGCCTACATTGGCCAGCTGCTGGCGGAAACGCAGACCCGCGCCACGGCGTACTTGCTGAAGCTGGCTGAAGGCATCGCGCAGGAAGGTATTGCCGTAGATACCCATGTAGAAGTGGGCGAGTCGGCAGAGGCCATCGTCCGCTATGCAGAGAAGGAAGGGTGCGACTTCATTGCTATGAGCACCCACGGGCGTACCGGCTTGGCACGCTGGACTATGGGCAGTGTGACGGATAGAGTCCTCCGTCATACGGAGAAACCGCTGCTCATCTACCGGCCTGGCGACGAGGGCCAAGCGCCCAAGGCGGAGGTCCGCAGGATCATCCTGCCTGTGGACGGCTCGCCGCTGGCGGAGCAAGCGCTCCCGCTGGTAGAGGAACTGGCGGAGAAGCTAGGCGTGCCAGTGGAACCCACCTACGTTGTTTCCACGCCTACCTTGGCCTATGCAGACCCGCTTCCCTACGGCGGCGCCGAGATCGCCGTAGACGTGCAGGATGCCATGAGTCAGGAGGCTGGCACCTACCTGGCCAAGACGGTAGATCGCTTGAAGAGCCTGCAGCTCCAGGCGGAGCCACAGTTGCTGCACGGCGATGCCAGCGCAGAGCTAGTGGAACTCATCAGTAAGACACCAGAGGCGATGACTGTAATGACCACCCACGGGCGCAGTGGCGTGGGGCGCTTCCTATTAGGCAGCGTTACCGATAAGGTGGTTAGCCGGTCAGGCGGGCCGGTGCTGGTCATCCGAGCAAATCAAGGGTAGAAACCTGCTTACAGCTTCAGGGCCCCTCGCAACAGCGAGGGGCCCTGCTTTGTGCCTGAAATAAGCGGCGGCTATGATAAGATAGTCACGAATTCCAAACACGCAATAAGGCAGGAACTCCCATGGCAGACATCTATGACGTGGTCATCATCGGCGGCGGCCCCGCAGGCCTGGCAGCGGCCCTCTACGCATCGCGCGGCCTGCATTCCACCCTCATCGTGGAGAAGGGGATGGTAGGCGGGCAGATCACCCACACCGAACGCGTGGAGGACTACCCCGGCATACCGGACGGTATTGGCGGCGCGGAGCTGGGCAAGGCCATGTGGGACCAGGTGACCCGGTTTGGGACGAAGACCATCACCGCGGAGGCGCTCTCCATAGAGGCGCAGGGAGAACTCAAGACCGTGCGCACTACCGAGGGTGAGATGCAGGCGCGAACGGTAGTGCTGGCCTGCGGCAGTGTACGTAACGATCTGGGCGTGCCCGGCGAGCGTGAGCTGGCAGGTAAGGGCGTGGGCGCGTACGCCCTCTATGATGCGGCGAAGTTCCAGGGACAGCAGGTTGTTGTGGTAGGCGGCGGCGATACGGCTCTGTCTGAGGCCCTGGCCTTGAGCAAGAGCGCGTCTAAGGTGACTATTGTGCACCGGAGGGACCGCTTCCGTGCCATCGCGGCGCTTCAGGAGCAGGTGGAAGCAGCGGAGAACACAGAGGTGCAGTGGAACACGGTAGTCGAGGCGATCTTGGGCACGGAGAAAGTCACCGGGGTAGCGTTGCAGGACACCGTTACTGGGGAGAAGAGCGAACTAGCCACCGCGGGTGTGTTCGTGCACATTGGCTATCGGCCCAACACGGAGTGGTTTGCGCAACTCTTGGCTCCTCAGCCAGACGGCAGAATAGCCACGGACGAGTGGATGACCACTAGCCTGCCCGGGGTATTTGTAGCCGGCGACGTGCGAGCGAACACCGTGCAGCAGGTGATTAGCGCGGCGGGTGACGGCGCAACCGCGGCCATTGCCGCCGACCACTATCTCAACGGCGCAGAATAGCCTTCGTTTTGCCCTGGCCATTGTGCCTGTGCGCCAAGGTCACACACGGCTAGCGCCCCTCCTAGGACGATAGCCCTTCAACCTTAAACCCACGGAACTGCGCCAGGGTCGACGCTTGGCTCTTAGGACGCCGCGCCAAGCATTGCGTTCGGTATGGAGAGCCTGGCTGATGGGCCGTCCACCAGCTAAGATAAGAGATGCAGGGGGGACATGCCATGACGAACCTAGTTACCTGGGAAGTAACGTATCTCTGCCGCCGGCTGAACTACGAGGAGACGATTATCATCGCCGCCGCTAATCACGAAGAGGCGCTGGGCAGCGAGGTTGAGTGTCCGTACCACGAAGGCCAGCAGCTAGGCGCAATCCACGCGCACTTCTCCGGCCAGCCCGTGACAGAGCGGGACGAGGGTGAGCACCCCCACCATGGGATTGAGCACCTCTTGCAGTAGCGGCCCATTCCTTGACGTTCGTGCCTGCGCAAACTAGACTTGAGTTACGGAACCGTGTAACGGGGCGTAAGGAGGCGAGATGCCTTTGTCCACTGTCGAGGAAGCGCTAGAAGACTTTCGCGCCGGCAAAATGGTCATCGTCGTCGATGATGAGTCTAGAGAGAATGAGGGCGACCTCATCATTGCCGCAGAGAAGGTGACGCCGGAAGCCATCAACTTCATGGCCACCAACGGCCGCGGCCTTATTTGTATGCCAATCGACGGGCGGCGGCTGGACGAGCTCCAGATACCCCTCATGGTGCAACGCAATACCGCCACCCAGGGCACCGCGTTCACCGTTTCTATCGAGGCCAAGCAGGTCACTACCACCGGTATTTCCGCGTACGATCGCGCGGCCACGGTGCAAGCGGTCGTCAACCCGGAAACCCGCCCGGAAGATATCCTCATGCCTGGGCACATGTTCCCGCTGCGACCCCAAGCCGGCGGCGTGCTGGAACGGGCCGGCCACACCGAGGCTGCGGTAGACATGGCAAGGCTGGCGGGGCTCTACCCCGCAGGCGTGCTCTGCGAGATTATGAATGATGACGGCACTATGGCACGCCTGGCCCAGTGTCAGGCCTTCGGCGCAAAGCACGATATTAAGCTCATCAGTATTGCGCAACTCATTGCCTACCGGCACGAGCGGGAGCGGCTGGTGCAGCGCGTTGCGGAGGCGCAGCTCCCCACGCGTTGGGGTGATTTCACCGCAATCGCCTACCGGAGCGCGGTGGACGCCGATGAGCACGTTGCGCTGGTGTTGGGAGACGTTGCCAGCGATGAGCCGGTGCTGGTGCGAGTGCACAGTCAGTGCCTCACGGGCGATGTCTTTGGCAGCATGCGCTGCGATTGCGGCGAGCAGGTGGAGAAGGCGCTCCAGCTCATCGCTGCGGAAGGACGCGGCGTGTTCCTCTACATGCGCCAGGAGGGTAGGGGCATTGGCCTGCACAACAAGATCAAGGCCTACGCGCTCCAAGACCAGGGCCTGGATACGGTAGAAGCAAATGAAGCGCTAGGTTTTGCGCCCGACCCCCGTCAGTACGGCATAGGCGCGCAGATCCTGGTGGACCTGAAGCTCAAGAAGATCCGGCTGCTCACCAACAATCCCAAGAAGCGGGTGGGCGTGGAGAGCTACGGCCTGGAAGTAGTGGATCAGGTGCCCATAGAGATTCCTGTGAATGAATATAACCGGCGCTACATGGAGACCAAGCGGGACAAGCTTGGCCACGCGCTGAACTTCCCAGAAGGGCTGATAGCAGGGAAGGAGTAGGATGGCGAAGGAGCTACGAGGCTCCCACGAAGGGTCGGGACTGCGGTTCGCCCTAGTGGTAGCCGAATTCAATAGCTTTATCACAGAGCGCCTGTTGGAGGGCGCTCAACGTGCGCTCAAAGCCGCCGGTGTTGCTGACGACGACGTGACTATCGCGTACGTGCCGGGTTCTTTCGAGTTGCCGCTAGTAGCGAAGCGGCTGGCGGAGAGCGGCCTGTACGACGCTGTGATATGCCTGGGCTGCGTCATCCGCGGCCAGACCTCCCACTACGAGCATGTGGCCTACAGCGCAAGCCAGGGCATCCTCCAAGCGGGGTTGGACACTGCCGTGCCAGTGCTCTTTGGCGTGCTCACTACGGAGAACGTAGAGCAGGCCCGCGCCCGCGCCGGTGATGGCGATGTCAACAAGGGCGTAGAAACGGCGAATGCTGCGCTAGAGATGGTGACGTTGCTGCGCCAGTTCCCAGATGTGGAGGAGTGAAGCGGACGGCTCGGTAACTAAGCTCCTTCTGCGGTTCGTCATCAACACCGCGTCGTTGGTGGTGGCAGCCTATATTATCGATTCTGTAAGCCCTGGGGCCTTTGTTATTGCGGACTGGCAGAGCGCGCTGGCCGCGGGGCTCCTGTTCGGCGTAGTGAATGCGCTGATCCGGCCGCTGCTCCTCTGGCTCACTTGTCTGGTGCAGGTCATCACCCTGGGGCTATTCACCCTGGTGCTGAATGCAGCACTGCTCATGCTCACCGATTGGCTGGCAGAGGTGTTCAACGTGGGCTTCCAAGTGGGCGGGTTCTGGCCGGCCTTTTGGGGGGCGCTGATAATTAGCATTGTAAGCACCATGCTCACGCGGACGTTGAAGGAACCGGAGTAATGCTCTCGCCTTGACTGTGCCTAGGCGAGTCACTTTAGGAGACTCTTCCTATTATTGTAGGAGGGAAGTTACTTACGCAGCAGTCCCGACTGCATGTAGCGCTCCAGGTAGCGAGCGATGATGTCCGTCTCTAGGTTCACACGGTCGCCGGGGCGCTTGCCGGCGAGGTTCGTGTGCTCCTTGGTGTAGGGGATGAGCGCGATAGAGAAGGCGTCTTCGGACACATCCACCACAGTGAGGCTTACGCCGTCCACCGCAATGAACCCCTTGGTGACAATGTAGGGCAGCAGCTCCGCAGGCGCGTGGTAGGTCACACGCACGCTGTCCGGGCCGTCCGGCGTAACAGCTCGCAACTCGCCCGTGCCCTCAATGTGACCCTGCACTAGGTGGCCGTCCATGCGGCTGCCAAAGGCCATGGCCCGCTCCAGATTCACCAGACCGCCCGTCTCCAGGTCGCACAAGTTCGTGAGACGCAGAGTCTCGGGTACGGTGTGGACGATGAAGTAGCCCGGACCGAGGACTGTGACAGTGAGGCACGCGCCGTTGACGGCGATGCTATCGCCGATCTTTGTGTCTTCCAGCACCACCGTGGCAGCGATGGTTAGATCGCCATCCTGGGTGGAGGAGAGACGTCCTACCTCTTCAACAATCCCTGTGAACATGGTTACGCTTTACTAGCCACGAAGATCAGTTCAGAAGGAGACTTGGAACCGTGAGGACTCTTAGCATAGTCGGCGTCTCTGTAGGCCAAGCCATCAGCACACTAGACATCTGGTGCGGGCTAATCCGTGTTATTTAGCTGGAGGGCCTAGTCTCCATCCTAGAGTTCACTACGTACAAAGGTCAAGTTGATAGCCTGGCTTAGCCCCATATACCACTAGAGTAGCGTCCCGAACACAACAACTTACGGTTGATAATGGTAATTAAACCTCTGAATCTGGGTAGGAGCGTCGCGTCTTACACCTTCTCGCCACAGCTTTTTCTTGCAGAGCCAGTGTGCTGTGCCGCAAACTGTGCGTGGGATGCAGCCAGCAGCGCAGTGTGCTCTGTCTAGAGAGGTGAATAACATGGCTCTAATCACAACGAGTGAGCTTGCGGAGCTCTTGAACGTGTCGGTGAACACCGCCAGTCGCCTCGCTGAGCGTGGAGACTACCCCATTCATCTGAGAGAGGGTCCCCAGGGACCCATCTACCTGGCCGAGGTTCCGGATGAGCTTGCGGCCAGACTGAAAGACCCTGCCGAGCAGTCCGCAGAACAGCGTGCAGCGCCCACAGCATCCACAACGCGCGCACCGCGCACGGCGCGCAAAATGCGCGCCGCACCCACGGCGGCTGAGCGAGGGATGTCGCTGATGCCCGCGGTGGTGGTCATCGGGATTGCTGTGACGATTGCAGGCATAGTAGTTTTTTTCGGGCCAGCCATTGGTGCAGCCGTTGGCGCATTTTTTAGTGACGTGGGTACCTTTACGGAAGATCTTGCCGGGATACTTGGGGGGTTATTTCTGCTATGGCTTATTTATAAGTTCTTTTCCTGGCTGTTTGAGGATATTAGGTTTTGATGATAGTGGCGGCTAGCAACCCCTAGTCATCACGCATCCCCTACAACCGGGGATTGATAGCCCCCGCAGTGAAATACGTCTAGCTCAACCCAACCCCGCCAGCGCCGTTTCTATTGTGGACTGCTCTATCCTAAGCCGCCCACTCCCATCCAAAGAAGGCCCGCCCTCTCAAGCTCACTCAGCTTTAGCCTTTCAGATAGCCCTTCACTAGGATATCAGGGCCGAGGCGGCGGAGTTGGATCTGCTCCAAGCGGCGGCCCTCCGCGACTTCCCCTACGCCGCGCCCGCCGACTGCGGGCACGGCCTCTGCACCTCCAATGATCACTGGCGCAAAGAATGCCAGCACTTTATCTACTACATTCAGGTCAAAGAGCGCGCCCAGCAGCGTGCCGCCGCCCTCCACCAGTAGGTTGATGCGGTCTTGCTCCGCCAGGCGCTGCAGGAGGGTGGGGAGATCTACCTTGGGGTCCTCACCGATGCAGAGGAGGACTGTTGCGCCTGCGTCATTGAGGGCGCGTATGCGGGTGGGGCTGGCATCTCTGCCCACGGCCACCAGGCACTGGCCCGGACCGGTGAGCACCTTGGCTTCGCGCGGCGTGCGGGCGTGACTATCGACCACGACTCGCAGCGGCTGGCGCGCTTGGGGATAGCCGCGCGGACGGGCCGTGAGCTCGGGGTCGTCCCGCAGCACCGTATTGATACCCACCAGGATGGCGTCGAGCCCGGCGCGTACCTGGTGGGCATACGCGTGAGATCGCTCGCCGGTGATCCACCTGGAGTCGCCGCTGGGTGTGGCTATCTTGCCGTCCAGGCTGGCCGCAAACTTAGCGGTGACGAAGGGCTGACCGGTGCGGATGAACTTCACGTGGGCCTCTACCAGCTCGTTTACCGCGGCCTGATAGCGCTGGTTGAGGGACGTTGAGATGCTTGCGGAAGTGAGCGCCGCCAAACCCTGGCCGTTCACCTGGGGGTTCTGGTCCCGGGTGGCGTAGTGCACCTCCCTCACGCCCGCTGCGATGATCGCCTCTGTACAGGGAGGCGTACGCCCATAGTGGCTGCACGGCTCTAAGGTAGCGTAAAGGATTGCATCGCGAGCGTCATGACCCGCGGCCTGGAGCGCAACCACTTCTGCGTGCGGCCCGCCCGGCGGCTGGGTGTGCCCCTCGCCGACAACAAGGCCGTCCTTGACTAGAACGGCTCCTACGGGCGGAAGCGGGCTTGTTGAGCCCTGTGCGCGTCGGGCCAAACGGAGGGCCCGGGCCATGTAGTCCATCGGCAGGAGTTAGAGTCGCTCCAGGTTAGTGATGGTGGTGGGGTTGCCGTTAGACTTCACGTTTCGCGCCATTTTTTCAAGCCAAATCGCGTCGCCGGTGGCCGCGCAAGCCTCATGAGCCGTCAGCTCCATGATAGATACGGAGGGCGCAAAGGCCAGGGAGAATACCTTCCCCGCAGCATTCTTGAAGCGCTCAACCAGAGCCTGGACGAAACGAAAGAGCCATCCAAGACGCACTGGTGCGGCCACTGTGGGAACGGGTGTTTGCCGCGGTACCGGCTGGGCGTTCTGGGCCATGTGCTATTTCCTCTGGCTACACCGGGGTTGGCGAATGGCTTAGAGATGTTCCAGGTCGGTGATCCGAGTGGGGTCGCCGTTGGACTTTACCGTTCGGGCCATCTTAGCGACCCACCCGACGTTGCCGGTCTCTTTGCAGGCTTCGTGGGCGGTCAGCTCCACGATGGATACCGATGGCGCAAAGACAAAGCAAAATACACGGTCGGCGATATCCTTAGATAGCTCAAAGAGCGTGTGAGCCAGGCGCGTCTCTCCGGCTACCGTTGGGACGGTGGACTGTTGAGGTACTGTTTGCGCTTCCTGCGCCATCTGGTGTCTCCTCTAGCTACTACGAGAGTGTGCTGGAAGTCCCTGTAGTAGTGGCTAGGCGTTGGCATTCCTGGCCTTGATACCGTGTCCCTGCTGCTTTGTAGCTGTACCAGTTCGTCGCAGGAGCGGTGAGGCGCGAGAAGGATATCGGCTTACACTTGCTACCATAATACAGCGCAGTGGGCGTCGTTGGCTATGTTGCTCCTTCGCAGGCTAAATTCAGGTGTGGGTGAGGTGGAAGAAGCGCTCCAGCCTTAGGCCGCGGCGGTTTCAGGATTAGCGGCTGTGGTGGGCGCAGGTGTTTCCTGTGGCGGGCGGGCGAAGAAGAGCACTATTGAGGCGATGACGAGGGTAATGACGAAGGCCCAAAAGGCACCATCATAGCTGCCCAAACGGTCATAGACCTGAGCAGCAAAAATGGGACCGGCAGCGCTCGCTAACAAACTGAAGGGTGCCAGAATGCCCCTAAGCGTGCCCAGGAACGCGCGACCGTAGTAGTCGGCCCAGATCTGGGCCTGCAAAGGGCCTATGGAGTAGCTAAAGGGGCCGGCGATGGCCAGGTAACCAATCACTTTCACCTGCACGCTCCCAAACAGCAGGAAGAGTATCCCTATAGAGCGGCTGAGGTAGTTGCCCATAAGGCAGTAGCGCACCGGGAAGTGCTCTGCGCCAAAACCCCAGACGATCTTGGAGACGACGCCGCCGGTATGGGCAATGGCAAAGAAGGCGCTGGCGGCGGCCAGAGGTATGCCAATATCCGTGAAGAAGGGCACAAGGTGGTAGACCATAGCCCCGTACGAAAGGGACGCCAGGTTGCTGCTTGCGACGATGAGCCAGAGAGTGCGGGTGCGCAGGGCTTCCTTGACGGTCCAGCGGGGCTCCGCGCGGGAGACGGGCCGGGTGCCGCCCTGGCCGTCGGATTCGGTCTGGGGCTGATCGCCGTCCGGCAGGAGGCCTATGCTCTCGGGCGTGCTGCGCATGAAGAGGACAGTGGGTGGCAGGACGAGGGCAGAGATAAGGAAGCCAAGGGACGCCCAGGCGTTGCGCCAGCCGACCCGCTCGATGAGGAAAGCGGTGATGGGCACGAAGAAGATGACGCCGACGTTGTTGCCGGCAACGGTCATGGCTAAAGCGCGGCCCCGCATCTTGATGAACCACTTGGAGACCACCACGGTGGTGACGATACTTCCTAACTCGTGGAGACCGAGGGCGAAGCCCGCGGTGAACAGGACGTAAAAGTGCCAGGGCTCAGAGATCTTGGTCATCATCATGAAGCTAACGCTGGCGACAACGGACCCGGCGACCATGATGATGCGAGGGCCGTGTATATCGAGGAGGCGGCCCGCAATGGGGGTAATGAACAAGTTGGTGAGGCTCTGCGAGGTGACAGCGCCGGTGAGGACAGTGCGGCTCCAGTTGAGCGATTGGCTCATGGGCGTCATGAAGACGCTGAAGCTTGCGCCGCCGGCCCCAAACACGGTCATATTAGCCAGCGCGGACACCGCCACAATAACCCAGCCGTAGTAGAAACGGGGCCTGCGCTGTGGAGTTGGAGCTGTCACTGCCATTGTCTCTGCATGGGAGTTCCGTGGGAAGCAGGGCTATCATAGCACTCTGGCTGGGGTTTGACCTGCTCCTTACTGCTGTGCTATAAATGCGCCACTTGTAAGCGATTAGTAGCAGCGGGAGGTGAGTTATGCCAATGGTAATAGATGTACACGATCACTTCACTACTGTGCCGGAGCCGTTGCGGGCTTATCGGCAGCAGATGCTTAAGGATGAGAATCCGCAGCCTTTTGACGGCAGTCTGATCTCTGACGATGATCTCCGCAACGCGGTGATCCCCAAGCAACTTCAGAGCATGCAGGAGCGGGACATAGATAGGTTGATCTTTACGCCGACGGCGGGCGCGATGGGCCACCCGGACGGCACTGCGAAGCATAGCCTTCTCTGGTCAAGGGCATGCAACGACATGGTCAACCGGGTGAGCGACCTCTACCCGGACAAGTTCCTGAAAGGTTGCCAGTTGCCGCAGTCGCCGGGGAACGACCCGAAGGAGTGGCTGGAGGAGCTGGAGTTCCGCGTGAAGGAGCAGGGGTTCGTCGTCTGCAACATCAATCCGGACATTGCAGGCGGCAATTCGTTCACGCCATCCGTGGGGGACGAGTGGTGGTATCCGCTCTACGACAAGCTACAGGAGCTGAATATCCCTGGTCACTTCCACGTGAGCAACACCCACAACCCAGCCTTCCACGTCAACGGCACGCACTACATCAACTGGCATCACGCCAGCGCGTTCGAGCTGATGTGGCATGGCGAGCGCGTCTGGAACGATTTCCCCCAGCTGAAGCTCATCGCCTCTCACGGCGGCGGCTCGGTAGGCATCCAGTACAACCGGATGCGGTCGCTGACGGAGCGAGCCAAGATCGACTTTTATGGGAACATCCGCAAGTTCTACTGGGACCTGGCGGTGTATGAGCAGGAGAATATCGAGACACTCATCAAAGTGGTGGGCGCGGACCGCTGCATGTTTGCCACAGAGATGTGGGGCACGGCCCAGGTTATCGACCCAAAAACGGGCAAGACCTTCGATAGCACCACCTACTTTGTGAAGAACAACCCCAACATCAGCGAGGAAGACCAGTACAAGGTGCTGGAGGGGAATGCCCGCGAGGTATACACCAACGCGAAGTTTGACGTATAGCGGCGGTTGTCCCTCTGGGGAGGTCGCTTAAGGCGATCAAGCCCAGAAAGGGATAGCAAAGCAGTAGGCCAGAGCCAGGGTAATTGCCCTGGCTCTGGCATTTCAGGCGCTTCCTGGTATAGTCTCCCTAGACCCATGAACGCTTCTCAGCAGACCGCACCCTCAGCACCCCCCAGAGGGGGCATCTTCTACGGCTGGTACATTGTGGCGGCCTCCATCGCTACAAATATCTACCTGTCCGTCTCCTTCTTCCAGGGCTTCCAGGTCTTCTTCTTGCCCATCCTCAACGAGTTTGGATGGAGCCGAACACTGATGTCCGGCGCGTTCTCCCTGCGGCAATTGGAATCGGGGTTCCTGGCGCCGGCCGCGGGGTTTGCCGTAGACAAATGGGGGCCGCGGAAGGTGATCTTCATTGGCGTGCTTATCGGCGGGCTGGGACTCGCGTCGATCTCGTTGGTGCAGGCGGCATGGATGTTCTACCTGGCCTTCTTGGTGACGGCGGTTGGCGTGAGCGGCGCTTCCCACGGCATCGCCTGGACGGCGGCGGTGACCAACTGGTTCCGGCGGTTGCGAGGCCGGGCGCTTGGGATCGCCTACCTGGGACCGGTCGTAGGCGGGCCGCTCGTAATCATGGTGGCCCTGCTGGAAGAGGCGGTTGGCTGGCGTTCGGCGCTGGTCATTCTAGGAGTAGGGCTCTGGGTAGTAGGTCTGCCCCTCGCCCTTGTGGCGCGCCGGCGTCCCGAGGACTACGGCATGCTCCCCGATGGCGATGACCGTCGAGGCGTCACGGCGGAACAACTAGACGCTGCCCGTATGAGGATGGAGGCGAGCGAGACTCCGAGCATTACCGCCGGAGCAGCAGTCCGTACGCCCGTGTTTTGGCTGCTCAGCGGCATTTTTACGATCCACGGCTTTGGGGTGAACGGCATCATGGTGCACATGATCCCCCTCTTTCAGAGCATAGGGTTCTCATCACGAGAAGCGGCGGCTGTAGTGGGACTTACCTTCTTCCTTAGCGGCATTGGACGGCTGAGTGCAGGCGTGTTGATGGACCGCTTCGCCGCTCGGTGGGTGGTGGTTGCTATCGTGGTGTTGCAAACGGTGTCGTTTCTCATCCTCTCGGTCACAGGGACGCACTGGTGGCAGGTGTTCTTGTTCTGTCTGACCTATGGCGTGCCCTTCGGCGGGAGCATTCCCACACGGCCGCTGATGATTCGAGAGATGTTCGGGTACCAGTCCTTCAGCGCAATCAACGGCCTGGCCCAGGGCATATCCATTGCGTCCGGCATGGTGGGCCCGCTGGTTATGGGCATCGTCTTTGATTTAACGGGTACGTACACCCCTGCCTTGCTTCTCTTTGTGTTCACGACCATTGCGGTGCTGCCGCTGGTGTTTGCGCTGCGCCCCGTCGTCACGAACCCGGAGCGCTTAGGAACGCAGGCGTTGCTGTGATAGACTTGCCACATGACGTCAGCTCGCACGTCGCCTCCTAACCCGCTCGCTGCGCCTGCAGCAACGGGGGTGTACACCATCCCCGGGGTGGTGCGACGCAACACCATCCTGATGGCCGCAGCACAGGCATGTGTGGGCGTGGGTACGCAGATGGTTCCCACTCTGGGCGCGTTGATGGTGGTGCGGTTGCTGGGCTCTGCGACCTTTGCAGGATTGGGCACCGGCATGCTTGGGTTGAGCCGCTTTCTTGTGGCATACCCCATAGGCATGCTCTCCGACCGCTACGGCCGCAAGCCCGGCATGGTGCTGGGTTTGTGCATAGCCCTTATGGGGTCGCTGATCTGCGCATCTGCGATGGTCTTGCGGTCCTTCCCCATCTTCGTCGTCGGGCAGCTAAGTTTCGGCATGGGACTAGGCGGTTTACAGCAGCTCCGGGTGGCCGCGGCAGATATGTACCCGCCCAACCGTCGCGCGGAGGGACTAGGCTACCTGTTAACCGGGTCCTTTGTTGGCGCGATAGGCGGGCCGCTGATAGTGAGCGCGGCCTCAGCCCTGGGGCCGGAGTTGGGTTTGGACTCCATTGCGGTGGCGTGGCTGCTGGTGCCCGCGGTGCTAGTGCCGGCTATCTTCCTGGTGCTGCAGGTGCGGCCCGATCCCAAGCATATCGCCAGCAACCTTGCAGAGTTCTATCCCGGCTATATCTCGCCGCCGCGGCAGATGGACGCCGCGGGCAACATTCAAACAGGATTTCGCTATTTTGTGCGCCAGTACCCCCTGTTGACCGCCTTCACAACCAACTTTGCAGTGCAGGGCACCATGGCGATGATGATGGCTATGACCGCCTACACCCTGGACGTTCACGGCCATGCGCTGCCGATGATCTCGTTATCGGTTGCGCTGCACGTCATGGGGATGTTTGGGCTTTCCTTGCCGCTGGGGAAGCTGAGCGACCGCTACGGCCGCCGCCCACTGATGATGGCGGGTGTCATCATCACAGCGATGGGATCGCTGCTCATCGTGGCCACACCGGTTTACTGGATCATCACCCTGGGGACGGTACTGGTCGGGCTGGGCTGGTCGAGCGCAACGGTAGCGTCAACGGCGCTCATCGGAGACGCAAGCCACCCATTGGAGCGTGGACGGGCCGTGGGCACCAGCGACACCTTCGCCGCTGCTGCGGGCATCACTATGCCGCTGATGGGCGGGCCGCTGGTGGAACTGCTGGGGTTGCCGGCCGTGGGTATCTTGGGGGCGGTGGTTAGCAGCATTCCCCTTATCTTGCTGTCCCGCCTAGCGGAGCCGCGGATTCCCAAGGCTTAATGGGCTATAATTAAGAGAGACCCCTCTTAGGAGCATGACCGTGGTTAACGAACAACGTCTGCTGAACTCATTCCTGGATATGGTGCGCATCGATAGCGAGTCGTATCACGAGCGAGAGATTGCCGACAAGCTTGCAGCGGACCTCAAGGCGATGGGCGCAGAGGTGGTGGAGGACGATGCCGGTGACCGCGTTAAGCGTGCCCCGAGTGTGCCAACTGGGTACGGCTCCGGGAATCTCATCGCAACCTTCAAGGGGACGTCCGCTACTGCCGAGCCCATTCTGCTCTGCTCCCACATGGATACGGTAGTGCCCGGCAAAGGCGTGAAGCCGCTGGTGGAGGACTACATCGTTCGCACTGACGGGAAGACTGTCTTGGGCGGTGATGACAAGTCCGGACTGGCGGTCATTATGGAAGCCGTGCAGACGGTGCGAGAGCAGGGTATTCCCGTGGGCGACATCGAGGTGGTGTTCACCGTGTGCGAAGAGAAGGGCCTGCTGGGAGCAAAGGCGCTGGACGTCTCACTTCTGCGGTCACGCTACGGCCTCGTATTCGATTGGGAAGAGCCCGGGGTGCTATACACCAAAGCGCCGGCGGGCATGAGTCTGGAGTGGCGGATCTTCGGCCAAGCGGCGCATGCGGGGCTGGCGCCTGAATCCGGCCTGAGCGCAATCCAGATGGCTAGCAGCGCTATTGCTCAGATGCGTCTAGGGCGTATCGACTTTGAGACTACCGCTAACCTGGGTATCATCAACGGCGGCAGGGCGACCAACATCGTCCCCCAAGAAGTGCTGGTGCAGGGCGAAGCCCGCAGCCGCGACCCCAAGAAGCTGGAGGAGCAGGTGCAGCACATGGCGCAATGCTTCCAGGACGCTGTCACGGGACAGGCTGTGACAGTGGAAGGCGTGACACATATTGCGCGTCTTGAATCCCTAATAGAAGTGGCCTACGAGTCCATGGACGTACCCGACGACGCACCGCTGGTTCGCCTGGTGCAGCAGGCGGGCGCGGAGATAGGCGCAACCATTCCCACCAAAGCCATGGGCGGCGCCTGTGATGCCAATGCGCTCAACGGCAAGGGGCTGCTGGTGGCGAATATGGGCACCGGCATGCGGAATATCCATACTACGAACGAGTGGCTGGACGTGCGGGATATGGTAACGACGACGAACCTGGTGGTAGAGCTGCTCCGCTTCCAGGCTGCTCGCAGCGCAACCTAGGGCTTTCTCTAAACGAGTGGCCGATCTCTTAGGGGCCATCCTTCTAGGACTTGTCCAGGGCATCACCGAGTTTGCGCCGGTGAGCAGCACAGCCCATCTGGTGCTCCTCCCGTGGTTATTGGGCTGGAGCAGCCCCCTTCTGAACAGCCTCACCTTCGACGTAGCCCTCCATATGGGCACCCTTGCCGCGGCCCTGGCCTACTTTCGGCGAGATTGGGTGACGCTGGCGCGCGCATGGTTGGCGAGCATCAGGGAGCGCAGCCTGGCTCCCGATCCGTGGCGGAAGCTGGCATGGCTGCTGGTGTTGGCAACGCTGCCCGGCGCAGCGGCGGGCGCGCTGTTAGAAGCAGAGGTGGAATCGGCATTCCGAACTCCGTGGGTCATAGCTGTTGCGCTCATAGTGGTAGGGTTGCTGCTCGCGCTGGCGGAGCGAGTAGGCTCCAAACGTCTGGGGTTACTGCAAGTGACCCCGGGGATCGCGCTGCTCACGGGATTGGGACAGGCCGTCGCGCTGCTGCCGGGAGTGTCCCGCAGTGGCGGAACCATGACGGTGAGCCTGCTGCTGGGGTTGGAGCGAGAGGCCGCGGCACGGTTCTCCTTCCTGCTGGCCGCACCCATCATGCTGGGAGCGGGCGCCCGGAAGCTGGGTGACCTAGCATCTGTGAGCGGAGACGCTGGGTCGCTGGCAGTGCTGCTAGTGGGCTTCCTGACAGCGGGGGTGACGGGTTATCTGTGCATCAAGTATCTCCTGCGCTACTTGCAGGTGGGAACTCTTTATGTCTTTGTGGGGTATCGAGTAGCGTTGGGAGTAGCTGTTTTGGCGCTCACCTTGTTCCGAGGGGGGTAGCAAGACAGGCACGCTACCACTATTCTCTAAGGTACAATGAGTATGCTAACAACGTGAGGCTGATGGTCTGGCCTGCTAATACGACCATCCAGCGCGTGAAAGCCAGTGCGTTTGCGCAAGGTGAGCGCTGAGCAAGGCTCTTGCAGGCCAAGGGCCGCTTCTATAATGATAAATCGCTAAGATATAATTTGCCCTTTGTACGATTTGGAGGAAAGTAGATGGAATCATCGTCCAGAGAAGAGGAGCGCCGCGAGCGTAGAGACCAGATACTGGCGCGCCAGGATGAAGCTTTCCGTAATGCCGACCGGCGAGCCATGAGGCGGAGTCTGATTATTTGGGGCGCAGTGGGCGCCGTGGTCTTGGTGGTGGCGGCTGGGTTGGGATGGGCGGTTTGGGAAGCTACCCGGCCGCTACCCGGTGAGACCGTGGCCGACGAAGGGCGCGCGCACGTGGAGGTCGGTACGCCTATTCAGTACGAAACGTACCCGCCGGCGTCGGGGCCACACTATCCGGCGGCTGCGCCTTGGGAGTTCTTTGATGAAGCCATACCTCCCGGCTTCTGGGTGCATAACCTGGAGCACGGCGGCATAGTGATCCTCTATAATTGCCAGGCCAACTGTGATTCCCTGAAAGAGCAACTGCGTGGACTGTATGGCAAGTTTCCGACCTCCAAATACGGCTATCCTAAGCTGGTAGTTGTGCCGGACAAGCAAATTGAGGGGGAGCTAACTGCCCTGGCTTGGGACCGGCGGCTGGTTCAAATAACCTACGACGAGGATACGCTGTACCGGTTCTACGTGGCGCTGCTGGACCAGGGGCCGGAGGACGCGCCTTAGGCAAACGCCCCATCGAATCAAGCTTGCACAAGAGCGCTCCTAGCGGGCAACAAGCCTGCGAAGGAGCGCTTTGTCGTCTCCGTCGAACACCCTAAGGATGGGCAGCAGGATTAGGTAGAGCCCTATACCCAGTCCCGCGAGCCACCAGAGCGGGAGCGCGTTCAGGAATGCCAGCGCAGCTAGGGTGATGCCCAGAGCAAGGAGCGGCCGGAGGGTGGCGAGACTAAACGGGACGCCGCCCAGCCGCAAACGGACCTGCCACAGGAAGGGCACAAGGAGAACGACCTCACTGAGCACAGTGGTTACCGCCGCGCCCTCCATGCCGTACTTAGGGATGGCGTAGAGGTTTGCGAGCAGGTTGAAGCCGGCGCCCAGCAAGAAGGCCACGGTGATAAAGCGCTGCCGGTTTATCGCAATGAGGACGTACTGGGTTACTCCATTGACATAACTTAACGGCAGGAACCAGATGAGTAGCTGGAGCGGTCTGATGGCGGGAGCATAGGCATCGCCAAAGAAGAGCAGGATGAGGGGCTCTGCCAGGAGGGTGACGCCTAACGCTATAGGAAGAGACAGAATGAGCAGTCCTTTTACACTGCGGGAGTAGACCTCCAGCAGGCGCTCTGGTGCATCTTGAGCCAGGCGGGAGAAGACCGGAAACAGCGCTAGGGTGAGGAATGCGGATATCATCAGCGGCGCGTCCACGAATTTGTAGGCCGTGTGGTAGTAGCCCACCATCTGAACTCCTAGGAAGGCTTGGAGCAGCAGCACGTCCATCCTGAAAAAGACGGTGTTGAGCAGGTTGTTGACCATGAGAGGAGCGGCAGTGCCTAGAAGGCCGCGGAGGAAGGGCAGCTCGATGTGCGGCCGGAGTGCGGGGAGCGCCTGCTTGGCAAGCGCCCAAAACGCCAGGGCATTTATCGTAGTGGCGATAAGCGACGTGACACCGAGCCCGATTACACCCCAGCCTACCAGCAGGCACGCGATGCCTACCGTCGCGCGTAGGAGCGTGGTGAGGACAATCATGACTGCGGGGTACTCCATCTTCTCATGGGCGGAGAAGAGGGCGCTGAACGCTCCCGAAAAGCTGCCGGGGATGAGGCTCAGGTAGAAGAGCCAGGTTGCCAGCACGGCAGCCAATGGCAGTCCTGAGTACTGCTGAAAGAGCCATGTCACCACTGCCAGCGGCGGCGCGACGACGAGGCAGAGCGCCAAGCGCAAAAGCACCGTGTTGGTTAGATAGCGGTCTGCCTGGGCATGGTCGCGGGAGACCTCCCTGGTCAGCAGCGTGCCCAGCCCGAAGTCGGTGACGATGGCAAAGTAGCCGATGAGCACCACCGCGAAGGCGTAGCCGCCGTAGGAGGTGGGCCCCAGCAGCCGTAACATGATGATGGCAAACCCCAGGTCCACCGTTCGCGCCAGCACTTGGGCAGCCATGGGCGTCACACTATTCTTGACCACCCGCTGGATGGTGGAGGCGCTAACCCGCTCCACCCGGAAGCGGAGCCATGCCCAGTAGCTCACCAGCAGCGCCCAGAAGGTAACTGCCAGGAGACTCAGCAAGAAGCCAAGGCGCAGGCTAAGCGGCGCGTAGCGGAAGGTGACCGTGTGCAGGCCGGCAGGGAGGGCCACCGCGCGAAAGATGCCATTTGCTTTGAGCACGGTTAGCTCATTGCCCTGCTGATCGGTGGCCTGCCAGCCGGGGAAGTAGGCGTCGGTGAGGACAAGGTAACCGGGGTAGGGCAGGTCTATCTGGATGGTGGCGGAGTTGTCGGCGCGTTGCAGGATGGTGGCAGGACGCATGGGCGCGTCGGGGAAGCCCTGCGCGATGCGCAAGTCCTCTCCCTGGAGCACCACCGTCTTACGGGGATCGAAGTCAGGTTGAGAGAGGGCGCTGCGAGCGCCGGCATCGTCGTCAGCGAGGGAGCCGTGGTAGACGGCAAAGGCGCGGGGCAGCGCTTCCTGGTTCTCGTAGATGAGCACCTCGTTCTCGTAAGCCAGGGTGTAGCCGGGAGCAGAGATGGGGCCGGTAGAGAGCAGATACCGCACGTTCAGCAAATCCAGCAGGGGTGAGGCTAGGGAGTCCGGCTGGGTGAGGTTGTTAATCTGGCTGTAGACAAGTGTAGTGGGCTGCTCAATCAAACCCCAGAAGGCAACATACTCTTTGGGGATAACGGAGTCGTAGCCGCGGATATCCTCCAGGCCCGCGTAAAGACCGCTATTGGGCGGCAGCAGCTTGTCCTGGCCGTAGGTGGCGACGCGGAAGGGCTCGCCGCCGGACTGCTGTTGCAGCCACTGCAGCGCAGGCGGCTGGAAGTCCAGAAGCTTCTGATCGGAGAAGGGGAGGTAGCCCCATCCGAAGACCAGGAGGTCCGCGCAAGTGACCGCGACCAGGAGCGCGGGCGCAAGGGGGTTTGTGCGCCGGCTGACGGCCCAAACCGCAACTCCGCTCAGGAGCAATAAGAGGCTTAGCAGGAAGAAGTTGTGCGCTTGGTAGGAGTAGAGGCTCTGGATAGAGGGGAAGGCGAGTTGCAACGAGGCCGCGCGATCGTAGAAGGCCTGTACGATCTGCAACGTTAGGGGCAGGAACCACCGGCTGAGAGCCAGCAACGCAAGGAGCGCGCCGCCCCCCAGGAGCAAGGCAGGGCCTAAAAGTCCAACCAGCCTGCTGCGGTTGTGCTGCCCCTGGGTTAAGAGTGTATCCGCCCCCAGGCCAGCCAGGACAATGAGGCAGAATGAGAAGGGGAAGAGCCAGCGAAAGGGCGTGTGGAGCTGTTCTGCGCTGGGGACGAAGAAAAGGAGCAGCCCATAGAGCGGGGTGCCCAGCGCGAAGAGCAATGACACCAGCGCAAAGCCCCCGAAGAAAGCCACATTACGATCGCGGCGGGCGAGCAGGGCCAGCCCAGCCAGCAGCAAGGGGAGCACGCCAATATAGCTGGTTGCCTGCACGTAGTTCTTAGCGCCCCAGAATGGGTAGCTGCGGGATTGGCCTGCGGCGTCGCTCAGGCCTTGGAAGGGCGTCCACGCCCAGGCGACAAGGTCGAAGTAGCTGTGGTGGGTGGGATTGCCGAAGAGGTCTGGGATAAGCAGCGAGAGCAGCTGGCGCGGCGGGAGCGCCCACCCGGCTACCGCATCCAGGGTGGCTGCGCCACCAGCCCGCACGTTGCCTTGAACGACCTCGGCGAAGGGAATGAGCTGCGCGCCTGCCAGCGCCACGCCCAGTGAGGCCATGAGGCCGGAGCCGACGACCGTGAGCGCAACGCTGCCATGGCGCTGCGCGAGCAGGAGCGGCACAACGCGGGCAAGCGTGTATGCGCCCAAGAGGATGAAGATGTAGAGGCTGAACTCAGGATGGCCGGCCAGAACCTGTAGTCCCAGAACGGCGGCGCCCGCTGCCACCCAACGCAGCGGTGCGGGGCCGCGGCCAAAGAATCCGCCGGTAGCTTCCGATCCCGAGCGCGGGCTTTCGATGTGTTGGAGCAGGCGCTCCAGGCAAAGGAGCGCCCAGGGGAGCCAGACCATTGCGCCGTGCGCCTGCGGCCACTGCACCGTGACCACCAGCACGCCGGAGAGCATGAAGGCGACTGCGGAGAGCATCGCCGCCCAGGGCCGCGCGCCAAGGCTGCGGAGGTAGGCAAAGGTGCCCAGGCCGCCTATGAGCAGATGCAGCGCAAAGTACCAGAGGTAGGCGAGGGCCGTTGGCAGCAACAGAAAAAGCGCTGTTAGCGGGTAGAGCGGCGAGGACTGGGCGTTGGCCAAGAGCGGCATGCCGGCAAAGATATTTGGGTTCCACAAAGGTAGCTCGCCGCGAGCGTACGCGGCCTTCAGCAGCTCCTTCCAGCCGAAGTTCTGGAGCGCCATGTCGCTGGTGAGCTCGTTGTACGGCACGCCCACACCCAAACTCTCGCTATAGGCGGACCAAGGGAGGTAGGAGTAGAGGATGTCTGCGGGGAAGAGGACTTTACCGGCCAGGAAGCCCGGCCAGAGGAACACCAGAAGGATTAGCGCCAGAGCGGCGCCAACTTTGAGGCTCTGGAGGTTGCTGAGGCGTTTCAGCACAGCGCCTCCGGCCCGCTAGTAGCGGGTACGTATCTCCAAGACGCGCCAGAAGGCCTCCAGGACTATCTTCATAGACATCTTGGACTTACCGGATGTGCGCTCTTGAAAGTAGATAGGCACTTCTATGAGACGAAATCCTTTGCGGTGACAGGCGTAGTGTAACTCCACATGAAAAGCGTACCCCGCACTCTTTACGGCGTCTAGATCTAGAGCGGCGAGGACTTCTCTACGGAAGCACTTGAAGCCCCCCGTCACGTCTGCAATGGGCACGCTGGTGAGGGTGCGGGCATAGACATTGCCGCCCCAGCTTAAGAGGCGACGGATAATGCCCCAGCGCTCGTCCAGGCGGCTGCCCTTGGCGTAGCGGGAGCCGACCACTACATCATAGTCCTGGATAAGCTCCATAAACGTATGCAGTGTCTGAGGAGGGTGGGAGAAATCCGCATCCATCTCAATAATATAGGTCGCGCCTTGGGCCAGCGCCCAGCGGAAGCCGTCCAGGTAGGCGGTGCCCAGCCCCATCTTGCGGGGGCGGTGCAACACGTTGACGAACCCAGGATGCTGTGTGGCAAGCTGGTCCGCGACCTCGCCGGTGCCGTCCGGAGAGTTATCGTCCACAACGAGCAACGCCAGGCCCGGGATGCGGAGTTCACAGAGCGCGTCCACAAGCGCGGGGACGTTGGTGCGCTCGTTGTAGGTGGGGGAGACCACCACGACCCGTGGCGGTTGCGCCGCGGCGTTCACGGGAGCGCTAGTGCTCGTGGGCTACCAGAGCGCGCTCCGGCTCTGGACCCATGGTGCAGTAGCGCTCGTTGGGGTCGCATTCCTCCGACTCAAGCTGGATAGTGCTGTGGCCTATGGAGAACTCAGTCTCCAGCACCTCGTTCATGTGGCTCACGATGGCATTTCCGTCGCTAACCAGCACATTCTCAATTGTGACGTGGCAGCTAAGGGCTCGGAGTTGGGGCGTGAGTGCCCAAATATGGAGGTGATGGAGGTCCCGCACACCGGGAATGCTGAAGATACGCTGCACAAGGGCAGTAGTGTTCACATTCCGAGGCGAAGCCTCCAGCATGACGTCTACGGACCGCCGAATGATACGCAGAGAGCCGATGATGATGACCACCGCCACTGCCAGGCTGGCTATGGAGTCTACCCAGTTCCAGCCGGTCAGCCAGATGATCGCGCCGCTTACTATCACCGCAACAGAGCCCAGCGCGTCACCCATGACATGCCAGAAGGCGCTGCTAACGGTGAGATTGGACGTATGGTTGCGGAGAAGTTGCATTACAAAGAGATTGACGGCCAGCCCGGCAACGCCCACAACCAGCACCATCTCTCCGAAGACTGGCCGCGGCTCGTCGAGGCGGCGCACCGCTTCTGCTACCACCAGCAGTGCAATACCTACGAGCATGGCGGCATTGATAAAGGCAACCAAAATGCCTACGCGGTGGTAGCCATAGGTCATGTGCGTGTTGGGGAGCCGCTCTGCTTGCTTCAAGCCGTAGAGACTTAGGCCCAGCGCAACGACGTCTGAGAGGACGTGCCCGGCATCGCCTAAGAGCGCGAGGCTCTGGGAGAGCACACCGCCAACCACCTCAACAATGAGAATGGATAGGGTGAGAAAGAAACCTATCGAAATGCGGTTAACCATAGCCGCTTACGTTACCGTCAGCCCCTTGCCATCATGCGGCGGTGCACCCGCATGGAGCAGTTGTTCATCACTACCGGAAGCCCGGCGGCTCTTGCTTGAGCAGCGGCAGCCTCATTGATGACGCCGTCCTGCATCCAGACAGCCTTAGCGCCCACTGCAATGGCCTCTTCTACTACGGGAGACACTTCCTCAGAACGGCGGAAGACGTCCACCAAGTCGATGGGATCGGGGACGGAGCGAAGGTCGGGGTAGGAATGTTCGCCGAGTACCTCGGTCGCGTTGGGATTAATGGGGATAATGCGATAACCCTGGGATTGGAGGTAGGCGGCCACGCGATGGCTGGGGCGGTCTGGCTTTGGTGAGAGCCCCACCACGGCAATTGTGCTGCTTTGGGTGAGCAGGTGTTCAGGAAGTTCCATGCGCCCTCGTATTAGTCATGTCTAATGCACTATTTTACTCCTCTGCGGCAGTTTAGGCATCGTCTACGAGATTACCGTTAGCGGCGTTCTCCAAAGCCCCCGCGTTTAAGAGGACGCTCACGTGCTGCTACAGCGCTCTGGCCTGACTGCGGCGGCCAAGATGACGCAGTCGAATGGAGAGGAGGTCGAAGAACACCCGCAGGGCGTGGCCGGCGGTCACACGCATACGCGAGCCACCCATATTAGACCAGGCTACAGGTATCTGGGCGATGCGCAATCTCCGTTGCTGCGCCAGGAAGAGCACCTCCGTGTCAAAGACAATGCTATGTAGCTGCTGCTCTTGGAATAACGCCTGGGCTGCCGCATGAGTGAAGACTTTGAAGCCGCACTGAGTATCCGGAATACCTTGCACGGCAATGAGGTTGGTGAGGAAGTGATAGAAGCCTCCCAGCACACGCCGGTAAGATGGCTGGCTGTTGCGCGCGTCAGAGCCGTCAGGATGGACGCGGGAGCCGATGGCTACGTCGTAGCCGTCCCGTAGGGCATCGAATAGCTTGCCCGCCTCGGAGATGGGAGTCGCAAGGTCAGCGTCGGTGAAGAGGACGAAGCGTCCGCGGGCATTGAGACAGCCGCTGCGGACGGCCGCGCCCTTGCCGCGATTGTGTTCGTGGCGGATAAGCCGGATCTGGACTCTGGCCGGCTGCGCTGCGGTAGCCCGATCGATAAGGGCAGCAGTGCCGTCGCTGCTGCCGTCGTCCACCACAATGATCTCCGAGAGGCCGGCGAAGTGAGAGAGGTGCTCTGCTACTTCCTGCAACGCGGGCAGCAGGCGGAGCTCTTCATTGTAGGCGGGGATGACCACGCTACGGAGAACGTCCTGGGCTTGGCTGGCGATATGGCCTCCTAGGTCCCGAGGATGCTCTCTAGATAATCGGTGGAGACGCGCTGAAGGGCAAGGACCTGCGGGCGCTTGGCCCACGCTTGAGGCAGGGAACGCAGACCATCCCATTGACCGCGCAGCCTGGCCCTGGCAGCAGGCTCTTTCAGATGGAGCAGGGAGGCCAGCACAAAACCGGCCTGGCTCGTAAGAATGCGCCACAAGTGTTTTTGCAGCAGGGGTACCGGCAGGTTCTTAGCAGCTACGTGGAGGAAATTGCGTCCGCAGTAGTAGCTGGCGAAGGGCCCGCCGCCGGTAGCGCTGAGGCGGTGATAGACTCGTGCCTGAGGCGCGTAGACGCAGCGGTAACCGGCAAGCTGCGCTCTGAAAGCCAGGTCCACGTCCTCGCAGTAGGCCCCCAGGTCTTCATCCAGCAGGCCGATAGTGTCCAGCATGGAGCGTCTGTAGGCGGCTGCGGCGGCGCAGGGGCTGAAGACCGGCTCCTCCCGATCGTACTGGCCGCGGTCCTCTTCCCAGACGCCGCGGTTGCCGGGGACGCCGTCCTTGCCGTAGAAATCACCTGCGGAGTGGAAGAAGGAAGGACTGTCGTGGAGCAAGAGCTTGCTGGCTGCCATGCCCGCCTCCGGGTGGCGCTCCAGCGCCTCGCTGAGGGAGCGCAGCCAGTCAGGCTCCGGCGTGGCATCGTTGTTCAGCAGGACAATGACCTCGCCGCTGCTCCCGCGTATGCCCGCGTTGACGCCGCCGGCAAAGAGGCGGTTGGTGGGTAGCGGAATAACGCGCACTGCCGGATAGCGCTCGGCAAGGAGCGCGCGGCTCTCGTCGGTAGAGCCGTTGTCCACCACAACGGTCTCGGTGGGCTGGAGGGTTTGCGCCGCAAGCGCGTCCAAGCAGGAGGGGAGAAGATGCGCGCCGTTCCAGTTGGGAATGATGACGCTGGTGGTTGGGTTTGTCATGGAAGGCGCAGGGCGTCAGCGCTGGACATTGCCACAGGAGCAATCGCCGCTTGGTAGTAGTCCGGTACGTTAGCCATGTCTGCTGCTTGCTACGGAGGGTTCCGCGCGTTCATTATACTCAACTACAGCAGTGCAGTTAGTGTGTCATCTTACTTTGCGGTTGGCTGGGCTCTCTGCATTGACAATCGCTGGGTGCTCGGCTAGGCTCACATTACGGGCGGCGCGGCGATGCTGCCGAAGACTTTCTCAAGACCACTACGAAGCGAGCGCACATGAAACGCGACCTTATGGACATCCTAGCCTGCCCTGTTTGCAAGGGGGCCCTTGAGTTGACCGTAGAAGAAGAGGACGAAAAAGAGGTACTCACCGGGAGCCTCTTCTGCGCCAAATGCTCAGAGCGTTACCCTATTCTAGAAGCTATTCCCAACCTGCTGCCCCCACAACTGCGGGAGTCCCAACCGTAGCAATGAGCGTGGTGCCGGAACAGCGTTAGATGAGTCGCGGTAAATTTGTAGGGGCTTTCTTTTGCCTGGTCGCAATGGGACTTGCCGGGCTGTTTCTCTGGGGGTTGGCAGCCAAAGCCTACTGGGCGCTGGCTATCCCCGTAGGCGCGGGCGTAGTGTTTGCTATGTCTATGCTGTTTTGGGTGGGCTGGACCTTCATGACTACCGAGTCCGCGACCCAGGACCCGGCGCTGGGTGAGAGGCCGGAAGGCTCGCGCTAACCGCCACCCGACGCTTCGCTACCCTTCCACCAGCTATCCCCGCTCACCTTCTTTACTCCGGACACCGGCCCTAGGCCGTCCAGCAGCGCCTGCGCGTGCTTGTTCGCAACAGGATGCTCCGCGCCCGGCGCGATCTCGCAGAGGGGGACGAGGACGAAGAAGCGTTCGGTCATGCGGGCATGCGGCACCGTAAGCTCCTGGGTTGCGAGGACGCGGTCGCCACAGAGCAGCAGGTCTAGGTCTATCTCCCGCGGCCCGTTAGGAAAGGTGGGCGTACGTCCCAGTACGGATTCGACGGCTTTCAGCGCCAAGTGAATCTGCTGCGGTGATTGGCCGGTCTCCCCTTCCCAAACGGCGTTCAGGAAGCTCGGTTGATCCAAGTATCCAATAGGGTCGGTCTCGTAGAGGCTTGAGGCTCGTCCCTCGCCGAAGCGCACGTTGAGCAGAGCTACGGCTTGCCGCAGGTTGGAGAGGCGGTCGCCCTGGTTGGAACCCAGGCCGATGTAGAAGACGGTCACGGGCCGGTTAGCCAGTGGTGGGCGCGTCGGGCAGGCCGCGGACGATGGCATCGGCCATCCGGGCGACGCGGGCCATCGCCTTCACGTCGTGGACCCGTACGATGTCAGCCCCCTGCGCGATGCCTAGAGCAACGGTTGCGCCCGTGCCTTCCACTCGCTCCTCCATGGGTAGGTCCAGCACCCGGCCAATGACGCTCTTGCGGGACGTGCCCAGAAGGATGGGGCGTCCCATGCGCTTGAGCGCGCTCAAGTGTTGGAGGATTACTAGGTTCTGCTCCCAGGTCTTACCGAAGCCGATGCCGGGGTCCACGATGACGTGCGCCGCGGGGACGCCGGCGGCCAAGGCCCGCTGGCAACTCTCCTCCAGGCTCCGCACCATGTCTTCCATTAAGTCGGAGTAGTCGGTGCCGGTCTGGTTGTGCATGAGGATGATGGGCACGCCGCGTGTGGCGGCCAGCTTACCTAGATCAGGGTCGCGCTGCATGCCCCACTGGTCGTTGATGATGTCTGCGCCCGCATCTAGCGCCGCGGCGGCAACCGATGACTTAGAGCTATCGATGCTGATAGGGACAGCCGGGAGGGCTTCCCGGACGGCGCGCACTGCGGGGATCACGCGCTTCAGCTCTTCCTCCGCCTCAATAGGCGTATGCCCGGGGCGGGTGGACTCTCCGCCAATGTCTAGGAGGTCCGCGCCCTCTTCAACAAAGCGCTTGGCCTGGGCCACGGCAGCCTGGACGTCCACAGCGAGGCCATCGCCGGAGAAGGAGTCCGGCGTCATGTTGATGATGCCCATGACGTAGGTGCGGCTACCCCATTGGAAGAAGGTGTCCCGCACGCGCAGCACGCCTAGTGAGGGTGTTGATGCGGTCATGGCGGATGCGACTATAGCACGGGCAGCGGCGTCGCGCTAGGGTGCAGCGGAGGACAGGTAGCCGGTCTTATCGCGCAGGGAGGCTGGTTGGAAACCGTAGGTGCGTTGCACGGCATCGATGTCGGTGATGCTGTCCAAGTTAATCATATTGAGCTGGGTAGAAGTGATGGGCGGGTCTTTGTAGATGATGGGCATGAGCGCAACTGCGGGCCGCATGAGCGCGACCGGCAGGTGGAGCTTTGGACGGTGCAGTGGCAGCGTGTTCATGATGAGGTCGATCATGTCTTCATAGGAGACCTGCTCCGGGCCGCCCAAGGTGACCGTCTGCCCCTGGAGCGCTGGGTTGCCTGTGGTAAGCGCCAGGCACTCTGCGAGGTCTTCGACCCAGATGGGCTGGAAGCGTGTCTTGCCGCTGCCGATGATGGGCACAAAGGGCGCGAGGGTGCGGTCGCCAGCGGGCGGGTGGCGCACCAGCGCTGCTAGCTTGGTCAAGAACTCGTCGCCTTGGCCGAAGACGATGCTGGGGCGCACCACCGTCCAAGGGAGGTCGCTCTGGCGCACCAGCTCCTCCGCTTCCCACTTGCTGTGGAGGTAAGGGTATTGGGGGCTAGGCCTGGCGCCTATGGCGCTTAGGTAGAGGCAGTGCGGCACGCCGGCCTCCTGCGCGGCTGCCAGAAGATTGCGAGTCCCTTCCACGTGGACATGCTGGAAGGTGGCTTGGGGAGGGCGCTCTCTGATAATGCCCACAAGGTGTATGACGGCCTGAATGCCCTCCAGCGCGCCCTCCAGCGAGGCGGGGTCGTTGACGTCGCCTCGCCAGAGCTCCACGGAGAGGTATTGGAGCGGAGAGAGGTCGGAGTTTGGGCGGACTAGGCAGCGAACAAAGTGGCCCTTGGCAATAAGGCGCTGGCAGAGTCTACGGCCGATGAAGCCGGTAGCGCCGGTGACGAATACGTCCATTGTGCGGTGCCCTGCGCGGCGATCAATCCCGCGCGGGCTAGTTGGCCCTGGGGTTCAGCGCGTCGTTCAGGCCGTCGCCCAGGAGGGCAAAGGCGAAGAAGACGACCGACACCACAAAGATGGGGGCCAGGAAGACCGGTGAGATGCGGCATTCGAACTGGTCAAAGAGGAGCGACTGGCTCTGGGTCTCCCAGATCATCACGCCTAGGCTGGGAATTGGCGGCTGAATGCCTACACCTAGCCAGCTGAGGACGAGTTCTGAGCCGATTGCTGCGCCAAGGGAGGTGGAAAGCATAATGATGATGATGTTGAGGGTGTTGGGGAGGATGTGCACCATGATGATCCGTGAGGTGGTCGCGCCGATAGATCGGGCGGCAGTAACGTAATCCATCTCTCGTAGCTGCAAGATCTGCCCTCTGATGAGTCGCGCTACGCCTACCCAACCAAAGATAGCCAATGCGCCAAAGACAACGAAGTAATCCACAAAGCCGGACTCAATGAGACCGGTTATGCCGGAGTTGGTTTCAAACTCTTCCACCGACTCCAGCACACGGGGCCGGACAGAGGCACTGATGAGGATAACCAGCAGCAGGCCTGGGAAGGCAAGGAATAGCTCCCCAATACGCATGATCAAGGCGTCAACCCAGCTGCCCATGAAGCCGGAGATCGCGCCCAGTGTGACGCCAAGGAAGATGCTGCCGGTTAGGATGGCGGCTAAGGAAACGATGACAGAGGTGCGCATACCCCAGAGGATGCGGCTCAGAAGGTCACGGCCAAGACGGTCTGCGCCCAGTGGGTATTCTATACTCGGTTGCACTCGCGGGGTTATTTTTTTTGCGTTGAAGACGTTGATGACGGCACAAAGTGGTTGCGCCACCCAAGCGGGTTGAAAGGAGCGCTCTAGGTCCTGTTCACTGTAGCTATGAGGGGCAAGCACAGGCGCAAAGATGCCTCCGAAGTAGAAGAGGGAGATCACCCCCAAGGAGATAAGAGCGAGCTTCTTACGGCGGAAGCGCTCCCATCCCAAGGCCCAGAGGCTCTTGCCAGAGGCGACCTGTTCGCGCGCCTCCGCTGCTATGCCTGCAACGCCGCTTTGTTGTGCCATAGGTCAGTTCTGATTGCTATCCGTCAAGTGAGACGGATGCGCGGATCAAGATACGTGTAGCCGATATCCACCAGCAGGTTGGCGAAAACGTACGCGGTGGCTACCAGTAAAGTCAGCGCCATGATGACTGGATAATCCCTCGCAAAGAAGGATTCTACCGCTAGGCGGCCCACGCCTGGGATACCAAAGAGGGTTTCCGTAATGAATCCGCCCTCAACAAGAGAGGCGAGGGAGAGACCCACCACGGTGAAGATGGGAAGCACCGAGTTGCGAGTGATGTGGTGGAGCCGTACGGAAGCCTCTTGCAGGCCCTTAGATCGCGCAGTGCGCACGTAGTCCATGTTCACTACTTCTAGCGTGCTAGAGCGCATGAGCCGGGTGATACCGCCAATGGGCCCCAGGCTCATAACAAGCACAGGCATGATGATCTTGGGACTAAAAATGCCCAGCCCTAAAGCGCCGGAGTCCCAGCCCGCAGAAGGCAGGAGATGCAGCTGTCGCGAGAGCACAAAAGCAAGTAACGGCTGCACAATAAAGACGGGGAGGGAGCTAAGGAAGAGCGCGCTGGAGACAAGGACCGGGTCAATCCGCTTGCCTTGGCTCAAGGCTGCCAGTAACCCAAATAGCATTCCTATGGATACGCCCGCGGTGGTGGCCAAGATGCCAAGCTGCACGGAAACCCAAACGCGGCCACCAATGAGCTCGCCGACGGGCTGGCCGGTGTACTTGTAGCTTTCACCGAAGTCGCCGCGGATGATGCCTCTGCGATCGGGGTTACGCTCGCCGACGAGGTAGTTGAAGGCTAGTTCCGGCAACGAGGCGTTGGGACGCTGCTCTACCGGGTCGCCAATAATGTAGCTTACGTACTGTTGCAGGAAGGGCCGGTCAAGGCCGCGCTCTTTGCGAATCCGCTCCACCGCCACAGGGTCGTTTTTTTGCCCCATGAGCACTTGGACAGGATCACCTGGGCCAAAGTGACCAAGCGTAAAGGTTACAAAGCTAACAACCAGTAAGACTACTGGTAGCCACAAGAGGCGTCTAAGAATGTACGCCGCCATAAGCCTTGGAACCTAGAGTGTGTTAGCTACTCTCATCTATGTAAATGAACCTGTAGATAGGGATAATCATTGGCGGCGGCACGTATCCCTTCACTCTGGACTTGACCAACTGGTAGCTTTTGCCGTGATAGAGCGGAAGCCAGCCGGCATCATCCGCAATGATCTGCTCCGCCTCCTGGTAGAGCTGGAAACGCTTCTCAATGCTGCTCTCTACCCTAGCCTGTTCGATGCGCTTATCCACCTCTGCGTTAGCGTATGCGCCGTTATTGTCCAAGCTCTTGGAGTAGAACAGAATGTCTATGAAGTCCTGGGGGTCCGGGTAGTCTGCTGACCAACCGAGCTCAAAGAGCTGGAACTTGTTCTCTTTGCCAGCCGCAGGATTACG
Organism: Dehalococcoidia bacterium; assembly: GCA_965220215.1. Taxonomy (GTDB): domain Bacteria; phylum Chloroflexota; class Dehalococcoidia; order SHYD01; family SHYD01; genus CBDDEI01. The sequence goes on from OZ244809.1 coordinate 2,102,940, forward strand.
CTTAATGTCTCCAAGGAATTGGGCCCACTCTACCTGCTGAATTTTTACCTCTACGCCGATGTTCACGCGCCACATTTCAATGATGGCTTCCGTAATGGGGTCGACGGTAGTGGAGCTGCTGGGAATGGTGAAGGTGATCTCAGGGAGGTTGCCACCGTACTTGGACTCCGCTAAGAGTTGCTTTGCTTTCTCCACGTCGTAGTTGAGGCCGCGTAGGTTGGGGTTGAATCCGGGCATTCCGGGCGGGAGGACGCCGTCAGCACGTTCCACCAAGTTCTTCAAGATGACCTCAATGATCTGGTCTTTATTAACAGCGTGGGTAAACGCCTGCCGCACTTTTACATCATCAAAGGGAGGTACTTTGCTGTTAAAGCCCACATACCAAATGCTCAGCGATGGCGCAACCACAAACTCCTTGTTGAGGGGATTGCTGGGGTCTTTAATGCGATCTATATCACTAAGGCCAACGCCGGTGATATCTACTTCATCGTTCTCGTACATGGTCATGCCGCTGCCGCCAGCCAGGAGGAAATTGACCTCATCCAGCTTGGCGGGCTCGTCATAGAAATCGGGATTGCGTTCTAGCACAATACGCGTGCCCTTGCTCCACTCTTTGAGCTTGAAGGGGCCGGTGCCGTTTGGAGTGTCCATCCAACTCTTGCCGGATTCCACGTTCTCTTTGTCTACAACAAAGGAGGTGGGATAGGACATCTTCGCCAGAAAATAGAAGCGTGCCTCGTCTAGCTTGAGTTCTAAAGTAGTATCATCCACCGCTTTGACGCCGGCAATCGTGGTAGTGTTGCCTGCCAGCTTCTCCCGCACGCCGGAAATATCTCCCAGGTAGGTGTCTGCAACGGGTGATTGGGTTTTGGGGTCTGCCGCGCGTTCCAAGCTGAACTTGAAGTCGTTGGCGGTGACGGCTTTTCCGTCGTGGAATGTAACCCCGTCTTGTATTTTAAAGGTATAGGTCTTGCCGTCCGGGCTAATCGTCCAAGACTCGGCTATGTCTGGGACAATCTGAAGCTGCTGATTGAGGGTAGCAAGACCGCTGAAGATCTCTACCACATACTCTGCCGAGCTGGTATCGCCCATCACTGCGGGGTCGAGGGTAGGAGGGTCGCTGCCGAATACGGTAAGAACGCCTCCGGAACTGCCGGAGCTACCATCTGAGGCTGCACCACCGCAAGCTGTAGTAAGCATGATGGTGAGCAGTGCTATTAGGATCGCAAACGGCTTCATCGACTCCTCCGAACTCGGTTAATCCCGCGAGAGGGGTTATTTTCTGTGCCTCAGTCTAGCAGAGCACTATTGCGTCCGCAAGGAAGCGGCCCTTAGATCCCCGCTCTCTAAGGATATACAGAGCACGCTGCCGAATTGTTGCAAGCGGGGCAGCGTTGACCCTCTCAGGAGCCCTTTGCTATAATGCACGAGCGTCTGGCTGCGGTAGGCGTGCCCGCGCGCAGCCAGTAGCTTGGGCGGTGGAGGAGTGTAGCTCAGTTGGAAGAGCAGCGGTCTCCAAAACCGCGGGTCGGGGGTTCGAGTCCCTCCACTCCTGCCAGTTTCCAGCAACGAGGGGCGGGTAGGGGCTTGCAAGTCGAGCCGAGGTGGTGGAATAGGTAGACACGCTGTCTTGAGGGGGCAGTGGGCGAAAGCCCGTAGGAGTTCAAATCTCCTTCTCGGCACCATGTGCTCCGATGCACCCAGGCTGCACTAGCCGTCTGACTGACGCGGAAGTGGCTCAGTGGTAGAGCATCTCCTTGCCAAGGAGAGGGTCGCGAGTTCGAATCTCGTCTTCCGCTCCATGGCGACGTGGCCAAGTGGTTAAGGCGGGGGTCTGCAAAACCCCTATCAGCGGTTCGAATCCGCTCGTCGCCTCCAACAACTCAAGTGCAGCCAAGGGCTAAGTAGTAAGGACTCTGGACAATCTGTTCGGAGTCCTTACTTAGTTTGTTGGGTTGCAAGCGGCCGGCCGAGGTGGTGGAATGGCAGACACGGTGGACTTAAAATCCACTGCTCGCAAGGGCGTGCGGGTTCGAATCCCGCCCTCGGCACCACCAGCTTTGGAGACACCATAAGAGTAAAGGGGAGCAGGCTGCCTAAGCACTGTCACACACGGATGAGGGGATGGACGAGATCAACCACCGCGGCGGGAATGCCATGCGCCGCCTCATCACCGGATTGCAGTAGCTGAGCGGGGTTGGTTGGGCGATGCCACGCGCGTTCGTAGACATGGCGACGGTGCTGCCCCAGGCAGACATCGGGGACTACCGCCTGTCCCATGTGACCATCGATGAAGCATGGCTGCAGCGATGGAATGACTATCTGCGGCAGAAGGGCGACAAGGCGGGCCTGCGAGAGGCGCGCACCCTGCGGGCGGGGACCTACGCTCGACTCACCAACGCCTACACCGGCTGGATGGACGACACTCACTTTGAGCGTGAGACCAATGAGCGGTTCCTCCAAGCGGCTTACGGAGACGTCCTCATTGCCGGGCTAGGGCTGGGGATGCTTCCCACGGCGCTGCTGCGTGATCCCTCGATCCGCTCTGTCACTGTGCTGGAGTGGCAGCCGGAGGTCATCGACCTGGTGTACCCGCATATCAGGGAGGCGCGGCTCACCGTGGTACGGGCGGACGCGACGGCGCCGCCGTTACGGGGGCGTGCCTACGACAGCATCTATCTGGACATCTGGCCGGACGTGCGCGGCGAGCACTGGCCGCAGATGAATGCGTTGCTGAAGCTCTACCGAACCTTCCGGAAACCGGGCGGCTTGGTGCAAGCGTGGGTAAAGGGAAGGGTCCAGCGGGCGTATTCGCAAGGGCGACGGCCAGCTGAAGCAGCGCGGACTTGACAGCGCCAGACGTGCCTACTAGAGTGGCGATGATTGAATATGGTTGCGCTCCTTATACGCACACGGGCGCATTCTTACGTGTACGCAGGGAATTCAGGTAAGGAGGTGGCAGCACTATGGCTGAGATCGTTCTAGGACTAGGTACTCCCCATTCCCCCCTTGCGAGTCTTCCTGGGAAGTTCTGGAAGATGCAGGGCGATAACGAAATGAGGAACCCCGGCCCCATCCGGGTCGCTTATAGCGGGGGTGAGGTTGATGAGCTCCGCAAGATCCGTGAGCCTATACTCAAGGACCAGATCACGGAGGAAGCGCAGGAAGCCAAGTTCCAGCGGGCACAGGTGGGCGTTGCCAGCCTGCGCAAGTACCTTGCAGAGGCCAGAGTAGACGTACTGGTGACCATTGCCGACGACCAGCAGAATCTGTTCTTCTTTGACTGCATGCCTGCTTTTGCTATCTACAAGGGCGAGACCATAAAGAACTACAAGCCGGACCCCAATCGACAGGTGCCGGAGTATTCCGCTGCCGCCCGCTGGGGTACCCGTCCCGTCGATGCCGACGAGGAGTATCCTGCTCATCCCGAGCTGGCGCTGCACCTGGTCAAGTCGCTCATCGCGCAGGAATTCGACGCTACCTACCTGCAGGAGCCCCGTGATGGCCGGGAATGGGCTGGTGGCTTCACCTTTGTGAACCGCCGCCTGATGCCGGAAGGCAGCCTGCCTATGGTGCCGGTGATGCTCAACACCTACTACCCGCCCAACAGCCCGTCCGCAAAGCGGTGCTGGGACCTGGGTGTTGCCTTGGCCAAGGCCATCGAGAGCTGGGACAGCGACCAGCGGGTGTGCGTCGTTTCGTCAGGTGGTCTGACCCACCCCATCGTCGACGAAGAGCTGGACCGCCGCTGCCTAGACCTCATGGTAAAGGGTGACAAGGAAGGCCTGAGCGCTATAGAGGAGGAGGTCTTTGTTCTAGGCACCTCCGAGATCAAAAACTGGATCACGGGCTCGGCGTGCATGGAGACGGCCGGTTTCCACATGAACGTGCTGGACTACATCCCCGGCTACCGCAGCGTGGTAGCCACGGGCTGTGGCCTAGCCTTTGCGGAGTGGCACAACGGTCACTAAACCGCAGTAGCAGCCCTTCGTAACAAGCCACTACAGCTCCGGGGTCGGACATTGCGTCCGGCTCCGGAGTTTTTTGTGCTCCATCGAAGCGTGACGCTGCTCAGTGCGGGAAGAACGGTGCGCTCAACGGTGCACGGTGGCGCTCTTGTTCCCGTAGCTATCGCTTGATGATGCTTTTCCTCATAGGAGCAGGAGTGTAGTTGATGCGCTCCTGGGTGTTTTCCGCTAAGATCGTTGGCTAGAAGTCGCCCTCTCTAGTGCAAGCGCGAGAAGCGTATAAACAAGGAGAATTACCCGATGCCAGATATCAAAGTCTATGGCGCGTCTTGGTGCCCCGACTGCAAACGCTCGAAGAAGTTCCTGGCAGAACACCGTGTGCCCTATGACTGGATCGATATCGATGCAGACAGGGACGGGTTGCGCTTTGTGGAGCAACTACAGGGCGGTGGACGTACCATCCCCACCATCATCTTTCCCGATGACAGCTTCCTGCTGGAACCGAGCGACGACGAGCTGGCCCAAAAGCTTGGCCTGCAGCTAGAGGCGTCCCGCTCCTTTTACGATCTGGCGATAGTGGGCGGCGGCCCGGCAGGCTTGGTGGCGGCGCTTTATGCAGCCCGAGAGGGGATAGAAGCTATTGTGCTGGAAAAGAGCGCTTTGGGCGGCCAAGCAGGGGTAACCGAGCGCATAGATAACTATCCCGGCTTTCCTGAAGGCGTGGGAGGAGCAGATCTTGCCGAGAAGTTTGTCGCCCAGTGCCAGCGGTACGGTGTGGAGCTGCTTCCCGCTGTGGAGACACAATCTATCGAACAGAGCGGCGATGACTTAGTGCTGCGGCTTGGCACCGGCCAGGAGATCGGCGCACACAGCGTTATCCTGGCAACCGGCTCGTCGTATCGCCGGCTTGGTGTGCCTGGAGAGGCGGAACTGATAGGGGCCGGCATCCATTTCTGCGCCACCTGCGATGGGCCGTTTTATAAGGGGGCGGAAGAGCTACTCGTCATAGGCGGGGGCAACTCCGGCCTTGAGGAAGGGCTCTTCCTAAGTCAATTTGCCCAGCGTATCCGGGTTGTTGAGTTTAACCCCGAGCTAAAGGGTTCGCAGCTCCTCCAGGATAAAGTACGGGCGCATCCCCAGTTTGAGGTCCTTACGAACGTGCAGATAAGCGAGGTTAGCGGCAAAGGCAGGCTGGAGGAGGTCGTTGCTAAAGACCGCTCTACCGGCCAGGAGTACCGCTGGAATCCAGCAGCCGCGTTCGTGTTTATCGGCCTGGACCCCAATACCGGTTTTCTCAAGGGAACACTGGAGCTTGACCGGTGGGGGTTCATCACCACGGATGGCCGGATGCAGACCTCCATGCCGGGCGTCTTTGCCGCGGGGGACGTCCGCCTGGGATCCACCAAACAACTGGGTTCGGCGGTGGGTGAAGGCATCACTGCGTTACTTATGGTGCGCCAGTACATAAAAGAGCATCAGCATCTGTCGGCTGTGGGGGCCAACGCATAAGGGGCTCTGCAGTTGTGACGTATGGGTGAAAAACTCGTGCAGGGCGCGAAGCTCCCGCCGATTACGTTGAGGCTAGTGGATGGCAACACGCTTAAGCTACCAGACGAACTTCCCGGCCGGTACTTGGCGCTCTTGTTCTATCGCGGGACGTGGTGCCCGTACTGCAAACGGCAGCTAGCCAGCTACCAAGCCAAGCTGGGCGAGCTTGAGAGCGCCGGTGTCACCGTGGTCGCAGCTGCGGTTGACCCCTTAGCCCAGACGAAGGAGATGGTCGAGTCCCTCGGCCTCACTTTTCCTGTGGCCTATGGGGTGACGGATGCTGACGTGGCCGAGTACGGCCCCTGGTTTGGAGACGACCTGCACGGTCACTACATCCAGCCTATGGAGCTGATAGTGCTCAGAGGCGGGACCGTGTTTGGGAGTATGTACGCTTCTGGTCCCGTTGGGCGCATAGGAGTAGAAGAGGTGCTGGAAGCAGTGCGGAGCCGGGAGGGACGACGGCTTGGGCAGGTGCAGGCGCGCTGATTCCGGGTCTCCTCCAACGTAAGCTACCGCAGCGCAGACGCCTTTACGGCTTCTGCACCTCAGGAGCAGTGTCCGCCAGGGCATCTCTGCCCCAGTACGTTAGGCTCAGCGCAACCCACCCGTTCGTTCTGCTTAGCCCTTTGCCTGGAAGACGGTTGTCTGGGGTTTGAACACCGCCCAGGCAAACCAGAAGTGGTTAGCATGCACCACAGGCTCAAGCGTCTTCCCCGTTAAGGTCCCACTGATAGCCTGACCCAACAGGTTCCACTCTGTCCCCGTTTCTTTATCACGAAAGGTCCCATCGGGCAGCGGATCGAAGGTGAGAGGGGTTCCGTCCACCGTGGCTTTGTACACGGCCGTCGCTCCGATGTCTCGCGACTCCGCGATGGCCTCTTTGTCCAACGCGGAGGCAGTACCGGACGCCCAGAATATCACTAAGGGTGTGTTCCCTACCTGGTGCTGGATTACTTTGTGCTCCTGCAGCACTTCAAAAGGGTAGGCAATGTCCTCTCCGTCCAGAGATACGGTTACCACTCGTGCCATAGGAGGCAGGCGCCCATCCGAGGGGCCTCTGAACAAGAAGGGGGAAGAGTTTATATCGTCGTAACCGGTGTACGGGTTATCACCGTAGAAGCGCGGGTTGCCGGTGTCTCGTGAGAGGACCTTGCCTTGCGGGTAGGCTGCGCGAAAATCGTTGTAAGAGATGATTGCAGCAGGGAGCGTCTTCAGGAGTGTTCCGGTAAGCTCGCCCACAATAGCCTCTCCCGTGATCTGCTGCCACCAGCTTTCGGTCTGGCGGTCGTACATGATCAGGTCGCTGTAACGGAGCTTCCCGGTAGTGCCAAAGTCGTAGGTCGTCCCATCTAACCGCCGGTCAAAGGCGATAGCGGTATTGCACAACGGACAGAACGTGACGGCAACCGGGATGTCGCCAAAGGTGTCGTTCACTATCTCGTGCCAGATAAGGATCTGGATCGGATACGCCTTAGCTTCACCCGCTAGTGAGAGCGCGACCACCGGCTCGTTGCCTTGGAGCCAGTCGATCTCGCTGCTTGCCTCCAAGAACTTCGGCTTATCTACAGGCGGTATGCCGTCCTTGGGTGGGCCTCCTGAGGCGATGTCTGTAAAGGGCACACTATGTTTTGTGAAATCCGTCTTCCAGCCGCTCGTACTGAAAAAAGGCCCGTCATCCGGCACGCTGGTGGCGGTGGCGGAGTCGACGGCAGCGTCAGGGGTGTCCACCGGCACGCTAGTGGGGCTGATGGAGTCGACGACCGTGTCTGGGATGTCCACCTTTTCGGTCGATTCCACGCCAATGCAGGCGGTAGTTAGGACCAACCACCCCGTCAAGACAAACGGCCATATGCGTCTTCCCATCACCTCCTCCTTCACTTACTTGTTATTGTAGGCATGATATCAGTTGCGCTGCGAGCGGTAAGCCGAAAAACTAAGCCTAAAGAAGCAGCTTTGCTCATTTTAGAGGAGATTCCCTCGTAGTGATTCCTTTGACGCGGCTCTGGACAGGCTTCGACAGGACAAGCGATCTTGAGCCTGGCGAATTCTCCCCTTCTTTCCCCTAGCTAGAGAAGGAGAGTATACTCTACGCCAGCAGACCGCGGGCGGCTTTGTGCGCCGTAAGCGGAGCACGCACCCTAGCACAAGCTCATAACTTATCAACAAAAGAGGAGGGTTTGCACATGGCAGACGCAACAGCACGTATTGGACTAGAGGCCGCGGCGGGTCTAACCCCCGAGACGGCTGGAGACGGCATCCACGATGTTACCAATTGGGCGGTCTATTCCCCGGAGGGCGGCAAGTCCGTCCGCATGTACACAGACCAGGACGTGAGCATTACGGTCTGGAACCTGCTGCCGGGACAGGAGCACTCAGCGCACCTGCACCCGGAACGGGCGCACATTATGGTAGTAGTGTGCGGTACAGGCACCGCCCTGATTGGCGAAGAGAGGAAGCAGGTCCCGTTGAAGGCGGGCGACTATTACGTTGCGCCGCGAAACGTGATCCACGGCATCCTGAACACGGGCACAGAGCCGCTTTCCTACGCCACCATCAGCAACAACAACCAAGAGCGGAACACTGCGGTGCCGGTGGGTGAGCAACAGGCTCCAGCTGGTAGGCAACCGGCAGGTATGGAAAACTGGCGTCCGGGCGGCGGCCACAGCCAATAAGTAGCGCATAGCAAAGGGGAGGGTTACATGCCCTCCCCCCTTTTTTGCCAAAGCAAATGGAGCCCGCTTTAAGCGGGCTCCATTTTAGTGCACTGTAGGCGGGAGATTACTCCCGATCCCACTCCATGATGTACAGGCCGCCCGCATTGCGCTCGGTGACGTAGATGATGCCACGCTCGTCAATGTGGAGGTCGTTCACCTGGGTGGCAGGCTCGCCCTTGGGGGCTGGCGGGATGCAGTATGCCTGCACCTCTGGGCGCCACGGGTCGCGGATGTCGTAGGCCCGTACGCCAAGGCTGAAGAAGGTGCCGACGATGAGGTCCTCAGACTTGAAGGAGCCGGCGACCGGCGGGTTGTCGTAGATGTTGTGGGCGCCGAAGCGTCGCTTGCCGCAGAGCTCATCCATGTTCGGCAGGGTGACTGCGCTGGTCAGGATGGGGCGCTGCTCGTAGCTGATGTCTGCAAAGCGGAGGGTCTTGGGATGGTCGGCGCAGTCCGGGTTCTCCGAGCCCTCTTCGGTGATGGCCAGGAGGCCCTTGCTGAAGAGTGGCATGGCGGTGTGGGTGTAGCCGGGCAGCGGCGGATGGTAGTCCAGCTGAGAGACCATCTTGGGATTGGCCATGTCCGCAATGTCCAGAATGACTGCGCCGGAGTCCAGGTAGGCCACATAGCAGCGGTCTGGTCGCTCCGGATAGACGTACACGTCGTGGACACGGTTCTGGGAATTCCAGGTCATCATGTCGCCGACTTTGACGCCGCCGCGTACAGGGCCGGGAGGCAGGGGAATACCCAGAGCCTCGGATACCTCTTCCGCGTGGTTCTTCACGCGCCAGCCGTCTTTCATGCTGGTGCCGGGCAGATGCCACCGACCGACCTCATGGGGGTTGGTCGGATCTTTCACATTCAGGATGACGACGAGCCAGCCCATGTTGGGCTGCCAGGGATCCCAGTCCGGGGTACCGCTAGCGGCATATAGGTACTGGTCATCGATGTACCACAGGAAGTGGCACCCTGGGGAGTTGGGGCCGGACGCATCCCAAAAGCCGACGGACTTGGGGTTGGCGGGATCGGAGATGTCGAAGAACTCAACGCCGGCGGGCTTGTCGCCAGGAGTGACAACCTGGCGAGAAACGGCCATGGAGTCCCCGACTATCATGAGGCAGTTGGAGCGGGACTTCGGGTTCACCAGCTCCTGAGAAAAGATAACCTCGGGCTTCCGTGGGTCGGTTACGTCTACGGCGCTGAAGTCGCCGGGGGCGTTCAGGTGCGCCGTGAAGAGGGTGCGGCGGCCATTCGGGCCGATGTGCATGGCCATGCCTTCTCCGCAATCGCCGAACCTTCCAAGATCATTGTGCCCAATAATGCGCATGTTCTTGGAATCTATGGCTTTGATGGCTTCGGTGGTCAAAGTCTCCTCCTATACCTCAATATTTTGGTACACCACCTGCGTTGTCCCAGAAATAGCTCAGCCAGGCTGAGGGCCTGGGGCGTCAGTCCGCACTAGATTAGCACCGCGTCTCTGTGGCGTCAACCAAAGCTCGCCGCTGCCCAGCAATGAGGAGGCTAGGGCTTCAGGATCACTTTACCAAACTGCTGGCGGGAGTCCAGGTAGCGGTGGGCTGCCCCGGCCTCGCTGAGGGGGAAGACCTTGTCTATAAGGGGCCGGAACTTGTCCTGGCTCATGAGTTGCAGCAGTTCTGCCAAGGCGCCCTGGGCCTGCTCTTCTCTACTCTTGAAGTTGTTGCGCCCCCAACCATTGAAGACGGTGAGGTTGCGTGATGCAACGAGCGCGGGATCGGGGTCAGAAATCCTTCCTTCCGTGAAGCCCACAGGGACAAGACGGCCGCCCTCTGCCAGCGCGTGCAGTCCCTTCTCATAGACGCTGCCGCCCACGGAGTCCAGGATAACGTTTACGCCGGCGCCATTGGTCAGGCGCATGACCTCGGCTACAAAGTCCTGCTCCAAGTAGTTGATAACGTGTGCTGCGCCGATGGCTGTTGCCTTGGCGGCCTTCTCTGCGCTGCTGGTAGTGGTGAACACCTCAGCGCCAACCACGTGTTTGGCGATCTGGATGCCGGCCACGCCTACACCGCTGCTGGCTGCCTGCACCAGCACCGTTTCGCCCGCTTTAAGCTGCGCGGTATCGATGAGGGCAACCCAGGCGGTGAGGTATGTAGTCGGCACGGAAGCGGCTTCGTCATCGCTGACATTGTCCGGAGTGGGCACTACGTCGGTACGTATCGCGACGACCCGCTCAGCGTAGCCGCCCGTCGCGAGCCAGCCGACGACGCGCTGGCCGATAGCCAGGTCGCTCACGCCACTGCCTAGGCCGGCGACCGTGCCTGCCGTATCCCAGCCGGGTTGGATGGGGAAGGCGGCTTCGACGGCGCGGGTGCCCTTGCGGCGAGTGACTTCACCGCGATTAACCGAGGCGGCGGTGACGTTAATGAGGACTTCGCCGGGTCCTGGCTCCGGGTCCGCCGCGTCTTCGTATTTTAGGACGGATTCATCGCCAAACTCGTGGTAGCGTACTACTTTCATAATTACCCTTTCTTTCCTGAGGTAGTGGATGCAGTGCTATGAAAGCTCGCCGGCGTCACTAACGGCTGCGGGCGCGGCGGGAGCGTTCGTAACTGGCTTGGGCCGCGCTGCGAGCACCATACAAAATGCCGCCACGCAATAAAGGCCAATAAAGCTAGTAAGAGTATAGACGTAGCTGCCTGTGAGGTCGAAGGCCAATGCGCCCACCAGAGGGCCGACGGCCAGCGCGGTGGAACGGAAGGGAGAGACAAAGCCCATGATGGTGCCGAAGGAGGCACGCCCGTAGTAGGCGGCGTAGATAACGGACATCAACGGCCCTTCTCCCCGGCTGGCAAGGCCGAATACAATGCTCGCGCCGATAGCCCCCGCGTCGAAGCGGATGAGGAGCATGGCGACAAGGGAGAAGGCAGCTAGGATGAGCAGGGTGACCATCAGCAGCCGCTCCGAAACGTACTCGGTGAGGAAGGGCCAGAGGCCGCCGCTTCCGGCTGCAGCGAACGCGTACGCGGTGAGGGCCGCTCCGGCGATTCCAGCAGAGAGGCCGATGTCCGTGTAGTACGCAGCTTGGTGAAAGCCGATGGAGCCGGTAGCCAGGCTGGCAATGAACTCGCAGAGGAGGAGGAGCCAGAGGGTAGGAGCGCGGATCGCCTGACGGAAAGAGATGTCAAACTCAGGGCCGCGGTTAGGGCTTCCGCGTTCGCCTTCCTCCACCCGACTGTCCTGGTCGGGCAGACCGTCCGGTAGAAGGCCCACGTCCTCAGGGCGGCGTCGCATAACGAAGGCCAAGGGCCACACCATCAGGGCCATGACGGCTCCAAGGAAGCCAAAGACCAGCCGCCAACTTCCAAAGGCCATGATGATCTGGGCGGTGGGGATGAGTATAGCGGTGCCGAACCTGCTGGAGACGCTCAGCATGCCAAAGGCCCGCCCGCGCCGTCGTCTGAACCAGTTGGTGACGGCGGTGTAGGACACGATGCCGGAGATACCCAGGTGAGAGAGCCCTCTGGCGACAAGGAAGGCCAGGTAGAACTGCCAGAGCTCACCCATGAACGCGATGACAAAGTAGGCGAAAGCGATAGTCAGCGCGCCGATGGGCATGAGCAGCCGGGGACCGTAACGGTCGGCCATGATGCCTGCCAGGGGAGCGACAATACCGCCGGCGAACGCGCCCACGGTGACCGCGCCAGTGATTGCAGTGCGGCTCCAACCTAGGTCCTCGCTCAGGGGTTTGATGATGCCGGCCATGAAGATGCCGGTACTGCCGGAGCTGAAGAGGGAGGCCACCATGGCAAGGCCGACGATAAGCCAGCCATAGAAGAAGGGTGTGCGGAAAGGAGGACGGAGCGTACTGGGAGCAGGAGTCACGTCGGGATCAGGTTGGGCAGTAGACACCGGTGTTGTCCTACGGGAGCTTCTTTTATGGCGTTATATGTGTGCGCTGCCGTGCGTTCTGCCGGTGGAGGCAGGTTCTACATCCTGGCAAGGGTGAATCCCCAGTGAGTATGAAGAGGTCGCTGTGAGGCGTCAAGGGGCGGGGGTTGTCGGCGGCGCACCGCTAGCCAAGCGGGCCACCGCTCTGCCGATGCGGATGCTGTAGTTCTGCCCGCGGTCCTCCGGATAGACCTGGGTGTTGTTAGCCATGTAGAGCTGCTTGATAGGCGTTGCCAAGGGGGGGATCTTTTGGGCGTAGTTGGTGGTGATGATGGGCTGCGCTGCGTCCTCCCGGAAGAGCTGCCATTCCTCCACCCACTCCGGCTGGAAGGCAGGGTTGATCGTGCTCAGGTGCGGGCGGTAGGCGTCCCACACTTCCTGCTCGCTGGCCTGGTAGAGGGGGTCGTCTTTGGAGATGTAGTGGGAGAGGTAGACCACGTGCTTGCCGCCGTAGTGCTCCGGGCTAATGAGGTTGGTGTGCTCCACGACCGCGACGAAGGGGATGGAACGGTCGCTGATATTTAACCAGTAGATGTGGCTTAGAGGCTGCTTGAGCACCAGCACCATGCACTGGATGGCCTGGTAGCGGTTCTGGGTGAGGAGCCGGGTGTAGCTCTCCGGCAACTCCGGGGTAAGGTGCATCACAATGGGCGATGGGATGGTGGCAACCACCGCGTCCACAGGGAAGGAGAGGCCGCCGTCCTCGGATTGCGCTAGCCCCTGCGCGAGGGCACGGGCCGCGGCGTCCTGAGGCAGCGCGGCAACTTGGATGCCGGTGGCGACACCTTCCTGCACCCGGATGCGCTGCACCTGCGCTTGTGTAAAGACATGGCTGCCGCCGGTTTCGATACGGCGACCAAGGGCATCCCATGCCTGGCGGAAGCTGCCCACCAGATAGCCCAGGTATTCTTTGTTCAGGCCGCGGCGGGAACCGAAGCGGAGGCGCATCTTCCACTGGAACCAAGCCATGCCGATGGAGGGTGCGGCGTCGCCGAACTTGCCATGAAGCAGCGGCTCCCACACCACGCGGTAGGAGGCATCGCCCGCCCACTGTTTGAGCCATGCCTCCGCTGTGTACGGCTCAAAGCGACGCCAGTCCGGCTGGCGCTGAAGGTAGAGGCTTACAAGACCCAGGCGCACACGTTCGTGGATGGCAAGGGGCTGGAAGGCTAAGAGGTCCTTTGGAGTGACGAAGTTCCAGATGCGGCCCTGAGCAAAGAAGCCGACGGTGGAGGGTATCCATTGCAACTGCTCGCCAAAACCCATGTCTTCTATAAGCCCGGCCATAAGGGTATCGCTGGTGAACAGGTGGTGGTAGAAGCATTCCAGGGGCGTGCCCTGCACGTCGATAGTGCGGAGCTGGCCGCCCAGGGTAGCGCCCCGTTCAAAGAGGAGCACCTCATGGCCCAGGCGCAGTAGCTCATCGGCCGCGGCTAGGCCGGCCGGTCCGCCGCCGATGACGGCTATGCGCACAGTAAGCCACTGAGGCGGGAGTGAGGGTGGCGTATAGCAGTCATAGATTTATCCTATCCGCTGGTTGCTCTGCTGCCAATCATACTACCAAGGACGCAACGACTCCGGAGGCACCTGAGCTTTTTCTGCGCCCGGCAGTTGCCAGTGCAAAAAGACGTGGGCGTAGCCCTCACGGGCCTGGTAGTGTACGGCGATACGGTGCCACCCCTGGGTGAGGTGTATTTTAGCAGGCGCTTCCTTATTGGGGACCGAGGTTGCAACCAGGGGCTGGCTGTCTATCTCTAGCTGGGCCGCGCTGATGGCCTCCACAAAGAAGGTATAGTCGCCCGTAGTGGGAGCGTAGACACTCCCGGACCACTCAACATTGAAGGGGACCTCGATAGGGGGTACGTGGTAGTAGGTGGAGGGCGCGGGCTCTATGCGGCGAATAGCCGGTTCGGGGTTGCCGGTTAGGGGTGTGTAGAGCGCGGTCGTGCCCATCGCACGGATGGCGCCGTGGAACATGGACTCGGGCGGGAGCGGCGCCCGCGCCTGCTCGGGCGGCTGCCAGGATACTTGCAGCGGCGTACTAAAGCCGGCGCCTTGGCCGAGCAACCGCACGTTGTGGACGCCCTGGGTCAGGTCTAGAGGAGCGCCGGTTGCCGCGCCCTGCACGGACGGCTGCTCGTCAATGAACAGCTGGAAGGCATCGGAGCCCGCGAGGGAGAAGCGGTACGCGCCGGGCGAGGGCACGTAAAGGCTGCCCGTGACTTCTACCAGGTAATCGTTGGTTAGCAGGTCCTGCGGGGGTGTTAGCGTGCTGCCCTTTATGACCTGCTCTGCCAGGGGTTTGAGGAAGCCGCCCTGGGTTCCTAAGAAGCGCACCTCCCAGCCCTGGGACTCCTGGATTGCTTCTGCAGAGACGGTGCAGGTGTAGAGCACCGCCGGCGTTTCCTGCGTCTGGGGTTCCACAGAACAGCGAGCGTCAGGATAGTACTGGCGAAGCAGGTCGTAGCTTGCCTTCTCTTCCGGCGCGAGAAAGACGCTGGTGGGCCGCGTTTCCCGCAAGGGCAGGCGCTCCGCAAAGTCAAAAACTTCGAAAGGATGGTCGGAGAGGAAGGCGACGGTAGGGTGATTCTGATAGAAGACGGAAAGGAGCACCCTGTTTTCGCCGGGCGCAGCGTCCAGGTGGCGTCCTGTGATGGTTTCTGCCATGGAGAAGGCATTCCACGTGGCAAAGTCGGCGCGCTGCGGCCCCCAGTAAGTGACGGTGTTGAGGCTCAACAGTAGCGCGCCGCCGCCAAGGGCAAACGCATAGCCGCGGTGCGTGAGGCGAGGCGCTCCCAGAAGCTGCCAGGTTCGCTGCAGTCCCCAGGCTGCCAGGAGGAGGGCCGCCGGCAGCGCACCGATGCCCCGCAGGCTCTGAGGCGCTTCAAAGGAGACGGTGAGGATGCCCGGGAGCAGGAGCACGCCAAGCCAGCACAGCAGTAGGACGGTCCGGTAATCCGTGAAGCGTCGGAGGGCGGCTAGCAGCCCCAGCAAGGCAAGCGTTGCCGTGATCCAGTCCAGCATGGGCGCGCCGGGCAGGTTATGCCGGCCGTTGTGGTCCCCTTCCACGTTGAACATGAGGAGGTGGCTCCGGATGTTTTCATGGAGGTCGGGGAGCGCGGCCCACAGGTCTCGGTTGGAGAAGATTGATACGGCCAGGGGGCGATCCAGGACAACATGCGGGCGTAGCGCGAGGTCCAGCAAGGCCGGAGCAAAGGCCAGCGCTGCCCCAACCAGGGCCAGCGTGAGGCCGCCCAGATGGTCGCGGATCCGCTCAGGTTGCCTGACAAAGACCACAAGGAGCAGCGCACCCAACACCGCAGGAAACAGGAGATTAGCGGTGTAGAACCAGAAGGAGAGCCCAACAGCTACGCCCAGGGCGGCATAGGCGGCGCGACTGCCTGTGCGAAGGGCATGCAACAGCAACGCGCAGGCCAGCAGCAGGAAGAGGGGCGTGGTAACCCCCTGCATTCCGATGCGGCTGAAGGTGATGTCCCAGCGGGCCGCAGCCATGAGCAACGCCGCGGCAATGCCCATCCAAGGGCCAAAGAGCTGCCGCCCGACGACGTAGCTGAGCGCGACGGTGGCAACGCCTGCTAGTGCCGAGACGAAGCGCACCCCGAACAACGTTTGCCCCCAGACAGCCTCTGAGAGGGCGACTAGATAGATGTAGGCCGCGGGCGTGGTAGTGCCCTGGGCGTACATTGGACGGAAGGCCGGATCGGTGAGGATGCGGCGGGCCTCCAGGCCGATGCTGGCTTCGTCGAACCAGAGGCCTTCCGGCAGCTCCGCCAAGCTAATAAGCCGCAGCAGCGCGGCCAGCGCAATGAGGGCGCAGAGGCCCAGGCCGTGGGGCGTGCGTAGCCAAGCCCAGGCGTGTTTGAATGCGGATACGGTTGAGAGGCGGCTCCTATCCAGCGCGACGCCAAAGGCAATCCACCCAAGACAGGCCAGCGGTAGCAGCGCCTGTGCGGGCAGCGTTGGACTGCTCTGTGTGGCGGCGATCAAGCTGAACGCTAGGAGAAGGAGCGCTACTGCAAGGCTGAACCAGCCCCAGAAGGGGGTGCGTGCTGCCCGCACCGGCATGGTCGCAGCTAGCAGAGTGGGGGAGGCAGCAGGCGCTCGGCCAAGGGCTCGCCAGAACAGTGCGAGGCCCGCGGCGGTGAACAGCGCGCCGTCAAGGGTGGGGAGGCCGAGGTAGAAGTAGATCTGGCCCAGGGCCACTAGCGCAAAGGCGGCTAGCGTCTGGAGTTTGGGGGGATGGTGCGCTGAAGGGGGTGACAGTGCAGCATCCGGCCTCTCTGCAGCAGGGATGCCGGCAACCATCTACGGCAACGGCGGGAGGCGAAGAATGCGGCTGTTGCCTGAATCGGAGACGTAGAGGCGGCCCTGCGCGTCCACGGCAAGGGCTGCGGGCAGGTTGAGGGAGGACTGGTCGGCGCCCAAGCCGCCAAGGCGTTGGATCAGCTCGCCTGAAGGAGAGTAACGCAGCAGCCGGTGCCGCTCCGGGTCCGTGATGACGATATTCCCCGCGGCGTCCACGGCGAGGTAGGGCTTGTTGAGGATGCGCTGCCCCTGCCAGCCTTCGACAGGGAACTCGTTCAGGTAATTGAAAGCGCTATCAAAGTGCTGCACGCGGCGGTTCCAGGTATCGGCCACCCAGAACTCACCGGAGGGGGAGATGGCTATGCCCACTGGTTCCAGGAACTGGCCGCGGCCGGCGCCCGCGGTGCCGAAACTAGCCAAGGGCACGCCCTGGGGCGAAAATTTCTGCACCCGCTTGTTACCTGTGTCTGTGACGTAGATGTTGCCCTCTGCATCTAGGGCAATAGACCTGGGGCCGTAGAAGCCTCCCAGGTGCTCGTTACCGCCGTTGGGGATGTGGGCAAATGTGCCCCAACTGGTCAGGTAGCGCAGGCTGGAGTCGAACTTCTGGATACGGTGATTCCAGGTATCGGCCACGTAGACGTTGCCTGTGGCGTCCACCGCCACGCCCCACGGCTCGATGAACTGGCCAGGCTCCTGACCGACGCTGCCGGTCTGAGCCAGGAGCGTTCCTTCCGGGCTGTATTTGAGGATACGATTATTCTGGCTGTCCCCCACGTAGATGTTGCCGCTGCCGTCCAGTGCGATGCCTCTGGGCGTGCCAAGATCCGCCGCAGCATTCGCGCCGCCGATGACGAAGTCAGTGACCAGCGGCTCGCTGGCAACTGGAGCTACGGCGTCTGGCTGCTGGCCGGGTGGCTGGAACCCTGCAAACGGCTCGAGTCCTCTGGGGTAGTAGACCAGGGCATCGGAGGATCCCAAGCGCTCATCGATCTCGCGCTGATAGAAGTAGTCCCACCAGCCGCTGGGGTTGATTATCGCCTGGAGGGCGCTGGCCCAGGTTAGCTCACGGTAGCGTTCCGGGAACCACCAACGGTGAGGGAAGGGCTGGCCCGGCGCGTAGTTGTCGAGATAAGGGAGCGCGCCCGCCTGGTTGCCTGCGTGCAGCAGCACAACGCTGGCAGTGGGAGTAGTGGTCATCAGGGTAGTGGGGGCATTGTTGGCGTTCACGCAGCCCGCGCCTGGGGCGTTGACTCCAAAGCAGGGGTACCCCACGTTCTTGTAGTTGCGCAAATACCAGGCCCAGGGCCAGGTAAAGCCGTCGGAAGCGTCTACGGCAATGGGGAGGTTCTCTCTCTGACCAGTCTCGTCGGCGATGCGCTCTATGTTGCGCATGATGTCCGGCAGTGCTGGTGAAGACTGGGTATAGACCAGCATCTCCACCGCGATGTCACCGTGGGCGTAGCTAGCCAGCCAGGCCGAGCGGATACTGAACGCGCCGAGGACGATGAGCAGCGCGCTGGCAACGGCCATGCTGCTGAGGCGCAGCCCGAGCTTACGATACACCAGCCAAGCCAACACCCCCAGTCCGCCGATGCTCCCCAGCAGCACAAGGTTCTGGACAAGCCCCTCCGACTTGAAGAGAGCGCCCAGCGCCAGGAGGAGGAGGAGCGCAATCCCCGCAAGCGCGCCGCCACGCCGCTCCCAAAGGAGCGCCCAAGGAACCGCGTCTAGGAACGCGCCCAGGGTCTTGCCCGCTAGGAGGATAGCTGGCAGCGCCGTGTGCAAGGAGAGCCAGGGCATTTTCTCCCCGGCGTAGCTGTACATCAGAATGCTCGCCAGCAGCCACCACACCAAGAAGCCCGCGAACTCGTCCCGGAAACGCTGGTGGATGCCGAAGACCACTATGCCGGCTAACGCCAGCATGATGGGCAAGAACTCGTAGACGGGGAGCAGAATCAGATAGTAGAACCAGGGCTGCCCGCCGCGCTGTACTTCTTGCTGGGCTATCCAGTACGCCAAGCTGTTCCAGATGCCGGAGCCGAAGCCCGGCAGGTGGGTGAAAACGGTGGTGTAGAGGATAACGTAGGGGATATAGAAAGCCGCCGCCGCCTTGATCCAGAGATTCCAGTTCCATCGCTGACCAATGAAGATGGCAAGGGCGGTCAGGGGGAGCAACGCTATGACGCCAAGGAACAGGGCTCCCGCACGGTCAGGGTTGAGCGCGGCGGCTGTGCCGGTACGTTCGCTGATCGAGGTGGCGAGGCCCGCTAGTAGTTGAGCCGGCGCGGAACCGCCCACGGTAGAGACCTCTATGCCCGCAGCATGCAAGAGCAGGATAACGCCCGCCGCACCCTGGGGAATGACCAAAGTACCCATGACCAGCAGAAAGCCCAGTCGCGGCGAAACCTCCTGGAAGTTAAGGCGCTGCTTTAGGCGGGGCAGTAGCTCACGAATACTGGTGAAGAAGAGGTAGCCGCCAAAAATGAGGACCGTGAGATAGGCGACCTCTTTGGTGGCGAAGCCTATGCCCAGTGCGAGTGCGCCGAGGATTAGGTAGCTGGGCTGGCGAGTCTGGATGTAGCGCCACATCCCGATGAGCAGCACCATGTCCCAAAAGACGATATAGATGTCGTTGCGGATGAAGCGGCTGTAGTAGAGCATCACGGGGGAGAGCGCCAGGAGCGCGGCAGCGCACAGCGCGCCAGTGCGGCCCAGCTGGTCACGCAAGAAATACGGCATTGCAACAGCGGCCGTGCCCATAATCGCCGGCAGAATGCGGGCGGTGTAGTCGCTATCGCCAAAGAGGAAGTAGATGAGCGCGGTGGCGTGGAACTGGAAGGGGCCGTGCATCAGGGGATCGTGCTGGTAGCCCGCGCCGGTGTAGAGGTACCAGCTATAGAGCGCGTGGAGGCTCTCGTCGTGGTGCATGGAGCGGCTGCCCAAGTCCCAGAAGCGGAGCCCGGCCGCAAGCAGCACCAGCGCGCCGAAGATCGCTTTGTCCCAGTCCAGCCAGGAAAGGCCAAGGGCCGGGCGGTCTAAGGCCTCGGGTTGCGGGGAGCCAGATGGTTCAGTGACGGTCTGCATCTAAGTTTGTGTGTGTATGATTGCGCTAGCCCGGTGTGCGCACCAGCAGCGCCCCGCGCAGTGTGGCGGCTGGGTCCATTGGCAGCTCGCCAAAGACGAGCCACCGCCAGACTTCCTTGCCGCCCCAGTCCTGAAAGTCCTTTGCTTCCACTAACGTCATAGGATGCGCCCGATACACGCCGGTTAGCTCGTGAGCGGCAGCTTCACTTGTCACGATGATATCCACCTCTGGAGGCGGCTCAGCGCCGAAGTTTATGGCGATGACGCTGCGCAGCGGCCAGGCCACCGCATCGTTCAGGCCGTTAGCTACGCCCACCTGAGGCGCAGACCCTATACCAGTATACGGTGAAGTGGCGGTGAGTTGGGTGAGGGCGCTCACCATCGCGGGATTAACCTGCGCCGCGCCGGGCCAGTTGCCGGGCATGGCAAGAGTGGCAAGGCCGTGCACTAGGGCCAGGAAACTGAAGGCAACACCCGCCAGGGCCGAGATGGGACGGCTATGCTGAGCCAGCACGGCGGGCGAGAGCAGCAGCGCTGCCGCGACGAGGGCAATGAAGGCCAGCGTGCGCGATGAGAATAGGCCGCCATCGGGACGCACCGAGGTCTGGAGGAGCACTAGCCCCGCGAAAGTGAGGAGGAGCGCCGCCGCACCCAGATTTACCCAGCGCTGGTTCAAGAGCTGTGGAGTCAGCCCCCGTAGGCTGCGAGCAAGGAGATGTCCCGTCAACGCTGTGCTGGGGACGGCGACCAGGGAGAGCTGAGCTAGACCTGCAGTGGGGCTGAGAAGGAGGAAGGCCAGAGCCATCACGCTCCACAGACCAAAAAAGGCGAGGGCGTCATCTTCAGGGTTGGGGTCACGGGCGGCCCAGCGTAGCAGGGCGGCAATGCCCGTCGGAACGCCAAGGGCCAACGCTGGAAGATCGCTCGCGCCCAGGAGTAGCCAGCTCCGGTACCAGGGATAGGGCTCCCATGTTGGCTCAAAGTGCTGGGTCCAGGCTACCAGGGAGGGGAGACCGGCTCCGGGTATGAAGTAGAGGAAGCCGGTAGTCAAAAGAAACAGTGCGGCTACGATGGCTGTGATAGGCACGACTGAGGGCGACCAAAGGACGGGCAACGGGCGGCCCTGCAACGAGCGCACTGTAGTCACCGCTGCGGCAAAGAGTGCCAGGGCCAGGAGACCCGTGACCCCTGGATAGCCAAGGGCGAGGAGTGCGGCTATACCCAATGCCGGCCAGAGCCCGGGCTGGGCGCCCCGCTCATCCAGAGCGCGCAAGAGCCGCCATCCCAGCAGCAAGGTGACGGCAAGGGCGAGGCTCTCTTCTTGTGCGCGGCTTCCTGCTAGCACGGCAGAGGGTGAGATTGCCAGTAAGGCAGCAGCTATCAGCACGGGCCAGCGACCCAGCCACGGACGGTAGAGCCACAGCACGGCAATACCTCCCACGCCTGCAAGCACCGACGGCAACCGGGCGGCAGCATCGCTCGCGCCGAAGAGGATGAACGCGCCAGTCTGCAGCAGCACGGTCAGGGGTGCGTCCCACCATCCGGGCGGGAGACCGTCGTGGAGCCGCCATGCGGCCAGGGCGCGCACCGTTTCGGTTGGATCGAGCGGGGACGCCGATACCCAGCCCAGGCGTACCGCAGAGGCAACGACGAGGATGCTTAGGAAGAGGAAAGCCTCGATGGTGAGGCCGCGGCCGCGGAGGGAAACCATTAGGCCTTGGGGTTCCTGTAGATAGTCACGCCGCCGTTCTGAAAGACCAGGGGCCACACCTGTTGGAAGGCGGCCAGGGACTCCGGCGGGTATTTTGAACGCTCCAGGCTGCCTACGTACACGTAGCGCACCTGATACTTGTTCAGCAGTTGGGTTACCTCGGTCTTGTCGGCGGCCAGGTAGATGGCATCGACCTCTTCAGCTCGGCCACGATAGGCGGCGTCCGAGCCGCGCCACTGAAGCTCGTGGCCCTCCCATCCGAGGACGGAGGGGATGCCGGTGCTAGCGGACACTCGGGCGAAGAAGGAGTACTGGGGTCCCACGGCTTCCAAGACTGCGCCGCTGCGTCTATCGGGCTGGCGTTGGAGCCAGCGCAGCGCTTCCAACTCATCGGGCTGGGTGTGGCGAAGGTAGGCTTGGCCGTCCAGGGTAGCCGGCCCAGCCAATCCGTTGGTCTTGCTCATCACCGCCGCGGGGAGATAGATCGCGCCCAGGAGGAGGAGCAGAGCGGCTGAGCCCGTCCATAGCCGCGCCGGCAGCCCGCTCAGGAGCGGTTTCTCCGTGCGCCAGACGTGGTACGCGGTCAGCGCTCCAGCAAGGGAGAGCCATAGCCATGACTGATAGGAGAGCTTGAATACGGTGTTCATGCGGTTGCCAAAGACGTCCTTGATATGGAAGGACTCTGCAAAGCCGAGAAGGAGGAAGGCGCTGCCGGCGAGCAGCAACGGGAAGACGGGCAGTTCTGTTAGGTCCTGGCGTCGTGCAGCGGCAACCGCCAGGGGAGCCAGGAGCGCAGCGGAGATGAGGAAGGGCCAGGTACGTTGCAGGACGGCCAAAGTGACGCGTGTGGCTTCCGCCGGGCCGCCGAGTGTATACGCGCCCTCCACCAGCAGCAGGGTGAGCAAGGCGAAGGCCAGCGCAACGCCTAAGAGAATACGAAGGCTCCGTTGCCCGCTGCGCGCTGCCACGATGAGCAGCGGCGCTACCAGGAGGAGGAGCGGCGCCCAGAGCAGCAGGAAGTGGAGGGGCCGTGTGCTGGGCCCAGACCACCAGCCGATGGGGAAGCCCTGCACCGCTGCGCTCTCGGCGGGCTGGGCCAGGGAGCCTAGGACGTGCCAGGCCAGGGGTAGGTAGAAGGGTGCGAAGAGCAAGAGCGCGCCGGCGCCTAGGAGTCCGCCCACGACGATGAGGTAGCGGAGGTCGGGCAAGCCACCCCGCGCGTGCCAGGAGCGCAGGGCAACTGCGCCCATAGTCAGCGCAAGGTAGGGGCCAAGGTCCCAACCGTTGATAAAGCCGAGTCCGCCCAGGACCAGCGCCAAGGGTAGCCACTCCCGGAGCGCTCTGAGAGGGGTGTAAGGGCCGTCTTCTTGGGGACGCACAAGGACATGCAGCACCAGCGCCAGGGCTAGAAGCGCGAAGGGGAGGGCCATCACGTGGGGATGGAGGTCGCCCAGCAGGAAGCTGAAGGCAGGGAACTCGGTGATGGTGTAGTCGGTGCTCTGGCCGTTGCTAATCGTATCGATGACGCGGGTGGCGCGCCACCACCACCAGGGCTCCTCGGGGTACCAGGTGGCGCTCTGGTAGGGAGCATCGTTGGGCAACACGCCTAGGAGGTTCCATGCTCCGGAGGCAGGGTCGGCGTCCTTCTTTATAGAGAGCCATGTCCATAAAGCCTGCCCGCCGCCGCCGTGAGCGCGGATCAACTCAAAGAAGCCCATCAGGTTGCCCAGGAGCAGGACCAAGAACGCGGCCAGGCCGCCGAAGAGATGATTCGCGCGTGGGAAGGCCGGCGAAGCCCAGCGGCTCATGAGGGCTGCTGCCGTGGCAACCAGCCCCCACGCTGCCACCGCAGTGGCGGCAAAGAGAAATGCGAGGGCCAGGTTGAAGCCGATGGCAGAGGGCACGCCGCTGAGGTAGGTAAGCGCGCCCATGATGAGGTAGCCAAAGTAGTAGTAGTTGACGCTGAAGCCCTGGAGCCAGGGATCGTTGGGTGGGAACGCGGTGCTGAGCATGGCGCTGTTCAGCATGGCGAATTCCATGGGCTTCTCCGTGCCTTCTATCCCTGGATTGTGGGCGCGCACGAAGGCCCAGGCGAAGAACGCGAGGGCAAATACGACCTCATAGACCAGGATCGTGCCGCGGGCCTCGCGCAGGAACGCCAGGAGCGGCGGCCCGGCCCGCTGCGCCAGCCACAGGCTCCCCGCAGCCAAGAGGAGGCAGGCAATGAGTACCGCGCCGCGGCCGCTGGGCAAGAGCTGGGCAGTGCCCAGGAGCCAGAAGGTGTAGCCCAGAAGCAGGCTGCCCAGGAGCTTAGAGAAGGCCAAGCCGCGGTCCGGCAGGCCGGGGAAGACCCAGAAGAGATAGGGAATGGCGATTAGCCCCAGCGCTTCCAGGGCGACCCACCAGGCCAGTGTGTATTCCATGATCGCAGTAAGGGGTTACGTTATACGGCGCGCCATCTAGGAGAGAAGCCCCGATACGAAGGCGTTGGCGTCGAAGGGGGTGAGGTCGTCAATGCCTTCGCCGGTGCCAACGCAGACCACCGGCAGGCCGGTCTCCGCGGCGATGGCGAGGACGATGCCGCCCTTCGCCGTGCCGTCAAGCTTGGTGAGCACAACCCCGGTGATGCCCACAGCGTCCGTGAAATTGTGCGCCTGGCTTAGGCCGTTCTGGCCTGTAGTGGCGTCCAGCACTAGGAGCACATCATGAGGAGCGGAGGGATCGACCCGCTGGATAACCCGCTGTACCTTGCGTAGCTCTTCCATGAGGTTGACCTTGGTTTGGAGGCGTCCGGCGGTATCGATGATCACCACATCGGCGTTGCGGCTCTTGGCCGCCTGAAGCGCGTCAAAGGCAACAGCGCCGGGGTCCGCGCCGGGCTGGTGGGCGATGACCTCCGCGCCCACACGCTGTCCCCAAAGCTGCAATTGCTCGATGGCAGCAGCGCGGAAGGTGTCGGCCGCGGCTAGGAGCACCTTCTTGCCCTGGGCCCGATACAAGTTAGCGAGCTTTCCGATGGTGGTGGTCTTTCCGCTGCCGTTCACACCTACCACAAGCAGTACATAGGGATGTGGCTGTGTGGCAGAGCTGGCGGCTGGCGGCGGCAACATAGCCGTCATCTCAGCGGCCAGGGCGCTGCGGAGCTCCTCGGTAGTGCTGGCGTGCTGCATGCGTTGGCACACCCGCTCCAGCAGCTCCTCCGATGTCCCCACGCCCACGTCCGCAGCTATGAGGGCCTCCTCCAGGTTGTCCCAGGCGTCGGGAGGCAACTCAGGGCTGTGGAAGAGCTGGCCG
Source organism: Dehalococcoidia bacterium (assembly GCA_965220215.1). Classification (GTDB taxonomy): domain Bacteria; phylum Chloroflexota; class Dehalococcoidia; order SHYD01; family SHYD01; genus CBDDEI01. The sequence goes on from OZ244809.1 coordinate 2,127,518, forward strand.
AGGGTATCCCACCACGACGCTTTGGTGGGCGCCATGGCCTGCTGGATCTTGGAAGCATCTTCTTGCTGTACCGGGGTGTTGTTGCGGCGAAAGAACAATGGCTGCTCGTATGTGTTAGTACTAGCGCTACTTTAGTATAGTTTCTAAGGCTGCCCGCGCGGCCGCTTTTTCCGCCTGCTGGCGGCTTTGCCCCGTGCCTGCGCCCAGCACCGTGTCGTCAACGGAGACCTCAACGCTGAAGCGTTTGGCATGAGGTGGGCCTTCTTCAGAGATGGTTTGGTAGTCGGGGCCTTTGCGCTGGTTGGCCTGACAGTACTCTTGCAACCGGGATTTGTGGTCGGTAATGATATCGCCCTGGAGGGTTGCGTCCAGCAGGACTGTTAAGGTGCTTAGCACGAATGCTTTGGCGGCGGCCTCACCGCCATCCATGAGGATGGCCCCAACCACCGCCTCGTAGACGCAGGAGAGGTTGGAGGCGCGCTTGCGGCCGCCGGACCGCTCCTCGCCGCGGCCCATGAGGAGGTGGTTGCCCAGTCCCAGGGTTTGGGCTACGCCCGCAAGGCTGTCCCGCTGCACCAGGCTGGCGCGCAGCTTGGTAAGTGTGCCCTCCGGCTCATCCGGGAAGAGGCGGTACAGCTCCTCTGCGATGGCGTAATCAAGCAATGCGTCGCCCAGAAACTCCAGGCGCTCGTTGGAACCGAGGGGGTACTGAGGCTGCTCGTGAAGGTAGGAGCGGTGGACAAAGGCCTGCTGCAATAGAGTGGCGTCCTTGAACTGGTGGCCCAGCGCCTGCTCCAGTGCTTTACGTACCGTGGTTTCTGGTGTGGTATGCGCGGTCAATAGCTGCTCGTAAGGGAGTCCTCTTCTGATATTAGGCACGACGTCACAGCGGTGTCAATGAAAGCGGTACTATGAAAGAACGATGCTACGGCCGAGCGTGAACGAGTAAGAGCATGACGTCACCAGATAACATAGCGACGCTTCTGGAGGAGCGCCTGCCTGCACAGGTGTGGCGGCTCTTGCAGCGCGCCGGGGACGTCGCAGACGACGCCGGCATCCCCCTCTATTTGGTGGGTGGGACGGTACGGGATGCACTCTTGGGCCAGCCGACCTGGGACGTGGACCTGGTGGTGGAGGGCACGGCCCAGGCCTTTGCCGCCACTTTGGGCGAAACGGTAGGTGGCAGGATAGTGTCGCACTCTCAGTTCGGGACGGTGCAACTACGGACGGAGGAGCTGCGAGTGGACATCGCTGCGTCGCGCCAGGAACGGTACGCGCGGCCTGGTGCGTTGCCAATAGTTTCGCTCGGGACGCTGGCGGAAGACCTGCACCGGCGGGACTTCTCAATCAACGCCATCGCGGTCGCGCTGAATAAGGAGCGCTGGAGTCAGGTGCTGGATCCTGAAGGTGGTTGGGCGGACATCCAGGCGAAGCGAGTACGCGTGTTGCACGACGGCAGCTTTCAGGATGATCCGACCCGCGTACTGCGGGCGTTGCGCTACTCGGTACGGCTAGGCTTTGCGCTGGAGACCGCCACGGAGCGGGCGCTTCGGATAGATGCGCATTATCTGGCAGTTGTCAGCGCGGCGCGCCGGTGGAAGGAGTTGGAGCGGGTGCTGCAAGAACCTGCGCCAGAGCGTGCGCTGCTGCGAGGGCAGGAGTTGGGTGTGCTTCCATACCTGCATCCCGCGCTCAACGTGAGTCCTGCTCAGGTGGCTGCGTGCGCGTTAGCTCGAGAGCAGCGCAGTGAAGGCGCCGTGGACCCGCTACTCTACTTCTGTTTGCTGACTTACGAGCTACCCTTCTCAGAGCGTACGGCGCTGGTCCAAGCACTACGGCCGCCAAGGCGAGTAGCGCGGGCGCTAGAGGATATGGGAGCGTTACGAGAGGCTGAGCAGCTGCTTACCAATGCTGAGGTAACTGCGGCGGAGGCTGCTGCCCTGCTTCGGGAGCGGTCGCCGGTGGCGGTGCAAGCGGTCGCGCTGCTGGCCGGCGATGCGCGGGCGCGGGAACGGGCGCGGCGTTATCTTGATGAGTGGCGGCACCTGCGGCCCCGGCTCTCCGCTCGGGCATTGCGGGAGCTAGGTGTTCCGGAGGGGCCGGCGGTCGGCCGTTGTCTAGGTATGCTGCTAGCGGCGCGGCTCAATGAGCAGACGTGGTCGGTGATAGACGAGCAGGCGTTGGTGCGGCAATGGCTAGCAGAAGCAAAGTGAGCGGTTTATACAGATGCTAAAAGCCCCTACCAAATCAGGTAGGGGCTTCCTTCTATGATGATGCTAGCTGCTGCCCGGCGATTGCTGGGGAAGGGCTAGACCTCTTCTTTGTCCTCGTCATCGTCGTCGTCTTCGGCCATTGAGAGGGATTCGGTGGTGAAGCCAGTTTCCTCAGCAGCGTCATCGTTCCACTGGGCGCCGTCCTCTTCGTCTTCGGTGTAGTCCTCATCGTCATCGTCCAGACCGTACGGGAGCATGCTCTCTTTCATGTACGGGCGGAAGCCGGACTCCGAGCGAGAGGGGAAGGAGGGCCGTCCGATGAGGTTAGGGGACTGGTAAACCTCCCGAATGATGACATTCAGCTGCTGCTCGTTCATGCTGGTGATGGCCGCCTCATAGCGGTTGCCGCCCGTTATGAGAGTAATCAACCGGGAGGCAAGGCGGGGCTCCACCTGTCCCAGGTACTCTTTGGAAGGAGTAGTAACCACCAGGCGTGGGCCGTCAACGCTCAATACCACCTGGTCTCCGGCGCTCATCTTAGCGCGGAGGTCTTTTTCACCCAGGTTGAGCAAGGTGACTACCGAGGTTTTGCCCGCCTCTTCGATAAAAACCGTGGGGTCAACGGGCGCCGCCGAGGAAACGGGCTTCGCAGGCGCGGCCTTCAGCTCGTTCAGGCGGACAACGTTCTTTTGTGCGATGGCGTTAGTAGGCTCAATGCTTAAAGCACGAGAATAGGCGCCCTGCGCGTCGTCATAGCGGCCAAGCTCCATGAGCGCGCGGCCGAGCCGATTGAGGGCTTCAACATCGTCAGGGAAGAGGGCCAGGATGCTTTCATTGGTGGTGGCGGCGTTTTCCCAGCGGTTCTGCATGGCAAGGGAAATAGCCAACTCCGCACGCTGCCGCTTGAAGCGTGCCCCCTTTTCTCTACTCGTTTCCATGGATGGTATCATTTGCTCCTCTCTTACATCCCCAGCCACTTCAATGCGTACTTACAGAACATCTTGAGGATGAATAGGCGCTGGTACGCTCTACATATTACAAAATTATACTGTTTAAGTTACAAAAGAGGGATAACATTGTCGGTAGTTTGGATTGCTTTTTGGGTTATCCCTGCCGGCAATCCTGTTGTCTCAAATGTGTCTGTCCCAAAGCCAGCGTCGCCCGCCCGTGTGCGCCATTGAAACAATGAACTGCACTTGACTATGCCGATCTTATTTCAGGGGACACTGCTAAAACGGAGTTGCTTACCCCTTGTTACGGCCATCCAAAAGAGGCTGCACTGCGGCCCAAATTGCATCCGCAACGGCTTCTACCGGCTGCGTCCCATCTATGCGTATCCAGTTGCCTTGGGCGTATGCCTTGTCAGGAGACATGGCCAAGGTTAAGTATCCCTGCCGGATCCGCTGATGGAAGCTGGTGAACTCATCCTCAAAACGGTCTTGGGTTTGTGTACCAAACAAGCTCAACTGCAGACGCTCCGTGGACTTACGCTGGAGGCCCACGTCTACAGGCACATCCAACAGCAATGTTACGTGGGGCATCAGCCCCTGAGTGGCTAGCTTGCTCACCTCCCAAATGCTGGTTAGGTCTAAGCCGCGTCCAAAGCCCTGGTAGGCGAGCGTTGAGCCAAGATAGCGGTCGCACAGCACGATTCTGCCTTCCGTCAGGGCGGGCGTGATCACCTCACGTACCAGTTGCGCACGGGCAGCCGAAAAAAGCAGTAGTTCCGCCTCCGGCGAAAGGGGCGTATCCATCCCATGCTTTAGCAACTGACCTAGCTGCTCGCCTAGCGGGGTTCCTCCCGGCTCGTGGAGCAGCAGCGGCGGCGCTTCTCCCAGGACTTCCAGCCGTTGGGACAGCAAGTGCGCCTGGGTTGTCTTGCCCGCTCCATCCACACCTTCCAGCGCAATGAAGCGTCCCGGGGAGCTATTGGGCGTTGTGTCCGCAGTGTGGGTTGCCAGGCTAGTCTAAGCTCCCAATCTTGAGGGCGTCTTGGAAGATCTGCACCCGCCTGCTGGGCTCTCTCCCGGTGCTCTTAGAGGGCAGGTTATAGCGTTGCGCTACTTGGTGCTGCAACCGCCGCAGGTAGGCGTTGCGAGGGGAGAGTTCCACAGTAGGTTCGCCGTAGTTCAGGATAGTGTGGCTAGCGTCCTCCGCTTCCTTGATGGCCTGTAGCGCATGGTCGGAGCTGGTGGCAACCTCAGCTATGCTGAACAGCCCCTGCTGGAGCTGGGCGGTACTGTGATTCTTCAGCACATAGATGGGGATGCCCTTTGCCTCCGCATCTCGAATGAGCTGCGCCCGGCGTCGATAGTAGCTGCGAGAGGTGATGACCGACGACGCCTCTTCCAGGTTATCGGCCAGGATGATGGGCAGCCGGGCCTGCGTCACTACTTCCATGATGTGACTCTTGCTGACGCCAAAGGAGAAGACGCTGATGATGTCCTTGCTCAGCGCGCTGTTGTTGCGTAAGGGAACCGGCAAGGGGCGGACATCGGCCATTGGCTCCTGGGGCGGCTCCACCATGGTCTGCGTAGTGGCGATAGTGCCGTCGTTTTCCATCTCCCGCACTTCTGCGGTGAGGGCGCGCCCGCGGAGCATGGCGTCCACTGTGCTTGTCACGTCCGGATGGACCGCTACTTTGTGGAAGCTCTGAATCTCCACAACCGCGTCAAAGGTGGGCGGGGCTTTGCGTTCCAGGATGGATTTCTGCGTACCCCTCCGCCGGGCCTCTTCATCCCCTAGGGTGACGGTCTGGATGCCGCCTACAAGGTCGGAAAGGGTGGGGTTCATGGTGAGATTTTCGAGAGTGTTGCCGTGGGCGGTGCCTACGAGCTGCACGCCGCGTTCCGCAATAGTGCGGGCGGCAGTAGCCTCCAGCTCCGTGCCAATCTCGTCGATGATAATCACTTCCGGCATGTGGTTCTCCACGGCCTCGATCATCACACCGTGCTGGAGCGCGGGGCGGGACACCTGCATGCGGCGCGCGCGCCCGATGGCCGGATGGGGGATATCGCCATCACCCGCAATTTCATTAGAAGTATCTACAACAACGACGCGGCGCCCCATGTCTTCAGAGAGGACACGCGCCACTTCCCGCAGCATTGTGGTCTTGCCGACGCCGGGGCGGCCCAGGAGGAGCAGGCTTTTACCGGACTGCACCAGATCCTCGATGATATTGATGGTCCCGTAAACAGCGCGGCCTACCCGGCACGTTAGACCTATGACACGGCCGGCGCGATTGCGGATACAGGAGATACGGTGGAGGGTGCGCTCTATGCCAGCCCGATTGTCCTCGCCAAAGGGGCTAACGTGGTCCATTACATATTGGAGATCGGCTTCCGCAACTTTGTCGTTGCTTAGGGTAACCTCGCCGGAGACAAAGCGCCCTTCCGGCTTGCGGCCAAGGTCTAGGATAACCTCTAGCAAGTCAGCCCGTTCCGGCATTTTGCGTAGGGCAAGAGAGATGCGATTAGGGAGAATATCCAGCAGAGCGTCTAGATCGTCGGTGACAATGCGTGGTGCGATCATTACTTCCCTTAAACGTTTACTTCCAATTAGCTCACGTACGAGCGGGCACAAAGCGGCCGGCGGTTACTCGCAAGGTCAAATGCCTGACCAGAGACGCGTACTGGGTTACCTCCTGAAACCCCCAGACGTGCGTCAGGGTGTTGCCCAGCAAGGGCAGATAGTCGGGAACCAGCGCCAAGGTATGAGCGTCCTTGGGCATCTGGCTTAAGGCAAACGGGATCAGGTGGTTGAGCGTGCCCTCCTCGATTTCGGAGGGGTGGATAAGCAGTTGGATATGGCCGCAATGGTTTCCCTGGCCGGTCCGCAGCCATGCTATCGGTTGATCGTCTTTTGTCCAGATGTAGTCTTTTTGATGTCCCAGGGAGCCATCCTGAGCCCCTTGCCACTCTTCTAAGGTGAGACCTTCAGCCGCCTGCACGTTTTGCGGAGCAACGGCACAGTACAGTCTAAAGAGAGCATGATGGTCGTCCTTGGTCTTAGCTTCCCAGGAGGGCAACTCCTCCGGCGGACCTACCTCCGTGGTTGCTGCGCGACGATAAAGAGTCTCGGTAAGGTAAGGGTGGTAGCCTGCCCGCCTGGCTCGGCCCATGAACGGGCTATCTAGGGGGAGGCGCAGGAAGATACGGTGGGCTCCGGAGCGGCTGGCGCGATCGGCAAATTGATCGAGGAGCACTTCTGGCAGAGATTCCTCCGATTCCTCTTCTACGATGAGCCGGTCGACTTCCCAGACGGTACGACTGCCCCGCAGCCGGGCCGTGATAAAGCCGCGCACCGTAAGACCGTCGATGGCGATGAGGGCTTTACGGTCTTTCACGGTTACCCACTGCCCCAAGACACTGCCCACGTTAAGCGCGTCCTCCGGTCCCCTTTCTAAGTGGGAACGGGGCTGCGCCTGGTTGACCACGCTGCCGTGAAAAGCAGCCAGGGCTACTAGGTCTATGGGCCGGAGATTGCGGATAACGTACATGCTACTATGGTGCGCTCCCTGCAGCGGCTAACGGCTGCGCGGCATTGCGGGCAATCTCGATGAAATAGCCGTGGAGGCGAGGGTCATCGGTAAGCTCGGGGTGAAAGGCCAGCGCTAGGAGGTTGCCTTCCTGCGCGGCTACCACGGTGCCATCGTCCAGCGTGGCCAGGGCCGCAGCGGGCGGGCGGACCGCGACGATGCGCGGCGCACGGATAAAGATAGCGTGGTAGGGTTCGCCGCCCAGGGCCGCTACCGTAAGGTCGGTCTCAAAGCTATCAACCTGGCGGCCAAAGGCATTCCGTTCCACGGTGATGTGCATGGCCTCCAAGCCAGGCTGGTCAAAGCCAAGGGCCTCCTCAGCAAGCACGATGGAACCGGCGCAGGTTCCCATCACCGGGAAGCCTTGCAGGATGCACGTACGGAGCGGCTCCAAAAGTCCGGCCTTTGCGAGGAGCCGAGAGATAGTGGTGCTTTCGCCTCCTGGGAGGATTAGTCCATCCAGCCCATCTAGGTCTTCAGGAAGGCGTACCTCTACCGTGTCCACGTTCAGTCGTCTGAGGGCTGCTACATGCTCCCGAAAGTCACCCTGCAGCGCGAGGACACCAATTTGCACTAACTACCACCCCCTTAGCGCTAGTTGAGCGGTCTCCGGAAGGGTTCGGACGTCTATGCCGGTCATAGGCTCGCCCAGGCCGGTGGACACTTTGGCGATAATATCGGGATCACGGAAGTGCGTGACGGCCTGCACCACGGCCGAGGCACGCTGCTCCGGGTCCTCCGACTTGTAGATGCCGGAGCCGACGAACACACCGTCCGCGCCAAGCTGCATCATGAGCGCAGCGTCCGCAGGGGTCGCGACGCCGCCGGCTGCGAAGTTCACCACGGGCAGCGCGCCGGTGTTGTGGATTTCCAGCACTAGCTCGAAGGGGGCGCCCAAGGCTTTGGCTTCTGCCATAAGCTCGTCTTCCCGCAGACCCTGGAGCTTCTTGATGCTTTCCTGGACGGTCCGCATATGGCGCACCGCCTCCACTACGTTGCCGGTGCCGGCTTCGCCTTTGGTGCGTATCATGGCAGCGCCTTCAGCTATGCGGCGGAGGGCTTCGCCTAGGTCACGGCAACCGCAGACAAAGGGTATTTTGAAATCGTGTTTCCAGACGTGATGGCTCTCATCTGCAGGGGTGAGGACCTCGGACTCGTCGATGTAGTCGATGCCGAGGGCTTCGAGGACTTGGGCTTCCACAAAGTGACCGATGCGGCACTTGGCCATGACGGGGATGCTCACGGCCTCCATGATCTCGATGATCTTAGTGGGGTCTGCCATGCGGGCAACGCCGCCCGCAGCCCGAATGTCTGCGGGTACACGTTCCAGCGCCATGACGGCGCATGCGCCTGCGTCTTCCGCAATCTTAGCCTGCTCCGCCGTCACCACATCCATGATGACGCCACCCTTGAGCATCTGGGCAAGACCCTTCTTTAGGACCCAAGTACCTTGCTGCATCCTCCACTCCTTATACAGGCCCCATGTTTAGCACGCCGATATAGGCGGGGAATTACGGGGTCTAGTACCTTAATTTTACTCGTGAGGGGCCTATCGTAGCAAGGGAGGAACGGGTTCTGACGGCAGGATTGCCGGGATAGCAGTGCCGCGTGGCTACATCTGGGTGAGCAGGTTCATGAAGCTGCGGATCTTGTAGATGCGCTCTCTATCCTGCTGCTGTTCATAGATACTGTGGAGGTTGCGGAGCAGGCGGCCAATGAGATCGCGGTTGCTGATGGGCTGGAGGAAGTCCTCCCTCCAGGGGCCAATGTAGCCGGTGATGGATTCCACCCGCTCCTGACATTCTTGCTCACTGAGGAGGATCCCGTTGTGGAAGGCGTCCACGTAGAGGTCGTTGATGTCCCGGTGGCGCACCAGGAAGTGGCCCGGCATACCAATACCCAGCAGCGGGATGTTCAGGCGTGAGCCTATCTCAAGGTAGAGGAGAGAGAGGGTAATGGGAATGCCTAGGCGTCGGTCTAGTACCTTATTGAGATAGCTGTTTTCGGGATCGTAGTAGTTTTCCGAGTTGCCATTAAAACCCAGGTCATCAAAGAGGTGCTGGCTAAGGGTATTGATGGTGTAGAGGGGATCGTTCTCGTTGCCTATCTTGGAGGAGACGTCGCTGGCGTATTCCTCAAGGACGGTAAGGTAGGCATCGGCCTTGATAGCCGGGTACTCGCATTGGGCGACTAGCAGTGCAGTGGCGGCAAGGGGGATTTGAGCGTCCGGGTTGGCAAGGTGTTGTGCGAACTGCTCTAGGAGTGATGCGAAATTCGTCATAGCGTAGTGGCGTTGGGCTAAGGAAGCCTTAAGGGCAGGAAGTCTAGGATGACCAGCACGCGCTCTAGGGTGGAGACGCGAGTGGCCGGCTCCAGCGTAACTTCTTGAAAGAGCTCCTGCTCTCTATTGTTCACGCGTACCACAAGGCCGACCAACAGGCCTCTGGGGAAGCCGCCGCCAAGGCCGGAGGTGACTACGAGGTCGCCCTCCCTAACGTCCGCTTCTTTGGGGATGTACCGCATAGTAAGACCGCCGTCGGCTCTGCCGCTAACAACGCCCTGGACTCTGCTCCGCTGGACAATGCTGTTCACTGCTAGGCTGGGATCGGTGGAGAGGAGGACCTTGGAAAGGTTGGGGTAGGCTTCCAGCACCTGGCCCACCATGCCCCCTTCACCCACTACAATCATGCCTTTCTGCACACCCTGCTCCGTGCCCACATTCATGAGCACTGCCTGCACCAAACCGGAGGGATCGCGTGCGACGACCGAGGCTGCCAGGTACTGCTTGCCCGGATTATCCCGCTGGTAGCCAAGAAGCGCACGTAGCGCGCTGTTCTCTTCCCCCGCTTCTCTTAGCCGCAAAAGCTCTCGTTCTAACTGTGCAACCTGCTCCTGGAGCTGGTGGTTCTCCTTTTCCAGGCGGCCAACGTTGGCGATGGTGTAGACCACGCTGCCGAGACTGCTGCTAATACGGTTGCCAACAGAGATGATGGGGTTGAGCACAGTCACGCCTGGGGTCTTGGCGTCTTGGGCGCGGCTGCCGCTAGTAAAAGCTACCGCCAACACTCCAAAGAGTGTAAGTAGGATTAACCAGGCGGGCCACTTCTTTAGCACCATGCCTCCTAGTTTCGGGCGGCGATGGACCAGATGAGCCGGCTAACCTATAGCGGTGGGCGGCTTGCGCTGGCTCAGGCGGGCTAGGACCGGGCTTAATCGGTCTAGCTCTTCCAGCACCTCGCCGGTGCCACGCACCACGCAACTCAAGGGATCGTCAGCAATGTAGACCTGAAACTTTGTCTCCTGGGCCAAGCGCCGGTCTAGTCCCTGCAACAGCGCGCCGCCGCCGGCTAGGGCGATGCCCCGCTCCATGAGGTCAGCCACTAGCTCCGGAGGTGTGCGTTCTATAGTCTCTCGCACAGCTTCCGTAATGGCGTTGATAGAAGTGGAGAGGGCTTCTCTAATTTCGATAGTGCTCACCACAATTGTGCGAGGGAGGCCCGTTACCAGGTCACGTCCCTTGATCTGCACCTCGGTCTCGTCGTGGAGGGCGTAACCGGAACCGGACTGGATCTTGATCTGCTCCGCAGTGCGCTCACCAATGAGGAGGTTGTGGTTCAAGCGCATGGAGTTAATGATGTCCTGGTCCATTTCATCACCAGCGATGCGGCTGGAGAAGCTGGCCACTATGCCGCCTAGGGCGATAACGGCAACCTCCGTAGTACCGCCACCGATGTCTATGATCATGCTGCCATCCGGTTCCATTACGGGCAAACCTGCGCCAATGGCTGCGGCCATAGGCTCCTCAATGAGGTAGCATTCCCGCGCGCCGGCGTTGAGTGATGCGTCATGGACAGCACGGCGCTCCACTTCTGTGACGCCGCTGGGGATGCCCACCACTACTCTGGGTCTGGGCACCATGAAGCCGTTCTGCTGGTGCACCTTTTGGATAAAGTAGTTGAGCATCCGCTCCGTGGTGTCAAAGTCTGAGATCACGCCGTCCCGCAGGGGACGTATGGCGACGATTCGTGACGGGGTGCGGCCTAGCATCTGCTTGGCCTCCATGCCGATGGCCTGTACCTGACCGGTCTCTCGGTCGATTGCCACGACGGAAGGTTCGTCAATGACGACGCCCTTGCCCTTTACCATCACCAAAGTGTTCGCGGTGCCCAAGTCTATACCGACGTCGTAGGAGAGCAGCCCCCACAGGAAGTTCAGCGGATTTAGCAAACGGATAGTTCCTTTATAGCGCTATAGCGGACAAGTCTAGTACTTGATCGGGATCGTAGAAGCTACGGGTCTACGTCCGCTCATTCATTGTAGCAGGATTAGGATAGCAGGATTACGCCTTGGATTGGGCGGATTCAATCAGGCTTAAGAACTCTTCCTCAGTGAGCTGAGGGATGCCCAACCGCTGGGCGCGTTCAGCTTTGGAGCCAGCCTCTTCTCCGATGACTACGTGAGTAGTCTTGCGGGTGACGTTGCTGGCTGCGGATGCGCCCAACTCCTTTACCATGCTCTCTGCCGCCATGCGGGTGAAGCGCTCCAACCGCCCAGTGAATACGAACTCTGTGCCTGCCAGCGGCGAATCCTTTGGCTCCTCCGGCGCCTGTTCCGAGGTCACGCCGGCCTCTTTGAGGCGATGGACGATGTCCCGGTTCTCCTCATCCTGGAAGTACTCCACGATGCTCTCCGCTACTACCGGGCCGATGCCTGGCACACGGGTCAGGTCTTCTTCGCTGGCGGAGCCAGTAGCTTCTAGGGAGAGGAACGCCTTTGCCAGCAGCTCCGCGGTCTCCATGCCTACGTGGCGGATGCCAAGGGCAAAGAGCACGTTAGCCAGGGGCCGGGCTTTGCTAATTTCGATGGCTGCGATAACGTTGGCGGCGCTCTTCTCTCCCATGCGCTCCAATTGCATGAGCTGGTCAGCAGTCAGCGTATAGATATCGGCGGCGTCTTTGATGCGCCCCTGCTGCAGCAAGGCGGTACATAGCGAGACACCCATGCCCTCGATATCCATAGCGCTGCGACCAACAAAGTGCTTGAGCAACTCCAACCCCTGAGCCGGACAGGCGCGGTTGGGGCAGCGGGCCATGGCCTCGCCCTCAATGCGGAGGATGGAGGTGCCGCACTCCGGGCAGGTGTCCGGCAGAGTATAGGTCACGGCATCCGGTGGGCGCTGGTGGAGAACTGGCCCCACGATCTCCGGAATGACGTCCCCGGCACGCTGCACGATGACGGTATCGCCCACGCGGACGTCCTTGCGGCGGATGTCCTCCTCATTGTGTAGCGCGGCATGGCGAATGGTCACGCCGCCCACCTGCACGGGTTCCAGCTCTGCGTAGGGGTTGATGCTGCCCGTTCTGCCCACATTTACCTTGATGTCCAGGAGTTTGGTGGTTCCCTGCACCGCCGGGAACTTGTAGGCGGTGGCCCAGCGGGGCTCACGCCCCACAAAACCAAGCTGGCGCTGGTAATCCAAGCTGTTCACTTTGACCACCACGCCATCGGCTTCGTAGGGGAGGTCGTGCCGGCCTTCGATCCAGCTCTCGCAGAAGTCGGCCACCTCCTCGATAGTCTGGAAGGGGCTGTTTAAGTGATTGATACGGAAGCCCAAGTCGCGCAGACGCTCCAGGGCCTCCCAGTGGCTGCGGGCAAACTCGTCCCCCTCGGTCCAGCCAACCGCGTAGATGTAGACGTCCAAGGGCCGCGCCGCGGTGATGCGAGGGTCGAGCTGGCGGAGGGAACCGGCTCCGGAGTTACGGGGGTTGGCGTAGAGCGGCAGCCCCTGCTCTTCCCGTTCTCGGTTAAGCTCGGCAAAGCCGGCCTTAGTCAGATACACCTCGCCACGGACTTCAAAGCGAGAGAGGAAACCGCCGCGGACGGCCAGGGGAATGCTCTTTACGGTGCGGAGGTTCTGCGTGATGTCCTCGCCGCGCAGGCCGTCGCCGCGAGTGGCGCCCGTGCGCAGCTTGCCGTCCTCGTAGACCAGCGCAACGGCCAGGCCGTCGATCTTCAGCTCACACACCATCTCAAAGGAGCGACCGTCCAGCATGTTGGAGACGCGGCGGTGCCAGGCAAGGAGCTCCTCCCGGTCAAACACGTTGCTCAGGCTCAGCAGTGGGACGGGGTGCTCAATGACGCCGAACTCTGCTTGGGGTGCAGTGCCTACCCGCTGGGTGGGAGATTCCGGCACTACGAGATCAGGGCGCTGGGCCTCAAGCTCCTTCAGCTCGCGCATCCAAGCGTCGTACTCGGCGTCGCTGACGTCGGGGTTGTCCAGGACGTAGTAGCGGTAGTTGGCAGTGTTAATCTGCTCTCGAAGTTGCTCGGTCCGCTCTAGCGGCGATGCTTGTGCCACGGGAAACCTCACGTGCGGGATGTCAGGGTAAGTATACCGACCCAGGCTTGGGAGGGGTAGCGGTAACGGCTCATTAGGCAGGGCATGTGCTAAAATAGGAAAGACTCTTTTTACGAAGCAAGGCCGATGATCGCGATTCTTGACTATGGAGCGGGCAACGTCCGCAGCGTCCTACGAGCCCTGACTCACCTGGGGTATGACGCCGCGATTACGGCAGACCACGCCAAGATAGCCAATGCCCAGGCCGTGGTGCTGCCAGGCGTGGGCGCGGCGGGCGACACCGTGAAGCAACTGAAGGAGCGCGGCTTAGATGACGTGGTGCGCCGCACCATTGAGGCGGACCGTCCTTTCATGGGCGTATGCATAGGCTTTCAGGTGCTCTTTGACTCTACAGAGGAGGATGGTGAGCAGCCCTGCCTGGGTATCCTGCCGGGCACGGTGGAACGGCTGCCGGAGGGACTGAAAGTGCCTCACATGGGATGGAACCAGGTGTGGCAGCGCGGTGAGGGCCCCTACTTCGAGGGCTTGCCAGACGGCTCCTACTTCTACTTTGTTCACAGCTATTATCCTAAGCCTACCCAGCGCGCGTTAGTCGCGGCGGAGACCAGCTATGGCATAGATTTCTGCTGCGCCGTAGCCAGGGGCAACATGCTAGCCACTCAGTTCCACCCTGAGAAGAGCGGCGCCATTGGGCTGAAAGTCTATGAGAACTTTTTCAGGATCACGCTTGGAAATCATTCCCGCCATTGACTTGCGGGATGGCCGCTGCGTGCGCCTTTACCAGGGCGACTTTGAACAAGAAACCGTTTTCTCTCAAGATCCCGCTCAGGTAGCCCGCCGCTGGCATGAGTTGGGCGCGCCTCGCATCCACGTGGTAGACCTGGACGGCGCTAAGACAGGCCGTTTGGTGAATGCCCCTGCGATACGGGCGATCTTGGAAGCTGTGCCCGTGCCCATCGAACTGGGCGGCGGGATACGTACCCTGGAGACTATTGAGGAGACGCTGGAGTGGGGCGTGGAACGGGTGGTGTTGGGTACTGCAGCGGTGAAAGACCCCGCGCTGGTAAGCCAGGCCTGCGACCGCTTTCCCGGAGCCATTGTGGTGGGGGTAGATGCTCGCGCCGGTGAGGTCGCCATCCAGGGCTGGCTGGAGCAAACCGGAGCGGATGTGGAAGGCTTTGTGCGGCGTTTCAGCGAACTGGGCGTACCCAGGTTTATCTTTACGGACATCCAGCGAGACGCCACGCAGACTGGCCCCAACCTGGCGGCATTGCAAGAGCTGGTGAGCGCAACAGACAGCGCCATCATCGCGTCGGGCGGTGTGGGCACGCTGGAAGACGTGCGGCTGCTCAGTGAGCTGGGGGTAGAGGGCGTGATCATCGGCATGGCGCTTTACACGGGCGCCATCGACCTGGCGGAGGCCTTAGACGTGGCCGCGGAGAAGGAGGCACAGTAGGATGCCTATCACGAGGACTGAACGGAATCTCTGGAGTGCATTCATTGACGAGGCGAAGGCTAATCGCATGTACGAGGCTTACGCCATCAAGGCGATGGAGGAGGGCTACCCCGAAGTAGCAGAGGTCTTCATGGAGGCCTCCGGCTCTGAGTCCATCCACGGCCTTGCTCACTTACGAGTTGCGGGGGAAATTAGGTCAACCGTAGAGAACTTGCTCAACGTCATTGAGGGTGAAGCGGAGGAGATGGAGGTCATCTATCCCCGGCGCATCCGAGAGGCGGAGGTTGAGGGCCGGCCGGATGCCGCAGACGCCTTCCGGTTAGCGCTGGACCGAGAGCGCTACCACGTTGGCATGTTGAAGCAGACGCTGAACAACCTGCTCCGTAAGCATCCGAATTTGCGGGCGCAGACCGAGCGCGCCAGGCAGCCAAATGGAGCAGCAGAGGAAGCGGCACAGCGGCCCGAACTCACTCCTGAAGAGCTGGTGGAACTCTCCAACGAGATTCCGGCCAACATCCGGGCGGAGGTCTTTGAGGAACGGGCGCGGGTGGTCGGCTTGCAGCGTCTTCGAGAGGTGATCTTTGGGGCGCAGGACGGCTTGGTGAGCACGCTAGCAGTGGTCTCCTCGGTAGCACTGGCTTCGGGGGAGAGCACTATTGCGATCATTGCAGGGGCGACCTCCGGACTGGCGGGCACAGTGTCTATGGCTGCTGGCAGCTATCTAGGGTCCAGGGCTGAGGAGGATATCCACTCCACGGAGATTGAGATGGAAGCCAGGGAGATCCGGGAGCACCCTGCGGAAGAGATGGCCGAACTGATTGCTATCTATCAACGGGAGGGCATGTCCCACCAGGAGGCCATCGATCTGGCTGAACGCGTGGCTTCCGATCGCGGCTACTGGCTGAGGACTATGGCGGAGAAGGAGCTTGGACTCAACGCAGACATAACGGCCAGTCCTTTGAAGGACTCCTTTACTATGGGCGCTTCCTTTTTTGTGGCCGCGCTGGTGCCAATGTTCTTCTACTTTTTCCTAGAGGCGCGGGCCGCAGTGTTTCCGTCTATGGCCCTCACCTTAGGGACGCTCTTCCTAGTAGGTGTGGGCAAGGGCAAGCTACTGCACCGCCCCGCGTTCCTCTCCGGCCTGGAAGTGTTCGCAATCGGCTCCATCGCCGGGGTGCTGGGCTACGCGCTGGGCACGCTGCTGCCCCAAATCATCGGCGTGCTGAACCCAGGCTAGACAGCATGCCGGTACGGTCTTACCAGGAGGCGCTGGACTACCTGGCCTCCCTCATCCGCAACATCACCGGTGAGCGGCGGCGGGGCGATCTCAAAGACGTGGGCCCGGAGCACATGGTGACCATGACCGCTCTAATGCGGGCGCTGGACGATCCCCAGGCGCAGTTCTCCTCCGTGCATGTGGGCGGCACCTCCGGCAAGGGATCGACCGTTGCGTTCATTGAGTCGGTGCTGCGCGCGGCGGGGTACACGACGGGCATGCACATCAGCCCATATCTGCAAGCTCCGACCGAGAAGGCCACGGTGAACGGTCAGCCGGTTCTAACCAGGGAGCTGGCTGAGGTTGTGGCTGTGTTGGAGCAGGCCGTTTCAAGTGGAGCCGAAGGCGTGAGCCCGGACGAGGTCGGTTTTGTGCAGGCGTGGGCTGCGGTGGCGTTCCTAGTCTTTGCGCGGCGAAAAGCGGACTACGGTGTGGTGGAGGTCAGCATGGGCGGCCGCTACGACGCCACCAACGTGTTGCAGCCGGAGGTCTCGGTAGTAGCCAACGTGGGGCTGGACCACCTGAGCAGCCTGGGCGGCACGCTTGCGGAGATCGCGTGGCACAAGGCAGGCATCGTCAAGCAGGGCCGGCCGGTAGTGACGGGCGTGGACCAGGCGGAGGCGCTCGCCGTGCTCCAGGAGGAGTGCGCCGGGAAGCAAGCGCCGCTTTATAGACTGGGCGCGGATATTTCTTACACAATGCGAGAGATGACGGCCACTGGCAGCCGTTTTGACGCTCAGGTGATGGGCAACCGCTACGAGGGGCTTGAGCTAGGGCTGCTGGGTGAGCACCAGGTATCGAATGCGTGCTTGGCGCTGGGAGCCATTGAGCTGCTGCGTCAGCGGGGAGCAGCCATCTCGGAGGAGACGCAGCGACGCGGCCTGCGAGAGGCGCGCATACCCGGCCGGTTGGAGGTAGTCCAGCAGGACCCCCCGGTCATTCTGGACGGCGCGCACAATCCAGAGAAGGCCCAGAGCCTGGTGCGCGCGCTGGATTTGCTGTATCCGGGCAGGCCGCGGGTGTTGGTGATGGGCATCGGTGCGGCAAAGGACGCCGCAGAGGTGCTGCGCATCTTAGCCCCCGGCGCACGGCTGGTGATCTGCACCGACGCGAGCGTGCTGGGCAAGCCGGGACTTGCGCCGGACGCGCTGGCCGCGCAGGTGCGGTCGCTGGGCGTGGACGCGCGGGTGGAGCCGGAGGCGCGTCGCGCTATGGAACTTGCGCTGGGCTTGGCGGATTCTGCTAGTCTAGTATGTGTAACTGGCTCCCTCTTTGTGGTGGGAGCCGTCAGAGGCCGCTGGTTCCGGGCAGCTGACGAGGCGCCGGTAGGCGAACCAATGGCGTCGGGATCAACGCCCGGCATGGAGTAAGATGAGCGGCATGGAAATCCTCATACCACTGAGCGTAGTTGCGTCTTTTGTGGCGGTCGTTGCGCTGGGCGTGTTTATTGTTGTGCGCTTCCGCGCCGGCGACACCCTTCTCTTCTCTTTTCGTACCATTCTGCTGGCCTACGTCTACTTCATGAGCATTGCCAGCTTGCTGGTATTTACGGGCGGCCTCTCCGTGGGGGTAAAGGCACTCCTCTCCGACGCCTTTGGCCGGGAGTTCAGCTACCATGTACCCAGAGAGCAAGCACTACTGAGGAGCGTAGATGTGAAGAGCGGAGATGATAGTGAGGATCCTGCGATGCAGGCGAAAGAGCTTCAGGAGGAGATGGAGCGGTCCAATCAGAGGATCGAACGGCAGTATAAAAGCGACCTTGTGCAGGCCGGCACGCTTGTATTGATTGGCGGAGTGCTGTGGGGGCTGCACTCTATGGGCCGCCGGCGTTTTCAGCATACTGATAACCCCTACAACGAGTTCTTCTACAAGACCTACTTAGCCATTCTCCTTGCGCTCTTTGGCGTAACGGGCATCATTAGCCTGACCTCAGGTGTATACGAGACGCTTCGGTTTTTCCTGATTCCTCCGGATGAGTTCAGCTTTGGCTCGCCGCCGGGGGACGCCATCGGCGCGGCCATCGTGTTTGTGCCTGTCTGGGGCTACTATCTGCTATCCATGCTGCGCCTCAGCGACAGGGAATCCTCTCGCGCAGAGGAGCAGCCAGCCTGATGCTCACTATCCGATTAGTGCCCTGCTTGGATGTGAAGGCAGGACGTGTAGTGAAGGGGGTGAAGTTCCGCGACCATCGCGACGCGGGCGACCCGGTAGAGCTGGCCGCTTTCTACAACGAGGAAGGAGCCGACGAGCTGGTCTTCTATGACATCACCGCGTCCAGCGACGAGCGCGCCATCATGCTGGAGGTGGTGGAGCACACCGCCGACCAGGTATTCATCCCCCTGACCGTGGGCGGTGGCCTCCGCACGGTGGAAGATATTCGCCGCATGCTGGAAGCGGGCGCAGACAAGGTCTCCATCAACACCGCGGCAGTGCAGAATCCGCAGCTCATTGCCGACGGCGCAGCCCGATTCGGGAGCCAGTGCATTGTGTTGGGCATGGACGCGCGCCGTGTGCCGGATGCCGATCCCGTGCGCTGGGAGGTGTTCACCCACACCGGCGCGGACGGCGGACGCCCCGCCAGCCTGGACGCCATCGAGTGGGCAAAGCAAGCGGTGGAGTTGGGCGTGGGTGAGATTGTGGTCAACAGCATCGATGCCGACGGCACGCGGCAGGGGTACGACCTGGAGTTGCTGCGAGCGATCTCGGAGACGGTGCCGGTGCCGGTGGTGGCAAGTGGCGGCGCGGGCAACCTAGACCATCTGGTGCAGGCCGTGGCCCAGGGCAAGGCGGACGCAGTGCTGGCGGCCAGCATCTTCCACTACGGAGATTTCACAATCCGCCAGGCCAAGGAGCACATGGCGGCCGCTGGCCTGCCCGTTCGGTTGTAGCGATGGCGGGCGTTCTACATCCTTATCTTTAGCTCATAGCGCGGCAGCACTAAACGAACAGCTAGAAGGTCATTATGCTTACGTACACTGAACAAGGACTTATCCCGGCCATTGCCCAGGACGCCAACACCGGCCAGGTGCTCATGGTGGCATTTATGAACCAGGAGTCGTTACAGCGGACACTGGAGTCGGGGCAAGCGTGGTTCTGGAGCCGCTCCCGCCAGGAGCTATGGCACAAGGGAGCCACTTCTGGCAGCTATCTCAACGTGCGCTCCGTGACTGCGGACTGCGACGGCGACGTACTGTTGCTGAAAGTCGAACCGGCAGGCCCCGCCTGCCATACCGGCGCGGTCTCCTGCTTCTTTAACGAAGTAACGGCTGAGGAGGCGACCTCTGACAACACTGTCCCTCCGACAGGCTTGGGGATCGGAGTGGCGGATAGTGATGCGCCGCATCCTATAGAGCAGCTCTTTGCCACCATCGAGCAGCGGAAAGCCGCCAAACCCCAAGGCAGCTATGTTTCGGGGTTACTGGACGAGGGCACCGGCCGGGTAGCAAAAAAAGTTGTAGAAGAGGCGGGGGAGACGATGCTGGCCGCAGTGGGAGAGACCGATCAGCGGCTCATCGAGGAGACCGCCGACCTCTGGTTCCATTCCCTTATCTTGCTGTCGTCCCGTGGCCTCAGTCCGCAGCAGGTGTGGGAGGAGCTGGAGCGCCGCCGCCGCTAACGTATCGTTCGTTCAACAAGCAAGGGGGAGGGTCGTGCGGCCTTCCCCCTTCAGCGTTCGGGGAATGCTAGGCCTCTACAGGTGTGCGGGTGGAGGGCGGTTGCACGCGGGTGACGGTCTCCTTGACCAGCAGCGCGGCAAAGAGGGAGGTGCACAGGCCCGCGGCGGTGATGACACCGAACGCGGCCGTGTAGCTGACTCGCTCCACCAGGATGGCAATGAGAGCTGGGCCGGTGACGTTGGCTCCGTGGGAGACTACCCGCCAGATGGAGAGGAACCGGCCGCGGCTGCCGCTGGGGGCCAGGTCCGTTGCCAGCGTCTGCATCGTGCCAGAGGTGGGGCTTTGCGCGATGTGCGCATAGAGGATAGCGCCTAGCACGAAGATGAGCGGCGTGGGGCCAAGCGTGGTCAGGGTGATGAAGCCCAGTCCGCTGGCAGAGACGATGTAGGCGGGGACGATGACCCACTTGCGGCCCAGGCGGTCCATGATATAGCCCGTGAAAAAGGGCACGGGAAGGGAGAGCGTGGTGGCGAGGGTGGTGACGACTGCTAGGAGGCCGGGCCCTACGCCGTAGCTATAGACGGCGTACAGTGCGATGCCGCCGCCCTGGAAAGCCGTCCGGGAAAGGTTGGCCAGGAAGGAGAGCACCATGAATGCGATGATCTGCGGCTGCATGAAGACCTGGAGCAAGGTCTTTGCCGGAGGCTCCTCAGTAGCGGTTTGAGCTACAGGCGGGTCTCCGGCCTGCCGTCGGGGCTGGAACTGGACGGTCTCCTTAATGAGCTTGAAGCTGGGGATGATGACCAGGAGCACCAGGAAGCCGTAGAAGATAAAGGGGACGCGCACGCCCCACAGTTCGGCCAGGAAGCCGCCGACGGCCGGGCCGAAGAGCGTGCCGCCGCGCTGGAGGCCCACCATCCACGCCACTTGCCGGCCCCGCTCACGGTCGAGGGAGGTGTCGGCAATGAGGGCGAGGCGGGACTGCAGCCACAGGGGCTCGGCGCAACCACCGATGAAGCGATAGACAAGGAGTTCGGGAAACGACTGGGCAATCGCAGTAAGGAAGGAGGCTAGAGCGATGACGATGGGGCCGCTGATGAGCACCGGTTTGCGGCCAATCTTGTCGACCAGATAGCCGGCGGGTAGAGCGGCCACTAACGAGCCGACCTGATACACGATGAAGGCCAGGGAGGAAACGCCGAAGCTTAGGCCGAAGGACTTGGCGTAGACGGGCAGGACGGGGATAACGATGCCGTGCCCCAGAGAAAAGACCAGGGACGGCAGGTACATGGAGAGAAACTGCTGCTTGGAGAGCAGGCTTGCATTGGACCTGGGTTCAGCGGTGCTCATAGTGTCTCTGGGAAACGTATAAACCGTTCATGGAGTAAACATGACAATTCTACTCCAGATCATAAGCAGTAGGGGGCTCATGCTGCGGGCCTTAGTCGCATACATCCGCATTGAGGGCGTGGGGGGGTTTCCATTGCCCCGTCTCTCTAAAGAAGCTACGCTAGGGAAAATGATGACGAGCATATTCAAGGTGCCGGAGCCAGTCCCGCTCTTCGGGGTTCTGCCCAGCGGATTCGAGGACTTTATTCAGGCCCGCCTATTGTCTGACTGCTGCGGAGACGGAGCGGCAGCGCTACAATGAACAAGCAGGTATCTTTGCTTCTTATTTGCCTTACGCCATCGTCGTTGGGTGTGTGGATAAGTAGGCCACTGTGTTAGAAGGCCTGGGCGGCACAGAAGATCTCTATCGCGCATGGTACATAGGTTCAGGGCCGCTGAACCCGGCGCTCTTCTCCCGCAGCCTGCAAGGGATGTCCATCGAGATGTCTAACATGATAACCAGCACGCCGGGAGGCTTCGGAGGCAACGGCTTCAGCGGTGGCGGATTTTCGGGCAGCGGCGGTAGCTGGTAGTCTAGTGTGACGGTGAGTTCAGAGTAAAGAGGGGGCTCTATGGAGCTGCTATTCATCATAGAACTGGTGTCTGCGGTTATATGCATTATTGTTGGCGTCTCCACCTATAAAGCGCTAATGGGAGGGCGGGAGTCGGTGCGAGAGGGGTGGTTGGCTATCGAAGCGCAGCTGCAACGGCGCATTAACCTCATCCCCAACCTGGTGGAGACGGCGCGCGGCTATGCCGGCCACGAGCAGCAGACGTTGGAGAACGTGACCAACGCTCTGGGCATGCTCCAAAACGCGCCAGGGCCCACAGGCGCGGCCCAGGCTGATAACATGCTGGCTTCTGCTATGCAGGCGCTCCTTGCTGTTGCCGATGCCAATCCCAGCCTGCAGGCGGACAAGAACTACCGGAACTTGCAGCACCAGCTTGCCGACACCGAGGACAAGATCGCCTACGCCCGCGACTTCTACAATGCGAGGGTGATAGGCTTCAACACCAAGGTGAACGCCTTCCCCGGCAAGGCCGTTGCACGCGCGGCGCGCATCAAAGAGGCGGAGCTGTTTGATGCGCTGTATACGGTCAGTGGCAGGCGTATCAGCGAGCTTGCGGAAACGCAGCAGGCAGCCATAGCGGCCCCCGAAGCAGAGTCCGAGCACGAATCCCACTCCCACTACAGCAGGGACATGCACGACGCCGAGTGGGAGCGCGTCTACGAGCGGCAGCTCTCCCGAGCGGACATGGTGGAGCAGTGGCTGGACGGCTTGCGGCTACGCGAGGGCAGCAGCGTGCTGGATATCGGCAGCGGGCCGGGATATGTGAGCCTCCAGGCGGCAAAACGAGTTGGCCCTACGGGCATGGTGTACGCCGTGGACCGCTCTGAGGACGCGCTGGCATATCTGGCGCGCCTCCAGGAAGACGCGGGGGTGACTAACATCCAGCGGCGCACCGGAGATGCGGCTACCTGCGATCTCCAGGACGCCGCGGTAGACGGAGCGCTCATCACGCTGGTGCTGCACCACAACGACGAGCCTCAGCGCGTGCTGGACAATGTGAGCGGCGCGTTGCGGCAGGGCGCGCTGGTGGTCATCGGTGAGTTCGACAAGGAAGGCCCCGGCGACGTGGGCGCGGCTATAGAGGAGCGTCTGGCCCTAGGGGACCTGCGGCAATGGTGTGCGGCGAGTCACCTGAAGGAGCTTACCTTCAACCGGGTGTCGCCGGACCACTATTATCTGGTGCTGGAGCGGGAGTAGCCCCCCGCGCTTCTAGTTCGGCGACTCCCAGGCCAGCGTTGCAAAACGCATGTAGATGCCGCCGCGTGGCTCCCCCAGCGGCCCGTTAGCCACCAGGCACGCGATGGTATGCTGAGCGCCGGGTTCAGACTTGGCGGTGACGTCCACCCTGTGCTGCGCGTTGATACCTAGAATGGCTCCAATAAGCCTGTCTATTGCCCCGTCTATCCATATCTCGGCGTAGTTGTCTATGTTGGCCTCAAAGAGGAGGCGCTGGCCCTCCACGCTCTCGCCGTTCACCTCGGTGGGGATGGTGATTTTGAGGCGGTACCAGGCGAAGGTGAAGCCGGTGGAGATGCTCTCCCTAATGTTGTCGCAGATGGCCCAAGACGAGTCGTCGTAGTCCTTGAGGCGGGCGTCGATGCCCTGCATCTCGGCTACCAGGCCCTGGTTGGGCTCGCCGGGCACCAGGCCCGCGGCGCGGCGCCAGACGCCGTTCACTTTCTGCAGGTCTTCCGCGTTGTTCAGGTCTAGCGCAGTTCGTGGCATAACTTCCTCTTTAGTGATTTCGTAGTATCAGCCGTTCCAACACCGACAAGGAATCTCGTTAGGCCAAGTTACCAGCCTATACAAGACTGCGCCTACTGGCGCTCGTGGAGGAGGCGGTAGACCTTCTCTGCCGTGATGGGGAGATCGGTCACCCGCACGCCTACAGCGTCCGCGACCGCATTGGCGATGGCTGCCGCGGTGGGCACGTTGGTCAGCTCGCCAATAGCTTTAATGTTGCGAGCGCCAATGCCCATGCTCCCCTCCAGGTTCAGGGTGCGCAGAGTTGCGGCATCGGGCATGGTGGGCAACTTGTAATCGCCCAGATGGGCAGCAGTGACCTGCCCGTCTTCAATGCCCAGGTCTTCCGTGAGCGCAAAGCCTATGCCCGTAACAACGCCGCCCTCGATCTGCCCATCATGCGAGGCAGGGTCTAGGACCTCCGCCACATCCTGAGCGCTCAACACCTCGTAGAGATAGACTTGGCCGGTCTCTACGTCCACGCCCACTTGGGCCACCTGGGCGCAGAAAGTGGTGACAGCCTCATCTCCTCGGGTGAGACCGGTCTCCTGGACCATCTCCAGGGGGGTGCCCGACGCGCTTATCTGGGCTAAGGTCACGGTGCGGCCGCTGGCGGGGTCTGTGCCCACAAGCCCGTCGCTTAGCTCGAGGCGTTCGCGAGGAATGCCGAGAGACTGGGCCATGCGCTGGGCGACCTCCTCCTTGAAGGCGACTGCGGAGGTGTGCGCGACCTCTGCGCCGGAGATGGTAACGCGGCTGCCCCCGACGCCAGAGTCCCAGGGGAGGTCGTCGGTGCCGACGTAGCGGATGATGACCTGGTCGTAAGGGAGCGTGAGGCCGTCGGCCACCACCCGTCGCAGGATGGTGTGGGAGCCGGTTCCCGTCTCCATAACAGGCACCTGGGCCTCCACCGTACCGTCGTCCCGCAAGCGCAGGCGCATACTGGTACGCTGAGGCGCGTGGGTGGCGCGGTCATAGACAGAGATGCCGCGGCCAAAGCGCACGGAGCGGGGCGCGTCCTTGGGGAACGCGGGCCGGTAGGACTGCTCTGCCAGGTCGAGGACCTCTAGGCTGCGCATTTCAGGATAGTGCTCATCGTAGGGCGTGGCCTCGCCTTCACGCAGCACGTTGTTGCGCCGGAAGGTGAAGGAGTCTATGCCGAGGTTGCGCGCAACAAGGTCTATCATCGACTCAAGGGCAAAGGTGGCCTGGGGCGCTCCTGGCGCGCGGGCGTTGCCGCCCGGCACTTGGTTGGTGTAGACCCGGTCCGCCACGCAGCGGACGGTGGGGACGTTGTAGCTGGTCACCAGGCGGGCGCCAAAGTTTACGCCGGGGCGGAAGCCCCCGTACGCGCCACTGTTGTAGACGATGTACATATCAACGGCTTGCAAGCGGCCGTCGTTGGAGACGCCCACCCGCAGCGTGGCCGCTGAGGCGTGGCGAGGCGCCGCGGCAATAAGCTCCTCCGTATAGCGCATGGTCATACGCACAGCTCGGCCCGTGCGCTTGGAGAGCTCCAGGCACAGTGGGATGTCCATGGGCGTGCCCTTGCCGCCGAAGTCGCCGCCCACGGCGGGAATGTGGACAGTGATCTGCTCCACCGGGATGCCGAACGCGGCGCTGAGCTGGTTGCGGAGCTGGTAGGGCGACTTATTGTTGGCCCAGATGTTCACGTGGTTGCCCTCCTCCACCTTCACAGTGCAGGAATGGGGCTCGATGTAGCCGTGGTGGTGGGCCTGTGTGGTAAAGGTCTGCTCAAAGACGTGGTCGGAAGCGGCGAGAGCGGCTTCGATATCACCGCCGGCTTCGGCAACAGAGTGGCCCAGAAGGTTGATGGGGCCTTCTTCCGTGCTTACGGCGTTGCGATAGGACCAGGGCGCGTCATGGACCGCGGGGGCGTCTGGTTTCAGGGCCTCGGCAGCGTCAAAGACGGCTGGGAGCGGCTCGTAGTCCACCTGGATGAGCATAGCCGCCTCTTCCGACTGTTCTCGGGTCTCTGCGGCCACGGCGGCCACCATCTCTCCGATGAAGCGCACCTTTTCCTCGGCCAAGACCGGGATGTCGTGCACGGAGCGGCCGAACCGGAGGCCGGCCAGGTCCGCGCCAGTAATAACGGCCAGCACGCCGGGGGCCTGCGCGGCCGCGGTGGTGTCGATACTCTTGATGCGGGCGTGCGGGTAGGGGCTGCGCACCACGGTCGCCTGGAGGGCATCCGGCATCTGAAAGTCGGCGGAGTACTGGATCTGCCCGCTGACTTTGAGCTGGCCCTCCACACGCGCGCTGCTGCTGCGCTCCGGTGGCGCTTGGGGAAAGATAGGCGAGGCTGAAAGCGTCATGGTCGTCTCCTGCATTCGGTGGCTTAGTGAGGCCGATGTTGATTATGCTTTGGTCGAGACGATAGCACGCATGTGTCCGAGGTACAAGTGGGACGGTGTTCGCCCTTTAGTGTAGACCAGACCATTGCCCTGGCACCTTCTTGCTTGGAATGGTGCGTTCCCAAAAGTGCTTTTCTCGTCGTAAAGCTAGTTCACATTTGCTCTAAAAAATGCCGAGCTCTCCCCAGGTGTTGGCTCATAGGCTAGCTCCACCAGCTCTGCATCTTTACCGACAGAGAATGAAATCCACCCAAACGCCTGCGAGTCGCCGTCTAGCTGAATCGGCTTTAGTACGTCAGAGGTGTCAAGAATTAGCGACTCGTGCTTATACACAGATCCATCCGCATCCTTCAGCGTAAAGTTCAACGGGTTCACGTATACGTCTCCCTCTAATACCATAACGTACGCCACATAACGCCGCTCCGCTGGCGGGTTTGCGACGAGCGCATGATTGGCCGGTTCTACAGGGTCTAAGATCAACCCTAAGCGGATAGCGTACTCCTCTAGGGTGATTTCCGAGCCCTCTGCCAAAGGCGCAACGTTACTCTGTCTAGTGACTTCAGTAGGCGTTGGCTGTGGTGGCGTGGTGGGATTAGGTGTAGAAATTATGGGTGCTGGCGCTGGTGTAGACGGGGAGGCAGGCGTGGCAGCTGCAGGAAGGATGAACTCTTCTCCCACCTTGATGAGCTCTGGGTCTGTAATGTTGTTGGCAGCGACGATGGCCTCAACGGTCACCCCGAAGCTGGCCGCAATGGCGGTCAGAGTATCGCCATCCTGAACCACGTAACGTAACGGGGTTGGGGTGGGTGTTGGCGTAGGCGTTGGGGTAAGCGTAGGAGTAGCCGTAGCCGTAGCCGTAGCCATAGCCGTAGGAGGGGGAGGGGGAGTAGACTGTGGGATTTCCGTTGCGGTAGCAACAGGCAAGGGGGCTGACGCTGTAGGCTCTTCTTCGTTGCTGTCACATGCCGCTGTAGTGAT
This sequence comes from Dehalococcoidia bacterium, assembly GCA_965220215.1. Lineage (GTDB taxonomy): Bacteria > Chloroflexota > Dehalococcoidia > SHYD01 > SHYD01 > CBDDEI01. The sequence goes on from OZ244809.1 coordinate 2,154,032, forward strand.
CAAACACAGCGTTAATACGACGAGAGCTAGGATAAGTGATTTCTGCATAGGTTATTCCTTATACCCCGATCAAAATAGTAAGGATTAGCCTGCTACGAGTGCAACGAACGTATAGTTGAACACGGTAGACATGGTGACGTCCCGTTGTAGTTTAGGCTAGTGACTACTTGCCATAGCGGTCAATTAACCTATTGAGCCAGCAAGGGACACGAATGACAGTCCCTATACCTAAGACTATGCGGGTTAATCAATCTACAGCCGTGGCAGATAGTAGTATGGGGATACTTTCGGGGGGCGTCAAAAGGTGCTGCGCGCAACAAGGCGAAGCAAAGACCTTTGTGTGTGATGTTGCCATATGATGCGCCTTCGCGTACTATCAGCCTGCATTTGCTTAGAGAGAGATGAGCTATGAAATATCCAATATCCCTAAACGTGAACGGCCAAGACTACGTGGTGGAGGTGGAGCCGACGCGGCTCCTGGTGGACATCCTCCGCTATGACATCGGGCTTACCGGTACCAAGGAGGGCTGCTCGGTGGGCGTGTGCGGCGCGTGCACCGTGCTGTTGGACGGCGAGATAATTAGCTCCTGTCTGATGCCGGGGGTGAGCGCCAACGGCAGCCGCGTGGTCACGGTGGAAGGGCTTGCAGAGCGAGAAGAGCTGCTGCCCATCCAGCAGGCGTTTATCCAGCACGGCGGCTTCCAATGCGGCATCTGCACGCCGGGCCAGGTGGTGGCCGCCAAGGCGCTGCTGGATGCCAATCCCCATCCCACGGAGGAAGATATCAAGGCGTGGATGATGGGCAACCTCTGCAGATGCACCGGCTACTCCACGATCCTGGAATCCATCAAGGCCGCGGCGGGGCAGGAGTAGGGCGATGGCGGACACACGTTATCTCGAACCAACTACCCTGGCAGAGGTCTTTGATGCGCTGGAGCAGTACGGCGATGACGCTCAACTGCTGTCCGGCGGCACGGGCCTGGTCAATCTGATGAAGCAACGCCTGGTGCAGCCGGAGTGCCTCATCGGCCTGCGGCGCGTGCCGGGTCTGAACCTGATCCAGCGGGAGAACGGCGCTCTGCGCTTGGGCGCGCTGGTTACCCAACGAGCGGCCGAGCTCTCCCAAGAGCTGCGGGCGAGCGCATCCCTTCTGACGGAGACCTACAGCCACGTAGCAACGGTGCGTATCCGCAATGCGGCCACAGTAGGCGGCGGCCTGGCCCACGGCGACCCCAACCAGGACCCGCCGGCCAGTCTGGTGGTGCTGGGCGCGTCCGTTCGGGTGGCGTCGCGCGGCGGCACGCGGGACGTGCCGGTCCAGGAGTTCTTTCAAGGCTACTATGAGACCGCGCTCCAGCCGGGAGAGGTGGTCACAGAGCTAGTGGTGCCGGAGCAGCCCGCCGGCAGCGGCTCAGTTCACATAAAGTTCCTACCTCGCTCAGAGGACGACTATGCAACTGTCTCCGTGGCGGCGCTGGTCACTTTGGAAGCAGACGGCGAGACCTGCAAGGACGCGCGGGTGGCGCTGGGATCCGTCGGGGAGACACCCGTTTGGGCCGGCGAAGCAGAGGCGACGCTGCGAGGGCAGTCGCTGACCCCTGAGACGTTACGAGATGCAGCGGCCAGCGTGGAGGCAATCGTCGATCCGGTGAGTGACTTCCGGGGCGCCGCCTCGTACAAGCGGGCGATGGCGGTAGTTTGGACGCGCCGGGCGCTGGAGCAAGCTATTGAGAGGGCGCGAGGAGCCGCGTAGTGCTGTTCGAGCAACAATGCATCGTCGCCTTGCCGCGCGAAGAGGTGTGGGCGCTGCTGCTTGATATCCCGCGAGTGGCCGGCTGCGTTCCGGGCGTCTCGAAGGTGGAGCTTACCGGCCCGCAAACCTACAACGGCGCCATGAACGTGCAGGTGGGGCCAATTAGATTGACTATGGAAGGGACCATCACCCTCCTGGAGCAGGACAAGGCAAGCTGGCAGGCTACCCTGCGCACCGAGGCTGCTGAGCGCAAAGTGGGCGGCGGGCTGAATGGGGAGACGCGGCTGCGCCTAGCGGAGCACGGGGACGGCGAAACGGAACTTATCATCACCACCGACGCCGCGCTGCTGGGCAAGCTGGGCGAGTTTGGACAACCCATTATCAAGAAGAAGGCGGAGGGCATTCTGCAGCAGTTCGCTAAGAACTTGCAGCAACTGCCCGCTAAGGAAGGCGCGTAGGGCTCAGGAGGAGGTTGCTGATGAGCAGTGGTAACGTGGTAGAGCAGGCGCTTGACTACCAGCAGTTCAAGGGCTGGTTGAGCAGCCAGGAGAGTCTCGTCATTGGCATGCCGCAGAACGCCAACGTCTGCCCGCTGGCAGTCTATCTACGAGAGACCGTGCCCGCGCTCTCTCAGGTGTGGGTGAAGCGCCGCCATATCGATTACAGGATGGGTGTCCGCCGCGGGCGGCTGCCGCTGCCCCAGTGGGCGGTGGCTTTTGTGAAGGGCGTGGATAAAGTGAGCGCGCCGCTGGAGGCGGAAGCTGCGGTCAGGCTGCTGCCGCCACTGGAGCTGCTGCCGGTGGAAGCGCCGAAGCCTACAGGTCTGCCCGCTGTGCTGCGCGGTCTGCGATTGGGTTTTTTAGCGCCGTAGCTATTTAGCTTGCGTGAACGTAAGAGGGAGGAGCCGTTCGGCTCCTCCCTCTTGTTTTCGGAATGATGTGGGTATTGGAGACTATGTCCAGTAGCCAAAAGCCCAGCCGCCGCCGGTGCCTCCGGGGGTTCGGGGCGCAGCTACGTAGTCGACGAGTTTGAAGTCCAGTGGCTGGCACGCGCCGGCCGCTGTAACCCAGTCGAGGATCTCCGAGGTGGCCGACTGCAAACGATGGCGTGGCAGCGAGCTCAAAATCTCGGCATTGTTCTCTTCCATACCCTTGATGGCCAGAAGGTCTAGCTCCTCATCCAGCACAAAGTGGCTCAGGCCGCCGGATGCGATGACCGCAACCCGCTTGTCGCTGTCCCAAGCCTCGATGGAGTCCCGGACTGCCTGGCCAAAATTGAAGCAGCGCTTGGGGGTAGGTTGGTTGGGCGGGTAGCAGGTGTTCTGGCTGATGGGCACAATCGGAATGGGACTGTTGTTCATCAGCCGCCGCACTACAAAGCCGTAGCCGTGGGGAAGGCCAAAGGGCCTGGCCTTGGTTACGTGCTCCTTCTGCAGGTAGCCGATGGGTCCGATGCTTCCGCCGTACTCGTTGTTGAGGTAGCGGTAATGCGCGATGTCGAAGTCTGCGTCGCAGAGCGACTCAATGAGGTGCAGGCCGAGGGCCGAGTCCACCGGCACGTCCATCTCCTTGTCGCCATAGCCCCATACCGAGGTATTGGAGGGTGAGGCGGCAGCGGGATTGACCGGACGAGGCAGCAGATGGAAGCTCTCGCCCCAGTAGACGGAGAACATGGGCATGTTGTCGTCGAAGAAGAGCTCGTTCTGGTCGTCGCTGACAATCACGGCCACATCGGGCTTCACTTCGGCCAGGACTTTAGCCAGCTCCCTGGCGCCCTTCTGCAGGCGGTCGTACTGCTCCTGGTGCCTTTCCAGCGTGCAATCCGCAGCATATTTTCCGTTGCTCTCTGCTAGGAGTTGCTCGTAGTTCACCACGCTGCCATCGTGCTTATGGGAAAGCAGCTCGGTGTTACGCATATCGTTGGATTCCCCGTGAGTTGCCCATAGCTCCGGTGGGGTGCTAATCATAGGCGAGTGCGAGGTTCCAACGCCGAGGACTATCTGTGCCATTTCCCTTTCCTTTCACTAGTAATGCTCAGTGGATAGCAGGATGGTGCACTTTTTGGGGCGAGATGTCAACTCTGAAGAGGGGGTAGACATGCCATTCTTAATAGAGAGCAGCCCCCGTGCCGATGCATGAGGGCTGCTCTGATTATGCGATTGTTTTGTGGCGCCGGTTACTTGGTTGCTGGCATCATATTGAACGCAGGGCAGAAGGCCGCTGAGTTGGTATTGAAGATGTCTATCTTGTCCTGATCACTCAGGAAGTCAAAGCCAGCAATGATGGGAACCAGGTCATCGCAGGTCTTGCCGGTTTCGGGCCGCACCGCGCCGCCGGAGCCGGGAGCCTCGGTGCCAAAGACGGTCTGCTGCACGCTCTTCTGCTTGATGGCGGCTTCCAACACCGGGATGTCGTAGACGCAGGTGTCGTAGAAGAGGTTCTTGCTCCGGTCCTTCTGGGCAAGGTGGCCGTCCGTCTTGATGAAGCGGTCCAGCGCGCCGCCGCCGTGGCAGATGAGCACCTTCAGCTCCGGGAAGCGCTCGAAGACGTCGCTGTGGGAGAGGAGCTGATTGGCCAGGAACTGCTCAAACATGAAGCCTACTTGGTAGTTCTGCGGCAGGATTCTGATGCGAGGGTCAAGGCAGTTGGTGCCATGGACAATGATGGGTACGCCCAACTCCTGGCACTTGGCGTAGACCGGATACCAGTAGGGCTCGTTCATGCCGGGAGTGGTGCGCATGCCGGCAGGGTCAGGGCTCAAGTAGACGGCCTTGAAGCCGTACTCGTTCACCGTGCGCTCAATCTCCGCCACACAATTGCTCAGATCAGGGGCCTCGCTAATCTCCGGGAGGATGGTCGCACCGATAAAGCGGTCGGGGAAGATCTGAGTCTGCTTGAAGATGCAGTCGTTGGTGAAGGTGGTCCATGAGGGGAGGAGGTGCGGCTGCATCCATCCCATTGTGGTAAAGGGACGTGGGCCGATGATCTGAATATCGATGTTGCGGGCATCCATGTAGTTAACGTGCTCTTGCGCCGCCTTCTCAAAGGCTTCGTCCGAGAGGTCCATGCCGCCGCGGCCGCCCCCGCGGTTGCCGCCGGGGCCAAGGGGACTGCGGATAGCGGTGTTGGAGGCCAGGAGGTTCACTGCCCACGCTCGTACGGAGGCGGGCGATGAGACGTGGCCGTGGACATCCAGTATTTGTGTGCCGTTGTACATTGTGTGCTCCCTTCTTACTTACCGGGTTTTTTATAACTAGCTGGTTATATCGTTGCGCAGGATATGAAGTTGATTTCGGGAAACTCCAGGTCCAGTGTGCTCCAAGATGCGCCGCCGTCATTGCTGCTGGCGATGTGCGGGCCAAGGCCGATGTAGAGCTGGTTGGGGTCGTTCTGGTCTACGGTGATGGCTATGGGGAAGTAATTGGAGGCTTCCGGCAACTGGTCGTCCAGGCGATGCCAGGAATGGCCGCCATCAGTGGTGCGGATGAGCATTGAGTTGGCTCCGTCCGTACCGCGCCAGGTGTTTGGCGTGCCGCCTGCCAGGGATGCCCAGAGCATAGACGGATTGGTAGGATGCGCCACCAAAGGCACGGAGTAATGCTGGCTAAACTCCATGCCAACGGGCGTCCACTGCTCGCCGCCGTCCTCGCTAAGGTAGAGGGCGCGGCCCTTGGCCAAGCCCTGGCGTGAGCCGCCGCCGCCCGTCGCAACAACAACGGTGTTCGACTGAGAGGCGTTGACAACGATGGTGTGAACGTCCGGGTCCAGCTCATTCTCCAGCCGTTTCCAGGTCTTGCCGCCGTCAGTGCTCTTCACCATGTAGCCCACCTGGAGCGCCGCATAGATGATATTGGCGTTGTTGGGGTCAATGGTAACGTCCCGTACGTGGGGCTCTACCGAGGGCACGGGATAGTTGAGCCCAGCGATATACGGCTGCTGGCGCAGGCTATCCAGACGCTCCCAGTTTGCGCCCTGGTCTTCGCTGACGAAGATCTCTACAGGCTCGCATCCGGCGTAGAGGCGGCGGGAGTCGTGAGGATCGATAGTTAAGCAACGGACCTTGCCGGGGCCAGGCCTGCCGTAAGAGGGTTTCTTCCAGTTCTTGCCGCCGTCCTCGCTAGCCAGCACTCCATCGCCGCGAGTGCCGGCGTAGACCCGGTTGCCCGCGTTGGGGTCGACTACTACCTCTTCGATGCCCCAAGTCTTTAGGGACTGGGATTCAATGCCCCACATGCCTTCGTGAGAGCCAATAGTGAAGACGCCTTCTTCCGTGCCCACATAGAGCTTGTTTGCCATGCTGTGCTCCTTTTTCTTGCTAGCCTGTTGCCTCTGTTGTTGAGGTGGGTTTACCACCGCTTGGAGTAGTTGTCAATTGGTTGATGTTGGCTAAAGCGCATATACGCGTGTGACTAGTATTGACCATTCATGGTTAGCGGGTGGCTGTGACCTCTACCTCGATGAGCTTGCCCGGGGTGGAAAACGCGTCCACAAACTGGAACTCTTGGGCATCAATAGGCTGGTCTGCGCCCAGGGTTTCAGTGAGCAGACCCTTCAGATGGTCCAGCTGCTCATCCCGCTGCAGTAAGCAAGACATACGGGCCACCTGTCTCCAGGATGTACCGGCATGGGCCAGCGTCTGGGTGATACGGGGGAGGATCACGTTGAGCTGGTCTGAAAGCTGGCCTTGGTCGTAGGTGTTGCCGGAAAGCACCACCACGTTGTCTATGTTCAAGTAGCGTAGCACCGTGGTGGGTGGATCGTAGTCCTCAACGTGCTTTACGGAGTCTGCGCTCAGCGGGCGCATAGCAAAGACGTCAAAGGCGATCTGCGCGTCGGAGTGGAAGTGTCGGGGCGAGAGGTAGCTGGAGCTGGCGGCGCGGGCCGCCTCTGAGAAGAACTTGAAGCGCTCACGGCCCCCGGTCCAGGTCGCGCGGTCGCGTCCCCACAGGCGGTGGCGCACAACGTCCTCTCGCCTGAGGCCATAGTGGTTCAACTCGGCCTCAAAGCGGCCAAGGAGGTCGCGGGCGCCTTCGTCGGGCGGGAGTGTTGGGTCTGCTTCAGCGGAGAGAGTGAAGAACTCGTGGTCTAGCAGACGAGTGATAGTGACACGCATGGCTGCTCCTTTTGTGTAAGGGGGTCACGAGTGTGCGTTGTCTACGCCCCAGGGCTACTGCCTGTCTTAGCTTGCTGATTACTGTGCATCGGACTATACTCCTGAACGGCCCCAAGGTCTAGTACGGAGCGAGTCTTCCCCGCGTTGTCAGTATTCTCACGCATCACCCCACTCCAACGGGCGCTTATCGGGATCTACATACCTTCTGCCATGATGAGCTTTGGCCAGGGCATGTTAATTCCGGTGCTACCCACTCTCCCTAACTCCTTTGATATTACGCCGGGCCTTGCGGCGCAGATATTCACCGCCCAGATGGCTGGCCGGCTATTCTCCCTTTACCCCACCGGCATTCTAGTAGACCGCTACGGGCGACGCCTTGCCCTAATAACGGGGCCGTTGATCATCACCTTGGCTGCCCTGTTGAGCGCCGTTGCGCCGCAGTTTTGGCTGCTGGTGGTAGCGTTCCTTGCGAAGGGAATAGGAACCAGCCTCTTCCAGATAAGCCGGGAGGTGATGGCTGTAGACCTGGTGCGGCAGGACCAGCGCGGCCGTTTACTCAGCGTGTTCTTTGGCGTGTCATCCCTGGGCGTGGCCTTTGGGCCCTTTGCCAGCGCCTGGATGATGGAGGCGTTTAGCTTCAGGGCGGTCTTCCTGGTCTACGCCGCAATCGGCTTCTTCACGTTCCTGGTGTCCCTTACCATGCAGGAAACGGCGTCTCCGCAACGGTCGTCGGTCAGAACTTCGCTGTTCGATATAGGAGGACTGAAGGAGATAGCCCCAGGGATGCGCGTGACCTACATGGTCATCGTCTTTGGGACCTTCACCGCGATGATGCGGACTACCCTCCGGCTGGCGATCCTCCCGCTGTTTGTAGTAACTCAGCTCGGGTTCGGCGCCACCAGCGTTGGCCTACTCTTTGCCATTATCGGCGTTGTGGAGTTCTTGATGATTGCCCCAACGGGGATTATCTCCGATAAGGCGGGCCGTAAGGCGGTGGTGGTGCCGAGCGCGTTGATTGCGCTGGCGGCGTTCTCTCTCTACCCCCTCAGCTCAACAGTACTTGCCCTGGCGCTGGTGAGCGGCATAGGGGCAATAGGCACAGGGCTCGCGCTGGGATCCATGTCTACGTACACCTACGATGTAGTGCCAGAGCATGCCCGTGGACGTTTGCAGACGCTCCGCCGCTCCCTGGCAGAGCTGGGTGGGATTACGGGACCGGGCATTGGGGGCCTCATCGTAGATTCTTACAGCCCCCGGGCAGCATTCCTGTTCTTTATCCCGCTACAACTGGTGTCTGCATTGCTGCTAACGTTTGTTGCCAAGGAGACCTTGCAGCGGGATCGTAGGAGCGTCTAATACAGAGGTAAGGTACGTTGACCGCTTTACCCGCTAACGCTATACTTCCCTCGCAACACCAAGGTGGAGGGATAAACGTGTCAGAATCGCTCTACACAACTATTGAGGGCCCAAAGGGCGTCGCGGAAGTCTACGAGGTCACCCAGGACCAAGAAAAGGACGCCGCGCAGAAGGAGAACATGGCTTCTGCACGGGTGAGCGACGTACTGTACGAGGTGCGCTTCGGCGATAAGCGAGAGGGCTTCTGGCAAGAGGGCGATGCCTGCTCCTTTGCCATGTTCTTAGCCGGCCTTGCCACGGAAGACGGCACCTTTATCAAGCAATAGACCGCGTTTTTCCTAGTACGGGGCGCACTATAGAGCAGGGCGAGCAACCCTGCTCTAGAACTACCTAGCGCAGTGCGGCTCTCGTGCGGCATTCACTTCTCCACAAGCGTGCACTAAACTCGCGCAATCACTATCAGGAGGCGTTCATTTATGGCTGACTCGTTAGAGGAGCTAAAACGGAAATCGGTGCTCTCCCATAGGATCCTGACTATGACGGGGTCTATGGGCGATATCACTGGGCACGTGTTTGTGCGTGTTCCCGGTTCAGACGAATTTCTGGCGCGGTGCCGGAATGCCGAAGATTGGTCCCCGGCCTACGCTCTGCCCACCGCGCTGCATCGCATAGACTTTGAGGGCACGCCCACTGAGGATGTAGGAGACTACACTATCCCGCCGGAGCGGTACATTGGCGCAGAGCTCTTCAAGGCGCGTCCGGACGTGGGATGCGTGATCCATGCCCACCCGCCGGGGCAGGTGCTGTGCGGCATGACGGGCGTAGATATCCAGGCAATTGTGGGCTCCCAGAACTGGGGCGGCAGCACCGTGGCCCGTAAGGGGATTCCCATCTACCCGCGCTCCGTGCTTATTCACAGCGCAGACTTGAGCAAAGCGATGCTTGCCATTATGGGCAACAAGGACATCGTCTTGCTCAAGGGCCACGGCAACGTGGTGGTGGGCCGCTCCGTGGAAGACGCCACGGTGAAGGCCATCCAGATAGAGAACATTGCCCGGCTGTGCTGGCAGCTCGCGCTGCGTCGCGGCAACACGCCTCAAGGCGCGTGGGAGATCCCCTGGGAGGATGTGGACGACCAAGTCTCCGGCGCGGGTGGCCGTGAGGCCGCGGCTGCTCAGGGCGGCGCGGTGGACCGGGGCACTACCGGACCGTGGGACTACTATGTGCGTATGCTTCGGGACGGCTCGCTGATTCCGGAAGAGAGTACCGTTGACCTTGTCCAGTTCTAGGTCAGCAGCAGTAACTGAGTTGAAAGTGGAGAGCGACTAATGGCAGATAGCTTAGACGAACTGAAAGAAAAGCAGGTACTGGCGCACCGTATCCTGGTGATGACCCACTCCATGGGCGACATCACCGGCCACGTGTTTGCCAGGGTGCCGGGTGCAGACGAGTTCTTGGCGCGTTGCCGCAACAGCGCAGACCAGACCCCGCTGTACGTGCAGGCATCGGCGATGCATAAGGTAGACTTTGACGGTATCCCCACGGAGCCTATGGATGACTACATGATCCCGCCGGAGCGCCACATTGCGGCGACTATCATGAAGCGGCGTCCGGAAGTTAACTGCGTCATCCATGCCCATCCGCCGGCACAGGTACTGTGCGCCAACTCGGATGTGCCTCTCCGGCCAATTGTAGGGGCGCAGAACGTGGGCGGAATGATGCTCTCCCTCGGCGGCATCGGCGTGTACCCGCGGGCCCTGCTGATTCACAACCCCGAGATAGCCGCAGCAATGATGGCGGTGATGGGCACAAAGGACATCGTGCTGCTCAAGGGTCACGGCAACGTGGTGTGCGGCCGGAGCGTGGAAGAGGCGACGGTGCGGGCGATCCAGATAGAGAACCTGGCGCGGCTGACCTGGCAGGTAGCCATCTCCGGCAGAGAAGCTCCCGAGATACCGTGGCAGGACGTGGAGGACTTTGCCTCCCGCATGAGCGGCGAGCCTGCCTTAGGCCCCAACTGGTTCTGGGAGTACTACAAGAAGATGTGCGAGGAAGGACGGTGGATAGGGGACTATCAGCCCGAGTAACCATTCTTAGCAAAGATTAAAGAGGCCGAGCACTATGCTCGGCCTCTTTCCTGTCCCTGCGGATCTTCTAGCTCCCCGCCTTTGGTCTATGTCCTCACTACGAGTACAAGGAAACAGGCCCCGCCGTATGACGGGGCCTGTTCGGTCTTGAGGTAAGGGTGCTAGCTAGGTCTTGCTGGTCTCTGGGGTGACCCAGCTTTGTATAACTTCTTGGATCTGCTCGGCATCCTGGCTGTAACCGGCCTCGCCCTGGATGTACTTCTTGGGAGGGCTGCCACCGGTGGTGACTCGCTCCTTGGGCAGCTCTATAGACACGTTCTTTTCCGGGTCACGGAAGGTGTTCATAGGGTCGTTGCCCTCTTCTACCACCTTCATCTGCTCCTTGAGCAGCTTACGGAAGAGGATGACACCCTTATCGGACTCGCCCAGCTTCTCGTAGTTGCGCTCGGCAATCTTGGTGGGGCCTTGGTTGATCCAGGCCATGTAGTCCTGGTTGAAGGTGTAGCTCACAATGTAGCGGCCCTGATCGTCCAGGAGCGGAGTCACTCGGTAGGGGATCTCTTCCTGCGGAGGTGACGTCGTGCCGGGAGCGGCAGGCCAAGTGTACAGCGACACATGGAAGGTGTGCTCATCATCGATAGGCACCCGCCACTGGAAGGTCCAAGACCACTGGCTGCCTACTAGCAGGATGTTGGGGAAGAGGATGGGGTGACCATTCTTCCAGTCGTCGTCTTCCTCTGTGGAGTTGCGGAGCATGCGACGCTTGATAATGCCGTGCTCAAAGACGTCGAAACCGATCTTCACGTGGCCGAAGCGTCCGCTAAGGGCGTTCTCGCGGCCGGGAATGTTGGGGTCTACGGCAAGTTCGGCCAGGTACTTGCCGAAGTAGCCATGGAGCCACTCGGCATGGACCGGGTCTAGGGAGTTCTCCTGGCACTGTAGCCAGTTGGCCGGGAGCTCCGTGATGGCGATGTCTTTGACCGCGTTGCCCTGTATGAGAGGCTCCCAGTTGGGAAGCAGCGGCGCCGGCTCTGGGCCGATGTAGGCAAATATAAGGCCGGAGAGCTCCTCTACGTGGTAGGACGTGAGGGAACACTTCTGCTTGAAGGAACCCTCCGGATGGACGGTTTCTTCGAAGGGCTGCTCAACGCAGTGGCCCTGGGTGTCGTACTTCCAGCCGTGGTACTGGCAGCGGAGGCCGTCTTCTTCGACGACGCCGTAGGCCAGGTTCACGCGTCGGTGGGCGCACCAGCGGTCGATGAGGCCGAGCTTGCCGCTTCGGTCTCGGAAGAGGACCAAGTCCTCGCCCATGATGCGGATCTCTTTGGTGCGGAAGGGCGATGCTGCCAGCTCAGAGGCGGCGGCTATGGGATGCCAGTAGCGGCGCATAAGCTCGCCACCGGGAGTGCCGGGCCCAACCTGCGTAAGGAGTTTGTTTTCTTGAATGCTCAGCATATGATTCTCCCCAATCCTCGTATTTTCACGTTGCGGAGGTCGCGCACTAACAGCGCAAGTTGCGAAATAGTGGCCTCAGTATACTCCTTTTCCGCCCTAAACTTCAAAAGATGGGGGTCTCTCTCCAGGGTGTCGGAGAGGTTGGGACGCGAAGCGCCCCGATTACATGTAATCGGGGCGCTTTTGAGTGCGGCAGCTTTAGGTTACGCTTGCCAGGTTGCGAGGACAGTATCTATCTTGTCCGCATCGGCGCTGAAGCCGCGCTCCTGAGGCACGTACTTGCTCATGCGGGTCCGAGCAGGAGGAGCCGTCTCGCCTGTGCCCTCCTGGGGCAGCCAGATGCGGTCGGCAGCTTCCGCTGTCCGGAACACATTCATGGGGTCATTGCCTTCCTTCATCACCCTAATCTGCTCGGTGACGAGCTTACGCAAGAGGATAACGCCCTTGTCGGACTCGCCCAGCTTCTCGTAGTTGCGCTCGGCGATGGAGGTTGGGCCCTGGTTCACCCAAGCCATGAAGTCCTGGTTGAAGGTGTTGCTCACGTACCAGCGGCCTTGTTCGTCGTACAACGGGGTGATGCGGTAGGGAATCTCCGGCTGCTCCGGTGCTTGCTGGTCGGGCCGCGCTACCCAGGTGTACAGCGATACGTGGAAGGTGTGCTCGTCATCCATAGGCACGCGCCACTGGAAGGTGTAGTTCCACGGATTTCCAACTAACAGGATGTTGGGGAAGATGGAAGGATGGCCGGTCTTCCAGGCATGCTGGTTTTCATCAGAGCTCTGGGTGATGCGGCGTTTGATGATCCCGCCTTCAAAGACATCAAAGCCAATCTTCAGGTGGAGTTGGGGTAGGCCCGGGCCGCGCTGAACTTCCTGCACGTTCATATCGGCCAGGTAGTTGCTGAAGTAACCGTGGAGCCACTCGGCATGAACTGGGTCCAGGGAGTTCTCCTGGCACTGTAGCCAGTTGGCGGGAAGCTCGGTAATAGCAATGTCACGCACGGCGTTCTCACGCACCAGGGCGTCCCAGCGCGGGAGGAAGGGCGCCGGCTCGGGGCCGATGTAGGCAAAGATGAGGCCGGAGAGCTCCTCTACGTGGTAGGACGTGAGGGAGCACTTCTGCTTGAAGGAACCTTCCGGATGGACGGTCTCTTCGAAGGGCTGCTCAATGCAGTGACCCTGGGTATCGTACTTCCAGCCGTGGTACTGGCAGCGGAGGCCGTCATCTTCGACGACGCCGTAGGCCAGGTTCACGCGTCGGTGGGCGCACCAGCGGTCGATGAGGCCGAGCTTGCCGCTGCGGTCACGGAAGAGGACCAAGTCCTCGCCCATGATGCGGATCTCTTTGGTGCGGAAGGGCGAAGCTGCCAGCTCGGAGACGCCGGCTATGGGATGCCAGTAGCGGCGCATAAGCTCGCCACCGGGAGTGCCGGGCCCAACCTGCGTAAGGACTTTGTTTTGTTCAATACTAAGCATATGCTTCTCCTGTGTTTTTAGCTTCTGCTTGCGATAGAAATACTGTACTAGACAATCTGTGATACTATGCACTTTCTTGGCGAACCTGTCAACTTGACAATAATGCAGCGGGATGGGGAGTCCGTTGTACGGCGTCTGTTATGTTGTGCTAAAATCAAGGCCTGTACTTGACATGGGGCTTCGCGTTATGGCAATGGCGCAAGGCTAGAAACGAGAGTTTGATGGCTGAAACGTTATACGCAGAAATGGAAGGCCCCAAGGGCAAAGCACAGGTCTACGAAGTAACTCAGGAGTCCGGCTGGTTCCTGTGGAACGGTATGCCCTCACGGACTTCTACCAGTGACATGCTCTACGAGGTGCGCTTTGGCGATCTGCGGGAGTCCTTCTGGCAGGAGGGTGAGGCCGCTACGGTGGCGTGGGAGCTAGTAGGCATGCCCTACGGTGGTGACACAGGTCCCCGGCCCGCCGGCCCACGGCGCAACTGGAAGTTCGCCCTCTAAATTACAACGCTGGATACTAAGAGCGGCTGGCCTTACGAGGCCAGCCGCTTTGCGTTTGCCAATGGATGTGCGTGCAGCGCTATGCGGCGGTCTGTGGCTGTGGCTCGGGGGCACTATCGCGGGTTTCTTTGCCAACGACGGCGACAGAGAGGCCGCTCAGAATCAGCAGAATCCCAACGATGATAAAAGCCAGAGGTAGGCCGTAGTACTGGGCCACTGTGCCGATAGTCAGCGGGGCAATGACACCGCCCACGTTGCGCAGCAGCGACCATATACCCAGGAATGTCCCGCGTCCGCGGACAGGGGCCAAGTCCATGGCATAGACCTCGGTGCTCCCCATGCTCATGCCAGTGCCCACGCCGTAGACCAGGATCATCGTCACAACACTCAAGTAATCTGTCACGGCGGAGAGCATGAAGCCCGAGATGCCCAGGAGGATCATGCCCGGCACAATGGAGGCTTTGCGGCCCAGCCTATCGACAATGATGCCGTTGGGGAAAGAGATGAGGAAGGTGACTGTGGCGGCAAGACCCATCATGGTGCCAACGTCGGCGTCATTCATATCGGCGGTGGCCTGCACATGCAACGGGAAGAGAATCCCCATGACGCCCTGAAAGCCCTCCATGCTGTGGATAAGGGTAGCGATGGCGACGACGATAACGGCGGGTGTGAAGAAAATGGAGAGATTCAGCTCCTCCTTCGGCTTCTCTGGAGCTGCTGCTTCCTTGGTGGAGCTAGGCTGAGTGGCGCTGGCCTGGGCGGCTTCTTGAGGCCGCGTTTCCTTGATGAGCCAGGCTAGCAGGATATGGATGGGGATCTTAGTTATGGCGTTGAACATGAAGAGCGAGCGGAGACCAAAAAAAGTGGTTAGTACTGCGCCCACTAAGGGGCCGGAGATAGAGCCCAGGCGGTTGGCCATGCCCCTTATCGCATTGGCGCGGCCGCGGTTATCCCGCTCCGTGATGTCTGCCATGACGATGGCGGAGCCGGTTGACCACATGGACACGCCGATGGCTCCCAAGAATTCCAGAATGATGAACTGCAGGTAGCTGGTGGAGTAGAACTGGAGCACGCAGGCGACGCCTCTGATCAGGTTGCCCACAATGACGAGGGGGCGGCGCCCAAAGCGGTCGGTGAGGACGCCAGTGAGCGGGGCAGTGACAAACCATGCGGCGGAGTTGGATGTGCCGATGAGGGTGACTAGGAAGACGGGCACCCCAAAGGCCGCTGCAAATAGGGGACGACCGAGCTGCTGCGCTCCGGTGCCCAGCCCCCAGAGAAAGAACATGCCGTAGATGGGCGCTGCGGAACGGGTGAATGCGCCGACTACCGGCTTACTGGGGGATTCTTCAGGCTGCTGTGCCACAGGCTGCTTCTACTCCTAGAGTTCTGCCTAGTGGCAGTTATGCCGCAACCCTATACGCTTTTATTGAGACGTGTCAAGCCGAGGTTGGGGCCGGTGGTCGTCCAAAATGTGGTGCTTGTGCAGCTGTAGAAAGTGATGGAGAACGGCAGGCCACGTTCCCTCTTAGTGAGAGCGGTTGTGCCGGGATTGACTACTTGTCTAGCCACACGCCGAGCATCTTGCTACGGCCCGTACCGTAGTCCATGTGCGGCGCAAAGTTCTTGATGTGTGGATGCCAGAAGATGGCTCCCGCGGTGCGATCGATGGCGATGCCAAGAGCGTTCTCGTTCAAGTACTTGATTGCATTGCGCAAGATCGCACGGCGCTTGGCGGGATCGCCCTCGGACCGTTGGTTCTGGATCATCTCGGTCAGCTCTGGGAAGTCTACATTTGTGTAGTTGGACCGTTGTCCGGGCACAAAGCTGCCGTAGAGCTGCGCATCAGGGTCAGCCCTGGGGTATTCACCGAACCAGTGCATCTGGAAGTCGCTCCTTTTGCGGTCTCCGCTCACTTCAGCACGGGTCCGCCCATCAAGGACGATGTTAATGCCGATCTTCTTCAATTGCACTTGCAGCAGCGGCACCAGGGTGGCGTCTAACAGGCTGCCCGTGTCATACATGAAGGAGACATCTACGCCGTTAGCGTAGCCGGCCTCTTCCATGAGCTTATTAGCCTCTTCAATGCTGTGGGGGAAGATCTCCCTGATCTCGTCCTGAGTGAAAAGGTCGGCCCACGTGTTGGAGCCGGCCAGCGCCCAACCTCTTTGTCCGCCAATGACCGTGACGAACTCGTCGCGATCGATGGCCCGTGAGATCGCGAGGCGGACTTTGGGGTTGTCTAACGGCGGCCGCTCATAATTCATCAGGAGGTAACGCGGCCCGCCGAGGTATGGGAAGGAGATGGCTTCTGGATTCCTCCAAGTGACTTCAGCGATAGCCTGTCCGACTGAGGTGTGATAGGAATCGATCTGTTTGGTCTGGAAGGCGGCCTGGGCGGTCGCTTCGTCCTCAATTACAATGAAGCGGACCTCATCTAGGTGGACCTCGTCCGCCTGGAAGGAGGTGGAGTTTTTCGTAAACACCCAGCGGCTGCCCAACTGCGTATCCGCTTCGTTCCATTGGAAGGGGCCGGTGCCAAGAATATAGGCGCTAAGACCGCCCTCAAGGGCGTAAAGCTCCGGGGGGTAGATGGGGTTCAGCTTGGTAGCTGCGTAGTTGGCGAATGGAGCAAAACCACTCTCATAGCGAACCACGACTGTGTACTTGTCCGGCGCATCAACGCCAGTGATACCGGCATACATGAAGCTGTTCTGGCTGGCCTTCAGGCCTTCAAAGTCACCTGTCCTGGAGTGGTACTCGAATGTCCACTTCACGTCCGCGGAGGTGAACTCACGGCCGCGGAGAGGCGCGCGGTCGGCCCACCGTATGCCCTTGCGGAGGTGGAAAATATAGGTTGTTGCGTCCCGGGTAATCTCCCACTTTTCTGCCAGCTCGGGCAGGAGATCGGTTTGGGTGTAATTGGGGTCCGGATACGGTTGCGCGTTGAAGCCCAGCAAGGAGTTGTAGGCTAAGCGCAGCCCATCTGCGTTGTGGGCGGATTGGCCGTTAAATGCCATGTCCCAGTCGGTCATATCTCCCGTGGTGCGAAAGTTGAGCACGCCGCCCTTCGTGATCTCTATTGCGGTGTCGTCATCGGCCGGGTCGTCACCCGTTCCCAGCTGGCTAAGCTCAGAGCAGGCGAGCGAGAGCATGCTTGCTGCAACTAGAAGCAATAACGCTCGTGCCTTGATCATTTCCCCTTCCTTTCCCAAACGAGGGATTGGTGATCATAACAATAGTGCAGGTGGAAAAATGTCAGCTATTTACTCCTGGAGAGATCTGGAGACCTGAGGCTGTAACGGCATTGCCTCATGTTGAATCGGTGGGATGAGCAATGACCCTACGGCTTGAACGGTCATCGGGCGCTGTCTGTTTTGCGCTTTAGGGCAAGGGAAGGTCTACCCACTGGCCTTGGATGGATGATTGCCGAGCTGCTTCCAGGAACTCCATATTCTTAAGGCCATCCTCAAATGATGGGACAGCCACTTCCGCCTCTCCCCGGACAAGGCGAACAAACTCCTCCTCCGCTTGCCAGGCACCCTGCCATTCAGGCGGTACGGTTAGGGGCGCAAGCTCCTTGTCATTGCCGCGCCCGCCCATAACCTCTTCCATGGACGGGAAGACTAAGGTGCCTCGTTCGCCATAGATTTCGATACGGGTCTGGCCGAAGCGGGTGACATCGGTATGGGTGAGGGTTACAACTGCGCCGCTTTCCGTCTCTGCAATAACAGTGGTAGATTCTGGGACCACTGCGGGAATCCGTGTAGAATCGGTGCCGCGGGTGCGCTCCGGTGTGTAGATACGGGCATCTGCCAGCACGCGCGTGGCATCGCCAAACCAGGCGCGCAGGACGTCCCAGTAGAGCCCTAGGTGGTTGGGATAGCTGAAGAGCACCGGGTCTGAGCGCCGGCCAAAGGGCTTTTCACTATCCACCATCTCTGCAGTCATGTAGTGCGCAAACACCTGCCGTACCGTCCCTGTATAGCCCGTTTGGAGCAGGTGTTTAACGTAGTGCGTGAGAGAGAAGTAGGGGTTTGGCGGGAAGACCATGCCCTTGCGGCCGGTGTCCCGCGCCTTTCGGGCCATCTCCCTGGCTTCGTCCAGCGTCTTGGCCATGCGGGTCTGTGTCAGCACGTCCTTGCCCGCGTCAAAGGCGGCCACCGCAACATCGCGATGGATGTACGGCGGGGAGCCGATGAGGACGGCATCCACATCATCCCGCGCGAGGAGCGCTCGCCAGTCGTCGCTGGCCCAGGGAATATCGAACTCCTTCGCGACCGCCTGCGCGCTGGCTAGGCTTCGGTTGGCTACGGCTACTATCTCTACGTCCGGGACCGCTTTCAAGCTAGGGATGCTGCGTCTTTGCGTGAAATTTCCCGCGCCAATGATGCCAATGCGGACTGTCTTTGCCATCAACCCACCTCTCTGGTAACCGCCATTTGTAGACGGTCTGTTCGCCCGTATCTTACGCGTGCGCTGCCCGTGCTGCAACTCATGGAGCGAGGTTTGTACGGCGCCAGCGGTCATCGTACAATGCCCTCGGATAACTCTAGCTATACTGCGCTGAAGCGCACTGGTTTAATGAGGAGCGAGGCGACCATGCACGTAGTCATTCCCAATGATTGGAACGATACCTTTGCCGCGTCTGATGATGTCGCGGCGTTGCGCAAGCGCGCCACTGTGGATGTTGTGAAGTTGCCGGGTCCGGAGCTGGACGCTGCCCTTACGGAAGCAGAGGTGACGGTAGGCATCCGGGAGCGGACGCGTTTTGACGCGGCGCTGCTCAACCGCATGCCTAAGCTGAAGCTTATCGCACAGATTGGCGGCACCGATACCCCTCATATTGATCTGGCCGCCGCGACCAAGAACGGCGTGCTGGTGTGCCATACCACAGGCATGGTTAACCGCCCGCCCACCACTGCGCCCGGAGGGATGGTAGAGCTGGTCATCGGCATGATCATCGGCGCACTGCGGGAGTTTGCCCAGCAAGACCGGATCATCCACGCCGGCGGCTGGCCGGACCATGCGGGTCGGACTATAGAAGGCAAAACCCTGGGAATTGTGGGCCTGGGCAGAATAGGCGGCGGGGTAGCGAAGGCGGCGCAGTTCTTTGGGATGCGCGTGATGGCGGCCAGCACAACCATGACACCGGAGCGCGCCCAGCAGGCAGGTGTTGAGTACGCCACTATGGATGACATGTTCGCGCAAGCAGATGTGGTGTCGGTTAGTCTCAAGCTGAATGACGCGACGCGAGGCATGATCACTCGGGCGCATTTGGAGCGCATGAAGCCGGACGCCATCTTTGTGAACACTTCCCGCGGGCCGGTAGTGGATGAAGCGGCGCTGACCGACGTGCTACTGAGCGGGCGCATTGGCGGAGCGGCCCTGGACGTCTATGACGAGGAGCCATTGCAGCCGGACCACCCTCTGCGTAGCTGTGACCGGGCGATGCTGCTAGGGCACTGCGGCTGGGCGTCCCAGGAAGGCTTTTCACACATGATCCCGTCTATCACTATGGTCATCGATGCGTTCCTCGATGGTGCGCCGGTGAACATGATCAACCCGGAAGCGTTGGAGCACGCCGTAAGGTGATTACTGAGCGGAGTTACCTAATGGTGAGCAACAAAGGATTTTCCGCGTCGGCGGCGCTTGGCTTGGTATTCGTGATGGGGATCCTCCTCGTCATGCTAGGCTGTTCAAGCCCGAGCCCTAACCCAGCGCCGGGAGCGACATCCGCTACCCAGCCCGCGCCAGAAGGCCACAAAGATGCCTCGTACGAAATTGAAGGTACGAGCATCAAGCTGGCCGATGGGTTTTCAGAAGTCGAGCAGGTCCCGGGCAGCGCTTCCAAATTGATCACCCGCTATTTCGGAAATGAGGCGACAGGCGATTTGAGCGGCGACGGAACGCCCGATGTGGCCTTTGTCCTCACGCAGAATCCAGGCGGGAGCGGGACATTCTACTATGTGGTGGTGGCAGTCCAGACTCCCAGCGGGTACCAGGGGACGAATGCCATGTTTCTGGGCGACCGAATTGCCCCGCAAACAACGGAGATTCGGAACGGACGTCTCATTGTGAACTACAATGACCGCAAGCCGGACGAGCCGATGATTGCTCGCCCCACAGTGAGTGTTTCTAAGCAGTTCGAAATCGCTAACGGCAAGCTGGTTGAGGTAAGCCCTTAAATGTTCGCTGCGGCAGCCTGCAGCGAAAACCTGGTCGCCCGCGACGGGGATGGAACGTTCTACGGGGCCTCCAGCTGTGAATTCAGAGGGAACATCCGTGACGGCAAAGTCCCGTATGGAGACAGCTCAGGAGAGCGGACAAGCGAGGGCATAGCCCTGGAATACGAACTGCGGTAAAGTGCCAACGACTTGGAACTGTTGGCGGTGTTTGAACTGGACAACGAGGATGGCTATTATGAGGAAGGCTATGTGGAGGGCTTCATTATCGGACTGCTTGACATAGAGCCGTAGTCAGCCGGAACAACTCGTCAGATTTCAGCAGCTCAGCAGGGAGAGGAGGACAGGAATGAATGGACAGCTATTGGATTACTCCGCTCAAACCAACTCGGGATTAATCTCGGGGGATGACGGCAACCGATATAATTTCGTCGGGGCCGAATGGAAAGATCAAGCCATCCCCAACCGGGGAATGCGGGTGGATTTCGAGGCGAAGGGCGGCAATGCTGTAGCCATCTACCGTGCTATGTCGGCCTCCGGCGCTGGCGGGATTAGCAGCACTCTTGAGGGCGTGATGGGATCCGAGAAGACCAAGTTGGTTGCCGGGCTGCTGGGGATATTCCTTGGCTGGGCTGGCGTCCACAAGTTCTACTTGGGCATCAAGGGGCCCGCAATAATACAGCTGTCAGTTGGCGGCGGCGGCTTGGTGTTGGCTATGATTGTGGGCAATATGTTCATGGCTTTGGGGATGTTTGGCGTTGGCGTCTTCATTGGGTTATTGATGTACGCGGTTGGCTATATTGCTCTGATGGCGGCTGGTGTACTTGGGTTGGTGGAAGGCATTATCTACCTGACCAAGTCCGATGAAGACTTCCAGAGTATCTACGTTACCGGCCAGAAAAAGTGGCTTTAGTCTGACGCGAGCGGGGTAACTGACAGCACCGGGCGCGAAACCCCTCGCCCTATGTTGCCTCGGGCGCTGTCCTTGTGCAGGCAACCGGCGCGAACGATGCGGTCGAGGGGCTCATCCTTGGCATCATCATCACGCTGCAGGCTAGGTGCCGAACTACGCATTCCAGTATCGCGTCCTCAAGCGCTACCTCATAGATGCGGGCTATCCCCTTCCTCTAGATGGCCATCGGCGGGGCGATTCTGGGATATTGGCAATAGGCTGAGCGCGTTGCGCCCTCCCGTGACAGTATGAGTAACGACACGCGCGATTCCTCTCCCCCTTCCACGAGCGCGTCCGCCAAGCGCTTGAGCGGACGCAGGGTCACTTCTTCCGCACGCAATATGCTGACGGCTTCTGGTGGGCCAGATGAGACTCGAACCCGCTTTGAAGTTCAGGTTGGCCTTAAGGCACGCGTTTACCTTAACAGCGAATGACCTGGCTGCCTAAGACGCTCTTGCCGTTGCGCTACGGCACCACGCATGCCCGGACAACGTTCGTCTGACGATTCGTCCATTCCGCCTGCTCAAACGCTTCGTTAATGTCGGCGAGGGCGAACTTGTGAGAGACGAGCTTATCGAAGGGGTAGCGGCCCTGGTTACGTATTAGGAAGTCCAGGATGCGGGGAAGGATACTCGGCTTATACATGGCCGTGCCCACTATGCGCTTTCCACGACCACCCAGCAGGCTTCTGGGAGCAAAATCTACGGTTCCGGGCACAAGGTTGCCAATCTCTAGGAAGGTGCCCAACTGGTTGAGCATTTCGACGCCTTCCAGCAGCAGGGCAGGTATCCCTGCAACCTCCACCACCATGTCTGCGCCCCCATGCAGGCGCGTGATCTCTCGGACCCGGGCAACGCGCGCCTCTGGAGAGTCGAACTCGTTGATGTTGATGGTGTCGGTGGCGCCGAATTCCTTGGCCAACTCCAGCCGCAGCTCCTGCTGGTCGATGGCAAT
The DNA here is from genome assembly GCA_965220215.1 of Dehalococcoidia bacterium. GTDB lineage: Bacteria > Chloroflexota > Dehalococcoidia > SHYD01 > SHYD01 > CBDDEI01. Next base: position 2,175,861 of record OZ244809.1, read on the forward strand.
AATCTTGTCTGCACCCATGTCTCGGGCCATAGCGGCGGCGGACAGACCTAGCCCGCCGACGCCTTGGATAACGATGTAGTCGCCCTCGTGGACGCCAACGGTGGTGAGCCCCTGAGTGACTGTGCCCATAGCGCAGTTCACAGGGACAATCACCTCATCGGGCAACTCGTCGGGGGTCTTCCAGGCCCAGTGTCGGGGTGGCAGGTAGAAGTAGTCTCCGAATGCGCCGGTGAAGTAAGGGAACTCTCCGGCAGGGCCGCCGCCAAACTTGCGGTTAGGGCAGACGTTGTACTCGCCTCTGCTGCACATGTAGCAGTGATAGCAGGGAAAGAGCTGCATGTAGCACAGACGGTCACCTTCTTTGAGCGGCCGCCCCAACGAGTCGGTGGTCACGCCATCGCCCAGCTTAGCAACTATGCCCGTCATCTCATGGCCCATGGTACGCGTGCCCCCGGTTACTCCAGGCCGAGGAGGCGCACCACGGTTATCGCCACGCCAGCCATGAAGGTCAGAGCCGCAGATACCGCCTAGCGTTATCTTTACGAGGATAGCCCCCGGTTCCGGGTCGGGCACGTCGAACTCTTCGATCACAATTGGGTTGCCGTAGCCGCGCCAAGTGGCAGCTCGTCCTTTTTCAGCCATTACCGATTCCTTTCTCGCTTCCGAGATAGTGGTGTAGGGAGGTGCAGACTTCCCACGCGTATTTAGATGTTCGTAATGCCGTACAGCTCCTTGGCGTTGTCGTAGAGGATGCGCTGCTTTAGCGCCGGCTCCACGTCGGTGCGGTTCTTGAACACTTCAATAGCATCGACTTCGCTGGAGGGATCGGTGTGGCCGTAATCGGTGCCGATAACGAGGGCATTATCGCCGCAATACTTGGCGATGTAGGAGACGTCGTCATTATTCTGGCACGTCACAAAAACGCGGCGGTCATGCCAGAAGTCTTCGGTAATTTTGGGGCCGCGCTCACCGTCCAGGTCGGCGCGCTGGACGCACTCATTTTGCACCCACGGCACCCACTGAGCGGCGCTCTCAATAAAGCCCCAGCGAATGTTTGGGAAGAGGTCTGGCAACTTGCTCATGAGCAGGCCCTGGCATGCGCCCACATCCCAGAGGCGAAAGCGCATCACACCGGAAGAAAGCGGGTCATAGGGCGCGCTCAGCAGGTTGGCAAGATAGGGATTAGCGTTGGCTATGTGAATGCCAACGGCCATGTTTAGGCGGTTGGCCTCCTCATAGATGGGGTAGAAGTAGGGGTCAAACATGAGACGCTCGCCCTCAATAGGACGCATGGTGACTGCCGCGGCGCCGTTTTCCTTGGAATAGCGAATCTGCTCTAAGGCATGGGGGATGCTTAGGCCAGCGGGCATGCAGGACCAGATGAGTCTGCCTGCACTCTGCTTCCAGACATCCGCCATCCAGCGGTTCCAGCCCCAGCAGAGGGCAATCTCGGTGGAGGCCCGGTCAGTCGCCTGATCGATAAACAGTGTGTTGTAGAGCACCTGGACATCAATACCTAGCTCATCCATGTGCTTCAAGCGAAGCTGCACATCGTCAACACCGCGAGCAGCCTGTGGGACCTTTACGTTCCGTCCAAACCGCCTGGAGGTTTCATCCATCTCTATCTCCGTGAGGGTAGGGAAGCGGAACCCACGGATCTTGTTATCTATGACCCACCACTGGACCTTGGGGTCGGTAGGCGACTGCACAAGCTGGGGCCGGTATTTCTCGTCCGACTTTTCTAGGAACTCCCAGGTGCGCTCGGTTTCTACTACATGGGCGTCAGAATCTATCGCAGGCATTGGTTTGCTCGTTTCTTTCGTGATAACTAAGCGCTCGTCAGAATTTCCTGTATGCAGCTTGTTGTCTGCTACCTATCCTGCGCTGCGTACCCACGATGGTGCACTTGTCGACGTCAAGATAGGTGAACGGTCCGCGCTACAGGCCGTATAGCATCCTGGCATTCTCGCTTAGAATGCGTTCCTTGGTGTGGTCATCCAGGTCTGACCTTTCTTGGAAGCTCCGGAACACGTCCACTTCAGCGGAGTGGTCGGTATGGCCGTAATCCGTGCCAAGCACTAGCACCCTGTCTCCGCAGTACCGCGTGATGTACGGGATGTCATCATCGCTCTGGCAGGTGACGTAGATCTTGTACTCTCCCCAGAAATCTTTGGGCAGCTCTCGCCCCGCAGCCTCAGCCCGTCGTACGGTTTCCAAGTGCACCCACGGCACCCACTGGGCGGCGGTCTCAATGAATCCCCACCGCAGGTCCGGGAACCGTTCACGAAGGTGTCCGACCAACAAGCCAATGCAGGCTCCGACATCCCACAAGCGGAACTTCATCACGGTGCCTGCGCCGGAGTCGTAGGGCGTGCTCATGAGGTCCGACAGAAAGTCGTTGCCAACAGCAATGTGAATGGCGATGGCCATATCGAGGCGACTTGCCTCCTCATAGATCGGGTAGAAGTAGGGATCGAACATGAGGCGGTCGCCTTCGATGACACGCATGAGCACCGCTACAGCCCCGTGCTGTTTCGCAAAGCGTATCTGCTCCAGCGCGTGGGGAATGCTCTTGGTTGAAGGCACGCAAGACCAGTTAAGCCGGCCGCCGGCCTGCTCATAGATGTCGGCCAGCCAGCGGTTCCAGCTTCCGCACAGCGCTATCTCCGTGCTGGTCGCATTGGTGACCGGCTCGATAAATAGCGAGTTGTGCAGCACCTGGATGTCGATGCCTAGTTCATCCAGGTGCCGCAACCTTAGCTGTACATCGTCCATCCCCTGGGCGGCCAGAGGGAACTCCATGTGGCGGTTGGCGCGCGTGGAGCGCTCCTCCAGTTCCATTTCCGTGAGGGTCGGGAGACGAAATCCCCTGATTTTGCCGTCAATGACCCACCACTTGGTCTTTGGATCCTCGGGCGAGGGGACCAGCAACGGCCGATACTTCTTATCGGAACCGTCCAGGTAGTCCCATGTCCGTTCCGTTTCCACTACGTGGGCATCAGCATCGATAGTACGCATCTTCCCCTCGCTTTTGCAGTATCTAGGCTTGCAGTTAGGCGGTCTATTTGTCCAGCCAGGTGTTCCAGACAGAGCCGATTTGCCGGTAGTCTGCCTGATGGTGCCAGCCTTTCAGATAGGACTGCTTGAAGATGAACCGGGTACCCCGCCAGGTGGGATTGAGGATCGCGTTTTCGTTCATGTACTGGAGCACTTCACGGTGGAGCTCGCGGCGTTTTACAGGGTCCGCCTCACTCCGCTGGTCTGCCAGCAATGCGGTCACCTTGGGGTCATCTATGTCGTTGAAGTTAAAGGCGCCAGTGGGATGCACCGCCAGGTTGAGGGAGCCGTCCAGGTCCGTGCGCGGGGCCTCGCCGGCCCAGTAGGTGTCAAAATCTCGGGCCCTCTTCCGCTTCGTTACCTCTGCTCTGTCTAGGGGGTCCAGCTCAAGATTTATATTCACCTTCTTAAGCTGCGCTTGAAACAGCTCTACCGCTTTGGTCGCAGTCTGGCTGTTTCCCGTGTACATGGTTTTCACGGTAACTCCATCGGGATAGCCAGCGTCAATCAGCAGCTGCTTTGCTTCTTCCGGGTCGTATTTAATGATTGAGCGAATTTCTTCCTTGGTAAACAGGTCAGCAAACACGTTCGACTCGCGTATCGCCCATTCGCCGAAGCCGCCCTCCAGGGTTTTGATAAAGTCATCGCGGTCTATCGCTCGGGAGAACGCCAGCCTGACTTTGGGATTGTCCAAGGGCGGGCGTTTGAAATGCAAGTAAAACGCTTTTGGCACGTTCGGGTAGGAATACTCCACCGCATCTGCGACGTTGGTGCGCACTTCAGCTGCAGCCCGGAATTCCGGAGCCAGATAGTAGTCCACCTGCTTTGCTGTGAAAGCGGCCTGCAATGTAGCGTCGTCTTTGAGGACAATGAGGTTGACTTGGTCCAGATAGGGTTTGCCTTCCTCAAAATAGGTGGGGTTCTTCTTCAACACCCAGACCGTGCCTTTCTGGCTGGCCTCTAGGTCTGGAATGAAGGGACCAGAGCCTACTAATCGGTCTTGGAAGTGACCATCCTCATCGTAGATCTCGTGGGGCATAATGAGGTTATCGGAGGAGGCGGCGTAGGTGAGGAAGGGGGCAAAACCCTTCTCAAATTTTACGGACACCGTATAAGGATCCACAACGGTAATGCTCTCCATCCCTTCGAATAGGAACCCGTACTGAGCTCGTCGGAGTTCCGCATCCTTAACGGCGCCTGTGCGAGATGAGTATTCGAAACTCCATTTGACGTCCTCTGCGGTGAGCTCGCGCCCATTCACCGGAGGCAGGTCGGCAAATTTCACGCCTTTGCGAAGGTAGAAAGTGTAGGTAGAAGCGTCGGGGCTTACCTCCCAGCGTTCCGCCAGCAGCGGCTCTATCACGTTCTCGCTGTAGGCGATATCCGGGCTTGTCTTCATGCGCATAAGGTAGGAGTAGCCCAATTTGATGGGCGTAGCGTTCGTGTTAGTGGAGCCGGTATAGCTCATATCCATGTCTTGAATATCGTCGGTAACCGGCACGTTAAAGACGCCCCCTGACTTGGGCATGGAAGCGGTTTCCGCAGTGGCGGCCGCAGTGGTTTCCGTACTAGTTTCCGTACTAGTTTCCGTACTGGTTGCTGCACTAGTTTCCGTACTAGGAGCCGGTTGTTCCGGCGGCTGAGCAATGGCACAAGCTACGGTTAGGCACATTACTCCGAGTGCGGCTACTACTATGAAAAGACGGGACCTATTCATGGCCTGCTCCTTTTTCCACTCCACACTATGATCCAACTCGACGATGTGACCCAAGATTCGCGTGAGAGCACGAATTATGTCATATCCTACGGAGGAAGTTGTGCGCTGTCAATTTATAGGGGGCGACGTGGGAACTTTGTTCCGAAGCGAACAAAGTTCGACGCGTGCAATGAATAACAAAATTTGAAAAATTCAATATATGACAAAGAATTGAGAACCTAGCAAAGCCCCTTATTGGTCAACGTATGACCGCTATCGGCGCCGTAGGCTACAGATGGAACGATAACGCGAAGGTTCGAGAGGCCTTGGAGCGAGCTGGACACTAGGCAGTGGAGGACATGGGTGGGGCGACCGAGTTGCGCCGCAAATAACGCATACCGCGCTGGGAGCGTTGTTGCGGAAAGAGCGCTACGGGTAAGCTTATGCTGTCTGCCTATGCTCTATCCTATGTAGCAGGACTGTAGCAGTCCCAGATGAGTGAGAGACTAGGGGACAATAAGCAAACCTCCCCAGTAATGGGGAGGTTTTTCGAACAATCTGGCGACCCCGATGGGATTCGAACCCACGATCTCCACCGTGACAGGGTGGCATGTTTGGCCGCTACACCACGGGGCCAGGGAAACCGTGCCGCGAACGGGCTCAGTACTCAGCATTCTAGCTAACGTTCTTGTGCACTGTCAATGATATAGGCATGGCAGGATTGGACAGCGGCGCTGCGAAAAATCCAAACCTAACACCCCCTGCATCTCTTCCTTAGGCAGGCTCCCGGCCCCTGGCAGAGAGGCGAATCTCTTCGTGTGCTTCCCCTTTTAGGCACAGCATTTTGACATCAGGGATGGGCCATGCGACCCTGTAGGCACCTTCTTAGAGCATTCAGGAGTTTATGGACCAACTATCCGGTTTTGGACGGATACTCATGTTTGCGGGCGGCGCTCTCTTTGTGCTTGGTGTTACGGTGACGCTGGCGAGCAAGTTGCCGTTCTTTGGCAGACTGCCGGGCGACATCCTGCTGCAGCGGGGCGACCTCACTGTTTACCTCCCTATTACTACTATGGTAATCGTGAGCTTGGTACTCACCCTCATCCTGAACCTGGCGGCGCGCCTCTTTAAATGAAGACCTCAGACTTTGACTACGCTCTCCCCACAGAGCTCATCGCTCAAAAACCTGTAGAACCCCGAGACAGCAGCCGCCTCCTAGTTGTGAGTCGCAGCGACGGCAAGGTAGCGCACCACACCTTTCGTGATGTGGTCACACTGCTACAGCCCGGCGACGTGCTGGTGCTGAACGACAGCCGAGTGGTGCCTGCGCGTCTGCGGGGTAAGCGAGTAGGGTCGGGCGGCGCGGTAGAGGCGCTCTTGCTCCGGCGCGAAGGGCCCGGCGTGTGGGAGGCGCTGGTGCGGCCGGCCAACCGGCTTCGGGCCGGCGCGCGCGTCCTGTTCTCGGACAGCCGCACAGGGGAAGAGGTGGAGACGGAGGTCGAGGCGATACTGGCGGAAGGCACGCGGTTGCTGCGCTTTCCCCTGGACGTTGCGCCCGAGCACATGGGGGAAGTCCCGCTGCCGCCCTACATCCACGAGCGGTTGACCGACCCGGAGCGATATCAAACGGTGTACGCCCGGGAAGAGGGGAGCGCAGCGGCTCCCACGGCTGGGCTGCACTTCTCGCCGGAACTGCTGCAAACCCTCGCGGCAAGGGGCATCGAGCTGGCGCAGGTGACGCTTCACGTGGGATTGGACACCTTCCGCCCGGTGCGGCATGAGGATCCTCAAGAGCACGGCATCCACAAGGAGTTCTACCGGCTCTCGGAGGCGGTTGCCGGCCAGCTAACCCGCGCCGCGCAGGAAGGACGTCGCATTGTCTGCGTGGGGACCACGGCGGTGCGCTCCGTGGAGGACGCCGTGCGTCGCAGCGGGTGGTCCCGGGAGCGAGCGCGGCGTGAACAGCCGCCCGTGTTGCCCTATGAGGGGTTGACCGGGCTCTATATCCTGCCGGGGCATCACTTCCTGGCGGTGGATGCGCTTATCACTAACTTTCACCTGCCCCGCACCACGCTGCTGATGCTGGTTTGCGCGTTTGCAGGCAAGGAGCATGTGCTGGCCGCGTATAGCGAGGCGGTGCGTCTGCGCTATCGTTTCTACTCATTCGGAGACGCGCTTCTGTTCCAGTAAGACTGGTTGTCAGGCCGCTCAGAGGGTGGCAATATAGCGGAGACTCTTCCAGAGACTGTGGGAACGCTTAAATAGGCAGGAGAAGGCATGGCTGAAGATTGGCCGGACCGGCTGCACTTCCGCAACGTGATGGGCCGCTTTGCCACCGGCGTCACGGTAGTGACTACTGCGCTGGAGAGGAAGCTGCATGGCATCACCGTGAGCAGCTTCTGCTCCGTATCGCTGGAGCCGCCGCTGGTGCTGGTCTGCATCGACCAGACCGCGCGGAGCCGTCCGCTCATCGCTGAAAGCGGCATCTTTGCCGTGAACGTGCTCACGTGGCAGCAGCAGTTCCTGGCTGATCGCTTTGCCGGCAGAGGTCCGCTGGTGAACACGACCTTCGACGGTGTGCCATACGGCGCAGGCACAACGGGCGCGCCCATCCTGCGTGACGTGGCGGCCTGGGCCGACTGCCGGGTTACCCAGACCGAATTAGTTGGCGACCATATTATATTTGTGGGGCAGGTAGTAGACGCCGGCATGGACGAGGCCCTGGAACCACTGCTCTACTTTCAGGGCCGCTTTCATCGCCTCCCTCCGGCCCGGTAGTCGCAACATGAAGAGAAGGAACGGCTTAGCCGCGTTGATGGCAGGCGGCAACAGGTAACGTAGGACCGCTGCGGCCCTTCTTGCCGGTATCGCTACTACTCCTCGCTCAAAGCATCCTTGCTTATCCCAGCGCGCGCTCCGCGCAAGCCAATGTTATGGCGAACGGTGGGCTTGAGGCTCACACCAGCTGGATTGCTCCCAACGCGTCCTTGCCCAAGATGCCGACCCCACTCCCGCAACGGTAGCCTGCCGCTGCTTTTCCCCTTGCAACACATCTGAGGGCCACTTCTACTCGACGGTAAGAGTGACACAAGGGGCTAGCTATATCTTCGAAGCTTCTTACCTCTGGACTCCCCAGAGCTTTCTTAACTAAGCGTAGGGCTTTGGTAGTACGCCCGACAGATGGCACGGGCGCACCCATCCTGCGTGACCTGGCGACCTGAGCCGGCTGCCGTGTAACCCATACCGTATTTGTGGGCGACCACATTGTGTTCGTGGGGCAGGTAGTTGACGCCGGTATGGACGAGGCCCTGGAACCACTGCGCTGCCTTCAGGGCCGCTTTCAGCACTTCTCGCTGCTCCGGTATCGCGACGAAAAGAGAAAGAAAGGCTTCGCCGCGTTGAGGCCAGGCGGCAACAGACCACGTGAGGCAGCTGCGTTTCTTCTTGCCGGTAGCACTGGCAGCGCTACTACCCCTCGCGCAAGGCATCCTTGCTTATCCCCGCGCGCTCTCTGCGCAGGCCGATGTCCTGGTGAACGGTGGGTTTGAGGCCCTCGCCGGCTGGATTGCTCCCAACGGCGTCCTTACCCAGGATGCTGACCGTGCCCGTAGCGGTAGCGCGGCCGCTGCCTTTACGCTTTCTGATACCTTTGAGGGCTTCTTCTATCAGACGGTAGAAGTGACACCAGGAGCTAGTTATACCTTTGAGGGTTACTGCCTCTGGGATGACCTAGGGATTTTTGGGCTCAGCGTCGAGCTTAGGTGGTACGCATCGATAGATGGGACGGGCTCTCCCCTTTCGTCGAGTATCGAAAGCCTTGTGGTAGAAGACCCAGATTATCAAGCCTTGAACATCGGGCCAGTCGTGGCGGATGCAGGCGCGCACTCGGTAAGGGTACGAGTGTTAGTAGAGACCTACGGCGATCCAGCAACGGCCTACTGTGATGACTTCTCGCTGATTGAAGAGTTGCCCGATCTTCCTACCGCAACTCCTACACAGACAGCCACCGCAACGCCCACAGAGACGGGCACACCAACACCTACAGCGACAGCCACGAACACGGTTACGGCGACGAGCACGAATACTGCTACTGCCACGCCCACGGAAACAGGCACAGCAACACCTACAGCGACAGGCACTCGAACGCCCACAGCAACGGCAACGGCTACGCCAACGCCAACGCCAACGCCAACGCCAACGAATACGGCAACAGTCACGGCAACGCCTACACCCACTGCTACCTTTACGCCTACCTACACGGCCACTCCCACCGCTACCCTGACGCCGAGTAGCACACCAGTCATAACAACTACGCCCACAGCAACGGCTACGAGTACTCCTACAGCAACCCCCACGCCGACTCTCACTGCCGCGCTGGTGAATCCTGGCTTTGAAGAGGAGCCGGATAGTCCTGTGGCTGGATGGGTAACCAGCGGAGGTACGCTGGGGCGCAGCGCGGAGCGGCCCAAGAGCGGCGGCTATGCCGGTAGGTTTACGGTAGCGGCGGGCGAGGCGCAAAGGTTCTACCAAAAGTTGCTGCCGGTCCAGGGCAACAACCACCGGTTTGGCGGCTACTGCCGTAATGCCGGAGCTAGTACTGGCACGGTGGGGCTGCAACTGAACTTTTTCAGTAGCGGCGATGCTACGGGGTCAGCGCATTTGAAGACGCTATCGGAGCAGGCGTTCGATCTGAGCGGAGAGTATACATTCATTGCTACAGACTGGCTGCGGCCTCTGGCATCCAGCCGTTCACTACGGGCGGAGGTCGTTGCGGCGGCGGAAGGCGAAGCCTTCACTATCGATTGCGACGACTTTGCATTGGAGCGGACGGCAGTGACACCTACACCCGTCGCGACGCGTACGCTAACTCCGACTGCGACCCGTACGCCGCGTGCGTCCCGAGGAGGCGGCAGCCGGCCCCCTGTCCGCACTGCCGTGCCGACTGCCACCCCAACCCCACTGCCGCCGGGCGCAGTGGTCATCAGTGAGGTGCTGGTGGACCCGGACATTGAGGGGTCTGAAGCCGCAAACGAGTGGCTGGAGCTAGGGAACCGGACCGGTTCTGCGCTCACCTTGAGCGGGTGGAGCCTTAGGGATAACGCCGCGACGGATAGCTTGCCGAGCTTTGTCATACCGGCCCGCGGCTACGCGCTGATCGTCCCGTCCACCGCGACGCTTGCGCGCCTTGCGGAGTCTGTCATTGTACGGGTTAGCGATGCCGCGCTGGGCAACGGCCTCGCAAACTATGGGGACCGGCTGGAGCTGCGAGACGAAACAGGCCACCTAGTGGACGCCCTTTCCTGGGGCGACGACCGTACTATTAACCGCCCGCCTTGCCCTCGGCCTACGTCGGGCGCGTCGTTGCAGCGGAGCGGCGGTGGGATTGGCGCCATGTGCTTGTTTCAGGTGAACCCCTCGCCTTCGCCGGGGCAGTCAAATGTCCTGCTGACGCCGACACCTACTAAGGCAGCGACCGGCACGCCTACGCTCACCGCGACCCCTACGGGTACCGCAACTCCCACAGGGACGGCTACGCCCACGGTGACAGGCACTGCTAGCCCAACGGCAACGGGCACCGCTAGCCCTACGGCTACGGGCACACCTACTCCCACGGCGACTGCAATCCCTGTGGGCATAGTAGTGATAAGCGAGGTGCTCTATGACGCCGTGGAGACGGGGGTGGACACAGCACATGAATGGGTGGAGTTGTACAACACGTCGTCGGCATGGATAGAGGCGCGGAGCTGGTCACTCTCTGACAACAACCGCACGGATAAGCTAGCGGAGTTCAGCATGCCGCCGCATGGCGTGGCGGTGCTGGCAACGCGTCCCTTACAGACGCTGGACGGTGCGACAGTAGTGATTGTTGACGACGGCAGCCTGGGTAACGGACTGGCTAATACGGGAGACCGCCTGATGTTGCGAGATAGCAACGGCAATGTGCAGGATGCGCTCTCCTGGGGTAACGATGCCTCGGTGTTCAACCCCCCGTGCGCTACAGTGGCGCCCGGTCACAGTCTGGAGCGTCGGTTTGGTGAGGCAGCTTTCGAGGAGTGTCCCTATGCAGAAGCGGCTACGCCCTCCCCTGGACGACTGCCGAGCGCGACGCCGACAGCCCGCGCCACGGCCACACAGCTAGCGCCGACCGCCACTCCCAAGGCCACAGCCACACCGCTAACGGCGACGGCGATACCTGCCGCGCCGGTCACGCCCACGGTTGTCCCGTCGCGGCAGCTAAGGGGGCGAGAGGCAGCGACCGTAACCGCGCCAGCAGTCGAATCACTCGCACCGTTGGAGACAGCCACCAGGGTAGTAGCTACGCCATCGCCTAGGAGGTTGGAGCAACCACAGAACCTGCCGTCGGAAGGACTCGACAAGGTGAGCGAGCCTGCGTATGCTCATATACAGGAGAGCGAATACGCCACCCCTGCTGCGCCTCCCAACTCTCCTGTTCCTAGAGATGAGCGCGTGGCCCTCTTTGCCCTGGCAGTGGACATACTAGTTCTACTCAGCCTTGCTCTGCGACGGGTCTGGAAAGGTCTACAGCGATAATGCTTCCTAAGGAGATGCCTGACTCATGGTGAGCCGCGCACGGCGCGTTGTCCTTCTGCTTGTCCTCCTTACCCTCTGGCCCTTTACTACCGGCTTTGGCCCGCCGCGCCTAGTAGAATCGGATGATGTGCGCTTGCCGATAGGTCCTACTGGACTGCAGGCGCTGTATCGCATCCCGCCGCCGGCGCCGGCCGGTACTGCGTCACTGGTGCTGGACGGCGTGACCGGGCAGGTGATGTTCGAGCACAACGGCTCCGCTCTGCTCGCGCCCGCGAGCATCACCAAGATCATGACAGCCGTGCTCGCTATTGAGTTCGGTGATCTGAACCAGCAAGTGGTAATCCTGGAAGAAGACCTGGTAGAGGGATCGACCATGGGTCTCCAGCCAGGCGACCAGGTGACGCTGGAGCAGCTGCTGTGGGGCTTGCTGCTCCCCTCCGGTAACGATGCCGCGCAGGCCATTGCCCGGACGCTGGGTGGTGGGTCAGTCGCTAGCTTCGTGGACTTGATGAACCAGAAGGCGGAGCGGCTACACTTGTGGGACACGCACTTCGTGAACCCTCATGGGTTGGATGAAACGGACCATTTCAGTTCTGCATATGACCTGGCGCAGTTGAGCCGCTATGCGCTGGACATGCCCCTCTTTGCTCGCATTGTCTCCACCAGGGAGCACACTGTCCAGGCAAACCGCACCTTCATGCTTCATACAACCAACCAACTCCTCTACCTCAGCGAGTCGGTGCCAGGGGTGAACGGCGTGAAGACCGGTTTCACCGACATCGCGGGGGATTCGCTGGTGGCGTCGGTGGACCGCGATGGGAGGAAGCTCATTGTTGTGGTGCTGGGGACACAGGACCGTGCGAGTGCCGCCACCGCGCTCATTAATTATGCCTACCGCTATTATACCTGGCTGCCGCTGAAGGGCGGGCTGCCCCTACCCAAAGCTATGGCAGGGTTGGCGCCTTATGATGTCCTGGTGATGCTCCCCGCCTGGCAAATGCCGTATTTCCGGGTTGCGACAGACCTGGCCAGCACGCCTGAGCAACCCTGGGGCGCGCCGCAAGGCGTCCTCTCGGCCTATGTGGGCGCTCAAGAGATTGGACGAGTGCCGCTGTTCGCGTTGAGCGGCCCTTAACGAGGCGTCTCTATGCCAGAGGAGCGACTGCAAAAAGTGCTGGCCGCGGCAGGAGTAGCCTCCCGCCGCCAGTGCGAGGCGCTTATCGTGGCAGGCCGGGTACAGGTAAACGGCCAGGTGGAGAGCCAGCTTGGCGTACGGGTTGACTCGGAGCGGGATGCCATTACCCTGGATGGTCAGCCCGTTGTGCGGTCCACTCAGCAGGTCTATCTTGCCTTCAACAAGCCGCGGGGGTATCTCACTACAGCAGCGGATGACCGCGGGCGCGCCACGGTATTCGACCTCCTGGGGCCATCCGAGCAGCGCGTGTACACGGTCGGTCGATTAGACAGGGACTCTGAGGGGCTGCTGCTCTTCACCAACGATGGCGAGCTGGCCTTCCGGATGACCCATCCCCGCTACGAGTTGGAACGGGAGTACCGGGTGCTTCTTGCGGGGAATGTGTCCCCGGAGGGCGTGGCCGTGCTGCGAGCGGGAGTAGAGGTGGAAGGACGGCACGTAGCGCCGCGGCTGGTGGAGGTTGATGCTGATCAACGCACCAGCAGCACTGACCCGCTGATATGGCTGCGAGTCATCCTTACGGAAGGCCGCAAACGGGAGATACGGGCGTTGTGTATTGCGGCAGGGTACGGCGTGCAGCAGCTGGTGCGGGTGCGTTACGGGCCTCTGGAATTGGGAAACCTGCCGACGGGGGCAACCCGTCCGCTGACTGTCGCAGAGGTGGCAGCACTGAAGCGGGCCGTGGGTCTTGGCGACGATGGACGATGACTGAAGAGCGCACCTTCCTCTTTGACGAACAGGCGGCGCGCTACGACCGCTGGTTCAAGCGCGCGCCTGGCCGGTTGCAGTTCGCCGGTGAGGTAGCCGCGCTGCGCATGGTGCTGAAGGATACGCCGCGGCCATGGCTGGAAGTGGGCGTAGGCACAGGCCAGTTTGCGGGGGTGCTCGATGTAGACGTGGGTGTAGACCCCAGCCGAACGATGCTGCACTTGGCCCATCGCAGAGGTGTTCCCGCGGCGCAGGGTATAGGCGAGTCGCTGCCCGTTCGGAGCGGGAGTCTTGGCTGCGTGCTGCTGGTGACCACCCTATGCTTTGTGAGTGACCAGCCGGCGCTGCTCCGAGAGGCGCGGCGGGCGCTGCGGCCCGAGGGTGTGCTGGTGGTCGCAGACATCCCGCGCAATAGCTCCTGGGGCAGCCACTACCAGCAGCAGCGGAGTGAAGGGCATCCTCTCTATAAGCACATGGAGTTGCGGAACCTCACGGAGTTGGAGGACCTGCTGCTGGCGGAGGGTTTTGAGGTTACCGACCGCGCGTGCTCCGTGACGCAGCCGCCGGGGAAAGTGCGCTTGCCGGAGCAGGCCTGGTGGGGCAACAGCACGCGCGCGAGCTTTGTGGCGGTGCGGGCGCGCTCCAGGGCTGCATAACAGCTCCCTAGCGCAACAGCGACGCTAGCTCGTCCCAATCCCACATCGGCCCGGGGTCGCTCTTCCCGTAGGACTTGCCCTGCTGGGTATCCTCATGCCCCAGATAGCCCGCGTCGTTCTCCGTAGCTGCGCGCGTCAGGGGGATGGCTGCAATGGCGGCCAGCTTACGGATAACCCACGCGGTAGAACGGAGTTGCTGCGGCGTGAAAGCGCGGTTCGTGGTGGGCTGGCAGACCTCTATGTGGTAGGCAATGCCGTTGAGGTAGGTTGCGCCCCAGGCCATGCGGTCCAGGGAGACCGTCCAGTGCACGTCCCCGTTGCCCGCGATGACGCAATGCGACGAGTTATCGCCGCCGGTTCTGTAGCTGTTCAGGGTAGCGCTCAGCTCCTGCTCCAGCGTCCACGCAGGATCGGAGCGAGTGCTGCGGGTCGAGTGGACGACGATGAGCCGCGGCGTGGCGGTGAACGGTTGGGAGATGGCCTCCGGCCCCGATTGAGGGAACTGGTCTTCGATATGGAACTCGGCAGGCGACCAGAGGGCTTGAGGCTCTGTAAAAGGGATGGCCACCGCCTTCCAGCCAGAGGACGTGAGAAAGGCCTCCAGCTTCACTTTGGTGGTGAGCTGATAGGCGTGGATGGGGCTGTCGGATACGCCGTCCATGACAGGCTCGCCAATCGCAGCGGCGCCCATCTTCTGCGCCAGTTCATCAAAGACATCGGTCATGCCTGGTAGGCCGAACTCTATTTTCCCCAAGGCTCCTCCTTCCGCGGCGGTACCAAGCAAGGATGGCAGCGCTGTGCAGCTTAGGTCAACGAGGGAGTCGGCGCGGCGCTAGGAGGCTAAGGCTTCGACGGCGGCTTCGATGGTGAAGTCCACGTCCGCCGCGGTGTGTGCCAGGGAGAGGAACCAGGCCTCGAACTGGGAGGGCGGCGGGTAGACGCCGCGGTCTAGGAGGGCGTTGAAGAAGGCAGCGTAACGGGCGGTGTCGGCGGCGCGCGCCTGCGTGTAGTTTGCGATGGGCGTGGGGCAGAAGAAGGGCGTGAGCAAGGAACCGGCGCGCTGGATGGTCAGCGGCGCCTCCGCGGCTGTGGCGACACGGTGCAGGCCGTCCTCCAACTGCGCGGCCAGGCCATCGAGGCGCTGGTAGGCATCGGTCGCTTGGAGCAGGCGGAGGGTCGCGAGTCCGGCGGCCATAGTGAGCGGGTTGCCGGAGAGAGTGCCCGCCTGGTAGACGGGGCCTATGGGAGCAATCAGCTCCATGATCTCCCTGCGGCCGCCGTATACGCCCACGGGCAGCCCGCCGCCCACGATCTTACCAAGGCAGGTGAGGTCGGGCTCGATCGCGTAGAGGGCCTGTGCGCCGCCCCAGCCGACCCTGAAGCCGGTGATGACCTCGTCGAAGATGAGAAGTGCGCCGTGCTGCCGGGTGCTCTCCCGCAGCGACTGCAAAAAGCCAGGCGTGGGTGGTACTACACCCATGTTTGCGGCTACGGGTTCCACAATGACTGCGGCTATCTGGTCCGAGTAGCTGTGAAACAGCGCCTCGACTGCGGGCGCATCGTTGTAGGGAACCACTAACGTTTCCTGGGCGAAGGACGCGGGCACACCCGGGCTGTCCGGCAGACCGAGCGTGGCGACGCCGGAGCCGGCCTTAGCCAGCAGACCGTCCGCGTGGCCGTGGTAGCACCCCTCAAACTTCACGATCTTGTCCCGTTTGGTGAAGGCGCGGGCCAAACGGAGTGCCGTCATGGTCCCCTCCGTGCCGGAGCTGACGAAGCGCAGCAGCTCCATAGAAGGCATGGCCGAGGCGATGAGCGCGGCTAGCTCCACCTCAGACTCGGTGGCTGCGCCGTAGCTGGTGCCGCGCGCCGCCGCGTCCTGCACCGCGGCCACAACCTCCGGGTGCGCGTGGCCGGCGATGAGCGGCCCCCAGGAGCTTACGTAATCGAGATAGGTATTGCCGTCGGCGTCCCAGAGGCGGGGGCCTTCGCCGCGCTGGATGAAGCGGGGGCCGCCGCCCACGGCCTTGAAGGCGCGTACGGGGCTTGAAACTCCGCCGGGGATGATGCCCTGGGCGCGGCTAAAGAGGTCTTGAGATTTGGAGGTGTTCATGAGCGACTACAGATTATTGCTTGTGCTCGGAACTTGAAGCAGTGCAACAGCCTTCTCTGTGATAAGCTGTTGACGCTCATTCATTGCTTGCTGATATTCCTCAGCTGTCAGGACTGTCCCATTTGTGAATTTGCCAGCTATACTTGTAGGAATGAAATGTTCTGCAATCACTTCAGGTTTCATTGTCAACAAACGTGCATATTCCCAGGGAGGCTTAGAGCCTAGCAATCTACGGTTTGTACGGTCGTAAATGACAGTGACATTTGGAGTTGTTTCGGCATTTGGATAGTTTTGCTTTTTTGCCCATGCTTTAGGGAGTATGTGATGCCAATCCGCTACTTCCCGATTTGCTAATGTCCGTATACTTACGTCATTCTGCCAATCTTTAGCATTCGCTTCCCACAATAGTACGTGCAAAAGCAATGCCTGCGGACTTCCCTTTTGGAAGTTCGCACTCATATCTTTTTCTAAGTTGCTCTTATCGTAAGTGGGGAGTATTTCGTTTATGATCTCCTGTATGTTGTTGCTGCTGTAGATCTTCTGAGCGTCCCTATCTAGCGTTTCTAATGGGGCATCTCCATATCTACCTGCGAGATTAGCTAGTAAGAACCATCGAAGGACTTCTTTAAAATCATATTGTGGTGTCCCATAAAACTTGATGTGGAGCGCTAGGAGGGGAATCAGCGTGTAGTCTGACGGAACTAGATCCAACGTCAAGACGCCGTGGTCTTCCAGATGTAATAGAGCATCAAGCACCCGGTCTTTGGTCTGCCCCCAAACGGGAACTAGATGCTGTTCCCAAAAATCCTTCGGAATCTCACCTGCCCGTGCGCGACCCCTCTGCCAAACTGCCATTACTTGAAGAATATGTCCAGGATCAAAATCCCATCCAGCAGCTTCCAGTTCCGATAAGAATGGCAGAAAATCTTCGCGAACCCATCCGGGGTTAGCCAAGGCGACATACACAAGCCTAATGTCTGTTTGCTTAATAGGAGTCCCAAGTTGATTTAGGCGTCTGAAGATTTCCGCAACATCATCTGGAGATATGTCCCCTAATACCTCAGAATTTATTGATTTTTTGTGAAAGCCCCATACGCGACCTACCGCACTATTGACTCTTACGAAAAGCGCTTGTTGCTCAGCCTCGATAAGCTTGTTCTGAACTAATGTTGCTAGAGCCTCTTCGTCCTTTTGTTGAAGAATGGTATCAACAGGGATGCTAAATATGGCTTGGCGATTGGGTTTGCCAAACTTCGCTAATAGCTCCCCATCAGAGGATAGAGTTAAGTTTAGGAATACCCTGGAAGGCTCAAGGAGTTCCCCTCTGTTCGCTAACCAATATGGTAGGCGGCCGTACAGCAGACAAAGTGAAGTGGTCCGTTGTTGGCCGTCTATGATCCAGAAAGGCTCTCTTTGAAGTTCCCTTCGTTGTTGCTCTTTGTACTGACTTGTTCGCCAGAGTAGCAGTGAGCCAATAGGATATTCACGATAAAGGGATTCGCACAAAGCTACTATCTTCTGGTATGGCCATACGAATCCCCTCTGGAACTCGGGGATGTTGTAGTCACCATCAGCTGCCCAATCGACAAAATCCTTGAGATTTATTTCTTGCACTTGAAGGCTCCTAGCTTACTTGTAGAGCTAATAATCGCACAATTTGGTTCACTTAGCAGCCAGCGGGCAGCTTCTTTGGCGTGGGGTGATGATAAGGTCTGCGCCGGCGCGCTTAATGCCGGTGTGGCCCTCCATGATGGCCCGCAGACTCTTCAACCAGTCCGGATACTGCTGCTTGTTCGTGCTCATAATTTAGTCCGCGGGTACCACCGCAGCTCCATAATAGTGCAACTCGGCGGACAAGCGGCGATGTATTACACAGGCTCTATAGTGGCGGTTAGACCGCGGGACTCCAGGCAGTTTCTGTAGCGCGCCGCGCGCTCATGGGGCGCCACTATCACCCGCGCTTGGCCTGCTTGATGAGCCTCCAGCATTATTTCGTCGGCTTCCTCGGGAGTAAGCTCAGGCACGCAGTGCATGATGCTGTCCACTACGTGCTGCATGCTGTTCACGTCGTCGTTGTAGAGGATAACCGCAAAGGGCGGCTCAAGGCGCTCCTCGGTTGCCGTTATGGTTGCTGGGGTTTGGACTGGCGTTGCTGTGGTCATCCGGACTTTTCGGAGCATAACCCTCGACGAACGCGGCTGCTAGGAGCTGATGAACAGCGCACCGGCGGTCCTCATAGTGGCGCTCAGCGCAGCCAGCGGGCGGCCTCTTTGGCGTGGTAGGTGATGATAAGGTCTGCGCCGGCGCGCTTAATGCCGGTGAGGGCCTCCATGATGGCCCGCTCCTCCTCCAGCCAGCCGGCGCGAATAGCGGCCTTGAGCATGGCGTACTCCCCGCTGACGTTGTAGGCCGCCAGGGGGTGGTCGAAGTGCTGGCGGGCGCGGGCGATGACATCGAGGTAGGGGAGCGCTGGCTTCACCATAACGATGTCCGCTCCCTCCGCAATGTCGCTCTGGATCTCCCGCAGCGCTTCACGGGCGTTAGCGGGGTCCATCTGATAGGAGCGGCGGTCGCCAAACTGAGGGGTTGAGTCCGCGGCCTCCCGGAAGGGGCCGTAGAAGGCGGAGGCGTACTTGGCGGCATAAGCCATGATAGGGGTGCCAGTGAAGCCCTCCGAGTCCAGCGCCGCCCGGATGACGCCCACGCGTCCGTCCATCATGTCCGAGGGCGCGACGATGTCTGCGCCCGCCTGGGCGTGGCTAAGGGCGGTCTGAGCGATGAGCCCCAACGACTGGTCGTTGTCCACGTCGCCATTGATAACAACGCCGCAGTGGCCGTGGTCCGTGTATTCGCAGAGGCAGACGTCGGTGACGACCAGGAGATCCGGGATGGCGTCCTTGAGGGCGCGCACCGCTTGCTGAACGATGCCCTCCGACGCGTAGGCCTCGGAGCCCAAGTCATCTTTGGTGGAGGGCAGGCCGAAGAGGAGGACCGCAGGGATGCCTAACGACTGTACTTCTCTGGCCTCGGTTACTAGGGTGTCCACGGAGAAGTGGTAGACCTCCGGCATGGAGGGGATCTCCTCTTTGACGCCGCGGCCGGGGACCACAAAGAGCGGGTAGATGAAGTCGCGTGGGTCTAGCTGGGTCTCCCGCACCATGTCTCGGAGCAGGCCGGTGCGCCGCAGCCGCCGCAGCCGGGTGGCGGGGAAGGGTGAGTGGGGGCGTGTGGTGGTCATGATATGTTAGCCTCGTCTCGGCTTAAGTAGAGAGGTTACTTGCTCTATTATGCTAGATTTTTCTAATTGCGCCACGACCATCACCCCCTGGCCCCCTCTTCCTACCAGGAAGTGGGGGAGAAATAAGGTATTGAGGGGACACCCCTCAAACTCCCTGCCAGAAGGGGCAGCGCCCCTCTGGACTCCCCGCTGTAGTGGCTCGCTCATGCTGCGCCCCCTTTGGACTCCCTGCAGGAGCAGCCCGCTCATCCTGAGCTTGTCGAAGGGTGAGCGGCGGTGGGTGCGAGTTGGTTTTTCTCCCACGACTCACGGATGGCGGCGACGAGGCCGGGGATGGTGTGCTCGGCGGCTTCTATGTCCACGGAGAGGCCGGCGGCGCGGGCAGCCTCTGTAGTGACGGGGCCGATGCTGGCAATGCGGCAGTGGGCCAGCGCGGCGGCGTCGCCGCCCAGGAGGGCAACCAGGTTCCGCACCGTGGACGCGCTGGCGAAGGTGATGATATCGATCTGGCCTGCGGCTAGGAGCTGCGCCACCTCCGAGTCGAGCGCGCCGGCCTGCACGGTGCGGTAGGCGGTGACCTCGGTGAGGAGCGCGCCGGCTTCTGTGAGCCGCTGGGCTAGGAGGTCGGTAGCAATGTCCGCGCGAGGGAGCAGGATGTGGGTGTCCTTCACACCCTGTCGAATCAGCGCCTCCGCCACGGCCTCGGTGAGATAGGCGTCCGGGATGAGGTCCGGCTCCACGGAGCGTTCCCGTAGGGCGGCGGCTGTGCCCGGCCCTACGGCGGCGATGCGGGTGTGGGCTAGCGCCCGGCTATCCTTCCCCATCGCCTGCAGGCGGCGGAAGACTGCCTGCACGCCGTTAGCGCTGGTGAAGACCACCCAGCGGTAGCGGTTCATGCCTCGCAAAGCCTCGTCCAGCAGCGCGTAGTCGTCAGGCTCGGCAATCTCGATAGCGGGGGCCTCGAGGGGCTCCGCGCCCAGCGCGGCGAGCTGCGCCGCAAGCTGGCTGGCCTGCTCTCGCGCCCGGGTGACCAGCACCCGCACGCCGGAGAGGGGCCGGTTATCGAACCAGGCGATCTGCTCTCGTAGGGAGACCGTCGGGCTGACGATAGTCGCCACGGGTGGGCTGAAGGCGCGGCCCTGGAGCTTGCCCTGGATGTCCGATAGGGTGCCGGTGAGGGTCTCCTGGCGCGCCCAGGTGCCCCAGCGCACCAGCGCGATGGGAGTCTCCGGCGGCCGGCCATTGGCTACAAGTTGCTCCACGATAAGGGGCAGGTTCTCCAGCCCCATGAGAAAGACCAGGGTGTCCACTCCCTTTGCCAGGTGCTCCCAATGGAGGCTGGAGTCCGGCTTGGTGGGGTCTTCGTGCCCTGTGATGACGGCAAATGAGGAGGCAAGGTTGCGATGGGTGACCGGGATGCCGGCGTAGGCGGGCGCAGCAATGGCTGACGAGATGCCGGGGACGACCTCAAAGGCGACGCCGGCCTCTACCAGTGCGAGGGCTTCCTCACCGCCGCGGCCAAAGACAAAGGGGTCGCCGCCCTTCAGCCGGACCACCGTATCGCCTGCCAGAGCCCTCGCCACCAAGAGATCGTTGATGCCCTGCTGCGAGAGAGCGTGGCCGCCCGCAGCCTTGCCTACGTAGACTACCTCCGCGCCGGGGCGGGCGTGACGCAGCAGCGCAGGGTTGATGAGGCGGTCGTAGAGGACCAGGTCGGCTTGCTGAAGGCACTCGACGCCGCGCAGGGTGATTAGACCGGGATCGCCGGGCCCGCCGCCGACAAGGTAAACCTTGCCCTTAGCCATGCGCGGCCTCCTGGGCCTCTGCGAGAAAGCGGCCTGCGCCAAGAGCAAGCAATTTGCTTGCTAGCTCCCGGCCCAGGGCATCCGGAGCGTCCGCGGCGCCTACTACGGTGGAGCGGATCAGCCCGCTGCCGTTCGGGGTGGCGATCATGCCCTGGAGGGTGAGCGTTGCGCCCTCTTGCGTGGCCAGCGCGCCTACGGGGGCCTGGCAACCGCCGCCCAGGGCTTCTAAGAAAGCGCGCTCGGCGGTGACGGCGGCGCGTGAGGGAGCGTCATCCAGCGGCGAGACGAGATCCAGCGTGGGGGTGTCATCGGCGCGCACCTGTACGGCCAGTGCGCCCTGGCCCGGGTCGGGCAGGCAGACTTGCGGAGAGAAATACTCGGTGATGAGGCCCTGCATACCAAGCCGCAGCAATCCCGCGGCGGCCAATATGGTGGCGTCGTAGTCGCCCTGGGCCACCTTGCGGGCGCGGGTGTCCACGTTGCCGCGGATGGGGGCAAAGGAAAGATCGGGCCGTGGCTGTGCAAGCTGGGCGGCGCGACGCAGGCTGCTGGAGCCGACGCGCGCGTTCAGCGGCAGTTGGTTCAGGGTTGCGCCCTCCCGAGCAAGGAGCACGTCGCGCGGGTCTTCCCGCGGCGGGATGGCCGCCACTACCAGCCCCGCTTCAGCGGCGGTCGTCATGTCCTTGAGGCTGTGCACCGCAATGTCGATTGTGCCGTCCAGGAGCGCCCGCTCCAACTCTTTCACAAAGATGCCCTGTCCGGCAAGCTGTTGCAGGGGAGTCTCCGCAGGCTGAGAGCGGTCGCCCTCAGTCGTGATGGGGCGCACTTCAATCTCCAGAGGCTCAGGATAGCGCTCGTGGAGCAGCTGGATCACCAGGTCGGTCTGGGTTCGAGCCAGGGGGCTATTGCGCGTGCCGACCACTAGGCGCTGGCGTGTCATCTGCACCTGCTCCTTCGGTAGCATCCAGAAGGGCAACCTCTGTGTGGCCGTTGTCGGTGGAAGTGTCGTGGGGAAGCTCCAAGCCGAAGAGTGCCTGGATAGCGGCGATTGAGTCGTCGCCGTCCCGCCGCTCTTTCAGATAGGTGAAGGGGTCGTGCAGGAGCTTCTTGGCGATGGCCTTGCTCATGGCCTCGATGCTGCTGCGCTCCGCATCGGAGAGGTTGGGGAGCCTACGCCAGGTCTTGCGCAGCTCGGCTTCACGGATGGCCTCGGCCTTATGGCGCAGTGCGGAGATAGTGGGGCGCACCTCTTGGGAGCTCCACCATGTCTGGAAACGCCGCCCCTCTTCGTCGATGATGGCGAGCGCGCTCTCCCGCTCCCTGGCGCGCAGCAGAAGGTTTTCGTCCACGTAGCGCTGGACGTCCTCGATGTTATAGAGGGAGAGGCCCTGGATGGTCGCCACTTCTGGGTCGACGTCTCTTGGGACTGCGATATCCACCAGCACCAAAGGCCGGTCCTGGCGATGAGTCATGACTCGCCGCATCTGCGCCACGGTGAGGACGTGCTCCGGCGCGCTGGTGGCGGTGATCACTAGGTCCGCCTGCCCCAGGGAGGCCTCCATCTCGTGAAAGTGGATGGCCTGCCCGCCCATGCGGTCGGCGAGAGCAACGGCGCGCGGGTAGCTGCGGCTAGTCACTTCCAAGTGGCGCACCCCCTGCGCGACCAGGCTGCGGCTGGCGAGCTTGCCCGCCTCTCCCGCGCTGATTAGGAGGACCCGGAGCTGGTCAAGCTCCCTGAAGTGCCGCTTGGCAAGCCCCACGGCAACGGAGCTTACGGAGACGGCGTTGCGAGAGATAGTGGTCTCCGAGCGCACACGACGCCCGGTGCGAATGGCGGCCTGGAAGGCCCTGCCCAATACCGCGTCTAGTGAACCGCGGGCTTTGGCTTGCTCCATAGCGGTGCGCACTTGACCTAGGATCTGCTCCTCTCCAATAACCATGGAGTCCAGTCCGCTGGCGACGTGGAAGAGGTGCTCCACGGTGGGCTGATGGGCGTGAGAGTAGAGGTAGGGGCTAACCTCCTCCCAGGGAGAGTTGCTCCACTGCGCCAGGAATCGCTTCAGGTGTTGCGCGCCGACCTCCGGCAGGTGGGAGTTGGCATAGATCTCCGTGCGGTTGCAGGTGGCCAGCACTACGCCCAGAGGTGTGTACTCGGTGAGCTGCTCCAGCATACGCTCGCCCTGGTCGCTGCTTAGGGCAAAGCGCTCCAGTACTGCGAGGGGAGCGGTCTGATGGCTGACGCCGACGACGATAAGGGGCATAGGTACGCCCGCTAGGAGCGCGGGGCTCCTTCCTGCACGGCGATAGGTTCCGTGGGGTTCACGGCCATCTGCTGGAGCGCATCAAATAAGAAGGCTTCCGCTTCTTCTAGCTTCCCCTGACGCACTAGGTCGCGGACTTCCTGGCTGATGCTGGCTTGCCAGTCATCCGGAGTCACCTGGAGCTTCTGCTGCCGTAGATTCAGACGCACCTGCTCCAGCACACGAAGGAGGTCGCCGTAGTCCGGGGTAAGGATGGTCTCCAGCTCCTCCCGGGCCCAACGGGCCATCGCCGGGCTTTTGCCATTGGTAGAGAGGGCCACTGTAAGGTCGCCGCGGCGGATGACGGCGGGAGCAATGAAATCGCAGTAGTCGATGTCGTCCACGGAGTTTACCAGGACGCGGGCGTTGCGGGCTTCACGTGCCGCGGTGCGGTTTGTTGCCGTGTCATCGGTGCCAACGATAGCGAGCGCTGCGTCTGCAAGGTCGCCCGAGGCGTAGGGCCGCCGCACTGCGGTAATGCGGCCGGCTGCAGCCAGGGCTTGCAGGCCGGGGGTGAGTTGCGGGCTAACGACGGTGACCTTGGCGTCACACTCCAGCAGTGCAAGGACCTTGCGCTCTGCCACCACGCCGCCGCCCACTACCACGACAGGTTTGTCGTGCAGGTCTAGGTAGACGGGATAGTAGCTAGGCATGGGGCTATGTTACTTCCGTTGCCGCCGGACGGGCACTGCGGTCGGAGCGATGGGTTGGGCCTGAGACTCGTAACCGCGCACGGTGCCCAGGAGCACTTGGTCCAGGAGGCTGTTTAGGGTGCGGTGGGCGCTGCCGTTCGCGGAGGCTTGGCTGGCGGACTTGGGGGCTCGCTGGGCCATCTCCTCTATCTGGTTGCGGAAGAAGAGGAAGCCCTCCAGCATTTGGCTAAAGGGGAGGCCACGCTGGCCCAAGATTGCGCCGTAGCGCTCTCCTATGGTGCGCGCCTGTGCGTTCAAAGCGGCGCGGCCCTTGGCGGTGGCAAGATAATCGGCCGCGAGGGCGACAAGCCGCCGCCCTAGAGTGCGCAGCTCTTCCCGCTCCGCATCCGGCAAAAGGTCCAGCCAGGGCGCGTGATGGGCAGCGGGCCCGGTCACCAGCTTACGGCGGATGCGGGCAACGGTCTGATCAGACAAGCCAGGGCGAGGGCCGTTGCTGTGGGATACGTTATGGGTTAAGGCTAAGAGATCGGTCTCTGCAAAGCGGCGGTGGCCGCCGGGGGTGCGGAAGCTGCGAACCACGCCCCGGTCGGCCCAGGTACGCAGGCTGTTAGAGTTTACCCCCAGGAGGGTGCGCGCCTGCTTAAGGGTGAGCCAGCCGGCACCGGCGGGCGCGGTAGGTTGGAGTGTGGAGGTCACTAGAGTGGACAAAAATCTACTAAATTCTACTACTGGTTTCGAGGTCTGTTACGTTTGTACCATGAACCAGTAGGGGTGTCAATAAGTGGTAGGATGACTATCGCAGCTTAAGGCTGCTGTAGGAGCTGGAGGATGTTGCCGTCTGGGTCTTTGAGAGTTGCTACCCAGCCGCCCCACTCCTCGAGGGCGGGGGGACGGATGAACTCCACTCCGCGCTCGCGCAGGGCGGTGTAGGTTGCTGCGATGTCCGTCACGTTGAAGTTGACCATGATGCGGTAGGGATCGTTGGCATCGCCGTGCACGCCATCGTGCAAGCCGAGGCTGAGGCGAAGGTCGCCGAAGGCAAAGGCAACGAAGCTGGGGCGCACCGAGTGGACGGGGAGTTCCAGGACGTCTCGGTAGAATGCGACGAGGCGGTCCAGACGGTCTGTCCAGATGATGACGCCGGAGACGGTTTCAATCATGGCAGTAGGTATACGCGTAACCGAGGGCTGCCCACGACACGGGTACGCCTTCACCCCCTCTCTAACTCTCCCCCATCGAGGGGGAGGAAGAAGTAGGGAAGGCCCCAAGCGCTTACGCCATGAACTCCACCTTCACCAGAGGGCTTTTTGCCACCCACTCTTCAAAGTTTGTCATTGGTCTCCCGTCCTTGGCGTTGGCGTCGGCAATCTGCTGAATGAGGGCGCGCCGTTCCGGCTCCGTCTCCACCGGCACTGCGCGGGCGGGCAGGTCGGCCGTGAAGCTGCGTTTCGCGTGCACCGTAAACTCAGGGTGGGCGCGCAGGTTGGCGTACCAGCTCCGGGGCCGGCCGGGTGTACCCGAGATGACGAAGCCGTCCTTCACGGCAATGATCGCGATCTCGATGCGGCGAGCTTCCCCGGACTTCCTGCCGGTAGTGGTGATGTCTATGATGCGGTCGGCGCGCAGGGCGTTTAGTGTTTGTTCATCCATCATAAGTCTCCCGTAGTGTGTTGCTTGGCGTTTGGCGATTATAGCAAGGATAATCCATTCGCCGCGACCTCACCAGCCATACGAACACAAGCTTACGGCTCCAGTCTACTAAAACTACGGTCATCCTTAGCTGATCTGCGCCCGCCTCCGGCGGGCAGGCCTGCCCGGCGCTAGTCGGGACAGGCAGTCCGCAAGGTTACTCAATCAGTTCGGGGTTCGACCGGCCCAGCGTGAACGGTTTGAACAAGGCTAATCCTCGCAGGAGCAGGTGGCGGGGCGTATACTACGGGGAGCGAATTACTAATGAGCACCTCTCCTCCGTTCTCACCCGCTCCCAGGGGCTGGCTGCAGCGCAGCGCCGACAACCTTGGGGACACCTTCATTGTCTACCGCAATTCCAACTATCTGTGGTACTGGATCGCCTCCTTCGCCTACTATATCGGTTTCTTCACCGATATTTTTGCGATTGGCTACCTGGCCTACGAGATGACCGGCTCGGCGGTAATGCTGGGCACGGTGGTGGTGAGCCAGGGCGTTCCCATGGCCGCGCTCTCTGTTATTGGCGGAACGCTGGCCGACCGCGTCTCTAAGCGCAAGCTGCTGTTGTGGTCGCAGGTCGTGCTGGCTGTTGTGGGCGCAATGCTCTTCCTGCTGCTGGTGACCGGCTACATCGAGTTCTGGCACCTCATCGTGCTCTCCCTGGCTAAAGGCGTGGCAGTGGGCTTTTCTCTGCCGGCGCGGCTCTCCTACGTGTCGGAAATAGTGCCTCAGGCGCAGTTCTCGCGGGCCTACGGGCTCTACTATGTGGCGCTGAACTCCATGCGTATCGGTGGGCCGGGCTTCGGCGGCATCATCGCCGGCGCATTCGGTGTGCAGGGTGCTTACTTTGTGATCGCAATGTCGCACATCATCGGGCTGGTGGCGCTGCTCTTCGTACGACCGCAGGAGAATAAGGAGCCGCGCAAGCCCTCGCCATGGATGCAGGACATGCTGCAGATCTACCACCTGGCACGGCGCACGCCCACTATCCTGGTGCTCCTAGGCGCAGAGATGGGTCTGGTCTTCTTTGCCATCTCCGCTATCAACCTCATGCCGGTGTTTACTAAAGAGGAGTTTGCGGTAGGCGCAACGGGCCTGGGGACGCTGCTAGCGATCCAGGGCGTAGGGGGCTTGTTAGGCTCCTTTGCAACGGCGGTAGGCGGCGGCATCCAGCGCAAGCCGTTGATGCTGCTGATAGCGGGGGCCGCTATGGGCGCATCGCTCATCTTCTTTGCCAACGCCCCGGTCTATGAAGCCGCGCTGCTGCTGGCCATTCCCTTAGGGTTTACCAGCGCAGCCTACACTACCTTCAACAGCACGCTCTTCCAGATAAGCGCGCCGCCGGAGATGCGCGGCAGGGCCATGAGCCTCTATCTGTTGGGCCAGTCTCTCCAGCCACTGGGGCTCATTCCCATCAGCGTTGCGGCAGACGTCGTTGGGTTCAGGCTCTCGGTGAGCGTGGCCGGAGGCATTCTTATCCTTTACATGATGATCATCGCCTCCCTCTTCCCTCGTTTCCGCCGCCAGCGCGTGTGATCTCGTAAGCTTTTCCCCATTCCTCCGTTTATACCGTTGAAAGAGATGATTTAACGGTCTTACTATCTATTGCTCACCCTGCCAGTACTCTTAATCCTTGCACTTAGCATAGGCGCACTGACACCAGCCCCTCCGGATGGTGTTGTTTCGCGCCTGTCGGGAGAGACAGATGCCCCGCTTTCCCAGAGTGTGCTGCCAGCACCCGCATATCCGCACACCACAACATTGAACGCGGCCATCCCTAGGCTGTACCAGCACTGGCTGTGCCGCGCGCCGGACCAAGAAGGCTTGGCGTATTGGCTCGAGACGGGGCTAGCGCTGAAGGCGCTTGCTCAGGAGCTGGCGGTATCGGAGGAAGGGATGCGCGCCGCAGTTACCCGCAGGGCGTACCTGGAAACCCTTGGCCGAGACCCGATAGTAGGTGATTGCGGCGGCCTGCATTCGTGGGCAAAGAGCGGCATTCCTTACGAGGATATGCTGCCGTTGCTGGCCTCATCCCCGGAGGGGCAGCGTGTAGCCAAAGTGCGACAAGTATTCCGGGAAGTTTTGGGCCGTGATCCCCTTGGCACGGATAACGCCTCGCTGCGTCGCTGGGTGGAGAGCGGTCTGGCAGTGGATGAGATCAGGGTAGCCCTGAGGGCGCAGAGGCCGCTGGTGGGGGTTTATCTCTTCACTTGGTACGCCCCTGCTCACTTGGGGTGGTCCAACGGCGCTACGTTGGTGGACCCGAATGCGCCGGAGCCGTTGCTAGGATGGTACAACTCCAGCGACCCCGCCGTGCTGGAGCAGCAGATCGCAGAGATTGAGGAAACGGGATTCGATTACATTGCGTTGCACGTGGTCTCCTGGTCTCCTGAAAGCTGGCGCAACGCCGGCCAGGTGTTCCGTTTGCTAGAGGGACGCGACCTTCATGCGGCCATTGTGCTGGACAGCCTCTACGATGCCACTGCCGCCGAGAAGGCGTGGTGGTCAGGATACGCGGCCGAGGCGTTTGGCGCTCACCCCAACTATTTTAGACAGGACGGAGAGCCCCTGGTGATGCTCTACGCTGCGCCCATCGATTTCTCTCTCCCCGGTGCCGCAATGCGCAACGTCTACTGGACGCGGAACTACCGCCAGAGCGTCAACACGTTCAACACCCACGGACTGCTGCGTCCCACGGACTGGTCCTTCTGGGAGGAGTCGCCGCAGCAGGTTGTCAATGGCGTGGTGCCGGTGCTCCCCGGCTACCGTGACGATCACCTGGAACGGCCCTTCTTCATGACGCACGATCGCAACGGCGGCCAACTCTATCACGAGCAGTGGCAACGGGCCCTGGAGCTGCGGCCGGAAACAGTGCTGGTCTATAGCTGGAACGAGCACTTTGAGGAGAGCGCGATAGAACCGACGGCCGCCTGGGGCGACCTCTATCTCCAGTGGACATCCTGCTATATTCGCCACGCCCGCGCGGGCACTATGGGTAACTGTGCTCTGGAAGTCGAACTGCCGGCGGACACCGCCGCACCTTAGCGCTCTGGAGTACGCTCTTTTTTCGCCTGCTGCTGTAGCTGATAGAGACGGTTGAGCGCCTCCAAGGGCGACATCGCATCCAACTCCAATCCTGCTAAGTCATCCACCAACGGGCTGTGCCCATCCAGGAGCGGCAGCTGCTGCGACGGCTCGGTGCGGCGACGGGCTTTGGGTGCGGGCGTACTCTCCAGATCCTCCAACACCTGCTGGGCGCGTTGCGTGACGGCGGGCGGCAGGCCGGCTAGTCTGGCTACGTGGATGCCGTAGCTCTTGTCCGCGCCGCCAGGGAGGATGCGTCTCAGGAAAACGGCTTGCCCCTCCTCCTCCGCTACCGCAAAGGTGTAGTTCCGCACCCGGGGCAGCGATCGGCTGAGGGCGGTGAGCTCGTGGTAGTGGGTGGCGAACAGGGTTTTCGCGTTCGCGTTGGGCGCGTTGTGGAGGTATTCCACCACCGCCTGAGCGATGGAGAGGCCGTCGTAGGTGCTGGTTCCCCGTCCTATCTCGTCCAGGATGACCAGAGAGCGTGGCGTCACGTGGTGCAGGATGTTGGCGGTCTCCACCATCTCGATCATGAAGGTAGACTGGCCTGAGGCGAGGTCGTCCTGCGCGCCGATGCGGCTAAAGATCTGGTCCACTAGGCCGATGTGCGCCGCCGCGGCGGGGACAAAGGAGCCTACCTGGGCCATCAGGACTATGAGCGCTACCTGCCGCAAGTAGGTAGACTTGCCGGACATATTGGGGCCGGTGAGGATGAGAATCTGAGCGTCCCTGCCGGCGAGTTGGGTGTCGTTGGGGACGAAGCTGGTGTCTTCCAACATCCGCTCCACCACCGGGTGCCGTCCGCCCTCGATCTGCACCTTGTCGTCGCTGTCGAGCTGGGGGCGCACGTAACCGTAGCGTACGGCGGCCTCCGCCAGCGCGGCCAGGCAGTCCAGCGATGCAATGGCTGCCGCGGCGGTGAGCAGCTCCTCCCCGGCGGAGGCTATCTGGGCGCACATCTGCTGCACCAGCCTTGTCTCTAGATCCAGCAGCCCTTCCTGTGCCTGCAGCACCGTGGTCTCCCAATCCTTGAGCTCAGGAGTGAAATACCGCTCGGCCCCCACCAAGGTCTGTTTGCGGTGATAGTCCAGAGGCACACGCCGCCGGTGGGCGTTGCTCACCTCGATGTAATAGCCGAAGACTTTGTTGTAGCCCACCTTCAGAGATTTGATGCCGGTGCGTTCCTGTTCCACCTTCTCCAGCCCTAAGATGGCCTCTTGTGCCTTACTAAAACGCTCCCGTAGTCCATCAAGCTCTGCCGAGAAGCCGCTGCGGATGACGCCGCCCTGGTCCAGGCTGGTGGGCGCGTCCTCTGCAATGGCGGCCTCCAGCAGCGACCGCACCTCCGGGCAGGGGTGCCAGCCCGTTGAGAATGCAACGAGCGGAGAGGTTTCACCCGTGCCGTCCAGCAGCTCCCGAAGTTGAGGCAGCGCTTGGAGGCCGCTGCGGAGGGAGATAAGCTCCCGGGGCGTGCCGTGGTTGCTGCGGACCCGGTTCACTAGCCGCTCGAGGTCCGGCAGACTTTTGAGCAGGCTTGCAAGGCTGCTGCGCAGAATAGTATCGCCGGTCAGCGCCTCAACCGCATCGAGACGGCGCAACAGCGGCTCTAGCTCTATCAGGGGTCGCTCCAGCCAGCGTCGCAACAGCCGTCCGCCCATCGGCGTCACGGTTAGGTCGAGGACGGAGAGCAGCGAGCCTTCGCTGGCACCGCTGCGGGCCCGCTGGAAGAGCTCCAAGTTGCGCTTGGTCTGGGTGTCCAGGGGCATCCAGGCATTGGTGGAGTAGGTGAAGAGGCGGGAGACCTGGGGCAGCGCGCCCGCCTGGGTGTCCTGGAGGTAGCGGAGCACTGCGCCCGCGGCGGCAGTGGCGCCCGGCAGTGCCTGGCAACCGAAGCCCTCCAGAGTGGCGACACCAAAGTGATCGCGCAGGAGCTCTGCCGCGCGCCGCGGCTCGAACCAGAGGTCGTCCACGGCCATTACTGAGCCGGGGAGGCCGGGCGGTTCCTCCCACTGCTTGGGCACCAGCACCTCTGCGGGACCTAGTCGCTCCAGCTCCGCCAGCGCCTCCTCTTCCGGGACCTGAGTGGTGCCAAACTCGCTGGTGGTGATGTCTATGTAAGCAATGCCGAAACCGGCCGCGCCCGTGGGCGCAATGGCGGCCAAGTAGTTGTTGCGCTTGCTCTCTAGGAGCTGGGGTTCGATGACGGTGCCTGGGGTGACCACCCGGGTCACGTCCCGGGGCACAATGCCCTTGACCTGCTTGGGGTCGGCCTGCTGCTCACAGATAGCCACACGGTAGCCCTTGCGCACCAGCTTTGCCAGGTAGCCCTCCACCGCGTGGTAGGGGACGCCCGCCAGGGGCACGCGCTCGCCCTTCCCAATGGGCCGTGAGGTCAGCGTGATCTCCAGCTCCTTGGCGACCAACTCAGCGTCGGAGTCAAAGGTCTCGTAGAAGTCGCCCATGCGAAAGAAGAGGACGGCGCCGGGGTAGCGCGCCTTCAACTCCAGGTACTGCCGCCGCAGAGGGGTCAGAGAGGGTTCAGGAGGCATCGGACTAAAGATTACTAGGGATATCTATTAGGAGAGACTTATCTAGTTCAGCAGAATCGACACGCTTGTTGTAGGTTTCCAAGAGTGCTTTAAGCTCAGTAGGCAATACTTGCTTTGAAAACTCCGATAGCTCGTCGAGGTTCTGGCTCACAAATGATTCAATTGATTGGCAAAATATTTGTCCCGGGTTTGTTAATGCCGCAAGCTGGCGAGCAGCTTCCAAGGTTCTCTCTGAGACTAGAACATAAACTCTATAACTTTGGGATAGATTGTGCTTGCACTTATCAAAGAGGGCTTGCGCTGGTGCTACGGTAACATGAAGGACTGTATCATTTAGAAGGAAGTCACCTGGGCGACCGGTCTGTTCATCTGCAGCGCTCACCGGTTCATTTTGGATTGGGATTTCAGGGTACCTCAACTGAAGTTTTGCCCCAACGAGGTGTTGTGCGACCTGGCCTTCTTTGCCGCGAGCGTTCGCCGTTTCTAAGAGACCTCTGATGGAGTCCCACGTTGTCCCGCTGGGATCATATTCAAAAGTTATGCGCTCTTGTTCATGATAGTTACGGATATGGGTAACTAGTAGCCTCTGTAGACTTGTTAGTATCTCTAAACGCATATCTCCAGGCAATTCATCCAGATTAGCGGACTCAAGGCCAACTAGTAGCTGTTGGTTTTCACTTTTAGCACCTCTATTTGTTCTTCCTGCCTCTTTAAGGAACGGTCTTGTTTCCCCAAGGTCTGCAAGAATTTTGTTCATATTCCCAGCAGTCGCTCCCCTAATCTGAGTGCCACCGCGAGCAGTATGATTATCAATATTTAGGTCGTAGTTGTTTTTTAGCCGTTCAAGGATTACCAAAGCAGTGCCTAAGGTTCCTCTAGCTGGCCCTCTCGAAGCCTTATAGACCTTTAAGGAGTTATACCATTCCTCAAAGGCCTCCTTTGCGCGTAGTTCAGCCTCTAGAGGCACGGCTACTAACCTCGTGTTCAAGCCGCAGTGGGTTGCGCCTTAGTAATTCGTTGATTAACGGCTCTAAATAATGCTCACTTATCCATTCAATTACTGGAACACAGACTGCGTCTCCAAAACCATAAAGGGCTTGATTCAGCGGGGCATCAATTTTGTAATCACTTGCACCCATCAGACGAGCGCACTCTCGCGGCGTTAACAGGCGTGCGAGAGATTCGCCAAAGCCGGCTTTGAACAGAATCTGTCGTCCGCTTCCTCCCAAGGGTGTGCGTAGACAACCGGCTATTCCATCTGTTCGTAATTCCCCCATAGATTTACCGTTTCGTACACGTCTGAATACAGTGCCATACGACCAGGCTGGTTTAGCTATCATCTGATCAGCGATGGCCCGATGACGTTCACTCATCTGGTTAAGGAGATAAGTAACTCGTTCTCTACTCCACCACTCCGTTGCGTCGTGTGGGAGATCTTCGAGCACATCTTCGAGCTTAAGAGGACATTCAGGCGGCGTAGGCAAATTGCGAATGTTCCATTTTATTTCTGGGTGAGCCTGAATATATGTGGTTATTTTCTGGGATCGTATTTCTTTTTGTTGGGCAATTAGAAGAAGTTGGCCTAATTCAGGTTGTGTCGGGGAACTGTTTTGTTGTCCCACGATAAATAGTCTTGGTCTGCTTTGCGGTACGAAGTGATTAGCATTCAATTGGAAAATGTCTACGTTGTAGCCGAGATTATTTAATGCTAACAGAGCTTTAGTTATATCCGCACCTTTCTCGGAACTTAGAAATCCACTGACGTTTTCAAGCAAAATTAGAGGCGGCCTTCGCTTATCCATCAAATCTAGGATTTGTACAAAGCCCCAAAAGGCAGATGACCATTTGCCTTTTAAGCCGTTTCTGGCACCTGCTAACGAGAGATCGTTACAGGGAAAGGATGCAGTGGCTAGTGTAACTGTTGGTACATTTTCTACCGAAAGTTCGTGAATGTCTCCAAGGTTAAATTGTGGCTCGTCATCGCCGAAATGGGCTGAATACATATCGTATTTCTGAGGGTCAATATCGTTAGCAAAAGAGATGGACCAACCCTTATTTTCTAACCCCATTCTTACAAGACCTATGCCCGCAAAAAATTCAGCGAATGTCTTTTGAGGAAGGAGAGCGTAAGAACCAGCTTCTGTCCTGTTTTGCATCTCCTCAGTAATCATCTTTACGCACCCTTCCAGATCTTTCTTCACTTCACTTTCCCAGAAGCGGAGTACCGTCCATTTATCGCTGATGAGCTGATTTGTAACAGAGCAGTCACGGCGCATGTTTCGCTTAATCTTGCTGAGCCAGTAAGGTTGGGATTGAGTACTTATAAACTGGTCTTCTAGTGAAGTGAGCTTCCGTTTGCTCCATTGTCCCCCATGCCAGAAGTCTCCATCTACGAAGACAGCAATCCGCTTCGTGGGGAAGACGAGATCGGGCTTGCCCGGCAAGCTCTTGACGTTTACTCGGTATCGTAGCCCCTTGGCCCAAAGGGCCTTTCTGAGAGTAATTTCAGGGGCTGTGTCAGTAGACCGGACACTTCGCATAATAGCTGACGTATCCCGTCTGGATGTTGATTCCAAAGTTGGGGCATGTTCTGCCATGCGGTTATTCTAGGAATTCCTAAAGCCCAGTTTTAGCACATTTGCGCGAGAAGTCAAGGGCTTGTTGGTAACCCTTTTGTTTGCGGCAGTGACATGAGGCTAGTCGCTTTACGCGGGGGTTTTTGCCAGGTACTCCAGGATGCCGAGGGCGGTGGTGCGGGCCTGGGCCAGGGCGGTGACTACCAGGTCTGAGCCGCGCACGCTATCGCCGCCGGCAAAGACGCCGGGGCGGTTTGTCATGCCCGACTCCTGGTCTATCAGGATCAGGCCCCAGCGGTGGTTGAGACGGGCGTTCTCTGCCAGTTCAGCGTCGCCGTTGTAGCCGACAGCCAGGATGACGGTGTCGGCGGGCACCAGGTGTTCAGAGCCGCGCACGGGCTCAGGCCTAGGGCGTCCCGAGGAATCGGGCTCACCCAACTCCATCTTGACGCACTCTACGGCTGCTACTGCGCCCTCTGAGTCGGGGATAAAGCGCACGGGAGCGGTGAAGAAGCGGAATTCCACGCCCTCTTCTTTGGCATGGGTGCGTTCCTCCTCCCGCCCGGGCATCTCAGCTTCCGTGCGGCGGTAGAGGCAGGTGACGGTGGCCTCTAGGCCCTGGATTTTTGCGAGACGGACGGCGCTGCGGACGCAGTCCATAGAGGTATCGCCGCCGCCAATGATCACAATCTGATTGCCCAGGTGCAATGGCTCACGTAAGTACTCCGGCAACTCCTCCACGGGGATATTGCCTTGAGCTAAGAAGTCGGTTGCCCAGTGGATGTTGGGGAGGTCTTCTCCCGGCGCGCCGGTGGAGGCGTGGATGCCCGCGCCGTGGGCCAGGTAGATAGCGTTGTTCTCCTCAGCCAGTTGGTTGAAGCTAATATCCTTCCCAATGGTGGTATTGC
The DNA here is from genome assembly GCA_965220215.1 of Dehalococcoidia bacterium. Taxonomy (GTDB): domain Bacteria; phylum Chloroflexota; class Dehalococcoidia; order SHYD01; family SHYD01; genus CBDDEI01. The sequence goes on from OZ244809.1 coordinate 2,210,640, forward strand.
AACGGAACTCTATGCCCATCTTCTCCAGGAGGCTTATCTTCTCCTCGGTGATCTCTTTGCTCATCTTGAAGCTGGGGATGCCGTAGCGCATGATACCGCCGGGCTTGGGCCAGGATTCATAGATGACCACCTTATGGCCGTCTTGAGCGGCGAGCTCTGCTACGGTTAGGCCTGCCGGACCTGAACCGATGATGGCAAGGCGCTTGCCTGTGGCCGGCGCGATGGGCGGCACGGGATAGCCCTGACTGGCGCGCTGCTGGTCGGCCGCAAAGGCTTCTAGCAGTCCGATGGAAACGGGCGGCGTAGCCGGAATCCGTTTCTGGTTGCCCACCACGCAGGAGCCTTCGCAGAGGCGCTCCTGGGGGCAGATGCGGCCGCAGACCTCTGGCATGGTGCTGGTGATGCGGAACACGTTCGCGGCCTCGATAAAGTTGCCTTGCTCCAACTCCCAGAGCGCGCCGGGAATGTTGTTGTGTAGCGGACACGCGTTGATGCAGGGCGCCGCCGGGCATTGGATGCAGCGGTTGGCCTCTATCATTGCCGCCTCAGCGTTTTCAAACCCCAGGACTACTTCGTTCCAGTTGCAGCTCCTGATGCTGGGGTCCTGCTTGAGGATGTCCTGGTGCGGGATCTGAAACCGGGCCTTACGGTCTATGGGCAGGCGCTCGGGAAAATCTGCCATGTATTGAGTCTAACTTTCTCTGATGGTGTTCACTATGTCTAACATGGAAGGGGGTTGGTGCACTAACTCTTAGGCCTTTTCCAAACGAGCAGCCATGACGCCGGGCTGAGGGAGACTTTCCCACAGCTCTGCGATGGGGCCTTGCTCCACCACGGCAGTGTTGTGGAGGACGGGCAGCACCAGGAAAGCCGACCCGCTGGGCACACCGTCGGTGACGCTGGCCATGGCCTGCACCGTTGCGCCGCGGGTGATAACACGCAGGGCATCTCCGTTGTCGATCTGCCAGCGAGCTGCATCGTCAGGATGGATGCGCAACAGCTCTTCGTCGAATGGTCGAGTATGCGGGTCTTCCTTGGCGGTGAGCACCTCACGGTGGTAGGGGAGCATCTCCCGGCCCACGGCGAGGAGTAGCGGGTAATCGCTGCTGACCGGTTCCGGCGCGGACGGCGCGCCCACGGGCAGAAGCGGTGCCTTGCCACTGCGAAATTGTTCGGTGTAAAGAGCGGACGTACCGGGATGGTCCGCCGACGGGCAGGGCCACTGCGGGCTCTCTTGCTCCAAGCGGTCGTGGCTCAGGCCGGTGTAGAGAGGAATTGAGCGGGCGATCTCGTCAAAGATGGCGGAAGCGCCCTCAAAGTGGAAGCCGTCCTCGCCCAGGCGATGTCCCAGCTCCATCAAGATCTCCCAGCCGGGCATGGAGCCCTCGCGGGGGGTGAAGACCTGACGCACCCGTTGCACGCGGCGCTCGCCGTTGGTAAAGGAGCCGTCCTGCTCCGCAAATGTCGAAAGGGGTAGCACCACGTGGGCTTTCTCTGCGGTGGCGGTGCGGGTGGAGTCCATGACCACCAGGAAGTCCAGGTTCTCTAAGGCGACGGTTACGTCGCCGCGATTGGGGTCGTCGGCCACGGGATCGACGCCGGCGAGGATCGCGGCCCTAATGCGCCGGGAGGAGATGGCATCAAGCAGCTCAGGCTGAGGCAGACCGGGAGTTACAGCCGGCCGGTAGCCGGGGAGATAGGCAGGATGGCAGCCCACGTCCCAGGAGCCCTGGAGGTTTGCGGCGCTGCCCATAGCCATAACGCCTGCGCCCTCTTTGCCTACGTTGCCGGTGAGCAGCGCGAGGTCTACCAGGGCGGCAGCGGCCTCCCTATTCTGGGTAAATTGCAGCAGACCCTGCTCGTAGAGGATGGTGGATGCGCCGCTGCCGGCATACGCGCGGGCCGCGCGCTCAATGGCCTCGGCGGCCACGCCGGTGGTCTCGGCCACGGCGGGCAATGAGTACTGCTCCAGTGCGGACTGGAGCGCATCCAGGTCAGTGCAGCGTTCGGCTAAGAAGGACTGGTCGGTAAGACCCTCGTCCAGTATGACCTTCAGCAGTCCGCCTAAGAGGGACAGCTCCGTGCCGGGCTTGTAGCGCAGCCAGATATCGGCGGTAGTGGTCAGCTCGCTCTCGCGAGGGCTGGCGACGATAACCGTAGCGTTGGTGAAGCGTCCGGCCCGCCGGGTCTGCCATGCCGCGATGGGATGGGTGAAGGTGACATCGCCCATCACCAACAGGCATTTGGCCTGGTAGATGCTGTCCAGTGAGCCGGTGGAAGCAGGATAGCCCATGGACTGGGCCAGGGCGTTGAACAGCCCGCGGTCGTCGGTAGCGGTATAGGTCTCGATATAGGGACTTGCCATAGCCTCACGGGTGAGCTTTTGGAGGAGATAGTTCTCCTCGTTTGTGGCGCTCGGAGAGGCCAGCGCGGCAAAGCTGCCGCTCTTGTACGTCATGAGCCGGGCTGCTACCAAGTCCAGGGCTTCCTCCCAGGAGGCTTCGGTGAGGTGGCCGTCGCGGCGAATAAGGGGCTTGGTAAGGCGGCGCTGGTCATTGATGAAGTCCAGACCGAAACGTCCCTGAGCGCAGGCTATGCCGTGGTTAGCGGGCGCTTCCTTATTGGGGGACACCCGCAGCACTTTGTCCTGCTTCACTTCTACGTCCAGCTGGCAGCCATCGCTGCAGTGGGGGCAGACGGTGGTTACGGTGCGCTGGGCATTGCCCTTCCACTTGCTGGGGCGGTCCAGGATGCAGGCCACCGGGCACACGTCAATGCAAGCGCCGCAGGCGTCACAGCCCACAGACTGCATGGGCAGGCTGAAGGCGGTGTCGATGCGAGCCTCAGGGCCCTTGTTGCTCATCTCATAGACGCTGAGGCCGCGGGTTTCGTCGCAGGCGCGGACGCAGCGGGCGCACAGGATGCACTCGTTGAAATCAAGCTCAATGAAGGGATTGTCCCGCTTGATGGGCAGCTCTACGTGGTCCGGGCCGTACCAGGAGTGAGCCTCCTGATAGTAGAGCATGGAGTATTTCTGCATCTCCATCTCTTCCGATGTGCTCTGGAACTCGCAGCGCTTGTTCTTGGCGCAGGTGAGGCAGCGGTAAGTTACCACCGAATCTCGCAGGCAGACGCCGTCGATGCCGCAATGCTCCTGGCGGTGGCAGCTCAGGCAGCGGTCTGGGTGGTCGGCCAGGATCAGGCTCATGACGCCCCGCTGCATCTCTACTATCTCTGGGGTCTTGGTCCACACGACCTGCCCCTCCGTAGTCTGGGTGGAGCAGGAGGTAGGTAAGCCACGCACGCCATCGATCTGCACCACGCAGAGGCGGCAGCCGGCGAAGACGCTAAGCCCTTCATAGAAGCAGAGGTGGGGGATGCGTACTCCCGCCCGCTCTGCAGCCAGAACTAGGGGAATCCCCTTCTCAACCTCGTACTGCTGTCCGTCTATGGTGATGTTGACCGTTTCCATATGCGTTCCTATCTAGGAAGAAATAGATGCATAGCGAACTTCGCGCTGCACTGGCTGGAATTGCGTCTTGGGTTGTACCGTGACCGCTTCCGGCGCGGCCTCCGCGCACAGCCCGCAGCGGATGCACTTGCTCTGGAGAATAGTAGCCGTATCCCCCTGCTTAACGATGGCGTCCACCGGGCAGGAGGCTACCAGGTCATCAGCGACTGCGCCGGTAGCGCGGTCGGGGTTGGTGACGTACTCCGTCATCTCCAGGCAGGCGCCAGAAGGACAACGCTTGTCCGTTATGTGAGCATCAAACTCGGCTTGGAACCACTTGTAGGCGGCGTTGAAGGGCTTGGGGGTGAACTGGCCGTGGACGCAGTTGCCGTTCTGCATGATGCCTTCCAGCTGCTTGAGGGCCCTGATGTCCTCCGGTGTGCCCTTGCCGCTGGTCAGCCGCTCCATGATGTCCACCATGCGCATGGAGCCTACGCGGCAGGTGGTGCAACGGCCGCAGCTTTCGTCCTGATCGAAGGTGGTGAGCCACTTGCAGATATCCACGGCGCAATCCCGGTCGTCTAGGAAGATGAGGCCGCCGCTGCCCATGATGGTGCCCTCGGCAGCAAAGTTGGCGGGATCCAGCGGCGTGTCCAGCCACTCCGGCGGGACGATGCCGCCTAAGGGGCCGCCCTGTTGGATGCCCTTGATGGTGTGGCCTTCCGGCAGGCCGCCGCTGCAGACCTCCAGAAGGGTGCGCATAGGAGTTCCCAAGTCCACCTCTACGATGCAGACCCGGTTCACCCGCCCGCTGAGGCTGAAGAGCTTGGTGCCCTTGTTGCGCTCTGTGCCGATATCGGCGAACCAGTCGATGCCGTTGAGTACGATGCCGGGGACGTAGGTGAAGGTCTCCACGTTGTTCACATTAGTGGGCTTCATGAAGACGCCGGCCTGTGCCGGGAAGGGCGGTTTGATGCGGGGCATGCCGCGGTAGTCCTGGATTGAGGCGATGAGCCCGGTCTCCTCGCCGCAGACGTACGCTCCCGCGCCCTTGACCACCTCAAGGTGGAAGGGGTGCCCGCTGCCCAGCATGTCGTTCCCAAGGATGCCGCGCTCCTCCGCCTGCGCGATGGCGTGCTGCGTCCGCTCCACGGCCAGGGGGTACTCGTCGCGGATGTAGATATAGCCGTACTCCGCGCCGGTGACGTAGGAACCGATGGCCATGCCTTCGATGCACAGATGGGGGTCGCTTTCAAGCAAGATACGGTTCACGAATGCCCCGGGGTCGCCCTCGTCGGCGTTGCAGACCATGTACTTGGGCGTGGCGGCAGCGGTGCGCAGGAATTCCCACTTGCGGCCGGCGGGGAAGTTCGCGCCGCCGCGGCCGGTAAGGTTGGCGTCGACAAGGGCTTTGACGATCTCCTCCGGTTGTAGGGAGGTGAGCACCTTATCGAGCGCTTCGTAGCCGCCGGTGGCCAGATAGTGGTCTAAGTTTTCGGGATCGATGAGGCCGCAGCGCTCCAGGAGGCGTCGCCGCTGCACCTGGAAGTAGGGCAGTTCAGAAAATGGAGCGATGCCGTCCAATGCGCTGTCGCCGTCTACCCCTTGGGCCTTGTCGGCGCGGCGGTCGTTCTGAGTTAGCACCGCGCGCAGCAGGTCGGGCGCTTCCGCGGCGGAGACTGGCCCGTAGGTCACGGGCAGTTCGCGGGGGCGGGCGATAGTTATCAGAGGCTCCATCCAGCACATACCGTTACAACCCACCTGGCTTATGCTCACCGGAATGCCCAGGCCGGCGGCAGCCGTGCGGACGGCTTCCAGGGTGTCGGCCGCGCCGGCGTCTATGCCGCAGGACCCCAGGCTCACGGTAACGCGCGCTTGAGCGCTGTTAAGGTGTTCCCGCCAGCTCGGCTGGGCCTGAAGTTTCAGCGATTGATATTGTTCCATAGCACGCGTTTCAATTGAGCCTATCGGAAGTTAAGTGACTGCCTGCAAGCCGGCCATGCGACGGGCTTCGTCGGCAAGGGCAGTGGCTTCTGCAACCTTCACATTAGTGCGCGGAAGGTTATTGACATAAAGTAATGGGGCCAAGTGGCAGTGTCCGGCGCACTGGATGACGTGGATACCGCAGCCGCTCTCCGCAGACCCCTCTTCGCCGCTGATGCCCAGCCTGTGTTCCAGGATGGCCCGGATAGTGTCCGCGCCGTTGATGTGACAGGTGGGGCCCAGGCACATGTTGATCTGCACCGGTGGCGGAGGCGTAGTGCGGAACTCCGTGTAGAAGGTAAGGCTGCCAAAGACGGTGGAGGGACGCATGCCCAGGGCTTTGGCAATGGGCTCCATGGCCTCAGGCGGGATGTAACCGTACTCCTCCTGGACGCGGTGGAACACCTCTAGGAGCACGCCCCTGCGGCCCTGATACGGCCGGACGATCTCCGTAACGGCCTGTGTAGTGGGGGATTCAGGCACGAGCAACCCTCTCTTCAGGGACTACAGCAGGCATCACGGCGCGTCGCCCGACGCTCCAGTAGGTGAAACCCTTTGCCTGCATGGTCTCGGTGTCATAGATATTGCGGCCATCTATTACTAAGGGATAACGGAGGAGGCTGTGTAGTCGTTCCAGATCAAGGTTTTTGAACTCGTTCCACTCCGTGACCACTATCGCGGCATCGGCACCGTCGGCTGCCTGATAGGGATCGCTGCAGAGGACCACCTTGGGGAGGGCGCCCTCGCTCCTAAAACGCTCCATCGCGGCGGGGTCGTAGGCGCGCACCTGCGCCCCTTCGCTCTCCAATAGCTGGATGATGTCCAGAGAGGGCGCTTCACGGATGTCGTCAGTGCCGGGCTTAAAGCTAAGGCCCAGAACGCAAACGGTGCGGCCTTCCAGGCTGTTATGGTTGCTCTTAGTGTCCAATGCGGCTAGGAGCTCGCGGAGCCGCTGCACCACCAGGCGGCGCTGGTCGCGGTTGATGTCCATGACTGCTCGCAGCAACTGGGGGTGGCAGCCGTGAATCGCGGCCTCGTGCTCCAGGGCGCGCACGTCCTTGGGCAGGCAGCTACCGCCGTAGCCAAGGCCGGCGTCCAGATAGGCCTGTCCGATGCGGCTGTCCAAGCCCATGCCGTGGGAAACCTCCTTCACGTCCGCGCCCACCTTTTCACAGATGGCGGCGATCTCGTTGATGAACGCCACGCGGGTGGCCAGGAAGGCGTTAGAGGCATACTTGATCATCTCAGCGGTGTTGAGGTCGGTGATGATGATTGGGGCGTCGAAGCTGGCGTAGAGGCTGGCGACCTCTTGTGCCGCATCGTGGTCCGTTGCGCCTAACACTACGCGGTCGGGGTGGAGGAAGTCCTGCACGGCGGAGCCTTCCCTGGTGAACTCGGGGTTGGAGACCACCGAGAAGGGTATTGGGCCGTCCGCGCGCCGCACAATGTCCGCCACCTGGTCGGCGGTGCCGATGGGCACAGTGCTGCGGTTGATGATGATAAGGTCGCGGCGGATGTGGGCTGCAATGCCTTCCGCAGCCTTGCGCACTTGTTCCATGTCCGCTTCGCCGTCGATGCCGGAAGGGGTGTTCACCGCGATGAACACGAACTCGGCGTCCTGCAGGCCCTCCGCATAATCAGAGGTGAAGGAGAGGCGCTGGGCCTTGAGGTTACGCTCCACCATTTCCTTGAGGCCAGGCTCGTAGATAGGGGGCTCCCCAGCCTGAAGCTGCGCTACCTTGCGCTGATCGATATCAATGCAGCAGACCGCGTTACCCAGGTCGGCCAAGCAGGTGCCGGTGACCAGGCCTACGTAGCCGGTGCCAATGACTGCGATTTTTCGCATACGTTGCGCTTCTTTCCTGGGTCCCTACTGCGCTGGCTTAACGGGGAGCAACTTGTGAAGGAAGTCACGTAAACCCTACCGACACATTATACGGCAGCGCCTGGCAAAGCAAAAGAGATAAGCGGGTACAGAAATGTGCGAAGGCGCTAGCATTATGCTAGCGCCTTCGCTGTTATCGCTGTTTAGGTGAGCTTACGGGACCAATGCTCGTGGCGGGTCTACCAGCAGCTCAACGCCGTCCTTACCCATGATCCAGGGATCACCCCAGAGGGCGTTGTACGCCCCGCGGCCGGTGGGACCGGGGATGATGAAGAACGGATGGAAGTTGCCGTGCGCGCCTACGGGAATGGGCGTGGTACACGGGCCTCCCTCTTCACGGTCCCAATCAGCAAAGTCAAAACACTCGCCGATAGTGAGGCCGACGCCGTGGCCCCAGCGGACGTCGCAGAACTCCCGGCCCACCTTCTTGGCCTCGGCCTCGGCGGCTCGGAAGATCTCCTTGCCGGTCATACCCGGCTTGGCAACCTGGTACATGACATCTGTGATCCGCTTGGTGTCATCGATGAGCTTCTGCTTCTCCGGATCCACGTGGCCGATGATCCAGGAGCGGCAGACCTGGGCATAGTAGCCGTGGAAGCGGGCGTTCAGCTCCACGGTGACCAGATCGCCGTCCGCAAAGGTGTTGTCGCCGCGGGTGCCGCGGCCCCAGACCCAGGGAGTGCCTGCGCCGTGGATGAGGAGGTTCTCCTCTGCGCCCTGCATCACGCTGACGTGGGTGGCTTCCTGCACAGCGTCGTCATTGCGGACGCCGGGCCGGATGACGGACATGAACACTTCCATGCCGTTGTAGGACTGGATAGCCGAGCGGCGGTAGTTGGCCTCCTCCGCAGCGCTCTTCTCCAGGCGGATGACCTCGGTAGTGCGGGCGGCGTTCACAAAGGAGATGTCCGGGAACTTGCTCTTGAGTGCGGACACCAAGCCGTCCCGCAGGAGGGGCAGGCCGTCAACGGCCAGCGGGCCGCCCTTGTAGCCGGCTTCGCTCAGTGCTTCCGCGATGGCTCCGGGAACGTCGCCGCCGAAGCCGCGACCGGTGATGGGCTTCACTTTAACGTAGGTATGCTTCTCAAGCTGGTTGATGCCAGCGCCCGCCATGCCCCAGGCTGCCAGCAATACGGGGTCGCCGGACTGCGGCAGAACCATGAAGGCGGGAGACGGGGCCTTCACATGGGAGAGGCCGGCCAAGTAGCGTACGCCGGCGGTTCCTTCGTCAATGACGAGTAGCTGCTCCCAGCCCTTGCTCTTCATGATCGCCTGGGCGCGGGCCGCTCGTTCCTTTACTTCAGCCTCGCTGTAATCGCATAGGACTGTGGCTGCGGTTGTCATAGTGCTTGCTCCTTTCTCAGTTCCCAGCGCTAGAGCTGGGCTCGTGGCGGATCGAAGGCGAACTCAATGCCGTTCTTGCCCATGATCCAGGGATCGCCCCAGAGGGCGTTGAAGGTGCCGCGGCCGGCCGGGCCCTTCTCGATGAAGAACGGATGGAAGTTGCCGTGCGCGCCCTCAATGATGGGGGTATCGCAGGGGCCGCCGGGCGCCGGGTCCCAATCAGCGATGTCGAACTGCTCGCCGATTGTGAGACCGATGCCATGGCCCCAACGGACATCCTGGAAGTCGCGTCCCAGAGGCTTGGCTACCTCCATGCCGGCGTGGAAGACCTCCTTGCCGGTCATGCCGGGTTTTGCGGCAGCGTACATCGCGTCCAAGATACGGCGGACGTCGTCCACCATCTTCTGCTTGGCGGGATCGCCCTTGCCGACGAGCCACGTGCGGCAGACCTGGGCGTAGTAGCCGCGATAGCGGGGGTTCAACTCTACGGAGGAGAGGTCGCCCTCTTCCCAGACATCGTCGCCGCGAGTGCTGGTTCCCCAAATCCAGGGGGTGCCGCCGCCGTGGATGAGGTTCTGGGACTCTGCGCCCATCTGGACGGTGAGGTTCACCGCCTGCTCCACCGCGACATCGTGACGGATGCCTGGGCGGATGACGGACATGTAGAGCTCCATGCAGCTATAGGCAATGTTTGCCGACTTCTTGTAGATTGCTTGCTCTGCCGCGCTGCGGTGTAGCCGGGCCATCTCCACTAGCCGCCCTGAGGGGACAAAAGAGACATTGTCAAAATTCTTGCGGATGTTTTCTGCCATGCCGAAGCGGAGCTGGCCGCCATCCACGGCGAGTGCGCCGCCCTTGTAGCCAACCTTGCCGAGGGCAGAGCAGATGGCGTCTGGTAGGCTGCCGCCGCGGCCGCTTGGCGATTCGATCATGGTGGCGGTGTACTGGTTGAGCAGGTTGATGGTGCTGCCGCCCATGCCCTCCGCGACGACCATGATGGGGCCGCCGGACTGGCCGAGCGCGATGAACGACGGGGTGGGCGAATCGATATGGGAGAGACCTGCCAGATAACGAACGCCTCCGGTTCCTTCATCGACAACCAGAACAGCGTCCCAGCCCTTGGCCTTCATGCCCTCTTGGACACGTGAGACGCGCTCACCGATCTCGGCTGCGCTGAAATCGCTGATGACCTCTGTAGCCATAGCCATAATAAAAACCTCCTCTCGTGATGGGACTCAGTATAGTGACGTGTAAACTGCCTGACAACAGAAAACTAGGCACGAATGCCGCGGTGTTGCCCGTGTGCGGCAGCATAGCACAGCCTGAGGAGAGAGACAAATAGCGGCCTCCACGTCCTCCCAAGTGCAGCAAAGCCTCCAATAGGGAAGCGGGTGGAACGATTAGAAGTGCGGTTCTTCAATCACCACATTCTCTAAGCACGACGCGGGCAGCGGGTGTTGCTAGACGTTGTCCTCCGCCAGAGGCGGGCAAATTCGGAATGACGAGAACGAAGGCTGGGTTAGCGCCAGGAATCGGCGGCTTTGAGAAGCTCGTCCACGGTGACCCGGCTGATGCGTCGGCCGCGCTCCTGCAATGCCATAAGGTCGCCCTCCGCCTGGGCGGTAATGAGCCGTCCGTAAGTGAAGGGCTTGCCGGGGATGGGCGCATCTTCTTTTATTTCGTCCACTATCTGGATGCAGCAGACGGTGTTGGGCCCGCCCTTGTGGAGCTGGCCGGTGGAATGCAGATAACGGGGTCCAAACTCCAGTGTGGTAGCCACGCGGAAGTGGTCGCGCAGGCGGGCACGGACGGACTGCAGCGTCTTCCGCAGCTGTGGCGAGCGGGGCAGATAGGCCTGAAAGGCTACGTAGTCGCCATCCTTGAGGGACTGCAGCAGTTCGTTCAGGGGTAGCGCGGGCGTTGACGGCGCGCTCTCACGGGCAAGCACCGTAGCCGCAGCCGCCTTGGCAGACTCCACTTCCGGCTGATCGAAGGGGTTCATGTGTAGCCCGTAGCCAATGGAGGCGGTAGCGATCTCCCAGCGGAAAAACTCCGCGCCTATTTCCGTCACGCCGTTCCAGGGCAGCAGGACGTTCGTCTGGCTGGAGCGGGCGGAGCCGTAGGTAAGGTTCAGCCGGTCGTTGCTGTAGCTCTCCGGCGGACCCGGAGGTTCCGCAGTCACCGGCACTATGCCTGTGCCTTCTTTGCCCGTAGACTCGGCCAGAAGCTGCTCCAACCAAGGGCCAAAGGGCTCCAGCCACTCGGGGAGATGGAAGGTCAGCTTGTCCCGTCCTGCTCGGACCGCGGCAGTGAGCAGCGCGCCTAGCCAGATGCCGGGGTTCTGCTCAGGCCGTATGTCGGCCCCGCAAGCACGCGCCATTCCCTGGGCGCTGTGCAGCACCATGGCGACGTCCACCCCTGCGAGGGCTGCGGGGACAAGCCCGAAGTAGGAGAGCACTGAGTAGCGCCCGCCCACATCCGGCGGGGTGAGGAGCACTTCCCGAAAGTTGCGCTCACGGGCTAGGGTAGCCAGGGGAGTGCTGGGATCGGTAATAGCGATGAACTGGCTGCCGTCCTTCACCTTGT